>NZ_CP009622.1:0-2442826 GCF_000767685.1 Corynebacterium ulcerans | reverse complement strand
ATTCGTATTTCCTTTACCTAGTGCGAATGAACAACNAACTAATTTTTCATGCTGATAAGGCAGTGCATTCGCGGGTCAGTGCTCTATCAGCAGCGCNTCACTAACCCCAAAAATAATGTCCAACGCAACGAGATTTCCCCATCCGGCAGTGAAAAATNGTTATTTCACTGTTCACGGGGATTTCACCGAGTTGTTCACAACGCTTTGGGGCTGTGACCNGCGTATTCCACAGAGTTTTCCACAACTGTGGATAACTTCCCACACTGGGGTGTGTGAAAANGTTATCCACATTCATTTCACAACCTTGTGGACAACGCCCACTGTGAAGAATTCCACTTTTNAACCTGCGTAAATTCAATTTTATGTGAAAAGTTTCGACATAAACTTGAGAGTTATCCACAGGTCTGGTTATTCACAGTGTGTGATTTTTCCTTACAAATATTGTTACTCGGTGTGACATAGGGCTGTCCAAAAATTAGTTTTGGATGTTGTATGTTTTCGGTCTGGAGCACTCGAACAGAGGCATTTTTATGGCTATATTGCAACTGTCGAGAGACTCTGACCGGCCAAATGGTGGATGAGCAGCTGTTAATTACAAAAATGTCATTACAGGGGTGGGGTTGGGGGAACGGCGTGTCGATTTGTTCTAGCTAGGAAAACTCACGTAGTATGTTGAGGTCTGTCACTGCAACGGGCGTGTTTTTAATACGTCAATCGCAAGTGCTTTGTTTGAGAACGCCGCTATGAACGACAGAGCTTTCGGAACGCCTCGCATCAAAAAAGATGTGTGACGCCGACAGGGTTCCGGAAATTCGGCGCTAACGTGATTGTGGTTAGCGTGGTGCGCGTACCTCACTTGAAAATCATCCAATTAGGGTGACCGCTCTTCCTGGCAGTGCTGGGAAGGAAGAGGGTGCTTGGCCCACTGTGTGGGTCGGGGATCTTTGTGCGGCCACCTACACACAACTTGAGGAGTGTTCACCGTGGCTAAGGGCAAGCGGACGTTCCAGCCGAACAACCGTCGTCGCGCACGTAAGCACGGCTTCCGTATTCGTATGCGTACCCGTGCGGGTCGCGCAATCGTGGCTGCACGTCGTCGTAAGGGCCGTGAGAAGCTGACTGCTTAGTCTCTTCTTACAAGAATTAAACGACGGTGCTTCCTTCTAGGCACAAGCTCAGCAATTCCGACGAGTTCCGTGGAACTATTCGGAAAGGCAAGCGTGCTGGAAGGAGCACCGTCGTTATTCATTTACGCACCCATGCTACTGCTGACAACATAGCGACAGTAGGTGGACCACGATTTGGCCTCGTGGTTTCCAAAGCCGTAGGCAATGCGGTGATCCGTCATGCAGTCTCTCGCAAACTTCGGCATATTCTTATGGGCATTAAAGACCAGATTCCACACGACGCGTATGTTGTTGTTCGTGCGTTACCCCCGGCGGCAACGGCGACGTCTAAAGAACTGGAAGCGGATGTTCGTTCGGGCGTCGAAAAGCTGCTTTTGCGTTGATAAGGAGCGGCTCTCATGTGTTATTCCCACCAGCAACTAGGCAGTGAGAATAATAGTTCTAGGCCTGTGCGACCTGCTGGGATTCTCAGCGGTCTGCTGTATGACGCGGTGCGTTTCTACCAAAAATATATTTCTCCCCTTAAGATGGGGTCTACCTGCCGCTTCGATCCGACCTGTAGCGCGTATGCGCTTGAGGCTGTGTCTCGACGTGGTGCTGTTGTAGGCACGGCGTTGACGATCGCACGGCTAGCCAAATGTGGCCCCTGGCACCCAGGCGGTTACGACCCCGTGCCTCGGCGTTGATTATGCACCGGAGATTCTTTGGAGGATCCTCGATGATCAGCTTCGATATGCAGGGAATGCCACATCTTAAAACTTCGACCACCAAGGAGTTCTGACTCACAGTGCTCAACTTCATTTATTGGCCGATCTCGGCCATCCTGTGGTTCTGGCACAAAGTAGTGAGCTTTGTGTTTGACCCGGGCTCCGGCATCTCGTGGGTGTTGGCTATTATGCTGCTGACGTTCACGATTCGTGCATTCCTTGTGAAGCCAATGCTCAATCAGATGCGTTCTGCTCGCAAGATGCAGGAACTTCAGCCGCTGATGCAGGAAATCCGTAAGAAATACGGAAAAGACCAGCAGAAGATGATGGCAGAGACACGGAAAGTGCAAAAAGAAGTGGGAGTAAATCCCATCGCTGGTTGCCTTCCTGCTCTCGTACAGATGCCTGTGTTCATCGGCCTGTTCCACGTGCTGCGTTCCTTCAACCGTACCGGTACCGGACATAGCCAGCTGGGACTTTCCGTTGAGGTCAACCGACAGACCCCTAACTACATCTTCTCGCCCGAAGACGTTCAGTCCTTCCTTGACGCTCGTATCTTTGGAGTTCCGCTCTCCGCGTACATCTCCATGCCTGGTGATATGTACAAGGCTTTCCAGCCTGTAGATTTCACCCGAGCTAACATCATTGCTGTTGCAGCCCCATTGATTCTGATCATCGTGGTAGCAACGCATATGAACGGACGTTTGTCTGTGAACCGCCAAAAAGCACGGCGTGAGTCCGGTCTGCAAGCTGCGCCTACTAGCGGCCAGATGCAGATGCAGATGGACATGATGAACAAGATGATGTTGTGGTTTATGCCATTGACTATTCTGTTTACCGGTGTCCTATGGCATCTCGGCCTGCTGTTCTACATGGTGGCCAACAACATTTGGACCTTCTTCCAGCAGCGTTGGATCTTTAACAAGATTGACGCAGAAGAGGCTGAAGAAATTGAAGCCAAGAAAGCTGCGAAGCGAGCAACAGCTCCGAAACCCGGACAGCGTCCAAATAACCCTAAGAAGGGTAAGAAGAAATAATTTTCTTCCATTTACTGCCGTCACCCCGCATGGTGGCGGCAGTTTTTGTTATTCCGCCTGGTGATTATGTGCTTGATGTATTCATTTTCCCGTTTGGGGGCAGCGATGTTAGGGCAGCGTGATAGCGTTGTGAAGGTGCCGGAGTTGTTTGTGCTGCCGGTAGAAGTATTAAGGATGGTTCCACGTGAAACATGAGGAAAACAACGGTGCTGAGCGTGAGCTTGAGCTGACCTCTCCCCCAGCTATAGCCACAGAAATCTTCGGATCTTTGCTGGACAAAGCGGTGGAATATCACCGTTTATTGGCTACCGACGGATCCACACGCGGATTTATCGGCCCTCGTGAAGTTCCAAAACTGTGGGACCGTCACATACTTAACTGCGCAGTCATCGGTGAAGCAATGGATCTTCATGCTCGCGTTGCAGATATTGGCTCAGGCGCCGGTTTGCCGGGCATTCCTCTTGCGCTTGCCCGTCCTGACCTGGAGATAACACTCATTGAACCACTGCTCAAACGCTCTGTTTTCTTGAGCGAAGTGAAAGACTCCCTGAGCCTAGATAACGTGACTGTGATCCGGGGGCGCGCTGAAGAAAAAGAAGTCCGAAACGAGCTGGGCCTTGTCGACGTCGTGACATCGCGTGCGGTTGCTCCCCTAGGAAAACTTGCGGGGTGGTCTCTTCCGCTAGTTCGTCTTGGCGGAAAAATGATCGCCATGAAAGGTTCTTCCGTAAGGGAAGAGCTTGATCGTGATGAAAAAATGATTTTTAAAGCTGGCGGTGGAAAAATCAAGATTTTTACTGTGGGTGATCAGCTTGAAGATCCAACTACATTGATTTCCATCCGAAAAGTTCGCTAAAAACAGCATCGGGGTGGTGTGGAACCGCCTGCCTTTTAGGCATTAAAGTAGAAACGTACACTTTGGGCAGGATAGGGCCCTCGATTCATAGACGAGAAGGGACGCATGGACGACCAAAACTGGGAAGATACACCGATCGCCGCTGCGGCACGTCGTGCGGCCCAGGTGTTGACACCGAATAGCCTGCACCTGCCCCGTCCAGATAGCTCTCGCAGGATGACTGTAGCTAACCAAAAGGGTGGCGTGGGAAAGACCACTTCTTCAGTTAATCTTGCAGCCGGCCTTGCCCTTAATGGACTAAAAGTTCTTGTTATTGATCTTGATCCTCAGGGAAACGCTTCTACTGCCCTAGGGGTTGATCACCGTGCTGGAACCTTGTCGAGTTATGAATTGCTCATCGGCGAGTGCACGGTAGAGGATGCACTACAGGAAACAACTGCATCCAAGAATCTCTTCTGTGTTCCTGCGACCATCGATCTGGCTGGCGCCGAAATTGAGCTGGTTAACCTAGTCCGGCGAGAGTACCGGCTCAGCGATGCCCTCAATACGGAGTATATGCAGCAGGCAGACTTCGATTACATCTTTATCGATTGTCCCCCGTCGCTTGGTTTGCTCACTATTAACGCGATGACCGCCGTTGATGAGGTGCTTATCCCCATTCAATGTGAGTACTATGCCCTCGAAGGTGTAGGACAGTTGTTGAACAACATCACAATGATTAGGCAATACCTCAACCCTAACCTGCACATTTCCTCGATTCTCCTGACCATGTATGACGGACGAACGAAGCTTGCAGAGCAGGTTATGGATGAAGTGCGCGGACACTTTGGTGACGTAGTCTTGGGAACCAAGATTCCGCGTTCCGTGAAGGTGTCAGAAGCACCAGGCTACGGGCAAACCGTTCTTGCCTATGATCCCGGTTCCCGGGGTGCGCTTGCCTACCTCGACGCGGCGCGAGAGTTGGCCACCCGCGGCGACTACATGCCGTCGGAAAGCTCGGGACCGATCGGCATGTCGCCAGAAGCATTACGTGAACAGCAAAGGCAAAGCCAGAGTGAAGGCAATACCGATCACGCGGATGAGACCTCGAAGGAGTAAGAAAAATGGCACAGGAAACTCGTAAAGGTGGTCTCGGCAGAGGAATCGGCGCACTGATAACCGGAAGCCCAACACCAGGGCAACGAATCGGCGATTCTGCAGCAGACGTGGTTTTCGGTGGCGCTGCCGAGAAGAAGACCCAATCGCGCTCTCAACGCGATACCAAACCTGCGCACATTAGCCCCATCCTTGCGCAGGTGGTAGAAAAGCAATCCGCAGAGTCACGGGGTGCTGATCAGCAACTCGAAGAATTTGGTGCCACCTATCGGGAAATTCCGATTGGGCTCATTATCCCCAACAATAAAAATCCCCGTAGCGTTTTCGACGAGGAAGACCTCGCTGAGCTGGTTCACTCAATCCGTGAGTTTGGTCTACTCCAGCCCATCGTGGTCCGCGAGACCGCTGATGAACATTATGAGATCATCATGGGTGAGCGCCGTTGGCGTGCATCGTCTAAAGCTGGTGTGAAAACTATCCCCGCAATCGTTCGCAAGACCGACGATTCGGAGATGCTGCGCGATGCCCTTTTGGAGAATATTCATCGAGTTCAACTTAATCCTTTAGAGGAAGCAGCTGCTTACCAACAGCTGTTGCAGGAATTCGGTGTTACTCAGAATGAGTTGGCGGATAAACTCGGACGCTCTCGCCCTGTCATCACCAATATGATCCGCTTGCTTGCTCTTCCTGTATCAGTGCAGCGCAAAGTAGCGGCTGGTGTGCTTTCAGCTGGACATGCCCGAGCACTTCTGGGCGTTAAAGGAGGCGAGGACCACCAGATCGCTCTAGCCGATCGTATTGTCGCTGAGGGTCTTTCTGTTCGTGCAACAGAAGAAGCCGTCACGCTGATGAACCGCGGTGAGAAAACAGCACCAAAGAAGAGGGAGAAGATACCGACTCCTGAGTTCCTCACCCATGCTGCAAACCGCCTTGCTGATGGGCTGGACACCAAAGTGTCTGTGAGCATGGGTAAGCGCAAAGGAAAAATTGTTGTGGAATTCGGTGGTCGTGAAGATTTCGACCGCATCATGGGTCTTCTCGGCGGAAACAGCGAGGAGCAGTAGCAGTTTGCGGTAGCAGCTTCTTGTGAAAGGCGCTTGGTGGCATGAGCACTCGAATCGAAGCCCTAACCTTAGAAGGTATCCCTCGGATCCACCTGGGGGCGTCGAGAAGCGTGTTTTGGGAGTTGGAAGAATCAGCGGCACTGCGCGCCTCTGCTGCCGGGACTCCAACCTTGGAAAAAGAAGCATGGTTAGCTGCTGTGCTGTCTGCATACGGAAGTTGCGGCTTCAACATCACGAGTACCCACAATGCTGCCCTACGCAGCTCTCGAGCCTGCGCAACTCTCCTCTACTGCCCAGCTACTGAGGCCCCGGGGTGCGCCCAATTGCCCACCGCCCCCGTGACCAGCGATGCCTACGTGCTGACCTCTCTCCACAGAGACCCAGCCGTGATGGGCAGCGGTATAGAAACAATGCTTCTCGACGCGGCCATCGTGTATCTTGCTGGACAAGGAATAAAAGCTCTTGAGGCCTTCGCCTGGGATGAATCCTTTTGTGATGATCCTTTTAATCCTCAGCCGGAAAACATTCAGCGCATACTCGCATCTGCGGAGGATATCGGCCTGATGACGGTAACGTTATTGGAATCCGCTGGATTTGAGATTATTCGGCACCATCCAGTGTTGCCCTTGCTGCGGCTTCAGCTACCGCCAGCGCACTCTTTACTCACTGCGGAAGCAGCGGAACCGTTGCTTGCCCACGTTCCGATATAAGAGGCAATAAAAATGGTGGCTTTCCGAGAGGAAAGCCACCATCGAACAGCTTAAAGCATGCCCTGTTCTAACATCTCTGCGAACTTGTAGGTGCCTGTGGGCTGGTCGTCGTCGTCAAGGAGATATAAACGCTTGACGGCCACCACAATTGCCTCTGCAATCGCGTCTCGATGCTTGGGATCAGTCAAGATCGTGACATCGTGTGGGTTGGTCAGATAACCCAATACCACCTCGATGGTCGGCATAGCCGTGATGCGGAGCAGATCCCAGGTCCTGCCATGGTTACCACAGTTGACTAGGTCAGTACGAGCGCTGATCTCGCGTTGAATGAAGCCGCTCAACATCTCACCAGTCAGGGAGTTGGTCCCGGCCTCAGAACCGAAGTAAAAAGTGGCAACGCCGTTTGCTTTGTCGTTCTGGTACTGATCGCATTGCAAACAAATCATCACATCGGCATCAAAAGCATTGGCTATCTCCGCGCGCTCCAGCTGTGAAGGATTATCCTGCCGTGGCCTAGAGATGATGGTCTCCATTCCCGCAGCGATCATGCGTCCCTCTACCCGGGTGGCAAGGTCCCAGAGGATTTCTTCTTCGGTGATCTCTCCATAAGGGCCCTGCACTACTTGTCCACGCGAGTTTCCGCCCAAAGAAGGGTCGATGACGACGCGCTTACCGGCGAGCATAGGGCCGGCATCGCGGACGCGTTCGCGCTCGCGAAGAGCCTGTGGAGAACCGCCGGTGATCCTGCGGCCAAGGCGCCCGAACGCACGGATTGTTTCGGGACCGCAGATGCCGTCGCTCTTGAGACCATAGTTGATCTGATAACTGAGCAGCGCCTTGTACGTATTATCCCCGAATCGGCCATCGACACGATCGGTATAAAAACCGAGTTCCTGCAGCTGCGTTTGTAGCTGCAGGACGTCGTCGCCAACGAAGATATTATTCGGCTCAAAGCTAAGAACTCGGGCACCGAGCTTATATGAGGCTTCGCGGAGGGCACGGAGGGTGACCTCGTTGATCTCGCCACTAGCGATGATGCCCCGAGCCTGTTGCATACCCTTGATGACTTCGGCGAGTTCTTCGTCGAAGTATGTTTCGGGGTCAGTGAACGTTTGCCCCTTGGACTGCTTGATTTCTTTATCAGAGTCCGGCACAAGACCAAGGCGCGTCAGTGCTGTTCTGACTTCAGCGACGCGCGGGCTGCGGTCACCTACTCGCAAGATGTCAGACACACTGCTCCTTTCCAATAACGGGTGGTCAAGCCAAAATGCCGGTTAATGGCACAGTGATGGCTTTGTAATCCTCGTCAAAGGATACCAGTTACTGGTGTGAACGCAGTTTTGCCACGATTTCTGATTTTGGACGAACCCCAACAAATTCGGCGACTTTCTGGCCATCCTTGAAAATAAGAACGGTGGGAATCGACATAATTTGGAACATTGCGCCCAGGTTGCGCTCGGCATCCACGTCGACTTTGCCTACGACGACATCGTCGCCCATCTCGGCGGCGATCTCATCGATGATCGGGCCTAGCTTTTTGCAAGGGCCGCACCACTCTGCCCAGAAATCGACGAGAACTGGTTTATCAGAGTCAATGACGGTTGTCTTAAAAGTTGCCTCGGTCAAAGCGATAGGTGCATTCATAAGAGTTTCTCCTTATACGTAGGTGGTGGGTTAGGCGTTGAGTGATGCGAGATAATTTTCGGCGTCGATAGCACCACGGCAACCGGAACCGGCAGCGGTGATTGCCTGCTGGTAGTGGTCGTCGACAAGATCTCCCACGGCGAAGACTCCAGGAACGTTGGTGCGCGTGGAAGGCTCTGCTACCCGGACATAGCCAGCATCATTGGTGTCTATTACGTCACGGAACAAGTCAGAGCGAGGATCATGGCCGATTGCTACGAACATAGCCGTGACATCGAGAACAGAAGTCTCTCCGGTAACAGTGTCCGTGAGTTCCAGGCCACTCACCGTATTCTCACCCAGCACCTTGGATACGGTCTTATTGGTGAGGAACCGGATCTTGTCGTTGTTCTTTGCCCGTTCCAGCATGATGGCGGAAGCACGGAACTCCTCGCGGCGGTGCACGATAGTCACAGACTTAGCAAACTTGGTAAGGAAGGTCGCTTCTTCCATGGCGGAGTCGCCGCCGCCGACCACAGCGATATCATGATCGCGGAAGAAGAAGCCGTCACATGTGGCACAAGCAGATACTCCCCGACCCAGGAGCGTCTGCTCGCCTTCCGCGCCGATATAGCGTGGTGCAGAGCCCGTGGCCAAGATGACGGAACGGGCATGGAACTCTTGGTCGTCGACCCAGATCTTTTTGATCTCGCCTTCAAGTTCCACCTTGGTCACCAATTCCATGCGGAGATCCGCGCCAAAGCGTTCGGCCTGAGAACGCATGTTGTCCATAAGATCTGGCCCCATGATGCCCTCTGGGAAGCCGGGGAAGTTTTCTACCTCTGTGGTGGTCATGAGAGAGCCACCGAATTCGATTCCCTCGAAAACAATGGGCTTGAGCTCAGCGCGAGCCGCATAGAGAGCTGCGGTGTAGCCGGCTGGACCGGATCCGATGATGGCTACGTCGTGCACTGTGGTCGCGTTAGGCACGTTGGGTGCTTCAGACATGAGGTTGCCTTCCTAGCTGTTGTAACTGAATCTAGCGGGGCCAGATATGTGGAGAAAGCCCTTGTGAGATCTCCGTAGGTGCTTTCGTGATTCTGGCTCAGTGTAGCCGTTAGCCGCAGCGCCTCAGCATTCTCATAGGTTACTTTCTTTTTCTTCCTAACAAGTGAGGGCGTGCTTACATTCCCAACGTGATAAGGGCAACGTTCTTGCTGCTTCTATGTGCTACAGCTCTTCGATAACGGGAATAAGGAGATCTCTCAGAGTTTTTCGTGCTCGAGCCCGGCGCGATTTGATTGTTCCAGGTCGAACTTTCTCTATCTGCGCAGCGACCTCAACGTCGTAGCCAGCGAAATCAACCAAGAGGATGGCATTTCTTTGCTCGGGTGGCAACACGTCTACCGCTTGGGCTATTGACATGGACATAGCGTGATCCCTGAGCGGATCATGGCTGAGTGCACAATCTAGCTGGGTGTGTGCTCCCATGAGTGGTTCTAATGGGAGATTGTCCCGATGTGTGCACCGATGAATGTGGTCATAGGCGGTATTAAAGACAAGGCGATAAAGCCAGGTGCTCAGCGAGGAATCACCACGGTACCGTCCTAGGTTTCGTGCAGCCTTGAGCATCGCTTCCTGCATGATGTCGTCGGCGTCGGAATCACAGTAGCTGTGACGTCGAGCAAGCCACCACAAGCTGTGATAATGCCGTTTGGCTATTTCATCGAATGCTTGATTGTCTCCTTCGAGGAACTGGATAACAAGATCAGCGTCACGGATCTTTGATAGGTGTTGTGTCTGATCCTTGATGCTTTTTACGGAGAACTCACGTAGGCCATCAATATTGTGGCGCATGGTGTTGGTGACTGTTCTGGATGTGGCTGCATCGTGTTTGATTGCGGTGGCCGTGACTGCACAGCTCACTATTCCCCCCCCATAGTGTTTGGATGCCGCTTCCCTACAGCGACCCGATGATTTTGCTTTTAATCTTGACTAAGAAAGATCGCCGGCAAGATATTCTGCTTGCCCAATGGATTGGGTGTCGCAGAGCTATGTAAGAAAGAATTTTAATATCGCGACCTGCATAAATATGGTTTTATGGTTTTGGGAGGGGCTTTGTGTGCAACCTATAAAAATAACTGTGGGGACGCCAAAGAACGCGTGAGGTGATTTGGGGCAAGGTTCTGCGCAAAGGTGATAACCGAGGGTTTATAACAAGAAAAAGAAAACTGTGGTGGGAAAGAATCGACGATTCTTTCCCACCACAGTCCTACATAGTGTGCTTAAGAACTAGCTACTACTGTGATGTTGTGTATCTTCACGGATGCGTTGTCGGGGACCCCCGTCACCCACACCAGAATGGAGGTGACCGACGGTTCTTTACTCAACGAGATCCGAGTCTGCATGGAAGAAACCTTGCGTTCTCCCAACAGCTGAGCGGAGTCTAGCGAAGAAACATTATCGTCTTCTACCCGATAGACAGAGATCTTTGCCGGTGTACCATCGCTTTCCACCACTACGGAGTTGGCCCGATGCGGTTGAGCAAGAGTAATCAAGATGCCTGCCCCCTGCCCTTTTTCTATTGGGCCTGTAGACCATGCACTGGATTTATCTGGATCAATGGCTAGCTGCGCAGTAGACGAGGACTCGCGACTCGGTGTTGTTCCACTAGGGGACCATGCAGAAGCGCTCTTTATCGGTGCCACGATGCTAGGCAGATCTAGCGCATCAGAGGGCTTAGAGTTCACAATCGAATCGCTGTTCAAAGGTACCTGTCCTTGGTCACTGCCAAAGAGGCTCGTGATGTAACCGGTAATCACAGCGATGGAAACAACGACCACTGCAACCGCCATGGCGATAATCGCACGGGCGATATTGCTAAAACCAGCGCTACCAAAGCCTGGTGTGTTTCGAGGCCTAGGAGTGGCTTCTTCCTCAACAATGAGGTGGTCCTCGGCAACAGAGGGGGAATCTGGAAGATCTGCGATGGCATGCGGAAGCTCGGTGGCGTCGACATGCAGAAGTGCAGTAATTTCTTGCGGAGCAGTGTCCACCTGAATAAGAGTGCCCAGAGCGGTACGAATACTGCGCATATCGCGTTCGTAGGAGGAATCAGACAAGACAGCGGGGAACGCAAGAATTGCCATGCCATCTGTGTTGATACGGATACGTGCGTGGTTGTCAATGCCTAAGGGGGTGTGAGCGCTTTGAGCAAACTGTGCGGCCTGGCTGAGAGGCTCAAAAGCGTAGGCGGCAGCATAGGGATTAACCGGTTTGCTGGCCACGGAAGCCAACGAGGAACCAGCGACCCAATCGGCCACAACAAGGCAGCCGTTGCGATACGACAAAACCTCAATATTTGGTGCGATTGCTGGGTGATTGAGATTAGCCAGCGCACGAGTACGACGCGATACCTCCGCTGCCTCGCCCGCGGCGGCCGCAGGGCTTGCGGGGGCCTGCGGAGCTTTCCCGGACGTATCCACGAAGATGAGGGCTACTTCCCTACCCGTGGTCTTTTCTCTAGCCTGCCAGAAACGCGCAGTGGAGACAGACCCGTGGTCTGCCAACAAGCGGAAGCGACCATCGGAAACCTGCGCGCCGGGAACCAGGCGTGGACCACGAACGATACCGGCGGACATCGGTGCCGGGATTGGCGTGGCGTTGAAAGTGTCGTCGAAAGCGAGGGCCTCGTTGGCTATAGCCTGGCGCGTTGGCACCATAGTGTCGGTTTGCGGGGCACGCATATGGATGATGCGACGCATACCTGGGATGCGTTGCAGTGCATAACCAAGGTTGATAACTTCTTCCAGACCCGAGCGCGAAAGCACGAGACCAGTGCATAGAAGGAAGACCACACCGACAATAGCGAGGTGCACAAGCATTCCGACGCTGCCCAAGGCGCTAAAAAGGCCGCCCATAAACTGGTCGAGGACATAGCTCAGAGCGAGAGCGGCGAGGATACCTGCGCCAGAGGCGATAAAGGCCCAGGTGCTCGTTTTTAGCACTTCGCGTCCGCCGAGATTTCCAAGCTTGCGGCGCAAGAGCATTGCGCCGATGATCGCACCGGCAACGAATCCAAAGCCGTTGGCAGCACCAAGAAGGATCACTACTCGGCTGGGATCCGTGGCAGCCATCGGAGCGATAACGGAGAGGGCTACCTTGGTGACGGTAATGCCCGCGATGATAAATGTAGGCGTCCAGGCTTCTTCTCGCGCATAGAACACACGTAGATGCAGCAGCACGAGTGCATACGGCAGCAGGGTAAACGCAGCAAAGCTGAGCGTCCAGCCAAGGATGGTTGCAGACTCGGCGTCGAAGCGTCGATAAGCAAAAAGCCCGAGGCCGATGCGCTCGCCATAAGCCGTGAAAAAGACGACGATAGGGATTAACGCGATATATGTGAGCTTTGAACCGATAATCAGGTCGCGGACCACCGCTTTGTCATCACCATCGGCGGCGTTGCGGGAAAGACGCGGCATGATGGCGGTGAGCAACGTGACACCGATAATGCCGTAAGGAACCTGCAACAACAACCAATGCTGTTGGTAAATATTGGGTGCGCCCTCATCTGCAAAGGAAGCAATACGGGTTGTGATCATGTAACCGATTTGGGAAATCGCCACATAAACAATGATCGCTGTGGCCATTCCTCCGAATTGCTTCAAACGTGCATCAATGCCCCATAGCGGTTTAAGCGATATCCCAGCGCGGCGGATCGGGGGAATCATAATCAATGCCTGGACAACAACGCCCAGCGTGGTTCCTAGCCCCAGAAGCAGCACGTGCGGGTCCGTGATCGCAGAAGGCGCTGTGGGATCAAGCTCGCCAGGAAGCAGCATGTACAACACAAGCACGGCAATGGTGATCATGTTGTTTGCTACTGGTGCCCACGCTCCAGGTTTGAAGATTTGCTTGGTATTGAGCACCGCCATGAGCAGCGAAAACATTCCGTAGAAGAAAATCTGCGGAAGCAAAATATACGCAAAACTGGTGGTTTGGACGATGTTGACCTTGCCATCTGCACCTAGCATGAGCTGACTCAGCAAAGGTGCAGCGATAATTGCCCCGATCGTGACCAATCCGAGTAGAGCCGCCGCGAGGGTAAAGAGACGCCGGATGAACGCGGCTCCCCTATCGGGATCTTCCTTTTCTGCCCGAATAAGAACGGGAACCACCAAAGACGTGAGCACTGCGCCCAGAACAATCTCTGTAATGAGGTTGGGCAGAGTATTTGCGGTATTAAAAGCCGAGGCGATTGCGCCACCTAGGCTGGTGGAGATCAAAACGGTGCGCAGGAAGCCCGTAACGCGCGAGAAAAGAGTGGCTATGGCCATGGAACCAGTGGAACGAACAACGTCATTATCACTGGTAGAGGCGGTGTTTTGCGAATCCTCTCCTGCTTGGGGTGCAGAATCATCCGCGGTGCCGTCTGCGGCGGTATTAGCGGATTGTGCGTCCCCATCCAAGGTAACCACTGAGGCTGTTTGTGCCTCTTGCCCATAGCTTTCCGACGTCTTTCCCCCGGCTGGCTGAGCACCTTCAGAGGGGGTGCTCAGGCCGGCAGACACAGCGCTGTTGTCGCTGGAAGTATCAGCAACCGAGTGACGGGCGGGGTCCTTATCCAGCTTGGAGCGATCCTCACTGGGGTGCACCGAGGAACTGGTGTGACGGGGACGAGCCTCAGGGACTGGTGCGGGTGCCGCGGGAGGCACGATACGGTACCTGGTTCCCTTTTTAGAGGGTGTGCTCTCAGATGAGTTCACCTGGAATCCTGCTTCTTTTCTATGGTCGCCGCCACGGTTTTCGTGCGAGTCGGAGGGACGAAAACCTGTGTGGCGTCAAGGGGAAAGATCGGGGGGCAATCAGTGTAGTGCTGGTTGTAGCCTCGAGAACTGTTGAAAGGGGGTGTCTTTATCTCTCCGCTATGGACGCGGAGATTGAAGACCTGTTCCAGAATCATCCGAGTTGGCATCACCGCTGGTACGGTCGCCATCACGAACTGAGCCTTCACTGCGACGACGCGGCCTGCGTACGGGTGGACGCCGCGTGGTTGATACAGGAGAAAGAGAACGCATTGTTACTTGTGGTTCGCCATGAGTACGGCGTTTGCGTTTGACAAAGAAACGCAAGAAGAGCAAGGCAAAAAGCCCCAGAACCACAGTAAGGGCGATGCCAGATTGTCCCACAAAACCAGATCGTGTTTGTACAGCGATAGTCACAGGGTTGGAGATTGCCGCACCTGTTGGCGTGGCTAGCCATAGCTTGAGATTGGTTTGGTCATCGTCGTCGGGAAGCTGAGCGATCATCTGTGCGGTGATGGAACCTTTTGCCGGAATAACCAGGCTGTTTTTCACCTTAATTGAAGCGCCTTCAGGCCCGTTGAAACGAATGCGCGCATCAACGGGCAACGGCAACCCGTTCTTTGCCGCGATAAGTAGCGGTGAAGACGGGGAAAGTCTGGTGTACACGTTGCCCGGCGACAACAACGTGACGGAGCTGCGCAATTCCGTGAGCGCATCACGGTTTTCATTGGATAAAGCGGTGGCTCGGGCAATCTTCTGGTCAAAACTATTAATGGAACGTCGTCCGTTGACGCTGAGCGCGCGGAGTAAATCCTGCCGCAATGGCGCTGTGAAGTTATAGGGAGACAATGCGATGGCGGCGTCATTAATCATGAGACCCGTGAGATCGTCGGTGTAATCCGATTGCTGGCGTGCCCGCAAGATTTCTGTGTCCGAGACTACTGTGGGATCGTCATAAGGTGCGCCATATCTGCCTTCTACCAGGCCGCTGCTAGAGATACTGCTCGGCGATCCATCGCCGCTTGCCGACGTCGCAGCCGCAGCTGCAGCTTGTGCAGCAAGTTCCCCTTCCTGCTGCTGCGACATAGTGACGTAGTCACGCAGGGTCATAGGCAATGCGGAATGCTCCCGTAACAACGTAGAGATTGCCTCGAACCATGAATTGGGGTTTCGTATCGAGGTAGGCATCATCAACAGCGTTGGCTGTGTGTTCTCTGCGACAGCAGCATCGATAGCTGCTGCACCAGTAGCCATCCGAGCGGCCTCAGAATCGAGCGAATAGTCAAAGCGAATGTCATAGTTGCCGTATCCCGCTGTCACTGGCTTTGGAGATGCCTGGGCAAGCGTGGCAGATAATGACCCTTGATATGCTACAGAACGCACACCGGCTGCTAGCTGGCCAAAACGATCCACTTTAGGGGCCTGCCATACCGTGTTGTCAGCGACAAGGACGGAAACAGGTACCTGCGCAGTGGGCGCAATCGTGGGAGCCGCCGAGTCACGAACGCTATCCAACGAGGCCTCAGAATCTTTAGCTGGAGATTCTTTAAGCGAGTCCTCATCTGGTTGGGATTTAGCTTCCTTTGCCTTAGTGGCCTCCCATGCTGCACTGATATCGCTCGTGGTTGGAGGTTGTGTACCGTCCGCGCTTTCCTTTTGGTCAGCCCATCCCAAGGAAGCCGCAGTTTGCGCAGTGATATAGCCCGAGCCGGGGATCACGATATTGGATTCCGGGGTAACCCCCAGCACGTCTTTGATGACGCCAGAGCCGCGCTGTAGAGCCTCGCGCATCAACCATGGGTTGTTGGTCTTAGCTACCGCGTTGAGATCAGCATTAGCCCACGGCATCGCAACAGTGCAGGTTCCCTCAGTGGCTTTCCCTAATTTTGCTAGCCACTCAGCAGCGGCTTTTTGCCCTTTGCCGGGGACATGCTTTTCTGTTTCGTCCTCAATATTCCAGGAATCGCGGAGACGTCTATTCTCCGACACCGAACTAGGACGCTGTGGCGCCACGCTATATCCCTCAGTCATGCGTCGGGCGACATCAAGGAATTGCGGATCAATAGCTAAGCAGCTTGCTGTGCTGATCTCTGGTGTTGAAGCGCGTGCAGCGAGGTAGGCGTCGAGAAGCTGATCTAGGCGGCCACCATGCGCAATCTCTTCGGTCAGAGCTTCCGAACGCATGATAAGAGGCGCGCGTTCGGGGGCCTCGCCGGTTTCACCACCAACGATATCGACTTCCGCTGTGATAGGCAGGACCATACTGAGATGCTTAGGGTCCTGCGCTGTGCCCTCGGGCTTATCCGGTGCGGATGCAGAGAGAAGGAATCTCTGTGTGCTGTAAATACTGTCAGAGGCATCGTGCAGCCCAATCAGTATGGGGTAAGAGCCAGCAGAACGCAGCTGTAGTCCTCCGGGCTCTGTCGCCCCCGTGTCTATGCTGATGTCTATATCTTTGGAACTACCAGGCGCGATCTTTGACTGAATTGGAATTGGGCTTGCAAGATACGGGTAGGAAGAAGGTGCAGCCGCGAGTACGGTACGGGCACCGGCGACGGTCGGTTCTGCGTCTGCATGACGAGCCACAATCTTCGCAGAGCTCTGGTCGATCGGAGAATCGGAATTATTGATGATGCGGAGAGAAAGATGTATCTTTTCGCCGAGCTGGATATGCGAATCGACTTTAAGGATTTGTATTTTGACCTTGGCATTGACGTCGATTGAACGTACATCAGGGTTGATCCAACGATGAGAAGTCGGCCCCATCGGTGACAACGGAAGGGCATCTGCGGCAGCCTGTGGCGCATGTGCGAGCGTGGCACTGCATAAGGCAAGCGTCAGTAGCGCTGTCCCAGTGCGAGACAACAGAGATAAAGGAAATATTCCTAGAGCGAAAGGTCGTCGAGTGCGAGCCGTCGAACGGTTCTTGGGTGAATCCGATGGAACCGTCGCCAAAAGCTCAGCGGTGCTTAATCGCATATGTTCGCTGAGTAACTTGATGGAGGTGAGATTGATAGTGCTCACCGCGGGGTTTTCCTTCCCTCTGCCTTCTCTTTGATGGCATATTCTGGGATTAAATCGTGCGCGATGCGGGCTAGTTTACGCTCGTCGGCATAAGCAAAATGTTCAATAAGCTCATTGGCTGGGATCCAAGAGACCTCAGTAACCTCCGGATCCTCATCGTTGAGATCGCCATCGACGTATCGCAGTAAATGGTGATGAACTGTCTTGTGAATACGCACTCCCTCCGATACAAACCAATAATCAATCGTGCCGAGATCCGCGAAAACTTCGCCGTGTATTCCAGCCTCTTCCCATACCTCGCGTTCGGCGGTTTTCCCTTTGTCTTCACCTGGTTCGACGTGACCTTTAGGCATGGACCACAAAAGGCGGCCTCTCCTATCGAGTCGTCCAATGAGCGCTACATAAATACGGGAAAGATCAACGTTATTGTTGTTGTCAACTGCCTCAGCCAGTCCAGAGATCACCAAACCGCCCGCGGAAGTTTCATCGCGAGTGTTGATCTTGGATGTCTGATACTGGTTCCGGAGGCTAGCGCGACTATTTCTAGAGCGATGAGAGGTTTGCGGTCGACGCCGGCGACGCTTATTTTCCGGTGCGGAGGTAGAGCGCTGAGCGGTGCGCTGTCCCGTCCTTGTGCGTCGTTTACGTCGAGTAGCGCGAGATTCATTATCGCTTGACTCGTTACCTTGTGGTGGCGTTATTTCTTGGTTGTCCTTGCGCTTTACCGTGTTTCGTGTCGTAGTGGAGCGAGAACCTGTTGCACGAGACTTGTTGGATTTGCGGGTCTCGTTATTTTTTCGCCCGCGGGAAGAACTACCGTTAGCGTTTTCTTGAGACGGGCTATTTTTGCGTTTTGAAGCGCGCCCCTCACTAGAAGCTTGTGCATTAGTGTTGCGCTTTGCCCCTGTCTGTTGGGTTGCAGAAGTACGGCCCCCTTCGGCAGTTCGATGCGACTGCGAAGAGCGCCCCGTCTGATCACTGCTAAAACGGCGTGACCGCGTGCGTCTTCTGCGCCGTGGTGCGGTGGATTCCGTAGAATTCACCGAATTTGGGCGCGATTGTTCGTTTTCGCTCATCTCGCTGATCGTATCCTTTTCAACCTTGAGAAGGTACCTATGAACCGCTTCTTTAAAAGAAAAGAGTAATCGTGAACAACGTGTGTGGCGTATTTAGCCATACATCTAGGCGGCAGATGACGTAGAAAATGGACTTCTTGACCCGAAAAGGTGGGAAAGATCTAGTAAATGAGGTGAAAAAATGTGGACGTGATCACCATAACTTTAACAACTATAAGTGAGTGATTACGCATTTGGATACCGTGATTTGAGTAAGGAGATTCAGTTATATTTCCCTGGTGGTGGGAAAATGGCTGATGAACTTGCCGGCAGTATCTTGGTAATGCGCGAGGAAGATACGTGAGTGGCGTCGTCTAGCCGGGGTGCAGTATAGAGAAATAATGGTAATGGAATTAACCAGGTAAACTCATGCGCGTGAATTCACAGAGTAAGCAGCACACAACCATTACCAATGATGGTTCGTACACCGTAGGGATAATGAACTCATCCTCCGCCGCGTCCTCTGTTGCCCCTATTGATGCCAACACTACCGAGAACGTCTCGGCAAGCGATTCACCGAACCGCATTGAGCTTCTTGCCCGTGCGCAGCGCACATTGGCAGATCTTGCTCCTCTGTTGGCCCCCCTCGCTCAGCTTTTTCAAGATCGCGGACACCGCCTTTACCTCGTAGGAGGTTCCGTGCGTGATGCTCTTCTCGATGAGCTGGGCAATGACTTGGACTTCACTACCGATGCTCGTCCAGAGATCGTGATGGAGATTCTCAATGACTACACACCTGTGGTGTGGGATACTGGAATCGATTTTGGAACGGTATCCGCAGAAAAAGACGGGCAACAAATAGAGATCACCACGTTTCGTTCAGACGTGTACGACGGGAAAACGAGAAACCCGGAAGTGCAATTTGGTGACACACTAGAGGGCGACCTTATCCGTAGAGACTTCCGTGTCAATGCCATGGCCGTAGAAATACATCCCACTGGTGAAATGACGTTCCATGATCCTGTCAACGGAATGGATGACTTAGTAGAAAGTGTCTTAGATACGCCTTCTGCCCCTGAGCAAAGCTTTAACGACGATCCATTGCGTATGCTTCGTGCTGCCAGGTTTGTTTCACAATTAGAATTTTCTGTTGCCGATCGCGTTTGCAACGCAATGACTCAGATGGCAGATCAGATTGATCGCATCACTGTTGAGCGAGTACAGGTGGAACTGGATAAATTGCTCTGCGGGCGCGCGCCATGGGACGGCATTGATCTCATGGTGGATACGGGGCTTGCCGAGCGTATTATTCCGGAAATTCCAGCGCTACGACTTACCCAAGACGAACACAGGCAGCACAAGGACGTGTATCTGCATTCGCTTACGGTTCTGCGCCAGGCAATGGAGCAAGAGGAGGATGGTCCCGACGTAGTACTGAGATGGGCCTCCCTCATGCACGATTGTGGCAAGCCGGACACTCGGGCTTTTAATGATGAAGGGAAAGTGAGCTTTCATCACCACGAAATCGTGGGTGCCCGGATCATGCGAGCACGTATGCGCGCGCTTAAATACTCTAAGCAGATGGTGAATGACGTCAGCGACCTGATCCGGCTGCATATGCGGTTCCACGGGTTCAGTGAAGGGGAATGGACAGATTCCGCTGTGCGTCGTTATGCAACGGATGCAGGTCCCCTACTTTCCAAATTGCATAAGCTTGTCCGCGCGGATTGTACAACGCGTAACAAAAAGAAGGCAGCCCGGCTTCAGTGGACATACGACCACCTAGAAGAACGTATCGCGGACATTGCGGAGCGGGAAGATCTTCAGCGGGTGCGTCCTGATCTCGATGGAAATGAGATTATGACGTTACTTGACCTTAAGCCCGGACCAGACGTGGGTAAAGCATGGTCTTTCCTCAAAGACCTACGGTTGGAACGCGGTCCTTTGGAGCGCGAAGAGGCCATTGCGGAACTCAAAGCATGGTGGTCGCAAAATAATAATGCTGCCGACACGTCTGAGTCGGAAAAATAGAAGAAAATAAGGAAGGTGTGAGACATGTATGCAGATCGGTTATTCAATGCTATGGAGCGGAATGAACCTGCTCCGGGAATGCTGCTCATAGCGGCGCCTTCCATGGAAAGTTCCGTGTTTGCGCGGAATGTCATCCTGATTCTTGAGCACAATGAGGTTACGACGTTCGGTGTGAACCTTGCTTCGCGGAGTGACGTCGCCGTGTTTAACGTCATGCCGGAATGGGCCCCATTAGTGTCTAAGCCCCAGGCTCTTTATATCGGCGGCCCGCTTAATCGGCAAGGAGTGGTAGGGCTAGGGGTTACAGCTCCAGGGGTGGACATTGCTACGCACCCGCATTTCAATCGCTTAGCTAATCGGTTGGTGCACGTGGATCTGCGTGCACAACCAGAAGACGTAGCTGCCGACCTTTCGGGCCTGCGCCTTTTTGCCGGTTATGCGGAGTGGGAGCCGGGCCAATTGAATGAGGAGATTGAAAAAGGTGAATGGTATGTAGCGCCCGCATTGTCTTCAGATGTGATTGCTGCTGGAAGTGTTGACGTTTGGGGCGATGTAATGAGACGTCAGCCGATGCCACTCCCCTTGCATTCGACGTATCCTATGGACGTATCCGAAAACTAAGTTTTCATTTAGGGTGATACGTGCTCCTTTTTGGGGTTTCTTGTGAGTGCCGCGCTTCGTATGAAGCTAGGTGCTCAGTTTCTTCTATCCGCGTCTCCTTGGTGTCTGCCTTTTCTGGAGGAAAATTAACAAAAAGAGGTTGTGATGGTTTCACGTGAAACATCGTCCGAAATCCGGGCTGGGATTAAAGAATCCTGGGCGGTCGCGTTGGGACTTGTCCCCCTAGGGCTGGCTTTTGGTTTGTTAGTGACGCAATCGGGATTTGCCTGGTGGTGGGCGCCGATTTTTTCCATCGTAATTTATGCAGGTTCAATGGAATTCCTTGCACTTACGCTTGTCACCGGCGGGGCGGGGCCTGTATCTGCAGCAATCACGGCCTTTATGGTGAATTTCCGTCATATTTTTTACGGCTTAACGTATCCGCGTGACCAAATTACATCGATCATAGGTAGAGCGTATTCCACATATTCTCTTACAGACGAGGCTTATGCAATCGTTTCGGCTCGCCCCGAGGCTGGAAATATCTCTAGCGTGCGGTTGTTGACGATTCAGGTCTTTTGTCATGCTCTATGGGTTTTATCGGGTGTTGTTGGGGCTCTAGTCGGCGTGGCCCTGCCTCCAGGAATTCAGGGAATGGAGTTTGCTCTCACTGCGCTTTTTGTAGTGCTGGCTTGGGAAGCGTTTCGCAACAATCAAGATTGGTCACTGCCGTTTTTTGCGATTGCTTTATCTGTCATCGCGGCACTGATCTCTACGCAGAAAATGCTTATCATTGCGCTTGTTGCCTACTTCCTCTTGTTGTTCATACGTAGTGTGCAACCACGCTTGGATGCTGCCCTGACATGGAAGGTGAAGAAATGACGCTTGCTCAGTTGGGTTTGCCTGAGGGGGTTACGCTTTCTTCTGTTGTGCTCGTGCTCTTGCCGGTTGCTGTGGTCACTTTTATGTTGCGGTGGCTCCCCTTTTCCGCAGTTAAGTTGCTTAAAGGCAGTGCCTTGATGTCAATGCTTGCAGTGACTATGCCTGTGGGGGTGATGGTGGTGCTCGTTATGTACACACTTTCTGTCGCGCGGGATGCTACGGGAGGACTTATTCCGGCACTCATCGCTACGGCCGTTACGTTGCTTTTACATTGGTGGCGGAGAGACTGCGGTCTATCCATTATCGGTGGAACAGTTTTCTATATGATTCTGGTCAACCTTGTGTGGTGATTTTGCCATCCCGGATATACAAAACCGGCTTCCCAACTTCTAAAAACGTAGGTTGGAAAGCCGGTTTTGTTGTGGAGTGCTCAGCGTAGTTCAGGAAATTTTTCTATCGCCTTAGACCAGAGCGTTTCAAATTCTTCTAATGATAAGTATGCGGTTTCAATGTCGGGGAAGTCTGCATAGCTTTCTGGATGCGGGACCGTGTTCTGCGGCGGTGCCGCCATCCCCACTACTACCCCGCCACGGGCTGCCCCACAGACCATATTGGAGGGATCCACTTCGAGGAGTCGGTGCAAACGACATTCAGTGGCACTGGCGGGCTCTAACTCCGCAATATGATTGCTCGTTCCCACGCCGGGGATGGACATTATTGTTCTTACATAAAGATAGGAAGTCATGGGGCTCTCCTGAACGCAGTGAGTTTAGTTGAGATTATCTGGCAAATTTCGAGCATAGCGGGCGGCAAGCCAGGAACACATCATGAGTTGTATCTGATGGAAAATCATCAGCGGAAGAATGAGCAGACCTAGGTTTGCCCCGCCGAATATCACGGCTGCCATGGGGAGCCCGGAAGCGAGAGATTTCTTTGTTCCACAAAATTCTATGGCGATAACATCCTCCCGGTTAAAGCCGAGCTTTTGCGCACTAAATTTGGTCAACCACAACATAAAAGCGACTAGGACGATGGAGAAAATAACGAGGAAAAGTACTTCCCAGGCTTTGACGGATGACCAAATTCCGGCGACGATTCCTGCGGAAAATGCGGAATAAACCACCATTGCAATGGAACCGCGATCCACGGCTTTTGTTGCTTTATTCGCGGCAAAGTCTTTGACCCACCGTCGCAGAAGCTGTCCAATGACAAAAGGTAGAAGCAGCTGGACAGCAATGTCCAGAAAAACTCCGGTGTCAATGTGCATTCCCCCCTCCGTAGTCATGAGCGCCATCACTAACAGCGGGGTGGCAAAAACTCCGATGAGGTTGGAAGCTGAGGCGCTGACGATGGCCCCTGCGACGTTCCCCCTTGCGATCGAAGTGAAAGCGACCGACGATTGGACAGTAGAAGGAACTAGCGTGAGATACAGGATCCCCATAGATATTCCGCTGGAAATAACCATCTCGAGGGGCTTGAGTGCTAGACCTATCGCAGGGAACACCACAAAAGTAAAAGCGAGAATTGTTAGGTGCAGCTTCCAGTTTTTCAGGCCGTCGAGGGCTTCTTTAGTGGAGAGCCGAGCACCGTAGAGGAAAAAGAGTAAAGCGATTGCAATTTTGGTTGCGGTGGAAAAGACATCGGCAAAACCACCGCTGGCTGGGAAGAAAATTGCAATGATGACCGCCAGCACTATGAGGACGATGAGGGGGTCAAGGTTCTTGATTTTGGCGAGCATTCTTTGAGTCTAGATCGGAATGCTCGCAGTGTGGTTGTTATCGCACACTAGACGTTAGGAGATCTTCGCTTTATCCCCTGATACCTCAAGAGGCTTTGCCATGAGCGGATCTCGCGATGGGCCCTGGGTGACGGAGCCGTCTTTGATGTTAAATATCGAACCATGTTTTGGGCACTTCACTGTGTCGCCTTGGACGATCGTGATTTTTGCGTGCTGATGGGGGCAGTCAGTCGAATATGCTTTGTACTCCCCCGCAACCGGTTGGGCGATGATGAAATCATCAACGATGGTTGCGCTCCCCACAGGGACATCGGATAGTGCTATTTCTTTGGCTTTGGTTTTATCGCCGCCGCAGGCTGCGAGCACGGCTCCCGCAAAAGTAGTCGCTGTGCCAAGTAGGAACATGCGCCTTGTGCACCTGGGGCTGTGGTTTGCTGAAGATGTGGAGTCATGGGTAGTCATAAAACCAGTATTACACCGAAACTATGGATCAGTCACTAATCATCACAGTGACAAAAGGTAGCACGGCTTGAAAGTTTCACGTGAAACATTCACTGCCCGATGGATGCGGCGACTATATGCTTATCGACGCGCCACCGGGAGTTAGCGAAGACCTTCCTGTGCCGTGCGGGCCGTACAGTGTGGGTCGCTTACTTACGAGTTGCTTCTTTCATCTCAGTGATAAAAGCGGAAATTTCCGATTGCAGAGCAGACATGTCATCGATTGTGGCGGGCTGGGGATGCGTCCCAATACAATGTCGTTCAATGATCGCTGTGATAGCGGATCCGGTAATCACTCCCCTCGCCCCGGCTTCCATCGCGTCTCGGACGTGCTGGGGGTTGGAAATTCCGAACCCGAGAAGCGCAGGAGCGCCGCCGAATGCCGTGATGTTTGCTATTACGTCACTGAGTCCACTAGTGGAAGATTCTCGTTCTGTGCCGGTAACCCCATCGCGAGAAATTGCGTAGATGTAGCCTTCAGAATGTGCCGCCACGTCTCGGAGGGTATCTTCCGATGCCTGCGCGGGCGCAATGAAAATGGGTGCGATCCCCGCCTGTTGTGCTGCTGTGATGAAAGGCGTTCCCTCCCGTACTGGGACGTCGGGAAGCAAAATAGAATCAGCGCCGGCGGTGGCGAATTCTTGATAGAAGGTATCTAGTCCGCGGGTGAAGGGGACGTTGCCGTAGATCAGAAGACCGATGGGCAGGTCTGGAAACTCTGAACGAATCTGAGTAATGAGCGACAGAGAGGAATCGACGGTTGCTCCATTATCCAAGGCGCGGAGATGAGATCGTTGGATGGTTGGGCCGTCGGCGACCGGGTCTGAGAAGGGAACGCCAATCTCAAGTGCATCTGCTCCAGCCTGAACGGCGGTGCGAATGATCGTGAGCGATGCTTCGGGGGAAGGGTCGCCAAGCATAATGAAAGGAACAAAGGCTCCTTCATCGGATTGTTCTAGTCGGGTGAAAAGGTTGTGGTAGCGTTTCATGATTAGTCCTTGAGGGCAAGTTCGGGGTTGGCAGCGAGAGTTTTGCGGATGTGGTCGATGTCTTTATCACCACGCCCTGAAAGGGAGACCAATATGGTGATATTTTTTCCTTCTTCTTCTGCGAGGGCGGCTCGCTTCAGCGCATAAGCAAGGGCATGGCTTGACTCCAATGCCGGGATGATTCCCTCTTCGCGGGAGAGTAGCTGGAAGGCCTCAAGAGCCTCGGCGTCCGTGATGGCTACATATGTGGCTCGTCCAGATTTTGATAGATGCGCGTGTTGTGGTCCGACCCCGGGGTAATCTAGTCCGGCGGAAATGGAATAGGACTCTTCCACTTGGCCATCAGAGTTTCGCATCAAATAGCTCTTAGCGCCGTGCAGAATACCGACTTGTCCATTGTTGATGGTCGCTCCGTGCTTGCCCGATGATAATCCCTCCCCACCGGGTTCTGCGCCGACGAGTTCTACGGACGGATTATCAATGAAATCTGCAAACATACCGATTGCGTTGGAACCGCCGCCCACGCAAGCAACTACAACGTCGGGGAGGCCTCCCGTACGTTCAATCATTTGTGCTTTTGCCTCTTCGGAAATGACACGATGAAATTCTCGAACAATCGTCGGGAATGGGTGGGGGCCTGCTGCTGTGCCAAGTAGATAATGAGATTCGTGGAAGGTTGCAGTCCAATCCCGAAGCGCCTCATTGACCGCGTCTTTGAGTGTCCCTGATCCTGAGTCTACGGGTACCACTGTGGCACCCATGAGTTCCATGCGATACACGTTGGGTTGTTGGCGTTCTACATCTTTTGCTCCCATGTAGATGACGCACTCGAGGTCTAAGAGGGCGCACGCAAGGGCGGTTGCGGTTCCGTGCTGTCCTGCACCGGTTTCTGCGATGATGCGCTTTTTGCCCATCCGCTTAGCCAGGAGAGCCTGGCCGATCACTTGGTTTGTCTTATGCGCTCCGCCATGGACTAGGTCTTCGCGTTTGAGGAAGATGCGCGCATGTCCCCTACCCTTTCCGGCCAGAGGTAGCTTGGAACATTCGGTTAAGGGGGTGGGCCTCCCCAAATAATCCTTGAGATAGCCCGCGAGCTCCTCTCGGAATTGTGGATCTTCTTGTGCCTCAACAAACGCTTTTTCGAGTTGATCGAGTGCGGGCAGGAGTGACTCGGGGACGAATTGTCCGCCGAATTCCCCGAAATATGCAGGAAGGAGTGTGTGCTGATCGGTGGAGTTCTGGGAGAGCGTCATCATGCATCCTTAGGTTGCGAGTTTTAGGGCGTTTTTTGTAGGTCAATGTTTCACGTGAAACCATGCCATCGTTTTTCGCGTGCCGACGTCATGATGGCTCGTGATTGCGGTGGGATGCCTTGGTGTGCGCCTGCTGCGGTGTGGGCGGTGTAGGGGTAACAAAGAGAGAACATGGTTGGTGCCTTTGCGCGATAGATATGTGATTGATCGCGGGCTCGTGGCCTAGGGTTCACCCAAAAAGAAACGGCCCGCGCGATGCGGGCCGGAGAAATAGATAGCACTCAATGGCCCGCTTAGTAAGCGCGCCACCACCAGATGTTTAGTGCATATCTCATAGTCAACAACTTAAACGTCTTGGGTGATGAGCGCAAGGGGTGGGGGTATGTTTTCTGTGTTGGGTGTGGCCGGTGTGGGAAAACCGGGTTAATAATGAAACCCTCGGATAGTGGAGAAAGCGTGACGTAGTGCCCCTGAATCTTTTAATCCCGCCCAGATCCCAGCGTTGGCTGGGTATTCGACACCGGAATTAAGGTCTAGACCTGCACACCCCCTTACTAATGCTTCGGGAAGATTGTCAGGATTAAGACCCCCGGCCAGGATTGCCTTTGGTGTCACGCCCTGAGGGATTTTTTCCCAATCGAAAGACGTTCCGGTCCCGCCGGTGCCGGCGTCGAGAAGCACCATATCTACGTCATCCATGAGCGCTATGGCAGTGTCGGGACCTTCTGGGGTTGTCATGGATACGGCTCGCCAGACGGCGATGTCTTCTCTTCCCGCTTTGCGGAGTTCTGTGCGGGCTTTGTTGAGAAGCTCCCTCTCCCCCGCAATGGACCCTTGATATGGGGCATGGATCTGGAGGGTTTTAATACCGGGAAGGAGTATTTCCGTCCAGCCTTGAGTGCGTCTACTCACTGCAACGTAGTGTAGATGTGGCTCTGCCGTCATGATTTTTTGGGCAGTTTCACGTGAAACATTGCGAGGGCTGGAGTCTTCAAATATCAATCCCCCATGCGTTGCGCCGACTGCGCGCGCAGTTTGGGCGCCGGAAGCGGTGGTGAGTCCACACACCTTATTCGTCCCGAAAACGAGTGAACGTGCGGCGGAGTCAATGTCGATGCAGCCGGTGAGTTGTGAGCCGACAAGGAAGGCGTCGGAATGGCCTGCCAACTGGCGGACAGTCTCGTTTGTTTGGATGCCGGATTCTGACACGAGTATAGCGGTGTCCGGAACGAGGGTTTCTAGTTGTGAGGAACGGGAAAGGTCGATACTGAGGTCGTGTAGGTTGCGGTGATTGACACCAAAAATCTTTGCGCCGAGACGAATGGCTCTTTCGACCTCCTCCTCGTTGATTACTTCAGTGAGGACGTCCAGGCCGAGGCGTTCGGCTTCATGGGAAAGTGAGATGTAGGTGGCGTCGTCAAGCACGCTTAGCATGAGTAGGATTGCATCCGCGCCAAAGTAGCGTGCAGCGTGCACCTGCACGGGATCGATGATGAAGTCCTTGCATAGAACCGGCAGATGCGTGGAAGCTGCAACGGTGGCCAGGTGATCGTAATCGCCGTTAAATTTGTCGGGCTCGCAAAGAACGGAAATCGCGGAAGCGTAGCGAGAGTAAATCTGTGCAATGTCTCCTGGGGAATAATCGGCTCGGATGTCCCCTAATGACGGTGATGCGGATTTGCACTCCATAATGAAGTGCGGCGCCCTTGTAGAGGTGTCAGAATGTGCTTGACGACGCGGCGCCACTCCCCCACTCGCGGAACCTCCGAGTGCCTGAAAAAGAGATTTTGTGGAGCGTGGCAACCGGAAAGGATCTACATGTGCAATGCGGGCACGAATCTCTTGAAGATGTGATCGGCGGGTGTGAACAATTTCTTCTAAGACTGTAGGCATTAGCGCTGCGTTATTGTGCATAGTTGGCCTCCTCGTGGGTTGCGAGCCACTGTTGAACGTGGCCGTCTTCGATGAGCTTTTTTGCTTTGTCTGTTCCTTCACTCAGAGAGTCCACCAGATTTGCAGTATAAAAAATTGCGCCGGCGGTAGCTGCGACAGCATCTCGATGGGCAGGAGCACCTTCCCCGGCAAAAGTGGCGCGCATCAGTGCAGCGTTTTCCGTACCGTCGCCGCCTGCTAGGTCAGCGAGGCTATGGCGCTGGATTCCTAGTTCTTCAGGGGTGACCTCATAACTGGTGATCGTGCCGTGGTTGAGTTCCCATATGGTGGTGGAGCCATGTACGGCGACTTCGTCGATGCCGGATCCATGAACCACTAATGCATGAGTGCGGCCTAGATCGCGGAATACCTTAGCAATGACGGGGCCAAGCGCTGGATTAGCAATGCCCATAAGCTGAAATTCGGGACGCGCCGGGGAAAGTAATGGGCCCAACACATTAAAAAGAGTAGGGACTCTCAGGGCTTTTCGGACGGGCTGTACGTGGGCGACTGCCGGGTTATAGGCCGGTGCGAAAAGGAACGTGAAATTGGAAGCTTTGAATTGTCGAACGGCGCGGTCGGGGTCTAGGTCTAATGGGATATTGAGAGCTTCCAGAACATCGGCCGATCCCGATTGAGAAGAGACCGATCTGTTGCCGCATTTAATCATCTGCACTCCCCCAGAGGCTGCCACAAGTGAGGCTGCCGTGGTTACGTTGATGGTATTTGCGCCGTCGCCACCGGTACCTGCGGTGTCCATTAAGCCGGAACCTGTGATGGGGAAAGGTCGTCCTGCTGCGAGGAAAGCATGCGCGGCGCCTGCGATATCTGCGTAAGTTTCACCGCGGGTGCGTATGGTGGCTAGGAGTGCTGCGATGTGTACATCGTCGTAGTCGCCAATTGTGAGAGGAGTAAAAACCTCTATAGCTTCTTCTACCGTTGGGTGTGGATTATCGAGATAAGCGATAAGTTTTTTCTTTGTGCTTTCACTGGTCATGATTGTCCTAAGGTTTTTGTACCTAAGAATAACGTCACGTGACGTTAACTGTAGGCTTTGGTTAGTTGAGATAGATGGGTGATACAGCGTTGCAAAATGATCGGGCCGGAAGGGCTTAGGATCGACTCTGGATGAAATTGCAGCCCCACCGCAGCATGCTCGCGCGTCTCAGCCGCCATTATCACTGGCCCGATGTTCGAGGGGCAGGTTCCTAGTGCCCTCAATTCCTTTGGCGCTTCCGTGCACCCAAGAGAGTGGTACCGGGCCACGGGGACGTGTTTGCCTTCCTGTGATCCTGGACCGCCGTCAACGGTTAGACCGTGAAATAGTGAACTTTGCAGACCATGTTCGTTGAGCTGCATAAGATCTGTAATTCCATGGACTGGGCCACACTCGCGCACTTCTCCCCCAAAGTGCTCTAGGAGGGCTTGGAATCCTAGGCAAATGCCAAGGATTGGGATGCGACCCAATACGTGATCGATGAGCTTCATCATGCAACCCGCATCCCGAGGATGGCCGGGGCCGGGAGAAAGGCAGATGATGTCTGGCTTAGCCGCCAGAATCTCTTTTAGGTCTACGGAATTGCGGAAGACGGTGCAGCGATAGCCTGCAGCAGCAAAAGCGTCGACCAGGTTGTACACAAAGGAATCGTGGTTATCAAGGAGTACTACATGGGTGTTGGAGGGGTTCATGAGCGGTTCACCTTTGGGGTTGTGTTCTGTGCCATCGCAAGGGCGTTGAGCACTGCGTATGCTTTGTGTAGGGTTTCATCGGCCTCGGCCTGGGGTATGGAATCTCGCACTACTCCAGCTCCTGCTTGCACGATGGCGGTACCGTTGTGGATAAAAGCGGATCGGATAACAATGCAGGTGTCCATTGTTCCATCGCCACGCAGATAGCCAATCGCTCCACCATAGGATCCTCTTCGGGCACCTTCGGTACCGCGAAGTAATTCCATTGCACGCAATTTAGGTGCTCCACTGAGTGTTCCCATGTTCATACAGGCGCGGTAGGCGTCGATAGCATCAAAATCGGGGTGTAGTGTGGCACTCACCCTGCTTACAAGATGCATTACCCGGGAATATCTATCCACGCTTAGGAGGTCGGACACTTTCCTTGTGGCCGGCACTGCTACTCGAGCGAGATCATTGCGCGCAAGATCAACGAGCATAGTGTGTTCGGCAATTTCTTTGGCATTGGTACGCATGTCCAGTTCTGCACGGACATCTAACTCATGGTTGACGCTGCCGTCAGGATTAAGTCCTCGGGGTCTGGTGCCGGCGATTGGGTATAGCTGAATGTTACGCGTTGCTGCATCGAACTTTAAATTGGATTCGGGAGAGGCTCCAATAATTTCATACGTCTCAGTAGGGACTTCACTATTATTGTGCGCAATATTGTTTGATGCTATCTGTCCTCGCACGTAAAACATATATGGGCTTGGGTTAGATGCACGAAGTTGGAGATAGGCCGCGTAGGCGTTATCGCATGCGGTAGAGAAAGATCGTGCCGGTACCACCTGGTAGATATCGCCGTTATGAATACTCTTTTTGAGTTCTTCTACATGCGTGCAAAATTGGGGATCGCTCATAGAGGTCTGCACGTGCAGGACCTCTGACGGCGTATCCGATGGCGTTGCGGCTATCCCTAGCGCGGGTATGTCAGAAGAAATTTTCTCCACAAGGTGGTCAAGTCTGCTGGTTAGCTCTTCTGCATTAATACCCACAGCCTCGATAAATGCTTCACGGTTCAGGTGGTCGATAACAAGCAGAGTCTCTGCCACCAGGAATTGATAATCTGGATAGGTATTCTCCCCCGATCCAACCTCTGGGAGCACCTCAAAGGTTTCTAGATAATCAAAGGCAAAGCCACCGGAAAGGAGCGGCAATTCTTTTCCGCTGTAGCCGGCCGCAAGCTGGAGCGTGCGGAGCACTTCTGCATTGCTTACGGCAGTTAACCGCTCGCGCTCGTTAAGTTTTTGAGCTCTGGCGAAAGCAAAGGTTGCTTCCCCATCGGTCTGTTGTTTTACTAGATACTCTGCAAGCTGGCTGCATAAGCGATCAATAATGCTCCTTCCTGTGGGCGTCAGAGGAGTGGCGGTGACCGTTTGTCCGACGCATGTAACACGTACCGCGCCGGTGAGTGTGGCGATGCACATTGTGTTCTTCTTGGATTCCACATCTGCAGATTCCAACAGCACGGAATCGGAAGCAGTTGTCCCTCCCAGCGCTGCAAAAAGCGCGGCGGCGTCCTCGTGGTAACGGACTGATCGCCTTTCAACGTGAAAAGTAGTTTTTGTAGTAGCCATAATGCCTTTGCGTTTGTCGGGATTTTCCCGCTGCGGGCTTTGTGGCTGAAAACTTATAGATACAAAAAAGCCCGCTTGGGAATGTTCAAGCGAGCTGTGGGATGCACAATTTAGTAGCTCGCTGTTATGCGAGCCACCACCACTGTGCATTCATGTTCTTCATAAAAATGAACCATACGCATGAGCGTGCATGAGCGCAAGGGCAATCAGTTATCGGAGGCCTGCGCCGCACGTCGTAATGCTTCCAGATCGGGGGTAAAGCTTGTCGACGTCTGCCCCTCATCGTCTGCCTCCTCAGCTCCCCCGGCACTGCAGCACGTGGATTCTGAAGCCGCTGTGACATCCGCTTGGGCGTCGAGAAGCGATGCAGCGCGCGCGCCCACATTAGCTCCAATACTCACAAACATTATGCCCGCGAGCACCGCGACGATGGACATCAGATGTAACCACCCGGAGGGGGCAAAACACAGTGATGCAGCGATACCCACAGCAATGCCACCGACGACCCACAAGGGGCCAGCGACGTGATGCGCGGTGGTCCACAGCTCTTGAGATTTACGCACCTCAGGTACCCGGATTCCCACATAAGAGTTTCCGGGGAGGCGGCGAGCCCATGCCAAGGCGCCGATGATGATAAGAGCAATAGCTACGATAGCCAAAAGCGTGCCGACGACAGTCATGCCGATCACTGTAGTCCGGGTTTGCTTATCAACTAAATAACTAGGTGGATTTTATAGCGAAGTACGGCGTGGATTGAGTGGTTCCGGCAGAGGCCCTGCGCTGGTATCGCCCCGCAGTCGCTTGATAACGTTTTCTGCCGATATAAGACACATCGGGATACCAACCCCAGGGACGGTAGTCGCGCCCGCATAGTACAGATTTTTTACCTTTTGAGAGACATTGCGCCCTCGGAAGAACGCAGACTGCCTGAGTGTATGTGCCGGACCGATGGAACCGCCAAGCCATGCATGATAGCGATCAGCAAAATCAGCGGGACCGATTGTTTTGTGCACAACTATGCGCGAGGACAAATCGGGTATGCCAGCCTTGTGTGCAATAGATTCGATAGCGTGCTCGGCAATAGCGCGTACGGACTCGGACTCGGTATGTCCATAGGCATTGCCATGCCCAATATCTAGTTGCGCTGAGACAGGAATCAAAATAAAAAGATTCTCGTGACCCGGTGGTGCAACGTGTGAGTCTGTATGGGAAGGCATAGAGACATAGATAGATTCTGAGGCTACATCTGGGACGTCGGGGCGGAAAACAGCATCAAAATCGGTTGTCCAGTTTTTACTAAAAAACAGATTGTGATGCTTAAGCTGCGGCAAAGATCCTTTGACCCCTGCTAACACCACCACCGTGCCTACGCCGGGATTGCGGCGAGAAAAATAGTCGGAACCATAACTGCGAAGATGCTGTGGTAACAGCTGTGTTTCAGTGTGATGCAGGTCGGCACAAGAAACCACAATGTCTGCGTGAAGATGCTCTTTTGAACCATCACTGTGCCGAACTAACACTCCAGTGGCGCGGGCGATCTTTTTTCGCTGTAGCAGACTACGGCGCACGTTGCTGGTAGTGATCTCTAAAACGGTAGTGTTGAAAAGGAAACGAGCATTTCTTATGAGGGCGTGGCGATATATCGCCTCCATGACACCAGTGAAACCCTTAGTCGGGTACCGTACTCCCTGGACTATGTCGGTATGGCTCATGAGGTGATACATCGACGGTGTTTCCTCTGGTCGAGAGGAAAGGAAGACGGCTGGATAAGACAAAATTTGTCTTAACTGGTGATCCTGGAAACGCTTGTTCACCATCGTGTGGAGAGACTGCGTGAGTAGTTTAGCCAACATGGAGAGACGTCCAAGAACATCTCGGTGTAACAACGGGCCAAGGGACGTGAAGTTGGTATAAAGAAACCTTTCCACAGCGATGCGATAGACAGTGCTGGCGCTGGTAAGATACTTATTAAGTTTCTCTCCCGCGCCGGGTTCTACCGATTCAAAATAGTTGGCTAGGGCGATGGGATCGCTGGGGACGTCGATACGCTCGGCGGCCTGGGTGGGGTGCGTTTCTGCAAAAAGTCGATACGCTGGCTGCACATCTTCGAGCCCATACTCCTGCTCAACCGTACTACCGAGCAAAGCGAAGAAATGCTCAAAGGCATCGGGCATGAGGTACCACGACGGGCCGGTGTCCCACCGGAAACCTTTGTGATAGAGATCCCCAGCACGCCCGCCGATCCCCTCATTTTTCTCTACCACTGTTACCTCGTAGCCTTCGCAGGACAATAAAGCGGCGGTGGCTAAACCCGCGGCGCCCGCTCCGATAACAACGGCTTTCTTAGGGAATGTACTCGGCATCATTGTCTTTTCCAATCAGACGGTGGGATCCTCTTCCGAGGCAAAAGCACACATGTATTAGCGGTCATACGCCAGCGGATGAAACTTTCTGGCTTTGATAAGTGCACGAGCCATGATTATTGCCTTTGTGGTGGTAGGAACGCTCGCGCGACGTTCCATGATCTCAGCTGCGCTCATGGCATCAAGGATATTGGTCAATTCGGTGAATAATTCTGCAGCTGCTGCTACTCCCACTGCGGCGGAGCCCGGCAAGAGTGGTATGGCTCGGAGAGCTGCTGCTAGATCGGCGCGAATATCTACAATGACTGTGTGTTTGAAGGAGTCGGTGAGGTGGTGAGGGGCGCCGGGAAAATAATGCCGTCCCAAATGCGCCGCATCCTCCTGCCAATCGCGGAGAAAATTTACCTTTTGAAACGCTGCGCCTAAAGCACGTGCCCCTTCGCTCATTGTGTCGAGTTCTCTCTGGGAATAGGCGTGCGTGGATTGAGCCTCTCCCCGATGAGGTGAGCTGGGACGTTTTACCAGGAATGCGGATAAACACATAAGACCAATGACCTCAGCGGAGCCATAGATGTAGTCGCGGTAGTCTTTGTCGGCATCGTATGTAAGGCTGGTGACGTCTCTACGCATGGAAGCGAAAAAAGCCCGCACATGTTCTTCTTTAAATCGGCATCGGCGAGCCGAGATGGCGTAGGCATGCATGACAGGATCCACGTGCAGCCGCTGGGTGGGGGCTAGGAGCACCTCACGTTCGTAGTCTGCGAGAAGCTTTGCGGTTTGGGTGGAGGTAAGTCCGGCTGCGTGAGCAGTGCCGTCGACTATTTCATCTGCGGTGCGCACCATGGCATAGAGATTTCGGATATCGGTGCGTAGTTCTGGCTCAAGGACCTGGGTGGCAAATGAGAAACTTGTGGAATAAGACGTAATGACTTTTTCGGCGGCTTTGATCGACATGCGATCGAAGTTTTCAAGCGAAGCGGTAGCTGTCGTTTCCTTGTTTAAGGTTTTATTGGGGGCTTTATGGGTGGAGTTACGAGACGTCTTTTTCTCTCCCGAGGCCTCACCTCGGGACCTAGTTAGAGTTGTCACCGCCCCTAAAACTGCTCTTATAGCCGAGCCTTGTGGGCGGCGAGATGCGGAAGCTTCTACCTTTAAACGGTGATGGTTTTTGGGGAGGGGCCAACGGGGCATACACGGCTCCTTCCTGTGAAACGCTAACTTTGGTTCTCTGCTCTGTGTCTTCTTAAAAGATATAGCGCTTTCTTGTCGTGCATGTGAACCCGGCATGTGTATTCGGTATGCGACGGTGGCTAAAAGTGTTGGTTACATCTGGTGCACATTAACGTATCGACTGTATTGCGTGCGTTGTGGCCACAGTGGCAACCATGAGAGCTTTTCTTAACCCTTTCCCTTCCCTCTTCTAGGGGCAATGGGAGGCTGTGTTTCACGTGAAACATAGTTGAAGGCTGAAAATGATAGCTGATACACTGCGGTATTTTAAAAAAGGATTGTATAAAAGGGGCAGGTCGTGGGCCTGTGTGGGCTTTTCCAATGGAACGACGGAAGAAAATGCCGATATATGAGATCCATGGAAAATATGAATTCCGCTGGTAACCGCGTAAGTTAGTTCACAACCCAGGCGGCATGCCAGTCGCGCAGGGAACAGTATGTCCCTCGTACCTCCTTCCATAGTGTAGGCAAACTAATGAACATAAAGCGTCTTTCTTCCTCGCTGCTGTTCAGGATCATCGTGGCGATCATCCTGGGCATTGTGTGCAGCTTTTTCTTTCCTGATGGGTTAGCCCGGATCTTTGTAACCTTCAATGGCCTTTTTGGAAACTTCCTGGGATTCTTTATCCCGGTTTTGATCTTCTCGCTCATTACTCCCGCCATTGCCGGCCTTGGTCGAGGTGCCGGTAAGTGGCTAGCGATTACAACCGGCATTGCTTATTGTTCTGCACTGATCTCTGGTCTGATTTCCTGGGGCGTGGCCAACTCGATTTATCCAAAACTTTTGGCCGGGCAGCAAAATGTTCACGCGGCTGATATTGAAGAAGGTGCTTTGGCTCCTTATATCAGTGTGGAAATGCCTGCCCCGATGGCCGTGATGACCGCCTTGATTCTCGCCTTTGTGGTGGGTGTGGCCATGACAACGGTTAAGTCTGACACGCTTTATTCTGGCGTTGCAGATCTGCGTCGAGTGGTGATGAAGGTTATCTCATCCTTTATCGTGCCGCTGTTGCCCATTTATATCTTTGGCATGTTCCTCTCCTTGGGGATGAACGGAAACCTTGCTGATGTCCTTACTGCTTTTGCCAAAGTCTTGGTTCTGGCGATCTTTATGAGCTTTGTGCTTCTTGTTCTGCAGTTCCTCTTTGCAGGAGCTGTTGCTGGCAAGAATCCACTGGCCTCCCTTAAGAACATGATGCCGGCTTACTTTACGGCCCTAGGAACGTCGTCTTCTGCTGCGACGATCCCCGTGACCTATGAGTCTGCGCTGAAAAATGGCGTGAGCAAGTCTGTAGCCGGCTTTGTAATTCCGTTGTGCGCAACGATCCACCTGTCCGGTTCGATGATGAAAATTACCTTGTTTGCGTTTGCCATCATGTTCATGGATGGCATGGATATTCCTTTGGCAACCGCACTCGGATTCATTTTGATGTTGGGCGTTACGATGGTTGCCGCGCCGGGCGTTCCGGGTGGCGCGATCATGGCCGCTGTCGGCCTCTTGTCCTCAAGCCTTGGCTTTAACGACGATCAGGTGGCACTCATGATCGCTGCTTATATCGCTATCGATTCCTTTGGCACCGCTTGCAACGTTACGGGCGATGGGGCTATTGCGATGGTGGTGGATAAGTTTGCAAAGGGATCCATTTCTCGCCACGATCTGGATGATGCCGATGACCTTGGTCTTGCTGCGGCTATTGCCGGTATCGATGCAAAAGAATCGGAAGATAATGCCGTAGATAATGCAGATAACAATGTATCTGTGTCTGCTTCCGGAGTGGATTCAACTAAGAAGAATTAAGCACAATCTCTTCTGCTAAATAAGGGGCTGTGCCGACCGTGTGTGGTTGGTGCAGCCCCTCATTTCGTGGCTGCGATGCGGGCTCTGAGCGTGGTAATCATCTCTAAAAAAGTTAACATCAGACGTCCTACGTCTTGAGTTTGTGAACTAAAATGCGGGTATGGCAATCGAGGAAACCATGCGTCGCTTCTTGGTCGGCGCCTATGCAGCAGTGCCCTCTGCGAGACAAGAACAAGAACAGTTTTACGCAGGGCTGGCGGAGCGCGGAATCGCAGATGCTCTGGAAATCCCTTTCCGTGATGATCTCTTTGATCCCATTGGGTGGCAGGCGGAACATTTTGCCCATAGGTTTGAGGATTCAGTTCTTACGTTGATTCCAGGAACCATGCAACGTCTAGGCTCCTCCCCCACTTTTGGACTGGGCTCTTCTGATTCTGAAGGAAGGCAAGCTGCTATCGACCATGTGCTGGTAGCTGTGGAGAAAGCACATCAGCTTAATGACCTCACTGGTCAACGAACCATATCCACGCTTCACGTGCATTCCGCACCTTCTGTGACTGCTCAAGAGGACATGTTTGCTCAGTCGCTGAGCGCGCTTCAGGATCGCGACCTGGGTCTGGATCTGGTGATCGAACATTGCGATGCGTATGTGCCGGAGTATCCCGGAGAGAAGCGTTTCTTGGATATTGAGACAGAGATCCGCGTTGCTCAGGAGCTGGGGCTCAAGATAACCGTGAACTGGGGACGTAGCGTCATTGAAAGTCGAGATGCTGGACGACCACGTGAGCACGTCGACAAGCTTGTTGCTGCTGGAGTGCTTGGGGGCGTGATGATCTCAGGTGCTGGCGATGAAGATAGCGTTTATGGGCCCGGCTGGGCAGATACTCACCTGCCACTAGCGGAGATTGAGCCGATTTCCTGGCTGACTCCTGAGAGGGTCGCCGAATGCGTGGAAGCGGCACGGGGCCATGCTTCCTACTACGGAGTCAAGGTGCAAGTTCCACCAACCAGCAGCGTCTCTGAACGTCTGGATATTCTGGAGCGAACAAAAGCGACTATGGGGCTACAGTGACTCGTTCCTCGTAGCAGCGGTGGCGGGTGGCAGTGGCTAGAATCCTTATGTTGTCACTGTCCCCGTGCGTTATCGCCCTGCTTCTGAGGAACTTATGAAATTCATTGCTTATTCTGCGCAGAACACTCCCCTGCCTGGCGGACCTGAACCGCGTCCGCTGTATGCAGGAACTCCGGAGTCGCGGGCATTGCGTGAGGAGTTTCTTAGTGCTGCGGGCAATCTCAACCAACGTATTGCAGACGACCCGGCTATCGATCCTTTTGCCATGCGACGCTATATGAGCCAGTTGGGGCGGAGTCTTACTCGTTATGATTTTGAGGATTTTCCCGACAACGCTGAATCGTGGGCGTCCGGGGCGAGCGTCTTGTTCTTGGATGAGCAGGGAGAGCTTTACGACGTCCACCGCCGCAATATCCTTGCCGGGGAGTCCCCTGCGGCAATCCTTAACACCCGTGCATTAGATCGTGCACAATCTATTAGAAATACTCTGTCTAAGCAGGGATTCTTGGTAGATTTTTCTGCGATTCCGGTTCCGGATGTGGCAGAAATGCTACTGCCGGCGGCTAGTGATGTTGTTGATCGCATTGTGTGTCTTGCTGTGCTCGTAGATATCGCGAGGGAACTCTGGCGAGGAAAGAATCCCGACGTTCAGGCGGTTGCTGACCGCTATGATTTGGCTCTGGTCACGCTCACCGATTCTGAACAACGTCTTTTTGAGCTCTTTTCTCGTATTGCTCCGCTTGATAGAGAGCAGCGACACTCGGGAATGATGGCTGTGGCGGAGGTCCTGGATCAGGCGATCGTGGTGGAAACTCTGGCGTGGTGTGTGGGGTTGCTTGGCGATGAAGATATTCCCAAGGATCGTATCGGCACTGCTCATGCGCATCCCGTCAACCTGGTTAATCCCAAGGCTTTGTTTGTGCCTAAACGACTCCTGGAGCGTTCTCCTGAGGAACTGTATCGGGTGGCCAGCTATCGAACTCTGGAAGAGATCTGTAAGGCGCATGAATACATCAGCACCTTAGATCGGCTTGCCCTGGCGCAACGCGAGGCCTTGGCGGGTGGGGACGATGTCAAGGGCGAAATTTTAGGAGAATCCCAAGTGGCAACAGTGCGTATGCGGGCTTTGGCCTTTACATGGCTCACCCTCCCCTATGCATCGTGGGATGAATTGGTCGAGCGTTCCAATCGCTTGAGCTAACGTTGAGATGTGGGGAAGAGATTATTTTCTTATATCGGGGGCTACCTGCTTTTATAAAGGATAAATGAAAGATAGTCTTTTACTGAGAAGGGTTTTTTATAGGGTCTAACGTGGGACAATTCAGTTATTCGCACCTTGCGCATACTGAAAGGATGACCCCCATGGCTGGAACATTCGAAGTTTATGAAGACAGAGCCGGTAAATTCCGCTTTCGCTTGAAGGCAGGAAACGGTGAGATCGTTGCTAGCGGCGAGGCATACGAATCTAAAGCAAGTGCCATTAAAGGGACGGAAGCCGTACAGCGTGCCGCCGCAGGGGCAAAACTGAAAGATCTGACCTAGTTTTGCCGCACCAGTTTCATACTGGGGAGTCCCGGTGGAACAGGGCCGCAGAAAGCACTGAAGGTCTCGCGTGAGGTCGTGTGAGATATCGGGCCACGGCAAGACCTTTAGCGTGTGAATTAAAACGTGAGGATAACTCGAATGACCTGCCGGAATCGCGGCAGAGTTTATGGGCTTGCTACGATGAGGTTCCATGGTTAATAGGATCGGCTTCGACCGCGAAAAATACATCGAGATGCAGTCCCAGCACATCAGGGAGCGGCGGGAAGCTCTCGGCGGGAAGCTCTATCTGGAGATGGGCGGCAAGCTTTTCGACGACATGCACGCCTCCCGTGTCCTTCCGGGATTCACTCCAGACAACAAGATCGCGATGCTTGACCGCATCAAAGATGAAGTAGAGATCCTTGTCTGCATCAATGCTAAAGACCTGGAACGTCACAAAATTCGTGCCGATCTCGGCATCTCCTACGAGGAAGATGTCCTGCGGCTCGTAGACGTTTTCCGGGACCGTGGCTTCTTGGCTGAGCATGTGGTACTCACTCAATTAGAGGACGGAAACCGTCTTGCCCTCGCCTTTATTGAGCGTCTGGAGCGTTTGGGAATCAAGGTATCCAAGCACCGGGTTATTCCTGGCTATCCGATGGACACAGATCGCATCGTCTCCGAAGAAGGATTCGGACTCAACGAATACGCGGACACCACACGGGACTTGGTTGTTGTTACCGCGCCGGGGCCTGGATCGGGAAAGCTCGCGACGTGCCTCTCGCAGGTGTATCACGAGCATAAGCGTGGCGTTCAGGCTGGTTATGCCAAATTTGAAACTTTCCCAATTTGGAACCTTCCCCTGGAACACCCTGTTAACCTGGCCTACGAGGCCGCCACGGTGGATCTCAACGATGCCAATATCATTGATCCTTTCCACCTTGCTGCCTATGGCGAGCAAACCGTCAACTACAACCGTGACGTGGAAGCTTTCCCTCTGCTTAAGACGCTGCTGGAACGGCTACTAGGTAAAAGTCCTTATGAGTCGCCCACGGATATGGGCGTCAATATGGCGGGTAAGTGTATTTCTGATGATGACGCATGCCGCGAAGCCTCTGAGCAGGAAATCATTCGACGCTATTTCAAGGCACTCGTGGATGAGGCCCGCATGGGTTCAGACTCCATACAGTCGGATCGTGCTGCAGTTGTTATGGCTAAAGCTGGCATCAAGTCTGATGCGCGTGTTGTGGTGCAGCCTGCTCGTGCCGTTGCAGAGCGCACCTCACTTCCGGGATGCGCCATTGAGCTTCCTAGCGGCCAAATAGTCACTGGGGCAACGTCAGATTTACTAGGGTGTTCCTCCTCAATGCTGCTGAACGCGTTGAAAGTATTGGCTGGGATTGATGATGAAGTCCATCTCCTCTCCCCCGATGCTATCGAGCCGATTCAGACGTTGAAGACACATCATTTGGGCAGTACTAATCCCCGTCTGCATACGGATGAGGTCTTGATTGCCCTCTCTGTTTCTGCAGCTACGGATCAGAACGCACAGAAGGCTCTTGACCAGTTGAAGAACTTGCGAGGCTGCGACGTGCACACCACCACGATCCTGGGTTCTGTGGATGAGGGAATCTTCCGCAACCTTGGTGTCTTGGTTACCTCGGACCCCAAATTCCAAAAGAATAAGCTGTATCAAAAGCGCTAGTCTCTTGATTAGTGTCTTCCCTAGGCCCAACTTCGGTTGGGCCTTTTGTTGTTTCCGTATAAAGAACCTGGATTACATTTGCGCACAATAATTGTGTGCAATGTAATCCAGAATAATGATTATTGGAGGGGTCCCATCTCCATGATTGACTTCCACATCTGCCATTCCGGGTCGGATGTGTCTTGCCTGGTTTCTGTGGGAGTGATGATGGTGCCGTCGTCAAAGAAAAGTCCCCCATGTCCGGTGGCTCCATAGCGAATAACTGGCGTTAGGTTCATTCCATCAAAGGAGAGCCGAGCGTTGGGGCGCACGTCGTATCCGGCAATAGCTGCAAGGGTTGGCGCAACATCCAGGCTGGATACAAGTTCAGAACATTCCCATGAGGTGGCGGAAATCTTGGTGTGGGGCAGATTGGAATCGGTAACCCCTGGCCAGTGGAGTGACATAGCAATCTGTTCTTGTCCCTCGGGGTGTCCGACAAAAAAGACAGCGCGTTTGGAGGCCAGGGCTTCTGCGATGAGGGTGTCGTCGATAGTTGCGCGTTCAATGATGGGGATGCCGGAATGGGAGAAGTCGTCGGCCACGTCGTCGATAAGCGATGCAAAGCGTGTGAGGGGATGCCGTTGGGGATATTGCCCGGTGAGAAGTGCAACTCGTGCGGCGCGATAATCGGTGGAGGGGGCAAAAGCTCGGCTAAAGCGGAGCCCAGGGAGGGATTGAGGGGCGAGTACGCGGCCGGTGACTACGGCAATATTCATGCTTTATAGTCTGCCATGTTCGGAAACCTTCCGGGTGGTGCTGGTGGAAATTCATAGTTTCACGTGAAACGCGGGCTGTTTTTGCTCGTTGTCCAGCGGTAGGCTGAGAAACCATGACAACGACTCTTAACATGCCTGAAGACCGCGGCCATCTTATCTCCGCCAATGCATCCGGATGTGGAGAAATACTCTTTATGTCAAGCATTCCGGATATGGCATTAGGTGGTTCCATTCGCGGCGGCGTGCCCATTATTGCCCCGTGGTTTGGCAAGCTTATGGGGCACGATGAACTTCAACATGGGTGGGCGCGCCGAAGGGAATGGGAGGTGTTGGAGACCTCGGGTGGGCTCGATGCTCGAATGAATCACGACGATTGGGATCTGCGCTTGGCTGTTCAGTCGACGTCTCGCGGCTTTGCCATGATGCTGAAGTGTAGGAATGCTTCTAGTGTTCGTCGGAATCTTCAGTTGGCTTTTCATCCATATTTTTACGTCGCTGATGTACTGAACACTACCGTGACAGCGCCTCATGAGACCTTTACCTCGGACGGTGGTCTGTTGGAGGAATTCCGCCTTTCAGCTCCCGCACCTTTGCTTATCGACGATGGCCAGCGACGCATCACGGTCAAAGGGCAAGGAACTGACCACTTTATTGTGTGGAATCCTGGCGAAAAACTGGCGAACGAGATGTCTGATATGGGCGCTGGGGAATGGCGGAATTTTGTCTGCGTTGAGCCTGCTCTCTTGGGAGAAGACTCTGAGGGTGTGTCGGTGGCACCGTGGGACTGGGTTCATATTGGTATGACTGTCCAGGTTGAAGCGACTCCCGAGTAAAGCGTGTGAGGTTGTGGGCGGGACTAGAGGTCTGCGAGCAAGGCGTTGAGGCCCACTGTGAAGGGGGTTTCGGCGTAGATACTCAGTGCGGTGGCGTGGTTCCCGATGACCCTGGTTATTTTTATCCCACCACCGTATTGCCCCACGTGTTTCCAGTCTTCGGGTCTCGCAGAAAAGTACCTCGGACAAGTTAGTCGATGGCTTGTGTTCGTGGCAATTATGATGAACGGGATCGAGTCCTTAATTGCATGTACCTCGGAGCGGGTTTTGATTGTGTGCAATCTTTTGGACTCTCATTGGCTGCGGGGACATTCATCATTCCCATCATGAATCTCGCGGTTTTCACGTTTCTCGCTCAATATGTGGTGCCGGAACTCGCTCGCGGATTGCGTGACCATAGCCCGAACGCCATACCGTACGCTGTAGTGGCCGGGATGGTGATCACCATCGCTTGGGGCGACTCCCTAGGTACCGTGGCTTTTTATCTGGCTAATATCTTTGCCTTGTGCGCCATGCTGACATCGTTTCTGGCGATTGGCTTTACGACGATGCGCAATGTCTTGAATATCTTCCACTGGAAGGAAACGGGTTGGCAGAGAATTACCGCTTTGCTCTTTACTGTGATTCCGCCGCTTATGGTCTTCTTCGCCGGGTTTACAGGGTTTGTGGCTGCCCTGACATATGCAGGCGGCTTTGCTGGTGCGATCATGTCTATCATCCCGGTTTTGTTACTCCGAGCTGCTAGGAAAAACGGTAATTGTAACCCTGAATGGCAGGTTACGTGGCAGGCTTACCCGTTGATTCAGTTGGCCATTGTGGTGGTTTATTGTGCGGCGTTTGCCTATTCCTTGTGGTCTTTGGTGGGAATCTGACAGGATGGGGTCAAAAATTTTCCTTGGACAAAATTCCATAAAAAACTGCTTTGAGCTGCATGTTTATGTCGATATGGTGTGATCTTCCAAGGAAAATTTTTCCTGCTAGTTATCTGTAGGGTTCAAGGAGAAAAATGATATATTTTTCCAACCTTTTGCCAGACTTCTTCCAGTAAAAATACAGTTTCCTATGGTTGGGCAAACGATTGTATTCAATAAATAGCTTATTCTGATTGTCTACAATTCTCGTTTATATAGAAACCTATTATTTTTTGGCTTAGGTTCAGGGTCCCTCACAGGAAAACACACAGGTTTTAAGGCTGTACGTAAGGCAAAACCTCTGGTTACAGTGTTGTCACTCGCAAAGAGTTCTTACACAACACGCTTCTCCATGAGGGCCACGTGTGAAAGACTGGCCCTGAATTTTTACCAGAAAGGTTTTTTGATTTATGAAAAAGCTCACCAGAATCGTACCTGCCGCTCTCGCACTAGGCATTGCATTCGGAGTCCCCGCCACCGCTATGGCAGCTGAGTTCACCGGTACGCCCATCACCACCATCGCTACCCTTGAGGATCAGGTTAACGCACAAATCCGAAATGCTAAGCCAGACTTTCTAGGCGATGCTGGTCCTGCGGGAGATCACCACATTTTTAGCTATGGCTATAAGTTCTACGGAACCCAGAAGTCTGCAGATGCAATTAATGCCTGGATTAAGGGTTCCGCATTCTCCCCTACCGGAGAAACTGAGCTGGGAACGCAGACTTTGACGCTTCCCTCAGGGCAAGTGGTCAAGCCAGGACAGATTGTGGTTTATGTAGTTGCTAATGACGATTTCACCGTAGCTCGAAATGCGACCGTGAAATAAAAATTTGAGAATATAAAAGGCTCACCGCCTCCCTGCCTGATATCTGTGTGGAATCTTCAGGAAAGGAGGCGGTGAGCTTGTTTTCCGGTTTCCGCCTGGTAAGGGCGGAGCTTATTAGCCCAGCAAACCTGCAGTGCGCAGGATTGCTGCGATGTCATCGCGGGACTCGACGTCGTCGATAGGCGCGAGTGGTGCGGACATCAAGTTTGAAGAGAACACGCCCATGAGCTCAAGGGCGGTCTTGAACGAGCCGACGCCGGCAGCTGGTCCGACCTTGCCGCGTGGCTGGAAGACGATCTCAAAGAGAGCGGCGAGACGGTCCTGTTCAGTGCGTACAGTCTCCCAATCGCCGGACTGAGCAGCCTTCCACATACGGACGTAGCCAGCGGGGTCGACGTTGCCTAGGCCGGGAACGCAACCGTCGGCACCAGCAATGAAAGAGCCATCAACGACTGCCTCGTGGCCAGTCAACAGAGTCAGCGGTGATCCGGCTGCCTTGTTGAGCATCACCAAGCGGCGGAAGGAAACATCGTCACCAGAGGAATCCTTGACACCTGCGAGAACGCCGTCCTTACCAAGCTTGACCAGCATTTCTGAAGACAGCTTGGAATGCACGCAGACGGGGATGTCGTAGGCGATAATGGGGAGATCGGTAGCCTCGGCGATAGCGCGGAAGTGTGCTTCGATCTCGTTAGGACCACAGATGGCGTAGAAGGGAGCCGTGACGACTACAGCGTCTACGCCAGCTGCCTCTGCCTGGCGGACATGCTTGATTACACGGTTGGCCTGGGTATCAATGACACCGGCGTACACGGGTACGCGCCCCTTAGCCAGCTTCACGATCTCGTTGATCACGATGCCGCGATCTTCATCGCTAAGGAATGCGACTTCGCCGGAGGAACCCAGTGCGAACAATCCGTCGACACCAGCACCAATGAGGTGTTCAACAAGACGTGCTAGCGATTCCAGGTCAAGGCTGCGATCAGCATGCAGCGGCGTGAGAACTGGTGGGACGATACCGGAAACAATGGAAGACATGGTAAAACTCGATTCTTAAAACGTATTTAGAGGAGGGACGGCGTTGCTGCAAGTAGCGTCTTTGTGTATTCCTGCTGAGGCTGAGAGAAGAGAAGTTCGGTGGGTTGCTCCTCAATAATCTCGCCCTTGTACATCACGCACATGCGGTCGGAGACATAACGCACGGTGTTGATATCGTGCGAAATGAACACGAGGCCGAGTCCCAATTCATTGCGTAGGTCGGTGAGTAGGTTGAGAACCTGTGCGCGCACCGAGACGTCAAGTGCAGAAGTAGGCTCATCAGCGATGATCACATCCGGTTCCAACGCAAGTGCACGGGCAATAGCCACGCGTTGACGCTGTCCACCAGAGATCTGACGGGGCAGAACATCAAGAGCGGATTGTGGGAGGCCCACGAGGCTCAGGAGAACACGGACGCGCTTGAGTCGACCGGCTTCGTCGTCAATCTTATGCACTCGCATGGGGTCGAGGAGCTGGTCTTTGACCGTCATACGGGGATTCAGCGCAGTGGCTGGATCCTGGAAAACTACGGAGATGGCGCGACCCAACTCTTTGCGCTGGTGACCGCGTCCTGTCATTTTCTCCCCACGGAAGTAAACCTCGCCGCTGGTGGGCTTCTGCAAACCGACCATGACGCGGGCTAGCGTGGATTTACCACAGCCGGACTCACCAACGATGCCAACAACCTGGCCACGATCAACGTGGAAGTTGATGTCCTTGTTTGCGTGAAGGGTTTCAGGGCGGAAGAGCTTCCCTGTGCGCGTCTTGTGGATCACGTTGACGTCGCGAAGCTCAATGATGGGAGCATCGCTGTCGCGACCCGTGAGATTGTTGCGCTGCTGCATCTGGGGATTACTCATCGGATTTCACCTTCCAAACCTTCAATATCGAGGTTGCTGCTAGCGATTGCTTCCTCGCGGCGTAGTGCAAGTAATGCATCTGTGGCGGCGAAGCAGTGGGTCTCTGAACCATCAACAAGTCGGAGAAGTGGGCGTTGATCCAAACCAATGGTTGGGTGGCTGGAGCGTGGCGCAAAGCGGTCGCCGATAACAAATTCGCGGGGGCTCGGCACGGTTCCCGGTACCTGGTAAAGACGATCCGCACCAGCTTCGATGGACAGCACTGCGCCCAGGAGGCCGCGGGTGTACTCGTGCTGCGGATTAGAAAGAAGCTCGCGGGTATTGCCTTGCTCGACAACCTGACCTGCGTACATAACTGTGATCTTGTGAGCTAGCTTGGCCACCAAGGCAAGGTCGTGGCTGACAAAGACCATGGAGAAGCCGAGTTTTTCACGCAGGTCATTGAGCAAATCGACGACCTGGTGCTGCACAGTCACGTCGAGAGCTGTTGTCGGCTCGTCGGCGATAAGCAGGCGCGGGTTGCGTGTAAGAGCCATGGCGATGAGCACACGTTGGCGCTGACCACCGGAAAGCTCATGCGGATAAGACTTGAGGGTACGAACCGGATCAAGACCAACGAGCTCCATCAGCTCTTCTGCAGTGCGCTTTCCGCCACGGCGGATCAGCTGCTGCAGCTGCGTGCGAATCAACATCGACGGGTTCAAAGAGCTCAGGGCGTCTTGATAGATCATGGCCATGTCATGTCCGCGGAGGGCATTGTGCTCTTCTGGCTTGAGGTCGAGAAGATTCTTGCCGTCAAAGAGGATTTCACCAGTGATCTTGGCGGTGGGAGGAAGTAGACCCATGATGGCCATAGAGACCAGGGACTTGCCACAGCCGGACTCGCCTACGAGCCCCATTGTCTGGCCCGGTGACACGGTGAAGTTCACTTTATCCACAATGCTCACGTCGCCGTGCGCTGCAGGGAAAGCAATGGAGAGATCCTTGACCTCAATCAGTGGTGCCTCGCCGCGGGTATAAACCAGCCGGCGATCTTCGCTCATTTCCGCATCTCGGAGAGCCGCGAGAGAAGTATTGAGCGAGTGAGCTGCTTCCTTTTCTGTGGACTGGCCGAGGGTATTGCGGGTATCGATGCTGGGGTCGTTGTCGGAAACCTTTGCGGTGAGCTTGATACGTGGGGACGCCATGGCGTCGGTAAGCCCCTCGGAGAGGATGTTCAGCGCGAGCACCGTGACAAGGATCATGAGGCCAGGGAAGAATGTAGGCCACCAGGAACCGGTAAGGAGGAGCTGCTTACCATCGGCGAGGATGTTGCCCCATGATGGTGAAGGAGGCTTCACACCAGCGTTAATAAAGGACAAGGAAGCCTCGAACACGATGGCGTCTGCAACCAGCACCGTGGCAAAAACGGCAATCGGGGCGATCGTGTTGCGAGCAACATGCTTGATCAGGATATGGGGGATCTGAGCTCCCATAACCTTGGCCGCAGAGACATAATCCTCGCCGAATTCGCTGAGCACATTAGCTCGCACGATACGGGAAAGCTGTGGAACATAGAGGAAGCCGATAGCAAAGACCAAGACCGGGATGGACGTGCCAAAGACGGCAACGAACACAGCTGCAAGAGCGATACCGGGGAAGGACATGATGATGTCCAAGATGCGCATCAGAACTTCAGAGACGACCTTGCCAGCAGTCGCTGCTATAGAGCCAATGACTGCAGCAACGACGAGCGCTGCGCCAGTAGCGCACAGACCGATAATCAGAGATGCGCGGGCACCGTAGGCCACGCGGGCAAAGATGTCACGGCCGATGGCATCGGTACCAAACCAGTGTTCACTGCTTGGCGGCTGAACTGGAGTGGAAGAAGCCAACGGATCATATGCAGTGATGAGTGGCGCAAAGATGGCCATGAGCGCGACCAACGTAAGGAACGTTAGCGCTACCTTAGAAGTAACAGGCAAAGAACGAATTCCGGCGAACCGCTGTCCTGCGCGATTTTCGAGTTTTTCAGTCAGGTTGCGTCGCATTAGATGCTCCTGATGCGTGGGTTGACGAGCACATAAAGCATGTCAACGATGATGTTGATGATGATGAACGTGATAGCGACGGTGAGAGTAACGCCCTGAACGAGGTAAACATCGTTGCGGGTAACGCCGTCGAGGATGAGCTGACCCATAGCCTGGATGTTGAAGATGATCTCGATGATCACCGCGCCACCCATGAGGTAACCAACGCGGAGGCCCAGAACCGTGATAGGGGTAATGAGCGCATTACGGAGAACATTGCGGGAGATGACTTCAGCCTTAGGGATACCGGAGCCGATGGCAGTACGCACATAATCCTTGTCGAGCTCCTCCACCATAGCGGTGCGCACCACGCGAGTAAGCGATCCTGCAACGGGGACAGCCAAGGCCACAGCTGGGAGGAACAGATTATTAAAGTAGACGCCGGGATCCTCAGTGAACTTTACCCATGAGGTGATCAACGCGGGGAAGAATCCCCAGGCTCCAGGGATCGTTCCCAACCACTGGATGAGCAGGATAGCCAGCCAGAAAGACGGGGTGGCCAGTGCTGCGATAGAGACAATGCGGATGAGCTGATCGGGCCACTTGTCGCGATAAAGAGCTGCGATGACGCCAAAGACGAGAGAGAATACGGCAGCGATAATCAAACCTAAGAAGGTGAGCTGCAGCGTAATCGGGAATGCCTTTGCGACGACGTCTGTAACGGGGGCGCTACCAGTCGTGGTACCAAGATCACCGTGGAGCATGTCCATAAGGAAGTGGTAGTACCGCACCAACAGGGGGTCATTGAGGCCGTGGGACTCACGGTATTCTTCAAGTGCTTCCAAAGAAGCCGTCTCTCCTAGCGCCAGACGAGCGGGGTCGGCAGGGCTGAAGGACATGATGAAGAACACCAAGAAGGTCACGCCAAGGATCATGATGGGCAGCGCAATCAAACGCCGACCGATCAGTCGTAGCAGGTTAGACATAGTAAATGTCCTGACTTTCGTGCGATGTACGTGTACAAAGGCTCAACCGGGTAGGAGGGAGCCTCATCTTTACAGGGGGTGGCGCGGGAAAGGTAGGTGCTCGGAGAGAGTCTTTATAGGTAGCGCCGTTGTTCTTTGCGGCCGATAGTGGCCTAAGGGTGGGCCACATAAGATCTCAGCCCGTGGGATTCGAGTATGAGGCCTTGCGTGTTGTGCCCTGTGAGCAGTGGGCTCAACATGAGGAATGCTATGTAGTTATTGTGCGCCTAATGAGATGTTGAGCAGAGCGTACAAGGTACGGCTGCCGTCAAATGTATTAGGCAACGTGGGAGTTCTCCCCTCCCAACCAGCGCGCTTTCTATAGGGAAATCTATGGATTGAGCGCAGCTGGCTGGGACAGGAAGAAGGTGCTTTTACTTGGTGGAACCAACGCCGACAAAGTTCAGGCCAGTCAGAGAGATTGGCTTGAAATCGACGAGTGAGGAAGCATCCCATGCGGTTGGCACCTTGCGGTGGAACAGCGGGTAGAGCGGGACGTTCTCAGAAATGAGGTCGAGGGCTTCGTTCCACTTGTTTTTCTGTTCAGTGGCATTTGTGGACTTGAGACCTGCGTCGAGGATTTCCTGCAGCTTGGTGTACTCAGGAGTTCCCTTCCAGTGCATGCGAGACTCAGTCCATGTGTCTCCGGCGTACCACCAGCGCATGAGCAAGTCGGGATCGAGGCCGAAGACGCTGGGGTCGCCGGGGGCGATGACCACATCGTATGCTTCTGGCTTGCCGTCGATGGTGTTGTAAACATCGGAGGACTTCTTCTCGGTGAAGTCAACCTTGATGCCGATTGCAGAGAGCGATTCTTGGATCAGCGGGGTGCACTTCTTTACCCAGTCGTGGTCGGTGCACAGCATGCGTAGTTCTTTGAGCCCGGTCTCAGCGAAGAGCTTCTTTGCCTTCTCTGCGTCATAAGCGTACTGAACTTTGGCCTCGTGATACTGCGGGTGCTCCTTGTGCAGGAACGAGGTGACCGGACTTGCTTGACCCAAGAGAGCGGTCTCGATGATCTGGTTAATATTCACGCCATAGAGGAATGCTTGGCGGTTCTTTACATCGCTGAAAGGATTCGACTTATCGTTGTTGAACATTGCAAACAACAAACCAAAGCCCTGAACAGATTCCACGGAGGAGCTAGACTTCAGCTGCTCAATGGAGAGGTAAGGGATGGAGTCGATAGCCTGAACTGTCTTGGACTGGATGGCATTGGTACGGGTGGACGCATCCGGGATGATCTGCCAGACCATGTTCTTAGCAAGTGCTGGCTTTGGACCGTTGTAGTCCTCGAAGCGCTCGAACTTGATGGTCTTGGAGGTGCCGCCGTTGTCGGTCATCTTGTAGGCGCCGGACCCGATGGGGTTAGCAGCGAACTTGTCCAGGTTTGCCTGGACTGCGGCCTTGGGGACGATCTTGACTACTGCGAGACGGCTAGCAAAGACACCGGTCTCCTCGCTAAGGGTGAAGGTGACAGTCTTGTCGTCTTTCTTTGTAACCTTCTCGATGAAAGGAATAAAGGATGCGTACAGGCTCTTATTTGCTTTATCGAGGACGCGTTCGAAGGAGAAGACAACGTCGTCGGCGGTGACGGGGGTTCCGTCGTGGAACTTTGCGCCGTCGCGAAGCATAACGTCGATCGACTTACCTTCGCTCTTAGGTAGTTCCTTTGCCAATGCTGCGTAGGGCTCGCCATTGGTTGGGTTGAGCTCTGTGAGGCCCTCCATGGTGTGCCAGTTTGCTGCAACGGTGAGTGCTGCAGTGGTGGACATAGGGTCGTAGCCATTGGTTCCGAGCTCGTAAGAGATGGCTGCCGTGATGGTGCCATCCTTATTCAGCGAACCGGCACTCGCGCCTGTTGAGGGGCTCGAGGTGTCATTCCCCTTAGGAGCACAAGCGGAGAGGGTGGCTGCAAAACCAGCCGCTGCGCCGAAAGCGGAAGTGATCTTAAAGAAATCACGGCGAGTGTACTTTTTTTCTGAAGCATTGCTCATGGGTTATTCCTTTCCCCAAGTGTGCGTACAAGATGTCTTGCTGCGGCGACCAGCTTGGATAGGTGGCAATTGCCGTGTTGCGGGTCATTCCAAAGAATACATCAGACGTCTGACGTCCGCTAGGTTTTGTGTTAGAATTTCAACAGAAGTTGCCAAACAGCACTGTGATCATGCCTGTTTCTCCCCCGTTGTATACCCCATGTGTGGGAGGATGCGGATCCTCTGCTGCTAGGAAAACCGCAGCACACAGAAACCAGCACTCAAATATTCTCTCACGCTGAATAACTGCAGATACGAGCTATTTTTGGTAGTCAAGAGGCGTGTTTATCGGCCTATCAGTACGTTCGGTTGGTCGCAGACGAACAGGAGAAAAGATGAATTCACACGTGAGTCCGGCGGTGGGAAAGAGCCCTACCGCGGCGGCAATTGAAGATTACATTCGTGATAATAATCTCTCTCCGGGGGACCTCCTCCCCTCGGAAGCGGCGCTTTGTGAACGCCTGTCAGTATCACGTTCTTCCGTCCGCGAGGCCATGCGAACGCTCGCTTCTCTTGATGTTGTTGAGATCCGTCATGGGCACGGAACTTTTGTAGGAAATATGTCGCTGGCCCCTCTGATTAATGGAATGGTGCTACGGCTGACCTTGAACGAGGAACTCGCCCTGGAAAATCTCTCGTATGTTGTAGACATGCGCATTGCACTGGACCTTGCCAATGCCGATGAACTGGTCAATTCCTACAAGGGACAGTCCACTGAGGTATTAGACCGGATCGTGGAAGCAATGCGGGAAAAGTATTTGCGCCAGGAGTCTTTTGTGGAAGAAGACTGGCAGTTCCACAAGGTGATTTCTGAAAAACTCTCCAACCCTTTGATGCGGGAAATGTCGATGGCTCTCTGGGAGATACACACCAAAGTGGTTCCAGTCCTTGGCCTCGGTGATCCGGAGGACATGGAAGACACCGTGGAGGCGCACTCGAAAATGATTCAAGCGCTTCATAGCGGTGACGCAGACGGTTATTGCGCTCTGATCTGTGAACATTACGGTCCATTGCTTCGTGTGATTAGGAAGAAAAGAGAGCAGCAAGATCTCGCTCGACGTGGTAACGCCACCGGTTCCGACGACGCGCATAAGGAACAAGCATCATGATTGACAAAAGCGGTGAAACGCAAGCGGCCGTGCGTATCGGCGTGGACATCGGCGGGACCAAGATAGCGGCTGGCATTGTTGCAGATTCGGACCCCACCACCGTTATTGAGTACCGCCGCCGACCCACCCCCAAAATTAACGTAATAGACGAGGTTGCGGGCGTTATCCAAGAGCTTATCGACGCCTCCCCCACTGCGGTATCCAGCATAGGGATCGGTGCGCCGGGGGTTATTGATCCCATAGCGGGTGAGGTGGTGTCCTCGGGGCCGACCATGCAGGGTTGGGCGGGGACTAAGATCGCAGATACTTTGAGGGGACAATTCCCGCTTCCCATTGCGGTGCATAACGACGTCCGCGTTATGGGGTTGGGTGAATCCATCTACGGTGCTGGTCACGACTTTGACAACGTTTTGTTTGTCAGCTTGGGTACTGGTGTCGGAGGGGCGCTCGTGCGTGATGGTGAGCTTGTTGCCTCGCCGCATTTTACCGCCGGAGAGCTGCGCTGCCTGTGGGGTCGGCTCCCGGATGGTTCCGCAGCCCTATTAGAGTCTTTTGCTTCCGGACCTGGACTTGCATCCTGTTATAACGCACATGCGGAGAACCCAGCTGTAGACCTCCACGAGATCATGTCTCGGTACCATGCCGGCGAGAAATACGCACGGGATGTGATTGAGGAACACCTCTTTGCCTGCGGGGTTGCGATAGGCGGGTTTATCAGCGCCATTGATGTGGACGCGGTGATCGTTGGCGGCGGCGTGGGCACTATTGGCGATGCCATCATCAATCCTTTTGCCCGTGGGGTCAGAGACGGCGCTATTCCGCCGATCAATGAGGTGCCGGTTATCCAGGCGCAATTAGGTACTCATGCTCCCATCGTGGGCGCCGCATACCTGGGTAAGACCCAGGGCTGAATCAACAAAATATCTACATAAGTAAGGAATTTTTCATGATGGACCTTAAGAGCTTCATCCAACAGGTCAACAACAAACTTATCGTTTCTGCTCAGGCGCCTACCGGTCACCCACTACGGGACACCCGTACGATGGCGTTTCTTGCTAAAGCTGCTGAGCAAGGAGGTTCTGCAGCGATACGCTGTGGTGGTTACGGTGGACTCGAAGATATCCGGGCGATTGTGGATACTGTGTCCGTTCCCGTTATTGGCTTGACCAAAGAAGGCGATACGGGCGTCTATATCACCCCATCGGTGAAGTCTGCGGAAGATGTGATTAAAGCGGGCGCGACGGTTGCAGCTATCGACGCCACCTTCCGACCACGTCAAGACGGATCTACCTTTGCTGATCAAGTGGCTGCAGTTCATGCGCTGGGTGGACTGGCGATGGCGGACATTGCGACTGCCGAGGAAGCAGTGGCAGCCCATGAAGCAGGCGCTGACATTATCTCTACAACGTTGGCCGGATATACGGAGCATCGCGAGAAAACGGAAGGGCCAGATCTGGAGCTGATTCGGGAAATCCGTGCGAAGTTAGGTCCAGACGTATTCCTCATCGGCGAAGGCCGATTCCACTCCCCCGAGCATGTGAAGCAGGGACGGAAAGCTGGAGCCGACGCCTTGATTGTAGGCACCGCGATCACCGATACTGCGTGGATCACTACGCAGTTTGCCGCGGCAGCTCAGTAGGGGCAAGAACTCATGACCGCATCCATCATAGGAACCGTAGTCACGGCTGACGGCGTGCTAGAAGGGCATCGCATCGACTATGACGCAACGGGAGTAATCACCGCGATTGTCCCAGCGCCGGATGGAAAGCTAGACGACGAGCTGATCATCCTTCCGGGGCTCGCCGACATTCACAACCACGGAGGAGCTGGAGAATCGTTTCCTACCTCAGGAATCGAGGGTTGTGTGACGGCTGCTCGGCATCACCGTGCACATGGGTCTACTACGCTGCTCGCATCCACCGTCTCCATGAGGGAAGAAGTGTTGTTGCCGCAGCTTAGCTTGCTTTCTGAGCTGGCTAGCGACGGAGAGATAACAGGTATCCACGCGGAGGGACCGTTTGTTAATAGTTGTCGCTGTGGTGCGCAAGATCCCGCCGCGATTATGGGGGGTGACCCAGAACTATTTGCAAAGATGATCAAAGCCTCACGCGGTTTCTTGCGCTCGATGACCTTTGCGCCGGAAACCCCTCATGCGCGGAAGCTCGTTGATATGTGCGCGGAACACAACGTGGTCGTGTCGCTGGGGCATACAGATGCCGACTTTGAGCTCACCATGGACATGATCCGCTATGCCGAACAACGTGGGGCTGTAGTTACTGCAACGCATCTGTTCAATGCCATGCCGCCTATTCATCACCGCGCGCCGGGACCTGCGGCCGCATTTATTAGTGCTGCTGCGCGTTCCTTGGCTCATGTTGAGCTGATTGCGGACGGGGTGCACCTGAATGACCATACCGTGAGTATGGTTCTGGATTCTGTGGGGTCGGAGAATGTCACCTTTGTTTCTGACGCGATGGGTGCCGCAGGTAAAGCGGATGGAGACTACATTCTCGGAGCACTCGCTGTCACGGTTATTGATGGCGTCGCGCGCTTAAGCACGGAGGATGGCTCGCAGGGCGCTATCGCGGGAGGAACGTCACGAGTAATCGACCAGGTACGGCGACAAGTAGCCGCGGGCCATAGCGTGGTTGATGTGGTTCGGGCTTCTACCAGCGGACATCGCCTTTTGGGGCTCAATGATCGCGGTGATATTGCCGTGGGTAAGAAAGCAAACTTTGTTGTGTGCCGCAACGACTTTGATGTGGTTGCGGTTTATGAAAACGGGCAAAAGCTCGACTTTTAGGAGACAGTAACCATGGAAATCGTCATTACTCCCACCCACAAAGAAGCGGCAATTATCGCTGCGGACATTTTTGAGGGATATATCAGGCAGGGAAAGACCCTAGGACTGGCTACTGGTTCAACGCCGGGCAGCACCTATGCTGAGCTGGTGCGCAGGCACCGGGAGGAAGGATTATCCTTTGCTCAATGCCAGGCATTCCTTTTGGATGAGTATGTGGGTTTGCCTCGCGACCACGAGCAGACGTATTACCAGACTATTCGTCGGGAGATCACGTCTCATGTGGATATCGACGACGCTGCCGTTCATAGCCCCGATGGCACAGCGGAAAACCCAAGTGCTGCCGCTGACGCTTACGACCAGTCGATACGCGATGCAGGCGGTGTAGATGTCCAGGTACTGGGTATCGGAACCGACGGTCACATTGCGTTCAATGAGCCGACATCATCTTTGGTAAGTCGTACCCGCATTAAGACCTTGCACCCGGATACCGTACGAGACAATTCACGGTTCTTTGATAACGATGAATCTCAAGTGCCGCATCATGTGATGACTCAGGGTATCGGCACAATCTGTGAAGCTGGACATCTTGTCATGTTGGCCTTTGGCGAGAACAAGGCCGACGCAGTCAAGGCGATGGTGGAGGGACCTGTCAGTGCAATGGTCCCTGCTTCGGCCCTGCAAATGCATAAGCATGTAACCGTGCTTTTGGATGAAGCAGCTGCTAGCAAGCTTGAAAACACTGAGTACTACAACTATGCATTGGCCAATAAGCCAGAATGGCAGAAGTTTTAAGCCGTATCTGCTTGGCTGAGTTGGTTTAGTTGGCGCGAGAACCTAGAACCGTTTTCTTCGTTTATCCGTAGAAGCCGCCTCTGTATAAGGAGGCGGTGACGGCGGGTATGGAGGAAACGTGGCGGTAGTGGGGACGGAGACGTCGTCACGCTTAGGCTTGCAAGATGTGGGGGGCGGAGCGGGGCCGTTGTGTTGTCAATTATTGGTGTTTTACAAGGGGTGGAATGAGATGGCTTCACGTGCGGAGCTGTCTTACGAGGGTTAGCGAGAGCTGATGTTTTAGGTGCTCTCTCCCTCTTATGGGGAGCATGTTGACGTAGAAAACGATTCTCATTAGCTTAAAGGGTGTTGTTTTCAATAACTTAACAAAGGATCCCCCGTGCCTAGAAGAATATCGGCAGCCTGCCTGGGCTTTTTAGCCGTCGGTGGGCTTATCGCTTCAAGCGTCATCCCCGTTCCCTCCGCGAACGCGGACTCGAACGATTCCCTCACCGTTCGTACCCAAGTGCATGTTGATTCACCGCACGCAGTGTGGAAAGACGACAATTTTTCTCTGGTCTCAAAGAGCAGCGGAATGATTCCGATAGAGAAAACGATCAACTGGGTTAGTAAAGGAAAAGTTGATCGCGGACTCTATGCATGGAATGTTCCAGATGACGAGCGCCTAAAATTCTTAGGGGAAGAAGGCCAGCTCATGTACTACGGGGGACCCGCGCACGGCTCCCCTTCAGATGGCATGCCTATTTGGGCAGGCTTTGGAGCCTCGATTGAGCTTCCTACTGAGAAATTCCGTGATGAGTCCTTCAACCTGGACATCGTAGATTTTAACGGCCCGGGCAAGATGGAACTCTTCATGTACAGCGGTGAGGACGTTCCAGTCCAACGCTTATGGTCCTCACATGATGCTGGGTACCGTTCCACATGGGTAGAAAAAGGAACGCATACGCACAATGCCACCACCTTTACCCGGCCTGGTAGATATGAGATTAGCTACCGAGCTTCTGCACGGGGAACAGATGGAAAATTTATAGCCTCTGAACCGCAGAAACTTATTTGGCAGGTGGGTGGCTCAAATCCGGCTGATGCGCAGTTGGGGGATATAAAAGAGGCCTATGAGGCTTCGGACTCTGCGGACGACGATGCGTCGGAGAGCTTCAAGCCTGGGTTCACGATGTCTCCTGATACCGGTAGCACCTATGGAGCAAAAGAAAAGCTGTTAACCAAGCTGGACTTTACAACTGGAAACACCAAAGACTCCGGACATGCCGTTTTCTATATCGACGGCTACTACTTGGCTGAAGTTCCCGTGAAAGAGGGCAAGGCTACGTGGTCTGAGATGATCGGCAGCCTCACATCTAAGTTCCAAGTTGTTTATATTCCAGGTGAAGGTTCTCAGAGTCCTGCGTGGGTATCCGGAGAGCTTGAGCATGCGACCGGCGATGAATCGCACTCAACGGAAGGAAAAGGTGAGTTCCCTGAACCCCAGGAGGACGAGGAGCTTGAGAAGTTCGATCTAAAGGACATCAAGCCGACGAGCCTGGATGTTGCAGTCTCAACGAGCGAGCTTCACAAAGATACTGTGAGCATGGACCTCACGGTAGAGCCTCAAGATGACACCCTGACTGTCAATGCGGTGGGTGGATACTATGAGAAGGAATCTGGGAAAGAATTCACGAGCGTACCTAAGGATCGCGCCGCCGAATGTCCCATCACGTTTACTAGCGCGCCCGGTAACCGAACCAGTTGGCAGGATGTTGATGGATGTGAGGGCGATAACTACCAGCTGCTATTAGATATTGTTCCAAGCTCGCGCACTGAAGCTCCAGGCAAAGCAACTCTCATCGATTCCTACAAAGGAAAGTATCGGCCGCTTGAGGAGACTACCGTTAAGTTTGGTAGTGGAAAAACCACGGAGAATTCTGAGGACTCGGCGGAAGATGAAGACCCCGATGAGAACGATGAAAGCTCTGAGGAATCAAAGACGGAGCAGCCGTCTAAGCCGAACCCCAAGAAGCCTGAAAATGATGAAGAATCTGAGGCTTCATCGGGAACTCTGAGTGAGAAAAAGGTCGAAATTTCCAAAGGACACGTGGATATTTCACCCAAGGAGATCGACGGCACCTTGGCCGTGGTGGTGAAAGACGAAAGCGGTCAGCACAGTTCCAAAGCCGTTCTGCGTGATCCCAATTCGGTGACGTTTGTGGTGCCGCAATCGGCAAAAACTGCACTGAGAGAAGACATAAAAGACATCGCCAAGAAGGGCGAGCGTGTGTATGTTTTGCCGGAGGTTCAAAAAACCGGTCTTGTATGGCCGGGCTTTAGCACCGAGGAGATCTACGGTGAGACTGAGGGCGATTACGAGTTCACGATAACACCGAAGTCCACGCCTCAAGGCGGAAAATGGGTCGCATACAGCGGCGATGCTCACTCGTCCGAGAACCGGATCGGAGACTACACAGGAAAGCGTGTGTACAAGGCGGAGGGGTCGACTCATCGTCACCTCAACTGGGTGTTTACCAAGCCAGGCAAGTACACGATGGACGTGGTGGTCAAAGACGATTGGGATGAGGTGAGCAAGCCGGTAACTCTCACCTTTGACGTGCGCGATTCTAACGCCTCTGCTGGCAACCCCCCAGGGTCTGAGGCTCAGAAACCAGGTAAGCCGGATAAGGGCGCGACCGGCGACTCGAACACGACCTCCCCTAAGCAGGATTCCTCGGCGCGTCCTACCTCCAAACCTGTCGCTAAGAAGGATCGAAGCGATGGACGTCGTGAGCTTGTCGACGGCCACCTAGACTTCGGCCCGGCGTTTGTTGACGGAAAACTGGGCTTCTACATTGGCGACGATGTAAAGCGGGAACACGACGCCACCTCTGATGGCGGGCATAATCTTGACCACCCAGATAAGGTTGCGCTGGTTGTCGGAGAAAACCGCCGATTTACCATCGGTGAAAAGGGTAATCGTGGCATCCCTGAGAACGATGACACCGCATTCCTAGGAAAGAAGGGCGACCACGTTTATTACTTGCCCAACACTCAAGATCACAACGCGGTGTGGCCGGGTTTTGACACCAACAAGGTGCGCAATGCGTTCCCCAAGGGAATGAACATTGAGATTGAGCCAGAGTCGATGCCAGACGGTGCACAGTGGTGGGCTGGGCATCTTCCGAGCCTGTCCAATGATCTGATTAAGCTTGCGGATTCTAGTGGCAAAGCAGTGATTGATCGTGGAGAACCGTTCCATGAGCATGCTGATTGGTTCTTTACTAAGCCTGGCACGTACAAAATCAAGATGCGCGCAGTGGCCAATGGGTCGGGCATCTCTACGCAAGCCATGACCTCTGATGGCAAGACGATCAACATTGGCTTGGTTGCAAGCGGAGAAACTGCGACAAACTGGGAGACGATTGTCTTTGAGGTAGGCGGTGAAGGGGCCACTCGGGCTACGTCCGGCAGTAGCTCCACAGGTGCGCAGAGCACTTCATCATCGTCTAAAGGAACCCAGGGCTCTAAAACAGTTGCTTCAACCAAGAACGATAACGCTCCTAAAAAAGGTGTGAAGAGCTTGCTGGCAAACACGGGTGCTTCTCCTGAGATAGCGCTTGCGTTGGCGATGCTCTTTGTTGGCGTAGGGTTCGCGGCGATTGGTTACCGCCGGATGAAAGGTGCAGAAGAACTCTAAATTATGAGTTAAAGGGGGTGCTCAGGTGTTTTGTCAAGAGTAGTTTGATCTTTGAAAACGACAACCTGGCGTACTTCAAAAGCATGACTTGAGAAGGTCGGTGAGCGAAAATTCACCGGCCTTTGTACTTGGTCGTAAGGGCTGTGATCCAAACGGCAGCCCCGGGCATGCGCTCTCCTATTCGCCGGTACGTATGACTTCCTTAGTCCACAGCCATAAACATCGTCAGCGCCGTATTTCCGAGGACACACTCGAACGAATTAACAGACAGGAGAAAGTTATTGAGGCGCCAAATCACTAGAGCAGCGAGGGTATGAAGGCAGGCCGGCTTTTAGGAGCTAACTGCTTAGGGACACGTTTGTTATTAGGTCGATGAGGTTGATGCCGAACCAGAGTATCCAAGCAAACAATAGAGGGGATAACCCTGCAACGATGGCCAGGACGATAAGCCACCATGAGCGAATACGATAAGCAAAGATTCCAGCGACAATCCCTAGAGGCATAGTGATGATGTAATACGGCATCGTTCCTTCTGCGAAAATGGAAGGAAAGATATAGGGAAACGCAATAGTACATATTGAGAGCAAGATTGAGGCCGGTTTGGCCCAAAGCCAACGTCTTTCTTCTCTTACCGCGTCCATGCCTTTCCCTTCTTCTGTTCTTTTACGTGTTCCTCGGTTGTTGTGAATGTCTTGGACTAGCTATTTGTCACAGGAATGAGCCAAATATCCCAGGGTTGCATGGTGGTTATTGGGTGCTGGGTCACTATGTCCTGTGCTGCACTAGGTTCCTTAATCGGGAATACCTCAATTTTCGAGCATATTGAAGGCTTCGCTTTTATTGCAGCTAACCGATTGAGCTGCTTACTCGTTTCAAGCGGATATTCGGAGTCAGTTCTCGGACTTGCGTGGGGGTGCTGTGTGTTTCACAGTGCTCCCCTTTTCTTGTAGGTTGCGTACCTTTAAAAGCATGCCTCTACGTGAAAATTTTTCTGGACAGGATGTTGCGCAACGCCATGGTCCGGGAAAACTCGCTCTTGTTGCGCTGGTTGTTTATTCGGCGGTCATGGTCTCATTGACCATGTTGAAGGCTTTCTATCGCATTGGTTACTTGTGGGATCCCGCGGCACATCGCAATAGGTCTGTGGAATTGGTGCCGTTTAACGAGGTCATGAGTAATTCTAATTGGTTTATCCCGGTGTTTGGTTACGGGGGAAACATTGCTTTCTTTGTGCCCTTTGGAATGCTGGCCTATGTGTGGTTCCACCAGTCGCGTGGTGCTGGTACGCGTATGGTGCTGTGGTCTACGCTTACAGGATTTCTCGTTAGCCTTGCTATCGAGGTGAGCCAGTTCCTGTTTTCGCTTGGCTACTCGGATATTGACGACCTGTTGATGAATACCCTGGGGGCTTTCGTAGGGGCGCTATTTGCCAAGATGTTGGGTCCAAGATTTTTCCGTTTGTGGGTCTGGTTAGCGATCCTGTTAGGCCTAGTCTTTGCAGTGCTGGTGGGTTTGGGAGAGCGTTTGGGCGACCCAGACAAGATTGTGAAAAATACGTAGGGATTGAGGCGTTGGCAAGGCGCAGGTGTTGCCAATCCCATAATTTCCATCCTATAGGTTTGGCTATCCTAAAAATATGATCCCCTCCTATAGTCGTCGAAAAGCCCTCCTTGTGGGCGTGGCAACATGTCTCTGTTTTTCTTCCCATGGGGTTGCTGTGGCGATGCCTACAATTCCGGACAATCCTTCGCTCTTTTCCTCGGAGCCAGTTGTAGAGTCACCGCGTATTACTGTGACCGATGAAGCAGGAAAACCACTCCGTGGTCCTGTTCATCGGGGTGACGTCATCGTTGTGCACGGTACTGGTTTTAGCCCGCACGCTAACCGTGGAGGCTTCCCAATTCCTATACCGCCAGGTGTTCCTAATGGTGTCTATGCTGTGTACAGCGCTTTCCCTGACGTGTGGAAGCCAAGCGAAGGTGCTCCCAGTAGCGCGCGTAAACATCCTCATAACCGGATGGCTTGGGTTATGCCCGATGGGACGCTTGACGCTATACCGACTATTCCTTTTGATTTTCGTCGTTCCATTGCAAGGGAATCCCAACGGATGAACCCGGATGGGAGTTTCCATGCTCGTCTGGTTGTGGATCCTCCCGAGACTGTTCCCGGCAAAAACTGGGGAGTGTATGTGTATGCTGCCGCGGGGTCAGTCAATCCGGCGGAGGAATTTTACGTTCCGATTCCCTACTCGCCAGAACCTGGGCCGAACACTCCGGCAGCACCTACCCCTGATCTGCGTTTTTCTGCTGAGCTCCTCAAGCAAATCACAACCGCGGCGGGTGGAGGCATAGCGCTTGCCGACGGCGCACTGTTTGCCGGTAACGACGTGGCTTTTAGCAAAAATGAGGCACAGAGCAACGACGGTATTATTCGCTTCCGTGGAACTATAACGGCGACCGCGAAATATAACGTAGTAGAGATAGCTGCAGCAAACCCATGGTTAGAGCCGCGGGGTAATGGGACATGGGCCCTCACCCTTGATGTATCGACGTCTGCCAACGTGGGCAAAGACGTCATGCAGCGCCGGGAGGTGGGGATTGTCCACGGTATTCATGGTGTGCAGGACGTCTTTGCTGGTCCGATTGCTATTGGAAAGATAGCACTGAGCTAGATGAGTCGTTGCTGTCGAGCTGCGGTGATGGCTGCTGTTCGGTTATCTACGCCTAGCTTGGCGTAGATATGCACGAGATGTGTCTTCACCGTTGCTTCAGAAATAAAGAGCTTTGCTGCCAGCTGTCGGTTGGATAGACCTTGCTCTAGGTTCTGAAGAATCTCGATTTCTCGGGTGGATAGAGCCTGTCGCGGTTTGCTCACGCGTTGCATGAGCGCGTTGGCTACTTCTGGGGCCAGTGTGCGTCGGCCTTCGAATGTTGCCACCACTGCATCATGCAGTGCCGCCTCAGGTGCATCTTTGAGAAGATAGCCCATGGCACCGGCCTCAACCGCTGCGAGAATATCTGCTTCTGTGTCATAGGTGGTCAGGATGAGCACAGGAGGTCCTCCGGCGGCGGCAAGCGCACGGGTAAGGCTGATGCCGTCGGTTCCAGGCATCTGGATATCTGTGACAACGACGTCGATTCCCTCGGTGTCTATGTTGGCGCCATTGCTGGCTTCCGCGACAACGGAGATGTCTTCAAAACTGTCGAGTATTGTGCGTAATCCGGCTCGGACGACGGGGTGGTCGTCGATAAGCATGACGCGGATCATTGAGTCTCCCTACGGCTGGTGAGCGGGATACGGCACGCCAATGCGGTACCGTACTCATCTGATTCAATCACGAGAGTGCCACCAACGGTGGATATACGTTTTTTGAGGCCTCCGAGTCCAAATCCACCTTCGGTTTGTTCTCCGGAGGCGTCAAGGCGTGTGGCGTCGAATCCTAATCCATTGTCTACAACATCAATGCTGACTTCATCCTCCCATATCCCAAGCGTGACCACTGCTTTACTAGCCTGGGCATGTTTAACAACGTTGTTGAGCCCTTCTTGGGCTACTCGTAGTGCAGTGCGGGTAACTGGTTCGGGGAGGCTTGTCTCTGCATCGCCTACGAGCTCAAGGTGAGCGTCAATGGGGCAGCCAAGTGCTGCTTGCTTCTCGCGGATGCCGTTGATAACACCTTGAAGAGCTGTAGAAAGTGAGTCGCCCAATGATGGAGCCGCGAGATCGCGAACAAATCGTCGTGCCTCAGCGAGGCTCTCCCCTGCTTGCTTTTCGATGACGGCAAGCTGCCGGTGAACGTTTTCTAGTTCTCCGCGCTCAAGGTGCCCGTGGGCGGCGCGGGATAAAAGAACGATAGAACTAAGCCCTTGGGCTACGGTGTCGTGGATTTCTCGCGATAATCGTTCGCGTTCCTCAAGGCGACCCGACTGGTGTTCTGATGCCGCAAGGTCTCGTTGAGCGGCCAGTAATTCGGCGGCTACTTGGCGATAATGCATCGCATCTTGGTTTAAAATGTAGTAACCGTAATAGACCGCGACGCTAAAACAAGCGCCGATTATGGGGCCAAATAGCTGCCCCAGCGTCCAGTCTTCTGGTCTGGCTATCCAGGGAATAACGGTGGCAATCCCTAGCAGTGTTAGTACTCCTAGCGCACCACGGATTCCGGGTAGCAGGTTGAGCGCAATAAACACCAGCGGAAACATTAGCCATGTGAAGCCACCCGACGCTCCCATCAAAAGTGCCCATATTAATGTGATCGCGAGCATCCACCAACCGCTCAGAGGCATGGGATCTTTGATGTTATCGCCACGGGCAAAACGATTTTCCCAGGCGGTCCCAAACATGTAAAAGGCTCCTAGCACTAGCGCTAGGGCGATGATCGACGGTTTCCACGGTGATTCGGACTCCGGGTTAAGGGCGAACCTGATGATTCCAAAACCAAGCAGCGCGGCGAACATGAGGTGCAGACTGACGCGGAGCAACGTAAGGATCTGAATCACATGGGGTTTCATGCTTCTGAATCTAATACGGGACGTCAACATTGGTACCCCCGAACTCTCCCCTTGGACACTGAAAATCGGTTTGACGTGGTGATTTGTTCGGGATTTCTGAGAAAGTTCAGTGCATTGTGAGAGTGCTCTACGTCATAGTGAACTGAGGGTTTGCTAAACGAGATATTCGGGTTTACCTTATGAAAATAAAACCCAATATCAACAAGGAAGTTACTTCCATGCGTCTCCCCTCCCGCAGAATCCTTGGCATTGCTGCAACTTGTTTTGTTATCGCTGCGACTGGTGCAGGCCCCGCACTAGCGGGCCCGGACCAAAATAAGAAACTCGTCTACGGAACGCACGTAGACTTATCTCCAGCAGCGAGCGTAGAAGGGGACGATATTCAAAGCTTGGGTGTGGTGACCGGAACGGGCTCAAAAGCAATCCCAGCGCAAGCCACCGTCATGTGGGTCCCGATGGGTGGAAACTACTACTTCTACCCGACCGATGACACGCAGTTTCTTGGTAAACACGATAAGGGTGTGTGGCAGGCTCCCCAAGACGTTGATACGAGCCAGCTTCCTCTTTATTTTGGATACAACACAGATAGTTCGCTCAAGTCTCATACTGACATGCTCAAAGATGGGAACTATTCCCTCGACCTACTCGGTGTAGAAGGTCCCGGTGACGTGGAGGTATTTACAAAAACTGTTACGGGCGTGCGAAGGGTTTATTCAAGTACTGATACCTCTTTGCGCTCTTTTATTCAGCCGCGCCACTCGCACTTCCACACCACTTTCTCCAAACCTGGGCGATACGTCTTTACCTATCAAACAGTGGGATACAAAGAAGACGGGACTCCCATTCCGACCATGCCTATGAAGGTGGCATGGCAAGTGGGTGGACAAGATCCAAAGAGTGGAAAAATTCTGGACTTTGCCAAGAGCTATGAAGCAGCCAAGGAGAAAAACGAGGGGTCACAAGAGGCATCGATAACTTTTAAGCCCGACGGGGTCTTTACCAACATCACGTTTACCGGTAAGGGCAACGGGCGTCTTGTTTTGATCAACCAAGGGCACTTCCTTGATGAGTTGGAAGTGAAAGACGGTAAAGCAACCACTAAAACGTATCTAGCCTCCGATATTTCCACTTACCAGGCTATTTTTATCCCCGATGAGTCGGATAATGCGGCCCCATGGCTCTCTGAAGAAATCGAATATCAGACCGGCGGCGAGACCGTTACCGTGAGTGAAGAGTCTGAGTCCATAGTTGAGCCAGGTGATCCCAAGAACTTTTCTTCTTCTGATCCGGTGTCGCTGAGTGACGGTGGGGTCATTCTCAAAGCTGAGTCAACGGATTCTTCCATGACAAAGCTAACCATTGAAGCCAAAGACGAAAACATGCGAGGAGACTTTGTCGTCGGTTTATACAGCAGCAAAGACAAAGCAACAGGGTATGCCGATTGCAGTGTTGAAGGTGCATTTGATGCAGAAGGGAAATACGAGAAAGAAGTCGATCTTTCTGTGTGCAAAGACGACAAAGTTCTAAGACTGCGCATCACCCCGCACCCGGTAGTGAACGCGGAGCCATTGGATGAGGTCAAAGAGGTTGATCTGACAAAGGGCTCTGAACTGCAGTTTAAAGTTTCTATCACTGAGGATAAAGAAAAGCTGCCAACCGTCGAAGAATTCAACGGCTATAAACCGGGCGACGAAGACAAGAATCCTTACCCTCAAGACTCCTATCAGGATGAAGAGAACGAAGATCCTGAAACCGAAAAGCCTGAGGATGACGAGGAAGACGATTGGGAAAAGGATGAATCGCCTTCCGCTCCTCCCCCATCGCGAGGCGAGTCGAACTCGGATACTGGACTGATTAAGCGTCCTGATGTTGATTCGGAAGTCGTTGAGCTCTCTGAGGGGCATATGGATATTCGTTTGGCAGACGGCTCGGGAGACCCGTTTGTTGCTCTCAAAGCAGATAAACCTAGCCCCTCGGTTGTGCGCCCTATCCAAAAGACGGCTATTCGGGTGGGTGAAAACGCCAAGATGACGCGTACTCAGAAGCTCAAGGATACTGAGCTGGATTTCTTGGGAAAGATGGGAGAGGAGTTCTATCTTCTGCCGCAGGTTGAGGCACCGCAAAAGCCATGGCCAGGTTTTAGCACGGAAGACCTTGATTATAAGAAGCCAGACTATGCCAAGGGTGTTTCTTTCAAGCTGGTGAAGTCGGAGGTCCCTGAGGGTGGGCGGGCTGTGTTCTTTACGGGAGATATCGGTGGGTCGCCTACTCGCTACTTTGATACTGATGATTCCGAGCATCAGGAGATGAAGACTACTAAGCATATGCACCTGCATGGATCTTGGTCGTTTACCAAGCCGGGCACGTATCGTTTGTATCTTCAAGCAGTAGGTACAGGGAAGGACGGGAAGGAAAAGATTCTGACTGAGGCCCAGCCGTTGACCTTCCTTGTGGGTAAAGAGGCGAAGGTCTCCACGCTCTCTAAGGCGCCGTCTAGGACGACGAGCCGCACTAGTACACCTAATGAGCCGATAAAGCTCAAGAATCTTGCACGTAGTTTGAGCGACTCTCCACGTCGGTCTAATGCTGTGTACGCATCCTCCAAAGCTGAGGCTCTGAAACGCTCGGAGTCCAAGAATCCTGCAAGGAAATTCCTGGCGCAGACAGGAGCAGATGCCGAGTGGGTTGTGCCTATTGCCATGCTCGCGTTTGGTGTTGGTTTTGCCGTGCTGGGATGGGCGCAGTTGCGTCGAGAAGCTCACTAGCATCCTGCATTTCCATAGACAAAGCTCGAAAAAATCTTCTGAGGGCGGTGCAATGTCTATGGAAATGCAGGCAACTCAGCAAGCAACTCATGGATCTACGATCAACCACATGGTTGATTCGAGTTTCGCCTGAGCCGCCGATGGAAAATGTCTCCGGAACGCCGAGAATTAATAGCAGAAAGGAGAAAAAATGTTTCTCGGTTTACGTGATATTCGTTCGGCGGGCGGTCGCTTCGCTTTGATTTCCTCTGTGGTGGGCTTGATCACCCTTTTGATCGTGATGCTCACTGGTTTGACGCAGGGGCTAGGGGCGCGCAACACTGCGGCGTTGGAATCCTTGGGTAAAGATGGTGCCAAGTTTGTTTTTACGGCACCTACGGGAGAGGCCTCGTTTAGCTCTTCGGAGATCAGCCAGGAGATCCTGGATAAGTGGAAAGACGCAGCTGGTGCAGAGAATGTGACGCCACTAGGCGTGAATCAGACGCGAATCGAATCAAATGATAGAGCCGATGCGGCTGCTGTGATGGGACTTCCCACAGGGACCTCGGTAGAAGGAACATCTGCGACGATAGGTGAGGGTGCTCTTGTTCCTAAGTCCGTCGCGGACAAGATCGAGATCAATGCAGGAGACACACTCAACATCGGTGGTGTTGCCGTAAAGGTGGATGGCGTGGTGGACGATACCTATTACAGCCACTCCTCTGTTGTGTGGGTAAATTCTGAGGTGTGGAAGAAAGAAAGCCACAGCCCTGGAATTGCCACGGTGCTTCTGGTGCGCGGCGATGCCCAGCCACAGGACCTGAAGAATGAGAAGGTCACTGACCTTAAGGGAGCATTTGCTGCCCTTGCCTCTTACAAGTCTGAGCAATCATCGCTGAAGAGTATGCAGGGATTCCTCTACGCAATTTCCGCTCTGGTTACTGTTTCCTTCCTTACCGTATGGACGCTGCAGCGCACCCGTGACATCGCAGTCTTGACGGCTTTGGGTGCATCTAAGCGCTACTTGCTTAAAGACGCGATTGGCCAAGCTGCGATCGTCCTTGCGATAGGCGTTACTGCTGGTGCTGCTGTTGGCGCGATCCTGGGGCTGATTGTTTCTCAGGCTGTACCGTTTGAAGTGTCTGTGTTGAGTGTTCTTGGTCCGGCAGTAGGGATTTGGCTGCTTGGGTTAGTGGGATCGTTTGTTGCGGTCCGAAATGTTACTAAGGTTGATCCACATATTGCGCTAGGAGCTGCAGCATGATTCCCGTTCTTTCTCTTAAAAAAGCCAGTGTTGTCTATCCCGATGGCTCGTCTACGGTTACGGCTTTGGATGCCGTTGACCTAGAAGTTCACTCTGGTGAGCTGCTCGCGCTAGTGGGTGAGTCTGGTTCTGGTAAGTCCACGTTGCTCTCTGTAGCGGGTGCGCTTCAAACTCCGACGTCCGGCACAGTAACAATCGCAGGTCAAGACGTCCGCGATCTAGATGATGAAGGTCGTGCGAAGTTGCGTCGTGAGGAGATCGGTTTTGTTTTCCAGCAGGCGAACCTTCTGGGCTCGTTGAACGCCCGGGAACAGCTTCTGGTAACGGATCACGTTCGCGGTATACGAGGTGCAGAGCTGCGAGCTCGTTATGATCGTGCGGATGAGTTGCTGGCGCGTGTGGGCCTTGAAGGCAAGGAGACCCGTCGAATTGCGCAACTTTCTGGTGGTCAGCGCCAGCGCGTGAACATTGCGCGTGCACTCATGGGAAACCCCTCGCTATTGCTTGCCGACGAGCCCACGTCCGCACTAGATCGTCGCATGAGCGTGGAGATCGTGTCTTTGCTTTCTGAGATCACTAAAGAGTTTGACGTGGCCACAGTGATGGTGACCCACGATCTGAGCCAGCTCTCCTATGCTGATGCCGTCGTGGAGCTTATCGACGGGGCCCGTAAAGACTAAGCACCTCAATATCACGTAAACCACAATTGCCCCACGAGTGAGCCTCTCACTCGTGGGGTTTTCGCTTGGCTGACGCGATACGCATGCTAGAGATCCCAGGCGAACTGCAAGGGACGAGAACCGTGAAAACGACCTGCAAATATGAAATATTGAGATTATTCACAGCATTTACTTACATTAGGGTCTCTTTGTTGTTATAGTGATCGTATCGCAAGGTTGACCTGCTTCTTTTGGATGTATGTTTTCTCAGTAAATTCATATCATTGCGAAAAAGGTGACTTTTGCGATGCTTGCGCGCTTGTTTGAAACTGCGTGTGGGGTTAGCTTCAAATTATCGGCAGCGAGGGGCTGTTAGATCTAGACGGAGATCAGTGAAAGGAGTCGGCTATCGCGTATAAAAGTCCAGCAACGGGGAATTCCTGTTGGTAGATGCGGGGTAGTTCCGAACTGCTCCTGGTAGATAATGTGAAAACTTTTCCCACAAACTTGAGGCACTTGATGGCCCGCTGCAACTAGTTCCATACCTGGAGCAGGGTGTCAAGACTGCCTAATGTGCTAAGGAAGACATAGAAGAAGGTCCATGCTCATGAGAAACATTAAGGTTAGCCGAGAGTGCTGCTTGCCTGGATGGGGTTCTGATGGGTGGCGGGAATTTGAGTGTTCTAAACCGGAACCAATGGGGTTCTCCGGTCCGCCGCCTTAGCGGATTAACATGTTCTCGGCTCTCGACGGGCTCCGGCTTGGCAGGCTAGGGTCTGTTGCTACATGGGAGACTAAAAATCCCACTACAGGAAACACGGACTGTAGTGGGATTTTTCTATTATGTGCGATGAGAAAAAAGCGCCATAAAGTTTGGGCTTTAGGAGGAGAAGAGGCCCTTGAACTTGAGGATGAGCTTTATAACCGTGAGGATTGGCTTGAAGATCTGGAAGGCGCTGGACAGGCTAGGAAGGCTGGATACGCTAGACAGAAGCTCAGGAGACATAGATAAATCCAATCGGTAGAAGTGACAAGAAGTACTTATAAAGTAGCAAGGGTTGGGTAAGTTCGCGAGAGATTGTGGCTAAGAATAAAAATTTTTTTACTGCTTTGTTCGCTTGTGGCAGATGAGCAGGGAATATATTAGGTGTGCCTAAAGGGGTGAATGGGGTCAATAGGGTGTAGTGGTCGACTAGACGGGGATAGATTGTGTCGAGGATCTCTGGATTGTGCGTAGGGGAGAGTCTCGGAGGCGTCGTTAAGCACTCAGTGATGGCTCTGATGGGGGAAGCGCTGCGAGGTGCTATTACACTGTTTTCCATGACTAATCCGAGCGAGAGCACTACTGGTCCTGCGTTCCGGTATACCGCGCAGTTAGCCGGCGATATTGAGCGTACGTGGCAGAAATTCTGGATCGACAATGGCACGTTTAATGCGCCTAACCCTGTCGGCGATCTAGCCGTTACGGGGCAGGAACTTCCGGAAGACAAACTCTTCGTTCAAGACATGTTCCCCTACCCTTCTGGCGCTGGTCTGCATGTGGGCCATCCCCTGGGATACATCGCTACGGATGTATATGCACGGTTTAACCGAATGCTGGGCAAAAATGTTCTGCACACCTTGGGCTATGACGCCTTTGGTCTGCCGGCTGAGCAATATGCAATCCAGACAGGAGCGCATCCTCGGACCACCACCATGGCCAACATTGAGAACATGCGTCGCCAGCTCGGGGCTTTAGGGCTGGGCCACGATACGCGTCGTAGCGTGGCAACCACAGATCCGGAGTTTTACAAGTGGACGCAATGGATCTTCCTGAAGATCTTCAACGCCTGGTTTGACAAGGACCTCAACAAGGCCCGCCCGATCTCTGAGCTTATTCCGCTGCTTGAGTCTGGCCAGATTGAAACCCCCTCAGAGTTTGGCGCGCCGTATAACGAGCTGGATTCTGTGGCGCAACGCAAGGTCGTGGACACTTTCCGCCTTGTCTATCGTTCTAACTCCACGGTGAACTGGTGCCCTGGTCTGGGTACGGTTCTGGCCAACGAGGAAGTCACTGCCGACGGTCGCTCGGAGCGCGGTAACTTCCCAGTATTCCGCAAGAATCTTTCCCAGTGGATGATGCGCATTACTGCGTACTCTGACCGATTGATCGATGATCTTGAGGTTCTCGATTGGCCGGAGAAGGTCAAGAGCATGCAGCGCAACTGGATCGGTCGTTCCCGCGGTGCGGAGGTTGACTTTGAGGTAGCCGACAAGACCATCACCGTCTTTACCACCCGCCCCGATACGCTGTTTGGTGCGTCCTACATGGTGCTTGCTCCGGAGCATGAGCTTGTCGACGCCCTCGTTGCTGCCGGTACCGGTTCCTATGAGGGGATTGACGCCCGGTGGACCTTCGGCGAAGCTGATCCGGCTTCGGCTGTGGCTGCGTATCGCGCCTCGATCGCAGCAAAGAGTGACCTTGAGCGCCAGGAGAACAAAGAAAAGACCGGCGTTTTCTTGGGTGTATATGCCACGAACCCTGTAAATGGTGAACAGATCCCGGTATTTATCGGAGATTATGTTTTGACCGGTTATGGCACGGGCGCAATCATGTCTGTCCCAGCACACGATGCGCGTGACTACGAGTTTGCCACCGAGTTTGGCCTGCCCATCCGCGAGGTTGTAGCGGGTGGTGACGTGAACGTTGGGCCTTATGTAGAGCCTGGCACTGCGATTAACTCCGCCAATGATCGTGGCCTGGATATCAACGGCCTGGACAAAGCGGAGGCTATAGCTCGGGTTATTGAATGGCTGGAAGCACAGGGTGCTGGAGTGGAAAAGATCCAGTACAAGTTGCGAGATTGGCTCTTTGCCCGTCAGCGTTATTGGGGCGAGCCGTTCCCCGTGGTCTATGACGAGGATGGTGTCGCTCATGCACTGCCCGAGTCCATGCTGCCAGTGGAACTGCCTGAGGTTGAAGACTACAAGCCTGTGTCTTTTGATCCAGACGATGCCGATTCTGAGCCGCAGCCACCGCTAGCTAAAGCCACGGAGTGGACCACCGTGGAACTCGACCTAGGCGACGGCCCAAAGACCTACACCCGCGATACGAACGTTATGCCGCAGTGGGCTGGTTCTTCTTGGTACCAGCTGCGCTATATCGACCCCACCAACAGCGAGCAGTTCTGCGACATAGAAAATGAGCGCTATTGGACTGGCCCGCGCGGAGAGAACGATCTCGGTGGCGTGGACCTTTACGTTGGTGGCGTGGAACACGCGGTGTTGCACCTGCTCTACTCGCGTTTCTGGCACAAGGTTCTCTTTGATCTTGGCTATGTCACGTCTGGTGAGCCTTACCGTCGTCTGTTCAACCAGGGCTATATCCAGGCCTTTGCTTACACCGATAGTCGTGGAGTATACGTTCCTGCCGCTGAGGTAGAAGAAAAGGACGGAACATTCTTCTATAACGGTGAAGAGGTAAACCAGGAATATGGCAAGATGGGCAAGTCCCTGAAGAATGCCGTGGCGCCGGATGAGATCTGCTCTGATTTCGGTGCAGATACCCTCCGCGTCTACGAGATGGCGATGGGTCCTTTGGATACGTCTCGCCCCTGGGCTACCAAGGACGTTATCGGTGCGCATCGTTTCTTGCAGCGGTTGTGGCGCTTGGTTGTCAACGAGGAGACTGGCGAGCTTTCGGTCACCGATGCTTCGCTCACCAATGATGATCTCAAGGCACTCAACCGCACCATTGCAGGTATTCGCGATGATTACCAGGGTCTACGGATTAACACGGTAGTGGCTAAGGCTATTGAATATGTTAACTACCTGACCAAGACCTACTCCAAGGGTGCGCCTCGTGAGGCTGTGGAGCCGCTGGCGATTATGGTTGCGCCTGTTGCGCCACACATCGCAGAAGAACTATGGAAGCGCCTCGGCCACGAGGAGACCATCACCTTTGAGCAGTTCCCTTCCTACGAGGAAAAATGGCTCAAAGACGATGAGGTAGAGCTTCCTGTTCAGATCAACGGTAAGGTGCGCGCCCGCATTATGGTGCCTACCGACGCCACCCAGGATCAGATTGTAGAGATCGCGCTTGCGGAACCTACTGTGCAAAGCCACCTTGAGGGTAAAAACCTGTTCAAGCAGATCGTTGTGCCGGGACGTATGGTTAACCTCGTGATCAAGTAGCACGTACATGCAACTGGCCGGGCTCTGTGAAGGAGCCCGGCCTTGTTCTTTGGCCTATCTAGGGTTCGATTACCGGGTCTGGGAGAGGAACCTCATGGAGATCGAATTGGTGATTAAGAGAAGTACTCCCACACCAACATAGGAAAAAAGAATGCCGATCCCTTCTTGAGTAGATACTCCGAAAGAGACACCTAGTGAAAAGGCAGTGGCAAATCCGGCAGCGGTGCAGACGGAGAAACTTAGTGGGCTATAGGGCGTTCGCACGGTGCGGCTAAGAAACAGTGCATTGAGAGCTATGAGTGTCATACCACATCCCATAACCTGCCATGCAGCAAAATCTACGGGCGCGCCGTAGGTGAAGACGCTGCTTATCGGAGTGCTGGGACTCCATGACAGCCATATCGCAGCAGTGAGGAAGCCTGTTAAAAATCCGATAAAAAAGATTGATTTCACATTCGATCGATGGTGCCGTGATTCCAGCGTGGAAATACGTGATAGGGCTATCGCAGTGGGAAGTAAGACGAGAATAAAGGTCGACCATAGGAACTGATCAAAGAAGAATTCTGGTTTGGTCACCATATATGCTCCTCAAAGTTGTTGCAGCGTGTCGTAGTGACTGCAGTTGGCGGGGCTCCTAAAATTTCTGCTCCTCTAATGTCTCATGTGACGGGAGCGCGAAAAGGGTATTTCTCAGTTGAACAATGACGGCAGGGCTGCATTAGTAGGGTCAACTGGGTTTGTGGTTCGGGTAGTTTGTCCAACGGGGGACACGGACGGGGATGTGGATTGGGAAGAACCCTGATGTGTTTCTCATGTGACGGTAAATTTTATATTTGGGCTACGTTTTGCACGTTGTGTGGAGTGTAATTGCGATCACTTATAGAGGGTGGTGATTGGTTTGCAAATAAGGGGTCCACATCAACATGACGGGAATGATTCTGCAGCTTAAGACTAATTTTTCTTAAGTTTTAAAGCTGGCGGACCTGCTATTTCCCAACGGTATAGGGGTATTACGGGGGTGCTTTTTTGACTGCGCCACGCTGTTTTGGTTTTAGATACAAAACCGCATAGGCAATAATTGTCCGGTATTTAATTCTAAAACCGGAGGATTCCCTCATGTCTCAACTTACGTCTCAGGCCACGAGGCACTTCAGCTGGAAGCGGCTGTGCGCCGTGATATTCCTGCTTCTCCCCGTGGTTGCTTCAGTTGTTTATATGTGGGCCATGTGGGATCCCACTAAAAATCTGCGTTCAGTAGACCTCGCTGTGGTTAATGAGGATGCTGGTGCGACTCGTAACGGTGAATTTGAACGCTATGGCGACAAGGTGGTCAAGGGACTGTTGGCTCGCGACTATCTGGCTTTCCGTGAAGTTGATGCCAACGAGGCTAAGAAGGGCCTGGACAGCGGTAAATACCTGTTCACGGTGACCATTCCGGAGTCTTTCTCCGCTAACGTCAACACTTTGTTGGCAGAGAAGCCCACCAATCCAGAGATCACGATCTCCTATAACGACTTCAACGGAACCAATGGTTCGGTGCTTACCGGTGGACTCGTACCTAAGATTCAGCAAGCTGTATCTGCCTCAATCTCGGAGTCTTATGCCAAGAAGCTCCTCAACGGTGTGAATAACCTCGGTGGCGGTCTGACCCGTGCTGCTGATGGATCCGCAAAGCTCGATGAGGGCGCCGGCAAGCTGCAGGCGGGTTTGGCTAAGGGTATGTCTGGCGCGCAGCAACTTAACGGTGGCGCTCATCAGCTTTCCGACGGCACCTCCCAACTCGTAGACGGTAGCTCCCAACTTGCTGCTGGTGCTGGTCGTCTGGCACAGGGCACCGCTCGCCTGGGTGATGGTGCACAGCAGATTGATGCGGGCGTCGGCAAGCTTACGGATACCCTCATCCCCGTACTGACCACCGCGCAGAACGCGGCACCACAATTGCAACAGGCGGCAGACGCACTCCGCGCAATCGGAGCTGTGGAGCAAGCCAACAAGGTGCAGGAATTGGCCACTAAATTTGATGCCAATAATCCTGATAATCAGGTAGCTCAGCTGCACAAACTGAAAAACGGCACCGCTACCCTAGCGACTATGCTCAGCGACCCTAACTCCGAGTACTACGGTGGCGTTCTCAAGCTCAAAGACGGCATCGAACGACTCAACACCGGCGCTGTCAAACTCAATGAGGGTGCAGGCAAGCTTGCCGACGGCACCACCAAGCTTGCCGACGGCACCCAGCAACTCCACGACGGCTCCCTGAAGCTGAAAGATGGAACCTCGCAGTTGGCCGGCAAGCTCGGCGAGGGTGCTTCCACCGCACCAAGCGCCAAGAACGTGGAAGCATCCGCAAAGCAGGTTTCCGTGCCCATCGTTTATAAAGAGAACAACTCCAACCCGGTGCAAACCGTGGTGGACTCTCATGACCCGACGGTCAAGTCACTATCGGGTGGCGCCTCGATGCTGATCGTTATGGTCTTCGGCTTCCTCCTCATGGCTATGGCTGCGATCCTTATCCCCCACGTCTTTGGTACTGATCGTCGTTCCGCTTTTGTTGGCCCGACGCTGAAGTCCTTCGCTGGACTTGCTGGAATCGGTGTGATCACCCTTGCTGTGCTCGCTGCGGGAGCATCTCTCGTGGGCTGGAAGCCGGCTTCTGTTGCGGGTATCGCCCTGGGCTTCTTGCTCACGGCCACTGCAGCTGCCGCAACAAACCAGATGCTGCGGGCTCTGCTCGGTCGCTTTACTGGTGGTATAGCGATCCTCGCGGCCTTTGCCTTTGGGATGTTCTCCTTCGGTGGTGTGTGGCCGCTGGCTACGGTCCCGTCCTTCTTCCAGGTGTTCCACCCGATCACCCCGATGACCTATGCGCGTAACGCCTTTGTTCAGGCGTCACAGGGAGAAGTCAACGGTTCCTATGTAGTAGCCGTTCTGGTTCTTCTCGCCTTCACCCTCATTCCGCTAGCCATTACCCTTGTGGTTCGGGCTGCGCGAGTGAAGAAGCTGCGCGAGGAACACGGCAACGACTCTTCTGCTGAGACCCAAGAACCTACGTTGGTCTAATGTAGGCGAGGTTCCAACAAGCTGGTAGGGCACAAGCCCTGCCAGCTTTTGCGTTCAGAGAGCTAGGAACGTTTGCATATCGCATTGGTCGAGGTTAAAGCTGTAAAGGCATAGCACCAAGGTTGTGGCAAGGAAACGGCCAGTCTATTGCCAGACTCCCTGCCTAGGGTGGCCACCATGGTTTTGCAACGAATGGGTTCTGTGAAGGTGGCGTCAGCGACGCTTGTGGCGGCGCTAGCTGTGGTATTTGCGCTGACTTTGATGAAAGGAACCTATTCGTTCGGTGGTTTCTGGAGCACCGAGGCGCACCGGAATCGTTCCATTGATCTCCAGCTTTTTGACGCCTGGAGCAATCCCACGCTGTGGTACGCGCCCTGGTTGGATGCCGTGGGAAACGTGGCGCTCTTTATCCCCTTTGGTTTCCTCCTGGTCACCATCGTCGCTGGGCGCTGGCGGATACCCATAGTCTTGTCTACGCTGCTCGGGTTCCTCGTGAGCGTGGGAATAGAGGTTGCTCAATATGTCTACGCTATCGGATACACGGACGTAGACGATGTTTTGTGCAATACAGTCGGAGCCTTTTTGGGTGCATGCTTTGCCCGGATCCTGGGGTGCCGTGGACGCGGTTTTGTGGTCACACTTTTCTTAGTGGGCGCCCTGTGTATCCTTGCGGAAATGGTGCTCTCCGTTGTCTTCTAACTGCTGTGCTGGCTCAGTAAAGCGGCCGTTGCCTGCGGAATGAAATCAGCGATTTTTGCCGCCCACGTGGGAGCTGGGCCATAGTCTGTTTGCGCAGATAACCACGCAGCCAGGGCGTGGATGGACACGCAAAGAGGAACAACATCCATGCCGGAATGGGCGACCCAGGCGCCTATGAGACCAGTGAGCACGTCGCCGCTGCCGGGGGTTGCAGCCCAGGAGTGCCCGGCATTGATACACACCACGGAATCGGCTGATCCGATGATGGTGACCCGACCTTTCAAGAGCACCTGACACCCTAACGCCTCTGCCAGATCCTGAACTGCGCCTATCCGATTCTCATGAACATCTCGGATGGTGGTATACCGTGCTGCTAGTCGCAAGAACTCTCCCTCGTGGGGAGTAAGCAAGGTCTGCCACCCATGGGCGCTACGACGAGTTAGGAGTTTACGTAGTTCGGATTCTTGAGCTACGTGGGTGATGCCATCGGCATCGATGATGAGCGGTTCAGGTCGCTGGAGTAGATCAGATAACCAATCCGTGTCGCCCGCGCCGGGGCCATAGGCCCAGGCTTGGACGCGGCCGGCGTCGATAAGCATTTCCGTAGCCACTACCTCGGGACGCGCACGAACCACATCTCGCGCGCACGAACCGACGAAGCGCACCATCGAAGGCGTGGCGTGCACCGCCGCCGTAGCGGTGAGAACAGCCGCGCCGGGGTACGTCTCCGAGCCAGCAATAACACCAACTACTCCCCCGCTGTATTTATTGTGGTCAGCCGCTGGCTCCAAGAGTTCCGTGATGTGCAGAGGCTCAGCGCGCAGAAAGTGGTCTGGCCAAGAGAAACGACTCCGCTGGAGTGTTTGGAAGAACTCGACCGCGGGGTTCTTTGTGGAAAGAGCCTGTGTAAGTGACTGTCCAGCGTCTATATCGGTGACGAGGACCTCGCCGCAACGCGGGGAGATGGCATGTGCAATGCGGGCGGCTCCAAAGGTGATGGTTACATCTGCGGTCACGCAGGCGGCGTCGGGGCCGACTGATCCGGTATCGGAATCTACGCCGGAAGGGACATCGACGGCGAGTATCGTAGGGCCCTGGGCCACTGCTTCCTGCCAGATGTTCCAGGCTTTGTCTCGCAGCCCAGCGGTGCCTCCCAGCCCGATGATTGCATCGATCACAAGGTCTGCGTCTGTGAGTGGTGCCAGTACGCCGCCTGCCTGCTCAAAGGCTGCAAGCGCTGGTGCGTGAGCAGAGGAAGATGTGAAGACCGCGTGGACCGTGTGTCCGAGCTGTGCGAGCAGCGCGCCGGCATAAAGTCCATCGCCACCATTGCCGCCGCTACCCGCCACAACTAGTATTTTTGCTGGTGCATGAGGAAGCATGCACAGGGCCGCCTCGGCGACTGCCTGCGCTGCTTGCCTCATCAGTGCATCAGGTTCGGCGGCTTGGATAAGGGGATTCTCGGCTGCACGAATGTCTGCGACGGAATAAGCATGCATGTTCCATAGGATAACCCGCGCGCTGTAGGGTCTGTGGCGATTTCGGTGCCATTGCGGGTGGGGCTATGGCTGAGGCTGGCAGGTGGGGCACCAGAAGAGGTTTCGCCCTTCCATCACCTGCCCGCTGATCGGCGTACCGCACACATAACAGGGCTGACCCAGTCGGCGATACACGTACACTTCCCCACCGTGATCGTCTTTACGGGGTGCTCGGCCCATGGCTTGAGGAGTGTGCTCAGGTCGGACGGTGTCGATACGCCCTACCCGCACTCCTTCCTGCATGAGATACACCAAGTCTTCCCAGATGGCGTCAAGATTTTCCACCTCTCGGCCGGGTAAGAAGGGGCTTATCCCTAGTCGAAAGAGCGATTCCGCACGGTAGATATTCCCCACCCCAGCAAAAAGATGCTGGTCCATGAGTAATGATCCAATTGATTTCCGTGAACGCTCGATACGTTGCCGTACGACGTTGAGATCCGAGTCTGGGCGCAGCGGGTCTGCTCCAAGCTTGCCGACGGCTACCTCCATCTCTTCCGTCGTAATGAGGCGGCACCACTGCGGTCCCCGTAGATTTGCTGCTACCCCATCGTTCTCTATTCGCAGCCGGATCTGCCCTTTGAGCTCATCAATCGGGTCAAAATGCAGGCTGCCAATAAGTCCTAAATGAATGTGCACAATGTGTTCTGGCGTGGGCGCATCGAATTCAAGGAAAAGGTGTTTGCCCCATGCATGGGCCTGATGAAGCGGCGTGGCGTGGATAAGGGCGGCTTCTGCGGCGAATCTCCCTTGGGGAGACGTGACGCGTGGCGCTTTTCCCTGGAAATGCTTATTGAGCTCGTGGGCGAGCCTATGGATGACGTGGCCTTCTGGCATACCATCCATCATAGATAAATACGGAAACCCTAACAAACCTTGCTTATTAAAAAGCGGAGTGTATTATAGGGCTCATGAAGAATTTCACTGTTCCAGGAATCAATGAAGCAGACGCCAAGCAGCTTATCGATCACCTGCAGGAGCGGCTCACCGACTATAACGATCTTCATCTCATCCTCAAGCACGCCCATTGGAATGTCCACGGTCAAAACTTCATCGCGGTCCACGAGATGATCGACCCCCAGGTCGACATCGTGCGCGGCTATGCCGATGAAGTAGCAGAACGGATTGCCACCCTGGGCGGCTCCCCCATTGGCACACCAGCCGGCCATGTGGAAAACCGCAAGCCACTGGAGTACACGATCAACAGCGCAAGCACCCATGACCACCTCACGGAACTGAACAAGGTATACACCAAGGTTCTGGAGGGAGTTCGCGAATCCATGGCTAGCGCCGGCGACCTCGACCCAGTGACCGAAGATATGTACATCGGCCAAGCGGCTGAGCTGGAGAAGTTCCAATGGTTCGTGCGCGAGCACATCGTCGATGACAACGGGAACTTGTAAAGAAAATTTTTTAAGGGGTTTCCCACCTATTTTGTGGTGGGAAACCCCTTAGCTTTGTTTGTAGCGCAGATACATAGAATCTGGCTTCGCGAGCTGAGCTAACGAGCGATAAAAGTCTGGAAGAGGAACCCTACTAAGGCGCCAACTAATCCAAGGCCTCCAAGGACACTAAGCACGATTTGCCAAATTGGTGTGGATGGCTTGGAGTCTTCGATATCGGATTCGTTATTGAGCTGCTCGTCGATTTCTGGAACGTAGACCTTACGGAGAGAATACATTTCCTTGGTTTCGCCTTCGGAGGCGTCATAAGAAGGGACGTAGAATGTTCCCTCATCAAGCTGCAGAATTGGACCATGGATTCGCTCGTATGTCTTTCCTCCATTCGGAATGGCGATGGATGCTTCGCCTTCAATTTCTGTAAAAGTATCGGGATCTCGCCATTCGAGCTTTCCTTTTTGTCCATTTAGCGCAAGTACCTTATTGTCCTCTGTGACAAAGAGGTTGCCCCATCCGGAAATGAAATCAGTTTTAATTGGTGTATTGGCGGTGGTTATTTTCCCTGCTTCATACTGAAGTGATTGTGCATATGAGTGATCATGGTGCGAATTCTTGTTAACACGAACGATAGTTTTTCCGTTTGCGTGAGCTGCTGAAGTTCCTAGGGAAACCTCATTGGTGCCAGAATTCTCTAGAATTTTCGCGAGTGGTTTTTCTTGGCCTTCGGGGTTTATGGAGACCATGAGGCCATAGAGTTTTTCGGTTCCTTTTATTCCTTGTCCGTCGGCATTTAAGACAAAGGTTCCATCATCCATAGGCAAGAGTTCGCTTGGTTCATTGCTTGTGTTGTAAAGGCGACCGTAGATATTCTCGCTGGACTTATCTTCAAATCCTGCTTCCTTTAAGAGATCTGTGCTGTCGGGAAGTGGTTGTGTATTTATCTTCCCTTTCTTGATGATGCCTAGCTGATTCAGTGTTACTACGGCAACTGTATGGGTTGCTGGATGGTATCCAATGCTAGTTATTGCTTTATCAAAGGTATGGACTTTTACTGGTTCGCCGAAACCGCTGTGAACATCGACATGTACTTTATAAAGAGTGTTTTTATCATCCATATAAAGCTTTCCGTCAAGCTTTTTTCCAACATAGTAGAAATCGTTATTTTTTTCATCAAAAGCAACTGCACCATATTCATTAATCTTGATCGGGCTAAAATATTTTTGCTTTAAGTTGCGATTAAGTAATGCAAGGCCGGCACCTTCGTACTGCTTAAATCGGTAGCCTGCTGTTGAAACTAGGACGTGGTTACCAACTTTAAAAAGGTTGCGGTGATGTTCGTAGGGAACCTGATTGTTAAATTCTTGCGTGGATACACGATATTTTGTGTTGTCAAAAGATGGTCTTTTTAACTGAGGGTGTTTTGATGCATCAAATGTGAAGGTAATGGGAGCAAGAGCGCTTCCGACTGAATAAAACTCGGAGAACATCTTGTTTCCATGTTCTGTCAAAACTGTGGGGATTCCGCTCCAGGTAACAGTTTTCTCTGTCTTGGTGAATTCTGCACTAGCAGTTATCAATTCCGCCAAAGGGCTCTCGTTGCCATTATTAGTATATGTGCTGCTTTTTCGATACTGCTTTGAGGAAACCGTGGCATATACATAAGATCCTTCTTTTGCAATTACGATCCTAGGGTTCTCAATTTTTAAGTCCAGCTCGCACGTTGCCTTTTCGTAGTCGGATTGTGTTGCGGTTCCTGCATTAAGACCGCAATATTTTTGATATCTCAGTCCACCTTTAAACTTTGCTTCAAACTTTTCGGTTTCTGAATCATAAGAAGTTGATTCTAGTGGGAAAGTGAACTCGTTTTTGTTTTCATTTTGACTTGCACCATCAAAAACCGACGTAGGACCACCAGTGTAGTTGTTGAAAGAGGTCCGAATTCCCCACGTTAGCGACCCGGTGTTTACGATGCCCTCTGCTAGCTCTGCTACGGATTCCTTTGCTTTCGTTGCCGCTGGCTTATTGTTGCTGCTTGGGGAGGGGGCAGCATCTGGTTTTGTGACCTTGTTGGTGTCCTCTTTGTCATTACTTGAATCCGGTGCGGTGGATTCTTTGGAGTCGTCAGAGGTGCTATCTACATCAGATTCAGCGGTTTCTGATGTGGATGTGCTGTCTTCTGCAGTGTTGGGGGCGGTTACGGCACTGCTTGGGGTGCTTTCTTCTGCAGCCGCTTGTATTCCGGTCACTGGAAGTAGTGCGGCGAGGGTGGTTGTTGCAATGAGCGAGCGGTAGAAATATTTGTTCTTCACGGGGTTCTTTCCTGCGCATGAGGGAAAACTTGTTATGTCGGGGTCTAAATATAATCAACCAAGGAAGGGATGCCTAACCTTTATTCTGGTGGGGGTAAGGTTTATCTAAGTTAGGTGCTACTTAGTTGGTGATGCGACTAATGGTTGACCCCCCAAAAATGCAAGGTTTAAAGACCCACAGAAAGACGAAAAACCCGCAGGAAGCGGGTTGGCAAGTCGTTGGGGAAGGTTAGCTTATGCCTGAGTGCGCTCCACGGGTTCGGTTGAAGCGATGGTCTTCACCCGATTTTTGCGGCCTCGCAGGAACTCAATGAACACTGGAATGACTGAAACAAAAATCACGGCGAGGAGCAGGATTTCAATATTGTTGCGCACAAAAGGAATGCCGCCGAGTAAATAGCCAAGGACAGGAACCCCCATGCCCCATACGATGGCGCCGGCTAGGTTGATCAATGAGAACTTTTTGTAGTTCATCTTGTTCATGCCTGCTAGTACTGGGACAAGGGTTCTCACGATGGGGATGAATCGACCCAAGAAGACAGCTGCGGATCCACGGCGCACAAAGAATTCTTCGGCGGAGTGCAATCGCTCTATTCCAATCTTTCGGCCTGCCCAGCTATTCATGACGGCCGGTCCGACTTTCTTTCCCACAAAGTAACCGACTTCGTTGCCTACGAACGCGGCGATGCCTACGGTGAGGCACACTACCCATAGGGGAGCGAGAGGTTTGTCGCCGTTGGCGAGCATTCCAGCTGCAAATAAGAGCGAGTCTCCAGGAAGGAAGAATCCCAGCAAGATGCCGGTTTCTGCGAAGACGATCAGTGCTAGACCAATCAGGCCAACGCTGGTAAGAAGCCCCTGTGTGTCTTGGAGCATGTGTAGAAATTCGGTCACGACGAGCCTCTCGGTGACTAAAGAAAGATAGTTGAGATTGCTGAGATGTCATCAAAACAAGCAGCCTTGGAAACTCTAGCCCTCTTTGTCAGGTAAAGCCATGGGAATATCCTGTGGAATAATCGTGAAAATCGATCCTCTTGGCTGCTAATCAAGGATTCTTGGTGGCCTGTATGGCATATCACGCCTCATGAAGCCCTATTTTCGCTTTTTCTCCTTATGCTCTACAGAGTACGATGACCTTTGTGTCCCAAAGCAAAATCCTCCTATATTACAAGTTCACCCCCATCGCTGATCCCAAGGCATTGATGCTATGGCAGCGCGATATGTGTGAGTTGCTTGGCCTTAAAGGCCGCATTCTCATTTCTGAGCATGGAATCAATGGAACCGTGGGCGGTGACATGGAAGCCTGCAAGCGCTACATCAGGAAGTTCCGTGAATATCCTGGCTTCCGCGGAACAGAATTCAAGTGGTCTGATGGCGGGGCAGAAGATTTCCCTAAGCTCAGCGTGAAGGTGCGCGATGAGATTGTGGCTTTTGGCGCGCCTGGTGAGCTCAAAGTGGACAAGCGCGGTGTGATCGGCGGTGGTGTTCACTTGAAGCCGGAGGAAGTCAATAAGCTCGTTGAAGAGCGTGGCGACGATGTCGTCTTCTTCGATGGACGTAATGCGATGGAAGCCCAGATCGGTAAGTTTAAAAATGCCGTGGTGCCAGATGTAAATACCACACACGATTTTATTCGTGAGCTGGAGAGCGGCAAGTACGATTGGATGAAAGACAAGCCGGTCGTCTCTTACTGCACTGGCGGCATCCGCTGTGAGATCCTTTCCTCGTTAATGAAGAACCGCGGGTTCAAAGAGGTGTATCAGATCGATGGCGGCATCGTGCGTTATGGCGAAAAATATGGAAACGAGAGCCTGTGGGAAGGTTCCTTGTATGTCTTTGACAAGCGCATGCATATGGAGTTTGGCAACGGCGTACAAGACCCAGGATTTATCCAGCTAGGACACTGCGTTCAGTGCGGTAAAGCCACCAATAAGTTCGAGCACTGCATTAATGAAGATGAGTGCCGCGATCTAGTACTGATGTGTTCAGAATGCTACGAGAATCCTGCTACCAGGAACTGCGGCCGGGACCACTGTGTGGAGGTCGCGCAGGAAGCGGCTCTCACGTAACCACGAGATTTAATGCCCCACGATGGTCATCTGGAACACGGTGACCATCCACAGCATCATCCAAGGCACAAGAACCCAGAAGGTGCCCATCCATGGGCGCCACCGGGTGTACGTGATGTATTTACGCCACAAGATGATGCCACAACCTAAAGTGCCGGCAAGGGGGACAAGGCTGGTTAGCAGTGGCCACCAGATTTCAGCGGAACGGCTACAGATCCAGGTGGCGTGACCGGAATCGCAGAGTGGGCCGCCAAGTGTGCGGGAGACAACCGCCAGAATGAATGCGACGATTCCGGTGACAATCGGAGTGCCAATCGCCCAGGCCACAGCCTGTTTTGTAGAACGCTGGTTGAGCGTTGCTTGGTGGAGCGGGTCGGGGGCGTCGGCAAGCTCATCAAAGCTCGTAGGCTCCGGACGGTGCCGATTAGCATAGTCTGCGTCGGACTGGAGGTCGTTTTCTGGGTGTTCGAGGTGCTTAGCCATAAAGAACTCTTTGTCCTTCCGGCACTACGCATTAACGAGGCCGGATAATGATCTCGGGTATGTGGGCATCCGGGGTGGTTTCTAGGGAGGTGAGCACAAGTTTTGCTACGGAAGCAGGGGCGATGAATGCAGATCCGTCATAGACGCCACCCTCTTGTTCGACGATGCTTCGTTGCATCCCTGTGTCGATTCTTCCCGGAAACACGGATGTAACACAAATCATAGGCTCTTCATGACGAAGTGCGTCACACCAGGCCCGTGCAGCGAATTTACTGGCAGAATAGGCCCCCCACTGTGGGTTCGTCCGCATTCCGGCTCCTGAGTTGATGTACACAAGATGACCAGAAGCAGAGCGCAGCTGGGGGAGCAGTGCAGCGGTGAGTTCTACCGGAGCGTGGAGATTGACGGACATGTGCAGTTCCCAGTTGGAACGCTCAACATCGGAGACCCTTCCCAAGGAAGCGACACCGGCGCAGTGGATGAGGGCGTCGATAGGGCCGATCTGGGCCAGTTCCGACACGACATCAGTGGGGAGGGATTGCGCAAAATCAGCGCGCCACCAGTGAATATTAGGGTGATTGATGGCGGCGGGGGTGGTCCGATAATGGGCATAGACGGTCCAGCCGTGTTCCAAAAGCAATTGGGTAACGCTTAAACCCACGCCCTGGCTAGCTCCTGTAACGATTGCGCAGCGACTCATGACGTAACACTTCCTTGCCTAGTGCTGATGCTGTAGATCCGAGGTTACTTTGATGACTTGCTCGTTGCCGGGATCATCAAAACGGGCACACTAACGTAGGGGAGAATCTCTGTTGCTTGAGACCCGATAAAGACTCTCTCAAAAGCACCAAGAGGGGTGGAGCCGAAGCAAAGAAGATCGCCCTTTTTCCACTTCACTGCGTCTATCGCACCCTGCCAACCGGCCCCCGAACCAATATATGTTTCTACGTTGACTTCGGGTTGTTCCTTGTGCACAGTATCTCTGGCTCGATCTAGTACCGCAAGAGTATTTTCTCGCCATTCAAGGGCGATGTCGCGAGGCAACTCCACGGAGTCTGAAATGGGGGGGACTCCAAAACCGCTAGGAGAAAGCGCGAGAACGCGCAATGGTACGTTCCAGGCTGCGGCAAGAGCTGCGGCGCGGATGAGTGCTTGGTTATCGGTATCGTCGCCAGTGTATGCAAAGTTGACCCTGGTGACGCCTCGTTTGGAAAGGTTAGGTTTCCGTGGCGTGAGCGCAAGCGGTTTAGGGGAGGAATGCAGCAAAGCGTCCGCGGTTGATCCTGCAAGGAAACGGCCCTTGGGTGCTGCAGCATCGGAACCCAGTATGACTATGTCTGCCCGGAAGTCAGCGGCAGCGTCTGAGAGAAGTGCTGCTTCATTGGTTCCATCACAGAAAACTGAGACTGTTGAGTTCCAACATTCTTTAGCGATGTCCGCGCGGGTAAGGTCCCGTTTTACGGCTTCTTCGCAGGCAGCAGCTTCTTTTTTGAACCACTTTTTGTATTTTGTTCCGATTTTCTTGCCCGTGCGAGAGGGCCAGGGTCGGAGGAAAGTGGTCACGCAACGGACTTCCACGTTAGTGGTTCGAGAAAGCCACGCGGCACAATCAAGGGCTGCCGATCCTGTGGAATTAGGAGTCCATGCAACAAGGACGCGGACTGGGTCGTGCGCGAAGCCTGTGGCGGACGACTTCTTAGAACTATCTGACTTCTTTGCCATCGGCTCAAAACTCTACCGCAGCATGAGAGATTCGCTGAGAATATGAGCGGAAAGCGAATCTTCCTATGCCTAAGACGTTGAGGCTAGTCCTTCTCGCTTTCTAACATGGATGACGTATACGTCGTGGAGAGCTTGTTGATGACGTCAGCCACCTTGTCCATCTGGTCGTATTCCTCGGGCGGCAGAGTAGCGAGCATGTCTGCAAGGTGTTTAGTGCGTTCTTCTCCCACGCGCAGAAGCTCAGCTTGCCCGAAATCTGTGAGCTGCACCTTGACGCCGCGGCGGTCGGACTCGTCACGAATGCGCTCGACGATACCGCGCTTTTCCAAGTGATGAAGGGCATTAGATGCAGTGGGCATACGGATGCCTTCAGCCTGTGCAATGTGGCTAATGCGGGCAGGTCCCGAGGTTGCCAGGCGCGTCATGATGGTGAGCTGAGGCTGCGTCAGGTCAGACTGCTCTGCGACCCGGAAGTACAACACATAAAGCTGGGTAAGAGCCGGACGGATCTTTTCTGCAAGTTCGTAAGGAGTCTGCGACGTCATAAAAAGTATTCTAATTACTAGAAAATAGTTTGGTGGTAATAAGCACCAAATACTTTGTGCAACAAATGCACTAGTCCACACCCGCTAGGCGGCCTGGCGCCATGGAAGCACGCGGAATAAGGAGCTTATCGACGCACGTAAGTGGCTTTATTCCCAAGCTCAGAGGCGGAAGTGCAGGGTTAAGAGAAGGATACCCGTGAGGGGTGAGAAAACTGCGCTAGAATTGCGCGATGCTCGTCTTCAAAAACGAAGTATCGCATCAATGGGATCGTCGGTACAGTCTCGGCCTGTGGAAACAAGGCGCGATCACCACAGATTCGCTCTGCGACGCGGACTTCCTCCTCGTTGCCGCCGCACGATTTCACGGAGAGCCGGCACACCGCCCATGCCCGATTTGTGAAGACGCAGACCTGAGGACCGTCTACTGGATTTATGGTGATGAACTGGGGCGCGCCTCCGGTAGCGCACGAAGCCTCGAAGAGATAGGTGAATTTGCTGCGCAAGGGAAAGAATTCACGGTGCATACCGTGGAAGTTTGCGCTGTGTGTAAATGGAACCATCTATTGCGCTCTGTGACTGCTGTAGACAACGGCGAAGATATGGATAAAAGCCGGTGACCTGTTCCTTAGCTATGGGTGTGTAACAAAGCTTGGTGGGCGTCGATACGCACGTTCACGAACCTACTAGGTGAAACTGCTGGGACTCTGCACGCGTGGGACCTAGTGATAGTGGGGAATGCGCAGTAAAGTTTGAATAACGTGACTAACAGTTTCACTGCACAAAGATAAATGACAAGGAAGCACAAGTCAGTTGGCAGATTCAGATAAGGACAAGGCATCGAGAAAACCGAACAACGGTTCATCAGATGCTAACAAGGGAAACGCTAAAGCCAAGCGCCCCGCAGGCCGCTCTGGCCAGCCGCAAAAAAAGAAGCCTGGACGCCCTGCGAGCAAGGCTGCTGCTGGCGCGCGTACCCGACCTAAAAAATCCAAGCCGCAAGCTCGCCCTAAATGGGTGAAGCCCACGATTCTCACCACCATCGCGGCGCTCGTCATCGCACCGTTCGTGGCTTTTGCGGCAGCCTATATAGTTACCGACGTGCCAGAGCCAAGCGAACTGGTAACCAAACAGGTTTCTCAGATCTTTGCCTCTGACGGTGAAACTCAGCTTGCAAAAATCGTCCCACCAGACGGCAACCGCACCCAAGTGCCCATTGAACAGGTGCCAGAAGTAACACGCCACGCTGTCCTAGCAGCAGAAGACCGTGAGTTCTATACCAACTCAGGTTTCTCCTTTACTGGTTTTGGGCGCGCTATTATCGGCCAACTCACCGGAAATCCATCGGCCGGTGGCGGTTCCACGATTACCCAGCAATACGTGAAGAACATGGTGGTGGGTAACGACTATTCCTATATGCGCAAAGTGAAGGAACTTGTCTATTCCGTCAAAATGGCTAATGAATGGAGTAAAGACGAAGTCCTCAGCGCATACCTCAACACCATTTACTTTGGACGTAACGCCTATGGCATCGACTCTGCGGCACGTGCTTACTTTGGGATCCCTGCTTCCGATCTCAATGTTGCGCAATCTGCAGTCCTCGCCGCGGCTATCCAGCGCCCGAGTCAACTGGACCCCTGGACCAACCGCGAAGAATCTGAACTACGTTGGAACTATGTTCTCGATGGCATGGTGAGCTCCGGTTGGCTCGACCCTCATGAGCGCGCCGGGCTGATCTACCCGGACACTATTGATCCTGCTCTCAACCAAGCATATACCGAGGCTGACGGAACAAACGGTTTGATCAAGAACCAAGTTATGGCGGAATTGACAAGCCTGGGAATCACGGAAGATGAGGTCCAAACACTAGGCTTACGCATCACCACCACCATTGACCAAAAGGCCCAGGAGGCCACCGTCGATGCAGTCAAGAAGAACTTGGCAGACGAGCAGGCAAAGACTCGCGTGGCTACCGTGAGCATTGAGCCAGGCACTGGTGCAGTGCGTGCCTACTACGGTGGAGAAGACGCCGGTGGATATGATTACGCCAACGCTCCGCTGCAAACCGGCTCAACCTTTAAGATCTTTGGCCTCGCAGCAGCGCTGCAGCAAGGCATCCCAACGTCGGCTTATTACAGCTCAGATCCCTTTACTCTGCCTGGCGGCATCACCGTGAAAAACGTTGACCAGGGCTGCGGTAGCTGCACTATCAAGGAAGCCCTGAAGAAGTCCTACAACACTAGCTTCCTTCGTCTGCAGGCGGATCTGAAAAACGGTAGCCAGGACACTGCCGATATGGCCCATGCGTTGGGCGTGGCGCGTTCGCTACCGGGGATTGAAAAGACTCTGACTGAGAACGGAAACCAGCCCTACGAGGGCGTCATTCTGGGCCAGTATCAGTCGCGTCCTCTGGACATGGCTCACGCGATGGCCACCTTGGCTAACTACGGTGTCTGGCACAAAGAATATTTTGTGGAGAAAATCGAGACCGTCGACGGCAAAGTCTTGTATCAGCACGAAAAGTCTGAGGGCGAGCGCCGCGTCTCCGAAAAAGTGGCGACCAACGTCCTTGACGCCATGGCGCCGATTGCAGCGTGGTCCAACGGCAATAACCTCGCAGGGGGACGTCCTTCTGCATCCAAGACGGGTACCACGCAGCTCGGGGACACCGGCTCCAACAAAGACGCATGGATGCTCGGCGCCACTCCACAACTAGCTACGGCAGTGTGGGCTGGAACCTCTGACAACTCCCCGCTGCTTAACTCGTGGGGCGGTCTGATGTATGGCTCGAACCTTCCGGCGGAGCTGTGGAAAGACATTGAGGATAACGCTCTGCAAGGCAAGAGCGTGGAGAAGTTCAAGGCTGCAGAATCCATCGGTTGGGCTAGTGGCAAGTACACCTATGCACCGCCGCCTGTGGCCACTACTCGTCGCAACGAGCCCACGCCAGAAGAAGCCCCGACTCCTGACGGGCAAGCTCCTGGGGCTCCCGCAGCACCAGGGACCCCTGACGGACAAGCTCCGGCGGCTCCAGGCGGCGGCGGAGGTCTTCTCCCTGACCTCCTGCTTCCACTGCTCGGCGGTTAAGTCCTGAATAATGCGCAGGGTCGACTCTCCATCGCAAAGGTCCGCACAACGCGTGCAGATCTGCGGTGGAGAGTTATTTTATGTAGGTAGCTCTTATACGCATGCCGGTGTACGTCGAAAATGCACTACCGTTGGTGGGATAATCACGATTATTTATATAGATATGCGTGGCATAGGCCGCGTTGTGCGCAGAACACTCTTTCCGAAGGGAATCCATACCAGCGATGACTAAGGAGCGACAACACGCTAGGTCCAGACAAGGCGGCATTAAGCTTGGCGACCCACGCTATCGGATTTCCCCCGGCCGCACTGAACCCATAGCGCGTAGTTTTACAGAGTTTCTGGGTGGACCTTTGGGGAGATTCTCTCAGGTAGGGACACAACGATGGTGGACGCCTCTGCGCCTGCTCGTGACCGTTGCCCTGAGCTTTCTCAGTCTCGCGTACATGACAAAAGCCAACTGCCTTCACGGAAACGAGGTCGCCGGTACGGCCCAACTGGATTGGTCTGGTAACAAACAGTATGTTTCCGCCTGCTACACCGATATCATTCCGCTCTATAGCGGGCGCGGATTAGACCAACCGGGCTTTCCCTATGCGTATTCCTGGCAAGAGGGTGGCGTTACTAGGTACATGGAATATCCCGTGTTGACGGGAATCTTCCAGTGGATCATGGCAGCTATCACTCGCTTGGGATACCCGGCCATTCATGCGATGTTCCCCAGTGTTCCTGAAGTTTCTTTCTACTTCACCGTTACTGCGCTGACCATGGCATTGGTGTGGGGAGCGGTGGTGGCGATGCTTGCGGAGTTGGCGGGAAATCGCGTGTGGGATGTGGTGCTGGTTGCCGCGTCACCACTTGTTGCTATTCATGCTTTTACCAACTGGGATATTCTTGCAATCGCTGCTGCTATAGGGGCACTCGTAGCTTTTCGACGCCACCATCTGGTTATCACGGGCGTATTGATTGGAGTGGGCACCTCCTTCAAACTGTGGCCGGCGTTCCTCCTCGGTGCACTGCTTATCGTGGCGTTGCGGAGCAAAAAATTACGGGCTTGGCTCGTCTTAGCTGCGGGGGCATTAGTCACTTGGCTGATTATTAACGTTCCGGTGATGCTTGCTTATCCCAACGCCTGGAGCGAATTCTTGAGGCTTAACTCTCAGCGCGGGTGGGAGTGGACCACCATTTATGCTGTGCTTTCTCGGGAATTTGGATGGTCTGGTTTAGACCCTGCGGGGAAGGCCCCGGTGAACCTCAACATACTGACCTTGCTGTTGTTTGTTGCAGCATGTGTGGGTATTGCTGTTTTAGGGCTGTGCGCGCGCAGAAGGCCCAGAGTCGCGGAGCTTGTTTTCCTTATAGTTGCAGCATTCCTCTTAATTAATAAGGTGTGGAGCCCGCAGTATTCGTTGTGGCTGGTTCCGCTTGCGGTTCTTGCTCTGCCTCGTTGGCGGCTGATTTTTGCCTGGGGGCTTATCGACGCCGCCACCTGGCCCATCCTCATGTGGCATCTTCTTGGCGCTGAGAACAAGGGGGCTCCGGCGGGGCTGCTTGATCTTTTTATTCTTGGTCGAGATGGTTTGATTCTTATTATCGCGGTCATGGTGATTCGCCAGATGCTTGGAAAGACGGTGGATAAGGTAAGCCGCGATCATGGTGGGTGCGATCCGCTCGCGGGGCCGTTTGATTGCTACGACAGATGGACATTGAGCTCAAAGCGCTCCCAACTGGACAATACAACTGAGCGAGAGGCGATGAAGAGCTGATGTCTACTACCGTCATGATTGCCACTATGTCGAGCGTGTTCCTAGGATTTGCGTTCTTTACCGGCGCTTTTGCTAGTTATTCCTATGGAAAACCAGGAAGATTGACCTGGTCGCTTTTTGCGGTCGCGGTCCTCCTCATCACTGTTATTCCTGTGATTCTTGCGATTTCTGTTGCCGTGTAAGTCACGGATAAAACGAATCCAGCTGTGGTGAGTTCTGCGTAAAGCCTCCAGAGAGGCTACGCTGTGACGGTTGGCTTAAGCACTGAGGAGTGCTTGCTAACGACAGGCTCGTTGTGCCCAGCAATCATTTTCTGTTCACGTTTCCCTTTTAGCGATGGCCTCGGCCACAAATGTGCTGAAAAGAATCGACTTTTGGTAGTCGGTGGGGTATCTTTGAACGGTTGCTGACGCAACGACCCTCCTGCTACATCCAACCGGGGTGTGGCCGAACTTAAAAATACAAGACCATAGGAGGTGATGAGGTCCGTGCGTCACTACGAAGTCATGATCATTCTGGATCCTTCCCAGGATGAACGCACTGTTGCCCCGTCCCTGGACAAGTTCCTCGAGATCGTCCGCAAAGAAAACGGCACCGTGGAAAAGGTTGATATCTGGGGTAAGCGCCGTCTGGCCTACCCGATCGCCAAGAAGGAAGAGGGCATCTACGCTGTTCTCAACCTCAACTGCGAGTCTGCAACCGTTCTGGAGCTCGACCGCGTGTTGAACCTGAACGATGGCGTTCTCCGCACCAAGGTTCTGCGTGGCGATAAGTAATCCGGTTGGCGGCTGCTAGTCGCTGAGCAGATTATTCTTCGCGCAGAAAGTTTCATCTAGCGCAAGCGAATCCCGCTTTCCACAGAAGAACACCAAAACGTCACACATAATTTTATGGCGCTGACGTTGTAAAGAAAGGCTGACAATGGCTCAAGGAGACGTCAACATTACGGTCGTTGGCAACTTAGTTGCTGACCCGGAACTTCGCTTCACCCCAGCTGGTGCAGCGGTTGCCAATTTCCGTATCGCCTCGACTCCGCGTCGGTATGACTCTCAGTCAAACCAGTGGGTAGATGGTGAGGCCTTGTTCCTGCAATGCAACGTGTGGCGCCAGGCTGCAGAAAACGTCGCAGAGTCCCTTACTAAGGGCATGCGCGTGATTGTTACCGGGCGCTTGCGCCAGCGCTCTTACGAGACTCGTGAGGGTGAAAAGCGCACCGTTATGGAGCTTGAGGTCGATGAGGTCGGCCCATCCTTGCGGTACGCGTCGGCAAGCATTAACCGTAACCCTCGTGAGGGCGGTAACGGCGGAAATTATGGTGGCGGAAACTTCGGTGGAAACTCAGGCGGTGGCTTTGGTGGCAACGGCGGATCCCAGGGTGGATTCGGCGGTCAGCAGAGCGGCCAAAACTCCGCACCGGCTAATGACCCGTGGAGCAGTGCCCCGCCAGCAGGTGGATTCGGCGGTGCTGACGCTGAGCCGCCATTCTAACGGCCAGTTCAACACCACATATCAACTTTAACCACACTTCACCGAGCCGCTTCGGTCTCTTGAGATCGGGTCTCGGTTAGTACCACGAAAGGCAGGGATCATGAAGCTGATCCTCACCGCTGCCGTTGAAAACCTCGGTGTCCCTGGTGACATCGTTGAGGTTAAGGACGGCTACGGACGTAACCTTCTGCTTCCTCGCGGCCTGGCCATCGTAGCCACCCGCGGCGCAGAGAAGCAGATTGAGGGCATCAAGCGTGCCCAGGAAGCTCGCGCTATTCGCGATCTGGACCATGCACGTGAGGTCAAAGCACAGCTCGAGGCACTTGAGGGTGTCACCGTAGCAGTGAAGACCTCTGAGAAGGGTAAGCTCTTCGGCTCTGTTTCCGCCGAGGATATTGCCGCTGCCGTTAAAAAGGCTGGCGGTCCGAACCTGGACAAGCGTTCCATCGAGTTGTCGAAGCGACTGGTTAAGTCCATCGGCAAGTTCTCTGTGAACGTCAAGCTGCACTCCGACATCGCAGCAACGGTTAACTTCGAGGTCGTCGCCGCCTAACAAGCGCGCCTGACGACGGCTAGCTTTGACTAGCCCAACGACAACAGCAACCTGCGGGCCCCGCTTCATCCATACGGATGAGACGGGGCCCGCAGGCTTTTTAGATTTCACAGGTAGCACAGGTGCTGCCGTTGGTGGCCTTTATAGATATTTATTCGCCTGAAAGATGACTCATTGAGCTTGCACGGTGCGTGAAATTACCCCCGCTTATCTGCTCTGTTGATGGGTGTGAAAAACATTCACAGCAAATTGCCAGCTCAGCGCCATAAAGGTGCTTTATATGCTGTGGATAACCCATGTCAAACGTGCAGGTTAAGTGAGTTATACACCGGATTTATTTTTGATATGTAAAACATTAACAGGCTCAAAAAGGTGCTTTGAACTGGTGTTTTTTAAAAAACCTTCAGGGTGGATGCGAGGTTATCCACAACTTGTTCACAAGGCCTGTGGATAACTGAGCAGTGATTTTTTTCTCTAGTCACAGAGGCTGTGTATAACCCTGTGGATAACTTGGTGGTGATGCTGTGTACGTCACCATGAGCGGGGGTAGTGGGAATAGAGCGAGAAGTGAAACCTGAGAGAAATTTTCTATGAGACAAGTCAATGCCCCAACAGAGGAGAAGAGGTATAGGTAAAAAGGAAATATGGGAATTGCTAAGGAAGACAACAACGATTCAGACACGCACGATTTTTCAAACGATAAAGCGTTGAAGGCGTTGAAAGCTACGCCACATCTTGCGGAGGAGCACCATACGGTAAGCGGAAATAGACACCGTTCCACACCTCTTGAGGACTACGCGTTGCTTTCCGATCTGCAGACTGGCCCGCTGGTTTCTTGCGATGGAAGTGTGGACTGGCTGTGTCTACCCAGGTTTGATTCCCCTTCAGTTTTTGCGGCGTTGTTGGGAACCCCAGATGATGGCCGTTGGAAGTTGTTTATGCGCCATGGTGTAGTCGCATCGCGTTCTTATATCCCAGATACCTTTATCCTGGAAACACTGTGGGAGACTCCAACAGGGAAAGCGCGCGTACTCGACTACTTGCCGCCGTCGACAGTGCAAGCGGATCTCATCCGCAGCGTGGAATGCTTGGAAGGCGAAGTAACGGTTTCCCATGATCTCCGCGTGCGTTTTAGCTATGCCCGTGCTTTGCCTTGGTTTAGGCAGATAACTATCCCTGAAACCGAGGACCCTGCGTTGCTTTGCGTTGCGGGCCCCGATGGTCTTCTTATCGCTGGCCCTCTGCTCTACGACACCACTGAGCCGGATGAGGACCACGATCATTCTGGACAAGGTTCTGTGGCGCCTCGTCTGGTCGGAGACTTTTCCCTGAAAGCTGGAGAAAAACTTGATTGGTCTATGACCTGGTTTCCCTCATGGCAGGAAACACCAGTGCCAGTCAAAACAGATACCGCTTTTGATGTGACCAAAGAATTCTGGCAGCACTGGATTGGGAATCTTGATGTAGGCGATACGCGTAGCGAACTCGTGCGGCGTTCGCTTTTAGTTTTGCGAGCGCTCACTCACTCAGATACTGGTGGCATCGTGGCGGCCCCTACTGCATCGTTACCCGAGGACTTTGGTGGGGAGCGTAACTGGGATTACCGCTATACCTGGTTGCGTGATGCTGCACTCACAGTCGAAGTGATGGTCGAGCATGGATTTGTAGAAGGCGCGATGAATTGGCGAGATTGGCTTCTGAGAGCCGTCGCGGGCGATGTGGAAAATCTACAAATTATGTATGGCTTGGGCGGAGAACGCGAGCTAGAGGAACGTGAACTCGACCATCTCGCGGGCTATGAGAACTCGCGTCCGGTGCGCATCGGTAACGGGGCAGCGGGGCAATATCAGGCCGACGTGGTGGGCGAAGTAATGCTTGCGCTCGCTAAGCTACGCGACGCCGGTTACTCCGAGGATGAGTTTTCTTGGGGGCTGCAAAAGAAACTACTGGATTATACGATCACCAATATTCATCAGAAAGACCACGGCATCTGGGAGATGCGCGGAGACCTGCATTACTTCACGCATGGTCGGGTCATGATGTGGGCTGCCTTTAATGAGGGGATTCGGGCAGTAGAAGAATACGGGCTAGACGGTGATGCAGACGTGTGGCGTTATCACCGCGACAGCCTGCGGGATGAGTTATTGCTGCGTGGATATAACGAGGAGCTGGGATCTTTTACTCAGGCCTACGAAAACACGCACGTGGATGCGTCTTTGCTGCAGATCCCGCACACTGGTTTCTTGGCCGCAGATGATCCGCGCATGCTGGGCACGGTTGCCCAGATTGAGAAGCAGCTGGTTGACTCCAACGGTCTGGTGTATCGCTATCGCACCGACGATGGGATTGATGGTCTTTCCGGCCATGAGTATCCGTTCCTTATTTGCACGTTCTGGCTGATTGAGCAGTACGCCATGTCTGGCCGGATAGAGGAAGCTCAGGAACGTTTGGATAGCGTGGCTGCATATGCCAATGACCTAGGGCTTCTCAGTGAGGAATATGATCCGCAGGCACAGAGACTGGCCGGAAACTTCCCGCAAGCTTTTTCCCATCTTGGGCTTATCCGGGCTGTTGATGCCATAGAGCGGCATAAGAAGGGCAGGGGTGACGAGCGCTGAGGTACTTGGGGGTAGAGTAGGTGAGCATCGTGTCTACGCGCGCGATGGTAAAAACGAGCAGGGAAATAGGTGATATGACTCCATGACCTCGGGAATCTCGCCAAGTTTTGATGATGATGCCTACGTTCCTCCTAGTGATGAGGACGCCCCAAACGACGTAGAGGTCTATGCGCCGCGTATGCCGGATGGAGAGGGGCGATCCTATTCCCCTCGGCGTCGAGAAGCTGCTCCTACGAGCGAATTCCGCCAGCCCCCACATGACGTGGAGGCTGAGCAAGGCGTGCTGGGGGCTATGCTGTTGAGTCCCCAGACGGTGATAGAAATTGTGGAGGTTTTAACTCCAGAAGACTTTTATCGCCCGGCGCATCAGCTGATTTACTCTGCGATGATCGATTTGTTCTCCGACAACAAGGAGATCGACCCGGTTATCGTTGCCGCGCGTCTTGACCGCAACAATGATCTGGAGCGCGTAGGCGGAGCACCATATCTGCACACGCTGATCTCTTCTGTCCCCACCGCCGCTAACGCCCGCTATTATGCGGAAATCGTCGCGGAGAAAGCCTTATTACGCCAGCTTGTCGACGCCGGAACGCGCGTTGTACAGCTGGGCTATGAAGGTACTGAGGGTGCTGAGATTGAATCCGTGATTGATCTTGCGCAGCAAGAGGTCTTCAAGGTCAATAAGAAAGGCAGCGCTGAGGATTACGCGGTGCTGGGGGACATCATTGGGCCCACGATGGAAGAGCTGGATGATATTTCAGCCCACGGTGGTTTGGCTATGGGCGTTCCCACCGGATTCATCGATCTGGATAACCTCACCAACGGTCTACACGGCGGACAGATGATCATTGTTGCGGCTCGACCTGGTGTGGGTAAATCCACGCTGGCGTTGGACTTTGTGCGTTCTTGTGCGATTAAGAACGAAAAAGCCGCAGTGATTTTTTCCCTAGAAATGTCAAAGTCTGAGATCGCTATGCGTTTGATCTCGGCGGAAGCCGAGGTTCGGCTCTCTGACATGCGTTCGGGCAAGCTTGACGACGCCGCCTGGTCTAAATTGGCAATCCGCGTCGGCCAGATTGAGCAGGCGCCTATCTTTATCGACGACTCCGCCAACCTCACCATGATGGAGATTCGCTCGAAGGCGCGAAAGCTGAAGCAGAAATACGATCTGCAGATGATCGTGGTGGATTACCTTCAGCTCATGAGCTCCGGCCGTCGGGTGGAGTCGCGTCAGCAAGAGGTCTCGGAGTTCTCCCGTCAATTAAAGCTATTGGCTAAGGAACTCGATGTTCCCCTGATCGCTATCTCCCAGCTCAACCGTGGCCCTGAGTCGCGTACCGACAAACGCCCCCAGCTCGCGGACCTCCGTGAATCGGGCTCTCTGGAGCAGGACGCCGACATGGTTATGCTTCTCTATCGCCCAGACTCACAGGACAAGGAAAATGAGCGCGCCGGGGAAGCCGACATTATCCTGGCCAAGCATCGTGGCGGGCCGATTGATACCGTGCAGGTGGCCCACCAGCTGCATTACTCGCGGTTTGTGGATATGGCTCGCGGTTAGTCCACGCTTAAGTAAGTGCCTTACCCTTTTGCTCCGGTAGCAAAAGGGTGGCGGCAGCTGCGATGGCAAAAGCCGCGCCGAAAAGACCAAAGAGGGCCATAGTTCCACCGATAGCTACGACGGGCGGAACGATGAGCGGCGCGATGATAGACGCGATGCGGCCAAAGCCAGCAGCAGCCCCGGTACCAGCGCCTCTCATACGAGACGGGTACAGCTCGGGCCCGATGGCATAGAGAGCACCCCAAGCGCCAAGGTTGAAGAAGGACAAGCAGCATCCTGCCATGATGATCATGGTCTCTGTGCTGGATACGCTATAGAACCCTGCGGCACACGCAGAACCAATGAGGAAGAACACCAGCGTAGAGCGACGGCCCCATTTTTCGATCAACCATGCGGACACCGCATAACCCGGTAGCTGAGCCAGTGTGATGATCAGCGTGAACTCAAAGGATTTAACCAGCGGAAAACCGCTAGAAACAAGCAGCGACGGGATCCAGATAAAGGCGCCGTAGTAGGAGAGATTGATACAGAACCAAATAACCCACAACGCAATGGTGCGCTTCCGATACATACCGGAAAAGATTCCCTGGTTTTCTCCCGCGTCGTCTTCTCTCTCGGTGGGAGAGAGCGTTGTGAGCTTGGATACGTCACAACCATCAGCTTCGGCGCTTTGTTCAAAAGAACGCACAACCTGCTCGGCTTCCTGGTGGCGTCCCTTAGCTTCGAGGAAGCGAACCGATTCCGGCAGTCCTAGACGGACATAAAGAGAGTAAAGCGCAGGGATACAGCCCAGGGCTAGCGCCCACCGCCAGCCGTTGGATGAACCGCTAATAACAAAGGCGCCGATACACGCGGCGGCAATCCAACCAAGGGCCCAGAAAGCTTCAAGAGCTACGACCATGCGGCCCCGAATAACTCGCGGGGAGAACTCAGAAACCAACGTGGATGCAACAGGTAGCTCCGCACCAAGCCCCAGTCCTACGATAAATCGGAAGATGATCAGAACACCGAGGCTCATGGATAGCGCTGAAGCGCCAGTAGCAAGTCCATAGATCAACAAAGTGATCGCAAAAATATGTCGACGTCCAAAGCGGTCTGCTAGAAGACCGCCCAAGGTAGCGCCGATCGCCATCCCGATGAACCCTGCCGATGCCAGCCATGATGTTTGAGTATGGCTCAGCCCCCAATGTGCGACGAGAGCAGCCATAATAAACGAGATGAGGCCCACATCCATCGCATCAAGGGCCCAACCAATGCCAGATCCCCATAGCAACCGGCGGTGTTTTGGAGTGAACGGGAGCCGATCAAGTCTGTCGTTCCTAGTCAGACGATCTGCAGAGACGGAAGCTGAACTGGGCATAAGTGTGTTCTCCAGGAGCGTGAAGAAAAGAGGGGTATCCACTTTTGTTAAAAAAGGATGATCGCTGCATCCAGGAAGTATGCAGCGGTCGCTTTATTCCCCAACAACACCACAGTGTGAGGAGCGATACAAGTTTTATAAGAAAAACAGACCGGAGATTTTTACCACTTTCCCTAAAATTTATTGTGCCTTTCACATAGATAAATATGTAAACGTTACTAAAAGTAGCGGCTTTTGCCCTGTTGTCTGGGAGGGGATTTTTGGTGAAATCCCCTATTTAACAGGGCAAAAGCCGAAACGTGGGTTTATCTATGGAAGATCTTATGGGTGAAGAGCCAGCCTAGGCCGGTCAGTGCCAGGATGCCTGCGCCGGCGCCGAGGAGCCATGAGAGGAAGCCGTGTCCGTGTGAGGATGAACCGTGAGGGAACCTTGATTCAAAGGGACCTTCGGTGCCGGGAACTATTACGGTGTTTGCCTGTGCAGCGCGGTACTTAAGTTTGACTGGTTTTGCGCCGTCTTCATTGGGCTTGTCAAAGGACGCTTTGAAGACAAGCCCTTCTCCGTCTATACCGTTACGGAAACGTTCAAAGGTAAAGTTTTGGCCGGGGTTGTGTTTGTCTAACTCAAGATAGCGAACTAATCGATCATCCTCGTCCAACCAGCTGCGGGTAACGGGAAGACCATCCTTGTCTTTGAGGACTACCTCGATGAGGTAGTAGTACTTCCCATTGGCGTCTTTTCCTTTTTCGAGTACATAGGACGAGGAGTTGCTTTCATGAGCAACCCGAATGTCCTTGGGCAGATTGCAGAAAGTGTCTGTATTGGCTGCGGACTGGGCACTGACACCTTGGGCTACGGGGATGCAGTTGCCGTTGGAATGTTCTTTTTCGGTGGCCTGTGCGGCCCCTGCATGTACCACGGAGCTGCTTGCGGCTACGGCAACGGCGAGTGCTATTGATTGGATTTTCTTCAAGTGCATCACGATTCCTGTCAACGAAAACGATAAAAGTTCCCTAACATAATAAATACATGAGGAAAAGTAATGCAATAGTGAAGATTATGCTTAATATTAAAGTAAGAACGGCCTGTTTTTGGTAACGATTGCATGGATGAAAACGCCAGGGCGAACCTTTTGTAAGACAAAAGCCCTGTGTGAAATACAGATTCAGGATGTATCTCACACAGGGCTCAACTAGATCAGGAGTCAGTGCACGCTGCCTCGGAAGGAACGCAATCGTAGCGAGTTACTCACCACAAACACTGAGCTGAACGCCATCGCCATTCCCGCGAATAACGGATTGAGTAGTCCCAATGCTGCAACTGGAACCAACACCACGTTGTAGGCAAACGCCCAGAACAGGTTGCCTTTGATGGTGGCAAGCGTTTTACGGGATAGCAGGATTGCATCGACAATGGTGCGGGGATCGCCATTCATAAGGGTGATGTCGGCGGCTTCGATGGCTACGTCGGTGCCGGTGCCCATGGCAAGGCCCAGGTCGGCCTGTGCGAGGGCGGCGGCGTCGTTAATGCCGTCACCTACCATGGCCACGACCTTGCCTTGTTCCTGCAGTGTGCGAACCGTTGTCACTTTGCCCTCGGGAAGCACCCCAGCGATAACCGTCTGAATGCCGAGCTGATCTGCGACTGCACTGGCTGCCCCCTGGTTATCTCCCGTCAAGAGTACGGGAGTAAGCCCTAGCCCTCGTAGCTTTTCGACGGCCTCCGCTGCGCTTTCCTTGATCTCGTCCTGGACGGTAATAACTCCACTGGGTTTTCCATCCACAGTGACCACCACGGCAGTCCCGCCAGCGGATTCCGCCGTTGTCACGAGATCAATGATCTCTTGGGGGCTTTGGGAGGCTACGTTGTTAAGCCGGCCCACGCTCACCTCATGTGCGACTCCCTCTTCATCGAGGATCACACCTTGGACTCCCGCGCCGGGTGTATTGCTGAATCCGGAAACGGAGGGGAGTGCCGTTGCAGCGGTTTGACGGGCAGCGGCTGTAATTGCTCGGGCGATGGGGTGCTCTGAAGCATGTTCTACGGCGCCAGCAAATCGCAGAATCTCGGGGGAGGTCCAGTGGTCTACCGGAGAGACCTGAGTGACCGTCATCGTTCCTTGCGTCAGCGTTCCGGTTTTATCCAGAACGATTGTGTCCACCTTGCGTGTGGACTCTAAGACTTCTGGGCCTTTAATGAGCAGGCCGAGTTGTGCGCCCCGGCCAGTACCTACTAGCAATGCAGTAGGCGTGGCTAGCCCCAGCGCACAGGGACAGGCGATAATGAGGACCGCGACCGCTGCGCCGAAAGCATCCGCCGTGGGATTTCCTAGCCACAGATGAACTCCCAAGGTGATCAAGGCTATGACGACGATGACGGGGACAAAAACCTGGGAGATGCGGTCTACGAGTTTTTGGACAGGGGCTTTGCGAGCCTGAGCGTCGGAAACGAGCCGTCCCATCTGGGCCAGAGTGGTTTCCGAGCCCACACGAGTTGCACGAACCAACAGTCTGCCCGAGGTATTGAGGGTAGCCCCCGTCACCGCTGCCCCTGGAATAACCTCCACAGGGATGGGTTCGCCGGTGAGCATCGACTCGTCAACGGCAGAGTGGCCCTCCACGACTACGCCGTCTGTAGCGACTTTTTCCCCTGGTCGCACCACAAAGACATCGTTGACTGCGAGTTCTCCGATGGGTACGCGTATCTCGCGCCCGTCGCGAAGCACCGCTGCATCTTTTGCTCCCATGGAGAGCAGCTCACGCAAGGCTGCGCTGCTCTGGCCCTTTGCGCGTGTTTCAAACCAGCGTCCTAGTAATAAGAACACGATCACAACCGCAACGGATTCCAGGTAAATCTCATCCATGCCTCCGTGAGCATGGGCGGAGAAGCTCATGTACATCCGCATTCCAGGCTCGCCAGCGTTGCCTATAAAGAGGGCCCATACAGACCATGCATACGCCGCGCTCGTCCCGAGGGTAATGAGCGTGTCCATAGTGAAGGAACCGTGTCTGAGGTTTGCCAGAGTCGCCTTGTGGAAGGGGGCCCCGCCCCAGAAGAAAACTGGCGAGGCAAGCGCGAAGGAGAGCCACTGCCAGTTATCAAACTGCAGGGCGGGGATCATAGACATTGCGAACACGGGGATGGCTAACACGGCGGAGTAGATGAGCCGGTTCTTCAGCTCCTCAGCGTGGTGGTCGCGGGCTGCTTCAGTAGCATCTACGGCGGTCTCGGGGGCATTATCGACGTCGCCCTGTGACTCGTCGGCGAGTATAAAAGCGTCGTATCCGGCGCCGCGGATGACGTCGATAAGCTGTGTCGACGTCACACCAGCGGGGTCGAAGCTCACCTGGGCTGTCTCCGTGGCAAAATTCACGCTGGCTTCCACGCCGTCCAACTTGTTGAGCTTGCGTTGCACTCGTCCTGAACAGGACGTACATGTCATACCGGTGACACCAAGCTCGATGGTGACGGGTGAAATGGGAGTGGTGTTAGTCATTTCCGGATGCTTAACCTCGCTTCTGTGCCCTAATGCTTTTATCCAACGATTGGGGAGGCTGACCTATTCCTATAAACACTAAAACCGGCGACGTAGCGGGTGGTGAGTGCTACATCGCCGGGGGTGTCGCAGAATTACTGCTCTTTGATGGAGAAACCAGCTTCTTTGACTGCTGCTGCTATCTCAGCGTCGGTGAAATCTTGGCCAGTCACAATAAGGCGGCCGGTCTCAAGATCAACATCCACGCCCTGGGTACCTGGAACTTCGTTGACCTCTTCGGTAACAGAGGCAACACAGTGTGCGCAGGTCATGCCTTCAACAAAATAGTTCTTAGTCATTGAATATTCACCCTTATCTTTTAATAAAACGCATCTTTAGTGGTCTGCTTCAGAGGTTGCGCCACTCTTTCTACGCTACCCAAGAAGTAGTGCCGTGAGTTCTGAGCTAGTAACTGTGTTGCCATTACTGCGCTTTGCTCCAACAAGACCCCAAGGGAATATTGTTGAATTGATACTCGTTGGCTTTCATTAGAACACGACAAATAACCGTGAGGAGTTATTGCAATGGCAACGATTGATGTAACGGAAGACACATTCGAGCAGACAGTTACCACGGACGGGATCGTTATCGTCGATGCATGGGCATCGTGGTGCGGTCCTTGCCGCGCATTCGCACCGACCTTTGAAAAGGCTTCCGAGAACCACACTGACGTTGTCTTTGCCAAGCTTGACACTGAGGCGAACCAGGGGCTGGCGGCTGCTCTGCAGATTCAGTCGATCCCTACACTCATGATTTTCCGCGAGGGAATCTTGGTGTACCGCGAAGCTGGTGCACTTCCGGCTGCCGCTTTGGAAGACCTTATTGGCCAGGTCAAGGGTCTTGACATGGAGGACGTGAAGCGTCAGATCGCTGAGCAGAATAATAACGCTTAAGCGAAAGGGCGCGCATCTATAAGTGTGTGCATCCCTCCGTGTTATGGCAGGGAAAATAAGGGTCTGATTCCGGTAGTTCGGTGTAATCAGACCCTTTTGTTTTTGCTACGTGGCTGCCATAGCTTCCGGAACCCAACTTTGGCTGGTGTAGAGGCGAATGTCACTTGTTGTTTGAGAAATGACACCAAACTTACAGAATTATAAATTTTAATTTAAATCGCCTTTATTTGTTATAGAAATATTTCTTTTTAAAAGGGGAGTGAGGGGCTTAAAACGATGAAAATCCATGGCTTTAGGGCTGTTGGCATTTTTAACCTAAAACCCAGATTGGGAGGGTAGTTGCCGGAGAAGGCCTGCTACCTTTGAGGACTTATCCGAAAAGATGTCTTTTATTGGGGGATATACGGATGGTTTCTCTTATCGAATTACCAGCGGCTGCGCTGAGAATTACCTAGAATTGTGGGGTGTACCCAACCTGCGGGACGGGGACGAGCTGGCCGTAACGTACGGCTGGTGGACGTCGATAAGCATAAGGTCTACATGATCTGTGCCTTCGCTGAAGGCGTACACATTTTCACAAGCGATTCTTTTACTCGAGGAACAGACTAGGAGCATTCCATGGCAAACCCATTCGCTAAAGGTTGGAAGTACTTGACTGCATCCTTGGACCAGAAGATCGATGAAAATGCTGATCCAATGGTGCAAATTAAGCAGGCTACCGATGCTGCTAAGGAGCAGCACCAGAAGATCAGTGAGCAAGCTGCCTCGGTGATAGGCAATAAAAACCAGCTGGAAATGAAGCTTAACCGTCTGCTTGCGGATCAAAAAGATCTCCAGCAGAAGGCTCGCAACGCTATTGAGGTAAGCGATAATGAAGCCGATCCGGTAAAGAAGCAAGAATCACTCAATGTCGCAGAGATCTATGCAACTCAGCTGGTAAGCGTTGAGCAGCAGATAGAAGAAACTAAAGCGCTACACTCCCAGGCAGTATCCGCCTCTGAGCAAGCGACCAGGCAGGTCAAGGAATCTGAGGCACGCCTCCACGAGCAGCTTGGGCAGATTGATCAGCTCTCGAGCCAGGTCAAGCAGACCAAGATGCAAGAAGCGTCAACCAAGGCGATGGATCAGATCACGGCGCTCGATCCGGATCGCGATGTTCCATCATTGGATCAAGTTCGGGAGAAGATCGAACGACGCTACGCTGACGCGCTTGGTGCTCAAGAGCTCATGCACAACACCATGGGAGACCGTATCCAGGAAATTGATGCTGCCGGGGCGGATATGCGTGCTTCTGCCAAGCTAGAGGAGATCCGTGCACAAATGCGTGGACAGCTCGATGCAGCAGAGCAGCCGGCAAAAGAGCTGAAGCCCGGTGAAGTTGAAGCAGGGGAGTCGGCTAAGGACGAGGCTCCCAAGGATGATGTGGCTCCCGCAGCTCCCGCGAGTGAAAAAGATGAAAAAAGCGAGAAGAAAGAAAAAACCGCTGAGTAATCCTGATCAAGCTCATCGGGTGTAACCCTTCTCGGTACGGTCAAGGGGCTCATACTCTGACAGAATTTCACTGCAGGAGTATGAGCCCCTTGTTCTTTTATCCCGTTAGCTTTCCTTCTGGTTGTTAATCAGAAGCCCCCGTATGCCGGAATGGAATCCGTCGCGTAAGCCCACACGTTGAGCTTCTGTGAGCGTGTACTCGTGGAGCGTTTCGCATGCGAATTGCAGAAGCGGCCGGTCGATCTCTGGGGGGAGCCCACCTCCGGACAAGAGGTGGGCGGAATCGCGTTGTTCAGGTGTCGCGGCATTGTCATACCACCATATGGCGTACTGACGTCCCACGTCGTAGGGGGTCTGGTAGCCAGCAGAAGACCATACCTCGTTGGGGAGGGGGACGTATCGGGAGCGGAGCTTGCGTCGTGGTGCCATCATAGATGGGCTGGGAGTCGGCCGAGGAGAGGAACCTTTCTCCTCGGATTCCGTGGACGTGCGCTCGAGCGTAACCTCTACGGATTCCTCCACGGTGGAGGTTATTGTGACGGAAGTATTATCGCCGACAAGGTGCGCGCCGGGTTTTGGCGGCTCTGTTGGCGCAGCGTTTATGACTTCTGGTTTGCCGATAACCTTGTCTTCAGGGCTGTCGTTATCAAGGTCTTTGGCGGGCGTATAGCTGGTACGATCTGCGGACTGGCCGTGATTCTCTGGAGTCTCTGCAAGGCAATCTTCGACGGACAATACTGGCTCGCCGGGACGGTGCGGTAGTGCGGAGCCTGTAGGGAATGGCGGTGGTGTTGCGGTGTCCGCGAGGTCGCTGGGCTCGGGAGTTTTTTCTGAGAAAACCGGGTCTGCGCTATCGTCGCGAGCTGCCATGCCATCCGCGTGCTCGTCGCTTTCATCCGGCAGTTCGTCGTTCTGGGCACGAACAACAGGCGGCAGGGGACCCTCGAGGATCTCCAACTGCATGCAGTCGGTGAAGTCTTCGCGGGGGTCGAGAATGGTCGTGGAGTCGCAGCAGTGGCGCAACGCCGAGGACATGGAGTCCCAGCCAAACCCATATAGATGGACGCGAACGCCGGCATTTACGGCTTCTTGTACACCTGGAATCATGTCGGCGTCGCCAGAGACGAGAACTATGTCGGTGAACTCACGACGCGCCCCTGCAAGCACCATGTCTGCTACAAGGCGAGTATCCACGCCTTTTTGCGTACGACGCTCACCCCACTCAATAAGCTGGCCAGCACGTAACTGGACGCCATCGCATGTTCGTAATGCCCGCTGGTAGCGATGTGGGCCGGAATCGGGAATGCCGTCGTACCACAGTTGGCGATGTACGGGTTGTCCTAACTGGCTTTGGATCATATTGCCCAGGGTTGCCACTACCTCGGGAAGATCGATTTCTAATTGGGCTCTAGCGCCGATTTCCCACGAGTTATAAAAGCTCGCGAGTAGATAAGAGGTATCGACGAAGACCTGTGTGCGTTCAAGCATGGCTCCTGTTTTATCCGTTTCATTGTTCTAAAAATCTAAAAGTCTTGTGCTTCTAGTGTGCATCATGCCGACCTCATTAGTCGATACAACTTTGCAAAAGTCCAGGTTATCGCGGTGTAGTGTGGGATTTTTTCGCGCGATGTCGCTTTACGCTGTCGTTGCTTTTAAACGTGTATGGGTTGTGGCGGCCGGCGGTTCGTTCTATGGTTAGTTACATGAGTAATTAACTAACTGGGGAGGAGGGGGTTGGATGGACGAGACAACGGCACCGTTGTTTAAGCAGATAGCCGTGCTCATTCAAGATTCGATTGTGGATGGCTCTCTTGCCGCGGGTGAGCGTGCACCATCCACCAACGAGCTTGCTGCGTTTCACTCCATTAACCCCGCGACTGCCCGTAAGGGGCTCACGATTCTGGTGGAAGAGGGCGTTCTGGAGAAGCGCCGCGGCCTGGGGATGTTTGTTACGGAAGGGGCGGCCGACCTCATCCGAGCGCGAAGGCGGGATGAATTTGCGGCAGCCTTTCTTGTTCCGTTGGTGGACGAGGCCGTCAAACTCGATATTCCCAGAGCTGAATTGCACAACTTGATCGACCGAGTGGCTGAAAGCCGAGGACTCTACGCATGACTTATCAAGACACTGTTATTAAAGTTTGCTTACGATCTTCATGCTCTCAACCGCAACGGTTGTCACCTTGCCAATAAGATCGACGATGTAGCGAGGATTGCCCACTTCATCGGCCCAATCGTTTGGATCATTGACAATGCCAGAATTGGTATCTTTCTTTACCTGGTAACGGTCGATGATCCACGCCAACGCCGAGCGTGACCCCAGCATGTATTTCTCGGCAACCTCAGGAATACCGGCGATAGTGACCTTGCTGTTGTAGATCATGGTGGTTGTATCGTTGACGCTCTTGCCGGTTTCGGGATCTTTCTTCTTAGCCCACTTAGGCTTGATTACCCGCCAGGTTTCGCGATCATGTTCATCGCCTTTGACGCGAATATCTAATGGGTATGGCTCGAGATCTTCATATCCGACATGTAGTGACATGAGTTTCTCGCCTGCTATCACGAACTTGTCAAACTCTGAGCGTGACGCTGGAGTTTGGATATGAGGCAGCATTTTCTTCAGGTCCGCCGCGTAAGTGGATCGGTAAGCGGGATCATGTAGCTTGCCGTACACAAAATGGAAAATGTCATCGCTTGTGAGGTCAGCTCCCAGAGCATCTCGATACAGCTTCCGGATCTCGCTTGTGATGTTGTCCACGCGTACGTACCCGTCAACAACTTCACCAACTTGCCCATACATCGATGTTTCGCCTTGCTTGTCCACGTCCACCGCGCCGAACAAACCACCGTCATCGGTGGAGACTGGCTCCCAGGTGAAGCGAGGGAAGTATTGGCCTCCAGATCCAGCGCCCGTAACGTGAAGATTCGGAAGCAAGTCGGTTGAGAGAACAGAGAACGGAACGGCAGACCCTGCCCCAACTTGGTAGAAGCCAACATTCTTATGCACCGGTGTCGGGAATATTGATGGAAGTCTGTAGGTCATATCGTTCAGCGGCGCATCAAAGTATGCAGTCATACCGGTGAAGGGACGGTAAAGTGAGCGGTAGATTCTCGACCGCTGAACAGAAATCGCCGTACCTTTGGCAGCTAGGTTCTTTAGCGTCCGATTCCACGAAATTTTGGTTGTATCTGCAAACTGAGGGTGGGAACGAAGAAACTCAGTGACATCCGCTTCTTTTGGATTTGTTATTCCCTCTTGCGTAAGCCAGCGTTGTAGTTCTTTTGTCGCTAGTTGATAGGTAGCGGTGAGAGTTTCGAGGTTCTGGAGGAGCTTTTCTCTTGTTCGCCCATAAGCCCAGCTGTCGCGACCTGTCTTTAAGCCGGCAGAAAATGTCTCAAAAAACTTGAGATTATTGGATTTCTTATCGCCGATAACTGGCCAGGTGTTGAAGTCTTCGCTACGTTGATTAATCCAGTCACCTGCATCGTTGGGAGCGATGTGAGACCAGGGAAGGGATTCAAGTCGTGCTGTGTTGGCAAACGCTAGTTTGTCGCCTTTGGTTTCGTAGTCTCCAGCGCTGTAATAGTGAATTGTGAACTGCGAAAGCGCTGGATCTTTCACACCAACAAACACGCTGACACCTACGCGAATGTCAAAGACGTTTCCGCCTTCTTTCTTTGCAGTTTCACCTGAAGTTCGGGAATTGCCTCGTAGGTTAATCACGTAGACGTCGGTAAAGTCCTCAGCCATGGATAAACGCACGCCGGCGCCAGTATTCCCATCGATCCAGCCATTGTTTGTGACAAAAGCTACGACTCCTTGGTGTCCAATCCGATCAGTAGCCCAACGGAAGGCACGGAGATAGGAGTCGTAAAGGGAGTTCTTGTTGGTGGAAGTGGAATTTGCAGCATAGGTTTCTGCAATGCGCGTGTCTAAGGATGGGTACTTGAGGTTCGCGTTGAGGTCATTGGCGCTAGACTGCCCGGCAGAGTATGGAGGGTTGCCGACGATAACGTTGATCGGCGCTTCTTTTTGACGCTCGATGGTCGCATTATTGTCAGCAAAGATCTCTAGGTCGGGAATGTCGCCGTCTTCATGAATCTGGAACGTGTCAGCTAAGGCAATGCCCATGAAAGGCTGATACTCCGGTGGTTCTTGGCCATTACGGAGTGCTTCTTCTTCACGTAGCGCGTTATAGGTGGTCTCGATGTTTACGGCAGAAACGTAATACGCCAGCAACATGATCTCGGTGGCAAAGAGTTCGTTCGCGTACTTGCGTGCGAGGTCTTCTGGCTTGATCAAGCCAGATTGCAGTAAACGAACCATGAACGTGGAGGTACCTGCGAATGGGTCGAGGATACACACGCCCTCATTGGTTAGCCCTTTACCAAAGTGCTTGAGAGAAATATCATTTGCGGCACGCAAGATGAAGTCCACGATTTCGACGGGAGTGTAGACGATGCCCAGGGACTCGGCCTGCTTTTTGAATGCTTTACGGAAGAAACGTTCGTAGAGATCCTTAATCACTTGCTGCTTGCCGGACGCAGTGGCAACCTCAGACGCGCGTACACGCACAGACTCGTAGAACTTCTCCAGGCCTTCAGCCTCGTCGTTAAGGTTGTACTTCTCAAGCGCTGTGACCATGCGTTGCATGACCTGGGCGACAGGGTTGTGCTGGGTGAAGTTGTAGTTATCAAACAGCGCGTTAAACACCGGTGCGGTAATCAGGTGCTGAGACAGCATCGAGATCGCATCATCAGGGGTGATGCCGTTGTTGAGGTTGTTGCGCAGCCCCTCGACGAACGCCTCGAATTCCGCAGACATCTTTTTATCGGCGTTATCAAGAATCGCTTTGATACGGGTGATCTGGTTCTCCGCTATAACAGCAACGTCATCAGCCCAGTCCTCCCAGTAGGTGCGGGTGCCTACTTTGTCCACAAGCTTGGTGTACATTGCCTCCTGCCACTGTTCTAAGGAAAACAGGGTAAGGACTTCAGTGACCTCAGAGTCAGTCTTATAAGCTTCAGTGTCTTTCTTGTCCAGCTTTTCCTTGTGGGCCTCAACGTGATCAATATCGATGGGAAGTTCCTGTGCTTGCCCATCGTTAAGACCAATGGAATTGACCTTTGCGTTGAAACGATCGTCGTGCGCGCGAAGTGCATTGAGAATCTGCCACACAACCTTGAAGCGGGTGTTGTCATTGAGTGCTTCCGATGGAGATTTTCCAGGAGGAACGGCAACCGGCAAAATGATGTAGCCGTAGTCCTTACCTTCCTTCTTGCGCATCACACGCCCCACGGACTGGACAACATCCACCATGGAGTTTCGTGGATTAAAAAAGATAACAGCGTCTAAGCCTGGAACGTCCACGCCCTCAGACAAGCAGCGGGCATTAGTTAGGATGCGAGTCTCATCATCGTCGATATCAGCTTCCAGCCACGAGATCTTTTTGCCTCGCACCATGGCATTCATGCCGCCGTCTACGTGCTCTGCAGCAACGCCGACATCAACATTGTGTAGGGAGACATCGTTGACGGCAGCGTGTGAGCGCAATGTGTCCTGATGACTGGCGATGAGCGCTGGGAAGGACTCCGAGATGAGCTTCGAGGTTTTAATGTCTTTTGCAAACGCAACAGTGCGCTTCATCGGTGCTGCGTCTTTCTCAAAGCCTCCCTTGTTGCCTTGGAGTTTGCCACTGCGTTTGGCCAGGCCATTCCAAGCACCGATCATTGCGGATGCGGTTGTGAGGTTCATACCTTCTTGGGTGTGGCGTGTCATTGCTTCGGCAGCGACGTCTTCATCCACGGTCATGACCAGGACGCGGTAGTCAGTAAGCAGGCCTTTGTCGACTGCTTCACCGAAGCCTAGGCGATGCAATTCTGGACCGTAGATTGCTTCATCGTCCATGGAGACGACCTCTGCGGAGTGATCTTTTGCTTTGCCCTTGGTCGCGTCGTCGTACAGACGTGGGGTTGCAGTCATGTACAAACGCTTGGCGGCCTTGATGTAGTGAGCATCATGCACACGTACGAAGTTGGAGGCGTCTTGATTAGCCAAGGTGACGCCGGTGGTGCGGTGTGCCTCGTCGCAGATAACGAGGTCGAATTCTTCTAGACCCGCTTGCTGAGCTTCGTGGACAGCCTGGATTGACTGGTAGGTGGAGAACACCACATTCAGCCCTGCTGCGCGCTTGCCGTGCTGGAAACGCGCAGCGATATCGGCGCCCGTGGTGGAGACGGGAACCTCAAGATCATGGATTGCGATGTCTTCAGCCTGCTTGCCAGCTTTGCTATCCGAGCACACTGCAAAAGTCTTGAGGTCCATTGTTGTCTGGGCAGTCCACTCGCGCAGGGTCTGCGACAACAAAGCGATCGATGGGACGAGGAAAAGTACGCGAGCTTTGCCGCCATTGTTGGTTGCGATCTGTTCGGCTAGTCGCAGCGAGGTGAACGTCTTACCCGTACCGCATGCCATGATGAGTTTGCCGCGATCGTGCGTCTCAAAGCCTTCAATGACTTTGTCGATAGCTTGCTGCTGGTGCTTGCGCGGCGCGAACGCTTCTCGACGAGTCAGATGCACGTTAATTTCAGATCCTGGGAACACTATCTCCCAGTTGATAGGGGAGCGTGCAATGTCGGAATAGCCGATACGACTTGCTGGAATTTGCTGGTTCTCTAATGCTTCTTCTGCATTCTTACCCCACTTGTCCGTTGTGGAGATGACAATGCGGTGGGCGAAATGTTCTTTACCGTTCTCGGTCTCAAAAGAATGGCCGGAGGCTTCAAAGAAAGAATCTAGATTCCGCTTCTGGATACTTGTTGTTGGGAGATAAAACTTTGCTTGGATTGCTACCCAACGAGAGTCCTCTTTGCGGCGCGCGACAAGGTCAATGCCGGTGTCTGCTTTTCCACCGTTGCATTTCCAGTCAACCCAACGATGAACCTCATCAAACTCATTCGCCAGGGTGGGGTCAGTCCTGAAGAAATTAACCATCAACTTCTCAAAGGCAATTCCATACTTGCCTTGTGGTTGGTTGTCACGCAGTTGATCGAGGACCTCATCGAAAGTAGCCATGGTTTCTATTTTCTTATGAGCGCAGAGACGAAACCAAAGGAGTTAGAAATCGTCCCCCCGTATTCGATGTGTTGTCAACGCTGGTTTATGCCCTTGAGTCTCTCGAGCGGCTCGGGCGTGTTCTCAAGAAAGACGCTCAAGCATTGCGGAACGCATTAGAGAATCACTGCCGTGGATAAATGGATGCGTTGTGCGGAGCCGCAACAGGGCACGGTGGAACGCTTTCTCGGATTAAGTAGTTAACTCTTTGTTTAAAAAACATGTTCTGACCTGGGGAGTTGTGTGTTCTTTATGTGGTGTGTAACTTTATGTGAGTCGCCGCGACCGACAGCGCCCCTCACAGAGGCAAACACCACGAAGGTGGTTGTGAATCAGTGAGTGTAAGGCGAGAGGAAAACAAGCAGGCGATAAACAAAAATTATTCTTACATCTCAGTACACGCCAATATCGTTGGTGTGTGGGGTGTGGGTGTGTTGTTTGAGAACTCAATAGTGTGCCAATGTACTTATAAATATATTTTATGGTTGACATGGTGATAGCTACGTTTTGTAGTTAAACAATGATGCGTTATCACATGATGTTTTATGTGATGATCACGGTGTACACAGTTTTGGCCGGCAAGTGTGGCTTGCTTGTAAAAATGTTGTGCTAAGGAAATGAGTTGTTTATGCGAAACATGGTTGTGTTTCATGCTTATGGCCCTGTGTGGGTTGTGGTGTGGGATTCCATGTGAACAAACAATAGTCACACAGTGTGTGGGTGTTGGGTGGTTGTTGTGTTGTCTCGTCAAGGCATCGATGATCACTGTTTTTTGCTTTACTTTTTTCATTATTTTTTTGATGAATGATCAATGGATTATTTTTTGTTGGTTGTTTGTTTTTTTGCCAGTTTTGGTTGGGCTTTTCACGAAGCCTGGTTGGTCTTTTATTGGACTGATTTTTTGTGGAGAGTTTGATCCTGGCTCAGGACGAACGCTGGCGGCGTGCTTAACACATGCAAGTCGAACGGAAAGGCCCCTTCGGGGGTACTCGAGTGGCGAACGGGTGAGTAACACGTGGGTGATCTGCCTCGTACTCTGGGATAAGCCTGGGAAACTGGGTCTAATACTGGATAGGACCGCACTTTAGTGTGTGTGGTGGAAAGTTTTTTCGGTACGAGATGAGCCCGCGGCCTATCAGCTTGTTGGTGGGGTAATGGCCTACCAAGGCGTCGACGGGTAGCCGGCCTGAGAGGGTGGACGGCCACATTGGGACTGAGATACGGCCCAGACTCCTACGGGAGGCAGCAGTGGGGAATATTGCACAATGGGCGCAAGCCTGATGCAGCGACGCCGCGTGAGGGATGACGGCCTTCGGGTTGTAAACCTCTTTCGACAGGGACGAAGCTTTTGTGACGGTACCTGTATAAGAAGCACCGGCTAACTACGTGCCAGCAGCCGCGGTAATACGTAGGGTGCGAGCCGTTGTCCGGAATTACTGGGCGTAAAGAGCTCGTAGGTGGTTTGTCGCGTCGTCTGTGAAATTCCGGGGCTTAACTCCGGGCGTGCAGGCGATACGGGCATAACTTGAGTGCTGTAGGGGAGACTGGAATTCCTGGTGTAGCGGTGGAATGCGCAGATATCAGGAGGAACACCGATGGCGAAGGCAGGTCTCTGGGCAGTAACTGACGCTGAGGAGCGAAAGCATGGGGAGCGAACAGGATTAGATACCCTGGTAGTCCATGCCGTAAACGGTGGGCGCTAGGTGTGAGGGTCTTCCACGACTTTCGTGCCGTAGCTAACGCATTAAGCGCCCCGCCTGGGGAGTACGGCCGCAAGGCTAAAACTCAAAGGAATTGACGGGGGCCCGCACAAGCGGCGGAGCATGTGGATTAATTCGATGCAACGCGAAGAACCTTACCTGGGCTTGACATATACAAGATCGGCGTAGAGATACGTTTTCCCTTGTGGTTTGTATACAGGTGGTGCATGGTTGTCGTCAGCTCGTGTCGTGAGATGTTGGGTTAAGTCCCGCAACGAGCGCAACCCTTGTCTTATGTTGCCAGCACGTTATGGTGGGGACTCATGAGAGACTGCCGGGGTTAACTCGGAGGAAGGTGGGGATGACGTCAAATCATCATGCCCCTTATGTCCAGGGCTTCACACATGCTACAATGGTCGGTACAACGCGTTGCGAGCCTGTGAGGGTGAGCGAATCGCTGAAAGCCGGCCTCAGTTCGGATTGGGGTCTGCAACTCGACCCCATGAAGTCGGAGTCGCTAGTAATCGCAGATCAGCAACGCTGCGGTGAATACGTTCCCGGGCCTTGTACACACCGCCCGTCACGTCATGAAAGTTGGTAACACCCGAAGCCCATGGCCCAACCAGTTTTCTGGGGGGAGTGGTCGAAGGTGGGATCGGCGATTGGGACGAAGTCGTAACAAGGTAGCCGTACCGGAAGGTGCGGCTGGATCACCTCCTTTCTAAGGAGTTTTATTTTTCCAGCATTCACTGGTTGGTGTTTGTTGTTGTTTATTTGTAAATCCGGGTGGAGCAAAGTTGTGTGTGATTGTGTGCTGCTAATCAGATGGTGGCTGTGCATGGTTGTGTGATGGTGTGTTGTTGTGTTGTGTTGGTTGTAGGATTGTTTGTTTGTTGTGTTGGCATGCTGTTGGGTGTCTGGGATGATGCACTGTTGTGTTGATTCTTGTGGCTGCTTTTGTGCTGGTGATGGCCTGTGTGGGTTGTTGTTGGTGTGGGGGTGGTTGTGTTGTGTGAGAACTGTATAGTGGACGCGAGTAATAATCTTTATTCTTTTTAGTTCTTGGTATTTTTTGTTTGCATATTTTGTGTGTGTTGTTTTTTAAGGGCACACGGTGGATGCCTTGGCATTATGAGCCGATGAAGGACGTGTAAGGCCGCGATAGGCCTCGGGGAGTTGCCAATAGAGCGTTGATCCGAGGGTGTCCGAATGGGGAAACCTGGCCATAGTTATGTGTGGTTACCCTTCAGTGAATTCATAGCTGTTGTGGGGGTTTACGCGGGGAAGTGAAACATCTCAGTACCCGTAGGAGAAGAAAACAATTGTGATTCCGTTAGTAGTGGCGAACGAACGTGGATGAGGCTAAACCATGTGCGTGTGATACCTGGCAGGGGTTGCGTGTGTGGTGTTGTGGGGTGTGTGCGTTAAAAAGGCTGCCATCTTTTTGCTGGTTTGTGCATGTGTTAGCGGAAGTGGTGTGGGAACGCCTGCCGTAGAAGGTGAGAGTCCTGTACGTGAAAGCATGTGTGCGCTGGTTGTGCATGTCCCCGAGTAGCAGCGGGCTCGTGGAATCTGCTGTGAATCTGCCGGGACCACCCGGTAAGCCTAAATACTTGTAATGACCGATAGCGGATTAGTACCGTGAGGGAATGGTGAAAAGTACCCCGGGAGGGGAGTGAAATAGTACCTGAAACCGTGTGCTTACAATCCGTCAGAGCCTCTTTTGTGGGGTGATGGCGTGCCTTTTGAAGAATGAGCCTGCGAGTCAGCGGCATGTCGCGAGGTTAACCTTTTGGTGGGTAGCCGTAGCGAAAGCGAATCCTAACGAGGGTGTTGTTAGTGGCATGTCCTGGACCCGAAGCGGGGTGATCTACCCATGGCCAGTGTGAAGCAGAGGTAAGACTTTGTGGAGGCGCGAACCCACTTAGGTTGAAAACTGAGGGGATGAGCTGTGGGTAGGGGTGAAAGGCCAATCAAACTCCGTGATAGCTGGTTCTCCCCGAAATGCATTTAGGTGCAGCGTTGCGTGTTTCTTGCTGGAGGTAGAGCTACTGGTTGGTTGAGCGGGACTACAATCTTAGCAATGTCAGCCAAACTCCGAATGCCGGTAATGTTATAGCGTGGCAGTGAGACTGCGGGGGATAAGCTCCGTTGGTCGAGAGGGAAACAGCCCAGATCGCCGGTTAAGGCCCCTAAGCGTGTACTAAGTGGAAAAGGATGTGGGATCGCGAAGACAGCCAGGAGGTTGGCTTAGAAGCAGCCATCCTTGAAAGAGTGCGTAATAGCTCACTGGTCGAGTGGTTCTGCGCCGACAATGTAGTGGGGCTCAAGTACACCGCCGAAGCCGCGGCAGTCAACATTTTTTGTTGGTTGGGTAGGGGAGCGTCGTGCATGTGGTGAAGCATTTGGGTGACCGGGTGTGGAGTGTGTGCGAGTGAGAATGCAGGCATGAGTAACGAATGAAAAGTGGAAAACTTTTCCGCCGGATGACTAAGGGTTCCTGGGTTAAGCTAATCTTCCCAGGGTGAGTCGGGACCTAAGGCGAGGCCGACAGGCGTAGTCGATGGATAACCAGTTGATATTCTGGTACCCGTGGTGATGCGACAAGTGGTGAATCAGTGGTACTAACCGCCCATTAATTGCATGTGTTCATACTTTGTGTGGGTGTGTGTGGTTGTGCGTGGGACCTTCGTTGGTAGTAGCCAAGTGATGGGGTGACGCAGTGAGGTAGCCGAGCCACTTATTGGATTGTGGTGTAAGCGTGTGGCCCGTGGCATAGGTAAATCCGTGCTGCATATAGGGTGAGGCGTGATGCGTAGACCTTTTTGGTTGATGTTGGTGATCCTGTACTGTCGAGAAAAGCCTCTAGCGAGTGTCATTATGGCCCGTACCCTAAACCGACACAGGTAGTCAGGTAGAGAATACTAAGGCGATCGGGTGAACTGTGGTTAAGGAACTCGGCAAAATGCCCCCGTAACTTCGGGAGAAGGGGGACCATTGTTGGTGACAGACTGATGGAGCTGACGGTGGTCGCAGAGAATAGAGGGAAGCGACTGTTTATTAAAAACACAGGTCCGTGCGAAAACGTGGAAGTTGATGTATACGGACTGACGCCTGCCCGGTGCTGGAAGGTTAAGAGGACCTGTTAGATCCCTTGTGGGGTCGAAGCGGAGAATTTAAGCCCCAGTAAACGGCGGTGGTAACTATAACCATCCTAAGGTAGCGAAATTCCTTGTCGGGTAAGTTCCGACCTGCACGAATGGCGTAACGACTTCCCTGCTGTCTCAACCACAGGCCCGGTGAAATTGCAGTACGAGTAAAGATGCTCGTTACGCGCGGCAGGACGAAAAGACCCCGGGACCTTCACTATAGCTTGGTATTGGTGTTTGGTTCGGTTTGTGTAGGATAGGTGGGAGACTGTGATACTGCGCCGCTAGGTGTGGTGGAGTCGCAAGTTGAAATACCACTCTGATCGGATTGAGCACCTTAACCTTGGCCCATGATCTGGGTTGGGGACAGTGCCTGGTGGGTAGTTTAACTGGGGCGGTTGCCTCCTAAAATGTAACGGAGGCGCCCAAAGGTTCCCTCAGCCTGGTTGGCAATCAGGTGGTGAGTGTAAGTGCACAAGGGAGCTTGACTGTGAGACTGACAGGTCGAGCAGGGACGAAAGTCGGGACTAGTGATCCGGCACCTACTTGTGGAAGTGGTGTCGCTCAACGGATAAAAGGTACCCCGGGGATAACAGGCTGATCTTCCCCAAGAGTCCATATCGACGGGATGGTTTGGCACCTCGATGTCGGCTCGTCGCATCCTGGGGCTGGAGTAGGTCCCAAGGGTTGGGCTGTTCGCCCATTAAAGCGGCACGCGAGCTGGGTTTAGAACGTCGTGAGACAGTTCGGTCTCTATCCGCCGTGCGCGTTGAAACTTGAAGAAGGCTGTCCCTAGTACGAGAGGACCGGGACGGACGTACCTCTAGTGTGCCAGTTGTCACGCCCGTGGCAGGGCTGGTTGGCTACGTACGGAAGGGATAACCGCTGAAAGCATCTAAGCGGGAAGCCTGTTTTAAGATGAGGTTTCTTTTGAGGTTCCCTCTAGACGAGGGGGTTGATAGGCCAGATCTGGAAGAGTGGTAACACTTGGAGGTGACTGGTACTAATTTACCGATAAACAACCACCTTATGTGGTGTGAATGTGTTGTGCCTGGAGCGTTTAAAAAGAAGAAGAGTTTTGTTGCTTGTGTTCACTGTGCAGTGTCTGACATGACACGTGTGTGTTGTGTTATATAGGATGTGTTGGTGGTTATAGCGTCGGGGGTACGCCCGGTCCCTTTCCGAACCCGGAAGCTAAGCCCGATTGCGCTGATGGTACTGCACCTGGGAGGGTGTGGGAGAGTAGGTCGCCGCCAACCAAAAAATTTGATACAAACAAAAAAATTATGGAGAGTCTAGGTATGATGCCTTACCCTGTGGGGGTGGGTGTGGTGCTTAGACTCTCCTTCTTTTTGTGTACCCACACATAGATCACCCCTTTTTTTGGGTGAAAGGGGGTGTGTGGGGTGTGGGGTTTATTCCGTAGTAAAACACCGGGGGGTGTTGTTGATGGGGTCGCAGAAGGCTAACCGATAAGCCATAAGGTGCATAGGAACACGGAAGTCTTCCTCCTCTTCTGGGAGGATAGTGGGGTAGGCAGGGTCACCGAGGATGGGAACACCAGCTGCCCACATGTGGAGCCGTAGCTGATGGGTGCGTCCTGTGTGTGGTTGAAGCGTGTAGCGTGCCAGGGGCGTGGTGACGTTGTGAAGTTGTTGTAACTGGGCTGTTTCTTGTGCGCTGAGCTTGGTGACGTCGACAAGCAAAGTCTCGGCGTTTGGGGGACCTGGGACGATGTGTCCTTGTATGTCGCCTGGTGTTTTGGTCATGTGGTCGCGCCAGAGGGTGTTGCCGGTTAGATCATCTCTGAAGCGTGCGATTGCGTGGTAGGTTTTGGTTACTTTTCGCTCGGCAAAGAGACTTTGATAGGCGCCGCGAACTTTACGATTTTTAGTGAAAACCAAAATGCCAGAGGTGAGGCGGTCGAGACGGTGCGCGGGCGAGAGTTCGCCGTTGCCAGTCGCGCGACGCATCTGCACGGTGGCGGTCTGCGTGATGTGTTTTCCTCGGGGCATGGTGGCCAGAAATGGCGGTTTATTCACCACAAGAAGGTTCTCATCTTCGTAAATAGTTTCGCAGCTGTAGGGGACCGGCGTTTCCGGAGCGGGGGTGCGGTAGAACCAGATATCCTCGTTGGCTTTGAGCGGCGTATCTGGGGCAGCAATGCGGAACTTAGGGCCGATGATCACCTGATCCTGCTGAAAGCGCGCAAGGAGTGCTTCAGGAGTGTCATCGGGATGCCGGCGGCGTTGCGACGCTATAAGCTCCCATGCGAACTCGTAGGCGCTCACCCCAGCGCATTCTTCGGGTACCCTCACTCTGGTGGGGTTGAGGCCATCTTTTACCGGTAAAGGTGCTTGGCCACGGGGAACGTGTACTACCCTATCTTCCATGGACATTAATGCTATCTTGCTTCCGGTCATGGACTTCTTTAGCCAAGGAATTGGCCGAGTTATTGCGAATATTCTTCAGGCGATCTATTCCTTCTTCTACCCTGCGAACGCCCCAGCAGCGACGCTTCCTGAAGCGAAGTAGTTATTCCATAGCGACTAATCGCTAGTGAGTGCCGTTTTCTATTGGATTAGTCCGCAGCTACCCTCAGACTGGTTACAACCGGTAGTATGTGGCGCCGTCGAGCGCTAACATGGAAAGTGTGATTGGCCACCTATGGTGGTTGAATCGGCCTTGGTTGTGAGGCCACAGTGGATGCGGAGATTCCGTGTCGCCCCGTGAAGAAAGGCTCAGGAAAATGACTGCCGAGAACATCGTCGTCGTCGCAGTTGACGGCTCTGAAGCATCAAATAATGCGGTTCGCTGGGCGGCAAACACCGCAAACAAGCGTGGTGTTCCACTGCGCTTGGCCGCCAGCTACACCATGCCCCAGTTCCTCTACGCTGAGGGAATGGTCCCGCCGCAGGAGCTTTTCGACGAGCTCCAGACGGAGACCATGGAAACCGTCGAGGCCGCTCGAACCATCGCGCACGAGGTGGCACCGGACATCAAGATTGGCTACACCATTGCAGAGGGAAGCCCCATCGACATGCTCCTGGAGATGTCTAGTGACGTCACCATGATCGTGATGGGATCTCGTGGCTTGGGAGGCCTGTCTGGCATGGTTATGGGATCCGTTTCTGCCGCTGTGGTGAGCCACGCCAAGTGCCCAGTAGTGGTGGTTCGCGAGGACAACCAGGTAACTGACACCAACAAGTACGGCCCCGTCGTGGTCGGCGTGGATGGCTCGGAAGTTTCTCAGCGGGCAACAGAGTTCGCTTTTGAAGAGGCTCAGGCTCGTGGTGCAAAGCTAGTGGCTATCCACACGTGGATGGACATGCAGGTTCAGGCTTCCCTGGCCGGTTTGGCAGCAGCACAGCAGGAATGGAATGTGATTGAGGATGAGCAGACACAGCTTCTCCACGACCGCATTCAGCCGTTGTTGGAGCGCTTCCCAGACGTGGATGTGGACATGGTGATTACTAGGGACCGTCCGATTCGTGCATTGGAAGATTCTGCGAAGGATGCACAGTTGTTGGTCGTTGGTTCTCACGGACGCGGTGGGTTCCGCGGCATGTTGCTGGGTTCCACTTCTCGTGCACTCCTCCAGTCGGCTCCGTGTCCGATGGTGGTAGTACGCCCGACTGATAACGCCTAATAGGTTTCTCACGTGCATAGCCAGCCTTCTTGAATAGGGAGGCTGGCTTTTTTGTGTTCTGCTTCACCGAAAAACGACCTTCGTTGAAGCTAATCAGCGAAAAACCCTGGAAAACTTCACAGATTAGTTATTCTTTGTTCAATTGTTATTTTTAATGAATATATGCGGATCGGTGTGGCAGTCTTTGGGTTACAAATCGGCAAACTATGGGTGTGTGCAAGGCTTTTGGAGAAGGGAGACCCACGCACACGTAGTTTTCGGCCTAGCGTGGAAGATAGCAAGTGAGCGCTGGACTTTCAGGACGTAGGGTCCGGAGACGGAGCTCGAATAGACATCATTTAAGGAGTCAACATGCTAGGTCTAGGAATTATCGGTTGGATCATTATTGGTGGTCTTGCTGGCTGGATTGCCTCCAAGATCAAAGGCACTGATGCTCAGCAAGGTATTGGCCTCAACATTCTCGTCGGTGTTGTCGGCGGCCTTTTGGGTGGCTGGCTCCTGAAACTCTTCGGCGTAGATGTTGCTGGCGGCGGCCTTATCTTTAGCTTCCTTACCTGCTTGCTCGGCGCGGTGATCTTGCTCAGTATTGTTCAGATGGTTCGCAAGTAGCGACCCAACAAAAAGAAAGGGCGGACGAGGTTTCTCGTCCGCCCTTCTTTCTATGAAATTAGTAGTCTTCTTTCTTTTTCACCCAAGCGATAGCCGCATAGGTGATGGGAAGAACAAGGATTTCCACTGCCGTTTTCCAGAAGAATCCGACGAGAGTGTAGTTTGCGGTGTCAGCAAAAGTAGTGATGCCAATGACCGGGGCCGCGATGATACAGAAAATGAGCGTATCGCCGAATTCTCCGACGATGGTTGAACCTATGAGCCGGACCCACAGAGAACGTTCTCCAGTGCGCTTTTTGATAGCCACGAGTACGTATGAGTTGAGAAGCTGTCCAACGAGGTAACCCGCAAGCGAAGCTAAGACGATGCGTGGCACTAATCCTAGAGTGGCAACGAAGGCTTCTTGTCCAGTGTAAAAGTCTGCAGAGGGTAGCCAGATCGCCACATAGAAGGAGATCACGGCCACAAGCATGACAAAGAATCCGGTCCAGATGGCGCGTCGAGTAGCGCGAAATCCGTAGCACTCGGAGAGTACGTCGCCGATGACGTAGGCGGCGGGGAATAGGAAGAAGGCTCCGTCGGTGATGATGGGGCCGAGGGCCACGCCTTTGGTGGCGTTGATATTAGAGATGAGGAAGATAGCCACGAATAACGTGAGCAGCAACGGATAATAGCTACGTTGCACGGCGATGAAGCGTGCCGGTTTGGAAGGGTCTGAGGTAGTGACGGACGCAGCGGAATCATCGGCTGCGCCCTGCCCAGAGTTGAGGGGATCTGAAATAGTCATGGATCGTATCGTGCCATAACAGAGGGGCGAAATTATAGCTGGCTACCTATGGGGTCGGTTTCCCTGAGCGAAGTGAGTAGACTAGTCTGTGCATGTCTACTGGAATGGGCTGACAGTAGTTGCACGTAGTACCCTTTACATTCGTTGTTACTAGCTCCCATAGGAAGGAAGTGGCTCTTTTGGCCGAGGCGAAGAGTGCGAAAACTGCGGGGCGGCGTCGTAACCGCCCGAGTCCAAGACAACGCCTCCTAGAAAGCGCTACACGCCTTTTTACCACCGAGGGCATTCGTGTCATCGGTATCGATAGGATCCTGAGGGAAGCGGATGTAGCAAAAGCCAGTCTGTACTCACTTTTCGGCTCCAAAGATGCCCTGGTCATCGCTTATATAGAAAACCTTGATGAGCAGTGGCGTGCATCTTATTACGAGCGCACAAAAAATATGGTGCAGCCCGAGGATAAAATTCTGGCTTTTTTTGACCAATGCATTGAAGAAGAACCTCAGAAACATTACAGAGGATCTCACTTCCAAAATGCTGCTAATGAGTACCCTCGTCCAGAAACAGATATGGAAAAGGGGATCGTGCTAGCGGTGAAAGAACACCGAGACTGGTGTCTGACAACGCTCACCGATCTGCTTACAGAGAAGAACGGCTATCCCGGAACCACCCAGGCACAGCAGCTGATGATCTTCCTTGATGGAGGTCTCGCAGGCGGGCGACTGAATCATTCGCTGGAATCACTCAAAACCGCTCGAGAGTTAGCCGTACAGCTTTTGTCTGCGCCCCCCGCCGATTACTCGATTTAGGTAGTTTCCTCAGCAGATTTTTCAGCTGACTTCTTGGCACGTGCGGCAGCCCGCTCAGCACGCTTTTTTTCCGCTGCTTGCTTTCGCTCCTCAGCTCGTTCCTTGTCTATCTCATCGCGAGCTGCTTTCCGTTCTTGAGCAAGGGCTTTTTTGCGGGCTTTTTCTTCTGCTTTAGCTTTACGACGCTCCTCTTTGATCTCCGCTATCTCTGCTCGATAGCGGGAGAAATGCCAAGGCATGATGATCGCGGCAAGACGCTTGCGTCGTAAAGCGCGGGTGCAAGCTTTTTTCTCCTGAACGCGTTGACGACGCTGGTGGCGTCGATGGGCTTGAAAGGCTTGGTGCTCCTCGTCGAACGGATACTTGATGCGAAGTACAAGGTACATCAGTGCATTTTGTATCAACGTCCACAGGTTGTTAGCCACCCAATACATGCAAATAGCTGCGGGAATAGGAGATCTTAGACCCAAGCCGATCAGCGTCAGCGGGGTGAAAAAGATCATGATGATCAAAAAGCGGTTGAGTTGTACTGCCAGGCCCGAGTCATGATCCACCGCATAGTTATTGCGTACTACAGAAATGATCAGGTTGATCACGGTAAAAACGCACGCCGCGATGATGAGCGGGGTCACAAAAGCATGGACGGCATCGTATGTGGTGTTAAGTCGAGCGAGCTGCTCAGCAGACATGGCGTTATACGCTGGAAGCGGCACGTCGGAGACTCGGGAATTGAGGAAAGCGCTGACGTCATCCGACGAGAGTAATCCAATAGGAGCATGTTCGTTTGCGTCCAATCCCTCAACCGGCCGTGCCATACGCAGCAACACTTGATAAAGGCCGAGGAAGACCGGAATCTGGATCAGAGCAGGGACACAACCAGCTTGCACGCTGTAGCCGTACTCTTTGCGCAGGTCCTTTTGCTTCTGCTGATACTCAAGGATTGATTCCTTATCAGTCTTTTCCTCGTATTCTTCTTGCAACCGCTTGAGCTTAGGACGCATGAGAATACTTGCGCGACCGGATTTAAGCTGCATCCACGTAAACGGTGCCACAATGCCTCGTACCGTAATAACAAGAGCAAACAGGGATAAAGCCCATGCAAGCGAAGCTGGCATACCGAGCATGTTGGCCAAGAAGAGGTGCCAAAGCTTCATCACCCCAGACACTGGGTAGATAAATATCTCTATCACGAGCGGTACTGTCTCCATTCCAACCTGCGTGCGCATATGCGCATCGACGAGCTATGAATACACCGGTGCGGCAGCTCTGGTTACAAGCTCAGCGTAATAAAAGAACAATAAAAAGAGTACGCGTAGTAGTGGACGACGTGAAAAAGCGGGCTACACTACTTCTACCTACCTGGATTACAGAAGTTAAGGAAGCAATGACCAGTTCTACAGCCCCAGGTGCTCCCTCTGGGGGAGAGCCGAAACACAGACATGGAGTCGGCCGACACAGCGCGTCTGAGTCGAAAACCGGAAGCCATAAGAAGCGCCCACGCGTGACCTTTACCCAAATCTTGGGTGAGATCCTGTTGACCGCCGGCATCCTTTTCTTCCTCTTTGCATTCTACGAGTCTTATTGGACCAATATTGCATCTGGGAAGGCTCAGAATGAGGCTAATAACCAGCTACAAAACCAGTGGGACAACGAGCGAGTGAATCCGCGCAAGAAGATCACCCCTGAGCTTGGTGCGGCTTTTGCTCGAATGTACATACCGGCCTTTGGATCCGACTTTCAGTTTGCGATCGTCGAGGGAACATCGGACACGGATCTAGAGGCAGGCCCCGGACATTATCAGGACACTCAGTTGCCGGGAGAAAAAGGCAACTTTGCTGTCGCGGGCCACCGGGTGGGTAAAGGTGCTCCCTTTAATGATTTGGGTAACTTACGCGCATGCGATGCTGTCGTGGTGGAAACCCAAAACGCATGGAATGTGTATCGAGTTCTCCCCATCGATTCCTTTGGAGAACAGCGCCGTGCTGAGGCCGAGCGCTGCCTAACTCCAGAGCAGATCGAGCGCGTTGCTCACGGCGACTATTCGAGCATTAGTGGTCGATACATCACCACCCCCGGCGACGTGAATACGATTAGTTCCCTTCCTGGGACAGATATCACCACAGCTGGCGATGACATGGAGAGCGTGATGACGATGACTACATGCCACCCGCAGTTCTCTAACGCAGAACGCATGATCGTCCATGCAATGCTTACTGAGACGATCCCTAAGAATGGCTCCGGGGAGAAACCCGCCGCATTGGAGGAAAAGTAAATGTATGGATTATTTTGGCGCTGTCTACCGGGGCCTTGGCCGATAAAAGTTCTTCTTGCCCTCGTTGTTGCGGTAGCGGTTTTCTTCCTCCTCATGGAGGTTGTGTTCCCCTGGGTATCTACTCTTATGCCCTATAACGACGTGGCAGTCTAAGCATGTGAGTTGCATGCAGAATAGCGCGAGAGGCTACCGAGCTAACCGGTAGCCTCTTTTCTTTTCTGACGACGCTTACAGTGCCAACCGGGAGATGGTCTCTTTGGCAATCAGCTCTGCTTTGAGTGACTGCGGCTGATTACTAAAAACCACTACCGCTACGTTGCCCTTTTGTACCGCGTAGGTGGCGCCCTTCTCGTTGCCGATGCGTCCGCCTGACCAACCTGCAGGTTCTTCGGCAGGCTCGGTGGTATCGATCGGGGCGGCCCAATCGACGACCTTGATGGCGTCTTGTTCGGTAGCCATGTGCCGTACCATCACAGTGGCCTGGGGGTCTTCCGGATAAGACCAGAAAACACAGGCAGGGGTGTCAAAGCGAGAATCTATGCCTTGGCCGACCATGCGCTGTCCGTTGGTGTCTGCAACCCAGTTTGAGTCGAGATAAGGGCACTCTGTCCAACCATTTTTCCCCTCGGGGACTTCCGGGAGGGCTTCTGCGGGGAGCCCCGAATCGGGAAGAGGGGCCTCGTTAGCGCCCCCGGTTGCGGCGGTGGAAGCGGCGCTAGATGACGAAGTTGTGTTGCTTCCACATCCGGCTGCCGTCAGTGTCACTGCAATAAGAGCTATAGGCAGTAAGGTACGTCTCATGCGACTAAGCCTAGATCCTCAAGACCCTAATAGTGTACGTTTCCCCCGCGAGAGAGGGCAGTATGGCGATGAAAATTTTGCAGGGGACACACTATCGGGGCTTTTCGACGTCACAGGCGGAGATCTCATGGACGTTCATCTAGAAGAGCACGTGGGACAACCTGGTGCGGCGCTTTATTACCGTGCCATGAACATTTTGACCATGGTTTTGTTGATCGTTTCCGTGGGTGGGGTTGTGAGGCTAGATACCCGGTCAGCGATGATCGCGGTAGTGCTTAGTGCCTTTTTTGCTCTTATTTACTCGCTCATCGTGCTTGGTCAATACACCAAGCTATGGCAGATCCTGCTGTTCCTCGGGGCGTTGACTCTGGTGTGGGTGCTCATGCTTCCCATCGTTCCAGTGTCTGTGTACATGGTGTTTCCACTGTTTTTCTTGTACCTACGCGTATTGCCAGACATACGAGGGATCATCGCAGTTATAGGGGCAACCATCATAGCGATCTTTAGTCAGATGCCTGATCTGACTTTAGGTGCAGTCATGGGGCCGCTTGTGTCTGCTCTTGTGGTGATCGCAATCCACTTTGCCTTTGAGGCAATCTGGAAAGGCGCGCGGGAACGCGATTTATTGATACAGGAGCTTATTTCTACGCGTTCGCAATTGGCGGAGACCGAGCGAGCAGCAGGAGTGGCGGCCGAGCGGCAGCGCATTGCCCATGAAATTCACGATACGTTGGCACAAGGATTATCGAGCATCCAGATGTTGCTCCGGGTATCAGAACAAGATATTAAAAACTCCAGCATGAGTGAAGAAGAACAAGCTGTTCCTCTAAAGCGAATGGAGCTGGCCCGCACTACTGCGGCAGATAATCTGAGTGAGGCACGCGCGATGATCGCTGCATTACAGCCGGCGGCGTTGAGTAAAACCTCGTTGGAGGGGGCTTTGCACCGTGTTGCAGAACAGATTGTTTCACCAGAGATTTCTATCCTGGTTGAGGGGGTAGAGCGACAGCTGCCCATGCGCACAGAAGCTGCATTGCTGCGTATTGGTCAGGGGGCGCTGGGTAACGTCGCAAAGCATTCACAGGCGGAGAGGTGCCAAGTAACGCTCACGTATGCGGATGATGAAGTACGTCTGGATGTTGTGGACAACGGGCAAGGATTTGACCCTGAACAGGTGGCTAATCGTCCAGCAGGTTTAGGACACATTGGGATTAATGCGATGAGACAGCGCGCAGAGGAACAGGGCGGAACGTTGGAAGTGGAATCTGCGCCGGGCGATGGAACTGCTGTATCGGTGGCGCTTCCCATACGCGCAGAGTCATAATGTGGTCTTGCTTATGGATGGGGTAAAGCGGCAGGTGACACGATATAGAATTAGTTACAAGGGTGGGCTAAGTTAGTTGTGTGTCTGCCCCGCCAGCGCGTGGCGTAGCAGGAAAAAGAAAGGCGTGATCATCACATGATTCGAGTTTTGCTTGCCGACGACCACGAGATCGTTCGACTAGGCCTGCGCGCAGTCCTGGAAAGCGCGGACGATATCGAGGTTATCGGGGAAGTAGCCACCGCAGAAGGCGCTATAGCGGCAGCCCAAGCAGGTGGAATCGATGTGATCCTCATGGACCTACGTTTTGGGCCGGGAGTGGAAGGCACACGGCTGACCAATGGTGCCGATGCTACCGCTGAAATAAAGCGCACCATGGAAAAATCACCTCATGTGTTGGTTGTGACCAACTATGACACCGACGCAGACATCTTGGGGGCTATTGAAGCTGGGGCGCTGGGATATCTGCTTAAGGATGCTCCGCCGGAGGAACTGCTTGCTGCTGTTCGCTCTGCGGCGGAAGGCGACTCCACGCTTTCCCCCACGGTAGCCAACCGGCTTATGACCCGTGTGCGGACTCCTCGTACCTCACTGACTCCGCGCGAGTTGGAGGTCTTGAAATTGGTTGCTGGAGGCTCTTCCAATCGGGATATCGGGCGTGTTCTGTTGCTTTCTGAGGCAACAGTGAAGAGCCACCTTGTGCATATTTATGACAAGCTGGGTGTCCGTTCCCGGACTTCGGCTGTTGCTATTGCTCGTGAACAGGGCGTTTTATAGCGTAAAAGACAACACGCGCCTCTCTTGTTGAAGAGAGGCGCGTGTACTTGTTTGTCTATCGCTTATGTGCCTGGATGAAGGCGTCGATGATCTCTTGTGGGATTTTGCCGCGTGCTGCAACGTCTAGTTTTTTAGACTTAGCCCATTGGCGTACGTCCTTAGGGTCGTGTCCCACAGGGGTGCGTTGGCTGACAGTTTTTGTGGCTTTGTCCATATATGGGCGGATAGCCTCGCGGAACTTTTCTGCATTTTCCTCTGAGAGATCGATGATGAAGTCTTCTCCATCAAAGCTGAAAGAGATAACGTGAACCTCGGATTCCTCGAGTGGACTGTTATCTAGATCATCAAAAAATTGGGTGATTTCTCGGCGTGCCACGTTAGTGCCCCTTTACTATTAATCGCTCAATGTGCTTAACCATCTGCAGGTAAGCGTTTGTTGTAACAAAGAGACAGTTGCCATCATTGCTAAATTCAAACTCAAAGGCATACGGGTAACAAAGAATGTACTTTGGAATGAACTAATTCAGTATATTATCCCTCAAAAGATGTAATTACTATCTGTATCTTTCTAATAGAATCTTACTTTCGGCAGATCTTCCTAGTTGGGTTTGATTTCTATTTATTTATTCCTTCAATATTGTGGTGGCCATTTTCATTATTAATGCGAGGTTGGATGTATGTGAATGTGGCGAACTTTATAGGGATTCTCGTGATGGCTGAAATATTCCAAAGTAAGAGTTTTGATTTACTTACTTTAAGTATCGGAAAGAAGCAATATAAAAATTATGGAATTTAGCTTCTGTGGCTGAGATATGAACGATATGCCAATAAAAAAATGAGCCAAATCACTAATTTGGCTCATTCGGCTTTTCGATTTGTTTTAAGCGAAGAGATAGCGAGACGCTAACGAGGTGCTTTAGCCCTCAATCTTGTTTTGAATTTGGCGTCCGAGTTGGTCCAGATCCTTATGGATGCTGCGGTGACTACGTTGACGCAGCTCTGGGGTCATGAACTCTGCATTATCGACGGCAAAGTCGAGGTCCTGAAGACGCTGTTCAACGTCGGTAACAAAGCCCTTGGGTAGGGAAGAGAGTTTGACGGAGCTACGCATTCCAGCAATGCGGGCCTTGATTTCTGCACCGTGCCCACTGAAGCGTCCCAGATCGTCTGCGCTGACTCCCAGCTTCATCGCACGACGCTTGGCCGCCTCTTCCTTTGCCATTGTGATGCCTCGGTAAATGAGTGGGAGTGCAACCGGGATGACTGCTCGGGCCGCTCCCGCATAGCGCAGCACGTTGTTCTTGTTAAACTTGCCGGCTTTGAGCTGCTCGAGAGTGTTCTTGGCCATTTTCTCGTCGTGCTTACGCTTGGCCTTGAGGCCTTTCTTCTCTTCCTTCAGCAGCTTCTTTTCCTGCCGGGCAAGGAACTTATCGCGTTTGTATTCGAGTTTGGCTGCTTCCTTGGCCTCCTGGCGGGCGCGAACCTTAGCGGCCTTGATCTCTGCCTTGGTCTTGGCGCGTGCCTTACGGATAGATTCAAACAATCCCATGGTTGTTTCCTTCACTCGTGCGTATGCTCGTCTCTCGATTCTAAGGGGATCGGTGGGAGGCGGGAGACGATACCTCGCTTACGTAGCGGCATGTCCGGTGATCCGCACCAGAACCCAGTCAAATTCCACAGTACCCGTACTCGTGCAATAGGCTGGTGTACTTGTGAACACCGATATATGCCTGCAGCCTTCTGACTTGGTGGGCTGCCGCTACCGGCTCGTGCAAGCTAGCCGGCACCCAGGTGTATCACCAACGCACAATTCCCAGCTCAGGTATGAGCGTCGTGTGCAAGCAAAGGAAGAGGCGCGCGCCTTTTTCCCCACGGTCCCGAGCCTGGGAGATCCCCGGAATTTCCTGCGCATTGATATCCCCCCGCAAGGGAGGGACGACGCGGACGCTACTGACGCGGATCCAGATGCACCGTGGTTTGCCACATTGGAAGCTCTTGCTGCCCAGGCCACTATCATTACCAATCCCGTTCTCCTGGGGAAAGACAACGGGCGGGCGTGGCGAGTGCGCCTGGATGCGCTCGTGCGTAGGCCCGAGGGAACCTACATGCCTGTTCTTATCTCTAACCACCGAGTGGCCAGGCCACACCCTCAGAAAACGATCAAGGTCATGGCCACGGCGCGTCTGGGCTTGGGAACCCCCTACTCCGCCCACTTCAAGCTCAAACACCATGCCTCAGATTCCTATGCCTTGGGTTTGGCGGCACGTGCGCTTGATCGCCTTGGGGTGGGGAGCAGTCGCGCCGGGCTGATTGGGCAGGATCGTGAGCTAGTTTTCCTTCTGAATACGGACTTCTTCCAGCAGGGCCTTGATGTTGCTCTTGCTGTTCCGAACCCGGATCATGCTCGTCGCGTGAAAGAATGCGCGAGCTGTAGGTATTGGGAGTTTTGCGAGCAAGAGCTCAAAGCCTCCGATGACCTCAGCCTTTTCCTTTCTGGCGATCGCGGTGATCCCTATCGGGAACGTGGAATTACTACTGTGAATGGGCTTGTCGACGCCAACCTAGGGGCACCCTCGCAGCTGGCGCGGGCATGGCGTGATGGAGTGGACATAGTGCGGAAGTCGCCCGAGGTAACTTTCCCGCGTTTTGATGTAGAGATCGACATTGATGTGGAGGCGTACCTGGACCAGGGGGCCTACCTGTGGGGTACATACGATGGGGAAGAGTATCGTCCCTTTGTTACGTGGGAAGGGCTTGGCGGCGAGGCTGAAGCGCAGGCCTTCGCGCGGATGTGGGCGTGGCTCAAGCAGCGTCGTGAAGCCGCACTTGCAGCCGGTAAAACTGTAGGCGTGTTTTGCTATTCCGCTCACGGGGAAAATCACTGGCTCAGGTTCTCCGCGCGTCGCTTCCACGGGCGCTATGAAGGAGTTCCTAGTGAAGCCGAGGTCTCTGAGTTTATTGCTTCCGGCGAATGGCAGGATGTTTTTGTTGCGGTCAAGAAGCAGCTGGCTGGCCCCAAAGGGCTAGGGCTCAAAGTGGTTGCTCCGGCGGCGGGGTTCCACTGGGATGCCGACGACGTCGACGGCGAGACAAGCGTGCATCTTTATAGGGAAGCCACGGGAGACGTTGCCGGGGCCGATCTTGAGGCCGCGCAGGCTACCCTCCTGAGCTATAACGGCGACGATTGCCGTGCCACAGCCGCCGTACGTCATTGGTTGGCTGAGGGCGCACCGGGTGTTCCTGCATTGGAAGATTTCTAAAGAATTTGCCTTGAATTTGGTGCCCTGAATACTGTTGCTGCTGTGAGTAAACAAACGCCCAGTTCCGGCCCACAATTAGCGGCAACCCTCGCCAGAGTGTCGGCGCGGCGCTCGACCTGGGCGACGTCGATAGTGCTTAGCGTTATTATCCTAGGCCTGTGGCTGATCAGTAAAGACATCCTGTTTTTCCGAGCCATCCCTCAAAACTTTGATGCGTACTTCCGGTACCACATCGACTTCGACGTCTATCGTGAAGGCGCCAAGGCCTTCCTTGCTGGCGATAACCTCTACACCCGCGGTTACTCAGTTGGTGGCGTCTCCCTGCCATTCACATATCCGCCCTTTGCAGCACTCGTATTCGTGCCCTTTACGCTGCTCAGCGTCAACTTTGGTGCCACGATTTTATGCTTAACGTCTGCACTTGCGCTGTGGTGGTGTGTGGTTCTGGCAACGCGCAGCGTTATGCCCGAGTGGGGCAAAACATCAGTGTACGGCTTTGCCGCAGTGATTCTGAGCATCGCACTTCTCATGGAACCCGTCAGGGACACCATGGGGTTTGCACAGGTCAATGTGCTTCTTATGTTGCTCGTTATCATTGATGTTCTTGCCCGTCGCACGATGCTCCCACGCGGCAGCCTGGTAGGAATCGCAGCTGCTATCAAACTGACACCTGCGGTCTTTGGCCTGTACTTCCTGGTGAAAAAGGACTACAAAGCCGCAGCGTGGAGTGTTGCCTCTGGCATCGGTGTTACCCTCCTCACCTGGCTGATCGCGCCGCAGACCTCCACAACCTACTGGTTTGAGACTCTGAGCGACCCAGGGCGCATCGGAGACCTGACCTGGCCAAGTAACCAATCCTTCCGAGGCGTGATCGCCCGCTTCTTTGGGCAGGAATCGCACACCGGCTTGTGGGCGGTAGCAAGCCTCCTCGTTTTTGCGGTACTCGCATGGTTGATGTGGGCCTTGCTGCGCCGCGACCATACAGCCGCAGCACTCTGCGTCAATTCCCTGTTGGCGCTTCTGTGCTCCCCAGTATCATGGTCGCATCACTGGGTGTGGGTTGTGGTAGCTGTTGCCGTGGCTATCGTGGTGGCCGCCCGCAGCTGGGGAGCGTCTGCCGCTGCTTACCCATTGATGGCTGGCAGTGTTTGGGCTGTTGTTATCACCGTCTGCAGTGGGCACTGGCTACTGCCGCGTTACGGCGGCGCACCTATGCGCTGGAACCTCGCCCAACACCTATTCGGTGACTCCTACGTGCTTATGGCGATCCTCGTGCTCGTGGCTATGAGCGTTTGGTTTATCAAGCCATGGGGAATGACCGCCGGAAAAGCGCTAGGGAACGTCACATATGCGGTGGCTGTGGGATGGGCTGTGGTGAGCGCGTACGTGCTTTTTACGTCGTATCCTTTTTAGCGGGTGGACGCCGCGAAGCGTCGTAAAGCAACTGCTATGCCTAAAAGTGCTAAGGTCCACAGGCTGAGCCAACCGATAAACCCAAGCCAACTCAGTGAATCAAAAGCGTATCCAGACATCCATCCCACGACGGAAGATCCAACGTAATAACTGAGTAGATACATGCTTGCACCCGCGGCGCGGTGCGATGTGGCTATTAATCCCACCCAGCCGGATGCGATGGAATGGATGAGGAAGAACGCTGCTGTGAAGACGAACAGTCCTATAAGTGTGAGCGCGAGGGACTCCCAGAGCATGAGGATCAGGCCCAAAAGCATGGCAAGGGCACCGTACATCATTCCCTGACCGCGTCCTATATGTCCAGTCCATGCGCCTGCGCGAGCGGAACTCCACGTCCCCGCCAGATACATGAGGAATACAATGCCCACCAAGGCCTCGGAGAGCCTGAATGTATGGATCATACGGAATCCGATGTAGTTATACACCGATACGGAAACGCCGAGGCCGATAAAAGCAGTGGCGAATAATAGCGCCAGGGAGGGTGTGGTCCAGTGGGCGAGCATCGCTGAGCTTTCGTTTTTAATGCTCAACGTTCGTGGTTGGAATCGGCGTTGTTTGGGCAGCATAACTGCCATGGTTATCGCCATGGTTAAGGCGCATAGGGTTGTAACAAACAAGGCCCATCGCCATGTGGTGACTTCAAGGAAAAGTGCGGGGATCAGCCGGCCTGAGAGGCCTCCTACTGTGTTGCCTGCGATATAAATTCCCATGGCCTTGGCTAGGTCTTCGGGATGAATCTCTTCGCTGAGCCAAGTCATTGCCACTGCTGGGACTCCGGCAATGAAAACGCCCTGGAGCGCGCGGAGGACAATAAGAACCCACATAGAGGACGCTAGTGGAAGACACAAGCCCAGCGCGGTGGCTAAAAGTGCAGAGATGATGAGGATCCGGCTGCGCCCGAACCGTTCCGAGAGGATAGAAGCAGGAACTATGCAGATCGCTAGGGCCCCTGTTGTTGCAGAGATGGTGAGTGCTGCTGTTGTGGGACTGACGTCAAAGCTTGTCACAAGCCTGGGGAGGATAGCTTGCGTGCAATACAAAGCATTGAAGGTAGCAAGGCCTGCAGCTAGGGAGGCGACTACGGCGCGCCGGTAATCAGTGCTGCCTTGGCGTAGCCCTTCCGATCCGGATGTATGCGATGGCTCTGGCAAAGACATACATCTATGGTTGCTCACCTTTGTATATGTGTAAAATGACAAAAATAACTCGAATTCATGCATTATTTACATGATCCGAATAGTGAGGCCTCTGTGAATATAAATAGTGAGGATCTTCGCAGTTTCATTGCCGTTGCGGACATGGGGCATGTGAGCGCAGCGGCTGATGCGCTTGGGGTGTCGCAACCCACCCTTTCGCGCAGGATCGCCCGCGTAGAACGAGCTTTTGGTGGCACGCTTTTTGAGCGCAATGGCAGGGGTATTGAACTCAATATGCGAGGCCACGTGGTTTTGTTGCATGCGCGCCGGGCGGATCAAGAACTTGTGAATGCGCGCAAAGAGGTGCAGAGGTTGCTGGATCCGGAGCATGGTACGGTGCGCCTCGATTTCATGCATTCTTTGGGTACTTGGATGGTGCCAGATTTTCTTCGCGCCTACCGAGCGGAACATCCGCACGTGGACTTTCAGCTGCACCAAGGTGCAGCGCAGGACCTCACGAGCCGCGTACTTTCCGGAGAATCTGATCTTGCCCTCATAGCCCCACGTCCTAAGCTTCTCGACGCCCCCTCTGGTTGGGCACCTCTCTTTTCGCAGCGCTTGGCCCTCGCAATCCCGCTCGACCATCCACTCGCAAGGAAGAACTCACCCATCAGGATGGAGGAAGCTCACGATGTTCCCTTTGTGGGAATGCTGCCGGGGTTTGGCACTCGTATGCTTCTCGACGACCTTGCCCACCGTGCCGGTTTTACGCCACAGTTAGTTTTTGAATCGATGGAGCTTACTACGGTGATAGGTCTGGTTGGGGCGGGATTGGGGGTTGGTCTGGTGCCCCTAGATGACCCCTACCTGGTGCCCAAGAATGTGGTGTTGCGTCCCCTTACTCCGGTGGTCAAGCGGGAGCTTGGCATGGTGTGGCGAAAAGAATCGCAGCCAGCGCCTGCGGTCGAGCAATTCCGCGCATTTATCCTCGACCGCAGTCCTGCGCTTGTGGCTAGCGCTTACGCGGGTTTGTCTTAACTAGTTCCACAAAGGTGTCAAGGTAGCGCTGGATGAACGCGCGGGTGTCTTCGTTGGAGATGGCACCGTTGTCGTCGATAAGCGTATTGGACTGGCCGATGAATGCCTCTGGCTGGCCGGTGAGTGGCATTGCAAAGTATGAAAGCGCGAGGCGGAGGTTCTTGTGGGAGCTGTAGCCGCCCATGCGTCCGACCGAATGGCTGATGATTCCACCTGGCAGGCCTGTCCATGCAACGTCGCTATTGGGTTTGGAGCCGACGTCGATGGCGTTTTTGAGGCAGGCGGGGATCGTGCGGTTGTTCTCTGCGGTGACAAAGAGGACTGCGTCCGAGGCTTTGAGCTCTTCACGGAAGGTCGTGTAGGCCTCTGGCAGTGGCTTGGAAGTCATGGATGGGTCGTCGTAATCAGCGTCATAGAGCGGTAGATCGCGGATTTCTAGGATGTTGGCATCCCAATCGCTGGGGAGCATCTCGATGGCATTGAGTGCGATCTTGCGGGCAAAAGAGCCTTCGCGGAGGCTGCCGACGAGGACGCTGACCTTGGTTGATGCAGTGGACATGGTGGTACAAAACCTCCCGAATAGAAAAACTAAAAATAATACTTGCAGCGAGTCTATGCGCGTAGTATCTTCAAGTTCAAGCCATTGAACAATAGTGTTCCATTGACTTAGTTCTTTCCACTCTTTCATGTTCCGCCAAGCAGATGAGGAGGCTTGTAGCGCTCAAAGTTGTCTGGTCTATTCCTTAGTTGAGATATGCGAAGCCCCTAGGCGAGCGGTGTGGCTCATGCCTAGGGGCGCGGCATCGCGACGGCGATGTTGTCTACCGTCTTCACGTTTTTGTACTGGCAGAAGCGTGAAGACGGTAGTCTGTGCACTACTGCACGAGTGGATTACTTGGTTGCGGCCTCGTAACGTGCTGCAACGTCCTCCCAGTTGAAGACGTTCCATACTGCCTTAACGTAGTCAGCCTTGACGTTCTTGTACTGCAGGTAGAAAGCGTGCTCCCACATGTCAAGCATGAGCAGCGGGGTGAGGTTGGCGGAGATGTTGCCCTGCTGATCGGTAAGCTGCTCGATGACTAGGCGCTCGCCAACGTGGTCGTAGCCAAGCACTGCCCAGCCAGAGCCCTGCAGGCCGAGAGCTGCTGCGGAGAAGTGCTCCTTGAACTTGTCAAAGGAACCGAATTCAGCGCTGATTGCTTCTGCGAGTGCGCCGGTTGGCTCGCCGCCACCATTCGGGGAGAGGTTCTTCCAGAAGATGGAGTGGTTGGTGTGGCCACCGAGGTTGAAAGCGAGGTCCTTGGTAAGGGCGGTAACGGCGACGCCGATGTAACCGTTCTCGCGGGCGTCGGCAAGCTTCTCCAGGGCTGCGTTAGCACCGTTTACGTAGTTAGCGTGGTGCTTGGAGTGATGTAGCTCCATGATCTCGGCAGCGATGTGAGGCTCGAGAGCATCGTAAGCGTAATCAAGTTCGGGCAGTTCATATTTAGCCATTGCCGTGGTCCTTTCGTTGAGGTGAGCGCCACGCGCACTTCGAGGTGTGATCGGACCAAAGAAACTTGGTCATGCGCGTGAGACGACTTGACCCCATGATAGGACAAACCTGGATTATCGCAACGTTAATCTATTGAAATTCCAATAAGTTTGCCACGGGTGAACACTGCGGGTGTGTGGAAGGGTGTGAGTGGGGTATGGCTAGGTGTGCAGCTGGGGGCATGGAATTCTGACCAAAAACTTCCTGGTAGGAAATAAAGCAATCCAACTCGGGGTTGTGCACCGTATAAATAAATAACCGTGCAGGCGGGAAGAATGTCGTCGAAGGCGACGTGGTCTGCGCGGTGTACATACAGAAAGAAACGGAGAAGAAGATGGGTTGGTTGTTTGGTTCCGCACCGAAGATGGTTGCTGATAACGAGGCTCTCAAGGGTGGATCGCAGCCTGTGCTGTCGCGTCCGCGCCCACATGCGGTATTACGCACCCCCATCACCGGTCCGTGGAAAGAGGGGCAAGAGGTAGTTTACGTAGGTATCGGCTGTTACTGGGGCGCGGAGAAAATGTTCTGGGAGACCCCAGGGGTTGAGTCCACGTCTGTAGGCTTTGCCGGCGGCATTACCCCGAATCCCACCTATCGCGAGGTGTGTAGCGGGCGCACCAACCACACCGAGATCGTGGAAATTGTTTATGATCCGGCCGTGGTGAGCTTTGACGAGCTCGTGGTCAAAGCAATGGAAGCCCACGATCCTACGCAAGGTTATCGCCAGGGGAATGACGTGGGAACGCAGTATCGGTCTGCCATCTATACGGCCGGGCCCAACGCTGTTGCGCAGGCCGCGCGCGCCCGGGAGATCGCAGAACACTACGCCCGCAAGCTTGCCGACGCCGGCCTCGGACGTATCACCACAGAGATCCTCCCGCTTGCGGACACTCCCGCCGGCACATATTACAGGGCTGAAGATGAGCATCAGCAGTACCTATACAAAAACCCGGCAGGTTATTGCCCGCATCATTCCACGGGTGTTGCCTGTGGGATTCCACAGGCATAAATCCTGAGTTTTGCCTTGTCGCCACCCCGATAGAAAAAGATGTCGGGGTGGCTTTTGCTATGGAGGTGTTGGGTCTGGAGGGGCGTCGAGAAGCTTGTTAGGGTGGGGCTGCAAGCTCGATGAAAATGGGTGAAAACGGAACTCGAACGGAACTCAATAGTGTGAAATAAGTATCATACCGGGCATGATCTCACAATATCGGGCATAATTGGCAGTGGAAGGCTAGAGAAACTCACACGATTCGCCTCTGGTGGGGGCGCTAAGGAAGGTGGCCATGAAGAACATCGTCGGAAACAAGGTCGTTCTCATTGGAGCGGGCGACGTGGGAGTCGCCTACGCATACGCACTGGTCAACCAGGGTACGGTAGATCACCTCGCCATCATCGATATTGATGAAAAGAAGCTCGAAGGTAACGTCATGGACCTCAACCATGGCGTTGTGTGGGCTTCCTCCCGCACCAGGGTTACCAAGGGCACCTATGCGGACTGTGAAGATGCAGCCATGGTTGTGATCTGCGCGGGAGCTGCACAAAAGCCCGGTGAGACCCGCCTGCAGCTTGTGGACAAGAACATGAAGATCATGAAGTCCATCGTCGACGAGATCATGGCCAATAACTTCGATGGCATCCTTCTTGTGGCTTCTAATCCTGTGGATATCCTGGCTTACGCTGCATGGAAGTACTCGGGGCTGGATTGGCGCCGCGTGATTGGCTCGGGCACGGTCCTCGACTCCGCACGCTTCCGCTACATGCTTGGTGAGCGCTATGAAGTCGCGCCCAGCTCGATCCACGCTTATATCATCGGCGAGCACGGCGATACAGAGCTTCCGGTTCTTTCTTCGGCCACCGTTGCGGGTGTGTCCATGCGCCGTCAGCTGGAGAAAAACCCAGGTCTAGACGCCGAGCTAGAGAAGATCTTCGAGGAAACCCGCGACGCCGCTTACGCCATTATCGACGCCAAAGGTTCCACCTCTTATGGCATTGGCATGGGGCTCGCCCGTATTACGCGCGCAGTAATTCATAATCAGGAGGTTGCGTTGCCTGTGTCGGCTCTCCTGCAGGGCGAATATGGGCAAGAGGACATCTATATTGGCACACCAGCTGTGATTAACCGTGGTGGAATCAACCGAGTGGTTGAGCTTGAGCTCACTGACCATGAGATGGAGCGATTCACGCACTCCGCAGACACCTTGCGTGGCATCCAGGAGCAGTTCTTCCCGGCTTAGGCTGATCGGCTTTGGGAGCGTAAAAACCTGCATTTCCATAGACAATCGTGCGGTGTGAGCATGATTGTGGACGTAATGTCCATGGAAATGCAGGTTTAATGCGTATTTGGCTGGGTTCGACGCAGCTCTCGCCACGTCGAACAAGCTAGCTGATGCGGTCGAGGATGACCGAAGTGCGTGGGGCCGGGGACTCGTCGCCAATCTTGACGCCGGGTTCGAGAGACTCTAGGGCGCGGTCAAAACGGTCTTCATCGTCGGTGTGGAGGGTGAAGAGCTTCTGGCCTTTTGTTACCTTCTCGCCGAGTCCTGCATGAATCTCGATGCCAGCGCCAAGCTGGACTGGGTCTTCCTTGCGGGCACGTCCTGCGCCAAGTCGCCAGCTGGCTACGCCTAGTGCGAGGGCATCCATTTCTGTGAGGTAGCCGTCGCGGTCGGCAGTGATCTCGTGGGTGTGGCGTGCGGTGGGGAGTGCAGCGTCGGGGTCGCCGCCCTGTGCACGGATCATCTTCTTCCAGGAATCCATTGCGCGGCCGTCGGCAAGCGCTTCATGCACGTCAGGATCGTGGACGCCGGCGAGTTCAAGCATTTCTGTTGCAAGGGCGCAGGTGAGCTCTATGACGTCGGAAGGCCCGCCACCTGCGAGTACTTCTACGGACTCGCGAACTTCCAGGGCGTTGCCGATGGTGCGACCTAGAGGTACGGACATGTCTGTGAGGAGTGCGACCATGTTGGTTCCGGCATCGCGTCCAAGGTCAACCATGGTGCGGGCAAGCTCGCGTGCCTGATCAAGCTCCTTCATAAAGGCGCCAGAGCCGACCTTGACGTCGAGGACCAGGTTCGCGGTTCCTTCGGCGATCTTTTTACTCATGATGGAGCTGGCGATCAAAGGGATGCAGTCGACGGTAGCGGTGATGTCGCGCAGCGCATAGATTTTCTTGTCTGCGGGTGCCAGTCCGGCTCCCGCGGCGCATACTACGCAGCCTGGGTCTTCCAGGATCTTCATCATGCGGGCGTTATCTATGTCGGCTTCCCAGCCGGGGATGGCCTCTAGTTTGTCCAGGGTTCCGCCGGTGTGGCCTAGTCCTCTTCCGGAGAGCTGTGGCACGGCAACGCCATAGCTGGCAACGAGCGGTGCGAGAGGGAGGGTGATTTTATCGCCAACGCCGCCGGTGGAGTGCTTGTCTGTGGTGGGGCGGGAGAGGCTGGCAAAGCTCATGGTTTCGCCGGAGTCGATCATGGCCTGGGTCCACTGGACGATTTCTTCTCGATCCATGCCATTGAGGAATATTGCCATGTTGAGGGCGGCCATTTGGTCGTCGCCGACGACACTGCGAGTGTAGGCATCGATGATCCAGTCGATTTGCCCCTTACTCAGCTTTCCTTTATCCCGCTTTGTGCGGATGACGTCTACGGCGTCGAACTTCTCGGCCACGGTAATCACCTTCCATGAGGGCTGTTGAGGCTTGGGAAGTGTTGGATGGCAATTCGGCCAGAGTACCCACAGAGTGACTGAATTGTGCTGTGGAACACTTCTCTTAACCTATTGTGCGATTTGACATTCTTGATTATCATCACTGGTAGCACGAATGTCAAGGGTTAAAAGCACAAATGTAAAAGGATGTGGTGACATGACCTCCGGGGCTACAACCACTGGTCAGCCCGCCCGCGCGGCCTCGGGAGCCAGTACAACGTGGACCGACGACGAGCTCCTTGCGGAAGCTCGAATTGCTGCCCAACGTTCCTACTCGCCATATTCACATTTCCCGGTCGGCGCGGCACTTTTGCTTGACGACGGCCGCCTCATCCACGGATGCAATTTTGAAAACGCATCCTACGGTTTAACCATTTGTGCTGAGCGTAACGGAATTGGTGGCGCAATTGTAGGGGGAGAGCCACGTTCGGGCGATGAGCTTCCATTCCGCATCGAGGCGGTGGCCATCGTCGGTAAAGCTGGAGAACCGTGTTGGCCCTGTGGGGCGTGCCGTCAGGTTCTCCGCGAATTCAATTGTCAACGCGTCATCGTGGAAGACGGTGACACTTCCCTCAGCGTTGACTTTGCCACAATTCTTCCGCATTCCTTCGGCCCAGAATCTCTATAAGGGGACACATAATGGAAAGGCTTCAGGGACTTTTAGGAATCGTAGCGATCCTAGGATTGCTCATTCTCTTTTCCCGCGCACGCAAACAAATTAACTGGCGGACCCTCGGGGTAGGCCTGGCATTACAAGTTCTGCTTTCGCTGCTCGTTCTCAAGTGGAGTGTGGGCTTTAACGCAATGAAGTCGGTATCCAAAGGTCTGCAGAAGCTCACCGACTTCACTAACGAGGGCACATCATTTGTTTTCGGTTCGCTCTTTGGAACCGAGAACTCCTTTGTTTTCGCCCTCAATGTGCTGCCAGTAATCATCTTCCTTGGCGCGATCATTGGCGCTTTGTACTACTTCCGAGTGATCCAATTCTTCGTAGATATCGTCGGCGGCGCGTTGAAGTGGCTGCTGGGGACGTCCAAAGTGGAGTCGGTGTGGGCATCGACAGTGATTTTCTTGGGACAATCCGAGGCTCCTTTGGTGATCCAGCCGTATCTGAAAAAGCTCACTCGTTCCGAGCTCTTCACCTGTATGACAGGCGGTTTCGCTTCCGTTGCAGGTTCGACCCTTATTGGTTATTCCTTGCTTGGTGCCCCGTTGGAGTATCTCCTTGCTGCCAGCGTGATGAACGCGCCGGGCTCTATTCTTGTGGCTAAAGCCTTTATGCCAGAGACAGAGAAATCAACTCTTGACGCGAATGTTCGGAACGTCCGCGACACAGAGAGCAAAAACGTTGTGGACGCCATCGGCCGTGGTGCCATGAGCGGCGGACAGATTGCCGTTGCCGTGGGCTGCTTGCTCATTGCCTTCATCGCTATGATCTCCATGCTCTCTGCGATCCTTGGTGGCATTGGTAGCCTCTTTGGACAAGAAGGATGGTCTCTGGAAGGGCTCTTTGGCCTGCTGTTCTCTCCTGTTGCATGGCTTATTGGTGTTCCGTGGAACGAGGCCCATCTTGTGGGGTCCTTCATCGGCGAGAAGACCATTATTAATGAGTTCGTGGGATACACCAGCTTTGGCGCCAACCTTGAGAATCTGTCGCCGAAGTCCATCATGATCAGTACTTTTGCTCTCGCAGGCTTTGCCAATATCAGCTCTATTGCAATCCAGATCGGTGCGCTCGGAGGCCTTGTGCCGGAGCGTCGTGGTGAAGTCGCCAAGCTTGCTCCGATAGCCCTCATCACTGGTTTTGCTACCAACATGCTCAACGCAGCAATTGTTGGTGTGGTCGCTATGTAAATAAGGTGCTTTGGGTTTGAGTAGGCACGTGAGCCGGGTCTCTTCTTAAGAGGGGCCCGGCTTTGTGCAAGGTAGTCTAAGGAGAGAAGAAAGTACTGCGGAGCAACGTGTGGGAATAGGGGTGTGACGTGCAGATTATTGCACATCGAGGCTTTAGATCGGCGTATCCTGAGATGAGTGCCCAGGCCTTTGAGAAGGCACTGGAACTTCCTATTCATGGAGTTGAATGCGATGTCCGTTTAACTAGCGACGGGCATGTGGTCTGCCACCATGATCGAACCTTATTGCGCACTGCCGGTGAGAAGACACGAATATCTACGGCCACCCTCCAACAGTTACGTCATGCCAACATCGGTACTAGCGATAATCCGCAGCACATTCTCACTCTTGACGAGCTCCTAGATATAGTGCTCGCTTACCCAGACAAGCACCTTTATGTGGAGACTAAACACCCGCTGCGCTACGGCGCGATGTTAGAGGAAAGCATCGCCATGCGCTTGCGCTACCGGGGGCTGCTCGCGGACTCGCGGATTCACATTATTTCCTTCTCGCATGCGTCGATTAGCAGGATGCGTCGTTTGGCTCCCGGGAACGACACGATTTATCTGAGAAGGGAATGGGAGGCTCGCTACAACCCCTTGGACGTTGTACCATCGCGCCCGACAGCCCGGGGACTCTCTATTGCACATGCGAAGCTCCGTCCTGGTCTGGTCGGGCAAAAAGGTAAGAGAACTTATATATGGACTGTGAATGAGCGTGAGGATATGCAATGGGCGCTCGAACATGGTGCCGATATGATCGCTACCGATTATCCCGATAGGGCTCTTGAGGTGGTGCGTGGAGGGTAAGGGGTTCAAGGTGAAGAAACCCTGAGGCTGTGTTGAGGCCTGACTACCGGTAAGTTGTGTGGCATGGCTAAGAAGAACAAAAAGAAGGAACAACTTCCTGAGGGCATGAGCCGTCGTCAGGCTAAGCTTGCTGCTCGCGCTGCAGAACGCGCGGCATTTGAGCGCGACCCGCGGCCGTATGGCGGATTCGCTTTTGAGACGGATCTGGTGGCTATGCAGGAATTCGTGCCGTCCGCGGTGGCTAAAGTCACGGTTGAGGGGCTCGGCGAGGTGTCGTTGTGCACGGTTTTGCCAGGTGGTAGCGCGGCATTGGTGCGCGAAGAGTCGGTAGGAGGAGACATCCTCGTCGCTTTGCAGACCCAGGCCCGTTCCAACAATCCGAATCGTGACCTGGCCTATGCCTTGAACTGGGCGAAGAGTGCTAAGCCAGGGGAAACCTTGGATCGCGCTGTGGCAGATGGCACGGAGCCAAAGCTAAACGAGCTGCTTGGCGCTGACCAGGAGATCGAGATCACTGAGTTCAGCGATTTCAACTGGTGGATTCCGGAAGGCACCGCCGTAAGCCCTATGCATGCTCAGGCGATTCAGGCAGCCAACGACTCCGTTTTGCCTTCGCATCGCGTAGAAGCAGAAGTTCCGGGAACTGTATGGTGGATTAACCCAGGTCAGAAGGCTCACATTCGGTGGGTGCGCGGCGAGGAAGAAGACACGTTGTTGCGTGCACTTGCCCGCATTGCTGCTCGTGGGGAGCTAAAGCTTGGCGACGAAACCAAGTTTGCCGGTGTCTTCCGTACCCACGGTCTTGCCGTCCCGGTGTGGGATCTGGATCCTGAGCGCTCTCACGAGGACTATGCTGCTGATCTTGTGTCCTTGAATGAGAAGATTGAGGCCGAGCTGGGCAATGACTCTCAGCTGAATGCTGATGAGCGGCGTCAACTGGAGAACATCAAGTCTCGCCAGGTGACTATTCGCTAGACCACGTTAGGCAACGTTAGGTAGCGATGACGGGGGCACGTTTTCAGAGTGTCCGTGCCCCCACATGGTGGCGGTTTTCTAGGAATCAGTGCATTCCACGCCATTGTGGTGCATGATGTATAAATCTTCAAAAAGAGATGCCAATCACATCTAGGGAGTTTATATGGCTGATGCACTTAGTACTCTGAACTCAATAATCTGGTCTCCAGCGCTTGTGTTTTTGTGCTTGGCTGCAGGCATCTACTTCACTGTGGCTACCCGGTTTGTGCAGCTGCGAGGCCTTCCGGATATGCTCCGTCAGCTGCGACGCGGTGAGAAATCAGAAAACGGTGTCTCCTCTTTCCAATCGTTGATGATGTCCCTTGCGGGTCGTGTGGGCGTGGGCAACATTGCTGGTGTGGCTACGGCTATCGCATTCGGTGGCCCCGGCGCAGTGTTTTGGATGTGGATGGTTGCCTTTTTGGGTGCCTCAACATCTTTTGTGGAATGTACCCTCGCCCAGATTTATAAAGAACAAGATCGCGATACCGGCGAGTACCGTGGCGGGCCGGCGTTTTATCTGGAAAAGGCGTATCGCCACACCAAGGCTGCCCCATTTATGCTGGTTTATGGCATTGTTTTTGCCGTCGCGATGATTCTTTCCACCAGCTACTTTCTCCCTGGCATCCAGGCAAACGGCGTGGCTGCGGCAGTTAATAATGCATGGGGAGTGGATGTAAAGATTACCGCTGTGGTGCTCGCTGTGGTGCTTGCCCTGATCATTATCGGCGGGGTGAAGCGCATCGCAAACTTTGCCACGATGGTGGTGCCGGCCATGGCTGCTATTTATATCGCGGTCGCCGTTGTCATCTTGTTCATGAACTTTGATCAGATTCCTCACGTCTTTGGTTTGATTTTTAAGTCTGCGTTTAACGCTGAGGCCACTTTCTCGGGGCTGTTTGGATCCGCGATCATGTGGGGTGTTCGTCGCGGTATTTATTCCAATGAGGCTGGTCAGGGCACTGGCCCGCAGGCTGCAGCTGCTGCGGAGGTCTCGCACCCGGCAAAGCAGGGCTTTGCGCAAGCGTTTGCCGTGTACGTCGATACGCTTTTTGTGTGTTCTGCAACGGCGTTCATCATCATCTCGACCGATATGTACAAGGTCTTTTCCGGTGAGAGCGAAGAGGGCGCGGTGGTTTACCAAGGTTCGCTGCCGGATGGTGTTCCTGTGGGGCCGGGATTTGTGCAGTCGGGTTTGGATTCGGTTGCTTCGGGTCTGGGGCCGTCGTTTATCGCGGTCGCCATTATGTTCTTTGCCTTTACCACGGTGGTTGCTTATTACTACTTGTCAGAGACCAATTTTGCGTATCTGAATCGCTGGGTGCACAGCAAGGGACTGCGCAGGGTTATTATCTGGGCGCTTAGGTCGCTCATGATTGTGTCTGTGATTATTGGCGCGACTTCTACTCCTGGCGCGGCGTGGACGCTGGGCGATATTGGAGTAGGCACTACTGCCTGGCTTAACGTGATCGGAATACTTATTCTGCAGGTACCGGCCCTTAAATGCTTGCGTGATTATTATCGGCAGAAGAAGGCTGGGCTGGAACCGGACTTTGATCCAGATGCCGTGGGTATTAAGAATGCTGATTTCTGGGTCGAGCGCAAGAAGCGTCGTGAAGCGGTTGGGGCTGAGCGCGGTGCTCATATCGATCCTCGCCTTGGCGACGCACCCTATGAACCCTAAAAATTAATCTTTAACGGGCACTCCACTGCGGGTGCCCGTTTTCTTTTTATGGGCTGGGTAACAGGGTCAACCATTGTGTTATGCAAAATAAGAAGTTTTTCCTGAGAGATCAATTTGCCGAGCTTATTGGATATGCAAAGGGAGGTGAGGGAGGCTTACTTACCCCCGTCTTTAACTAAGGTTAGGCACGCCTAATAAAACGGGTATAGGGTTATGTGCGCTCGGCTAGTGCCGGGTGAATTGCATAACTCGAAAGGAACTGCGTTGAACCGAATGCGACGCCATACGGCCACTATCGTGGCAACGGTTATGGCATCCTCCCTCGTTTCCCTCACACCAGTTGCATATTCGCAGGATGCCTCAGCTGAAGGCTCCCTGTCTTGGGGAATACGTTCTAGCTTTAACAATTACACTGGTGGCGCTACAAAGCTTTCCGACGGCGCCGCCCGTTCCGATAAATCCTTTACCTTCCCTTTGGTCTCCCAGACTTTTAATGAGTCCACCTCAAAGCTTGAAGCCCAATTTAAAGGCGAGGTCCTGTACAAGAAGTACTGCAAAAATACAGGGAAAAAAGACCCTGTTGATGATGAGTGCTCGCTCGACCTCTCCATGAAGAACCCCAAGGTGGTCATTGCTCCAGAGGGCTCCTACATGGAAGCCACTGTGCGCTCGAAGCAATACACCACGGGCCAGTACTTCTCCCCTGAAGAACCTGTCCGAATTGCAAACCTGTATACGTCGGGAGCGCAATTTACGGATAGCGAGGGCAAAATCAGCTGGTCTGATATCGCTACTGCGCTGACTCCCGACGGCGTGAAAATGTTCTCTGATTTTTATAACGAGAATGAAGGCCTAGACCCTCTTGGTTTCACTTACAAAGGCAAGGGTGTGCGCCCGGCCGGCGATCAAGGTGGTCTGCGAACTGCGGCCCAAAAATGGACAGCTCCAAAGGACTACGATCACATCTCCCGCCCATTCCTCTACGGCGAGAAGATTGTGGTTGTGACCGCTGAATACGGAGTGACGCTTCTCGACGCAGAACTGCGACCCATAGCTACAAAAGAACTACCCATAGATAAGCTGGCCACGGTCGCTTTTAATGAAGCAACGGGCGAACTCTTCTACGCAGCGTCGGAGGGTTCCTCTGATGCAAAGACGCTCATGAAAGTCGCTGTCTCTGGAGACGCGATTGGTGAGCCTACCAGCGTGGGAACCGTTCCTGAGACTATTCGGGGAATCGGCGTGGATCCAGATTCCGGCAAGTTCTTTGCAATTAGCGCTGAATCAGGCGACGACTCAGCCAGGGAAAACGGTGGTCATCTCACCATTTTTGATAAGTCTGAGAAACAGCGCTCGATAGCTCTTCCAAAGACCGCAGAAGTTCTGGAGGCGAAGGTTGTCGATGGCGAGTCGGTGTACGCCAAGATCTTTAATATTGATGACTTTGCCGAAGTTGCGAAGATGAACGACGGAACCTTTATCTTCCATCCAGGTGCTGCCGTCACGTTGGAGGATAATGACATCGCTACCAAGGGCTTCCTTTTCTCCATTGATCTGAATGCCTCCGATGAAGAAGCTTTCAAGTACATGAAGAGGTCTCAGTACCTAGAGCGTACGGCTCTTTTTGGGGTGTCTACTGATGGTGAAACTATCCTGCGATCTACCCACTTTGGCCGAGGTGGCGCACAAATGTTGAAGTACGCCGACCGGGATGTTTCTGCAGTGACGGAATCCATACAGCTTTCTGGAGGAGGGCTTTGGGCAGGTTCAGTTTTCCATGACGGAAAAATTGTTCAGTTAGACGGCAAGAACGGCAATCTGAACTGGCTCAATCCCGCAGATTTGAAAGTAGAAAAGTCGCTTCCCATCACTAATGGCAGAGAGACGTCTAACCGGCGACACGGTGACTTTTTAATCAACAAAAACGGCGACGTTTATGTGCAGACCTTGGATGAATCGACTGGCGATCTCAAGGAATATTACGTGCTCACTCGTATGACAGATATGTCCAAACCGCCTGCGGCTAAGTCTGATAACGAAAACCGCCTCAAGGAAATTGAGCGGCTTGAGTCCGACAAAACAAAGCCTTCAACCAGCGGGAAAGCTGAGCAAATAGGAAAGATCATTGGCATTGTCCTGGGAGTCTTAGGTGGACTTTCCGTTCTTTCTTTCTTCTTCCAAAACCATATTCGTAGCTTCTTGGGTCTCTAAAGGATATAAACATGAAAAACAACCGCATACTTTCTCTCACCATCAGCGCTTTGGCCACAGCTTCTGTGTTCACTGCATCTTCGCTGGCAGCGACGTCGCCATTAGTCACTGCGGTGGCTAGTGCACAGACGCACGATGCGATGCCGGGGAAGTATTATATTGAGCCTGCTACTGACGCGCAGCAGTATCTTCCTATGCTTAATTCTTATGTCTCTGTAGCTAAGTTGCGACACGTTTATCACACTGCAACTGGTGAACAAAAATTTGAGAAATATCCTGGTACTCAGGCGCAACGAACAGCTCATGAAGAATCTGAGAGAGCTTGTTATGTGGCTAAAGCCCGAGTAACACTGGCTATTTTGCAGGTGGAAGGTGATGCTGACGCACGTGCCCTTGATATCTCTAAAGTTGGTATTGATCTAGAGACCACAAAGAAAGCTATCCCGTTGCTGAAAAAGGTCAAGAGCAAATATTGGGATCTTTCTTTTAAAGAATCTGACCCCAATAGAGACAAATACTCAAATACGCACAAGATAGCTAATGACGGTCTCTATCGATTAGAAGAAGTAGTCAAGGCTGAAAAAATGGATGAGAATGAAAGGAATGCGTTCTCAATAGCCGACTGGGGTGTTGAGGAGCGTTTTGTCACGCCGCTTCTAGAGCAACATCATTTGGATAGTGATGAAAAAGGATTGAAGACCTATAAAGCGGATCTAGGCAGTTCTGAAAAAGAAAAAATGGCTGAAGAGGCTGAATCCTCAGGTGCGGAAAATCAAGAAAAGCTTCTTAAAAAGCACGGTGGCTCTGATATTCCGGCACCAAAGCCTCAGGAAAAGCCAGAGGCACCCAAAGAAAAAGAAGATGCGAAGCCGGCTCCCGAGAAGCCTAAAGCAGACGCAGAGAAGCCTAAAGCAGAGTCGGATAAGCCCAAGGTAGATACAGAGAATAAGGCTCCTGAGACGAAGGATCAGGATAAGGTTCCGCCTGCTAAGTCACCGCAGATTTCTTGGTCTCCCACCACGTGGCCTGCATGGTTGAAGGCGATTGTGTCTTTGGGTGGCGTGGGCTTGCTTGCTGGTTTGGTGCATATACTGTTGCCGTTCTTGCCTCGTTAAAGGCACCCCAAAACCTGAGCCAAAGGTTCACTAGGATGCTGTAAAAGCAGCAATGCCGTTGTGATTAGAACAGTCACAACGGCATTATGCGTGGGGCGATGATTATCGCAAAGAGGAGAATAGCTGTTCAGCTGCTGCTTCGTCCCACAGGACCACGCTTCCTACGTCGTAGTTGGCAAAACCTGAGTAGGGGACAGTGACGGTGTCTACTCCTTCACGCATCGCTAGGGCGACGCGGAAGAGGTGCCAGACGTGGTCATTGCTGCCCACGGTGAAGCTTCCTGCCACGCTGGTTATGGTGGGGAAGAACCGGAATGGATTGGCAAAGGTGCTGGTGGATGTGAGTTTATTGACCAGTGCGGCGAAAAATTCTCGTTGGCGTTGCACACGATCAAGATCGCCTAAGGGAGTAGCACGCGTGCGGACATATCCGAGGGCCGTCGGGCCGTTGACTTTTTGGCATCCAGCATTAATGGAAAGTGCCGCTAGGGGGTCTGTGATGGGTTCTGCCGGGCAGACTTCGATGCCACCAACCGCATCAACAACGTTGGCCAATCCGCCCATGCCGATTTCTGCGTAGTGGTCCACGCGCAGTCCGGTGGCTCCTTCGACAGTTTGGGTGAGCAGCGGTGCGCCACCATAGGTGAAAGCCGCATTGATTTTATCCATTCCATACCCAGGAATACTGACGTAGGAGTCGCGGGGGAGGGACAGCAGAGTTGCTTTGCCGCTGGTGGGTATGTGGAGCAGCATGATGGTGTCGGTTCGCATGGAGCCGAGGTCGCCACCGGTGCCTAGTCGTTGGGCATCGGCTTCGCTGAGTCCTGTGCGGGAATCTGAGCCGACGAGTAACCAGTTTGTTCCAGCAGTGTTAGCGATGCGGTTCGCGGGGCGGGCATCGGTGCGGTTGAGCTTGGTATCCATCCAGAGCGTGCCGGCGACACTGAGGACCATAACGATGACAACCAGCCACGTTAAGCTGGACAGACAGCCACGCGGGCGCAGAATCCGCCGGCGGCGTCGGGGTGCTTTGGGCTGCTGGATAGCGGCCTGGTGGCGTTCAAAGTGGCGGTTGGGTTGGAAATTCTGGGATTGGTGTCCACGGGGGTCGGCGTAGCCTTGGGATAGCTGTTGCTGCCGCAGCTGCTGTTGTTCGTGCTCCGACGGGAAGTATTGCTGGGGGCGCTGCGGTTGCGCGGGGGCGTCGAAACGCGTTGCCTCCGGCTGGGGAGCCTGAGCGTTACGACGCGGCCGTCGTTGCGGTGCGCTCCTACCTCGGCGGCGTACGGGGCGCCCGTAGCGATCGAGCAGGGGATTTCCTTGGGAGTCGCGCATGAACTCGTCACGCGATCCGTGTCCTGCCTGTGGCTCCTGTGGGTTCATGAGAATAAGCGTAGTAAGCCAAAGCCGATTGCGGCTAACTCATCGCAGATTTAAAGGCCCAAGAACTGCAGATTTCCACCGATGAGGGAGTAACCGACAAAGGCGACGGCGTCAATAAGGAAGTGCCCGACGATGAGCGGCCAGACGTGTCGTGGGCGCCATCTGAGATAGAACCACGTGAAGAGGAACCCCATAATCATATTGCCGACTCCTGCGGAAAAGCCCTGGTAGAGATGATAAGAGCCGCGCAATAAGGAGGACGCCAGGAGGATAAAGCCGGTCGATTTGCCGAGTTGTTGCAGTCGCGTGCTCAGCCATCCGACTACCACGATTTCCTCTGCAAAGGCGTTGGCAAACGAATAAAGCAGCAAAATGGGAATCGCCCACCATATATCGAGCGAACTCGGAATAACCTGCTTGGATAGTCCCAGATGTACCGCTGTGACGTAGAAAGCCAGGCCGGGTACTCCGATAGCAAGTGCGAGCACAGCGCCCCAGCCGACCTCTGTGAGCCACGCCTTTGCAGACGCGAGTCGAAGCAGCGGGCCAGGAATGCGGTGTTCAGGGGCGTTGATGGCTAGGAGGAATAAGGAAAGCAACCCCCACGCGATGAGAGTTCCTGCGCCGCACAGCTGCAGCGCGAGGTCGAGCCAGGGGGAATCTGCCCGGGAAGAATTGAGAGTGGTGCTCTGCTCGTTGAGGGCTATGGGGGAGAGGGTGGCGTCGATAAGCCTTAAAAGCGAACGCAATCCGGACATGCCGAACGTGATAGCAAGAACCAACCAGATCTCTACGTGAATGCGGCGACTCATAATGCCTCCGCCACGCCAAAAAGCTCTGACACGGTCGCGCGGATGGCGCCGAGCTGAATTCCCACCCCACGGTGCGGCACCGATAACGCGGCGCCCCCAGACATGTTGAACATCGTTCCCCACGGGGTCCAACGAGTCTGTGCTGCAAAATCGTCCTCCGGCGCCATCGCGGAGAAATGCCCCACGGGTGGTGGATCAAACGCCAGAGTGGGGGTGAGTACGACGTCGATGTCCCAAGCATCGCGCAGAAGCTTGTCGACGCCCACGAAAGTCCGCATGGCCTCCGCCTTCCGGGATGGGGACACGCGGCGCCCGCAATCGCGTAGCCACTCCACGATCGGAGACGCCGGCCCATGAATTTTTGTAGATTTTAGCGCCAGAATGTCATGAAAAGCCGCAAACGGCTCGTCGCCATAAGGTCTGCTCACTGCGCTTACCGTATGGCCAGCAGCGGACAGCAGCGCGGCGGCGTCCTCTACTGCGGCAAGAATATGAGGTGCAACATCTACCTCTGCATGGACAGGTTGCGTGAGCACGCCAATGCGCAACGGGCGTTGTAGTGGACGGATGTTGTGGAGGTAGGCGGCGTCGGCAAGCGTACGGGTGAGGAATCCCTGTGTCACCGGGTTGGCTCGCGACGCATCGTGGGGTGGCTTGAAGCCCACGATCCCGGTGCACGCCGCCGGAACGCGGATCGAACCACCACCATCAGAAGCATGAGCGGCTCGCACCAATCCACGAGCGACCATTACCGCAGCACCTCCTGAAGAACCACCGGGCGTATGACCATGAAAAACTGGGGCAGCTAATCCCACAGGTTCTGTGTACGCAGTGAGTCCCAGCTCTGGAACCAGCGATTTACCAGGGACTATCGCACCCCGCGCCATGTATCTGGCTATAAAAGGGTCTGTTTCCGTCGCCATAACTCTGCGATGGATTGAGCCATAACTGGTAGGCATGCCGGCCACATCGGAGAGGTCCTTGGCCGGTATGATCCACCCGGAGAGCCGCTGCGGTGGTAGGGACGCGCGCATGTCTGCCTGACGATGTGCCGCATCAGCATCAAAATGAGCGAAGCCATGCTCTTGCGCGGACAAGCCGGCGACCTGCGTTGCGAGTGCGTCGATTCGCTCATGAATTGCCATGACGAACACACTACTAGGCAGATAAACTAGCGCTCATGAAGATCGCCTATTTAGGCCCTGAGGGCACATTCACCGAGGCCGCGCTATGGAAACTCGCAGAGCGGCAGGATTTTGTGGATGTTCGGGCGATTCCTATGCGCAGTCCGCGCGAGGCCGTGGATGCGGTTCGTGCCGGTGAAGCAGAATACGCATGCGTAGCCATAGAAAATTCCGTCGACGGTGCTGTGACCCCCACCTTTGACGCGCTCGCAGTGGCCGACAACGTGCAGATTTTTGAAGAAATCGACCTCCCCATCGCCTTTGCCATCATGAGCCTTGAGGGCACAGACCCCGCCACCGCACAGACCATAGCCACGCATCCCGTGGCCTACCAGCAGGTCAAAGGTTGGCTTGCGCGGCATGCTCCGCAAGCAGAATTTGTAGCTGCTACCTCCAACGCTGCAGCTGCGCAGTTGGTGGCCGAAGGAAAAGCAGATCTTGCCGCCGCTCCGTTACGCGCAGCCGAGGTTTATGGTCTCTCCGTGATCAGCGATAACGTTGCCGATGTGGCCGGCGCTCGCACCCGCTTTGTTCTGATTGGGCAACCTGCGCGATCAACTCCACGAACCGGAACAGACCGCACGGCGATCATGTTTATCCTGAAAAACGAGCCAGGGAGCTTGGTAGCAGCGCTCTCCGAATTTGCGCTGCGAGGAGTCGACCTATCACGCATAGAATCTCGTCCCATTGAAAGTGGCCTTGGCTATTACCGTTTCCATGTGGACGTCAACGGGCATATCGACGACGCCCCAGTCGCAGAAGCATTGCGCGCCCTCTACCTGCGTTGCTCCGTACTCCAGTTCCTAGGATCCTGGCCTGCACACCAAGCAAATCCGAGGGAAGTTGCCCTCGCCGCTGATACTGAACTCATAGATCAAGCTGCTAGGTGGGTAAACAGCATCAGAGAAGGACGTCTCTAGAGGATGGGAACCATGGGCCGAATTATTCTGATGCGCCATGCGCGCACTTTTGCTAACGCTGCCCGCATATTTGATACGCGGCCACCAGGGGCGGAACTGACTGTTCTGGGCCGGCTCCAAGCCGCAGAAGCGGGCGTGCATTTGGCCCATATCACCCAGAATCTTGGCGGGGTGGTGTCTTCTGTCGCAATCCGCACTCAGCAGACGGCTGTTGCCGTGGTGAAAGCGTATGAGAAAACCTTGGGACTTCCGGCGGATACCTATCCCATCGACGTAGACCCTCATCTGCGAGAAGTCTTTTCAGGGGCTTTAGAAGGAAGCTCAGCCCCTGAGGCCCATGAGGCATATATCCGTGCTCTCGACGCCTGGATGAGCGGGGACCTTCACGCCGCAATGCCGGAAGGGGAAACTGCGCATGAGGTGATTACCCGGATGCGTCCGCCCCTAGAAAGCCTTGCGACGTTATGCCGGGAAACAGGAAAAGACTATCTCGCGGTGAGCCACGGGGCTGCGATCCGTATTGCTACTCGATATTCTTCCGACGTGCCTGAACGCGTGGCTCGGGACACTTACGTGGGGAATACCTCTCTTATGATCCTTGAACCTCGAGGAGAATTTGGTCAATGGCATTGCGAGATGTGGGGCAGCACGCCTCTGGATCAGCCATGAAGTAAGGATGAGCCTGCATTTCCATAGACGTTAGCCGCTCAGAGGCCTCCTCATCATGCGTATGTCTATGGAAATGCAGGCTAGGCCCGGCTAGACCGGTCTAGGCATAGCCCAATCGATGCAGATCTTCTTCTTCGAGCCCAAAATAGTGGCCGATCTCGTGCATAACGGTGATGCGAACCTGTTCTACGAGTTCTTCTTCGGAGGAACAGTACTTTTTGAGGGCTTCTTTATAAATAGTGATGGTGTCGGGGAGGAACCCGGCGTGATCAAAACTGCGCTCGGTGAGTGCCACACCGTGGTAGAGGCCGAGGATATAGGGGGAGTCCTCGGCATAGTCTTCGATGAGGATGGCAAGGTTGGTGATGTGTTCAGTGATGGACTCGGGGATAGCAGATAACGCTTGGTCTACGAGTTCTTCAAAGTGCTCATCGCTGATCTGAATCATTAGCGTGCCGGTTCTGGGTGAGGGCCAATGAGAGCCTCTGGATTCACGATAGGTGCACGTACCGGACGGGAAGCCGGGGGCTGACCGTTAATAGTGAAACCGGTTTTAGCGCTGCCGGCGAGTGTGGCAAATTTACGATCCTGCCCAAAGACCAGCGCGCAGTTAACACTGCGGGAGCCGCCCGCCCACGAGTTTTCGGGGAGGGTAGTCCAGAAGGGCTGTAGCGTGGAGAAGTAGAGAGGGTCGTCACCTCCTAAATAGTCCTGAGCCGCTTGAGTACACACCTGCTGGAGATGTTTATCTTGTTGCTCAAGGGAGGGGGTTCCCTCGGGGAAGACCGGCTGCAAATCTACGATGGAGGTGATTTCTAGCTGGTGTTCGGCACCGCAATCGACGACTCGGGTGGCGCTGGCGGCGTCGACAAGCACGCATTCATTGGGGCGGAATATGCGGGATTGGTCTTGCTCAGCGGCGCGGCCAGACGTCGGGATAAGAGTGCCTTTGTCATCAGTTGCCTGAATGCCGCAGAGCAAGGTTCTATCGCCCTTTGACCAGGCATCTTGCGGCGGCAAGATCGAGGCAACCGAATACTTGCCCATCTGGTCGAAGGTGCCTTTCAAGTACTGGATCGTGGGGTTAAGGCATAACTCCTCACGCAGCTGAGCTTGGCGGGTGAGATCTGGCATGGGGGCTTCGTCGCCAAACTCAGATGCCGGGTAAGCCCGGAGGTCTTCGCGGGAAGAGACCTCAAAGCGGTGCTCGCCTGCGCAGTCGGCCTGCTCAAAGTTAGTGATCTTTCCCGCGCCGTCTTTCCATGTAAGGCATGACCCCGAGTCAGCAGTGGTAAAAGACGCTGCAGACGCTTTGCTGTCAGAGGAAGGACGTGACTGAGACTGCTTGGACGAGCCCTCATTCTGGGAAGAAAAAGAGTACGCGCCGACGCCTGCTGTGGAGACCAAAGCTCCGACAAGCAGGATACGAACTGCTGTAGCACTGCGCCAAGATTGAGTCATAGTGACCTCAGTCTACTTACTTACTTTGAAATAAAGGTCCGCAACGCAAATCTATCTGTGCGGTAAAGGGAGGAACACCACTCGATGGGATGGTTGCCTGCACTGGCATGACGCTCAACTTTGAGGAGGGGTTCTCCCACTTCAACGTCGAGAATTCGGGCTGTCTCAGCTGTCGCGGCGACCGCCGTGGTGATTTGTTCCGCGCCGGTAATGGAAATGTTGTAAGAATTTTCCAGAATCTGATAAACGGACTTATACACGTCGTTTTCTAGTAAATCTGGCGCGAAGTTTGAGTTGTACCATGCGTCGTTGAGGCAGAAAGGTTTGCCATTTCCTAGGCGGAGACGCACGAGGTGGGTATGCGGCGTAGTGGCGTCCGTACGGAAGAACTCTTGAACCACAGAATTGGGGGCGGACCAAGCGGACGCCAAAATCTTGCTGGAAGGCTCAATACGCCGCGCAGACATCTCATCTGTAAAAGAAGCGAGTTGTAGACGAGTGACCATAGGAGATTGCGCCACAAAGGTGCCTTTGCCTCGGCTACGGCGGAGCTGGCCGGTGGCTACGAGGTCGCCGATGGCACGTCTTACGGTGATTCTGCTTACTCCATAGGCCTCTTCTAAAACGCGCTCACCAGGCAGCATGTCGCCAGGTTTGAGCTCGGTTCGGCAGAGTTCTTCAAGTATTTCCCTGAGCTGTTGATGCTTTGGCGTGCTGGTTCCGTCAGTTAGGGTTCTGGCGGGCAACCCCAATCGAGTGTCGACCATAGGTATCAGTGTAGCCGTGCTGGTCATAACCAGCCATGATTTTGGTCATGTTGTGACCTACTAGTTAATGGAAGGCGGTAAGGTCGGATGTGTGATTGATCTGAAATTCCTCCGCGAGAACCCCGATATTGTCCGCGAATCCCAGCGTATCCGCGGCGAAGACCCTGAATTGGTAGACAAACTTCTGGTCGCTGATGAAGAACGACGTGCTGCAATCCAGGTTGCAGATGAGCTACGTTCCGAGCACAAGGCTTTTGGCAAGAAAATTGGCCAGGCCGCTCCGGAAGAGCGCGCCGCCCTGCTTGAAGGCTCGAATGAGTTGAAGGCAAAGGTAAAAGAAGCTGAGGAAGCGCAGTCTGCCGCAGAGTCAAAGGTAGACGAGCTCCAAATGCTCTTTAGCAATGTGGTCACCGACGCCCCTGCTGGTGGAGAAGATGACTTCATTGTTTTGGAGCACGTTGGTGAGCCTCGCACCTTTGACTTTGAGCCCAAGGATCACCTGGAACTTGGCGAGTCCCTGGGGCTGATCGACACCAAGCGCGGCACTAAGGTAGGCGGTGCGCGTTTCTACTACCTCACCGGCGATGGTGCATTCTTGCAGCTGGGGATGCTCAACCTTGCTGCTCAGAAGGCCCGCGACAACGGCTTCCAGCTGATGATTCCACCAGTGTTGGTACGACCCGAGATCATGCAGGGAACCGGCTTCTTGGGCGCTCACTCCGATGAGATTTACTACCTTGAGCGCGATGACCTTTATCTAGTCGGAACCTCTGAGGTGGCCTTGGCTGGCTACCACAAGGATGAAATCATTGACCTCAATAAAGGTCCGATTAAGTACGCTGGTTGGTCTTCCTGCTTCCGTCGTGAGGCCGGCTCTTATGGCAAAGATACCCGCGGTATCCTGCGTGTTCACCAGTTTGACAAGCTTGAGATGTTCGTTTTCTGCAAGCCAGAAGATGCCGTCGAGCAGCACCAAGCGCTCCTTAAGATGGAACGCGACATGCTCGCAGCCGTGGAGGTTCCTTACCGCGTTATCGACGTCGCCGGCGGAGACCTAGGCTCTTCTGCGGCCCGTAAGTTTGATACAGAAGCATGGATCCCTACCCAGAACACCTACCGTGAGCTGACATCTACCTCAAACTGCACCACGTTCCAGGCACGACGCCTTCAGACTCGTTATCGTGACGAGTCCGGGAAAGCCCAGACGTGCGCCACCCTTAACGGAACCCTCGCCACCACACGTTGGTTGGTTGCGATCCTTGAGAACAACCAGCAAGCAGATGGCTCAGTCATCGTTCCTGAAGCTCTACGCCCATTCGTGGGTAAAGATGTCTTGGAGCCAATCAAGTAAGAGGTATTTGGGTAAACCATGAACACCGGATGGGAAAAGCAGGGCATTTGCTGGGTGCCAAAGGGCTTGCATAAGGTCCCGAGGCATCCAGAAAGCCGCGAGTGGTTTTACGGCCGAATCGTGGCAAGGCTGGTAAAAGGCCTTCTTCGCGCCCAAGCTATCGAACTTACGGTAGAGGGCTCGGAAAATGTTCCAGCTCAGGGATCGGCGCTGTTGGCGATCAATCACACAGGCTATTACGACTTCATCTTTAGCGGCGCTGCAGCCAATCTTCGTGGTGGGCGACTGACCCGATTCATGGCTAAGAAGGAAATCTTCGATGTACCTGTAGTGGGCACACTGGTGCGGATGATGAAGCACATTCCGGTTAACCGTGCTGCAGGTGCAGGGGCTCTTGATGAGGCAATTAAGCATCTTCAACAAGGGCAACTTGTGGGCATTTTCCCAGAGGCCACGATCTCTCGGAGTTTTGAGGTCAAAGAGCTAAAGAGCGGTGCCGTGCGTATCGCTCAGCAAGCGGACGCCCCCCTCATCCCCGTCGCGGTCTGGGGTAGTCAACGCGTATGGACTAAGGGGCTGAAGCGTGACATCGGGCGCAGCCACATTCCCGTGTGGATTCGGATCGGTGAACCAGTGTCGCTCGAAGGCACCGTAGAAGAAGCTACGCAACGCCTCCGCGAAGCGATGATCGAGCTACTCGACGGAGTACGCACGGAATATGAAAAGGCCTATGGGCCCTTTGCCGGCGGTGAGTCATGGCGTCCTGCGTCCATGGGAGGTTCTGCGCCTACCGTGGAAGAAGCTGAACGTATCGACGCAGAACAGCGCCGTATTCGCGCTGAGAAAAAGGCTAAGAAACAGAAATAAGAGGTTTTTAGCGCTTGACGCCCATGGCAGTAGCTTATCGACGCTACCGTCGTGGGCGTCATCTTTATGCTGCCCCCGTGGGCGTCTCCGCCCTAGACATTTGTCACGTCAGGACGGGACAATGATAGATGACGTATTCACTTTCCCCTGGAACCGGAGGACCGCATTGTGACGTGGGAACCCAAGCTCATCGTGAGCGACGTAGACGGAACGTTCCTCGATTCTCGGGAGCGGGTGTCGCCGGAGCTACGCGAGGTTGTTGAGCGCGCCGGGGCTCAGGGAGTCTTCTTTGCTTTGGCTACTGGGCGTCCTCCACGGTGGATTTACCATGTGTTGGATCAGCTGAGCGTTCGACCTATTTGCGTATGTGCCAATGGCGCTGTTCTTTATGATTCGGCGAGCGATCGTGTTCTGCGCGCGCATACGCTCAGCCCCGAGGTTCTGCGTACTGTGGTCAGCGCAGTGAGGGAAAATCTTGATTGTGGAATTGCCGTTGAACGTTCGGGGGCTTCTGCCTTTGACCACCCTGCGGAACTGTTCGCGGTGACACCGGGCTATGTCCATGCGTGGGAGAGCGATGAGCACGGGATGGAGACAGAGAATGAACTCTTGTCGCGCCCTGCTATGAAGCTTCTTTTGCGTAACGACGCCCTCACCGCCAACGAAATGTACGCGCTGGCTGTGCCAGCTATCCCCGAAGAACTAGCGCATGTCACCTTTTCTATTGACCATGGGCTTTTAGAAGTTTCTGCGCCAGGCGTGAACAAAGCGGCGGGGCTGCAGGACCTGGCTGAGCTGCTGGGTGTGGACCCCGCGGATGCAGTGGCCTTTGGTGATATGCCTAATGACGTGGAAATGTTGCAGTGGGCAGGGCACGGTGTGGCTATGGGCAACGCTCACGAGGCGCTTAAGCAGGTCGCAGATGAGATAACCACGAGCAACAATGATGCTGGTGTGGCAAGGATCCTTCAACGTTGGTTCTAGAAGAAAACGACGGGGACAAGCTGTGAGTAGCTTGTCCCCGTCGTTAAGCATTTTCTTTAAGACGCACCTGGAGCACTAGTTTGTGTGAATATTTACTGCTCCGGTAGCTGGGTTGAACGTGATGTAACCGTGCTGGAAATCTACGCGGTATTCCTCGCCAGACTGGTACTGCGTTCCGGTGGGAAGACCCAGAGGGCCGGCGTCGAAGCCCTGTTGAGCCCACGCATCGCCGATCGCACCCCACAGGGCGTTTGTGCCGGTAGACGGGGTGGAGACAATGATGCCGTTGTCAAAGAGGGCGTATTCAACCTCTTCGCCGGTCTTGGAAGCATAGGTTGCCACGCCGGAGCGGGGATTGCCTAATACCGGGCCAAAGACAGTTTTAATGTCATTCCATGCACGCGTGATCTGAGAGTTGCTGAGCAGGTCAACCACGCGAGTGATGATCGGCGGGATTTGTGAAAGCTTCAATCCGTTGATCACCGGTACATTGCCTATGGTGCCCAGGTTTCCAGGGATGAGTCCTTGGGTGGAGGCAATGGTTGCAGCGAGGAGCAACAAGGAACCGCCTGCGGCCACAGCAGAATTAAGATCCTTAGGCATCGACGATCCAGCTAATTTGTTTACTAGCTCGGCGATGTTTGCGATTTGAGCATTCGGCTGAGCGGGTGCTGGATGATGAGGTGCCGGTGCATCCCCACGTGGTGGGGTGTTTTGTATTCCGCCAGATTGAGCGGTGCCTCTTTTGATGGAATCGTACTTCTGCTTGGCGGTTGTTCGGATGTTGCCCATTTGAGCGTAGGCGTGCTGGCCTGGGCATGCGGTGTTACCAACGTCGCGGTGAGCGAAGATATTCGGCAGATTTACAGCTTGGCCCTTGGGGTAAGGGGTGTAGCTGGTTCCCTCGGAGTAATGCGTTCCGGAGCCGGTGGGGTCGATGCCTGCGACGGCTGAGCGCCAACCTGCGAGCTCTCCGACAGATTTGATCATTGCCGGTGTCGTAGGAGCGGTGTCGTAGTTACCCAGCATGGAGATAGCCCAGGTATTTTCGTTGAATCCGCCAGCGTGAGCACCCCATACGTTGCGGTTAAGTCCACCGTAGCGTCCCTCATACAGGTTGCCGTACTTGTCCGCTAGTGACTGGTATCCCACGTCGCACCATCCCAAGGTCTGAGCGTGGTACTGGTAGATGCCTCGGACAATTCCGGGTGCTTGCGACTCGGTGTAGTTGTTGGAGCCCGCGGTGTGGTGAATCGTAATGCCTTTGACGCCGTCAAAGTAGCTTGGCTGTTGGCATCGGATGGACTCATTAGCGCCCCAGCCCTTACGGGAAATAACGCGGGGCATGCCATCGGAATCGGCGGTCATTTGGATGCCGTTTTCTGGCAGTTGAGATTCGCCGCCCTCGATAAAGACGACATCGAATTCTGAGACATCATTGGTAGCCGTGATATTTGTTGTCTCTGCTACGGGTTTGATGTCACCAAAGTTGGAGGGCAAAGGCGCCATGCCATGCACTTCTGGGTTCTCAACGGGAGCCGCTGGCTGGGCATCTGCTGCTGGTTGCTCGGCCGCCGGCTGAGGTGCCGCCTCGGCATTCGGTGGTGTTGCTGGAGCGCCGCCGGTGATATCCACACCGGACATAGAGACTTGGATCGTATTGGTTGGCTCGATGTAGATCAGGTCGGTGCCGCGTTTTTCTGTGTCGCCTGCGCCGTAATCGAGCGGCTCGGTGTCGTACCACTCGGACCAGGTTCCGTCGGCACGCTGAGCGCGGACGAAAGCTGCGATGTCCTTTTCGCCGTTCCATGTGATCGCAAACTGGGAGAATGGCTGGTCGCGGTGGAACTGCTTGACGGTGCGGGCGCCTGTTTCGCCTTGGGCGGAAATGGCTGCGTCGTTAACGGTGACACTCTGGCCAGAGGCGAGGCTGTCTGTGCTTACGCTGGCTTCGATGGGGTCGATACCGGTGTTATCGGTATGCAAGATCTGGTTGGCGCCAATGCCAACGACTGCGGAGGCCAAAAGTGCCACTGCGGAGACGATGGCAGTGACTGGCCGAGTCGGTGTGGGGACTAGGCGACGTCGTTGCTGCACGATAGTGAACTCCCTAATGAGGTGCGTCTGGGAATATTGCGAACTGTTGAGAAAATGCAAAATCCCTGTTCACTCTAGTGCACTTATGTGAAAGTTGGAACACTTGTGATAGGTGTGGCGGAATTTTTATCAAGGAATTGTGCAAAAAAGAGAGTCATATGCGCTGCCTGGACTGAACAAATGGCTAGACAAAACCCGAATGAAATGCGCCGTATTCCGAAGCTTTTATTGTGGAAAACTTCACGGGAACTCAAAAAATAGCTCCTAACTAAAGCGATAAAACAGCAGCTAGTGGCGGGTAAAAATGATTTTTCTTTCATGTGTGACCCATATCGTGAACCCCAGCACATTGCCGGCGCTAGGCCTGCCCGATAGGGCACGGTAGTCACGTCCCTATCTCATAAAAGGAAGTCCCTCGGGTACGGAGATAGCTTCACGTACCCCAAAAGAAAAAGAAGGCAGCACGTCCATAATGATGTCACGCAAGAACTCGTTAGCTCGCACTATAGGAAGTGCCCTTTGTGGCATTGCTATCGCTGCAGCAGCATTAGTTGGCTGCGGTTCTAACGACGGCGGAACCGCATCGAACAACACACACAATGCGGATGCATCGCAGAATTTTCCCGTCACTGTGAAATCAGGAGTTTCCGGCGAAGGCGAGAGCGTCACCCTGGAACAAGAACCCACAAGGATTGTGAGTTTGTCGCCGACGGCCACTGAAGTTCTCTATGCGATCGGCGCTGGAGAGCGTGTGGTTGCGGTAGATAAACACTCCACTTATCCAGCGGGAACCCCTATCGTGGAAGGGCTATCAGGATTTAAGCCCAACCTTGAGGCAGTAGTATCCCACGACCCGGATCTTGTGGTGGTCTCGCGGGAAGACGACACCTTTGTGGCTGGGCTAAACGCGGCAAAGATCCCCGTGTTGGTGCTGCCTGCTGCAAAGAAAATCGATGATGCGTACTCACAGATTGAAAGGCTAGGGGCAGCTACTGGCCATATTGCAGACGCTACCCTGCGGGTTTCGGAGATGCAGTCCGATATTGAGGCAGCGGTGAAGACCGTGCCAGAGTCCATTACGAGTGCCCATCTCTCTTATTATCACGAGATCAGCAGCAAGCTTTACGCGGCGGCCGATAGCTCGTTTATCGGTCAGGTCTATGCACTCTTCGGTATGAAGTCCATCGCGTCAGGCGCAAAGGACTACCCGCAGCTCACAAACGAGGCTGTTATCGACGCCAATCCGGACGTTATCTTCCAAGCCAACCAAGGATCGGAAAAGATCACTCCGCAGGAGCTGGCTGCCCGGCCTGGTTGGAACACAATCAAGGCTATAAAGCATGGTGCGATAGTGCAGCTCGACCAGGATCTGGCTGCTCGTTGGGGCACTCGGTTGCCGTTGTTGGTCAAGCAGATTGCAGAACAGCTCGTGGCGCTTCCGCAGGAAGCACGTGCCCATGAGCCTGCATCGTCGACGGTCCACTAGCGTCCTAGCCCATGAGAGAGCGAAACGTAACGCTATTTCCAGTGATCATAGTGTTGAGCATGATCGTGCTGGGATGCGTGGTTATCGCCGCGGCTCTTGTGGGCGCGGTCGGCATCGGGCCTGACGACGTTCTCCGCGAGCTTCTTGGCGGGCACGTGTTGAGCGAACGTCATCGTGCGATAGTGCTCAACGTTCGGTTGCCCAGAATCGTGCTGGCCGTGATCGTGGGAGCCATGCTTTCTATAGCGGGTGCTGCATACCAGGCGGTGTTTCATAATCCCCTCGCAGATCCCTATCTTTTGGGAGTAAGCGCTGGTGCGGGCCTTGGAGTCACTCTGGCGGTGGTCTTTGGGGCCACCATAGGCTTTAGTCTTGGTGGCGCGGGAATCATTGGTGCGGCTTTTATAGGTGGCGTAGCTGCGGTTGCTGTGACGTGCGTTTGCGCTGGCGTGGTGGGCGGCCAGGCAACGTCGAGCGACGCTACGACCGTTGTTCTCGCAGGAGTAGCAGTGGCGGCATGTGCGTCTGCGGCGCAGACTTTTGTGCAGCAGCGCAACATAGACACCATTCAACGTATCTACGCGTGGATGCTGGGAAGCCTTAATACAGCTGGCTGGTTAACGGTGGGATTGGTGATACTGCCCGTGGCGGCATGCGTGGTACTGCTGTGCTTGAGTGTTCGTCTGCTCGACGTGATGACTTTGGGCGATGAGGAAGCAGCAGCATTGGGCGTGCACCCGCAACGCGCACGGTTAATGCTGGTAGGAGTGGCCACGCTGGGAACTTCTGTGGTTGTCGCAGTATCCGGTCTCATCGGGTTTGTGGGAATTATTGTTCCGCATGCGGTTCGCTTGGTGGTGGGACCAGCCCACCGGCGTCTTATCCCGGTCAGTGTGATCTGGGGAGGTATTTTTCTTCTTGCCGCTGATACCGCGGGGAGAACCGCGATGGCCCCGGCAGAACTGCCAGTGGGCGTGGTCACGGCTTTCGTCGGAGCGCCTTTCTTCCTTGTCGTACTCCACCGCCATCGTCGCGGAAGGTCGTAGCATGCTTGACGTACGCAACCTCAGTTTTTCTTATGCCAGGGCGCAGTGGGCGGCCTTGGAACACGTGAGTGTGTCGTGTTCAACAGGACGATGGTTGTCCCTCGTTGGGCCTAACGGGTGCGGAAAATCGACGTTGCTGAGCGTGATCGCGGGGGTGCGTCGGCAAGCATCGGGTGACGTGTACGTGGATGGTGCGTCTGTGCGAGGCCGGAACCGGAAAGAATGGGCACGCACGGTAGCTCTTATGCCACAACACCCCACGTTCCCTGAGGGGATGGGCGTGATCGACTACATCAAACTTGGTCGTTATCCTCATCGCACCAGCAACAATGAGCTGATAGAGCACACTATTCGTGACCTCGATCTGGAGTCCTTTGTGACTTCGTGTGTGACTGAGTTATCGGGAGGGGAGCTGCAGCGGGTGGCCTTAGCGCGTGCTTTAGTGCAAGAGCCTGCTGTCTTGCTTCTCGACGAACCCACGTCAGCCCTGGACATTGGACATGCTCAAGAAGTTCTTGAGCTTGTCGACGCGCTCCGCATCACCCGACGGCTTACCGTCGTTGCAGCCATGCATGATCTGACGTTGGCAGCGGAGTACAGCGACGAGGTGGCGTTGCTGGATCAAGGTCGAATAGTCGCGCACGGAACACCGGCGGAAGTGCTGACCGAAGAAACTATAGAAAATATCTATGAGGCCACTGTAGACGTGACCTCTATTGGCGGGACTCCGGCCGTGATTCCGCGAAGACCATGCTTTCGTCTAGAAGAATCGCCCTAAGCTGCGGCTTTATATTTGGAGTTAGCTGTTATGAGATTCATGTGCGCTTAAACAAGTAACCCGGATGTTCATAATGTGCAAAACTCCGATAGGCTTTTGCATCATGAAGGAATTTGATCTCATTGTCGTAGGCTCAGGTCTCTTTGGTCTCACCATCGCAGAGCGCGCCGCTAGCCAGCTCAACAAAAAGGTGCTCATTGTTGAACGCCGCAGTCACATGGGTGGAAACGCCTATTCTGAAGCTGAACCTGAGACTGGCATCGAGATCCACAAATACGGTGCACATCTCTTCCACACTTCTAACAAGCGCGTGTGGGAGTACGTCAATCAATTCACGGATTTCACCGGCTACCAGCACCGCGTGTTTGCCATGCACAAGGGCACCGCATACCAGTTCCCCATGGGTTTGGGTTTGATCAACCAGTTCTTTGGCAAGTACTACTCGCCAGACGAAGCTCGCGCGTTGATTGCCGAGCAGGCTTCTGAGATCGATTCTGATAAAGCAGCGAACCTGGAAGAGAAGGCGATTTCCCTCATTGGTCGTCCGCTCTATGAGGCGTTTATCCGCGATTACACGGCGAAGCAGTGGCAGACGGATCCCAAGGAACTTCCTGCCGGAAACATCACTCGTTTGCCTGTCCGCTATACCTTTGACAACCGCTACTTCAACGATGATTACGAGGGTCTGCCTGTCGACGGTTATGCCGCATGGTTGGAGCGCATGGCAGACAGCGAGAACATCGAGATCCTTCTGGACACGGATTGGTTTGAAGTCCGCGATGAGATTCGTGCTGCAAGCCCCGATGCGCCCGTGGTTTACACGGGGCCACTGGATCGCTACTTTGATTTCGCGGAAGGCGATCTGGGCTGGCGCACCCTCGATTTTGAGACCGAAGTTCTAGAAACTGGTGATTTCCAAGGCACACCGGTGATGAACTACAACGATGCTGAGTTCCCTTACACCCGCATCCACGAGTTCCGTCACTTCCACCCAGAGCGTGCTAAACAGTATCCTTCAGACAAAACCGTGATTATGAAGGAATTCTCTCGCTTTGCCGAGGAAGGCGACGAGCCTTATTACCCGATCAACACTCCTGAGGACCGGGCAAAGCTTGAGGCATATCGCAAACTAGCTGCAGTGGAAGCACGGGATAACAAGGTCCTGTTTGGTGGGCGCCTAGGAACCTACCAGTACCTGGATATGCACATGGCCATTGGTGCTGCTCTGAGCATGTTTGATAACAAACTCGTTCCTTATTTCAACGAGGGGCAACCGATCGAGCAAGAGCGCGGACACTAAACGACCGTAAAAATCAGGGCCGTAAAGACGCAGTGAATTCTGTATCTTTACGGCCCCTTTTTCTGCTTGCCCACGTGCACAACCCCAAGTGACACAACCGTGGGGGGATTGTGTCACGAGACGCTCCAATCTGGATGAGAAATTTTTCACATTCTTACTGTGTGCAGTTACCTACGGTGCAGTAGGAAATGATTGTAAGCCTGGGAAAATCTCACTAACTAGGCAAAAGGTTTGTGGATATTGTGGGATTTTTTAGGAAAAACACCCCCCGTCGCTAGCTAATATGGATGGTAATCCTATGCTTTGCATTCCCTCATGTACTGGCGGGCGTCGAGTAGCTCAAGCATTGTCATGCGCTACCAACCTCGCGTGAAAGGAACAGAAATGAACCTTGGATGGTTAGCTGCGCCTCCTGCGGCACCTCGTCGTAGTGAGGAGGAGGTTGCGCGGCTTTACCCACGCCTGCGGTTGCAGGTCTTTATGGGTATTTTCATCGGGTATGCGGGTTTTTACCTGATTCGCAACAACATCTCGCTTATCGCGCCACTGCTGATAAGCGACACTGGCATTGACAAAGTAGGCATTGGTCTTATTGCTAATGCCGTTCTTTTTGCCTATGGCCTGTCCAAGTTCTTCTCGGCGATGATCTCGGACCAATCCAATGCTCGGTATTTTATGCCTTTGGGGTTGGCACTGTCTGCGGTGGTTAACCTGGGCGTTGCATTTGTTCCGTGGTTCTCGGCCTCCGTGGCAGTTTTTGCCATCGTGATGTTTATCAATGGCTGGGTGCAGGGCATGGGGTGGCCACCAGCAGGACGTGTGCTCGTTTATTGGTACTCAACTAATGAGCGCGGCTGGAAGACCTCTTTGTGGAATACAGCGCACAACGTCGGCGGTGCCGCGTTGCCGTTCCTTGTTGGTATCGGTCTAGCGCACATGAGCAATACCTGGCAGATAGCTTTCTGGCTTCCGGCGCTGGTGGCGCTGATCGTAGCAGCTCTTGGCTTCATTTTGATCAGGGATACGCCACAGTCGCAGGGTCTGCCGCCTATCGAGGAATACCGCGATGATCCAGCGAAAGTGGAAGTTGATCTTCAAGACGGCTTGACCACTTTCCAGCGCATCCGCAAGCATGTGTTGACCAACCGCACCATTGTGATGCTCGCCGTAGCAAACGTCTTTGTCTATGCCCTGCGCTATGGCGTTCTCAACTGGATCACTGTGTTCCTGCACGAGAAGCACCATGCAGAAATCGGCGCGGGCCTTACCGGCTTTGCCGCCTTTGAGCTTGCCGGCATCCTGGGAACAATCCTCTGCGGTTGGATGTCCGACAAGATCTTCAAGGGATATCGTTCGGGCGTCGGCATGCTGTTTACAGTTCTCGTAGCTGTGTGCATATTCGTGTACTGGCAGCTTCCTGTGGGGGCGCCGATGTGGATGCTGATTTTGCTGGTTGGCCTTATCGGCGGCTTGATTTACGGCCCGGTGATGTTGATCGGTCTGCAGGCCATCGACCTCTCCCCGCACAACGTTGCGGGCACCGCGGCAGGCTTCACCGGCTTGTTCGGCTACTTGCTGGGAGCCACCCTGGCATCAAGTGGTGTGGGCTTCCTCGTGCAGCACTACGGTTGGGACGTTACCTTCATTGTGTTCGTAGCGTTCTCCGTTGTTACCGTGATTCTCTTCGCCGTGGTCGGACGCGATGAGCGTGAGCTTATGCGCAGCCACAATGAAAAAGCACAGTCGCGTGCTTAACCACTAAAGCGGGTCCCACCGGGCCCGCTTTTTCACTACCCATCTGCCGCTATTTATTTGGAGGAACCGTAATAATGCGTTTAGTTGGAAAATACACAAAGTCTGCAAGTGCGCTTGTGCTTTCAGGAGCTTTAGTTCTCACAGCGTGTGGTACGTCGCAGGAATCTGATAAGGGGGCGTCGAGTAGCTCTGCTGCGGCGACAAAGGAATCGGCCGTGGTAAACCCAGTGGTTAAACACCTAGATATGCAAGCACATCGGGGCGGGCGCGGGGAGCATACTGAGGAGTCGCTTACTGCTTTTGAACACGCGCTTTCGCTTGGCGTAAGCACTCTGGAATTTGACATTGTGATGTCCAAGGATGGGGTTCCCGTGGTCTGGCATGACCCGGATGTCCAGGAAGAGAAATGCCGCGACACTGAGCCTGCCACCCCCAATGACCCGCAGTTTCCGTATGTGGGCAAGTTGCTCCATGACCTCACCTGGGATCAGCTGAGCACTCTGCGCTGCGACAAAAAGTTGGATAAATTCCCCAACGCGGAACCAGCTAAAGATAATCAGATGATCCGGTTGGAAAGGGTCTTCCAGCTCACTCAAGAGCGTGGTGCAGATGTGATGTACAACATCGAAACCAAAATTGAGGCGGACCATCCGGAGAAGTCGGCCAGCCCACAAGAATTTGTCGACGCCATCCTCAACGCCTCAGATAAAGCCGGCGTGACAGACAAAGTAATGCTCCAAAGCTTTGATTGGCGCTCACTTCCGTTGGCAAAGAAACACAATCCCAAGATCCGTACCGTAGCGCTTTACGATGAAACCACATGGCTTGAGGGTTCCCCATGGCTCGGCGACATCGACTACAAGTCCGTCAATGGCGACGCGCTCGAAGCAGTAAAGAAACTCGGCGCAGACATAGTAAGTCCCGGCTACGCAGTCCCATACGGTAAGACTGTCGCAGATGCAGACTATAAGCCCGTAACTACTCCTGAGTATGTGAAGAAGGCCCATGATCTGGGGCTTAAAGTGGTTCCATGGACAGTCAATGACAAAGCTACGATGAAATCCCAGATTGAAGCTGGTATCGACGGCATCATTACTGACTATCCCACCACCTTGCGTGAACTCGCAGAAGAAATGAAACTCGATCTTCCTGCGAAGTATCCGGCGAAATAGGTGAGAGGTCATTTGAAGGCGTGCTCCAACTCGGAGTACGCCTTCTTTTGTGCGTTGGATGAGCGATTATTGTCGTTTTTGAGAACGCTAGAAATCGCGACTTGGGGGTTTATCGGGAGAACCTTTGCTAGCGTTCTCAAAAACGACAAATCAGCTGAGGGCCGGCAAGCCCATGCCCTTGCTTTCCTTTATGGTGCCGTAGGCTCGCTGGGGTGGATGCGTATCTTTTAGATTTTGTAATTCAGCACCGCAATGAGGCTGTGACGCCGTGGGTGGTTGCATTGACCACGGCGACGCGCCCAGCATTTGTTATGGTTGCGGCGCTGGTGGCGTCGGCACTGCTTATGTTCACGCATCGTGCGATGCCGTTGTTTCCCGCGGTGGCAGTGGGGCTTGCGTGGGTGAGCAGCACCGCGTTGAAGTACGTGTGCGGCCGAGAGCGCCCAGGACGAGAGCTACAGCTTCTTTATGAATACAACCCGTCGTTCCCCTCGGGCCATGCGACGGCAGCCTTCGCTGCGGCTATGGTATTCACGCTTCTGTGTCGTCGCTGGTGGGTGCTCACCGCATGGATCGTGGCGGCAGCAGTAGGTCTGAGCAGGCTGTATGTGGGCGTGCATTGGCCTAGCGACGTGCTGGCAGGCGCGCTACTGGGCTCTATAGTTGTAGCCGCCACCTTCGCGGTGATGCGGAAAGTGGCGGCGAAGAGAGCACGCTAGAAGCTTCCCGATGAACCCGCGCCGGAGAAGCCACCGGAGTAGGAGGCGGTGGACGAGGAACTAGAGGCGTTGGCGGCGCTGACTGCGTCGTTATGCCAGGAGTTCATGAGAACGAACGGCACGTAATTGCCGTAGCCGGGGTGCCAATCGCTAGCACCGAGACTTGGAGTGTGGTTGTTCTCAAGGTCGGCTTGGGAGAATTGCTTCTGGGCCAACGCTTGAGTCACTGCCCCGTATTCGGAGATGATGAGCGCGTATTCATCCATAAAGTTCGCTGCAGAAGGATTAGTGATGAGTGCCTGGCAACGGGTGCTGAGCTCGCCGATGCGTGCTTGGATGGCGGCGTCGTTAGCCTCAACCTGGGCTTTGACTATATCTTCGTGTAAGGCCGTGAGCTCCTTTAATCGCACATCGGTGTTGCCTTTTTCCATTCGGAAGAGGGTATCGATGTTGTTCTCAGCGTTGCGGAGCTGCGTGACGCTAGCGGCGGCCGTGGCCAATTCCTTGCGCCGCGCATAAATAGCTTTCGCATCGGCGTTTTCCGGAAGCTGCATCATGGTGTCGTGCTGAGCCAGGAAACCATTCTTAATGTCCTCCCACTCGCGGCGCAGAGTGGCATCAGCGATGGAGGAGGTAAGGGAATGCGCACGAATATCGATGCTGTCTAAGTTGTTAGCAAGATGCGTGTAGTTGGTGGCTACCGTCTGGTAATCCTCCATTGCACGCTTCCGGTTCCGTTTGCGGTAATAGAAGGAGAAAACCCCCACTATCGCAGCGAAAACTGCGCCAGCAGCGGCGAAGAGGCCGCCGAATATCTTGCTGCTGTTGTCGGTAGCGTTCGGATCATACTTAGCCACAGTCGTGGCACCGGTGAGCAAACCACCTACCCAGTCGCCGTTTTTAAAGGACTTCTGCATGGAATCGGAATAACGCGTGGAATGCTTGGTGTATCCGAGAGGTCCCTTGAGATCTTCACCCACGTAGGTGCCCATTTTTCGGAGATTAACATCCACGGTGAACAACACGTGTCCGTCAGCCCATTTGTTTCCTTCTTGATTAATGAGCTCTCGGTGTTGATGTAGACCAAAGTCCTTCACCCAATCGTCATAAGGCGTAGTAGCGGTAGCACTGATGATGTAGTCGACGTTGGGAACTCGGGTAGGGAAATTCAAGGCCCGGGTTTTCTCGGTAAGCTCGGCTTCTTCCTCGGGGGATAAGACGTTGTCTTGGTCATAAATCGTCACGTTCAGGGGAGCGTCGGCACGCGCGGTTGCTAGCACTCCGGAAGGTAGCAAGAGCAGCGACAACACTACTGCCGTAATCAAGCTCGAAAACTTCATGACAACACGCATACGCGCACCTTTCAGCAAACGTTGACGACGATACTGCCGAGTATAAAGCCTTTCCGCTTGCTTGCTAGGCCATGGAGTTCCCCCGGGAAGCATAAGGAGACTACAGTACAACGGGTTCACAAACGTGAGAAGGAACCGACTGAGAAATCCGGATGGTGCGCGCGTTATTTAAAGAAGGGCGTACTCAGTAGCATTATGCTAGACCGGGTGAACTGTGCCCTTCGAGAGCGGGGCAACATCAAAACTTTTAGAAAGGTTTGGCGTCAATGAACGCTGATAAGAGCACGGCTACTAAGGCAGTGGAAAAGCTGCAGCGATTCCTGCTACCGCGAGCAGGCGAGCCTTATGACGTGCGGATGTTGTACCTCATCGAGGCAGAACACAACACTGCGCGTGCGACGTGGGAAGACCGCGGTTCGGTCTCGCTTGCTGCCGGCAACGAGCTGAGCTTCTTGACGTATTTCAACGCATTCCCCGCAAGCTATTGGCGCCGCTGGTCTCAGCTGGATTCTGTGATCCTCAAGGTTGAGGTCGCCGGCACCGCACGCGTAGACGTGTACCGTTCCAAGATCGATGGCGCCCGCATCGCTGTGGAAGGCCAAGTGGTCACCGACGGAACCGCTGAATTTGAGCTTTCTTTGCAGCCTTTCGAGGATGGCGGCTGGCTGTGGTTCGACCTCACCGCAGAGACCGACACCACCGTTCTAGAAGCTGGTTGGTACGCAACGCAGGCGCCGGGCCCCCAGACGCTTCCCGACGGCACCCAGGTAGGACCTTTCGAGCCGCGCGTGACCGTGGGTATCCCCACCTTTAACCGTCCAGCAGACGCAGTGGCGGCGCTCGAAGCCCTGGCCTCTGACCCAGAGGTGGATGCGGTCATCGACACGATGATCATGCCGGATCAAGGCACCAAGCATCCCGCTGATGAACCGGGTTATAAAGCCGCAACTGAGCACTTCGGAGAGCGTTTCTTCGAGTTCCGCCAGGGCAACCTCGGCGGCTCGGGCGGCTATTCCCGCATCATGTATGAGGCACTCGGCGGTGTGGACGGAACCGGTGAGGCTGGCGCCAAAAAGAGCCCTTATATCCTGTACATGGATGATGACATTGCCATTGAGCCTGACTCAGTGCTGCGTGCTCTTCAGGTGGCTCGTTACGCTAAGTCCCCGATGCTGGTTGGCGGCCAGATGCTCAACCTCCAGGAGCGCAGCCACCTGCACACCATGGGCGAGGTCATCGGACGCCACGACTTTATGTGGACCTCCGCGCCCCACGTGCACTACGACCATGACTTTGCCAAGCACCCGCTTTCAGATCGTGGAAAGCCAGGTGACAAACCAGATATGCCCAACTCCGTTGACCTGCACCGTCGTATTGACGCAGAGTTCAATGGCTGGTGGATGTGCATGATCCCGCGCGTTGTCGCAGAAGAAATAGGACAGCCGCTGCCGCTGTTTATCAAGTGGGATGACGCTGAATTCGGCCTTCGCGCCGGGCGTCACGGCTACCCGACGGCCACCTGGCCGGGCATCGCGATCTGGCACATGGCTTGGTCGGACAAGGACGACGCGATCGATTGGCAGGCGTATTTCCACCTGCGTAACCGCCTCGTCGTGGCTGCTAACTACCATGACGGTCCTGTTGAGGGCATCATCAAGTCGATGCAAAAGGCCACGATTAAGCACCTGATGTGCCTGGAGTACTCGACCGTGGCTATCCAAAATGAGGCCATGAAGGACTTCCTCGCTGGCCCGGATCAGCTCTTTGACATCCTAGAGTCTTCGTTGCCCCGTATCGCGGCGATTCGTAAGACCTACTCGGATGCTGTTGTGCTGCCTACCGCCGCGGACCTGCCTAAGCCCACTGGTATCCCCGGTGTGCCGATTCGCGACATCGGAGGCCGTTTGGCGCCGCTCAAGAAGGCCGTGTGGCTGGCTAAGGGGCTCAAGCACTCGTTATCCAAGGAAAACAAAGATCATCACGAGGTTCCACAGGCAAATCTTTCTCCCATCGAGGCGCGCTGGTTTAGCCTCTCTCGCCTCGACGGTGCCACGGTGACCACTGCTGATGGTCGCGGAGTGGTCTACCGCAAGCGTGACCTGGAGCAGGCAAAGGAGCTGCTCAAGGAGTCGCGTCGTCTGCAAAAGGAAGTCGCAGAGAACTTTGATCGACTGCGCGGCGAATACCGCGCCGCCCACACGCGCCTGACCAGCCGCGAGGCATGGTCCGAGATTTTTGCAGGTGGTGTGGATGAGTAAAGTGGAATCAGACGTTCTCGTTGGAATTCAATCGCTTTTAGCTTCTCGACGCGGCGTTCTGCCCACCGCACGCGCGCTTAGCCATTTCGGTGAGCACGCTCTGGGGTGGATGGGATTGGCCGCCCTGGGCGCCTGCGTGGATAAGGGAAGACGCCGGCAGTGGATATATGTTGGTGTGTCTGCCTTTGTAAGCCATGCTGCTAGCGTTGTGATCAAGCGCATTGTGCGGCGGAAGCGTCCTCATGATGAGCGGATCACTATTGGGGTGGGAACGCCCTCTAAGCTGAGCTTTCCTAGTTCACATGCGACGTCGACAAGCGCTGCCTTGGTGAGTCTTGCTAAGCTCACGCGCAGTCCTCTCCCGCTGCTCGGTATCCCTGTGATGATGACATCGCGTATGGTGCTCGGAGTGCATTACCCAACCGACGTGACCGTCGGCGCGCTTCTCGGCGCAGCTACCGCGCAAGCAGTATCGCGAATGGATAAGAAGGAAAAGTAAGTGACCGAGCAAAACAAGAGCTTCCTTGAGCCTGAGCCCCACACACGTGGCGTGGAGGACAACAAGAAGCGTCGTCCGCCGAAGAACCTCCCTGACGCGATGATCAAAGCGCTGCGCCCTAAGCAATGGGTGAAAAACGTTCTGGTTCTTGCAGCCCCTGCTGCGGCCGGAACGGAAGCGCTCTTCGCGCCTCGTACCCTCGTGGACATTCTTATCGCTTTTGTTGCTTTTTGCATGTCGGCATCTGCGATTTATCTGATTAATGATGCCCGTGATGTTGAGGCAGACAGGCAGCATCCGACCAAGCGTTTTAGGCCGATTGCTGCTGGTGTCCTGCCCATCAATCTGGCTTATGCCATGGCAGTGTTCCTGATGTTTGCAGCTGTGTTCATCAGCTATTTTGCTTCCTCAGGTCATGGGCTTGTCATTGTGGTAGTGGTTTATATCGCGCTGCAGCTGGGTTATTGCTTTGGCTGGAAGCATCAGCCAGTGATCGATATTGCCCTGGTTTCCTCGGGCTTCATGCTGAGGGCCATGGCTGGAGGCGTGGCTGCAGGTATCAACCTTTCGCAGTGGTTCCTGTTGGTTGCAGCATTTGGTTCGTTGTTCATGGCATCAGGTAAGCGTTATGCGGAAATTCTGCTGGCCCAGAAGTCGGGTGCGAAGATCCGCAAGTCACTTGAGGGATACACGCCCACGTATCTTCGCTTTGTATGGACGCTTTCTGCGACCGCTGTGGTGATTGCGTATTCGCTGTGGGGCTTTGAAATGGCTGCGTTGTCTTCCGGAACTGCTTCAGTGTGGTACCAGGTATCGATGGTTCCGTTTACCGTTGCTATCTTGCGCTACGCAGCTGACGTTGACCGTGGTGATGGTGGCGCGCCTGATGAACTTGCACTGTCAGATCGCGCTTTGCAGGTTCTGGCTATTGCCTGGGTAGTGTGCATCGGCATTGCGGTGTACATAGTCCCGGCGTTGTAGGTTTATTCGACCTACGTGCAAACCACCACAGGACAGTTTTCTAGAGCTGTTCAGTGGTGGTTTTAATGGTGAACGGGAAAATTGTGAGAACAAAGACTAATGGTGCACCATGCATCACTCGGATTCACAATAGCCCCGTCTTCAGTGTTAGCATGAGCAATCATGAATAAGGCTCGGTCGTTGTCAGTGACCACTGCGTTTGTGTCTACCACGGCTATCGCGGTGATTGCATTTGTAGGAGGCTGGCGACGCCGGTGGATTAGCGATGATGGTCTGATAGTTTTGCGGACCGTTCGCAATCTTCTTGCTGGTAACGGGCCAGTGTTCAACGCCGGTGAGCGAGTAGAAGCCAACACTTCCACTCTGTGGCAGTACCTCATTTTTGCTGTTGCCAAAGTAACGGGTGGGGACCTTACCACTATCGCGTTGTGGCTAGCTCTGCTCCTGACCACAGCTGCGCTTGCTATAGCTGCGCTCGCGACGGCGCGCCTCCATACGGAGCGCAATGCACTGATTCTTCCCTTTGGCGCTCTCATCTATATAGCGCTGCCTCCCGCGCGAGATTTTGCTACATCTGGGCTGGAGTGGGGGCTGTCGCTTTTCTGGCTTGCGCTTCTGTGGTGGTTCGTCGTTGCTTGGGTCAACGTTGTTCGCCTGCCGGCAGAGGAGGCACGCGCCGGCCAGCGGGTAGATCGGGTATTCCGAGCAACGCTCTTCTTAGCTTTTTGGTGTGGCCTGAGCTGGCTCATACGCCCAGAGATGGCGCTTTATGGCGGCGTGATCGGGCTGGTTATTTTTATTAATGCTGAGACGTGGCGGCGACGCGGACTGATTCTCTTGGTGGCCCTTCCATTCCCCTTGGGATATGAGATCTTCCGGATGGGTTACTACGGACTGATCGTCCCACAAACCGCCGTGGCCAAGTCTGCAAAGCTCAGTGACTGGGCAAGCGGTTGGATGTATTTGCGGGACTTTAATGACCCCTACGGGATGATTATCGCTGCGTTGCTTGTGCTCGCCGTGGGATACACGGTGTTTGTTCATGGTGGATTTTTCCAGGGGTCGTGGGGGATCGGTGCGCAGCCTGACGCTGCATTGACTCAGAAGTTTGCCGCCATGCGTTCAGAGCTGCGGACAGCGCGCGTTATGGTCGTGGTGTTGTTAGGCTGTGCCTTTTTGCATGTGCTTTATGTGACCCGCGTCGGCGGCGACTTTATGCATGGCAGGATGCTGCTGCTTCCACTATTTGTACTGCTGCTGCCTGTTATTGTTATTCCAATTCGGGCCACGAGTGAGGGGAAGCTTCACGAGCTGGCTAGCTTTGGGATTTTCTGCGGTGCCGTGACCTGGTCCTTCTTAGTAGTGGCTGGCGGTCATAGCTATGAACGTCCCGGAAGTGGGGATGCCCAGAAGGAAATCGGCATCGTGGATGAGCGGGCGTATTGGACGCAGTCGATGGGACGTGAGCCTAATAACGCACCAAAGACAGCAGAGGACTTCCTTGAGGTGCCAGTGATGCGAACATTCAAGGAACGTCTGGCGCAGGCCCAAGCAAGCAATGACGCACTCATGCTCGACTTTGTAATTGATGACAAACAAGAGCTCTATGATTGGCAGCCAATCCCTCGGGATAACTCCGCCAAGGAAAAAGACATTCCGCTTACCATTACTCGCATTAATCTGGGCATGACTTCAATGAATGCTCCTTTGGACGTACGCGTTGTGGACTCGGTGGGCCTATCCAACCCGTTAGGTGCACGCCAGCCACGTATTGAGGGCTCGCGGGTTGGCCATAATAAGCACCTTCCTTTGTCCTGGCAGGCTGCGGATTCCGCGGCGAATCTCGACGAGTTGCCTGTGTGGGTTGATAGCCCTGAGGCGACGAGTGTGCGGAAGGTCCTCTACACAGAAGAGGTCTCCGAGTTCATCGCTACTTATCGGGAACCGATGAGCGTCTCGCGATTCTTTAAAAATATTGCTTTTGCACTAGGCCAAGGACGCTCGCTGGAACTTAACCCAGATCCTGCCCACTATGGGGCTGATGTGGACTCGACGGCTCGTATTTCTTGGCCGGTTAGTGCCCGTACTGACTAGTCACGCTTTGCCTTGATTGCATATATCCCCCGCAAAAGTGGGTAGTAAAGAGTGCTGGTGGGGCAGGGAACTTTCCAAAAACTAAGTTCCAACTATGAAAAAGAGCATAAGCGAGTTAATCTAGCTTGGATTATATCGGTTCTGTAACGGCCCGGACGTCCTGCGCGATACTTAAGCAGGAATGAGACGGGGCGTTTGCGTGCACATAATAACTGCGACGCCGCATACTTAGTTCGAGGAGATTTATGACGATCGCGTCCCGATTGAAAAAGGTGGGCAAGAAAGCCACCGCCACACTTACGGCTGTGGCTACGGCAGCAGCCCTGACCGTTGTAGGCACAGGCGTTGCCTCTGCAGGCCCTCGCGACTGGCTGCGACCAGATGCGACCGGCCACTGTGAGTGGGATGCTGCAAACTACTGGGTACAGCGTTGCGACGTTGCCTCCCCGGCTATGGGGCATAACGTTACAGTGCAGATTCAGCCTGCAGGTCGTGGCGGCAACGCTGCGCTCTATCTGCTCGATGGTGCACGTGCTTCCGATGCGGCTAACGCTTGGACTTTTGATGCTTCCGCACAGACCATGTTCGTGGATAACAACATTACCTTGGCCATGCCTGTCGGTGGTGCCGGCAGCTTCTACACTGACTGGGCAGCGCCGTCCGGAATCGGTTCTGTTGGACAAGTCTTCAAATGGGAGACCTTCCTTACTCAAGAGCTTCCTGCGTACCTCGAAGCGCATTTTGGTGTTGCTCGCAATAACAACTCCATTGGTGGCCTCTCCATGGGTGCTACTGCCGCAATGAACCTTGCTGCTTTGCACCCAGAGCAGTTCCGTCAGGTGCTGAGCTATTCCGGTTACCTCGCGATGACCGCTCCTGGCATGTACAGCCTGCTGGGTCTGGCTCTCCTTGAGGTTGGCGGACTGAGCATTAACTCCATGTACGGCAGCTTCTTCAGCCCGCGTCGTGTTCAGCTCGATCCTCTGTTTAACATGCGTGGCCTTGATGGTAAGGACGTCTATGTTTCTGCTGCTAGCGGCGCATGGGGTGGCCCGGACATCGAAAATTATTCTTTCAAGGACCGTGTCAATGGCTCTATCCTTGAGGTCGCATCCCGCCTTTCCACCAAGATTTGGGAAGCTAAGGCAAAGGGCTTTGGCTTGAACTACACTGCGGACTACCCAGCTGTTGGTATCCACAACTGGTTGCAGTGGAACTACCAGTTGGCTATCACCAAGGAACGCATCCTGAACGTGATGAACGCCTGGTAAACTTCGCGCACTGTGTTGTGCATCCCCAGAGGGCTTTGTACCTCTGGGGATTTTTATGCTCTTGCTGCGCCTGGCCATTACATTGGTCTACGACTGTCCTCATTATTCATTACTGTTTTCTGCTTCCAAGGTGATCGCATGTGCCTATGTCTGAGAAGTCTCAGCCATTCTTGACTCCACTTGGGTGGTTGCTGGCGCTCTTTGCAGGGTGGGCTGCGTGGTGGCAAGGTTCGCGCAATTCTCAACCTGATGACTGGGGAAGCTTGTGGGTTGGTGGACAGATTGTTGCGGATGGGCATGTGGATAGCCTTTATTCCATTGATCCCACAGATTTTGGCAATCCTATAGGGCCGGTGTGGGCAGCGTATGCGGAGCAAGTGAGTGACCTTGCTCCTTTTGTGCATCCCTTTGTTCACAACCCGCTGGTAGCCTATGCGCTGGCGCCGGTGACCCGGCTAATGAGCTTTGCCGCGAGTGCTTCGGTGTTGTTGGTGCTTAGCGGCATATCGGTGGTCTTGTTTAGCGCTGCTTGCATTAATTTATGGACGCGGCGGACTCCTCAGATAATCCCTCTTGTAGTTCTGTCGGTGGCAGTGTGGGTGTCTGCGGCGACACAGCTCAGCTTTTGGATCGGGCAGACCACCCCAATCATTATGATGCTAATTGCTGTAGGCCTTTCTATGAGCGTGCGCCGACCGTGGTTATCGGGATTGCTTTTATCGATTGCCGTTCTGATTAAGCTCACGCCTGTGCTCATTGTGGTGATAATGCTGAGCTTTGCGGAGCGCAGGCGTGCCGGTGCGTGGGCTGCGGGTCTAAGCCTGCTCTGGGGCGCGCTTACCCTCGTGGTGGCGCCATGGTCTGTTATTAGTGCATGGTGGCAGGCTTTGGGATGGTTGGGGTCAAAGACGTTGGTTTCTGCGATCAATCAGTCGTTGGCATCGCTCTTGGCGCGGGGTCAACAGCCAGAGGGAAGCATTGTTGCCGTTATCGACGATGCTCCCGCAGCCGTGATGTGGTGGAGCATGGGGATAGTGCTGGTTACTGTTGCCTTGTTCCTGGTGAGCCTGATCAAACTGAAGGATTTTCGGTTTGAGATTTGTGCGGTTATCGCATTTATCGGCGTCACGGCATTATCGGGAATCGTATGGACTCACTACACGATGGTCGCATTTTTGGCCGTGGCAGGGTTAGTGGCGCTGTCTGATAGGTCCTCCTGGTGGCCAGTGCTGGGAGTTCTTCCTGCGGTATTACTATTCCCACCGTTCGGAGAAGCATTCGTTTCAGTGGAAAGAACACCTAATTCCCTCATGTGGGCGGGCTTTCTGTCGCTGATTCTCCCGATGATCGCGTTGGCTGGAATTGGGCTGGGGGCGCGTCCAGAAATTCGCGCTGACAGGAAAATTCGGTGGAGTTCTCTGGTGGAAGCGGTGGTGGAAACGACGGGTGGGCGCGGATAAGCAACGGCTTGGGTACCCTGATATTGGTGTGAAAATAGCGTATTAGAGCTAAAGAAGAGCAGAAAGTGCCGGTGTGTCACTGGCCAAAGTCTCAAGTTGAACTTAAACTTGAGAAACGACCTTGTGGCTCTATTGTCTTCGTGCCCACACACGATACGCGAGAGTCACTGCGGCGAGAACAAGTCAATAACTCGGTTGCATCGAGGCGTCTGTAACGGCGATCGGGGTAAGCGCAGATAGTATTAGGGAATTTCCGGAGGCGGGGAACCTCCGGAGATGCCCCGTCTGCATCATGCTTGCCTTTGGCATGTCGTGGTTGGCGCTGAAACACAATCAACCGTAACTACTAGAAGGACAAAGACTCTATGCGCGACACCGCATCCCGTCTCAGTAAACGTGGTTCCCTCTGGATCGCTGCGGCTGCTGTACCTGCTGCTTTGGCAGTAGGCGCTGCAGTTATCGTTCCAGCCACGACGACGGCTCAGAGCTCCCACATTGGTGGGCTTATCGACGACCAAACTGGCTATCTCAAAAACGAGGGAGTTCGCCGGACTCCGATTCGTACCGACCACCCGAAGATCGAAGGCCTGCCAGAGGGCGTGTCTATCGACCGTGTCGAGTGGATCACCAACCGCCGCATAGCGCTGTTTATCAAGTCGGCTGCGATGCCCGGCAACCCCATCCAGGTTCAGGTTCTTCTAGCCCGCGACTGGCATCAGGATCCCAACCGTACCTTCCCGTCTGTGTGGGCGCTTGACGGCCTGCGTGCTGTGGAAAACGAGAGCGGCTGGACTATCAACACCAATATCGAGCAGTTCTACGCAGACAAGAACGTCAACGTAGTCATGCCAGTTGGTGGCGAGTCCTCGTTCTACTCCGATTGGCAACGAGAGAACAACGGTAAGCACTACAAGTGGGAGACCTTCCTTACTCAGGAACTCGTGCCTGTGTTGTCTCACGGCTACCGTACTAACGACTCCCGCGCCGTTGTTGGCCTTTCCATGGGTGGAACCGCCGCAGTTAACTTGGCTGAGCGTCGTCCTGACCTGTTCAAGTTTGTTGGATCCTTCTCGGGTTACCTAGACACCACCTCTATCGGTATGCCTACGGCGATTCGCGCAGCACAGCAGGATGCTGGCGGATATGACACCACTGCGATGTGGGGACCGGACGGCTCTCAGGACTGGATTGACCACGATCCTAAGCTGGGTATCGAGGCCCTCAAAGGCATTAAGACCTATGTCTCTGCTGGCTCTGGACGTGACGACTACGGTCAGCCCGGTTCCGTTGCTAAGAACCAGGGAACCTATGCCGGCATTGGTCTTGAAGTTATTTCCCGTATGACCACCCAGACCTTCGTGGATTATGCCAAGCGTGCAGGCGTGGACGTAGTATCGCACTTCCGTCCTTCCGGCGTACACGATTGGCCTTACTGGCAGTTTGAAATGACCCAGGCATGGCCGTACATGGCTGATGCGCTTGGACTTTCTTCTGAAGACCGCGGCGCATCCTGCGCAGCCATCGGTGCCATTGCCGAGGCAACCAAGGGCGGACAGGTGGGAGCCTGCGTAAATAACGAGTACGACATCGCTGGTGGCAAGGCTGAAGACTTTGTTGATGGCCGCGCCTACTGGTCGCCAGCAACTGGGGCTCATGCACTCGGTGGTCGCGTCGGCGCTCGTTATTCTGAGATTGGTGGCCCTAACTCCTGGTTGGGCTTCCCAGTTTCCAGCGACTTTAAGATCAAGGACAACGTCGTAGTTGCACTGTTTGAGCGCGGAAACATCTATTGGTCTCCAGAGCGCGGCGCTTTTGAGGTTCCTAAGGACCTCGTGGATAAGTGGGGCGAGCTGAAATGGGAGAACGGATCTCTGGGATATCCGGTAGAGGATGCGAAGGAAATCAATGGTGGCCTGGTGCAGAAGTTCCAGGGCGGCTACGTTACCCGCGATAAGGACCATAAGAACCACTGGGTCCGTGGCGAGATCGCCAAGAAGTATGGCGAGATGGACACCGCGAAGTCCAAGCTGGGCTTCCCGACCTCCGACGAATACCTCATCCCAGGTGGTGCTTTCCAGCAGTTTGAGCACGGTAACATCTACTGGTCCGCAACAACTGGCGCGCACGTGATCTACAAGGGTGCGATCTTTGATGCTTGGGGTGCTAAGAAGTGGGAACAGGGAGAATATGGTTGGCCAACCTCTGACCAAACCTCGATCCCTGCTGGCGGTGAAGAAATCTCCTTCCAGCACGGCAAGATCAGTGAAATAAACGGACGCGTAGTGGAGGACCGTCGATAATGCATAGCAACCGCCTCCTTGTTGGAGCTCTTCTGGCTTCCGTCGGCGTAACTCTTTCCGCCTGTGGCGGGGGAGCTACCGTTGAGGATTCTGGCACGAACACGAGTATCGCCCCGCTGACGCGGGAGGCTAAATCCTCTGAGTCTACGTCGGCTAAGAGCTCGGCTTCTGAGACAACGTCTGCGCAAGATTCGGGCTCTGCCCCGAATGGCGGCGGGCGCGTCGACGAGCCATTCAAGGATGGCGCGGGCCAGGAGATCACAGCTAAACCGACTCCAGGAGAATCCTTCTCTGCAAAAGAAAAGGCATTTTTGGATTCCTTAACCAAGAGCGGCGTGAACATTGCTGGAGTGGAAAACCAGATGATCGGCGCTGCCGGAGTTGTATGCCAAGGAAATAGTCAATCGTTGAGTCCAGCCACTGTTCAGGCAGTTGCGGGGCAGCTCTTAGAGCAGCAACGATCAAAGCTTTCCTTTGATGAGCTGACCAAGCTCATTGATTCTTCGGCCCGATCCGCGTACTGCTAGAGCTTATGAAAAAACTGCTCACGGTCATAGCGACCATCGTGGTGTTGATGCTGATTCTTATGGGCATCGTTCGGTGGATGAACAATACGGATAACAACCCGCTCGATCCCGGTGATAAGGGTGCTGCACCCAAGCCGGGAGAGACATCCGAGCCTGTTCAACCCGATCATTGCCCGGCTGTGGAGTTTATTTCTGCACCAGGTACGTGGGAGTCGGCTAAGGATGATGATCCCATCAATCCAATGGCCAATCCTGCATCGTTTATGTTGTCGATTTCTCGACCGTTGCAAGAACAGTATTCTGCTGACCATGTAAAAGTCTGGACTCTGCCGTATACGGCGCAGTTTAGGAACATTAATGCTCAGCATGAGCTGAGCTATGACGCGTCAAGGCAAGAAGGAACGTCCACTCTTGAGGGCGAGCTGATTCGTACTCACCAGGAATGTCCGTTGACTGACTTTATCCTGGCTGGTTTCTCCCAGGGTGCAGTGATTGCTGGAGACATTGCTAACAAGATTGGTACCGGGCAGGGAGTCATTCCTGCCGAGCGCGTGAGGGGTGTCGCCCTCATCGCCGATGGCAGGAGACAGCCAGGTGTGGGCCAGGCTGTAGGAAATCCTGTAGGTGGAGTTGGTGCAGAAGTTGCTCTCCAACCACTCAATCTTGTTGTTCAGCCCATTGTGCCGGGAGCCACCATGCGCGGTCCCCGTGTGAATGGTTTTGGTGAGCTGGATGCAAAGACTTTTGAGATCTGTGCACCAGATGACACGATTTGTGATGCCCCAGCTGATGTTGGAAACGCGCTGGCTCGGGCTCAAGCGTTGGTGGAGGCGAACGGTGTTCATGCGCTCTATGCCACCAATCCACACGTGATCCCTGGAACTACTGCCAACCAATGGACAGTAGAATGGGCAAAAGGCCTGATCGGCTAAACGAGCATTATGAAAAAGCTGGAAACTTTACAGAAGTTTCCAGCTTTTGCCTTTGAAGGGGTAAAACACGATGAGCTTTGGCAGGTACTGAGTGCGTCGTCGTGCCGCATGGCACGGGGATTGGTAGCCTTATACCTGAAGATTTCCCCTAAATATCTACTTTTTTGATTATCGTGTAACACTTTCGCAATCAAAACTAATAGAGTAGATGGAACATGAAGCACTTTCGGTGCGGACGGACGGCTCTGCAATGGCCCCGCGCCAGGAACCCCTCAAGGAGACTTATGGATCTGAATCAGGCTATGCGCCAGTTCTTTGACGAGAAGGGCGAGATTAACCTTCGGCCCGAGCTGACCCTCGCTGGCCTTGGCGAGGTTCTCTTCCAAGCTGATGCTGCAATGGGTGGAGCTGACCGCCACTGCATCCGCTTCTGGGATTTCTCTTCCTCTCGGGAAGGCGAGGCCCGCGACTTTAACCGAACTGAGGTTAACACCCGAATTAAAGTTGTCGCAGCGCGGCTTCAGCAGGTAGGCAGCATCGGTGACCGTGTGGCGATTTTGGCTAACAACAGCCCAGAGTATCTCTTTGGCTTCCTTGGTTCGCTCTACGCCGGTATGGTTCCAGTTCCTCTGTATGACCCCACAGAGCCGGGGCACGCAGACCACCTCACTGCAGTCATGGGAGACGCCAAGCCGACCATCGTGTTGACTAACAGCACGTGCGCTACGGCTGTTCGTCGTTTCTTTGCGGAGATCCCAGGCGCAGAACGCCCACGCATCATTTCTATTGACTCCTTGCCTGATTCCGGCGCGCAGAGCTTTGTTAACCCGTTGCTCACCGAGGAGGGACAGGCTTTCGCTGCAGCATTGAAGACGGCGCCGGTCGATCTTCCTGCATTCTTGCAGTACACCTCGGGATCCACACGCACTCCTGCAGGCGTCGTGCTGACTAACCGTTCCATCTTGACCAACGTCTTGCAGATTTTTACGGCCATCCAGCTTAAGACACCACTGCGTCTTGTTTCCTGGCTTCCACTGCACCATGACATGGGCATCATCTTGGCCGCGTTTGTGACCTTGCTAGGCCTGGAGTTTGAGCTGATGGCTCCACGCGACTTCATCCAGCAGCCGTCACGTTGGGTAAACCAGCTTAAGCGCCGAGAAGGCGACAATGCGGTGTATACCGTCGTTCCTAACTTCGCACTGGAGTTGGCTGCTCGTTATGCTGCTCCTGAAGCCGGTTCGGATGCGGATTTCTCAAAGGTTGATGGTCTGATCGTAGGCTCCGAGCCTGTCACAGAAAAGGCAGTGAACGCCTTCGTGGAAGCATTTGGTCCCTTTGGCCTTAATCGTTCCGCAATCCGTCCTTCCTACGGTCTGGCAGAGGCTTCCCTCCTGGTGACCACGCCGCAGACTCCGGAGCGCCCGAGCATTGCGTACTTTGATCGTGATGAACTCGCTGCAAACAAGGCCGTACGCGTTGATTCCGATTCTCCTGCAGCAGTGTCCATGATGGGCTGTGGCCAGGCAGTTGCCCCGCAGAAGCTTGTGATCGTAGACCCCGAGACCAAGCAGGAGCTTGCCGACGGCTCCATCGGTGAGATCTGGGTTCATGGAGATAACGTGGCTGCTGGTTACCTAGACCGCGATGCGGACACGGCGGAAACCTTCCGTAACACATTGCAGGGCCGCTTGGCTGAGAACTCTCGTGCGGAGGGTGCTCCTGAGGATGACCGTTGGATGGCCACCGGCGATCTTGGCACAATGGTTGATGGAGATCTGTTTATTACGGGTCGTCTCAAGGATCTGGTCATTATCGCTGGGCGTAACCACTATCCGCAGGATATTGAGTACACCGTGGATCACGCTTCTGAGCATATTCGCCCAGCAGCCGTCGCTGCGTTTGCTATTGAAGGCGACGACGTAGAGAAGCTGATCATCCTGGCTGAACGTGACCTTGAGCGCGACGCTTCCGGTGACGCTGAAGCTATAGAGGCAATCCGTGCAGCAGTGACCGAGTCTCATGGCGTGGTGCCTACCGACATTCGTGTGCTTGCCCCTGGTGAGATTCTTCGTTCATCCTCTGGAAAGATCGCACGCCGCGTGAACAAGAAGGCATACCTAGAGCAGTAGTTGTTTACGGAAGGAGAGGGGCGTCGAAAAGCTTAGTGTTCGACGGCCCCTCTTGTGCTTTGTAGTGCGGCTTTGGTGAATTGCACCGGATGAAACACTTGGTGCCTCAGTGACGATATAGAATAGAACGACTGTCGTAGGTAAATCTTATCGGCACCCCTCCCTTAGAGGTGCCGATATTTCGCCGATCACTGAGAAGGTTTTATACGTATGGATTCTCGCCAGGGTGCCAAAAATGCGATGACCACCGAGCAACTGCGAGCGTGGTTGCGGGACTGGGTTATTGCTACCACTGGGCTACCGGCCGAAGAGATCACAGATGACAAGCCGATGCAGTCTTTCGGCCTGTCTTCTCGTGATGTTGTGCTGCTGTCCGGCGAGTTGGAGAACCTCCTTGGTGTTCAGCTTGATGCAACAATTGCCTATGAATATCCGACTATTACGGCGTTGTCTAAGCGCTTGGTAGAGGGCGCTCCTCGCGAGCAATCTGCACGTTTGCAGAAGCTCACTCGTACCTCGAACACCCCAGGTAACCACGACATTGCGATCGTTGGCATGGCGGCTCGTTACCCAGGCGCGCACAACATCGATGAGATGTGGTCCATGCTTGTGGAGGGGCGTGACGGCATCACCGATCTTCCCATCGGGCGTTGGTCGGAATACGCAGCCGATGAGGTTACGACCAAAAAGATGGCTGACATCGATTTCCGGGGTGGCTACCTGGACGATATTTCCAGCTTTGATGCCGAGTTTTTCGGGCTGTCGCCGTTAGAGACCGTGAACATCGACCCGCAGCAGCGCATCATGCTTGAGCTGACGTGGGAGGCATTGGAGCACGCGCACATTGCGCCCTCCAGCCTGCGCGGGGAGCCGGTAGGCGTGTTCGTTGGTTCTTCTAGCAACGACTACGGCATGCTGATCAGCGCGGACCCCTCCGAGTCTCATCCTTATGCGCTCACGGGAACTGCCAGCTCGATTATTCCTAACCGCATCTCTTATGCGTTTGACTTCCGTGGCCCATCGGTCAACGTGGACACTGCGTGTTCCTCCTCGTTGGTGTCTGTGCACCAAGCTGTTCGTGCGCTGCGTGAGGGAGAAGCCTCCGTCGCTGTGGCTGGTGGCGTGAACATCCTCGCTGCGCCTTTTGTGTCCACAGGCTTTGGCGAGTTGGGTGTTTTCAGCCCCACAGGAAAGATCCATGCTTTCTCCGATGACGCAGACGGCTTTGTGCGTTCCGACGGCGCCGGCGTACTCATTTTGAAGCGCGTCCAGGACGCCATTACGGACGGCGACACTATCCTCGCCGTGATCAAGGGTTCCGCAGTCAACTCGGACGGGCACTCCAATGGCCTAACTGCACCCAACCCTGACGCACAGGTAGATGTCCTCCATCGCGCATATAACGATGCCGGCGTGGACCCCGCGACTGTGGACTATGTAGAGGCACACGGCACCGGCACGATCCTCGGTGATCCCATTGAGGCCACCTCCCTGGGCAAGGTTTTGGGCCCCGGACGTGATTTTGCCACGCCCACGTTGCTCGGTTCAGCTAAGACAAACTTCGGGCACACCGAGTCCGCTGCGGGCGCTGCAGGCCTGATCAAGGTCGTGCTTTCTATGACTAACGACGTGCTGCCGCCGTCGCTTAACTACACGGCGCCGAACCGCTATGTTGACTTTGATGCGGAGCACCTTGAGGTCATCGAAGATCCTCGCGAATGGCCACAGTACTCAGGTCACAAGATCGCAGGCGTGTCCGGATTCGGCTTTGGCGGCACCAACGCTCACGTGGTTGTGTCCTCCTTCGAGCCTGAGGAATACACCACTCAGCACCAGCCCACCCCGCAGCTTATAGATCCTGAGAACCCGAATGCGGTCACCCTTGAGGTATCGGGGCTGTTGCCGTCGCGACGCAGGGAAGTCGCTGCACAGCTTGCAGACTTCTTGGAAGGCCGTGCAGATGAGGACCTGATTAAGGTTGCGCGTAGCGTGGCTAAGCGTAACCATGGGCGCTCTCGTGCCGTGGTCCACGCGGATACCACTGCTGATGCTGTGAAGCGTCTGCGCCAGGTCGCGGAAGGCAAGATTAGTGCAGGCATCGCCGCCGCAGATTCGCCGGCTACCGTCGGCCCCGTTTTTGTGTACTCCGGTTTTGGTTCCCAGCATCGCAAGATGGTGAAGAACCTGGTGGCTATGTCCTCCGAGTTCCGGGAGCGCCTGGAAGAGCTTGATCAACTGGTAGTTTTTGAATCGGGCTGGTCCATCCTGGACATCGTCGCTGACGACGAACAGACGTATGACACTGAAACCGCACAGGTGGCTATCACCGCAATTCAGATCGCGCTGACTGATCTTCTGGCTTCCTATGGGGCGCGCCCGGCTGCAGTGATGGGCATGTCCATGGGCGAGATCGCAGCGGCCTATGCAGCCGGCGGTCTTAGCGCTGAGGACGCTATGCGCATTGCTTGCCACCGCTCCAGGCTTATGGGTGAGGGCGAGAAGTCTCTTCCGGAGGATGAACTCGGCGCAATGGCCGTGGTGGAATTCTCTGTGGAGGCACTCGACGAATTTATTGCCACCCACCCAGACTTCGCAGGTATTGAGCCTGCAGTATATGCCGGACCGGGCATGACTACAGTGGGCGGCCCACGAGAGGCTGTGGTGCGCCTTGTGGAGAAGCTGGAGTCGGAGGAGAAATTCGCTCGACTTCTTAACGTTAAGGGCGCCGGGCATACGAGTGCCGTCGAACCGCTCCTTGGCGAACTTGCCGCGGAGACCTCAGACATCACTCCGTTGCCGATCACCATTCCGCTGTTTAGCTCTGTGGATCGGGGAGTCACATACCCTGTGGGATCTGTGGTGCACGGCTCGGACTATTGGCTGCGCTGTACCCGTCAGGCTGTATGGTTCCAGGATGCCACTGAGCAGGCATTTGCGGCAGGTCATACGATGTTGGTGGAAATTTCGCCGAACCCGGTTGCCTTGATGGGGATGATGAATACGGCGTTCAGCGTAGGCAGAGGCGACGCCCAACTCCTGTTCGCGCTCAAGCGCAAGGTGAGCGAGGCCGAGTCGATTCGGGACCTCTTGGGCAAGATGTATGTCCAGGGTGCCCCGATAGATTTCAGCCGTCTTTACGGGGAAGGCGAAACTATTCACGCTCCCCATATCCCTTGGAAGCGCCAACGGTATTGGACCGCTGCGCGTCCGTCATCGGGCAACCATGCAGCATTGCCTGGTACAAAGGTAACTCTGCCCAAGGGTGCGGTGGCTTTCTCCACCACGGCTGACCTCGTTCCTTCTGCAGCAGCGCTACTGGAAGCAGCCGTTGAGGCTGTTCTTCCAGGGGCCACGCTTATCGCAGTCGAGGAGACGGGCACGTTGCCGCCGTCGGGTGATCTGACCACTGTGGTCACCCGCAATATCGGTGGCGTAAGCGTAGAGATTCACCGCGTTATGGGTGACACCACCGTTGCCGTTGCTGAGGGCTTTGCCACCGCTGTGGCACTAGCAGCTGATTCTTTTGAGACTCCGGCGCCGCTGACTCAGGATCTCCCGGTAAACCAGCCGGAACAGCCTTCTGATTTTGTGGGCGAGTCCCTGCGCTGGGATCCCACGAGCGGGGAAACCGTGGAGCAGCGGATGCGCGCTATCGTTTCCGAGGCAATGGGTTATGACGTGGAAGATCTTCCGCTTGAACTTCCTCTTATTGACTTGGGCCTGGACTCCTTGATGGGTATGCGCATCAAGAACCGCATTGAGTATGACTTCCAGATTCCACCATTGCAGGTGCAGGCGCTTCGCGACGCCTCCGCAGCCGAGGTAGTCACCCTGGTAGAAGGGTTAGTTGCGGCCAAACCAGCTGGCGACGGTACTGCGTCCGCGGTCACCGCCGATGCAGAGAGCACCCCTTCACCGGTACCCGCTGTTGTAGAGAAGAGCGAAGCACCCCGTGACGGTGCTAAAGGCGTCGGAGTGGCTCCGCGTGACGCGTCGGAACGCCTCGTCTTTGCTACCTGGGCGGGAATCACTGGTGCTGCCGCAGCGGGAGTGACCAGCGAGCTTCCATCAATCACTGAGGAACAGGCCAAGGACATTGCTGAGCGCCTCACCGAGCGCGGCGGCATTGAAGTGACTACGGAGCAGGTTTTTACAGCTGAGACTCTAGAGCCGCTGGCCAACATTGTTCGCGAAGGCTTGGAAACCGACGTGGAAGGTAACATCCGCGTGCTGCGCGCGCGTCCGGAAGGCTCGACCGCCCCGGCCGTGTTCATGTTCCACCCGGCCGGCGGATCTTCGGTTGTATACCAACCGCTGATGCGACGACTTCCAGCAGAGGTTCCCGTTTATGGTGTGGAGCGCCTTGAGGGTGCTTTGGAGGAGCGTGCGGCTCAATACCTCGATGAGATTAAGCGCTACTCCGATGGGCTTCCTGTTATTTTGGGTGGCTGGAGCTTTGGTGGCGCGCTGGCCTATGAGGTTGCTCATCAGCTACAGGGCAGTGGCGTAGAGATTGCCACGATTGCTCTGCTGGATACGGTTCAGCCAAAGAATCCCGCGCCAGACACAATGGAAGAGACCAAGAAGCGGTGGGAACGGTACTCGGCGTTTGCCAAGAAGACCTACGGCCTTGACTTCCCGGTTCCCTATGAGCTCTTGGAAACCGCTGGTGAAGACGCTCTTCTGACCATGATGAGTGAGTTCTTGGCCAACACAGATGCCTCGGAGCACGGCCTTTCTGCTGGCGTGTTAGAGCACCAGCGCGCTTCCTTTGTGGATAACCGAATTCTGGACAAGATGGATATGCAGCGCTGGGCCGGTGTGAAGGCTCCTGTGATCCTGTTCCGTGCGGAACGTATGCATGATGGAGCGATTGAGCTTGAGCCGGCGTACGCTGAGATTAATCAGGATGGTGGTTGGTCGGCTATCGTGGAGCAGTTGGACATTGTGCAACTGCGCGGTGACCACCTTGCGGTGGTCGATGAGCCGGAAATCGCTACGGTGGGTCTTGAACTGACCAAGCGAATTGCAGAACTGCACAGTAAATAATCTCCCAAGCAGGTGACTGACTAAGTGAGCATGAAGACAACTGCGGAAAAGCTAGCTGACCTACGCGCGCGCCTTGAGAAGGCTCAAGACCCGGGCAGTGAGCGTGCCCGCGCGAAGCGCGACGAGGCAGGTTTTACGACCCCTCGTCAGCGTATTCAGCGACTCCTTGATGACGGCTCTTTCGTAGAAATCGGCGCACTTGGCCGTACTCCTGACGAAAAAGATGCCCCTTACGGTGACGGCGTTGTTACCGGATACGGGCGTATCGACGGCCGCCCCGTGGCCATTTACGCCCACGACAAGACGGTGTATGGCGGTTCCGTGGGTGTGACCTTTGGCCGTAAGGTCTGTGAGGTCATGGACATGGCCATCAAAATTGGTTGCCCGGTGATCGGTATTCAGGATTCTGGCGGCGCCCGCATCCAGGATGCTGTGACCTCGCTAGCCATGTATTCGGAGATCTCTCGCAGGCAACTTCCGCTGTCTGGCCGTAGCCCGCAGATCTCTATCATGATGGGCAAGTCTGCCGGCGGTGCCGTATATGCGCCGGTGACTACTGACTTTGTGGTGGCCGTCGATGGGCGTGCAGAGCTCTACGTTACTGGCCCTGCCGTGATCAAGGAGGTCACTGGCGAGGACATTAGCTCCCATGATCTGGGCTCGGCTCGTCAGCAGGAACTCAACGGCAACGTCTCCTATGTCGCTGCCGATGAGGAGGATGCATTCAATTATGTCCATGATCTTTTGCAGCACCTTCCGTTGACGTGTCAGGATCCCAACCCTGAGTATTGGGCCCCCGCGGACGAGGATCTCACCGGCGACGAAGCCTTGGATACCTTCATGCCGGATGACACCAACGCCGGCTATGACATGCACGATCTGCTCAAGCGTCTTTTTGACTCCGATGATTTCCTTGAGGTACAGCCGAACTTCGCGCCTAACCTGATTACAGGTTTTGCGCGTATCGACGGCAAATCTGTGGGCGTGGTGGCCAACCAACCACTGGAGTTTGCTGGTTGTATCGACGCTGACGCTGCGGACAAGGGCGCTCGTTTTATCCGCATTTGCGATGCCTACAACATCCCTGTTTTGTTCGTGGTAGATACTCCAGGCTACTTGCCAGGTGTGGATCAGGAGAAAGCTGGACTGATCCACCGCGGTGCCAAACTGGCCTTTGCGCTGGTGGAAGCTACGGTTCCTAAGATCTCGTTGATCGTGCGCAAGGCCTATGGCGGAGCGTATGCGGTGATGGGATCCAAGAACCTTACTGGTGACATCAACCTGGCATGGCCAACTGCTCAGATCGCCGTGATGGGCGCTGCGGCGGCGTCCGTGATGATCCAGGGCAAGCAGCTGGCCATGATCGAAGATGAGACGCAGCGGGCGTACATGAAGAAGGTCTTCATGGATTTCTACGACGAGAACATGACCAGCCCCTATGTCGCTGCCGAGCGTGGCTATATTGACGCGATGATCCAGCCTCATGAGACGCGTATTGCTTTGCGACGCGCACTGCGTCAGCTAGAAACTAAAGATCTGCACGATCTGCCTAAGAAGCACACTATTTCGCCCATGTAGTGCTCCTAAGTGCTCTATGGCACGTAAAAATCCCCTGGCTATAGAACCAGGGGATTTTTGCGTATTAGCTAGTGCGCTGCGCGTATTCTTCTGCCTTTTTATCCAACCAGCGTCCTGTTACCTTGCCAAAGAGAAGGGCAGCGAGCGCCATGGCCAGAACAGCTCCGCCGAGCACCCAGGAAATATCGTTGATCCAGGTATGCGCAGCTTTGCCCAAAAGACCAACCATGAGGGTGACAGTTCCCGCCCAGGCTATAGCTCCCGCAACGTTGGCAAAAAAGAAGTGACTATAGGGCATACGCGTTACGCCTGAGAGTGGTCCTGCGAGAATGCGAAGCAGCGCTATGAAACGGCCGCCGAGGACTACAGGAACTCCTTTAGTACGCATAAGGTGTTCCGCGTAACGCATTCTGTTGGGTGATAAATGGCGAGGGAAGCGCTTTTCTAACCAAGAGGTGAGGTGATGACCGTAGCGATGTCCTAGGGAATAACCTATGTTATCGCCGATAACTGCCCCGATGCATGCTGCGGCGAAGACCCATTGCAAATGAATATTCGCAGTGTGTGTGGTGGATAGGAGAGAGGCGGCAATTACTGCGGTTTCACCGGGGATAGGGATTCCGATGCTTTCAATCAACACTCCGAATCCTACGATTGCATACACAATTACTGGGCTAAGCCCCGTAAGAAAAGTCTCCACTGTCATTGTGTTTAGGTTAGTCGAAGATGCTGACAAGAGAGAGCTGTGTGAGCGATGAGTTCCCCCTTAAGCCCCTGGGGGTGGCATACGAATATCATGTGTGCCACCCCCAGGAGATATTAAAGGCCTACGCGTTTGGGGTGAAAGCGTCTTTAACGCCGTCTGTTGGCACGTTGAAGTGTGTTGCGACCTTCTGCATGATGGCTAGCCATTCCGCGGAGAGCTTGAGATCGCTTACGGCGCTTTGTACCTTCTGGGCAGCCTGGATAAAGGCTTCTTCTTTGGAGGTTTGAGCGTCAGAATACTGCTCAGTCAGTGTGCTCAGCATATCCGTGATGCGTTCTTTGACTGTGGTGGCGTCTTCGCGAGTGGCGTCGATCGCTTCCTGGAGTTGCTCTTCGGAGTGCTTTCTATCGGCGCTTTGGATGAAAGACTCAATCTCACCCTCCCCTGGGGTGTAGTTGTTGAGTACTTCCTTCCCCTCATGCTGGATATAAGCAACGGCTCCGCCCTGGGAAGTGATCTTGGTGAGCAGCTCTGTTGCCTCTTGGAGCTTTTCCTCGTGGGTCTTGGGGGCTTCTTCGGTGCCCTGTGCTTCGGCCACTGCTCCCGCAAGGCCAGCATCTGCTGCTAGTGCAGGGGCGGCGGGGGCGATAACGGCTGTGGCGAGGATGCCGCTGACGATAAGGGAAATCCGGCGTGAAGACGTGGACATAAAAGACCTCTTTGCTGTGTTGTTCTGGATGTTGTGTTGAATCAAGATCCATTTCCAAAGCCGCAAAGGGCCCTGGTAAAGGAACCTAAAGTATGCGATTACTTTCAGAAATTAACATAACAAAAAGTATACGTTAAGGGAATGCTTATTTTCCTGGGAGTTTGGTTAACTAACTGAGCTTTGTGCCATTCAGCTTGCCTACCACAACACGCCAGCCTAAGAGCAAGATTCCGCTCATCACTGTAGCGACGATCATGAAGGACCAATGGGGAACCTGGCCGTGACGGATACCCCATACGGTGAGGCCGGCTGCTGCCGTAGCGACCCAAACGATAGCGCCATTACCCAAGGCCAGCGGGTTGCGGGCGCGTATGAGAAGCCAGCCCAAGGCTGTGCCGATGAGGAATGGCCACCAGGTATCGAGGATTTGGAGTATACCCAGGCCGCCATGCGCAGCGCGGGCGAAGATGGCGAATGCGAGGACGGCGATAACGTCGTACCAGAAGTACTTCATGAGGTTGCGGTCTCCTTATAAGGTTCGTTGTCCTGATCACCATAGCTTGCGCGTATCCCGCCACGGGCGACGGTGATGAAGTAGATGATCCAGCCGATGGCTGTGATGAGCGCAAAGGACACAATGCGGTAGACAAAGACTGCGCCAAAGGCTGTGGACACGGTCATACCCACTGCCACGAGGCTCGCTGTCATGGCGGCCTCGACGGGCCCCACACCGGCCGGGGTGATCTGCGCAGTGCCCACGATTTTTGCGGTGACAAAGGCGAGAGTCACACCCAAGAATGAGGGGATCTCGCCGACGCGTTCCAACCCGGGGAGATTGCCCGTAACAGCCCAGATGCACAGCCAGAGGCTGGCGACGTCGAAAAGCCAGTTGGAGAGCGAGAGTAATGAAACCACGCGAAAACGGCTGGGGGTGAGGCGTACGGCGTCGAGCTGAGAGATCTGCCCTTTGATGGTGGGGATCCAGCGTTCGGGGTCCTTGCGCATGAGGCGGTTAAAGGCGCGGACGATGCCGGTGGCGTATCGACTGGTCGTGCGTGGATTATTGGTTGCTGCGTAGAGCAAGACGGAGACGCCGATCATAACGCCAGCGGTGCCTAGCAGTGGCCATATGCTGAACTGGGCCCCCATGAATAAGACGCCGACAATTCCCAAGGCCACCAGCCAGAGCGTGGACAGGGCGCCGGAGACTACGATAAACCACGAGCTCACGAGGATACTCACGCCCCAGGTGCGCATGGTTTTGAATTGATACACCGTGGAAATTGCTGCGCCCCCGGGGAACGTGCCCGACCAGGAGTTGGCGATGAACACCAGCTGAGTGGTGTGCAGCAGGCTAACCTTGGAGCCGCCGGCCCGGAGGAGCTGGCGCATGACTTCGGCCATCGCGATCAAAGAGATAAGAACCGCGACAACGGACAGAACGAGCCCAGTGTTGTTTGCCTCTAACACCTCGCGGTAACCCTCGGCGAGGAACGGCATTTTATCGCGTAGCAAGAAGGCGGCGATCACAAGGATCACCAGCGGCCCTAAAAACCGCACCCACTTGTTATGCCACCATCGGGCTCTAATGTTCTTCACGCAGACGCTTCACCAGCTCAGAGAAGGGGACGAGCTCGTTATCCTCGGAGGCGATACGTCCGGATCGACCTGCGGTCCGGGGATCCACCACTGTTGTATCGGACACGAGGGTTTCGCGTCGCGAGTGATGGAGTTTACGCTTCGAGGTATGTGAGCCTTGCTCCTCCACTGTATCGGCGGCTCCTGAATCGTGCGATGTAGCAGCAGTGCTGCCCCATGTGCGCTTTGGGTTAAAAGCAGGTGCAGCAGCGTGCGGAGGTGTGCGCGGAGGCGCAGGTCGCGGAGGTGCGGGCCGTGGGGGAGTGGGCTGCTGGGGAGCAGGCTGCTGCTGAGCGGGGCGAGGTGGGTAAAGACGTTCCTTCACTGGGGCCATGGTGCTCGTGTCGTCCATATAGGCGGATACTGGGACGCGAGGTTGCACGGGTTCGACGCGCCTCACAGGCGTATCGACGCTCTCCGCCGGTGGAGAAGCAACAGGCAGTGGTTCAGGGGCAGAGTTATGGCCCATGGCTTCGGAGGCTCGCTTGACCCATCGGGGAGCCCACCAGTTGTCTTCACGCAGCAGGTGCATGACCGCGGGGACTAGAAGCATGCGGATGATGGTGGCGTCGAAAAGCAATGCTACGACCATGCCAAACGCGATGTACTTCATCATCACGATCTCGGAGAATCCAAACGCGCCACAGACCACGATCATGATCAGCGCGGCAGCCGTAATAATGCCGCCGGTGTGGGCGGTGCCGTACTTGATGGCTTCGTCGGTGGACTCGCCGTTGTCGCGTGCCTCCACCATGCGGGAGACCAAGAACACCTCGTAGTCCGTGGATAGGCCGTAGACAATCGCCATGATGAGAACCAAGACGGGGCTCATCAATGGGCCGGCGGAGAAATTAAAGAGGCTGGAGCCGATGCCGTCAACGAACATTGCGGTGAGGATGCCCAGGGTGGCTCCCATGCCCAAGATAGTCATGATGATGGCTTTTGCCGGCAGGATCATCGAGCCGAACACCAGAGACATCAAAATGAATGTGGCTAGCACGATGTAGATTGCCATCCACGGCAGCTTGTCAAAGAGCGCCTCAATGGATTCAACCTCCATTGCCGGGGTGCCGCCGATGTGCACGCTGACGCCTTCAGGAACCTCGATTGCTCGGAGCTGTTTTACCACTGACTCGTTGTCTTTGCGCTCGGCGATGCCAGCAGAAAGAACGGTGGTGCCGTCTTTAGTGGCAGTCGACGGCTTAAACCTATCGGTGAGGCCCGTGATCGCGTTTGCCTGCTGGTATACCTTGATCAGCTGATCGTTAGTAGCGTTGGAGACCACCAGTTTGATGGGTTCTGTGCGGAACGCAGGGAACTCCTGATCAAAAGTGGACTGAGCCTTACGGACATCGCTGTTAGGCGGCAGGTATGTCTCATTGATTCCGCCGAACGTGATTCCCGCGAGCGGAACCGTCAACGCGATCAAAAGGAAGACGAGAGAGACAACGACGGTTTTGGAACGCTTCATGGCCCAGGCGGGTAGCTTGTACCACCAGGTATCGGCGAGTGTGCGAGCGCTGCGCTTAGTGCGGCGCAGTGTCCACTTGTCGATCTTTGTCCCTAGCATCGCAAAGATCGAGGGCAGCACCGTGATGGACAGCAAAGCGGCGAGACCGACGGCGCTGATGGCGCCGTAGGCCACCGACTTGAGGAATGCTTGCGGGAAGACCAGTAGCCCGGAAAGGGCCACGGCCACCATGGCTGCAGAGAAGACCACGGTCTTTCCAGCGGTAGACGTAGTGATGCGCACTGCGTCGCGGATATCTCGGCCCTGGTCCATCTCCTCGCGGAAGCGGGACACCATGAAAAGTCCGTAGTCAATGGCTAGGCCCAAACCAAGCAGCGTGACCACAGATTGTGCGAACACATTTACTTGAGCGAAACCGGCGAGAATGGACAGCACGCCGAGGGAACCCAGAATGGAGAGAATGCCCACGATAAGCGGCATAAAAGCGGCTACCACTGAGCCGAAAACAAACAACAGCAAAATAGCCACGAGCGGAAGTGCTACCACTTCCGCACGTTTGATATCGCCCGCCATACCGGAATCCAGGGCGTCGGCGACTGCAGTAGCTCCGGCTACTTGGACAGTCACACCGTCAAATTTCGGCTTCAGATTTCCTTTGATCGCTCGGAAATCTTTCAAGGTCTGCTCGTGGTCACCTTTGAGGGAGACCGCGGCAAAGGCCGTTTTTCCGTCCTTGGATAGCAACTGAGCATTGCGATTATCAAAGTACGATGTGACGTCCGCGATCTGGTCGGGATGTAAAGCTTTGAGGTCGCCCAGATACTGCTTGATCTCATCGAAGTTCTTGTTCTTAGCTATTCCATCTTCGGAAGAGAAGAGGAGAACAACGTCGCCGGAGTTGTCGCGACCAAAGACTTCTTGCTCAATATTGGCAGCCTGAGTCGAGGAAGAACCGGGATCGTCCCAGCCTTCTTGGCTCATGCGTTCGGCAAGGCGGATGCCAAAGATACCGTAGATCGCCACGATAAACACGACGATTGCTACGGGCACCACGCGACGGTGGCGGTAAGCGAAGTCTCCCCAGCGTGAGAACATGTGTATTGATCCTAGCGATTAGACAATAAGGCAGTAAGTGGGCGGAATGGCTGTAGCCATGCGCCTTCGTCAGGAAGCTTGTCCAGGCTGACACGGGGTAGCGGGTCACGGAATACTCCGGGCACTTCCTCTAAGTCTACGAACGTCAATGCTTCATCGGCTACTGCCCAAGCTGCGTGTTCGTGGAATCCTAGGACGGTGACGGCGACTCCCTCGGCGGCTAGCTCATCGAGGAGGTCTTTAAAATTCTGCCCGTCTGCGCTGGCTACCACTAAGCCCTTGAGCTTGCCGGCCTGGTGACGTAGGCGAATATGGGCGAGCATGTCCGGATCCACGTCGGTTTCTTCGGACAGCTTGGGCTTGGCAAACACCGCGAATCCGATGTTGCGCAATGCCTCAACCCAAGGGCGAACATTATCCGCACCACCGGGGGTGATATTGGCAAAGACGGTCGCCTCAGCCTCGATCTTGATGCCGGTGGTGTGGCTGAGTTCGCCTGCTTTTGCTAGCAGCCATTTACCTACGGCGTCGAAACGCGGGCGGTGGGCTGCATTAGGGCGGCCACCAAGGATGGCACCCAGCCCCATGTCTAGGTTGGGGGCGTCCCACACCAGAAGAAGCTCATTATCGGGTGCTACGGGGATGTGGAGAGGGATATCAAAGGAAGTCATTTTATTTCTTCCTCCACAGGAATTCCGTGATGGTGTGGTCTTTGTCCAGGCCCTTACCCTCAAATTTGGTGATGACCTGACGATCTGTGAGCTGCGGGCACTCTGGCCACGGCCAGCCCATGTACTCCAGCATGGGTTCTACATCGACCAGCTCGGTAATCCACTCGGCATAGTCGGCGTGATCGGTGGCTACGTGAAGAACACCGCCAGGCTTAAGCCGGGTGGCAATCAGGTTAAGCACGCCCGACTGGATGATGCGACGTTTATGGTGACGCGCTTTGGGCCAGGGATCCGGGAAATAGATACGGACTCCGTCGAGGGAGGATTCTCCGAACATGCGGGTGAGGACTTCCACCCCGTCGCCTCGGACCATGCGGATGTTATCGATGTCATTGCGGACGATCGCGCCGAGGAGCTTGGCAAGACCAGGCTTATACAGCTCGACGGCAATAACGTTGGTATCGGCCTCAAGTGGGGCCATGGCTGCGGTAGAGGTTCCGGTTCCGGATCCGATTTCTAAGATGGTGCGGGCGCCGTCACGACCGAACCATTCCGCGACGTTTATGCGCTCGTCGGACAGGACTGTTCCCAGCTTAGGCCAGTGTTCCTCCCACATACTCTCTTGATTATCGGTGAGTGTTCCGCGACGGAAACTGACGGATCCGAGGCGGGGATAATCAAGGTCGTTGTTGAACTGGTTATTAAAATCGGTTTGCAAAGGGCGCCCGGAGGGGAGCTCTCCGAGCGAATTTTGGGAATTATCAGAATTAGACATCCCTGCTATTTTGCCCCTCCGCTGGAATTTGTTCAATGTGTAAGCCCCAGCGCAGGGCAAAAAAGAGTGAATTAAAGTGAAAAGTGTGACCAAAGTGGTTGTTGGGGGAGCGATTTTTAGCTGATATTCCCCTATGGATTACTTAGACGTCAGACCTCTTTGGGTTGGTTGGTGCGGGAAGATGTGGAGATTTTCCGGGGGAGGTGGATGTGTAGCGCAGGTCCATAGTGGACGTTGGGAGTTCGGTAATGGTCTCTGTTTTGTGTGTGGCGTTGTGTACATTCTTGGTTGGCAAAACTGCAGCGCGCGCGATTATTTGCGGCACCTTATGAATATTTTGCACACTTTTGCCCCCGAAAGGGGTGGGTGTGTGAGGGGGAATTTTCAAAGATTTTCCCTCGGTCTGGTGCGAATATCGGGGGTGGAGCTGCGAATGGGCACTTTTTGTGATGCGCGTCTCTGAGTTAGTGTTCCTTTCCTCGTGTCTTAATGGCTACTGTGTGGTGAGGAAGAACAGTCAATTGACACGCGCAACTATGTCAGGAGAAGCGATGTCCACCGTGTCCATTAAGGGCCTTAAGGGTGAAGCCCCTACAAAGAATGAAGTATTACTGAATTGGATTGCGGAGAATGTAGAGCTTTTCCAGCCGGAGCAAGTCGTCTTTGCAGACGGCTCTCAAGAAGAGTGGGACCGACTTACCTCGGAGCTCGTTGAATCAGGCACGCTTATCCGCCTCAACGATGAGAAGCGCCCAAATAGCTTCCTCGCACGTTCCAACCCTGCGGACGTCGCACGCGTTGAGTCTCGTACCTTTATTTGTACCTCCACTCCGGAGGGTGCTGGCCCAACCAATAACTGGGCAGATCCGGTAGAGATGAAAGCCGAGATGACGGAACAATACCGTGGTGCCATGAAGGGGCGCACCATGTACGTAGTTCCGTTCTGTATGGGGCCTATCGACGACCCCGCGCCCAAGCTGGGTGTCCAGCTCACGGACTCCGCCTATGTGGTGCTTTCCATGCGCGTGATGACCCGCATGGGTGCTGAGGCGCTCGCCAAGATTGGCGACAACGGTTCTTTCGTTCCGTGTCTCCACTCCGTGGGCGCGCCATTAGAGCCGGGCCAGGAAGATGTTGCGTGGCCTTGCAATGAAACCAAGTACATTACGCAGTTCCCGGAGACCAAGGAGATCTGGTCCTTTGGATCCGGTTACGGCGGAAACGCCATCCTGGCCAAGAAGTGCTACGCGCTGCGTATTGCTTCTGTCATGGCTAAAGAAGAAGGCTGGATGGCTGAGCACATGCTCATCCTCAAGCTCACCTCTCCAGAAGACAAGGTCTATTACATTGCCGCCGCCTTCCCATCGGCATGTGGCAAGACCAACCTGGCGATGCTGCAGCCGACCATCGAAGGATGGAAGGCCGAGGTCGTTGGCGATGATATCGCATGGCTGCGCTTTGGCGAGGACGGACGTCTTTACGCCATCAACCCGGAGAACGGATTCTTTGGCGTAGCACCAGGAACCAACTACTCCTCTAACCCCAACGCCATGAAGACCATGGAGCCGGGCAACACCCTGTTCACCAACGTTGCGCTTACCGACGACGGCGACATCTGGTGGGAGGAACTGGAAAACCAGCCGGAGCACCTTATCGACTGGAAAGGCAACGACTGGACTCCGGAGAGCGATCAGCCTTCCAGCCACCCGAACTCTCGTTACTGCGTGCCACTAGAGCAGTGCCCCGTTGCCGCCGCAGAGTTCAACAACCCAGAAGGCGTTCCGATCTCCGCAATCCTTTTCGGTGGACGTCGCCCAGACACTGTTCCGCTGGTGTCTCAGGCTCACGATTGGAACCACGCCACCATGATCGGTGCGCTGCTATCCTCCGGCCAGACGGCCGCCGCCGAGGGCACCGTGGGTGCTTTGCGTCACGACCCCATGGCTATGCTGCCGTTCATCGGCTACAACGCTGCTGATTACTTGCAGCACTGGATCGACATGGGCAAGAAGGGCGGCGACAAGATGCCGGCTGTCTTCCTCGTGAACTGGTTCCGCCGTGGCGACGATGGCCGCTTCCTGTGGCCTGGCTTCGGAGACAACAGCCGCGTTCTTAAGTGGATTGTGGACCGCATTGAAGGCCGCGTAGAAGCCGATGAGACCATCGCTGGCTACACCGCACGCGTAGAGGACCTCGACCTTACTGGTCTGGACACCCCGATTGAAGACGTCAAGGAGGCACTCTCTGCCCCTGCCGCTCAATGGAAGGGCGACCTTGAGGATAACGAGCAGTACCTTGAGTTCCTTGGTTCCAAGGGATCCGCAGTGCCTGCAGAGGTGCTTGAGCAGTTTGAGGCTCTGAAGCAGCGCGTGGCTGCTGCAGAATAGCAAGAACTGTTGGGCCGGAGCTTCTCTTTAGTCGTAAGGGAGCTCCGGCTTTTTCAGAACTACCACGAGGTTACTCACAAGAAATTCACGGAGGATCGGGATCCGTACTAGCCACCATGCCCAGCGGGGGTGGTAACGAGGAAAAGCCAGAACCAGTTGAGCGTCGGATACACTACGCGCCCAGCGCAATCCCGCGGCACACGAGACATTAAATAAGGATGTCCCAAAAACATTTTTGGGCGGATGCCCGTGGCGGCGGCTGTAATAATCGCGGGCGAAATTACCGCCAATATAGTGTTGCCATAGGCCGGTCTCGTGCCCGCCAAAGGGCCCGAGCCACACGGTATAACTCAGGATTGCTAGACCACCCGGCCGTGTTACTCGCAGCATTTCTTCACCCATGAGCCAAGGGTCAGCGATGTGTTCTGCCACATTAGAGGAATACACAACATCAAAAGCATCTGCGCTAAAGGGCAAGGCAGTTCCGCTAGCGCGGACAGCATTCGCGATGCTAATACCTGCAGCTGACATTTCCCCAGCGTCGGGTTCAACACTGACGTAATGAATCCCGCGACGCTCAAACTCGTCAGCAAAATATCCGGGACCACCTCCGACGTCTAAGACACTGCCTATGGGCGAGTGAGTGTCTCTACACAGACTTGTTATGAGATTCGCAGTGTCTGCTGCTAATGGGGCATAGAATTTGTCAGGCGCGGTTTGCTCATGGCGAAAACTCCTCAGAAGGGTGAGGGATCGACGTAGGTTGGCAAGTTTTGCAGTATGCTGTGGTGGTTTCGCCATGGAGATTATCTTTTCATGCTCTAGGGTGGGTTGTGATATGAAGATTCTCTTATTATGTTGGCGTGATACGACGCATCCTCAAGGTGGCGGGAGTGAACGCTACCTTGAACGGGTCGCGGAATATTGTGCACGCCACGGACACGAGGTCATCTTCCGTACATCGTCTTATACAGATGCTCCTCGTCGCAGCATGCGCGAAGGCGTGAGGTTTTCTCGCAGCGGTGGCAAATTTGGGGTTTATCCTAAAGCCGCATTGGGGATGATTGCTGGACGCTTAGGATTGGGCACCATGCGTGGAGTTGACGTTGTGGTGGATACCCAAAACGGAATTCCCTTTTTTGCTGCACTTTTTTCTGGCAAGCCCACCATCTTGCTCACTCACCACTGCCATCGTGAGCAATGGCCAGTGGCCGGAAAGATCCTGTCCAAGATCGGCTGGTTTTTGGAATCTCGAGTATCGCCGTGGTTGCATCAGTCGTTGCGTTATGTCACGGTCTCCCAACCCAGCAAGGATGAACTCGTTGGGCTCGGAGTGCATCCCGAACGTGTGGACATCATTCGCAATGGGGTGGATCATCCACCCACGCATATGCGGCTGGAAGACGATGGCCGACTGCACCTGGTCACGCTTTCGCGCCTGGTGCCTCACAAACAGATTGAAGATGCCATCGAGGTGGTGCGCTCGCTTGACGGCGTAGTGTTAGACATCATCGGTTCTGGCTGGTGGGGGCAGCAGTTACGGGATAAAGCGGCGGATGTTGCAGACCGGGTGGTATTCCACGGCCAGGTTTCCGAGGAATACAAGCACGCCCTTTTGGACCGCGCAGCGATACACCTCATGCCTTCCCGCAAGGAGGGTTGGGGGCTGGCGGTGATTGAGGCGGCTCAGCATCGGGTGCCAACGATCGGTTATCGCTCCTCGGGCGGGCTTGTAGACTCCGTCCGGGAAGGTGGCGTGCTGGTCGGGGATCGGGACGAGTTTGTTGCGGAGACTCGCCGGTTGTTGGCGGACTCGGATCGTCGAGAAGCTGTAGGTGCGCTTGCTTATGAAGCGGCACAGGATTACTCCTGGGACGACACCGGTCGCCGCTTCCTCGATCTCATGGAACGCGTCGCCCATGCTCCGGCGACGCCCACGCCTCCCGCCAGCCACAACGAGGCAAGCGATACGCCTAACCAGTAACTACGCCCGCGGTGGGTGGTGCCGCCGATCTCCGTGATGATTTCCGCGCCGGAGCTTGTCGACGTCACCACCGCCCCAATACCGCGTTCCTTAAGACACTCGGTACAGCCGCGGCGCCATTCCTGCACCGCAGCCACATACCGAGGGGAAAGCTCGTCTACCAGCGTGCCATCTACCACCAGGCCTCCTGCTTCCACACTCGACTGAGCTTTGATCCTCGGATCCACCATGGTTCGCCCGCGGTAGGTCACCAGCCCCCGAGAATCCGGGAAGAGCACGTCCCCCTCGGAGCTTGGCCAGGGGCGCTCGGTTACCGGGGTGAGCTGTTTGAGAGCCACCGGGGCATCAGGAACCTGCAGAATCACAAGAAAGAGAGTGATAAGAGCAAGCGGTCGGTATCGCATCCTGCCCGCTCCTGTCACCAGCGCGGGGATAAGCAGCATGATGAGTTTTTGAGAATCGCGGAAAAGGCTTGCACCGGGTACATGGGTGAGCAACCACCCGCCAGCCGGAGTATTCAGCACGAGGCAGGCCGCCACTGCTGCGGCACCGAGCAACTGCCACCGCCGGGGAGCTTTCCAGAATGTGAGCACGCCTAGTGCTATCCCAAACACCGCAAAGCCCGCAGCTCGTGAAGGCGGCACCGCCTCAGCATTCCATATGCCACCTAGACCCATAAGTGCGCCCAAGGTGCCAGTCCAGGTTTCTGCGCGGGCGAGAAACACTGTTGTGGAAGACGCCGGCACAGTGACAAGGCTCGGGATGAGCCACGGCAGGCTGGCAGCCGCACCAGCTAACAAGACAGGGAGTTTAGAACGAGCGGCAACCAGACCCGTGATAGTTGCCACGACCGCCCCCGTGGGGGTCAAAGAACTCAGCCACATCGCCGCAATCCGCCCCCGCGTCGGGGCCGTGATCACCATCGGCAATAACCATGCAGCGATTACCAAAGACCAATGACCTTGCAATAGCCGCTCCACCACAAACGGATTCCACAGGGTAAGCGTTATCGCGGCAGCCCGTGACCATGGAGTGTTACCCAGTCGGGCAGCCCCGATAGCCCCGGCGACAGCAGCCGCCAGCAACAGCAGCCGCACTACCCACGTAGCTGGAACCACGTGGCCCAACAGCGCAAGCACTCCGTCTTGGGGCGCATTACGTGCGGGAAGATCGCCAAAACCCACGGCGCCCGCGGTCAGTGCTGGGTGATTGAGCACCACCATGTCGCGCAGCCCCAACATTCCGGACCACCCGGAAGGTAGCCACAAGGCCCACATGAGCAGGGTGAGCAGCATCGCAGTCCATGCGACGAGCAGATACGACGAAGAACGCGCGCCGGGGGCAGACATGCTAAGGCTGTGAAGGAACGTCGTGGGGGCGTCGTACAGCAAGCCAAAGACCTACCACAAGCAGGGCAAAACCAAGCATTTTTGCGACGAACCCGCCGATGCGCAGCCGGTGCAAAGTATTCACTGTCGGCTGAGCTTCATCGTGGGCATATTCTTGAGTCGTGGCATCCCATTGAAGTTTGGTCTTTAAAATTGTGCGCATGGGATCCTGACCACGCTGCGCGGTAGCATCTGCGTCCTGCTGGTCGGTGGCATAGAACATGAACACGTCTTCGCTCTGATTAACCACCACACCGCTCTTGGGCTCTACCCACAGGGTGCGCTTGACGGTGTAATAAGGGGTGAGCTTGACCGTACCGGGACGACCCTCGCCATAGAACTTGGACGCGGGGGCCGTGATCTGCATCTTGCGTATCTGGTCTTGCTGTTCCTGGCTGAGATCACTCGTGGTGGCTTCCATCGAGGGCTCATCGGAGATGTCCTCGGGTTGGGTGAAAGATCGTGTCGCGGCTTTGACCAAGTCCGTGGCGGGGATATTTTGGGTAAACCTGTAGATCCCGTTATCTTCCTCCACATAATCCAGTGGCCAGGGTTTTTGTGCGATGGGGTCAAAGAATTGATACGAGCGGCGTTCTGTATTGAACGGGTAAAAGTATTGGAGTCCGTCGCGGGCAAAATCTCCGGTGTCAAAGCTCAAATTAAGGCTTGGTGCGGTGACCTTCATATGCGAAGCGAAATCCAAGACCGGATAGGTGGAATGCCTGATAAGGCGCAGTTTGTCATCGATATCGATGATGGATTTTTTGGTGTCTGTACGTATGAGGTTTTCCGTGACGTGGAGGTCGACTTCGTCGCGGACATCGGTTTTGACCGTTTTGATCTCTCGATGCAGTTGGGTGGTGGTGTTAACCACAAAGCAGCTTTGCGGGGCATCGGCGGGGCAAGGGGCCTCAGGATCGTAGAGAGTAGTGGCCGCAGGGGTAGTGGTGATCTGTCTGGTGGTGTTTACCGGAATAGGCTTGATTCTGCTAATCATAAGTGCAGGTCCAGCCGCTGCAATGATAAAGAGCGCGGCTGCCGCCACAAAGGCAATAATAGGGGCACGTCGTGCATGCTTTTCGGAACGCACAAATAGGGTATTCCGTGCGCCCATACCAGCAGCATCCACACCGGTGTCTTTGCTGTCCATCACCCTGACGACTCTCTACTTTCCGCTAGGATCCCTTAAAGTGTCTCCATCGTACCCACCGCGCACGCGAAACTTCCTCCCCCAGCTCGAGGGGCTACGAGGTGTGGCTGCCACCGGGGTGCTCCTCACACACACGGCTTTTCAAACAGGGATGAGCCAATCGGGAATCGTAGGGGCGATACTCGCGCGCTTTGACTTCTTTGTCGCAGTATTTTTTGGTCTTTCAGCATTCTTGCTCTGGCGTGGTGATCACTCGGGCTCCCCACTCTCGTATTTCCGCCGCCGTGCCTTACGCATCCTCCCGGCCTATTGGGTGTGCGTTCTGCTTGTTTTTGCGTTCTTGCCGGATTCTTTTGGCACGGGATGGCGCACAATCTTAGCCACCTTGACCCTCACTCAGGTGTACCCAGCTCACAGCCTTGCCGGCGGTTTGACTCACCTCTGGTCGCTGAGCGTGGAAGTAGCGTTTTACCTTTTCCTGCCGGTGCTGGTGTGGGCGCTGCGGGGGGCGTCGAAAAGCAAGCGCCTGCTGTGCTTTTTCGGGATGTTTGCGGCGGGGATCGGATGGGCTGCGGTGCCGTGGCCTCTCGATCTAGCCGGCGGAATTAACTTTCAGATTTTCCCGCCTTCCTATGCGCCCTGGTTTGTCGTCGGCCTTATCGCAGCTGAGCTGGAGGGGACACGGATAACCGCATGGAAAGGCTTTAATCTCACGTGGCTGTGGTGGGTGCTAGCCCTTGGCGTGGCGTGGGTGGCGAGCCAGCCATGGTTTGGTCCGCAGGGTTTGACGCATCCCACACCCGGAGAATTTGTGCGAAAAATCCTGGCAGGGGCGCTTTTTGGGGCGCTGATATTGCTGCCTTATGCCTGGGGGACAGGGAGCGCGCGGGCATCGCTTCTCAGTAGTCGGCCCCTGCTTACTTTGGGACGGTGGAGCTACTCGCTGTTTCTTTGGCACCTCCCGGTGTTGTCGATGGTCTTCCCGCTGTTGGGGATCGCGCCGTTTTCTGGGCATTTCATTCTTGTCACCGCAGTCTGCTTTGTGGCAAGCGTCGTTGTGGCAGCGGCGAGCTTTACGTTGGTGGAAAAGAATGCCCGTTGGGCGCGATAATGTCGTTTTTGAGAACGCTAGAAAATGCATCCTGGGGTTTTATGTGAGCCACAAGCGCTAGCGTTCCCAAAAACGACAATTCTTGCTTAGCAACGGGCATAGTAACGCCAGGCAACACAGCACGTCAGTAAAAGGCACAAGATCAAAGTAGTGGGCGCTGGGCCAGGGGGTACGCGCGAGCCAGAGGGCGGTGATTGCCATCATTGCGCCGATGATGATGGTGGGAGTGATGGTGGTAAAACGCCGGATAGCCCAGAGGCTAGGAAGCATCAGCAGTCCCCACCATCCCACGACGCAGCAGATCGCCGCCGCACCAACAAGGGGAAGGATGAGCGCAGGCCAGGGCTTGACAGGAGGCTCGGTGGTGCGCCGTCGCCGGCTGATCGCCAGGACACACCCCACCGCGATCACCATCGCAAGCACCCCGCCGCCGAGCAGCCCGCGGCGGTAGGTGGCGTCGGCACGCATGCTGAGTGTTACGGTGCCGTGGGCGCCTGGCGGGACGATAAAGCTTTGCGACGCCGCGTTAAACTCCGCCGGACGTAGTTCCGTGCCATCGCTCAACGTTGCCGTGAGCCCTTTGTTGGCGGCGCGGGTGGTTACGAGGATTCTGTCGTGGTCAGCGGGAGGAATGCTTTCTCCGCGAGCGATATCGCGCAGATTACTCCTCGGTGAGTAGCCCGGTTCGCTGAGGCGGACCCAGTTGGAGCGAGTGCGGATCTCATGGTGACCGGCGGTGAGCACGAGGTCGTCGCCGCAGGTGTGGGGGGTGTCGTCGATATGCGTGGGTTGATGGCAGTCGGACTGGGACAGTCGAACTGTGAGGTCTTTGGGGAGGCTAAAACTCCTGATGATCACGCCGGTATCCACCGCAACCTTTTGAAACAGGAATTCCCGGACGCTCGCGGGGGCTTCCGGTACCGTGACCACCCGTTGGATCGATGTGCCTTCAATGGTGGCCTCGGCAATGCCTACTTTTCCGGATTGCGTTGTGGTTGGACGTTGTGGTCCCAAGGTGATGCGCACGGCATCGGTGGGGCCGCCGGGCACTTTGATGGTGGTGGGAATTCCAGGTTTGAGCTTGACCTTTGTGTGGGCTCCTGCGCTGCTTATGGTGACCTCTGCGGGAGAGCCAGTGATGGTGAGCCTCAGCGTTGGGTTATCGGAGTGCGCCCGTAGTTCTAGCCATTGCCCTTCTTGCGTCCCTGGGGCGGGAAACCATGCGGTGTCTGGGTCGCCATCAACGGCAGCGGTCAGGGAACGCTCGGGGTGCGCGCCGCCGAAAGCAGTGGCATCCGAGGCAGACGAAGATGCTGCCACGCTGCCGCCGGTCTCTACGACGCGCGTATAAGAGCCTTGCGACGGATAATCGAGCGCTGCGCCCTTAGCATCATGGGCTTCGTCAGCGGAGGCGAGCGGGGCGGAGATCGCAGACTCTATGGTGCCAAAGTTGCGAGCCATCAACATGGGCGTATCGGTGACTATCTCTGCGCCTTCATGAGTGAGTTCGTAGAGGCCGCGGGGTAGCAGCGGGAGGATTTCGCCGCCACCTGCAAGCTTTGTGGGTGTGGGGGCGGCCGTTTCTGCGTCGGCAAGCAGCATGTTGCGCTGGGGGGCAAACACGATCACATCGACCTCGCCAAAGGTGCGGACCTCTGCAGTGGGGAACAGGCGCTGGACTTTGCTCAAGGTGAGCGCTGTCCCGGTGGTGCCCACGACGGAATCGTCAAGATCATGTCGGAGTACCAGCGCGCCGACACCGAGACGTTCGAGCTGGGCTGGTAGCTCGCTCAATTCGCCTTCATCAATAGCCGCAAGCGTTCCATCGAGCGTGCGGATTGCCTCTGGAGGAACAAGGGGCACGGCATCGCGAACAAGCCACGGAACAGACAACAACGGCTGCAGCGGCTCATCCCTGGTCCACCCCCAGTCTTGGCGGGCAAAACTGGCCGCGGGCAGTATCAAGGTGCGGGTGCCCGAGGCTTTCTCATTGAGAAAATCAGCAGCCTCCGGCCAATACGAGGGGACCTGACTATAGGCACCCGAGGGAAGCAAGCGTCCCGACCATGCAGGAGAAACCGCTGCTGCCGCAACGAGCATGACGAGGGCATAAACCGCTGCGCGACGGGGAACATCCCGAGTCCAGCGAATCTGGATAGCGTGGGCAACGCCTATGAGCAGTGGGATTCGTAAAAGCGGGTCAAACTTATGCACGTTGCGCAGTGCGGCGCCGGGGCCGTCGAGAAACTCAGGTACTAAATGCGCCCCGCACACAACAATCACGCCCACAAAGAGCAACGCAATCCAGAATGAACGAAACCTCAGGCCGGGGCGGCATAGGCCGATCAGCCCGATGGCTGCGATGGCCAGCGTCACCACGACAAAATAGGGGCTGGTGGCAAGCGCATGGCCGGCTTCTCGCTCGGTTTCTACGAAAGGCGTCCACGACGTGGTGCCGCGTAAGGCTTCAGCGGCGTTGAGCCAGCGCGTGGTGACAAAGGAGCTCTCGATAAAATCAGTAAAAGGAGTGGAATACGTACCGAGGACGGCCAGCGGCACCAACCACCACACGCTCACCGCAATGCAACCAACAGCCCAAACAGCAAAGAACCGCCAGCGCCGCAGCCACAGCAACAACAACGCGGCGGGAACACACGCGGCCACCGTGGCCGTCGCATTCACCGCGCCCATACCTATCACTGCCAGCAACGATGCTGCTACTCCGGGGAAACCCTGTACGGGAGGCCGTCGGCTAGCGTGGGGAGTGCCAGCCACCGTGCCAACCACCGGGAGCAGCGGCCACAGCACCCAGGGCGCCAGCGCCACCGGCCAGGCCTCTGAGGAAATGGCGGTCAAGGTGGTCAGAATCCGAGGAGAAAGTGCATACAACGCGGCTGCTAACGCACGCGAGCCGCTGGAGCCGACCCCTAGTCTGTGGGTAAGCAACAAAAAACCCGAAAAAGCCAAGCCCAGAAGCAAGGTCCACCACAGACGCTGGGCTATCCAATCCGGGAGCGGGGAAGCAAGGAGAAAAAAGGCCCCCTGTGGGAAGAGGTAACCGTAGGCCTGATTTTGCAGCTGGCCCATGGGGAAAATATCAGTCCATGGATGAAGAGCTGCGCTAAGAAAACGAGCTGGATTAGCAACGAGATCGTGTTTTGTGTCTGCAGCAGTTAAGCCCCACGGTTGTGAAAAACTAATCAGAGCAGCGCATATCCAGCCGGAAAGATGAGATCGGCGAGCGAAGAACAACAAGAGCAAAGACACATGCGCGACCAGGAAGTCAGCTATGCTCCGAGTCTTTGGTGCCTGTATCTGTGAAGGGGATGCCAAAGCCGGGTCTACTGACGTGAGCCATACTCCGGGTCACCGAGGACCGAAGAATCGGCGTTCGCGGCACCGTTGGCTGGCCCAGAATCGACGAGCGACACACCAATCACAGCCACAATACCCACCGCGATACCGATAACGGCGCTGGCTATGGTGGGGCCGAGGGTGCGGCGGTTAAGGGAATCGGATTCAAAAGCCATACATATAACAATACCGTGGTTTACTGGATGGGCAATGCACATGAAACGACTTCTCGCCGCCGCCCTCCTCGGTGCGCTCGCCGCATGCAGCGACGCCGGAACCGATACGGATTCCGCCAGCACCGAGGTCACTACTGCGTCCACTACTGCGTCCACTACTGCGTCTGCAACGCAGGAAACCAGTGCGCCCCCAAGCGCAAAGACGCAGCCTAACGACGTCCGCGCTCAAGCCGCGAGCCTCATGATGGTGGGAGTAAGCAACTACGACGACGCCCTCTCTGCCTTAAACCAAGGTGTTGGAGGCATCTTCATAGGGTCAGGTACAGATCCCAACCTTCTCACCGCGCCGGGTAGAAACATCGAGGCATTGCGTAAGGCCGTGGGGCGCGATTTCTCTGTCTCCATCGACTTTGAAGGCGGGCGGGTTCTCCGACACCAAGGAATCCTAGGGACCTTCCCCTCACCTCAAGTGATGGCGCAAACCATGAACCCTGAGCAGGTTCGAGGCATGGCTAAAACGATGGGCGACTCACTGTTCGCACACGGGGTGACGGTGAACTTTGCGCCAGTTGCGGACATAGACGCTGGACTCGATGTCGTGGGCGATCGCGCCTTTAGCGCGGACCCCAATATTGATGCAGAGTATGCGGCAGCCTTTGCTCAAGGAATGCTAGACGCAGGGGTCCGGCCAGTGTTTAAGCATTTCCCCGGACACGGACGTGCCAGTGGCGACTCCCACACAGGGCAGGTGTTTACCCCGCCATTGGGAGACCTAGAGAACATTGATTTGGTGCCCTATAGCCGGATTAATGTCCCCGGTGCTGGCGTGATGCTCGGGCACATGGTGGTTCCCGACCTAGGCTCGCCCAAGAATGGTCTTCCCTCCACCCTTAATCCAGCCGCCTACCAGCTGCTACGCACTGGTTCTTATCGCGGCGGGCATCCTTTCGATGGTGTGGTCTATACCGACGATCTTGCTATGGGCGCAATCACAGGAATTATGCCTGTTCCCCAGGCTGTGGTGGCGTCGTTGCAGTCAGGTGCCGATCAAGCATTGTGGGTGACCACTGCTGGGCTCAAAGAGGCTATCGACGCTACCGTTGCGGCCGTCGAAACGGGCGCATATCCCAGAGCCCAATTTGAAGACTCTGTACGCAGGGTCGGTGTTCTTTGATCTCTTTGGGAAGAGTTAAGTAAAAAATTATTATCGTGCGATTATCGTGTGATGAAAATCCATAAAAACAGGATCAGTAAAGGTTATAAGGGGTTCGTAGCCACGAGAATGGCGGTACGAAAAAATTGCACAGCGGAGCTTTAGGGTTCTTGGAATAGTCGCTAACACCCCGTGTCCACTAAGTTGGTGTGAGTGAGTTCAAAGAAGGCAGCTAAGTTCGGCGCAGGCGTGGTTCTGGGCATCGCTTTGCTCGGCGGCGTCGGGTACGGCACGGACTATGTGATCAACCAAGGATCTGTCCCTCGGGGGACAAGCGTTGGCGGAATCAACATCGGCGGGATGGACAAAGATGAAGCCATCTCGACACTAAAAAAGGGTTTGGCGTTGAGCGCCCAAGTGCAGATCACTGCGGGAGAACAGCACTCTAGCCTCTCGCCTGAAGCTTCAGGGCTTGGAGTGGATTGGGAGAAAACAATCGACGGGGCAGGCGCACAATCTGCCAACCCGTTTACCCGCTTGGCTAGCTTCTTCACCACCCATGAGATCAACATTGTCTCCACCGTCGATGAGGCTAAGTTGACCCCGCAGCTGGACCGAGTGGAAAAAGAACTAACTCCTGCACCTCAGGACGCCAGCTTGGATATCCACGGTGGCAAGGTCAACTCACACGCATCCGTGAACGGGCAGAGCCTGAGCCGTCAGGAGCTCAATAGTGCAGTCGTCTCTGATTGGCTCAAACCCGACGGTGTGAACGTGAAGGTCAACACCACCAAGCCGGCTATTGGCGAATCCGCACTGAAGAAAGCGGAAGAGACAGCCAACGCTGCGCTTCAAGGCCCCTTGGTACTGCATGGACGCGATAACATCGACGGCTTCATTCCCGTGGAACGGCTGGCTGAGGTCCTCACCTTTGTTCCAGATAATGACTCGCTGCGACCAGACATTAACGTAGAAGCAGCTAAGGGAATTTTCCTGGAGAACCTCGGGGTGACTGAGGTGAAAAGGCAAAACGCTAACATCATCTTCCGCGGTGGAACCAAGACTGTCACCCCTAGCGTGGATGGCATCACCATTGACTGGGAGAAGACCCTAGAAAACTTCCATGAGCGTGTGACTTCCAAAGACAAACGAACCTTCGACGCTGTCTACATTGATGAACCCGCGACCTTTACCACTGAACAGGCGGAACGGGCCACTTTTGACGAGGTCGTAGGCGAATTCACCACGGGCGGTTATTCGCAAGCCTCGGGCGTGAACATCGCTCGCGTTGCGGAGATGGTCAACGGGGCAATTGTCGCGCCGGGAGATACATTCTCATTGAATGGCTACACGGGGCCGCGCGGGCGCGCACAAGGTTTTGTGGAATCCGGCGTCATTCTCAACGGACGAGCAGACAAGGCGGTAGGCGGTGGCATTAGTCAGTTTGCCACTACCTTGTACAACGCCTCCTACTTTGCCGGGATGCAAGACGTAGCACACACCAATCACAGCTTCTACATCTCGCGCTATCCCGCGGGACGCGAGGCCACGGTCTATGAAGGTGCTATCGATCTGCAGTTTAAGAACACCTCCCCATATCCCGTCAGAATCGTGACCTCTGCAGGTGGCGGCAACGTGACCGTTAAACTCACGGGAGTAAAGACCGTCAACGTGGAATCCATCAACGGAGGGCGCTGGAATTACACCCCGCCGAGGCCGATCCGACTCTCTGGTCCGGATTGCACGCCTTCCGGCGGTGCCCAAGGTTTCACCACATCTGATACCCGCATTGTACGAGATCTCAGCGGCAACCAAATTTCGCGGGAAACCACGACTACCGTCTACGATCCGTCACCGATCGTGACTTGTTCTTAAGCGGTATGAAAGCGCGCGGCCAGCAGGTCGCGCGCTTTTTGCATGGAATGGCACTTTGGGGCCTCTAGAAGAAGCGGTGGGGCTCTGAGGGTAGGGGAGCTAGTGCTTTCAAAGCGGCGAGGGAATCTGGTTGATTTAAGGCCAGACACGTCGGCTGCGTGATCGCTATATGTAGCGCATAGGCGTTAAGGGGGGTATGGATATCAATATTTTACATTTTGAATAAAATGCTTTTTTAGTGCATGTTATCTCTAATTAATGAGTTTGCGGGGGTAGCGTATATAACTACGAACGATGTTCGGAGTTAGGGTGGCCTTGCCATGATTTTCCCTGTTGAAAGTTCCTTATGTCTTATAAAACCCACCTCAGTACCCGAGATTTAATAAATGCAGGTATCTTTTCCGCCCTTTACTTTGTCACTACATTTCTTTTCGGAATGACGGGCTTTATAGGTCCTGCGTTTATGCTGCTCGGTTTTGCCCTCAGCACAATTATGGGCGGCGTCGTCTTGGCTCTTTATGCGGCAAAAACACCAAAATTTGGTGCTTTTGCCTTGGTCGGAATGGTAAACGGCCTCATGTTCATGATGACCGGACACTATGTGTGGTCGTTCATAGGATGCGTGGCTTTGGGATTTCTCGCGGACCTTCTCCTTCAAAAAACGTCAATGCCGCTGGACACAAGCTATCCCTTTGCTTATGCAGTTTTTTCGGTCTGGATTGTTATGCCTTTTGTTCCGTTGATCCTAAACACTGATGCCTATTACGTGGATATCGCATCTCAGATGGGGCCTGAGTATGCGGAAACAATGGCACGTATTTTTCAACCCTGGACGATAGTCGGAGTGGGTATTGCTGCGCTCGTACTCGGATACGTCGGTGGCGTTATAGGAATTCGAGTGCACCGTAAGTATTTTGAAAGCTCGGGTTTGTTGTGATTCTCAAGCAATGCGATCCGCGCACAGTAATTGTTGCTGTTGTTGTGATCAATATGTCGGTGCTCAGTTCTGCTTCCACAGCGACTCTTTTCCTATGCGCAGGATGTGCTGCGCTGGCGCTCTCTCTAGTGCGGATCCGATATGGTCTATGGTCCGTTGCATTTTTTCTAGGATTCTATTTGGCATACCGTGGAATCCTTAGTCTGCCAAGTGCAAACACGGCAATAGCTTTTCTAGCAGCAACGTTGATGTGGTTTAGCCGCTTCTCCGTCAGCGTATCAGTAGGGTTGTTTGCCTTAGCTACACTGACGCCTTCGAACCTTACTTCGGCCTTGCGACGCTTAAAATTGCCGCAGTGGTTGACCATCCCGCCTGTAGTATTCCTGCGGATTGTGCCCGTTATTCTCGCGGAGGCTCGGGCGATTTATGACGCCATGCGGCTACGAGGGTTAAGGCCGGGAGTATGGTCCTGGATTCGTCGACCTGTTCAATCCTCAGGGATGTTTATGATCCCATTACTTGGCGCGGTAATGAGGGTCGGAGATGAGCTGGCTGCTGCGGCGCTCGTACGAGGACTGGGCGGTGAATCATATCCGACTACTGTCACTACATTGCGGTTTCGAGTGGTTGATGCGGGGATATTATCGCTTCTTCTCGTGACGGTTAGCTCCTTGTGGTGGTCAGCATGACCCAACGCGCTGGTATCGAGATAAAGAACCTTAGCTTTGAATATGCTACGGGACCGTATGCGCTCCGGGGTTGTCTGCGTGACATTACCTATGAGATAAAACCTGGAACCACTGTGTTGCTTACGGGAGACTCCGGGGCGGGGAAAAGTACTTTTCTGCGACTCATCAGTGGTCTAGCTCCTCATTTTTATCCCGGCGAACTGAACGGAATCCTGCAACTTAGCACTTTGACGGAAAAGTTTGTCCCTTCGGAACAACCACTATCGCGAGCTATTGAATATAGCGCGAGTGTTTTTCAGAACCCTCGCACACAGTTTTTTACTGAACATGTAGATTCTGAACTAGCGTTTGGTCTGGAGAACTTAGGGGTTTCTCCACAAGAGATCCACAGCCGCGTAGATCGTGCGGTTGAGCTTATGGAAATTTCGGGCCTCCGGGGGCGCCGATTGCAAGAGCTTTCTGGCGGACAACTACAAAAATTGGCATGTGCTTGTGCCCTTACAACGCCCGGTGACATCGTGCTTTTCGACGAGCCAACGTCAAATCTATCCCCGAAAGCAATAGAAACATTGCGTTCGTGCATAACCCGGCTTCGTGCACTGGGAATGACGCTTGTTATTGCAGAGCATCGTGTGGGGTGCATGAAAGGCCTGGTAGATGAAGTTCTGTATCTGAGAGACGGGAGAATACAGAAAAGCTTTTCGGCTGAAGACTTCTATGCTCTACATGACACTGAGAGAAAACATTTGGGGTTGAGGTCCTTTGAGCCGGTACCGATAACGGATTTTCCTTCCTCGGATAGAGACGATCTCAGACTGGAAAATATCCGCTTCTCCTACGGCGATAATGCTGTGTTGAGCATTGATCATGTGGGTTTTGCTGCGGGTGAAGTGACGGTAGTGGTGGGCCCAAATGGTAGCGGGAAAACTACGCTTGCCCGTGTTATATGCGGTTTAGAAAAACCGGGTCGAGGGGCCCGAATTTCTTTAAACGGTCGCTCATTGTCTGCAGTGGCACGGCAACGAACTTGTTATCTGGTGATGCAAGACGTAGGTCGCCAACTTTTTGCTGCCACAGTGGAAGAAGAAGTGACCCTAGGACTTTCTCCGACGGCACGTAGTTATGTGGATACTCCTTTGCTCTTGAAGCAATCGGGTTTAAGCGGATACGAAAAGTGCCACCCGCAGGCTTTGTCTGGTGGACAGCAACAACGGTTAGTGATTGCTACCGCTCGTGCGCAAAAGTCCAAGGTTTACATTTTCGACGAACCCACCTCTGGAGTGGGATGGCGTCATCTCAAAGAAATTGCTCTTCACCTGCGTAGTCTCGCCGCACAAGGTGCCGTAGTCATAGTGATCACACACGATGCGGAACTCATTGAAGAATCTGCAACTCGGCTGGTGAATATGGAGAACATAAACAAAATAACTCATACATCGTGGGAAGAAGTGAAGGTTAATGACAACTAATGCGGTAGCAGAAGTTTCGCCGAAAGATAAGCTTAAAAATGGGCAGAAGGCATTGCGAAAATTGCTCAAGCCTGTTCGAGCCCAGCTCTATTGTGCGCAATTTATTGCGTTTTGTTCTGCGCTATTGTCTGTAGCTCCTTATATAGCGTTGGTGGCTTTGGAAGATGCGTTTGCACAAGGCAACGTGGGCTTAATAAAAGAGACTGTGAAATGGTTGATCGTTGCTTTTTTAAGCCAACTTTCTTTGTACTTCATAGCCCTTCTTATTTCGCATCTTGCAGATGCGAAACTGGTCAGCCTTAACCGGCAACGTATTATCCGTGCGATTGGACGTGCACCACTAGCGTGGTGTGGCCAAACAAATTCTGGAAAAGTACGCAAGGCGATAGAAGACGACACCATAACTCTGCATTCGCTGACCGCTCATGCTCCGGTGGATACGGTCACCGCGATTGCGACCCCTCTGGCTCTCCTACTTTATGTTTTTAGCATTGACTGGCGTCTGGGGATCCTTGCTGTTGCGACGGTACCTGTCTACCTCGCCATACAGGCGTATTCGATGAAAGGCATGGGAGACAAAACGGCAGAAATGGACACTTATTTAGGCGATGTTTCTGCTACCGCAGTTGAGTTTGCAGAGGGGATCGCCGTAGTGAAAGCCTTTGGGACCGTGGGGAAAGCGCATCGGCGTTATCAGGAAGCGGCGGATAGATTTTCTGCTTTTTACTACGCGTGGGTGAGGCCCTTATTAAAGGTCAGCGCTGTATCCGATTCAGTCATTGCGATTCCATTGCTGTTACTCATCAACGTTGGTGGTGGCTCAATACTTTTGGCAGCTGGTGAGGTCACAGTAGCAGAAGTACTGATAAGCAGCCTGGTTGCGTTTGTTATCCCAGGGACTATCCAAACCATGGGAATGATGATGTGGTCCTATCAACTCGCTGGTAACGCGGCACTTCGACTCGATGCCGTGATGTCCTTGCAAGCGGTGTCGGAAGGGAGCCGGAGCGTCGAGAAGCGTAATCCCACTGTGGAATTTGAACATGTGAGTTTTGCTTACTCAGGAGTTCCAGTAATAAAAAACTTTAGTGCGACGCTTGCGCCTGGAACCATAACAGCGCTGGTTGGGCCGTCTGGTGCCGGAAAATCAACTGTGGCGACTATGCTGGCGCGGTTTCAAGATCCCGATGCTGGGCGCATCATGATTGACGGCATAAATCTGCGCGAGCTTAGCTTCAGTTCACTTTATTCCACGGTTTCTTTTGTGTTGCAGGACCCCCACATACTGCGCATGAGCATACGAGACAATATTGCTTTGTATAGGACGGATGCCACGGATGAAGAGATTTGGGAGGCGGCCCGAGTAGCCCACATAGCGGCAGCTATCCGGGCGTTACCTCAGGGGATGGACACCATCGTGGGAGAAGATACGTCCTTATCCGGCGGCCAGCAGCAGCGAATTTCGATTGCTCGGGCAGTACTTTCGCAGGCCCCGATTTTGATTTTGGATGAGGCAACAGCGGCTACTGATCCCGATTGTGAGGCTGAGATCCAGTCGGCGCTTAGCACTTTGGTCATTGGGAAAACAGTTCTTGTTATTGCACACAAACCGGAATCGATCCGTGGGGTCGATCAAATAATTCATCTGACACCGGTTACAGAGATCCCACAGGAGGCCACCAATGTTTGATCCACTACTTTTACGGAGATTGGGGGAGCTACAAAGTGCGGATGGAAGAAAGCGCCGGCTTTATTATCTGATCCTCGTGACCTTTGTCGGGCTTTTCGACGGCCTTGCCGTGCTCATCCTGCTACCTGTTATTACGGCGCTTACTCGTGGTGAGTCGATCAGCAGCTGGCTCAGCATCTTGGTGGCTATCTCCGTCGTTTCGTTTGCGTTGAGGTATTTCTCGGCCATGGTGGGCTATCAATCTGCATTGGACTTTTTGAAAACAGGGCATTCTATTATCGGCGATAAACTTGCGACGCTGCCCCTGGGATGGTTTACACCAGCGCGAACGGGAGGAATATCGCGACTGGTTTCCGACCGATTCATGGTTGCCACAGAGACCCTGGCACACTTGCTGGGTACTTTTTTCCGCGAAGCAGCGGCATTAGCCGTCTTGCTCGTGGGCAGTTGGTTTTTTGATCCCCTTTTAGGGTTAGCACTTGTTATTATCGCACCATGCGCCCTCGCCGCGATGAAGCTGGCGAGCGTAATTCGGGGAAAAGCCTCCCAACAAGCCCTACCTTCGGGGCGAGAACTTTCAGCGCGGATTGTTGAATACGTTCGGCATCAACCTGTGCTTCGAGCGACTGGAAGATCACACAATTTCACGCCCCTAACTCAGGCATTAGAACGTGATCGGTCTGTCCGATTTCGTGAACTATGGCAGTCAACGGGCGCACTTCTGCTGAATGGAATAGTGGTCCAATTCTTTGTAGTAGCGCTCATCAGCGTCAGCGCGCATTTGTTTGTTGAAGGATCTCTTAGCGGCTTAGAAGCTATTGCGATTATCGGAATTACTTTGCGATTTACTCGATGCTTAGAACAAATGGGCACTGCTTTTGTTGGGCTGGATGTTGGTCGAGTTGCAGTGGCTGAAGCTGAGCCCATTGTAGGGTCTCCTGCATTACCTGAACCGATTTCTCCGGTGTCAGGGGATGGATCTGGACGCGTTGAGTTTCATAACGTCACCTTTGGCTACACGGAAAAACCAGTGGTCAACGACATTAGTTTTGTTGTAGAACCAGGGACTGTTACCGCAATAGTGGGACCATCGGGTTCCGGTAAAACAACTCTTGTGCGTTTAGCGTCTCGGTTCTGGGATGTTAACTGTGGTGCTGTGTTGATAGATGGTGTAGACGTCAGGGATTTGGGCACCACACGGCTCATGTCCAAGCTTTCCATGGTGTTCCAAGATGTCTATCTTTTTGATGACACTTTATTAGCCAATATTCGGGTTGGTCGCCCTGAAGCATCGGAAGAGGAGATTCGCAAAGCCGCAGAACTTGCCGGAGTGACCTCGATCGCTGAGCGTTTGGGCTGGGAAACACCGGTAGGGGAGGGCGGTGCTTTGCTTTCCGGGGGCGAACGCCAAAGAGTCTCAGTGGCACGGGCATTGCTTAAACAGGCTCCGATCGTGCTTTTCGACGAAGCCACGTCTGCCTTGGACCAGGAAAATGAGGAAAATATTCTGATTTCCGTAGAGAAATTACGTGAGCGTTCCACATTTATTGTTATTGCACACAAATTAGATACGATTCGCTCGGCGGACCAAATAATCGTTTTGGATGAGTCGGGTCGCATCTGCCAGAAAGGCACGCATGCCCAACTCTACGCAGAACCTGGATTGTATCGCCGCTTTTGGGAGCGTCGTAAGGCTGCAAAAGGCTGGGCGCTAAGCTAGGTTTATGACACCCCCAGGCTTAAAAACCGGCCCGAAGCCACGCTTTAACGAGCAGGATGCAATCAACGCTGCATTATCTATTGGCCTGGAAACTTTTACTTTGGCTCAAGTGGCAAAGAAGCTGGGGGTGGGTACTTCTTCGTTGTACCGCGTTATCTCGTCTCGGGATGATCTGGTGGCTGATTGTTTAAAATATATTGCCAAAGAATCTCTCTTAGAAGATTCAGATTGCATGTGGGATCAGCTTTTTTTAAAACAAGTAGATCTTTTATGGGAACTGTTTGAACGTTATCCGGGGCTCGATCACACCCTTATCACCATGCCGACGGCTACTCGATATTTCCAGGAATTCTTTGAAAAATTTACGGGACAACTACGCAGGGCTGGTTTTCCAGGGGACAAGAAGCGAATGGAATTTGCCATCGATTTTATATTTGACACGGTGGTATCCACGCATTATCAAATAGTGGCGGTACGCAGGCATTACAAGGAGATAGAGGCGGAAGAGGAGCGGGCGTTCTTTTTACCTGAGCCGTCGTGGATTGAAAGAGGCTGGATGGATAAAAAAATCCATTTTATTTTGAATGGTTTAGGCAAAGGCTTAGATCTCACAAATTCGTAGGGTTACCCACGAGATAAAAGGGGACGAACATCACGGTCAGGAAGTACTGCATGTGTCCTTACGCGGGCGTAGTGTGGGCTCAAAGTTCGAGGCTCACGCGAGATCCTAGGAGGAAATATATGGCTTATAAGACCACAAACCCCTATACCGGTGAAGTGCTCAAAGAGTTCCCTATGGCCACTCCAGAGGACATTCAACACGGCATTGCTTGTGCGGATGAAACTTTTAAAGAGTGGAGTCTCAGGCCCGTCTCGGAGCGGGTGGAGGTGTTGGCCAAAGCCGCAGAGATTCTGGAATCCAAGAAGCGCGAGTACGCGGAAATCCTGACATTGGAGATGGGCAAGCTTCTGGCAGAAGCCGAGGCAGAAGTAGATATCTGCATAAACATGCTGCGCTATTACGTGGAGAACGGTGAAGCACAGCTAGCTCCGCGCTATTTGCCTGCACAGGGGTTTGGTGCGCAAGACGTACAGATAGTGAACGAGCCTTTGGGTGTTCTTTATGCTGTGGAACCTTGGAATTTCCCTTACTACCAGGTCATTCGCATTGGTGCTCCGCAGTTCACCGCGGGTAACACTATCATCCTCAAGCATGCATCTAATGTGCCTCAGTCGGCGTTGAAGATGGTTGAGCTTTTCCGTGAAGCAGGTGCTCCTGAAGGGCTTTTGGTCAATATATTCGCAGGTCACGACGCTACAGAGACGATCATTTCCGATCCCCGAGTCCGTGGAGTAGCGCTCACCGGCTCAGAAGCCGCAGGCGCAGCGGTTTCCGCTATCGCTGCGAAGCATGTGAAAAAGTCCACTCTGGAGTTAGGCGGTGCGGATGCTTTCATCGTGCTCAATGATGCCCAGCTGGATAAAGCCGTCGACTGGGCGGTCTTTGGCCGACACTGGAATGCTGGACAGGTGTGCTGTTCCTCCAAGCGCATCATCGTTGAAGAGGGGCTTTACGACGCCTTCCTTAACCAATACAAAGCCAAAGTTGCAGAACTAAAAGCCGGGGACCCCATGGACCCCGAGACTCAGCTGGCGCCTCTATCCTCTCAGCAGGCAGCCGAGGACCTTGGAAAGCTAGTAGAAAAGGCGCGAAGCGAAGGCGCAACAGTAGCGGAGCTAGGCGTAATAATACCCGAGCATGGTTCTTTCTTCCCCCCGATGATTCTTACCGATATTCCCCTTGATTCCGATACCGCGCATGCGGAATTCTTTGGGCCGGTGTCGCAGATCTATCGTGCTCGGGATGTAGATCATGCTGTTGCGATTGCCAATTCTTCCCCCTTTGGTCTTGGCGGATCCGTGTTCACCGAGGATAAAGATAAAGCTCATGCCGTTGCGCGCCGTCTAGACACTGGCATGGTCTACATAAATCAACCCACTGGAGTGAAAGCAGATATCCCCTTTGGCGGAACCAAACGCTCCGGTTTTGGCCGTGAGCTCACTGACTTAGGGTTGCACGAATTTGTGAATCAGAAAGTGGTGGTGGTCACCGATATTGATGGCGATTTTTAAAATGTAAAGTTTAGTGGTTGGATATAGAAAATACCGTAAGAGGCTTATTGAGGGAGCTTCTTACGGTACTTTTTTGTGCAGAATGGAAAAGCAGCGTGGAACTCTGTGCCTGCATTGTCGTTTTTGAGAACGCTAGCGGGGGCGCGCTGGGTAAAAGTCCAGGTGAGGTTTTCTAGCGTTCTCAAAAACGACAAAAACCTTGGGGGGTTGAGCCGGGCAGCCTGCATTTCCATAGACAAAGGGGCCTTTTGCGGTCTGATGTGGGGACTTTGTCTATGGAAATGCAGGTTTTAGTGGGGATGCTGACAAACACAAAAGGAGCCGGAACATGATGAATACCATGCTCCGGCTCAAAAAATGGAGCCGATGACGGGAATCGAACCCGCGTATTCAGCTTGGGAAGCTGATGTTCTACCATTGAACTACATCGGCAATGCTGCTTAAGCAACGAGAGTTAGTTTAGCACGAATAGTCGGGGGTGTTACCAAAAGGGGCGTCGAAGCACGTAGACTAGTGCCGTGCTTTATTCAGACCACGATATTCGAGCCACAATTGACGCTGGTGAGCTCAGCATTGAGCCTTTTGACCCAGAGTTGATCCAACCATCGTCCATTGACGTCCGCATGGACCGTTTTTTCCGGGTCTTTAACAATTCCAAGTACACCCACATTGATCCAATGCTGCAGCAGGACGAGTTGACTAGTCTGGTGGAAGTTCCGGAGGGGGAGCCGTTTGTTCTGCACCCTGGGGAATTTGTCCTGGGTGCGACCTTGGAAAAGTTCACGCTTCCTGCTCATATCGCGGGTCGCTTGGAGGGGAAGTCGTCGCTGGGACGCCTAGGTCTGTTAACACACTCGACTGCTGGTTTTATTGATCCGGGATTCTCAGGGCACATCACGCTGGAGCTGTCCAATGTGGCTAATCTTCCTATCACCCTGTGGCCGGGGATGAAGGTGGGCCAGCTGGCGCTGTTTAAGATGACTTCTCCAGCAGAAATGCCTTATGGCACGGGTGCTTTGGGTTCTAAGTACCAAGGGCAGCGTGGTCCTACTCCCTCGAAGGCGTATTTGAACTTCCGTAACTAGTCAGATGCAGCTTTCCGTCATCGGGACGGGTTATCTTGGCGCAACTCATGCTGCCTGTATGGCCGAACTGGGCCATGAGGTTATAGGAGTTGATATCGACGCGGCAAAAGTAGCTGCGTTGTGTGCCGGAGACCCGCCCTTTTTTGAGCCAGGCCTCGCCGAGCTACTGGCGCGCCATAATGGGCGAGGGTTGGATTTTACGACCGATATTTCTCACGCCGCTCAGAGTGCGAGCGTGCATTTTATTACGGTGGGAACGCCGGGCTCGTTGGCGTCGGCAAGCATTGATACGGGGTGTGTTGAGTCGGCGCTGCGGTCTTTGGTGCCGCTACTACGCGGAACTCATCTCATCGTGGGGAAATCGACAGTGCCGGTGGGCACGGCCGCACGACTGGAGCGACTGTGCAGAGATCTGAGCCATCCGGATGCCGATGTGGAACTCGCGTGGAATCCCGAGTTTCTGAGGGAAGGTCATGCGGTCGGGGACACACTAAGGCCGGACCGTATCGTGCTGGGATCTCGCCCCGAGGGGCGCGCTGCTGCGATTCTGCGGGACGTATATGCGGAGGCGTTGGCTGGTGGTACTCCTTTGATTGCCACGGATTTTGCGTCGGCGGAGCTATCCAAGTTGGCAGCTAATGCTTTTTTGGCTACCAAGGTGAGTTTTATTAACGCGATCGCAGAGGTGTGTGAGGCGCAGGGCGGGGACGTGGTTGCGGTTGCGCAGACGATGGGTTGTGATGCCCGTATTGGCGCGGAGTTTTTGGGGTCTGGCCTCGGGTTTGGCGGGGGTTGTCTGCCCAAGGATGTGAGAGGATTCGCTGCCACGGCAAGCGACATGGGTGCCGCGGGGGCTGCGGAGCTGCTGTGGGGTGTGGAGAAACTCAATAGACAGCTACCTAGGGCCTATGCTGATGCGCTTAATCACATGCTTGGGGATTTGTGTGGTGCCCGGGTAGCGTTTTTAGGCTGTGCTTTCAAACCAGGGTCGGATGATGTGAGGGAGTCGCCAGCGTTGGCTTTGGCGCAGCAGCTTGCGCATAAAGGCGCATGTGTGTGCGTCTACGATCCGCAGGCGATGGCGACTGCTCGCAGCGTGGCACCAGAACTCGACTACGTGGAATCTGTTGCGCATGCGCTTATCGACGCCGACGCGATCGTCCTAGCCACAGAATGGCCGGAGTTTGTCTCCCTCGATCCGTGCTTCGCTGAAAAACTGGTTCGGAAGAAGAATATCCTTGATGCCAGGAATGTTGTGGATAGGCAGCGCTGGTCTGGTTGGTCGCTGTACCAGCGGGGTCGGAGGGGCTAGGCTCTCTAGGTGCACGTGAAGGAGGTGCATCATGGCGAAACCCGATAGGCGGATGTGGAAGATGAGCCCAGAGAGACTGGAACAACATCTGCAGCTGAAAAACCGGGCGCGAACAATCCCTGACAAGCGTAAAGAGAAGAATAAGAAGGCCTGCCGTCGTGATGGATGGCAGGCCTTCGGGCGTATCAGGGGGCGTACTGAAGCACATGTGCGTTAGAATTTCTTAATGCGCATGGTGTACCTCGGAAAGATACTGTTGGCTCTCGGTGGGATGGCATACGCCTCTTTTATTACGGAAGCCATCTATGGTTATCCGCTGGATCCCAAGTATGCGTACCTTTCAGAATATGCAGCGGCGGATAACCCACTGCGCTGGATTTTTGCTGGTAGCGATGTGCTTTCTGCCGTACTTGTTACGGTGGGAGTGCTTTGCTTTGTTTCTGTCGGTGCGCTGCGTGATCGGTGGACATGGCACCAGAAGACGATCTTGGCGGGTCTGCTTGTGGCCAGCGCGGCGACAATCTTGGATGTTCTATTTCCGCTTCCTTGCGCGGAGTCGCTTCCAAACTGCCCCGTGCAGTCGCATCTTAACGCCCATGTTTTTGCCTCAAGTTTGGCGGTTTCGGGACATGGGGCAATCGCTATAGCTGCAATCATTTTCGTGTGGAAGGAACTTTCCTCTCCTAGGAAGTGGGCCCTTATCCCTGTGGCTGCCGGGGTGGGTTTTATAGCTTCAACTGCGGCTTTGCTTTTTGCGACGGTAATTCAGGCGCCTATGGGATACGAGCAACGCGGCCAAGCATTTTTTGCCTGCGTACTCATCGTCACATCTTCGATTATTCTGCTTAAGCATGTGGATCGTTCTGCCAGGGTGGGCATGCCCAACAGATAACTACGAAGAGCTCGTTTCGGGGTTGGATGCCAAAATCCTCGATAGCTGGGAGAAACCGTTGAGCTCTTCCATCGCGGATCTGCGCGAGCATTTACAGCCCGGCGAAAAGATCAACATCTTTGGGCACTCCGTCGGGGGGTTGGTCGCCATGGAGTGGGCATGGCTGTATCCCAAGGAAGTCGATCGGTTGGTTCTAGCCGATCCCTCCGAACCCGTGCATGTGCGCAGAAGGCTGGTCCCGGAATGGCTCAAGGAAGGAACGAGTGCCGCCCTCGGCGAGCTTTTCCCCTTAGGACATAAACTCACCCAAGTGGCTAGTGGCGAGTCCAATGGCAGATTTTCGGAGCTGTACCGTCGCTTTGGCGGGAAAGACAATGCGCGTTTTCTCTTTGATGAATTTCTCAAAGTGGAGGCTCGGCAGCGTCGTTTAGCTACCGCTTTTGAGGGAAAGAACCCTGCACCGATGGCAAAAACCACGCTGCTGGTTGGCGCGGGCCTGGGTTTGCAGCGTGGTTTTTTGGAGTCACAGAGAAAGCTGGGGGAACAACTCCGCGCAGAAACTGTGTTCCTACGCGGCAAGAACCATATGTTCCCGGTTAACAGCCCCGAGCTGATCCGTCCGTATCTGGTTTAACAAAGGGGAAGGACAGAACCTCACGGATGTTTTGTCCGGTGAGGAACATGACCAGACGATCGATTCCGATTCCGAGGCCACCAGTGGGCGGCATGCCAAATTGCAGGGCTTTGAGGAAGTTCTCATCCAACTCCATGGCCTCGGCGTCGCCACCGGCGGCGCGCAGGGACTGGTCGGAAAGTCGAGCGTGCTGCTCCAGCGGATCCGCGAGCTCTGTGTAGGCAGTTCCTAGCTCCATGCCGCAGGCCACGAGGTCCCAACGCTGAGCGATGCGTGGCTGATCTGGGTCTGCCATCGTGAGCGGGGAGGTTTCTACTGGGAAGCCCGCGTAGAAGGTGGGGAAGACGGTGTTTGGTTCGATGAGTTCGTCGTAAAGCTCGTTGACCAGATCGCCCACGGTGGCTGCGGTGATGTTATATTTCTCTGCGATGTCTGCGTATTCGGAGACATCCGCGTCCGGAGAAATATGCTTGCCGACGGCCTCGGACACCGCGTCATAAACAGGCACGACGGGCCAGGATCCGCTCAGATCAAGGACCTGGCCATCCGCTGTAGTTACCTCTGGTTTTCCATAGACTGCGATCGCTGCGGAACGAATGAGGTCTTCCGTAAGAATCCGCATGGTGTCCCAGTTTCCATAAGACTGGTAGGCCTCCAGCGACGTGAACTCGGGATTGTGGGTGGCGTCCACGCCCTCGTTGCGGAAGTTTCTTCCTATCTCAAAGACACGAGGAATGCCGCCGACCACGAGGCGCTTGAGATATAGCTCAGGCGCAATCCTCAGCGTGAGATTTTGGTCGTATGCGCGGATATGAGTTCTGAAGGGGCGGGCATTTGCTCCACCGTGAATCGTCTGCAGAATGGGCGTTTCGGCTTCCATGTACCCCTGTTCCTGCAGGACAGAACGCACTGCGCTCACAGCCTTGGAACGAGCCATGAAAATGTCCGTGGCTTTTTGATTAAGCGCAAAGTCCATGTGGCGGAATTTAGCCCGCAAGTGAGGATTGCTGAGCGGCACGCGCGGCATCGGAGTAAGCGACTTAGCTGCCATATCCCAGGAAGAAACCAGCAGAGAGCGCGTTCCATTGCGAGACGTTCCCAACTGACCTGTCGCGGAAATCAGATCACCACGACTGACCAAGCGTTTAAACAAACGCAGCGTCTGCTCTGTGGTGCGTTCAATCACCAGCTGGAGCTTTGTGTGTTCCTCAACCAGATCTGCAAAGAGCACTCCACCATGATCGCGGATAAACGCGACCCTACCGGTGATTGAGACCGGGGCATCCGAATCACCCGATGCAAGCAGCTCTTTGATCGACGTAGTCCGAGGCACTGCCGGTGGATAAGGCTGCATGTTGAGGGCCTCAAGCTCCTCCAGCTTTGTCTTGCGCATGCGTTCCTGAGTCGACAGGGCTGGGGGCTCGATGGCCGGCATGAGTGCAGCGGCTTCAAGAGCGACGATTTCCTCGGGATCTCCCACAGGAGACCCATGTTCCTTCATCCACGGCAGGAATCCCTCACCACTAGCAAAGGCAATGAGGACACGGGCAGTGTGGAAGCCATTATCAATGCACAGGAAACGCGACTGCCACTGTGGGTGATACTTGATGTTGGACTGATACAGCGACTGGATCTGCCACCAACGAGAGGAAAGAAGAAGTAGCTTGAGCAGCAGCCGTTCCCTCAAAGAAGCAGCCACATAGGCGCCACGATCAAGGGCCTCGCGGAAAGTAACAAAGTTCAGCGAGAACTTGGTTACTCCAAGGCTTCCGGCTTCCTGTGCAAGACCTGTCACCATAAACTCGGTGACGCCGCCGATCGCATCAGGGTTTCGACGCATAACGTCTAGGGAGAGGCCTCGTCGTCCCCATGGGACAAAGGAAAGCAATCCCATGACGTTGTCTTCGGCGTCGTGAGCCGTGACTAGAACCGTGCGTGAGTCACGGCGATCACCGATACGGCCAGAAGCCATTGTGAACCCGCGTTCGTTGCCGCGTCGCCAAGTCTCAGCGAGCTGAGACAAACGTTGTAGTTCTTCGGCTGGAATTTGCGATTGACGCTGTACCCGAACGGTATATCCCGCTTTACGCGGACCTGCGATTTCCTTACGCACCTCCGGCATGTTCTTGAGGTGGAAATTCTCTGCGTCCACCACTGCTTCATCGCCAAGGGCGATAACGCTCATGCCTGCTGCTGAGTATGCTTTTGCCCCGGCCTCCGAAACAGAAGCAGCACCTAGGACCCAACCATTCTTACGGCTATGCTGGCGCCACGCCTCTACTGCAGCGGGCCAGGATTCCGGGTCACCGATAGGGTCTCCGGCAGCAAGACATACACCGTCTATAACACGGAAGGACACGGCCGCTTTTTCATCCGGGGACGTGATCAGACTGCGATCATAGCGAGTGGAGAAATACGCCAACGAGTCTTGAGAAGGAGGGCTGAGCAGTAATTTACGTGCAAGGAGCTGCTCCTCAGCAGTCGCAGCATCGTGTTTGCGCGATCCAAAGAGAATGGCAAGAGCCGCAAAAAGCGCAATAGAGGAAAGAATACCGCCGATAACGCGGATAAAGTGAGGGCTATGCAGGTCGGTTGGGAAAGGTGGTTCTGCAGGACTGAGCCCGATGGCTGTAAAGAAGGACCATGCCGCTGCAGCGCCACTGTTTTGGTGCTCTTGCAGAACCAGAACACCCCACATCACAGCAAACGAGATGATCAAGCCAACGATTAATGTGCTGAGTGCGCGTGCCCAAGAGCCGACAACCCTGGCAGGGAAGTCCTTGATTGCCCGGTAACCGCAGACAAGATAGAACAGAGAAAAAAGCGTAGAAACCGCAAACGCGATAATCGTGTATTGAGGAGCATCGCCGGTAATCTCGGGATCATTGAAGAACCCGAAGGCGAAGAAAATGATGCCTGACAGTAAATCAGGTACTTGGAACCCTAAGAGATAAAACAGCAAGGCCCCTCGGTGACCTCGCAGCATTCCCGAGGTAAGCAACACCATCAAAATGGTGATGAATAGAGTAGGAGTACTAGGGAAACCGAATAGTGAGAAAATAAAACCAATATTTATGGTGAGATCATGGTTTATATGTTTCAGCACCAAACCAATCAGTAGCCAGATCGTGGCTAACTGCGTTGTAAAGAGGATTACTCGGGTTTCCCAGCGTTTCTGCATGCAATCGATAATATGCAACATAGAGCGGAATGCCCACCCGCGCTCGGGAAAATGGATGTTATGTGGGATCCTTTTGCTCAGGAACCGTAAGAGCCGCTATAGCTGTGGTTAATGGCACCGCGAGGGTGAGCGTCAAAGCGCCAATTCCAGAGCGCAGCAGCTCTGTGGCCATAATATCGCTGGTCAGGGTCTGCAGGAATGGACGATGCGCTGCAAACAAAAGAAGCAGCAACGGTAAGGATGCTCCCGTGTAAGACAACACCAAGGTGTAGACCATAGATGAAATATGGTCACGTCCTACCTTCATTGCGCCTAGGAAGAGCCTCCACCAGGACGCGTCGTTGTCCAGCTCTGCTAGCTCGTTGACGGTGGAAGACTGCGCAATGGTGACATCATTGAGCACACCTAGAGCGCCGATAATAAAGCCGCAGAGCATCAAACCAGTGACAGATACATCTGGTAAATACAACAGAATTTGTAGGTTACCTTCATCGCCCAAGCCGCGGAGCTGGTTATTGTCGATTGCTACATTGGCTAGCAGTGCTGCAAGCAGTAGTGCAAGGAGCGTCCCGCCTAATGCAGATGCGGATTTCCAGTTAAACCCGTGGACCAGGAACACAACGAGGAACAAAATAACAGCACCGCTGAATATGGCTATCCCGGTAGGAGAAGTACCCAAAAGGAGCGCAGGGAGAGTAAAGGCGATTACGACCACCATGGTGATCATTAAACCGATCAGGGATCGCAAACCACGGAGTGCCGCAAAAAGAATGATTGCTCCTGCAATAAGGATTCCCCATAGCGTTAGCGGAAGCGCGCGTTGATAATCGCTGAAAGAATAGTGGACGGACCCATCGTTGGATTGAGCTTGCAGTAAGCGAATCTGATCACCTGTGGCTAGCGTTGCTTCACCAGGTTGCCCTGAATTGATAATAAGTGTTCGCTTTCCGGCGTCATCGCCCTCAGTTATCTCAGCGATATACCAAGTACACGAGGTATCCGAACCAGGCACGATGCGTGGTGACGTAGTAAAAACTGTTCCAGATTCTGGGGCGGTACAACTTCCTTTTGATTCCGCAACAATCTCGCCATTTACTTGGTTCTGTCCAAGACTGAACGTCTTGTAAAACTCGGGGGCAATATTGGGTTCACCGCTCGGCCATAGTTTGGCTACTCCAATAACAGTAGCTATTGCCCAGACAATAAGGAAGATAAGCAGAAGGCGTCGCCACAGCTCAAGGCGCGAAGACCCTGTATAGAGCGCTGCTAGCTTAGGTATCGCGCCGATGCTGATACGCGAGCGGCTACTTGCACGGGAATGATGATGCGACGGGGGACGGGCTACTGTGTGGGAGCGGTTTCCCGACGGGGGACGCTTGCGCGTTTGAGGATGGTCGCCAGTGTGGGAACGGCTGTTTGCCGGGGAACGACGACGCGACGCAGGCTGCGTGGCGCGAGCGGAGTGCCCGCCCTGTCGCGCGGCTTGACGCTGCGGCGATGTCCGCTGCGAACGCGAAGGATTTGTTCCTCGGTCCATGCTATGCCTTCCCACTGTCGGTCATCCCTTACTGCTTATAACTAGAGAGGAAGTTGCCTAAGCGATCCATTGCTACGGCAAGATCAGCTGCCCAGGGGAGTGTAACCACACGGAAATGGTCGGGTTTGGGCCAGTTGAAGCCCGTGCCTTGAACCATGAGGATTTTTTCTGCACGAAGCAGATCGAGCATGAGCTGTGCATCATCGTGGATGTCATAATAATCCAGATCAATTTTGGGGAATGCATAGAGTGCGCCCATGGGTTTTACACAGCTGACGCCGGGTATCTGATTGAGTTTCTCCCACGCGACGTTGCGTTGCTCCAGCAAACGGCCGCCTTCAGCAGTGAGATCGTAGATGGACTGTCGACCTCCCAGCGCCACCTGAATTGCATGCTGCGCCGGCACGTTGGAGCACAGGCGAGTTCCGGAGAGCAGATCGATTCCCTCGATAAAACCGCGTGCATAGTGTTTAGGGCCTGTGATGACCATCCACCCAGCACGGTATCCGGCGACGCGGTAGGCCTTGGACAAGCCGTTATACGTGATGCACAGCAGGTCGGGGGCGAGTGCAGCGATGCTGGTATGGACGGCACCGTCGTAAAGGATTCGGTCGTAGATCTCATCGGCCAGAATGAGCAGATCGTGTTCCCTGGCCACCTGGACGATATTTCGGAGGACCTCAGGAGAATAGACAGCGCCCGTGGGGTTATTGGGGTTGATGACCACGATGGCTTTGGTCTTCTCGGTGATCTTTGACCGAATATCCTCGATGGAGGGGTTCCAGTCGTCGTCTTCGTCGCAGAGATAATGCACTGGCGTGCCGCCGGACAGCGAGGTCGCGGCCGTCCACAGAGGATAATCTGGCATAGGAATGAGGACTTCATCGCCATTATCCAGCAAAGCCTGCATGGTCATCATGATGAGCTCAGAGACGCCATTGCCTAGATATACGTCATCTACGTCGAATGCGGGGAAACCGGGTATGACTTCATAGCGCGTGACGATGGCGCGCCGGGCAGGGATGATGCCTTTCGACGTGGAATAGCCTTGCGACGTCGAAAGCGCCGCGATCATGTCACGCATAATGACATCGGGGGCTTCAAAACCAAAGACTGCTGGATTACCTGTGTTGAGCTTTAAGATGGTGTGCCCATCAAGCTCCATTTTTTCGGCTAAAGCAGTCACCGGTCCGCGGATTTCATACAGAACGTTTTTGAGCTTATCCGACTGGTCAAAGACACGACGTTTACGTCGCGTCGGATTGCTGGCGGAGCCCATAAGTGTTGATTCGGGAGCGGTGTCTTTTTTAGTCACCCGCCTAATGTTGCCACTTTTCTGAGGCAATTAACAGGCCGTTGGTACTGCGCGGGGTAGCACCCTAATGTTAAGGACACATCAGGGGGAAACACCGGTGCTATTAGAACGCAGGGGAATGGCGGAACGCGGAAAACCTATCTTTCGCGGGGCTCGGGAACAAAGTGAGCTGTCGCGCCGTTAAACCCACAATGCTGTTATTGGAGACGCTGATTGGATGTTTTGTCTCTCTGAATTCTTATAGAGAATTACGGAAAATGTAGGCCCGTTATGCGTTTAATTGGCGGATTTTTTGTGAAAAGTGGTCAAGAACACTAGCCTAAGTCTCCAAAATTTTGTGTGATACGTAACAGTGAAAATCTTTATGTTCTTCCACTAACAGGAAACATTAAAAAATAATAATAAATCAACCGTTTGATGGATAAAAAGCTGAGATGAAGTTTTTCCCAATGGAACAGGTGTTTGAATTTTCTAAATCTCCATGTTGTTGACTCAATCCGCGATTGCTGTGGGGTTGGCATTAGGGGGGAGCTGATGGTTGTTTTTCTATTATTTTTAGTCCGATGTGGGTTGGTACGGGGTCAATCTAACTCCTCCCATTTTTAAAGTGACTTAATTCACAGTCCGTTTTTTCTGTTATCTATGCAATACCCCCTGAAGGGGGCGGTTTACGGGGTTATTTTCATGCGTATTAAATTCATTTCCGCAGTTAGGGGCCGTTGCGCTAGTTGCGTAGCGGGGGTGGTTTCTGAGATCTCATTGAGATTGGTGCGAACTGTGAATTTATCGGTAGCATCCGAAACGTGAATGCGACCAAATCACTAAATCAGACCCTGCCGGTCAAAAAAGTTGGACACGGCAAAGCAGTCCTGATTATTGCCCTGGGCACCGCGTGCCTAGCTTTTACCCCGATCTGGGTCAAGGCTTCGAACATGGATCCGGCAACTCAGGCATTCCTACGCGTTTTGATTGGCTTCCTTGTTCTGTTGCCGATCGGCCTGTGGGAAATCAAAAACAAGCAAGCCCTCCCTAAGAAGGGCGTGGCGATGTCTATCGCCGCTGGTTTGTTCCTCGGTGTGGACTTCACCGCTTGGAACTACTCCATCTTCTATGTTGGCGCTGGCATCGCCGCGATTCTTCTGAACCTTCAGGTTATCGTTGTGCCGATGCTTACCGCGATCTTTGACAAGTACAAGATTCCGCCGGTATTCCTCATTCTCGTTCCCATCATGTTCGTGGGCGTTTTGCTCACCGGTGGTGTTCTTGAGTCTGCAGAAGCTACGGGTCCTGCCACAATCTACGGCATCAAGACCTCCACGTTGGGCACCATGCTCGGCCTTACCTCCGGTATCTGCTACTCCTTCTACCTTTACTTCTCTCGTAAAGCAGGAACCACGGCTCCTCGTAAGGACCTTTACGTTCAGCCAATGATGTACACCATGGCAGCGCAGATGGTTGCTCCATTCACCTGGGCACACATCGGCTCACCACGTGGCGGCCTGGACTTCACCCACGGCGTTTTGGTCAACGGACAGCTCCCAATGGTTGATCCTGAGAACACTGTTGGCGATCCGCTCACCACGATGAACTGGATCTCCCTGATCTCCCTCGCAATCCTGGGTCAGGCTATCGCATGGACCTTCGTCCAGTGGGGTACCGTGTGGTTGGATCCGACCCTGTCTGCAGGTATCCTCCTGCTCTCCCCTGTGAGCTCCGTTGTTATTGCATGGCCTCTGTTCGGTGAGATCCCATCCATCCTGCAGTTCGTCGGTATCCTTATGATTCTGGGAACAGTGATGTATCAGAATGGGCTGTTTGACAAGTTCTTTGGGAATAAGAAGAAAACAGCGGCGCCAGCGGCGCCGGGGGACAACATAGAAGAGCAACTCGTAAGAGAAGGGTTAGCTCCAGGACGCAGTCCTGATGATGCGAAACCCCTGCCAGATGATCGCCCCTAACTAAAACCCTCGAGCCGGCACATGAGGTTGCCTCACGTGCCGGCTTCCCTTGAGATAAGGGTGCTTGTGTGCATGCATGCAGCACCCGAAAAGAAGAAGTTCCATTATCGCTGTAAAGTAGAGGAACTTTTCATAATCCAACTTTCCTATGGAGGATTCTCATGCACCTCACCCAACGTGAACAAGATAAGCTCATGATTGTTGTGGCTGCTGACGTGGCTCGACGTCGTAAAGAGCGCGGACTTAAGCTCAACCACCCAGAAGCAGTTGCGCTTATCACCGCTGAGCTCTTGGAAGGGGCCCGCGACGGTAAAACCGTGGCCCAGCTTATGTGCGAGGGCGTGACTATCTTGACTCGCGATGAAGTCATGGAAGGCGTACCGGAGATGATCTCCGATGTTCAGGTAGAAGCCACCTTCCCCGATGGAACCAAGCTGGTTACCGTCCACAAACCGATTCGCTAATGGCGCTGAAGCTTTAAGGAGACACAACATGATCCCTGGTGAGTACTTCATCTCTGATACTGCCCCCATCATCATGAACGAAGGCCGCGAAGCCATCACCATCGTGGTAACTAACAAGGGCGACCGTCCAGTACAGGTTGGTTCGCACTTCCACTTCGCTGAGGCGAACTCCGAGCTGGAATTCGACCGCGATGCAGCTATGGGTAAGCGCCTCGACATCCCGGCTGGTACCGCAGTGCGCCTCGAACCGGGCGACTCGCGCACCGTTAACCTCATTGATTTCGCTGGTACGCGTGAAGTCTACGGGTTCAACAACAAAGTCAACGGAAAACTTGACTAACCTGCGCAGGCATTCAAAATACAACCCCACAAACAGCGCACATTAAGGTTTAGAGGAGCAAAGCACAATGTCTTTTGAAATGAGTCGGCGCCAGTACGCAGAACTGAACGGTCCGACCACTGGCGACGGAATCCGTTTGGCTGATACAGAGCTCATCGCCGTTGTCGAGAAAGATCTTACCCAGTACGGCGACGAGGTTTCCTTCGGTGGCGGAAAAGTTATCCGCGACGGCATGGGCCAAAACTCGCGCGTCGAGGCAGATCAGGTCCCAGACCTGGTTATCACGAACACCATTATCGTGGACTACACCGGTATTTACTCTGCTGATATTGCTGTGAAAGACGGCAAGATCATGAAGATCGGTAAAGCTGGCAACCCCGATATTATGGACAACATCGACATCATCGTCGGTGTAGGAACTGAGGTTATCGGTGGCGAAGGCAAGATTGTCACCGCTGGTGCTATTGATACGCACATCCACTTCATTTCCCCAGAGCAGGTGGAAGCAGCACTAGATAACGGTACGACCACTCTTATTGGCGGCGGAACGGGTCCAGTGGACTCCACCAACGCTACGACCGTTACCGCAGGTGCCGGCAACATCACCAAGATGATCGAGGCTTCTCGCGATTTCTCCGTGAACGTCGGTTTCTTGGGCAAGGGCCACGCTTCCAACACCGAGCGTCTGCGCGAGCAGATCCGTGCAGGTGCTATCGGCCTGAAGATCCACGAGGACTGGGGCGCTACCGCTAACACCATCGACAACGCACTGACCGTTGCCGATGAGATGGACATTCAGGTTGCTATCCACACGGATACCCTGAACGAGGGCGGCTTTGCCGATAACACCATTGCGGCGTTCAAAGACCGCGTTATCCACACCTTCCACACCGAAGGTGCTGGCGGTGGACACGCTCCGGACATCCTGAAGGTAGCTGGTCTTCCTAACGTTCTTCCAGCATCTACCAACCCAACTCTTCCGTTCACCGTGAACACGATGGATGAGCACCTTGACATGATCATGGTGTGCCACCACCTCAACTCTGACCTCCCTGAGGACATTGCATTCGCTGATTCACGTATCCGTAAGGAAACCATTGCAGCGGAAGACGTCCTGCACGATATGGGCGTTTTGGCAATCACCTCTTCTGACTCTCAGGCAATGGGTCGCGTCGGCGAGGTTGTCCTGCGCACATGGCAGGTTGCTCACCGTATGAAGCAGCAGCGTGGACCGCTTGAGGGTGACACCGCTACCAACGATAACGAGCGCATCAAGCGTTACATTGCTAAGTACACCATCAACCCAGCTATTGCTTCCGGTGTTGCAGATACCATTGGTTCTGTTGAAGAAGGCAAGCTAGCTGACCTGGTTGTTTGGGATCCTGCTTACTTCGGTGTGAAGCCAAGCATCGTGATCAAGTCCGGCATCATCGCTCGCTCCATCATGGGCGACGCTAACGCTTCGATCCCGACCCCGCAGCCACGTACTATGCGTTACTCCTATGGTGCTCGCGGTGCAGCTGCTGGTCGTACCTCGGTTACCTTCCTCCCCACGGCAGCTTTCGAGGCTGGCGTACCGGAGAAGCTTGGTATTGATCGTAAGTTCGTTGAAGCAAAGAACATGCGCGCGATCTCCAAGGCTGATCTGAAGCACAACAATGCAACCCCAGACATCAAGGTTGATCCAGAGACCTACGAGTTGACGGTTGACGGCGAGAAGGTCACTTCTGAGGCTGCTACAGAGCTGCCGATGACTCAGCGTTACTTCCTGTTCTAGTATTGATCCGGATAGTCACCGGAATGTCCTACTGTATGTGGACAATTCGCTGGGATTAGGAAATGAGGCGGAGCCGGTGTGAGTACACTGGTTCCGCCTTTTTTAACGAACTTCGCAGAAAGCATTTAAAAATGATTATTACTGAGATACAGGGCAACCTCAATGACCTGGAATCAGCAGAGCGTGACGCATTGGACTTGGATGCAGTTATCTTTGATAACGAGTCACGTCTCAAGCGCGTGCAGCGAGTGACCACAGAAAGTGGCGCAGAGCATGCATTGCGTTTGGGCAATGAACTCCGCGAGATCAAGGATGGCGATATCCTAGCCAAGGAAGACAACAAGGTGATTGTGGCTCGAATCGCTGCTACCGATGTCTTGGTTATCACCCCTCGCGATATTCGAGAGGCTTTGGCTGTCGCTCATACTCTGGGCAATCGGCACCTGCAGGCTCAGTTCTTTGACCAGGACAGCGCCTTTGGTAAGCCTGCTATGGTAGTGCGATTTGACCACACGGTAGAGCACTATCTGGAGCACGTAGGCGTGGAATACACGCGAGGAGATCATGTTATGCCTGAGGCATTCCGTCATGCAGAGCATAGCCACTAGTGCTCGGACCGAGTTAGTTATTTGGCATCTTACTGACTCGGCCTTACCTACTGGAGGATTCGCGCATTCTGCAGGTCTAGAGACTTTCATCCAAGCAGATGAAGTCCACGATCCGGATTCCTATAAGCACTGGTTGCATGGTTATTTACGGCAGGCCAGCTTTGCCGAGGCTCTAGCGGTGCGTTTCGCCGTTGAACTCGTACAGGCTGAGCTGGATTTTGCGGAGGCACAGGCTTCTTTGAAAGAGCTGGATCAGTTGGTTCACGCTTGCCAAACCCCTAAACAGGTGCGTACTTCCATGAATTCCATGGGAAAGCGCATGTCCAAGGTCGCAGCTACCATTTCTCCCGATCAGCCTATGGTGGCTGAGTACTGCCGTGCCGTAGCTGCGGGAGAGATGCGCGGAAACCCTGCTATCGCTGCTGGTTTGGTCCTTGGTTCGGAGGGCGTTTCTCCGGAGAGGGCTGTCATGGCGTATCTCATGCAGATGGCTAATTCCATGACTCAGAATGCTATCCGTGCGATTCCACTAGGACAGGATGCTGGACAGCGGGTGCTGGTAAGCGCTTATGACGCTGTTGTGCAGGCTGCAGAGATGACCATGTCTCACGGAGTAGCAGATTTGGGTGTAGTCGCCCCACGGCTAGAAGTTGCGCAGATGCAGCATGAGATGCTGCGTAGCCGCATGTTTATGTCTTAAAAAGAAGATTGAAGGAAAGTTCTACGATGAGTGTTATTAAAATTGGTGTTGGCGGTCCAGTCGGGTCGGGTAAAACTGCATTAATTGAGCGAATCACCCGTGCACTGGATGGCGAGATCTCTATGGCTGCCATTACTAATGATATCTACACCACCGAGGACGCAAAGATCCTCGCGCGTGAAGGCCTTCTGCCAGAGGATCGCATTATTGGTGTGGAAACCGGTGGTTGCCCACATACGGCTATCCGTGAAGATACGTCGATGAATGATGCGGCTTTTGAAGAGCTTGTTAAGCGTCACCCTGATCTTGAGTTGGTCTTCATGGAGTCGGGCGGAGATAACCTGTCTGCAACCTTCAGCCCTGAACTCGTGGATTTCTCTATCTACATCATTGACGTTGCTCAAGGTGAGAAGATTCCGCGCAAGGCTGGTCAGGGCATGATCAAGTCTGATTTGTTTGTGATCAACAAGACGGATCTTGCTCCCCATGTGGGCGCAGACCTGAAGGTGATGGAAGATGATTCCAAGGTCTTCCGTGGTAATAAGCCTTTTGTGCTCACAAATCTCAAGACGGATGAGGGCCTGGACAAGGTCATCGATTGGATCCGTCATGATGTGTTAATGCTTGACCTGGCGGATTAAATGTGGGACGTAGCTAAAGGAATTTTTGAGCACGACCCGCCTCATGAGGACATGGGCGTGCTTGAGCTGGGCATTGGACTCAGCGGCGGAAAGTCGATTGCAAAGACCCAGTACCATACTCGGGCGCTCAAGATCGTTCGCCCTCACTATCTTGATGACTCGGGCCAGGTGTATTACATCATCGTCAACCCGGGTGGCGGATATGTGGGTGGCGATGCATATCGACTCAAGCTTGGAGTGGAATCCGGCGCTTCGATGCTGCTGACTGATCAGTCGGCAGCCAAGGTTTACCGCACACCTGGTGACTTTGTAGTCCAGAATATTGAGATAAAAGTAGATGCTGGTGGCGTTCTGGAGTATGTCCCTGATCAGTTAATTTTGTATCGGGATGCAGATTTCCGTCAGCAGATTACTGCGGATGTTCACCCAGAAGGCTCGCTGTTTATCTCTGATGTAATTACCCCTGGTTGGTCGCCCGAGGGTGAGAACTTCTTGTATAAGCAGGCCCATATCCGCTCTGTGGTTCGGATGGACGGCGAAGTTGTTTTGGTGGACAACCTGCGGATTAACCCATTGGAATCGGAGTTTGCTCAAGACGCTGATCTGATGATGGGTGGTAAAACCCACGTTGCGACTGCGATTTGTTTTGATCCGAGCATTGATTCTGAGTTCATTGAAGCAGTGCGAGAGCGCGTTTCTGCGCACGCTGCGGAAAACTCGGATGTGGTCGCTGCGATTTCTGAGTGCGATAGGCCTGGATTTGTGCTCAGGGCCTTGGGTAACCGCACTGAAGAATTAATGGAGCTCATCTTGGATGTAGCACACGTCGTCCGTAGTAGGACGCGAGGCCAAGGGCCTATTAACTTGCGCCAGTATTAAGGGGCGGTAGCACTGTATGTTTGGCGGGTGGCATGTATGCCGCCCGCCAAACTCGTATGTGTGAACCGCCCAACTTGCACTGTCAATCAACTAATTGATAATCTTTGGCGCAGATGGTCGCGGCATGCGCCGAGGCTGTCACGCTATCGCAAAAATTTGATACTCAATGCTGGAACTTGACTGGTCTCAAGGGTGATTAAGGTCGCATTTACTCTCCCTGCGCTAAGGAAAGTGTGGTTTTGGGCAAAAAGGTTTGTTTTGGCGGGCGCGTTCGCTGCTGTTGTGGTGGCGGATGCGTGCCCGGCATATTTTGGTGAGGATTGCCCTGGTCAGGCACATGCAATCAATTGTCCTTGCCGGAAAAGTTGTTGGGCCTGCGTAGCCATGCCCTTGCTTTATAGGTTTAAAGTATGGGTCTATTAGGCAGCCCTGGGGGTGGGTAGGGGTGAATGCGAAAAATACCTGTTTGAACTGTATGTTTAATCAAATGTGGGATTCTTTGCGGGGGAAAAGGCAGGAGGAAAGTATTTTTTTCCAATACCCACGTGAGGCTTGTGAATAAAAGGTATGGTTACAGTCAATTGATTGTATGAGAATCGGCGGGGGTCGATTCTTCCTGACCAAGGACTAAAATTCATGATGAGCTTTTTCTCCTGCCACCGCAGGGCATTGATTTCAACCAGCGTGGTAGTCGCAGCAGGTCTCACCCTTTCTGCTTGCTCGAACACCAGCGACAACAAGACGGATTCTTCAGCTAAAGCCAACCAAGCTGTCAGCGTGGAAAACTGTGGCGTCAAGGTAAGCCTTTCGGAGCCTGCTCACCGTTTGGTCAGTGTGGAACAAGGGACCACGGAAACACTGTTGGCTTTTGACGTTCAAAAGGACATCGTGGGCGTTGGACACACCAAAGACCACTACTGGAAGCGCTATGAGGATCGGGCAAAGAACCTCCCCGTGATTTCGGACTCCATTCCTAATGCTGAGGCTATTCGTGGCGTAGACCCGGATTTGGTTCTTTCTCCATTTGAATCTGTGTGGACTGAGTCGGGTACGGGAACGCGCGAAGAATACTCCAAGCTGGGCGTGGGCACATTCACCACGAACGTAGAGTGCGCTAAGCCTGATGAGGATCCGTACACGGTCTTGGAACGCGACTACGAGCAGCTTGGAACCCTGTTGGGTAAAGAGGCTCGCGGCAAGGAGCTGATCGAAGAGCAGCGTGCCGCTGTCAAGGCTGCCAAGGAAGCTAACAGCAACTCTCATAAGTCTGTTGGGTACCTGTATTCGATCTTTGATAATGCGCCGTATGTAGCGGGCAACTATGGCATTCCTAGCGCTATCAGCACGGCAACCGGAAGCACCAATGTGTTTGCTGGCCTCGATGAGGCGTGGCCCCAGATTTCTTGGGAGGCTTTCGCAGATGCAGACCCAGATGTGATCGTTTTGGTGGACTTGCCTGGTCGCGGTTCTCCGGGAGACTTGGCTACTGAGAAGATCGAAGCCCTCAAGTCCAACCCTGCTACTCGCAACATGAAGGCCGTTCAGGGCGACAAGTTCATTGTGGTCCCAGGCGCTGGTTTGAGCCCAGGTGCGAGGTCGATTGAGCCTCTAGAGATCGTCAGCAAAAAGCTGGCAGAAATGAAGTAATCATTACTACTTCAGACGTGGATCTTGATTCGGGATTAACCACACAAACGGTTGCGCCAGGAATCGATTCTGCACCTCAGAAACGCCGGTTTCGTCCGGCGTTTCCGTTGGTGGTTATGGGCGGAATAATACTGCTCATCGCCCTTTCGATTGGTTCGGTGTTCGTGGGAACGGCGTCGTTAAGCTGGAATGAAGTGATGGGGGCGTTCGGATTTGCCGGATACGATACTCCCAGTTTGCTAAGGCAATCGATCCTTTTTGAACTGCGTATTCCTCGCATCTTGATGGGGATAGTGGTGGGGGCGGGTCTTGCCGTCGCCGGCGCATGTTTGCAAACTGTCACGCATAATCCGCTAGCGGAACCGTATCTCCTAGGCATCAGCGGTGGCGCGTCTGTGGGCGCAGTTGTTGTTCTGGTTATCGGAACTCAAGGTGTGTTGGGGCTTACGGCTGGCGCCGCGCTGGGCGGGCTGGGATCCTTTGTGGTCCTGTTGATGCTGCTGCGGGGCTCGGGCTTCCAATCTCAACAGGTGGTTCTAGCAGGCGTGTTGGTCGGGCAGTTCGCTCAGGCCGTGACATTCCTGATCATGATGGGCAAGGGTGACGCTGATTCTATTCAGGCCGTGATGGCATGGCTTATGGGCGCGTTGGGTGCTTCGCGTCAAGACGGGCTATTGGTTACGGCCATTGTGTGCATGACGGCGGTCGCTGCTTTGTGGGCGCTGTCGCGTCATTTAGATACGCTGAGGCTTGGCGACGCCACTGCGCACACCATGGGCGTTCCCGTAGTGCTGACGCGGGGAGCCGTCCTGGTCATTGTTGCCCTTATGACGTCCGCTACGGTTGCCTCGGTGGGCGCCATCGGGTTCGTAGGCCTTATCGTTCCCCATGCGGTTCGTCTGGTGGTAGGCAGCGCTCACGTGCGGGTAATCCCCATAAGTGCCCTGGTAGGGGCAATTCTGCTGGTAGTGGCAGATGCGATTGCTCGTTCCTTGTTTAAAGGTCAAGAACTCCCGGTAGGAATTATTACTGCTCTCATTGGTGTTCCGATTTTCTTCCTCTTGTGGAAGAAAGGAAAGAAATAACCTTGATACATCTCAGAAATGTCAGTATTAGTTACGACGATACCGCCGCAGTGCATCGTGTCACCGCGACGCTGCAACCAGGCACGATCACGGCATTGGTTGGCCCTAATGGCAGCGGAAAGTCCACGTTGTTAAACGCGGTGGCGGGAGTGGTCCCTTTTACTGGTGACGTGGTTTTTGACGATAGGCCTCTCGCTCGTATGCCGGCGCGGCAACGCGTGGAGACCGTGGCTTATGTTCCCCAAGTGGCCACGCTCAACGGGGATATGACGGTGGTCGATTTCGTGGGGCTGGGCGCTGTTGCTGGCCGAGGAATTTTCCATCGTAGGACTAAGCAGGATCATGACCGGGTTTCTCATGCCTTGGAACTACTTGGGCTGGAATACCTCGCTGAACGCCAGTGGAGCGAGCTATCGGGTGGGCAGCAGCAGCGCGTTTCTATCGCGCGCGGCCTCGCGCAGGGGGCACGCGTGTTGCTTCTCGACGAGCCAACTAACCACCTGGACATCGAACATCAGCTGACTTTGCTACAGGTGCTGCACCGCTTGGTCACCCAAGAAGGGCTGACTGTCGTGGCGGTTATGCATGATTTGGGCCTGGTGGCACGATATGCTGATACTGCCCTTATCCTGCACTCTGGACGTTGTGTCGCAGAGGGGTCGGTAGACACTGTTTTATCGTCACGCAATATTGCTGAGTTTTTCAACGTAGAAGCAGAGATTCTCCGTTCTCCCGAAGGCGCCGCTGCCTTGTTGGCGGCCGCCCCGAGATAAAGAGGTACACCGTATGTATGACCTTTTGGAACAAGCCGATGACTGGTCTGGTTATTTTAAACTCATGGGGGATCGGACCCGGCTACGCATTCTTGTAGTTTTGCACTATGCAGGGCCGAGGGCCACCACAGTCACCGAGATCGCTGAGGCCGCAGGAGTGCGGGTCCCTACTGCGTCAGGAGCGCTCCGCGCCATGGAACACATGGGCGCAATTAAGGGGGAACGCTTTGGACGTGAGGTGCGGTATTCGCTTGTCGACGAACGCATCCATGGGGTACTTCACGATATCGGAATGCGTCACGGCAAGGATAAACACCGGCACTAGCCGTTCTTCTTCCCCCGGAATCGCTTAAGCGCGTCAGTTGCGAGTTCTGTGGCAATGCTGTTGAGCTCGTCTTGCTTGCGTTTACGCTCGGCACGGGCGAGTGCGCGTTGCTGTGCATTATGAGTCTCGATGGCAAAGACTTGTTGTTGCTGGAGCATCCGGGCTTGTTTCATCCGCTGGCGGTCCAGCTTCATCCGGCTGGGAGCATGCCAGGATTCCGGTCCGAGCTTCATCACATACAACATGATGAAGATGGCTGGGACCAGCATTATCCACGCGCCAGTTTCCGTGAGCGCAGTGAGCGTGACTGCGGTGATCCCGGTGAGTCCGAGAATTCCACCGCGGATATTGCGTCCGGTGGAGTAAGCATTGTCGATTTCGTTAGTCGAATATGTGTCGGGGAAATCGGCTCCTTGCACATTCGTAGCTGGTAGGAAGTTAGCGGGAGGGGCAGTCTCCTTGGGTGAACGTGCAGCGGGGAGATCGTCGAAAAGCAAAGAAATATCAGATCGGGTAACTGCTTGGGTGACCTGCTTAAGGCGTTCGTCATATTCTTCAAACGAGAGTCGACCGGCAGAGAAGTGCACCCCAAGGTCATCCATCGCTTGTGAGCGCTCGGCATCGCCGATGCGGTAATCGGGTTGATATGGGTTCGTCATCGCACTCAGGCCACCTATCTGCGCTTGTAGACTATGCTCCCGGTCGAAGCAGAAGCGCTTGCCCCGACCGCATAAGACAAACGTATAGCACTGCTAAAAAGTTCCATCTTTGCGGGGGATGCTCTACTGCTCCTTGGAATTATTCTCAGGATACGCTGATTGCTTTCCCGGAGGCGTGGCTGCAGGTGGTGCAGCTGCGGGTGGTGCTGGTGGCACGGCTACCGGGGGCACAGCGCTTGGTGGAACAGGGATAGGCGGTGCTGCAACTGGCGGCACAGCCGCTGGAGGAGCTGCTGCTGGAGGAACTGGTGCCGGTGGTGTGGCGACAGGCGGAACAGCGCTAGGCGGAACAGCGCTAGGCGGCATCGGTATAGGCGGCACAGTCGGAGTAGGCACCTGTGGGGGTTGTGGCATCGGCGGGGTTCCACCTGGTGGGGTGGGGATAGTCGGTGCCGGAATAGACGGCGGTTGTGGCGCGGCCGGAGGCGCTGCGGTGGGTTGAGCTGTGGGAGGCTCCGGCGTGGCCGCAGGCTTCTTCTTTGGTTGGCGGACGGGTGGATCCAGGAATACCCGGTCCTTGGGTTCGGGGAGCTGGCCGTCGATAAGCACGGAATCGCGGAGCATCAGCGCGACGTCGTGGACCTTGGGCGCTTTTTGTGCGTCGGCAACGGATTTAACGCCAGTACTGAGCATGGAGTTACAGAAGGGGCAGCCCACGGCGATTTCTTGAGCGCCAGTCTTGATGGCCTCGGCCGCACGGTTTTCATTGATGCGGGTGCCGAGTTTTTCTTCCATAAACATCCGGGCGCCGCCGGCACCGCAGCAGAATCCCTCGTTTTTGGTTCTCTCCATCTCCGTGAGATCCATCCCCGTTGCACTAAGAAGTTCACGGGGTGGGTCGAAGATTTTATTGTGACGGCCCAGGAAGCATGGGTCGTGATATGTGATGGGCTTGCGATCTTCAGGCCGGCGCGGAACCGGAGTGAGGAGTTTTTCACGTACCAGGCGGTTGAGTAGTTGGGTGTGATGGAAGACATCAAAGTGTCCGTCAAAGTCCGGGTACTCGTTGCGCAGCGTGTTAAAGCAGTGCGGGCACGTGGTGATAATTTTGCGACTGCCCTGTGGAACCCCATCAAAAACATTATTGAGGGTATCCACGTTCTCTACGGCGAGCATCTGGAAGAGGAACTCGTTACCGGCGCGGCGCGCGGGATCGCCGGTACAGGTTTCACCTTTGGAAAGCACCGCGAATTTAACCCCAGCGACGTGCAGTAGCTCGACGACGGCACGCGTTGTTTTCTTGCCGTCCTCGTCAAAGGCGCCTGCGCAGCCTACCCAGAAGAGGTACTCAGTGTCGGAGAAGTCTGTAACATCCTCGCCTAATACGGGCACCTCGATGCCGTCGCGGCGGGCCTCGTCAATCCACGTCTTCCGCTCGACGGAGTTTCTTCCCCACGGGTTGCCTTTAGTCTCAAGGTTTTTAAACATCCCCGTCAGCTCAGAGGGGAAGTCAGATTCTGCGAGGACCTGGAAGCGCCGAAGATTAGCTACGTGATCGATGTGTTCTATGTCTACGGGACATTGCTCGACGCATGCACCGCAGTTAGTGCAGGACCACAAAACATCGGGGGAAATCACATGTGATTCTCCTACTAACTTGAGCACGTCGACGTGAGCGTGGGAATCATCCGCGGCAAAGGCGGTGGGGTCTTGTAAGTAGGACGACTGCGCGACTGCTGCGTCACGAATATCAGTGACAAAGAGCTTCGGGCTGAGAGGCTTTTCGGTGTGCCAGGCGGGGCACTGCTCTTGGCATCGGCCGCATTCGGTGCACGTGGTGGCGTCGAGAAGCATCTTCCAGGGTGCGTCTACAAGGCTGCCTACGCCGAGGCTATCCTCTTCTTCCACGTTGTCCATCGTGAGCTGTTTCGCTCCCGAATACATCGGCTGCAGTTTGCCTAACGCCGGGCTACCGTCAGGATGACGTTGGAAGAAGATGTTGAAGAATGCCAGGAATCTGTGCCATGCCACACCCCATGTCAGGTTGTGAGCAACGACGATAAGCCACACCATGCCGCTGAGTAGCTTTACCAGGGCAAAGGCGCTGACCAGAACTGGACTGCTGGGGAGGAGCTTGGCTAGGTACATCGTGGAAAAATCCGCCCAGGCGGAGCCGTCTCCAAACGTGGCGATCTTGGCGGCTTTCACCAGAACCATGCCGAGGCCCTCAATAAAGACAACAGCTTCCACAAAGTAGGCCGCCTTGGCGTTGGAGCCATAAAAACGGGAAAAACGGCTGCGTATGCCTGCGTTGAGACGGATCACGATGAGGAAAAGAATTCCAAAGACAGTGCCCAGGGCCAAGATTTCCTCTACAAGATGGTAAGCACGCCAATGTGAGAGGAAAGGCCAGCCACCTGCTGGGTTAAAGGTTTGGATGTATGCCTCGAACCAGACGATAGAGCCAAAGAGGAACCCCAACATGACAAACCAATGTGCAATAGCTACGGCTGGTTTGCGCATGAGTTCGGTGTGGAAGAAGACTTCCTTGCATGTTTGCCAAGCTCTGCGCACGGGGTTATTCATGCGACCTGGGGACGGTTGCCCAGAAGCAATGAAAGAATAGAGACGCCATGCCGCGCGGAGGAAGAAAAACCACGCGGGTAGCGATAAGACGATGCCGAAAACGCCCAGCACTACAGTGGTGGGCGTGACTGCACTGGCTGCTGCAAGCGGCATGCGGTAAATCACGATCCTTGAGGGGGAAACAGCTAAAACGGGATGAGTACTGCTCTCTACCTTAAAGTAATCGCTGGCGTAGGCCGATAACTAGCAAGCGGTGGCTTGCATTAGTTAATCAGAAGCAGATGGGAGCTCCTTGAGCCGTATGGATCGCGCGCTGCCAAGCGTCCAAGTCGCGACCCGTGGGTAGCGAGGAAGCATCAGCCCACAGGGTGTGCACGATTCCGCGTTCCCGGAGAGCTTCAACTAAATCTTTTCGGCCGAGTGATTTTCTCACGGAAGAGTAATCGCTGGGTAAAGATATAGCTGCTAAGACTGCATTACGCACATCCGATGCATCGGCAAAATCGGCGATAATGACCGAATCGTAATAGTCCTCCAAGCGAGTCTTCGCTAAAACATCGGGATGGATATTCCCGATAACACGGATAGAAGACCCGAAGCCTGAGTCATGAGGAGGCTGTGGTGCTTGGATGAAGGGGCTGATTCCGGCGGGAACGGGGGAGTCGTTAATAAGGTCGACGTGGATTGCGTGTGGACACTGCAGGAGCAGATCGGAGGCATAGAGACCAGTTGCGTTAGCGCCGACGACGGCGATGCGAAATGTGGAGGACATTGCTGGTTACCTTTCTGCTCGTGCTGTGCTTTACGACGTTCCGACCTGCCATTACTTTGAGTAAAGCAGATATAGACAGGTTGGTACTTAACTTTAACACCATATTGTCTAGAAGGGGAGGGGATAGGTGTGCTGCGGGGGATGGTTATCGCAGTAAACGCTGTTGGGGTTAACTTTCTGTTTACCTTGATCATGTTGGCTACTCGGAGGAATGACTGACTCGAGAAAGTAGAGCGACAATGGCGGACAGCACTATGCTGACCACACCGTCCACTGAGGGCGCCGGTTCAGATCGATGGTGGCACCTTACTTTTGGTGGACTCTTGGCGATTACGCTGATTGTTTTCACCCTGTGGTCATTCGGCTACGTGGGCGATACCGCTAACAAGGGTATTTTGATCACCACAATATTGTTTGGTGTTTTCATGGCCTTCAATATTGGCGGTAATGACGTAGCTAATTCCTTTGGCACCTCTGTGGGTGCGGGGACCCTCACCATGAAGCAAGCCCTGGTTATTGCGGCCATTTTTGAAGTTTCTGGTGCGGTTCTTGCAGGCGGTGAGGTTACCGATACGGTGAAATCCGGGATCGTGGATCTTGACGCCATCGATTTAAGCCCGCACCATTTTGCTTTCATTATGATGGCGTCTCTTCTGGGGGCTGCAGTGTGGTTGTTGCTGGCTACCCGGATGGGATGGCCGGTGTCTACTACCCACTCGATCATTGGTGGCATTGTGGGAGCATCCCTAGTGCTGGGCTTTACTCAGGGCCTCGGCGGCTGGGAAATGGTGCAATGGGGAGAAATCGGTCAGATCGCGTTGTCATGGGTTCTCTCTCCCGTGTTGGGGGGCCTGGCTGCGTGGCTGTTGTTCGGGTTTATTAAAAGGCACATTCTGGTTTATAACGAAGATGCGGACGAGCAATTGCGGCAAATTAAGTCTGACCGCATTGAGCTCCACAAGTCTTTCAAGGCGTCTTTTGAGCGCTTGAATGAGATTCAGCAGCTCGCGTATACCAATGCCATGACGCGCGACGCTGCGTTGATCCAGGAGCGCGATTTTGATCCTAGTGAGCTGGAGTCCGAGTATTATCGCGATCTCTATCGTATTAACCACCGCCGCGATAACCTCAACACCCATCAGGCCCTGGAAAATTGGGTCCCCTTGCTTGCTGCAGGTGGAGCGGCTCTGATCGGTGCGATGATGCTCTTTAAGGGGCTGAAAAACCTTAACTTGCACATCAGTACGTTGGGGAACATCCTGATTCTTGGGATGATCTCTGCCGTTGTGTGGATGGCAGTGCTGATTTTTTCTCGGACCCTCAAACAGCAAGAACTCTCGCGAGCAACGTTTGTCATCTTCTCCTGGATGCAAGTCTTTACGGCATCGGCATTCGCCTTTTCCCACGGTTCTAATGACATCGCGAATGCGATTGGCCCGTTCTCTGCAGTGCTAGATGTCTTGCGGACTGACAGTATTAACGGCAAGGCTGCTGTTCCTACCGCACTGATGGTTACCTGCGGTGTCGCGTTGATCGCTGGCCTGTGGTTTATCGGGCGCTATGTGATCCATACGGTGGGATCGGGGCTTACGGAGATGCATCCGGCGTCCGGGTTCTCGGCTGAGTTGGCTGCGGCTGCGGTCGTGATGGGTTCCTCTGTCCTTGGACTTCCCGTGTCTTCTACGCATATTTTGATCGGTGCAATTCTGGGTATCGGCATTGTGAACAAAGCTGCCAACTGGCGCCTGATGAAGCCCATCGCGATGGCGTGGGTGATCACGCTTCCGGCTGCGGCTTTTGTATCCGGTATGGCCGTGCTTGTTTTGAATGCTATTTGGGGTTAAGCGGAAGCTTGAGGCTCAGCACCGTCACAGTTGTATTAGGTGTGACGGTGGAAAATGTAAGTTTTCCATTAAGTTGAATTTATGAAAATGGCGTCGTTCTAAAAGGGGGTCAACTCTGCCGCCTTGGGGCTACTTGCAAAGTGAAATCATTTAGGGGGTAAATGGCCCTAGAATGAGTGAGGTAGGTGGGGCGAAAAACACATTGTGTCTCTTTTCACTAAAACTAAAGTTGGTGGTAGGGGCATGTAATGGGGTTCAGATTCATCAAGGACGAGTTCAAGATATTGAAATTCAATTGTCTTCTTGATAGTTCTTTCTAAGTAATACCTAACCCTTCATTCTTAGGAAAGATCTTTCTATGCGACGTTCCCCCTCGTTCCTTGCGCTGTGTTCCAAGCGCAGTGGAGCAGCACTATTGTCCATGGCCCTTGCCGGAAGCGTTCTTGTTGCTTGCGGCGACCCCAGCCACAAAGAAGCGAGCGGTGAGGAAGGGTACCCGTCTCGAATTGTGCTAGCTGATCGCGAAGCCGGCGATGGCTTCCATCCGGCCACTGGATATGGTCAAACTGGCGTAAGCCCGGTGTATGACGGTCTGTTGCGTCCAGAATCAGCTGGTCCAGATCGAATCCCGAACTTTGTTCCAGCGTTGGCCTCCGCAATGCCTGAGCACAACGCTGATGCAACTGAGTGGACAGTGAAGCTGCGTGAGGGAGTGAAGTTCAGCGATGGCTCGGACTTTGATGCTCAAGACGTGAAAGCCTCTTACGACATGGCCCGCAATATTGATGCGGGATCGCAGATTGTTGCTCGCTATGAAGTCATCAAAGAGGTAGAGGTCAAGGATCCTCACACCGTGGTGTTCAAGCTGAATCACCCACTTGCTGAGATGAATTCACGGTTGCTGTACGCAATCGCCCCTTCGGAGAAACTGAAGGAAGATGGGCCTATCACCAAGGCAGAACTGAATACCAAGCCAGTAGGTACCGGCGCTTATAAGCTGGTAGAAAACCGTGGCGATGAGGTCGTATTCAAAGCTAATGAGGATTACTGGGGTGGGGCACCTCAGGTGAAAGAAATCGTAGTGACCACTGCTTCCGATGATGCAGCGCGTGCACAACGTGTCGCGGCCGGAGAGGTCGACGGCGCTGCCATTCCGCCGGCACAGGTCAACTCGGTGAAGGGCAAAGACGGTATTGAGGTTGTTTCTACCAAGACGGCTGACTGGCGTGGAATTTCCTTCCCTAAGGTCCCGGAACTGCAAGACGTCAAGGTCCGCCAGGCCCTTAACTTTGCCGTGGACCGTCAGGCATTCGTGGATGGGCCGCTGGGTGGCTACGGCACAACCTTGGAGACCCTGATCTCGCCACTGTACGGCGACGCACACGACTCGTCGAAGACTTTCGGCTACGACGTAGCCAAGGCAGAGAAGCTTCTCGACGAAGCCGGCTGGAAGAAGAATGCCGCAGGTATGCGTGAGAAGGACGGCAAGCCCTTCCACATCCCTCTCTACTACGCATCTAGCGATACCACGCGTCGCGACATCGCTATTGAGTTTGCTTCCCAGATGAAGAAGCTTGGCTTGGATTTTGAGACCAAGGCTGGAACGTGGGATGAAATCGGCCCGGCTTTGGGCAAGGCAGCAGCAGTGCTTGGCGGCGGTTCGGCTCCTTATGACGTCACCATCATGGCGTACGAGTACCTGCATACCCGCACACCTTCTACCAGCAAGTGGGCTAACCCCGGCGATTACGGCTCTGAAGAGCTGAACAAGCTTCTCGACGAAGCCCGCAGCGAGGTGGATACCGCTAAACGCAACAAGCTGTGGCAGAAGGCTCAGGCAATGTACATGGACGATCCGTCGGCTCTGTGCCTGCTCAACCTTGAGCACGTTTACGCAAGCAAGCGTAACGAGTGGAAGAAGCCAGAAAACCTACTCGAGCCTCACATTCATGGTGTCACCTGGGGACCATGGTGGCGTGTCGCCGAGTGGACCAAGTAAGCCGCCCCATCTTTGACGTATAGCTCCGTGCGTTTTGGCACCGGAGCTATACGCATTCTCTACGGAAGGATCTTTTTCAGTGTTGTTGCCTGGAAGAAGAGACAACCTCGACGGTATAGGTGTGATGGTGGGGCTGCGCCTGCTTGTTATCGCATGTACTACGGTCGTAGTTACGTTCATTATGTTTGCTTTGGCGGCATTGTCGCCGTTTGATCCGCTCGCTCATTATTTGGGCGCTGAATATGGCGATTACACCGATGACGAGCGCGCGCGAATCGCAGCGTCATTGGGAGTAGATAGGCCTTGGTGGCAGCAATGGCTGCAATGGTGGGCTGATGTTCTACGGGGCGACCTTGGATGGTCGCGTGTTTACAATAAGTCGGTCGCAGATGTGATCTGGGAGCGGCTTCCGTGGACGATTGTGTTGTCTTCAGTTGGCCTGCTCCTCATGCTCGTGATCGCTGCAATTCTGGGTGTCTGGGCTGCTCGTCGTCCTGGGGGCCTGGTAGACCGCTCTGTTAACGCGATCGGAGTTTTCGTGGCGGCTACTCCGTCATATATTTATGCGCTCGGTGCTGTTCTCTTTTTTGGAGTGTTTTTGCACGTCATTCCTGTGGGTGGAGCGTCACGCGTTGGCGATGTTCCGTCGCTGTTGACAGTGGGGCCGTACTTGATTGCGCCCGCTATAGTGTTAGCGGTTTCGCAACTGTCCTGGCCGTTGCTGACCATGCAGCAGTCCACGCTTGAGGCATCGCAATCCCCGGCGGTCGCCAATGCACGACTACGGGGACTAAGTGAGAAAACTATTCTTGTGCGCCACGTGCTTCCGTTGTCGCTGATGCCCTTGATTACATTGATTGGCGCGCGCTTGGGTGAGCTGGTTGTGGGGGCCGTGATCGTGGAGACCGTGTTCTCTTGGCCGGGATTGGCTCAGGCGACCGTGGAGTCTGCGATTGCAGTTGATTTCCCGCTGTTGGCCTTCACCACGGCTGCCACCACGGTCGTCGTAATGCTAGGTTCGCTGGCCAGTGACGTTTCTTACATGATTATCGACCCGAGGGTGAGCGATGTCTAAACAAGCTAAATCTCCCGTGGCAATGCACGTACAAAAATGGGCTAAGTACCATCGAATCAGCATTTCCGTCTTTATCGGTGTGGTTTTGTACGGCTTGCTGATCCCCGTCTTTTTTGATGCTGGGAACCCGAGTTTTTCTAAAGCGCTGAAGCCTCCAAGTTCCACTAACTTTTTTGGCACCGATCACTTTGGTTTTGACCTCTTTGTCCGCACAGCGGAGAGTTTGCGGGTATCGCTTGTCATTGGCTCGCTGTCAGCGCTAGTAGCTACAGCGCTCGGCGTAATAGTCGGATTGGTTGCTGCTGCAGTGGGCGGACGCACAGACCGGATAATCATGCGACTCAATGATGCGGTGAACTCTATTCCGCACTTGATTCTTTCAGTGGTCATTGTTGCATTGTTCCGTGGTTCACTTGTCGCAATTGTGCTTTCTATTGCGCTAACGCACTGGTCTCCGGTTGCCCGCATTGTTCGTTCTTCTGTGCTTGCAGTACGAACTTCGGATTATGTGGATGCGTCTTATGCCGCTGGCGGTCCCTTCAAGTGGGTGCTTATTAAGCATCTAGCTCCTGCAGCTGCTGGTCAGGCCGTGGTTGCCATGATCATGCTGATGCCCCACGCTGTGTGGCACGAGTCTGCTTTGTCATTCTTGGGATTGGGCATCCAGGCGGATGAGCCGTCGTTAGGCACTCTTATGGACCTAGCGCGTGAGGACATCATGCGGGGCGCTTGGTGGGCATTAGTGTTCCCTGCAGCCGTATTGCTGGCCACGACGCTTTCTGCTGTGTCGCTGGCACGAAAGGTTCCTGAGGTTGTCACTGACCTTGATGTCACTGAAGCCGAGGAACAGATAGAGACCGACGTGGTGGCTCCGAGCACGGGCATGGAAGTTCACAATGTGAGCGTTGTGGTACACGGAAAAGACGCTTCGCAACAGCGTATTCTCAAAGATGCGTCGCTTCATGTGGAACCCGGTTCTATCCATGGTTTGATTGGTGCCTCAGGCTCTGGCAAGACCACCTTGGGCAAATCAATTGTGGGAATTGCGCCGCAGTATTCCAAGTTGATAGGGCGCGTGAGTGTCGCAGGGAAACCGCTGGCATGGGGAGAGAAAGACTTTTCTAAGATCCGAGGAACAGTAGTTGGCTTTGTTCCGCAATCCGCAGCGCAGTCTTTCACACCAGTGCGCCGACTGGGTACTCAGCTGCAAGAGATTATTGATCGACACCAGGGCAAAAATACTGTTCCGGAGCTATTGCGTACTGTTCATCTTCCAGAGGAGACCGCGGAATTCTTCCCGCATCAGCTTTCTGGCGGTATGGCGCAGCGAGCAGCCATTGCAGCCGCTTTGGCTGGCAACCCTACCTACCTCATCGCCGATGAGCCGACCAGCGCATTGGATCCGCAGCTTACCTCCGATATTTTGGCTCTGTTCAAAGAAATTGCGGACTCTCAAGGCGTGGGAATCTTGGTGATCAGCCACGACATAGAAGACCTACGGGAATCCGAGATCTGCGATACCGTCTCCGTGATGAGGAATGGCGAGATCATGGAAACCGGCCCTGCTCGTAAGGTTCTGAACACACCAGATCATGCGTACACACGTGCGTTGTTGGCAGCACTGCCTAGTGGCGGATTAAAAGTTACGGAAGGACTTGAACGTGGATAACACACAGAACCTTCGCGCATCCGCGGTAACTGTTGAATTTACTAAGAACTCACCCGTTCTAGAGAACGTAAGTATTGAGATTGTCCCAGGTCAGATGATCGGTTTGGTGGGGCTTTCTGGATCAGGCAAGACAACACTGGCTCGGCTACTAGCCGGAAAGATGAGCCCGACCCTGGGGAAGGTGCTCATGGATTCTCAAGAAGTTTCTACGCGGCGAGGCCACCGTAATCCGGATATTGCCACCATCAATCAGTCACCTCGAGACGCGTGTTCTCCGCGGTGGAAGATTAAAGACATCATTGCAGAGCCACTGCGTATCGCTGGCAAACTCGATGAAGACGCCATTGCAGTACGAGTGAACGAATGCGCTGATGAAGCGCTTGTCGACGCCACCCTGCTGGACAGGTTGCCTCATCAAGTCAGTGATGGCCAGTTGCAGCGTGCCTGCATTGCTCGTGCATTGGCGCAGGCGCCGCGATTCCTTATTTGCGATGAACCGACGTCAATGCTGGACCCACTAGCTACGGCTGCCGTGGTGTCCTTGTTGCGTCGACAAGCTGATAACGGAGTGGGAGTGCTGCTTATATCCCACGATCATCGCTTACTCGCAGCGTGTGCGGATACCGTGCTTGAGATGGATCAATTGAAACAATCGTAACTAATAAAAATGAGGCCCTGGGTTTTCCAGGGCCTCATTTTTATTAGTCGTCTGTGGGGTTTGAAGGAGCTTCTTCCTTCTTAATGACCACATTTGACGTTTTTCTCAAACTTAGTTTGGTGAGTTGTTCCTTGAGATTTCCCCAAGCCTGCTCGCCATTAATGGGAGGAGTTGCTTCTTCAGCCGTGGCCAGCTCGATTTCGTCGAGAGTTATTTCTCCCGCGCGCAGGGCCACTAGCTCAGAGTGATAGCGGATAAGAACAGCCAAGGTAGCTGCTACTGGGACGGCCAAGAAAGCTCCGACAACGCTAAACAGCGCGGAACCAATGGTCACAGAAAGCAAGACCACTGCCGCATGCAGATTCATAGCCCTGGACTGCAATACGGGTTGCAGAATGTGGCCTTCGATCTGCTGCACAGCGATGATGAGGATGAGCGCAAAGATAGCGTTAGAAACACCGTTACTCACCAGAGCAATGACCACAGCAAGTGCTCCTGCGGTGAAAGCTCCCACGATAGGGATAAAACCACCAAAGAAGGTCAGGACTGCCAGGACTAGTGCAAGCGGAACTTTGAGGATGAGCAAACCGATTCCGATGAGGACTGCATCGACCAAGGAAACGATAGCTTGCGCCCTGATAAAACCGGCGAGAGCATTCCAAATACGAGTGAGTACCTCGGTAAGGTGCCATCCTACGTTAGGGCCGGTGAGCCTACGCACCATAGGTAGGAAGCGGGTGCCGTCCTTGAGGAAGAAGAAGGACAGGATAAGCATCAGAATAATTGTGATAAGGATCGATGATGCTGTGGTAAGCCCGGAGAACACACCGTTGGCGATGTTGCGCGAGTGCTCTTGGAGGGTCTGTGTCAGGCTTTGGATATAGCCATCAACCTTCGATGTATCCAAGTTGAGTGGACCCTGTTCAGCCCATTGCAGCACTCGATTAATGCCTTCGGTAGCGCGATCGACGAGATCTTTCGACTGAGAACTCACGCTCGGGGCCATTGCCGCAAAGATGCCTCCGATGGCGCCAAAGAATCCGATAGCCACGATGATGACTGCGGCCGCTGGCGGTACCTTCCGAGCTCGCAGCCACCTCACCGGCGGCCACAGAACCGTGCACAGCAATAACGCAAGGATGACGGGCAGCACACCTTGCCATACGGTGGCTAGGCCGCGCCATGCCATAACGCTGGCTATGACCACGATAATAAAACGGAGCGCCCAGCCGGAAGCCCACCGTGCGTCGGCGCCAAGAATGATCGCGCGGTCTTTACGAGGAGTCTCGCTAGCTGGGATGGTGAGTGGTTCTGATTCCTCGACAGCAGAGTTTAAAAGATCGGAGATGTCACGATCTTGTGCCGTATTAGCAGTCGGGGAGCTGGGGTTCTTATGCGTATCCATCAGAAATAAGGATGCCACAGCTGTGGAGATTTAAGAATCGTTGGAACAAAAATACATCCCCCAAGTAAAGTTTTCCTCTTTATAGGGGGATGTGGTTGGAGCAAAAGGTTATGAATATTACCTGTCTAGCCACGACGTCGATAAGCATTTAACTCATTAAAAGCTTTTATTATAAATAAATTTAATTAAAAAGAGTAGCATGCCATTGTTACGAGTCTCGGAACTTGTGACGTGTACGACAGTTCCTGACCCCCTCATGAAGGACATGTTTGTTTGCATTGCCGCCGCTTGTGGGGCTGTGAGCGTGACGATCAAAGCAAGCAGGAGAGAAGGTGCCTTCTATGAAGGAAAACCTAAGCAGAACGTCAAGCACATCTGTCATGATTTCTCTGGTCCTGGTGATCGCAGGAGTGATCACGCTTCTTTATCCAGTAGCTGCAGCCTATATCTACAATGCATCCCACGCTCGGGAGGCTCAAAAATATATCGAGTCGCAAAAAGGTATGTCTGACGCAGATAGAGAGCGATGGATTTCCCAAGCTCAAAGCTATAACGACCGACTAGCGCATATCCCAATATTAGATCCGTGGCTGTCGCGGGTTTCTAAAGATAGCGGGTTATATCGTGAGTATTTAGCCCAGCTTAACGCGCCGGGCACGGACGACGCGGTTATGTCGGTAGTCTCTATTCCCTCAATCAATACGACGCTTCCGGTGTTTCATGGGACCGACGATGATGTTTTAGATAAGGGCTTGGGGCATATCTACGGATCATCGTTGCCGGTGGGAGGGGACGGCACCCATGCGGTTATTACCGGACACTCAGGGCTGGCAGAGGCCACGATGTTTGACAACCTGGAAAAAATGCAGGTTGGAGACATGATCTATGTAGACACCGTGGGCAAAGTCCTCACCTACAAAGTGACCAACACTGAGGTTGTGCTCCCCGATGAAATTGAGAGTTTAAGGGCGCAAAGCGGAAAAGACTTGCTCACCTTGATCACATGCACCCCTTACGCGATTAATACGCATCGGTTACTTGTGCATGCGGAACGTGTGGAGACGGGGGAGGAAAATCTGCCGCAGTCTACCGGGGGATGGGAAAGCTGGATGCTATGGAGAATCCTGGCCTCGCTTGTGATCCTGGCTGTGGTTTTAGCGATTTACCTGCGCAGACGGGCTAAAAATAATGAGATACGAGAGAGCTTAGCTAATGCTGAAACAAAATAAACTAGTGCTTATACGACTAGCTGCGGCTGCCGTGATGGGGATGACGATCTTGTTCCCTTCACCGGTAGCTTTCGCCCGTCCCGCAGTATCTGTGGATTCTGTTCAAGCATCGACCATCGATTCAACTCGTACCGCAAGCCTGACCATCGAATTTAAAAATTCTCCAACTGCCAGCGGAACACTATCCGGGATCCCCGTGCGTATTGCTCGCATCAGCAACATCGATCTGACCACCCAAGAAGGCTGGCTGGCTGCATCCAAACTGTCTGTTTCCGAGGCCCTTCGGCAGCCAGAAGCTCAGTCCTGGCAGGCGAAGACAGACAATGCGGGGCGCGTACGCTTTGATAACCTCCCCATCGGATTGTATAAAGTCCAACCCGTCGCGGGCTCTGACCATGGTTTTGAGCCTTTTATTGTTCCGTTGCCGTCTTCTGCTCAGACAGGTGAGTGGAATTACGATCTCGTGGTTCATCCCAAACCTAAGCACAAAGAGGATAACGACCCTACGAAGCCATGGTGGGATTCAACGCTTCCTCCTCTTCCACCAAAGACACCACAGCCTCCGCAACCGGCTACTAGTGCTCCATCGGTGCCCAACCCACAGCCGGATAAACCGGACAAGAAAAATCCAACGAACTCACCGTTAGCGCGAACAGGCGCATCAGTCATAGGCGTTGTGCTCTTGGGTGTTCTCTTAGCGGCCCTGGGATTTGGCGCAGTGATGTGGAATAAGAAAAACAACCGAGGAGATGACGAGTAATCATGATCGTTACTGTAAAAAAACAGCTCCAGCGAGCGACGCGCCACATGGTGGCCGTTGCAGCTGTGTTGGCCATCATGGTTGCTGCACTGGCATTTCCCTTCACTGAGACGACGCCCCCGGCGCAAGCCCAGACAGCGCCAGCACAACCTCAGAATCCTGACCTTGACCTTAATAAATGCGGCGCCTCTGTCGCCTTTGTTGTAGACCTTTCCAACTCTCTGAGCCAAGCAGACCTGGAAAACCAGAAGAAGACGCTGCGGGAAATGGTGAAGTCTCTGGAGGGCGCGCCTTACACGTTTAGCCTCTATACCTTTGCGAGTGCAGCTCCTGCGTATGGTGAGGGCAACGAAAATCTCAAAGCCATATCGCTTCGCGATCCAGCACAGGTTAAGCAACTAGAAGATCGCATTAACACGTTGTATCTTCCAGGTGAAGCGCATGGTGGCACTAACTGGGAAGCTGGACTAAAACAAGTTGCGGATGATATTGAAGCTGGCACGAAATACCACACAGTCTACTTCATTACAGATGGTCAGCCTACATGGAATAACAATGGAAGAAATTACCTTGGAAATACTACTGAGGTAACCGAGGTTTCTGCTGCCGTTGCCCAGAAAGACCGTTTTGCCAAGTTTAACACCGAACTTATTCCCATCGGCGTTGGAAAAGTCATTCAGGACAAGAACCCGCAGAATATCTATGAGCCGAGTTCTTATTACGATTACTATTACGGTTACTGGCAGGTGGCGGAGCGTTTAACCGCAGAAGAAATGCTGCGAAAGATTGCGACTACACCTGCAAAGACGATCATTTCTCCTGATTACGAGAAGTTAGTGACTGATCTACAAAAGAACTTTGTCACTGGTTGTTTACTAGTGAACAAAGAAATTGTGGACGGGGATAGCGCTGTTATAGAGGCGGGCGCCGGATGGCACTTTGATTTGAATGGAACCGGCGTTCCCCAGAAAGAGCTGATAACTAATGACCGTGGCGTCGCTGCTATCGCAGTAGGAGATTTTAGTCAGGGGACACCGCAGGTAACCATCACTGAAAAACAACAGGACGCATTCCAACTCGTAGAGGAAGGCAAAGGAGCAGTTACTTGCCAGGCGTTCCAGGCAGGTGGGGAGCCTAAACCCATTGAGAGTAAAAAGACAGAAAAAGGGGTACAGATAACCCTCGATCCGGCGAAAATTACCTCCTGTACCTTCTCCAACGTGCCCAAGGTTCCGGTGGAGATAGGCAAGGACGTAGTCACTCCTCATTCGGTGTTGTCGCCCACCGTCAGTGGACGGAAATTCGATTTCAACTACACCTGTACGTATCAGGGCAAGGAAGTCGCAAAGAAAGAAGAAAAAGGTCTTCTTTCCGGTGACCGCCGGCAGATCGGTGACCTGCCGCTCGGCACAAAGTGCGTGGTGGAAGAGTCTCAGCCGCAGGTCGATGAGAAGCTCTACACGCTCAAGACGACGTGGGCGACCGATAACGTGGAATCGGCAAACACAAATGACCGCAAGATTGAATTTGTTGTGGGGAAGAAAGCCTATGACGATAACGGCAGGGTCTCAGCAGTAGCTACCAACACCTATGAACCGGTTATGCGGACGTTCAAGCTTTCCAAGCAGGTTGTGAATCGTGAGAAGATCCCGGCCTCGTTGTTGCCCAAGAGCTACCCGGTGAAGTACACGTGTCGCTATGTCCCGGATCGCACGCAGCGGCCGGAAAACGGTGGTAATGCGCAGCCTTTATACGTGGCAAACGGTGAGGTTAATATCCCGCTCGACGGCGAGGCTACTATTGGCCCCCTGCCCGTGGGTACCGAGTGCGCCTTCATCGAGGAAGGAACCCCTGCGAACCCGATTGCTATCGAGGGATACGATCTCACGCCGTCGTGGCAATCAAACGTGTGCGTGAATGCTGGAGAAGGCTCTTCTGATCTGAAGAATTGCCAGGGCAACTACTTCTGGCTCAATCCCGATAAGGCTACGGAGCCGCAGACCAAGGCAGTCAATGACTACGAGCCAAAGCGCGGATCCATCATCATTGAGAAGAAAGTAAGCGGAAAAGACGCTGACCTGGGGCGTGAACGAGAGTTCATCTTCGATGCGGTCTGCCGCCGGGAAGGCATAGAGGTCTTCAAAAAAGAGGGCATCAAAGTCGCGGGCGGACAGGCTTTGCGTATCGACGGCGTGCCGGTGGCCTCCACCTGTACCGTGAGCGAGCGCGACGTTGCGGTAGAAAATGCCACGGTGAACAAGGCTGCCGATGTACAAGTGACGGTTGGCCCAGCTAATGAAACGCCGCGTAAAGCGCTGATGACTAATGAGTTTGTGAGGGACCAAGGTCCCATCACGGTGAAAAAATCCGTCGATGTGAGCGAGGTGCTGGACGAAGCAAAGCGTGCAGAGCTCCAGGGTGCTTCCTTCACGGTGAAAGCGCAGTGTGTTGTTCCGGCCGAGGAGTCTCCGCGTTCCGTTGAGGTCACTCTGACCGATGGGGAAACGAAGACCTTGGGCACCTTCCCCGTGGGAACGCAATGTTCCCTCACGGAGGACTATGACGTGCCAGATGGAGTGGAGCTGGATAAGAGTTTCAGCACCAACGTGGCCACGGTGGAATCGAAGGCGGGAACGTCGGTAGACGTCAAGAATGTATTTTCTACTCCGAACGGTGACCTCACCATTTCCAAGAAGGTTGCTGTGTTGAAGGAAGACGTGGATGACTTAGACGACTACGTTCCTAAGACCTTTAGCTTTGGGTTGACCTGTACCGATGGAACGAACAAGAACTTCTCCCTCGGCGCCGAGGCGGAAGAAGTGATCAGCGGTATCAAGGTAGGCGCTGAGTGCACGTTGACGGAGAATGCTACGCAGCACTCGCAAGAGGTTAGTGAGACAACGTCCATGGAGGGCGTCGATAAGAGCGTGACCGGAAAAGTGATGACATTTACCATGCCGGAAGCCGGGCAAGCCGCCACCATCGATGTTCGCAATGAGTACAAGCCTGCCCTGGCAAAGCTGACCCTGAACAAGAAGGTCAATGCGACGTATCAGGGTAACGGACAGCAAGTCCCAGACAACATCATCCAGGGGCTGTTCGCAGATACTAAGTTCCAATTCACATACACCTGTAGTCGCGGCGGCAAGGAACTGCTCCAAAGCACTGCGCAGATCGGCAGGGGAGAATCCATTGAGGTAGAAGTTCCTGTTAACGCCTCATGCTCCTTTACTGAGAACACGGTGGAAGTCGATGGGTTGGAAGGGCCTACGCTCAGCCTTGACGGCGACGGGCACATGGATGCCGAGAAGACCGATGCCTTTGTTGTGGATAACGTCGCAGGTGCGACCACTAGCACCGTGACCAATAACTACAAGGTCAAGACCGGTAGCTTCAACCTACGCAAAAAGGTAGGCGGAGACGGCATTAATGCGATTAGCAAAGACCGGAGATTCGATTTCTCCTATACCTGTACCTATAACGGACAGGTGATACGCGAAGGGACTATGAATATCGCCCGCTTTGAATTGGGAGGCGAGCATAAGATAGACAACCTTCCTATTGGCACGGAGTGCCGCGTATCGGAGAACCTTGACACCCCGCAGTTGGCTAACCACAAGCTCGCGCTGACCTGGGCGGTGACCGCAGACCAAGACGGCAACGGGACCGAGACCTCGTGCACCTTGGCGGAAAACTGCGAGAATGCTCAGGGTGAGAACTCTGCGGTGATAAAGATCCGCGAAGCTGAGGATGCTAACGCTGCAGAACCTAACTTCCAAGGCACCCTTGTTCTGTGGAACTCCTATACCGCAGACAAGCTCAAAGTGCAGGTGACTAAACAACTCACGGGAGACGGGCCAAGCCTGGCCTCTGATGAGGACTTTGTGTTTAGCCTAGTGTGTAAAGATCCAGGTAGCGAGCGCACAATTACCGCACAGCGCACTATCCGGGGAGCCGGAAACGGGCTGTTTGCTACCGCAAATGCACCGGATCAAGAAGCCGTGGAGATCCCGGTGGGATGGTCATGCATGATTAAAGAGGATCAGATCAACCGCTATGACGCAGATGTGAAGGTGTCCTTTGAAGGCGCAACGCTAGAAACGCCTCTCACGGATACGGCGGGAGCCACGGCAGCTTTCAAGATCGCTGGGGTGCCTGATTCCACTCAGAACGTGACGGTGATAAACGACTATGCACGTAAGCGTGCACAGCTGCGCGTGGCCACGAAGTATGTGGGCAACCAGCAGGGAAATGTTAACGAGTACCTCACAAACAAAGAGACCTTTGGTGTGTCCTGGCGGTGCGAAGACCCACTGACAGACCAAGTGCATGAAGGTTCTCTCAGGGTTCCCGCTGACGGAAAGCTGATAGAAATTCTGGGTAAAGACGGCAAGCAACTTCCGGTCTCCGTGGAGTGCGAGCTTACTGAGGATACCTCTGACAAGGTTCCTGCCGAGTTTGCCGACAAGGTGAAATCAACGCACCGTGTTTATGCATCCCGTAAGGACCAGATCTTCCTGGATAAACCAGAGTCGATCACTATCAAGCCAGTGGACCTCCAGGTAGGCAATGTCACAGACGTGGTGTTTGAAAATAGTTATTGGATGGACACCATGGTCTTTACCGTCCAGAAGTACCTCGAAGGTCCTAAAGACGCCTTGGGAGAAAATCCCCAATTCCGGTTTAGCTATCGTTGCGAGCTGCCATTGCTTCCCACGCAGCCTGTTCCGGAAGCCTTCCGGGCAGGGGCAACGTCACCTACTGGATCCCAGACGGTCAAGGGAACCTTTGATATTCGGCATAACCAGAGCTGGGTTGCACCAGGTGCTCCTACAGGAACGCGTTGTTGGATTTCGGAGCAGTTGACTGAGGAGCAACGGGCTTTGCTAGCTAGCAAGGGGCTGCGCCTGGAGCAAAGCACAACTCAGTTGTTTGAAGCTACCCCTACTGAGCAGGCCAACCAGTCCCTTGAGGAGCAGATCGCTAAGGCAAAGCGCACGCCTATTCGTCCCGATGAAGAGGTTGAGCTCAACGCCGAGCAGGGTGGAGACATCATTTATATCAACAGCCTGTATCGCACTGAAGGGTCGATTTTGATTGAGAAAGTGGATGCCAAGGGCGCTCCACTGAAGGGATCGAAGTTCTCGATTTTCCGTGCGGAAGGTGATCGCCCCGCAGGTGAGCCTCTCTTTACGGATATTGTTCCTGAGGATCAGCGGCCTCTATCGCTTGCTCCTGGTAGCTATTACCTTGTAGAGACCACTCCTGGCGAAGGCGCCCAGTTGCTCCCTCAGGCTTGGCGATTCAATGTGGTGCCCACGGGAGATCAGGAAGGCGATCTGCGGTTTACCCTTGATCCGCAAGCCACCGATTCAGGGCTAATCAGCGTGAGCCGTAAGAACGAAAACGATCCAACGAGCGCGTGGGTTATTCAAGTAGCCAACGTGAAGACTGGAGAGCTGCCGTTGACTGGTCGTGGCGGACGCAAGCTCTTTACGATCATTCCAGTTGTTCTTCTGCTTCTCGCCGGCGGTATTTATGCTTGGCGACGTCGCAACGAATAGTTGAGCTAGCGCATTGAGCGCGGCCCGCGGTGAGTGCTTTGTAGGATAAGGCGCTCGCCGCGGGCTTTGCGTGTCTTGTGGGGTATGGGTGAACTGCGGAAACGGGGAATTTTTAAAAAAGTTGAGTCTTGTGGGAACAACTTTGTGGGTAGTGTCGTTATGCATAGTGTCAGGTTGAGTGACGGGCACTCAAGGTATCTGGTAAGTTCATTACTTGTAGTTGGACGGTCCGGTAAAATTGAGTCAGGGTCAGTCAACTTTAAGTAAAAACGTTTAAAGATAAAACCAAACACTCAGGAGGACATCACATGGGACGCGCAGTAGGAATTGACCTCGGTACCACCAACTCGGTGGTTTCCGTACTGGAAGGCGGCGAGGCTCAGGTTATTGCTAACTCTGAAGGCTCCCGCACCACCCCTTCGGTGGTTGCATTTGCTAAAAACGGTGAGGTGTTGGTCGGTCAGTCCGCCAAGAACCAGGCTGTGACCAACGTTGATCGCACTATCCGTTCTGTTAAGCGCCACATCGGTACCGATTGGACCGTAGGTATCGACGACAAGCAGTACACCCCGCAGGAGATTTCTGCTCGTACGTTGATGAAGCTCAAGAGGGACGCAGAGTCTTACCTAGGTGATGAGGTCACTGATGCCGTTATTACGGTCCCAGCATACTTCTCCGATGCTCAGCGTCAGGCCACCAAAGAGGCCGGCCAGATCGCAGGCCTGAACGTTCTGCGTATTGTCAACGAGCCTACTGCTGCCGCTTTGGCTTATGGCCTGGAAAAGGGCGAGAAAGAGCAGACCATCCTCGTCTTCGACCTCGGCGGCGGAACCTTCGACGTCTCCCTTCTGGAGATCGGCGATGGAGTTGTTGAAGTTCGCGCAACCGCTGGTGACAACGAGTTGGGCGGCGACGACTGGGACAACCGCGTGGTCGAATGGCTCGTAGACAAGTTCAAGAGCAGCAACGGCGTGGATCTGTCCAAGGACAAGATGGCTATGCAGCGTCTTCGCGAGGCCGCTGAGAAGGCAAAGATCGAACTGTCTTCCTCCCAGTCTGCGACCATCAACCTTCCGTACATCACCGTCGATGCAGATAAGAACCCACTGTTCCTGGATGAGACCCTTTCTCGCACTGAGTTCCAGCGCATCACCCAGGATCTGCTTGATCGTACTAAGGCACCGTTCAACCAGGTGATCAAGGACGCAGGTGTTTCTGTTTCCGAGATTGACCACGTTGTGCTGGTCGGTGGTTCCACGCGTATGCCTGCCGTTTCTGAGCTGGTGAAGGAACTTACCGGTGGCCGCGAGCCTAACAAGGGTGTTAACCCAGACGAGGTCGTAGCCGTAGGTGCTGCACTCCAGGCTGGCGTTTTGCGCGGCGAGGTCAAAGACGTTTTGCTTCTCGACGTCACCCCGCTCTCCTTGGGCATTGAAACCAAGGGCGGCGTGATGACCAAGCTGATCGAGCGCAACACCACCATCCCAACCAAGCGTTCTGAGACCTTTACCACGGCTGAAGACAACCAGCCTTCTGTCCAGATTCAGGTGTTCCAGGGCGAGCGAGAAATCGCTGCTCATAACAAGCTGCTTGGCTCCTTCGAACTCGGTGGCATTGCTCCAGCACCGCGTGGCATTCCGCAGATCGAGGTCACCTTTGACATCGACGCCAACGGCATCGTTTCCGTGTCTGCTAAGGACAAGGGAACCGGCAAGGAAAACACCATCAAGATTCAGGATGGTTCCGGTCTGTCTCAGGAAGAGATCGATCGCATGGTCAAGGATGCAGAGCAGCACGCAGAAGAGGACAAGAAGCGTCGCGAGGAGCAAGAGACTCGCAACTCCGCTGAGACCATGGCATACCAGACCCGCAAGTTCTTGGAAGAGAACGGCGAGAAGGTCTCCGAGGAGCTGAAGACCAAGGTTATCGCAGCTGCCGATGCTGTCGATGAGGCACTTAAGGGTGACGACATCGAGGCCATCAAGACCGCCGTGGAGAAGCTGTCCACCGAGTCTCAGGAGATGGGCAAGGCAATCTACGAGGCAGAAGCTGCCAATGCAGGTGCTGCTGACGCTGCTTCCCAGGCTGATCCGAATGTCGTCGACGCTGAAGTTGTTGACGAGGAGGAAGAGAAGAAGTGACCCAATCCCACGGTATGCCTGATAACCCGGGCGATCCCGAGCACACCGATCCAGAGGCAACCTCTGCGGAGCGTGCAGAGGCTGCTGCAGAGGAAGCAGAGCGCGCAGATCAGGGGAGCCTTGAGTCAGACATCGACCCCACGTTGGAAGCTGACCTCGAAGATGCCCTTGCTGACATCGACGCTGAGGTAGCAGCGCAAGCTGCTGAGCCTACGCTGGAAGATCAGCTTGCGGAAAGGACTGAGGATCTACAGCGCGTGAGCGCAGAGTACGCGAACTATCGTCGCCGTACCGAGCGTGAGCGCCAGGTTGGGATAGAGGCTGCTAAAGCGCAGGTTATGACGCAGCTTCTTCCGATACTTGACGATCTTGACCTTGCTGAGAAGCACGGTGACCTTGCAGAGGGCCCACTGAAGGCTTTCCGCGACAAGTTCGTCGGTGTGGTTGAAGGCCTGAAGGTCACCTCGTTTGGTGAGGAAGGCGATGCCTTTGACGCTGAGCGCCACGAGGCTGTTCAGGACCTCTCATCTGGCGATGAGAAAGTCCTAGGGACGGTTCTGCGCCGGGGCTATCAGATGGGCGACCGACTGCTGCGCACCGCGATGGTGATCATTGCTGATCCTGCGGAGTCTGCTGAGTAATCACACCCGCAGAATGATGAAAGTGCATACAAGGGCGCGGGGCTTTTCTACACGAGAATCTTGCCGCGCCCTTTGTGCACGAGATAAAGAAATCTGCTAAACCCACGGACTCGGAAGAGAGCATTCTCAGACGATGTTCCCGAAAGGAGGAGATGCCCAATGGCTGTGAAAAACGAATGGGCTGAAAAAGACTATTACGCTGACCTAGGGGTCTCTTCGAAGGCAACAGAGTCTGAGATTAAAAAGGCATACCGCAAGCTTGCGCGCGAGAACCACCCTGATTCTCACCCCGGTGACAAAGCCGCGGAAGAGCGCTTTAAACAGGTTGCAGAGGCCTATGACGTGGTGGGCGATGAGTCCAAACGCAAGGAATACGATGAGTTTAAAGCCATGATCGCTAGTGGCGGTATGCGTGGTTTTGGACAGAACGGAGGCGCCGGATTCCCCGGCGGGTTTCGGACGCAAGAAAACTTCGACTTCGGAGACATTTTCGGGAATCGATCTGGATCGGGTGGAGGCTTCTCTCAAGAAGGTGGTCTTGGGGATATCTTCGGTGGCCTTTTCAACCGCGGCGGTGGTGCTCGCAGCACAGTTAGGCCGACGCGGGGGGCGGACGTCGAAACGCAAATAACCCTGGATTTCCGTGAAGCCGCAAAGGGAACCACAATCCCGGTGCAGCTGACTGGCGATGCACCATGCTCTACCTGCCATGGCTCGGGGTCTAAGAGTGGTGCTCCCACCACGTGTAGCCACTGTAACGGCACGGGGTTTACCTCAGAAAATAGAGGAGCCTTTGGGTTTTCTGCACCTTGTAAACACTGCGGAGGCACGGGTAAGGAAATCACAGACCCATGCCCTGACTGCAACGGCACGGGTACGGTGCGTCGGACTCGGTCCATCACCGTGCGTATTCCTGTGGGCGTGATTGATGGACAGAAAGTCCGACTCGCTGGACAAGGCGAGGCGGGACCCAACGGCACACCTGCCGGTGACCTTTTTGTGACTGTGCATGTGCGTAATGACAAAGTTTTTACGCGCTCCGGAGACGATCTGGAAGTGGCGGTACCGGTGTCCTTTGCAGAACTCGCACTGGGTGACACGGTTTCAGTGCCCACGCTAGGCATGCCGGTTCGGGTTCGTATCCCTTCAGGAACTCCTGATGGTCGCGTCCTGCGCGTTCGTGGCAAAGGTGTGCCTAAACGGGACGGAAGTGCAGGTGATTTGCTGGTCAAAGTTCAGGTCCAGGTTCCCAAAAACCTTGACGCTGCCCAAGCTAGTGCCTTAAGGGCTTATGCTCAGGCAGAGAAGGATTCCGGATTCGATCCCCGCGCGGATTGGGACGGAAAATAACACGGAGGAGGTGTAAAGGATGACAAGCAGAAATAATTCTGAATTTGGCGAGGTCTTTGTCATCTCCGTGGCCGCTGAACTATCTGGAATGCACGCTCAGACGCTGCGGACTTATGACCGGCTCGGCCTGGTCACCCCCCAGCGCACCCGTGGAGGCGGACGCCGGTACTCCCGCTCTGATGTGGAACTACTGCGTACCGTTCAACGCCTGAGTCAAGAAGAAGGCGTAAATCTTGCAGGTATTAAAGCGATCATCGAGCTCAAAAAAGATAACAAGAGGCTTCGCGACGAACTCGCGGCCGCACGTGAAGAGCTGGAGCAATTAAAGCAAAACGGCACTCGCTCTCGGGGAGAGATCGTGCACGTTCCTCGTTCTACGGCGGTTGTGATGTGGGAGCCGCGCCGGGGGAAGCGTTCCTAATTTTCTCAGCGCAGCATCGGTGCAGCAAAAGGCCCACGACTCACAGAATCCCCAATAACCGTGTGTGAGTCGTGGGCCTTAAGTTATGCGCCCGCGAGATTAGTTTTTGTTATCTGCTATACCGGCCTCCTTCATAAGCTTTTGGTAGTAAGGATCGTTGAAGAAACTACTGGTTTCCGTGTGGGAGCTATTCGCTCTCGGGGTTCTGGAGCCATTAGTTCCTAAGTCTGTGAGTGATATGCCTTTGGTGAGCTCAATCGCACGCTTGGTAAAGGCAAAATCGGTGGGCTTGAGAGTTGTGAGATCATCGCCGTCATAGGTGCGTCCGTCTCTATCGAGCGCGTAGGCAAAAGTTCCGCCCTTTTGGCCACCCTCCGGCTTCCAAGCAGCGACTTTCATTGCGCCAGAAGTATTGACATCGCCGATCGCCGTGAGGAAACGATTTGTGTCATTTTCCTCAGGGTGGGCGTACCCCGCCAGAAATTGGCAGGAGTTAATCTTGTCCCGGAACCCGTTCCATACTCGAGTGATGCTTTCCGCTGTGCCTTTGTCGTAGGTCTGGGCGAGAACATAATCCACCACGTCTGCGACGAGGGCGACTTGCGCTAGTTGGGCATTATCAAATGTGTCGTAGATGAGATATTTGTATCCCTCATCGCCAGGTTTCTTTCCAGCGTTTCCAGGCGCTTTTGGGCCCATGAGCTCCGAGAATGCACCCATGATCTTACGGAGCTGCCATCTGAGGTTTGTATACTTTTCTACCTCGCGGAGTTCCATATCTACGTCTAATCCGTCGAGATTATGCTTTGCGACGTACTCCTCATATACCTCATGGGCAATCTCTCGGTACTTGGAATCGTCTTCCCTGGACTGCCCGTAGAGACCTTTTTCTTTAATCTTATTGAGGAGCAACTTTGCGCCGATTGTCCGAACAACCTTGGTGCCGCGTTCTTTGAGCGTGGGATGGTACTCCTTATCAAAGGTCTCCCAGAACCGCTGGTCGCTCTTTTGGTTGTCTGGCACATGGAACAGAGAGACCATATCTACCTGTTCCGGAATATCGGTGAGCTTGGTGTGAAGGTTGTCCTTCCACTTGTCTCCGTCGTTAAGCTCAATAGCCTTATCACGCCACGTCCGGTAATACCCGAAGAAGATGGGTTTGGCGGCACACGTTGCTTGTGCCCCGACTTTATCCGCTTGTCCAGGGCTTGCAGCCAGCGGCGCATTGGACAAAGCGGCAGGAGCTGCCGAGGCTACAGTGCTCAAACTTGCAGCAAAAACAGCAGAAGTGATGCCTACTGTGGCAAAGCGTGAGACTGATCGAGTAACGTTTCGCATAGTAACCCTTCAATAAGAGATTGCTAAGAAGCGAGCTTCATATTAAGGGAATTATTAACCATAGGCAAGTTAAATATTAAAAAAATATAAGTGCCATATGGGGGAGGGTGTGAAGATGGTGGAAGTGGGCGGGAAATTTCCACCCACTTCCATTCATCGTTGGTATGTGTTGAAACTTATTCCTCGGGGAGTGTGGCCTCGCTGTTGGTGGCGGCCTTTCCTGGAGTTACGGTTGCTGAAGCTAGCTGTATGTCAGGCGTGGTGGTGCAGTTGGAGTGGGCTGTTGCGCTGATAATAAAAACGCGCGCCCGAACTGTGCCTGTAGTGACCTCTTTAGCGGTTTTAAAAACAACAGAGCTGCCGCCGGTGGCTCGGAGTTTGATGTTTAGTTCCGGTGCCGAGGTTGTGAGGGTGTCCCGATGGAGGGAGGCTGTCAATTTATCGGAAATCGTGAGGATTCCGTTGGATATTGCGAGACCTTCCTGGGGTTCTGCAAGTTGGACGTTGTCCCCAACGTGTATATTGACTGCGCTTTTCTCCATTCTGATGCTGCCGATTTTCTTTAATGCATCGTTGCGGATTTGAACGTCGGAAAGCTTAAACTTTGCCACAAAGGTCTCTCCCACGGCGACTTTTTCTGGAATGGAAACGTCAAATGTCGTTTGAGTATCCTGAACGGTCTTTCCGTATCTTCCTGCGTCTATCGTGCAGTGCAGTGGCGCCGCCACGGGGGAGGCGTAGGCGGCGTGGGGAAGCGCTCCGACAAGTAGAGACGTGGCGATGATTCCGGAGTAGATGCCAATTTTTCGAAGATGTCGCATGAGAAACTCCTCGTTACCTTGTTTTTGGATAGTGAAAAGCAGTAGATCCTTGTGGTGATTAGGGTGAAATTCTTTTAGGGTCTTACTTCAATTTTAACTGAGATTTATATTTACTTACCCCTGAAAAAGGTTGCGATTTTATTAAGTTTTTAATGGGGGTAAAAATTGCAAAATTTGCAAAACGCGCCTCTTGCGAGCGTCTATGGGGATTGGTCGGGGTTGGCAACTTTTAATCATCAAAATAGGGGGTGTTAAACGCCCTAAAAAGCTATAGGTTGACTGTTAGAGGTTTCCAGAGTGATGTATGACGCATCTTGCTATTCCTTGTTGGTCACCTCACTGTCGGCTAGGCTTATGAAGGAGTGATTGATCATGACGATTTATGCTAATCCGGGTACTGAAGGCGCAGTTGCTAACTATAAAAAGCGCTATGACAACTACATTGGTGGTCAATGGGTACCGCCTGTAGATGGTGAATATCTAGACAATGTCACTCCGGTTACGGGTGAAGTATTCTGCCAGGTCGCCCGTGGTAAAGCGGCAGATGTTGAGAAGGCTCTCGACGCTGCGCATGCTGCGGCGGAGGCGTGGGGTAAGACCTCGCCGGCGGAGCGTGCCCTGGTATTGCACCGGATTGCGGACCGTATGGAAGAGCATCTGGAAGAAATTGCCGTTGCGGAGACCTGGGAGAATGGCAAGGCTGTACGTGAGACGCTAGCGGCTGATATTCCCTTGGCCATTGACCACTTCCGCTATTTTGCGGGTGCCATTCGGGCTCAGGAGTCGCGAACGTCGCAGATTGATCACAATACAGTTGCTTATCATTTCCATGAGCCCATTGGGGTGGTGGGGCAAATCATTCCGTGGAACTTCCCGTTGTTGATGGCGGCCTGGAAGATTGCTCCTGCTTTAGCTGCTGGCAATGCGATTGTTCTTAAGCCTGCCGAGCAGACCCCAGCTTCGATTCTGTATTGGATCGATATTGTGGGAGACCTGATTCCGGATGGTGTTCTTAACATTGTGAACGGTTTGGGGGAGGAGGCTGGCGTTGCGCTTTCTAGCTCTACTCGTATCGGCAAGATTGCCTTCACCGGTTCGACGCAGGTGGGTAAGTTAATTAATAAGGCTGCTGCGGACAAGATCATTCCGGTCACTCTAGAGCTGGGTGGAAAATCGCCATCGATTTTCTTTGGTGACGTTATGGATTACGAAGACCCCTTCCGGGACAAGTGCATCGAGGGACTTGCAATGTTTGCCCTGAATCAGGGTGAGGTGTGTACCTGTCCTTCGCGTGCGCTTGTTCACGAGTCCATTGCAGAAGAATTCCTGGCGTTAGGTGTGGAGCGAGTGCGCAAGATCAAGCTCGGTAATCCTTTGGATACTGAGACCATGATGGGTGCCCAGGCCTCCATGGAGCAGATGGATAAGATTTCTGGATACTTGGACATTGGCCCGAAGGAAGGCGCCGAGGTACTTACTGGTGGTCATGTCAACCGTATTGATGGTTTGGAGAATGGCTATTACATTGAGCCGACCATCTTCAAAGGGACTAATGATATGCGTATCTTCCAGGAAGAAATCTTTGGTCCAGTGCTCTCGGTTGCTACCTTTAGTGACTTTGATGAGGCTATTCGGATTGCAAACGACACCAATTATGGCCTTGGTGCCGGTGTATGGACTCGTCATCAAAACACCGCATATCGCGCTGGACGTGCTATCCAGGCGGGTCGTGTGTGGGTGAATCAGTATCACAATTACCCAGCTCATGCGGCCTTTGGCGGGTATAAGGAATCGGGAATTGGGCGCGAAAACCACCTGATGATGCTGGATCACTACCAGCAGACCAAGAACCTGCTCGTTTCTTATGACGAAAACCCTACGGGCTTATTTTAGTTGCTTTTAATTGAATATGGTTTTGTCCCCAGCCGGCGTTATGTCGGTTGGGGTTCAGTCATTTAGGGGACTTAATGACTATAGTTCCCAACAAGGTGTAGGTATTGAAAATGCCTACGAGAAAGGAAAGATCGACGTGAAAAACGATTTCCCTGAGGCCTTCACCGCTGCTGTAGTTGACGACTTTGGCCCTGAACTCACTATTCATGATGTAGATTTGCCTGAGCCGGGACCCAACCAGGCGCTGGTGAAACTAGTAGCTTCCGGCATTTGCCATACAGACCTTCACGCAGCGGAAGGCGACTGGCCAGTGAAACCGGAACCACCGTTTGTTCCTGGGCATGAAGGCGTGGGCGAAGTCGTTAAATTAGGGCCTGGCCATCACGGAGTGCAGCTCGGAGATATGGTGGGCAACGTATGGCTATGGTCTGCGTGTGGGGAGTGTGAGTATTGCCGCACCGGCCGCGAAACTCTTTGCAATGACGCGGAATATGGTGGCTACACGGTTGATGGCTCCTTCGGTGAATACATGCTGGTAGATACCCGTTACTGTGCTCGTATTCCAGAGGGATCTGACCCCATCGAGGTTGCCCCGATCTTGTGTGCTGGTGTGACTGTATATAAGGGCCTCAAAGAAACTGAGTGCAAGCCGGGCCAGTACATGGTCATTTCTGGTATCGGCGGTCTGGGACATATCGCTGTGCAATATGCGGTAGCTATGGGTATGCGCGTAATTGCAGTGGATATCGCGGACGAAAAATTAGAGCTTGCGCGGAAACATGGTGCTGAATTTGCAGTAAATGCGTTGAAGGAAGACCCGGTTGAAGCGATCAATGCTTTTACTCAGGGTGGTGCGCATGGCGTTCTGGTCACCGCCGTTCACCCGCAAGCGTTCGGTCAAGCCATTGGTATGACTCGAAAAGGTGGAACGATCGTATTTAATGGTCTTCCTCCAGGAGAGTTCCCTGCACCTATCTTTGAGATTGTGTTCAAGGGGCTAACCATTCGCGGATCGCTGGTGGGAACACGCCAGGATTTGGAAGAAGCTCTCGATTTCTATGCGCGCGGCATGATTAAGCCTACTGTTACGGAATGCAAGCTTGACGACGTCAACAGTGTCTTCGCCGATATGCATCAGGGCAAAGTCGATGGGCGCATGGCGATTAGGTACTAACGCTGCGCTTCTTCGGCAAGGCGCTTGAGGAAAAGCGGACTGGTTATATAGCTCGAGTGTCCTCCGGGGATTCCCCACTGTTCGGTTGGAAAGCCAAGGGCAGTGGGGTCTTTGCCATGTACGGCTGTGTACTTTGTTCCCGTTAATCCGATGGGGTCTAAAGACCCTAAGGCCGAGATGATGCGAGGGGAGTCGGTGTTGAGCTTGATCACAGGAGGCACCCCTGGGCTGCCGGCGAAAATAAGGGTGTCTGCCTCTAATCCGGTTTCCGCTGCTTTGCCAGCAACCACGGATCCGTAGCTGTGTCCTAGCACTAGCAGCTTGGCCTGAGGGTTCCTGCTGCGTAGCGAGGCTTGAAAGTCTTTTAAAGCCTGTGCCCCGCGAGACGCAGGGGCTGTGGCGACTGCCGCGGGAATATGTGCAGGTGCGGAGTATCCCAGCCAGGCGATGGCTGCGCCGCCTGTTGCTTGGGATACGCGTTGGGCATGCCGGAAATTGTCTGGCCACGTGTTGGGATCAGAGGAGGAAACGCCGGCTACTAGGGTGGTGATTGAACTGGCGGTGGATACGTTGCCAAAAGCGACCACTGCATGATGGGCGTCTGCATGAAGTATCTCGGCATCAGGGAAATCGGTCTGTAGCTGGGTGGTAGTTAGTGTGCTTGGGGGATAGTCGGTTTCATCGGTGCACAAAGCCGCAAGTTGCGTGATGGACTGGGCGCAGGTGGCGTCGAGAAGCTTTCCTAGTTCTTGTAAATGCGTGATGCCTTTGGTGATAAGGAAAGACTCATCGATGGTGCGTTGTGGAAGTAAACGTAAATACTCATGATGGTGTTCCAACTCTTCCTGGAGCCTGGCGGTTATGGAGAGAATATGGGCGAGGTAGTTGGCTGCCCTATGTGGGTCGAGCCAACAGCTTAAACGACGGGTGAGAGTAGCGGCTGCAATCTCAAAGGCCCTGCCATAAAGCTGTTCTAATCCTTGGTTCCACGTGGAACGAAGACCTTGGGCGATAGAGCTGCCAGAGCGGGAAAACGCTGAAAGTGCATGGGCGGAAGCTAGAAGTTGCCCTGATTGCAATGTGAACATCATGTCGCCTGGAGTGATTGCGAGGTATCGGAGTCTATCTCCATGGAGAGGGTAATGGCATCACGCAACTGAGAGAGTAGATCAGTGATGCAATCCTCGTACCTATTTGTAGTGAGTGCTGCGGAACTCAGAAAGCTGTCTAACGCTGAGGCTGTTGCGCTTGGATTTAAGTGTGAGACAGGGATGTGGGTGCTAGGGCCCGGAAAGAAATGGGGTAGGGCTGTCGGTTGGATCATGAAGGTCATACTGGGTAGCGTGCGCGTGTGTGAAGAAACGGGCAAGCGGGCGGGCTGAGGCGGAGAAAAATTGTGAGTTAAGTGAAAACTATCCACAAGAGGCCTAGGCTATAAAGGTATGCGAATTGCGTTGGCACAGATTTCTGCTACGGGCGATAAACAAGAAAACCTACGCCGAATTGAAGATCAGGTGCGGCATGCAGCAGGGCGGGGCGCAAGGATGGCAGTTTTCCCAGAAGCTTCGATGCAAGCATTTGATACCGGACGTCTGGACATAAACGCTGAAGACATATCAGGGGCTTTTGTGGGGAAGCTCAAAGAATTGTCCGATGAGCTCGATATTGGCATCGTCGTAGGGATGTTTACTCCGGCAGACGCGGTGGAGGTCGAGGGGAAGGAGATCAACAGGGTTTATAACACGTTGGTTGTTGTCCTCCCTAGCATGAGCAGCCCTGTTTTTTATAACAAAATCCATACCTACGATGCCTTTGGGTATCGAGAATCTCATACGGTTAAACCTGGGGAAAAGCTCATTACTTTTCTCTATGACGGAATCACTTTTGGTCTTGCTACCTGTTATGACGTTAGATTTCCTGGCCAATTCCGGGCTCTTGCGCATAAAGGGGCGCAGGTCATCCTTGTGCCAGCTAGCTGGGCTAGTGGTGAGGGGAAGAGGGAGCAGTGGCAGTTGCTTACTTCTGCTCGAGCATTGGACTCAACATGTTTTGTGGTGGCAGTAGATCAGGCGGACTCGGGGAAACAGGGCCCGACGGGTATTGGATTTTCTAGGGTTATTGGTCCGGATGGGGTGTGTGTAGCGGAAGCAGGGAGTGTGCCCGAGCTGTTAATCGCAGATATATCTACGGAGAACCTTTCTGAACTTCGACGCTCTGTTCCTGTTTTATCTGGCATAGATGAGTACGGAAAGGAACATTCCTTTTTCTAACAAAAATTAAGTTTATTATTTGGTTTTATTTGATTTTATGCGCAGAAAATCTAACGCTGTATGGTTAAAGGCGTTCTGTGTTGAGAAGAATGCCAGATTGCCAAGATAAGCATTTTCCTGTTTGTCTATCTTTCAATCCTTGCTTTTACTGCGGTTTTGCTGCCACATGTTCGTCCTGTGACCGGTATTGCATTGACTACTAACCGGTTGGGGAAGAAAGATGTGAAAGTTATAGTCTGAGCTTCACTTTAAGCAAGTCTTCTACTAATATTCTCAACCGTTGCTTGTAATTGAAATTGAAAACAACTCGCGCTTGAGTTGGCCGAAAGGACAGGTATGCCACCCGCAGTCGCGTCTCGAGCTTTAACGACGTTAAAGAAGAAAAAAGTTTTTATACCGCTTCTGTCGGTTTTGGCATTGGTCGGAGTAGGCGCGTATTTCATTGCTCCCGAGGAACAAGGGCAAGTTGTTCCCGTATCTGAATACACGCAGTTGGAGTCTGCGGAGGTAGCTAACCGCGTTTTGGTGGAAGGCACTGTTGAGCCAATTCGTACCGCAACTTTGTATACGCACCTCACTGGCCCTGTTGCCACCATATCTACCAAGGTGGGAGACAAGGTATCAGCTGACCAGCTATTGGCAAAGATTGATACATCTTCCACGAAGACTGAGTTGGATAACCAACGAGCCACGGCAGCACAGAACCTGAATCAAGCAATGGCACAGGCGGAAACTGCGCAACAGCAGTATGACCACTTGAAGAGCCGCCTTGATCAGGGGCTGAACACTGAGATCAATAGTGCTAATGCTCAGCGTCGTCAGGCTAATGAGGAATACATCAAGGCTCAGCAGGCCTTTGAACGTAAAGCTCAAGACCGACAGCATGTGAATACTCCAGAGTTGCGCACCCAAGATGCTGCGGTGAAGCAGGCGCGTGACCAGCTGTTCTCTGCTGCACTTGATGCTGCAAGAAGCGGCGCCGCTACAGTCTTCGGAATCACTCGTAACTCTCAGGAAAATGAGGGACTTTCTCAGGATAGGACCCGTTTGGCAGAGCTCAAAACAGAGCGCGAGCAGGCCCAAGACGATAAGAAGGCCGAGCTTGACTCCCAGATTTCTGCACTTGAGTCGCAGATGCGCAACCGCAATCAGTCTCCTGATGGTACGGGGCAGTCTGTTGTTGAATCGGTTATCGGTAGCGCCGACTCACTGGTTAAGCTCAACGGAGCGCAGCGCCAGCTCGCAGAGGCCGAGCGTAACTATATCGCGACCCTTGCCACGGTAGACCGGGAGCTCAGCGATGCTCAGCGTGGGGTAGCAAATGCTTTTGAAGCACACAAAGAGGCTTCCACTAATGCGGCAGCAGCTGAATTTGCTGCGCAACAACAGCTTGATCAGCAGGAATTGGCTATTAATCAAGCATGGCGCAGCGCGAACACGGCTCAAGACTCCTCGGCTCTGACACTGAACAAACTGCAGCTCGATATCAATTCCTCGGACGTGCGTGCGCCTTTCTCCGGCGTTGTTATGGCAGTCCCCGCTCAGCAGGGTAAGCCAGCAGCAGGAGACGGCATAGTCACTATCGGTGATGATTCTTCCTTGATTGTGAATGCAAACGTAAAAGAGGCGGACGTCGCTAAGCTTCGCGTTAACGACAAAGTGACCCTGACATCTACGTCTAGCGGAACCAAGACCTTTGAAGGACGTATCAAGAAGATCGTCAATGTGGCTAAGCTGCCAGCAGCTGGTGCAGAAAATACAACCAAAGCAAAGCCTCTGTATCCTGTCGAGATTGAGTTGACCGGAAATCGCGATGGTCTGTTGATCGGCGGTAGTGTCAAGGCGCGGGTAAACATTGATAAGAATCGTGAGACCATCAAACTTCCCGCCGAGGCTATCTACCAAGAAGGCAACACCAAGAAGGTGCTTGTTCTTGCAGATAAAGATGGTTCTTCTGTCATCGAGGCTCGTACAGTTACCGTTGGCAATACCACTGACATCATCGCAGAGATCACAGGTGGAGAACTCAAGCCGGGCGACAAGGTTCTTAACCAAGCCTCCAAGTACAAGGACATGATCGGTACTTCTGTCAGCATGCAGCAAAATGCAATTGTTGAAGGCAAATAGGTGATGAGCATTACCGCTTCAGAAACTTCGCATGATCAAGATTCGCTTATCTCGATGCGGAATATCGTCAAAACTTTCAATATTGGGCATGAAAGTGAATTGACGATCCTGCCTGGCGTTAATTTTGATGTCTTTCGCAATGAGTTCGTCTCCGTCGTCGGTGCTTCCGGTTCTGGTAAATCGACCCTGATGAACATCATTGGGTTGCTGGACCAACCAACCTCGGGTGAGTATCTTTTCGACGGCACGGATGTACTAACACTCGACGAGGATGAGCTTGCGCATCACCGTAGCCGGAACATTGGCTTTGTGTTCCAAAGCTTCAACCTTATTGGGCGTATCTCGGCGCTGAAGAACGTCGAAATGCCCATGATGTATGCCGGGGTTCCTAAGAAAGAGCGACTCGAAAGGGCTGAAGAACTTCTAGCCATGGTTGGCATGGAAGAACGTATGCAGCATAATCCTGCTGAGCTTTCCGGCGGCCAGAAACAGCGTGTAGCGATTGCCCGCGCTCTGGCGAACGAGCCTCCGCTTTTGCTTGCCGACGAGCCAACCGGTGCCCTTGACTCCCATACCGGGCGCCTGGTCATGGACCTTTTCCATAGCCTTAACCAAGACTTTGGCAAAACAATCGTCTTTATTACCCACAACCCAGAGTTGGCTGCTGAGACCACTCGCGTTGTTACTATGACCGACGGTGTGATTGTTGACGGTAACACCTTAGGGGAGGGACACTAATGACCTTTAGTGAGTCAATTTCCCTAGCTTTGAGTAGTCTCCGCGTAAACAAACTGCGTTCGCTGCTTACCCTGCTAGGCATTATCGTTGGTATCGCTTCTGTGATTGCGATTTTGACGTTGGGTAAATCATTACAAGCCCAGACGTCTAAATCCTTGGCTGAATCCGGAATTAACGATCTCACCATTCAGGTGTCGGAGCGCAGCAAGTCGGCTGCTCCTGCGGAACCTGGTTTTCAGGGCGGCGGGCTCATTGATGAGTCGGCAAAATTGACGCCGGATCTGATTAACCAGCTAAAAAATGCTGCAGGAACAGGCATTGATGGTATTAGCGTGGGTGAGACTAGCCATCAGGCTGTGACCTTGGAATACGCCACACGGGAAGAACAGTCAACTGTTCTATCGGTGAATAACGATTACCTCAAGATAAAAAAGATAACTGCAGAGTACGGGCGCGTTTTTACTGAAGAAGACACTAACGGTGAGCGTGCAGTCGCTGTTATTGCGCCTTCTACTCTGGAGAAATTATTTGGTAATGATCCGCAAAAGGCCCTTGGCGCAGAAATTGAAGTAAGCCTCCCTAATGGAACCATTACTCCTTTGGTCGTTGTAGGCGTGTTCCACGAAGAAAAATCGGGTGGACTATTTAACACTGGTACTCAATCTAAGCTGTACGTTCCGTACACCATCCAGTCGAATTTTAACGATAAACCTATTGCGTGGGATTCGGTGTCCGTGCGCATTGCACAAGGCGCTGATGAAACACAAGTACGCCAGGTGCTTCAACGCGTTTTGGATGCGTATTATGCGGACAACAGCGAGTACCATGCGACTCTTCAAGATAATAAATCCACAGTTCAATCCTTCAACTCTACGTTGAAGAATATTAGTGCAGTGATTTCCGCTATTGCAGGTATTTCTCTGGTTGTGGGTGGTATCGGCGTGATGAACATTATGTTGGTTACCGTTACTGAGCGAACGAGAGAGATTGGTGTCCGGAAAGCTCTAGGAGCTAGACGCCGCGATATCAGACTGCAGTTCATTGTTGAATCGATGATCATTTGTACTATCGGCGGAGCTATTGGTGTACTCCTGGGCGGTTCCATCGGTGTGATTGGTTCTCATCTCTTGAAAGAACTTGTGTTCCCACCCATCGGAGGAATTCTCCTTTCCCTAGGTTTCTCCTTGGCTATTGGTTTGTTCTTCGGTTATTACCCTGCCAATAAAGCAGCTAAGTTGAATCCGATCGAGGCGTTACGCTACGAGTAACGTTTTTTAAAAACGGAGCTTTACGTTAAAACCGTGCCACACAGTACTTGTGGCACGGTTTTGCTCTTCACACTACGTTTTATGGGTGAATTTTCTTCAGGTATCTGAAACTTTCTACAATGGTATTGCCACCCAACGTTCACAGATTTCACATAATTCAATTTTAGGATGAAAAACCGGTGGTTTGGTTGAAGAGTGAACAGCCGACCTAGCTTAAAAATCAGATCTCGGAAAAGGATAAATACCTTTGGAAACGAAGAATAGAATAATAGGTCTAGATTTAGCCCGCGCAGTGGCTATCATCGGGATGATAATTACACATGTAGCGGAATTAACCTGGGTCGGCAAAACCCTAAGCTCGGGAATCGCTTCTTCTTTGTTTGCCGTGGTCGCAGGCATGACGATGGTGGTTATCTCGGATAAACCAGGGAAAACGACCTATTTGCGCTTAATCACTAGAGGTTTGCTCGTCCTTTTAATTGGTGTAGCTCTAGTCTCTTTTGCCCATAAGATTCAAATTATCTTGATAATTATGGGAGCCTCGATGGTACTGCTATTTTGGGTGCCCAAGATTCGCCTCCAGTATCAAGTAATGCTGCTTATTGCATTAATGCTGGCAGCTGCTATAGAGCACAGCTTGGTGGACATTTATTCGCCCTATTCGATGCTAGGCTGGCTTGCTTACATGGTCGCTGGCATGATTCTGTTCCAGGTTTTGCGTAATAATAAAAACCGGCTCATTTGGGGGATCGGTGGCGCGATTGTCGCTGCTATCGGTTTGTATGTGAGGCTTAACGTGGAAACGCCTCTGTTCTTCTCAGCCGTAGGTCATACCGGCGGCCTAGGAAATATCTTGTTGTCCTTAGGTGCAAGCACTGCATTTGTAGCGCTGTGTCTTTTCCTGGGTGAAAACATTAATGCGAAAATACTAAAGCCTCTCACAACCTTTGGCGCGATGTCTCTCACCATGTACGTTGCTCATGTTGCGAGCGCTGAATATGTGATCAAGAACGTCGTTGAAACCTCAAACGCGTTTGTTCTTATCTCTATCATCGTTGGAATAGTTTTTGCGGTTGTGTGGGCGAAATTCTTCAAACGAGGACCGATCGAAAGCATAGTCAGGTACTTGATTCAGCTTATTGTTCCTTCACCTTCGAAATTTCCGGCAGATAGTGTTTCCGCTTCCAGTACTACCGATGAAGTGAAACAGGCAGCTGCCAAATAAAGGGATTTAGGAAGGACTATCAAAGATGAAAAGACTCAACCGTTTTACAGCTTTTTTCGCAGCAAGCCTAAGCATCGCTCTAGCGACTGCACCGGCCGGTTATGCGCTAGAAAATGCTCAAGCAGCGCCTGATAACGCGGAGAGCCGATCAGTAGCGGCTTTAAGGGTGGGCAAGGCATCTGCCTATGGTAACTGCACAGGTACGGTGCTTAATGAGCATTGGATTCTTTCCGCAAGACATTGTTTTGAGCTAGAGGATCCTAGCGGCTCAAAAGTGCGCGTCGGACAAGGATCGAATACCTCAGAATATGATATTTCCGGTTGGCTTTTCGCGCCTGTGGGGGACATCGCCCTAGCGTATGTAGCGGAACCTATGAAAGGGGTTTCCACCGCGAAAATATCGGACAAAACGGTGAAGGTAAATGACCAAGGCCGAATTTGCGGCTGGAGCCATGCTTCTAAACTTGCTACGTCTGGAAAGCTTCCTTTCGCAGATGTGACTGTCACTGATATTTTTGCGGACGGGGAGAACGCCCAAAGTGCATTCTTGAATATCACTACTCGCAACGGAGAAGGCGTCCAAGGTGGAGATTCCGGTGGGCCATTATTTATTGACGGTGCTGTAGCTGGTGTCACAACTGCAAGCGGCGCAAGCGAAGACATCAATAAACCTGCGCCACAAGCTTTCTATAGTACGGTCGGCCCTCAGAAGTCCTGGATCGAAAACGTCATTCAAGGAAACGGTGAGGGATTGCTCCAAACTGAATACACTGAGCCCGCTGAGGGAATTACCCCTAAGCAGCACGGTGGACGTGCCAACTGGTATGGAGCTGCGGCAGTAGTTCTTTTGCTACTTATCGCTGGATATTCTCGAATCTCTAAGCCGCTATCGAAAAAGAGTTAGTTTATAAAACTGTCCGGCCTAACGCCTGCTTTACATGGTTAAAGCAGGCGTTAGCTTCGTTTTGCCGGCCTGTGAAATAGTTCCGAGGGTGCAAAAATAGTACAGTAAAGAGCGCAACAGGGATTCCGCTAGCCTATGTTAGAGGTTTCTAGGCTTAAGAGACTGGCATGCGCTGATTCGCAATACTAATTTTTAGTACCGGACAAAACTTCTGGTGAATAAGAAAAATTAGGCCGAAAACCGGATGTAAATAATAATTGAGATTGAGAAAATTTTGTTAAATAGTAGAAAGAAAACAGTGGGTTTTCGGCGGAGATATTATATTATCTACCTATCCCTTATTGTCGCTATGGTCTTTTTTCTCTGGGATATTAGCGCTGCTTTGGAAGAGAACGACAACGTTCATGCAGCAGGTAGCGTAGTTATAGAGATAATTCTATTATTAAATCTTTCAATTTTTGTGTCTCGTGGTCAATGGGTCAGGGACGTGGACCGAGGGGGCTACTCAATAGTTCCTGCTAGTGAGGCGTTTGCCCCTGAGCGGTTATTTCTTCTGGGTCTGGTCATACTTCTAGCGGTTTTGTTTGTATCGACTGGCTTTTCTGTGTACGGAAAAGATGGTTTTGATGAGTTATTTGATGAAGCTTTCTCCATTGCTCCCGTTAAATGGGCTGTCACGCTGACAGTGACGGTGCCTTTGTATGAAGTCTTCAGTCGTGGATGGGGAGAGCTGAAAGCGGTGCAAGGTGACAAGGTGGTATCGTGCAAGCCATTTATTAACTCAAAGACAAGATTGCGCAATCTTCTCTATAAGAAGTAGCCACACTAGTGGGGTAGGGGAGAAGCTTAGATTCGCTTATTGAGGGGCTTTTATGGGAAGGATGTCGCTTAGGGGAGGCGACGTCCGACTAAAAGATGAGATTTTTACTATCTGTACTATAAATTTTTCTCAGCGAATACACTGCTATAAACTTCTTTTCACCGCAAAGGTTAATGCTGAGAACTTCAAGGAGCGTGCTTCCGAGTGCAGACGAAAATAAAAGAATTCCTCTTGGGAGGAGACCGGATAGATCATTTAAAGTGGTGGGATCTTGTGATCCTGGCAGTGATCTTTTTTGGTTATTCCACCTACATCTCTACAGTGGGATTCCTTGCACTTGAAGACCCTATTCTAGGCGATCTCACCCCTATAGAATTCAGCACGAACGATAACTATGAGGCGTTTTTTGACCAGCTGTTTTTCTTTGTCATAGCAGCGGTCTATCTGATTCTGCGTAGGTTCAATTTTAAGCAATGGACTATTCGTATAACGCTGAAATCTACCTTTGCTGCGATTGTTATTTTTGTTGGGGTAGCGCTGCTTTTCGACGCTTATCATTCGATAGTCGCGCTATTTATTCAGCCGCTTGAGTCTGCCATCGAAGCCGCAGAAGCATCTGAGGTGATTGGGCAGAGCAATCTAGAAGCTTTGATCGCAAAACTTGATCTGTCTCTAGTGCTTTTCTCTCTCCAGAATGGCTTCTATGAAGAGATCTTTTTCTTGGGAATTTGCCTTAGCGTTGCGCCTAAGTACAGGGTGGCAGCGTTTATCTTCTCGCTCGTAGTACGAACAGTTTTCCATACGTATCAAGGCCTTAGCTCGGCATTGGCCATCGGCTTGATCCTAGGAATCGCCTTCTACTTTTTGTACACCAGAAGCAAGGACAAAAACCTGTACCCCTTCTTCTTGGCTCACGCGATTTGCGATGTTGTAGGCCTGGCCATACTTTATCTCTTTGGCATCTAAGAGCTGCTCAAAGGGTGTGCACATTGCTTACTAGGCTATGCACACACCCTTTATCCCTGCTTTAGGGGAGATACCAAGGCTTGGGGGAAAAACTCAGCGTCTGAATATTGTAAGACGGGGTTCCCGCTAGGATGAGCGCCGTGCGGCTGGTCTGTACATCCTCCTCGGGGCCGGAAATAATGATTGATCTATCGCGCCAGTTTCCGTAGCTAGCTGCAACCTCGCCTGCTTGGCCGGTACGGAATATGTGGAGCCCGCGTGGTGCTGTGCAGTATTTGCTGGGCTGGACCCACCATGCGTCAGCGTTGTTTTTGACAATAGGAGACACTGAGAGCCAAGGAGCTGTGGCAGCTAGCTGCCACAGGCCGGCAAGCTCGTAGAGCTCTCCAGGATAATCTGCCCCGAAGAAGAGATGGACTCGTGGAGGATCGGACTGCGCCATGAGATCCAAGATGATGGGGCGCAAACTGGCTAGACCAGTGCTGTGTGCGATGAGAAGCAGGTCAGTGTCTTGTGGAATATACAGGTGGCCTTCTCCCAATCCGAGGAGCCAGTCGTCACCTTCTCGCGCCGTGGTAAGTGCTCCGGTGGGGGTGGTTAACTCATCGCGCAGTATATGAAACTCGATGTGACCAGATTTGTTAGCGGGAATGGCTGGGTACAGATACCGCCAATGCCCATTGAGCAGCTCTGTAGTGACTTGGAGAAAATCACCATGGCGATAGTCGATAGTCTCTTCTGTGATAAGCCGTACCACGGAGATTCTGCGACTACGACGTTCCACTTCTACCACTGAGGCTCTGATTGGCTCGCGGGGATTGCTCGCCTTATTTAAGTCGGCTGCGAGTGAAGTGATCGCTTGTTCCGCTGCAAGGACCTTATCTAAAGGGAGGTCGGCGCACATGGTTTGCAATGCACTCCGAACCGCGCTGGCCAGTGCAGTGTAGTGATGGAAGCCTCGGGCGTCGAGTAGCTTCGTGTGCTCGAGGAACTTCTCTTTTACCGCGTCGGATATTTTTCCGTCGCTTTCTAGCCCACCTATAAGCGAGATTACCGTAGGGGTAAGTTGCTCACTAGGGGCAATTGTGGCGCGCGCGTAGGGGTTGCTGTGATAGAAGTTGGCAAATACCTGCGTGTGAAACGCGTCTTTGTTGTCAAGGAGAAGCTCCGTGATAGATCTGTGATCTAGCATGGACCCAGCTTAAACTAAGCGAACGCTATTTGGTATGTATCAACTAAAAAAGTTGTTGGGATACACGCATGTATTTATCTGTCGTTCCACGCTTTTTGTCTCAAGAAAAGACGCTAAAAAGACGTGGTAAGCGACCAGAATGCGATCGCGCACAGGATGGATATGAGGGGAACGACGGCGAAAAACAGCCAGAGCAAGTTGCTGTTGTCATAATACGTGGGAGATTCTGCTCTGTTAGAGACTGAGCTTGCTTTGTTGTGTGCAAGGTCGGCTGTATCTTGATCGAAATCGGCGACCGTAATCTCAAAAGTGAAAGCGTTGTCTGGGGTTTCTGCGTCGCATTTATAAACGAGGACGAGATGTGTATCGCCCAGATGAGCGGTGGTGGGCACGTGTACCCGGAATATTTCGGAAAATCTTGTGGTGCTGGGTTCGTGGGTAACCCACACTGGTTCGATGTCGTCTGAATCTTTGATTATGGTGCAGATCGGGGAGTCAAAGAAGACTTCCTTAATCGGGATGGTTTTGGATTTTCCGGGAGCCACCATGATTTTTGTCCAGGTAGCTGCTTGAAGATCTTTCTTGTGAAGCTGTTGCTCTGCTGCAACTGGCGGGCGTGTTAACTTTGGCAAGTGGTAGGAGTCTTTAAGGCTGCTAATACTATCGCTTTGCGACGGGTGCTCTATGGTTGGTTGGGCTGTTGCTTCTTCCGGGATGATCAGTCCGCTTAGGACCCCGATGATGGCTGAGATGACAAGACGATGGATTCTTGGGGCAGCTATCCTGCGGGAAATATTCGAATATATTGAATCGATATTCAACTTAGAGATTCTCCTTAGCACTGCGCTCTATTGAGTGCAGTCGAAAATATAAAAGCTGAGTCGCTTACTAATGTTGACTAAATAACATCCAAGAAAAATATACATAAGAGTTCCCCAGGTCAAGAACTTTTTGAGATTTTTTACCTGTCAAAATATTGAAAATTTGCTGCATTTAGAGAAATTGCAGTTCCTGAGGTGTTTTTAACCCCTGCAATTTTCCTGTATGCGTTGTTCTTTAACAATGAAAGTCGTGTGATCTGGCCAAAAGCGTGCCAAGACTGTGCCGGAAGTCTGTCATATTAGGCGCCTTTTTATGGCAGTGGTGATGGCTTGTTTTTGAGCATCTTTGCAATCAAAGGGAATCGGCGCGACATTTTGTTTTATGTGGGATTTTGCGGCTTGCGGGGAGAGAGGGGGGTGCCCCTGCTATTGGTAGGGCTCTAGATATTTCTTAGAGTTTTCACGGTAAGAGATATGGGGAAATATGCCTTGTGTACATGCTTTTAGTGTCGGCCGGAGGAGGAGCGAAGGAGCCTTAGTGCGATATCTGGCTTCGCCGGTGTGAAAGAAAACATAGTGTTCAAGTCCACGTTTTTCTTCTTGTGACCCTTCTTACTAGAGTGTGGAAAGTAAAATTATCGCCACACCCTTTGCATGGAGCATGGTCGAGTAGCGGCCCCATGGTTAAGCCTGCCAAGTTTGCAGGTTCTATGTGCCCTCTTGTGGGGCTTCGTGCCAAAGGACTGGAGAACTCAATACGTATATGACCTGCGCCGAAGAGAGGCTCCCTCTAAAAGCCTGCATCACAAGCGGAAAAACAGAAAAGGACAACAATGGATTACACGCCATATAGTTTGCTTATAGACGTCGGGTTTATCTCGATCTTGATGATCGTTGGCACGTTTATGCGAAGGCACTTTGCGTGGTTCCGTCACCTTCTTATTCCGGCTCCCATCACCGCTGGTCTGCTTGGTTTGCTCCTTGGCCCAGAGGTTCTGGGCATACTTAAGTTTTCGGATCGCTTGGGCGATTACTCCACCTTGTTGATCGCCATCGTTTTCGCGGCAATGCCATATTCGATGACTTTCCATGCCCGCGACGCTTCCAAAGCTCGCAACATGTGGTCGTATTCCACCGGCATGTTCTTGGGGCAGTGGGGTCTGTTCATTCTTCTTGGTCTGTTCGTCTTCAAACCATTCTTTGGCACTGAGGACTGGTTTGGCATGATGCTTCCGGTCGGCTTCGTCGGTGGCTTTGGTACCGCTGCTGCCGTGGGTGGCTCGCTGGATAGCATCGGGGCGGAGGCTGCGGCGTCGTTAGGCTTCACCTCTGCAACGGTGGGTACTCTTGCCGCGATTATCGGCGGAATTATCTTTGCAAACTGGGGTATTCGTACCGGCCGTACCAACACGCTGCCTAAAGAGCTGCCGTGGGAGTTGCGCAGTGGGCACATTGAGGATGTGGAAAAGCAGCCCTCCATCGGACGTGCCACAACCAACCCTTCCTCTATTGAGCCGCTTACCCTGCACATCGGTTTTATCTCGGTGACGGTACTCTTTGCTTACCTTGCTCAGCAGGGTGTTAAGAGCATCTTCCCCAACATTTCTATCCCGCTGTTTGCCCTATCTTTTGTTGCCGGTATCTGTGGCGTGATCTTCCTTAAGGTCATTCGTCGTCCGCGATACCTGGATCAGCAGACGGTCAAGACGGTCTCTGGTGGCGCAACTGACTTCCTGATCGCTTTCGGTATTGCGTCCATCGTGCCATCAGCTGTGGCAAGCTATATCGTTCCGCTGATTATCCTCTTTATTGCTGGCATTATTTACTGCGTTTTCTTCTTCTTTGTCATGTCCCCGGTCTTCTTCGGAGATTCCTGGCTTGAACGCGGTATTTTCAGCTGGGGTTGGGCGACGGCGGCTGTGGCTACCGGCATTGCGTTGCTCAAGATCGTGGACCCCGACCTGAAGTCGGGAACGCTTAATGAATACGGCGTGGCTTATGTAGGATTTGCCCCATTTGAGATCGGAATGACCATCCTTGCGCCGATTGCGATCCTCTCGGGATTTGCGTTTGGCTTGGGCGGATTCGCCTTGGTGCTTGCCGTAGCGATCCTTGCTATTCCGATATTTTCCGGCTGGTTGCCTAAGCGCACAAAGGAATCTAGCCCCGCGCCTGCGAACTAGGTGTTCTTAGCTTTTCGACGCTACCCTTCACCGTAGTATCACCCCGGTCAGCGGCTCTGACCGGGGTTTCTCTATGCCTTGGAATGAACTGTGCGTCAAGGCGATGCGATGACGGCCAAGGGTGCGCATTATGGAAAGTCGTGTGGGGAGATGGTTGGATCTTTTGTGGGTTAAATAGCAAAAAGTGTGTCTGCTTTTAGGGGTTGTTGCTGGTAAACCTATCTAAAACGGCTTGGAATAGCTCCCTGGGAGTTATTCCTGAATACCTGAATCCGACGTTAACGTGCGGTAGGGACTGCTGTTTGCTTAGTCAGTGACGACAAACAGACCACGATGCCCTGGTTGTGCAGGGCCGATGATGAAACCGGGCATCCAGTCCTCTACGACAAGGCTATCGGGACCAAATACACCCACAGCATCGGAATCAGAAAAGGGCCCCTCCAATAAAACAAAGCGTGTCCCCCCCGGACGACACGCCGAGAGACACACTTTTTGCGGTTTTGTCTTTTATGCGGAGAAAGCTAAAGGGTGGTCCTCACGTTAATCACGTGAGGACCACCCTTTAAATGCGCGAATCGCGGAAAAATTTAGCGGCGGTGGAAGAACTTCTCAAAAACTGGCTTGAGGAAGTGACCAATGCCGATGATTGCGGCGATGGCAGAAATAACGCCGAAGAAGATGTTCAATCCGATGGAAGTGTTGAGACCGTTGTTCAGGGAATCGTTCTCGTCGTTGAGAGAATCGATCTCAGCGGTGAGGTCGTCGTTCTTCTTCTGAAGCTCGGCATTGCGGGCTTTGAGGTCCTTTACCTCTGCCTCAAGCTGGGTGACTCTATCGGACAGAGCCTTTACCTTAGCTTCTGCCTCGGCTAGCTTTGCTTTTGTTTTCTCGAGCTCAGCTTTGAGCTTATTGAGATCGGCTTCGGTGAGCGCGTTCTTTGCTTCGAGCTCGTCGATTTCCTTTTCGGCTTTTTCTATTTCTGCGTTGAGCTCGCGGTTCTTCTGCTTGGTCGCATCCAACTCATCGCGAGAGTTCTTCAGGTTCTTGTGGAGATGGTCGACCTCCTGCTCACTAGCTTCAAGCGCGTTTGATAGCTTGCGGTTTTCTCGCTTTGTGGCGTCAAGCTCGTTGCGAGAGTTTGTTAGGTTCTTGTGGAGGTGGCCGACCTCGTATTCGCTGGCCTGAAGCTTTCCTTCGAGAGTATTGACTTCGTCCGTAAGTCCGCCGACCTGATCTATTGTTTCATTCAGGTGATCGAGGACGGTTTCAAGGAGTGTCTCGTATTCAGAGCGAGTGCATGGGCCAGATGCGGTAAGCGTAACTCGAGAACCGGTTCCGGTGAGCGGGACGTAATCTCCTGTAGTTATGCAGGACCACTTGTTTGTTTCGGGATCGAAATTGCCTTTGGTGGACTCGGAAATTCGAAGGAGCACTTCGGGGTCGCTAGCCTGGTCCTCCGCATGTGCGGCAGGAGCGACGAGCAGAGAGCCTGCAATAGCGCAGGTGAGGGCAGAAGACAGCAGCTTCTTCATAATGAGGGCATAGCCTTTCGATGGGGATTTTTCACCAGGACCTTACGGGCGCATGTGAAAATGCTGTGCCTGGCGGATACTTGGTAAACATTAAATTAACGTTTCTAAAGTGTCAAAAGTGCTGTGTAGTGCGCTTATATTCAAAAGTTTGCGGGCTTTGTTAAGTTTTACCTGTGATAAGCGGGGGTTAGCACCTTAGATAAGGTAGATAGGGATTAAGTATTTCTTTGATACGTATCCTTTAAAAATTTTCCTTATAAAAACGATTGAAGCCCGCTAGCTCTTGGCTAGCGGGCTTATGTGAAATCTTTTATCGAATAAAGCGCTCGATGAATGGCTTCAGGAATGCTCCTAGGCCGATAACTGCTGCGATGGCGGAAAGTGCGCCGAAAAGTCCTGTGAGTGCTTTGAAGATTCCCAGGTCATCACGGAGGGAAGCGTTCTCGGAGGTAAGGGTGTTGGTGCGCTCTTGGAGTCGCTTGACGTCTTTGGCTAGACGCTCTTTTTCCTCTGTGAGTTTCTCTAGTTTGTTGGCAAAGCCTTCCTGGAGGTGGTTAGTCTCTTGGAACTTGGCTTTGATCTGATCTAGGGCATCCTGGGGTAGGGTGCCTAGGCTCTGGGCCTTGTCGATGAGGTCAGAAATTTCTTGACGCTGAGTCTGCAGGGCCTGGTTTTTAACCTGTGCTTCCTCGAGTTTTTCTTCTGCCTCTAGTAGGCCGGTCGCGAGTTCGTCGGCGGACTTTTGTGCCAGGTCACGCTCGTCGGAAAGCTCTTTATAGTCAGCTTCGTAGCTGGGGATGACCCGGTGATATTCGCTGAGCTGACTGTCTTTTGCCTCTACCTCGGTGCGGAATTCATCAATTTCTTTTGAAAGCCCTTCGGAGTACTGCTCGTATGCGCTTCCGAACTTTTGATACCGGTCGAGAAGGCTTGAGAGTTTCGTAAGGAGTTCTGCGGACTCCTTGTCGTCTTGGGGGTCTTTCTTAAGTAGTTCCTCGATGGTTTTCTGGAGTTCTTTGCGCTCGGTGTCTAGTTCTTCTCCGGAAAAGAGAATGTCTTCAAAGCTTTCCTCCTGCGCTTGCGCGACGGGAGCGACGCTGATGATTGCACAGGTCAGCATGGGTGCGATGAGTTTTTTCACGAGGGGCCTTTCAGGAAATCTTGGGATGTGAATAAAAATCATGCGAGCGCCATGGCCATTCATAGGGAATAGTTAACTTAGCGTTAGCTGTGAACGGAGTAAATATATAGCTTTGTGGAACAAAGGACAATTTCATGTTTGCGCGAGCATGAAGAAAGGCTGCTACTCGCAATGGGTAACAGCCTTTGGGGAGTAGGGTGTCTAGCTCACCCAGTGTCCGACTTTGCTGAACAATTCTGGAATGTTCTTCTCTATGCGTCTAATACACATCACCTGAACCGCATAGTAGGCGGCTGCCGGGATGGCAATGGCAAGAATCGCTCCGATAATTAAGAACATCTGGGAGGAATTGAAGTATCCGATAGCTAGCAGGATCGCGCCAGGTGCTAGGGGGAACCACACTCCTATCAGGGAGCCGAAGCTGCTAAGCATGGCGGCGCCGGAATAGCCAGATTTGTCGGTCCATGGGTTGGTGCCAGGAGGGGCTGTGGGGAATGCGTTGAAAGAGGTGAAAAGCAGTCCGATTGCTGCGGAGCTCAGGAATGCGCCCAGGCTGGCGATGAAAATAAATAGTGCGAGTGTTGTATTCGGGGAGAGAATAAAAGTCAAAACCGCAGTGAAGACATAGAAAACTATTGGTGGGGTAATGGCCGCGAGGTGACGCGCGCGTAGCCATGTTTTGACAGGAGTCCCGGAAACGATGATCGACCAAATACCGGGACCGTCGTAACCGAAATCATTGGCTGCGGAGATACCGCACAGCCAAGCGAGGATAAAAATAGATATGTACAGCATTTCCGGCTGTCCGGTCAGGGCTTTGAAGATAAAGAAAGCGATCATGACTGGAAGCATGATGAGCGAGCCTAAGAGTCGGCTGTCGCGTCGGTAGTACTGGATCGCGCGGGAATAGATATATCCGCCGGCGGTGTGGGGTGCGCCGGGTACGAGGAGAGTCTGCCGCCCCTTATCTTTTTTGGTCTTGGCGGGTTGTGCCGACGCCTGTGAGGTGCCATTGGGGTTCTTGAGGTGCCCGGAGACCAGTGCTTTCCAACCCCGTATTCCTACCACAAACGTTGCCACAGTGATCAGGATTTTTGCTGCGATGACCCACCATGCGGCTCCTGCAATGAGTGAGGCAACAACGCCTCCGGCGGATGCGATGGGAAGCCAGCCAAGTACTTCTCCGGTAGGGGCTAGCGCTTCAGGCGAGACATTGTCCCAGCGTATTTGGTTGAACCCCAGGATAATGAGGAATACCAAAACCACGCCTATTATGTTTTTCTTGTCGTTGTTGGCGCGACTAGATCCGCTAATTGCTGCCTTGAGCAGTTCCGCTAGGAGGATGGCTGCGGCGGTATTGATGAGCGTCGCGACGCTCCATAGCAGGCCCCACGCTCCTGGAAGCATAAGCGTGCCGACGACTGCCGTCACCACAGCACAGATTAGTGCGAGGACACCTCGGGAGGTGAGTAGGGGGATGATGGCGAGCGCTGGCAGGATCTGCTTTGCCTCGATGGGGAGAGGTGCTAGCGTGCGCACATCGATCTGGTTTTCACCGCTCGGGATGACTGATTCGACCACGAGATAGCCGAGGCATCCTACTCCGAGGATGAGTGGTAGCACGTTCCAGCTTTGGGTCTCGGCTGCAGCGGCCAGGAGGAGGGACGTTCCTGCCAATCCGCCGAGGGCGTAGAAGCCGACCAGGATGAGCATCATGACGGCCGTGGGGTTTTTCTTAAAAAGACGTGAGCGTAGTGTGCGGTGTAGCCGCACTAATGTTGATGTCATGGGGTTTAGTCCTCGCCTTTGAGCCAGTCGAGTGAGTCGGACGATACGGCATCCCCGCCCACAAAATCGATGAACGCATCCACCAGGCTGGTACCTTGGCGCACCTCGTCGACGCTGCCCATGGTGAGTACGCGTCCGTGGTCGATGATTGCTAGGTGGTCGCAGAGACCTTCTACAAGCTCCATCACGTGTGAGGACAAGATGACGGTTCCGCCGTTGGCGGCAAAGTTTCGTAGGATTCGTTGGATTGTGCGTCCAGAAGCAGGATCTACGGCCTCTAGTGGCTCGTCCAAGATAAGCAGTTTTGGTGCGTGGAGCAGTGCGCCTGCCAGCAGGATTTTCTTGGTCATGCCGGCGGAATAATCCATGATTTGGGTATCTCCGGCGTCTTTCAGGCCTAGGGTGTGGAGCAATTCCGTGGATCGAGTTTTGATGACGTCAGGAGTCATGTTGCGCAGGCCGCCAAGGAATTCGAGGTACTCCGGGCCGCTGAGTCGATCGAAGACGGGGATGCCGTCGGCAAGCAACCCCATCTTTTGCTTAGCTGCGACGTCATCGGTCCACATATCGCTACCGGCTATCCACGCTTGGCCGGCGTCGGGGCGCAGGAGACCTGTGGCTAGGGAGATCAGTGTTGTTTTGCCGGCGCCGTTGGGGCCGACCAGGCCAAAGATGCTGCCGTAGGGAACGTCCAGGCTGAGGTTATCTACTGCGACTTTGGGGCCGAATTGCTTAAACATTCCGCGCACGGCAAAGGCTTGACTTGTGGGGTCGTCGTTGAGCGGAGGGAGATGAGGCGTGTGAGAGGTCATAAAGACAAAGATAGTTGAGGTTTTGCGGGGCGGGAGTGGGGTGGGGGTGCCATCCGTAGAAAAGTTGAGTCGCCTCGACTCAAAAAATTTTGACTTGAGTGGAACAAACTCAACTTTGTGTGCGTTGGAGTAAATGACTAGAGATTCACAACCCACCGACAGAGCTCTGATACAGGCAAGAGGCGGTGGTTACAGAACAGAAGGTCCATGAAAGGAAAAATATGAATTCATTCAATCCAACAACTAAAACGCAAGAGGCTTTGCAGGTTGCGCTGCAGCAGGCCTCGTCGCTGGGCAATCCGGATATTCGCCCAGCTCATTTACTTGCAGCGATCTTGGGCCAGGAAGATGGCATTGCGGTGCCGGTTTTGCGTGCTACGGGCGTGGACCCGCAGGTGGTGGCGCAGGAGGCCAATGCGCTTGTGGCAGGGTACCCCAAGGCTGAGGGCTCTGGGATGGCAAATCCCAACTTTAACCGCGAAGCTTTGAACGCGCTGACCGCTGCGCAAGAGCTGGCTGGCGAATTAGGCGATGAGTATGTGTCCACTGAGGTGCTGCTCGCTGCGATTGCTCGGGGCAAGTCCGATGCTGCGGAATTGCTGACTAAGCGAGGCGCTACCTATGACGTTATTAAAGGTGTGTTCCCCTCTGTGAGAGGAAGCAAGAAGGTGACTAATCAAGACCCTGAGGGGCAGTTCCAGGCTTTGGAGAAGTATTCCACTGACCTTACGGCCCGTGCTCGTGAGGGAAAGATTGACCCTGTTATTGGGCGTGACTCTGAGATCCGTCGTGTGGTTCAGGTGTTGAGCCGTCGCACCAAGAATAATCCGGTTCTTATCGGTGAGCCGGGCGTGGGTAAGACCGCGATTGTAGAAGGTTTGGCTCGCCGGATTGTCGCAGGCGATGTGCCGGAGTCTCTGAAGGGGAAGACCCTGATTAGCCTTGACCTTGGTTCGATGGTTGCTGGCGCCAAGTACCGTGGCGAGTTTGAGGAGCGCCTCAAAGCTGTGCTTGATGAGATCAAGGCAGCAGAGGGCGAGGTCATTACCTTTATTGATGAGCTGCACACCATCGTTGGTGCGGGCGCTACCGGGGATTCCGCTATGGATGCCGGCAACATGATTAAGCCGCTGCTGGCTCGTGGCGAGCTGCGCTTGGTGGGTGCCACCACCCTCGATGAGTATCGCAAGTACATCGAGAAGGATGCTGCTTTGGAGCGTCGTTTCCAGCAGGTCTTTGTCGGCGAGCCATCTGTGGAGGACGCCATCGGTATCCTGCGCGGACTCAAAGAGCGCTATGAGGTGCATCATGGCGTGCGTATTCAGGATTCTGCATTGGTAGCTGCGGCGACTCTTTCGGATCGCTACATCACGTCGCGTTTCTTGCCGGATAAGGCGATTGACCTGGTTGATGAGGCCGCTAGCCGGCTGCGCATGGAGATCGATTCTTCCCCGCAGGAGATCGACGAGCTAGAACGCATCGTGCGACGTTTGGAGATTGAAGAGGTCGCGCTGGGCAAGGAAACGGATGCAGCGTCGCAGCAGCGTTTGGAGAAGTTGCGCCAGGAGCTTGCCGACGAACGCGAGAAGCTCGGTGAGCTCAAAGCCCGCTGGAACAATGAGAAGTCTGCAATAGATAAGGTGCGCGAGGCCAAAGAGGAATTGGAACACCTGCGTTCTGAGTCCGAGATCGCTGAGCGCGAAGGCGACTATGGCAAGGTAGCCGAGCTGCGTTATGGCCGTATCCCGGAGCTGGAAAAGCAGGTGGCTGAGGCTGAAGCCCATACCACTGACACCACGATGCTCTCGGAGGAAGTTACTCCGGATACCATCGCGGACGTCGTCTCTGCATGGACTGGTATCCCTGCGGGCAAGATGCTTCAGGGCGAGACCGAGAAGCTTCTACACATGGAATCCGAGTTGGGTAGCCGAGTAGTGGGCCAGCTGGAGGCCGTGGAGGCGGTCTCTGATGCGGTGCGCCGTGCGCGCGCTGGTGTGGCTGATCCGAATCGTCCGACTGGCTCGTTCCTCTTCCTCGGTCCTACAGGTGTGGGTAAGACTGAGCTGGCCAAAGCTTTGGCTGAGTTCATGTTTGATGATGAACGTGCGATGGTACGCATCGATATGTCTGAGTATGGGGAGAAGCATTCCGTGGCTCGGTTGGTTGGTGCCCCTCCCGGATACGTTGGTTACGACCAGGGCGGCCAGCTCACCGAGGCCGTGCGCCGGCGTCCTTACACGGTAGTGCTTTTCGACGAAGTGGAGAAAGCTCACTCCGACGTCTTTGACATCCTGCTGCAGGTGCTCGACGAGGGCCGGCTTACCGACGGCCAAGGTCGCACCGTCGACTTCCGAAACACCGTCCTCATCCTCACCTCCAACCTGGGAGCCGGTGGCACCCGCGAGCAGATGATGGATGCAGTCAAGCGGGCCTTTAAACCAGAATTTGTTAACCGCTTGGATGACGTAGTGATTTTTGACCCACTCTCAGAAGAGCAGCTGACCCACATCGTGGACATCCAGATCGCTCAGCTGGCACACCGCCTTTCGGCGCGCCGCCTGACTCTGAATGTCTCGGATGCTGCCAAGCTGTGGCTGGCTGAACGCGGTTACGAGCCCGCTTACGGCGCACGTCCATTACGTCGCTTGATCCAGCAGGCGATTGGCGACCAGCTAGCTAAGAAGCTGCTGGCAGGTGAGATCCGCGACGGCGATACCGTGCACGTGGATGTGGCCGATGGTGGCGGGGCTTTGGAACTGGCGAAGGGCTAAAATCTAGCCTGAGGCCTAAGGTGTGCCTCAGATCTATTGCAGGCGCCTAGTTTAAGCATCGCCGAGGATAAGTCATTTCTTGTTGTTCCAGGACAAGGAAGACTTCCTCGGCGATGCTTTCTCTTTACTTACTAAAGTTTTTGCGCCACCAAGCGATGAGCAAAACAATAGTGAGAACGGCAGCCGCAAGAATTGCCCACATCCACCACTGCATGTTCATTCCCGAGCCTTCTTCAAACACTTTTTCTTCCTGCGGATCCATGGGGACTTGATGGCCTTGCACGAGAAGACGGTGTGTGTTGATTCCGTACGGTGTACACGTGACCAAAGTGATGAGGTCTTGCCCTTCAACCCTTTGGAGCGCATCTGTCTCCTCAGGCAGGACCACACTTATGTGATCAACTTGATACTTAAGTTTGTGTCCGGCCGCGGCGATATAGAAGGCATCGCCTTCTTTGACCTTGTTCAGGTTGTCCCACAACGTAGCGTTCTGTAGTCCGGTATGCGCAGAAAGCACAGAGTGCCGATCGACGCCTCCCACTGGTAAGTCAGTTCCGTATAAGTGACCTACGCCTCGGCTTAGAGAGCGTTCCCCCGTGCCATGATAAATGGGTAAATCAGAACCGATGGATGGGATAAGTATGCGGCCCATAGCATCGGTTTCAGCGAGTTGGGAGAGATAACTGCGATAGCGTTGATAGGCAGGGGAATTTTCATCAGTAGTGTCGTTCCATGCATCAAGAACGCGGTCGCTCACCAGCCGTTCTGCATTATAAGCCTGTGCCGCATTCCATGCAGTGTCTAGTACTTCTGGAGGCGTTGATTTTTCCAATTTGGAGTATTCATCGGCAGCTTTCAATTGGGCATAGTTATTCCACTGCGTGGATATGACGGGATAAAGCAAAACGCACAGACCAAGAAGGATGATCAAAAGTGCGACGAAAGCGTTGCCTTTGCTCTGCTTTTTCTTTTTGTGGGCCAGTTCTTCTTTAGCATCTGCGTGCTTGACCATACATTTACCTCAAGTTCGCCATGTGCTGGCTAAAGCTCAGCATCTAGGCAACAAATCTAGGCACTGTGAGCAAAATCTAAAAATTAGCAACATATAATTAAAGGCGTATGCGAAAGGAATATCTAAAAACTTGAATTTTCTTATTTTTTATTTAAATTGTGCGCAATCTACTTGAGGTATTTTTTAGAATTGGGGGATTTTTTGCAATATGGTCAAGGTTTGCAGTTTTTCATGTTGGGGAAGTCTGATTGTAAAGATTCAAGCCTCCCCCGAAAAGGGTAGTTGTTATATCAACAAAAGCTTAGAGTAGGGACAATTTATTAATGTAAATTTCTTGTCCTACCTACATGCTTTTTATAATTTAGTACTTATTTTTTCTATTTATGGCGAGTTGATATTAGAGACCTATTTTCTATGAAATTTCGCGATAGGGCTTTCATTGTTGACTGGGATAAAGTCAAGCCCGGCGATTTGATTCGTGGGTATCAAATCCTCTGTCTTGTGGACAATACAGAGGTAATGATCGCATTCCCCTTTTAACATTTATCTGTTTAACGCATGTGGATTTCATGTCCCATAATGCGTTTTTTCGTAATGCGCTGACGGATATAACGGTAGGCCTTGCACGAACGTAATCGCAGTTCGGCGCGAGTAAAAAACTCGCAATCGTATTTTGAAAAGGAAAAATTCGTGAATAAGTTCTCGCGTACGACGCGCTCTGTGACCTTCGCTGCAATGTGTGGTCTAGCTTTGACGACTGGTGCTGTTGGAGTCCAAGCCACTACCGATTTTGCTCCAGCTGCTGTTGCACAATCTGTGTCTAGCCCTTTGGTAGATAAGAATGCTCAGGGTACCTTGACTCTGCATAAAAAAGCAGATCCGAGCGATACCGGAACTCCTACTGGCAACGAGGATTCGGGTGTGCAAGGCACTCCTCTCGAGGGCGTTGGTTTTACTGTTTACAAAGTTAAAAATGTTGATTTGACCACCAACGATGGCATCGCTAAAGCAGCTGGGTTAAAAGCTTCGGACCTTGTTGAGAATGGTAAAGCCAATCTGTCTAAGGTTGAGCAAATAAATGGTGAGAAGCTAACACAGTCAAACGGTGAGGCGAAATGGGAAAATCTCGCCCCCAGTGCATATTTGGTAGTAGAAACAGCCCCGAAAGATGGTTACGCGCCTGCGGCTCCATTCTTAGCTTTTGTTCCTATGACTCAATCCAATGCAGAGGCGGGAGGAACTGAGTGGAATTACGATGTTCATGCATATCCAAAGAACTATGCGTCTAAGACTCCAGAGAAGAGCGTGGAGGACTCAGGTAAGAATGTTGGCGATAAAATTGACTACACGATTACCGCTTATGCTCAAACAGTTAAAGAAAACCAGGTCCGTACAATTTTCCGTGTAGAGGATACGCTTGATCCTAAGTTGACTGCTCCGCAGCCTAATGAAGTTACCGTAGACGGTTTTGAGTCGACAGACTATAAGGTTTCTGTTGAAGGGCAAAAGGTTACTGTTGCCTTTACTGAGGCTGGCCTGGCGAAACTTAAAGATAATCAGCCCGTATCGGTCCACATTCCTGCAACCGTGAAAGAGCAGCCTGAGAACGGTGCGATTGTTAACACAGCGCAGGTCTTTGAGAACAACCCAAATACGGGCGAAGAGCAAACACCAAAAGAAACACCGACCGTTAATACTTACTATGGTGGAGTTAAATTCACCAAGGTGTCAGCGAGCGACGTGACAAAAGGCCTTGCAGATGCAGAATTTAAAGTTTTCGGTGTCAAAGATGATCAAACTTGTGACAAGGACTCGACAGATGGAAAAACCCCGGTATTAACTCAATTGAAAGTTAATAATGCGGATGTATATAAGTCTGCAGCCGACGGTCTTGTGACTATTGATGGTTTGCATGTAAATGACTATGCAAATGCTACTGAAGGAACAGCAAACCTGTATAGCTCTTATTGCCTTGTGGAAACTAAATCCCCTAAGGGATTTGAGCTTCTTGCAGAGCCTATTGAGTTCAAAGTCTTGAAGGCAGATGTAGAAACTCAGCAGGCTGAGAAGGTAATTAGGCTTCTCTCTGAGGTAGGCGAAGGCGGAAAACTGAAGAACTTGGAAGACACAACTCCGAATCTTCCGATGACGGGTGGTGCTGGTATCGGTATTCTCGCAGCACTTGGTGCCTTAATCATCGGTGCTGGCGCATGGTTGGCACGTCGTAACTCCGCTAAAAACTAGTACGACCTTTTCAGGTGTGACTAGTTCCCAGCGTTGAATTTGGACTCAAACCAACAATATCTACTGGTCACTAATGATTATGAGGTGGGAAGAAGCGGAAAACCGCATCTTCCCACCCTTGGCTTAGTCCTAAAGCGAACTGAGCTAATCCATCGTTTGATTATTTATTTCCTCTTGGCACATTGTGGTCTGTCATAAAAGGTGTGCTTCTGAGGATTCTTCGGGAGCAATGAATGCCAGACTCTGTAGCAAAGACTGAACGGCGTGGACCCGTTCATCGTTTGAAGCTAAAACATGTAAAGAAGAAAAATAACCATATGCTAGCTGCATTAGTAGTGATTATTGGGCTAATTGTCATGGTTTATCCAGTAGTAGCTACGCAATGGAACAACTGGAAACAGCAACGTGCAGCGGTGGAGTACGCAAAAATCGATAACTCAACACCACAGGTAGTGCGTGAAGAAGCTTGGGACGCGGCCCACAAATATAACGAGGAACGCGCGCAAGGGCCGATCTTCGATCCGTGGGTTAACCACTTTGTCCCGGATAACTATGCGTATCAAGAATACCTAAACATCTTGAATGGACAGGATGCGATGGGGCGGATCATTCTTCCGTCCATAAAAGCGGATTTACCTATCTATCACGGTTCGAGTGAGGACGTACTACAAAAGGGAATTGGTCATCTTTTTGGATCTGATTTTCCAGTAGGCGGACCTGGTAGCCACTCGGTTTTGACAGGGCACACGGGAATACCGACAGCGACACTTTTTGACAATTTAAATCGCGTTAAAAAGGGCGATGCGTTCTTTATACATATCGCTGGACACAAAATTAAATATGAGGTCGACCAGATCAAGGTAGTTCTTCCCAATGAGACTGAAGATCTAAAAGTTGAGGCTGGCAAAGACTTAATCACATTAGTTACCTGTACTCCCTACGGGATTAACACACATCGTTTATTAGTTCGTGGACATCAAGTTCCGATAGCCGAAGAAGAGAAAAACATGCTCGACGAGGCACAAGGTATCTCTTGGCAATGGTGGATGTATGTACTCACCGCAATATTTATTGCGGGACTTGTCTGCCTTATTGCGTGGTTAATACAGCAATCACGTAGAGCCGCTAAACGGCATGAGAACTCCCTGATCGTCCCTGACTCCGAATCTACCGAGAATAAAACTGAACTGTGATGCAGAAGCAAAGAATCGTATATAACGGGGTTCGACGTAACCTAATACTCGCCGTCTCCATCGCTTTGACAGCTGGACTGATATTCGGAGGCGGACTGCTAGGGCCGTCTACGAGCAACATAGCGTTTCCATCTGCGTTGGCTGCTGTCACTGGTTTCCCTAGGCCAGCGCCTCCATTCGAGACTATCGATCTAGATCGCAAAGCTAATATCACTATCAAAATTCCAGATAGCTCAAGTGGTACAGATGCTGGTCTACCTGGATATGAAGTGACAGTTACCTTGCTTGAAACTGATCCGATCAATACTTCAGAGGGATACACTAAAGCTGCGAAGCTTACTGTCAATCAAGCAAAAACCCTCAATGTCCTCGAGCGATATGCTGCGGTGACTAATGCTAAAGGTGAAGCAAATTTTCCGGAGCTTATACCGGGTGCATACCTTATTACTGCGAAATCATCTAAACCGGGAGATCGGGAACCTCAAGAAGAAGTTCTTATTGTCCCGATCGTAGGCGAAAACGGCGAATGGGATTACAGCTTTACAGTCGTAATGAAGTTCAAAAATGATCCTAAGCCTGAACCAACACCGCCACCTTGGGCCCCTCCTTCAACGCAGATACCGTCACCGCCGAAACCTAACGTCACCCCCAGTACGACGGTTCCGGTACCACCATCCTCAACACCTGAACGTCGTGTAGAGCGGCTTCCTTTGACAGGAGCAGCTGTTATTTGGCTGGTTGTCAGCGCAGCCTTCCTCATCAGTCTAGGTTTTGTGTTTCTAGCTGTTAACCGCCGCAGAGAACAAAGCAAAAAGTGAGCATGAATATGATCAACGAATCTCAGCCAGGAAATATCTCGGCGCGCTCTTCTGTGCGCGTAGCATTTCGGGCGCAGGCATTTATCAACTTTTTTGTTGCCTTTAGCGGAATTCTCGCACTTGCAATAAGTATTGCAACGGTTGGCTCAGCGCCACGCGCAAACGCGCAAACTCAAGAAATTGCTGCGGAACAAGTCACTGCTGTAGCAGGAATACAAAAGCAAACATTCAGTGTTCCACTTGATACAGCTGCTACCGTTGACCGCATTAGTCTGGAAAATGATGCACTGCAGGGTTTGAATACACCTATATTTGACGACACGTGGGGTGTCACAATTGGTCACACCGAAGTTCCTTTTAACAGCATCACGTGGGATCTAGCAAGTGGCATGTGGGTTGCTTCTTTTCCTCCAGTTGTAGCTTCTCCTGGTGACGAAGTATCACTAAACACACCCGTCAGTACTCAGTGGTCTGAGGGGAAAATGAGAGTTTTCGGCACAATAACTGGCGCCTCAACCGAAACCTCAGCAACTTCTGCTGCACCGCAGCCACTAGATCCTCGTTCTGCTGTGGAATCAGTGTCTCCATCTACAATTAATTCCTCGCCAAACGCGAAAACTGGTAGTGGGGCTACTGCCGAATTTTCCTCGGTAGTTAAACAAAACTCTTCTATTGCAGGCGTTGGCCTGTCTTTTGGTGAAGCTCTTAAAGAAGCAGCCAATAAAATTGAAGTTTTTGCAGAAGACGCTGATGGAACGCGTAAATTGATAGAACAATTCGAAGGCCTTCAAGCGGGCGCCGAGAACGCGAAGCTTACTTTTGGGCAACTGTATAAAATCAGCGCGGGGCAAAAGATCGTGATGTCCATAAGCGGTGGTTCTAACTTTAGTGATGCTGTTCCCACTGGTGAAAAAGGAAATCCAGTTGGTTTGCAGGTGTATGGAACTCCTAGCCCACAAGCATTAAGAGCTGCAGTTCCCATGGTTGCTGGCACTCCGGATTTAGAACGACTCGGATCCGGTAATTCAGCTGCGAATCTGCAGAATGGGATCCTTACTATCAGTACCCAGAAACAAGGTCCAGGAAAGGTAAAAGAGCTAAATATCCATACTGAGGTAGCTGGTTTTACAAGCTCTGCAGGATGGTCGCTTAAGGTCGGGAATACAGTTGTCGATCCTGGCAAGTATGAACTTCGTGTGGATAGCGATGATGCGTATTTCACGTTTAAGGAGCCTCAAGATTACCCTGAGGAAACCACGTTTGAGGCAACTGGTCCGTGGACTGGTACGACCTGGACAACCGGGACAATGACGCTGTGGGGAGAACTTCCTGCACCGCCGTCAAACAATTACGTCAATTTGAAGACGTCACCCATTAAAAACTGTCGTGCGGATGGAAGTAAATTCTTATTTTCTACAACTGTGACGGAAGTCGCTAGCGTATATGTGATGTCCGTATATCTCCCGAGTGGTCTCGAAATACCAGCTGATTTAGCGGATTCCAAAATTTATGCGGTGGCTGGTGGAAAAAAGTACGCCAACGTTACAGATTTTACAATAACGATTAATGGCAGATATTTGAGTGCTACGTTTAATCCAGGGATACCTGTAGGTAGAAGTAAGCCTTTTGCTCTGTATATTCCATCTAAGCTTAGGTCCGGCGCTTACACCCCTTGTAATATTCAATTGTTGGGAGAAGGAACCGCGTCTCCAATGCCCACTGTCTGTAGCCCTACGGACCGTCCTGTGGATGACACCGGCATGCCCATGCCGTGGAGCGGAGACGAACGGAGAGTTTCATCCCGCCAACCAGCTCGTACCTTGACCGCAGCAGAAAAAGCTCGTGGTACTTCCGTGTATGTCACTGCAAGTACGCCCAATAGCCAGGCTAGAAATATGTCTCAGCTTTATCTGCAGACACAGGCAGGCACCCAATTCCAGAAAATAGGTGATCAAACGGGGTGGGTCGTCAATGCCCTTGCCTATAACCCCGCAGACAATTGGCTGTATGCGGTATCTCAAGGACGAGTTGGCAGACATACTGTTAAAAGTAGCGATGGCAGAAACTATCAGTATGTGCCTTTAGAAGACCCATGTTTCCCCGCTGGGCACTTACTGCAGATCGATCCGGTTACCGGAAAAGTGTATAACTTGGGACGAATTACTGATGCTGCTACACAGAAAAGCTATGGTATCGGCGGTTCGTACAATCAGCCGTGGCCGAACGACCTGTGGGGTGGAGTCAACTCGGGCTTTGTTGACCTAAACGGAAACTATTGGGTGACCAACTCTTCTTTGTCTGGAAGTGGACACTTCTACAAAATCGATCTGAGCAACCGTACTGCAACTCCTACTGGTTCAGCTTCTGCTAGGTGCGGCAATGATGAAGCAAACTACTGCTCCCGAGCCGAAGACTGGACTGCTCTTCCTGGGACTAAAGGTAACTATGCGTGGGGCATTAAAAACGGTTGGGCTGCGAACAATCGCATCGTGCTTGAGCGTATGAACATGAACGATGGTTCCCTTACCACTTGGGATATAACGGATCTGCGTACTCTTGCCGGTCAGGCAATCCCAACGGGACACCAATGGGGTAAAGCGTGGAGCTACGGTAATGGAAATCTAGGATTTGGTACGGCCAGTGCTGGTGCAACCAGTGACGTAGTGCAATTGAAAGTGACCAACCCAGACTCCGCAAACCCTACTTTTGAGTTGGTATCCATAGATGACACCGCACCACGCTCTTATAACTCAGACGGTACAAGTAACGGTCTTGTCCCCGCTGAGGTGGATCTGGAAGCTACTAAGACCTTTATAAAAGAGGAGAACGGTCGGATTTATTGGAGGATTGAAGTCGCCAACAAGAGCCTGCTTAACGGAAGCTCTGGTTTTGTTCTCAACGATACGTTTGAGCAGGGATATTCAGACATCAGGATGGAGAGCACCACTGCTACCCAGACGAGTGTTCATACTAGTGGTAATTCAATCCAAATTATTTTTGGCCCTGTTCCTCCCAGCTCTTCCGTGAGCGTAGAAATATCTGCTAAGCAGCCAGAGACGATGGTTGATGGTTGTGCTCGGAATACTGCGACCATCATTGGTAATGAGACGGATCCGATGTCCGGGAACAATACAACGACCGCTGAGGAATGCACGGACACTCCTTTGAAGATTCAGATTCAAAAAGTCGATGCGGATAATCACACCAAGACGCTCAACGCTAAATTTGAACTTCGAGATCCGGTCGGTGACAGCGTAGGCAATTACGTGCCTGCACAAACCGGAACAGAGATTGTGGTCAATGCTGATGGCACCTCAGGTACTGCCGACGTGAAGACCGATAAGTACTATTTCTTGGTTGAGACTAAGTCTCCGTCGGGGTATAGCCTTCTACCGGAACCCATGCTTATGAGGATTGAAAAGGATACAGCTGGTAATCCTGTGGTTAAGTTCCCCAGGCAGGTAAATGCTTTCCCTGTACTAACGAGCAACATCAAAGTTGATAAAGGACTTATCACTATCCCAATCGCTGATGTAAAAGAAAGTGGTACTTTGCCTAAGACCGGTGGCATAGGAGTTGGCATGGTCGCTCTTCTGGGTGTGGCAATAGTCGGTGTTGGCCTAGGAATCGGAAGAATGAGACGATACTAGTCCGAAAATTGTTAGTTGCTGCTGCTTAGCAGTGCTTGGCTCGGTGTGATGAATTCTTGTCACGCCGAGCCATATGCTTTTCATCTGAAATGCGATTGACCTGGTGTCGAGGGGAAATTTACGCTGCTGGAGTGTGAGGAAAATATGGAAAACTTGTTATAAGTATTTTTGAATTAGCGTAAGTATTACCCTATTTGTGTGGAGCTGGTTTGATCCGGGTAGCGTCTCGTCGGATTGTGAGTTATGCTTCAGGGGTATCGCATCCAAATGATACGAAGCTAGCATCCCCCTCAATATGCTAGCTGGGAGAGTGCTGGTCAGTTTTTAAACTGACCAGCACTTTTCTTTTGTGCTAGTAGGAAACTCTGGGAACAGCTATGTAAAAGTGGCAAAATCCTGTTGTTTTTGCTGCACGGGTTTGAGATGGCGTCGAGAAGCTTTGCGGAAAGGCATCATGGGTTTAGATATCGCGTACCTTGTCGTGGGGGCATTGCTACTTGGGTGGGCGATATATCGGTTGGTGGAGGATCGGAGACGACAGCACACTGGACTGATTCTTTTGGTCAGTATCTTTTTGTCGTGGATCGCTGTGGCCAACTTTATTTTTGAGCTGGATCCGGGCTGGGGGATCGTAGCGGGCTTTGGTGTGCTTGTGGTGATCATCGGATTTGTGTTCGGCATAGCACTTGCGCTGTTGGTAAATAGCTACTTTTTGATGAAGCGTGAGGGGATTTCATTAGCGCATTCCCTGCCGCTGATCGCGGGATTGGGAACTTTACTTGCGTATTTCTTTGTTTTTGCTGGTAATCCAGTGTTTGGCAGTGGATCTGCGCTGTCGATGTTCTTCTGGTTGGCGGCGTGGTACATCGGTGTTGTGGGGTATGTGGGCTTTAATCTCACGGCGTATACGCTTCAAGCACTGATCTACGGGAGATGGCCTCGTGCTCCTCACTATGACGCAGTGGTTGTGCTGGGAAGTGGGATTAGGGGTGAGGAGGTCACGCCGCTGTTGGCATCGCGGCTGGACCGGGGGATCCGTTTGGCGCGTGATGTAGGGGCGAAAGCTTTTGTGTGTTCTGGCGGGCAGGGGGAAGATGAACCAATTCCAGAGGCTGAAGCCATGCGTCGTTATGTCGAAGAACGGACCTCTGGAGAATTTGTGGTTTATGTAGAAGATCGCTCTACGACAACAGAAGAAAATATTCGTTTTAGTAAAGCGGTTGTGGACAGTGAGCTTGGCGCGGCGGCAGAGGTGGCGATAGTGACGAGTAATTATCACGCTATGCGGGCAGGTGCTCTTGCTCAACGTTTGGGTGTGGCGTGGAGCTCTTATGGTGCGCCTACGGCCCTGTACTATGTCCCTACGGCCTTTTTGCGTGAATTTGTGGCCTTTATGGTGTTCAACTGGAAAATCCACGCGGCACTGCTCGGATTATTCTCTGTGGGGATGTTACTGCTCGGCGCATTGGCCCTGTCTTGACCGCTGGGGGTGGGTGATAAAGCCATGTGGGGGTGAGTGGTCTGAGTGGGGGTAGTGTAAAAATGGCTGCTCAGGGGGATAATTTCACCAATGGGTGAAAAGTTTTAATAAAACTTTGGGAAGAACCTTGTGTATGGCCCGCCCTGTAGCTATAGTTCTTTTTGGGCAGAATATATAGTGCTAGCCTAACGGCCTATGTGACCTGCCTGACCTATGGTTTGGCTTGCTCTTACTTTATGAGTGTTTCCTATGTGCACTCGTAAGGGTAAGTCAGACCTAGTAGAGGGGTCGGCGCGAGGGGCGCCTTGGCGGTCACATAAGTAGTAGGAACAACTGGTACATATCTGCTCTGCAGGGGATAGAAGGTAGTCAATTTGACTACCTTCTATTTTTTTTATTTTCGGCCTTCCGTGAGTGAAATAGGGCATGTTTTTCCCTATTGGGCGTGATGTGAAACAAAAAACCTACGCTAGCGTATATTTTATTTTCCGCATAAATACTGGTAGGGGTGTTATGAAAAAAATTGGTGGCCGCAATCACGTTATTTTCAGAACCATGAGGAAAAGACAGACCTAGTATGGGGACCATAAGGCATTAACTACAAGCACCAGCGGGGGAACGCGGCGTGTGTTAAGGGCTACTTTCCATCGTGGTGCGTTAGTGGTTTGTTCTCAAAGCAAGCCAGAGAAGGAGCATTGATCGGTATGAGTATGTCATTTAATCCTCAGGGTTTTGAGCAGGCCTGGGATCGTTTCGGATCAGAAGACTTCGACGTTGTCATTATCGGCGGCGGCTCTGTGGGCGCTGGAGCGGCGCTCGATGCGGCCACGCGAGGACTACGTACCGCCGTGGTAGAGACTCGTGACTTTGCTGCTGGCACTTCCTCGCGATCGTCGAAAATGTTCCACGGTGGTTTGCGCTATCTTGCAATGTTGGATTTCAAGCTTGTTGCGGAGTCTCTCCATGAGCGCGAACTCAATATGTCGGTCTTAGCGCCTCACTTGGTCAAACCCTTAAAATTCATTTTCCCGCTGACTCATCGACTCTGGGAACGCGTGATGATGTTCGGCGGATTCACTCTTTATGACCTCATGGGTGGGGCGAAAAGCGTGCCCATGCAAAAACACCTCACTCGTGGAGGCGTATTAAAAGTTGCTCCAGGCTTGCGCAACGACGCCATTGTGGGCGGTGTTCGTTACTACGACACCCTTGTTGATGATGCTCGCCATACCATGATGGTGCTGCGTACTGCAGCTCATTACGGTGCGGTAGTACGTCCATCAACTCAGGTAGTGGGCTTTGATAAGGATGCTTCCGGTCGGATAGTGGCGGCGCAGGTGCGCGATACTGATACCGGCGCTGTGACAACGATCCGCGGCAAGGTGTTTATCAACGCCACGGGTGTGTGGAACGACGAGGTAGAAAAACTTGCCGGCGCTCAAGGCAAGTTCTCTGTGCATGCCTCCAAGGGCATTCATATTGTGGTGGAGAAGGATAAGCTCGACGCCGACGCGGCACTGTGCTTTGTTACGGAGAAGTCAGTGTTGTTCGTGATTCCGTGGGGTAACTATTGGATTATTGGCACCACGGACACTGATTGGGACAAGCATTTATCCAAGCCGGATCCTGCCCCCACACGCGCCGATATTGATTATGTGTTATCGCAGGTTAATCAGCGTGTGAGCCGGCAATTGGGATATGAAGACATCGTGGGAGTCTTCTCCGGGTTGCGTCCATTGCTCAGTGGCAAGTCTGATGCTACGACGAATTTGTCGCGTAACCATGCTGTAGCTGTGGTGACTCCAGGGCTGGTTTCCGTGGCTGGTGGAAAGTACACCACGTATCGAGTAATCGGCAAAGATGCAGTCGATGTGGCTCTCAAGGAGGCCAAGGTTACTGCCCCAGAATCAGTGACTGAGCGTACACCTATTGTGGGCGCTGATGGATACCATGCGTTAGTTAACCAGGTGTCGATGTTGGCCACTAAGTACGGGGTGGATGAACAGTTAATAACCCATCTGCTGGGGCGGTATGGCTCGCTATGTGAGCAGGTATTGGCTCCAGGGTTGGAAGACCGGCAACTGCTGACTCCTGTGGAGGGCGCTGAAGGCTATTGCTGGGCAGAGGTTCTGTATGCAGTCACCCATGAAGGGGCCTTGCATGTGGAGGACGTATTGTTGCGCCGTTTGCGTGTGGGAATGGAATACGCAGACCGAGGTGTGGGTGCTGTGGATGGTGTAGCGCGACGTATTGCCCCATATTTAGGGTGGGATGATGTACGCGTGGAAGAAGAGATTTCGGGATTCGTTAATCGTGTAAACGCAGAACTAGCTGCAGAAAAAGCATTAACGGATGTTGAAGCGAACACAATTATGACCACTGCGACGCAAACTCGCCCCAACGTAAATTTGGATATTGAGGGCTAAATTGCGGAAGTAGGGTATAGTAGTCCTTGCTGTGGGCTACTATCCCAGTACCTGGCACTATGGAACTTGTTCCATAGTGCCAGGTCTTTTTCTTTTTCTGGGTAGTTGGGGCAGTGGGGGATTTCTGGTGAAAGTATGACGGTTTGTAAGTGTCGGAGGTCACTTACAAACCTAAGTAAATACTAAGCTAAAGGTATTAAAAGTGTAAATAGGTGCAGGGAAAGTATTTTTGAGCGAGTTATAGGTGATTGCAGAAACGCTTTTGGGGTATCCAACAAGCGAAAAACTGCGATGGACCTTAGACTTTTGGTATGGGTATCACAATTAGCGTTGAGGAGCTTGCGCAGCGAATCAACACCGGCAGTAACAACATCATTCTTGCCAGCCTCTGGTCGCCGCATGAAGGTGGAGGCTATGCGCACTTCAATTCGGAGCACATTTCCACCGCGCGTTACTGCGACACAGCTTTTGCGTTGGCTTCTGCCCCAAGTTCCAAGCTGGGGCGTAATCCGCTTCCCACCAAGGACACTCTAGCCCGTTGGTTTATCCGCTGGGGCCTGACGGATGATCGTCAAGTTGTGGTGTATGACGATTACCGTGGTCTTTTTGCTGCTCGCGCCTGGTGGGTGCTCAAGTGGGCGGGAGTCCCAGATGTTGTCATCTTGGATGGCGGACAGAAGGCTTGGGAAGCCGCAGGCTATGAGACTCTAGGCGGTCCAGGTAATCCACGGACCTATTCCACCATTGAGCCGGAACTGGGCAGCATGCCTACTGCAACGATTGAAGATGTGAAAAACCACACGGGGATCCTACTGGATGCTCGTGAGGCTAATCGCTTTGCTGGGCGCAAGGAGCGGTTAGATCTTAAAGCCGGACACATCCCCGGAGCCGTTAATGTTCCTTCTCGAGATTTGCTCACCCAGGAGGGTCTGTTTAAAACACCCGAGGAAATCCGCGCGGCATTTGCTGCAGTAGGAATCACTAGTGCAGATGATGTGATTGCATACTCGGGTTCGGGTAACCACTCGGCGCAAGCGATCATTGCTATGAATATCGCTGGCCTAGGAACGCCTCGGCATTACGTGGGCGGATGGTCGCAATGGGCGGCAGATCCTAAGAACCCTGTTGAACATGGAGATGCGCGCTAGGCTTTAAGCCATGCTATTTCTTTTCGCCGGAATTGTGGGGCTCCTTGGGGCTGGGCTGTGGTTGTTTGACCTTTCACGTAATCGAGCAACCACAGCGAAGCAGAACACAGACGTGGAGGAGAAGGGCGGTCCATCAAAGAAACTCGCGGCCATACCGCGGGGGAGCCGGAAGGAAAAGAAGGCGTGGGCTGAATCTAAAGGATTTGATTACACCAAAGAAGACGCTTTTCTTGCCGACGAATGGAGCAGGGGAGTAGCCGCAGAAGGAGCAGTCGCCCGCGACGTCGTAAGTGGCATCGCTGGTGGATATGAAATGCACCTTGTGGAACTAGGCGGGGTGAGCGTGATGGCGCTGCGTCGTGCTGCTACCTCGGACGTGGTTGTAGTGGCGCGTCGAGAAGCACAAGAAGATGCAGAAGACTTAATGCAGGTCAGCCGCATCGAGGGATTCATTCTGTATGGGAACGACCAAGGCGCGATCGAAAGAATGCTGGACGAGCGGGTGGATAAAGCATTTGCCAGTATGCCCAGCGCAGTGTCGGTGGTGTGGGAAGAATCCGATTGGGTGCTCGCCCAGCTTGAACGCGGCTCCACGCACGAAGACTGGGATGCGCTCATCCAACCGCTCGCGCTCTTTGCCGACGCCGCGCGGGTATTGCCACCACGAAGCGGCGCCACCCAGCCCGTGGACTTTACAGACTGCGATCCCACCAGGCCAATGCCGGATGCCCCGGAGATAGAGGAGGACGACTCCGAAGATCCGGTTCCGGTTTTACCAGTGGTGGCACGCAAAGAAGACCCCGTCCAACTACCGACTCGTGCGACAGCGCAGGCACGCGGAGTCGTTGAGCCTCGGCCTGTTGGCGGCGACGAGGTTGCTGCCATAGCTAAGGGCGATAAGCCAAAGACGCAACGCTATAACGGAACTCGTGTTCTGCGTGACCTGAGCCAAGGCTCCACGATTTTTGAGGACCTCACCGAGGAACTCGGAACAGACCCTCTAAACTAAGTAGCTAAAGCCTGACGGCAGTGAAAAATAAGGAGAGCTCCCGCACCTATGACTATCAATGCAGTAAAGAAAAAAGAACTAGCGGAACTGATCAAAGAACTTGCCGTTGTTCATGGGAAAGTCACGCTATCTTCGGGCAAAGAGGCTGACTATTATGTTGACCTGCGTCGGGCTACGTTGCACCACCGCGCCTCACGCCTGATCGGAGAACTGCTGCGTGAGCTTACTGCCGATTGGGATTATGTATCCGTTGGTGGGCTTACCCTGGGTGCTGATCCTGTGGCAACCTCCGTTATGCATGCTGAGGGCCGCGCAATCGATGCCTTTGTTGTGCGCAAGGAAGCTAAGAAGCACGGTATGCAGCGTCGTGTTGAAGGACCCGATGTTGTGGGTAAGAAAGTTCTGGTGGTGGAAGACACAACAACCACCGGAAACTCGCCGCTTACTGCGGTCGCCGCCCTGCGGGAAATGGGTGCCGAGGTCGTGGGCGTGGCTACCGTCGTCGATCGTGCCACTGGTGCAGCCGATGTTATTGCTGCAGAGGGCCTGGAATACCGCTACCTCATCGGGCTTGAGGATCTAGGTCTTGTCTAACATCACCTCCGCGCCGGGTCCTACCGAGTGGGGAGAGGGCCTCCACGGGGTTGGGCCGTGGGCAGAAGAACACCCCGGCGTGCCGCTGCCCACGGATGCCTACTATGATCCCGAGCTGCTGGAATCGGGGGATCGTCGCAACGTTGTCGACGCCTACCGTTATTGGTCAAGGCCTGCCATCATCCAGGACATTGACACCCGGCGCCACGTCCTGCACATCGCGATTGAAAACTTTGAAAACGACGCGAACATTGGCACCGTCGTACGCACCGCTAATGCGTTTGCCGTAGACACGGTGCACATTGTGGGGCGGCGTAGATGGAACCGTCGTGGAGCAATGGTTACTGATCGCTACCAGCACCTTATGCATCACCCAGACACCCAGACCCTGGTTGACTGGGCGCTGGCGGAAGGCCTCACAATCGTGGCCATAGACAACACGCCGGGGTGCGTTCCGTTAGAGACCGCCGAGCTGCCAGAAAAGTGTCTCCTGCTCTTTGGGCAGGAAGGACCGGGGGTGACCCAAGCGGCGCAAGAAGGGGCATTGATGACGTGTTCTATTGCGCAGTTTGGCTCGACACGTTCGATTAACGCCGGCGTTGCTGCTGGTATAGCCATGCATGCTTGGATAAGGCAACACGCCGATCTGGGGAAAGCGTGGTAGCTGGCTAAAACTTTTGTCTAGTATTGGGGAAATGTTCCGTTCGGCCGCACCAGCTGGTGGCGGGCTTTTCTACGAGAAGAGTAGGTATCACGTTGAACGAAATATGGCTGCATCGTGCCGATCTCGCTGAGTCTGCGATTAACGAGAGGCATGCGTCTTCGTTGTGGGGCTTACCTCGTACAAATTTAGCCGTCGTAGCGTGGCCACCGAATATTAAAGAAAAGCTTTTTTATCGGTGGCATTACTGGTGGCAGGCACACTACTTGGACTGCCTTGTCGACGCCGCCATTCGCCGCCCAAGTAAGGCTCGCAAGCAGCGGATCCGGGAGACTATTGCGGGTATCCAGATCCGCAACCTGGGCAAGCTAACTCGAAATAACTATTACGACGATAAGTCTTGGCTGGCGCTTGCCTTGGACCGGGAACGTCGTATGCGGGGTCGAGGTAAACGCAAACACTTGCGGGCCTTGGAGGCCAACATTGTTGGTGGTGCGGATTCCATAGTCGGCGTTTTGCCATGGCGTGTAGGCGAGCACTTTTTTAACGTTCCTACCAACGGACCCGCAGCTATTATGCTTGCGCGCAATGGCGACATTGCCAAAGCGCGCGAGATTATCGACTGGATTTTTGACAATCTTATTGATGAAAAAGGCCTAGTGATGGATGGCCTGCGCATGAGTATGCGTGGGCCCGAGCTGGTTAAATACACGCATCCTTATTGTCAAGGCGTGGTTATCGGGGCGTGCGTGGAGATTGCCGAGGCGTTGCGCGCCGACGAAGCGACCTATGAAGACTCTATTACTTATCTGGCTCACGCGCGTGCTGTGATTCATGCGGTGGCTAAGGAAATGTCAACGTCATCGGGTGTGATCGACTGGGTAACTGGCGACGGTGACGGAGGGCTCTTCAAAGGAATTTTGGCGCGTTACCTTGCTGATGCCGCGGTGCGACTTCCGGGAGACGGCGAGGCTAATCGCTCTGCGCGCAATATTGCTAAGCGCCTGGTTATGGCCTCTGCGGAAAGCGTGTGGAATCATCGCCTAGAGGTCGATGGCCTTCCGGTATTTGCCACTGACTGGACAGATGATGCGAAGCTTCCTCACAACTTTGGTGTGGGAGGTTCGGCATTGAGTGACATCGTGAATGTAGTGCGTATCGACGAACGCGATTTGTCCGTGCAGCTTTCGGGATGGATGCTGCTGGAGGCCGCTGCACATATAGTCGAGTCTGAATAGTTTCGGTTATGTCCGAATCTGTGTGATTTCTCTCCTAATTTTTCGGATTGAAGGGGAGCATTCTGCTGGGGTTGCTGGCATACTGGGATACAGGCTACGAGCAATCGTGCTCACAGATGAAACGAATAAGCTAATCCAACTGGAGGATTTTTCATGCCTATCGCAACTCCCGAGGTCTACAACGAGATGCTGGATCGGGCTAAGGCAGGCGGATTCGCCTTCCCAGCCATCAACTGCACCTCTTCTGAAACCATCAACGCAGCTCTGAAGGGTTTCGCTGAAGCTGAGTCCGACGGCATTATTCAGTTCTCTACCGGTGGTGCGGAGTTCGGTTCCGGCCTTGCGGTAAAGAACAAGGTCAAGGGTGCTGTAGCTCTCGCTGCATTCGCTCATGAGGCAGCAAAGAGCTACGGTATCAACGTTGCTCTGCATACCGATCACTGCCAGAAGGAAGTTCTGGACGAGTACGTTCGCCCCCTCATCGCTATTTCCCAGGAGCGAGTAGACCGCGGCGAGCTTCCACTGTTCCAGTCGCACATGTGGGATGGCTCTGCGGTTCCGATTGATGAGAACCTTGCGATTGCTCAAGAGCTCCTGCAGAAGGCACGAAACGCTCACATTATTCTTGAGGCTGAGATTGGCGTTGTTGGTGGCGAAGAAGACGGCGTAGAGGCCAAGGCCGGCGCTAACCTCTACACCACTCCAGAGGATTTTGAAAAGACCATCAACGCCCTCGGCACCGGCGAGAATGGCCGCTACCTGCTGGCCGCAACCTTCGGAAACGTCCACGGCGTGTACAAGCCAGGCAATGTTAAGCTGCGCCCCGAGGTTCTTCTTGAAGGCCAGAAGGTTGCTCGTAAGCTGCTCGGTCTAGACGACTCCGCTTTGCCATTCGACTTCGTCTTCCATGGTGGCTCCGGCTCCGAGAAGGAGAAGATCGAGGAGGCACTGACCTACGGCGTAATCAAGATGAATGTGGACACTGACACCCAGTACGCATTCTCTCGCCCGATTGCTGCTCACATGTTCTCTAACTACGACGGCGTGCTCAAGGTTGACGGCGAAGTTGGAAACAAGAAGGTCTATGACCCTCGCTCCTACATGAAGAAGGCTGAGCAGAGCATGTCCGAGCGCATCATTGAGGCTTGCCACGATCTGCATTCGGTGGGAACCTCGGTGACCAAGTAAACTTAAATCCGTATATATTTCAACACCCAGTCAATTAGCATTGGCTGGGTGTTTTTTATGAAAAACTTCGGATTTGCTTTTGATTAAAATATATTATCGTTTAGTTCTTTGACCTGCTGTAAATGTGCTGCTTAGCTTGAACGGTTAACTTAATCATTCCTTCTCTAGGAGACCCCAGTGGGTAATAGACCTGGTCCTCGGATTGTGGCAATCACTACAGCTGCAACCCTTGCCATCTCAGGCTTAACCGTAGCGGCACCCTCAGCCCTTGCGGCCGTCGATGACGGAACAACAAATGCATTCACCAGTAACCCGGATGCGAAATTTGCTAATGAGATTTTCTTCTTTGATTTTTCCAAAGTAGCCAGCGGTGACGAACTTCAAAATAAGTGGGATTCATCAAATCCTGAAAATAATGAAGGCGGCTTTGGCGGTAAGCGCATCAAAGAAGGTGACACCTATACCTATAAAGAGGCTGATGGTCTGCCTAAAGGGATGGAAGTCACCGTAACCATCAAGAGCATCAAGGCTATGTATTCGGATGCTCAGAGCAGCAACGGAACACCTCTCACCGTGGACAACGGTGGCATCTGGGCACGTAACGTGACGTGGAATGACTTCTTCCGTCCGATCGATTTTGCTGCGCTTGCAGGCCGCAACTCAGAGCGCGATAAGTGGTTTGATAGGGATGTCCTGTACCCCAGCGATCCTGGTGCAAAGTGGCAGATTAGCCAGTACTTGGACCCCACTCTTTTTGGCAACAACGCCGATAACGTAGGCAACCAGGGCTACACCTTTGACCTTGATATTAAAGGCACCCTGAACGGCAAGCCGATTTCTCTCGATGTGATCGCGTCTGACGGCGAATCCACTGGCATCAAGGTGGAGGACCACAACAACCCCTATGGCACCACCTTTAAGGTCAATGGGGCCCCGGGACAGCGTCGTGGCGGAGTCCCAGAGAATCTTGGCTTGGTGACGGATGCCAACGGTGGTTGGCAGGTTATTCAGGATCTCGTCGGCAAAGAGAAGCGCTATTACTACGTAGACAATAAGCCTGCAGTGCCTGCGGAAGTTCCAGATGGTGTTAAGCCTTATGATCCGATCGTTGTAAAGCCCGGCGATGAGTGGTCTTTGCAAAACGGCGATAAGAGCTATGGCTGGGTGGATACAGAGCTGAACGAGGAAGGCGGAGAATGGAAATCCATCCCGCAGTCCCAGCCTCTACTCGTCAGTCGTGGGGCTAAGACGGTTTCTGTCAAATTGGATAACAACCCACGTGGCAAGACTGGCTCTCGCCAGGGTGTTGTCGCAGGTATCTTCATTCCTACGGATCAGGGCGACGCACCGCAGTCTTATGGCGAAGCCAGCCACATCCTGGATAACTGGAACGTAACGGGTCAGCCAAAGCAGAACCCGGACGTTGCATTTGAAGCCAAGAACCGTGTCGGCGAAAACATGCCAACTCGCGATGGCGGCCAAAACTGGAGCCCGGGAGCCGATAAGGACTCCGAAGAAGACGTCCAGCCAAGCGTGTTCAAAGACGGCTTTGAGCAGAACAACGGTAAGGTCACTTTCCCTGCAACTGCTACAAACAGCGATGTTGTGGCATGGGTGGACCTGGACAACAACGGTAAGTTCGACGAGTCTGAGCGTCGCGTTGGCGTAGTCAAGGACGGCAACGTCACCTTCGACTGGAGTGACTCCGCTAATAAACCTGAGCCTGGCAAGGACTACTACGCACGCATCCGCGTAGGCGGCGAAGGCGTCAAGGCTGATGATATGAAGCAGCCCACCAGTGTTGTACAGGGCGGTGAGGTAGAAGACCTCAAGTTCACGGTTGAAAAGAAGCCTGAACCTCTGGTCTCCTTGGGTGACAAGGTCTGGTTTGACAAGGACTCTGATGGCTCACAAACCGATGGCGAGCCAGGCGTTAAAGACGTCAAGGTATCGCTGCTGGATGAGCAGGGTAAGCCTGTCAATAAGCCTGGAACAAACGAGCCTTATGAGATGACCACCGGAGAAAACGGCGAGTATCTCTTTGAAAACCTGCCCAAGGGCAAGTACAAGGTGCAGTTCGACTACTCTGCTGCTCGTACCCCGGAGGGTAAACCTTTCACGGCGCCCACAGTTCCTTTAAAAGGTGACACTCAAAAAGATTCTGATGTTGTCGAACGTAAGATCAACAGCATTGGTCTCACCGATGTCATTGATCTGCAGTCGGATCGTCGCGACGTAGACGCAGGTCTAGTTGTTGTACCCTTTGAACTGGGCGTTTCCGTTGGTGATTTTGTTTGGCATGACAAGAACAACGACGGCATCCAGAACGATGGCGATGACAGCGGCATCCCCGGTGTTGAGCTAAGGATTCTTGATCCGGAAGGCAAGCCGGCTAAGAACAATAAAGGCCAGTTAATACCTAATATCATCACAGATGAGAAGGGCAACTACCTTTTTGATCACCTTCCAGCGTTGGAAGACGGTCAAAGCTACACCGTTGAGGTTGTTAAGAACCCAGAGGGCTTTGTTCCTGCTAAGTCCGGTGCTACCGATGACTCGGAGAAGGATTCCTCCACTAACAGTGCGAAAACCAAACCAGGTGCTTTGAAGGAAGACAAGGCCAAGGACCTGAGCTTGGACTTTGGCTTTGTCAAGCTTGGTTCACTGTCCGGCATGACGTGGTTCGATTCCAACAAGGATGGTATCCGCGACGAGAACGAGAAGCCTCGTTCTGGCGTGACCGTTACCTTGCTCAAGGACGGCAAGCCTGTTGAGGGTGTTGACCCAGTGAAAACCGGGGAAGACGGCACATACAAGTTTGAGAATCTTGTTCCTGGCGCTGGTTATTCTGTTCGCTTCGGTGATACAGAGAACCTGACCAAGAAGACGGAAGGCGATGTCACTAAAGACAAGGATTCCAACGCTGACCTAACCACCGGTGAGACTGCCGCCGCCGAAGTCAAGGCAGGGGAGAACACCCCGAACCTTGATGCTGGCTACATCACTCCTACTGTTTCCGTGGGCGATTTCGTCTGGCATGACAAGAACAACGACGGCATCCAGAACGATGGCGAAGACAGCGGAATCAAGGGTGTCGAGCTCAAGCTTCTCGACTCAGAAGGTAAACCTGCCAAGGACATCAACGGCGACCCAGTTGAGAACGTGGTGACGGATGAGAATGGCAAATATCTCTTTGAGAACCTTCCGCTTCTGAAAGACGGACAAAGCTACACCGTTGAGGTTGTCAAGAACCCAGAGGGCTTTGTTCCTGCTAAGTCCGGCGCAACCGATGCGGACAAAGATTCTTCTATCAAGAGCGCCCAGACTGCCCCGGGTGTGTTGGCCAAGGACGGCGCTCAGGATCTGACCTTGGACTTTGGCTTTGTCAAGCTAGGTTCGCTGTCCGGTATGACGTGGTTTGATGCCGATAGGGATGGTATCCGCGACGATAATGAGAAGCCTCGCGCTGGCGTGACTGTTACCTTGCTCAAGGACGGCAAGCCCGTCGAGGGCGTTGACCCCGTGGAAACCGGGGAAGACGGCACGTACAAGTTTGAGAATCTTGTTCCTGGCACCGGTTATTCCGTGCGCTTTGGTGATACAGAAAACTTGACCAAGAAGTCTTCGGACGCAGACGTCACCAAGGAAAAAGATTCCAACGCTGACCTGACCACGGGTGAGACTGCTACCGCTGAGGTCAAGGCAGGGGAGAACACCCCGAACCTGGACGCTGGCTACATCTCTGAGCCGGAGACCCGGAGCTCGGTGACCGTAGCCCGCCAAGGCGAGACCCAGAAGTCAACCGACAATGACTCGGAAGAGATTGGAAACATCACGGACGCGGGCATCACTCCTGCAGAAATGTTCCCAGGGATCGATCCGACTCTTCCGGTTGAATACAAGCTTGTCGACGCCTCCGGCAACCCCACCGACAAGGTAGAGGTGCCAGGTCGGGGTACATACACCATTGATAGCGATGGCGTGGTTACCTTTGAACCTCATCCTGATTTTGTTGGTGTAGCAAATACCGTGATGGTTACGGCTACCCAGGGTGAAGTGACTCATGTTTCTCAATACACGCCGATTGTTATTCCAAAAGATGACGATGGCGAGTTCCCGTTGCCGCACTTTGTGGATAAGGGCGAGACCGGCGAGCCGGTTACCGTTACCCCAGGTAAGGGCAACCACCCTGATTATCCTGCAGATCTGCTGCCAGAAACCGTGAAGTTTGTTAAAGAGGGTCAGCCTAAGGGCGCTGAGATCTCCGAAGACGGCAAGAAGATGACCGTTCCTGGCCAGGGTGTCTGGACTATCGACGAGAACGGCAACTTCACATTCACGCCTGAGGCAGACTTTGGCGGAAGCCCGGATACGGTGAAGTACAACGGCGAAGATGAGTACGGAAACCCTGGAACAAATGATGGAACTGTCACCATCGTGTATCCGGTTCCTGAAGGCAACAGCGATTTGATTCGTAACCTGATCATCGCTGGTAGCATCATCGGCGGGATTGGTTTGATTGCTGCTTTGATAGGCGGAAGCAGCGAAGGTAGTAGTAATGGCAGCAGCAACTCTCCTGCGCCTACTCCTACCCCCGCACCTAAACCAGCTGAGCCGAAGACGGAGCCGAAGGTCGAACCGACAAAGGTGACACCAAAGGCAGAAGCCAAGAAGTCTCCGATGCTGGCTACCACAGGTGCAAGTGTTGTGGGGCTGCTCGTAGCGGCACTGGTGCTTGTCCTTGCAGGCGTTGCACTCGTTGCGCGTCGTAAGAATAAGTAATAAGCCATAAGGCTAAGGGCGGTACATCTCATTGCGAGGTGTACCGCCCTTGTGTATGCCTACACAATCTGTCTACTATGTAATGCATAGTAGTTGGCTACGCATAGAAGGTGAGATGGCGGAATCGCAATTAAGAAAAGGCGTACTAGAACTGATCGTTTTGGCGGCCTTGGAAAAGGAACCCACCTACGGTGGTGCGCTCATTGAGAATCTGGGGATGGAGGTCTCTTCGGGAACTCTTTACCCACTACTGACCCGAATGAAAAAGCACGCGTGGATCAGTAGCCATTGGGAGGAGTCGCCTTCGGGACCTCCTCGCAAGATCTATTCGGTCACAGAAAAGGGGAGCGAACGCATAGCGGAGCTGGCGCAGGAATGGCGCGCACTGTCTGTATTTGTCAACGAACATTTGGAAGGGATTGGAAAATGACCAGCTTTTATGAACGAGAACAAGACGGAACCATAAAGATTTTTGGCGTCGCAGTGCATTCTCCGCAGACGCAATTTAAAATCTTCGAGCCTGAGAACCCTGCTCTTTTTGTGCCGCGATCGTTGGGTATCGGATGGGATCTTAATGTGGGAGCGCTTGCCGTAAAGCTAGGGTTGGTGCGCCCCGATGACTCGCTACCGGATTTGCAGGAGTACGTGCCGTCGCAAACGCTCAAAGCCCTGAAGTACATGCCCTTTATTGGTACCGGTGTGGTAGCGCTGGCTGCTTGCGTTGCCAGTAAGCAGAAACTTGTGCCTTATACCGCGCTTAGTGGGGCAATGGCTTTGTGGAGCGCCGATAAAGACGTGACTGTAAAAGCGCAAACTCTTGGGGTGCAAACTATGGCGTTCCTGGATGTATGTGCGGCCAAGGCTGATTCTCGTCCGCTGTCCACGATCGCGGTTCTGAGTTTTCCCGTGGTCACCACCGCCGTGGTAGTGGGTACCGTCAAATCCGCGCTGCTCAACTTGGATGCAACGTTAAAGGCAAAGGACAATGAGTGAGCTTGCGCCTTTGTGGTGGTTAATCGCACTGCAAGGAGTATTGACAGTCACAGCGCTCTTTTATGCTGCACAGCTCGGGGATCGTCGATTAGCTGAACAGTCCCGATGGGTATGGATCGTAGCGATCTTGGTGGGACAAACGGTGGGCAGCATTGTGTTTTTGGTCGTGTATTTCCGGGATCGGAAACATCGCGATCAACCGGAACGAACTCAGCCCACCAAAGGGGCAAAAACGATTGAACAGCTTTATGGGGATGCTTTATGACTGTACTTGCTGTGCAAACGCAGGACCTAAGCAAGTGTTATGGCGACGTCGTTGTTGTGGATAATCTTTCCATGAGCGTTCCTGAAGGCTCTATATACGGGTTCATTGGCTCGAATGGTGCAGGAAAGACCACAACTATCAGGATTCTGCTGGGTTTTGCTGCGGCTACGTCAGGGAGTGCAACGGTGCTCGGGCTGCCTCGGGGGACGTTGCCGCCAGAGCCTAGTAACCAAATAGCCTACTTGCCAGATGTTCCCCGTTTTGCTGCATGGATGAAACCCATAGATGCGCTCATATATTTAGGCAGAGTATCCGGAGTGGACTCAGACCAGGTGGTTGATCGAGCACACGACCTGTTAGACCTCGTTGGTCTGGCGGGGGCCAGAAGCACCGTGGGAGGCTTTTCACGAGGAATGGTGCAACGTCTGGGCATCGCAGCCAGCCTGATAGGCGCACCGCGACTGCTTGTGTTGGATGAGCCTACGAGCGCTCTCGACCCGTTAGGGCGCGCTGATGTTTTAGCGATCATCAAGCAACTGCGCGGGCAGACCACAGTCCTTTTTACCTCGCACTTGCTTGCCGACGTCCAAAGCGTATGCGACCACGTAGGCCTACTGCATAAAGGAAAACTTGTGCTTGAGGGAGAGATACAGGATGTGTTGGCAACACACCGATCTGCCAACACATACCTCCGCCTACCCGGAGACGAGGCCCTGCGTGCTGCCTTGCAATCTCAATTGGGAGTGCCCGTGACAATCGAAACATCTACTTTGCAAGATGTCTATGAGTCGGTGTGCCATGAACAGCAATAAAGTCCTGTGGTTCTACGAACTCCGAAGAATAGCGTCAACTCCTAGCAGCCACATTGTGCTGGGACTAGGACTCTTCCTTGCCGTAGCCTCCCCACTCACCGCATGGTTTATGTCCGATATAATTCAGAATTTGCCAATGCCTGAACCCACGTGGCGAGACTCATATGGGCAATGGGAGAAGAACTTACACCAAGTTATAAGCATCGCTATTATCATCGTGTCTGCTCACGGAATAAGCGGAGGCCTTAGTGGTGGGGAAGCCGTCCTAGTGCTGAGCAGAAATGTGTCGCGTCGTGCATACATCAGCTCCAAAGTATTCAGCTATTATGCGCTGTCGGTGGGCGTCGTAACGCTAGGAACGCTGATAGTGTGGGGCGCAACCAACGTGGTTTTTGGGGAAGCCGCATTGCTAGCACGGAGAAGCTGCGAATGGTTTATGCAGATGACGTTTGTGCTTGCAGTGATTACCGGCGCCGCTGTGATCTGGCAGCGGATGGTTGCTGCGGCAGGCGTGGGATGTGCAGTTTTTCTCTTGATGCAGCTTGGTGCAATCTGGGAGTCTGCACCGCCAGCATGGGCCAGCGTCCCCCTTGCGTGTGTGGTTCTTTATGCAGCGATGTGGCTGTACGACCGCAGAGAAATCCGAGGCGACTAAGATTTACTCAGGTAACAGAGTAGATTGAGGAGCTTATGGCACCTACGTGGTCAGAGACACAACGGATGAACAGATTCCAACAGGGGTGGATGCGTCTGCGCTCTAATTGGATTTATGTGATCCAAGCGGGGCTTGCGGCGGGGCTATCCTACTGGGTAGGTTTGCATCTTTTTGGCCATGAACAGCCCTTTTTTGCCCCTATGTCCACGGTGATTGTGCTGAGCACAACAGGCGGCGAGCGATTCCGCCGTTCCTTTGAGCTCGTCCTGGGTGTGAGCATCGGTGTAGGGCTTGGCGACGTCCTCATCGCCCTTGTCGGGTCCGGGGTCTGGCAGATCTCAGTCGTCGTGGCCCTGTCCATTGTGCTGGGCACTGTGGCGGATAAAGGCGTCCTTGTGGCTAATCAGGCGTCGTTTGCGGCAGTCCTGATTGCAACTATTCTTCCGCCGGGTACCTCGGGAGGCACTGACCGTATGCTGGATGCTCTGGTTGGCGGCCTCGTGGGAATCGCGGTCATAGCGCTCATTCCTGACTCGCCTTTACGCTCGGGAAGGCGGGAAATCGCAAATATTCTGGGCGTGATGGTTGTTGTCCAACGCAAGGTTGCCAACGCGCTGCGCACGGGCGACGCTGACGCCATTGCAGATGCCCTTGTCCTGGCGCGAGGTACCCAAGGGCACATCAATCAGATGATCGCCGCTGCCAATATGGGTAAGGAGACCATTCAGGCGTCGCCACTGCTCTGGGCACAACGCCGACGGATTCGTTCGATGATGCGGATTCTTAACCCCGTGGACAACGCAATGCGTAATACGCGTGTGCTCGCGCGCCGGGCATTGGTGATTTGTGAGGACCAAGACGAGGTGTCCGCGCAGCAGATTGAGCTGATAGAGACCCTGGCCTGTGTGTCTGAGCGGCTTTCAAACCTGTACTTTGGCAACACGGAAGTCTCTGAAAACGCAGAAGTGCCCAAGCTGGTCGGCATCCTCAGAGATGCCGGCGCGCGCTCGGGCTTAGATGTGGCCGAGGGGAGAGTACTCTCCGCTCAGGCCGTGTTGGCGCAGACCCGATCATTGATCGTGGATCTGCTCCAAATATGTGGCCAGTCTAGGCGCTCCGCGGTAGAGGTTCTCGCCCCTACCTCGGAACACCCAGCGACTGTAAGAAAAATTTGGAACGACGGTGAATGATTATTCAGTACTTCTAGCGACGGAAGAGGAACTTGAGGAATCCACCGGAAGAGCCCTGAGACTCAGTGGTGCGGTGCTGCTCGGCACGCTCTAGGGTCTCCTTCTGCTCCTTCACCACGTCACGAGTAGCCTTAGCGTTCTCCAGATCGCGCTCCAGATCCTCGCGGCGCTCACGGTCAGACTCGCCGTTTACTTCGTTCTCTAGCTCGTTAGCGCGGCGCTCAAGGGCACGCTCGTCTTCGCGAGCACGGCCTAGCTGAGCATCCAGATCGCCTTCCATTGCACGTGTGACGCGTTCGCGCTCGGCACGGTCACGCTCTGCCTTCTCACGGAGGATCTGCTCACCATTGCTGGTGGTGGTCACCTCTGGGTGGCGCAGGCGATCAAAGTCGAGATCGTGGTAAGGCAGCGGCTCGCGCAGATTGAGGGGATTGCGCAAGTCATCGGTGCCAATTTTGCGGAAAACGGTGGTGGATACTTCACCCTTATCCGAGCGCCAGACACGATCTGCTCCGAGAAGCTGCCCGATGTAACCCTTGCCTTCAACCCAAGCAGGTCCGCCGGAATCGCCGTGATCGGATCCAATGTCACCAGTGAGTACTACCGGGCCACTGACATTGGTGATGGGGGGGCACGCAATGCGCTGAGTACGGCTGCCGTATGCACAGAGGACATCGCCGACCTCTGGCTCAGCTACGGAATCCTGAGAGAAGTAGTTCTGTCCGAGGAGGTTAGAGTCAGAAATCTCCACGTAAGCCAGGTCGGATGCTCGGCTGTTGACACTCCACTGCATCTCTGTCGTGTCGCTGAGTGATGCCCATTCCTGAGGGTAGACGTGGCGTAGGGTGCCGATGCTCTGGTGATATTCGTCGTAGACCTCAGCACCATTGTCACCGCAGTGAGCGTCAGTCCACACACGATTATTTTCGGTGTCTACATAGCCCACGGTGCACACGCCAAGTGTGTTGGCGGTCCTTTGAATCAGTAGCCGGTCTCCTTGATCAACAGCTGCGGGAACTGAGGGAGCGTCTTGGGCGCTTGCCAGCGGCAATGGCAAGAGGGCTGCGACTGCAAGCACCGCCGCTAATTTGCGTTTGAGGTGCATTGTTTTCCTTCCGGTTGATTGCAAATGCATTATGAATTTATTTCGGGGTGGAAGGTAGCTGTGTTTTTTCCCTCAGGTGGGGGCGAAAAATAATAAATACTTATGCAAGGGAAATCAACTAGGCTGGCAAACATGCTGGATATCAAGGAGAGGGTGCTAAGACTAAGGCGAAGCTTCCTATCTATTGTTCAGATGTCACTTGCAGCCGGCATCGCTTTTTGGATTGCTCGTAATCTGATTGGGCATGACAAGCCCTTCTTTGCGCCAATGGCCGCTATCATTATCCTTGGCTTGACCAGCGGAAATCGCATCAAAAAGGCGATAGAACTATCCATAGGTTGCTCTATCGGGGTGGGTCTTGGGGATCTCCTGATTATGGGAATAGGCGTGGGACATTGGCAGGTGCCGCTCGCTATCTTTATCTCGTTGCTTGTTGCGACCTTTCTTTCCAAGAGCCAGCTCCTTATTAATCAGGTGGCTATTGGCTCAATTTTGATCGCTACAATCATGCCCCCAGGCACCTCCGCGGGCCCGGATCGCATGATTGATGCTTTCCTCGGCTGCATCACGGGCATCGTTGTTATGGCGTTGCTGCCGCACTCTCCGCTCGCGGAGGGACGTCGTGAAGTCTCTGCGGTGCTCCGCCTGGCTAGCACGGTCCTCAAACATGTATCCGTAGGGCTCAAGACAGCTGATCCTGACATTATCCAGGAAGAGCTGGAACGCGCTAGAGGTTCGCAAGCCTCCATCAACGCCATGCTCGAAGCTGCCAAGTCGGGCCAAGAGGAAAGCACAGTGTCCCCGCTACTGTGGGCCTCGCGCCATCGGGTCAGATCTTTTATCCGCATCCTCGCGCCGGTGGATAATGCCGTCCGTAATACACGTGTGCTCGCGCGCCGTGCTCAGGTTCTGGTGGAAGACCACGACACCGTAACGGCGGAACAACTTGCGATTATCGAAGAACTGGCGGACATCGTGGAGGGCATTGCTAGCTCCAACGACAACCCGGCTGAGATTCCCGAACTCGTCCGACGCTTGCGTTACCTCGGCGGCCGCTGTACTCCCGACATAGCCGACTCCGGGGTGCTTTCCGCCCAGGTGATCCTTGCTCAATCGCGCTCTATCATTGTGGATTTGCTGCAGGTGTGTGGGTTGTCTCGTGAATCTGCGGTTGCCATCCTCGCCCCCACATCAACCACGCCGGCCTATCCGCCCGAGCTGTGGGAAGAATGATCAGGGGCGCACCGACTGCAGGTCCCGCAGATGCCGATAAAACGTCACCCGATCTACCGGGCGCTTCCGTGAAACCCCATCGACCTCAACTCGGAAATCAATGCCGCCTCCCTGCAATGCTCGCCCCAGCCATGCGTCTTCATTGACAAGCCCAAACTCGCGCTTTCCTAGCTTTGCGACGAAACCACTAACCTCCGGCTCACGTAGCGGAGTCACAATCACATTTCCTTGTACACCAGGGGCATCCAGCGTGGAAGTGAGCTGTGCGCCAAAGACGCCACGGCGGGGTGCTTTCTTCTTGCCTTGATGGTGAATCAACACGTGATCATCCACGATAACCTCTCCTGTGATTTCTCCCGCGTCCCAGGCGGTGACCGTGGCGGTACCTGCGACGGCGATGCCGGCGTCGTCACGCACGAGCGGTTTAGGGCGAACCGAGCCCGAGAGCGCGAAGGTGAGGGGATCTGAAGGGAGCTGCCAGAGGTGTGCGACGCGTGAGGTGTGCTCGGTGGGAACAAAGGCGACTTCCACCCACAGGGCGTCGGCGCGCATCAGACGTGTGATGACGGCGGAAAGGGCTGCATCGGAGCCGATCACCACCACGCGTAGCGGGCGGTCTACCTGCTGCGGTGCATACTGCGGGGACCCCAAATGCGGGACATCGGGCATGGCTGCGATCTCGGCGAGGGAAGGAGTGGGGTCTTCAGGCAGGATCGCGGCGGCTTCTTGGTCAAGAAAGCGCAGCTCTTTGCGGGTAGGAATAGCAGAAAGCTGTTCTATGCGGTCGGCAGAAACAAGCGGGGGCGGAGTGCCGCAGCAGGCGATAATAATTCTGGGAAGTGTGTGATCTGTCATGGTGAGGAGGGAAGAAAACGAGCTTGTATGTACAATGATGAAACGTCTGTGAGCATTCTAAAGTCAAGGACGTGTAAATCATGGCAGCAATCGTGATCGTCGGTGCCCAATGGGGCGACGAAGGCAAAGGCAAAGCAACCGACATCCTGGGCGGCCAGGTTGACTACGTGGTCAAGCCCAACGGCGGCAACAACGCAGGTCACACAGTGGTAGTCGGTGGAGAAAAGTACGAGCTTAAGCTCCTGCCCGCTGGTGTTCTCTCGGAAAACGCCACCCCCATTTTGGGAAACGGCGTAGTGATCAATCTTGAAGCGCTTTTCGACGAAATCGACGGGCTTGAGGCTCGTGGTGCCAACGCATCGCGACTCAAAGTGTCCGCCAATGCTCACCTTGTGGCCCCCTACCACCAGATTCTTGACCGGGTTCAGGAGCGATTCCTGGGTAAGCGTGCCATCGGCACCACCGGTCGCGGTATCGGGCCAGCCTATGCAGATAAAGTCTCACGCATAGGCATTCGCGTGCAAGATGTCTTTGATGAGTCCATCCTGCGCCAGAAGATCGAGTCCGCGCTCGATGTAAAGAACCAGACTCTGGTCAAGATGTACAACCGCAAGGCCATCGTCGCAGAAGAAATAGTCCAGTACTTCCTGGGCTACGCGGAAAGACTGCGCCCCATGGTCATCGAGTCTGAACTCGTGCTCAACGAGGCGCTCGATGCCGGCAAGAACGTCCTCATGGAGGGCGGCCAGGCCACCATGCTCGACGTCGACCACGGCACGTATCCGTTTGTTACTTCCTCCAACCCCACCGCCGGTGGCGCATGCGTAGGCGCAGGCATCGGTCCGACCAAGATCACCAGCTCTCTGGGCATCATCAAGGCATACACCACGCGTGTGGGCGCCGGACCATTCCCCACAGAGCTGTTTGATAAGTGGGGCGAGTTCCTGCAGACCACAGGCGGCGAAGTTGGAGTGAACACCGGTCGGAAGCGTCGCTGTGGCTGGTACGACTCCGTGATTGCTCGTTATGCGTCTCGTGTAAATGGCTTCACCGATCTCTTCTTGACCAAGCTGGATGTGCTGACCGGCATTGGAGAGATTCCCATCTGCGTTGCTTATGACGTGGACGGGGAGCGTCATGATGAAATGCCGATGACTCAATCCAAGTTCCATCACGCAGTACCTATCTATGAGACGATGCCTGCGTGGGACGAAGACATTACCGGCTGCACCACGTTCGAGGAGCTACCGGAAAAGGCACAAGCGTATGTGCGCAGGCTAGAAGAATTATCTGGCTGCCGAATCTCCTACATCGGAGTCGGGCCAGGGCGCGATCAGACGATTATTTGCCACGACGTAATGGCATAAAAATATGGGATGGGTTTCCGGTGGAAGCCCATCCCATTTTTAAGGCTTTGGCTTGGGTGCTGGGGCAGAAGAACCAGTGGTGGCCAGGTGTGGGAAGCTCGGAAAAACCCTTAGAATTCTTTTCATTTGCACTGGAAGACTCCAAACCATGAGCAATGAATTCATTAACCACCGCGAGGTTTTTTTTAAAAAAAGACAATCTCAAAGAACTTATAAAACCCTGTTGTGCTTCTGTTGCCGTGCTGCTTATAAAAAGAATCCCTTTATTGTTTCGTGTCTGTTTGCTTGGTGGAAAGGCTGTGGAGTCCTGAACCGAGCCTCTCTGTAGACGCGGAATCTAAGCTGAATAAGGCCTGGAAGAATGCTCTGGTACAGGTGAATCCCTTGCCGAAAAACTTGCTATCAGATTGATCGCGCGGCTGCGCAATCCAGTACCTTTTCCCTGGAAGAAATCGATGAGATCTCGGTCTGCTCCAACATTGAGCAGGAAAGTTTCAAGGGAACCCACAGTTATTCCTTTACCGTTGGAGCCGACGAGTTGCTTGATTCCCAATCAGGGGATAGCTATTGATTTTTTACAGTGGGGTGGCGTGGGTGTGGAAAGTTCTTTAAAAATAGTTACCTATATCTCTTATCACATTTTTTTCTAACTGTGTCCGTATTATCTTTCATGAGCGCCATGTGACATTTATTCGCGGTGATCTGGAATGTGAAGGGGTAGCTATGGGTTCAGGTATGCGGAAGCATCGTGTTCTCACTTCGGCACTTGTCGTGCAGATTCTTGCGATTTTTGTGATTGGTTCATTTGTGGGGGTGGGCTTGTACACATTCATTTATGCCAAGGGCTATTCCTATTTAGGAAACGACCCAAAAGCGTGCGTGAACTGTCACGTTATGGAACCGCAATACAACGCGTGGCTAGCGGGGTCCCACTCAGCAGTAGCGACATGTAATGACTGCCACGTCCCTCACGACAATATTGTGCACAAGTATTTAGTCAAAGCTGAGCACGGAGTAAACCATGGTTTTAAATTCACCACAGGATGGTTTCCAGACAACATCCAAATCCGTGATGCGAGCCGAAAAGTAACCAACGATGCTTGTTTGACCTGCCACGGCGACTTCACTTCAGATATTCACGGCACCTATGGCGAAACCCAAATCCAATGCACACATTGCCATGCAACTGTTGGACACAAGACTAGATGAGGTCACTTATTATGAGCACGCACGCGTCTAAAACTAGACGGCGATATCTCATCCTCACCGGTGCGATTATTGTTACCGCACTGATAACGATGAGCATTACGGCGCTCCTCATCAATATTATGGAGCGTAAATCAGAGGTCACAGATCACTTTGCCAACGTGGTCAACATAGATGAGAACGTTGTGGACCCTGCGGAATGGGGAAAGAACTTTCCCCTTCAGTACGAGTCTTATCTGAAGACTTCAGAGATGGGCGCAACTACTCATGGCGGATCGGTGAAGGAGAGCCGCCAGCCGGATGACAAAGACCCGCGAACCGAAGTCGCCAAGAGTCGGATTGAAGAAGACCCACGGCTGAAAGAAATGTGGTCAGGGTACGCGTTTGCTGTGGACTATCGGGAAGCCCGTGGACATCAATACATGCTGGATGATCAGCGTAAGACCAAGCGAGTCACTGAGTTTAAACAGCCAGGTACTTGTTTAAATTGTCATGCTTCTACAGTGAAGCTGATGAATGATCTGGGCGATGGGGACGCGAACGAAGGCTTTAAAAAGATGAACAAGATGAGTTATAAGGAAGTCACTCAACTTGTTGAACATCCGGTAGCGTGCATTGATTGCCACGACCCTAAGACTATGCAGTTACGAATCACTCGACCAGCTTTTGCTAACGGAATTAGGGACCTGAAGGCGTCGCAAGGCGTGAAAGATTTTGACGTAAACCGAGACGCAACGCACGAGGAAATGCGTTCTTATGTCTGTGGACAATGCCACGTGGAGTACTACTTCAAAGGTGAAGATAAGACCCTTACTTTCCCATGGGCTAAAGGCATTGAGATCGACCAGATCTGGGATTACTACAAGGAAGACGGGCACGTCGACTTTGTAAACACAAAAACTGGCGCGGATATTGTGAAAGCACAGCATCCGGAGTTTGACGTATGGAGTAACTCGATCCATGCCCAAAATGGCGTCTCTTGTTCTGATTGTCATATGCCTTATGAACGGCATGGGGCTAAGAAAGTTTCCTCTCACCATCTCCAAAGCCCGCTGCTTAACATAAATAATTCCTGTATGACCTGCCATAATTCTTCGGATAAAGAGATGGAACAGCGGGTAGTCCAAATCCAAGACCGCTTTATTCATTCGCGTGATCAGGCATTTGATTCGCTTACAGCGCTGATTAAGGATTTGGAAAAAGCAAAGGATGATCCTGCGACTCCCGAAGATCGGCTTAAACTGGCGCGCGAATATCAGAATAAAGCTAGCTTCTATCTGGATTATGTGTATTCCGAGAACTCCAATGGTTTCCATGCGCCTGACTACATCCAGCGGATTATTAGCGACTCCTTGGATGCCTCCAGGAAAGGTCAGCTAGTTCTCCAAGGTGTTGATCTGAAAACGCTAGAGCCTTCGAGCGTAACCCAGAAGAACAAGGAAGCTGCACAATCTCGTGGACACTGATGTAAAACGCGAGGAGCTGATCCTTGATTTCTTGGAGACTGCTCCTGCGGAGGTATCTGCATGGGCTGAGGCCCGTGCAGAGGCTATCCGTGATGGAAGAGACCGTTATGTGGGTTTGGTGGAAATAAAAAGTGATCAACCAGATCCCGAGTTAGCTACCGCAGAGTTGGGTGAAAATTCTGATCTTTTCATCTCAACTCCGCTAAACCGCGTACAACGGCAAGAATCGAAAACGAAACATGTTTCTAAAACATTGTTACTGGTTTTAGTTACCGTTCTCATAGCCGCGGCAGGAGTGGGTATCTATACCTGGGGTAAGCCTGAACCCGCTAGCGATCCGCATGGTGGCATGTCCATGGGAGGGGAAGATCCTGTTGCGATCCAAGCTCGTATGCGCGAGCTTCAGGAAGTAACGGAGAAAGAACCTAAGAACATTGATGCGCATCTTGAATATGGATTGTTGCTCTTTAACTTTGGTGACTTTGAGGCAGCAGAAACCCAGTGGAACAAGGTCATTGAGCTAGACCCGAATAATGTGCAGGCTTGGTACAACATTGGTTTCTGCGCGGTAGCTAAAGAGCCGATTGATGAGGCTAAGGCACACCGAGCCTGGAGCAAAGTAATAGAGATCGACCCTGGTTCACCGTTAGCTAAGACAGCTCAAAATCACATGGGAGCTGTGAAGCCTACGACTGAAGCTCCGCCGAAGCAGAAATAAGGAGCTTCCATGACTGAAAAGAATCAATATGGCCAGGTTACGGTAGGCGCAATTTTGAGAAGAGTCTACCGAATCCTGCACTCCAAGCTGGTGGGTGTTCTTATCATTCTGGCGATGGCAGTGCTATCTCTCATTGGCACACTGGTGATGCAGGCACCTGTGTCTCGCCGAACAGACCCTGAAGGTTATGCTCGTTGGCTCCCCAACGCACAGGAAAAACTGGGTGGTTGGGCGACCATTTTTGACTACTTGGGATTTTTTAATATGTGGTCGTCCCCGCTATTCCTAGGGGTAACGGTACTGCTCGCGCTTTCTATCATTGCGTGCACGACGCACCGGCTTCCGGAGCTGATCAAAAAGACACTACATCCTCGTATTCACGTTTCCGATAGGTTTTTTAGCAATGCTCAGTACCGTGCTGCTATTCCTACTGAGCGTGCAACGGAAGAATCCTTGAAATTAGTTCGGAATGCACTATGCTCTCGACGTTTCCGCCTGGTCGTGGACGACCAAGATCCTTCGCGACTTTATGCCGATAGGTTTCGTTATGGCCCGTTTGGCACGGTTATTGCGCATGCAGCATTTGTGGTTATCCTTGCGGCCTTTGGGGTTTCAGCTTTTACCGGATTTGAAACGAATCTTGATATTGCTATAGGTGAGAAAGCCGAAGTGGGCAATGGGACAGAGCTTTCAGTAGAAGCAGTTTCTTTTGATGACGTATATGACCCTCAAGGGCGCCCCACCGATTATGTTTCGCACCTGATTGTACGAAAAGGTTCAGAAAAAGTCGCTGAACAGGATGTACGAGTCAACACTCCGATCGTTGTGGATGGGGTTAGATTTCACCAAGCCTCTTTTGGTGTTGCAGCAGCGATCACAGTAACCGATGACAAAGGTGCTGAAATCGTAAAGAAAGCTGTGCCGTTAAAGTGGACGTCTGGTGATGGAATGAACGTCGTGGGCAGGCTAGATCTGCCGGATCGAGGGTTAGAGATTATCGTCGCAACGCCTGCATCCGGACAACGAACCGCCAACGTGGGTACTGCGACCATTGAGGTTTATCAGGTGAGCAGTGACAAGAAAATAGGCGCTGCAACCGTTGACCAGGGCACTCAAGCACAGGTGGGGCCCGTAAAAGTCACCTTTGAAAGGGAACAACGTTTCACTGCTATCACGGTGCGCAATGATCCTGGAACTTTATGGATGTGGGTTGGCTCAGTGCTGCTCATCATTGGAATGGTGATGACCTTTGGTTTTAGACATCGCCGCATATGGGTGCGGGTCACCAATGACACTATTTATGTTGCGTCCGTAGAACAACAAGACACACTGTTAGACCGAGAATTTCGCCAGCTCGTCCAGGACATTAGCCAGAGCTCCAGCGTAAATAAGGAAGGCACTCATGCTTGAGATATCCCAATACGCTCTTAATGGAGCTATAGCATTTGCAATTCTGGGCTTGCTCGCAGAAATCCTATTTATTACAGGAAGACGGAACAAGCAGAGCGAAAATTCGTGGTACACGACGGCCTTTACCCTCGTGACTTTAGTGTTGACGCTGTTCTACCTGGTAGTCCGCATGATTCACACCGGGCACGGGCCTTTTGCCAACCAGCATGAGTTTTCTGTGGCCTTTAGTGCGGGCATTCTTACGGCCTTAGTCTTCTTTGCCTGGCGCTATAAATTCCACATTTTATCTGTGGTCGTTCTCCCCGTGGTCACAGTCATGTTAATTTACGCGACCCAATTGGATACCGAACTCAAGCCATTGGTTCCTGCACTGCAGAACAGCGTACTGCTGACGTTCCACGTGGGATTTGCTGTGGTCGCTTATGGTGCAGCGTGCGTGTCTTTTGGCGCTGCCGTGCTGTATTTACTATCCCCGTACATTCGGAGCAAATATTTCCCCAGCGCAGAGCTATGCGACGAAGTGGGCTACCGTGCTGCAGCTCTTACCTTTCCACTGCTCACCATCATGATTATTCTAGGATCGGTGTGGGCAAATGTTGCATGGGGACGCTATTGGGGTTGGGATCCTAAAGAAACAGCCGCATTTGTTACGTGGCTCTTCTACGGAGCTTTCCTGCATGCTCGAGTAGTGCGTAATTGGCGAGGAACTAAGTCTGCCTGGCTACTCATAATCGGCTTCATCGCTGTACTGTTCGCATACTTTGGCAATCACTTTTTTGGCGGCCTCCACTCATACGCTTAGGAGACATACACGGTGATTAACAAACGCGTGATTATTCTGCTTGCAGTCATTGTCGTAGTTTTAGGGGCTGTCTATGTGGTGCAGAAGCCGCAAGAAAATACGGTAACAGTAGACAAAACCGATGGAAAAACAATCCGGTTGGGAGAAGAAGCCCCTAATTTTAAAGCACTAGATATTAAGGGGCATCCATTTGATCTTTCCTCACTTAAAGGAAAACCCGTATGGCTAGTTTTTAACGCCACATGGTGCTCAAACTGTCGTGCAGAGATTCCGGAAATTCAAGAACTGGCAAAAGAAGACACCATTGCGGTGGTTTCTATTTACCTCAACGAGGATTCCGCGCATGTGCGCCAGTATGCAGAAAAACTTGGTCTTACGTACATCCAAATACCGGACGCACGTGGGACAATTTCTGCATCATATGGGGTTTCCGCAGTTCCCTCACATGTTGTAATTGATGATCAATTCAAAGTTAAGTGGATCAAGGCGGGGACGATTAGTCGTCAAGACATAAAGAAAGCGCTGGAGAACTAAAAAAGCACCCTGACAGGGTGCTTTTTTAGTGGACGCTTAAAGATTAAGCAGCCTTGGGGGCTTCAGGAGCAGCAGGAGCGGAAGAACCTGTGGTTAGCCACTCATGGAAAAGGTGGAAGATGGATTTGAAGCCCTTGCCCTCTTCTACACCTTTGTCGCCGGCCATGGAGGAGCCCATGCCGCGGGCAATGAAGTCGTTGATGGTTGCGACGTTCTTGAAAATGATCTCGAAGAACTTGTAGAAGCCCTTGTCCTGGGTGGCAACGTCTGCGGCGGCGAGAAGGGTCTCGTGCATGATTAATTACTTCCTTATTGAGAGACTAGTTTTTTGCTGGAGGGGTTTGGCTTTTATCGGAGGAGAGGTTAATTCCGCTAGATCCCAAGCCCTCGGTGGAGGCGGAGTCGAGGTTGAGAATTGCCCCGAAGAACTTCTTAGCAGACTCAAAACCCTCACCAAAGGAAGGCGTGATGAGTTTTAAGAAGCTGCCAATGAGGCTGTTTCCCATGCGGCCATGGAAGTAATCAACAACAGTCTGGCTGACCCCAACGTTGGTCAAAAAGCTTTCAACAGAACCCATTAGTTTGCCTCCTTGGCTGGGGTGCTGGCAGATGATCCGGATGAGGACCAATCCGGGGTAGAAGATCCGAGTCCCTCAGCGGAAGCTCCATCGAGGTTGAGTAGTGCTTGGAAGAACTTCGGGATATGGGTGCCGATAGCGAGATCGCGACCTGTGCCGATGACTCCGCCGGTCTTGCCGGTGAAGATATCAACCAAGGAGTGCTTGGTAGGTGTGACCAGCCAATCAAACCAGCCGCTACCTGGCTGTGTAATGTTTTGCTCAAACCAGCCAGCTTGCTGCAATAAATATTCGATAGAACCCAAGAGGGGGACCTTCCTGCTCTTTCTGTGCAAATTCCTACAGATGTTCCAGAGATGCGTGAACACCCTATCTCACTAATATGATTTTGGGTCGAAAATGATACATATTTGGTCATTTTTATTCTCAAAAACCCATTTTCTTAGCATTAAGAACGTTTTTCTGAAGTTGAGTCAGGCATAACACGGGAAAAACTTATTCTCAGACTAGAATTTTTAAAGAAATTACTATTCGGAGGAATGGCTGAAATGTTGTGCGATTTAGGGGGCGGGTTTCGGTGAAAATTAGAGACCTGCGTCAGTCTGTTGCGATCATCGTGTTGCTTGCTGTGGCGTGGACAGTGCCTGTTGCTGTGGGGAAAATTGCATCGCCGCAAACGACGAGGCAAGTTCAGGGAGGGAAAATTACGTTAGAGGCGGGAGAATCCCAGGTGGAGGTTGCAGCCCCGGCTGGTTTTAGTGAGGTTATTTCTCCACAAAAAGCTAGAGCGTCCTTGGTTAAAGGGGATGCGCGTATTTCTTTTCACCTGGCTACTGGTGCGGAGAATCAGGAAAAATCGCTTGAACGCGCCTTGTTGGTTTTAAACCGGAAGCAAGGACCTGCAAAGTGGCGGGGTGATGAAGTTCGAGTTCCGCAAGCAATTGAAGAGTCTGGAAGCAAGCACGACTTGGTGGGGCGAAGTTGTGAGATTGAGCAAGCCGCTCCGAAGAGGTGCGTCATTGTCGGCGCGGGAAAGCTTGTTCTTACGGTTGTTTCCTCGGGTAATGAAATTGATCCTGCCGATGTAGTGCAGTCCGTACGTGGAGGCATGGCTAAGGACGGAGCATTTGATGTAGATAATGGGGCGCAGCAGAAGTGAATGACCGTGAAGTGTTAGAGATGAAGAGCCGTAGGCGGACGTCTGCTTTGTGGTGGCTTTTGGTCGTCGCAAGCCCCCTGTCCTTGGCGTATCTTTTGAAAACATTAGGGCGGGAACTAAGGGCTATGCCGCTGCCCTCCTTATATATCTTTCTTATCTGCATAGCCGGGGGCATCCTTGTTGTTGGCGTGCTTGTCCTTGTTGACAGATCACGTCTGCGAAAAGAGAAGTACAACAGGATTATGTGGGGCAGTGCCTTTGTCTTCGGCGGGTTGATAGGGCCTGTGGTCGCGGTGAAGACAAATGGTGAGATCGATAGATTTTTCCCGCTGATTTTTGGCCGGGAGTTTTATAGAGAATGGGGCGTGGCGGTGTTTGGTCCACTATCGGAGGAGTGGATCAAGCTGGTTATTGTTCTGGCGATCATTCTGCTTTATCGAAAATGGATTGTGCGGCCGACGCATGGCTTCTTTGTTGGTGCTTTTGTTGGCCTAGGGTTCCAATTGACTGAAGATTTTTGGTTTGCCATAGGCGCTGCTTTTGAGGATATAAATAGCGACCTATCGGGAGGGGTTACGTTAGCCACCTTCCGCGTATTGCTTGGCGTGGTATCGCATTGGACGTACACCGGGGTGGCGGCCATTGGGCTTTGTTATTTACTGGGAATTGGCTTTTCTCAAGGGGAAACCGGGAGGGGTCGATTTTTTCGCGCGGCGGTTTTTCTTGTGTTGTCGTTAGGTCTGCATGGCTTATGGAATTCCCCTCTTACCTTTGGTCTGGATGCGACCGTCGCTGTGCTGGTGAAACTGGCGATTTCCATAAGTATCTTCATTGTGGTGGCTAGATGGCTCTGCCGGAATGAGAAGGCTGCGGTATCTGCGGCCTGAGGAAGTGATGTAAAAATGTGGTGTTTATAACAAACTATTGCCTGAATTCGGTACACCACACATTTAGTTTTATCATTTGTACGTCATAGTTTTCCCTCAACTAGGAAAGGCTCTCTCGTGGAGTTTGTTTTCTACAGCTTGTGTGCAGCAGCACTCATTCTGGTCTTCCTCAAACCAGAAAAAGAAAAGCTGGCGTTTGGATTGTTGGTCGGATCATTTGCATTCTCTGTGCTGATGTTCTTCATGGCTTCCGCCACTTCGATTGTTCCGGCGGTGAACCTCTAAATGTTTAACGCAAAAGTTTTCCGTTTTATCCTGGCCGCAGCGGTTTTTGTCATCATGGCGTTCCCCGTGGGCGTGGCCAACATCTACCTCGGTTTTATCAACGGTGAATCTCCGTGCATTCTCTGTGGTAACGAGCGTTTTGGCATGGTTTTGATCGGCGCTTTGGGCGTCTTTATCCTGCGCTATGGCGCTCGCATGCGCTATATAGTTATGCTCCTTTTGGTCGCTTTTTACTACCTGTACACAACGGTGCGCCACTGGGGTGGACGCGCGAATGCTGACCTAGGACAGGGCTTTGGCGACGCCGTGCTCGGTGTACACACATACACCTGGGGCATCCTGGTGTACTGGGTTGTTATTGGCGTCCTCGCCGTTGGTTTGATCTTCATCGGCAAGGACAAAATGCTCCAGCAGGAGTTCATTTCTTCCGAGCTAGAAGTGAAGAAATTCTCACCTGCTACCAAGTTTGTTGCGATCGTTGCCATCGTTATCACCTGTGCTAACTGCGTCCAGTTCCTTATCGGTAACGGCATCCCTCCTTACGCAGGTGCCGGCGACCCAGCTCGCTTCACCTTCAACATTGCTCAGACCGCAAAGTACTGGGACAAAGAACACCAGTACGAGTCCCTCAGCGACATCCGTCTGCACAAGTTCAACGCCCCCGACCCCTACAAGGGCGTGGAGTTTGACACCACTCCGGTAGCTGGCAAGAAGACTCTTGAGCTTGCTGGTACTCATGAGATCGGTTTTGACGTCACGGGCTTCCGTGGAAAAGGCCGCGCTGCAGGCATCGCCTACGATTCTGAGAACCAGAAGTTCGGCCTGGTTTCTACTAAGGGCGGTTTCTACTACACCGACAAGAACTTCAAGGAGCACTCCTCCTTCGCGCGTGTCGACGTCCCCAACGGCTCCGATATCCACAACACCGTGGATGCGGCTTTCTTCAAGCCTGGCGGCCTGGTAGCTATTGCTCAGAACAAGACCGTCTATGGTGCTGTGATCCAGGACGAGGTCGATGAGAAGATTGCGTGGAAGGATTTCACCGAAACCTCCGGCAACATCATGCCGATCTTTGATTCCAAGGGACGCCCTGAGCTGCGTACTATTCGTGCCCGCATGGCTTACACGCTGACCGTGGCGTCGGAAAGCAAGGCCGATACCTTTGTTACCCTCAGCGTTCCTCACAAGCGCTCCAAGCAGGTTGTTATTTCCGAGTTCTCCAAGGAAGACAACAAGCTGGTTCGCGAGGGCGTGCTCGATGCCGAGGGCGTTTACCCAGTCGGCGCAGACCTGCACGATGGCACCCTGTATGTCCTTTCCAAGGAACACAACAGCTTGCTGACCATCGACATGAAAGACTTCAGCGTCAAGGAGACTCGCAACCTCCCAGAGCTTAACGACGTCCGCGACGTCGCCGTTGCAGGAAAGAGCGCCTTTGTGCTCGCCCACGACGGTGACCGTGACGTAGTGCACGAGCTCAAGCTTTCCTAAAGACCCATGAAAAAAGCGCCCCGAGGGGCGCTTTTTCTTATGCCTGCTTGGTTACCGGTGGCTCAGCTGACCAAGGGAAGACGATCCACTCGTCGGTGTGCTTCCATACATATGTAGGGGAGACGACCGAGCGGCTCTTAGCGTAGATCACTGCGGAGCGAACCTCTGCGCCATGCGACTCAAGGAGCTTGAGCACGAGCTGGAGAGTGCGTCCAGAATCGGCGACATCATCCACCACGAGGACCCTGCGGCCTTTGATCGAGTTGGTGTCCAGGAGAGGCTCAAGCAACACGGGATCCGGCAAGGTCTCGTTGACGTCGGTGTAAAACTCGACGTTGATGGCGTCGGAAAGCTTTACTCCCATGGAGTAAGACAGTGCACCGGCGGGGACGAGCCCACCGCGAGCGACGGCCACAATGATTTCTGGGTCGTAGCCGTCATCGACGATCTGCTGGGCGAGTTCGCGATTCGCGTTGCCGAACCCATCCCAAGTCAGGACTTCTTTATTCTCAAGATCTGCTGAGTCTGCGTGGTATGCCATAAGCGAACTTTAGCGCGTTAGGCGCTCTTCGTGGTAGCCGCCTTGTAGCATAAATGACATGTTTATCCCCGAGTACATTGTTTCACCTGACCCAACCCGAGTTCTGGTTCTTGGCGACACCGACCTGGGGAAGAGACTCGCCTTGGCTTTTGCCGACCTTGGAGCCGAGGTCACGGTGCTAGCCGATGCGACACTCGAGGATATAGAACACCATCAGCCGGACTATGTGGTCCCTGTGACCAAAAACATTCCTGCCGGTATCGGAGACCGCCTCGTGCCTTCGCCCTGCGCTTATGACCGCGAGGGAATCCGCCGGATCGCCACCGAGCAGCTTGGTTTGCCCATGAGTAAATTTCGGTTTGCATCCTCTGCGCATGAGCTTCTCGACGCCGCCAATGAACTCGGATACCCCTGTGTAGCTAAATCGGCTAACTCGATTCACCTTCTGGCCTCCGCTGAGGATTGCGCGGCAGCGTGGGACGGTAGCCGCATGGTGGTGGAGCGGTACATCGAATTCGACTATGAAATCACCCTGATGGCTGTGCGCTCAGTCGATCCGGAGACGGAGAAACTAGCCACGTGGTTCTGCGAGCCAATCGTTCACATACGCCAAGACGGGATTCTTATCGGCGCAGCGCAGCCAGTCGAGTTGAACTCTATCGCCTTGGATAACGCTCGCAGCGTGGCAGCGCGCATCACTAATGCCGTAGGAGGTCGCGGGATTTTCGGAGTGAAGCTCTTTGTGATCGGCGAGGACGTCTATTTCTCCGAACTCTCGCCCTACCCATTCCGGAGCGGTGCCGTCACGTGCGCAACACAACGTTTTGACCAATTCACACTCCATGCGCGCGCCGTGCTGGGTCTGCCCATCGACGCAACCCTGGTCACCCCAGGAGCAATCGCCTTTTCTAATGACATCCGGCCGATTACGCGAGCATCCGTTGTCCAAGCTCTGAACATGCCGGAAATCCATGTGGCAGTTACACAGCGGGGGGCCGTGGCGCTATCTACGGCAGATACCACGGTCGAAGCAGTTGACCGAGCAATGCTGGCCATCTCTAGAATGGCGGGGCATCAACCACATACTCCCGAGTCCTTTGACGACGCTTCTTAATCCGTTTGGCCGCCCGCTGGATAAAAGACTGCCCAAACATGCGCTGCCCGCTGATAATTCCTTCGGGCACTGTGGTGACGCGGAGATCATTATCTAGCAGCCAGGTCACCTCGCCGCCTTCTCCGGCAATGCAATCCACGGCTTTAGCAGTTTTGAGATTGTGGTGCTTGCGGCATAGACATTGGGCATTGTCTGCCTTGGTTGCACCGTTGAGGCCATACTCCTGAATATGGTCAATATCGCAGTGCCAGGCGGCAACATTGCAGCCAGGGAACCGGCAGGTTCCATCGCGAGCTTGGATCCAGCGGCGTAGGTCGCCAGTAAATTTGTATTGGGCGAGTGTGGTGTCTTTATAGGGGTCAATGTCTCGCCATGTTGCAACAGCCGCGATTGCCTCGCTGGTGGATGCGTCGAAAGACGAGCCGTCGATGGTCTCGATTACGTCGCTTCCTTTTACTGAATAAAGATGCACTGTCGGCGCTTGTCCTGCAGCTAGGAAGAAAAGAGCTTCCACATCGGTGCATTCATGTTCCCTCGCAAGCTGAGCTAGGCGTTCTTTCAATACATGAGCTGTGCCATTGTCCACCACAGCCTCGATCACCGTTTTTCCTCGGGAGGTTTCAAAGAAGCTAACGCAGGGTTCGAGTTTCTGCTCGGGCTCTTCGATGACCTCATGAAGAGACTCCAAGAGCTTGTGTAGGAAACGCCGGATAGCCTGGGCGCCTGGCACCTTCTGATTCGGGCGTTTGGGATGTAGGTGGCGGGCTAGGGCCTGATCGATGACGTCAAAGAGGTCGGGCTCGACTCCATATAAAGATTGGGCAATAGCGATGAGCCGCGAGAAATCTAGATGCCACAGGCTGAGCTCGAGCTGGTGCAATAGTGGTAAGGCCTTGAGGGTCTGCATGGCATCAATGCGGAGTTCCACATAGCGTGCTCCCTTGTTGATTCTTTCCCCGATGGAAACGCAGTATTCCTCTATATCGGTGTCTTTACTCGGGATGAGCTGTGCCCACCTGTGGTATTCAAATTGCAGTGCAAGCCTCTCGCTTACACAGAGAGGGTCTCCCATGTCGCATCCGCGATACGTTCCCCAAGCTTTCATGATTCCCCCCTATAAGGTCCCCGCAGTCCTGATAGTAAAACCAATCCTAGCACAAACGTTCTAATCCGTAAAGGGCGTAAAAAGAAAACCCGCAGCTTATTGGCTACGGGTTTCTGTTCTGTCTAGAATAAGTGGGCGAGTTTTTCTGCACTGAGGGTCATGGGAAGATGGGGTATTCCGTCTTCCTTGAACGGTGAGCCTGAACGGACAAATCTGTAGGCTGCGTAGTAGCCCTCCAAGGCTGATTGTGCATGGATAAAGGTATCTCGTCCGGGGTACTGCTCATGGATGAGGCGTAGCGTTTGGAACAGCAGTTCGCGTCCTAGTCCGGTCCCACGCTGTTCTTTTGCCACCACAAACCTGCCCAAGCGAACGACGGGGTCCTCGGGGAAAATTCGAGCCACGCCCAGGATCTCTCGCTGCGGCGACCAGGCTTGGACGTGCAACGTGGTGTCTTGGGCGTCGATCTCGTCGATCTCTTTGTAGGGTGCCCGCTGCTCATGGACAAAGACGTCCACTCGGAGCTTGTAGATCTTGTGAACCTCAAGCGGTGAAAGATCTTTCAGAGCGGACACCGCAAAGATCGTGTTCATCTCATTCGGGCGCTGCATGAGAGACCATCTCATCCCATTCCACGATCTTCTTGCGTTCACGGCCCTCAGCCTCGCCGAGTGCGCGCTCTGCTGCGTCGAGAATATGCCAGCCGTCCCACGTGGTTACGGCGATTCCTCGGGTCTTGAGGAAGTCGACGATGGCGGCGTCGTTACGCTCTACGGCTGCGGTGAGTTTTCCATCCTGCCAGTCTGCGACCAGCATTTCTGTGGTCTCTTTGGCGTCGGACTTGGTGTTGCCGATGAGTCCCACGGGGCCGCGCTTGATCCAGCCGGTGGTGTAGAGGCCTGGGACGATGGCGCCCTCGTGGAGGACGTGTCCGCCGTCATTGGGGATGACGTGGTTGGTGGGATCGAAAGGAACGTCATTGATGGCCTCTGAGCGGTAGCCCACGGCGCGGTAGACGGCCTGAATTGGCCAATCGGTGAACTTTCCGGTGTTGCGGACCCCGCCCTGGCCGTCATATTCGGTGCGCTCGGTGCGCAATCCCACTACTTGTCCGTCCTCGCCGAGGATCTCGACGGGGGACTCAAAGAGGTGGATGAAGAGCTTGTGAGGTGCTCCCTTGGGGTCGCGCATCGCGTAGTTTTCCAGGGTCTGGCAGACCAGGTCTTGGGACTTGGAAGCGTGGCGAGCCTCGATGGAAGCCTCGTCGTAGTCGATGTCCTCGGGATTGACCACAACCTCGATGGTTGGGGAGTGATCGAGCTCTTTCAGCTCCATCGGGGAGAACTTGACCTGAGCGGGGCCCCGGCGGCCAAAGACGTGGACTTCCTCGGCCTGGTTATTCTTTAGGGCTTCGTAGACATTATCGGGAATCTCGGTGACCAGGAGCTCGTCGCCGGTCTTGGCCAGGATGCGTGAGACATCGAGGCCCACGTTGCCCACGCCGATAACTGCGACCTGCTTGGCAGAGAGATCCCAGCTGCGCTCAAAGTCGGGGTTGCCATCGTAGAAGCCAACGAACTCGCCTGCACCATAGGAACCTTTGAGGTCAGAGCCGGGAATCTCAAGGTAGCGGTCGGCTACGGCGCCGGTGGAGAAAATGATGGCGTCATAATACTGGCGTAGCTCATCGATGGTGATGTCTTTGCCTACGTCAATGTTGCCCAGTAGACGAATCTCAGGTTTATCTAGGACATTGTGAAGGGATTTGATGATGCCCTTGATGCGCGGATGGTCCGGTGCTACTCCGTAACGGATCAATCCGAAAGGTGCGGGCATACGCTCAAAGAGATCGATCTTTACGTCTACCTCTGATTTTACTAGTAGGTCTGAAGCGTAAATCCCAGCTGGGCCCGCGCCTATTATGGCTACACGCATTGGTTCAGTCATTAATGTCACAATTCCTATACTGAGCGAGAGTTTTGAATGTTAAAAATTTTAAAACAAGCCGGTTAGGGGGCCTATTTAGGGGTGATTGTTCTAGTTTACGCTGCGGGCTGGCAGTGTAAGCAACCTTCAGGTTTGTATAAAACGAGAGCAGTTTCACGGTAAACTCGCTTGCGAATCATACCGAGTATGCGTTGAGCCCTTCAATCATGGTGTCAACGCATTACTTTTGGCCATGAAAGGATCGCGTAAGTGACTGAAATTCAGCACGCATCAGTCCTGCTCACCCGCGCAGGACGAAACTTTGACGGGTTTGCCGTCGACGCTTTTGCAGATCGCCTCGGACTTCCGGTTCAGCAGCTCGTCGAAAAGCAGGCTGACCTTGCAGCAATTCTGGCGTCTAAACCGCTAGAAAACCGCCCCGGATTGTTTATCGGCTCTGGAAACGTCAACTTTGATGCCCGAGCAGCCTCCGCTTTGGGCATTCCCCTCCTTCTGCTTATCGACGCCCCCGGCGTGCACATCGACCTCGCCGCAGAGGAATGCGCCGAGCTGGGTGCCGTTGTGGCTGCTACGTTCACCGCTGAGGAAGCGGAGACCGAAGCTGGCATAGAGAAGATTCGCGAGGGTCTGAACGTTGAGTCCCCCGTTGTTATGAGCGCTCCTGTTTTTGAATCATGGCTGCTCGACCAGGCTAAAGCACAGCAATCCCACATCGTTCTGCCGGAAGGTGACGATGACCGCATTCTTGAGGCGGCACACCAGCTGCTCGCTCAGGACATCTGTGAGCTGACCATTCTGGGCAACCCGGAGACTATCACCGCTCGCGCGGCAGAGCTGGGTTTTGACCTCTCCAAGGCTCACCTCCAGGATCCGGCCACCGACCCTAACGCGGAGAAGTTCGCTGCCGACTTTGCTGAGTTGCGCAAGAAGAAGGGCGTGACTCTCGAAGAGGCACGGGAGACCATGAAGGACATCTCCTACTACGCCACCATGATGATCCATGAGGGGCTTGCCGACGGCATGGTATCCGGTGCTGCACACACCACCGCGCACACCATCAAGCCAAGCTTCCAGATCATCAAGACCGCGCCGGGCACCTCGGTTGTCTCGTCGATCTTCCTGATGGTGATGCGAGGCCGCCTCTGGGCATTCGGCGACTGCGCCGTGAACCCCAACCCCACCGCTGAGCAGCTGGCAGAAATCGCAGTGGTTTCTGCTCGTACCGCAGCTCAGTTTGGTATTGATCCACGCGTCGCCCTGTTGTCTTACTCCACCGGTAGCTCCGGAGCCGGCCCTGACGTGGACCGTTCCGTCGCAGCAGTGGCCAAGGCTCATGAGCTCGACCCCGAGCTCAAGCTCGACGGCCCATTACAGTTCGACGCTGCTTGTGACCCAGGCGTTGCGGCTAAGAAGATGCCCAACTCCGAGGTCGCAGGCCACGCAAATGTCTTTATCTTCCCGGACCTTGAGGCCGGAAACATCGGATACAAGACTGCACAGCGCACCGGCCACGCGCTGGCCGTGGGCCCGATCCTACAGGGCCTGAATAAGCCGGTTAATGATTTGTCTCGCGGTGCGACGGTTGCCGATATTGTGAACACCGTTGCCATCACCGCTATCCAAGCAGGAGGAAAATAGCACATGGCGCTGGTCCTAGTTCTCAATTCGGGCTCTTCATCGATCAAGTTCCAACTTGTCGATCCCACTCAGCACGCAACTGACGCACCCTTTGCCTCTGGTCTCGTCGAGCAAATCGGTGAGCCAAGCGGCAAAATCACGCTGAAGCACGGCGGCGAGAAGTACGTCGTGGAGGCCCCAATTGTCGACCATACCGCAGGCCTCGACCTGGCCTTCAAACTCATGGGCGAGCACGGCTGCGGCCCTAAGGACGTTGAACTCGAAGCTGTTGGCCACCGCGTCGTACACGGCGGCCAGGTCTTCTCCCAGCCTGAGCTGATCACCGATGAGGTCGTGGAGTGGATCCGCGGACTCATTCCGCTGGCCCCTCTGCACAACCCAGCGAATATCTCCGGCATTGAGGTCGCTCGCGAGCTGCTGCCTGAGATCCCACACGTTGCTGTGTTTGACACCGGCTTCTTCCATGCAATGCCCCCGGCTGCGGCGCTGTACGCAATCGAAAGCGAGACCGCTGCGAAACACGGTGTGCGTCGATACGGCTTCCACGGCACCAGCCACGAGTACATCTCACAGCAGGTTCCTGCCCTCTTGGGTAAGGATCCCGAGACCGTTAACCAGATCACGCTGCATCTAGGCAACGGAGCTTCTGCCGCTGCAATCCGCCACGGTAAGCCGATTGACACCTCCATGGGCATGACCCCACTGGCTGGTTTGGCAATGGGTACCCGCTCTGGCGATATCGATCCAGGCATCATCTTCCACCTGCACCGCACCGCAGGCATGAGCATCGACGAGATCGATGATCTGCTGAACAAGCGTTCCGGTGTGAAGGGCATCTCGGGTGTTAATGACTTCCGCGAGCTGCACCAGCTGATCGCCGAGGGCAATGAAGACGCTCGTCTTGCCTACAACGTCTACATCCACCAGCTGCGCCGCTTCATCGGCTCTTACATGGTGGCTCTGGGACACATCGACGCCATCACCTTCACTGCAGGCGTAGGCGAAAACGATGACGCCGTGCGTGCCGACGCTCTCGCAGACCTTGAGAGCTTTGGCATCAAGATTGATCGGGAGATCAACGCTGTGCGTGCCGACGGCGCTCGCGAAATCTCCACCCCTGATTCCACAGTGAAGGTCTTCGTGGTTCCTACCAACGAGGAGCTAGCTATCGCTCGCTACGCAAAGACCATTGCGGAATCCATCTAGAACCAGGTCATAGGTCGGACCTGATTGGCCATGTCCACCAGCGTATATCGGTGGTGGGCGTTGGGGGCGCTGCGCGCTAAGAGCCGGAGAGAATCATAAAGGCCGGTGCGCAGCCCCTCTTGCGTGAAGTGATAGTCAAAGAGATCGTTGTCCGCTGCGGCAGCCTCGAGATTGGCTTGGCGCAGCCACGTTAAAGCAGCGTTCATGATTGCGATCTTGATCTGCAAGAAGCGCGGCTCATTAGTAGGTATGCCTTCGAGCCTGCGAGCGGCACGTCTGATGCGCGACTCGCTAAGGTCGCCATTGATCAGATGCAAAATGGCGGTAAGTTCAGCCATACGCCTGTGCGTAGAGTTTTGCGGTACCTGATCTAGTGTGGAGACCGCCAGATCGACCTGGTTTTCAGCCACCAATTGCCGCGCTAACCCAAATGCTGAGGACACCGTGGTGGGATTTGTCTGCCATACCAAAGCATAGAGATAAAGGGCCTTGAAGCGTAGAGTTTCGGGGTCCTTAGTCAATTCACTCCACATACCAATGGTGTTGCCCTTGAGCTCCGCAGCAGAGACAGCAGTATCCGGGGACAAGAGCTGCGCCGAATCCATCCCCATGTCCTGGAGCAACATCTCGCAAACAGCAGCGCGTGCTAGTTTTGGCGCAGCCTCACCGGGAAGAATGCTGTAGACCTCATTGAAGTGGCGCTGAGCAGTCACGTAATCGTCCAGGAACAGCGAAGTCACCCCGGAATACCACTGGTGGCGCCAATCGTCGCCTAGCTTGGTATCCAACGTATCCAGCCAAGAGCGAGCCTCATCGGTAAAGCCCAGGTCAAGGAGTGTACGCACCACGCCGAGGGGAATCTCCTTGGAATCGGCGAATTCTTCCTGAGCCATCGCATCACGTAGCGTCTGCAGCGTTTGTGAAGGCTCGGCATAGGAAGCCCCAGAAATCATAATCGCTCCGGGATCGGTGCGGTCTAAAAGGGGGACAGGCAACGCAGCGTTGACTTCCTCGGACGTGATGCGCACGTTGCGCTCGATGCCGTCGATAAGCTGATCCGTGCGAAACACCATGTGCTTAGTGCCAAAAGTGGAACGCTGAGGCGAGTAGAGCGAATGCTGGGCTGGAAACTGCCGCCCTTCAGTGAGCGCAAGGTACTCGCGCAGAATTCCAAACAGCTGGGTCTCTAGCTCGCGTATAGAGGCAAAGCGCTTAGCCGGATCGCTGCTGATGCAACGGCGCAGTAGGCGATAAAAGGAAAGATTCTGGGCAAAGAGATTTTCCTCGTCGGGGGAGGGGATGCCGGGCAGATAAACCCCATCGGCGGAGGGAAGATTCACCGTCAAGGCGGCAAGAGTCCGGCCAATTGTGTAAATATCGCTCGCAATCGAGGGCCCATCGGTGGCTACCTCAGGTGCCTGGAAGCCCTTTGTTCCGTAGATATATCCAAAGGCCCCGATGCCAGACACCGCGCCCAGATCGATCAACTTGACCTGGTCTTCGGCGACAATGATGTTATCGGGTTTGAGGTCGTTGTAGACCACACCGCGTGAGTGCAGATAATCGAGCGCGGGAAGAATCTCCAGAATGTAGGCGATGGCAATGTCGATGGAGAACAACCCCCCGGGCTGCTCTTTACGTCGATCCGCTAACGACGGCCCCGGAACGTACTCCATGACAATGAAACCGCCCTCAACGCGGGGATCGTCAATGAAGTTATACGACTTCACGATCCCAGGATGCGTAATATCAGCGAGGAATTCGCGTTCCGCCACCGCGGCGCCGTAGTCATGCGGATTAGCCTTGTCCCGCATGCCCTTGAGTACGACGACGCGCCCAGAAACGTTCCGGTCACTAGCCAAGTAGATCCAGCCCATACCGCCATGAGCAATCACCCCCTGGACCTCGTATTGATTAGCCAGGATATCGCCGCGCTGGAGAAGAGGTTTTTCCAGCCCTTTCTTTTCAATGTACTCATCATCTTTGAGCACTTCTTCTACCGTGGAGACACGGATGAAAGGCAAGGCGACCATGCCATTGGCCACGGTGCGGTCATCGCGGTTAGTGCCGCGCCGGGAGCGGAACGTGGAAATTGCTTTCTCTCGGGAACGCGTGCCGGCATCTGTGTCCTGCTGGATAGTGTTCAGGTCGTTAAGAAGCCCCGTGAGGTCCTCATCGTCGTCATCATCCGCGAAGGGGTCAAAGGGGACAGCCTCGGTGCCACGACTCAGCGGGTCATTCATGGTTTCTCCTCACGATAATTCAGCGCAGGGGGATTCTGAGGCGGAAGATACGCACCGAACCACTTGGCATAGGACCTTTGCCAGGTTCCGTCTCTAAAAATACGTTCGATAGTAGCGTTAACCTGCCGGATGATCCCTTCAGAGTCGTGTCGAGGGCCGGGTTTGGCAAAAGCGATGCCATAGTCTTCTTCAGCCAGCGCATTACCTACTATTTCCGTGAAAGGATCCTGCGCGAGCATGCCAGAGAGAATCGTATCGTCCGAGATCACGGCGTCGGTATCCCCCTGCTGCAGAGCAAGCAGGCAGTCGGCAGAGCTACTCACTACAAGCAGTTCGGCGCGAGGTGCTACATACCTAGTTCTCTGAGCACCGGTGGATTCTGAAGTGGCGCACACAGTCTTTCCGGGGAGATCATCCACGGAGTTAATGCCGGAGTTTTTTTGAGTGAGGAGCTTTGTCTTGCCAGAGAAATAGGGAGTGGAAAAGAAGACCTGATCTTGACGACCTCGGGTAATCGAGATTGACCGGATAGCTAGGTCAACATCGTTGTTTTCTAACGACTTGATCCATGTGCCGGCATCGACGTAACGGAAGTCGATCTTGGTAGGGTCACCGAAAATGTCGCGAGATATTTCCTTAGCCAGGTCAACCTCAAAGCCCTGCAACTCGCCGGTAGCGGTGTTGCGGAAACTAAGGAGGTTTTGCGATTGATCGATGCCCACGACCAGGCGACCGCGCTCGCGAATTCTTCGGACACCCTCGGGATTGTTGTTGGGGCGGAGCGAACCCAGCAGGTTGCTGGTATCTACATCGGGTAATGCGGAATCAACGAGGGGCTTTGGTGTCGCGGATGGAGTGCGGCTGGGAGGCTCAAGAACCGGAGACTCGGGTTCTGCGCATGCTGCGGTGCAGAACAAAAGAGTAGTGAGTAAAGCAAGAAAGCGACGCGACATCAGAGGTACTCCTGGAGTCGAGGGCGAATACCTAGCCAAAGGGAGAGCACGGATACAAGAGTGAGAGCGAGAATCACGGTGCTCACCAGGTCTGATGCGTTAGCCCCGCGAGCGATATAGCCGCGTGCGGTTTGGCGGGCGTCGTCGATAAGCTTGGCTAAGGAAGAATCCAAACCATTAAAAGCGGAAGGCGTTGCGGCGGACGCGTCATTGTAGAGCGTTAGCGCTAGGGCTTCTTCATAGTCGCCAGAGTTAAGCGCTTTTGCGAGTTTTTCGTGGGAGCTCCTCCACGCCTTTGCTGCCTTGACGGCTTGGTCGAGGTGGTCTCGGTTGTTGGAATTGTCCACCAGTCGAGAGTTTTCATAGTTCTCTAGTGCCTTGTCCACGGTGCTCATGGTGGCGCTGAAGTTGGTATTGGAATTTTCCAGCGACTGGCGCCACACTAGAGCGAGCGTCTCGCTGGTTCGAGCTTGTTGGGCACGAATGCGAGCGTCCGTGAGCGACTGCAGTGGGGCTGAGGCTGTTTGGTACGCAGTAGAGCTGGCACTCCACGTGAGGAAATTGGCAGTAGACACCCAGGACGTGGCGATGACCATTAAGAACGTGGCCAGCACAAACCACCCATTGAGCCGGCGGCGAGTAACGTGTGCGAGCCACAGCTGCCCGAGCACCAACATAATAAGGGCAACAAAAAGGCCTCCGAGGGGAACCCAGAGCGGGCGGGCGAGCTGTTGCTGCTCGCTGCTCACGTTATTACTGGTGAGCGTATAGAGCTCTGCGGCGGCGGGCAGAATCTCTTCGCGCATGAGCGTGGATGCCTGGGACATATAAGCCACGCCTACGGGGTTGCCTTGCCTATTGTTAGCCCACGCGGTTTCCACAAGGCCGGTGTAGACAGGAATCTGCTGAGAAATATGCGTGAGCAGCTCTAGATGGCGCCCAGAATTATCGCCGAGTCCTCCGGCTGTCTGCGCAGCGGCCCGCGATGCATCTTGGATAGCTTGCTCATATCGCTGCCGGTTTTCGCTGGTATCCACCCCTGCACGCACAAAGCTTACCGACGCCGTGGTGTTGGCCAGCGACAGCGAAGAATAAAGATTCTGTGCGAGGTAGGAGACAGGTTCGGTATTGTCTATCAACGTTTTGAGATCGGCGCGTCTGTCAGCGGCTGTCTGGGACATGGAAACGCCTGCGGATAAGAGGGTAACGCTGAGGACGATCACGAGCGTGGTCATGCGTCCTGGCGTAGTGGAGAGAAATTGCAGTAGTTTCTTGGTCCACAGGACGGGGTATGTAACTGACTCGTGCCAGAAGGCGTGGAAACGGGAGCGCTGTCGTTCGCGACGTTCGCTGATCCGGTCGAGCCAAGAGTCTTCCACGTCGGGCGACAGAGAGGTATGCGCGATGTCCTCCACGGTAAACCTCATCTCCGTTACAGACGATACAGATGTTGCAGAAGTTGTAATCTACCCTAGAAGTATACCGGCAGCTAGAGTAGAGCACATGCCTACAACATCCGGAGATGGTTGGGTCGAGGGACCCAATGGTACGCAGCTGTGGGGAAAATACGGCGCCGCAGGACTTCTTCTTACTGCTGCACGCACTGAGTCAGTATTGATGCAGCACAGAGCGCCTTGGACTAATCATGGTGGCACGTGGGCTTTGCCAGGCGGGGCACGTGATCTCATCGAGACAGCGGAAGAAGCTGCTGCACGTGAGGCATATGAGGAAACTGGAATCTCCTTTGAGCACTATGCTTTTGTTCAATCGGTGGTGACTGCCGGACCGTATCACTCGGGCTGGACCTACACGACGGTGTTGGCCTTGGCGCAAGAAGAGCTGGATACAGTGGCCAATGCGGAATCGGAAGAGCTGCGCTGGGTTCCCATATCTGAGGTGGATGAGCTTGATTTATTACCTGCCTTTTCCACCGCGTGGGTGAGCCTCAAACCTCGTGTTGAGAAGATGCTAAGAGAAATGTGACAGACTAGAGCGCATGATTGAAGTGCGTGGCTTAACTAAGCAGTACGGGCAGGTGCGGGCGGTCGATGACCTGACCTTCACCGTCAAGCCCGGCATCATTACTGGATTCCTTGGCCCCAACGGCGCCGGTAAATCCACGACGATGCGTATGATTCTCGGCCTTGATTCTCCTACCTCGGGGACCGCGACCATCGATGGCATGGCCTATACCAAGCTGAAAAAACCTCTGACTAAAGTAGGCGCGCTCCTTGACGCTAAAGCCATACACCCCAACAGGTCTGCCGCAAATCACCTCAAGTGGGTAGCTCAATCCAATGGCATTTCTACTAAGCGTGTCGACGAAGTCCTGGGCCTCGTTGGGCTCAGCAACGTGGCATCGAAAAAAGCTGGAGGTTTCTCTCTCGGTATGAGCCAGCGTCTGGGTCTTGCCGGTGCTTTGCTGGGTGACCCCGAGATTCTTATCCTCGATGAGCCGGTTAACGGACTCGACCCTGAGGGCATCCGATGGGTTCGTGAGTTTTTGCGCTCGTTGGCTAGCCAAGGTCGTACTGTCTTGGTGAGCTCGCATCTGCTGTCCGAGATGTCTCAGACCGCTGATCACCTTGTTGTTATTGGCAAGGGAAAGCTCGTGGCTGATACGTCCACCTACGAATTTATTCGCGATAACTCCGCGTCCAGCGTCATAGTGCGGTCGCCGTATCTCAAAGAGCTAGCCGAGCTGCTTGGGGAATACGAGATTGTCCCTGAGTGGGGTACTGATGAAGAAGACCGTGAATACCTCAGCATCGCTGGGCGCAGCACCGATGAGATCGGAGCAATGGCCCACTCTGGTGGAGTTCCACTGTCGCAGCTTTCCCTCAAACGCGCATCGCTGGAAGATGCCTTTATGGAAATGACTAACGATGCCGTTCAGTACCACGCGCAGGTAAAGGAGAATCACTAAATGTTCCTCAACTCAATCCGCGCTGAGTGGACCAAACTGCGCACTACTAAGGCGTTCTGGTGGACCACGGCTCTCTTCGCCTTCTTTGGCATTGGCTTTGCGGCCCTTAACTCTCGTGAGATAGCACCAGGCCCTCTGGGCATTCCTATTATTAGCCCTGCTAGCACTGTGCTTGCGGTCCAAGCTCTGGGTTTCCTTGTCGTGACAATTCAGGCGATCATGGTGGTCACCGCAGAATACCGACACAATTATCAGTCTGTTACGTTCCTTGCCACCCCGAATCGCACATTAGTCGCGATGAGCAAGTGGCTGCTCTATGCCGTGGTTGCCGCTGCTCTTACCTTTGCAGTGGTTATATTGTGCTTCTACACGTCTAAATTGGTCGCGGGCGCTGAAGCTAGCAAGACCTTCAATGTGTGGGACAACGAGAACGCTCTGCGTATCATGTGGGTCTTCCCCCTCGTTTCTGCGCTCTTGGTAACGTTCTCCCACGGCGTGGCTTATCTGCTCAGGCAGACTGCTGGTGCTACTACGTTGATGCTGATCTGGGTCCTCGCGCTGGAGACGCTCCTTGGTTTCCTCCCCAAGATCGGAACCTGGATTGTTAAGTATGGCCCGATGAACAACATGAACGCTTTCCTAGGGAAAACAGCGATCAAAGATGTTCCATGGGGTTATGAGGGAAGCGGCGCATACTTTGCTGTGTGGGCCTTTGTGATTCTGGCATTGGGCATTATCGTGCTGAACAAGCGTGACGCCTAATACGTAATTACTGCAGCGCGGAGGTTAGACGCATGATGTTATCTATGTATCTGCGGATTAACCCGCGCTTATTCCATTCCTCAAGCGTGAGCTCTACGGAATTTTTCTTATAGTCGTTCGCCAGCTGATCTAGCTGGCGAATCATGTTTCCACGAGCCATCATCAGGGAGACTTCGTAATTTAAGCCGAAGCTGCGCATATCCATGTTGGAGGAGCCGATGACTCCCACCGAGAGAGTGTCATCGAGCTGGGGGTCCGCAATCAAAAACTTGGAATGCAGTACTGCCGGCTTGCGGTAGCGATAGATATGCACTCCGGCTTCCAAGAGCGCTTGATAATAACTGGATTGCGCATGGTCGACCATAAACTGGTCGGCTTGCTCACTAACCAGCAGTTCGACCCTGACTCCGCGATAGCATGCCGACGTCACCGCTTCAAGCATGGATTCATCGGGAATGAAGTAGGGGCTGCACATGACCAGGCGATGCTTGGAATGATGGATGATCTGGTTGAACAGGCGCAGATTGGGTTCAGTACTGTATCCGGGGCCAGAGGGTACTAACTGCAGAAGATTAACATCGGTTTCATCCTGGTCAGGGATTTCTGGGTTAACCATGTGGTCGTCGATGGGAGGGAGATCGTCGGCTTCTTGGAACCAGTCCACAGCAAAAACCATGTTCATAGACGCGACGACGGGGCCCGAAAGTTCGACCATAACGTCCACCCAGCGCCGCCCGCTGGAGAGGTTTTTCTTGTTAAGATAACCCGCTTCGATCATGTTTTGTGAGCCGATGAAGCCATGCTCGCCGTCGATAATGAGCATCTTGCGGTGATTGCGCAGGTCCGGTCGGCGGAAGCGCCAGCGGAAAGGCTGTAGCGGCAACATGATTCGCCATTGCACGCCTATCTCCGAGAGGCGCTTTCCTAGCTTCAAATATCCTGGGTACTTCCAGCTTCCTACCTGGTCAAAGAGGAGACGCACTTTCACTCCGCGTTGTACAGCACGGGCAAGCGACTGGAAGAAAACATCGGTGGTGTCGTCCCACGCCATGATGTAGATCTGCACGTGAACGTATTTTTGTGCTTGGTCTACAGCATCGGACATGGCCTGAATAGATGCCTCATAATCGGAATGTACGCCGAGGTTATATCCCGTGGTGGCGGGCAGCGAGGTGAGCCGTCTGTTCATCTTAATCATGGAGACGAGCTCGTCACCGATTACTGAACCTTCTGGATAATCGGGAACTTTTGCCTGAACATTTTCAATGTCCTTGTTGGCCTTGCGCTGCAGGTCGTGCCGCCTTTTGTTGATGTAGGGGCTACCCATGGTCAGGAATAGAGGAAGACCTAGGAAAGGAATCAACAAAATAGCGAGGAGCCATGCAGTAGAGGAACTCGGGCGGCGACCTTCTGGCACAAAGCCAATGGCAATGAGCTTGATGGAGTAATCAATAATCAGACCTACCGTCTGCCATGTGCTCAGGTCGATTTGCCAGCTCATACTACATAATCCACGATAACCGGAGCGTGATCGGAGGCCCCTTTCCCCGAACGCTCGTCGACGTCGATAAAGCTTTTCTCTACTTTCAGGTCCGTTGTAGCGAGCTGGAAGTCGATAAGCATTCCCTGGTTCTTGAGGAATCTTCCCGCCTGATAATCCCAATAGCTAAAGCCTTCGAGGGGGGAAGCGATCTGCAGACCAGAAGCGGTTAAAGCCTCAAAGGCTTGGCGCTCGGGTTCAGTGACATGGGTTTTTCCCTCAAAGAAGGACATGTCCCAGACATCTTGGTCGCGGGGTGCAATATTGAAGTCGCCTAGAAATACCGTGGGTTCTGTTACATCCTGCGCATGCAATTGTAACGCAAAAAGCCACCGTAATTTGTAGTCATAATGCGGGTCTGCGATCTCGCGGCCGTTAGGAACGTAGAGGCTCCACACGCGGACACCCCCGCAGAGGGCGCCGATCGCGCGAGCTTCCAGCGCCTGGTCTTTCTGTGGGTCTTTATGAAAGCCCGGCTGACCCGGGAAGTGGGTCTGAACATCCTCAAGACCCACTCGGGAGATAATGGCAACACCATTCCACTGGTTGAGCCCAAAGTGAGCTACTTGGTAGCCAATGTCATGGAAGCGCTCGTAGGGGAATTGTGCATCCTTGCACTTGGTCTCCTGAACCGCGAGGACATCCACGTTATGGCGCTGCAAAAAATCGACCATCCGGTCTACACGGGTGCGAGCGGAATTCACGTTCCAGTTGACAATGCGCATGGATTAAAGATTAGCCGCTTCCGCGTATCGATGCCGGTGATGCTCAACAAAACCAAGTTTTTCGTAGAGCCCAATGCCAGCAGCGTTGGCGGCGATCACTTGAAGATAGGCCCGCGTGGCGCCTTCCCTCGCACCCCAGTGCAGCATATGCTTGCCCAGCTCGGTGCCTAGGCCGCGACGTCGATAAGCTTGTGCCACCTCAACGGCTGAATATCCGAGATAATCATCGGTGATGGTGCCACGGGTGATAGCGACGGTTTCTCCTTCGGGGGTAAGCAACCTGCCAAAACCCATTGTCCCGTCGATCTCCCCGCGGAGCAGATCGAGAGCATGCTCGGGGAGCGGCTCGCCACGGAAGTTATAGAGCGACAACCAATCGTGGTCCGGTTGATCGTCGATGCGAAACTCCCAGTCGGATGTGGTAGCCGGAAGATCATCCAGATCGCGCGTCATCACGATGATTTCGGGGCCTAAAGTCCACCCAGGCTGTGCCACGAGTTTTTCCGCCATCGCGCCGATACGTTCAGGGATAAGAACGCGCGTGGGCAGATTATGTCGCCTATAAAACGCATGGATTTCTTCCAGCGGGATGGGAGTGAACATGGCGGTGTGTCCCAGTGGGGCAGCGCTGTTGGAGCGCTCGGTGATGCCGTCGCCAGAGCGCATGAGCCATTGACCGCACCAGGTGTGCTCGATACCTGGGAAGGCTTTGGCCGTGGCGGTTTCGATTGCACGAATATCCGAGTTGCGGACAGTGCGCGGGCTCAGCTTTTTCATGATGATGACGTCCGCGCGTGGGATGGATAACGCCGGAACCTCAGACGGAAAACCGCCTACTTTTTGTGGCCGCACCACGAGGGTTTCCTCGTCGATGCTCAGCACGTGACCAATAATGTCGTTAGCTTTACGACGCACCACGATGCGATCACCTGGGGCCACTGCGTCAGAACGGAAAATCCGTGACATTCCGGCTTATTCCTCGGTATCCCAGCCGAAGGGATCTTCATCTTCACCCGGCATCCACGTAAGACCGGCTTCAGTCCAGCCATTGCGCTTAATGGCCTTTTTTGCCTGGCGCTTATAGCGTCCGACCAAGGTATCCGTATAAAGGAAACCATCTAGGTGCCCTACCTCGTGCTGGAAGCATCGAGCAAGGAAGCCTGTTCCCTCATAGGATACGGGGTTGCCATGCTCGTCTAGCCCTGTGACTTTGGCCCAGGTGGCGCGGCCTGTGGGGAAGCCCTCGCCGGGGACAGAGAGGCAGCCTTCATCGTCAGAGCCGTCGTCGGAAGGCATCGTTTGCGGAATCTCCGTGGTTTCCAGAACCGGATTGATTACGCACCCACGATGCATATGGCCCTCATCATCGGGGCAGTCGAAGACAAAAAGGCGCTTGCCCACGCCGATTTGGTTTGCGGCTAAGCCGACGCCATGGGCGACAGCCATGGTCTCGTACATGTCTGCGATGAGCTCTTGTAGCTCGGGAGAATCAATCGGCTCGGTGACCTCGGCCGTGGGATTATGGAGAACGGGATCGCCGTGGATCACGATGGGTCGAACTGTCATGTCCTACAGTGTAGGCATGTCTGATGCCAATAACCTTACTCGACTGGAAAAACAGTTGGCATTGCTCGCTTTTGAAGACCGCGCACCCCGCAGTCTGGGTGCAAAAGAAGAAGCAATTCGGGAGGAACTTGGAATGTCTCCCGTGAGATACTTTCAATCTCTTAACCGGGCCATTGACGTCCCTGAGGTGATGTCTGAGTATCCGGTGCTCACAGCGCGTCTGCGTAGGATCCGGGATCAAAGAGCCGATCGCCGGGCGCAAGCACAAAAACGATAGAATAGCTCAGGTGACTACAGAACCTTCCCCAAACAATGAACAACGCCTTCCGCTGCGCGGCATGGCCATGATCCTGATCGCCGTAGCTTTGCTCCTCGCGGCGTGGGGCGTGTACTCGATGACTCGTGAAAAAGCATCAGACACCACCGTCACCGCTGAGAGCACTACGACTCAGATGCCACGGCCGCAGCAGCCAACCACTGTGGCAAAGCCGCCCCAGACAACGGCAGCCCCAGTGCCGCCTCCTCCTACGCATGCTGAAGTGAAGAAGGTTCACGTTCTTAACAACTCCACGATTCAAGGTCTTGCCGCTGGGGTAGCGGATAAGCTGAAACATGAAGGATGGGAGTTAGGAGAAGTAGGTAATTTCCCAGATGGTGCGGTGCCTCAAAATACTGTCTACTTCACCCCAGAAAACGCCGCCGCAGAGAAGGCCGCGCGTACACTAGCAGAACGCGTCGGCGGAGTAGCGGTGCCGCGGGCAGATAATCTTCCTGGCGGGACTGAGGACCCTCATACCGTGGTCCTCGTGCTGGCCGAGGAAGTCAACTAGCTTTGAAAGGTGGCCTGCCATGGCCGAAAACTTCAATGCCTCACCTCGTCCGACTCTGGGAGTGGAATGGGAAGTAGCTCTCGCCGACCCAGAGACACGAGATCTGGTTCCTCGTGCAGCCGAAGTGATTGATCTTGTGGCTTCCAGGCACCCTGAGGTGCATTTGGAAAAGGAGTTCTTGGCCAACACCATTGAGCTGGTCACCTCTGTATGCGAGACCACCCCGCAGGCAGTGGAGGAATTGCGCACGGCACTTTTGGCCGTGCGTGAGGTGACAGAGGAATTGGGCCTTAAGATATGGGGTTCTGGCTCGCATCCTTTTTCTGACTTCCGCCAACAGCCGGTGAGCGAAAAGGGCCATTACAACGAGATCATCGCGCGTACCCAATACTGGGGAAACCAGATGCTGATCTGGGGCATCCATGTTCATGTGGGCATATCGAGCAAAGATCGTGTGTGGCCGATCATCAATGCAATGCTCACCATGTATCCGCATTTGCTGGCGTTAACGGCTTCTTCTCCGGGGTGGGACGGACTAGATACGGGATACGCTTCTAATCGAACGATGCTGTACCAGCAGCTTCCTACCGCTGGGCTGCCTTATCAGTTCCGTGATTGGGCAGAGTGGGAATCCTATATGGAAGACCAAGGCAAGTCCGGAGTAATCAACCACACTGGTTCGATGCACTTTGATATTCGGCCAGCAGGCAAGTGGGGCACGATCGAAGTGCGCATTTGCGACGCCACCAGTAACCTCACCGAGCTGTCCGCTGCCGTAGCGCTTACCCATTGTTTGGTGGTCTATTTTGATCGGATGCTGGATCGGGGAGAAGAACTGCCAACTCTGCAGGATTGGCATATCGCAGAGAATAAGTGGCGCGCTGCCCGCTACGGCATGGATGCAATCATTATTACGTCGCGGGACACCGAGGAGCGGCTTGTAACGGATGAACTGCGCCGATGGGTGGGAGTGCTTACACCCCTAGCTCAAGAGCTAGGGTGCGAGAAAGAGCTGCACCGTGTTGTAAGCGTTTGTCATCGCGGTGCAGGTTATCAGCGCCAGCGTGCGGTTTATGAGGCTACTGGTTCATGGGAATCGGTTGTAGATTTCACCATTGCAGAGATGGACGCTATGACCCCATAGCCCACGATGACCAGGATCCCTGCCCCGCAGAAGAGTAGGTTGCCCAGGTCCTGAGGATGCTCGTTGCGCTTGAAAAAGGCCATATCGCTCCAGATGATCGAGCTGACCTGCGGAGCTGTGACCGCCACTACGATGCCGGTGGCTACGATTGCACCGGCTTGGTTGAGTAACCATCCGGCCCACCCTAGGGAATGTTTGGCGTTGAACTCATTGATTGCATCGTCGACAGCAAGGTAGATGCAGACCACGACCGGAACCATCCAGACCCAGTGGTGGTACCAGCTAAAGGGGGACACCAGACATGCGGTGATGCCGCCCATAGCCATCGCCATGGGCATGTTATTGCGCTTAATCGCCAGTCTGATCGAGTACGCAGCTAGTGCAATCACCACGATAACGGCCAGTATCCATAGTGGCCCTCCCTGAATGCCAAGGACACGATCCATGATGGAGCGCAGCGATTGTGCACCAGCATTGGTATGGACACCAACGCGGGAAGAATCAGAGATAGCAGACGTCCAGAACTTAGTGGCATCCGGGACTACGAGCTGGCCTACGAGTACGGTGACTCCAAAAGTGGCTGCGGAGAGGAACGCAGCACCCCAGCGGCGCTCCAGAAGAAACACAAAGCCGAAAAACGCGGGAGTAAGCTTTAAACCTGCTGCTAGTCCTACCCCAATACCAGCAAAGCGGCGGTTGTTGGGGAGGAAGTCCAAAGCAACCAGGAGCATGAGGATCAGGTTGATCTGCCCATAGAAAAAGCCGCCGCGGATGGCCTCTAGCCCTAGCGAAGCGACGGCCAACCCCACAGCCACGAATGCGGTGGTCACGGTAACGCGACGCTCGCCGCGAGCCAAGATAAGCAGAATCACCCCGATGAGCGCCAGGAAATTTGCGCCTTGCCAGATGACGGTGAGCCAGTCGTCGCTAAAAAGCGCGAGGTATTTAAAAAGGGCACCAGAAAAGGGCGGATACGTAAACGGAAGATCCCATATAAAAGAGTCGCTGTAAAGCTTTCCGCCAGACTGCAAGTGCCTCCCCGCAAGTGTGTAAACGTGCAGATCAACGGGCATCCATTGGGTGAGCTTGTGTTTGCTGAGGATTGAATCCTCTTGCAGCAGATCCCAGGGGATGAAGAAGGCCAAAATCACAAGGATTGTGGGGGCTCCTCTGAGGTTGTGTGCCTTCATGCTGTCCTCCTGCTCAGCGGCTACTTTCCATCGCGAACTTTATCACGGTGTACGGTGCAGGTGTCGTCATAAAGGCCTTCTCTGCGTGCGATGCGGCCAACTCGTTGCCCGGTGACCGGGGAAGTAATGAGGGCAAAGAGAACCAGAAGCACCAGAACGCCGAGGTCACCGGTGGGAGAATCCGTTCCCAGCACCCGGATAATCGCACCAATAATGGTTAGAATGAGCCCAACAGTCTGTGGCTTAGTAATCGCGTGTACCCGCGCCAGGGGGGATCGGAACCTGATAAGCCCAATGGACGCGGAAAGGGCAAAGAAAGCGCCTGTGAGAAGGAAAACTAAAGAGGCGACATCCGCGATGATGTTGGAGTTCATTAGTCGTCCTTCTTTCTAAAACGGGTGATAGCCACCGTGGAGATGAACCCCAACAGTGCGATCACGAGCATCGCATTAGACACGGTGGTGTCTAAGCTCCAGCAGATATAGGCAGCCAGCGCGCATTGCAGCATGGCGACCACGCCGTCGAGTCCCAACAAACGGTCAATAGAGTTGGGGCCGGCAATGATCCGGTAAGACGTAAGGATGAACGATAAGGCGAAAATACACGCTACGAAGAACAACACGAGGTTGTAGACATCTTGGTTCATGCGTTGTTCCTTTCAAACGCCCGCTTGAGTCGCTGCTCATATTGCTCGATGGCTGCAATTTCCGCATCGACTTTGTCTGTGGAACTTGCATCCAAGATGTGAACAGTCCACAGGCGGTTTGCCACATCTATATCCGTGACCGTTCCTCCCGGCTGAAGGTTGTACAAGGTGGTAGCAAGGCTGAGCACGAGCTCACTATCCACGCGCATCGGAACCGTCACAATCGCAGAACGCGGCGGCTCGGCCTTTCTGATAGAAAGCCACGCCACGCGAATGGAACCGCTAAAAAGGTATAAAGTCCAGCGCGACATAAGTTCGAGAAAGGGAAGCACATTGATGGTGAGCCCCTCCTCGGGAAGCGAAGGAAGCGGCAACGCGATGCTCACTATAAGACCTACGAGGAGACCCGCGACAAGGTTTCCCACGGATAGCTCTCCCATGAGCATCACCCACATCACCGTGGCTACCACGACAAAGAGGGGGCGGAATCGACGGCGGGCGCCTGCGATCATTGCTGTACTCCTCTCGTGTCCTTGCCTTCGTCGAGACGCTCTTGTTCTAGGGTTCTCCCCGGTTCCTTCCGATCGGTACCAAGTACAGCTGTGCGATAGATACTGGTATCTTGCGCAGACTCAGCGGCACGGGACGTCACATTGCTCACCGGGCCTGCGACGAGGCTAAGGCCAAGCGACACAGACACCAACGTGGCAGTGGACATGAGCATTCCTGTCGGAATCCGGCCGACGTCGTTTCGCTCAGAAAAATCGATCTTGTCCGTGACATCAGAGAGCAAAGCCGGTCGCGCGTAGGCAGTTCCCCCGTCGGGTGCGTCTTTGCGGTCGCGCCAGAATGCCTTAGACCACACCAAAACCATGGTGTAGAGGGTGAGCAGGCTGGTCACAATTGCGCCGCCGATAAGCAGCCAGGGGAGCGGGCCGCCCTCGTTAGCGCCTGCCTCCACGAGGATGACCTTGCCCAGGAAGCCGGAAAACGGTGGTATCCCGCCCAGGTTAAGCGCCGGGATGATGTAGAGGACGGCAAGGATGGGCGTGGCTTTGGCCAGGGAGCCCAGTTGGCGCAACGAGGAGGAACCGGCTTGGCGCTCGATGAGTCCAACCACCAAGAAGAGTGCGGTCTGAACCAAAATATGGTGCATAGCATAAAAGATCGCCCCAGAAAGTCCCTGCGCTGTGCCTAACCCTACGCCCATGATCATGTAACCGATATGGCTGACCAGGGTGAAACTGAGGAGGCGTTTGATGTCATTCTGTGCCATCGCGCCCAAGATCCCCACCAACATGGTGGCCAGCCCTACCCACATCAATAACGTATCCAAAGATCCCGACGTGAACACCGCAGAACGCATTCGGATGATCGAGTACACACCGACCTTAGTAAGCAGACCTGCGAAGACGGCCGTGACCAAAGACGGCGCGGTGGGGTAGGAGTCCGGCAACCACGAATCAAGCGGGAATACTGCAGCCTTGATGCCAAAGGCGATGAGGAGCACCGCAAAGATCGCGGTTTGGGTGCCACCAGGCACCGATTCCATGCGCTCTGAAATATGCGCCATATTAAGCGTGCCGACGGACGCATACACCAAAGCGAGTCCGATAAGAAACACAAGCGAACTCAGCATGGAGACCATGACATAACCCACCCCTGCGCGCACGCGTGCAGGGGAAGCGCCCAGAGTCAGAAGCACATAAGACGCGACGAGGAAGACCTCGAAGCCCACGTAGAGGTTAAAGAGGTCGCCGGCGAGGAACGACATGTTCACGCCCATGCTGAGCAGAAGATACGTGGGCAAGAAGACCGCCACAGGCTCGTCTTCCTCCCCGTCGCGAACTCCCTGGCCAATTGCGTACCACATCACGCAGAACAAAACGATGGAAGAAACCATCAGCATCAGGGTAGAAAGGCGATCCGCCACGAGGGTAATACCCACGGGCCCATCCCAACCGCCGATCTGAATGGTCTGAATGCCTTCCTGATCCACCACAAACAGCATGGTGACAGCCAAAGAAATGAGGGCAAAGAGCGTGAGAGCTGCGACTATGCGTTGAACGCGCAGATGCTTCGCAGCTGCTAATGCTATGCCTGCGCCCACGGCAGGGACCACGATGGGAAGCGGGATAAGAACTGGCATCGCGTCAAGGAGGCTTTGAAAAGGAATCACTGGTCCTCCTGCGAGTCTGTCAATGGGGCCTCGAAACAACGGGGGCCGAACTCGTCGCCAAGCTTGGTGACTCGCCCGGTGGCTGGGTCGTCGGAAAGATCATGGTCAGGTGCCGCTGAAGGCAGCGGCGGGCGGGCTGCAACTGCAGCATCCTCCACGTCGTCTTCCACCACGTCTTGAGTACGGTAACGGTACTGCCGATACGCAAGCGTAAGGATAAATGCAGTAAGCGCCATGGAAATCACGATTGCCGTAAGAATCATGGCCTGAGCCAACGGATCCGCAACTGTATCGCCATAAAGCGCAGAATCGCGCCCCTTGATCGGCGGCGACCCCGGCGCGCCGCCAGCCATGAGCACCAGGATGTTAACGCCATTGCCCATAAGCAACAGCCCCATCATCATCTTGGTCATAGCCCTGTCCAGCACCAGATAAGCACCAGCTGACACAAGAACGCCTGCGGCAAGGAGTAATGAGAGATTGACCAGCATTTACTTCTCCTTTCCTACGCGAGCCTTGAGTTTTTTCACTCGTTCCCGTGCACGCTGTTTACGCAATTCCTCATCCAGATCGAGTTGGCTGCCCAAAGACGTGAGGACGTGCAACACCAATCCGATGACTATTAGGTAGACGCCGGCGTCGAAAAGCAAAGCGCTGACCACATGGATGTCCCCGATAATCGGAATATGCAGATCCCACGCATAGGAGGTCAGCGGCGGCGCGCCAATAAAGACTGGCCAGATAACGGCGGCAGCGGTAAGCAGCACGCCGACTCCCAAGACGCGGGAAGGATCGATGGGGAAGGTCTGCTCCAACTCTTCGCGGCCTCCTGCAAGATAGCGCAACGCAAGAGCGAGGGCCGCGACAAGTCCGCCTGCGAATCCGCCGCCGGGAGCATTATGGCCTGCGAAGAAGAAATAGGCGGAGAGCACCATCATGATGGGGAACAGCAGTCGAGTGGACACGTCCACCATCAAAGAGCGGTTACGCGCTGCCTCTGAGGAAAGCCAGCCGCCAGAATCATGCAACGTGGGGCGGCGTGAATCCCGCTGGAAGCTTTTGGTGCGATAGATCAGGGAGGAAACACCAATCGCTGCGATGATAAGGACAGTGCTTTCGCCGAAGGTATCCCAGGCGCGAATGTCCACCAGCAACACGTTGACGGCATTTGCCCCGTGGCCTATGTCTTTGGCCAGGTCGGGGATAACAGCGCTCACCGGGGCTTCGGTCCGGGCGTTGATGGCAAACACAGTGAGAATGACGGCGGTGAAGCCCACGGCTGCGGCAAGCCACGCGCGCAGTCTGTTAGCGCGATGGGAAGGTTGCCACTGGGTGCGCGCCGGGAAACGGCGAAGAACCAGCATGAACACCACCACCGTGATGGTTTCCACCAGTATTTGAGTAAGTGCAAGGTCGGGGGCGCCGTGCAGCGCAAAAATCATGGCTGCACCATAGCCAGTCATTCCCACCATGATCAGGGCAGAGAGCCGGTTGGATTGGACGGCTGCGCTAATAGCCATCACGATTATGATTCCGGCGATGATTGCTTGCAGCGGCGTATCCCAGAGGATCATGTGGACGTCGCTACGCTCTCCGCTTAATAGCGCGATGAGCGGGACAAGGACAAAGACCGCAAAGATAGAGCCCGAGTTAATAACCAGCGAACCTCGCTGGGTGGAGGCGGTTAAACGCAGCGAGGATGTCCGAAGAAGATCCAAGACGCGGTCATACGCAGCGCTAGCGTTGCCCAGAGCCGGCTCGGTGAAATGCAACTTGGCGATTGTTGCACGCTGCCAGTGCATAACCGCTCCGATTCCCACGATTGCGGCGCTCAATGCGAGCGGAATAGTAAACCCATGCCACAGGGCCAGGTGCGTTTTTTCGCCGAAAATCGAGGTCGTGTGGGCGCTCAGAAGAGTACCTAACAGCTGCGGGATCGCCCCAGTGAGCACGGTCAACACCATTAATAGTGCTGGAGGAATCCATAACAGCGGGCCGATAGGATGCATCGTGAGCACCGGCTCGGAGACCTGCCCGCCCTTGGTAGCAAACGCCCCGAAGAGAAACCGCAGACTGTACGCCATAGTGAGAATCGAACCTGCCACTATCCCCACAAGCGTTACCTGCCCCGGCAATCCCACGAGAGCATGCTCATGCAGCACCGCCTCAAGAGCTGCCTCTTTTGCTACAAAACCGAACAACGGGGGAATCCCCGCCATCGATGCGGCAGCAAGCGTGGCGACGCCCATCAAGATCGGTTGCTTTCTCCCAAGCCCGGAGAGCTTGCGTATGTCGCGGGTTCCCGTTGTGTGATCAATTGCCCCTACGACCATAAAAAGCGTCGCTTTAAACATAGAATGCGCAAACGTTAACGCAAGACCCGCCACCATGGCCGCATGCGAGCCAATTCCTACGAGCACAGTGATAAAGCCCAGCTGGCTGACAGTGCCATAGGCCAAAATCAGCTTGAGGTCTGTTTGGCGTAAGGACATCCAGCCACCCAAAAGCATGGTGAAAATCCCTAGAGGGATCACCACCAAGTACCAGACATACGAGAAAGCAAGATCAGGAGCTAACCGAGCAACGAGATAAATCCCTGCTTTGACCATTGCCGCAGAATGCAAATAAGCAGATACTGGCGTTGGCGCAGCCATCGCACCGGGCAACCAAAAGTGCGTTGGGGCGATAGCCGACTTGGATAATGCGCCCGCCAATATGAGGACCACGGCATAAGAAATGTGGTGGGTCCCCTCCAAGCTTGCGTTGGCAAGGCCGGACAACTCCCAAATGCCCGTCTGGCGACCCAACAAAATAATGCCTACGAGCATTGATAATCCGCCCAAAGTGGTGATCATCAGCGCCTGCATTGCAGCATGGCGTGATGACGCTCGCTCGCCGTAGTAGCCCACCAACAAGAAACTGAGCACCGAGGTAATCTCCCAGAAAACATAGAGCAGCAGCATGTTATCGGAGATCACGAGCCCGTACATGGCCATCGCAAAGCCGGATAGTTGTCCCGCAAAAGGTCGCAATCGGCGAGGCACAGAATCAAAGTAATTCCAGCAATACAGTAAGACCAAGCCACCGACGCCCAAGATGATCAAGCTGAACAGCGCGGAAAGCGAATCGAGCCGGAAAGTCAGATCTAAATGCGCGCTGCTCATCCACCCGTAATGAGCGGTGAGGGCTTTGCCCGAAGAAAAGTCACCGCTGATCAACTTGCCAAAGATCCACGCAAACCCGGCGAAGGGCGTAATGGAAAGAAGGCCGAAAGCTGGCCTTCCACAAGTTTTCACTGCAATTGGGGCGACCGTGGCGGTCGCCGCGAGAGCTAACAGCAATACGAGCACAGGGCGAAATAATCCTTTGGCTGTCGTGGACGTACAAGGCGAAGTGAAAGTGCGTGCAATGTAGTAACGCAGCGGGATTGGTATTGAGGTGTAGTTTTTGCGTCATGCATCGGCGCAGCTCACTCTTGTTATCTTAGCGCAGGTTGGGGTGCGAGATTGCGGACATTCGCTAGCAGGGGTTTTAGGTCAAAACTAGTTTTTTGGAAGAAAAGTAAGCGACAAAATTAAGAATTTAATTGCAGTAGCTTTAGTTATTTTAGGTTTTGTGAAATAACTATATGTAGAAGATCTGCTGTGTGCCTATTTTTGGGCAAAACGAATTTAGTTAAGGCAAAACTGAAAATGAAAAGTCCCTCACAAAAGCAGGCGAGTAGCCTGCCGCGGAGCCTCTTTGCAATATTGCTCGCCGCTCTGCTTGTAATGTCAGTGTCGGTGTATGTCGGGAAAGTTCCTCAAACCTCTGCTCAGCCAACATGTGTTGGAAGCTGGGATAACCTTCATTGGGTCGAAGGGGGTGGAGTTCAAGGAGGAAGTTACACAAATGCCGGCGAATCTGCTGTTGCAGAATTTGATTGGAAAGTTCCCAACACTGCTAAAGCGGGCGATAAACTGACTTTCACGCTGCCACCTCAGTTGCAGGTTGCAACGGGAGCTGACCAGCGTTTCACACTGCGTGATGCCTCTAATCGAGAAGTCGGAACTGCTGAATGGTCAGGTAAGAATCTGATAGTGACGCTCTCTGATTTTGCCGGCACTCATTTCGATGTTCAAGGCAAGGTGAAAGTATCACTTCAATGGGACAGATCTCAGATCAATACCGAGACCGGGTATGACTCTGCAGTTGATGGGTTACTTCAGTTCTCTGGATGCGGTCAAGGTGCTCTAGCGGGCGTCTATCCGAAAGATGGCCCAGGGGGAAATACCCATGAAACATCAAAAGCCGGTCAGTATCGAGGAAAGAAAACTGTAGATGAAGCAGACATCTATCTAACTGATTGGACTGTTTGGATTAATGGCAGTACTAAAGGGACTGAAACTGCAGAAGGCGGCTTCCGCGTAACAGATAAAGCGCCTGAAGGGCATAAGTTTGCGTGCGATTCTGCAATGACTTCACCCAGCGATGTCGTGAGTGTCGGGACATGGTCGAACGACTTTTTCTACCTAGGCAGCATCATTAATGCCAATAATTATGCTGATGGCGGGCGTTATGTCGGCTTTACAGGAATTCAAAACACTTTTACTGGACATAACTTTACTGTTACCTGCTCAGAGCAGGAAATAGTATTTGAGTTCCCTTATGGTTTGTCTCCACAGACTGGTCCAATAGTTCGTTTTACTACTTATACAGAAACTAAGCCAGAAGCTTTTAGTACACAGACTAATACTGCAACGGTAAATGGCAAAGACTACACAGGATATGCTGCTATTCCTGGATCTGGTGGATTTGGTACTGGTAAATTAGGTGGATTTACGGTACGAAAAGTAGTTATCGGATCTGGCGTGAATATACCGAGTGAATTTACTTTTGAGTATAAGTGCGAACAGATGGACGGTTCTAAAATCGTATCGGAAGAGTTCAAAGTTAAGGGTGACGGGACAGATTACCGACACTTTACTTCTTTGGAAAAGGGCATGAGCTGTGAAGTTAAAGAAAAAAATGATCAGCTAGGCTCGCCGGAACCGAGATTGTCGTGGATTATCGATGGACAACCAGCTGCGTCAGCTACTTTTACAATTCGTGATCCTAAGGAAAACTCGGTAGACCTCATTGCCACAAACACCTATCCGGAAGATCCGAAAGAGGAGACTGGATCTTTCATTATTGAAAAGCAATTGGTAGGCGATCCGGCTATTGTCGATGGATTGAAGGATAAGGAATTTAATTTCACTTATTCCTGTAACGATGAAGCTTCTCAGAAGGTAAAGGCTTCCGTAAATAAGCCATTCACTTCTGAAAAAGAGTATCCAGTGGGTACTAAATGCGTGATTAAGGAGCTTGAAGAAGGAACAGATGTAGAGCAACACATTTGGTCTCATACGTTGACTCCTAACGATGGAATCATAACCATCGGGAAAGAACAGACTGCTAAAGTCATTGCAACCAATATCTATACGCCTGTTCCAAAGGGAACCTTCACCGTTAAGAAGGTTGTGGAAGGCGACGCCAAGGTAGCAACTGATCCTCAGTACCAGAGCAAAGAATTTTCAGGGGAATACAAGTGTGGAAGCTCTGAATGGACGCCGTTTAAGGTGTCTGCAGAGAAGCCTTTTGTATCGCCGGAATTCCTAGAAAACACTGAGTGTGAAGTTAAAGAGCTGGATACAGATGCTGCTATTTCCGGATATGAATGGACGTCGTCTGTAGAAAACGGCAAGTTTACAATCGGTAAAGATAAAAAGCAGAGTATTGATGTGAAGTTCATCAATACTTATAAGCCGAAGCTTGGTGGATTCTTCTTGGAAAAGATCGTCAATGGACCTGCCGCAGGGCTAGCCAAAGATCTTGAATACAGCTTTAACTATGTGTGTGGAGAGAAAACAGGCCCCCTTACTGTCAAGGCTGGCGAAATTATTAGCGGTCCTATTGATATTCCCGTAGGAACTCGCTGCAAAGTTACAGAAGCTTCCTTCGATTCGCCACGTGGAACTACCTGGACTGGCAGCATTACCAAGAATGGTGAGTTCACCATTGAAGAAGATAAGACTGTTCAAATAACTGCAACAAATACTTTCGATTACAGCGATGGTGGTTTTGCGATTAGCAAGACTGTTGGTGGGGACGCTAAGGATCTTGCGAAGCTAGCGGAACTTCCTTTTGAATTCAAGTATTCTTGCAAGGCTCCTACCGGTGGAAATGCAATTGATGGATCTGTTTCCGTTATGAACGGACAAACGAAACACATCGAAAAAATACCAGTGGGCTCTGAATGCGAAGTTACCGAATCTGATATTCGCCACGATGGAGTTGATTGGTCGGTTACTCTTTCCGGTGAAGATATTTCTGTAAACGGTGCAACTGCAAAGTTTAAAGTTCCATCGGAAGACGCTCCTGCCCTTCTGGTTAAGGCACACAATACGTTTACCCAGCAAAAGGGTAGCTTTAAGATCAATAAAATCGTTGATGCTGAAGCTGGGGTGGCTGTTCCCAAAGAGTTTGGTTTCGCTTGGACATGTGGCAACCTTAGCGGCGAGGCCACTGTTCCTGTTGTGAATGGACGAGGCTCCGTTGCCGTATCTGAAGAAATAGCTATAGGCACAGAGTGCGTTGTCTCTGAAAAGGATGCGTCTATACCTGGAGCTTCTCTTGCGACTACATGGGAGAACCAGCGGTTTGTTATCGGTGAGAAAGACCAGGTAGTAAGCGTCACTGCTACTAATACCTATAAAGCACATACGGGTGGCTTTGTTATTCGTAAACAGTTGGTGGGCGCCGCATCAGATAAGGCGAAAGAAAAAGTTTTCACCTTCGATTACGTCTGCACAAAGCGGGATAAAGAAACTGCTCGGGGAATTCTCAACATCAAGGGCGAAGGTTCTTCTGACCCTGTTTCTGATATCGCTGATGGATCAGAATGCACGATAACGGAACGTGATGCGCACATCGACGGAACAAATTGGAACCACACTATTTCCAACGACGGAAAAATTAGCATTATCGGAGGAAATCCTACGATCACCGTCTCTGCAGTGAATGGTTACGAGAAGCCACCGCTCTCTCCGCTGGTTCCACTCATTCCTTTGATACCGCTAATCCCGCTTCTGCCATTTGTGATCACGCCGATAATTCCGCCAACTTCGTCTGTTCCACCGCAGATTGCTCCACAAGCACCTGCACCACAACAGACGAATAAGGCACAAGTGAATAAGCAGCGGACTCCTTTGGCTAAGACCGGCGCGAGTGTGATTGGTCTTGGGTTTGCAAGCGCTCTACTTATTGCAGCTGGTGTGTTTATTATTCGCAGAGGAAAGAAGAAAAACTGACCTATTACTGCTAGTTAACTAAAACGAGGCTCTGATCGTAGACCTATCGCGATCAGGGTTTTGTTATGTGATTACCCAAACAACAGCTCAGACGCAGAGCTCATTGCAGTTGCAGCCGAGTGTTCACGACTACCGCCGAAACCCATTGCCCAGTGTTGGCGATGATTGTGGGAAGCAAGCACAAACGTCACGGTGGATTCGAATATCTCGAATTGGTGGAAAGAAAGAATTTCTACTCGACGCCCTGCATTAGCCAAGATGTGGGTGCATGCAGCGATGGGGCCCGATGCCACGATTGAGTGGGTTTCAGTGATTCTTCCGTCAGTTGTGTTCCGATGAAGCTCAATGTCATAGGAGTTGTGGTTGCCGCGTAGCTTGCGTACGCCTGTGATGTGGACGCGGATTGCGGAAGCTGGTGTATAGATAGCGGTGAAGGTTCGCCATTGCATGCCATGTGCTTCTTCTCTTAAACCTTTAGGCAACTTATGGCCGAAGCGTGCTCGGAAAGGATCATCGGCAAACACTCGCGTCGTGCTGGGGATAGGGGAGTGTTGGGTATAGGTTTTTGTCGGCAACGAACGGCGAGAACGGAAAGTAAGCGATGAGGTGAAAGAAGACATTGATTTCGGTCCTTGTGTGAAAACAGATAAAGAGTATGGACCGACGTTGGATGTTGTGGGTTTAACGGCTGCTTCCCGAATGTGGGAGTCAGTCCTCCTATCCCACAGACGGGCACATGGCTGTAGCAGCCTTGAGCACTCGGGCCGCTACTGGGGCCACGAGCACTTGCTGTGCACGCTGAGAGAAATCAATGATGTGGATCACACCTGCGATGCTAACGGGGATGTGGTTGAGCCGCAAGGGTTTTTTGAGTTCGGGGGTGGTGTCGTTTTTGAGAACGCTAAAAAACGCCACCTGGGGTTTTGTATGTCGTGTGCCTTCTAGCGTTCTCAAAAACGACAAAAGCATCGGAAGACGTTCTCTTTCACGCAGAAACCCCGCAGGCCATGACCAACATTGCCTGCGGGGTTTCCTGGTTAAGGCTATTTTCCGTATGTCAGTAGGAAAGAAGCTTCTGCGACTGCAATATCGCGGATTTCATTGGGATCTACGGACTCGTTGGGGGAGTGAATCGTGGATTGTGGCTCTTCTACGCCAAAAAGTGCCAGCTCTGCATGCGGCATGATCCCTAGGAGCTCAGAGCATAGTGGGATGGAACCGCCCGAGCCGATATGTACGGTGTCTTCCTTGCCGTAGGCGTTGGCTAGGCAGGCGTTGAAGTGAGACATTGCCGGGCCATCGATTCTGGCTTCGAATGGTTCATTTGCATCGTCGTAGCTGGCTTCAATATGTGCTCCCCATGGAACGTGGGCTTTGAGGTGTGCAATAAGAGCTTCTGCAACGTCGGTGGCTTTGAGTCCTGGCGGTACGCGGAGGTTGAGTCGTGCGCTGGCCACGGGTGGGACTGCGTTGACTGCTTTGTCTACCGGGGTGGAGGTAAAACCTGTGATGGAAATAGCTGGGCGTGCCCAGACCATATCTGCAGGGTTATCTTCGTCGGTTCCCATGATCTGCGTGCCATCAAGCATGGTGGAATCGGCGCGGAAGCTTTCGCGATCATAAGCTCCTCCTGGCCATCGCGCAGAGCAATCTACGCCGTCTATGACGGTGCGGCCGTGCTCGTCTTTGAGCGAATCCAACAGTCGGATAAGCGCTGCAGTGGCGTCGGGAGCGGCCCCGCCAAAACTACCGGAATGGACTGCGGCGTTCAGAGTTTTGAGCGTAACCGTGATTTGTGCGCCGCCACGAAGGGTGGTGGTGAGCGTCGGCACGCCTACTTCCTGGTTGCCGGAATCTGCGATGAGGATGACATCTGATTGGAAGAGCTCGGGCTGGGTGTGGATAAGCGAGCTAAGCTCTGCGCCGCCTTGTTCCTCGGAGCCTTCGACGAGGAAAGTGATGCCTAGGTCGGTGCCGCCGAGTTCCTGTATCGCGCGCAGCACGGCGAGGTGCATCACGAGGTTGCCTTTGCAATCGGCAGCGCCGCGGGCGTACCAGCGTCCGTTGCGTTCGGTAAGCGTAAAGGCGTCGCTGATCCAGTCGGCGGGATCACCGGCGGGTACGACGTCATAGTGCGAGTACAACAGAACGGTCGGAGCGTCCCCGACGGCTTTCTTGGTGCCCAGAACGGTGGTGGCTCCGCCGTCGTAGGGGTATTCGGTTACCTCTAATCCGACTTTGGTCAGCGCATCCACGACCCATGCGCATGCGGAGGCATGGTCGTCAGCGCATTCTGGAGTGGAGTGCACAGAGTTGTAGGACGTGATCTCGCTGAGATCCTTGAATATGGCGTCCCTTTGCTTCTCGACGAGCGGACGTACCTTATTAACGATGTCTGTAATCATGGTGCCCAGTGTAGAACGATCTTGCACTCGCATGGGGAGACTGCTAAAACGGTGGTTAGCACTTTGATCATTAGAGTGCTAGATAAATCGAAATTTTCGAGACATATCAGCGGGTGAGGTTGGTTTACACTCGGCCCACCGTGCCGTCGCGGGCGCCTGCTGGAACGTCGAGACGTGAGTGTCGTCCTATATATAAGGAGCACAAACTTTCATGGCAAAGATCATTGCCTTTGATGAGGAAGCACGCCGGGGCCTTGAAAAGGGCCTGAATACCTTGGCTGATGCGGTTAAGGTCACGCTCGGACCTAAGGGTCGTAACGTTGTTCTAGAAAAGAGCTGGGGCGCCCCGACCATCACCAACGACGGTGTCTCTATCGCTCGCGAAATTGAGCTCGAGGACCCGTACGAGAAGATCGGCGCTGAGCTGGTTAAGGAAGTCGCTAAGAAGACTGACGATGTTGCCGGCGACGGCACCACCACCGCTACCGTTCTGGCTCAGGCACTTGTCCGCGAGGGTCTGCGCAACGTCGCTGCAGGCTCCAACCCAATGGGGATCAAGCGCGGCATTGAGCAGGCTGTGGCTAAGGTGACCGAAAACCTTCTGCAGAACGCTAAAGAAGTAGAGACCGAGGAGCAGATCGCTGCGACCGCTGGTATTTCTGCTGCTGATCCAGCAATTGGCGCTCAGATCGCCAAGGCTATGTACGCAGTAGGCAACGGAACCCTGAACAAGGAATCCGTCATCACCGTTGAGGAATCCAACACCTTTGGCGTTGACCTTGAGGTGACCGAGGGTATGCGCTTTGATAAGGGCTACATCTCTGGCTACTTTGCTACCGACATGGAGCGTCTTGAGGCTGTTCTGGAAGATCCATACATCCTTCTAGTTTCCGGCAAGATCTCCAACATCAAGGAGCTTTTGCCGCTGCTGGAAAAGGTCATGCAGGCTGGCAAGCCACTGCTGATTATTGCTGAAGACGTCGAGGGTGAAGCACTCTCCACTCTTGTTGTGAACAAGATCCGCGGCACCTTCAAGTCTGTTGCTGTGAAGGCACCGGGCTTTGGTGATCGTCGTAAAGCACAGCTGCAGGATATGGCAATCCTCACCGGTGGACAGGTTATCTCTGAAGAGGTCGGCCTCTCCCTAGAGACCGCTGACATCCCGCTGCTGGGCCGCGCACGCAAGGTTGTAGTGACCAAGGACGAGACCACCATCGTCGAGGGTGCAGGATCGCCTGAGCAGATCGAGGGTCGTGTAAACCAGATCCGCGCTGAGATCGAAAACTCGGATTCTGAGTACGACCGTGAGAAGCTGCAGGAGCGCCTGGCAAAGCTTGCCGGTGGCGTTGCTGTGATCAAGGTTGGTGCGGCTACCGAGGTTGAGCTCACCGAGCGTAAGCACCGCATTGAAGACGCAGTGCGCAACGCTAAGGCAGCTGTCGAGGAAGGCATCGTTGCCGGCGGCGGCGTTGCTTTGCTGCAAGCTGCACACGTTCTCGACGGCGACCTGGACCTCACCGGTGACGAGGCTACCGGTGTGAAGATCGTCCGCGAGGCACTGTCTGCACCGCTGAAGCAGATCGCTCTCAACGCTGGCCTAGAGCCCGGCGTTGTGGCTAACAACGTTTCTAACCTCCCTGCAGGCGAAGGCCTCAACGCAGCTACCGGAGAGTACGTTGACCTGATGGCTGCTGGCATCAATGACCCAGTGAAGGTTACTCGCTCTGCACTGCAGAACGCTGCATCCATCGCAGCTCTGTTCCTGACCACCGAGGCTGTTGTTGCCGACAAGCCGGAGCCAGCTGCTCCTGCAATGCCTGGCGCTGACGAGATGGGTGGAATGGGCTTCTAAGATAAGTCTGGATGCCTTCAACCCGGCCCCTGAATAAGGGGCCGGGTTCCCCCATTTTTGGGGTAAAAAAGGGCGTAATTCCTAATTTTCACAATGTTGCGTAGGTCAAGTTTTTGTGTTGAAGGCGAAAGTTAATTTGTCACATAGCGCACATGAGTGGGTGAATATCGGCCGGAAACCTTTTTTAACAATGAAATTAACGAACGGAGGGGCCATTTTTTCTAACTTTTTGCACAGTTCTATCGACTGTTTGGTTGATGCATTATTGTGTGGTTTGGAAGGTGTGAGTGGCCTGGCTTGAATGTGGGCAACTTTGTGACACAATTGCTATCCGAGACGTCTGATGACGTTACTTACTAATTCCTGTCGGTACACGTACCGACCTCTCTCTCAGAGGAGATACTTCATGGATATGACAGTTATGGCAGATCACCTGGGCAAGTTCAAGGATGGCATGGAAGCAATTTCCGGCCTTTTCCAGGGTGTTCCAAAGCTTCTGATGAAGCTGGCTGAATGGATAAACGGTGGAATGTCCAGCGCTGCGGATACCACCAAGAAGATCTTTACTGAAACTGAGGCTCCTGCTACACCTGCAGCCTAAGGGTATCTTCCCTAACGCTTGAAACACGTACACAAATCTGAAAGAGGAAAATATGGAGCACATGCAAAACTGGGTCGATCTCTCAACCACCGGCGTTGTTAAGGAGATCTTTGATTTCATGGTGTCGCTTGCCAAGCTTGGTGGCAACGTTGCATCGATGATCAAGATTTTCAAATAATACTTGATATTTTAATGATTTAATCCCCGTTTGTTGGGCCGTTGGGTGCTAACAGGCGGGGATTAATGCGTGGTGGGGCTAAAGGATCCGGCTTTTTTTGGGGGGCAAAGAACTTTTCTGTATCCATAAAGTATGAGCAGGATAAAAGTCAATACTTGGCAGGTAAAGGCAAAAATACACGCAAAAGTTAGAGGGGGAACAAGCTCTTTGCGGGTAAAAGCGTTCAGCTATTAATTCCATATCTAGGCATTTTGCCAAATTTGACCCCATATGGGGGCGAAATTTGAAAAATTTTACTTTGCTTCAACCTGCCCCTATTTGTGGGGTAGTTGGTCCTGTTGGAATCGGGTTGTTATAGGGATTCGCATCCTTCAACCTAGGGAAACACTATATTTGCGCGTTCGACGGAAGTGTTACATAAGCGGAATGGATGTTTGAGCTGCTGTTAAAAACGCTCTACGTGAGTTTTGGCTTAGCTAGCGCCGGCATGCTCCGGTGTTATCATTCATAATGAGCCATCAGAGGCTAGTGTTGCAGCCAAGTCTCGGTGGGAAAGTTTTCCAACCCGGACCCCTCCGGGATTACTTCTAGGAGTACATATGTCTTCTGAATTGATTTCTCTCTCTTCAAACATTCTTGACACCTTCAAGGGTTTTGAGTTCGATAAGATCGCTAAAGCTGTACACGCTGTCGTCGAGACTGCTCTTGAGTGGGCTCGCCTGATCCCGGTCGACAAAGTCTTCTAAGCAATAATCGATCGTCAAAACACCAAATTCGTCTTATCCTACTAGGAGCTAAATAATGAATATTGTTCAGATGGCTAACGATCTTGTTCTCGGCCTGGAGCGCCTCGGTGACTTCTTCAAGGGCTATGATGCGCTTGTGAATTTCGGCAAGTTCATCTTCAAGGGCGACCTTTCTTCTAACCTTGATGCCTGGGGTGGTCAGCTCTCGAGTGCTTTCCTCTCTTCTGGCTCTAGCAAGTAACGCTTAAGTACAAATCCCGCTGTTTGGCTTCATCTGAACAGTGGGATTTTTGCATGCGGTAGAAGCATGAATGTTTCAGAATCTGGATGATTATTTATCCCTATAGTCGGGTTTCTGAGGGGGAGGAGCGCTATCATTATGAGTATGAGTGCATCGGAGAAAGAGCTACCAACCATAGACCTTGCGGCAATCGAGGGCTATATAGTTGATGACTCTGATGAGGATGATCCCATTCTCTTGGCTCCGGACGGGACCCCGGTGGACACGTGGAAAGAGTCCTATCCCTATCCCGAGCGCATGTCGCGAGAAGAGTACGAGCACACGAAGCGTGCTCTGCAGATTGAGTTACTGAAGTGGCAGAACTGGACAAAAGATACTGGTCAGCGTCATATCATTTTGTTTGAGGGGCGCGATGCTGCCGGTAAAGGTGGCACTATTAAGCGTTTTAATGAGCATCTGAATCCTCGTGGTGCTCGGACGGTTGCGTTGGAGAAACCTTCGCCGAGAGAATCCACTTCATGGTATTTCCAACGCTATATTGAGCATTTCCCGTGTGCTGGTGAGATCGTCTTTTTTGACCGCTCATGGTACAACCGCTCGGGCGTGGAGCGTGTGATGGGGTTCTGCACGGAATCGCAGCATGCGGAGTTTCTTAGGGAAGTGCCAATGCTGGAAAATATGATCTTGGGTTCCGGTATATCGCTTACCAAATTTTGGTTCTCGGTGACTCAGAAGGAACAGAGGACACGGTTCGCAATTAGGCAGGTTGATCCTGTGCGGCAGTGGAAGCTTTCTCCGATGGACCTCGCGTCTTTGGATAAATGGGATGACTATACGCGGGCGAAGGAAGAGCAATTCCGTTATACGGACACGGATGAATCTCCTTGGATCACTATCCGTTCTAACGATAAGAAACGAGCTCGTATCAATGCGATGCGATACATCTTGAGTAAGTTTGAATATACAAACAAAGATCATGATGTTGTAGGAATACCGGACTCGAATATCGTGATGCGCGGACGAGATCGAATTGGGGATTAAGACAGCGAAAGCGCGTTCCAACAGTTAAAAAAACTGCTGGAACGCGCTTTCGCCTTTTCTTTATTGCAGATTAAGAAGAAAGGCTGTCCTTGATGTCAAGGAAAAGGTGCTTTACGTGAAGGAAGATATTTTCAAAAGATGCCCAAGCATCTGAGTAGTATCCTTCTGGATTCGAGGAGAGGAAATCAAAAGCGAAAAGATCGTCGAAGAAATGGTAAATAGCGCTAGACATGAATATTCCTTTCGGCTGAGTGAGTCATGGAATTAATAAGTCTGACTTTTAGAGAGGCTCTTATGAGCTGCGAGACTCGGTCTTGGATCTCTCGAGTCTCTATCGAGAAGAAGAAAAAGCGTTGAAAAGCTGCTTGATTGCTTTCCATCCGTTATTAAAGTAGGCGCTCGGCGAAGAGGATAAGATCTCGTGATCTAGAAGACTGAAGAAGAAATTATAAATGGCGTTGGCCATGGTTGCTCCTTTTGTTTAAAAAATTAAGGAAAGCTTTAAAATTCCCATACTTTATGGACAGTCTACCCGATTATTGCGCTAAGAAAAATTTAGTCTTTATATAGTTCTCTTCATGTGTTCTCTGTTGTTTGGGTGGGGTATGTGTTGATAAATGCATGAAAAATGCGGCCATCCTCCCCCCCCCCCCCCAAAAAAAAAAGGGCGTGGCCCACAGGGTGATACCTGTGGGCCACGCCCTTTTAGTGTCTACTCCATGTTAGGAGGAGAAGCCGTCCTTGATGGCGTCGAAGATGTCAAGGAAGGAATCCCAGGCGCCGAGGAAGTAGTCCTTTGGCTGGGAGGACAGGAAGTCGAGGTCGAGGAGGTCGAGGACAAAATTATGGATTGCGGTGAACATAAGATGTTCCTTTCGGTTGAGGGCGTTACGGGGAAGTAATGATCTTCCCCTGTTTAATGCACCTTACCTGCCCTTTTGGTGTTGATCGCCGCTCTTGAAATTTTTCGGAAAAAGTTTAGGAAAAACTTCCACTATAAGTCGAAAATTTCGCAGGTAGCAACCGTAAAGGGGGTAAAGCGCTCTAATAATAAAAGATGCAATTTCCACCTAAAAGGGGGTGGGTTCTGCACCCTTTTTAAGGTAATTGTAATGAGGGTTATTACATTTACCCTGTTGGGTGAAGGCATGACTGAAGGGCGGGTGCCCCTAAGTCGTTGAGAACGCCACTGGGTATGGCGCCTTAAGCCTTACATTTTGAGTATCGGAGGACTTGCTGGCGTCGTTACGCAAAATTGCAAAAAATTTGGTGACGTGTGAACAAAACAGGGATTAGCTGGGAATCCACGGTTCAATCGGATTTCCTTGCCAGCGGGTGTGCGCTGGAACTTGGTCACCGCGCATGACGAGTGAGCCGGGGCCGATAGTGGTGGCGTCGGCAAGCTTGGAAGCGGGAAGCGCGACAGAATGCGCCGCCAGGGTCGCTCCCGGTGCGATGGTGACGATACCTAGGCTCATCACGCGGTCTTGGAAGAGGTGGGTCTGCACCACCACGCCGGGGCCGATCGTAGCCCCAGCACCGATCTGGCAGAGGTCGGTCTCGGGCAGCCAGTACGTCTCAATCCACGCACCTTTGCCTACCTTCGCGCCGAGGAGACGTAACCCGATAGTGAGTGATCCCGTGCCGAGTGCGTGGTTAAAGAACCAGGGGGCCGCGACCACTTCCACAAAGGTGTCTTGCAATTCGTTGAGCCATACAAACCAACTCCACAAGGGGTGGTCGCCTGTGCGATGGCGGCCAACACACAGCCACTTCATGGCGACCGTGATCAGTAACGCAAGGGCTCCGGCAGCTATAAGAACCACACCACCGAGCAGGATCGTCGCCCCAAGGCCTAGGTTAATCAGTAACAACTGCAGGCTAGCTAGCACCGCTGTGGCAAGAACGCCACTGGTGATGGGGGCGAGCAGCCGGAGGGTTTCTATAGCGCCTCGGAGAATCCGCATCCGGAGACGCGGCCTATAGGTGCTGCTTTCCGACGCATCGGTGGTCACGGTGACGCGGCGCATGCGTTCTGGCGGCGAGCCCCACCAATTAGATCCAGCCTTGGACTTCTTTGGGGTGGAGGAGAGCACCGCTACGAGGGAGTTTTTGGCTAGTTTGCGCTGTGGGCCAGCGATGCCGGAGTTCCCCACAAAAGAGCGCTTGCCAATCTTGGTTGCCCCGGCGAGCATCCAGCCTCCGCCGAGTTCGTAACCGCCGACGAGGGTGTCGTCGGCAAGGAAAGAACCGTCGCGGATATCAACAAATGTAGGCACCATGACGGCGGTGGAGATTTCCACGTCTTTGCCCACCGTTGCGCCGAGGCTCCGGAACCATAAAGGCGTCAGCTGTGCGGCATAGAGCGGGAAAAGATATGTGCGGGCATCGTCCATGAGGCGTTGAATAAACCACACCCGCCAACCCGTGGCCGAGCGCACAGGAGCAACACCTGGGGTGAGCCGCAGGCTCAGTAGCCGGATGAGCGCCCAGACACAGAGCCCATAGGAGGTAAAAGCTATGAGAGTCCCTGCGGGGGCGGTGCCTATCATGCCCAGGAAAGGGTGAATGCCGGTGGCGTGCACAAAGGCGATCATGGCGGCCCCACCGATAGCCACTGCGCACAAAGGGAGAAGTGCGAGGAACAAAGAAGATAAGCCATAGGCGAGGACCCATTGGGGGCGGCGTGGCGGAGGTGTATCCGGGAAGCGGTGCTTGGAGCGCCCCACCTTTTGCGCCGGCGACCCAGACCACCGGGCGTTGGCTTTTATTGGTGTGTTTCCAGTGACCGTAGAACCGGCTTCCACGTGTGCGTTGTCGCCTATGACTGTCCCCGGCATGAGCACTGAACGGGCGCCGATGCGAGCATTTTTTCCCACATGGATTGCACCGATATGAATATGCCGGGCGTCTACCCAATAACCCGATAAATCTACTTCCGGTTCCACTGAACAGTGGTCTTCCAGGGTAAGAAGCCCTGTGACCGGTGGAATCGTGTGCAGATTCACGCCGTCGCCTACTCGTGCACCGAGCGCACGCGCATAGTAATTCACCCAGGTGGCACCTGCGATAGACCGGGACCCGGAGGCGTTGGCAATGCGCTCTGCTGCCCAGACTCGTAGGTGTGTTCGCCCGGCGCGTGGATAAGAACCTGGCGTGATTCCCTTAGTTAGAACTCGCGCGGCATAACCGCCGATCGCCAGTTTGCCCAGGGGAGTAACAAAGATGAGGAGGGCAATGACTATCAACCACGGGATATGTTGTGCCCAGCTGACGCCTGCGCTGGCTGCGATGTTGTTGATGAGTGCTAAGCCAGCCACCCATTGCAGGGAACTTAGCGTCATTGCCACTAATTGAACTAGCCCTTGGATAGCGCGGGCTTGAGCGGAGACCGGCTGCGCAGGGGCTTCCTGAGTAGAGGGAGCGACGTGGATGCTCTCTACATGCTCAGCAAGCGCGCCGAGGCGCGGGTGGTCATAAAGGTCGCGCACGGCGATGGTGGGAACCCGTTCGCGGATGCGTCCTATCAGTGTGGCTGCAGCTAGGGAGGTTCCTCCCAAGGAGAAAAAGTCTGCGTTGGCGTCGGCAATGTCCATCCCCAACACATCCACCCAGAGCTCGGCCAACCACTGTTCGGTGTCGCTGAGGTTCGCTGCTGTGACATCCGAGTGGATTGGCCAGGGGAGTGCGCGTTTATCTACTTTTCCGGAGGTCGTGGTGGGGAGCTCTGGGAGCACACAGAGCCGTGGGACAAGCGCTGCCGGCATTGAGCTGCTGAGAATGGCGCGGGCCTGGTCGTGATCGAATTCTAGGGACTCATCGGTGAGCGAGAGATATCCGACCAAAACGCTGTCTCCTGCGCCGGTCTTGTGCACAACCACCGTGGATTGGCGCACGTTGGGGAGGGCGGCTAGATGTGCATCGACTTCGCCGAGCTCAATGCGACGTCCCCCGATCTTCACCTGGTCGTCGACACGCCCAACAAACAGTAGGCCGTCTTCCGTGAGCTTGACGTGGTCACCGGAACGATAAGCGCGCGACCACCCTAACTCCGGGGCGTATTTTTCTGCGTCTTTCTGTGGATCCAGATACCGCGCCAGGCCAACCCCGCCGATAATCAGCTCGCCGACCCCGCCGATTTCTACTGGTTTTCCCTGTGCATCCACCACGGCTAGGTCCCAGCCGGCTAGCGGAAATCCGATAGATACCGGATGGCTTGGCCGCAACAGCGCGGCACAAGCGACCACGGTGGCCTCGGTGGGGCCGTAGGTATTCCAGACTTCTCGTTCTGGGGCGGATAGCTTCTCGGCGAGCTCCGCCGAACACGCCTCGCCTCCCAAGATGAGAAGCCTGATGTTGTCGAGCGCCTCTGTAGGCCAGAGCCCCGCCAGCGTGGGCACGGTAGAGACTATGGTGATGTCTCGGCGAATAAGCCATGGGCCAAGATCCATTCCGGAGCGCACTAAGGAACGTGGGGCCGGGACCAAGCAAGCGCCGTGTGCCCAGGCCAACCACATCTCTTCGCAGGAGGCGTCGAAGGCAACAGAAAGTCCCGCCAGCACTCGGTCGTCGGGGCCGATAGGTGCATCTTGTAAGAAGAGCTGAGATTCTGCGTCAACGAAGGCGGCGGCACTGCGGTGCGAGACTGCCACACCTTTTGGCTTTCCGGTAGAGCCAGACGTGAAGATGATCCATGCCGTGTCCTCTAGCGCAGGGACAGTTGGCGTAATCGGGGTGCTGTCTTGGTAGGAGTGAAAGCCGTCGTCGTTGTAACAGCCTTGGATGGTGGCTTCGCTAAAAACGAGTTCTGCGCGTTCATCGGGGTCGTCGGCATCCACTGGCACATAGGCTGCACCGGCTGCGAGGATGGACAAGATAGCGATGTAGAGGTCGCTGTGTCCTGATGTCATTCGGACACCAATGCGGCTACCGGGTCCCACCCCCGCAGCGTGGAGTTGTTGGGCACCTGCTTGAACGCGTTCTAGGAGTTCGCGATATGTGATGATGCTGCCGTCGTCGATAGCTGCAGCCTCGGGGAATGTGGTCGCCGTGTGAGTGAAGACGTCGTAAAGCGTTCGGGGAGAAGGCGCCTCGCTAGAGCGGAGGTAGTCAGAAGAGATCAACTAATCCTCGTTTGCAGTGATGATTGCTGCCGCTAGTTTGCGCAGGTGCTTGAGCTGTTTTGCCGTCGAGTCGTCGAGCGCGGCGTCCTCTGCTTTGGTCACCACTTCCGCGAGATGCGGATGCGCTGACTTGCCAGCCTTGGTAGCTTTGACGATCTGACGGCGACGATCCTGAGGGTCGCGCTCTCTCGTGGTCCAGGATTTGGCCTCTAGAGAATCGATAAGTCGAACCATGTCGGAGGCGTCTATCCCAAGGGCATCACACAGAGTGGCTTGAGTGGGGACATCACTAGAAACAAGACATGTGAGTACCCAATATTCCCGCAGGGTTATTCCTTCATGAGACAGGGCTTCTTCCACACAATCGCGTGTGCGGCGGCGCAGATGCTCTAGTTGGAAGGACGGTGATTGAAGAAGTGCAGCGGGAATATCGGCGACCATATAGTTAGGTCTATCACATTCTTAGGGAGTTGGTGGCGATAACATGGCCAAACGTTGCTCAGCCCACTCGACTGCGGGGAGGAAAGATGACCCCAGTACGTGTATGTGTCCTAAAAGTTTATCCAGTGCAGGCGCTGGATCTTCCCAATATGTGACATCGGCGCCGCGGTCACGCCAGCCATTAACCATGTCGCGGGCTTGCCCTGCGGGAATAATGCCATCATGCAGCCCCTGCGCCACGAACACGGGAACGTCGGGAGCGATAAGCCCGATTTCTTGTTCAGAAATGGCGCGTTGAAAGACCTCGGCGGAGATGAGACTGGTCAAGCGCTGCCCAGATACGGTGAGGATGCTTGTGTCTGGAAGCGGGATGGTAAGAAGGCTCTCGGGGAGGCAATCGCGGCTTGACTGGTCGAGCCACTGTTGGCCGCGGGTGTTGAGCAAGGTGTTTATTGGCTCGCGGACCTCTGGGTAGATCTCATACATCCCGGTGATCACATATCCCAGCGCGCCGGTCAGGGCGGTACCTTCCAAAGAACTGGAGACGGAAAGCAGATTAGCGGGAACTCCGCCAGCATAGGCTAGGGCGATGTTCACATCAGGAGCATATGAGCGGTGCATCTCGGCTGCGGCTGCGGATGCACCGCCGCCTTGGGAATACCCCCACGGAATAAGGGGAGTGTGACTGTTGACATCCGGTAACCCCAGCGTGGTGACGGCTCGCCCCAAATCCAACAGTGCAGCACCTTGGGCTTTCCTATTCATATAGGAGTGGTTACCTGGAGTGCCCAATCCTTGATAATCGGTTAGTGCTACGGTCCAGCCACGGCTTAATAACGCGGTGGCAGAAAACATCTCATATTCTCCGCCTAGTGTGAGCAGTTTTGAAGGTGCACAGGAATCGCCTGCTCCTTGAGTTCCTGGCGCTAGGAGTGCTACGGGGCGTGGGCCGGGGCCGCGCCACGGGGTGGTGGGTGTAAGCACAGCTCCGGTTACGGGGGTGGAAAAGCCGTTGGGGTGAGTAGACGTGTAGGCGATGCGCTTCATTTTTACTAATACGTCTAAGACAGGTGGCGAGACGTCCCGCTGGCTGAGAACAGTGCCCGGTGCGGTGTTTGTCGCAGAGGGGATAGATGAATAAAACCCGTCTGGGTCGGTATATGGGATGACCTGAGCTGTGGCCGGAGTGAACCCTGCATACAAAGCGGCAATAACGATTGTTGCTAGAGCTTTGGGGAACGAGCTTTTAAAGCGAGGTGGAAAGAGCATATACACGACCACTTCTAGATAGTTTTGCTATAAAAAGTAATGGACCTTTGAATCCTAGGGACTCTCAAGGGCTTTGTCTGGAGAGACACGCGCTAAATTTTGGTGTGCGTGTGGGTGTGGTCTTATCGGAGAGAATGACCTGCACAGTGTTGGGATAGGTCGATCATTCGGGGGTATTAGGTTAATTGAATGGAAAGGCAATGTTCTTCTATCTCGGTTGTCGGGCGTATGTTCTAGCCCATAGGGATACGTGAGACGGATCGCACCGATAGGCAACGTTGCTTAATTCGTAGAACTGCGTATTTCCGTTACTACCGCAAACATTCGAATCGAGGACACCGTGGCTGAACCACATTTAGGGGAAAACAGCCCCCTCCTACCAGCGAGGGAGCCACAAATTGCTGAATCGAAGACGCCCAAAGACAGGACGCACTGGCTTTATATCGCAGTGATCATTGCGGTTGTCGCAGGTATTGCTTTCGGCCTTATCGTCCCAGACCTTGCCAAAAACTTCAAAGTTATTGGCACGATGTTCGTGTCCTTAATCAAGATGATGATCTCCCCGGTGATCTTCTGCACGATCGTGTTGGGCATTGGCTCAGTGCGCGCTGCCGCATCGGTGGGTAAAGCAGGCGGATTGGCTTTAACGTACTTCATCATCATGTCCACTTTTGCTCTTGCCGTGGGTCTCTTGGTGGGCAACCTCATTGAGCCGGGCAGCGGTTTAGACATCGAGGCTACCGCGGGCGAGGGCGCCGCTTTTGCTGATAAAGCCGAGCATGGAACGGGGCTGGTCGGTTTTATCCAGTCGATCATCCCGGAGACAGCTTTTTCTTCTTTGACCTCAGGGTCTGTGTTGCAAACGCTCTTTGTGGCCTTGCTTGCAGGCTTCGCTGTCCAGGGAATGGGCAAAGCTGGCGAGCCCATCTTGCGCGGTATCGCTCATCTGCAGAAGCTCGTGTTCAAGATGCTCACCATGATTCTGTGGGTAGCGCCAATCGGCGCGTTTGGTGCTATCGCAGGCGTGGTGGGCGCAACGGGATTTGAGGCCGTTAAACAGCTTGCGATTTTGATGCTGGCTTTCTACATCACGTGTGTGTTGTTCATTTTTGTGGTGCTGGGAATCATTCTGCGCATCGGGGCAGGCTTTAATATCTGGAAACTCTTGAAGTACTTGGGTCGCGAACTATTGCTTATCGTTGCCACCTCATCTTCTGAGTCTGCGCTGCCAAACCTGATGCGCAAGATGGAACACGTGGGAGTGGATAAATCGACTGTGGGAATCGTGGTTCCCACCGGCTATTCCTTTAACCTCGACGGCACGGCTATTTATCTCACCATGTCTGCCATCTTTATCTCGGACGCAATGAATAAGCCGCTCACTCTGGGGGAGCAGATTGGCCTCTTGGTCTTTATGATTATCGCTTCTAAAGGCGCAGCCGGAGTATCCGGAGCGGGCATTGCCACGCTCGCCGCAGGCCTACATTCGCATCGTCCAGAGCTTCTCGACGGCGTCGGCGTCATCGTGGGCATCGATCGCTTCATGTCTGAGGCCCGCGCTTTGACTAACTTCAGCGGCAACGCCGTGGCCACGATTTTGGTGGGACGCTGGACCAACACGCTTGACGTACAACGGGCACATGACGTACTCGATGGAAAGATTCCTTATGTGGAATCTGCCGACGATAGCGACGTGCACTTTAGTAACCCCACGGTGACTAACCCGGCGCATGCGACGCTGCAGCCTACCCCGCAGGTGGACCTCACGCGTTACCAGAAATAAACAAAAGGCTAGGCCCTAGGGCCTAGCCTTTAGCTTTTATTCGGTGGGAAGTCCGGCTTCCACCCAACCATCGGTGCCTCCGGCAACGTTGATGGCTTTGATATCACGAGCCACGAGGTATTCCACCACGCGGGCGCTGCGTCCACCAGATTTACAAATCACATAGACGTCTTGCTCTGTGTCTACCTCGTTGAGGCGCACGGTGAATTCGCTCATCGGAATGCTGATAGCACCTAGAGCATGGACCTCAGCGTATTCGTCGGCCTCGCGGACGTCGATAAGCTGGGCACCTTGTGGGATATCGCGTACCGATACTTCCATGTTAAGCCTTGAATCGTTCGATAGCCTCGGCGTGGATCTTTTCCGCCTCAGCCTTGTCGCCCCAGCCGGAGCCGGTGACTTCCTTGTTCGGCTCAAGATCCTTGTAGTGAACAAAGAAGTGCTCGATCTCGTTGCGCAGGAACTCAGAGACGTCGGTGATGTCCTGAATGTGATCCCAGCGAACGTCGTCGATGACGCAGAGCAACTTGTCGTCGCCGCCTGCCTCATCGGTCATCTTGAACACACCAACGGGGCGTGCCTTAACGATCACGCCAGGGAATACTGGCTCAGGGAGGATGACTAGAGCATCCAAGGGATCGCCGTCCTCGCCAAGGGTGTGATCGATGAAGCCGTAATCCAGCGGATACGCCATGGGGGTGAACAGGTAGCGGTCGAGGTAAACCTTGCCGGTTTCATGATCGACCTCGTACTTGTTACGGGAACCCTTGGGGATCTCGATGGTGACTTCCATGGTCATGCGATGCTCCTTAATAGAATCGGAATACTACCGTACTAGGATAGCGGCAATGAAGAAGTGGTGGATGTCAACAGTGGTAGTAACGGCTGCGGTCATAGCGACGGTGGTGTTCGCTGTTGCTAATGTGCTGGTACATGATCCGGTGCAGGTAGATAAGCCGGAACGCGGTATTACGGCCCTTGAAGCGAAAGATGTGGATAATACTGGGCTGAAGGCCACCTTGAGCGCAATGGCTCAAGATAGGCGGCTGGGTAACTTTGGAGCAATGATCACTGATATCACCACAGGTGAAGTGGTCCTTTCTCACAATGCTGAGACTGCATTGACCCCAGCCTCAGCAACAAAATTACTCACAGCCGCAGCCGCATTGTATGAGCTCGGCCCGCAGGACCGCATAGTCACAGAGGTGCGGAAGAAAGACCGGACGGCAATAATCAAAGGCTCCGGGGACGTGTGGCTGACCCACGAGCAAATTGATTCCTTAGCTGCGCAGATCGGCACAGGGGTAGACACTGTGCTTGTCGACGCCACCGCATGGAAAGACAAGCTCCTCCCCGGATGGGACCCCGCTGACGTGGACGCCGGATTCGTAGCCCCCCTGGAGCCTGTGATGCTCTATGGGGGACGGCTGGGGGCGACCTCAGGCGATGTTCCTAGGAGTCATCGTCCGGCCTTTGATGTAGCAGAAGCCCTGGCCAAGCGATTGGGCGCGGGGACCGTTGGATACACGGATTCCTCGGAGGGGGACGTGGTTGCTCGTACCGAGTCGCCAACGTTGCAAAAGCGCATCTCCATGATGATGGAAGACTCAGATAACGTTATGGCGGAAGCCATTGGCCGGGAACTCTCCGCGGAGCGTCCCGTGGAGGCGACCCTCGACGTGCTGAGAAAAAATGGCGTAGACGTCAATGGTTCAACGGTCGTGGATAACTCTGGACTGAGCTTGGATAACCGGATCACTCCGAAACTGCTGAGCCAGGTGGCTTCCGCTTCCGTGTTGGCGCTACCGGTAGCAGGCGGCACAGGAACGCTGGAGAATCGCTTTAACAACACACCAGGAGCTGGTTGGGTTCGCGCCAAAACTGGCACGCTGACCGGGGTTTCTGCGTTGGCCGGGGTTGTGCCGTCGAAAAGCGGGCACGTGTATAGCTTTGCCATGATCTCTAATGGCTCCGAGATTAGACAGGCTCGCGAGGCCCTCGACGCCATTGCGAATGCGGTGCGTGAGGCTTAGATGTTCTGGCCACGAAAAAGCCCACGCTTTATGGCCTGCCGGGTCGCAGTCCGGGCGGTAACCGACCGTGACGTGGTGGTGGGACTTTCGGGTGGGCCGGATTCCCTGGCACTGGTCGCCGCACTGGTCGCCGAGAAATATCGGGTGCTAGCTGTGTGCGTGGATCATGGCCTGCAACAGGGATCGGAGCATGTGGCGGAACGTGCGGCGGAGACCGTGCGGGGGCTAGGCGCGGAAGCCACTGTGGTCCAGGTGGACGTGGAGAAAAGTGGAAGCCTCGAAGCGAACGCGCGCCGGGCTCGCTACGAGGCTCTGCGAGGGTTTGGAAAACCAGTGGTGGTGGGCCATACCGCGGACGATCAGGCCGAGACGTTGTTGTTGGGGGCGCTGCGAGGGAAGGCCGCCGGCATGCTGGTTCAGGGAACCGTATGGCGACCTTTCTTGTCGGTGCGCCGCGCAGATACCGTGGGTGCATGTGCGGAATTGGGGTTAGAACCGTGGCACGATCCGCATAATGACCAAAGAGAATTTAGGCGCGTTGCTATCCGCCAACAGGTGATCCCGTTGCTCTCTGACATCATTGGCGGCGACCCCGTCCCAGCGTTGGCACGAGCTGCCATGAATATTGCGCACGACGATGAAGCCTTGCAGGTCAGCGACGCAACTTTGGATGAGTTGCGGGCCGCGCATCCAGCTTTTCGACGTCGCTATCTCGCTGCTTTCCTCCAGGAAAACAAAGCACCGGTTACAGGCGCTAACATCGACGCAGTAGAACGCCTGGTCACCGATTGGCATGGCCAAGGCGGCGTAGCGGTTGGCAACAGGTTGGAAGTAATCCGCAAAGATGGCAAACTTTTGTCGAAAGAAAGGTGACAGATGCACGACAAGAAGGATTATCAAGTGCCCGTCAACTCCTACGGAGCTGACGTTGAGGCCGTCCTCGTGAGCGAAGAAGAACTCCAGACCCGCATCAAGGAGATGGCGGCGCTGGTGTCAGAGAAGTACCGCGACGAAGAGGACGATCTCGTCTTGATCTGTGTGCTCAAGGGTGCGGTATTCTTCCTCACCGACTTTGCCCGGGCTCTCGACATCCCCTGTCAGATGGAATTCATGGCGGTGAGTTCCTACGGTAACTCCGCCACGTCTTCTGGCATGGTGCGGATTCTGAAGGATTTGGACCGCAACATCCAGGGCTGCAACGTAGTGATTATCGAGGACATCATTGATTCCGGCCTCACACTTAAATGGCTGATTCGTAACCTCAATGGGCGTAAGCCAAAGTCCTTGGAGATCGTCGCGTTGCTGCGTAAACCTGAGGCAGTGAAGACGGATATAGACTGCCTTGACATCGGTTTTGATATTCCCAATGAATTTGTGATCGGTTACGGTCTAGACTTCGCAGAGAAGTACCGCGACTTGCCGTTTGTCGCTTCGCTGCATCCTAAGGTTTACAAGTGAACAAAAAAATCCTGCAGTATTCGGTGATTGCTGCCATCGTCTTGATGGCCATCTATGTCTTTACTTTGCTGGGCAACGACGCCCGTGGCTATAAGCAAGTAGACACATCTGTTGCTATCGCTCAGTTGGACAAGAAAAACGTCAAAGAAGTCCAAATCGACGATCGCGAACAGCGCATCCGCATCAAGCTCAAGAACGCCATCGACCACGAGGGTCGCGAGGTTTCTGAGATCCTGGCTCGGTATCCCGCGCGTACGTCCCCGGAGATCTTTAGCAAGGTAGAGAAGTCCGAGGCAGAGAAGTACTCCACCAACGTGAATAAGGAGAACTTCCTCGTTTCCATGCTCGGATACATCCTGCCGATGCTGATCGTTTTTGGTCTCATCATGTGGATGTTCTCCCGTATGCAGGGAAACAGCATGTTCGGTTTTGGTGGTTCCCGCGCTAAGGAACTGAACAAAGACATGCCCACCAACACGTTTGCAGACGTGGCTGGTGCAGAAGAGGCCGTGGATGAGTTGCATGAGATCAAGGACTTCCTTGAAGACCCATCCAGGTATGAGCAGCTGGGCGCAAAGATCCCACGTGGTGTTTTGCTGTACGGTCCTCCCGGTACGGGTAAGACCCTCTTGGCTAGGGCCGTCGCCGGAGAAGCCGGTGTGCCGTTCTACTCAATCTCTGGTTCTGACTTCGTAGAGATGTTCGTTGGCGTGGGTGCTTCCCGCGTGCGTGACCTTTTCAAACAAGCCCGCGAGAACAGTCCCTGCATCATCTTTATCGACGAGATCGACGCCGTGGGCCGGCAGCGTGGTTCCGGTATGGGCGGCGGACACGACGAGCGCGAGCAGACGCTTAACCAGATGCTGGTGGAAATGGACGGCTTTGGTGACCGCGAAGGCGTGATCATCATGGCTGCTACTAACCGACCAGACATTCTGGATCCGGCTTTGCTGCGTCCTGGCCGTTTTGACCGCCAGATCCCAGTAAGCAACCCGGACCTCAAGGGACGTGAACAAATCCTCCGCGTCCATGCCAAGGGCAAGCCCTTTGCCCCAGATGCAGACATAGAGTCGCTGGCTCGTCGTACTGCAGGTATGTCCGGTGCAGACCTCGCCAACGTACTCAACGAGGCCGCGTTGCTCACGGCACGTATTGGCAAGACCGTGATTACCGCTGATGCTCTGGAAGAAGCCACAGATCGAGTGGTCGGCGGGCCGCGCCGCTCCAAGGTGATTTCCGAGAAGGAAAAGAAGGTCACCGCATACCACGAGGGTGGACACACGTTGGCCGCCTGGGCGCTGAAAAACATTGAGCGGGTGTACAAGGTCACCATCTTGGCGCGTGGACGTACCGGTGGACATGCCATGACTGCGCAAGAAGACGACAAAGGCATGTACAACCGCGATGAGCTGTACGCACGCCTTGTCTTTGCCATGGGTGGACGCGCGGCTGAGGAGCTGGTGTTTGGTGAGCCCACCACCGGCGCCTCCGCAGATATTGAGCAGGCAACCAAGATAGCCAAGGCCATGATTACCGAGTACGGCATGTCGCCTACTCTAGGTATGGTCAAATACGGCGAAGAACAGGGCGATCCCTTTGCCCGTGGTGGTAGCGGCGGAGTGCTGGAGTACTCGCCAGAGGTCGCGGCGCAGATTGACCGCGAGATGCAGTATCTGCTCGATCGTGCGCACACCGAGGCGTACATGATCCTCGCCGAGTACCGCGATTACCTGGATCGTTTGGCAGAGAAGCTCTTGGAGAAGGAGACCCTGCGTCGCCCCGACCTGGAGGAGCTCTTCCAAGGCATCGTTCCGCGTGAGGTGGGGGATGTCTTCCCGGATGAAGACGCCCGTTTCCCACGTCAAGCCGGACGCGAGCCAGTGAAGACCCCCACAGAGTTGGCTATCGAGCGAGGCGAAGAACCCCCGAAGCCGTTCACGCTTCTCGACGCTTCCAAGGCGGAGCGTGCGCGTCGTCAAAGCGAAAGGGCAGATCGTGTTTGATCGCGATCGCGCGGAAGCAGCAGTCCGGGAACTCCTTATTGCGGTGGGCGAGGACCCGGAGCGTGAAGGACTCCAAGAAACACCGGCGCGTGTGGCAAAGGCATATGCAGAGGTCTTTGCCGGCCTGCACACTGACCCTACGGAGGTCTTGAACAAGACTTTTAGCGAGGACCACCGTGAGCTAGTACTGGTTCGAGACATCCCGATCTACTCAACGTGCGAGCATCACCTGGTGCCTTTCTTTGGCACGGCGCACATCGGATACATTCCGGGGCAGTCCGGGAAAGTGACGGGCCTATCTAAGTTGGCGCGTTTGGTGGATCTGTATGCCAAGCGTCCCCAGGTGCAGGAGCGATTAACCTCTCAGGTAGCCGATGCTCTGGTAGAAAAACTGGAAGCTCAGGCCGTGATCGTGGTGATCGAATGCGAGCACCTGTGCATGGCGATGCGCGGCATACGTAAGCCAGGAGCCACCACCACCACATCTGCGGTTCGAGGCGGTTTCCAAACCAACGCGGCCTCCCGTGCGGAGGTTTTGAGCCTTATTCGGAGCTGACATGACGCACGTAATGGGAATCGTCAACGTGACTACTGATTCCTTTTCTGATGGCGGAAAGTATCTCGATCTCGACTCCGCGGTGGCGCATGCCAAGCAACTCGTGGCAGAGGGCGCGGACATCATCGACGTAGGCGGCGAGTCCACCCGTCCAGGTGCCACTCGCGTGAGCGAACAGGTTGAGCTTGCCCGCGTCGTTCCTGTGATTAAAGCCCTGCATGCTGAAGGAATCAGGACGTCAGTAGATACCATGCGTGCCTCGGTCGCTGCCGCAGCAGCCGAGGCCGGGGTTAGTTTGCTTAACGACGTCTCTGGCGGCCTCGCAGACAAGAACATGTACTCGGTTATGGCTGATACGCAGCTTCCTGTGTGTCTGATGCACTGGAAAACGGCAACCTTTGGGGATGCCGCAGGTGCGCATCACACCAATGTGGTGCGCGATGTTCATGAAGGCCTGGACACACTCATTGGCAATGCCCTTGCCGCGGGTATCGACGCGAAAGCCATTGTCATCGACCCAGGCCTCGGGTTTGCTAAAACCGCAGAGGACAACTGGGCTTTATTGAACGCTCTTCCAGAATTTATGAGAAAGTATCCGGTACTCGTGGGGGCGTCGAGAAAGCGCTTTTTAGCTAGCCTAGGCTCAGACGTGGACGCAGCGACCGCCGCAGTCACAGCAATCGCGGCTCATCAGGGCGTGTGGTGCGTCCGGGTACACAACGTGGCGCTATCTCGAGCGGCTGTGGATGTTGCAGCGAAATGGAGGAAGCATGGATCGCATTGAGCTTAAAGGCCTTAAAGGCTACGCCTATCACGGAGTCTTTGAGCATGAGAAACGCGAGGGGCAGGAGTTCCTTGTTGACATCACCTGTTGGCTCACTTTTCCCACGCAGGATGATCTGACCCAGACGGTGCACTATGGCGAGCTAGCACAGCTGGCGTATGGAATTCTTACCGGGGAGCCACGCGATCTGATTGAGACTGTCGCATCGGAAATCGCCGATACGGCCATGAGCACTTTCCCGCTTTCGGGCATTGAAGTGACGGTGCATAAACCGCATGCGCCCATCCCGCTCGAATTTGCCGACGTAGCTGTGGTGGCAAGGCGATAACATGAGAGCAGTTCTATCCATCGGGTCCAACATGGACGATCGCTATGCCCTCTTAAGGTCGGCGTACGAGGAGTTCTTACCTGACCTCGTTGCTGCATCGAGTATTTATGCCACTCCGCCGTGGGGCGTGGAAGACCAGGATGAGTTCCTTAACGCGGTGCTCATCGTGGATGTGGATGAGACACCGATGGAGCTGCTCAAACGCGGTCAGGCTTTAGAACAAGCCGCGGAGCGCAAGCGGATTCGGCATTGGGGCCCTCGGACTCTCGACGTAGATATTGTGTGTATTGAGGGTGTGACATCAGATGATCCTGAATTAACACTGCCGCACCCCTATGCACACGAGCGCAATTTTGTGCTGGTCCCGTGGCTTGAGGCGGATCCTCACGCAACCCTAAACGGGCGTCCGTTATCGGAGTTGATCACCGGAACCTTCCCGATTGTGGGGACCTTATGAAACAAACCTCCGTCCTCGGGCTGTTAGGGGTTTTCCTCTTCTGCGCTCTTGCGTCCTTTATTTTGGTGATGCGATTTTATGGCGTGCTGCCCTCGGTTCCTTTGGGGGTGGCGATATGCCTGTGGGGGATGGCGGTTTTATGCGTGCTGTTGGCTGTCCGGGTGCGGACACGCATTAAAGATGACCAGATTGGACAAGATCGCTCGCAACTGAATCCTGTGACAGCCGCGCAGTTCCTTGTGATAGGCAAAGCCTCTGCATGGACAGGAGCTATTTTCGGCGGGGGCTATGTGAGCCTGGGAATCTTTGTGCTCACATCGCATATTTCTGCGCAAGATCTACCTATCGTGATTGCCTCTGCGCTCGGTGGGGTGGCGATGTCTGCGGCAGGATATTGGTTAGAAAAATCGTGTACGGTGCCGCCTGTGGATGCAGTGCGGTAGTTTGGATGGCATGAAGGACAACGGGCAGAAGTTACTCATTGCGCTTGTCGTGCTGTCTTTGGTGGCAAGCATAATCATGCTGTTCACTGGTAACCAGGGAGTACTCAAGCTTGCATTGCTTGCGGCGCTCTGGGCAGCCGTGCTCGGATTCTTTCTGGTGGGCCGTTACCGTGCGCAGGCAGAAGCTCTAGAGCAACGCGTCGAGGAACAAGAGACCTTGGCGCAGATTAGAGAGCAAGTGGCGCAAGTGCGGACTCAACTGGAAACCCTCACGGGGCAGGTTTTTGTTGAGCCGACGATGATCCAAGCACAGGCCACTCGGATCCCAGAAATCGAGCAGGCTAGCGATCAAGAAAAAGCAGAAGAGCTGCGTGCTGCTGCCTTTAGAAATGCCGTTGCTGCGGAGACCAATAGCTTTGCCAAGGTCGATTGGGTCCCCACCGAACCTGAACCGCATGGCCGGCGCCGACGAGAAGAGCGCTCAGACGCGGTTTCCGTCGCTGATTTGCTAAAGCGCAATCGGTGAGGCCGGTTCTTTCGATCAGCGGGAACAACGAGATTGTTACTCGGCTGATTGCTGTGGGGCACCGCCGTGCTGTGGAACACGCGGAATTAGCATTTGATGAGCCCGCTTGGGACGGTCTCGTGGGGCGATTATCCGGTATGTCCTTTGTCCTTAAAGAATTAAAGCCGGATATTTACGCTGTTACCGCCACAAACGACGTCGCTGCGACCGTGGCTGAGCTCTTGCTCGCAGAGATCGGAGCGCATGCTATTCATATATCGCAAGATAAATGGCCAGAGCTGCTCGCTGGACTAGTACAGGTCCAACAGCTAGAACAGATGCGTGATTCAGCGCGGGTACTGCTTCAACCCATGCTGGGCGATATTACTGAGGAATTGTTGTAAGGGAATTATGTTTCAATTTGGCCAGGCGCAGGTTTTTGACGATATTGCGATGGTAAGTCGTGCTTTTAGGAAACAAGGCAAGCCCGTTGTGTTGGTCTCTATTGGCACCCAAGTGCACGCGGGACACGTAGCGTTGCTCCGGACGGCGAAGCGAATCCCGGGGGCCGTGGTTGTCGTGGTAGCTCGCGAGAACCAGCCGGCTTTCGCCGAAGAACGAGTCGATGCCGTTTACATTGATCACAGCGAGCCAGAGCGCACGCTTATCGACGCCTCCCCTCGGCTGACACGTCGGATAGCACTGCTGAACCTGGTCGGCCCTACAGACGTCATCTACGGCGAGGACGATTATGCATTCTTGCTGCAGACGCAGCGTGCGATTACTGACCTACATATACCGGTCAAGGTGCATTCGGTGCCTACGGTGCGGATGCCAGACGGAATAGCCATTTCCTCCCATAACGCCCTGATCCCCGCGGAGGATCGAGAGAAAGCATTGGCTCTTTCTGCTGCGGTTACCGCGGGGGCGCTGAGAGGCGTTGACGCTGCGAAACAGGTGCTTGTTGCAGCTGGGGTAGAACCGGACTATGTCCGCTGTGAAGATAACCGCGTGTATGTGGCGGCTACCTTCGGCGGAGTCCAGTTGATCGATAGTGCTAGTGATCTGAACCAGGAATAACAGTCGTGTGGTCGCGGGGTTCCTCGACGTAGAGTGGCATGTCCTTCTTTGCCTGGTAGAACGGCTCGTTGATGGGGGCTAGAGGTTCCACGCCCTTGATCAGGTCGGCAGCTTTTTCTGCCATCATGACCACGGGGGCGTAGATGTTTCCGTTAGTGATAATCGGCATGACGGAAGCGTCGCAGACGTAGAGCCCTTCAACGCCATGAACCTGCATCGTGTCGGGGTCTACCACCGCGTATTCGTCGTCAGCAGAACCCATTTTTGCAGTACATGATGGGTGCAGGGCCGTTTCTGCGTCGTTACGCACCCATTCCAGAATCTCCTCATCAGTCTGCACTTGCGGGCCGGGGGAGATTTCTCCGTCTGTGAACTCCTTCATCGCAGGGGTGTCTAGCAGCTTGCGGGAGGTCCGGACGGCTTCTACCCACTCGCGCCGATCTTGGTCGGTAGCCAGGTAATTGAAGATAATTTCTGGCTTTTCCTTGGGATCTGGCGAGGTGATATGAACGTGGCCGAGGGTATCGGAATACATCGGGCCGACGTGGAATTGGAAGCCGTGTTCGCCTTCTGGCTGGGAGCCGTCGTAGCGGATCGCCATTGGAAGGAAGTGGAACATGAGGTTGGGGTAGTCCTCGTCGTCGTTGGAACGAGCAAATCCGCCTGCTTCAAAGTGGGAGGACGCCACGGGGCCCTTCTTGGTGAGCAGCCATTGCAGACCAATCTTGGGGCGATTGATCATCTTGTAGTAGGGCTGCGAGCTCACCGGTTGGGTGCAGTTGTACTGCACATAGACCTCGAGGTGGTCCTGAAGATTGGCGCCGACACCGGGGAGGTGCTTACGAACTTCCACGCCGGCCTTTTCCAAGACCTCGCGGTCGCCGATTCCGCTCACCTGTAGCAGCTGTGGGGTATTGAACGCACCGCCGCAGAGAATCACCTTGTCCGCGTGGACTCGACGAGTCTTCCCCTTCCATTCGTATTCCACGCCGGTGGCTTTGTCACCGGTGAAAAGGATGCGAGTGGTGAATGCGCGGGTGCGCACATCAAGGTTCTTACGCGATTTGACTGGGTGGAGATACGCGCGGGCTGCGGAGAGGCGCTTGCCCTTGAAGATGTTGCGGTCGAAGGGGGCGAACCCCTCCTGGCGGTATCCGTTGACGTCGTTAGTCAGCTTATAGCCAGCTTCCTGCACGGAGCGGAAAAATGCTTGGAAGAGCGGGTTTGTGGCAGGACCACGGGTGAGCTTGAGAGGACCATCATGGCCGCGACGTGGGTCGTCGGGGTCGGCTGCTAGCGCAGTTTCCATCTTGTTGAAGTAGGGCAGCACATGGGCATAGTCCCAGTTCTGCATGCCCGGCAGCTTTCCCCATTTCTCATAATCCATGGGGTTTCCGCGTTGAAAGATCATGCCGTTGACTGAGCTGGAACCTCCAAGCACTTTGCCGCGTGCGTGGTAGATGCGGCGCCCATTCATTTCCGGCTCTGGCTCGGACTCGTAGGCCCAGTCGTAGTACTTGTTGCCAATCGGGAACGAGAATGCCGCGGGCATGTGAATGAAAAGATCCCAGAGTGAATCGGAGCGCCCGGCTTCTAGCACCATGACCGAGGAGCCATCTTCGCTGAGGCGGTTAGCCAAGACAGAACCTGCGGAGCCGCCACCCACGATCACCACATCGCGGTGTCGATCCTCAACCGTTTCTCCAGCCGTGTCATGCGAAAACAAATGGATGTCCTTTCTGAATCGTTTCCGTCCAGTCTGCCAGCGTCCCGGTGTCCCGGCCACGGCTCTGTGTATTCTCGGGTCAGGTTCCCTCTTCGGAGAATATGCAGTTCACCGCAATATTTCGGGTGGGGAAACTATCGAATATTGGCAGGTCATGCGGTGTAGTTCCTGTCGATCGGAAGAAATTATTGAGGAGTTATCCAGTAATGCCGAACACAGCATTAGGGGATGAGAGTGGACATGACTCTCCACCCGTAAATGGGGGTAAAGTCCTTGTTGGTTCCTACAACGTAGGAACGAGCGGGGTTCCTCCTGCCCGGACTAATTGGCCCGTCTTTCTCGCCTCGGCGGCGGGGATCCTCGCCGTGACGCTGTGGGCTTTTATTGGACGAGAATCCGCGGAAAAGGCACTTGGAAGCGTTACCACGTGGATCGCCACCAATTTTGGATGGTTTTATATCCTGACTGCCACAGTGGTGATCGTGTTTATTTTGGGGGTGGCTTTCTCGGGTGCCGGGAAGATCCGACTAGGCCCGGATCACTCTCGCCCTCAGTTCAAATTGTTCTCCTGGTCGGCGATGCTCTTTGCTGCTGGTATCGGCGTGGACCTCATGTTCTTCTCTGTGGCAGAACCGGTGGCTCAGTATTACGGGCCACCCGTGGGAAGCGGGGAAACCCGTGAGGCTGCAGAAGAGGCAGTCGTGTGGGCGCTCTTCCACTATGGTTTTACCGGATGGGCTATGTATTCGCTTATGGGAATGGCATTTGGCTATTACGCATATCGGTTGAATATGCCGCTTGCTATTCGCTCGGCGCTGTATCCGCTCGTCGGCAAGCGTATCCATGGTCCGATCGGAGACTCTGTTGACGTGGCAGCCATGCTGGGAACTGTGTTCGGTATTGCGGCATCGCTGGGTATTGGCGTGGTGCAGCTGAATTACGGCATCAAGGTGCTCTTTGGCGTGGAAGAGGGTGCGACATGGCAGATCATCCTGGTGGTTGTCTCAGTGGCTATCGCGACGCTGTCTGCGGTATCCGGTGTGGATAAGGGCATCAAAATGCTCAGTGAGATCAACGTGGTCCTGGCCATTGCACTGATGGTGTACGTTGTGGTGGCAGGAAAGACGGCCTTCCTCCTCGACGGACTCGTGATGAACATCGGCGACTACGTGGCTTCGCTGCCCGGAATGACGATGGACACCTACGCCTTCGCGGATGATCCCGAGCATACAAAAGCCTGGCTCGGGGCCTGGACGCTGTTCTTCTGGGCATGGTGGGTAGCCTGGGCGCCTTTTGTTGGTCTGTTCCTTGCCCGCATTTCCCGAGGGCGCACCTTGCGCCAGTTTGTCTTTGGAACGTTGAGCGTGCCTTTCCTTTTCATCCTTCTGTGGATGAGCTTCTTTGGTAATTCCGCGCTGGACATCGTCAGAGGCGGCAATGACGAGTTTGGACATGCCGCAGCCGAGGAACCACAGCGTGGCTTCTATGATCTGCTGGCCACCTATCCTGGGGCGACTGCGATTATCGCCCTGGCCACCTTGATCGGTCTGCTGCTGTATATCACCTCCGCGGACTCGGGTGCATTGGTGATGAGCAACTTCACCTCCACCACAACGCATTCAAGCCAGGATGGGCCCGTGTGGTCACGCATCTTCTGGGCCGTGCTGGTGGGCGCGCTTACCGTGGTGTTGCTGCAAATCGACGGCGTGACCACCGTGCAGTCCGCGACAGTGGTGATGGGGCTGCCGTTTACGGTGGTGATGTATCTGATCATGCTGGGATTGGTCAGGTCCTTCAGACTGGAACGTGCCCAAGTGGACGCCCGGACAATCTCCATGCACGGGGCGATGTCTGGGCGTAGCTCGGACGGCAGTACGTGGCGTCGCCGGCTAAGCCGTGCCAACACCTGGCCTAGCGCTGCAAAGACGCAACGTTTCCTGGAAGAAGTAGCTACCCCGGCGCTCAAGCAGGTGGCTCAGGAGCTGTGCGATCGTGGCCTTGATGCCTCGCTTGTTGCTACCGACGTGCCGGAATCCCCGGTGGGAAGCCTCGACCTCACGGTTGATCTGGGAGACGAGCAAAACTTCCGCTATCAGTTATTTGCGGTGTCTAATCCCGTGCCGTCCTTTACCAAGAACCCAGGAAAAGAGCACTACTACCGCATTGAGGTTTTCGACCTCACAGGCTCTCTTGGATATGACGTTTTTGGGTATACAGGTGAACAACTCATTGATAACGTGCTCGATCTCTATGAGCGCCATCTGGAGTTCCTCCACATGCAAAAAGACTTGCCAGGCAGCTCTGATCTTAGCGACGGCGCTCAGCCGGTACGCTTCTGGCGCGAAGACCACTAAGGAGAATTTATGCTTTTTGATCCAACTACATCCCCCTTGCTCACAGACGCATGCGCTCATGGTCCCGCGACGCTGTTTATCGACGGACAGTGGGTCCCGGCGCTCGATGGCGAGACCCGTGTGATTACCAATCCAGCCGACCGCAGCGTTGTGGGCACTGTCTCTGAGGCTTCCGAGGCAGATACAGAAAAGGCTATTAAAGCCGCGCGTCGAGCCTTTGATGCTGGGGAATGGGCGCCGGCAGTAGAGCGCGGCAAGATTCTGCTGAAAGTGGCAGAGGCTATTAGGGACAATAAAGATCAGCTTGCGCGCGCTGAGTCCGCGGACACCGGCAAGCGGCTTGTTGAGTCCGAGCTAGACATGGACGATATCGCAAACGCCTTTGAGTACTTTGGCACCCTGGCGCAGCATTCGGCGGGGCGAGTGGTTGATCCGGGAGACCCCAACGTGCGCTCGCGTATCGACGCCGAACCTATAGGGGTATGCGGTCTTATTACCCCGTGGAACTATCCGCTTCTTCAAGTGGCGTGGAAGGTTGCTCCTGCACTGGCAGCCGGTAACACTTTTGTATTAAAACAGGCCGAGCTCACTCCGCATACCGCCATGATGCTCATGACTATTTTGAGCCAGGCGGGTGTTCCTGCGGGCGTGGCCAACCTGATCACTGGTGCTGGTGCACGCTGCGGAAACCCCTTATCTATGAGTCCAGACGTGGATATGGTTTCCTTTACCGGCGGGCTTGAGACCGGGAAAATTATCGCGCGTAATGCCGCTGAGACGGTTAAACGAGTGGCATTGGAACTTGGCGGTAAGAATCCCAATGTGATCTTTGCCGACGCTGACTTTGATGCCGCAGTGGATAACGCTCTCAACGCGGCCTTTGTCCACTCGGGACAAGTGTGCTCCGCAGGCTCGCGGCTTGTTGTGGAAGAGTCGATCCACGACGCATTTGTTGCCGAGCTGGTCAAGCGCGCAGAAAAGATTCGTCTGGGTGGGCCGCTGGATGAGAATGCAGAGACTGGCCCGCTCATCTCTGCAGAACACCGTGACAAGGTGCACGCGTACGTCGAACATGCCAAGGAACAGGGAGCGCAAGTGCTTACCGGTGGGCTTCCAGAAGAGATGGGAGGGGAGTTTTATCTCCCCACCGTTATCGACGGCTGTACCCGCGAGATGGACTGCGTGCACGATGAGGCATTCGGTCCTACAGTGACCGTGGAGACCTTCCGGACGGAAGAGGAAGCTGTAGAAATAGCTAACGACACAACGTACGGCTTGGCTGGTGCCGTGTGGACCCGCGATGCTGGTAAGGCGGAGCGTATGGCTCGTGCAATGCGGCACGGAACTATCTGGATAAACGATTTCCACCCCTATCTGCCGCAAGCGGAGTGGGGTGGAATGAAACAATCAGGAAATGGTCGGGAGCTTGGTCCCACGGGCTTGGCCGAGTACCAAGAGCTCAAGCATGTGTATCAGAACATCGCGCCGGGTGTCACCGGCTGGTTTGCCGGTTAGACGGAGACTTTTTCTTCGGCGACGGTGCGCTTTGCGTTGAACTGGACGGCGTCGAGAAGCTTTTCTTGCTTTGCGACGATAGCCGGGACAACTACCTGGCCCGTCACGTTCACTGCGGTGCGGCCCATGTCGATGATCGGCTCGATGGCGAGCAGTAGGCCAACGCCTTCCAAGGGGAGGCCCAAGGTGGACAGCGTGAGCGTGAGCATCACGGTAGCGCCTGTGGTTCCGGCGGTGGCTGCAGAGCCGAGGACGGAAACGATAACGATCAAAACGTAATCGGTGAAGTTGAGCGGGACACCGTAGAACTGGGACACAAATATCGCAGCTACTGCCGGGTAGACCGCAGCGCAGCCGTCCATCTTGGTGGTTGCGCCTAACGGTACGGCGAAGGAAGCGTAGTGCTTGGGAACGCCGATTGCCTCAGCCGTCTGCTCGGTGACGGGCATAACGCCCATGGAGGAACGGGTGACAAAGCCCAGGGACGTTACCGGCCAGACGCGGCGGTAGAACTGGGTGACATTAAGGCCATGCAGCTTCAAAGTCACGGGGTAGATTACGAGCAAGACGATGGCTAGACCGACATAGACGGTAAGAACAAACTTGCCCAGGGCACCCATGGCGTCAAAGCCGTAGGTAGCCACAGCCTTGCCGATAAGAGCGGCGGTGCCGATGGGGGCGAGTCTAATAATCCACCACAGCACCTTCTGAATGATCTCCAGTAGTGAGCGGTTGAAGTTGATAAAAGGTTCGGCTTTCTCGCCGACTTTCACCGCCGCGATTCCTAGGGCGATGGCCACTACCAGCAGCTGAAGCACGTTGAAGCTGAGTCCGGTGGAGGCTACGCCATCGACGACCTTGGTATGCGCTTCTAGACCCACGAGATTGGTGGGGACGATTCCTTCAAGGAACGCCCACCACGAGCCAACGGATGACGGCGCTGCCGAGGTGTCCTGCAGCCCCGAGGTCTCGCCGGGCTTAAAGAGCAGGCCAACACCTATGCCCGCAAGTACTGAGAAGAATGCGGTAATGGCAAACCAGATAAGGGTTTTTACAGCTAGTCGTGCAGCATTAGTAACCTGGCGCAGGTTGGCAATGGAGGTAATAACGGCTGTCATAACCAGAGGCGGGATTAAGACCTTGAGGAGCGTGACATAATCGCTGCCCACGGTAGTAAGCGCGGTGGTAAGCCAGTTCCCGTCTGGCATTGAGTTGGCGATAAGACCGAGGATAACTCCGGCGATAAGGCCGTAAATCACCTGAGCTCCAAAGCTATTCCACTTCATGATTCCCCTTTGGGTTGTGTTTGTTTCGTCTGGCACAACGCTAGTACAGGAATGTCTATTCCCAAAAGACAGATTGGTCTATAAAACTAAAGGGAAAACCCCAGGAATTGACCTCTACGCTGCTGTGACGCGATTCTGTACAGATCAGTCTGGGGTTAGATCGGGGTTAATTTTTTGTGGCCTGCCGGGTTTGGGGATTTTTCCGACATTTTTAGGCAATCGCCCTGCTTTGCGGAGCTGGTCACGCAGCATCACCTCGATCTGGGCGTTGACGCTGCGCGCCTCGTCGTGCGCCCAGCGGGCGATAGCCTCGGCCACCGCCGGGTCAATGCGAAGGGGGATGCTTTTTCTGGGCATTTAGGTGTACAAGCTGCCTGTATTGATCATGGGTTGTGCGTTGTTGTCAGAACAGAGGACTACGAGCAGGTTGGAAACCATGGCTGCGCGACGCTCCGGATCGAGTTCCACAATATCGCGTGATTCTAGCTGAGCAAGTGCGCTTTCCACCATGGAGACGGCGCCTTCGACGATGGTCTCGCGGGCGTCGACAATCGCGTTTGCCTGCTGGCGTTGCAACATGGCCTGGGCGATCTCCGGCGCGTAGGACAGGTTGGATATCCGTGCTTCGACAATCTCTAGTCCGGCGACGGCGACCCGTGCGGCGACTTCGTCGGCAAGCTCTTTGGACACGAGCTCGGTGGAGCCAGACAGTGACGGGAGATTTGCAGTTCCGCCGTCGTAGGGGTGAGTGGTGGCTACGTGGCGCAACGCGGACTCGGCCTGGGAGTGAATGAACTCGTCCATGTCTTCCACGGCAAAAGTTGCCTTGGCAGTATCGGCCACCTGCCACACGATGATTGCGCCAATGTTTACTGGGTTGCCGTTGAGGTCGTTGACCTTGATCTCGTTGGTCTCAAAGTTGCGCACACGGACCGAAACTTTGACGGAATTGCTCAGTGGTGGGTTAAGGGAGAGGCCGGTTGTTCGGTTTGTGCCAAGGTAGCGGCCAAAGAATTGCACCACCAGGGTGTGGCCGGGGGAGATGACCTTGATCATTCCGGCGAGGATGGAGAAGAGGACGAAGAGCACGATGCCGCATACAAGTGGCAGTACGCCGGTGCCGCTGTCTTTATCCAATAGGTAGACGCCAAAGGCTGCGAGCGCGGCCGTGCCAGGAAGTCCAATGATCACCGCAAGGGCGGCGATGCCAGCGAGGCCGCTACCTCCAATCCACGGGGTCTTTTCTGTGACGTCAACTTGGGCGCCTTCATGACCCACGGGGCGATCAGTGACTGTTGGCATGGCACTTCCTTTCAGTGAGGGAAAAGTGATATCAGATTAAATAATGTGATATCACTTTGTCAAAGGGGAGGAGGGGTTGGTCAGGTTACTGCACGTGGACTACCCTTATACCCCGTGAGCGAGCAGAAAAATTCCCCAGACGTGCCAGAGCAGCTACGTATTCGTCGCGATAAGCGCCAGAAGCTTATCGACGCCGGCGTGGACGCCTACCCGGTGATTGTTGATAGGACCACCTCAATCACCGATCTGCGCAAGAAATACCAGGTCCTTGGGGAAGGCGAGACTGGCGAGGAAGAGGGGGTTACCTACCTCACCGCCGGCGATGAAACCCACGATGAGGTTGCTATTGCGGGTCGTGTCCTTTTTGTTCGTAATACCGGCAAGTTGTGCTTTGCGGCTTTGCAAGAGGGCAATGGCGAGCACATTCAGGCAATGCTCTCTCTGGCTGAAGTCGGTGCCGAGGCGCTGGCTGCGTGGAAGAGCGACGTAGACCTAGGCGACATCGTCTCCATCCGTGGACGCGTTATCGCCTCTAAGCGCGGCGAGCTGTCAGTGATGGCTAAGAGCTGGCAGATGGCGTCCAAGTCGCTGAGGCCACTGCCCGTCGCTTTTGCTGATATGAGCGAAGACACTCGTATCCGTCACCGCTACACCGATCTGATCATGCGAGAGCAGGCCCGTACCAACGCGCTGACTCGTATTAAGGTGATGCGTTCCCTGCGCAACTTTCTGGAATCGCGCGACTTCCTGGAGGTGGAGACCCCTATGCTCCAGACCCTGCACGGCGGTGCTGCAGCGCGTCCATTTGAGACTCACTCCAATGCCTTGGACATTGACCTTTACCTACGCATTGCCCCCGAGCTTTACCTCAAGCGTTGTGTAGTAGGCGGAATTGAGCGGGTCTTTGAAGTGAACCGCAATTTCCGCAACGAGGGCGTGGACTCCTCCCACAGCCCGGAGTTCTCCATGCTGGAGACCTACCAGGCGTATGGAACGTACGACGATGGCGCAAAGCTGCACCAAGACATGATCCAGTACATCGCTAAAGATGTATTCGGTTCCACCACCGTCACACTTGCAGATGGTACGGAGTATGACCTTGGTGGGGAGTGGCCCTCCATCGAGATGTATCCATCCCTTAACGAGGCGCTTGCGCGCAAGTTCCCAGGGCAGCCAGAAGTTACCATCCACTCCACCGTGGATGAGCTAAAGGCGATTGCCAAAGCCATTGGGGTAGAACCTGGTAAGGGCTGGGGCCACGGAAAGTTTGTGGAAGAGATCTGGGAGTTCCTGTGCGAGGACCAGCTAACCGGTCCGATCTTTGTGCGTGACTTCCCCGTGGAGACCTCCCCGCTTACCCGTGATCACCGCTCCAAAGAGGGAGTGACCGAAAAGTGGGACCTCTACGTTCGCGGCTTCGAGTTGGCTACCGGCTACTCCGAGCTTGTCGATCCGGTTATTCAGCGCGAGCGCTTTGAAGATCAGGCACGCCTGGCCGCCGGTGGTGACGACGAGGCCATGGTCTTGGATGAAGACTTCCTCGCTGCAATGGAGCAGGGGATGCCTCCGACGTCCGGTACCGGAATGGGTATCGACCGCCTCCTGATGGCACTCACTGGTTTGGGTATTCGCGAGACCGTTCTCTTCCCGATGGTGAAACCAGAACGCTAAAACACTTCATTTTGTCAAAGGCGCATCTGGTATGGGTGCGCCTTTTGTGTGAAAATCTTCATAACTGTGAAAATTGTAATAATTATATAGTCTTAAATACAGTTTAAGATGTGAATAAAAAAGTTATAGCGACCATTGTGGGCGCATGTCTCTCTACTGCGCTTGTGCAGGCACCTGCTACGGCGATGGTTAATGGAACAGAAGTGAGTGTTCCGGATGATCAAGCTCGAGCAGTAGTCCAAATTGATGCGTGTACAGGAACAATAATTGATCCGCATTGGGTGCTTACGGCAAAACATTGTGTCGAGGCGAGAGACATTGAGCGAACCGCTTACCACGGGCTCAACCGCCCTTTTGATAAAGACCCTCAGGCGAAGAAGTACAAGGTAACAGCTGCTTATTGGGCGCCGTACGGGGATGTAGCCCTCGCTTATGTTCCGGAGTATATGCACCTTGATAAATATCCTGAAATCGGCGAAACCGATGTGGATTTTGGCACACGTGGACGCGTTTTTGGTTGGGGATTTGGAACGGGAGATCGTCTTAAGAAGGCGGACGTTGCCGTAGCTAAGTACGTTCAGGATCCGTACTACGATTTGTCAATGTCTGTTCAGTATCTCGGTGAGGCCTATCCAGCTCGAGGAGATTCTGGTGGACCGTTGTTTGTGGATAACACTGTGGTGGGAGTGTTGTCGCGCAATGGGGCGCATGGACCGCTGCGGTATTTCGGTTCGGTTACGCGTGTCTCTGACTGGATTAAACAGAAGATTGCCACTACCTCAAACGAAAAGCTTCATCCGAACCTGGGGAATGACAGCGAGGGAGGCTTAGATGAGCAAGCCCTCTCCTCAGATAGGAAATGAGAGCAACTTCTTGGAATCGGCTTTTCCCCGTAGATCATTTTAATTAATGCTTAGCCGATGTTGGTCTGTAGGGGAATCGTCGGTTTTTAACTAAGCGTGACTTTAATTCCGGACGGAAGTCTTCATTGCTTCCGTCCGGTTTTATTTATGTTTGAAGGGGGTGGGCGGAATAGAAGTAACTTTTTCAATCGTTCAGCTCGCCGGTTTTGGCATCTGTGAGACTGTTTCTTACCTGATGATGGAGCCCTAGCCACCTAGAATTACAGTAGTCCAATTTTCGGAGGCCAGGTCAACTTATGAACCTTTCAAAAGTGATGTCACGTCGAGAAAAGTATTCATCAGAGTTGGTCGTAATGTCGCAGAAAACGTATTTGATTAGGGTGATTGGCGGCAGCGCCATTTTCTTCATCGTCTCGACAGCAATTATGGCTTTTTTCTTTTCTCTTGGTAGGGGACACATCGTGAATTTTCAAGATCTCCCGCCTTGGATCGCAGCAGCGTTAGTTTCGTGTGTTAGTACCTTTTCTGGCTTAAGAGAAATGTGCGGGAGTTACGGGTACGGAGAAATCTTTGGGGGCCAGATCATCCCGCTTCTTAAGCCTAATTTTGCTCCCTACTGGTTGGACTAGAAAATCAGACACCAGCCATTGGGGAGTGAAGAAGCGCATCGTCGATGATTTCGACTCTAGGGGGATTCACGATGGAGTTGGTCAGCGATTCGGTTTGTTCCGAGCCCTGACTGTCTCGTGTTAAAGCTGTCTATCTTTCAGAAGGTAGCTTATATAAATACGCATTTTATTGTTTTCTTAAAGAAGCTACAGTTGTCCCTCCTTATGGGTTGATGGCACTTTCCGTTCTGTTGTTTTATTTCTCGGAATGTAATGACCGAATTGTTCTGTCTGGTTTTGCTTGTGTGAATTTGGTGAAAGCTATGCCGAATTTTGAATATAAGTATTAATGTGCGCGGATTGTAAAGTGTGCCTGTACTGCGGTTATGTGTTTTTGATCTTCCGTTGTTTAAGTCGGATCGAATATTAATAGACTGTAAAATTAAATACGCTCGCGTACATATTGTTGATTTATATTCTACGTATAGAGTGTCTATTTTTCCGAATCTATCTTTTATCTATTTTTGTTTATTTGCTAAAAGTTTATGATTTAGGGGGGTATGAATAAAAGTGGAAATATGATGGATTATTCTGCGGGGGGGGGGTAATTTCTTCTGTATAAAAATATTGACGTTCATATTTGCATAACGCTTTTGCTAGCGTCTGAGAAAGATATTTTGTCCCTCATTTTTTAGGTTTGGAGAACTGCGAGTATGAATCGTCGTTTCATTTCCGCAATTGCGGGTCTTTCTATTGCTGCTAGCGTTGTTGCCGTCCCTCAGGCAATTGCGGTTGATGCAGTTGCTCCGGTAGTTCAGGCAACTAGCAACGATGCCAAGGTTAAAGAGCTAGAAGCTGAAATTGCCAAGTTGAAAGAGCAGGCTAAGAAAGATGCTGAAGATACTCTCAAGCTCTTGAAGGATATTAACGATCAGTACTCTGATGATGAGACTGAATCCAAGCAGAAGATTGCTGAATTGCAGAAGCAGATTGCTGATCTGAATGACAAAGCAGTTAAAAATGCTGAAGAGAATCGTCTTCTCTTGAAGGCTATTAATGATCAGTTTGGCGAGGAAGAGGCAAAGCTTCAAGCCGTAAAGGAAAAGGCAGCTAGGCTTCAGGCGGAACTTGATGCAGCACGAAAGTCGGACGTTGTTGAGGCTGAGAAAACACAACAGCTTGAAAAGGAGCTAGCTGAGGCAAAGGCTGAGGCTGCAGAGGAAGCTGCTCGTGTTGACCGTATGCAAGAGCGCATTGTTGAGTACATGGGTTATGAAAAAGACGCAGCTGATGCTCTTAAGAATGTAAAAGCAGAACTATCTGCGTTGCAGGCTAACCATGCGAAGGACTCTGAAGCTGCTAAGCAGCAGCTTGACGCAGCCAAGCAAGAAACTGAAGCTGCTAAGCAAGAAGCTGAAGCTGCAAAAGCTGAGTTGGAAGAAGTGAAGAAGGAGCTGGAAAAGGCTAAGCAGCAGGAAGAAGCTCCCAAGGAAGAAGTGGCAGAAAGCCAAGAAGTTACTACTGACGTCGCCGATGAGGAAAACGTTGTCGATGAAGGTAAGGGCGACGATAGTAAAAACGGCGACGCAGATGGTGATGTGGAAACAGATACCAAGGAGTCTTCCTGGGGTAAGTGGGTTGGTGTCGCGGCTGCCGTGGGTGCTGCACTCCTAGCATTGGGTGGCCTGGTTGCACACTTCCTGCCTAACATTAAGGATTTCCTGTCCAAGCTGAAGCTCGGTTAATTCTGGAATTCTAAAAGAATAATTCCCTCTCGAGAAACTGTTTAATGAACAGATTTTCTCGGGAGGGAGTTTTTGTATTGTTGTTCTTTTATTTTGATAAAATCTGCAGCATACAAACCTGAAGCTATGCCGCTTTAGTTTCCTGCTGGTCCAGCCAATTAATCATTGTTGTTCTAAGCTCTGGTGCCTCGGGTTCGTTAAATATTTCATGGAAAGCGCCGTCAACTGTGATGAGCTGTGTGCGGGCTAAGGCTGCTAAAGCTTCTGATCCGCGAATGTCTGCGAGTTTGTCTGCGGTTCCATGCGCGATAAAAAGTGGCACGTGTGCGGGCCAGGGGGAGTGAAGTACGTGTGCTCCTGCAAGTGTCATCGAGACGGCGGTTAGTAGTGGAACTGCCCCGCGATAATTAAGAGGGTCGGAATCATAGTCAGAGATAACGGCGGGATCGTGGGAGATATCCTCGCTAGAAAGCTTGACCGTGGGCAGGCTAGGAATAGCTGTGGCGAGTGCACGCAATGCTTTTGCCAAGGGTAAGGGAATGGCGGGGAATTGGCGCAGTGCCGGGGCGGATAGCATGACCGCAGAAACCCCAGAGGGATTCTTCTGCAGGGAGCCTGCTGTGATTACCCCACCCATGGAGTGGCCGAAAAGCGCGAGGCTACGAGTGCGTATGTTCTGGGTGACGGTTTCGCGGACGGTGAGGTGGTCGTCGATAAGCTGTGCAACGTTGACGCATGCTTGGGGGCGCGTCGGGTCGTAGGCTGTGCCGTGCTGCGGTAGGTCGTAGGAAGCGACGTCGTATCCTGCGTCGAGAAAAGTCTGTATGAGCGGTTGATATCTGCCGGAATGCTCCGCGTACCCGTGAGTGAGCAGGACAGTCATCCGGGGTGGGAGAGGTGTGTGCTGATAGTGGATGTTCATAGGTAAAAGTATGGCAGTTTGGTGCGCGGGGTGACGCATTCCATTCGCTTATGCAATCAAAATGCAAACGATTTTCTCCACGTTAAAGGGGGTAGCGGAGTGGCAACTTTCACAGGTGTTCTCTTATGGATATAACCAGTGACACGCTAGTGTGTGGTGCAGCGAACATTGCTAGATCACGTACTAGGGAGTCACCTTGAAAAAGATTATCCTCGACTGCGATCCAGGGCATGATGATGCCATTGCGATCCTGCTTGCTTGGGGAAGTCCCGATATTGACCTACTTGCGGTTACTACCGTGGCTGGAAATCAAACGCTCGAAAAGGTAACCACAAACGCTCGTGCTATGGCGCGAGTTGCGGGAATCACGGGGGTTCCTTTTGCTGCTGGTGCAGCTAGGCCATTGTTGGGCCCGCAGCTCATTCCTGAAGAAATCCACGGTGATTCGGGACTCGACGGGCCTCAGCTCCCAGCTCCCGGCGTGGAACTCGACCCGCGCCACGCTGTGAACCTGATCGCGGACGTTGTCAAAGAACACGAGCCAGGCAGTATCACTCTGGTTCCCACTGGAGCACTCACCAACATCGCCTTGTTTGCTCGCATGTATCCGGAGCTGGTTGAGCGGGTAGCTGGCGTAACCCTCATGGGTGGTGGACACCACACCGGAAACATGAATCCGGCAGCTGAATTCAACATTCTTGCGGATCCAGAAGCAGCACGGATTGTTTTTGAAGCCGGTTGGAAAGTAACCATGGTGGGCCTGGATGTTACGCATAAAGTACTAGCAGTGCCCGAGCGGTTGCAACAGCTTATCGACGTCAATACCGACGTCTCTGCCTTTGTTGCAGAACTGATCGACTTCTTTGGTGCTTCCTACAAACGTGAGCGTCGCTACCCTGGCCCACCGATGCACGACCCTCTTGCCGTTGCCGCGGTGGCCAATCCCTCAGTTATCCGTACTGTTGCAGCCCCAATCCATGTGGAAACCCAAGGCGACTACGCCCGTGGACAAACCATTGTGGACCTGCGTAGAACATGGACAAACTCAGACCCATCCACGCTGGCCCAGTGTGATGATTTTGAGGAAACCCCACAGCATCACGTTGCAGTCGACGCTGACTGCGATCTGTTCTGGACAATGCTGACGCAGGCACTTGCCAACATCGGAAACACGAATTTTGCGGATTAAGCGGACTAATCCGTTCCTTATTACACAGGTAACTTTATGACTCTTCATGACCCAGTAGACACCCGCAAGGGTGGCATCGCCCTTCTTATGACGGTTCTGCTTACCGCAGCAATCGCCTTCCAACTCAATGCCTCAATGCTTTCCCCAGTGCTTGCCACCATGGCAAGGGAACTAGGGACTGACGAGGCAACCGTTGGCCTCACTCAAACGGCCTTCTTTACCGGCGGGGCTATGTGCGGTCTCTTCCTCCCTAGGCTGTCGGATATCGTGGGGCGCCGCAAAATTCTTGTGATCATGCTTGCCGTTATGTCTCTCGGCGGCTTTATGGCGGCCTTCGCCCCCAATATCACGGTGCTGGCTATTGCTCGTGCGTTGCAAGGTATTTCCGGTCCCACCATCCCGATGACCTTGATTATTCTGCGCAGCCAAGTACGTGACCAGGTGCGTCTAGGAACGCTCATGGGCATCATTGCGGCAGTCAACGGCGGTATTGCAGGTATCGACGTTATCGCCTCGGGCTGGATGGCAGAGCACCTCGGCTTCCGTTCAGTCTTCTGGCTTATTGCCATTGTCGGCGCTATTGCTACCTTTGTTGTTGCGCTTTGGGCACCAGAATCTAAGCCATCTGACAACGTGAAGATGGACTGGGTGGGGGCAGCAATCCTGGTGATTTCTGTCTTCAGCATCACTATGGCTGCCAACGAGGCGGGCAAAGCTGCGGCCGCAAACTGGGCACTTGTTGCCGGTCTTATCGTTTTCGGACTTGCTGTGTTTGCAGGATTCTGGAAATGGGAAAACAAGCACGACCAGCCCATGGTTGCGCCCAAATATCTGGCGCGTCGGCAAACCTGGGGCTTGCTGCTGACCACTGTGCTCACCATGACGGGTGTGTTTGCTGCAGTGAATGGCGTAGCTATTTCGCTCGCACAGAATCCTGATGCAGGTTTCGGCCTTCCGGCTGATCTCGCCAGCCTGATGCTGCTTACCCCTTACGCTCTCATCGGCTGGCTTGTAGGGCCGTTCGCTGGGCGTTGGGCGCCGCGCATCGGCTACAGCAGATTGCTTCGGATCGGTAATGCGTCTTCCGCAGCACTTCTTCTTGTCCTGGCTCTGGCAGGAAGCACGTCCAAAGTAGTGCTTATTGCCTCGGTAGTCCTCCTAGGCATTACATACGCCGGAATCGGCAATATCGTGCTGAACAACTTAGGTGTGGTGAACTCACCTGCAGACAATGAGGGATTCCTCCCCGGCATGAACTCTGCTGCCTTTAACCTCGGTGCCGGAATCTCCTTCGCGGTACTGCCGGTCTTCATGGTCGCGGGATCACCGGCAGGATCGGACTCAACAGCCGGATACACCACGGCGTTTATCGTCGGAGCTATAATTCTTGGCTTGTCCGTGGCCACGAGCTTCTTTATCCCGAAGCACGTCGAGGTCTAAAAACTCGAGGTCTAACAACATTATGTGCCCCAGCATCATGCGATGCTGGGGCACACTTTTATGCGGTGATAGAAGGGGGAAAACACTAGAGTGAGGACGCTGCAATTGTGGCGGCAGTTTTAGAGTTGCGCTTTAACCACAGAATCAAACGCTCAATGAGGCCCAGGACTATGGCGAGAATAAAGAATCCGAGATAAACGCCGGCCATGTTGCGCAGCGCGATGGGAAGCCCCAGATCTGTGGCATTGATAAAGAAATATGGGTACCAGCCGGTGGTTGCGCCGCGATAGAAGGTCAGTACTGACCAAATCACCGGAATTCCCAGTGCGCCGATGATGGAGCTGAGCCGGAATGTTGGGCGGCCACGGATAGTCAATAGCCAGTAGAGGGGGACTGCTATGGGCATAAAGGTGTGTTGAATGGGACTGCTAATTGTCCAGAGTCCGTGGAGCTCGCCACCAAGAAGCGTGTTGTACACGACTCCGGTGACCACCAGCATGGCTACTGCGTCGACAGTGAACCAGCGGGGAGTACGACCTGCGCGCAAGAGATAAATGGTGCCTACAATGTTTGACCACATTGTGAAGAAAGAGAACTCAGCGAGCAGAGTTTTGGCTGGAGTATCAAAAGCAGGCCAGCTGGTAAAAGGCTCTGTTGCGGTCTGATAAGCCGCAAGGATGATGCCGATAAGGCCAACAAGACCGAGAAGACGTCCAAGTGTATTCACTGGCGAAACTATACGCGTTGTAAGAGCTAATTCAAGTGAACACGTTGGGCAAGGCGTTAAATGACGTTGCGGTGTTTGTTCGCTACCGGCGTACACCTATAAAAGGCCAGCTTATGTAGGTTATTACAAGGGAACGGCGAGTTGTTTTGCTTGATAGTGCAAGGAAATGTCAAAGCACAGCGTTACAGTGGGTGACATTAGCGGGGCAAACTAGTGAAAAAGAGGTGCAACCATGTTCGAGCGGTTTACCGATCGTGCACGTCGCGTGATCGTCCTGGCACAGGAAGAAGCGCGCGGCCTTAACCACAATTACATCGGCACCGAGCATATCCTGCTCGGACTTATCCATGAGGGTGAGGGTGTTGCTGCAAAGGCCCTCGAATCTATGGGCATCTCCCTGGAAGCGGTTCGCCAAGAAGTCGAAGAAATTATCGGACACGGCTCCGAGCCCCCAGTCGGGCATATTCCTTTTACTCCGCGCGCCAAGAAAGTGCTTGAGCTTTCTCTCCGCGAGGGGCTGCAGATGGGACACAAGTACATCGGTACTGAGTTCCTGCTTTTGGGCTTGATCCGTGAAGGCGAAGGCGTTGCCGCTCAGGTGCTGGTCAAGCTTGGGGCAGATCTGCCTCGCGTGCGCCAGCAGGTTATCCAGTTGCTTTCGGGTTATGAAGGCGGGGAGAGCCCGGAAAATAACGAATCTGGCGGCGAGGCCGTGGGCGCGGGCACAGGTGCAGCGCGCGCAGGTCGCGGCAGCGGCGCTGGTGATCGCTCAAACTCCTTGGTGCTGGATCAATTCGGTCGAAACCTGACCCAGGCTGCTAAGGATGGCAAGCTGGACCCAGTTGTGGGACGTGAGAAAGAAATCGAGCGCATTATGCAGGTTCTTTCCCGTCGCACCAAGAACAACCCTGTCTTGATCGGCGAGCCCGGCGTAGGCAAGACTGCCGTGGTTGAAGGCCTGGCTCTAGATATTGTCAATGGCAAGGTGCCCGAGACCCTGAAAGATAAGCAGCTGTACTCTCTAGACCTGGGTTCCTTGGTTGCAGGATCGCGTTATCGTGGCGACTTTGAGGAACGTCTAAAGAAGGTTCTCAAAGAGATTAACCAGCGCGGCGACATCATCTTGTTCATCGACGAGATCCATACCCTGGTAGGTGCCGGCGCAGCTGAAGGCGCTATCGATGCTGCCAGCCTGCTGAAGCCAAAGCTTGCCCGCGGTGAGCTGCAGACCATCGGCGCAACAACTCTCGACGAGTACCGTAAGCACATTGAAAAGGACGCCGCTCTTGAGCGCCGCTTCCAGCCAGTCAACGTGCCGGAACCAAGCGTGGAGATGACCATTGAGATTCTCAAGGGCCTGCGTGACCGCTACGAGGCACACCACCGCGTCTCCATCACGGACGGCGCGCTAGCAGCCGCAGCACAGTTGTCGGATCGCTACATCAACGACCGATTCTTGCCTGATAAAGCAGTCGACCTTATCGATGAAGCCGGAGCTCGCATGCGTATTCAGCGCATGACCGCCCCCGAGTCGATCCGCAAGGTTGATGACCGCATCGCAGAGGTGCGCCGGGAAAAGGAAGCCGCAATTGATGCGCAGGACTTTGAGAAGGCCGCTGGCTTGCGCGATACCGAGCGGAAGCTGAACGAGGAACGCGCAGAGAAAGAAAAGCAATGGCGTTCTGGCGATTTGGAAGAGATCGCTGAGGTCGGCGAGGAGCAGATCGCGGAAGTCCTGGGCAACTGGACAGGCATCCCAGTATTCAAGCTGACAGAAGAGGAATCTTCTCGTCTGCTGCGCATGGAAGATGAGCTGCACAAACGCATCATCGGCCAAGAGGATGCAGTCAAGGCTGTATCCCGTGCGATTCGCCGTACCCGCGCCGGTCTAAAAGATCCACGTCGTCCTTCCGGTTCCTTCATCTTCGCTGGACCATCCGGCGTGGGTAAGACCGAGCTTTCCAAGGCATTGGCTAACTTCCTCTTCGGCGATGATGACGCGCTGATCCAGATCGATATGGGCGAGTTCCATGATCGTTTCACCGCTTCACGCCTGTTCGGTGCTCCTCCCGGATACGTTGGTTATGAGGAAGGCGGCCAGCTCACGGAGAAGGTACGCCGCAAGCCTTTCAGCGTTGTGCTTTTCGACGAAATCGAGAAAGCACACAAAGAGATCTACAACACGCTGCTGCAGGTGTTGGAAGACGGACGGCTTACTGACGGCCAAGGCCGCGTGGTGGACTTTAAGAACACCGTTCTGATCTTCACATCAAACCTCGGCACGCAGGACATCTCCAAGGCTGTGGGCATGGGCTTTAGCTCTGTTGGCGAGCATGACGCGGATGGCCAGTACACCCGGATGAAGCAGAAGGTTAACGACGAGCTGAAGAAGCACTTCCGCCCTGAATTCCTTAACCGCATCGACGAGGTCGTGGTCTTCCACCAGCTCACACAGGACCAGATCGTTCAGATGGTAGACCTGCTGGTTGGTCGTGTCTCAAAGGCTCTGGCTCAGAAAGACATGGGTATCGAGCTCACCGAGAAGGCAAAGAGCCTCTTGGCGCGCAGGGGATTCGATCCTGTGTTGGGTGCACGCCCATTGCGTCGTACGATTCAGCGTGAGATCGAGGACGCACTCTCCGAGAAGATTCTCTTTGGTGAGGTCGGCGCTGGCGAGATCGTCACGGTGGACGTTGAGGGCTGGGATGGCGAGTCCAAGGAGACCGACAAAGCCACATTCACCTTCGCGCCACGTCCAAAGCCACTGCCAGATTTTGCCACGGAATCTCCTGAGGTCGTTGAGGCACAGCAAGCTGTGGTCGATGCAGCGGATAATCCTGAGATGGTTCCCGAAGCTGATTTTGACGTAGAAGAAGCTAAGGAACAGTAATCATGGGTATCACTTACCGCAAGCGCAAAAAGATCGGTAAAAATAGCTGGCTGAATCTCTCAGGCTCGGGAGCATCAGCGAGTACCAAGATCGGTCCAGTAACGCTGAATAGTCGTGGTGGCGTGTACGTGAAGCTACCAGGCGGGCTTAGCTTCAGAGGTCGCTGGAAGTAGAAAATGTAGCGTCAGCCTTGTCAGGCTGGCGCTACTATCGTTATGTGGATAATCACGATCAGTACCGAATGGGAGTGGAGGCAGACGCTGTCATCCGCTTAGGCATGCTACTGATGGGAGCGGGGACGAGTGGCTATCGGGTAATCCGAGCGATGAAGCGGGCTGCGCGTGCCTTGGGATTTGATCGAATGGATGCTGTGGTGGGGGTCACGCAGATTACGTCGACGTTTCATCGGGGCGATAGCTTCCGGACGATCGTGGCGCGTTCGCAGAGTCCGGCTGTGGATGCCTCGCGGATTGAGGCATTAGAGTCCTTATCCCATAGCTTGCACCATGAGATTACTGCGGAAGACCTCAATGCAGCGCTGGACAAAATTGTTTATAACGTGCGTAAGCGCTGGAGTTTGTTGGTGGTCTCTCTTGCCGCTGCGCTGGCGTGTGCCAGTTTCGCGGTATTGAATCACTTTGCCATCGTGGAGATCGCTCTCGTGGCGGTGTCTGCGGGGCTAGGGCAGGCAGTTCGGGCGTATCTTCATCACAAGCACATGCATCAACTTGGGTGCGTCGTCGCGGCGGGGACAGTCGCGTGCCTGACATTTTTTGCCCTTGCGCATATCCTCATCCGCATAGATGTGGGGGAAACCCAGAACTTTACCGCCGGCTATGTGGCCGCGGTGCTCTTTTTAGTCCCGGGATTCCCCCTGTTCTCTGCGATGATTGATCTTGGTCGCTTTGACTTTGATGCGGGTGTTTCCCGGCTGGTCTATGCAGTGACAGTCATCTTAACGGCAACTTTTTCAGTGGCCATGATCAGCTGGGCCACTGGCCTTAACCCGGAACCAGTGATCGTTGAACCAGGCAGCAGTTGGTATGCGGTGGCAGCTCTGGCCAGCTTTGTTGGCATTGGCGGTTTTGCTTTTCTCTTTAATAGTTCACGGCGCATGGCCTTGGTGGCTGCCACGGTGGGGACGACAGCAAACGTGATAAGGCTGCTCTTGGAAGCCAATGGCTCCACTGGGTATTTCGCAGTGTTCATCGGGGGACTGATTATCGGGCTGTTCGGGGCGGTGGCGTCGAAAAGCGTGAACTTGCCCCGCATCACAACCACCGTGCCTGCGGCTGTGATTTTGATGCCCGGTACCGCGATGTTTCGGGCCGTGTATTACCTCAATAGGGGAGACATGGATCAGGCTCTGGTGAACGCGGCCACTGCGATGATGGTGGTGTTCTCGATCTCGGCGGGGCTGGTGCTGGCGCGGCTTCTCACAGATAAATCATGGACGTACGGCAAGCTCATTGAGTTCGACAAGTTGGGGCACGACTAGCGCCTACCTGGGGAGGCGGAAGAGCCCGGCTGCGTTTTGTTCAGCGAGGCCGTCGTCAAGCAAAGAAAAAAGTGCGCGGGAGCGTTGCGACGCGTCCGGCCACAAGACGTCGATACTGCTGAGGGGGACAGGGGCATCAGCCGAGCGCAAGAGCGCCATGATAAGGCCACGAACCTGCCGATCCGTCCCCACAAACTTTTGTACGCGCTTCTTTTTAGCCTCTAGTTCTTCCTCGCTGGGGCGGGGCGCTCCGGCCGCGATCCAGGCACAGTGGGAACGCACCGGGCATGCCTCGCAGGATGGCGTGGTGGTGCACACAAGCGCACCGAGTTCCATAAGCGCCACAGAAAACTCAGGTGCATCGTTTTCCGGCAACAGAGCTTGCACCTCCGCGATCTCCTTCTTGGAGGGGTTTCCCGCGAGGTAGCGGCCAAGGTAAAGACGGTGGTAAACACGCCTGACGTTGGTGTCTACCACCGCTACTCGCTGGCCAAAGGAAAACGCTGCTACCGCACGGGCGGTGTAATCGCCGATACCCGGCAAAGCTAGGAGTTTTTCCACGTCTGCTGGGACTTCTCCATCATGGAGTGCGACTATTTGCTGGGCGCATTGGTGCAGTCGCAGTGCGCGACGCGGATACCCGAGGCTTCCCCATGCCCGAAGAACCTCGTCTTTGGGTGCTTGCGCAAAGTCTCGAGGAGTAGGCCACCTTGTCATCCATTGCGTCCATATTGGTTCAACGCGTGCCACAGGAGTCTGCTGGCTCATGACTTCACTGAGAAGAATTCCCCACGGGGAGGTTTCGGGGGTACGCCAAATGATTGCACGGGCGTTAGCGCGATACCAACGTAAAAGGGCCGTGATGATGTTGTTTTTCTCTGATGCATTCATATTCGTGGGTACCCAGTGTAACCCCCTGCCTGAGTGCAATGTCACATTTATGAGGCGAGGGGTGCAAGAATATATGTCATGTCGTACGGATATAACCCTCATTCCCCTCGTGATCCTGAACAAGCGTGGGCACTGCTTCTTGAGGGCAATGCGCGATTTGCTTCGGGGAACCCCCAGCGTCCCAACCAGGATGTGGCGCGTCGCGATGAATTAAAAAAGGGCCAGGCCCCTCGGACGTGCGTTTTTACGTGCTGTGATTCGCGTGTTCCAGCGGAAATGCTTTTCGACGCCGGTTTTGGTGACATTTTCGTTATCCGCACAGCAGGTGAAGTGATAGATACCGGCGTACTAGCCTCGCTTGAATTTGCTGTTGCTGGCTTGGGCGTGGAAGTAGTCGTGGTCTTGGGCCATGAATCATGTGGCGCTGTGGCTGCTACCGCAAAAGTTATTGAGGGCGATGGCGCGCCGGCTGGCTTCCAGCGCACGCTGGTTGAACAGATTGCCCCAAGCATTCTTGAGTCTAAAACAGCAGGTAGCAGTGATCATGCAGATTTTGAACGCCACCACGCTACAGCTACGGTCACGCGGATTCTGCAGACTTCTCCAGCCATCTGTAAAGCGGTAGAAGAACACCGCACGGCCTTGGTATCCGCTCGGTATCGCTTATCCGACGGAAAGGTAGAGACCCTTCACACGATTGGGTTTTAAGAAAGACTCGTGAAGACACGCCACGATGTTCCCCCAGACGACCACGGAAAACACTTAGTCTGAGTACGTGGATCGACGAAGCGAACAACATGAGAACCGGCGCCTGCCCGAGGTCTACTACCAGCGGCGCCGAGCAGCTGCTGTGGTGGCGCTCGTGGTTGTGGTTCTCCTCATCGTGTGGGTTCTCTCAACCATCGGTGGGGGAGACACCGAGAACACTAACGTGGCCGACTCCGGGGCATCGGTTGCAGAGACGACAACAAGCACTGCACGGGCTTCTGAAACTTCTGGGCACAGCTCGCAAAAGAGTACTGAGTCTGAAAAGACGTCTGAGGCACAAAAGTCATCTGCTGAGCCAAGTTCCAGCGTTGCTGCCGATGCGAAGACAACCTGTGCTGTGGAAGACCTTGTGGTTTCTGCAGCCAGCGACCAGGCGAATTATGGCGCTAAAGCACAGCCAAAGTTTTTTATGACGGTGAAGAACCCCACCAAAGCGGACTGCGAGATTAATGCAGACGAAAATCCGCTGCGATTTGAGGTCTATAACCTTGCTACAAATCAGCGAATCTGGTCAGACATAGACTGTAATCAAGCAGTAGCCAAAGGAAAGACCGTCTTCAAAGCTGGCGAAGAACGCTACTTTGAGGCTATCTGGTCTAGGACTGGCAGCGCACCAAAACAATGTTCGGGTCGCCAGCCAGTGCCTGCCGGAAGCTACTATCTCCACACTGTTATCGGTGGCAACCCCTCGCCGGCTTACACCTTTAACCTTCAGTAGCGTCGATCTTTAAAACGCGGCATCCAGGGCTTCTTGGATGTCGCGTACTTTTTTAACGGTAATCCCCTTTGTCTTAGTGATGCCATCCGGGATGATGGCGGCGGTGTATCCGAGTCGTTGTGCCTCTGCAAGGCGACGATCAATATTGGGCACCCGCCTGATCTCCCCGGCAAGTCCTACTTCTCCTAAGACAATTGTTTTAGGGGGCAGGGGGGTGCGCATCAGCGCGCTAGCGGTGGCAAGGGCAATAGCAAGATCTGTAGCAGGTTCTCCTACTTTCATGCCACCCACGGTGGCCACATAGACCTCACTACTATGCGTTTTTTTGCCAGCTCTGGCTGCGAGAACTGCAAGAACCATGGGGACTCTCGTGGGATCAAGTCCGGTGACCGCGCGGCGCGGGTTTTTAGCTTCAGTGGGCACCACGAGTGACTGTACCTCAGCAACGATGGGGCGTACTCCATCCATAGCCACAGTGACAGCTGTGCCATCAGGAGTGGAGCCGTGGTGGGAAAGAAAAAGCCCGGAGGGGTCGGGGACCTCGTGGATGCCATCAGACTGTTGTTCAAAGCAACCGACCTCATCGGTAGCTCCGAAACGGTTTTTGATGCCACGCAGCATTCGGAGGCTGGAATGTCTATCGCCCTCAAAGTTAAGGACCACGTCCACAAGGTGCTCCAAGACGCGAGGGCCCGCCACATTTCCGTCTTTGGTCACGTGTCCCACCAAGAGGATGGGGATTCCGGTGGTTTTTGCAAGGCTCGTTAACGCGGCAGTCACCGCGCGTGACTGTGCCACGCCTCCTGCGACGCCTTCCACACCTGCGGCTTGCATGGTTTGTACGGAATCCACGATAAGTAGACTTGGTTTTAGCTGCTCTACATGACCAAAGACAATGTCAAGGTGTGATTCCGCGGCGAGATATAGGGTTTCTTGCAACGCGCCAGTGCGTTCTGCACGCATTCGTACTTGCCCGGCGGACTCTTCTGCAGTGACATAGAGTGCGATTCGAGTGGAATCGCCGTCAGGTTGTTGCGCCCACTTACTCGCGACTTCTAACAAGAGTGTGGATTTACCTACGCCTGGTTCGCCGGCCAGCAAGACCACTGAGCCTGGAACAATGCCCGTGCCCAGCACTCGATCAAGTTCACTGATACCGGTTGAACGCGTCACTGATGTATTCGCGTTAATGCTAGTGATGGATACGGCAGGTGATGTTGGGGTGAGACCCATGGGCCTGGATGAGACGCTTGGGGTGCTTGAAGGAGCGCTCACACGCTGTTCCTCCATGGTCCCCCAAGATCCGCACTCGGGGCAGCGTCCCAACCATTTGGGGGAGGAATATCCGCATTCTTTGCATGCGTGAATGCTGCGCGCTTTCTTTGCCATGAGAACACCATAGGACACAGTCATGACATTGGAGTGTTCGGATGTTCGAATACTGCATGCTACATAAAAATGACTTGAAATAATCGGTAAAAATGCATAATTACTGGTAGTTGCATCGGTGCAGATATTAAAAAAATAAAGGTATGAATTTTCCTGAAGCGATTATTATAATTAGCTAAAGTATTGATTGGTTAAAAGTTGTATGACCGGCAGGCTTTTCATGTTTTATGTAGCCTGAGCGGGGGGTTGTGTGTTTGCGGGAAAATGTGGGAAGAGTTGTTGATGTTTGGGAAAGTCAACTACTATGACAGGAGTAAATTAAAAATAGGCTTAGGGAAAAGCTTAGATTCCATTCGGCTTGGTATGGGTGTTCCGCGAAGCTGAATTTAGGTAGGTATACATGGGTGCGAGAAGAGTGCGAGATGTGGCGAAGGTAGGTTTTGCTGGCTCGCTTGCTTGCATTGCAGTCGCATTTTCCGCCCCGGCTATGGCGCATAACGCTCCGGAGATTGTGAGCGTTTCCTCGGCGACACCAGGCCCTCTTCAAACATTAGAGCCTGGACGGGCCAGTGATAGAAGCGCATCGATTACCGATGTGAAGGTTTTTCCCAAAGGGGAACAAGGGGGCCGGGAATTTCATATCGAGGAGGGGCAGTTCGTCGGCATAGCTATTGCATGGAAAGACGTGACGGGGATTCGTGAAGGGGACACGATTCAGTATCAATTGCCTAAGCAGCTAGATATTGGAGGACCCCTTACTTTTGAGATTCCTGATCGCACGTTAAACAGGGTGATTGCGCAAGGCGTTATTGATGCGAACAACTATTTGCGGATTACCTTCAATAAAGAAATAGCTGGTCAAACTTCCTCAGGTCACCTCACTGTGAATGCTCCCGTGCACCAGTCTGGCCTAACCGGTCCTAGTATTCTCGATTTGGGTGGCTTTGGTCAGGCGCTAGTGCATGTGAATCCCAAGTCCCCGGAGCTGAATGATTTAGCTACCAAAAAGTCATACTCTTCAGATATGGAAGGCGCCTGGTTCCCTAGTGCTGAGGCATCCGATCACATGCCTGCCGTGGACACTTTTTCAGAAGACCCATTTAAAGATGTGACTGAACCGGATGAGGAATATCCAGAAGATGAACCGGAAGATGAAGAAGAACCGGGAGATTTTGTGGATGCTCCGTTGGATATTTTAGATCCAAACGCTCCTCCAATGGCGGTTATTGATCCCGGACTTCCTTTACCTCTTATATCTGATGGTGGAAGACCTCTCCCCACAGCTCCACAAAAAAAGGAGCCGCGAGTATCTGTTGAAGCTAGCGGGGAAGAAAAAACTACAAACTCTGATGTAGACATATCTGGGTTAGCGTCCTTGCTTGATCTTCTGGGGGAAGAAAACGCAAAGGAAACACGTGCCGAGCGTCCCCACCGTATCTTTGGACCGATTCTGCCTGGAGGGCGGAAGCCAGAAGGCGAACGTGTGCAGCATCCGGAGTTGCGAGGACGCCAAGAGGTCCCAGGCCAAGAGCTTCATATGATTCCTGCTCCGCAAGGGGCAACGTCACCAGAAGCACATCCGCATCATAGCGACGTTAACGTGCAAGTGGAGGCTGGCAGGGATAAGAGTGGCAAGCCCACTAAAGAGGTCAAAGTTGTGGATAAAGAACCGCAACATACCGCTATGGCTGAGCCTCGGCCGATGGCTGGTGGCCCGTGGGTCTTCCCTGGTGCGATGCACATCATGCGTGAAGCTCAGGGGGAATTCATGGGAGGAATGCTTCCCACGGCTTTAGCTTTTAACGCGATTGGGTTCATAGCTATCGCTGGCGGTATCGCGGTATTGCGCAAAGTTAAGTAGAAAAGCTTAAAGGCTTCTCCATCAACATTGATGGAGAAGCCTTTTGGTTTTGCTTTAAGTGATTAGTGGGCGTTGTGGGCGCCAACCTCGCGGTCCTGTGTGCCGGATTCAACGACCGGGGTGGAGATCGTTGCAGTGGTAGTGATGGTGCCGGAATCGAAGGTGAACACAACTTCCTTGTTTCCACCGACGGCTAGGCCGGTGTTAGCAATTGTGGTGGAAACGTGCTCGATGCAGATGTTCTTTGGCTTAGTGAGCTTGGTCAGCTCGGAAGGGACATCGCCAACGAGCGAACAATCTGAGTTGATCGTGGTCTCCCCGGTGATCACTGCTTTCTCTCCACCAACGGTGATGGACTTGAGCGTGTGCCGTGCATTGCTGTTGTCCTGGTTTACGGCAGTGAACTTTACGCCCGCTTCACCTTTGTCCGTAAGGTGAACAGTTACGTCGCGGAGTGCGATGGTGCCGTTTTCGGTGTCAGCCTGGGTTCCGTCCACAGCTGCGACCTGTGAAGAGGTCTGAGTGATCTGTCCTGCGCTGCAGGCTGCCAGGGTGACTGTGGAAACTGCAGCGGCGGAGATCAAAGCGCCACGGCGGGCGACAGACTTCATGGACTTCACTTGTTCGTCCTCCATAGGGGTGAGACTGTAGGGGCGTGACGATTGTGAGCAGAGTTTCGTCACATTTTTCGTTCTTCACTCTAGTATCTAGTGCTGCTGTTCACACACTTATTTGTGCAGCGGCGAAGCCAAACGGGGGGAAACTTTAGAACCATGGGAACTTTTTGCCTTGCGGTGGAGATCAGTCGGGTATTTTGCATATCTCGTCGCGTATTTTCCTGGAGCGGAAAACATTTATTGTCCGGTTCTGATGGAAATGGTGTACTCGGCTAAAAGTGCTGGTTGGAGTCGTGGTAGAATACGGCGGTTAAACGCGAACGCTCAAGGAGTTTAGATGGAATTCAAGGTCGGCGATACCGTCGTCTATCCGCATCATGGTGCCGCAGTCATCGAGGCGATCGAACAGCGTGAAATGAACGGTGAGACCTTGGAATTCTTGGTCCTCCAAATCAATCAATCAGATCTCGTGGTTCGTGTTCCCTCTAAGAACGCTGAGCTGGTGGGCGTACGTGACGTTGTGGATGATGAAGGTCTACAAAAGGTCTTTGGATTCTTGCGGGAGATCGACGTGGAGGAAGCCGGAAACTGGTCACGTCGTTTTAAAGCAAATCAAGAACGTCTTGCTTCCGGTGACGTGAACAAGGTTGCTGAGGTAGTTCGCGACCTATGGCGTCGTGACCAGGGACGAGGCTTGTCTGCTGGTGAAAAGCGAATGCTTGCCAAGGCTCGCCAGATACTTGTTGGTGAGCTAGCTCTGGCAGAGAACATCGATGAAAAGAAGGCAGATGAATTGCTTTCAGAGGTCGATGCGACCATAGAGCGTCATCGCGCTGCTGGGATTGACCTCCCTGAGGTCAACAAAGTTGAGGAGTCAGATATCGATCTGGATGACCTCAGCTTTGACGACGAGGACTAGAACCGCCATGCCTAGGCGCGTCGTAGCTATCGTTGCGGCAGCGGGGAAAGGTAAACGCCTGGGGGCTGAGTTACCTAAAGCCTATGTGCCGCTTCGAGGTAAAGCGCTCTTGGTTAGATCTGTCCAAGCGATGCTCACCTCCGGCATTGTTGATGAAGTGATCGTGATTATTAGCCCAGAGATGCAAGATTATGCTGAGCGCATTTTGGGCCAGGCGGGGCTGCTTCCATCCCCAGAAATTCCCGTTCGGCTCGTGCACGGTGGAGAGGAAAGAGCTGATTCAGTCTGGTGCGGATTGCAATCTCTACCTGATAAAGACGCGGTAGTGTTGATCCATGATTCTGCTCGTGCACTGACTCCGCCGGGGATGATTGCACGAGTCGCCCGTGCGGTTTTGGAGGGGGCAGAGGCCGTCATTCCGGTCCTGCCCGTGGCAGACACGATCAAAGAGGTCGACGGCACAACAGTGCTGCGTACCCCCGTACGCTCGTCGTTACGCGCGGTGCAAACTCCGCAGGGTTTCGATCTGGCCCAATTGCGTGCCGCGAACCTTGCTTATTTTGAGCAACAACCTGAATTTATCGCTACGGATGATGCCAGCCTTATGGAATGGTTCGGTGTGAACGTTCAGTGCGTGCAGGGCGACCCCATGGCCTTCAAAGTAACCACACCATTGGATTACGCGCTGGCCAAGGCAGTGACCGATGAAGCCGAACCTACGATCTTTGAGGTACCCAGTGACTAACCCGATCATCCCGCGCGTGGGGATTGCCACCGACGCCCACCAAATCGAAGCTGGCAAACCCTGCTGGATAGCCTGCCTACTTTTTCCTGGCCAAGACGGCTGTGAGGGACATTCCGATGGGGATGTGGTCGCGCATTCGCTTGTCGACGCTCTCCTGTCCGCAGCAAACCTTGGCGACCTAGGTTCCTTTGTGGGAGTAGGAAGAAAAGAATACGACGGAGTTTCCGGTGCACGCTTGCTACAGGAATGCCGAGCTTTGCTGGAAGAACATGGTTTTACCATCGGCAACGGGGCCGTGCAGCTGGTAGGACAAAGTCCCAAAATGGGGCCGCGCCGGGAAGAAGCCGAACGTGTGATGAGCGAGATACTCGGCGCGCCCGTTTCTGTATCAGCCACCACGACCGACCATCTCGGTTTTACAGGGCGCAGTGAAGGGCGGGCCGCCGTGGCTACGGCGGTGGTCTGGAAGTAACCATTGGGCGTGGGTTAAGCAAATGAAGCAAAAGCTCCCACGTCCGATAGACTAGTTTTTGTGACTCTACGCATCTTTGACACAGGAACACGTTCGCTTCGAGATTTCACGCCCTTGCGTGAAGGACACGCATCGATCTACCTGTGTGGAGCAACTCCTCAAGCACAGCCACATATTGGGCATGTTCGCTCGGGAGTCGCTTTTGATATCCTGCGCCGATGGCTGCTCGCCAAAGGCTTCGATGTTGCGTTTGTTCGTAACGTCACGGATATTGATGACAAGATTCTCCGCAAAGCGGAAGAACACGGTCGCCCCTGGTGGGAATGGGTATCCACGTATGAACGAGAGTTCACGTGGGCATACGATCAGCTTGGGGTTCTCCCGCCCTCCGTTGAGCCTCGTGCCACCGGCCACGTCACTCAAATGATCGACTATATGCAGCGCCTCATAGATAACGGTTATGCCTATGAAGCTGAGGGCTCCGTCTATTTTGATGTTTCTGCCTGGACTGCGGCGCAGAGATCAGACTACGGAAGCCTCTCCGGCAACAAAGTCGAAGAGATGGAGCAAGGCGAAACAGAAAACCACGGCAAGCGTGGCGTGCACGATTTTGCGCTGTGGAAGGCTGCCAAACCGGGTGAACCATCGTGGCCTACACCGTGGGGAGACGGGCGCCCCGGCTGGCATCTTGAGTGCTCCGCGATGGCCACGTGGTACCTCGGCGGTGAATTCGACATTCACTGCGGCGGCCTTGACCTACAATTCCCACATCATGAGAACGAAATCGCGCAATCGCATGCCGCAGGTGATGGATTCGCTCAGTATTGGATGCACAATCACTGGGTGACCATGAGCGGGGAAAAGATGTCAAAATCGCTGGGCAATGTTCTTTCCGTTCCCAATATTTTGGAGAAAGTACGTCCAGTGGAGCTTCGTTACTACCTTGGCTCAGCTCATTACCGCTCTATGCTCGAGTATTCCGATAACGCTCTCTTAGAAGCCGCTGCTGGTTATCGTCGTATTGAGGCATTCCTCGCAAAAGTCGGACCGGTGGAGATCGGTACCTGGACACCGGAATTTGCGGCGGCTTTGGACGATGACCTCGCGGTCCCCAAAGCTCTCGCGGAGATTCATGGTCTAGTTCGCGCTGGTAATACCGCTTTATCCTCGGGCGATATCGTAGAGGCTCAGCGCATTGCGTCGTCGATACGCGCTATGACTTCAGTTCTTGGAATCGATCCGCAATCAGAGCAGTGGAGCACTGAGTCCGATACCTCTGAGGACGCGATGGCTGCCCTCGACGTCCTTGTACGCGCGGAACTTGAACGACGCACCACAGCACGAGAAGCCAAAGACTGGGCAACAGCAGATCAGGTCCGCGACCGGCTTGCTGCTGCCGGCATCACAGTCACAGACACCGCCGATGGCCCCACCTGGGCGCTCAACGACAATCAATAAATAGACCAAGAAAGACAGTCAATGTCAGGAAAAGAGACCAATCGCCCCGGCGTTCGCAAGACCAACAAAAAGGGCGCTACCAAAGGATCTGGTGCTGTTCGACGGCGCGGATTAAAAGGCAAAGGCCCTACGCCAAAGGCCGAAGATCGCGTGTACCATGCGGCGCACAAGCGCAAGCTGGAAAAGCAGCGTCGTGATCAGGGCCGCCATAAGAAAGAGGAGACGGCTGAGCTGGTTGTGGGCCGTAACCCAGTAGTGGAGTGCCTGCATGCCAAGGTTCCTGCCACGAGCCTCTACATCGCGGAAGGCACAAAGAATGATGCCCGACTCAGCGAAGCCGTCCAGATGGCTCATAGCCGTGGCATCCCACTGATTGAGGTCGCGCGACACGAACTTGACCGCATGACGGGCAACGGCATGCACCAAGGCATCGGCCTACAGATCCCGCCATACAAGTACGTTGAGGTCTATGATCTGATTACTCAGGCCAAGGATTCCGGTGAACCCGGCATGATCGTGGTGCTGGACAACATCACCGATCCGCGTAACTTGGGCGCTGTTATCCGCTCGGTGGCTGCCTTTGGTGGGCACGGCGTGGTGATCCCAGAGCGCCGTTCTGCTTCAGTGACCGCTGTGGCTTGGCGTACCTCGGCTGGTACTGCGGCGCGACTCCCGGTGGCCAAGGCAACAAATATCACGCGCGCGCTCAAAGAGTTCCAGCAAAACGGTTACCAGGTCGTTGGCCTCGATGCCGGCGGTGACGCAACGTTGGATACGTACGACGGCAAGGGGCCCGTCGTCATCGTTGTTGGCTCTGAGGGCAAGGGCATTTCCCGCCTGGTGCGAGAGACATGCGACTCCATCATGTCTATTCCGATGTCGCGATGGGTGGAATCCCTCAACGCATCGGTGGCTGCGGGCGTGGTGTTGAGCGAGTTCGCTCGCCAGCGCAGAACTCAGTAGCTTCTGGGTACGGCAAGTCAAAGAACCTAGCGATTGCCGTAGCCGCCACAAAATTGGTCGACGTGGGGCCCAGGAATGCGGATGTCACGGGATGCCGCGTGGGAACCACGTGGCCGATGCCCGTGAGCGACCATGCCTCGACGGGGCGCTCGCCAGGCCACGATGTCACCCTAAACCCCTGGGTCGTGCGTTCTGTTGAGCGGTCTAGGCCGTTGAGCCGGGCATAGTAGGCGGCGGTGTCTGAGAAAGAGAGGACTTCCCCGCGGGCGGCGTCGATAAGCCCCCCGTGATAGGGGGAAATAGGGTCTTCAGTGCCATGCATGGTGAGAATCTTGGTCGGGCACCAGTGCTCTGGGGTACTGAGGAAGTGAGAAGGGGTGGGCTGGTTTGCCGCGATGAGGGCTGCGCCGGCGAGGGTACCGGGTGAATCGTGGAGCAACCGGATCAACATATGAGCGCCGTTGGAAAAGCCCACACCAAAGACCTGGGAATACGGGGCTGCGAGTGCTGTGAGAAAAGCGACGTCATCGGTACCTAGCAGTCGAGTCTGTTCTGCGAAACTACGGCGTGCGTCGTTCCAATGATGCGAGATACCTTCCGGGTAGATGACCGTGGTGCCGTGTTCTGCGAAGTAGTCGAAAGTCCTATCGGTGAAGTTTCGGGCCACACTTGCCGATTGCCTGGATCCATGCAGGTACATGAGAAGCGAGCCGTTGGGAACAGCCGGATCGATCCGAATATAAGTTCTTTCACCGAGTTTGTGCTTCATAATGGCCCAGTATATTTACCTCATGCGGTAGGTTGGTGCCTATGGTTTCCCGTCAGAAGCAGCGAACGAGTTTGGCGTCCTTGGCGCAGGAGTTAGGTGTTTCCCGGACCACGGTGTCCAATGCTTACAACCATCCGGAGCAGCTATCCACGCAATTGCGTGAACAAATTCTGGCTACTGCAGAGCGCCTGGGCTATCCGGGCCCGGACCCAACGGCAAGGTCTTTGCGCACCCGCCGCGTGGGTTCTGTGGGAGTACTGTTCACTGATCACTTGAGCTATGCCTTTGAAGACTTAGCTTCCGTAGATTTTTTGGCGGGAATGGCCGAGGCCTCGGCTGGTTCCCAGACCTCGATGACGCTGGTTCCGGTAGGGCCGCACTCTTTGGACCCGGTTGCCGCACGGCAGTTGGTGAACTCCGCTGTGGTGGACGGATTTGTGGTGTACTCGGTGGCACAAGGTGACCCGTTCTTAGAAGCCGTGCACACCCGCGGTCTCCCCACAGTGGTGTGCGACCAGCCAGCCGATGACACTCGCATGTCCTTTGTTGGGATAGACGACCATGCTGCGATTGCTCCGGCCGCGCAAGCCCTTATCGACGCTGGACATCGCCGCATCGGGATATTGTGCATTCGCCTGGATTCGGTTCCTAACAATGGGCCGGTGACGGCGGAAAGACTCAGCTCGGCGCGGCATCATGTGCAAAGGGCACGTGTTCAGGGGGCATTAGAAGTCTTCGACGCTGCGGGGATTCCACAAGGTGCAGTCCCGATCGTGGAACGACACATCAACGATCCCGCCAACAACATCGACGCAGCGCGCGAGCTGCTTACAGAACACCCAGACCTCACCGCGGTGCTGTGCACCACGGATACGATGGCTTTTGGCGTTATCGAATATGCCAAGCGCGTAGGGCTGGTTGTGCCTGAGGACATGTCAGTGACCGGCTTTGACGGCATCGCACCGGCGCTGAATAGTGAGCTAACAACAGTCCTGCAGCCTAATAAGATCAAAGGCGAGTGCGCTGGACGGATGCTGTATCGCCTCATTGAACAAGACACGACCGGGACAGAGCGCGAGATTCTCACGACCAGCCTGCATCCAGGTAAGACTGTGGTGGCTCCTAGAGATTAGGCGCGGAGGTCTGCAAGCTGTGTGAGCAGGTCTGCGACACCTTTGAGGTCTTCCACACGATGCGTAGCTGCGGTTTCTCCGGGGCCGACTTTCACCCCGAGGTCTTCGGGGCCTAGGACTCGGAAAGCGTCTTCATCCGTGGTGTCGTCGCCGAGGAAGATGGTGGCGTCGGCATGCGTGCGCTGGTGAGCAAGCCATGTCCCCTTATTGGTATCGATCACGCCGGCTTCAGCGATCCACTTGCCCTCTTTGAGCGTTACCCCAGGTATATCCAGGGAGAGGGCCTCATCAAGGAGGCGACGAGCGAGATCATGATCGGCTACTCGGATAACATGCAGCACACGGTGGAACGGCTTGTATTCCACAAAGGCCCCCTCAACACGCTGCGCGATGGCCTCGTAGGCGGCCGTGACGGATAGCAGGGCAGTGTGTTGTTCCTCAGTGAGCTGTGGGGCGCCGGTGGAGGACTCCGCCCCATGAGATCCGATGAGCGCTATGGGGTCTGTGAGCCCACTGACGTGCCGGAGCTCCTCAAGGCCGCGGCCAGAGAGAACAGCTACGTCCGTGTGAGGGAGCGCAGCTAGACGACGCAGTGCGTCCAACGATCGGTGCTCGATGGGGACAGCTTGAGCATCAGTGCTAAAACCGGCAAGGGTGCCGTCGAAATCAGAGACGATAAGCAGACGCGGTACACAAGCGAGACGAGATAACTCGGGGGTCATTTTTCCACCTTATTGCTTTACTACAAGCCGTATCGCTGGCGAATCGATTGCGTTTCCGTTGCGCAGAAGCGTTATCACACCGGCGCCGTCGTGCCGCACGGTAAAGGAAGCATCAACAATGATGTCGACGAGAGAATCATGAATATACCGCGTGCGCCCTTCGCAAGTTGCATCGTCGATAGGCTGGAATTTTACGGCCTTTACAGTAAGCCGATCAGCATCCTGAGGTGCGACGTTCTGCTTTTCCTGTGCGCTAAAGGAAATCTTGCCCTGGAATGGGGCGCAACCGGTGAAGCCGGTCATGGAAGAACCGCCGAAGCTCATCACCGCAGCCCCTGCTATGGCATCGGGAACCTCATGAGGAAACTCCGGTGTGGTGTAGACGTCGGTCACTTGCCATTGTGAGCCTGCGACCTGCTGTTTCTTCTCCCCACACCCGGCCAAGCCGAGAGCGAGCAGGCATAATGCTGCGGTGACCTTGACTTTCACTCTTCCACTCCGTTTTCATGAAGCCGGTGGAGATCCTCAAGGAACGACGCAGCCCAGAGGTTCACGTCATGGTCCACAACCTGGCGGTGCAGAGCCATCATCCGCTCTTTGGCAGCATCTGGCGTGAATTTTAACGAGGTAACCGCCGCAACGACCTGCTTCTTAATGGACTCCATGTCAAAGGGATTGCACAGGAAAGCCTGTTCAAGCTCATAGGCAGCACCTGCGAACTCGCTGAGCACCAAGGCTCCCGTTCCATCACCATGGCACGCCACGTACTCCTTGGCCACCAGGTTCATCCCATCTTTAAAGGGGGTGACCAGCATAATATCGGCTGCAGCATAGAGCGAGGCAAGCTCGGTCTTGGTTAAAGAGCGGTGGTGATAATGGACTACTGAATGCCCGATGGAACCAAAGCGGCCATTGATACGGCCCACGGCCTCCTCAACTTCTGAGCGAGTCTGCTTATAGTGCTCGATGCGTTCGCGAGAAGGGGTAGCTACCTGCACCAGGACTGTATCATCAGCATCTAAAGCGCCGCTTTCCAGTAGCTCTTCAAAGGCCAGCAGCCGCTGGAGGATTCCCTTGGTGTAATCAAGCCTATCGACGCCCAAGATAATGGTTTTGGGGTCTCCAAACTCGGCGCGGGTGGCCTCGGCGTCTGTTTCCATATCCGTCAGCTGAGTGACATCGATAGAAATGGGATAGGCTGCCACGCCCACGTCTCTGCCATCGCTTGCCCTCAGTGAGGCTTCCACCGAGCGCACAGCAGCGGTTCCCTGAACCACTAAAGTGTCTGGCTGGCCAGTATGAGAGCCCGTAGTTCCGGTTACTTGCCGTGCTAACTCCAGGAAGTTGTTTGCGCTAGCTGGCAAGTGGAAGCCGATGAGGTCTGCTCCCAGAAGCCCGCGTACCACTTCCTCCCGCCACGGGAGTTGCCGGAAGAGATCCGGGCTGGGGAACGGGATGTGAAGGAAGAATCCAATAGTTAAATCTGGGCGTGTTTGCCGCAAAATACCAGGCACCAGCTGTAACTGATAATCCTGTACCCACACTATGGCGTCTTTTGCAGCCACCTCTGCCACCGCGTTAGCAAACTTGAGGTTTACTTCCCGGTAAGCCGACCACCAGTCTCGGTTATAGATGGGGTGGACAATGAGGTCGTGATAAAGCGGCCACAAGGTGGCATTAGAAAAGCCCTCGTAGAAGCCCTCAAAGTCATAATCGGTGAGGGCTACAGGGTGAAGAAGAATGCCGTCTTCAGTCTTAAAAGGCTCGGGCGCATGCCCGTCCGTGGTGCCAGGCCACCCCACCCAGCAACCGCTGTGCTGGGACAAAATAGGGCTGAGTGCTGTGACAAGTCCGCCGGGGCTAGCTACCCATTGGGAGGTACCATCAGGATTAACGGTTAAATCAACAGGTAGGCGATTAGCTACTACGACAAAGTCGTTGTCGCCGAACTCATCACTCACAGTTAGCCTCAGGCTTTCTTAGCGGTTTTCTTCGTCGTCTTCTTGGTGGCTTTCTTAGTAGCCTTTTTAGTTGTCTTTTTCGCGGCCTTCTTGGTGGTTTTCTTGGCAGCTTTTTTGGTGGTCTTCTTAGCGCGAGTCTTCTTTGGAGCGTTAGCTTCCTCGTGCTCGGCGGCAACCTTGCGATAAGACAAGCCCTCTGGCTCTACACCCAGCATGCACATCAAGGTCACGCCATCAAAGAAATCTTTGGCGTAACCAGCTACGATGCGGCGTGCGGCAGCGGCTGTCTCTGCTTCGACAGCGTGGAGAGACTCGGCCGAATTAGTACGGGTGTCAGTGACCTTGGGTGGCAAGGATCCTCCTCAGAATAGTGAAGACGACGGAAGCGCGGCTCATGAAAAGCAGTGCAAAACCAACATTCTACTCTATAAACCGCGACGTCGCTTGGTCGCCGTGTACTTAGGCGTGTGGCCTTTCGACATGCGCCTACGCAGCGCCAGTTTTTCCTGCTCTTCCTGCTCTGCGCGCTTCTCCGCAGCGGCCTGAGCTTGGCGGAAGGAATAACGGCGCGTGCGTCGAAAAGCTTTATAGGGATTGAAGCGCTGCGGTCGACGTACTCGGCGTGCAACCCATTCACCCAACACCACTCCGGCTGCCAAACCGCAACAAATCGAAAGCGCCAGAGCTACGTTGGTAAATCCCAACAAAACCTGCTCATTGAGGGCTGCGTACATGCCTCGATAGATGGAAAGGCCCGGGAGCATGGGCGTGATGCCCGCAATGGCAGTGATAAGCGGCGGGATCAAAAACCTGCGGGCAAGCAAACCGCCGGCGAGGCCGATGAACGTTGCGGCAATAGCAATAGACACCACGGGGCCGATTCCCAAAGGAATAAGCACGTAATAGAAGACAAAGGAACCTGCTGCCGCGGTAAGCCCAGAAACTGTAACAGCAGAGAACTCGGCAAAACATCCCACAGCAAAGGCTGCCGAAGCAATAGCACCGGCAATTACCTTAGAAACGGAAGGTTTAGCAGCCAACGAGACTGCAGCCTCTAGCGGCGGAAGCGTAATGCCCATTAACTGCGCAACCTGAATCCCCGCGCCTACGCCTGCCACAATCGCGCCAGTGAGCAGCAGGGTCTCAAAGAATCGGGCACTGGCGGTGACCGGAGCACCTGTAATGCCATCCTGCAACGACTGGACCATTGCAAGATTGGACATCATGACAACAATTCCCGCTGCGACAATATGGCTTGGCGATACGTGCATCCCATAATGGCTGGCCACCGAATAAGCGACAGCCGCGGGAACCGTAGCCATAAAACCGCCAAAGATATATTGGAAGAATAATGGCAAAGAATTGCGATCAAGCCACACGCTTCCGCCCATGATGACTAGCGACACGACGAAAGAGATCGCCGCGACCAAAAAAGTGCCACCAAGCAGCATCGACACAGCAGCGCCCAGGAAACCCCAGCCGAAAACCGCGGTACGAAAACGGTACTTAGCACGCGTCTGCGATAACTCGTTGAGGATTTTCTCCGCCACATCCGGTGGCGTAGCACCTGCCTGAATCGAACGAATCAAGCGGTCCACCTCAGTTAACTTGGAAAAATCCGTAGTGAGAGAGCGGACGACGCGAAACACACTGACAGGAGTCTTTTTTGTAGTGCCGATCGTAGTGAACACCGTGATCGTGTTCAGCGTGATGTCAACGTGGCAGAAGAGCAAACCATAAGCTGCGGTCACCGCGTGAACCTGCGCACGTGTATCGCGATTGGACGTGCCCGCAGAGAGCAGAATGTCCCCGATTCGAGCAGCGAGATCCATGACCGCGGCAACCTGGGCTGGGTCAGTGAGGTCAATTGGGGCAAGGGGGGAAGGCGGTGGCGCAGCTTTGACCGTATCGATCGTGGCCAGACGGCCGGAACTGCTATTCCAGCTCCGAAGCTTATCCAGCAAACTCACCGCGAGCCCCCTGATCCTTGGGTTGTCTTTGCATCCTACAGTTTAGGAGGTTACTCAAACATTAGCTTTCACGTGGGGGAGGGGTATAGCTCATGCTCACAGCCCTGCTTGGCTGAAAGCCCACTCGTGTTGTACGATTCATCATCGTGCGAAAGGGTGCTCACTAATCTCAGTGAGTCAGTCTTAAGCGTGTGCTGGAGTGGCGCAATTGGTAGCGCAACGGTCTTGTAAACCGTAGGTTGTGGGTTCAAGTCCCATCTCCAGCTCAAAATAAAAACTCCCCCTGTAGTTGGACTGAGAAGACAGATGCCAACTAAGGGGGAGTTTTGGCATATGGGTGGGGTGCAGGTTCAGGCCGCAGGGCTATCTATATTCGTCGAAATATCCGATGTACATTTTTCCTCTTGAATGCACGAAAGCTCGTGTTTTCACACGAGCCTCGGAAGTGGAGCACCGCAGTGCGTCCATACCCCAAGTATGCCATGGGGGTGGAGATAGGTGGGTTTACTTGGGGGGTAGGGTGTGCAAAACCTGGGAAAATTATGTCCATTTCTTAAAAATTGGTATTTTTGTTGATATAGCCATCATGTTCGTAGACGGCGTCAAAGTATGCCTTTTTAAGCTATCGATACCGTGGGTGAACTTGTAATTTCCGGGATAGACTGACGTTCTTTCTTTTCTATATTTAGTGCAACTGGTCTGAACTCGGATGTGGGCTAAATCGAAGAATTTTTAATTAGATTGGAAAAGAATGAACTTAGAGGTTCCTTTATCCGCGTCCTCCCCTCTGCGGAAATCTTTGTTCCGTATCCCTGCATTCAAAGCTCTAGTCACGACTGTGATTGTGGTTTTGGTTGCTGCATTATGCGCGGTGATACCGAAGTCTGTAGCCCAAGAAGCAGTACGGGAAGAATGTGCCGCGAAGTATACAGATCTTAAATGGAGAGACGGCAGCCCAGGCGTTAGCAATAATGTGTATGACCAAAAGTCAGGCCGGGCAGAGGTGGAGTTTAACTGGTCTGTTAATGAAGACGCGAAGAACGGAGACCAATTTAAGGTTGAATTACCGCAAGAATTAATGACTGTTGCTACAGGTTTTCTTCCGTTGAAAGATGAAAACGGAAAAACTGTAGCTACTGCCGTTATATCGGGAGGGCAAAAAGAAGTAGTCTTCACGCTAACGGATTATGTACAAACGAATTTCCAGGTTAAGGGATCAGCCTTTTTTACCGTGGAATGGGATCACAAACATAGCGGACTGTCTGTAAACGGTTTTGGGAGTAGGGAGAATCCGGGAACTCTTACTTTTGGGGGATGTGGTGACAGTAATTTGCAGGGAGTTTATCTGCCTGATGGTCCACCTGGGGTGACACATAGAAATGGTAAAACTGGTGTTCAATACGATGCTCCTATTCAATTAGATGGTAAGATTCTTTATCCTTTCGCGTGGACGATTTTTGTAGGAAGTGATACCGGAAAGAAAGATTTCACAGTAACGGATACACCTCCTGAAGGGCATAAAATTGCGTGCTCTGGCAATTTTGATTTCGGTCGACCGCCAGTACATCTGGATGCAGTTCGTAGTGCTGCTGTGGACCCAACACCGCATTATATAGTCGATGGTTATGGTCGCGTCGAAGGCGGAATTCATAATATGACAGACCTGACTACGCCGATTCCACATGGCTATGGCTATGAGATTAATTGTACTCCAGAGAAACTTACTGTTCGTTTTCCCTATGGGGTAGATCCAAGCACTGGTCCACGTATTACGTTGATTACTTATACAGAGAAAAAACCTGCTCCGGGAAGTGCTGTAATAAATCATGCGAATATAAACGGAAATGATGTTGACGGAACAGTCTTTATTCCTTCTGCTGGAGGTTGGGCTGAAGGTAAAAAAGGTGGATTTGCAGTTCAAAAACAGGTAGATGGGGTGAAAAATGATCCTTTGAAGGAATTTACTTTTGATTGGTCGTGCTCGCCTTTAGAAAATCTTGAAGAAATCTCAAAGAGTGGAACTCAAAAAATTAAAGGTGGTGAAAATTTCCACGTCAGTGACCTTGACAAAGGATTAATTTGTAAGGTTTCTGAAAAAGATGCTGACATTGAAGGGTTCGAGAGGGAAACCACTTGGACTATCAGCGGAAATAAAGTCGAAGACGGAAAAGTCGAGTTCCCGGTTCGTGAGAAAACAGAAGATGCTGTTGTTGTCGAGGCAGTAAATACTTACACCAAGAAAACCGAGCCTAAGAACGGCAGCTTTAAGATCGTAAAAACTGTCAAGGGGCTGCCTGAGACGGAGAATCTTCCTACTTATTTATTTGATTACAGTTGTAAGAAAGATGATGCTGAAGTAAAAGCGGGCGTAGCTTCTATTAAGGGAGCTGGAGAAACACAGGTTGATGGTGTTCCCGTGGGTGCATCTTGTCTTGTAACTGAACAAGAAAATTCTGCCAAAGTGCCTGGCTATTCTGTTGAAATTCCGGAGAAACAAGAAGTACTTATTGTTGAGGAGAAGGCAGAAGTAGTAGAAGTAACTAACAGTTATAAGAAGGAATTTGGCAAGTTCTCGGTTCTTAAGAAGGTCGTAGCAAACGGAGTTAACGTACCTGAGGACAAAGCCTTTGCCGTGGATTACACCTGTACCAAGAACGGTTCAGAAGAGATCAAGGGGGCACTATCAATCAAGAATGGTATCTCTATAGAATCTCCAGAAATCCCGGTTGGTTATTCCTGCAAAGTTGCTGAGCGTGAGTACTCCGCCCAAATCGATGATGCAACCGTTGACATTGATAATGGGCAGCCAGTAGGCGTTATCGCAGATAAGACCGCACAGATTACTGTGACCAACACGTATCACACCGCGGTCGGTGGGTTTAAGATCGTAAAGACCATTGATGGACTTCCTACCGCGCAGGAAAAGAAGAACTATAAGTTCAACTACACCTGTACCAAGGACGGTAAAGAAATCGCTTCAGGTGTGAAAGAGATTTCTGGTGCTGGCGAAGCCACTGTGGAGAAGCTGCCGGAAGGTGCATCTTGTGCTGTCACCGAGGATCAGGAAAGCGCTCAGGTTAAGGGCTACTCGTTGGTCGTTGAAACTGGTGCTCCAGTTCTTATTACTGCAGGTACTACCGGGACCGTGACTGTGAACAACACGTACTCTAAGAAAGTTGGATCTTTCAGTATCACTAAGAAATTGGTAGATCCTGATGGTGTTGCTACCGGTAAGAAATTCACTTTTGATTACAAGTGCGTGAACGAAGAACTCGGTGAAGTCAAAGAAGGTGTTCTTGGCCCAATCGGTGCGGGTGAAGAAGCCAAGGCTGAAAATATTCCGGCTGGTTCTATCTGTACAGTCACAGAGAAAAATGCTGAGGTTGGCAAGGCAGATCTAAAGGTTTCTGGGCTTGACTCCATCACAATTGTTGACAACAAAGAAGAAAAAGTTGTTGCAACCAACGAGTACTCCGCGTGGCGCGCTTCTTTGAAACTGAACAAGAAAATTCTAGGGCCACAGGTAGATGCTCTGCTGAATAAGACTTTCGATGTGGATTATGTATGCACCTTGGGTACATATTCCAAGAAGGGTACGGTGACGATTTCTGCTAAGAAGCCTGCAGAAATCACGGATGTGCGTTCTGGCGCTACATGTAAGTTCACAGAGAAGACTGATACTGCCAAAGTTGAAGGATTTGAGTTTAATCTTTCAGCTTCTACCACTGCTACTGAAGTAGTTGTTGGAGATAAGGGAAGTACCAGCGAATCTACACTCGTCAATGCTTATGACGGTCTTGGTCGTATCTCCTTGACTAAGAAAGTGAGTGGTTTGGGATCAGTGCTTTCCGGTTCGTCTCAGAATCCTCGTGAGTTTGATGTTGAGGTTTCTTGGACAGATGAAAAGGGAGTGAAGCAGACCCGTGAGGTAAAAATCAGCGAAGGAAAGATCACTAATCTAGATCCGCTTCCGGTTGGAACTGAACTCCTACTGAAGGAGATCATGCCCAAAAATACTGCGTTTACTACCTGGTCTACTCCAGGCTTTAGCACCACTAATCCAGGTGTTGAGCTAAAAGACCATGGTGATGGGACGGCAACGTTGCTGGTTTCTGTCCAGACGGTCAAAGAAGCCGCATTGATTGAAGTTCATAACACTGCAAATATTCCGTGGTGGTGGATCTTGGTACCTACTTTGCCGCTCTTTATCCCGCCGTTGCTACCATCGGGTTCCTCGTCTAGCTCTATGCCAGTCACGCCGGCTACATCGGCTCCGCAGCCGGCGCCCAAGAATGTGCCTGCTCCAAAGGATGCTGACAAGAAACCGAAGAAGCTGCTGGCTAAGACGGGCGCTGAGATTGGTGTCGTTGCCATACTAGGTATGCTTGCCATATTTGCTGGGCTGATATTAGTGATCCGTCGTCGCAATAGCTAAGCGTAGAGTACGGATCTAAAGATTAAAGAAAAGGCGTGGACCCGTTGAAGGATCCACGCCTTTTTCATGCCCTAATTGCCTGCCGCGATTTGCTTGTAGATCTTTTTACGGCGGTTGCGTACGAGCTTGCGGGTGAAGCGTCGATAGTGATCAAGACTCGGGGGCCTGCGGAAACGACGCGCAATCCACTCGCCAAAGACCACCCCAGAAGAAAGTGCTGTGGCGATGGCTATGGCATAAGAGAGGTTGGAGAAGCCGACCAAGATTTGATCATGGAGTAGCCCGTAGAGGCCTCGATAAATTGCAGATCCCGGGAGTAGCGGGGTGATGCCAGCGATGGAGATGATGAGAGGAGGGATCAGGTAGCGACGTCCCAAGAAGCCGCCTATGAGCCCGATGAGGACGGACGTGAGCGCAGAGCCGGTAATGTCTCCAACGCCATGGGGGATGAGGACAAAATAAAACAAGCTTGAACCGCAGGCCGCGGTGAGTGCGGAGATGAAGACAGAGGGCCAATCTGCGTAGCAAGCGCGAGCGAAGCCGGACGTGGCAAAAATACTGCCCAAAACGCGGACCGTATTGGAAGCGAAGTTGGGGACTGGGACGGTTTCTACCGGGGGCAGTGAGAAACCTAGTGACCCCGCAAGGGATACGCCTATGGCGATGCCAGCGACGATGCCGGCGGTGATGATGAGGGCGTCGAAAAGCCGTGCCGTGCCTGTGATCGGCGCAGAGGTAACTCCGTTTTGAATCGCCTGCACCAGCGTCAGTCCCGCGACCATCACGATGATTGACGTGGCAATCACCATGCTGGGGCGTATGGAGAGTCCTAAGTACTGCCCCCAGTCATATGTGATAGCGGCTAGGAAGGCGACAAAAATACCGCCTGCAGTGTTCTGGAAGAAGATGGGTAAGCCGTGCTTGCCTAGCCAGGCGCTCATCCAGATGATGACGGCCCCGGCGATAGTGGAAATGAGCGCGACGGGAATATTTCCTCCCAGGAGGAACGCCACGGCACCACTCATTACGGCAAAAGATGCGACGACTCCGGGCAGCCCGATGGGGTCGGGTGCGCGATGTATAGCGTCGAGGCGGGTCTCTGCGTCCAGGGGGGAGGCGTGGCCTGAGTGGATGTCGCGGATCAAGCGATCCACTTGCATGAGTTTACGAAAGTTCTGAGGGGCGGGGGCCACTACGCGAACAACCGTTACCGGATTACGTCGGTCTTCAGAAACATTGGCAAAGAGTCGGATGCGGTTGGAGGTGAGATCGACGTGAACAAACCACAGTCCGAATGATTCTGTAACGGCTTTAACCTGGTCGCTGGCATCGGAATTGGTTGATCCTGCGGAGATAAGTATTTCTCCGATACGCGCGGCGATTTCCAGTACACCGGTGACTTGCCCGCGGTCGCTGAGGTCGACAGGTGCGAGGGGTGCGAGTGGGGGTGCGGCTGCGACGTCGATGGTAGCGGTGCCCGTTGATGCTGCTTGCCTACGTCGCAAGATGCGGAAGATGGGGGCGTCGAAAAGCTTCAGCATGATGAGACACAGAATACCGCAGCGAACAGAACTACAGCGTTTAGTTATTTATGTCACAATTAGGGGTGGGTGTGTGATTTCAGTCGAACTATGGCGGCGATGAATAACAGAGAAGCACAATCGGAACCATCATCAACTTTATGGAGGGCGATCATGGCGCAGTCTTTTGCAGAACAAATTGTGGAGACCCTGGAAGCCCAAGGCGTAAAACGCATCTTTGGGTTGGTTGGCGATAGCCTCAATCCCATTGTCAACGCCGTGCGAAAATCCAGTATCGAATGGGTGCACGTCCGTAATGAAGAAGCTGCGGCGTTTGCCGCCGGCGCAGAATCGCTGATCACCGGCGAACTTGCCGTGTGCGCAGCCTCCTGTGGCCCCGGAAACACCCACCTTGTGCAGGGGCTTTACGACTCCCACCGCAACGGTGCAAAAGTCCTAGCCATTGCCTCGCACATTCCCTCTATGCAAATAGGCTCCCACTTCTTCCAAGAAACCCACCCCGAAGCCTTGTTTGCGGAGTGCTCTGGCTACTGCGAGATGGCCAACTCCGCGACCCAAGGGCAAGCGATTGTGCATCATGCAATCCAGTCCACCATGGCGGGAAAGGGCGTATCGGTCCTGGTGATCCCGGGCGACGTCACCATGCAGCGCGCGGAGGATGATACTTTTGCCAGCTCGGTGATCGCGAAGGGAAAGCCGATTCTCTATCCAGATCCTGCGGAGGCAGCTGACCTGGTCCAGGCGATCAATGAGGCCTCCACTGTTACGCTTTTCTGCGGTTCGGGTGCTCGTTATGCTCGCGAACAAGTGCTTGCGCTAGCCCAAAAAATCAAAGCCCCCGTCGGGCATGCGCTCGGTGGAAAAATGTATATCCAACATGACAATCCCTATGACGTGGGAATGTCGGGATTGCTCGGATATGGTGCTTGCCACGACGCCTCCCATGAGGCCGATCTCCTCATCTTGCTCGGCACTGATTTCCCCTATACCGAGTTCCTCCCCAAAAAGAATGTGGCGCAAGTGGACATTGATGCCTCCCACATTGGTAAGCGCACCCGAATTACCCATCCCGTCGTGGGCGATGTAGCTGCAACAATCGAGAATATTTTGCCGCACATAGAGGAAAAGACTGATCGCAGTTTCCTTGATCGGATGCTGGACCTGCATCACCGAAAGCTCACCGATGTTATTGAGGCATATACCTCCAACGTGGAAAAGCACACGCCTATTCACCCCGAGTACATTGCCAACATTATCGATGAGATAGCCGATGATGATGCTATTTTCGCCATCGACACCGGCATGTGCAACGTGTGGGCCGCCCGCTACGTAACCCCCAACGGCAAGCGCGAGATGCTGGGTTCCTTCCGCCACGGAACCATGGCCAATGCTTTACCCCATGCAATTGGCGCGCAATCCAGTGATAGAGACCGGCAGGTTGTATGCTTCTCCGGCGACGGCGGTCTCAGCATGCTCATGGGGGAGCTGCTCACGGTGAAACTTCATCAATTACCCATCAAGATCGTTGTTTTTAACAACTCTTCCTTGGGGATGGTCAAGCTTGAGATGCTCGTGGAGGGGATACCTGAGTATGAAACTGACCATGAACACGTTGATTTTGCGGCGATTGCGGCTGCCGTAGGGTTGCGCCACATCGCGATCACCGACCCAAAGACCGCAAGAGAACAGCTAGAGGCAGCTTTTTCTTACCCTGGGCCTGTGCTTATCGACGTCACCACCGACCCCAACGCCCTCTCCATCCCACCAAATATCACCATGGAGATGCTCATGGGCTTCTCTAAGGCGGCAACGCGCACGGTCTTCGGCGGAGGAGTGGGCCACATGGTGGACATGGCGCGGTCTAACCTGCGGAATATCCCGCGCCCCTGAATACATGGGCCGGGGAGCCTGCATTTCCATAGACATTAGGCTGTAAAAACACATTTTTAGGCGTCTTTGTCTATGGAAATGCAGGTTTTTCCGTCTCTTCCTACTACCGGGAACCGATCGCAAAGCCCTCGACGTCTAAGAACACATGGGCAATCACATCTTTACTACCCAAGAGCTCCTTCAATCGGGACTTTCCCGCAGCGCGATCGCAACGAAAATAAAACACGGCGATCTTTACCGTGTGGAGCGCGGAATGTACACCGACAAAAGACCAGAGGGAATTCTGCTGCTCAAAGCATTGCAAAAGTCTCGGCCTGGGATTGTCTTTAGCAGGCGCACAGCGATGCAGGTGCATATGTCTGCCGAGATTGAGACTCCGGTGGAGGCCGTAATTATCAAGAGCAGATCTGCTTGTTCTAATGATGTGATCCGCATTAAACAGGTGCGGTCTGCAGCGTCAGAGTTCAGGCAGGGGGTTCGCGTAACTCCTCCGCTTGATGTTCTCAATAATGCCGAGGCCATGACTATTGCTGAGCTCGTTGATTTTATTGAGAACATCTATTGGGGAAAGACCGGGTCAGCTCGATTAATCCGTGATATGTCCAGAACCCGGCTGACTAAGCATGCCCGTCGAGTAATTGAGCTTGCAGCTGTAGGAGCAGAAAGTCCTGCAGAGATCCTCTTGTTCCGAAAGCTACGCTCTATGGGATATTCGTTTGAACAAAACCTGAAGATCGGCGCTTATCGGTGGGATGGGGTACATACAAAGAGCAAAGTTATCGTTGAGGTGGACGGGTACACCTACCACGGAAATCGTCATGCTTTTGTCTATGACCGGTGGAAAGGCAATGACGCCGTGCGTCGAGGCTATGCCTTGGTGCGTTATTCCGCGTGGTGTGTCTTTGAATGCCTTGACCAGACAGCAGGGCAAATAGTTGCCTTGGTGAGTGCCCGGCTGTCTGGTGGGCACGCTCCTTTATTGGCGTTTGAGAAGACACCAGTGTGGGATTGGCATCCTATGCTGTAGCGCTTATTCCACTTCGGTGAACTTCCGATCCCACGCGGAGCGGACGGGGTTGGCATCGGCGAGGAGGATGTCAAAGCGGTCATTGGCAATCTCAATGATCTCAGAGAGAGCCACGCGGTGTTCCTGCTCATCGGAATTAGCTAGGCGTCGTATAGCTGTGTCCACGATGCTTCGGATGCTGTCGTTGGTGCCTAGGCAGTAGACAAATGGCATATTGAAACGCTCGCGGTAGGCAGCGCTGACCTCGAGGAGTTGCGCGGTTTCTACGTCGTCGAGGTCGTCGAAGCCGAGGGAGCCGCGCTCGGCGCTGATGCTGGGAGCCTCGGCGTCGGTGGCTAATAATATGGCAGAGGTATCTGGGTAGTCGTGGATCAAAGCTTCTCGACGCTCCCCAGAAGCCGTGAGAACCCCAACCTGGATGGCTGCTCGTAGCTCGCTGACGTCCGCAAACGGGCGCGATTCCCAGGCTTCCTCCAACGGCCAGGTTTCCTGGTTGAACAGCGGGCGCAATGCTGCGACAAAATCCTCACGATTCATGGCGTTAATTTCATCCAAAGACACGCCTTCACCGCTGGCGTCGCGGGCCACGTCAGATCCGGTTTGCTTGCCCACATGGAAGAAGAGAATGTTGAGGAGGATCGCTGCGATAGCCCCGATGGACATGCCGGAAGAGACGAAGATGCGGGCCCATTCGGGGAAGGCCTCAGCAACGGAAGGCTTGAACGTGACCAGCATGGCTAGGCCCAGCGCAGTGGTAACGATAGCTGCATTGCGATTATCCGTGAGGTCGGTTTTAGCGATGGTCTGTAGCCCGACCCATGCCACGTTGGCAAAGAGTGCCAGAGATGCTGCGCCCAATACCGGTGAGGGGATGGAGGCCACGATGGCTCCGGCCTTAGGCAGCAACCCCAGAATGATCATAAAACCGGCAGCGGAAGCTGCGACCCAGCGCGACTTCACTCCCGTGATGCGGACGAGCCCCACGTTTTGGGCGAAGCAGGTGTAGGGGAAAGAGTTCATGACACCGCCGAGGAAAGTGGAAAGGCCGTCTGCGCGGAGAGCCCGCTGGATGTCGTCGCGTCGGATACGTTTTTTCACGATCTCGCCGGTGGCAAACACATCGCCGGTGGTCTCGACCATGGTGATGATCATGACGATGATCATGGAGAAACAGGCGCTCGCGTTGAAAACGGGGGTTCCAAAGTAGAACGGCGTTGTGATCCCCACAGCCGCAGCGTTGGAGACCTCCGAGAGGTCCGCGTGTCCTAAGAAAAGCGCCACGAGAGTGCCGCTGACCAGGCCTATGAGAACGGCGAGGGTTCCTAGGAAGCCACGGAAGAACCGTTGCGCCAAGATGATGACCACGAGAGTGCCAAAGGCATACCAGAGATCACGGCTCAACGGTGTGGCTTCGGCGTAGTTGATGAAGTCATTTGCGGAGACCGCGAGGAGGGATGTGCCCATCACCAACAAAACCGAGCCGGTGACTACCGGCGGAAAAAACTTGAGAAAACGCGCGAAGATTGGCGTGGCAAAAAACGTAAAAAGCCCGGCTACGATGACTGCGCCGTATACGGTGGGAAGCGATTCCACGCCGCCTTGTCCGTCAGAAACGCTAAGGCCAATCGCGATAATGGGAGCCACCGCAGTTGTGGTGACTCCCTGAATGATCGGTAGGCGTACGCCTATATATTTCCCTACGCCGACTGATTGGATCAGTGTGGCTAAGCCACAGGTGAGGAGGTCGGCGTTGATGAGATGGATGGTGGTTGCTGCGTCGAGGTTGAGAGAACCTGCGATGAGCAGCGGCACAATCACCGCGCCAGCATAAAACGCTAAAACATGCTGGATGCCTAGCGCGACGAGTTTAGGAGACGAGGGAAGTGCGTCCACGGGGTGGGTCGCTGAGGTCACGAGCAGAGCTCCTTGAGATAGGTCGGTTCTAGACCCGTTTACCTTAGCAACTCACAGGGACCCCACGGTTTGTTAGTAAAGAACACCCTTGATGGCATCCCAGGCAGGACGCAACTGGCGGTTGAAGAGAGGCCAGTCGTGGACACCGCCCTGAAGCAGATCGACTACTTGGTGGTTCATTCCTCGGGCGCGCATTGCAGAGTCGAGAAGCTTGGTGCAGTGCAAGGTTCCCTGTTCCAAAGCTACGGCCACTGGTAGTTCATAGAAAGGACGGGAGGCTGCATGCTCTAGATCAGAGGGGAGGACTCCGCCGTCAGCACTCGCTAGATAAACTGCCATGTTGCGGAGACCCTCGGGGTTCGAGGGGACGTCGTGACGCTTCCATAGTTCAGAACCGTCCGGGCCCCACATGTTGTTGACATTGCCGCCGCGGGATTCCACCACAAGTTTTGTGGTGAGTCGTCCCACTGGCTCCTGGGTGGAGTAACATCCGGAGATTCCGAATACCCCTTTGAACAGGTCAGGGTTCTGGTTAGCAATGTGGACAGCACCGATAGCACCCATCGAAAGACCTCCGATGGCGCGCTTGCCGTTGAAGTTGAGTTTTTGGGCTGGGTCTTCAACGAGCTTTGTGAGTTCCTTTGTGATGAAGGTTTCCCACTTTAAATGCCCAAGTGCTGGATCATCTGTGAGCCAGTCGGAATAAAGGGAAGCTAGCGCCTGAGTAGGCATAACCACAGACACGTTCTGGTCGCCGAGTGCGGGGTGCAGGCCGCCTTCACGAACCCAGCCGGGGTTGCGCATTGCGCCAATGCCGTCGAGAAGATAGAGGACTGGGGAAGGAACAGAAGTGTCCTTAGCCACGCGAACAACAACCTCGACGTTGCGCTGCATCGCTGGGGAAGCCACAACCCAGCGCTCTAGGTTTGGAATCGTCGGTTCGACGGTGCGACTAAGTACCTCTGCCTTGGTGATATTTGGGTTTGTAGGCAGTGGGTATTCAGAATCTGAGCTGCCGAACGCCGACGGAATGCGTACAGATGGAAGTCCAAGCGATTGCGCCAGTCGAGCGGCGTTGCTGATAGTGGTGTCGCTGGAGCTAGGAGAGTTCGCGATTGCTGCAGTGAGTGATGCAACGATGGAGTTCGCTGAACTAGAAACCGGCGCGGACGAGGTAGAAGAAGCGTGTGCAGGGCTTTGCGTGACGACGAGCGCCGTGCACAGTACAGCAACGCCGAGGGAACGGGACAATTTCATGTTGATTGAGGCTTTCTAAAGTGGTTTTCTACGGAGTCCACGGCGGGGAAACCGCCAAACATGAGATTTATCTTAGATTACTTTATGTTATTCGTGAAGTCGGAGGTGGGGGAGGGTTTTGAGGGGGCGTCGGATAGTTTATTGAGAAAAGTGTGTGCAGTCTCTACTACTGCTTGCCGCTGTTGTTGTGTGAGCGGGCGAGCATTGATGTGGTCGTACACCCAAAGCCCATCTGCGATAAGTTGTACGACAACAGCATGTGGATTATGGGGGTCTGTCCATGGGGCTAAAGCTTGATCCCAGATAGCGCGAATTTCTTCATTCAGGTTGGCGTCGATGCTTAATAAGAGATCTGCGCGGGTAGCACTGTGTGATTCCACCTCCAGTAGCGCGCGCATTCTCTGTCTGAGAGAAACTTCGGAAGCAGGTCCCCCCGCGGCTGCTTCTAGCTTATGGGTCCATGTCCGGGCTGCGGATGTGTTGAGCTCTACAAGGAGCTGGTGGCGAGTAGGGAAGTGATAGATCAATCCGGACTTGGATATACCGCTGGCCGCAGAGAGAGAATCGTAGGTGAGCGCTGCAAGGCCATCTGACTCCACGATGCTGAGAGCTGTAGCCAACAGTGAGTCTTTTTTATTCGTGCGCAAACTGAGTCTCCTTGGGATTGTTCCGCAATAGATATGCGGTGATGGCGCATGCGATGCATGCAGTTATAGCAATGATGACGAGCACGGATACGTACGAGGTGTCTATGGCGGCGCGGGCGGCGTCGGCAAGCGTGGGGTGCGAGAGACCCTGCTCAAAGTTTTGGGCGATAACCTCGGGTGCGGAACGTGCATAAAAGAATGAGAACAAAGATCCCACCATTGCTACCGAGAGTAGGGTGCCAAACTCATAAGAGACTTCCTCCATGGCAGAAGCCATGCCGGAGCGTCGCGCTGGGGCTGAGCCGATGATCGCCGTTGACGATACGGACATGGTCAACCCCGCGCCGAAACCTACGAGAAGTAACCCGACAACAAAGAGGGGAAAGGTGTCGGCACGTGTGGCCCCGATGGCGATGGCCGTCCCAATTGCCATGGAAAGGAAGCCACCAGAAATGAGTGGGAGAAAGCCGATGCGGTGCAGCAACGCTCCGCCTAGGATTGAGCTAGGAAAAGCTGCTAGAGCTACGGCTCCGGTGAGTAAACCTGCCTGTAAGGGGGTAAAACCCTCCGCTAGCTGAAAGCGTTGTGTGGTCATGAGCTCTGCGCCGGAGAGGATGAACATTGCTAGCGCTGCGGCCAGGGTTCCTGCTGTAAAAACTCGATTTTTGAATACATCGAAGGTGAGAAGCGGCTCAGAGAGTTTGTTCTGGCGTTGGCTAAAAAGCAGGGCTCCGATAACGATGGCGGCTAGCGCTCCGATGAGTACCGCTAACTCTATGTGGGCGTGTGTAAGCTCCTTGATCACTAGAACTAAGCCCACCATGGTCACCATCGCCCAGAAGGAAGAAAGAAAGTCCCAATGGCGGGAGGGGTTGGACTTGTTCGGTGGTGCGATTAATAACGTTCCTGCGAAAGCAATGAGGGTTACTGGAATGTTGATCAAGAATACAGAACCCCAGTAATAGTGCTCGATCAGGAATCCCCCGATGACCGGTCCGAGTGCTGCCCCTAGCGTGGCGACTGAACCCCAGATTCCGATGGCGATGTTGCGTTCACGGACATTGGGGAAAGTGATGCGGAGTAGGGCGAGTGTGGCGGGCATCATGGTGGCGGCACCCACGCCCAAGGCGGCGCGCGCAGTGATGAGAGCCAGCGGGTTGTGGGCGAAAGATGCGGCCAAGGATGCTAGTCCGAAGATCGTAATGCCGATTTCGAACATTCGTCGGTGCCCGATCTTGTCTCCGAGTGTGCCTGTTCCAAGGAGAAGTCCTGCGAGGACTAAGGAGTAGGCGTTGATGATCCAGAGACCTTCAAGCTCGGTGGTGTGTAATTCGCTTCTTAGTACAGGTAAAGCGGTGTAAAGGATGGAATTGTCTGCACCGATCATGAAGAGTCCCAACGAGATAACACCTAAAAAGATCCAGCGTTGTCGAGATTCCATAATCCAGAACTGTACCGAACGGTCATTACAGTTTCAATTCTTGGTATAGGACGCTAACTCATTCACAGGTAGTTACCAGCTACGCTTCAGAAGAAAAGCAGAGCCATATTGTTGACTTAAGGGAACTAATCGTGAGGTTGTGTCCTCACCAGGAGACCAGGGCAGGTAAAAATGGAAGGCGTGAACGAAAAAACTAAGCGAATACTGGTCGTCGACGACGAGCCAAACATCGTTGAGCTTTTGAACGTCAGCTTAAAATTTCAAGGGTTTGACGTTGCCACAGCTAATTCCGGCGTAGAAGCGTTGGAAGTGGCAAAGGATTTTAAGCCTGATGCATTCATTCTCGACGTCATGATGCCGGGCATGGACGGCTACGAGCTCCTGCCCAAGCTCCGAGCGGAGGGCCTCGACGGTCCCGTTTTGTATTTGACCGCAAAAGACGCTGTGGAACACCGAATCCATGGTTTGACCATCGGGGCCGATGACTACGTGACCAAGCCTTTCTCTCTGGAGGAAGTGATTACTCGTTTGCGGGTGATTTTACGTCGAGGTAGCACGGTAGAGATGGTCGAAGACGACTCCACCTTGGTGTATGCCGATCTAACGCTTAACGACGACACCCATGAGGTGACAAAGGCCGGAAAGGTTGTGGACCTCTCACCCACCGAGTTCAACTTGCTGCGCTGCCTGATGCTGAACGCTGAGGTCGTGATGTCTAAGGCAAAGATTTTGGATCACGTGTGGCACTACGATTTCGGCGGCGATGGAAATGTTGTCGAGTCCTATATTTCTTATTTGCGTCGCAAAGTGGACACCCATGACCCGCAACTGATTCAAACGGTGCGAGGCGTGGGATACGTACTGCGTAAGCCACGAAATGCGTAATAGCCGTAGTAAGCGCGGCGAAACCCAAAGCAGAAAGTAGTAGATGAGCACCCAGAACCCATATTCCACCGCGGTGGTTCGCGGGACCCCTGCCCACAGCGAGAAACAACGCTGGGGGTATCGAGGTGCCAAAAAAACGGGTAAAAACTTGATCGCTCGAATTCGAGACAAACATGTTTTATCTGGGATGCCATTACGCTTTGGGCTATTGGTAATCGTGGTTGCGGTCTCCGCAGTGGGCCTGCTTGGCAGCGCTGTCGCCGTAAACCGGACGATGCGAGAACTCACCTACTCACGCATTGACAAGGAACTAGAACTAGGGCTCAACGGGTGGGCTAAACAAGATTCGCTCTTTAAAACCAACCCTGGTGCTACGAGCGCACGGCCGCCGACAGAATTTTATGTGGTCAAGATCTATCAAGATGGAACCACAAACGTCTATAACGAGGATGTTTCTGAACCAGATCTGAGTCAGGTTTACGCTGGCCAAGGTCCTCATACAGTGGAATCAAGTCCGAAGAGCCGCAAAGAAGCCATGTGGCGAGTCACCGCCGAGACACGAAACGGCGTAACTATGGTGGTGGCCAAAGACATCACCCAAGAAGCGAATATGTTGCGCAGGCTTGCTGTGGGCCAGGTCATCATTGAAATTGCAGTACTGATTCTCATGGCGCTTATCGCGTTTTTCTTGATCCGTAGAGCGCTACGCCCTTTGCGTGAAGTCGAATGCACTGCCAAAGCGATCGCTCAAGGTGATCTAGATAGGCGCGTACCGGAAGCACCGGAAAATACAGAGGTCGGTGCGTTATCGCATTCACTGAACTCGATGATTTCTAGGCTGCAGTCTCTTATCGTGGAATTACAAGATAAAGAAGCCCAGATGCGTAGGTTCGTCGGGGACGCTTCTCATGAACTGCGGACACCGTTGACGTCGGTTCGTGGTTATTCCGAACTGTACCGTTCTGGAGCCACAAAAGACGCGGATCTGGTGATCGACAAGATCGAGGGGGAGGCCTCTCGTATGAGCCTCTTGGTAGAGGACTTGCTGGCGCTTACCCGTGCCGAGGGAGCCCGCCATGAGACAGCACCGGTTGATCTTTTGGAGGTTTCTCTGTCGGTAGCGTCCTCGCTGCAGGCCGCCTATCCTAATCGCAGCATCGACGTGCGTTCTGAGTGTGCCGGTGTGCCTATCACCTTGGGAGACGCGGCCCGGCTGCACCAAGTATTGACCAACCTCACCACCAACGCTTTGAAACATGGCGGCGAGGATGCAAAGGTGCAGATTAAGCTTTACGACGACCCCGCCAGCAACAACATCGCCATTGACATTATTGACGATGGCATAGGCATGTCAGAAAAGGACGCCGAGCATATTTTCGAGCGTTTCTATCGTGCTGACACTTCGCGTGCGCGCTCCACCGGCGGCAGCGGCCTTGGTTTAGCCATCGTCAAGTCGTTGGTGGCAGCTCACAGCGGAACCATCAGCGTGAACAGTACCCTTGGCCAAGGAACCACCTTCCATCTGGTGCTTCCCCGGCTAGAAGATCGCTAAGCCCCTAAAGCGTCTACGATGACGTCGGCCTGGCGCGGCAAGTCCTCATGGCGAACTCCGTGAATCTCTACGAGTTCGCCTAGCTTGCTTGACTGCGCTGGTACTACACGATCCGCGGTAGAAAACACGGAAATTAATTCCACGTTCTCTGGAAGTTCAGCCGGGATTTTTTGCGTAAGCTGCAAAAGAGCTTGTCCGCCAATCCATTTGACCACAGGCTTAAAACGTAAATTCTTGGGAACCCCATGGAAAGCTGCACCTAGCCCCACCAGTTTCCTCACAAAACCAGGGCGAGCATGAGCGATTCGCAGTGCAAGAAGCCCCCCAGCGGAATGCCCGACGATATCAACGTGATGCACTCCCTGGCTGGTGAGCCCGTCTACATATTTCAGTAGCTCTTGTAGCGAGGAATCAAGATCGGCTGTTCCATGGTTGCCGTAAGCCGGCGCGAAAAATGGGCGCCCTTGCTGTACAAGCCGCTGCGCAGGCCTCTCAAAGTTACCCGGTGATCCTAATGTTCCATGCAAGAAGAGCACAGGGGTAGGGGAGTCTCCGGTGACACATGGAGAAACCGGTAGTCGACCGCGCGTGGGCACCCACCTCAACAACGCCATGGAGTTACTTCACTAGCCCTTTCTCATCAGTTCCCAGGGCCTGCCGTAGCTTCTCTGCAGCAGCGTCCATCTGAGCTGGATCGGTCGCGTCCATGGACATTGCTTGGGAGAAATCGTAATCGGACATTTTTGCGGCTGGGAAAACATGAATATGAGTATGGGGGACGTCGAAACCAGCGATCACATACCCTGCGCGCGGTACAGCAAACACCTCGATGATTGCCTTACCCACTCGCTGCGCTAGCTCATTAAGTTTTGCCCACGTGGTGGGATCCACGTCGGTCCACTTATCTACTTCTGCCACTGGAACCACCAACACATGGCCGTACGCTAGAGGTTCGATGGTCAGGAAAGCCACCACGTCTTCATCGCGATAGACAAAACGACCGGGCAAATCCCCTGCAATTATTTTTGTAAATACGCTGCTCATGTTTTCGAGGATAGTCGGCTTATATGCAGTCCCGCCGGTATGATTCGGATCATGCACATTCTTGTTATCGGTTCGGGCGCCCGTGAGCACGCCCTTGCGCTCGGCTTGTCCAAGGACCCCGCGGTTACAAAACTCCATGTGGCCCCAGGAAACGTTGGTATGGAGTCGATTGCTACGGTTCACCTGGAAGCAACGCAGGTAGACAATCCAGATGAGATGCTCAAGGTTGCACAGGAAGTACACGCGGATCTAGTGGTGATAGGGCCTGAAATTCCTCTGGTTGCAGGAGTTGCGGATACCTTGCGCGCACACGGTTTTGCAGTCTTTGGCCCCAATAAGGATGCTGCACGGATTGAAGGCTCAAAGGCCTTTGCCAAGGATGTTATGGCTAAAGCCGGCGTGAAGACAGCCCGTGCGGAGCAGATTACCCCGGGAGCCTCGGAAGCTCAGCGGGAAGCGGCTCTGGATAATTTTGGTCCGCATTACGTGGTCAAAGATGATGGCCTTGCTGGTGGCAAAGGTGTTGTGGTTACTAAGGATCGTGCGCAGGCGCGCGCTCACGTTGATGCTGTTTTGGCTGCGGGAAATCCTGTGCTCTTGGAGAGCTTCCTCGATGGTCCTGAGGTCTCACTCTTTTGTTTAGTCGATGGGGAAACGGTTGTGCCGTTGCTTCCAGCGCAGGATCATAAGCGTGCGTTCGATAATGATGAGGGCCCGAATACCGGAGGCATGGGGGCCTACACCCCGTTGCCATGGCTACCAGAAGATGGTGTTCAGCGGATTGTGGATGAGGTCTGCATACCCGTGGCACGCGAGATGGTCGCTCGCGGTTGTGCATATTCCGGGTTGCTGTACGCCGGCATAGCGTGGGGCGAAGAAGGACCCGCGGTGGTGGAATTCAACTGCCGTTTTGGTGACCCAGAAACTCAGGCCGTACTGGCGCTGCTTAAATCGCCGTTGGCGGAGGTTCTGAACGCTGTGGCTAATGGAAAGCTAGCTGAGTTGCCCCCGCTGGAGTGGGAAGATGGCTTTGCTTTGACAGTAGTTTTGGCTGCTGAGGGCTACCCGGAGGCACCCCGAAAGGGTGGTGAGATCAACGGCGCAGACGATGCTGCAGTGCTACATGCAGGTACAGCGTACGATGCGGATGGAAAGCTCGTCGCGGCTGGAGGTCGCGTTTTGAACGTGATCGGCACCGGGGTTTCGCTTATCGACGCTCGTCGTAACGCCTACAACGTTTTAGACAAGATCACGCTGCCCGGTTCGCATTACCGCTCTGACATTGCCCTACCCGCAGTGGAAGAGAAAATCATGATTTAACTGAGCAAGTGCTGAGTTCTTGATCTTCAAGCCGTGGCAGGAGTAACGTTTCGCCTCATGCGTAAAACCCCTGCTCGGCTTGTTGCCGGTAGTTTTGCGACGCTCGTTATCATCGGAACTCTTGTCCTTCTCCTCCCCATTTCACGAGAAGGGCATGCACAAGCGGACGTCGTCACGGCTTTGTTTACCGCAACATCAGCTGTATGTTTGACCGGCCTGACTGTTGTGGATACCGCCACATATTGGTCGCATTTCGGTCAACTGGTGATCCTCCTTTTAATTCAGCTTGGCGGCTTGGGCATCATGACCTTGACGTCTTTTGCCGCATGGGTGTTAGTTGGTCGTATCGGCGTGCGGGGCCGGCTCAACGCAGCTGCGGAGGGGCGCGGCAGAGAACTCGGCGAGGTTAAAGGCCTACTCGTAGCCACCCTAGCGTTCACCGTGGTGGTGGAATCTGCCGTAGCGTTGGTCTTGACCTTGCGTTTTAAGGGGTTGGGTTTCTCTTGGGGAGCGAGTGTATGGGAAGGGGTCTTCCACTCAGTCTCAGCCTTTAACAACGCTGGCTTTGGGTTGCGATCGGACAACCTCGTGGCTTACGTGGGGGATTTTGGGATTATTCTCCCGATTTCCGGTGCCATTATCCTCGGCGGACTGGGGTTCCCCCTTCTTTTGGAGCTGCATCGCAGGCATGAGCATAGGGCGGCAGGTATTGCTGAGCGGCGATTTTCTTTGACTGCGGTGTTTACGATCGCCGGAACGCTCGTACTGCTCGTCATAGGAACCGTGGGTATCGCTGCATTTGAGTGGCGAGGTGCCCTCTCTGGATTTAGCGTGCCGACGAAACTTCTCGCCTCGTTTTTCCAATCAGTAACCAGTAGAACTGCGGGATTTAATTCGATCAACATAGGTGAGCTGCACCCTTCCAGCCTGGTGCTCACTGATTTCCTCATGTTTATTGGAGGCGGTTCTGGCGGCACTGCCGGTGGCATCAAGATCACGACAGTGGCGGTTCTCCTCACCGTCATGGTGGCGGAGATCCGAGGAGATGACAACGTCTTGATCCGAGGTCGCAGAATCCCCACCCGCACCGTACGCCAGGCATTGGCAGTCACTATGTTGGCTGTGCTGTTGGTCTCTGTCTCCCTGATGACCATGCTGTTGGTGGCCCCAGAATTTGAATTTTTGGATATTTCCTTCGAGGTAGTCAGTGCTTTTGCCACGGTAGGCTTGAGTACGGGTATTACGGCGGATCTACCTGGCGTCGGCAAACTGCTCCTGGTTCTTTTGATGTATGCAGGCCGCGTTGGGCCGGTGTCCCTTGTGGCTGCTCTTGCAGCTCGTAGCAATAAGCGTTTGTACTCCTATCCAGTAGAAAGGCCGATCATTGGCTAAGTTCCGTTCCCGTTCCAAAGCACCCGTGGTGATTCTTGGTTTAGGCCGATTCGGCATGGCTCTGGGAGAAGAGCTGGTGCACTCTGGTATTGAGGTTTTAGGAGTCGATTCTTCTGAATCCGTGGTCAATGCAGCAGCTAAAATTCTTACTTATGCCGCCATGGCGGATACCACCAACGAGGAAGCTCTACGCCAGCTCTCTGTGGATGAAGCTTCCCGCGTGGTGATCGGAATCGGCTCGGACATGGGGGCGTCATTGCTTACTGCCTCTACCGTGATTGATCTAGACGTGCCGAGTATTTGGGCCAAGGCGCTGAATAATTCCCACGCTAAGATTCTGCGCCAAATCGGAGTGCACCACATTATCCGTCCGGAACAAGATACTGGCCGCCGGGTAGCGCATTTAATGAATGGCCGGGTGCAGGAATACGCGGAATTCGATCGCGATTACGCTATCGTGAAGGTCGCGCCGCCCGTCTCAATTCTGGGTAAGCGGGTACACGAGGTTGATCGAGTCCAGATTATTGCTGTTCGTCCAAGTAACGGCATGTTCAGACCCGCGAAACCCGAGATGATTCTGCAAGCAGGGGATTTAGTTTTGGCGGCTGGGCACCCAGACGAGTTAGAACAGTTTGGGATGACTGACTAAAGGGGACAAGCGGTGGTTCGCGTGCGATAATGAGCGACGTGGCAGAAAAGAAGAAGATCACCAACGTCCTTTCCAACCGATACGCTTCCGCCGAGCTCACCGAGCTGTGGAGCCCCGAGGCTAAAATCCTGCTAGAGCGTCAGCTCTGGATCGCCGTGATGAAGGCTCAAAAAGCATTAGGAGTTGAGATCCCTTCGGAGGCTATTACTGCCTACGAGCGGGTCATCGACCAGATTGACCTTGCAAGTATTGCTGATCGCGAGAAGATCACTCGCCATGATGTTAAAGCCCGGATTGAGGAGTTCAACGCCCTCGCGGGTTTTGAGCATATTCACAAGGGCATGACCTCGCGTGACCTCACCGAAAACGTAGAACAGCTGCAGATCTACCGTTCTTTGGAACTGATCCGCAACAAGTCTGTCGCAGTGGTGGCGCGGGTGGCACACCATGCTGCTCAATACCAATCACTGGTTATGGCTGGGCGTTCTCATAACGTGGCTGCCCAGGCCACTACCTTGGGTAAGCGTTTCGCTTCTGCTGCCGAGGAAATCCTGGTGGCCATCGACCGCGTTGAGGAGCTCCTTGATCGCTATCCCCTCAGAGGAATCAAGGGGCCGATGGGCACGGCGCAGGACATGCTTGACCTGATGGGTGGGGACCAGAAGAAGCTGGCGTCCTTGGAAACACAGGTGGCTGATCACCTTGGCATTTCTCGGGTCTTTGATTCTGTGGGACAGGTGTACCCGCGATCCCTCGACTTTGATGCGGTGTCGGCTCTGGTCCAGTTGGGAGCGGGCCCGTCCAGTTTGGCAACCACTATTCGTCTCATGGCCGGTAATGAGACGGTGACTGAGGGCTTCAAAGAAGGACAAGTTGGATCTTCCGCGATGCCGCACAAGATGAATGCTCGCTCGTGTGAGCGGGTCGGTGGACTCCAGGTCATCCTGCGTGGTTATCTCACGATGGTTGCCGATCTCGCGGGGCAGCAGTGGAATGAAGGCGACGTATTCTGCTCTGTGATCCGCCGCGTGGCTCTACCAGACGCGTTTTTTGCTCTCGACGGAATGTACGAGACCTTCCTGACCGTCCTCGACGAGTTCGGGGCATTCCCTGCAATGATTGATCGGGAACTAGAGCGTTATCTCCCATTCCTTGCTACCACCCGTATTTTGATGGCGGCGGTTCGTGCAGGCGTGGGCCGTGAGACTGCTCATGAGGTGATCAAGGAAAACGCTGTTGCAGTGGCACTGAACATGCGAGAAAACGGTGGTGGACAAGACCTGATTCAGCGCCTAGCAGCAGACGAGAGACTACCGATGACGCAGGAGCAGCTGGACGAGGCCCTTGCAGACCGCCACGCCTTTATCGGCGCTGCAGAATCGCAGGTTTCCCGGGTTCTTAACCGGGTGGAGGATCTTAGCAACAGGTACCCGAGTGCCGCGGCCTATACTCCTGGCGAGATTCTTTAGCGTTTAAAAGTGCCACTCCACTGAAGAAGCCAGTTGTAGCTTTGGTCACTGTATTTTTGGGATCGTCACGACCCTGGCCTTGCGAGCAGGGTCGTGAACAGTGCAAATGAGTGGACTTAGGATTTCTTTGTCTCTTTGCACGTAACGTTAACTCCATAAAGGCAGATAAGATATGACTTGCATGAGACGTGAGGGCTAGACTGCTACGTTATGCGTCCTGAACTCTCCCAGTACACTCATGTGTCCGCGGGCAAAGTGCGTGAGATCTACGAGATCGACGACGAACGCCTGCTCATGGTGGTCTCTGACCGCATCTCCGCATACGATCACATCCTGGATCCGGAGATCCCCGACAAAGGCCGAGTGCTCACTGCGATGAGCATGTACTTCTTTGATCACATCGATTTTCCTAACCACCTTGCCGGACCCATCGATGATCCTGCGATTCCAGAAGAAGTTTTGGGGCGTGCGCTGGTATGTAAGAAGCTGAAAATGCTTCCTTTCGAATGCGTGGCACGCGGCTACCTCACCGGTTCTGGTCTCAAGGAATACCAACAGACCGGCAAGGTATGTGGCATTGAACTGCCGGAAGGCCTGGTAGAGGCATCGAAATTGCCCGAGCCGATTTTTACGCCTGCAACCAAAGCAGACTTTGGCGAGCATGATGAGAACGTGTCTTTTGAGGCGGTCGTCGACAAGCTAGGCGAGGCGCGCGCTAACGAGCTACGCGCAGTGACCTTGAAGATCTACTCCGAGGCAGCAGCCATCGCGGAGTCCCGGGGCATTATTCTCGCGGATACAAAGTTTGAGTTCGGACTCGACGAAGACGGCACTTTAGTGCTTGCCGACGAAGCCCTCACCCCAGATTCCTCCCGCTATTGGCCTGCCGACGGCTACGAGGAAGGCAAGGCGCAGCCGAGCTTTGATAAGCAGTACGTGCGCAACTGGCTCACCGGCCCCAAGTCGGGGTGGTCCACGGACTCGCTTACCCCGCCGCCGTCTCTTCCTGGGTCCGTCGTGGAAGCGACGCGGGAACGCTACGTAGAGGCATTCGAACGTATCACTGGAAAAAAGTTCAGTGATTGGATCGGAACCTGTGTATAGAAAATAAAAGAAGCGCTGTGCCTGATGCAGGTACAGCGCTTTTTGCTTTCCTTATTAGGTGAGCTTGTTGATCTTCTCTACAACGCTGACGATTTTGCTGGTAAAGCTGACCATCTCCGAAAGCAAGTTCAGACCTTTGACTGAAGAGAGCTGGCTAAAAATGTCTACAGCATTGCTCATTATGTTACCTTTCATTTTTTCAGTAAGACCGGATTTACACTAGCCGAACTTTGTAAAAAATCAAGAGAAGAGAGCGATACGTGGCGGGGTTCACTGAAATGGAAATATGCAGTACTGCAGAGATAAATTCACGTTTTTATATATGTCTTGGTGGTGGGGCGTAAACGTCTGGTAGGAAGCTGAAAACTTAAAAAATAGGCTTGTTAGTGGTTTCCGCTACGATTTAGACCATGTCTGAAACAACGCGAATTCAAGCGCCGATAGCTCCGATTCATCAGCACATGAGAACGGTGCATGACACCACGTTTATCGATGAATACGAATGGCTACGGGACAAAGAGTCTCAGGAAACCATTGCGTACTTGGAGGCAGAAAATGCCTTCACGGAGCAAGAGACCGCGGGCTTGTCACAGCTACGAGACAATATTTATCAAGAGATAAAGTCGCGAGTAAAAGAGACCGATATGTCGGTTCCGCAGCGCTCCGGCGATTTTTGGTACTACGGGCGTTCGGAGGAGGGAAAAAGTTACGGGTATTCCTGCCGTATTCCCGTAGTCGAGGGGCAGGATGCATGGGTACCACCTGTGATTCCGGAAGGGGAGCCGGTTGCTCAGGAACAGGTCATTCTCGACTTGAATGAGCTGGCGGAGGGGCACGAGTTTTTCTCCCTGGGGGCCTCCACGATCACCACGTCGGGCCGCTACTTGGCCTACTCCGTGGATACAGCAGGTGATGAGCGTTTTACCCTGCGGATTAAAGACCTGGAGACAGGGGAACTGCTAGACGACGTCCTGGAGGATCTTTTCTACGGTGCGACATGGGCCGGAGAAGAGTACCTGTTCTATCAGCGAGTCGACGACGCATGGCGTCCGGATTCCGTGTGGCGGCACAAGATCGGCACAGACCCGAGCGAAGACGTTCGCGTGTTCCATGAGGCAGACGAGCATTTTAATACCGGTATTGGTGCGACTCGCTCAGAAAAATACCTAATAATCGCATCTGTATCAAAGATAACCTCTGAGGTGTGGGTCCTTGACATGGACAATCCCGAGGGAGAGTTCCGCTGCATTATCCCCCGGAAGTCTGGGGTGGAATACGACGTGGATCACGGCGTGGTTGCAGGCGAAGACGTATGGATAGTGACCCATAACGCTACAGGGCCGAATTTTGAAATAGGATGGGCGCCAGTGGCGGAACCCTTCGCTCTGTCCGATCTGACAACGTTGATGCCGCACCGTGATGACGTTCGAATTGAAGGCGTAGACACCTACCGCGATCAGATCGTGGTGGGGTATCGTGCCGGTGCTATCGGTCGTGCAGCAATAATGCAGCTCACTGACCAAGGCTTCGGGACTTTTGAAGAGCTTCAGTTTGATGAGGACCTCTACACCGTGGGTGTTGCAGGAAATCCTGAGTGGGACGCACCCGTACTGCGTGTCGGTTATACCTCGTTTACCACCCCAAGTCAGGTGTTTGACTACACAGTTGCAGATGGCTCCAAACGCCTGCTCAAGCAACAAGAAGTCGTTGGCGGATATAACCGTGATGACTACGTAGCAACCAGACTATGGGTCACTGCAGAGGATGGGGTGCAGATCCCGGTATCGCTCGTGCACCGCGCTGATCTCGACGTGACCACCGCCAACCCGACACTGCTCTACGGCTACGGTTCCTACGAGGTCTCTATGGATCCCGAATTCTCCATCGCGCGGCTATCCCTTATGGATCGCGGGATGATCTTTGCCATTGCGCACATCCGCGGCGGTGGCGAGATGGGCCGGGGTTGGTATAACAACGGCAAAATGTTGTGCAAAAAGAATACGTTCACGGACTTCATCGCCGTAGCGGATTTCCTTATTGCTCAGGGAGTGACCACACCAGAGCAGCTGGTGGCTGAGGGCGGATCAGCCGGTGGCATGCTGATGGGTGCAGTTGCCAACCTTGCAGGTGACCGATTTAAGGCAATTGAGGCCGTGGTTCCGTTCGTGGATCCGCTGACCTCCATGCTGATGCCAGAGCTGCCGCTGACTGTCACGGAGTGGGATGAGTGGGGCGATCCGCTGCACGATAAAGAGGTATATGACTATATGGCCTCGTATGCCCCTTATGAGAACGTGGAGGCTAAAGCGTATCCCAATATCTTGGCCTTGACCTCGATCAATGATACCCGGGTGCTGTACGTAGAGCCTGCCAAGTGGATCGCTAGGCTGCGCGCTACGGCCAAGAGCGGCGACTTTTTGCTCAAGACAGAGATGGCAGCGGGCCATGGCGGAGTGTCCGGACGGTATGAAAAGTGGAAGCAAACGGCGTTTGAATACGCATGGCTCATTAACCAGGCGACGGGAGTGCTTGAATGACGCAGTTCTTTGATATTCCGGTGACGCTTAACGACGCCACCGAGACCACCATGAATGACTGGGCAGGGCACTGTCTACTTATTGTGAATACCGCGTCCAAGTGCGGTCTGACCCCACAGTATGAAGCTTTAGAGGAGTTGTATCGCGACTACTCTCAACGTGGCTTCTTTGTGATTGCGATGCCGTGCAATCAGTTTGCTGAGGAAGAACCCGGATCGAATAAACAAATCGCGGAGTTCTGCAGGCGGGAATATGACGTGACCTTCCCGATTCTTGAAAAGGCAGACGTCAACGGTGAGAATGCTCATCCGCTGTACCAATTCTTAAAGGGAGACGGCCCGGATATTGAGTGGAACTTTGAAAAGTTCGTGGTCTCTCCAGAAGGAAAAGTTGTGGGCCGGTTCGCACCGAATATGGAACCCGATGATCTAGAGATCATCGAATGTTTAGAGGAACACGTGGTGCTTTAACGCCCAACAGCCTGCATTTCCATAGACAAAGCATCCCTTGGGCGCCGTTTTGCGGCTTAATGTCTATGGAAATGCAGGCTGTTGGTGTCAAAAAAGAACCGGCCACCGTGTGCGCGGTGGCCGGTATCCCTCAATCTCAAAAGGAAAGATGCCTCAGAAAGTTAAACCGAAAATGGATTCGGCTGTAGGACCAGTTGGTTTGTCTCTGCATAATGCCTGCTCTGAGTCGCGCCCCTCAACGCTTCCCAGGAGGTGGGAAAATCCCTATGCATCGAGCTACCAGTGATTCTTAGAATGCGGTGCGTTAGCTAGTCCCTCAACAAGTAACGCTCTTCCTTGAATCTTCTGGTCCTCGGGTTCGCCGCTCGTCCTGCTACATGTTCGCTACCATGCGTCGCTGTGCTGAGCTGCTACCCGAGAGTTAGCTGCCATGCTCTCTCCTTTCGCCGGTGACTGTTTGGGTCTCCCAACAGCTTGTGTGCTGTTGATGTAATGAAGTTTCGCATGGATTAAGCAGGGACGCAATAATGTAAAACTATCCATAATCATGCCCCTGACCTGCATAAACAGCTTTAGCTGAAAAAATTCTGTGAGCGCTGGGAAATTTCTGTAAACAACCCTTGACCTGCATTTTTTCGCTTTGTTCGCTACTGTGTGGTTGCTGCGGGGGTGGAGTGTTGGAGTTTGCTGGCAAACTGTTCCATGTTTCCTATTGCTGCTATGACCTGCACTTTTGTGGGAGGCTTGGGCTGTGGGGTGAGGATGGGCATGGTGGGGGTGGTTGACAGGTCATAAGCACGTGTTCTCTTTAAAAGAGAAGGGGTTCCTTGGAGGGTGATCGGGCAATACCAGTTCCCTACCTAAAGTGGTGTTGAGGCTCGAAAGTTTGCCTTAACCTGCGGAGATAACCTGATCTTTTCTGGATATAACCAGTGGTTTTTGGTGGGTTCGTGGCTAGTTTTTTGCGACGATGTCTAGGTAAGCTTGGGCCATTGGTTCCCTATCTATTGGGAATCGGTTTGCATACCAACCTCTGAATAAGGGAGCTGAAGTCAACGTGGCCCGTGTAGTTGTAAACGTGATGCCAAAGGCAGAGATTCTGGACCCGCAAGGTCAGGCCGTCGTTCGTGCGCTGGGGCGTATCGGGGTTACGGGTGTTGCTGATGTCCGGCAGGGTAAGCGCTTTGAAATCGAGGTCGATGATTCGGTATCCCGCGAAGATCTGGAAAAAGTGGCGGAGACCTTGCTGGCCAACACGGTCATTGAAGACTTCGATGTGATCTTTGAGGTCGCCTAAATGACTGCGAAAATTGGCGTAATTACGTTCCCCGGAACTCTCGACGACGTCGACGCTGCGCGCGCTGCTCGTATCGCGGGTGCAGAGGTTGTGAGCTTGTGGCATGCCGATGCAAATCTGCGTGGAGTAGACGCTGTGGTTGTTCCCGGCGGTTTCTCTTATGGCGATTATCTGCGCACTGGCGCGATCTCCGCCTTGGCGCCGGTGATGCGTTCTGTCGTAGAAGCAGCTGGGAAGGGTATGCCGGTATTGGGGATTTGCAATGGATTCCAGATTCTCACCGAGGCAAAGCTGCTCCCCGGCGCGTTAACACGTAACCAGGGTCTGCATTTTCACTGTGTAGACACTCATTTGGTAGTGGAAAACAATCACACCGCGTGGACTAACACCCTAGAAGCAGGGCAGAAAATTCTGGTCCCTGCCAAGCATGGTGAGGGACGTTTCCAGGCCTCTCAAGAGACTGTGGACATGCTTGAGGGGGAGGGGCGTGTGGTGTTCCGTTACACGGATAACTTCAACGGCTCGGTTAACGGAATCGCTGGTATTACCAATGAGACAGGACGCGTGGTGGGGCTGATGCCGCACCCAGAGCATGCCGTCGAAAAGCTAACGGGCCCGTCCGTGGACGGCTTACAGCTGTTCCTTTCCGCAATTGGCACGATCGCAGCGTAGAAGAGGCAACTTTCATGACTGAACGCACAACTTTTAATGACACGGTCGAGGCTGCAACTGCTGAGCCAAATCTCGACCAACCGTATGCGAGCCTGGGACTTAAGGACGACGAATACGCTCGGATTAAGGAGATCCTTGGACGGCGTCCCACCGACGCTGAGCTGGCCATGTACTCCGTTATGTGGTCGGAACACTGTTCTTATAAGTCTTCTAAAGTGCACTTGCGTTATTTCGGGGAGACCACCACGCCTGAGATGGGGGAGAAGATCCTCGCGGGTATCGGTGAGAACGCGGGTGTTGTGGATATCGGAGACGGTAACGCTGTTACTTTCCGTGTGGAGTCGCACAACCACCCGTCCTATGTTGAGCCGCATCAGGGTGCTGCAACCGGCGTCGGCGGCATCGTCCGCGACATTATGGCGATGGGTGCTAGGCCTATCGCGGTGATGGATCAGCTGCGCTTTGGCCCTGCTGATGCCCCGGATACCGCCCGGGTGCTGCCTGGCGTGGTTGACGGAATTTCCCACTACGGAAACTGCCTGGGCCTGCCCAATATCGGCGGCGAGACGGTCTTTGATGAGTCTTATTCCGGAAACCCTTTGGTCAATGCGCTGTGCGTGGGCATGTTGAAGGTGGAGGACCTCAAACTGGCATTCGCGTCGGGCTTGGGAAACAAGGTCATGCTGTTTGGTTCTCGTACCGGTCTTGACGGTATCGGTGGAGTATCGGTGCTGGCTTCTGACACCTTTGTGGAAGGTGCGGAGCGCAAGCTTCCAGCCGTGCAGGTCGGGGATCCTTTTGCAGAGAAAGTGCTCATTGAGTGCTGTCTTGATCTGTATAAAGCGGGCGTAGTCGTGGGAATTCAAGACCTTGGTGGAGCTGGTTTGGCCTGTGCAACCTCGGAGCTTGCTGCGTCTGGCGACGGTGGCATGGAGGTCAACCTGGATGCCGTCCCACTGCGGGCGGAGAATATGACCGCGGCGGAGATTCTCTCCTCGGAGTCGCAGGAGCGCATGTGCGCGGTGGTGCGTCCTGAGGATGTCGAGCGTTTCCAAGAGATCTGTGCGCATTGGGATGTGACCTGCGCTGAGATCGGTGAGGTGACGGACGGCAAGCACCTGATTATTCGGCACCGTGGGGAACTCGTGGTGGATGCTCCGGCGCACACCATTGCTAACGAGGGGCCGGTATACAATCGCCCACTGGCGCGCCCGGAGTGGCAGGACACCCTGCAAGAATTCGCTGGCGTGAATAAACCCACGGATGCTGCGGAGATTAAGCAGGCACTCTTTGACATGGTCGCTTCCCCCGCTCTGTGCTCCCGCGCGTTTATTACGGAACAATACGACCGCTATGTGCGTGGGAATACCGTTCAGGCCAAGAATGCGGATGCGGGAGTTTTGCGTATCGACGAAACCACAAACCGTGGAGTTGCTGTTTCCGCGGATGCGTCGGGTCGCTACACCAAGCTGGATCCCAACACCGGTGCACGCCTTGCTTTGGCTGAGGCGTATCGCAACGTTGCAGTTACAGGTGCTCGTCCGGTTGCTGTGACCAACTGCCTGAACTTCGGTTCTCCCGAGGATCCAGGGGTGATGTGGCAGTTCAAGGAGGCTGTGCATGGCCTGGCGGATGGTTCCAAGGAACTGGGTATCCCGGTTTCTGGCGGAAACGTCTCTTTCTACAACCAAACCGGCGATGAGGCTATTTTGCCTACTCCTGTAGTCGGCGTGTTGGGAGTGATTGATGATGTGCATCAGGCCATCGGCGCGAAACTGGGAACTGTTGAGGGTGCGGAGGAGCTTTATCTCCTGGGTGAGACCTTTGATGAGTTCGGTGGTTCCATTTGGCAGCAGGTCTCCGGTGCAGGGCTTTCCGGTATGCCTCCGCGCGTGGACTTGGCTAATGAAGAAAAGCTCGTGCACTTTTTCGCGGAGCCCGGAATTGTGACTGCGGCTCATGACATCTCAGAGGGTGGACTCGCACAGACTCTGGTGGAGCTGGCAGTGCAGGCTGACACGGGCATGGACATTGACGTCACTGAGGTGGCTGTGGATATGTTTACGGCTTTGTTCTCCGAGTCTGCATCCCGTGTGGTCGTGGCTACGCAGGCGGGAGAGGCTGTGGAAGCGCGTGCTCGGGAACTGGGAATCCCGGTTCTTAAGTTGGGCGTTACACGCGATGACCTCATGCTGAGCATGAAGGGCGCTAACGCTGAGTTTGCTGTGGGAGTAGAGGAACTCCGTGCGGCATGGGAGGGCACTCTTCCGGAGTTGTTCGGCCACGCTGTGGGTGCGAACTCCGTAGTGGAATAAAATACAGTTAACAAGTGGGTTCTTCCGGAGTATTGTGCCGGGGAGCCCACTTTTGTTGTATCTAAAGTCTTGGCAACGTAGCCGTGGGAAGGTAGGCTTCGAGAAACCTACGCAGTGGTAACTTAAGGTGGAGAGCTAATGACAGTGACAACGCAAAAGGCCGTGGTCGTAGACCGCGGTCAACGGCCGCAGACTAGGGGATGGTTCCATGCTGTGGCTTCTTTGTTTGCTCTGGTATCGGGTGCTGTTCTTGCTACTTTTGCGTGGCTCATGCTCCCGTGGTGTCAAGCACTGGGAGTAACGATCTATGTCCTAGGGACGGTGGCCCTCTTCAGCGTATCTGCTTCCTACCACTTAGGGCGTTGGCGCAGCATGAGTACGATTAATCGCTGGCGCCGAGCCGATCATGCCACTATCGCTGTCTTTATCGCGGCCACGTACACCCCGCTTTGTCTTGTGGCTTTGCCGCCGGCCACCGCCGCATGGGTCTTAACGGTGGCCTGGGTTGGCGCCATCCTTGGGGTAGTACTCGCGCTCGTGTGGGTAGACCACCCTAGGTGGCTTGCTGTATCCGTCTACCTTGCCCTCGGGTGGCTAGTGATACCGGTAATTCCCAACCTCTGGGTCAACGCAGGTCCAGCTATCGTGTGGCTCCTAGCGGCGGGCGGGGTGGTCTACTCCCTGGGCGCTGTTGTGTATGCGCTGCGCTGGCCCGGCCGCAGCGCGCGCATCTATGGCTACCACGAGCATTTCCATACAGCCACGATCGTTGCGGCTATCGCCCATCACGTGGCTATCTGGCTCTTGGTGGCATAAGGCCCCGGCGGGGCGTCGAAAAGCTAGAAGTCCCAGTCGGACTCGGTGGTGTTTTCGGCGCGGCCGATAATGTAGCTGGATCCTGAGCCGGAGAAAAAGTCGTGAGTCTCATTGGACTCGGGGGTGAGTGCGGCGATGATTTCAGGGCTTACATGGGCGGCTTGGAGCTCGTATGCGGGGGCATAGCCAAGATTCATGAGAGCCTTGTCGGCGTTGTAATAAACAAAGGCCATCACACCGTCAATGGTGGGTCGGGGTTCTTCGAGGGTATCCACGCTGGCATAAAGGTCGGCGGAATAGTCTTTTTCTAGGGCGAGGAGCTCGTCGCAAAAGCTATACGTGAAGTCTTCCATCTCGTCTTTGCGTTGTGGCTTTGCGTCCAGGCCTCGCTGGTACTTGTAGCCGGAATAGTATCCGTGTACTGCCTTGTCTCGCAGGATGAGCCGGATCATGTCGGCTGTGTTCATGAGCTGGCCGCGTGTGGAAAGCCACAGCGGGAGGTAGAAGCCAGCGTAGAGAAGCAGCGAGGAAAGTAGCGTTGAGGCAACTTTTCGCTTGAGCGGATCGTCCCCGTAGTAATGACTCATGACAGAGGATGCTCGTTGTTGAAGCAAGGGGTTAGACACCGCCCATGAGTAAGCCTCATCAATCTCTGTGGAAGAGCATAGGGTGCTAAAGACGGAACTATAGCTGCGTGCGTGGACAGCCTGCATGAAGGCGATGTTGGTGTACACGGCCTGTTCGTGTTCAGTGCGGGCGTCAGGGATCTGACTGATCTCGCCGACGGTGGCCTGGACGGTATCAAGGAGCGTAAGTCCCGTAAAGGTTCGAGTGACCAGAGTGCGGTAGTTTTCTCCCATGCCGCGCCACGTGGGGATGTCGTTGGAAAGCGGGACCTTTTCTGGAAGCCAGAAGTTGGAAGTAAGTCGCTGCCAGACTTCCATATCCTTGGGATCTTCTGTGTGATTCCAGTTCACGGGACGCATCGGAGTTTCCGGGGTAGTGCGCCATTGAGGTGGGGTAATGGACTGATCGATATAACTCATGGGTGAAGAGATCTCCTTATAAAACGTTGGGGGATGATTTATACGTGTGCGGGCGCTTTGTCCAGGGCGTTGAGGACCGCAGTGCGCACGTATTCGGCGTCGACCGCTGTTCCTAGCAACTCAAATCGATAGAGCTCGGGCACGCCGCACTTATGTGCAATGGTGGTTCCGGCAAAGCAGAAAGCCGGGCCGAAATTACGATTTCCAGAGGTGATCACGCCTCTTAAGAGCTCCCGATTTTCCGGGATATTCAGGAATTTGATCACCTGCTTGGGTACGGCCTTGGCCAAGTCGCCGCCACCATAGGTGGGAGTAATCAGGACAAAGGGGGAGGAGGCATGGATGGGGTCGTCTTTGACCCGCAAGCCGATGCGCTGCGCAGGTAGCCTTGTTTTTTCAACGAACCGCTTTGTGTTTTCCGAGACTGAGGAAAAATAGATCACGGCGGGTCCCTCAGGGGACATGATTAACCCTCCAAATCTATAAATGAACATAAAAGTTCAACGGATTGAACTTTAGGGGATATGGAGAATGTACGCCGCCCGTTGTGAAATGCAAAAGCTTCGAGGTTAACCCCGCTTAGCTTCTCGACTCCACCAGATATGCTTAAAGTTATGGCACCACGCAGCATTGATCCCGCAGAAACCCGCGCAGCTATCCTGGAAGTCTCGCAATGGATCACTGACCCTCAGCACACTCCTCAGCCCTCACGGGAGTCGCTAGCTAAGGCGGTGCGCCTGAGTGTTCGTACCCTCGGGCAGATCGCGCCGGGTAACTCGGTGGAGGTGCGGGTACCGCCATTTGCTGCCGTGCAATGTATCGAAGGACCTCGGCATACACGGGGCACGCCCCCAAATGTTCTGGAGATGTCTCCGCACACATGGCTTAGGGTTGCGGTCGGTCTGGAAGCGCTTGCGGAGAACCCTTCCATTGATGCATCGGGGACTCGTGTGCACGAGGTGGAAAAATGGTTGCCTCTTGTGACCTTGCCAACACCACCCACATAAGGCGCGGGATTTTAGCCCCATTAGTGCCTCTATGGATCAGGAGCTAGAATGACGTGAGTGGCACAATTTGACCGTCATTGTAACGATTACTTTCCACACTCAACTACTAACCCGACGCAACCTGATCAAGGGCGTCGAATTTTAGACCTCAACGATCACGGCGAACAGTCTCCCCGCGAAGAATGCGGTGTTTTTGGTGTCTGGGCGCCCGGCGAGGAAGTTTCTAAACTCACTTACTTTGGCCTTTTCGCTCTTCAACACCGTGGTCAAGAAGCTGCTGGTATTGCCGTGGGTAACGGTGATCAGGTGGTGGTGTTCAAAGATTTAGGCCTTGTGTCGCAAGTTTTTGATGAGCAAACATTGGAATCCCTCAGCGGTGACATCGCTATCGGACACACGCGTTATTCCACCGCTGGTGGAGTGATGTGGGAGAACTCGCAGCCCATGTTCCGCGTCGCTCCCGACGGGACAGACGTAGCTCTATGCCATAACGGCAATCTAGTGAACTATCTTGAGCTCATGGCGGAAGCTGGAGAGCTTGGGCTGGTAAAGCCGGAAGAAGCTCCTTCGGATTCCGACGTCATGACTGCCCTTTTGGCGCATGGCATCGCTGAGGACCATAGTCTGCTGGACTCAGCGCGTGAGCTCTTACCTAGAATGCGTGGAGCGTTTTGCTTGACGTTCACCGATGGAAAAACCATGTATGCCGCCCGAGACCCATGGGGAGTTCGCCCCTTGGCTCTCGGGCGGTTAAACAATGGGTGGGTTGTCGCTTCCGAGACGTGCGCCTTGGACATCGTTGGAGCTTCCTTCGTTCGGGAAATAGAACCGGGTGAGTTGGTTGCTATCGACGGCTCCGGGGTGCACAGTGAACGCTTTGCTCAGCCGCAACGTAAGACGTGTGTGTTTGAGTACGTTTACCTAGCGCGTCCGGATTCCACGATCCATGCGCGCAACGTTAACGCCACCCGCCTGGAAATTGGGCGCAGGCTTGCTCGTGAGGCCCCCGTCGAGGGTGACTTGGTTATTCCTGTGCCAGAGTCGGGCAACCCTGCCGCGGTGGGGTATGCCCAAGAATCCGGAATACCTTTTGGCCAGGGTCTGGTGAAAAACGCCTATGTGGGCCGAACCTTCATCCAGCCTTCGCAAACCTTGCGGCAACTGGGCATCCGGTTGAAGCTCAATCCGCTGCGCGAGGTTATCCAGGGCAAACGATTGATCGTTGTCGACGATTCGATCGTGCGTGGTAACACGCAGCGTGCTCTCATCCGGATGCTACGTGAGGCCGGGGCGGCCGAGGTGCATGTTCGTATCGCTTCTCCGCCAGTGAAGTGGCCGTGCTTCTACGGCATTGACTTTGCTAGTCCCGGTGAGCTCATTGCTAATGCAGTAACCGGTGATAACGAGTCGGAGATTGTTCACTCTGTGTGTTCCGCGCTTGGCGCGGATTCGCTGGGCTATGTCTCTGCAGAACAAATGGTGGATGCAACTCAACAACCGCGTCATGAGCTGTGCTGTGCATGCTTTGATGGCGAGTATCCCATCGGTATGCCTGAGGGGAATAAGAACGCGGAATTGGTTTCTGCCATGAAGCGAAGCTCCTGCGCTAGCATCGATTAGCAATTATTATCAGCGGTGCATGCGTAGTGTGCCGAATACAAAAATAAACTCCCAAGAACAAGGACAATAAGGACCATGACGGATCCCAAAGAAAGTGTCTCTTACGCTGCCGCTGGCGTGGATATTGAAGCCGGCGATAAAGCCGTTGAGCTCTTTGCACCCCTGGCAAAGAAAGCAACCCGCCCGGAGGTACGAGGCGGGCTTGGCGGCTTTGCCGGACTCTTTGCCCTTGGCAAATACCGCGAACCACTGCTTGCCGCTGGTTCTGATGGCGTAGGCACTAAGCTTGCGATCGCTCAGGCTATGGATAAGCACGACACTATCGGTATTGACTTAGTCGCAATGTGCGTTGATGACCTGGTGGTCTGCGGTGCAGAACCCCTGTTCCTGCAGGACTACATCGCCATCGGGAAAGTAGTGCCTGAACATGTCGCGCAGATAGTTTCCGGCATCGCCGAAGGCTGCATCCAGGCGGGGTGTGCCTTGCTCGGTGGCGAGACCGCTGAGCATCCCGGTGTCATGGAGCCGGGGCATTACGACGTGTCCGCGACTGCCGTGGGAGTCGTGGAAGCAGATGAATTGTTGGGCCCTGATCGGGTGCGCAACGGGGACATTGTTATCGCGATGGCTTCTTCCGGTCTCCACTCCAACGGGTACTCGTTGGCACGCCACGTGTTGCTAGAAAAGGCCGGTTTGCCTCTCGACGGACACCTGGAAGAGCTCGATCGCACACTAGGTGAGGAACTGCTTGAGCCCACCCGGATTTACACAAAAGACTGTTTAGCGCTTGCCGACGAGTGTGAGGTGCACACCTTCTGTCACGTCACCGGTGGAGGCCTGGCGGGAAATCTTGCTCGTGTTATCCCCGAGGGACTTACGGCAGAGCTTAGTCGTGCCACCTGGACACCGGCGTCGATCTTCCGACTCATAGAGACGGTAGGACAGGTACCGCAGGAGGAAATGGAGAAGACCTTCAACATGGGTGTGGGCATGGTCGCTGTTGTTGCGCCACGTGATCGTGACCGTGCGCTTGCTATGTTGACCGCTCGGCATATCGATGCGTGGGAGCTAGGCACCGTACGCGTAAGTGCCGAGGGCGAGGAATCGGTGATTCTCAACGGAAACCATCCGAGTTACTAAGACCTCAAAGATATGCGAAGAGGCCCGGGGAGTAATTCCCTGAGCCTCTTCGCATTTTATAAGCTGCGGAGTGATTAAGCAGGAGGCAGAGCCTTGCTACTTTTTCTCCCAGTCGGAGTAATCCCCGTACTGATCGTCCTCTGCATACTCATCCGAATAATCGTTCTCATAGTTATCGCTAGAATTAGGGGACTTCCCAGCTAACTCTCGTTGAAGCGAATCCAGATCCATATTCGGAGTGTTGTACTTCAGCTGGCGTGCAACCTTGGTCTGTTTTGCCTTCGCGCGACCGCGACCCATGGCAGGACCCCCTTGGAGTGAGCAGGAGAAGACTTGGGAATTTGGGCTTCTCCGGAAGCTGTAATATTCGACGTATATATTCCTGTTAGACACAATAGCCCGAAACAGTCCGATTTGTCGCACCGCCGCCATAACCACGGAAAATTTTCCCCTCAGTCGTGGGTTCGCGGTGCTGAATTTTTTTCTTGGTTACCCCGCGGGGGTAACCAAGCCGAACCCTTAATCGGTGGAAAGCCCTTTTAATCTATTGATAGCTTTTCTCCCAGCTTTTTCGTCGTCTTCTTTGGGTAGCGAGTCAGGATCTATGGCAAGGGCCACGTCCTCTGCGACCACGAGGCTGGAGGAATTCAGTGCGCTTCGTTTGATTGTTGCTAACGCTACCGGGCCTAGCTCATAGTCTTGGACTACGGTGCCAAGCTTGCCGACGGTCCTGCCGCCAGAGACTATCGGATCTCCTGGTTTTGGAGTCGTGGGGGCGGAGCCGTCGAGAAGCACGATCACCAACGAGCGGGGTGGGCGGCCAAGATTCTCCACGCGGGCCACTGTTTCTTGTCCGCGGTAGCAGCCTTTGTTGAGGTGCACGGCGTCTGAAATGAGCCGTGGGGCTTCGTGGGGAATCGACTTATCGTCTAGATCGAGAGATAAAACGGGTTGTTGGCTTCGCACGCGTTCTGCCGTAAAAGCCATAAGCCCAGTAGGGACAGCGCCGGCGTCGCTAAGCAGCGTCGCGATGTTCATGAGTTCTGGGCTGTGCACAAGAATATCCAGACGGTGAGTAGTAAAACCTGGGACCTGTGCAGTAGCCACAATCGCGTCTGAGCTTGGCAAGGGAAAATCAGGGACTCCAGCACCCATCAGCGTTATGACTGCAAGGTTGGCGGGTTCTACTTCAACCTTGGACCAAAAGATCATGCGGGTGAGGAAAGCGAAAAAAGTCTCGTATTGGACTTGCGGAAGATGTAGGTAGAGCGCATCCTCCGAATCCAGCCCCGCGAGGATGTCCACTTGGTGGAGGATGTGACCTTGAATATCCAGGTCTAGTGCTGAGGTGGCAGTCTTTTTTTCTGCTAGACACTGGGGGGCGTCGGAAAGCTTTTGGGAAAGGAGGTTGTTCAGGAAAACTCCAGCCTCCGGACCATGGACTTTGATAACGCGGCGGTGAGAGAGATCAATAAGCCCCACCCCGGTGTCAAAGACTCGTTGTTCATTAAGTGGCGCACCATAATGCCAGGCAACACCTGCGTATTCGGGGAGATCGTCGTCGCCTTGGGGCAGCGCGGCACCCGGCCAGGCGGCAAGCGGAGACACATATGCGGAATCGTGGGGGTTAGAGTTCTCAAAATTTGTCACATTTTGATGGTACCGCGACCGAGCACGCAGTTGTCAGGGCATAATGAGTAATCATGGCGCCCAGCTCATCAGATCAAGATCATCGGGATGATCGACACGAAGCGAAGAATCCTGAACCCATAATCCTTGCAGTGGAACCCTACGGCGGATCAGTGCGAACCCATAGCCCGCTGCTGCCTTTGGTCTACTGGGATGATGCTGTGGTCACTCGCGGAGACGGGGTCTTTGAGACGCTTCTCCTACGGGAGGGGAGAGCCTGCAACGTCGAAAGGCATGCGCAGCGCTTTATCGCTTCTGCAAAGCTGCTGGATTTGCCCGCACCTAACATTGAGGATTGGCTGCATGCCACCACCATGGCGATCGAACAGTGGTTTGCACAAAACTCGTGTGACGCTAAATGCGTATGGACGTACACCCGCGGGCGTGCTTCCACAGGACATCCCTCTGCGTGGTTGACGATTACCAAGGTAGACGCGGGAGTTGTAAAACAACGTGCTGAGGGCGTGCGCGTTATGACAAGCCCACGGGGGTATCAGGTGGACTCGTCCTCGGTTCCTTGGCTGATTCTGGGGGCAAAGACCCTCAACTACGCATCCACCATGGCAGCCTTGCGGTGGGCACGCAAGCACGATTTTGATGACGTCATTTTCACCGAGGGAGATCGCATTTTGGAAGGTGCGACATCGACCGTGATTACGGTTCGAGATAAGAAGATACGCACGCCTCATCCCGGTGGGGATATCCTGCCTGGGACAACGCAAGCAGCGCTTTTTGAGCACGCTCGCGCAGCCGGGTGGAACTGTAAAACAAAGGATCTGGACCTGGAATATCTCACTGAGAAAGCCGACAGCGTCTGGCTTGTGAGTTCAGTGCGCGTTGCTACTCGGGTGCGGCGCATTAACGACGTCAAACTGCCGCGCCCGGACAACGAGGACGAGATCCGCGAGCTTATCTATTCAGCTCTGGGCTAGCCGATAACGCGGGAAAGCTCGGCAGACATACGGGGAAGAAGTTCGCCGTCCACCATGCGCTCATCTACCCAACCTAGGTTGTTGTTAGGCATGAGGCCATACAAGCGCTTGCCAGGTCCCAAGGAAGCTGGGCCGGTAGAAGTGACCATCGTGGAGGCAGATTCAACCTGCCAGGCGCGCTCATTCATAGGCTCGCCGTAGAGAACCTCAACGACTCCAGTGGAGTGAGTAAGCACAACCTCGATCTCATCTTTGAGGCTGATGCGCCAGAAACCAGACTCACGTTGATCGAGGCCGATGTGGTTGCCGTCCTCGTCTAGCTTCCAGATGCGAGACTCATAGGTGAGATAGTTTTCTCCATCGTGGGCAAAAGTAATTTGCTGTCCAAAGGAATACTGACCATCTTCTGCTGTATCTGCCCGGCCTGTGCCGCGCCACACGCCAACCAGGGGAAGCAGCGCAAGAAGTCCATCGTGCAGGTTGGGGCCTTCGCGCAGGTTTGCGGTGTCATCGGGGATAGGAAGGTCACCGAACGCTGGAATATTGCGTAGGGCGGAGTCTTTCCATTGTTCTGCGGCGCGGTTGACGGCGTCATTACCGCTGAGCGCAGGAGTGTCTACGTGGTTTGTATCGTCGCTCATAGCCACTCAGCCTAGTGGCAATTATGCAAAGAACCCCAACTGTTCGCCAAAGGCGATAAGGTGGGGGGCGTGCGAGCCCTTCTCATAGCTAACCCGAATTCCACCACTCAAGATTCGGACTTGTTTGGAGTGGTGATTCCTTTGCTGCGCTCTGTAGCGGGCTTAGCGTTGCGCACAAAGTTTACGCACTACCAAGGGCATGCCACAGACATGTGCGCAGGGCTCAGCCGCGACGACGTTGATGTAGTTATCGCGGTTGGTGGCGACGGCACCGTGAATGAGATCATTAACGGGCTGTTAGGTCCGGTGGGACTCGACCCCAGAGAGAACCTTCCCGTGCTCGCGGTGATTCCCACGGGTTCTGCCAACGTCTTTGCCCGCGCGCTGGGTTTTCCACCAGATCCTATTCAGGCGACTGAAGTGCTGGTCGATGCCTTGAAGCACCACAAGATCCGCACCATCGATGTAGGAACGTGGGGCTCATCGTGGTTTGCCGTCAACGCAGGTTTTGGGATTGATGCCGATGTCATCGTGGGGGTTGAGCGCGTTCGCAGGCGTGGCGCTGCTGCGACACCGCTGCGCTATCTCCACGCGGCGTTGGTAGCGTGGCGACGCATACATCGGCATCCTCCCCGGATGCGAGTCCGGGCGAAAAACCGTGAGGGAGAACTTTTTGAGCATTCCGACCTGCCGCTGCTCATCGCTTCCAACACCAATCCCTGGACTTTTTTAGGCCCCGTCCCCGTGGTGACTAACCCCAGAAACTCCTTTGACCTAGGGTTAGGGTTATTCGGATTGACCGACTTATCTGGCCCGGGTGGTGTGGCTGCCATGGCACACCTCGTGGGTTTTGGGCACAGCCGGGCGATGAAGCGTTGGTTTAATCGTCGTATTGTGCGTTTCGACGATGCCATGGACGTGGAAATCACATGTGCAGAAAACCAGAGCTTCCAGGTAGATGGGGAATTTGTGGGAAAGTTCGATGGGATGAGACTAGGCGCTGTGGCTGATGCCTTAAGGGTCTATGCGCCGACGCATCCGGTGAAAGCGAACTCTATGTCTAAAATCCGGCTAGCTTTCAGTTTTTTCGACCCTCGTATGTAGCTCTTTTAATCCACTACCACTTTGTTGGAGGCAGAACGGACGGGAGCAAGATCTTCCAACCTCAAGGTGACGTTGCGCTCTTGCGCTTCAAAGCGAATGCTTCCGCCCGCAAGATAGACGTAACTGGCCTGGGCGTTGATGGGCAGCGTCTTTGTGTTGAGCGTCCATGTGAAGGCACGGAAAAGAGCAGAGTCATCTAGATTGGACTCACCGCGATCCACCACAGCGGTAGGTGTGAGCTTAAATGTCGGACCTTCGAGTCGCATGGTCGCGATCACCGTGATGGGTTTGCTAAAACCGTCTGGGGTCCCGCGTAGCTGCACCTCGCTGGAATTGGTTCCGGCAGGAGATACATCATAGGGGTTGGAAAGATCTAAATCTAAGATATTGAGTTGTTTCCCCACGGCTACCGCGTCGAAGCCGACGGTGCGGGTGAGCAATTGGGCATGGGTTCCTTCTACGTCGCCGCTGAATAGCTGAGAACGGTTGAGTTCCATATCGGTGACTTGGGAGCTCGTGGTAAGAAGCCCAAAGTCGTTTACTTCCACATCAGAAACACTGACACCCAGACCCGGGACTTTTCCTGAAAAGAGAGCGCCAACATAAGGAAAACCACCAAGGTAGACGCTGGGGTTTTGGTCGAGATGCGCGTTGTTACGAACGTCGTGAGAAATTCGGTGCTCTGCTCGTGCGGCGATTGCGGAATCGACACCCCACAGCGCAGCGATGAGGGAGATAAGAGCAATGCCTGCCCAAACAGCGATGGAAAGCCGAGACCGGGTTGTAATTCTCACCTCATTATTATTACCAGCTAGACCTGGCAGCGCTGACTAGTGTGGTGGCTATGATTTTCACATCCACCCAGATCCCCACGGACAAACAGCTTTCCCAAGCCGCCGTAGCCCTTGTGAAGTCCGCGCAAGAAGCTGATGGCGTAGCCCCGCTGGCCGAACACCTTGTAGCCGGCCTTGAAAAACTCGAGCTAGGGCACCACCACATCGTTGTGCATGACCACACCGGGCACCTTAGCGGTGTAGGCGCCTATCACGGAGGGAAAGCAGAGTTTGTTGTTGCACCGGAACAGCGTAATAAAGGGATTGGGCGTGCGCTGGCACAAGAGCTTCTCGACGCCGGCCTTACCGACTTTTGGTCTCATGGATACCTCCCCGCAGCGCAACGACTAGCGGCAGCGCTCGATCTGACTGTCTCACGTGAACTGCTGGTCATGGCGGCGCGTAGTAAGGATCTTTCCCCAGGTTCCGGTGTTGTTCCCGAGGGATACAGAGTAATTAACCTTGTAGAAGCACGAGAACTATGTCCTGATATAGACGCTCAATGGCTCCGCATTAACAACGAGGCCTTTTGGTGGCATCCAGAACAAGGCGGATGGGACGCTGAGCGCTTAGCCCGTGCGCAGCAGACCTCGTGGTTTGACCCCGAGGGGGTTCTCTTCCTTATCACCGCCGACCCTGAAAACCCAGAGGTTGCGGGATTCCATTGGACGAAAAAACACGGCGACCTGGCAAAAGGGGCAGATGGGGAAGTCTATGTGGTGGGGCTTGCAGACTCCTTCCGAGGCAAAAAACTCGGTGGCCCTTTGGTCGCTGCAGGACTACAACATCTGGTGCGCGAGGGGGCGCAGCGGATCATCTTGTATGTAGAAGCAGATAATAAGCCGGCGCTTGAAGCCTATAACCGGCTTGGATTTAGAACTTTTGAACGGCATGTGGTGTTCTCTGCAGCTGGGAAAGCGTGAACACGAGGTTAATATCAGCCGGTGAATACGTAACCTAGGCGTCCAAAGTGGGAGGTTTTTACCCCCTAATCGGGATAAAAGCAGACGGCAGGAGGCGTCGATAAGCGTGAAAATGCACCCCCTTGAACTGCGGAAAGCTAAAAGGCCACCGGTCGTTTTGCGGGATTTAACCTAAAGAGGTGTTGTACGTCACCTTGGTTCTTTAGATTCTTCCACGTGAGCGAGAGGCGCTCCTTGTACACAAGGAGCAGTCGCTTACATGATCCTCACTCAACATCATTTGGAAGGTCGATCGTGAACCTGAATCTCAAGCGCTCAGCTACCGCCCTCAGTATCGTATGTATGGGCGCTGTCGTACTCTCCGCATGCTCCGAGACGGGCAGTTCCTCCGGAGCCGGGGCTTCTACCAGTGAGGTCTCCGGTCTGAACAAAGTAGGCGGAGAACTTGTTGGAGAAGGCGCCTCCTCACAACAAAACGCGATGGACTACTTCAACATCAAGTACCAAGAGGCCGTATCGGGAGCTTCGCTAGCGTACACGGCCTCGGGCTCTGGCTCTGGACGGAAAAACTTCATCGCTGGTCAAGTGGCATTTGGTGGCTCGGATTCTCCGCTGAGTGCAGAGCAAGTGGACAAAGCAAAGGGTCGTTGCAACGGCAACGACGCATGGCACCTTCCTTTTGTTATCGGACCAGTAGCGGTGGCCTATCACCTCAATGGCGTAGACCACCTCAACCTTTCCGCTGCAACCGTGGCCAAGATCTTCAAAGGCGAGATCAAGAAATGGAATGATGAGACAATCGCTCAGGAGAACACGGGCGTGAATCTTCCAGACTCGGACATCAAAGTGGTCTATCGTTCCGACGAGTCTGGAACCTCCGATAATTTCCAAAAGTTCCTCAAGGCAGCCAGCCCTGAACATTGGTCTACAGAGGGACAAGCATTCCCTACGGCCGTCGGCTCAGGCGCAAACGGCTCCAATGGTGTGGCTACCGAAGTATCCAACATTGACGGCGCCATTACCTATGTTGAGGCCGGCTTTGCCCAGCAGCAAAAGCTGGGAATCGCTGCAATCGACTTTGGTCAAGGACCAGTCCAGCTCAACCCCGACTCAGTGGGAGTCGCTCTGGACCATCTGACCTTTAAAACCCAGGGCAATGACATGGTTGTCGATTCCTCAGCGTTGTTTGCGATGAAAGAAAAAGACGCCTACCCGTTGGTTCTGACAACCTACGAGATCGTGTGCTCCGCAGGCTATGACCAGACCACCCGCGACCAAGTCAAAGACTTCCTGAGCGTGGCACTGAATTCCCAAGACCAAGAGCTTGCTGACCTGGGGTATATCCCAGTGAAAGGCACTCACCGCGATCGTCTAGAAAAAGCAGTCAAAGCTATCTCTTAATCGGGAATATAGCGGCAACTGGCGATAACTATGTAAGGACGCAATCTCAGTGGAACGCATCGCGGAACGCATAACAATTGAGGATTTAACTCTCCCCGAATCCTCGCCACCGGCACCACAGAACAGCCCGAAGCAGGAACCGGTTCGGGTTCGCCGGCTAGGAGACAAGATATTTAGTCTTCTTACCACCTCATCTACGGTGATCATAAGCGTGATTATCGCAGCTATCGGGCTGTTTTTGGTGTGGCGTGCCATTCCGGCACTCCGTAATAACACAGAGGGAATCGTTGGGTTCTTTACCTATGCAGGGGCATGGAACCTGCAGAACACAGCACAGATGCTCTTTGGTATTCCCAACCTCTTGGCAGCGACTGTCCTTGTTTCTGTGATAGCACTTGTGATTGCTATGCCCATTGCGTTGGGGATCGGCATCTTTCTTTCCCACTATGCGCGCCCGCGTGCGGTAAAACCACTGGGATTTTTGGTGGACATGCTGGCTGCGGTTCCGTCAATTGTGTATGGCCTATGGGGCTGGCAGGTTTTGGGACCGGCGTTGTCAGGATTTTATGAGTGGGTGAATAGCTGGGGCAGAGGCTTCTTCCTCTTTGCCACCTATAGCAACTCACCGGCTTTTGCCACCGGTCGCAATATCTTTACCGGTGGTGTGGTTTTGGCGGTGATGATTCTCCCGATCATCGCCGCGACCACTCGTGAAGTCTTTGTGCAAACACCGCGCGGGCACATTGAGGCTGCGCTGGCGCTGGGAGCTACCAAATGGGAGGTCGTGCGCATGACGGTGCTTCCTTTTGGTAAATCAGGTTTTATCTCAGGTTCAATGCTGGGACTGGGGCGCGCTTTGGGAGAAACAATGGCGCTCTACCTCGTTATTTCTCCTTCTTCTGAGTTCCGGTTTTCGCTTTTCGACGGCGGCACGACCTTTGCCACCGCCATCGCCAATGCCGCGCCGGAATTCAACGATGACCTACGCGCCGGGGCGTATATCGCTGCCGGACTGGTCTTATTCCTGCTGACTTTTGCAGTTAACTCTCTTGCCAGGTCCATAGTGAACTCTAAGGCCTGATATGAATGATTTTGATCTGAGGACGTCATGATCTACATGCAGACCGCCACTAGGCGTCGAAAGCTTACAGATAAAACGGCTACGCTTATTGTCTATACGTGCATGGCCCTTGCGCTCATCCCATTGTTGTGGGTCCTTGCCACCCTGATCACAAAAGGCTTGGGAACGGTGATTGACCCTTCGTGGTGGACTGCCTCCCAGCGGGGTGTTTTATATTCTCGTCCAGGTGGCGGTGCACTGCATGCGATGGTTGGAACGCTAGTTCAGACTGCAATCTGCTCCCTCATCTCTATTCCGATTGGGGTGCTTACGGCGGTCTACCTCGTGGAATACGCACATGGTAATCGTTTGGGCCGCATCACGACCTTCATGGTGGACATCCTGACCGGCGTTCCGTCTATCGTGGCCGCACTTTTTGTTTACTCCATGTGGATCGTCATGTTTGGCTTTGGCCGTTCCGGATTCGCGGTTTCGTTAGCACTGGTCATCCTTATGATTCCCGTGATTATCCGGAACACGGAGGAGATGCTGCGGGTAGTCCCCATGGATCTGAGAGAAGCTTCCTACGCTCTAGGGATTCCACGATGGAAGACGATCACCAGGATAGTTCTGCCTACCGCCTTATCCGGAATAGTCACCGGTGTGATGCTGGCTATCGCTCGTGTGATGGGGGAGTCCGCGCCCGTACTTATCTTGGTGGGCTCGACTCAGGTGATCAACTGGAACCTGGCAGCCGGGCCGCAATCTTCGCTACCACTGATGATGCTGGATATGTATAAAGCTGGCACAGCGGATGCCGTATTGGACAAGCTCTGGGGTGCTGCTCTCACTCTTGTTCTCATTATTACCGTGCTCAATATTCTTGCGCGGGTTATTTCATCAAAGTTCTCCGTCCGCTCCGCGTAGCCGGTTCTCTTTTAACAGAAAGTTAATGTGCGAGTATGTCTAAGCTAAAAATTGATGGTCTGAACATTTTTTACGGCGATTTTCACGCTGTACAGGACATCAACATTGAGGTCCCGGAACGCTCTGTGACTGCTTTTATCGGCCCGTCAGGCTGCGGAAAATCCACGGTACTGCGCTCTCTTAACCGTATGCATGAGGTGACACCGGGCGCCCGAGTATCGGGCACGGTGCTTCTCGACGGCCAGGATATCTACGCACCGCATGTCGATCCCGTTACGGTCCGCACGACCATCGGAATGGTCTTCCAAAAAGCCAATCCGTTTCCCACTATGTCTATCGAGGATAACGTCGTGGCGGGTTTGAAACTTGCCGGTGTCAAGGACAAAAAGAAGCTCAAAGAGGTAGCAGAGAAATCGCTGCGTGGGGCGAATTTATGGGAAGAAGTCAAAGACCGTCTCAACAAACCTGGTGGAGGTCTGTCCGGCGGGCAGCAACAGCGCTTGTGCATTGCTAGGGCCATCGCGGTAGAACCCGAGGTGTTACTGATGGACGAGCCGTGTTCCGCGCTCGATCCCATTTCTACGCTGGCGGTGGAAGAACTGATACACGAGCTCAAACAGGACTACACCATCGTTATTGTTACTCATAACATGCAGCAGGCATCCAGGGTGTCTGATCAGACAGCGTTTTTCTCTTTGGAAGCCACGGGGAAACCTGGCCGACTGGTGGAAGTGGGAAAGACCAAGAAAATCTTCTCCAATCCCATAAATAAAGAGACGGAAGATTATATTTCAGGCCGGTTTGGTTAGGTTCTGAGGTGATCCTTTGTGCTGGTCATCACCTTTTCTGGGATTATTTACCTGAGGTGGCGGGGAAGTTCACCAATTGTTTACCTGCGCGGTGCTTTCCTTTTAACTTTGGGCGTTAGATTAGTTTCTCGTGAGGCTGAGTCAGCGTCACAAGAGACATCATCAATGTGATTTCAGAACTTCTAAGAAGGAACATTTATGGCCGGCACCATCACCGCACTTAAGCTCGATCTCCCTACTGCAGATCAGTTGATAAACGCGGCAGATGTAGCTTTTAGCAACATGTATGCAGCACAAGAGCGAGACAACTCCAGTGTCGCTGACTTCCTCGTTGGATCTTTCCGCCGTATCCAAGAAAACCTCAGTGAGTCTTTCCGCTCTGCCGGTCCTCTCCACGCGTAGTCGCACGGAGAGACGCAGATAAAAAGCTTCCCAACCCCTTTGGTCGCGAGTTGGGAAGCTTTTTCATGCGGTATAACCGCTATTCCTTGGGCTTAGGCCAATCGAAGTTGCTGAATTGCTTTTCCAGTTCGGAGAATCGTCGCTCCAGCTCGTCCTGCGCGTAGCCGTCGTTACGCTTTTTCTGATATTCCTCTGGCATGAGGCCTGAGGTGAGATAGACGATTTGAGCTGCAACGTTGACTGTGTGGTCTGCAAAGCGTTCAAAGTAGCGTGCGAGCAGAGTAACGTCCACCGCCTCCCGAGTGCTGTGCGGCCAGTCACGTTTAGTGAGCACACCCATGAGATGGTCGTGCAGATCGTCCACGGCATCGTCATCCGCGGAGAGTACGAGCGCCACGTCTGCATCGGGGTCAATGAGGACGCTGCGGATTTTTTCTGACATTTCCAAGCTGAGACGGCACATCTCTTGGAAGTAACCCGTAATAGGCTCAGGTATAGCCGACTCAGGGTAACGACGCCGCGCGATGCTTGCGATGTGCATCGCGAGCTTGGCCATGCGATCCAGGTCTTCCACAATGTAGATGGAGGAGACGATTTGCCTGAGATCGCGGGCAACGGGAGCTTCAAGGGCCAAGAGCTGAACAGCGCGCTTGCTTGACCGAGTTTTGATTTCCTCCATCTCGTCGGAAAGCGATAGCGCGGCTTGAGTTGCTTGCAGCGACTGTTCCATCAGTCCTTTGGAGGCATTACGAAGGATCTTTGTCACCGTGTCACACATGACGATGAGGTCATGAGAAAAGGCATCAAGATGTTCTCTGTAGGCTGTCCGCATGGGGAAACTATAACCCTAAAACGCTAGCGCGGCTGGGTATGAAGCGCCTATCCCCCCGAGTGCATGATTTCAGCGCCTTCAGGCACGGTAGCGTCCTGCGGATCGTCAAGCCAGCCGTCGGGAAGTGATACCTTAGCCGGTGACCCCTGTCTGCCGCGTGCGCTATCTGAATCTTCCGCCAAAGCCTCGGAGTCTGCCCACGGCGCCAAGGCCTCTTTGAGCTCAGCGAGCGTGCTGATGCGGGACAGAGCTCCTCGGAATTCCCCTCCCACGGGGAACCCTCGTAGATACCATCCCATGTGCTTGCGCATATCGCGACAGCCTTTGGTTTCGCCTTCATGCTCGACGAGGAGTTCTGCGTGGCGATAGATGATGCGGGTGACTTCTCCCAGGGTGGGCTCAGGAGGGATTTCCTCGCCACGCATGACGGCAGATAACCCTGCAAAGAGCCATGGCCTGCCCAGGCACCCTCTGCCTACTACCACGCCGTCACAGCCGGAGGCCTTGATCATATCGACGGCATCTGTGGGCTTGAAGATGTCACCATTGCCCAGGACTGGGACATTGGTGTGGGCGAGATGTTCTTTGAGCTTTCCTATTTCATCCCAGTGGGCGTCCCCGGAGTATCTCTCGGCGGCAGTGCGCGCGTGGAGAGTGACAGCTGCTGCGCCCTCTTCTGCGGCGATCCTTCCAGCGTCGAGGTGAGTCAGGTGATCCTGATCGATGCCCATACGGAACTTGACCGTTACCGGGATATTGGTGCCTTCCACGCCTTTGACTGCGGCTGCGACGATATTGCCAAAAAGACGGCGCTTATACGGCAGAGCAGAGCCGCCACCACGCTTGGTCACCTTGGGAACCGGGCAACCAAAGTTCATGTCTATATGATCTGCGATGCCTTCGTCGGCGATCATCTTTGCTGCTTTGAAGGTGTACTCAGGATCAACGGTATACAGCTGAAGTGATCGGACATCTTCGTGAGGGCCAAAAGTGGTCATGTGAAGAGTCTTCTCATTGCGGTGTACCAGCGCGCGGGCGGTAATCATCTCGCAGATATAGAGCCCAGAGACTGTTCCGGTTCTTTCGAGTTCTTGCTCTCTGCAAAGGGTGCGGAAAGCTATGTTTGTTACACCTGCCATCGGAGCAAGGGCTACGGCGGAATCTAGGCTGAGCGCACCAATCTTCAAAGTCACCCGTGTCATTGTTCCTTAATAGGAGCCTTGCTCTCAAATATTCGCTAGAAGAAGTCCGTTATCCTGTGTTTTGTGGTCATACTTGTTCGCTTCAGGGGTATGTGCATGGGGTATTGTGTGCAATCTATTCACAGTATGGGGGAGGGGGCTTGTTAAGGGTTATTCCTGTGGTGCCGTTAGTGTTTGTGATCGATATGTGTGGCAGTTGTCTGTGATGGGTTTGGGTGGGTGGTATGGGGCGGGTAGTGGTCTCGATAAAAGAGGGTTGAAAAGTGATTCACGCCCCTGACCTGTGTAATCAATTGCACAATCGATTTTATGAATTGTGCTTCTTGTGCAAGTAGTCTGAGGGGAAGGTACCTCTGATTGTCTTTCTTTATGTCAGTCATGATGGGCTTCCCGGAAGCTCGTTCATCGGTGGATGGTGGTAGGGAAAAGCGTTTATCGACGCTTTGCTTTTCCTAAATTCTTGCTGAGGTTCAGCTCTGTGGGGGCAATTATGGGTGAAATAGTGAACTAAGCAACAGTGCTCGCATTATTGGACTATTGTGGTGCCCATAACTGAATGGCTGTGATGCCGGTCGCTATTACTCGACGGGTGGAAAGCACGTAATGTCCGAGCCTTCTGCGGATGGGGCGAGAACCCCACCAGCAGGTTTCTTTGAGGAGGAATAAATGTCTGATCGCATTGCTAACGCACAGTTGCGGGGCAAAATTATGTCGGCACAAGAGGCCGCTCAGTTCGTAGACAACGGCGATAAAGTCGGTGTCTCGGGCTTTACCGGTGCTGGCTACCCAAAGGTTATGCCTGCTGCAATCGCTGAACGGGCAAAGGAAGCGCGGGCTAAAGGGGAAAGCTACACCATTGATCTCTTTACCGGAGCTTCTACCGCACCAGACTGCGATGGCGTGCTAGCAGAAGCCGGAGCTTTGCGTTTCCGAATGCCATATCAGTCAGACCCCAGCATGCGTAAAGCTATTAACTCAGGCGACATGCTGTACTCCGATATCCACCTGTCGCATTCGGGCGCAATGGTCGCGGAAGGTTTCTTTGGCCAGCTGAACGTGGCTATCGTTGAGGCTGTCCGCATTAAGGAAGACGGTTCGATCGTGCCTTCTTCCTCCGTCGGCAATTCTGTGGAATACCTTGATGCCGCAGAAAAGATCATCATCGAGGTTAACTCCTGGCAGTCCGAGCACCTTGAGGGAATGCACGACATCTGGAGAATGCCGCGTACCCCGAACCGCATTCCTATCCCGATCAAGAACACTGGTGACCGTATCGGCGATACCTCGATTTCTATCGACCCCAATAAGGTAGTCGCGGTTATTGAGACCGATGCTCCTGACCGCAACGCTCCTTTCAAGCCTCTCGACGACGTCTCTCGCGAGATCGCCTCGAACTTCTTGGGCTTCCTCGAAGGCGAAGTGAAAGCTGGCCGCCTCGATTATGACCGCTACATCATGCAGTCTGGCGTTGGCAACGTCCCCAATGCCGTGATGGCAGGCCTGTTGGACTCTAAGTTTGAAAACATTCAGGCTTACACCGAGGTTATCCAAGATGGCATGGTCGACCTGATCGACGCCGGCAAGATGACCGTTGCCTCTGCCACCTCGTTCTCGCTGTCTCCGGAGTACGCGGACAAGATGAACGAGAACGCGGAGTTCTACCGCAAGCACATCGTTCTTCGTCCACAGCAGATCTCCAACCACCCTGAGGTGATCCGCCGCACCGGACTGATCGCCTCCAACGGCATGATCGAGGCTGACATTTACGGCAACGTGAATTCAACGCACGTCAATGGTGTGCGCATGATGAACGGCATCGGTGGCTCCGGCGACTTCACCCGTAACGCTTTGATCTCCACGTTCATCTCTCCATCGGTGGCTAAGGACGGTGCTATCTCCGCTATCGTTCCTTTCGCATCTCACACCGACCACACGGAGCACGACGTCATGGTGCTTATCACCGAGTACGGTGTCGCAGACTTGCGTGGACTTGCACCGCGCGAGCGAGTCCAAAAGACCATCTCCGTTGCACACCCGGATTACCGCCCCTTGCTGGAGGAGTACTTCGAGGCTGCAAAGAAAGCAACGCCTTTCATGCAGACCCCGCATGATCTCACCCAGGCATTCTCGTTCCATCAGCGCATGAACGAGACCGGAACCATGGCTAAGTAAACACACATATTCGTCATCAGCACAGGACGCGTCCAACACACTGGGCGCGTCTTTTGCTATCCGCGGACAGGTTTTCTCTGGTCGTGGCTGACGATTATCAGGCTGCGATGGGGGAGCGCGCCGGGTAGCGGCTGATGGAGCAAAGTGTCGAGGATGCGGGAGGCATCGGTATGGGAGATGTGGGCAGTGGGTTCATCGAGAAGCACAATTGGTGCAGTAGAGCACAAGGCCCGGGCTAGCAATAAGCGCCGGCGCTGACCGCTGGAGAGCGAGCTGGCGCCGTCGAGAAGCACTGTATCGAGTCCCTGGTTTGCGTCCAACCACTGTCCCAGACCCAAAGCCCTAAGCGTGGTATCGATGAGATCATCGGAGGCATCAGGGTTGGCAACGCGGATGTTTTCTCGAATGGTGGTGGAAAAGAGCCACTCGTTTTCGGGGTGCATGCGGATAAGCGCTCGCTTAGCTTCAGCAGTAGCATCGCCGCCTATCGACGCACTCCCGCCACACGGTTCCAACAAGCCCGCCAAGGTATAGAGCAGCGTAGTTTTTCCGAGTCCACTGGGACCAGTAATAAGGAGCCGCTCGTTGGGTTCGAGCGTGAAGTTCCACGTTTTGTCAGTATGCAGGCACTGCAGCTGGGAAACGGTGAGCGTTGTATCGTGGGGAAGCTGGGTGGCGGGGTGACGCGGTAACGCCTCGCCGGTTACCTCGGCTAGTGCTCGCGACGCAGTGGATACGACGTCTGCATAGACAGATGCTTTTGCCAGTTCTGCATGGGACTCAAAGGCTGCTAAAGACAAGGTAACCAGCATCCCCAACCACATCGGTGAACCACCATAATGCTGGACTCCCAGCCACGCTATCCCAAGAACCGTAAGGTCGCAGGATAGCGATAGCAAGAATGCCTGAACAGAATCGTTTCGGGTTGCACGGATCTGGTCGTGGGAGGCGCGTCGAGAAGCAGCGACCGCCGACTCTGCGCGTTGCTGTGCGATGCCTGCGGCGTGGAACTCTACGCGATGCGAGAGTACTCCTTGCAACTGCTGCTCCCACGCGTCCTCCGACTCAACGGCAGCACGTTGCAACCGCTTGTTGGATGAGCGCCGGGAAAGCCACGGAATGAACACACCTGTGACACAAAAACCAGCGAAGAGCGCTAGACCCGCCGTGGGCAGCAAAAGGGCCGCAAAGGCTACCGCGATAATGGATACCACCAGCGCTGTGCCAGCCGGAACGAGCGAGCGAACGATGAGATCGGTCACTCGCTCAGTGTCCTTGGAAAGGCGGGTGAGCTGGTCGCCTTGTGTGAGGAAGGCATCGGAGTGGGGCGTTGTTGTCTCAGCAATACTCTGGAAGACAGTGCTGCGGAGGTTCCTCAGTGCGCGTAGTGCTAGCCGGTGGGAGATCAGGCGATCAATATATCTGAATACTGCACGGGAAATGCCCAAGGCCCTGACCGCGGTGATGGCGATGGCTAAATCCAGGATCGGAGGCATCTGCCATGCTCGAGTGATAAGCCAACCAGACAAAACAGACAACCCAAGTGCGCTTATAAGAGTGATGCTTGCGGCGGCGATAGCGCCGGCCAGGTCTCGGTTTCGCACTCCGCTTTGGTGCAAAAATTTTCTCGTATCACTCATAGTTTCACCACCTGGTGGGCAGCTGCGAGAAGCCGATCATCGTGCGTGGTTATAACTACAGCCGCGCCAGCTGCTGCGCGTTGTTGAAGCGCGTCGATCAACGGTGCAATCAGCTCTGGGCTGAGATGGGCGCTGGGTTCGTCGAGAAGGTAGAGGCTAGCGGGCTGGGAAAGCGAGCGAGCGAGAGCCAGCCGCTGCGCCTGCCCCGTGGACACACCCGAGCCAGAGGTCATCTGGCGTTTAGGAGGCAGGTGTACATCAAGTTGTGTCATAACTGCTTCTACAGCGGCGGGTTCACGTTGGCCAAAAGCATGGAGGTTCTCCTCCACCGTTCCCTCCAGAAAATAGGGCTGAGCGGCGAGGTAAGAAATGGATTCTAATGGCGGGGCCTTGATGATACCGGTGTAAGGAAGAACGCCGAGAACAGCAAGGAACGTTGTGGACTTACCGGAACCGTTGCCACCCAATAAGACAGTGATGCGTCCACGAGGCGCGCTAAAGCTGAGGTTGTGCGGCAAGATGCCGTCGCGGCCTGCCACGCTGAGTCCTTTGACACACAATTCCTCAGCGGTTTCATGCGCTGGCGATACATGCGACGGGGGAGCGTCTTTGATGAGCTGAAACACCTGGTTTGCTGCTGTGAGCCCGTCCGCAGAGGCATGGAAAGCAGCACCTACTCTGCGCAAGGGCGCATAGACCTCCGGTACCACAATAAGGATGATTAGCCCCGCTTCCAAGGATATTTCTCCGTGTACCAAGCGAAGCCCAATGCCCACCGCTACCAGCGCGACAGAGAGCGTGGCAATAAATTCCAGAGCAAAGGAAGACAGGAAAGCTAGCCGGAGAACGGACATCGTTGTGCGTGCATGACGGGTGCCGCTGCGCCGTATTTCTTCCGCCGGACCTGCAGTGTTTCCCAGCGCTTTGAGCGTAAGCGCCCCGGATAATAAGTCCACGAGCTGTCCGTTGAGAACCCCGGTCTCCTGCAGACGACGCTGGGTGGCGGTGCGAGTAAGCGTGCCGATGAGCACCATAAAAAGGGGGATGAGTGGAATGGTGACTGCGGCGAGAATCCCTGAAGGAAGGTCGAGCAGGCTAATGACGAGGATTGCGGAAGGCGTAGCGATGCACATTGCGAGCAGTGCCGGAAGATAATCGCTGAAGTATCCGCGCAAGCCGCCAAGTCCCTCACCTAAGAGAGCGCGCCAGAGCCCAGATTCTTCTTGCACTTCACGGGGGTCTTTGCGTTGTAAAGCGTCAAGTGCTTGAGACCTTAATTGGTCTATGGCATTGCCACAGCTGACATGAGCCCAGTGGCGCGCCGCACCTGTTACTAGCGCAAGCGCGACCATGACTATCAGTGTGCTTAGCCAATACCAAGAAGAAATATTCGGGGCGGAGTGGCTACTAAAAGTAGTAATGGCATGTGCCACGAGGGTTCCGATAAGAAAACCTCGCGCAAGCACCAGGCAACTACGCACCCCTTCTGCCACGCCAGCACCGATGAGGAACTTTTGCGTGGCAGGAGTGCTACGTACGAGGTCGATATTGATCGGCCCATTCATAGAGCGCACCTAATTGCGATGGACGATGACTCTAGCGCGGAACACCCAGTAGGTCCATCCTTGGTAGAGCAAAACCAGCGGAGTAATAAGAATCGCAGCCCAGGTCATGACCTTGAGCGTGTAGGCAGAGCTTGCGGCGTTATAAATGTCGAGTCCAATGCCATCGGTGAGCGTAGTCGGAAGCAACGACGGGAACAGCGAGCCAAAAAGCAACACTGAGACCGCGCAAATGAGAACAGCCGTTGCGCTAAAGGCCCAGCCGTCGCGTCGGAAGCTTAACGACGCCACCGTAGCCGCGCACGCCGCAACAATGACCGCTACTGCTGCCCACGTCCAGGTCTTTCCAAAGGAAAGTTGCGTCCACAAGGCAAAGGCGGCACCAACGGCAATAGTTGGCCCAATCATCATGCGTGCAACGCGATGAACCGGCTGGATGTCTGTTTTTAGTGCCAAGAACGTGGCCCCATGGAGGAGGAATACCGCGACAAAGGCAACTCCACCTAGCAGCGCAAAGGGATTCAAAAGTGCCAATAAACCGTGTAGTCCGGAATCTATCTGTCGGTTGGCATCTACCGCGACTCCACGCACGATGTTGGCAAAAGCAACGCCCCACAACAGCGCTGGAACCCAGCTTCCAATGCCGATGCCACGGTCACACCAGCGACGCCAGGCCGCAGTATCAACTTTAGAGCGCCATTCCAATGCGACTCCTCGCAAGATCAAACTGATCAGGATGAGGAATAACGGCAGGTAAAAGCCTGAAAACATAGTGGCGTACCATTCGGGGAACGCCGCAAAGAGCGCGCCTCCAGCGGTGATCAGCCAGACCTCGTTACCGTCCCACACGGGGCCAATGGCTTTGACAGCAGCATCGCGTTCGCGGTGTTTGAGGAAGGGCAACAGCATGCCTACGCCGAAGTCGAACCCCTCAAGGATGAAGTATCCGGTAAACAGGAATCCCACGAGGATAAACCAAATGATGTGCAGGTCCATCTGCTAGCTCCTAATTTCACGGTCGGTTGAAGGCTTATCCTTGCCAAACTGCAGAACGCGTACGGGCGATTCTTCATCGTGTGGAGTGACAAGAGGTGCGGAGTCCACGTTGGTGGGCATTCCCTCCACAACTTTCTTCTTCATCAACCAGAACCAGACACACGCCAGGGCACCGTAAACGAGGGTGAAACCGATGAGAGACGTAAAGACTACCCACACTGGGTTGTTGGACACACCAAAGTCAACGATGAGGTGAATACGATCTGCGTTGCCGGGGGATCCAGGTGCCACATCTGGGTTGGGAGCCACGACCCACGGCTGCCGGCCCATCTCGGTGAAGACCCATCCTGCTGAGTTAGCGAGGAAGGGGAAAGGTACAGCGATTAATGCGCCAATGCCCATCCAGCGGGCACGCGGGACTGCGCCCCGCCGGGTGTACCAGAGGCCCACGACAGCAAGCACTATCGACGCCAGCATCAACCCAATCATCGCGCGGAATGACCAGTACGTGACAAACAGATTAGGTGTGTAATTGCCAGGGCCGTAGAGCTGTTCGTACTGCTTCTGCAGCTGCTCTACACCTTGTAATGTCACACCGCTGAATTTATTGGTGGCAAGGAAACTCAAGATGCCGGGCAACTCAATGAGATGCTTTACCGCTCCACAATCGTTATGGGTTCCTACAGATAGAACTGAAAAATAGGGGTCTGTGGCGGTTTGGCACAGGGACTCTGCGGCAGCCATCTTCATGGGCTGTTGGACAAACATGAGTTTTCCCTGAATGTCTCCAGTAAGACCCAATCCAGCGACGCTTAAGAGCGTTATCCATGACCCAATGCGGAAGAGAGGACGCCATACAGAGGCTGCTTCTTCGCGCTTTTCTGCGGACTTATTGCGGGCTTCCTTAATCATCCACCAGCCGGCAATTCCCGCGACAAAGGTACCTGCGGTAAGCAACGATCCGGTTACCGCGTGAGGCCATGCAGCAAGAGCGGTGGGGTTGGTCAGCAACTCGGTAAGGGAGACAAGCTCGGCTCGCCCCGTATCGGGATTAAAGATGGCTCCCACCGGGTGCTGCATAAAGGAGTTGGCGACGATGATGAAGTAAGCGGAAACATTGACGGCTAGGGCAACAAGCCAGATGGACGCCAGGTGAGCCCATCGGGGCAAGCGCCCCCAGCCAAAGATCCACAGTCCAAGAAATGTGGACTCCACGAAGAATGCGATGAGGCCCTCTAGCGCGAGTGGCGCGCCAAAGACATCGCCGACAAACCTGGAGTATTCACTCCATGCCATTCCGAATTGGAACTCTTGCACAATGCCGGTGACCACGCCCATGGCAAAGTTCACCAGGAAGAGAGTGCCAAAAAATTTTGTGGCTCGCAGCCACTTGTCGTTGTTAGTCAGTACCCAAGCTGTTTGAAAGCCTGCGACTATCGGAGCTAGCCCGATTGTGAGCGGTACAAAAATAAAGTGGTAAACAGTTGTGATTCCAAACTGCCACCGTGAAATGTCAACCAGATCCATGGGAACTGCTTTCAGGAAAACGGGATAAAACCTTAAGGGAATACTACGGTAACTTAATTGTCGCTAAACGTAGCTAAAAAGTTTCCGACTGTGACAACTTTCATCGAGGGGTGGGGGTGTGGCATGTTCTGTCACATCGCGCGTGATTTGCGGGAGTTTTGTGTGGGGGAGTGATGTGGGTGCAGGGAAAACCTGGACGATGGGGGTTGGATTTCGCACTTGAGGGATGAAGGTAGTAAAGTGCCAAACGCACCGGCAAAACGGTGATGGGCCTTTAGCTCAGTTGGTAGAGCTACGGACTTTTAATCCGCAGGTCCCGGGTTCGAGCCCCGGAGGGCCCACCTTATACAGGCCAGGCAGTATGTAACTTACTGTCTGGCCTGTTTTTGTTTTAGGTGGGGTGTAGGGCCTTAGGGTGCTTGCGTTGGCTGGTGTCTGTGAGGCCCTTTCTGGGGTTTGACGCTTCTTGCTTCATGTATTGCGGTAAAGAAGCGCTTTTACCTGCTGTTTTGTGATTGTTGGAACATCAAGTATAGTTCTCTGCAGTCGAGCCGCTCAGCTAGCTGAGTATGGTGACACTTGCTCCCATCGTCTAGGGGCCTAGGACACCGCCCTTTCACGGCGGCGACACGGGTTCGAATCCCGTTGGGAGTACCACCACTTTTGTGGTTTTGTGATACGGCCCTGTGGCGCAGTTGGTTAGCGCGCCGCCCTGTCACGGCGGAGGTCGCGGGTTCAAGTCCCGTCAGGGTCGCAACTAAGCGGCGAGTTTTTACTCGCCGCTTTTTGCATTCTCTCAGTAGCTTACGGGGGTAAAGCGGAGGGCCTGTGGTGTGCGATTGCACTACCTTGGATAATCGGCACCGCGAAGGTGAATCACGGAACTAGAATTTTCTGAGGTGTACTAGGTATGTCTTATTCGCTTCAACTTCCTGGCTACAGCATCGGTAAAGATGCGTATGGGAAAATCGATGAGGTCATTGCTGCTTACGGATACCGTGCAGTGGTTATCGGGGGTAAAACCGCCATAGAGAAAACCCGTGAGGCTTTTGAAATTGCGCAAGCAGACCAAGATTTTGTTATCGAGGACTGGATTGTTTATGGACATAATTCCACGTACGCCAACGTCGATAAGCTATGCAGCCTTGAATCCGTGCGCAATGCAGAGGTGATCTTTGGCGTTGGGGGTGGTCGGGCAATTGACACCGTTAAGGTTGTTGCAGCGCGGCTGGGAAAGCCCCTGTTCAACTTTCCTACGGTGGGCTCTAACTGTGCGGCAGCGACAAATCTATCCGTGATGTACAAGGAGGATGATGCTCTGGATGGCTACGACTATCAGCCCGGGCCTTGTCAGCATGTATTCATCAATACTTCCGTGATCGCTCATTCCCCGGTAGATCTCTTCTGGGCGGGCATTGCCGACGGCATGTCAAAGGAATGTGAAGTCAAATTGCAATCACGGGGCAAAGAGTTGACCAACGCCCCGCTGATGGGCCGTCATTTGAGCTCAGCCGTGACTCCTGCACTCATGGAGTATGGATTCCAGGCTCTTCAGGATTGTAAGAATGCTAAGCCTTCAACTGCCATTGAAGAAGTGGCCCTGGCGATCATTATGACTTGTGGATACGTATCTAATATGACAGTCGATCCGGGGCAAACGTATTACTACAACTCTGCATTGGCACATGCTTTTTATAACTCCACTACCGCGATACCGCGTTGCGTCGGAGTGCATCTGCATGGCGAGATCGTGTCCTATGGAGTGCTGGCGCTCTTGCAGTATGACCAAGATTTTGATCGCAAAGATCGGTATGTGGAGTTTTATAAAACCATGGGTTTCCCATTGACGCTCGCGGATCTGGATCTTAGTGAGTCTGATGTTCCAGCGATTATGGAAAGAATTCCGGCTACTACCGAGTGGAAAGTCGGAGAGTACGACTTTGATCGATTTGCCCGGGCGATCATTGAAGCTCAGGTTTTTGACTAGACGGGATTCCAATCATAATTTTCTGCCCGCACGCTGGGGATTTGTGCGAGGTGACGACTACTGTGTAAAGTCTTACCTCGTGCAAAGGGGAGCGATGCTTGCCAGATTGCATACAAATAAATATGGCCCTGTGGCGCAGTTGGTTAGCGCGCCGCCCTGTCACGGCGGAGGTCGCGGGTTCAAGTCCCGTCAGGGTCGCGGATCACTTTTGTGGTCAGTGGCGCGGTAGCTCAGTCGGTAGAGCGTCCGCCTGAAAAGTGGAAGGTCACCAGTTCGATCCTGGTCCGTGCCACCACCGAAGCCCCATCCTCGTTGAGGATGGGGCTTCTTTTTGTGTTGTTGGGCTTGGATACAGATAACCATTGCAACTTTTTATCTGAAAGGTTTGCTCAGAGTATCGCTGAATGGCCTATTTCGTTGTCTTACCGATGTGGGGAGACAACGTCTTAACGAGTTAATAGCATCCAGTTTCAGCGTCCAAGCTGCTGTACAACTGTCGGGGCGCACTATAGGGACCGCGCCTGAATTACGCTCCGAGGGTAATATCAATGATTAAAATGGCGTTGTAAAGACCCCTAGAATCCGCCCTTGCCATTCTTGGTTTCCAGTGAAGTTAATGGAAAGGAAGCAACGTTGGCGACGTGGATACCTGCTGCCACCGGAGTTTTTCTCTTATTGTGTGCACTCATTTTTGGTGTTATTGCAGAAAAGAGCAGGCGTGGCACCCTGCCACGGAACGCCATTGTAGGAATTCGGTTAATGAGTACTATGCAATCCGATGAAGCGTGGCAAAAGGCCCACCAAAAAAACCTGGATATGGATAGCTCTGTTAGCCCTCATTTTCTCCATCGGTGGTCTCACGCTTTTGCTGTGGAGAGAAATGACAGAGACCCACTATGCAGCCATTACGGGACTCACGGGTAGTGCCCCCATTCCTATTTTGACTATCATGGGGATTCTTGCGCATAAAGCAGCAAGTCAATAATCCTTTTTCACAAGACACAGAAGGTTAAAGGAATGATTCTTAACCCGTTCGATCGTAAAAGAGGTCTGCAGTATTGACAATGCGTTGGATCATCAACATCAATCGCTGACGAGAATTCAGCCAGCAGCGACATCCAATGGTTTCTGGGGGGGGCATCGAAACGCTAATGGAACATCGGACAGTGATGCGTTGTTGTAGAGAGTACTTGGACGCTACAACTCATCAGGGGACAGCTATGACACAGAATTCTCATAACACCATTGCAGTAGAGCATGAGCCGGAGCAGAGCCGTTTTGTTGTTTACAAAGACGGGAAGCCCGGAGGATTCGCTAGTTACGTTGAACGCGGCCAGTCTCGCGACTTCAATCACACGGTGGTCGATTCTGCATTCCGTGGGCAGGGTCTATCCAAACCGCTGATTAAACATGCTCTTGAGAGCAGCCATGCAGATGGTTTTTCTATCATTCCAACGTGCTCTGCGGTGGAGGGATTTATTGCTAAAAATCCTGAGTACCAAGATTTTGTTATTTAGCACGAGAAATTAAAAAGAAGCAGTCAAAGGTGACTGCTTCTTAAACGTTTGATATCCGTATTAGATGTAGTAATCCGGATCCACGAGTTTGATCTTTTCTCCAGCCCCACGAGGGCGGTTTTTTGCAGGGATTCCCACGGCTATGTGGTTAGCCGGGACATCCTTTGTCACTACTGCGTTAGCGCCGATGGCACTTCCTTCGCCGATAGTGATGGGGCCTAGAACCTTAGCGCCTGCGCCAATTGTCACGTTATCTTCCACTGTTGGATGGCGTTTTGTTTGGGTGAGAACCTGCCCACCAAGGGTTACTCCGTGGTACAACATAACGCCCTCCCCAATCTCTGCTGTCTCTCCGATGACTATGCCCATGCCATGGTCGATAAAGAACCGACGGCCAATGGTGGCGCCGGGGTGGATCTCGATGCCAGTGAGAAACCGTGTGAATTGGGATAGGAGGCGCGCTGGTCCTTTATAGCCTTTCTTCCAAAGCACATGTGCCACTCGGTGCGACCAGATGGCGTGTAGTCCGGAATAAACAATGGCGTTTTCTACGTCGCCGCGTGCTGCGGGATCATGATCTCGCGCATTTGCTAGGTCCTCGCGAATCATCTTGACGATGTTGTACATGCTTGTTGAGCCTATCAGTCCGTCTTTTCCTGCTGAGGTGATTCAGATTGTGACTATTATCTGTGCGAATCTCTTAGCGGAATGAGTTTGTTTAAGGGGTACAACCCACTGCAGGAAAAATAAATTCCCCACGCTTATGGCTGGCCGGGGGAGCTCGTCATAAGCGTGGGGCTAAAAAGAGGTTTCTTAGTCGCGGATATCCTCAAATAGGGCAGTGGAGACATAACGCTCGCCGTAATCTGGGACGACGGTGACAATAGTCTTGCCTTCATTTTCTGGACGAGCAGCTATTTCAAGAGCTGCTTTGAGGTTCGCGCCTGCGGATATGCCTCCAAGGATGCCTTCCTGGGCTGCTAGCTGGCGGGAAGCTGCAATAGCGTCTTCGTTGGTTACCGTGAGAACTTCCTCGTAGATCTTCTGATTGAGGACCTCGGGGATAAAGTTGGCACCCAGACCTTGAATCTTGTGAGGGCCGGCTTTACCTGTAGTTAGTAGGGGAGAAGCTGCTGGTTCGACGGCGTAAATCTTAATGTCTGGGTTGTGCTTCTTTAATGTCTCACCTGCGCCTGTTATTGTTCCGCCGGTGCCGATACCGGCGACGAAAATATCAACCTGGCCCTCGGTGTCTTTCCAGATTTCTTCGCCTGTGGTGTTGCGGTGAATTTCCGGGTTTGCTGCGTTGGCAAACTGGCTGGCCAGAATAGCGTTGCCTCGTTCGCGGACGATCTCGTTAGCCTTGTCTACAGCTCCTTGCATACCTGCGGCACCGGGCGTCAGGATGATTTCTGCTCCATATGCGCGGAGCATGACGCGGCGTTCTAGAGACATTGTTTCTGGCATTGTTAGCACAACGTCATAACCACGAGCTGCGCCTACTAATGCAAGAGCAATGCCTGTGTTTCCGGACGTTGCCTCGACTATGGTGCCACCGGGTTGAAGCGTGCCAGACGCTTCCGCGGCATCCACAATAGCCTTACCAATTCGGTCTTTAACGGAGTTGGCTGGGTTAAAAGATTCTATTTTTACCAGTACATTGCCTGGAAGGTCCTGTGCTAGACGGTTAATGCGGACGATTGGTGTATTGCCGATAGTGTCCAGAATGTTGTCGTAGACCTTAGACATAGCTTGGGGACTCCTTAGTCAGGTTAATTCTATGCAGATAGAAACACAGTCTTGTGCTTTATGGTGACCTTACTCTTTCTACGCGGGAAATACCAGACAGTTCAGTCTTTACATATAGACAGATTTGTCTACGTTCTCCCAGGAGGGGCTTTTGGAATGTTGGCCGCTCGTGGAGGGGTGGGAAGGTAGGTTTGTGTATGGTAAATTCTTATGTAAATAATATCAAAAACACGGCTTTATATGAGTTACGTATGGATGAGATCTAAGTAAGTTCCCAATACTTTGGTGATATGTGCCACATTGTATTAATGGTTTTGTTTTCATTTTCGGACAAATCGGACATTTGGGATCACTGTCTCGACTCTGGATGGGGGACATTAAGGGCTATAGGGGAATAGAAATTGGGAAAGTGGAGGTGGATATTTTCACCGGATGCACTATTGCGGGGACCGCATAATATTCCCATTTTATGTGAGTATGCAGGGGCATTTGCGTAATTTATCCGGATTTATGGGATTTCTATCCTATGGAATATGTGGAAGGGATATGTCTTAGTGAAAACTATTTCAATCTGTACGTGCACCCCTGTGTTCTGACAAAACGGACATATTAAAAACAACACGTCGAATCGGAAGGCTTTTGACTACCCCCGTAAAGTAGATATACTTTCGCCAGTTGCACATTTTCGCTCAGGAACGGATTAAACAAACCAACGAATCTATTGGTTAGTTGCCTGACCGGGCGTCTGACAGGAGGCTTACGGTGGAAGCTCAACGCGTCAAAGATGATGACGATGCGATCCGCTCTGCGCTGGCATCACTGAAAAATGCCACTGGTATCCCAGTGACCATGTACGCGACCGTTCAGGCGGATAATCGCCTACTGATTAACCAGTGGGTGGGATTGCGTACCCCCGCGCTTCAGAATTTAACGATTGAAAGCGGTGTTGGTGTTGGCGGGCGAGTGGTCAAGACTCGCCGTCCAGTAGGCGTGAGCGATTACATGCGGGCTAACGTGATCTCGCATGACTTGGATCCTGTCATCCAGGACGAGGGCTTGCATTCGATTGTTGCGGTCCCGGTTATCGTGCATCGTGAGGTCCGAGGTGTCCTTTATGTGGGCGTTCATTCTCCGGTGCGTCTTGGAGACAAGGTGATCGAGGAAGTCACCATGACAGCACGTGTTCTGGAACAGGACCTCGCTATTATCGCTGCTTCTCGACGTTCCGAGGGGCTGCGCGGGGCAGCCAAGCAGGGGCGCATGATGAACGGCGCCGAGTGGGAGCAGATTAGGGCGACTCACTCCAAGTTGCGAATGCTGGCTAACCGCATCGAGCATGAAGAGCTGCGCCAAGAGCTTGAAGAGCTTTGCGACCAGATGGTAGCTCCTGTGCACGTCAAGCAAACCACCAAGCTTTCTGCTCGTGAGCTTGATGTTCTTTCTTGTGTAGCTCTTGGACATACCAATGTCGAGGCTGCTGAGGAAATGGGCATCGGTGCAGAAACGGTAAAGAGCTACTTGCGTTCTGTGATGCGTAAGCTGGGTGCTCATACCCGCTACGAGGCCGTGAATGCGGCTCGCCGTATCGGAGCGTTGCCCTGATCTAAAGGGACGTAAAAGCCAAAGGGTAAGAGGTGACCTCTTACCCTTTGTTTGTCTATTCGGGGGATTAGCGGTTTCCTCCCGGAACCCACTTCACGTCATTGCTATCGTTTGCTACTCGGCTCAGGATGAATAATAAGTCGCTGAGCCTGTTGAGGTATTTAGCTGGTAATACAGAGGTGGTGTCTGGATGTGCCTCTATGGCTGCCCACGCTGAGCGTTCTGCACGACGGGCGATAGTTCGTGCAGAGTGCAATAAAGCGGCCGCTGGTGTGCCACCCGGGAGAATGAAAGAGTTGAGTTTTTCTAGATTATCGTTGAAAAAGTCGCAGTCTTTTTCAAGATTGTCTATATAAGATTGCTCGATGCGTAGGGGTGGGTATTCGGGGTTCTCTGCGATGGGGGTGGCTAGGTCGGCGCCGGCGTCGAAAAGCTCATTTTGGATGCGGCGTAGGCATGCACCAACTGCGTCAGGTACCTCAGATAGGGCTAAGACTACGCCGAGCGCCGCGTTGAGCTCATCACAATCTGCATAGGCGACAAGTCTTGGGTCATTTTTGGAAACGCGGGAGAAATCGGAGAGGCCGGTGGTTCCATCGTCACCGGTACGCGTGTAAATCTTTGTTAAATGAACGGCCATAAGCCCAACCTACGTGAGAAGTCAGTAGGGTTGGGGGAGTGAAAGAAAGATTTCTAGTGACGGGTGGGGCCCGACTCGAAGGCTCCGTACGGGTAAGCGGCGCAAAAAATAGCGTTCTCAAACTTATGGCAGCAGCTCTGCTTGCGGAGGGGACAACCACGCTAACTAACTGTCCGCAGATCTTGGATGTTCCCTATATGATCCGAGTGCTCGAAGGACTTGGATGCTCAGTGGAATCCGATAACGGGACAGTGCGTATCAGCACCCCCGCGGAGATTTCCAGCGACGCGGATTTTGATGCCGTGCGTCAGTTCCGTGCGTCTGTATGCGTGCTTGGCCCTCTTACCGCGCGCTGTGGTCGAGCCGTTGTGGCCTTGCCCGGCGGGGATGCCATTGGAAGCCGGCCTTTGGATATGCACCAAAGTGGACTAGAAAAGCTCGGTGCCAAGACTCGTATTCAGCATGGCGCCGTTGTTGCGGAAGCAGAGCAACTCAGAGGCGCAAAAATTACGCTTGACTTCCCTTCTGTAGGGGCGACGGAAAATATCCTCACCGCCGCAGTGCTTGCCGACGGCACCACTATCCTTGATAACGCAGCTCGCGAGCCCGAGATTCTTGACCTGTGCACCATGCTCAAAGAGATGGGCGCCGATATCTCCGGCGAGGGAACCTCAACAATCACTATCACCGGTGTGGCTAAGCTGTACCCCACTGAGCATGAAGTCATTGGCGACCGTATTGTTGCTGGAACCTGGGCCTATGCTGCAGCGATGACTCAAGGAGACATCACCGTGGGAGGTATCGCGCCACGGAATCTCCACTTGCCGCTGGAAAAGCTCAAGGTCGCTGGCGCGGAAGTCGAGACCTATGAGCATGGATTCCGTGTGCGTATGGATCGTCGCCCCCAGGCCGTTGATTATCAAACGTTGCCTTTCCCCGGTTTCCCTACAGATCTCCAGCCGATGGCCATCGGAATTGCGACCGTGGCTCAAGGAACGTCTGTGATCACAGAGAACATCTTTGAAGCACGCTTCCGCTTTGTCGACGAGCTGATGCGACTTGGTGCAGACGCCACTGTGGACGGACACCACGTTGTTTTACGCGGAGTGGAACAGTTGTCCTCTACTCCGGTGTGGAGTTCAGACATTAGAGCCGGCGCTGGACTAGTTCTTGCTGGTTTATGTGCTGAGGGGATTACCGAAGTTCACGATGTCTTCCATATCGATCGCGGATATCCCAATTTTGTTGAAGATCTACGGCGCCTAGGTGCCACCATCGAGCGGGTAACCGATTAAACACTCTTTCAATCCCCAGCTTCACGCCTGTGAGCTGGGGATTTGTGTGTTCTGTTGAGGGTATGTAACTTTATGTGAGTCGCCGCGGCCGAGAGGTTGCAAGATGGTGGCCAGAGAGTGAATGAAGGTAACAAAGAGTTTGACTTTTGTTGTTACTGTGTTTACTGTTTGTTGTACTTACGCTTGTAGCGCGCTGATGATGGTTGGTGTGTGGGGTGTGTGGTGTGTTGTTTGAGAACTCAATAGTGTGCCAATGTACTTATAAATATATTTTATGGTTGACATGGTGATAGCTACGTTTTGTAGTTAAACAATGATGCGTTATCACATGATGTTTTATGTGATGATCACGGTGTACACAGTTTTGGCCGGCAAGTGTGGCTTGCTTGTAAAAATGTTGTGCTAAGGAAATGAGTTGTTTATGCGAAACATGGTTGTGTTTCATGCTTATGGCCCTGTGTGGGTTGTGGTGTGGGATTCCATGTGAACAAACAATAGTCACACAGTGTGTGGGTGTTGGGTGGTTGTTGTGTTGTCTCGTCAAGGCATCGATGATCACTGTTTTTTGCTTTACTTTTTTCATTATTTTTTTTGATGAATGATCAATGGATTATTTTTTTGTTGGTTGTTTGTTTTTTTTGCCAGTTTTGGTTGGGCTTTTCACGAAGCCTGGTTGGTCTTTTATTGGACTGATTTTTTTGTGGAGAGTTTGATCCTGGCTCAGGACGAACGCTGGCGGCGTGCTTAACACATGCAAGTCGAACGGAAAGGCCCCTTCGGGGGTACTCGAGTGGCGAACGGGTGAGTAACACGTGGGTGATCTGCCTCGTACTCTGGGATAAGCCTGGGAAACTGGGTCTAATACTGGATAGGACCGCACTTTAGTGTGTGTGGTGGAAAGTTTTTTCGGTACGAGATGAGCCGCGGCCTATCAGCTTGTTGGTGGGGTAATGGCCTACCAAGGCGTCGACGGGTAGCCGGCCTGAGAGGGTGGACGGCCACATTGGGACTGAGATACGGCCCAGACTCCTACGGGAGGCAGCAGTGGGGAATATTGCACAATGGGCGCAAGCCTGATGCAGCGACGCCGCGTGAGGGATGACGGCCTTCGGGTTGTAAACCTCTTTCGACAGGGACGAAGCTTTTGTGACGGTACCTGTATAAGAAGCACCGGCTAACTACGTGCCAGCAGCCGCGGTAATACGTAGGGTGCGAGCGTTGTCCGGAATTACTGGGCGTAAAGAGCTCGTAGGTGGTTTGTCGCGTCGTCTGTGAAATTCCGGGGGCTTAACTCCGGGCGTGCAGGCGATACGGGCATAACTTGAGTGCTGTAGGGGAGACTGGAATTCCTGGTGTAGCGGTGGAATGCGCAGATATCAGGAGGAACACCGATGGCGAAGGCAGGTCTCTGGGCAGTAACTGACGCTGAGGAGCGAAAGCATGGGGAGCGAACAGGATTAGATACCCTGGTAGTCCATGCCGTAAACGGTGGGCGCTAGGTGTGAGGGTCTTCCACGACTTTCGTGCCGTAGCTAACGCATTAAGCGCCCCGCCTGGGGAGTACGGCCGCAAGGCTAAAACTCAAAGGAATTGACGGGGGCCCGCACAAGCGGCGGAGCATGTGGATTAATTCGATGCAACGCGAAGAACCTTACCTGGGCTTGACATATACAAGATCGGCGTAGAGATACGTTTTCCCTTGTGGTTTGTATACAGGTGGTGCATGGTTGTCGTCAGCTCGTGTCGTGAGATGTTGGGTTAAGTCCCGCAACGAGCGCAACCCTTGTCTTATGTTGCCAGCACGTTATGGTGGGGACTCATGAGAGACTGCCGGGGTTAACTCGGAGGAAGGTGGGGATGACGTCAAATCATCATGCCCCTTATGTCCAGGGCTTCACACATGCTACAATGGTCGGTACAACGCGTTGCGAGCCTGTGAGGGTGAGCGAATCGCTGAAAGCCGGCCTCAGTTCGGATTGGGGTCTGCAACTCGACCCCATGAAGTCGGAGTCGCTAGTAATCGCAGATCAGCAACGCTGCGGTGAATACGTTCCCGGGCCTTGTACACACCGCCCGTCACGTCATGAAAGTTGGTAACACCCGAAGCCCATGGCCCAACCAGTTTTCTGGGGGGAGTGGTCGAAGGTGGGATCGGCGATTGGGACGAAGTCGTAACAAGGTAGCCGTACCGGAAGGTGCGGCTGGATCACCTCCTTTCTAAGGAGTTTTATTTTTCCAGCATTCACTGGTTGGTGTTTGTTGTTGTTTATTTGTAAATCCGGGTGGAGCAAAGTTGTGTGTGATTGTGTGCTGCTAATCAGATGGTGGCTGTGCATGGTTGTGTGATGGTGTGTTGTTGTGTTGTGTTGGTTGTAGGATTGTTTGTTTGTTGTGTTGGCATGCTGTTGGGTGTCTGGGATGATGCACTGTTGTGTTGATTCTTGTGGCTGCTTTTGTGCTGGTGATGGCCTGTGTGGGTTGTTGTTGGTGTGGGGGTGGTTGTGTTGTGTGAGAACTGTATAGTGGACGCGAGTAATAATCTTTATTCTTTTTAGTTCTTGGTATTTTTTGTTTGCATATTTTGTGTGTGTTGTTTTTTAAGGGCACACGGTGGATGCCTTGGCATTATGAGCCGATGAAGGACGTGTAAGGCCGCGATAGGCCTCGGGGAGTTGCCAATAGAGCGTTGATCCGAGGGTGTCCGAATGGGGAAACCTGGCCATAGTTATGTGTGGTTACCCTTCAGTGAATTCATAGCTGTTGTGGGGGTTTACGCGGGGAAGTGAAACATCTCAGTACCCGTAGGAGAAGAAAACAATTGTGATTCCGTTAGTAGTGGCGAACGAACGTGGATGAGGCTAAACCATGTGCGTGTGATACCTGGCAGGGGTTGCGTGTGTGGTGTTGTGGGGTGTGTGCGTTAAAAAGGCTGCCATCTTTTTGCTGGTTTGTGCATGTGTTAGCGGAAGTGGTGTGGGAACGCCTGCCGTAGAAGGTGAGAGTCCTGTACGTGAAAGCATGTGTGCGCTGGTTGTGCATGTCCCCGAGTAGCAGCGGGCTCGTGGAATCTGCTGTGAATCTGCCGGGACCACCCGGTAAGCCTAAATACTTGTAATGACCGATAGCGGATTAGTACCGTGAGGGAATGGTGAAAAGTACCCCGGGAGGGGAGTGAAATAGTACCTGAAACCGTGTGCTTACAATCCGTCAGAGCCTCTTTTGTGGGGTGATGGCGTGCCTTTTGAAGAATGAGCCTGCGAGTCAGCGGCATGTCGCGAGGTTAACCTTTTGGTGGGTAGCCGTAGCGAAAGCGAATCCTAACGAGGGTGTTGTTAGTGGCATGTCCTGGACCCGAAGCGGGGTGATCTACCCATGGCCAGTGTGAAGCAGAGGTAAGACTTTGTGGAGGCGCGAACCCACTTAGGTTGAAAACTGAGGGGATGAGCTGTGGGTAGGGGTGAAAGGCCAATCAAACTCCGTGATAGCTGGTTCTCCCCGAAATGCATTTAGGTGCAGCGTTGCGTGTTTCTTGCTGGAGGTAGAGCTACTGGTTGGTTGAGCGGGACTACAATCTTAGCAATGTCAGCCAAACTCCGAATGCCGGTAATGTTATAGCGTGGCAGTGAGACTGCGGGGGATAAGCTCCGTTGGTCGAGAGGGAAACAGCCCAGATCGCCGGTTAAGGCCCCTAAGCGTGTACTAAGTGGAAAAGGATGTGGGATCGCGAAGACAGCCAGGAGGTTGGCTTAGAAGCAGCCATCCTTGAAAGAGTGCGTAATAGCTCACTGGTCGAGTGGTTCTGCGCCGACAATGTAGTGGGGCTCAAGTACACCGCCGAAGCCGCGGCAGTCAACATTTTTTGTTGGTTGGGTAGGGGAGCGTCGTGCATGTGGTGAAGCATTTGGGTGACCGGGTGTGGAGTGTGTGCGAGTGAGAATGCAGGCATGAGTAACGAATGAAAAGTGGAAAACTTTTCCGCCGGATGACTAAGGGTTCCTGGGTTAAGCTAATCTTCCCAGGGTGAGTCGGGACCTAAGGCGAGGCCGACAGGCGTAGTCGATGGATAACCAGTTGATATTCTGGTACCCGTGGTGATGCGACAAGTGGTGAATCAGTGGTACTAACCGCCCATTAATTGCATGTGTTCATACTTTGTGTGGGTGTGTGTGGTTGTGCGTGGGACCTTCGTTGGTAGTAGCCAAGTGATGGGGTGACGCAGTGAGGTAGCCGAGCCACTTATTGGATTGTGGTGTAAGCGTGTGGCCCGTGGCATAGGTAAATCCGTGCTGCATATAGGGTGAGGCGTGATGCGTAGACCTTTTTGGTTGATGTTGGTGATCCTGTACTGTCGAGAAAAGCCTCTAGCGAGTGTCATTATGGCCCGTACCCTAAACCGACACAGGTAGTCAGGTAGAGAATACTAAGGCGATCGGGTGAACTGTGGTTAAGGAACTCGGCAAAATGCCCCCGTAACTTCGGGAGAAGGGGGACCATTGTTGGTGACAGACTGATGGAGCTGACGGTGGTCGCAGAGAATAGAGGGAAGCGACTGTTTATTAAAAACACAGGTCCGTGCGAAAACGTGGAAGTTGATGTATACGGACTGACGCCTGCCCGGTGCTGGAAGGTTAAGAGGACCTGTTAGATCCCTTGTGGGGTCGAAGCGGAGAATTTAAGCCCCAGTAAACGGCGGTGGTAACTATAACCATCCTAAGGTAGCGAAATTCCTTGTCGGGTAAGTTCCGACCTGCACGAATGGCGTAACGACTTCCCTGCTGTCTCAACCACAGGCCCGGTGAAATTGCAGTACGAGTAAAGATGCTCGTTACGCGCGGCAGGACGAAAAGACCCCGGGACCTTCACTATAGCTTGGTATTGGTGTTTGGTTCGGTTTGTGTAGGATAGGTGGGAGACTGTGATACTGCGCCGCTAGGTGTGGTGGAGTCGCAAGTTGAAATACCACTCTGATCGGATTGAGCACCTTAACCTTGGCCCATGATCTGGGTTGGGGACAGTGCCTGGTGGGTAGTTTAACTGGGGCGGTTGCCTCCTAAAATGTAACGGAGGCGCCCAAAGGTTCCCTCAGCCTGGTTGGCAATCAGGTGGTGAGTGTAAGTGCACAAGGGAGCTTGACTGTGAGACTGACAGGTCGAGCAGGGACGAAAGTCGGGACTAGTGATCCGGCACCTACTTGTGGAAGTGGTGTCGCTCAACGGATAAAAGGTACCCCGGGGATAACAGGCTGATCTTCCCCAAGAGTCCATATCGACGGATGGTTTGGCACCTCGATGTCGGCTCGTCGCATCCTGGGGCTGGAGTAGGTCCCAAGGGTTGGGCTGTTCGCCCATTAAAGCGGCACGCGAGCTGGGTTTAGAACGTCGTGAGACAGTTCGGTCTCTATCCGCCGTGCGCGTTGAAACTTGAAGAAGGCTGTCCCTAGTACGAGAGGACCGGGACGGACGTACCTCTAGTGTGCCAGTTGTCACGCCCGTGGCAGGGCTGGTTGGCTACGTACGGAAGGGATAACCGCTGAAAGCATCTAAGCGGGTAAGCCTGTTTTAAGATGAGGTTTCTTTTGAGGTTCCCTCTAGACGAGGGGGTTGATAGGCCAGATCTGGAAGAGTGGTAACACTTGGAGGTGACTGGTACTAATTTACCGATAAACAACCACCTTATGTGGTGTGAATGTGTTGTGCCTGGAGCGTTTAAAAAGAAGAAGAGTTTTGTTGCTTGTGTTCACTGTGCAGTGTCTGACATGACACGTGTGTGTTGTGTTATATAGGATGTGTTGGTGGTTATAGCGTCGGGGGTACGCCCGGTCCCTTTCCGAACCCGGAAGCTAAGCCCGATTGCGCTGATGGTACTGCACCTGGGAGGGTGTGGGAGAGTAGGTCGCCGCCAACCAAAAAATTTGATACAAACAAAAAAATTATGGAGAGTCTAGGTATGATGCCTTACCCTGTGGGGGTGGGTGTGGTGCTTAGACTCTCCTTCTTTTTGTGTACCCACACATAGATCACCCCTTTTTTTGGGTGAAAGGGGGTGTGTGGGGTGTGGGGTTTATTCCGTAGTAAAACACCGGGGGGTGTTGTTGATGGGGTCGCAGAAGGCTAACCGATAAGCCATAAGGGGGTAGTCGTGCGATGGGGTGCGCGCACTAACGTTTCAAGGTTGAATAGACTTGTTACGCTCCTACGGATTTTGATGTAGCAGCTTGGAAACAACCTCAGATAGGAATTAGTTCTATATGTCTATCACCGACTCCAAGAGGCCAGCAGCTCGTGCAGTTGCTCTCACCAAGAGCTATGGGCAAGGCGAGACCATGGTCCGAGCCCTTGATGGCATCGACGTGGAATTCGCTGCCAATGAATTTACTGCGATTATGGGGCCTTCTGGGTCCGGTAAATCTACTTTGATGCACTGCATGGCAGGCTTGGATTCCGTCACCTCGGGGTCGACTTTCATTGGAGATACAGATCTTTCGCAGTTGAAAGATAAGCAGATGACCGCGCTCAGGCGTGATCGTCTTGGTTTCATCTTCCAATCTTTCAACTTGGTTCCTACGTTGACTGCAGCGGAAAACATTACGCTTCCCCGAGATATCGCGGGACGCAAGGTCGATAAGGCTTGGTTTGAGGAAGTGACACAGCGCCTTGGCCTGAGCCAGCGTCTGAATCACCGTCCAGCTGAATTGTCAGGAGGACAACAGCAGCGCGTCGCTTGCGCTCGTGCCTTGGTAGCACAACCGGAGATTATCTTTGGTGACGAGCCAACAGGAAACTTGGATTCCAACTCTTCGGCTGAAGTTTTGTCGATTCTGCGGACTGCCGTAGACCAGGATGGACAGACTGTGGTTATAGTTACCCACGATCCGCGTGCAGCCTCCTACGCAGATCGGGTGGTTTTCCTTGCAGATGGCCGGATTGTTAAAGAACTACGTGCCCCTTCTGCAGAAGACATCTTGCAGACTATGGCTTCTATTGAGGAGCTGGCGTAGATGGGACAACATTCTGCGAAAGGCAGAGAACCTTCATATCCGGTCGGTTCTCCTAATAAAGACAGCTCCACGGCGATGCTTCGTGTGAGCATAAGGTCTGTTTTGGCCCACAAGGTTCGTTTAGCCTTGACGTTGTTGGCTGTTGTTTTGGGGACAGCGTTTGTCTCAGGCTCCTTGATGTTTACGGCCTCTTTGAGTAAATCGTTCGATGCAGTGGTGGACGACAACCTTGCAGGCATTGATGCCGTTGTCTCAGGTAAAGAGAATCCCATTACTGTTGCAGAGATTGAACAGCTTCGGGCCGACAAAAACGTTAAAGCCGTAGACGTTAATGGATCCACAAACGTTGTTGTGGCGACATCGGATCGCAAAGCTATACAAACCGGTGCTGGGCAAGCCAGCGTGTCCATTTTTCATGGTGAGGGCAGCGCAAGTAACCGACCCGTGAAAATTACGGAAGGAGCAGCGCCCAAGGACAATGCCGATGTAGTTATTGCCACTGGAACAGCTTCTGCGCACAACATCAAGGTTGGCGATTCCCTTTTGGTTATTGACGCAATGGGGCAGCGTGAAGTCAACGTTGTAGGAACATATGAGCCTGCTTCGTCCAATACGCCTGGCTTGACCCTCTTAACGTCTGAAGAGGGCTACCTTGCTAATTACACGCAGGGATCTGTGGGATCAGTGATCGTCAAAAGCGCCGGTATGTCTTCTGAAGATTTAGTGAAGTACTTGTCAGAGACCTATCCGCAGTACAAAGTAGACACGGGGGACGCTATAGCTGAACAAATCACTGGAGTCATTAAAAAGGCTCTGAGCTTTGTTAACTATTTCTTGGTAGCGTTTGGCCTCATTGCTCTCCTTGTGGGTACTTTTATCATCGCTAATACCTTCTCCATGATTGTCGCCCAGCGGTTAAAAGAGTTTGCGCTGCTTCGGGCGTTGGGTGTGTCCAGAAAGCAACTTACCCGTTCGGTTGTATTCGAAGCGGTGATCATCGGCCTCGTTGGCTCCATAATCGGCATCTTTGGGGGCATGGGCCTGGTCAAGCTCATTCAGTTTGTGATGGCTAAGTTTGGCATGGAAATTCCCGCAGCTGGTTTGGGGCTTACCGTCACTTCGGTGCTTCTCCCATTAGCGTTGGGCACAATCGTTACGGTAGTGAGTGCATGGGCGCCTGCTCGTCGTGCAGGCGCTGTTCGGCCCGTGGAAGCTATGCGTTCTACAGAAACCGCATCCGAGAGTTCTTTGAAAGTCCGCACTATTTTTGGTGTGGTCGGGATTGGACTGGGCATCGCCGCTGCGTTGGTGGGAATTTTCGCAGAGGATGCAGCCACCAAAACTCGGGCGATTTCCGTAGGTGTTGGCGCATTGTTCGTGATTGTCGGCGTATTTGCTGCCTCACCCGCAATAAGTATCCCCGTTGTCGGAGCACTGGGGCGTGTGCTGGGTGCCCCGTTCGGGGCCGTCGGCAAGCTATCAGCTACCAACTCTCGACGTAACCCTAAGCGAACTGCGACGACTGCGTTCGCGCTCACTTTGGGCGTTGCGCTTGTGACAACGATCGGGATGCTATCGGCGACGATGAAGAGCAGCATTAGCGATCTTGTGAATAGTGAGGTCAAAGCTGAATTCATCTTGTCTGGCCCTCAAGGCGGACATTTCCCGGTACCTGCGGAAGCAGAGCAGAAAGTCCGTGAAGTAGAGGGCGTGGGTTCTGTGACATCGATGGGCTTTGCACCAGTCACATTGGGAACCGCAAAGCTGGGGGCCGCATCGCATCCGCGCGGTACGGCGTTGGTGAATGGAAAGATTGACGATGTGGTTAAGGCTGAAGGTGTGGAGGGAAGTCTCGACCTCACAGAAGCTGATCGCGTAGTGGCTAAGAAGAGCTACTTAGAGGCACAGAACTTAAAAGTCGGTGACCAAGTACCGCTGCGTCTGGAAGACGGGACGGAGATTGCTCATGTCACGATCGTCGGTAGTTTCTCCGAGAGCAAGGTTTTGAATGACGTTATTGCTTCGAGCAAAACTATCGAGGGCAAGAACGTGCTCTCGACGACCTCAGTTTTGTTTGTGAACGGCAACGGAACCAAGACCACCGATGAGCTTCGCGACGGGATTAATAAAGCCGTTGAAGATTTCCTTGTTGTACGTGTCCAAACATCAAAAGAGTATGCAGGCGAGCAGTCCTCAACGATTACTCAAATGATGAATATTCTGTATGCTCTTCTCGGTCTTGCAGTGGTGATTGCGATTATCGGAATCATCAATACCCTTGCGCTGAACGTTATTGAGCGCCGCCAGGAGATCGGTATGCTGCGGGCAGTAGGCACCCAGCGTAGGCAAATCCGCACAATGATTTCTATTGAGTCAGTGCAGATTGCTCTTTATGGTGCCGTGGTCGGCATCGTCATCGGCCTTGGCCTGGGGTGGGCGTTCCTCAAGGTTCTTTCTTCTCAAGGACTTGGAACGATCAGTATCCCCATCGCCGAGATCTTATGGCTACTTGTCGGTTCGGCAGTTGTCGGCGTGGTTGCCGCGCTGTGGCCAGCACGGCGTGCCGCCAAGACTCCGCCGTTGGACGCTATAGCAGACTAACCGTTCGCGTATAAAAACTCGGGTTCACTATCAGGTGAGCCCGAGTTTTTTATAGGTGCATGATGAGACCAGCGCTGCCAACACCAAGCACGCAGGTCACCGCCAGGTATGCAAGAGCGAATAGCCAGCGACCTTGGACAATATCCATTCCCAGTTCTTGTGCCAGGGTCGACCAAGTGGATAGAGCGCCTGCGAGTCCAGTACCTACAAGCACTATAAGTTCTTGGGGGAGTGCGCTCCGCCATAGCCAAGCGATCAACGCACAAGCAGCAATGTTGGCCACCAAGGTTCCTCGGTAGGGCCCCAGTTTTCCTAACCAGAAACGGCAGACCCCGCCGCAAAACCCACCGAGTGCCACAGATCCGAGCATGTAGAGAGTCATGGGGTGAGGGCTTTTCTCTGCATAAGGGCATTGCCTAGGAGCCATCCGGCGATGCATCCGAAGACTGTGGCGAAGAAAATAGCAACCGCAGAAACCCCGCTGATCTGAGGTATTGCTAGGTAGAGGGCGAAAGCAGAGAAGCTCGTAAGACCCCCGAGAAACCCGGTTCCCCAGAAAGGGCGTGGCCGGAAATAACCCATGAGAGTTGCTCCCACGATATTGATGAGGACGGTGACAGAGGGGGCGTCGATAAGCGATACCTGACTGGTGATGAGGAAACGCGCAGCGGCTCCGAGAGCTGCACCGCTTCCAACGACCACCGAGCGAGGGACTCTATCCATGAGGTCCAAGCCTACTCCGTCAGTGTGGGGATTGATGTGTCACAAAACCACAGAAATCAGATGCGTCGGACATCGAAAACCGCGAAGATAGAAGGGGTAGACACCGAGCGGACACTAAGGAGCATCATGGCACATGAGCGTGCAGGTCAGTTGGCCCAGTCCGAAGATCTTATTGATATTGCAGAAGTGGTGACTGCGTATTACACGCGTCATCCCGATGTAGATAACCCTGACCAGCAGGTATCTTTTGGAACGTCCGGGCATCGTGGTTCCTCTTTGGACACCGCGTTTAATGAGCAGCATATTCTCGCGATTACGCAGGCCATCGTGGAATATCGGCGGAGCAACAACATTGATGGCCCGCTTTTTATCGGACGTGACCCGCATGCGCTCAGCGAGCCTGCGATGATCTCCGCCCTTGAAGTATTGCTGGCCAACGATGTGACTGTGCTTGTCGACGACCGCGGCCGCTACACACCAACGCCCGCAGTGTCGCACGCGATTCTTACCTATAATGCGAGCACCCAGACACAGCGTGCCGACGGGATCGTGATTACGCCCTCACATAATCCACCACGCGACGGTGGTTTTAAGTACAATCCTCCTCATGGCGGACCTGCGGACACAGATGCCACAGACTGGATTGCCAACCGGGCGAATCAACTGCTCCGCGATGGCTTGCGCGGAGTCCAGCGGACCTCCGTACAAGGTGTCCTTGACCCGCGAGCCCACGCATACAATTTCCTAGATTCTTATGTTGCGGATCTGCCAAACGTGGTCAATATCGCAGCCATAAGAGACTCCGGGTTGCATATCGGCGCAGACCCTATGGGCGGGGCATCCGTGGACTATTGGGGTGCGATAGCCGAGCGCCACAAGCTCAATATGACGGTTACTAACCCGCTTGTCGATGCCACCTGGCGTTTTATGACCCTAGACACCGATGGAAAAATCCGAATGGACTGCTCCTCGCCTGACTCTATGGCCTCGCTAGTGAGCAACCGAGACAGGTTTGACATATCTACCGGTAACGACGCCGATGCAGATAGACACGGGATAGTCACCCCAGACGCCGGCCTGATGAACCCCAATCACTATCTGGCGGTAGCCATCGATTATCTGTTTACGCATCGCCCTGAGTGGTCTAGCAACATTGCCGTGGGCAAGACGCTTGTCTCGTCTTCGATGATTGACCGGGTGGTCAGCGGCCTGGGTCGCAAACTCATCGAGGTGCCCGTAGGCTTCAAGTGGTTTGTGCCTGGCCTTGTAGACGGCTCGGTGGGGTTTGGCGGCGAGGAATCCGCAGGGGCATCGTTTTTGCGTCACGACGCAACCGTGTGGTCTACAGACAAAGACGGACTTATCCTCAACCTCCTCGCTGCGGAAATAGCTGCGGTGACCGGGAAGAGTCCGTCGCAACGCTATGCGGAACTAGCACAGACCTACGGCGCCCCTGTCTACGCGCGTATCGATGCCCCCGCCAACCGCGAACAAAAAGCAACGTTGAAAGGGCTTTCTCCGGAGGCCGTCGTGGCTACCGAGCTAGCGGGTGAAGCCATTACCGCGAAACTCACTCATGCACCCGGCAACGGAGCGGCACTTGGCGGGCTTAAAGTGACTACCGACAACGCCTGGTTTGCTGCGCGGCCTTCAGGAACGGAACAGAAGTACAAAATCTATGCTGAGTCCTTCCTCGGAGAAGCGCACCTACAGCAGGTACAAAGGGAGGCACAAGAGCTTCTGGATGGGATACTCCAAGCTTAAGGAACCTGTTGGTGAGGCCTAGTGCTGGTGGCGCAATGAACTCTTCCAGCACTTCCCTCCACCCTAAAGCTGCATTAGAGTTTAGGTTTGTGTCTGAAAATACGATGAGGCGTTCCAGAAAGACTATGGCGTTAGATGCCATGAGCTTCTTCGCACGCTTCTTTATGGCTTATATCTGGATCTCGGCGGGTATCTCTAAAACAGGGTCGCATCTAGAGACAGCGCAATCGGTAAAAGCGTATGAAATTTTTAGCGATACGTGGGCTAACTGGATTTCCATAATTATCGGCCCGTTGGAGATCGCCGGCGGTGTTTTGCTGCTGCTGGGAATATTCCTACGCAAGGCAAGCTGGGTTTCCACCTTTGTCATGGTGTTGTTCATCATTGGACTTTCCCAAGCGTGGGCCCGAGGGCTTAGCATCGACTGTGGTTGTTTCGGGCCACAGGGAATTACAGAAAACACTGCTGCTGATTACGCAAAAGTGATAGCTAGAGACATCGTCTTTGTTGTGCTGTCGCTTTGGACGGTGTACCGCCCCTTTAAAAAGTGGGCCCTGTACGCATAAAAACATGATGTGTTGCGGGGAGTCTTCTCTACCTCCCCAAGACCACGTATTATGGCATCAATTGAGTCTGAAAGCTCATCACCCATGTTTCTTCCGTCTGCAAAGTAGGTAGCTCGTGGGTGAGAACAACGACAAGAAACAAGGTTGTAAAAATAGTGAGTAGTGCATCCTCCGTGAAAAGGGTTAAAAACCCTACTGAGAAGTCCAATGGTTTCCTCTGGGCTATCCTGGCGCTTCTGGTAGTGGTCATCGCTGTGGTCGCTTTTATTGTGATCCAAGGTCGGGGCGCTCAGGCAGATAAATTTGCAGATCGCGAACGTGAGTCAATCTCTTTCGGCGGTGCAGTAACGGACAACGCAATTCAGTTGAAAGCGGCAAACGCAAAGTCTGATGCCAAGAAGATTGATCTCTACGAGGATTACTCCTGCTCCCACTGCGCTGAGCTAGGAAAAGCAACAGACAAGCCGATGAAGGAAGCCATTGAAAAAGGCGAAATCGTGGTTAACCTGCGATTCCTTAACTTCCTCGATCGTGGAAACGAAGATGGCAGCTCCAGCAAAGGCGGAGCAGCTGCGCTAGCCATTGCTAACGCTGGTGAGTGGGAAGCCTACTGGAACTACCGCACGCTGCTCATGGAAGAGCAGAACAGCATCTACGGGCAGTGGAGCAACGACGACTTTGCCAACGCAGCCAAGAACGTCGGTGCATCCGATGAGGTAGTACAGAAGATTCGTGAGGGCGCTGAAAAGCAGCACTTCCTTGACGCTGCTAAAGCCAATACCGAGAAGCTAGAGAAGGACAGCGGAAAAGTTTCCTCACCGCGCGTCTTTATCGACGGCAAGGAAGTCACCGAAAACATCAATACCTGGGTTACCCAGGCTACTTCCTAAGTACAGCTGAACGCATAAGACAGCGACGCCACCTTGTAGGGTCGCTGTCTTTTTGTGGTATTTGTGCTGGTTGGTGTGCGTGTACATCGGTGTGCTGCCCAGAATTTGGTAAATCCATCATCGATGACTACCATCTTGAACAGAAGAACGACGCGTACGCGCGAAGTTCACATCTGGGGCTATGGCGCAGCTGGTAGCGCACCACACTGGCAGTGTGGGGGTCACGGGTTCGAATCCCGTTAGCTCCACAGAAAGCAATTCCCCCGGTAGTTATCTACCGGGGGTTTGTTGTATCTAACTGTAAAAATGCAGAATCCAGCATGGCTGCGATATCCTGCATAGCCCAACCACAGGCGCCTGGCCTGCAGCTCCCTAGCGCCGCCGTGGGATGAGCCGAGCGGAGTTGAGGATAAAAGCGGTTTCTGAACCTACATGGATGAACGCCGCAAACACAGGGGAGAGCAACCCATACGCGGCAAGGACCATGCCAAGGATGTCGATGGCAACGGTGCCGATGAAGTTGAACATGATGATTTTTCGGGCACGTTTGGCCACGTGGACAGTGTGTGCAAGATCGTTGAGGTCAGAGCTGATAAGGACTACGTCTGAGCTTTCTTGAGCGATATCTGTGCCTGAGCCCATGGCGATCCCCACGGTGGCATGCGCTAGAGCGGGGGCGTCGTTGACTCCGTCGCCGATCATTGCAATCGTGCGTCCGGCGGTGCGTTGTGCGTCGATAATGGCGAGTTTGTCGTCGGGGAGCAACCCTGCGTGGACTTCGTCGATACCTAGCTCGGTTGCGACGGCCCGTGCCGTAGCCTCCTGGTCGCCGGTGAGCATCATGGTTCGCAGCCCGAGTTTCTTCAGGCCTGCAATAGCGGATTTCGCGGAATCACGGATGGCATCAGCTAAGAGAATCGTGCCTGCATAGTGTCCGTCGATGCTGATGTGGACGGCAGTAGCGGTACCGTGGGCATCAACCGTATCCGGCGCACCTGATACCAGGGAACGGTTGCCTGCGCGCACCGTTTTACCTGCGATTGTGACCGTCACGCCCTGCCCTGGTTGATAAACAAAATCTTCAGCCTGGCCGATAGGAAGCCCCTGCGCGTGAACATATGCGACGACAGCTTGCCCTAGCGGGTGTTCGGAATAAGCTTCGGCGGTTCCTGCCAGCGTAAGTAGCTCTTCGCGGTCAATGCTTGACGACGGCACCACCTCCACGACCGTAGGCACGCCGGTAGTAAGCGTTCCTGTTTTATCGAACACAATCGTATCCACGCTAGAAAGCGCTTCAAGATGGGCGCCGTCCTTGATAAACGCTCCATTTCTGGCGATTCGGGCGATGGCCGCTAAAACTGCGAGCGGTGTGCCAGCCGCGATTCCACAAGCACCAGCGACAACAACCACGGCAATTGTGGCCTTGAGATCGTGGGTAATCAGGTAGGTGATCACGGCGCTGGACAAGGCGAGATACACCAGCCATGCTGCGAGTTTATCGGCAAGACGCTGTGCTGGTGGTTCTGTGGATTGTGCTTGTTCCACTGCCGCGATGATTCGTCCGTAGGAGGACTCTGTGCCGACTCGTTGCGCACGAATTTCGACCACGCCGACCTGGTTGATTGATCCGGCAAACACGTCATCGCCGACCGTAATATCCACGGGCAAAGGTTCTCCGGTAATGCGCGATTGGTCGGCACTTGATTCGCCGGAAATGACGATCCCATCAACCGGTATGCGTCCACCCGGAGAGACGATGACGGTGTCTCCCGCGACAACCTCATGCAAGGGCACCAGGGTGGTCTCATGGTCGCGTCGGACCTGCACGGTCTCGGGGAGGAACGTCATCAGGTCGGTCAAGGCCTCACGACCGCGATCCAGCGAAAGATCTTCTAATATCTCTGCAGCCAGCGCGAAAGCGGTGATCACCAAAGACGTTATCCACTCACCGATGGCTGCGGAGGCGACAATTGCGATGAACATGGACAGCTCCATGCTCATCTTCCTGTGACGCAAGTCATCAAAGGCTTCGAGCGCGATTGGCCAGCAGCCCACCATCAGGCCAAGAACCGCGATGGCCGGCAGCGTTGGCCACGGCCACGTCAATCCTAGAGCGAGGGCTACCGCGCAGAGTGCGACGAATAGGGTGCGCGCGAGGTCTTCACGGTCGATGCGTCGCCACAAGCTACGCATGTCTGTTGATGAGGCACTCATTGTGTAGCGCCAGAAGTCTCGGCATCGGCAGTAATAGAACCGTCAGGATTGCGATGGTGCGTCGGTGCAGAGCCCGCCACATGCTGCTGAGCATGGAACACGGCGTGCGTGACGAGCTCGCGGGCGTGATCGTCGATAAGCCGATAAAAGACTCGATTGCCATCTTGGCGAGCCTCGACGATCTTTCCCCAGCGCAGTTTTGCTAGATGCTGCGAGGTAGTCGTAGGGGATTTGCTGATTTCTTCTGCGAGCTCATTGACGGATTTTTCCGTGTCGCGCAAAGCCAGGATGATGCGCACGCGTGTGGCATCCGAGAGCAGTGTGAACACCTCGGCGGCGAAGTTAGCGTATTGACTCTCTGGGTTGAATGTACATTTCTTAGTATCTTCACGCATGCTTAGATACTAAGGTTTGAGGATGGGCGTGGCAACCCTGTTGGGTCTGTTTGCAGGCTGAATATAAAAAGAAGTCACCCCACCCAGGGGTTGAGCCTGGCTAGAGCGACTGTATGAGCTAACGGCGGTTAGCGGAAGAGCTGCGGTAGCTGGTCCTTGAAGAAGAACCAGATAGCTCCGGCAGCTGCGCCGATGATGGCAAGTGCACCTGCTACCCACGGTGCGTAGGTGCGGAAGGGGGATTTGAGGTTTTGTGTGTGCTCGAAGTGAACGGTGCAGATCGTTTCGCTAGCGTCTCCCTTGCTAATCGGGAAAGCAAGCTTTTTAGTGACTTCTTGTTTTTGAATATCCTCTTCGGTCACTGTGTATGTGTAGCGAATCGATGCGAAATCGTTTTGGTTTAGGTATTTTCCGTTTCCGTCATTAGTTATTGGCTTTATGTCAATTTTCTTCGTCGTGTCAGGAACACCATCAATCTTGGGGTTTTCGTGGACTGCAACTCCGATTTTGGTCTTTCCTTCCTCGAAGAAGGTGTTGGTAATCGTCATTACGTAGCCGATGGTGTCACCTACCTCTGCGTGCTTAGCGAAGCCCCAGGATGTTTCTACTGGTAGTAGTACATGGTTGACTTCATCGCACTGTCCTTCGACTCTGCTTGTTGCACCTGCTACTGGTGCAGCGACCAACGTCGATGCTGCGGTGGCCAGTGTGCAGGTTAACGCGATTGCTGTTCTCTTGGCGCTGGTTTTGGGCGAGGCAGTGAACTTCATGGTTTCCTTTCGTGGGAGGGTGAGGGAGAGGATGGGGCTTAATCCCGTAGGTTTCGCGACTTATTGAAGATGAGAAGCGGAACTTAAAAACTTTTGAATTAGCGGAAAAGATGATTTTTTAGAAAGAGAAGCACTCCGCTTACCAGGGCTGCGATAGCCCCTAAGCCTCCTGCCAGCCAAGGCCAGTGTTTTTGAATGAAGCCTGATGCTGGTGACCATGTGTGTGTATGCGTAACGAGATTTGAACAGACCGCCTGGGATGAAGGTCCTTTGCTTACTGGAAATTCGAACCTTTTGACAATCTGTTTTTCCTGCAGATCGCTTTCCTGCACTATGTGTTCATGGGGATAGAAAGCCTGCTCGCCCACCCTTAAAATATGTGCATCTTTGGGGTTCGGCCACGTAAATTTTCCGGCGCGGTTTTTGTCTTCTTTGCCATCGATGATGGTGTCTGTCAGGATCGATAGCCCTAACTCTCTAGGTTCTCCGTTGGGTTCATGGGTGAAACCTGTATTTTTTATGGACAGCATGTAGGAGATGGTGTCGCCGACTGAAGGGGCACGTCTAGCAGCACTGCTGGTCTGGGAAGAGTCTTCTTCCCATGAGGGCTTAACAGAGAGGATTTGGACTTCCACCCCTTGGCATTCTGTAGGGAAAACTCTGTCCGATGCACTTGCTATAGGCGCCGCAACGAGGGTGGATGCTGCTGTGGCAAGCGCGCAAGTTAACGCAATCGCTGTTCGCTTGGTGCCGGTTGTGGATGAGACAGTGAACTTCATGGTTTCCTTTCGCGGAGTGTCGGGGTGTTGGGACGGTCGGGACTTTGCATCTTTTGCAAAGATTCCCCTTTGAATATTGTTGACACGTCTTTAATAAAAATTAAGCTTAATCATGCGAGTGTATTTGTCCACATTGGGAAGCGTCCATTCTTTACGTGCTGGTAGATATGTCTTCAAGGGGGAGCGTGTGGGGGCAGTGGTTATCGGTTTTGGCTATATCTTTATCCGCTACTTAAAGGTGTTAAATATCACGTTAAGGTTTGCATTGATGAAACTTCTTATTATTGAAACCGTGTTGTGTGTCTCTGTTTTTTGAAGATGTTTCACGTGAAAACGTAATTAAAGGCGTGAAACCATCGCGATTTTCAGAAGCCCTGTCTTTCTTACAGGTATGCGACAATAAACTGCATGCACGGTGAGAAAAATATGTCGCGGGAGGGCGTCGAAAAGCTAACAAAATTGCTTGCCTCCGGTGAAGCGTTGCGCTGGATACGTGAGTTTGAGGTTTATCGTTCAGATTTGGCAAAGGTGGGGGAACAAGACCGACCGGATAAAAGAACGACTGTTTTTGTGGATGCTGCGGACCTAGTGTGGGCATGGATCTCAGAGCCGGGGGATAAGGGGTTTCGGAGCTATGCTGAAGAATTGATTTCTTGCGAGTTGGCTGGGGAAAACCCGGATTGTGCTGAACTGGCAGCCTTTTGGCCTGGCTCGGAGATGGCTGTCTTGTCTCAGGTAGTGGAGCAATGGGAGTTTAGCCACCCGCCATTTGTGAAGTTGGTTGATGATGACGGCGGTATTGCTCGTTGAGGTTAACCTACCCCTAGATGTGACAAATATAATTCCAGTTTGGTAAAGGCCGCGCTTTTTTGGTGTGCTGCTGGGAACATGGGTGGCATGGATAACAATTATGAGGCAATCAGGGTATTAGGGCAGGACGAGATTGTAGAAAAACTCCGCGGCGAACCCGTTGGTCGGATCGTTGTCCGGCGTAAAGATGATATGGATATCTTCCCGGTGAACTATGTCATTGACACCTCACAGGGGGAACCGCGTATTTATTTACGTACAGCGGAGGGTACAAAGCTGTTTACGGTGAATTTAAACCCCCAGGTGCTCTTTGAAGTTGATCACTTTAATGAGGAATCCGGCTGGTCAGTGGTGGTCCGTGGCACTGCGCATGTGGTGAAAGATACCGCTGAAATTCAGCATGCAGAGACGCTTAATCTGCGCCCATGGCTGCCAACATTAAAGTACAACTTCGTCTGCATCCCCTGCATGGAGTTATCTGGGCGCGCGTTCGTCTTCGGAGAAGAGCCGGAGCGTTACTAGAGGCAGCGAGCTTATCGACGCCACCACGTGTCGCCTGGTTCCACAGGTAGATGACGCTTATGCTCGCTGACATTCCATAAGTGCTCGATGCGGGCGCTAGCTTCCTTAGAAACTTCGTCGGTGCCTTCGATGTAGGCATCAATGTCGGAATACGTGACGCCGAGGGCGGTCTCGTCAGGAAGCGCAGGGCGATCTTCTTCCAGGTCTGCAGTGGGGACTTTAAGCCACGTGGAATCTGGAGCGTTAAGGGCTTGTAAAAGCTGTGCACCTTGGCGCTTGGATAGTCCTGCGAGTGGGAGGATGTCGGCTGCGCCGTCGCCAAACTTGGTAAAGAAGCCAGTGACGTTTTCGGCTGCATGATCAGTGCCGATAACCAGAAGTCCTTTCTCACCGGCCAAAGCGTACTGCGCGATCATCCTCTGGCGTGCTTTAACGTTTCCTTTATTAAAGTCGCCGAGTTCTTTTAACCCCAGGGCTTGCGCGACATCTGCTGCACAGGCGTCTGTGGCTGGCTTGATATTAATGGTGACGCTGTGATCTGGCTGGATAAAAGCAAGGGCAGTTTGGGCGTCAGCTTCGTCTGTTTGAACACCATAAGGCAACCGGATGGCCCAAAAATCTGCGGGATGTCCTTCTTTGCGTAGTTTCTCTACTGCTAGTTGGGCTAGGCGTCCCGCCAACGTTGAGTCCTGTCCACCTGAAATACCGAGGGCGAAACCCTTTGCGCCAGAGGCGGCAAGGTAGTGGGCGAGGAAGTCGACGCGTTTCGCGATTTCTTCAGAAGGATTGATGATTGGCTGGGTCCGAAGCCGGTGTTTAATAGTGCTGCGTAGTGTGTCCATGGTGCCATCTTAGTTTTTCTCCCAACGAGTGCTGCGGGGTGTAGAAAAATAAGGTGGGATCAGCGGGTCGGGGGATGCTGATCGCTAGGGTTTGGTATTTGAGTGCTTGGTAAGATAACATCATCCCTCGTGTCATGGCAGGTTTTCCGCCTATGTGTAAGCATATGAGTGGAGAAATGCCCAAATAACCGTGAAGCCTCTCTATGGCTTTTCTTGGAGAAGAAAGGAGCGCCCGATGAAGGTCCGCAAGTCCCTTCGGTCGCTGAAGAACAAGCCGGGCGCTCAGGTTGTCCGTCGCCGCGGCAAAGTTTACGTGATCAATAAGAAGGATCCTCGTTTCAAGGCTCGCCAGGGCTAGGATATTTTTTGCAAACGACCACCTCTCGGGGTGGTCGTTTTTGTTATGTCTAGGGAGTGAGTGAGTGGGGTATGGCCCCCGCTCTTTATAACTTTTCTATAACGAAAAATTTTTAACATGGAGGTGAGCTGGCCTTATGTCGACCGGGATTGGTTCTGTTGCGGCTTGTGGGCGAGAGGGTGGCGGTGTTATTCGCTAGATGTAGTGGCGGGGGTAAATGCCGTACTGGGAATTCCCTCAATGTAACTACTATATATTGTGCCTGTTGCGCATTTTAACCACTAAGTATAGTGTCTTCTTGTGTCGCCGGAATGGCTCGGAGAACAGCGGAAATGAAGAATTTCCGCCCGTATCCCCTCTGCTGTGGTGCTGCTGCAAAAGAGCGCCGCATGTTCTCCGGGGAACAACATACGTTGTTAACTATGTCGTTTCGGTACTAGGGACCGTTTGCTCAAGATTTAGGAATTGTGCGCCATGTCGATCACCGTCTACACCAAGCCAGCTTGCGTTCAATGCAACGCCACTAAAAAAGCCCTCGATCGTGCAGGTCTTGATTACACGCTCGTAGATATCAGCATCGACGATGAAGCTCGTGATTACGTGATGGCTCTGGGATATCTTCAGGCTCCTGTTGTTGAGGTAAATGGTGAGCACTGGTCAGGATTCCGCCCCGAGCGCATCAGCTCGCTGGTGGCGCAGGTTGCCTAATGACTTTGTCTTCTGAGCGCCGTGATGGGGCCAGGGACTTCTAGGAAAGCCCGAGTGAGACAATAGGTCTTGCTTGGGCTTTTATACATAAGAGCCAGGACTCGATGTTTAGGAAGGTAGCCGGAGATGCTCGTCGTCTATTTTTCTTCCGCAACGGAGAACACTAAGAGGTTTGTTCGCAAACTAGGTTTTCCTGCCAAGCGAATTCCATTGCATAAGTCTTCCCCTGAACTGGTTGTGGACGAACCCTATGTATTGGTGTGCCCCACGTATGGCGGGGGAGCGTCGATAAGCGGTGGCAATACTAGGCCGGTGCCTGCGCAGGTGATCCGCTTCCTTAACAACGAGCACAATAGAGGACTGCTGCGCGCGGTTATTGCGGGAGGTAACTCTAACTTTGGTCTTGACTTTGGCAAAGCCGGAGACATGATCGCAGCTAAATGCCAGGTGCCTTATGTTTACAGGTTTGAGCTTTTGGGCACAGATGAAGACGTTCGACTAGTTCGTGATGGCTTGCTTAGCAATGCGGCTGCGCTGGGCCTTCTCCCTGAACCGGTAGCGTAAAAACAAGGGACTGCTGGCTTCCGTAGAATCGTGGGGCCTTGCTGTTTAATACTCGCCTTCTCCGTGAGCGTTGACTCCGAGAAGAGTCTAATTTCATAACATTTTCTGTATCCGCACATCACCATTATTTGAAAAGGTAAAGGTTTCTTCGTGTCGCAATCTTTGGGAAAACACGTTGCTGAGCCGGTGTCTCGCACCGAACAACTCGACTACCACGCGCTTAACGCGCTACTCAATCTTTATAACGCGGATGGAAAGATCCAGTTTGATAAGGATCGCGAAGCTGCAAATCAATTCTTCTTGCAGCATGTTAACCAGAACACCGTCTTCTTCCACGATCTTGAGGAAAAGATTGAGTACTTGGTTGAGAACAACTACTACGAGCCTGAAATCATTCAGCAGTACGAGTTCGCGTTTATCAAGGACCTCTTCAAACAGGCGTATGCCCACAAGTTCCGTTTCAAGTCATTCCTTGGGGCGTATAAGTACTACACCTCTTACACGCTCAAAACTTTCGACGGGCGCCGCTACCTTGAGCGCTTTGAGGATCGCGTATGCATGGTCGCGCTAACGCTTGCCGATGGCGACCAGGACCTCGCCCGTAACCTCGTTGATGAGATCATGACTGGCCGATTCCAGCCAGCTACCCCTACCTTCCTCAACTCTGGTAAAGCACAGCGCGGCGAGCCCGTGTCCTGCTTCCTTTTGCGTATTGAGGACAACATGGAGTCCATCGGGCGTTCCATCAACTCCGCACTACAGTTGTCCAAGCGCGGCGGCGGTGTTGCCTTGCTTCTGAGTAATCTACGTGAGGCTGGTGCGCCGATTAAGAAGATTGAGAACCAGTCTTCCGGTGTTATCCCCGTGATGAAGCTGCTTGAGGATTCTTTCTCCTACGCAAACCAGCTGGGCGCGCGTCAGGGCGCAGGTGCCGTGTACCTTAATGCACACCACCCCGACATCCTTAACTTCCTGGACACCAAGCGCGAAAACGCAGATGAAAAGATCCGCATCAAGACGCTTTCCTTGGGTGTTGTAATTCCAGACATCACCTTTGAGCTGGCTAAGCGTAACGACGACATGTACCTGTTTAGTCCCTACGATGTTGAGCGGGTCTACGGTAAAGCCTTTGCCGATATCTCTGTGAGCGAGCATTACGCTGAGATGGTGGAAGACCCACGGATTCGTAAGAGCAAGATCAACGCTCGTGAGTTCTTCCAGACCATCGCGGAGATTCAGTTTGAATCTGGCTACCCGTACATCATGTTCGAGGACACCGTGAACAAGGCGAACCCCATCGAGGGGCGCGTGAACATGTCCAATCTCTGCTCCGAGATCCTTCAGGTGAACACCCCGTCCCTATTCAACGACGATCTTACGTACGAGGAAGTCGGCGAAGACATTTCTTGTAACCTGGGCTCGCTGAACATTGCGATGACGATGGACTCGCCAGACTTTGCCAAGACCATCGAGACAGCGATCCGCGGACTTACCGCGGTATCGGAGCAGACTGCTATCAACTCGGTCCCGTCGATTCGCAAAGGCAACGACGCAGCGCACGCTATCGGTCTTGGTCAGATGAACCTTCACGGCTACCTTGGTCGCGAGCATATCTACTATGGCTCTGAGGAAGGCCTTGACTTTACCAACGCCTACTTTGCTGCTGTTCTCTACCAGTGCTTGGTGGCCTCGAATAAGTTGGCTCGTGAACGTGGACGTACTTTTGCCGGCTTTGAGACCTCAAAGTATGCGACTGGCGAGTACTTTGATGACTTTGATCCCGCAGATTTTGCGCCTAAGACCGAAAAGGTAGCAAAGATTTTTGCGGACTCCTCGATCTATACGCCAACGGCCGCCGATTGGGCAGATCTTAAGGACGCCGTGGCCGCTCATGGCCTCTATAACCGCTACCTTCAGGCGGTGCCGCCGACGGGATCGATTTCCTATATCAACCACTCAACCTCTTCTATTCACCCAATCGCATCCAAGATTGAGATCAGGAAAGAGGGCAAGATCGGTCGTGTTTATTATCCAGCACCCCACATGGATAACGAGAACCTCGACTATTTTGCAGATGCTTATGAGATCGGCTTTGAAAAGGTTATTGACACGTATGCCGTAGCGACGAAGTACGTGGATCAGGGGTTGTCGTTGACATTGTTCTTCAAGGACAGCGCGACTACCCGTGACATTAACCGTGCACAGATTTATGCCTGGAGAAAGGGCATTAAGACCTTGTACTACATCCGTCTGCGTCAGGTTGCGCTGATGGGAACTGAAGTAGAGGGCTGCGTCAGCTGCATGCTCTAAACAAAAGGGGATGGCCCACCGCGAAAGCGGTGGGCCATCCCCTTTTTCCCTCAGCGTGTGCTGGGCGGTTTAGCGCGCGGCGAGTTCGGCGTCGATACGCAAGATTCCGGAGCCGGTATCGGCGATACGCAGGCGGTCCAGGATCTCCTTGACGGTTGCTTCTTCTTCAATCTGCTCTTCGAGGAAGCGATCGATAAGTGGGCGTGAATCGTAATCCTTGACGGAATCGGCGATTTCTGCGAGTTCACGGATCATAGCGGTGACCTTCTGCTCGTGTGCGAGGGAAGCCTCGAATGCTTCGATTGCAGAATTTGCATCGAGCTTCGGCGGTGCAATATCGCCGATCTGAGGGCGGTAGTCGCGATCAAGAAGGTGCTTAGAGAACTGAGCTGCATGATCGAGCTCTTCCTTGTGCTGAGCCTGCATCCAGTTGCGCATTCCGGTGAGGGAAAGATCATCCAGGATGTAGGAAAGCTGAAGATAAACCATGGAAGCTTCGAGTTCAGCGGTGATCTGGTTGTTAAGGGCTGCTGCTAGTTTTTCATTGATACTCATGAAAGCGATACTAAGTAGCAATAACGGATATGTCACCTTAAGTTAGCCCAGCATAACAGGGGTTTTTGTTATTGGGTTGCCTAACTTAATGGTGGGGTTTGCGGTGGTTGGCGCGGTGGTACTGAAAGTGAAATGAAAAGCTAGAAGGTGGTAAAGGCCACATTTTTTGAGTGGGTGGCGTGCGTGTGTGCTCAGGTTGAACTTAGGTTATGCCATCCTACGGGTCTGGCATGTGATGTGATGAAGATAACATTAAGGTGGTGTTGGTTGAAGGGGTGAGGAGCCTTATAGCCTCTTCTGGAGTTGTTGTGGGGTAGAGTCGACGGGTAATAAGCTGCCCCGGGGCTATGTATAAGGCTGACCGTTGCGCGTCGAAAAGCGGCATGCTTTTGACTGCTGGGTAGGGCAGGGAAAATTCCGAAGTAGGAAGGTGAAACGGTGGAGTCTTACGGTTCTTATCTCGAATCACATAAAAAACCGGTCTCTGCTATTAACTGGAATAGCATTCCTGATGAAAAAGATCTTGAGGTGTGGGATCGCCTGACCGGCAACTTCTGGCTCCCTGAAAAAGTCCCAGTCTCCAACGACTTGAAGAGCTGGGGAACGCTCAATGATCTGGAAAAGACCACGACCATGCGGGTCTTTACCGGGCTGACCATGCTGGACACCATCCAGGGAACGGTTGGTGCCGTGTCAATGATTCCTGATGCGATCACCCCGCATGAAGAGGCTGTGTATACCAATATTGCCTTCATGGAAAGCGTGCATGCCAAGTCTTATTCCAATATCTTTATGACGCTTGCCTCTACCAAGGAGATCAACGAGGCGTTCCGGTGGTCGGAAGAGAATGAGAACCTTCAGAAAAAGGCCAAGATCGTTCTTTCCTACTATGAAGGCGCTGACCCGTTGAAGCGGAAAGTGGCCTCAACACTTCTGGAATCATTCCTCTTCTATTCTGGCTTCTATCTGCCTATGTATTGGTCGAGCCATGCCAAGCTGACTAATACGGCGGACATTATCCGGCTGATTATTCGTGACGAGGCCGTGCATGGTTATTACATTGGCTATAAATATCAGCAGGCGGTGCGGCAGCAAACGCCAGAGCGTCAGGCGGAATTGAAGGAATATACATTTGACCTTCTTTATGACCTCTATGATAACGAGATCCAGTACACGGAAGATCTTTACGACGATCTGGGTTGGACTGAAGACGTAAAGCGCTTCTTGCGGTATAACGCCAACAAAGCACTTAACAACTTGGGGTACGAGGGCTTGTTCCCGGCTGATGAATGCAAAGTTTCGCCGGCAATCCTCTCTGCACTGTCGCCTAACGCTGACGAGAATCATGATTTCTTCTCCGGCTCTGGTTCTTCTTATGTGATTGGTAAGGCTGAAAACACTACGGATGATGACTGGGACTTCTAATAGGAAGTGCTAGGAACGGCCGTGTAAACCGCCGCACAAATTCTTCTTGTGCGGCGGTTTTGCTTATTTTTGAGGTGGGCGAGACTGTGGTGAGCGTGGGGCTGAAGGTGAAGGTCTTGAAGTGGGAAAAGTGAACTAACGTCCCTTTCATCCTTTGGATTGATAACCGCTGGGGGTGGGGTAGGGGCGCTTTGTGGGGGTGGCGTATAAAAACGCACCCTTTTTACTGTGTGGCGCGTATCACTGGAACTATCTGGAAAATGCTGTACTTTTAGCGGAATTGGTTGTCCGGTTGTGTAAAACCCCAGATAGACATTTCGTTTTGCAGGTCATTGCGCATAAACTTAGCTGAATTCCAGCCGGCTGTGGCTGGCTTACGTACTTACGCTGCCATAAGATGGGGCAGTGTAAATTTAGTCGTCTTCGTCACTTGGAGCGAGGCGGCTCACAAGTCAGGAGGATCGTATGACCGCTGTGGCGCCGAGGCTCGAGAATTACTCTGAGCCAACAAGGCCCGCGCCGACCGGCGGTGCCCGTAAGGGTACCCTGGCCTGGAAAATGCTAACCACCACCGATCACAAGCAACTGGGCATCATGTACATCATCATGTCCTTTGTGTTCTTCTTCCTTGGTGGACTTATGGCACTGCTTATTCGTGCGGAGCTTTTCTCCCCAGGACTGCAGTACCTTTCAAACGAACAGTTCAACCAGCTCTTCACGATGCACGGCACCGTGATGCTGCTTTTGTTTGGTACTCCCATTGTGTGGGGCTTTGCTAACTACATCCTGCCTTTGCAGATTGGTGCCCCGGACGTTGCATTCCCTCGACTCAACGCTTTTGGTTTCTGGGTCACCATGATCGGTGCTGCTGCCATGCTTTCCGGCTTCCTCACCCCTGGCGGTGCTGCGGACTTCGGTTGGACAATGTACCTCCCGCTGGCAGACTCCATTCACTCTCCGGGCATTGGCTCTGACATGTGGATTGTTGGTGTTGGTGCAACTGGTGTGGGAACCATTTCCTCCGCTATCAACATGATCACCACGATCCTATGTATGCGTGCTCCGGGTATGACCATGTTCCGTATGCCAATTTTCTGCTGGAACATCTTCGTGGCGTCTGTCCTGGTTCTCATGATCTTCCCCCTCCTGACTGCTGCAGCTCTGGGCGTGCTTTACGACCGTAAGCTTGGCGGGCACCTCTTCGATCCAGGTAACGGCGGTGCCATCATGTGGCAGCACCTGTTCTGGTTCTTCGGGCACCCTGAGGTTTACGTCCTCGCGCTTCCGTTCTTCGGTATCGTCTCCGAAATCATTCCAGTCTTTGCACGTAAGCCAATGTTCGGTTACATCGGCCTGGTATTTGCAACGCTGTCGATTGGATCGCTGTCCATGGCTGTGTGGGCGCACCACATGTTCGTTACCGGCGCTATCCTGCTTCCGTTCTTCTCCTTTATGACCTTCTTGATCTCGGTTCCTACCGGTGTGAAGTTCTTCAACTGGCTTGGAACAATGTGGAAGGGACATGTCTCCTGGGAGACCCCGATGACATGGACCATGGGCTTCCTGGTGACCTTCCTCTTCGGTGGACTGACCGGCATCATGCTGGCCTCGCCGCCGCTAGACTTCCACATTTCTGATACCTACTTTGTGGTTGCTCACTTCCACTACACCTTGTTCGGTACCGTGGTGTTTGCTTCTTTTGCTGGCGTGTACTTCTGGTTCCCCAAGATGACCGGACGTATGCTCGACGAGCGCCTGGGCAAGATTCACTTCTGGATCACCTTCGTAGGATTCCATGGAACCTTCCTGGTTCAGCACTGGTTGGGCAACGAGGGCATGCCGCGTCGTTACGCTGACTACCTTGATTCTGATGGCTTTACCACTTTGAACCAGATCTCCACGATCTTCTCGTTCCTACTCGGAATGTCTGTTCTACCGTTCATCTGGAACGTCATCAAGTCTTGGCGCTACGGCGAGGTCGTTACCGTGGACGACCCATGGGGTTATGGAAACTCCCTGGAGTGGGCAACTTCTTGCCCGCCACCGCGACACAACTTCACTTCGCTGCCACGTATTCGTTCCGAGCGTCCTGCATTCGAACTCCACTATCCGCACATGGTTGAGCGGATGCGTCGTGAAGCTCACGTGGGGCACCACGCGGAGCCGGTCACCAAGAAGACCAGTTAACGCATAGTAGCGACTGATTACTCTCTGACTTAAGTCGAGGCCTAGAAAGAATCTAGGCCTCGACTTTTTGTTGCGATGTGAACGCCCACGATAGCTCGGGGAATCGTTTGATGGGAGCGGCTAACGGTAGTTTGGGCAATTTCTATGAGCTAGACAGATTGCTCATGAACATAGGAAGGGCTGAGGATAGCTCGAAGTGGAGATGCTTAGGGGGAGATGAAATACACTCTTGAAAGTATTGCTGACTTCGCTCAAGGTAGCGTTTGATTGCATCCTTGGAGTGTCCGTTTTTAGATAGCTGATCGTGTGAGGACTCGGCTTCTTTGAGCTGTTCGGTCCAGGCCTCTACGTCTGCTTGGAGTTCCTGGCATGCAGTGGGTATGGGTTTAGTCTCTGCATGAGCGAGGGTGCTTGTGGACGCGAGGGCGAAAGAGAGTGCAACGGTGGTGGTTATGAGAACGCGAGTGACGGTGGTTTGAAGCTGCATATAACCCTACCTTCCTTCTTTAATGCTAATTAATTGTTAAGTTAATTTATATGAAGTGGTGGGGGCTATCAAGTGTTTTGTGTCTCAAACTTTTCGAGCTGTATAGAGGGCTTCTATCTGTAAGAGCTTTTCGACGGCATCCTCTTTTAGGTAGGTGAAGAAGGAGCATTGAGATAATGGCTGGCTCGTATTGATGCGGCTTTTAGTATCGGCACATGAAGGCATGTAGCTAGTGAGGTGGTGCTACTAGGGGGGGGGTAGCGCACTGAGCATTATGGGTAATGTTGTTCCGGCTCGCTTTTAGTTCCGGTTGTGCGGTTTTGGGTGCTGTGGCTTAATTCTGGCAACGGTTTAGCGCCGAAAGAAGCGGGGGAGCATTTGGTATTTGCATTGTGAATACCTCATGCAGAACCGTTTGCTACATGGAGTTCTAACACTTTATGGTGGCTGGTCATCGTCGAATTAGGCTGGGGTGGCGAATGCCAAACCGCAGGCTCATTCTTGACTACAATGACTACAGGACCAAGAAACAAGAGCTCTGTATTAAAGAAAAGAGAGGACAAGGTTGGGGGTACCTCGTGTCATCACCTACATAGCCGAGACGCTTTCCATTCCTACATGATCATGAAAAACAACATACACTTGGCAATACTGGGATTGCTTGCTGCGTCTGTAGCCCTCGGCGCGCCCCGCGTCATTACCTACGGTCTTGCGGCACTCCTCTTTGTGGTTCTCGCAGTAAAAACATGGTCATTAGCCAAGGCCTGGGCAAAGCAATAAACCCGCATTATCATCGGAGGATATGGTAGACAGTCGACCCCTACTGCAATATGTCCCTTAGATAAACGTATGTCTCTATGGGGTCCGAAGAGGTTAAAGTATGGACGCGCTAGCGACTTCAGTCCTCCGTGTAGAATCACTCTAAATCTAAATGCGACACGCAAAAATAATCCTTGACTGATTGTAGGGTCAGTAATTGATTTTGCTTATCAAGCTCTGCGCTACGGTTTGTGTCCAACATTGTGGTCAAGCTTCTCTTGTATATCATCCGGAACTGCCTCTGTGTGTATGGAGAGAAGTCTGCTAGCTGTCTGCACAGCGGGGATGGGGGAATGATTCCCCATCTCTCAGATGTATCACGCCTGGGAAGTTGATAACTATTTCTTCCATTTATTCCTTCTCTGGAAACTTTTTAGGCAGTTGCCAAATGCGTGCACCTCTTTTCGTGATTCGCACACCGGGCTTCATCTTGATAATGAGGTTCCCGTCTTCTGGAGACCTCGGGACGTACATAAACCCGCCTGTATTCGACAAACCTTTTACAGGTGGGTAGGACTCGTCGTAGTCGATAACTTGATTGAATCGAACAAGTTTTCGATACATGCCGAGCAGTTTAACATAACTTGAACCACGTACCCCCTCTTGTCCCCGTTCCATATAGCGGGCGTGGATTCGTAGCGTTTTATAGATTGTGTTATCGCGGTGCTTATCTTTAACTTTTGGCCAAGGTATGTCATCTTTGATGTATTCCATTTCCCTAGCTTCATGCCCTCCTCTTTTTGCAAGAGTGAAGATGTATTGACGGGTAACCCCGTATTCCCTAGCAATCTGGGATTGGGTCATACCTTCACCTAAAAGCTGCATAACCCGTTCTGGCGTGATAGACATTTATACCTCCGTAGTGGTGGACACAAACTATATATCTAGCAAGTGTCAAGCTATGAACTACCTCCGCATACGCGGAGAAAAGATCGCAAACCGGTAAGCGTCAGCGTGCAAGTCGGAACTACCTCCGCATACGCGGAGAAAAGAGGCGAGGCAAATCAAAACGCGGAATGACTTGGGAACTACCTCCGCATACGCGGAGAAAAGCGACCCATATCAGCTCGATGCTGTTGGCAGCGGGAACTACCTCCGCATACGCGGAGAAAAGAAAACCCACCCACTACATAAGGATAAAGACATGGAACTACCTCCGCATACGCGGAGAAAAGCTGCCACGGCAAAAGATCAATACCGCAAATATGGAACTACCTCCGCATACGCGGAGAAAAGCAACGGCGCCCATCTTTAAGCACCACAGCGGTGGAACTACCTCCGCATACGCGGAGAAAAGAATGAGGCGTCGAGTGCTGCGGCGGATGCTCAGGAACTACCTCCGCATACGCGGAGAAAAGGAGCGAATTCAGGTAATGGGAAGACTTGACGTGGAACTACCTCCGCATACGCGGAGAAAAGCCTCCGCTATCGCGGAGAAGGAGGCCACATCCGGAACTACCTCCGCATACGCGGAGAAAAGAAGCAGCCGACTGGTGGGCATGATGCCTACCCGGAACTACCTCCGCATACGCGGAGAAAAGCCGCTGCGTCCCTTTCCTACGCCTTTGCCGATGGAACTACCTCCGCATACGCGGAGAAAAGCCAACCCCGCCACCCCCGAAAGGCTGACGGGGTGAACTACCTCCGCATACGCGGAGAAAAGTCGGTTGCGAGGTTTCTGCGGTGCGTCCGGTAGGAACTACCTCCGCATACGCGGAGAAAAGCGTACACCTTGAACTTCACGACGTGCACAGACGGAACTACCTCCGCATACGCGGAGAAAAGCTACCCACGCCTTGACATTGCTAGACAAAGTAGGAACTACCTCCGCATACGCGGAGAAAAGCGTACACCTTGAACTTCACGACGTGCACAGACGGAACTACCTCCGCATACGCGGAGAAAAGCTACCCACGCCTTGACATTGCTAGACAAAGTGGGAACTACCTCCGCATACGCGGAGAAAAGATTCATTGCCGAATAGTCCCGGCATTTCTACGGGAACTACCTCCGCATACGCGGAGAAAAGTCGAGTTTCACGGATCCCTGCAGGCCCCACAAGGAACTACCTCCGCATACGCGGAGAAAAGCACTCATTCGATCACCACCTTCACATGGTTAGGGAACTACCTCCGCATACGCGGAGAAAAGTCCCCCGCGTCGCATACAAGGGCAGTGCCCCGGGAACTACCTCCGCATACGCGGAGAAAAGTCTGCAACCCCCACACCCACGCGGTGCTGGGGGGAACTACCTCCGCATACGCGGAGAAAAGATGAAGCCTACGTCAATGGATATGTGGGGGCTGGAACTACCTCCGCATACGCGGAGAAAAGGATGTTAAAAAACCGCTCATAGCTAGGGATCGGGAACTACCTCCGCATACGCGGAGAAAAGTTGCGGAGGCGGCGGGGTTGAGCAGCAGTTTTGGAACTACCTCCGCATACGCGGAGAAAAGAACGTTATTAAAAAATTGCTACAAAACCGCTGGGAACTACCTCCGCATACGCGGAGAAAAGCGTCCTGGCTCGTGGGCTTTTCGAATGTGGTAGGAACTACCTCCGCATACGCGGAGAAAAGATCGCAAACCGGTAAGCGTCAGCGTGCAAGTCGGAACTACCTCCGCATACGCGGAGAAAAGAGGCGAGGCAAATCAAAACGCGGAATGACTTGGGAACTACCTCCGCATACGCGGAGAAAAGCTCGAAGGGGAGCGGTCGAAGCTCGCTGCCGAGGAACTACCTCCGCATACGCGGAGAAAAGGCACATACCACGGCCTAGGGGTTACCCCCGTTGGAACTACCTCCGCATACGCGGAGAAAAGGGTTCGGTAGGGCGGTGATCTTGGCTCGTGATGGAACTACCTCCGCATACGCGGAGAAAAGTTGTATCCTTAGCTTCGAGTGTTATCGCCGCTGGAACTACCTCCGCATACGCGGAGAAAAGCATTACCCGTGAACTGCGCCTCCACAACCGGGGGAACTACCTCCGCATACGCGGAGAAAAGACTAACTTACCTGCGCGTTTACTCGCCAAAGAAGTCAAAAACAGTCCAAACTGCGTCTGGAATCAGCACATTAACTCCATACAATCGGTGAGAAAACTAGCCTCCCTTATTAGACCATGACAAAAGTGGGAAAGACTATTGCATACCCCCGCAATATCCAAGGGAAGGCATAGAACCACAAGGTCGAAAGATAAGGCGATTCGATCCGTAGGAAGAGGATAAAGTGCGCATCCGTTGATGCGGAGCCCGTCATTCCTAAATAGGGGAGTACTGGGAGGAATCGAGGTGCGTCGTGCAACAATAGATCGGTGATTGAACTGGACCAGCCTCAAGTAACTGTTAGCCTTCGCCCAGAGCTGACCCCGGCTGTTATTACTATTTCAGGCCAGGATCGACAGGGAGTGTCGGCAGCAGCTTTCCGTGTGTTAGCTGCCAACGGTGTGCAGATCCTTGATGTTGAGCAGTCGCAGTTTCGAGGGTTTCTGGGGTTGGCGGTGTTCGCGGGAGTAGAGGCCGAGGGTGTGGAGACGCTGGAGGTTGGTCTCAAGGAGACTCTGAAGACGTATGGGCAGAGCGTCAAGATTGAGCTGCAAGAAGTCGCTCAGTCTTCACGCCCGCGTTCTACGCATGAGGTGGTTATTCTTGGGGACCCGGTGGAAGCTCATGATTTGTCGCGCATAGCGCAGACTCTGGCAAATTTTGATGCGAATATCGATACGATCCGTGGCATTTCTGATTATCCGGTTACTGGTCTTGAGTTGAAGATTACTGTCGCTAATCGTGAGCCAGGTGCGGCGATGCCTTTGCGCAAAGCCCTGGCCGAGCTCACTACAGAGCTGGGCGTGGACATCGCGATTGAGCGTGCAGGGCTTTTGCGACGCTCTAAGCGTCTCATTTGTTTCGATTGTGATTCCACGCTCATCACCGGTGAGGTTATTGAGATGCTTGCAGCGCACGCCGGTAGGGAAAAAGAAGTCGCAGAAGTTACAGAACGCGCGATGCGTGGTGAACTGGATTTTGAAGAGTCACTGCGGGAGCGCGTCAAGGCTTTGGCAGGTCTCGACGCTAGCGTCATTGATGAGGTCGCTGATTCCATCGAATTGACGCCGGGGGCAAGAACAACCATCCGGACACTGAAGCGGTTGGGGTACAAGACCGCTGTGGTGTCAGGTGGTTTTATCCAGGTTCTCGAAGGCCTTGCAGAAGACCTTGGGCTGGATTATGTTCGCGCCAACACGCTGGAGATCGTGGACGGGAAACTTACTGGCCGGGTGATCGGGAAGGTTGTCGATAGGGCAGCCAAGGCAGAATTCTTAGAAGAGTTCGCTCGGGAATCTGGTATAGAAATGCATCAGACTGTCGCAGTGGGCGATGGCGCGAATGACATCGACATGATCTCTGCCGCTGGTTTGGGCATTGCTTTTAACGCTAAGCCGGCATTGCGCGAGATTGCCGATACCTCTGTGAACTCCCCATTTTTGGATGAGGTCGTTCACATGCTCGGTATTACAAGGGCTGATATCGACGCCGCAGATGATTCGGACGGAAAGATTCGTAGAGTCCCGCTGCCTCAGCAGAAAAATTAGTACTACGAGCGGTAGTCGTCGGTAAGCAAGGAATAAACTGTGAAGTCATTGTGGAGGCCTTGGTAAAGGAACCCGGCTTTCTCTGCAACACGTTGGCTGGCCTTGTTCTGAGGATCTGTGCGTAGTTCAATGCGGCGGACGCCGAGTGACAATGCATAGTCCACGGCGAGCAGTAACGCTGAGGTCATAAGGCCTTGCCCTCGTGCCCATGGGGCTGTCATGTAGCCCACATCCATGGCATTGTGTTCTCCAACAAGTGGCCGTAATTCAATTTGCCCGCAGAAGCGGTCGCTTGTACGGGTCGTGATCACCCACCGCAGGTTGTCGTGTTCAGTCGTGATGAATTCTTCTGCGTTAGCAAGGGCGTAACCTGCGGGAATCGTCGTGTATTTCTGAGTCAATGGGTCAACACAGGTGGCGGTGAGATCGTGGGCGTCGGAAAGCACCAAAGGTCGTAGCCTTATCGATTCGTTGCGCAGAGTGGGAATGTGCGCCATGGCAAGCCTTCCTAGTTCAAGTTACTTTGCGACGAGGCGGGCGAGAGCGCCGCGCACTACCTGCGGATCGTTGGTACGCCAGAAAGCCGGCAGCGATTTAATAAAGAACGCCCCGTAGCGCTTGGTCACGATCCTACGGTCAAGGATAGCCACGACACCGCGGTCCGTCACTGACCTGAGCAATCGGCCTGCTCCTTGTGCAATGAGGAGCGCCGCATGAGTCGCTGCAACCTCCATGAAGCCATTTCTGCCTTCTGCGTCGGCTGCGTCTTTACGCGCTTGTAGCAGCGGATCGTCCGGCCGGGGGAAAGGAATTCTGTCGATGATGACCAACGAACACGCCTTGCCCGGAACGTCCACGCCCTGCCAAAGACTGAGTGTGCCAAAAAGACAGGTGTTTTCTTGTTTGGAGAACTTTTCGACGAGCGCACCGGTGGTGTCGTCCCCCTGGCAGAGGACGTCGAAAGGTAGGCGGGTGCGCATGGCTTCTGTGGCTTGTTGCGCGGCGCGGCGCGACGAGAATAACCCGAGGGTACGGCCGCCGGCAGCCATGATGAGGTCATATATTTCCTCGATGACCTCGGGGCTTAAGCCATCGCGCCCAGGGTCGGGGAGCGAGTTGGGGGTGTAGAGAATTCCCGACTTGGCTGGGTCGAAGGGGGTTCCTGCGTCAAGGCTGTCCCACGAGCCCTTGGGCAGGCCCCAACTGGCGGCCATCGCGTTAAAATTGCCGCCGATATTGAGCGTGGCAGAGGCTAGTACCACCGTATTCTCGCTAAAAAGACGGGTATGGAGCAGTCCCGCGATGGACAATGGGGCGACTTTGATCATGACGCCGCGGCGGTCGTCGTGAAGCACCCACACAACGTCTTCTTGGCTGGCAGCGTCCTCCTCTTCAAAAACAGAAAGGATGCGGACAACAGAATCGTGCTGGTCACCCAAATGATTTGAGAGAGACATCCGCTCGGCGTGCCGCTCCGGATCGTTTGCTGCTTCTCCTTCTGGCACTCGGGATACGTGTTCCCGAAGAGACCAGATGGCATCGCGGAGGGCGATTGTTTGCTGTTTAAGAGACTCGGGAAGGGACGTGAGCCGGCCTGGCTCCACGGCGAGCATCGCGTCTTCCCATTCTTTGGAGATGTCGATGAGCTTTTGGTCTTTGTCTCCCGCGCCTAGTTTCCCTGCCCGGCGTGAAGACATAGTCAGGGCGGTAACACCAATTTCATTTGTGGCTACAGCCGTGATTCTGCCGTCGAGTTCATGGGCCTCGTCGACGATGACCACCTCATGCTCTGGCAGCACGTTGACGTCGGATAATGCGTCGATGGCTAAGAGCGCGTGATTGGTGACGATCACGTCTACATCATGGGCTTTTTTGCGAGCTATCTCTGCAAAACAATCTTCCCCGTGCGGGCACCGGCTGGCCCCGATGCATTCCTGCGCGCTGACGCTGACCTGTCGCCATGCCAAGTCGGGAACACCGGGGTCAAGGCTATCGCGATCGCCGACTTCGGTCTCATTGGCCCATTCATAAATCCGCGCCACGTGCTTGCCTAGCCAGGAGAGATCTTCCTCGTCGATCAGGGCGTCTTCTGGTTCTTCGGCCGCAGCGATCTTATTCATGCAGACGTAATTCGCGCGGCCTTTCATGATGGCAAAGGTGGGTCGCCTGCTCATGTGTGGTTCGAGGGCGTCCGCAAGCCGAGGAAGATCGCGCTCCACGAGCTGCCTTTGCAGCGCGATCGTGGCGGTAGAAACGATGATCGTGGAGTCAGTAGCCTGTGCGTGGCGCAGTGCAGGCACTAGATAAGCCAAAGACTTACCAGTGCCTGTCCCGGCTTGAACCGCAAGATGGCGTTCTGATTCGAGTGCTTTTGTCACCGCGTTGGCCATGGACACTTGGCCGTTACGACGGCTGCCGCCGAGGGCAGCTACCGCCGCATCCAGTAACTCATCGGTGGATAAAGCAAGGGGCGAATCTGACATAGGACACAGTGTAGAGGCTGCACCCAACGTTGATCCCCGCGGCCCCTAGGCCTGCAAAAAGACTACTTAAAACCCAACGAACCGAGTCGACAAGACGGGCTCGTCCTTGCTCAGTGCAAGTCCTTCCCACGGCAGAGTTATGAGCTGTTCTGCCAGATAAGCGCGGGATTCCTCGAGCGTGGGCAGGTTATCCACGACTATTCCGTTACGCATCAGGGGGATGGTGAGTTCATAAGAATTAAGCTGCCCGATCTGTGGGGTGTCGTGGTCGTAGGGGAATACGATTTCCTCGACTGCTGTTCCGGTGGCGCGGTGGGTACGAACTGCTCGCTTAGTTCCGCCCACCATGGCCTTGCCGCGGGAACGCTTGGCCACGGGGTGTCCGTCGACTTCCACAAGTTTGTAGACCATTCCGGCTGTCGGCGCCCCTGAACCGGTGACCACAGATGTGCCTACGCCGAAGGCATCGACGGGATTACCGCGCAGACCCGCAATAGCGTATTCATCCAGGTCAGAGCTCACGACGATGCCAGTGTTATGCGCTCCCAGAGAATCAAGTTCTTGGCGCACCTTTCGCGTCATTACACCGAGATCACCAGAGTCGATGCGGACAGCACCTAATTGAGGTCCCGCTATTTCGATGGCGGTTTTCACGCCCTTGGCAATGTCATACGTATCCACCAAAAGGGTGGTTCCTACTCCGAGGACATTGATCTGGGATTGGAAAGCCGCTGGCTCGTTGGGAGTTCCATCATCGTTGACGTGCAGTAGCGTCCACGCGTGTGCTGCGGTGCCAGAGCCTGGGATTCCGTAACGGTAGACCGCCTCAAGATTAGAGGTACCGACAAAACCTGCGAGATATGCAGCACGGGCAGCTGTAACCGCTGCGTATTCGTGTGTGCGGCGGGAACCCATTTCAAAAATAGGACGACCATCTGCTGCCGTGACCATGCGAGCTGCCGCTGAAGCAACTGCCGAGTCTGCATTCATAATGGAAAGAATGAGCGTCTCAAGGATGACGCACTCGGCGAATGTTCCGCGAACGGTGAGGATGGGTGAACTAGGGAAGTAAAGCTCGCCTTCCCGGTAGCCATCGATTTGTCCTTTGAACTCGTATGAACGCAAAAAATCGATGGTAGTAGCGTCCAAGAACGTTAGACTAGCGAGTTGCTTTTCGGTGAAGCGATAACGCTTAATTGCTTCGAGCACTCGGGCTGTTCCTGCGACAACACCATAGCGGCGTTCGTTGGGAAGCCGCCTGGAGAAAACCTCGAATGTACAGTTGCGGTATGCAGTGCCGTCGGCAAGCGCTGATTGCAGCATTGTTAACTCGTACATATCGGTGAGCAATGCTGTCGATTCGAATTCAGTCACGCACACAAGTTTAGCCTTGAAAACGATGAGAGCTGAAGCACAAGTCATAAAACGCTTTTTCACATATTTGTGCGGTAGCTCACCGTGGGGCTGTTGTGTTCAGAGCTTAATCGCGTTCTCAGAAGGAAAGCTCCATGCGGAACAACTAAGGAATTGGGCTAGGCTGTGTTGTATGCAAGTCAACCAAGAAGATGTGACTCATTCCCTTAACGAGCTACCTTCTGTCGTTTTAGCACCCACTATGGACGTTGTGGTGTCTTCTCCGATGGCTACCCCAGAGCTTGACGAGGATCTATCAGTGGATGTGGCCTCCAGCGAAAACCTGCCTTGGATGTGCATCGTGTGGGATGACCCAGTCAATCTCATGAGCTACGTAACGTATGTATTCCAAACGATCCTCGGATATAGCAAACGTCGCGCTATCGAGTTGATGATGCAGGTTCACACAGAAGGCAAAGCCGTGGTGTCCTCCGGGGAGCGCGACAAAGTTGAAGGCGATGTGAAAAAGCTTCACACCGCTGGCCTGTGGGCCACGATGCAGCAGGGCGGTTAGCCCTGGGGTTTGTGCACGGTTTGTGTACCCCTTTTGCTCCCCACGTGAGTCCCGTAGCGCTTATAGGCGAAAAAGCCGAGTGCTCCTTTGATCGAAAGGCATAATCACTATGCAGCCATGGAAGAAAAAGAAAGGCCTCATGCGCGGGGCCCACTTCGTATGTGTGTTTGAGCCAATGGAACGAGAGGTTCTTGGAAACCTTGCTTCCACGGTGAGTGAGGCACTCATCCACCGTGCACAAACCGCACCCAAAGACGAGCTGGCAGAGCTCACCGGCATGCCTAGCGGACATAAAGAAGCCCCCACCGATCCCGCATTGGCTCGGCTACTTCCAGACTTTGAAAAGGAAGGCGACGAGGAATTCGAGGGAGATAATTCTTTGTTGCGTTGCTTGCACGAGACAGACATTACGCGTGCGAAGGTTGAGCACCTGCAGGTGCTCGGTCAGGCTCTTGGTCCTGATGGTGGTGTTCACGTGGATATCACGGAACCAGAGGCGCATGCATGGGTTGCTGCGCTTAACGATATCCGCCTCTACGTGGCATCTGGAGAGGTTTTTGGGGAAGAAGCTGAACAAGACCGAGATAGTCTGGTCGAATGGCTGGCTTATAACCAAGAGTCGCTGTTGAATGCGATGATGGGGTAATCAAAACTCTTGACTCAAGAAGCGGGGACACCCGATTACTGTCAGTATGCCGGGCGTTTTCCCAGCATTTTACTAGCCGTAGGGGATGGAGCTGCGAGATTTCTTTATTAGGCTGTGCCTCATTATGACGAACCGATTTAACCCCTACGCTCAATCAGACAGGAATACCTACGGCGGTGTATCAACTAGCGGTGGGTACCTTCCACATGAGTATGGCGCGCAGTATCTTCCAACGCCGGGTTATTCTGCGAATAGGGTGACACACCGAGGCGTGAGCACTAGTTCGTGGCGGTCTATGGGACGCAAACGCTTAGTCGACGCCACAGTTTTAGCCCTGGGCTATGTGATTGTTATCTGGGCGGTTCATATTGTGAACACCATATTTTTTGGCGGCACCCTCGCTCAAGGACTTGGCGTACATCCGCTGGACGGTGCCTCGATCTGGCATATCTTTACGTCGCCGCTCGTGCACGGAAACTATATGCACCTCTCAGCGAATACCCTTCCCGGGTTAATCTTTGTGTTCCTCATCGGACTATCTGGTCGTCGGGCATTCTGGGAAGTCACAATCATCGCTGCGGTTGTCGGTGGCATGGGAACCTGGATCTTTGGCGGAATCGGGACCACTCATATCGGCGCTTCCGGTCTCATTTACGGCTGGCTTGCTTATCTAGTGGTTCGAGGAATCTTCAATAGAAGCTTCTCGCAGGTACTGCTCGGTATGGTTTTGGCGTTTATCTACGGTGGCTTGATTTGGGGAGTTTTGCCGGGCGACGTTGGAGTCTCATGGCAGGCACACCTATTCGGAGCTATTGGCGGACTCATCGCAGGTGCGACTATTACTTCCGACGACCCACCAGCGTTGAAAGCGCGCCGGGAACAACGAGCTCTTGAACGCTCTTGATGGCGCTAGCCCACAAAAGTAGTGGGTTACAGCGCTTGCTATACACTTCCTGCTGACCGGATTAGCATGGACTACGTGATACAAGACCACATGTCGGATTCCTTGAAAGCAGACGTGCCGGGCGTGGAGCCATCGATTGTGTACAAAGGCACGATTGATGCCTCCTCGCCGATCGGCATTTTTGATTCCGGCGTGGGCGGATTGACTGTAGCCCGGGCGATTATGGAGCAGCTTCCCCAAGAGTCAGTGATATATATCGGGGATACCGCTCATAGCCCGTATGGGCCAAAGCCGATAGCTCAAGTTCGAGAGCTTTCCATGCGGATCGGCGATGAGTTGGTGGCTCGCGGATGCAAGATGATTGTGATCGCTTGCAATACAGCAACGTCAGCCGCGTTACGTGATCTGCGTGAACGGTATAGCATCCCGGTGGTCGGGGTGATTCTTCCTGCTGTACGACGCGCTGTTGCCACCACCCGCAATGGCAAAATTGGTGTTTTGGGCACCCAGGGAACGATTGCCTCGGGGGCATATCAAGAGCTATTTGCTGCAAGTCCCGGTGTAGATGTCTATGCGCAAGCCTGCCCGAGCTTTGTGAGTTTTGTGGAACGCGGCATCACATCGGGCCGACAAATCTTGGGAGTAGCCCAAGGCTATACGGAGGGGTTGCAAGCCGCGGGGGTAGACACTCTGGTTCTTGGGTGTACTCATTACCCATTGCTGACAGGCGTGATTCAACTCGCCGTGGGGGATAATGTCACCCTCATTTCTTCCTCGGAAGAATGCGTAAAAGACGTGCTCAAGACACTTAGCCGCAACGATATGCTTGCCGACGCCACCACAGATAAGCAACCTATTCGCTCTTTCGAGTCCACAGGAGACCCTGCCTTATTTGAGCAGCTCGCCATGCGTTTTCTGGGGCCACATGTGACGCACGTCGAAAAGCTACGGGAGGTGTAAAGTTCATCCACTTAGTGGATATGGCCCCTTTTTCGCTCGCTCTTGGCACGTAATCGTGGCACAGTAAAAAATATGAAGCTGACCATCCTTGGAAGTTCCGGAAGCCTGGGCGCCCCCGACAACGCTGCCTCCGGGTACCTCATTCAGATGGATAACGCCCCCAGCATCCTCATGGACATGGGGCCAGGTGTCCTAGCGCAGCTCGAACGCGTCCAGAATCCCTCCGATGCACATGTCGTGTTTTCGCACCTGCATGCTGACCATTGCGTCGACTTTCCTTCCCTTTTGGTGTGGCGTCGCTATCATCCGACGGCGGCAGCGAAGGGACGCAATCTGTGTTTTGGTCCCTCAGACACCCCCATCAGAATGGGACGCTTGAGTGCCGATTCCGTGGATAACATCGACGATATGTCAGACACCTTTGCGTTTACGCCGTGGGAAAACGCACGGGAAGAGCTGGTCGGCGCTGTGTCTATCACGCCGTATTCGGTTGTGCATCCGATTGAAACATTTGCCCTGCGCGTGGAACATAAACGCTCGGGAAAAATTATTGCGTATTCCGGTGACAGTTCCTATACAGAGAACCTGATCGACTGCGCGCGGAACGCCGACGTATTTCTCTGTGAGGCTACGTGGGGAGAGACCAACGAGGGCAAAGCCCCCAACATGCATATGAGCGGGGCAGAGGCCGGTCGCATCGCGCGCCTTGCCGGGGCCAAGAGGCTTGTACTTGTGCATATACCGCCGTGGGGGAATGCCGAGGCAGCTCTTGAGAAGGCACGATCTGAGTACGACGGTCCCATCGATATCTCCTACCAAGGCATGGAAATCAACATCTAGTCTCTTGGGCGGAGAACAGCTGCAGTAGTGTGGTGGGCATGACTACTTCGAACTTTAAGCGCGCCGATGGCCGCGCAGTTGACCAAATGCGTACCGTGAAAATCACCCGTGGTTTTACCACTAACCCTGCGGGAAGCGTCTTGGTCGAGTTCGGTAACACCCGAGTTATGTGCACCGCTTCTGCAGAAATTGGGGTGCCGCGCTTTAAACGAGATTCCGGCGAAGGCTGGCTCACCGCTGAGTACGCCATGCTCCCGGCGGCAACGTTGGATCGCAACCCGCGCGAGTCGATGCGTGGAAAGGTGAAAGGACGCACCCACGAGATCTCTCGTCTGATCGGGCGTTCGCTGCGCGCTGCCGTGGACCTCTCCGAACTGGGGGAGAACACCATCAACATCGACTGCGATGTTCTGCAAGCTGATGGTGGAACTCGCACTGCATCGATTACGGGTGCGTATGTGGCGCTTGCCGACGCCATCGCTCATCTACAAGAACAAGGCGTCGTTCCAGGCAACCCGCTGAAGGATCCCGTGGCTGCTGTCTCTGTTGGCGTTATCGACGGAACCGTCTGCCTTGACCTGCCTTATGAAGAGGACTCCCGTGCCGACGTAGACATGAACGTAATCATGCAAAGTGGCCGATTTGTGGAGATCCAAGGAACTGGCGAGCACAATACCTTTGACCGCGATGAACTCGCACGCATTCTCGACTTTGCAGAGAAAGGCTGCGCGGAGCTGGTAGAGGCGCAAAAAGCAGTTTTGGGGATTGCATGAGAATCCTCGTCGCATCTAATAACGCCAAAAAGCTCAAAGAATTAGAAGTCATTCTGGAAGCAGCCGGTATCTCAGGAGCGGAGATCGTTCCACTCAACGCCGTGGAACCCTACGCAGAGCCTAAAGAAGACGGCCGGCATTTTGCGGATAACGCCTTGATCAAGGCACGTGCTGGGGCGAAGAACACTGGGCTTATCACCATCGCGGATGATTCTGGCCTGACGGTGGAAGAGCTCAACGGGATGCCCGGTGTTCTTTCTGCCCGGTGGTCGGGTGGTCACGGTGACGATGCAGCCAACAACAACCTCCTTCTGAATCAGATGGGGGATGTGCCGGAGGGGCGTCGACAAGCAGCATTCGTGTCCGTGTGCGCTTTGGTGACTCCCGACGGGGAAGAACACGTTGTTGAGGGACGCTGGGAAGGACGACTGCTGACCGCACCCCAGGGCGACAACGGCTTTGGCTACGACCCGCTGTTTGTACCAGCGGAAGAAGACGCCGCAGGCACACACCGCAGCTCGGCTGAGCTCTCGGCGGAGGAAAAGAATGCACTTTCTCACCGCAGGAAGGCGCTCACCCAGTTGGTTCCTGTGATCGCACGGATCATCCAGGAAGCGTAGAAAAAACCAAAGCTCGGCACTAGGTTGTACGTCTAGTGCCGAGCTTTGTGCGTGGGCGTTTAGCGCTGCTTAGGACTCGTTGAGCTGGAAAGTCTTCTCAACATCTTTGCGGCGCCAGGACTCGACAAAGAAGGAAAGGAAAGGCACCACGCCGCCGAGAGCCGTGATCAGCCACTTGGTCGGCTCCCAACGAGCCTTGGTTCCCAAGTTCAAGGAAGCCACCAGATACACAATGTAGAGCAAACCGTGAACCTGGGCGATGTACTTGCCCCACTCAGGGATTTCTATTCCCAGCCCGTACTGACAAATCATCCGCACGACGAGGACCAGCAGCATAACGCCGGTTGCCCACGCAGAAATAGAGAAATAACGAAGGGCCTGGCGCACACGACGCTTACGCTCCGGGTGAATCGGGGTAGAGGTAGTCATACTGCTTTACAATCTCCTAGTTTTGATACTCGGTTAATAAGCCTACAGACAAACATCCATGGCAGCGATCAGAGCATTAACGACGACGTTTTTGCTGGTTGAGCTGGTTGAACTCTTCTACGCTCAAGGTTTTGCGCTGGGGTAGGAACGACTCGTCGATCTCAGTGGAACTCTTTTCCTCCTGGGACACTGCGGTAAAAGGAAGCTTTTCTTGTGCGTGCTCTTCGTCCTCTGTCGCGTTGCCATATAGTTCGGCATCGCTGGCATAGCGCTGATTCTCATACTCCATGAGCTTGCGATACGCATAGATGAAGAATCCGCCAAAAAACGGCCATTGCAGCGCGTAGCCCAAATTCTGGAATGAGCCACTTCCAGACCTAAAGCGCGTCCACTGCCACCACGCGAGCGAGAGGGTCGCTGCGACAACAACTACCAGAAAAACAATGTGCCATAACCGGACTCGGAAACGCCGTGGCTCAGTGACCGTGGGCAGATCTGGGGACGTCTGGTCGGAGTTATTCACAGTGTCTTAGGATACCCGCTAACGTGGGAAAACCAACTTCTTCTTCAGTGCAAGTACCTGGCGTTTTTCAAAATCGCCCAATGACCCGTATAATCATCACACGTTGCGCAGTGAACCTGCGCTAAGCGCCCGTGGCGGAATTGGCAGACGCGCTGGATTTAGGTTCCAGTGTCTTAGGACGTGAGAGTTCAAGTCTCTCCGGGCGCACAGTATGGAAAGACCGTCTCACTGGGTTAGACGGTCTTTTTCTTTTACCTTGCGTAGCTTTCCGCTAGCCCTCCATGGCGATTTCACGACATCCGAAAACTTTGTTCATCGCAGTATTGTTGTGAGCAGTATGGTTGCAAGCGCTCTGGAAGCCGATCACGCCGTGATGAGGTAACCACGATAGCGCGGCATTATGGATCCCCTCCAATAGCAGAAGTCCTGCCTGGTTTCTGCAGATAAAGAAGACCAAACAGGACGAGTGCTATAACACGTTAATTCTGAAGAACAGGCTGAGGTGCGTCGTGGGCGTTTTCAACCGCCGCACTAGATTCACGATTATCGGAGCGCTTGGGTGCGGAACTCCACCATGTCACCATGCGCCAGAGGCGCTCCAAGGGGCCTTGCCCAAGGGTGCGATCCCACACCCAGCTCAACACCATCTGGAAGACAAGCATTCCGGCGACAAAGAGGAATGCGATGTCCCAAGCTTTTGGAGAATCGGGCAGACTAATCACTGTGCTAGCAGCCAGCATGATGAGCGTCGCACCGATGTAGTTGGTGAGTGCGAGGCGTCCCATAGGTGCAAAAGCTGTTTGTAGGAACGATCGAGCTGGCGTGTGCATCAGAAGAATCGCCAGGCAAATCCATACAGCGGCGATAGCGAGCCCTGCGATTGCAGACTCAGTGCTAAAACCAGCGTTGATCTTGTTCTGCCACTGCATCCAGCCGGTGATGAGAGCAATAGGGATAAAAACAATCAGCGCGTAGGCAGGAATACGGGGTTTTTCGGCTAGAACAGCAGGAATGCCATATTGAGCGAGGCCGCTACCTAGGAGGAACAAACCAGGAATGAGCAGTGGCCCGCCGAATGGGGAGGCAAGGACTGTCGCTATGACGCCGAAGGCCAGCACCCAGACTCGGGGCATATATGTGGAAGGGAGAAGGATAAATAGCGCGGCCGCGGCGTAAAACAGGAGTGCCTCGCCAGGATGGACAAACTGATGGAGCGCGCCCAAGGCGCCGATGAATAGAAAGCGGCGCAGCAACGGGACGCGTCCGTAGTTCTTTGACCACATCAAGCCGAATCCGATACCAAAAAGCAAAGAAAAGATCGGAAAGAAGCGCTGTTGTACTAGTAGCTGCATAAAGTCATAGGAGAGGCTTCGCGGAACGGCGACTTCCCATACTGCGCCGATATTGGCAAATGCAATTCCACATAATGCGATTCCTCGAACAACGTCGAGCCATTCAATACGATTTTTCACATGCTCTATTTTTGCTGGTAGATCATGCGTTGTAATCGGTCTGGGAGATGAAAAATCCCTGAGCCCGTGTCGGCCGAAAGTACTACGTAGACATTTCTCCTGAACGCCACAATGCTGCCGCAATCTCCACTCTGTTTCGCACGAGGAGACGGTCTTGAATCCGTGCGACGTGGGTTTTTACCGTGGAAAGCGAGATAAAGAGGTCCGCGGCGATTTCTTGATTTGTGCGTCCATGAGCAATGAGCCGTGCGACTTCAAGTTCTCGGCTGGTCAACGGGAGTTCGGAGGGGGCGTCGTGAAGCTTGGATCGACGCGCAAGTAAGAGCGATAGCACTTCGGGGGAAATGAGGACATCGCCGCGATACGCAGAACGGACAGCCTCTATAAGTAGTTCCGGCCCAGAATCTTTGAGCAGGTACCCACGGGCGCCATAGTCCAAGGCGGTGTCCACGTAGGCGTCATCGTTAAACGTGGTGACCATCACTGTAGGCACCTGAGGTGCGATTTGCTTGGCGACGTCTAAGCCATTCATTCGCGGCATGCGGATATCCAATAAGGCTACATCCGGGCGCAGTCTGGTGATAGCGTCAAGCGCCTCCGCGCCATCAGATGCTTCGTAGAGAATCTCCATGTCGGGCTGTGACCCGAGAATCATATGAAAGCCGGTGCGCACCATGGCTTGATCGTCGGCAAGCACAATACGGATCATGGGATTATTGCCTCCACTTTCCAACCAGTCCCATGCGGGCACGCATGAAAAGTTCCTCCAAGTGCACGTATGCGTTTTCCTAGGCTATACAGTCCGCTGCCGGAACCGCTGTCTAAGCCGGGTGCGGGGGTTCCACCCGAATCTTCAACGACCACTTTTAGCCCTTGCGCAATGTCTTCCAATGTTACCGATACCGCTGCGCCATGGGCGTGCCTGAGCACGTTGGTGAGTGATTCGGATACCACGCGCTCTGCGGTGATGAGTGCTTTAGTGGGCGCCTGGGTGCGGGCAGTGAACGTAGCCTCTCCGGAGAAGTCGTCGACTAGCCGTTCGATGTCTGCGATTGTGGCGCTTACTGGTGCAGTGCGCGCTTGAGATACGGTGTCTCGGATTGCTTCCAACGCACGTTTTCCAGAAGACTCGATCTGCTCCAGGAGCTGGCTTGAAGCAGAATCGGCCTGTGCTCGTCCCGCCTGTGCCAGGACGACGATACCCGCGATTTCATGAGCAACAACGTCGTGAAGGTCATCCGCAATATCGCTTTTTACTTGTGCTCGAATTGCGCTTTCATGATCTTTCAAACGCGCGCGTTCTGAGTGCACAATAGTACCGATTGCAAAGCTCACTATGGTCGCGATGATAACGAGCAGCCATACGATAACCATGCCTATATCGGAGACGACAAGCTGAAGCGGAATGAGCATCGCGGTGAGAGCCGCAACGATAGACATCCAGCGAGGAACGCTCGGCGACGTATTGGCAGCAAGTATGCCAGCCAAAATGACCAATGCCCAGTTGGCGGCGCTTGTCCAGTAGCTTCCTAATGCATACCCGACGGCGACTGCACAGAGGTTCCCCCACAGGGCTAGATGCCAATGGTGATCCTTAATCCCAAGGGCTGCACAGACGCCAGCGGCTAGCCCGGGGAGTGCAATTGCAAGGTTTTCTGTCATCGCAAGTTCAACTAGTACTGCCAACGCTAAGGGGAGTAGTAGTAAGGCAAGCTGAAATGCTGTGAGATGACGTCGAAGGAAAGTCACGTGATCGATGATAACCGTATCCGCACATGAGAAGGAGAAGGATGCGGTGTCACTCCGGGGCGCGCAAAGCCTTTTTCTAGACAACGTCCTTAGCGGATAAACGCAGATAAGGGGCGGTGTTATGCGATTCTAGTGAGCGATGTTGAATGCGCTCGTACACTAAAAGGAAAGAACATGCGGAAGCGGTGTGAGGTTCAGTGAGCGGCCCACGGTTAAGCGGATGCGGAACTGCAACGTGGCAAAAAGAAGCTCTCGCATGGAATTGGGACGGACTGGCAAAGGTGGTTTTCTGTGAGTATTTCGCGGAATTTTGATGAGTACTTGGCAGATCGTGGTCTGGTGCAATTAGCGGAAGTGATCCCCGAGAATGAGTGTCAGGAATTTTGCCCGGCAGACTCATGGTATGAGGGGCAGTTGGAAGAGCAGGGGGTAGTGGAGGGTGCTGAAAATGACACACCCGGAGAAAGTTTTCCGGACCAAAGTGCTGATGGAGAGCTAGCCCAGGCACAAAAGCTAGTGGAAGACATTTTAGGCAGCTAGATAGCTATTTTTATGGCGGAAATATGGATCTAACATTAAGGCGCTTATGTGTTGTAAGACACTTTTTGGCGGAAAAAGATGTAAAAGGTGACAGTTTCCTCATATTTTGTGGCATATTAGTCAAGCAAAAGTTTTTACGGCAATAGTGTTTTTTGGGAGCTATTGCCGGTGAACCCGTGAGCGCAGAGCGCCAGTCCAAGACAACAGGAGAGTTACTCAGGTGACTGAACACAGCATCTTTAAAGGGCAGCAGTCCGGATCTTCGCGTCTCGTTGAACGCTTTGATTCTGAGCCTTTTGCGCTCGTATTTGCCGGGCAGGGGTTTGATTGGTTAAAGACCCTCCGCGCATCAGTAGCTCAGGGTGCAGGAAAAACCTTGGAGCCAATCATCGCAGAGGCAGCGCAACGTCTCATTCCTATCTCAGACGTGCTGGCAGTTGCTAGACCATTTGGGTTTAAACCATTGGAATGGGCCAATCACGATGAAAACGCAGGCATGGATACATCCCAAGCAGCTATGAGCGTGCCTGGAATTCTTACCTCACAACTAGCCACCTTGGACCTGCTAGAAAAGCAGGGCTTGGATGTAGATAAAGCTGCTGCAGTTATCGGTCATTCGCAGGGTGTTTTGGGCGTTCATAGTGTGCGGGACCTTACTCGCGCCGCAGAGATCCTTGCGATTGCAGAAATTATCGGTGCGGTCATCGGGCATCATGCTCGTGTTACAGGACTGGTGACACGTGGTGGTATGGCCCCCATGGTTTCCATTGATGGCATCACCCGTGAGCAATTGGAAGCTGCTATTTCTTCTGCGTGCGGCGGCATTGATAAAGATATTCGCCCTGTTGTTGGGCTTAAAAACTCGCGTACTAATTTTGTGCTCGTTGGGCGTCCTAAAGACAACGAGGCAGTCCTGAATATTCTGCGTTCGCAGGCGGCAGCTGATGCGCGTGCGGTAGAGGCTAAGAAGCGCGGCGGTTCTGCTTTCGCGCCAAAGATAACGTCTTTGAATGTTCAGGTGGCTTTCCACCACCCGGCTATGCTTCCCGCTGTTGATCGCGTGGTTGAACTAGCAGAGCGTGCCGGCCTGGATGCGGACCTTGCGCGACAGATCGCCATGGACGTCATGGTCACTCCGGTGGATTGGGTGTCTGATGTACACACTGCGCTCGATCAAGGCACGCGCTGGTTCCTCGATGTCGGGCCAGACGGTGGCGTGGTGTCTCTGACTGAGCAGGCACTTCTGGGGCGTGGCGCGATGTCCTTTGCCGTGTGCGGTACGGAAGGTCAAGCCCAGCTTTTCGACGCCGGCCGCGCGCCAGTCCTTCCGCAGCCTTTTGAGGCCTTCTCACCGACGCTGATAAAAACTCCTCACGGCGTGCGCGTAAAGACTAAGTTTACTGGGCTTACTGGGCGTAGCCCCATGCTCCTTGCCGGGATGACCCCGACCACCGTTGACCCTGAGATCGTCGCGGCGGCAGCGAACGCGGGCCACTGGGCAGAACTAGCAGGTGGTGGCCAGGTCATTCCTGAGATTCTTGAAAACAACATAGCCAAGCTCACCGGCTTGTTGCAGCCAGGCGTGAACGCACAGTTCAACTCCATGTTCCTAGACCCTTATCTGTGGAAGATGCAGATCGGTGGCAAGCGGCTGGTGCCTAAGGCGCGAGAAAATGGTGCGCCTATTGATGGCATCGTGATCACAGCGGGTATCCCGGAGCATGAAGACGCCGTGGCTCTGGTGCACGAGCTGCGCTCTGGTGGATTCCCGTGGGTTGCTTTTAAGCCCGGCGCGGTAAAGCACATCATGAAGATTCTGGCTATTGCCAAAGACGTGCCAGAAACCCCTATCATTATGCAGATTGAGGGCGGCAAAGCTGGCGGACACCACTCATGGGAGGACTTGGACGAGCTGCTTATCAGCACATATGCCAAGATCCGTGAGTATGACAACGTGGTGGTGTGCGTCGGCGGTGGCATAGGCACCCCGGAGCGTGCTGCAGACTATCTGACTGGTTCGTGGGCTCGTCACTATGGCTTGCCCGATATGCCTGTCGACGGCATCCTTGTGGGCACGGCTGCCATGGCAACCAAGGAAGCGAAGACGTCTGAGGCCGTAAAGCAGCTGCTGGTTGAGACGCAGGGCACTCAGGAATGGGTCGCAGCTGGTAGCGCAAATCAGGGCATGGCTTCTGGCCTATCGCAGCTGGGCGCGGATATTCATGAGATCGATAATTCCTTTGCCACGGCTGGTCGTCTCTTGGATTCGGTGGCTGGAGACGCAGAGGCTGTGGCAGCTCAGCGCGAAGAGATTATCGCGGCGATTGCTAAGACGGCCAAACCATACTTTGGCGATGTTGAAGACATGACGTACCAGCAGTGGCTTGAGCGTTATCTTGAGCTGTCTGGCCCTGTGGACGGACGGTGGATTGATTCCAGTTGGTACCGCAGGTTTGTGGAGATGCTGCACCGCGCCGAGGCTCGTCTGGTGGCGCAGGATCATGGTTCTTTCCCATCGGGTATTTCGCTGGAGGAGACGGAATCGCCACAGGTGGGCGTCGATACGCTCTGTGCGCAGTACCCAGCGGCTGAGACTCTCGTGCACCCGGCGGATGCCGCGTGGTTCCTAGAGGTGCTGGCGACCCCGGGCAAGCCCGCTAACTTTGTGCCGATCATTGATAAAGATGTGCGCCGTCGCTGGCGTTCGGACTCCTTGTGGCAGGCCCACGATGAGCGTTATACGGCGGATCAGGTGGCTATTATCCCTGGTACGGCCGCGGTTTCGGGTATCACGGTGGCTAATGAGCCAGTCGCTGAGCTGCTGGCGCGTTTTAACGCCGCTACCGTTGATCGCTTGGATGCTGCAGAAGTGGAAGAGGCTCAGACCAGCGTGGTCGAGCGCGTGCTGAACGCCTCTGGTACGTCATGGGCGGGCCGTCAAGTAGATTCTCTTACCGCCCGACTGGGGGCTGCCTCAGAATGGGATGTGGACACGAACGTTGCGACGCACGCACCGAGCGGGGCACGACTCGTGGAACTCGATTCTGAGCACGCCGAGCTTCACGTGCCTTTGCTTGGGTCTACTGCTCCTGGCGTGGAGGCCAGCATCACCATCCGCCTCACTGTGCCCCAGGACGCGCCAGCCGCTTGCGTACCGCTGGTTACCAGGGAAGACGCAGAGACCGCGATGGAGGGGCTAACTCAGATAGCTGCCGGTGGCGTATTGGGAGCCATGGACGATGACGGCGTGACTGCCGTCTGGCAGAGCACCCTGAGCCGCGACGATGCCGCTACCTATGAGACCGTGACTGCCGGCTATCTTCCTGCTTCTGTCGAACCAGCAGGCATTGCCCCTGACATCCTGGTGGGCAAAGCATGGCCAGCTATCTTCACCGCAGTGCGCAATGCCGTAATCCCAGACTCTGACGGCGCGAAGGTCGTCGAGGGAATGCTCTCATTGGTGCACCTTGAGCACCATGTCACCGTGGCTGACCAGGACTTGTTCTCTCGTTGCGTCACCGCCGAGGCTTCCTCACCTGTATCCATTGAGGTGAGCGCACGGGCTGAGGAAATCGTAGACACCACCATTGGGCGCATTGTGATCGTCCGTGCGGAACTGCGTGTCGACGGCACCCTGCTGGCACGCCTCAGCGAGCGCATGGCCATCCGCGGTCGTCGCGGGAATGCCGTAGCCCGGACGAACACCTCTGCTCTTCCCAGCGTTATTGACGCACCTCGGTCTTTCCGCGCGTTTGCAGCGGTCACGGCCCCGGACTCCATGCATCCTTTTGCCGTAGCGACGGGCGACCGGAACCCTATTCACGTGTCTGAAACCGCCGCAAAGCTGGCAGGTCTGGGAGACGGCGTGATTGTTCACGGCATGTGGACATCGGCAATGGCCGAGCTTATTGCCGCTGGTGGCTACTCCGATGAATCTGTATCCACTCGCCCGAATAAGGTCATGGAATATACCGCGACGATGCTCGCGCCAGTGTTGCCGGGCCAAGAAGTAGAGTTCCTGGTTGAGCGCTCGGGCATTGATTCGCGCGAGGGGCGCGGTGAAGTTCGCGAGATCACCGCAACCGTTCAAGGCTCTATAGTCCTTACCGCAACTGCTGTCATGGCTGCGCCGACAACATTCTATGCATTCCCTGGTCAGGGCATTCAGTCGCAGGGTATGGGTATGGAATCTCGTGTGCGCTCTGCAGCTGCTCGTGACGTATGGGCGCGCGCGGACCATCACACTCGTACTCATTTGGGATTCTCCGTTTTGGACATCGTTCAAAACAACCCAACAGAGGTGCGCGTTGCTGGTGAGACATTCTCGCACCCCAAGGGCGTTCTCTTCCTCACACAATTCACACAGGTGGCTATGGCAACCCTCGGTGTGGCTCAGATAGCCGAGATGAAGGAAGCTGGGGCACTTGACAATAAGGCGTGGTTTGCGGGCCACTCCGTGGGCGAATACAACGCTTTAGCTGCTTATGCAGGTGTTTTGTCTCTAGAAAGCGTGGTAGAGATCGTCTACCAGCGCGGACTTACCATGCATCGGTTGGTAGAGAGAGACCAAGACGGAAACTCCAACTATGGTCTTGCTGCTTTGCGGCCGCACAAGATGGGGCTCACAGAATCTCAGGTCTTTGATTATGTCGCTGGCATATCCCAAGAATCTGGCGAGTTCCTTGAAATCGTCAATTACAACCTAGCCGGCATGCAGTACGCAGTGGCAGGGACAAGCAAGGGGCTCAAAGTCCTCGGTGCTGATGCTGAACGCCGCGCGCCGGGCAAGCGGGCCTTCATCATGATTCCTGGCATCGACGTGCCATTCCATTCCTCGCATCTCCTTGACGGCGTGGACGCCTTCCGTGAGCATCTGGATTCCCTGATTCCAGCAGACATAGATCTGTCTATGTTGGTTGACCGCTACGTTCCTAACCTCGTAGCACGCCCATTTGAGCTCACCCGGGATTTTGTTTCTGCCATGCTTGAGGTAGCACCGGCTCCAATCCTTAAAGACGCCCTCGAGCGCTTTGATGAGTTGTCTCAGACACCGGTCACGCTTGCTCGCACTTTGCTGGTGGAGCTGCTGGCGTGGCAGTTTGCGTCCCCAGTGCGCTGGATTGAGACGCAAGATCTGATCCTGCGTCCTGTTTCTGAGGGGGGCCTCGGCGTGGAGCGCTTTGTCGAGGTCGGCGTGGGTTCGGCGCCAACTATCGCGAACATGATGGGGCAGACCCTCAGGCTTCCGCAGTATGACGGCGCCGAGGTGGAAGTTCTCAACATTGAACGCGACCGCTCGGTAGTCTTTGCCACCGATGAGCTGACGCGTGCCGTGGCCGCACAAGCTACCGACGCAGAAACGGAGTCTGCTGAAGTCGCACAGGATGTCGCAACGGTCCAGGTTGCCGCAGCAGTGGCACCGACTGAGGCCCCGGCAGCCGCTAGTGGCGCCCGCCCAGACGACATTGCCTTTACCCCGGCTGATGCGACGATGATGCTGATCGCTTTGTGGACTAAGGTTCGTCCGGATCAGATGGGCGATGCAGACTCGATCGAATCCCTGGTTGAGGGCGTGTCTTCTCGCCGTAACCAGCTGCTGCTAGACCTGGGCGTGGAATTCGGACTTGGCGCAATCGATGGTGCCGCAGATGCGGAATTGGTAGAACTCAAGAAGACGGTCTCGCGGATGGCTAAGGGCTACAGCGCCTTTGGGCCAGTGCTTTCCGACGCCGCCAATGACGCCCTTCGTCGAATCACAGGACCTACTGGCAAACGCCCCAACTATATTTCCGAACGCGTAGCGTCCGCATGGCAGCTTGGCACTGGCTGGGTCGATCACGTCACAGCCGCTGTGGTTATTGGCGCCCGTGAGGGATCGTCCCTACGCGGGGGAGACCTCGCAACCTTGACGCCTGCGGCGCCCTCTAATGCAGCCGAGCTAGATCAGCTTATCGACGCCGCTGTGCAGGAAGTTGCTGCTCGCCAGGGTGTGGCAGTAGCACTTCCAGGTGGATCATCAGCTGGTGGCGGAGTCGTCGATTCTGCAGCACTGGGCGAATTCGCGGAACAAGTGACAGGAAAAGAAGGTGTTCTTGCAGCTACGGCTCGCACGATTTTGTCTTCGCTGGGCTTGCATGAGACCGCAGAAACTCAGTCGCTAGAAGACTCCGATGCAGATGCGGCACTGTATGAACTCGTGTCTCAGGAGTTAGGCGCTGATTGGCCTCGACAGGTCGCCCCGAGTTTTGATGCCAACCAGGCAGTTCTTCTCGACGACCGCTGGGCTTCGGCGCGTGAGGATCTTTCCCGCGCAGCACTTGGTGAAGAATCAGCAGATTCGCTCGATCTTACTGGTGCAGGTGAGATCGTGGCACAGCAAGCCGAGTTCTTTGGATTCGAAGAGCTTGCTGAACAAGCGCGTTCTACAGAAGCGCTCGAATTCGTTGACGACGTTGCCGTGGTCACCGGTGCCTCACCAAACTCCATTGCAGCTGCGGTCACCGCTGAACTGCTCTCCGGAGGGGCGACCGTGGTCGTCACGACCTCCTCGTTGAGCCATTCCCGCCTGCAGTTCTATAAGGACCTCTATCGGGACAGTGCCCGTGGCGGTGCCGCGTTGTGGGTTGTTCCTGCGAACCTCTCCTCTTTCGCAGATATTGACAGCATCATCAAGTGGGTTGGCGAGGAACAAACCGCGACGGTCAACGCCCAAAAGCACGTGATCAAGCCAACACTTGTTCCTACGCTTTTGTTCCCCTTTGCAGCACCGCGCGTCCAAGGTTCCTTGTCCGACGCCGGCCCGCAAGCAGAGATGCAGATGCGCCTCTTGCTATGGTCCGTCGAACGCCTCATCGCAGGGCTATCGGAGCTGGGTACTAACACCCACGTGGGCGAACGACTACATGTTGTCCTCCCAGGTTCCCCCAACCGCGGTCGTTTTGGCGGCGACGGCGCATATGGCGAGTCTAAGGCGGCTCTCGACGCACTCGTCACACGCTGGAATGTAGAAAAGTCGTGGAAGCCCAACACATCGCTTGTTCATGTTCTCATCGGTTGGGTACGTGGCACCGGACTCATGGGCGGAAATGACCCGCTCGTCGAGGCGGTTGAAGCAGCTGGCGTTACCACTTATTCCACGCAGGAGATCGCCGAGCTTCTGATCGGCCAGGTCAGCGCAGAGGTGCGTCGTCAAGCTGCGGAAGCTCCGATAACCGTTGATTACACGGGTGGCTTAGCCGAGTGCGATCTCAATTTGGCGGAACTCGCCAGCAGCATTCACTCCCAGGGTTCGGGAGAAACAGCGGCAACTGAAGATAACGCTCCGACTCTTAAGGCGTTGCCTACTCTTGCCTCTACTGCTCAAGAAACCCGTCCAGATTTCCGTGGACAGGTTCACCAGAATCTGGATGACATGGTGGTTATCGTGGGCGCTGGAGAGCTTGGGCCATACGGCTCTGCTCGCACCCGCTTTGAGGCCGAGCTCACCGGCGACCTCGGTGCCGCAGGTGTTCTAGAACTTGCGTGGACCATGGGCCTGGTTCACTGGGATGAAGATCCCAAGCCGGGTTGGTACGACGCTGACGATGAGCCTGTGGATGAGGCGGATATCTACGATCGCTTCCATGATGAGGTTCTGGCTCGCGTTGGTGTGCGTCGCTACCACGACGATTTCCACATGGTGGACAACCTTGCACCAGAACTCACCACGGTCTACTTGGATCAGGACCTCAGCTTTAGCGTGAGCGACAAGGAGACTGCGCGCACCTTTGTCGAATCAGAGCCAGACTCCACCTCAGCGGTGCTGAACAAGGAGACCGGCGAATGGACAGTCACTCGCAAAGCCGGATCAGCTGTGCGTGTTCCACGCAGGATGGCTATGAGTCGATTTGTCGGTGGTCAGATCCCAGAAGGTTTTGATCCCAGCGTGTACGGTATCCCCGCAGACATGGTGGATAACCTAGATCGCACCGCACTGTGGAACCTCGTATGCACCGTCGATGCTTTCCTCTCTTCGGGATTCAGCCCCGCGGAACTGCTACGAGAGCTACACCCCGCACGGGTTTCCTCCACGCAGGGCACTGGACTAGGCGGAATGCAGTCCATGCGCGCGCTGTATATCGATGGTTTGTTGTCAGAACCTCGTCAAAACGACATCTTGCAAGAGGCGCTTCCCAACGTTATGGCTGCTCACGTCATGCAGTCCTATGTGGGCGGATATGGCCAGATGATTCATCCGGTGGCAGCATGCGCAACCGCTGCTGTCTCTGTGGAAGAAGCAGTAGACAAGATCAAGTTGGGCAAGTCTGACTTTGTGGTTGCCGGTGGCTTCGACGACCTATCGATCGAGGGAATCACCGGATTCGGTGATATGGCAGCCACCGCCGACTCCCAAGAGATGACGGCCAAAGGCATAGAAGATCGCTACTTCTCTCGCGCCAACGATCGACGCCGTGGTGGATTCGTGGAATCCGCTGGTGGCGGAACAGTACTCCTGGCACGCGGCAGCCTGGCTGCTGAACTCGGACTTCCCGTGCTTGGAGTGATCGGATTCGCAGAATCCTTTGCAGACGGCGCGCATCTGTCTATCCCAGCCCCAGGCTTGGGAGCCCTTGGCGCTGCGCGTGGTGGAAAAGACTCTCGCCTTCTCGCGGATCTGAAACACCTGGGAGTCTCCGCGGATGACGTCCGGGTTGTGTCTAAGCACGACACCTCCACGAATGCGAATGATCCCAACGAGTCCGACCTCCACGAGCGTATCGCGCACGCGATTGGTCGAACAGAGGGCAACCCGCTGTACGTGATCTCGCAAAAGAGCCTCACCGGCCACGCAAAGGGCGGCGCTGCTGCGTTCCAGCTGATCGGTCTTACTCAGGTTCTACGCACTGGTATCGTCCCAGCTAATTACAGCCTGGACTGCGTCGATCCTGTGCTGGCAAAGCACTCGCATCTGGTGTGGCTGCGTCGACCGCTTAACATTGGGCAGTTGGCACCTAAAGCCGGACTCGTGACGTCCCTTGGATTCGGTCATGTGTCTGCGCTCGTGGCTATCGTGCATCCAGAAGCCTTCGCAGAGGCTGTCCGTAGTGAACGCGGCGAAGAAGCTCTTACCACATGGCGTAAAACTGCTGCAGAGCGTGAACTTGCCGGTAGTCGCCGTTTGCTCCGAGGCATGATGGGAAGGGCAGCTCTGTACGAACGCCCGGTGGAACGAAACCTTGGCAGTAGCGGTAACGCTGGTAAAGAACGTGAGGCTGCAGTCCTTTTGAGTGAGTCTGCGCGACTCATCGACGGTATCCTGGTTCCGACGCCAGATAAGTAGTCTCTTTTGATCAAGGGCCTGCCCCACACAGATAGCACCGTGTGGGGCAGGCCCTTGTTCGCACACACTACGCATGTCATACAGCCCGCCCGCGCGCTACACTTCAAGAGCTCCCGAGAAAAGGAAGATAATCCATGTTTATTGGGACGGACCTCGTTCACATCCCTAGCTTTGCAGAACAGTTACATACGCCAGGGTCTTCTTTTGCAACCAACGTCTTTAGCGCGCTTGAACTACGAGTGGCCGCGACAAAGCCAAAGAGAGATGCGCACCTTGCTGGTCGATGGGCAGCCAAAGAGGCCTTTATCAAGGCATGGAGTCAAACGATGTACGGTAGCGCGCCGGTGATAAACGCGGAGAACGTTGACTGGCGAGACATCGAAGTAGTGCCGGACGCTTGGGGGAGAGTAGTGGTGACTCTCCGTGGGGAAATCCAAAGACTTGCGCAGATAGACCAGGCGCAGGTGAGCATCAGCCACGATCATGACTATGCCATCGCGCAGTGCATTATTCCCGGGCCTGCACGATAAAAGCTAACCGGTGGCTACGGCAAAGAGATAGGCCACAAGCATCCTTTTAATTTCTTTCACGCGCGCGTGAAACATCTCATCCGTGGAGGCACGGTCATAGACTGCGTAGTTCAACAGCGAGGAGACCGTATGTACCAGCATGCGAGAGATTTCCGCCCGGCCTTCTTCCGACGTTTGTGGGGCAAGCGGCCGCAGGGCTTCTCCCACGATTTCTAGCATGGGCTTTTCTGTGGCCGCTGCTGTTGCGCGCGTAGCAGGAGTGGACTGAATGGCATGCCAGACGCTCCTACGAGAGGGGTCTGCACGCCACATATCCGCCAGATGATCAATGAACTCGTCGAGGAAGTCCGGCCATTGAAGCGCCGGGACCTGCTCAGAGAACTTTTGTATTTCTGCCAAGGAAGCCGCAGTGTCTTGACGATCGAGTTCGCAGATCATCACATATTTATTGGCAAAGAATTGGTAGATGGTTCCGATGGGCACCTCTGCGCGGCGGGCGACTTCATCGAAGGTAAAGGACTCAAAGCCTACGTCGACAAGCACAGAGCGAGCAGCGGCGAGAATTCTGTTGAATCTTTCGCGGCTGCGTTGCTGCGCGGGCCGGCGGCGAGGGAGGAGAATGTCCCCGCTAGTCCTGGTTACTTCGGGTTTACCCATGGCTTACATCGATTGGTTCTTTACTAGAGCAGATTGATAATTATTCGCTGGCGAGCAGGTCGCGGAGCACACGTGCAACATGTCCTGTAGCTCGAACGTTGTATAAGGCTAAGCCAAGCGTTCCGTCTGGTTCTACAAGAAATGTCGATCGAATAACTCCCTGGACCACTTTGCCGTAGTTCTTTTTCTCCCCGAAGGCACCATAGGCCTTCATGATTTCCTTTGATTCGTCGGAAAGCAATGGGAAATTAAGCTCATGGTCGTTGCGGAAGGCACTGAGCTTTTCCACCTTATCGGGGGAGATACCGACAACCTCGATCCCCAGTTTTTCGAGCTGAGCAAGGCTATCCCGGAAGTCGCACGCCTCTTTTGTGCACCCAGGGGTATTAGCGCGGGGATAAAAATAGACCAGCACCCGAGAGCCGCGGAAATCCTTAAGAGCTGTGGTGCCGCCCTTGTCATTGGGAAGATCAAAGTCGGGGGCCATATCGCCGATGGAAAGTCGCGCTTGTTCAGTCATGGTCTAAAGGATACCGGCTACGCACACTCAACGGGTTTCGGGCTAAGGTGTAAGGAGGAAATAGCGAAGAACTCAGAGGAGAGTATCCGTGGCACGCGATATTAATGACATTCAGCGCGACATTGAGCGCACCCGTCGTCAGCTCGCAAGCACCCTCGACGAGATTGTGGATCGTTCTAAGCCGCAGAACTTTGTCGATGATGCCAAGAAGCAAGCAACCACCAAGCTGCAAGATCCCCAAATCCAGAAGATTCTCGCGGGTATCGGAGTAGCTGTGGCTGGTCTAGTAGTCCTGGGCATCGCACGCGGACGCAAGAAGAACAAGGAACTCAAAGAAATCCAGCGTCTTCTCGCACAGCGCTAAAGCTTTTCGACGCCACCCCTAGTAGCCCACAAGCCATATCCCGCGAACCCGTGAGGATATGGCTTTTTGCTTCTGCATGCCGTGAGATATACGACTAGCATCGGTGCCTATGAGCATCATTAAAATCAATGCATTGTCCGTGCCCGAAGGCCGCGGGGAGGAACTAGAGAAGCGATTTGCGGCACGCAAACACGCTGTGGATGCCGCGCCGGGTTTTGAAGGTTTTCAATTACTACGCCCTACAGCTGGTGAGGACCGCTATTTTGTGGTGACTCAGTGGGCTGACGAAGAATCTTATGCGCAGTGGCGCGATGGGGAAGCTCAGAGCCTGCATAGCCACGGCCGAGGCGAGAGCCATGAGAATGCTGCTAGCTCCCACTCTGGTGGTCAAACACCCGTGGCACAGAAATCTGAGCTTTTGGAATTTGACGTGGTGTTGGACTCTACGCGGTAGAGATGCCGGTTAACCGAGGACACACCCGTGATCTGTGAGCCGGCGCAAAACTGCACAGGTGTTGTCCTCGTTTACTGCGGCGCAAAGGCTCGAGAGCACTGTCACATGGAAGCCTTCTCGTAGCCCGTCGAGAGCCGTAGCCTGAACGCAATAATCCGTAGCGATTCCCGCGATATCAATCTCGCGTACCCCACGAGCTTTTAACCATGTGCCTAATAGCTGTCCGGCTGCCGTGGAGCCCTCGAACCCTGAGTAGGCGGCGCTGTAGTGGCCTTTATAGAACACCTCGTCAAAGTGGGTATTTAAGAGCAGCGGATGAAAATCGGCGCCCTCTGTATTCGCCATACAATGCCGGGGCCACGTATCAATAAAATCTGGGGTTTCAGAAAAGTGATCGCCGGGGTCTATATGCCAGTCTTTGGTGGCTGCAATACAGCCGTATTTTTTCCCGTGAAGTGCTGTGTATTCTGCAATAGATTGTGCTTGAATTGCACCCTTGACCGTTTCTAACGCCCCGCCCGGACAAAAATCATTTTGGACGTCAACAATGATGAGGGCTCGCATATGTTCCTTCCGAGAAAGCACAGAGAAGGTATAAATCCATATGAGAATACATCTCGGCAATAGGAACACTGCATTGGGGTTGGGAAAGGGGTAAGCATTGTGGATAAGGCCTTTCGACGCCGCCCACTATCCGCAGCACCAGATCCCCCGACTAACTGAAAATAACGATAAGTAGAGCGGGGGAGTGGGGCTATGGCGCGGAAATTCTCTAGAACTCCACGATCATCTTGCCGGTGTTGCCGCCTTGGAAAAGCTCCAGGAAGGCGGAGGGGAGTGCGTCAACGCCGTGGCGAGTAGTGACATCAAACTGTATTTGCCCAGTGACCACAAGCGGGGCTATGACCTGCTGGAATTCCTCTACCGTATCCATGTATTTGGGAGCGACAAACCCGCGTAAGGTCAGGCACTTCCCAATGATTGAAAGCATATTACGAGGGCCAAAAACTTCTTCTGAATTGTATTGGGAGATCGCCCCGCACAGCGCTGCTCGGCCAAAGACATTGAAGTTGTCGATTGCTGCTTCAAGATGGTCGCCGCCGACGTTATCAAAGTAGACATCAATGCCATTGGGAGCTGCTTGCTTGAGCGCCGTGGATACATCACCGTTGCGATAGTTGAAGGCGGCGTCGAAACCTAGCTCTTTCAAGCGTTCCACCTTGGCGTCTGTGCCCGCAGAACCAATCACAAAGCTAGCTCCGAGGTGGCGCGCGATCTGACCTGCGGCTGAGCCGACGGCACCGGCTGCACCAGAGATAAAGACGACATCGCCCTCCTTCATCTCCGCGACTTTTTTCAGGCCGATGTAGGCAGTCAAACCAGTCAACCCTAGTATGCCTAGGTAAGCGTGAGCTGGGACAATGTTTGTATCTACCACTAAAGCTTCAGCCTCATCGACGATAGCCATCGTCTGCCATCCTTGGAAATGGCGCACGCTCGCTCCGACCTGAATCTTCTCGGACTTTGATTCCACGACGACACCGACAGCACCACCGGATAGTGGTTGATCAATCTGGAATGGCGGGACGTAAGACTCCGTATCGTCCATGCGACCGCGCATATACGGGTCAACCGTCGCTACCTCATTGCGAACCAACACTTGGCCGGCTTGAAGCTCGGGGAGCTCGACGACTTCCTTACGGAAATTCTCCAGCGTGGGCATGCCTTGCGGGCGAGACGCGAGAACCCATTGGGTAGTTGTGGTCATACGAAGATGCTCCTTTTCCCTTGACGGTTGCGTGTGAGCACGTGGACGTGTGTTCCACGAATGCTTTTAACAATCCCTCACAACCCCACGGAGATGAAAAATATTCCAAATTACGTATGTCTTGTGGGGTTTGAAGTTCGGGGAGATAAAAAGGAATAATGAGGTGCATAAACGAAAAATCTCTCTCCATCTACATAAAAGCAGGTGGAGAGAGATTATAAAAAGTGCGCCATCAGGGACTTGAACCCCGAACCCACTGATTAAGAGTCAGTTGCTCTGCCAATTGAGCTAATGGCGCATTGTTGTCCTTTGCGCCGTGCGGCGCGCTGTGCAACGAGAAGAAATATAACCCTATTTGATGGTTGTTGTAAAATCGCCTGGTCAGAACGTGTTTCTGGGAGGGCGTTTTATGACTATTTTGTGGGAAGCGCGCAGAGAGCTTTGGGGTGGGCGTCGGCACGCTAAAAGTAGGGGAAGGGAGCGTAACGACGGGTGCTTGGCAAGCGATGAAGGGGAGGAAACGCACTGGTGGTTTGGGTTAGATAACAATGTGGCAAACATGGGTTGCTGCGGGCCTATATCAGTGGGAAAAGACGTTACGATGTGGGTTCGTCGTCGTGACGAGGTGTCGTGAGAAAAGTGCGACATCGATCGTGGTTGTAGGAGAAGAAGGAAAATAGTGGCCAAAAGGGTATCCAAGCGATCGTATATAGGGGTAGCGGCGACGCTGTTGGGTTTCTCATTGTTGATGGCTGGATGCACGATAGCTAAGGGGGGCGGGGATGAATCAGGACACAGTGAGCAGTCCTCGCAGCAGGCGGAGAAGAAGCTTGCTCCCATAGCTAGCGTGAATAATGGTGAAACTGGGGTGGATCCCTCCGCGTTTGTCACGGTCAAATCTTTGGGCGAGGGCCTGAAGAACGTGACCATGACTAATGAGAATGGCAAAGAGGTCCAAGGTGAGATCTCCTCGGATGGGCGCTCGTGGTCTACTACCGAGGTCTTGGGCTTTAACCGTTCGTACACCATTGTGGCGAAAGACAAGAACGGAGAGTCTTCCACTACGGGGTTCCAAACGGTAACCCCGGCGGCGCAGGCATTTGGTTCTTTAGCTCCCCTTGACGGGGCGGTCGTGGGAGTCGCCCAGGTCATCGCGATGCGTTTTGATGCAATCGTGAATGATCGCAAAGCTGTGGAAGACGCAATCAAAGTGACCACCGAGCCTGCGGTTGAGGGGGCATTTTTCTGGATTAGCCCCTATGAGGTGCGGTGGCGTCCGGAGAATTTCTGGGCACCGGGCACTAAAGTCACCGTGGACGCCAAGCTCTATGGCAAGGACCTAGGCAAAGGCGTTTACGGAGATAACGACAATTCTGCGACTTTTACCATTGGTGATCGGGTTGAAGCGGTAGCCGATGACGCAACAAAGACCATGACGATCTACCACAATGGTGCGCCTGTCCGGTCGATGCCCATCTCCATGGGAGCGAATAAGTGGCCGACCCCTAATGGGGTTTACACCATTGGAGATAAGAATCCTTCCCTAGTGATGGACTCGGAATCTTATGGGCTCTCCCATAAGGAGGGCGGCTACCGTGTTGATGTGAAATTTGCCACGCAAATGTCCTATTCCGGCATCTATGTGCATGCGGCGCCATGGTCTGTCTATGCACAGGGCAATTCCAATACGTCTCATGGCTGCATCAACGTGAGCACGGAGAACGCGCAATGGTTCCAGAACTTTGTTAAGCGAGGGGACATTGTCACCGTGCGGAACACCATTGGCGGCTACATCAGTGGCTATGACGGCCTGGGGGACTGGAATATCGACTGGGCAACCTGGAAGGCCGGAAACTCGAATATCTAATACTTCCCTAAAGCCTTCAAGGCCCCGTAGCTTGATGAGTTACGGGGCCTTTTCGTGCCGTGGCTAATCGACGCCACCCAGTGGCGCCCGACATACTCCCATATCTATGCCTTCGTGGTCAGTGATGTAGTCCTTGAGCGTCTGAATCGGGGCCTCGCCTTTGAGCTTGGACACCAACTCGGAGAGGAGATCATTATGGGGTGGTTCAAGGCCCTTCCGTAAAGCCTCGAACCACTCGACGGTTTCCTTTGGTGCCATGTTGCCGGCGATGGAGGAGAGGTAGGTAAAACCGGTGGAGACGCGGGAGTTGATGTTGACCTCACCGCCGGCGTAGTAGCGAGTTTTAAAGGGGGTGAGCTCTTGGGCGACCTCGTCAATCTTGAGCGTGCCGCCTGGATCTTTGATGCCGATGACGTGCGCGAGCATGCATAGCTGCGCGAGGGTAGAAGCACTCGCGTCGAAACCAGTGCGTTCTGGGTGGTTGTAGATGATTGTGGGCTTACGGACGGCGTCGATAACGGCTACTGCGTAACGACGTGCCTGCTCCTGCGTAGGGCGCACGTAGGGCGGGAACCCCAATAAGATGCCATCAATCCGGCTTAACGACGCCACGTAGCGCCCTAGCTCCACAGCGTGGCACTGTCGGATAGCGGCAACGCCAACAAGTATCTCAATTCCAGGTGCCCAGGGATGCTGATTCACAGCGTCGTAGAGAGCACGTTTTTCAGAGGCGTCCATGCTGTGCTGCTCGCCGGTGGAGCCACCGAAGAGGATTGATGTGATGCCTTGGCTGATAAGCCAGTCTGCGTGGGCCAGGGTGGACTCGATGTTGAGGGATTCATCGTGATGGAAGGCCGTGGGCACGGCAACATGGATCCGAGCGTTAAGCATGCAGTGATTGTATCGGATAACAAAAACTCCCTGACTAAAAATAGTCAGGGAGTTCATTGGGGTGGCTGACGGGGCTCGAACCCGCGACACCCAGGATCACAACCTGGTGCTCTACCAGCTGAACTACAGCCACCATTGCCGCTTCAAAGCAGCGAGGACAATATTAACTCACAAATCTATTATTGCAAAAACTGCTGGTAGGACTGGGTTGCTTGAGCAGAAGCCTCAATGCATTCCGCGTTGGTGAGATCCTTTTTAAAGAGCGCTTGACGGTAGTACTCAAGCTCGCGGATGGACTCAACGATATCCGCTAGCGCGCGGTGTGCCATGCCCTTTTGTGGTTGATTGAAGTACACGCGCGGGGACCAGCGTCTGGCAAGCTCTTTGATAGAGGAAACATCGACCATGCGATAGTGCAGAGCCTCGTCGAGCCTTGGCATGTAAGCGTTGATGAAGCTGCGGTCTGTAGCAATGGAATTACCTGCCAGGGGAGCTGGATGTTGCGGGTCGCAATGCTTGGCAATCAGCTCAAGGACGGCATCCTCGGCTTCCTTGATGGAGACAGTGGAGGATCGGATTTCCTGCGTCAGACCAGAGTTTTCGTGCATTGTGGTGACGTAGTCGTCCATTTCTGCGAGTTCCGCATCAGTGGCGTGCACAACAAGGTCTACTCCCTCGCCAAGGATATTCAGATCTGCATCGGTGATCAGCGCAGCAACTTCGACAATCACGTGACGGTGAGTATCGAGACCTGTCATTTCAAGGTCTATCCAAACGAGACGATCATTTTTAGCGGGAGTATCAGACATGTTTTCTAAGGTACTCGTATCTTGCGTCATTGTGGCAGCAAGGAGGTGTTTCTAACCACGAATTGACGCAAGAACGGACGAAGATGCATTGAGGTTTATGATCCTAGTTTTTTATAGAACCAGCCCATCAGTGGTGAAAGTACTGCAGTAGGGGCGATTGCAGAAATTGCATTCATTGCTTTTGATAAAGGCCCAGGAACGACCCGGCGCGAGTTTGCAGCAAGTGCTGCGAGAGTTTCTTGCGAGCATGACTCGTAGGTGGTCCAGAGGAAGTCCGGTACGACTTTGTCCACGATGGATTTTTCGGCGTCATCGACGACTGCCTCGCGGACGGGGCCCGGCGCTAACAATGTGCATGCAACGCCAGTGCCTCGGAGCTCGTAGTGGAGGGCCTCAGTGAAAGCGTTTACCCCTGCTTTAGTGAGCACATAGGTAGCATTGTTGGGGATGGGGACATTTCCGGCGGCGGAACCAACGTTGCAGATGGCACCCGTGCCGCGCTTGATCATGCCGGGAAGTACTGCGTGGGTGAGTTCAAAGACCGCACGGGCGTTGAGCTCGAATTGTTTGTCTTCATATGACCAATCCTGGTCGATGAAAGGGCCAAAGCTTGCGATTCCTGCGGAATTGATGATGATGTTAACTTCCACGCCTTGAAGCTCGCTGATGAGCGTTGCGCGCTCCTCAGGGTTAGCAAGGTCGCAGGCCATAACATCGACTTTGACGCTGTGGTTTTGTTCCAGTTCTTCCGCCAGCTGCTCAAGGACGTCACGGCGTCGGGCTACCAGAATGAGATTGTGGCCCATGCAGGCAAGATCCTTGGCGATCGCACGTCCGATTCCTTGGCTTGCGCCGGTAACTACAGCTCGTGCATGAATGGATGGTGAAGGTAATGCCACGGTAGTTCTCCTGAACATTGGTTGGAAAGCGCACAGAGTTCTCATTCATACTACGTGCGCCCGTAGCATTACCGTCGTTATAGCTGGATTTAGCTTGTGGGCGTCGAGTTGTGAGGCGCCCACACGTTTGGGGTTGGTGTTAATTGATCTCGACTACCGTCCGGCCATGAAGTTGGTTATTCATTAAGGCTTTACCTGCATCGACGACCTCGTCGAGGCCGATAGTGGTTGTCATTGCATCTAGGGCTTCGGTATCTAGGTTTTGTGAGAGTAGAGCCCAAGCTTTTTCGCGGTGCTCAAGAGGTGCATCAACGGAATTGATGCCAACGAGTGATACGCCGCGAAGGATAAAGGGGAGAACCGTTCCTGGTAAATCTGCCCCTTGTGCCAATCCGCATGCTGTAACCACTCCGCCCCACTTAGTTTGGGCGCAAGCGTTGACAAGGGTGTGGGAGCCCACACAGTCGACGACACCTGCATATATGGCGCGCTGTAGCGGTTTGCCCTTTTCACTTAGTTCTTTTCGTTCCACGATGGAGCTGGCCCCAAGACCTAGAAGATAATCTGAGTGCTCTTCCATTCGGCCAGTCGCGGCGACAACGTTATAGCCAAGCTTGTGCAATAAAAGAATGGCGATTGACCCCACGCCGCCGGTAGCGCCTGTGACGAGGATGGGGCCATGATCGGGCAGAACCCCGTGTTGTATAAGCGCGTTCACGGAGAGCGCTGCTGTGTATCCTGCTGTGCCGATAGCTGCGGCTTGTTTCATGGAAAAGTTAGAGGGGAGAGCCACCGTAGACGAGGCGTGAATACGCTGACGTTCGGTGTATCCGCCATGGCGAAATTCTCCGATTCCTGCGCCATTGGCAATGACTTTATCGCCGGGCTGGAACCGCTCGGATTCTGATTCTAAGACCTCCCCAACAGCATCGATGCCGGGAACTAGGGGGAAGGTGCGGGCCACGCCGCGATCCCCACGCAGCGCCATGCCGTCTTTGAAGTTGAGGGAGGAATACGCAACTTTAATGAGCACATCGCCATCGGCTATGTGTTCTTCTGTTGACGGGAGGAGTTGAGTGGTGATTTCCCCAGTTTCGGAAGAGCAAACCACAACAGAACGCGATTGAGTAGTCATGTTTTCCAACCTAGCCCTCTTTGTCTCGTTGGGTGGGGGATCGTGCGAATACACACACGTGAATATAAAACGGAATAGTGAGTATGGTTGAGCACTTCATTTTTCCTTTATGAACTTGGACTCACCCAAAAAGGGGAAGTTTGCATAGGTAGAAGCTGAGAATTAAATGAAGCTTACCGAGTGATGGTGGGTTTTCTTTCGCGATTTTTGGGGGAAAATTTTCTCCAACAAAAGTTTCGGATTGCTTTTATTTCATCTCGTTATAATTCCGTGAGTGAAAATTCATCCCTCAAGAACCGTATTCTCACGCAGGGGTGGCGTATCTGTTGTATGCGCTGCCATAACGTGTGCATCTCTTGTTACTACTGCCGCTCCTGCTTTGTCCGCTGAAGACCCCGATGATTCCCTTGCTGTTGTGCAGCGTCAAAGTGCTGCCCCAACAGGCGAGGCGCCTGCTACTCGATTCATTGTCACATTCAACCGAATGACGACGTTGGATCAAGCCAAAAGGATGAAAATCCTGGATAAGATTGTTAAAGAATTTTCTTCTGACGCCTCTTTCGTTCGTCAGATGTTCGACGGCTCATACGTCGTTGAACTAGATCCACCTGTACCTGCGGAACGAATTCCTTCTCTCCGCGGTGCTCTTGAGTCCAAGGCAGAAATTGCCTATGCGGATATTGACCGCGTTCAGTATTCCACTTCTCTTGCTGCGCCCAATGACGAGCACTACAAGTACCAATGGCACCTCTTTGACCAGTTCGGCGCCAACGTCGATAAGGCGTGGGCATCGGGTGCCGACGGTACTGAGACAGTTATCGCCGTGGTGGATTCGGGTATCACCAGCCACGCTGATCTTAACGACAAGGTCTTGCCTGGTTACGACATGATCTCCGACCCCAAGATCTCTCAGGATCGCGACGGTCGCGATAACGACCCCACTGACATGGGTGACTGGACCTATCAAGGGGATTGTGGCCCTAACTCTCGCGCCACAAATTCCTCCTGGCATGGTACTCACGTTGCGGGTATTGCGGCGGCAATTACGGACAACCATGAGGGTGTTGCTGGCGTTGCCCCTGGCGCAAAAATTCTTCCTGTTCGTGCTTTGGGACGATGCGGTGGCTACACCTCGGATATCGCGGATGCAATCGTGTGGGCTGCAGGCGAGGACGTTCCTGGAACCCCACATAATGACAACCCGGCCGACGTGATCAACTTGTCCCTTGGCGGACGGTCTCGCTGCATGCCGATCTACCAAAACGCCATCGACCGCGCGCTGTCCCGTGGCGCAACAATAGCGGTGGCTGCTGGCAATGAGGATCAGTCAACCGACAACGTGCAGCCTGCATCGTGTGATGGCGTGATCACTGTAGGCGCTACCGGTCCGGAAGGCCACAGGTCTACCTACTCCAACTTCGGGCGCCACGTTGACGTCGGTGCGCCTGGCGGCAATATGTATCCGGCCTTTAGCAACCACAATCCGGGAGGGGGCATCCTTTCCACTGTTAACCGTGGTCTGCGCAGCGCTGAAGCGAGCGGCTACTCCTACATGGAAGGCACCTCCATGGCCACCCCTGTGGTTGCTGGCGTCATCGCTTTGATGAAGGCTGCAGATCCCACGATCAGCCCCGATGAGATTGAGCGCATCCTTCGCGACACGGCACGTCGTTATACAGCAGAGCCTGGTCCCGGACAGCGAAAGACTGCGCACGGAATGGGTGCAGGGCTTGTCGACGCCCATGCTGCGGTGTGTTCTGTGCTAGCCCGTAATGGCCGTAGCTGTGACGATGCCCGTCCTGCTCCTAAGCCAATTACGGTTCCTACACCGGTCGTGGAAACCGTTCCTGCCCCGGCTCCTTCCGATCCGGAGCCGGTTGACCTTGATCCTAGCGAGTCTCTTGCCCCAGAGCTTGACCTGCCAATCGCTGATCCGGAGCCCGTGGCTGATCCGGAGCCGGTAGCTGAAGCTCCAGTCGCACCTCGCCCTATTGTGAGGAAGCCTGTTTCTGAGGAAAGGGAACGCCCTGGCCGGGAACGCACCGGAAGGGAACAAATAAAGCAGCAGCAATGCACCCGCTTTGAACGTCTTCTCCCATGGAAGAAGTGCTCTTAAGTCTTGTGTAGACGTATGAGGTAAAGGCACGCCCCGCTTGTTATTGCGAGGCGTGCCTTTTGTCTTGTTTATTGAAGCTGACTTTGGCTCCAGTTATGAGCGAAAGAGCATCAGGAGTGGGCTGAAGAAGTGTGATAATGCGCGTAAGAAACCTTGCCACAGTGAGCGGAAGTTTCCTGTTGAATTAGGTTGATCCACCACTAGGTTGGGGCCCATGGCGCGAGTGTTGTCGTCTGGGTAGCCGTCAACCATGATTCCTGTTGTTCGTGGTTCCGGCGAGCTAGCGTCGACGGTGTATGTGTATTCGACAGAGACTTTTTGTCCGAGAAGAAGGTTTGTGAGGTCTTTATCTCTGAACCTGATTTGATTGGACTGCTCTTGTACTTCCCATCTTTTCTCGAGGAGTTTTGCAGGGGGCTGCTGGTCGATTGTGTAGGTGATGGCTTCCTTGTTTAGTTGTCCTACCGCAGGGACTAGCTCTGTGAAGTCACTAAAACCGCGGGAATTTCTATCTTTTGATTCGATGGTGACCTTCACGGTCACGGTATCTCCGTGGGAAGCATGGACCGTTGTGGGGTTAGACGGGGTCCGAGTGATTCCCTTGGGATCTTTGACCGTGATTTGGCGTATTAATCGCGCGCCTTCTGCTACGTCAGTTGTGGCCGTTATTGCGTTGTTCGAGATTTCTCGAGCTAGGGCGCTGGGGGTCGCGGATAAAAGAGGAGTTATGGCTGTGAGAGCAACGATAACTGCCAGTGGTTTGACGACTCCAGACTTGCGCATAGGACCCTCCCATGTGTTTATATGAATATGCTTATAAAGATAAGGTTTTTATCTTAAAAACAAATTAAAATCTACTGTATTTTGGGGCGCGAGGAAAGCGGGGGGCGCTTGGTGGTGTTGGGATTGTCTTGAGAACGCTAGAAAACCTCACCTGGGTTTTTAGACACCACACCCCGCTAGCGTTCTCAAAAACGACAAAACCTTGAGGATCTTGATCTCAAACCTGCATTTTCATAGACAAAAGCCTCAAAACAGGCCACGCACTGCCCCTTTGTCTATGGAAATGCAGGTTGTGGTGGGGAGGGCTGCTAACAAACGCAAAAATGAGCCGGGACATTGTGCCAACAATGTTCCGGCTCATCACAGAGCGCCCCCGGCAGGATTCGAACCCGCGACCAATCGGGTAGAAGCCGACTGCTCTAATCCACTGAGCTACGGAGGCATTGATGGAAATAATACTACGGCGTGTGTTTTCCTCATAGTTGAGGAGGGGGAGGTAAAAGAAAGGCCGAGAACTATGTCTCGACCTTGTCTTTTAGCGGACGCTAACAGCAGCGGGAACCTGGATTGGAATCTTGATCAGCCCAACGCTGGCGCCAATATTCGCGTTCGCTGGGAATCGATTCGTGGGGATGGTGGGCGCGTTGGTGGGCTACGAATTTTTCGTAGTCTTTTTCTCCGAGTACTTCGCCCCAGTAACGTAGCGGGGCAGTTGCCCATCGCAGCGCTGTTGAAAGAGTCTCCATCGTTCCTCGCTAGTGAATGCTAGTGGTGGCTATGGGCGTGTGCTTTAGGTGGATCATATTCGTTCCACGCATTGACCAGAACTTTTTCTACATCAGATGTGCCAAGCGACGATGGTGCGAAGAAGTTGGACTGGTGGAATGGCTCTTCAGAAGTCTGCACTTCCTCGCCACGCTTGAGCTGACCCAATGCACGAATACAGACTACCGCAGCTGCAATGAGGACGATGATCACGAGTACTGCGAACAGTACGGACAAGAAGCCTTGAACTGCGGTGTTCCTGACAACGGCCTCCATGGCCTCGACCGACTTTGCAGTGCCAAAGGAAGTCTTTCCTTCTGCAAGTGCATTCTTGTAGCGGGTGTGTTGAGCCCAGTATCCGATGGCAGGATTATCGGAGAAAATCTTCTGGTAGGAAGCCGTCATGGTGACAGCAACATCCCAGAGTAGAGGAAGGCCTGGGATCCACACCCACTTAAGAAGGCCCTTCTTAACGGTTACTACCACAACGAGTGAGAGCGCGACAGCTGCAAGAAGCTGGTTTGCAATACCGAAGAGTGGGAAGAGAACGTTGATGCCGCCGAGTGGGTCTGTAACTCCCATCAGGAGGATGGATCCCCAGAGGGCGCACACAATGACAGTGGAGAGCCAGTGGCCTACGGTCCAGTTAGGATCGGCGAATTTCTTCAGGCCAGGGATGTTGGCCAAGGTGTCTGTCATCATAAAGCGAGCCACACGGGTACCAGCGTCCACGGTGGTGAGGATGAAGAGCGCCTCGAACATGATGGCAAAGTGGTACCAGAAGGACTGCATTCCAGCGTTGCCGGTGATATCCGTGAGAATTTGTGACATACCGAAAGCCAAGGTCGGTGCGCCACCGGTACGTGAAATGATGGTGCTTTCACCCACGGCGTCGGCGGCCTGCGTAAGCGCATCAGCGGTGATACCGGCGCCTGGAAGACCGAGACCGTTGACAAACGCGGCTGCCTGTGCCGGATCGAGCCCGGTGAGGGTAGCAGGGGAGTTCATCACAAAGTAAAGGTGACGGTCGATGACCACAGCGGTGATGAGAGCCATGATGGCAACGAAGGATTCCATGAGCATGGATCCGTAGCCAATCATGTGCATCTGGGATTCCTTTTCAATCAATTTCGGCGTTGTTCCCGCAGAAATGAGTGAGTGGAAGCCTGATAGGGCGCCGCAAGCGATGGTGATGAAGAGGAATGGGAAGAGGTTACCTGCAAAGACCGGGCCGTTTCCGTTGCGTGCGAAATCGGTGATCGCGGGCATATGAACCTCGGGTCGATTGATCACGATGGCGATTGCCAAAAGGGCGATCACGCCGACCTTCATAAAGGTGGACAAGTAGTCGCGCGGAGCAAGGAGCAACCACACAGGCAGGATGGCTGCCACAATGCCGTAGCCGATGAGGACCCAGGCCAGAGTGACCTTAGACCAGGTGAACCAGTCCGTGCCCCACTCTGTGGAGGCTACCCAACCGCCGGAGATGATGGCGAGAAGAAGCAGAACCACACCGATAACCGAAACCTCGGTGACGCGTCCGGGGCGGATGTAGCGCATGTAAATGCCCATGAAGATTGCGATGGGGACGGTCATAGAAATGGAGAACACGCCCCATGGGGAATCTGCAAGAGCGTTAACAACAACAAGGGCAAGAACCGCGATGATGATGACCATGATGGTAATAACGGCCAAGATACCGGCGGCACCGCCTACCGTGCCCATCTCATCGCGGATCATCTGGCCGAGTGAGCGGCCGCGGCGACGTGTGGAAATCCAAAGAACGAGGTAGTCCTGTACGGCACCAGCGAAGATAACGCCGAGAACGATCCAGAGTGTGCCTGGCAGATAGCCCATCTGAGCAGCCATAACCGGGCCCACCAGTGGACCGGCGCCGGCAATAGCAGCAAAGTGGTGGCCAAAGAGCACGCGACGGTCTGTAGGAACAAAGTCCTTTCCGTCGTTGATGTATTCGGCTGGGGTAGCACGATCATCGCGTGGCCGGACTACCTTGTATTCAATAAGTCGTGCCCAGAATGCGTAGGCGATGAAGTACGAGCCAACTGCTGCGAAGACGAGCCACACAGCGTTGATCGTTTCACCTCGGGCGAAGGCAATGACGCCCCAGCCTGCAGCGGCGATGAGGGCGATGATAATAAGTATGATGCGCGATTTGAGGGACAGGGGGCGCGAGTCTTTAACACCCACGGGCAGCGGCGCTGTATCTCCGTGAATGTACTCCACGCCCTTTGGGGGCGCTTCGATTGTGGGAACTGGATTGCTCATGTGCAATGACCTTCCACTTTGGGGCTGTGTCGATTAGCTAGCGATAAAATTGAGGGCGCTTGCCGATCAAGAAACCGAGTCTTATTTGGCTGGATGTGATTCGCTCTCTGATAAAAGCTGCAGTAAGAGAGTCGAGCGGCACATCGCGTGGCCGTGCATTACAAAAATGTTCAATTATGGGTGCCTGTGCGTGTTCGATGCTGGGAGCAACGTGCAGCACACCGTCGAACTGCTATGCGATGAGAGAGCTGCCCATACACCTATGGGCAAGGCTTCTGAAGCATGTTTGATTAAGGGAACGCAAAGGATATGACCGCAACAATGTATTTTCCCGGTTCATAAGGGATAAGCGGGGACTCACGTGGAAATATCCTTCCGTATGACAATTCAGCCTGTGGCACTAAGAAGTAGGGTAGCTTAACAAAGGCCTACAACTGTAATTTGTTTCATCCATTTCGCTTAATGTGGCGAAGGTTAAACTTTTGTTTGGTTAAGCGTGCTGTTGGAATTCTCTTCCATCTTGCTTGGTTTTGGCGTCGTGCCTAGAAAAATGCACTAAAAGCGCGCAGCGTAAGCGGAAACGGTTAGGCTAGAAAACTATGTCGAATGCTTCCTCCCCCGTGGTTCGAGTCACATGGCCGTTGTATCTTGCTTTTTTGGTGGTTGCGGGCCTTGTGGGGGCGTTAATTTCATGGGGTTTTCTTAGCGAATCCCTGGCCGCATTGGGAATTCCAGACCCCGGGCCGGTGACCACTGCAGGGTTGCCATTTTTTCGTGCTGCAGGTTGGATGCTCGCAGCTCTTGGCGTGGGGTCGTTTATGTTTTCGGCCTTTTTTGTTTCCCCTCGTGCAAACGCCTCGTTGGATCGCGCGGAGTTGAGCGTCGATGGGCATATTGCGGCACGGACCGGTTCTGTTGCCGTGCTTTGTTTCGGTGCTATTGCGATCCTCATGATTCCGCTTGTGCTTTCCGACGTCTCCGGCCAGCCGTTTTCTCAAGCCGTACAGTTACATAACTGGCCCATTGCTATTACTAAAGTTCCGGCAGCGTTGGCGTGGCTATGGACGGCGATTATCTCTGGCATCGTCGGTGGTTTGTCATTGTTGAGTAAGCGTTGGAAGTCCCAACCTGTGTGGTTTGTTGGGGCAATCGCCACGATCATCCCATTGGGGTTGGAGGGGCACTCGGCTGCCGGCGGCGATCACGATTATGGGACGAACTCTCTTTTGTGGCATTTGCTTTTTATGCTGCTGTGGGTCGGCGGCCTTATGGCTTTGATTGCGCACGGTAGGCGCTTGGGGCCGGATCTGGGGCTTGCGGTGTCGCGCTATTCGCAGGTGGCTTTATGGTCGCTTGTTGCTATGTCGATCTCTGGTGTGATTAACGCAGCTATCCGAGTGCGTGTGGAGGATTTGTTTACTAGTGGATATGGCAGGTTGATCGTCGCTAAGGCCATCATCACGATTATTTTGGCGGTGTTTGGTTTTGTCCATCGCGCAATTACCGTCCCCCAGCTTCAAAAAAGTGAGGACACTCGGGGGCTTTTTGCTCGCGTCGCGATAGTCGAAGTGCTTGTCATGGCTGCGATCATGGGAGTTGCTATCTCATTGGGGAGAACACCACCGCCTCCGCCTCGGGTGACTGATCTTTCCCAGATGTCGATCATCATGGGTTATGACCTCACCAAGGCGCCTACATTCTGGAATGTATGGACGGTCTGGCGTTTTGACATTATGTTTACCACCTTGGGAATTGTGCTTACCGTGGCGTATGTTGTGGGCCTCCTGCGGCTTCGGGCACAAGGGAAACAATGGAAGTGGCAACGCACATTTTGGTTCTTGTTGGGGAGCATAAGCCTTAGCCTTTGTATGAGTTCGGGCGTGGGGCTCTATATGCCGGCGATGTTCTCCATGCACATGGTGACGCATATGGTCCTATCGATGGTTATCCCAGTCTTTTTAGTGCTGGGAAATCCGCTGCAGCTTGCTCTTGCGACGCTGCGATCGGGTACGGCAGCTCAGCCAGGTCCTAAGGAATGGCTGGAACAATTTATTGATTCAAAAACGCTGCGTGTGGTCATGCACCCAGCATTTAACACAATTCAGTTTGTTACCATTTTCTATCTCTTATATGTCACCCCTTGGTATGAGGTGATGGTTTCCGAACATGCGGGTCATCTCTCCATGAACTGGGTCTTCTTGCTGTCAGGGACGCTTTATTATTGGGAAATGATCGGCGGAGACCCTAAGCCGGTGAATAATTCGGTGCTATCCCGTCTCGGGTGGTTGGTTTTCTCGATGCCTTTTCACCTGTACTTCGGCGTGTATCTTATGCAGCTTTCTAAAATCTTGGCAGAAGGCTTTTACTCTCAGCTCGGTTTGCCGTGGGCGGTTGATCTGATGCATGACCAAAACGTTGGCGGCGGCATAGCATGGGCCTCTGGCGCCTTCCCGTTGGTCATCGTTTTCGGTGCGTTGTTTATGGAATGGCTGAAGGAAGACCGTCGAACGGAGCGTGAGATTGAGAAGCGGATTGAGTCGGATGACGATGAGGATTTCGCTGCCTATAACCAGATGCTGGCAAGAATGAACTCGGGCGAACAGGGTGCGGCGGCGGATTACCATAGCCGGGAGTTTGATAAGTAAGTGCAAAGGGGATAAGCGAAAAGGTGGATGGTACCTCTGCCGTGGTTTTTCTATGAGAACTTGAGTGCAGAAGTAGCAAGGTTTATTGACTCAACGTCACTCATTATTTTAAGTGATATATACCCTTTTTATTAGCTAAATGATCGGCTAGCATAAGTTTATGAGTACGCCAGTCATTCAAGTCTCCGCACTTACTAAGTCGTTCCACCGGCACGGCCAACGTAGGCTTGTTGCCGTCGATCGGGTGTCGTTTAGCGTCCCACAGGGCCAGATTGTTGCTTTTTTGGGTCCAAACGGTGCTGGAAAATCCACAACGATCGACATGATTTTGGGACTCAGCTCGCCTGATTCTGGTCAGGTGAACGTACTTGGTGAGCCTCCGCAAAAAGCTACCTGCTCTGGCCGGTGCCAAGCAGTGCTTCAGTCTGGTGGGTTGCTTCCCGACTTCACAGTGCGGGAAACTATTCAGGCAGTTGCCGCTGCACATGGAGCGCGCGGGCGGGTAAAAGACGTGATTAAGCGTTGGGATCTGTCTAGTTTTGCTCGCAGAAAAGTAGGGAAATGCTCTGGGGGCCAGCAACAGCGATTGCGTTTTGCGTTGGCCATGCTCTCAGATCCGCAAGTGCTTATCTTGGATGAGCCCACTGCAGGATTGGACGTTGAAGCACGCCGGAAGTTCTGGCGCATCATGCGTGAGGAAGCGAATGCTGGCCGCACGATTATCTTTGCTACCCATTACATCGAAGAAGCAGACGACTTTGCGGAACGCGTTATTTTTATCAGCGAAGGAAAAATCGTTGCGGACGGTCCCATCGAAAAGATTAGGGCTTCAGTGCGAGGTGCAACCGTCAGTGCCGTCATTCCGCATGCCTCGATGAAAGAGCTCGCCGGATTACCGGGGGTTAAGAACGTAAGCATGAACGGTGATCGAATGACGCTGGACACTACGCATCCAGACGATGTTGCGCGGTACCTGCTTAACCGCACCTCTGCTTATGACTTGTTGGTTTCAACGACATCGCTTGAAGACGCATTTATTGAGTTGACTCATTCACGCGATGGTAAAGCAAAGGACGTAGCATGAATATTCGTTTTGGTCTCATAGACGTCAAGCGCATCGTGCGTAACCCGGCAAATTTAGTGTTTGCTATCTTGTTACCGGCTGGAATGTATCTTCTTTTTGGCGCTATTCAAGGTTATGGAGATGCAAACTTAGGTCATGGCAACGTCAGGGCGGCGATCATGGCATCAATGGCTTCCTACGGTTCTGTTACCGTGGCCACGACTCTAGCGGCAACGTCGGCGCTGGAGCAGGAAAAAGGCTGGGGACGTCAGCTTGCGATGACGCCTCTTGTTGGTGGGAAATACCTTGCTACCAAAGTATTGACGGTGTTGATCGTTTCTTTCGTCCCTGTCCTTGTCGTGTATGTTATTGGTGCTTTGACATCGGCCCAGATAGAAGGTGATATTCGATGGGGCTGGGCGTTCTTAGCATCATGGCTTACGGCAGTGCCGTTTGCATTTTTTGGACTTGGAGTGGCACTGCTTATACGCGGTGAAGCTGCCCTTTCTCTTGCTTCCTTTGGCGTATTAATCTGTGCATTTTTGTCCAATATGTTTATCCCGCTTAGTGGGGTTTTGCTGTCCATATCGCGTTTTATGCCACTGTATGGAGTTAATAAGCTAGCGCGTTTTCCCATATCGGGTTCTGAAGAAGCTATAGCGAATGGGGCTGCACTATCTGCTCCCCTATGGTGGGCGGTAGCTAACATTGCTGCTTGGACTGTTGTGTTTGCGTTGTTTGCTTTTGTTGCCTCGAAGCGGCAGCAAAGAAGATGAAAAAGAAGATAAGGAGTGCCACCTCAGGACAGCTACGCAAAGGGGTGGCACTTTTTTTCTATGGGATTTACGGTTCCTCCTGTTGCTTGATAGCAAAGGTGAGCGGGGCGTTCCATAAATTGTGCTCGCTGTCGGTCCCATCCAAAGTCGATAGGGACGAGTCCCGGGACGACAACTGTTACGGCTGTGAGACCGTATGTTTGCACCTCAGGAAGAGTGGTGTTTATGCAGATCGGGTCAAAACCGGCGTCGATAAGCGCGGCAAGGGCGGAAGGCGTAGCCGCAAAGTCTGTCTCTCTGTACTCGTATAATGGCTGATCTGTGCCGAGCAGCTTGTCGATCCGCGTTGTCCATTCTGGAAACGACACCTGATGTGCATGGTCGAGAACCGAACGAATACGGTCGGGCGCAGGTAAGCCGGTAGCGCGGACGCGCCGTCGCTCAGGATAAAAAGCCCAGGCTTCGTTGAGCGCTGCGACGGCTGCGGCAGTCAGTGACTCGCGGCAGGCTGAGCCTAGAGACACTGTCACACCATCGTCGACACCTGCGATCACCACTGGAAAACCCAGGTCAGTATAGGCGCGGGTGAGTCGAATCCGGAGCTCAAGTAGTCGTGCACGGCAGAGCAATGGGGCAAGCTCTGCAATGGCATGTGGGAGAAGCGGCAGAGTGGGAATTGATCGTACCCACGTGGACATGATGGCATCGCGTTCAATGAGCTCAAGGCATGCGGCGTGGGTGGCATCTGTGAGCGAACTTCCAATGGCAGAGCCGGAGGAGTTAGTGACGGCCCAGCGGTGCGTCGGCACATCTCCGTAGTACACGCATTCAACAGGAAGAAACACAGAATCATGGGTACAAAGACTGCGGCCTTCCACCCACATGTGTGGCGCGGTAGGGGACCATGGAACTAGTCCGCGATTGAGCGCGAGCATTTCTGGCCCGAACCCTAGCTGTGTAGGAGAGATTGCTCGTCCAGGAAGATCTGTAGCGGCCCCTACGATGACTCTTCCTTGGGAATGGGCGCAGCATAATCGCTCAAGCCCTTCTAATGCTGCGATATTTCGACTGTGGTGTAGCGACTCTGTCTGTCCTGACCACGTGAGATCAAGATTGCAGAGGGCGGTTCTTATGCGGGTAGTCCCGGAAAAGGGAACGGACGTAGTCCAACCGCGATCTAAGTGACCAGGGCCTAGAATCCCCACGGTGGGATCGAGGACAGAAGTGACGATCCCATCAAGAGCCTCCAGTGGAAGCCTATACGGCTTTGAATTTTCAGCAGGTACGGGACGAGGAATTTTCACGACCTGACCCGTGAGTACATGGATTGCCCACGATGAATCGTCTGATAGTTCGGTTGCCACGTCACAAAGGTTTTTTAAGGCATGCGTGGTAGCAAAGCCGGCCGTCCGACGGTGGTCGACTTCGCGTGGCGGAGGCGTGTCTGCAAGGGCAGTAAACGCTAGTGAAGAAGCACTGATCATGATGCAAGCAGAACCGGAGCACAACGGGGAAGTCGCTGTGCTCCGGCAGCTTCCTTAGAGAAGAAAGCTTGGAGCTAGGAGGAAGAAGACGTGGAAATGCAGGAGGAGGAAGAGGTAGTGGACGAACACATGCTGAAGAATGCGGTGTCATCAGCATCGACGTAGTCGTTTACCTCAAGACCCTCGACCTCCATTGCGAGCAAATCCAGGTTGAGACCGGACATAGCGTCTCTGTGCATGCTTGTCATGATGGTGTGCTCCTTTCATGGGAAGACGTACGGTTGGACTACTGATATGGACTACCAGGGAAAACTATAAAGAATAGCACTATGATTGCCCATAACATTATGGTACCCAGATAAAGTGAAATGTAAATAACAATTATGGTAACGATTTGCTGTTGAAATATCTCAGAACGTAGTTGTTTTCTCCGTGCAAAATTCCATGCAAATTTTGGTAAATTATTGGTTCTGGATATCGTCTCCAAAATCTTGGTTCCGTCTGAATGTGGAACAGGAATAAGGGAGCCAACAAAGGTGAGAAATAAGATTCTGGGGAGCCAGGAGGCACCGTCGGGAAGCAACCCTTTGTTGTAGAGAAATACGGAAAGCCCTGTGAATATGAGAGTGGTGGCAGGGCCGACCGCAAGGACTGCAATTTTCCCGGCGCGAGAGGATATCGCCAATAGTCCAGGTAATTGCAAACTGAGGAATCGGCGGGGAAAAGGGGCAGTGGAAAATACTGCCGGTTTGATTCCGCACAGCAGAAAAAAGGCGATTCCATGAGCACACTCGTGGGCAATAATGGTGATGATTACGCCGGCGAGAATTGTGAAAAAACCGGTGAGATTAGGCGCGCTATGCGTTTGGGTAAAAGCGGAGCCCGCAGACAGGAGCAGGGCCGTCGATGCCGCCGCAAGTGCCATGACTAAGGTGACAAAAGAAACGAACCACACTCCACGGGGCCGTCCCAACACGCCTACGGGATGGGAAGATGCGCCGGTATCCGGGGCCGCAGTAAGCAGTCCCCGGTGTTCCATTGCACGTACGGCTTGAGCAACTTGCGGAATGGCAAGCATTCTCATGTCGACGCTATTCCCATTATCGCGTTGCCGGAAGAGATCCAGCAGCATCCAGGCCTGTGGGCCTAGCTCGCTGAGCTCACCCTGTGGATTACGCGCTACTGCGAAACTTCGATCAGGACTGTGGATAATCGGACCCAATGCCGCGCCGGGAGCAAACCGAAGATCGTGGATGCTGGTCATAATGCCTCCTGATATAACGCGTGCAGTAAATAAGCTAGATAGGCCTCATCGGAGATATTGACGGACATTCTGTTGTTGGTCATGTGTGCATAAGAGCGCAGAAGAAAAATGGAGTTCTCTTTCCACGTGTGGCCAGCCTCTGCCGCAGAATCACCAAAATCAAGCTCGTGAGAGGCATGTGCCGCATGGAGTTTCTCCACTGCAGACGTCATGCGTTGAGTAAAAGTGGCATAGGGTTCGGGAAGACTTGAACCGTCTGGGGCGTGGCGCAAGGCCGCACGAAATGGCGTGGCTGCACGTGAGAGCGCCTGAGCCTCGGTGGCGATTTTGTGCTGTGCCGTGGGCGAGGTGTAGCTGGTGGGCATAGAAAAAGACGAGGTCCAACCTGCGTGATAGCTTTCCCAAAAACGTCCTATGGATGCGTCGGAAGCCAAAACTGTATGCGCAGTGCAGATCATTCCTAGCGCAGCCGCGGCTAATCGTGAGGTCCGTGCTTCTAAAACGCCAGAGTGTAAAAGCTTTTCGACGAATAACGTCGAGGCTTGAAAAACATCTTGGCTAAGCGACATCCCTATCCGTCCGCCGTAGCGGTCATATTCACGCTCGTAGTAGCGTTCTCGGATGCAGTTATCTGGTTCTAGGCGCGGCAGGCCATCCTGATCGATGTAGTCGGAGAACCTGGACATGGGATATTCGTGTTCAAAGAGGCGCCGATAGCCTTCGGGATTGCGCAGGGACAGCTGGGGAGCGCTGGAAGGATGAGCGTCAATCCAGGGTTGGATAGTCTGATGGGCTTTGCATACGATGCGTTCACGGTCCGCAGGCTTATAAAGCTCTAGTCTTAAGCGGACATGTGCGCCTTCCAGCCAGTAATTCATATGGAAGAACCGTTTTACTAGGCCCTCCGCAACGCATGCATGGGCAAAGGGCAGTAGGCAGTCGCGGAGCAAGAGAGAAGGATCTTCTCCATAAAAAATATGAAAAGAGAGCCATGGATCGGGTGTACGCATTAGATGCCCTCCTTCAAAGAGCGTGTTCCCGTGACTACGTATTCCTGTGCTACACCGGATTCGCCAACATGCGGAAAGAATTCCTCAATGACGCACCCATAGTGAGCATTGCGTAATACACGTATGAGGTTGGTGATCGTTCCTATGATCTGGGAGTGATAAAACTGCCCCTTGTTCACAACGCCGTGGGCATCGAATATTCGCAGAACTCCGCAGTCGGGTAGCCCGTGATGGTGGGAAAAGCTGCGCCACCACACCAGGGCTTCTTCTAAGAGACACGGGATATTCATAGAGATGCTTGAAGCGGGAAAGAGCCAGCTTTCCCGCGCGAGGACAGCATCTCCTAGCATCAGGCGCGTTTGATGCGTTATCTCTGAACTCATACGCGGGAAAAAGTCCAAAGAACAATGCACGGGTGGCGCTAGGAGCATGAGGGCTTGCGTAGATAATGGCAGACCTCGGTCAGTGATGTACCCCATGTATGCGGGGAGGAGTTCGGTGCCGTGGGCGTCGAAAAGCTGCAAGCGTCCGCTGGATGCGCAGTAGGCCAGATGCGTGTCTGCGAGTCGAATATCAGATGCACGTGTGGTTTTTCGAGGGTGTCCCGGAATGAGAAGGGTGCTTGGGTAGGTAGCCGGATGCGCGTTGAGGTTGGAGACCACTTTTCCGGCTGTCAGCTCGACGAGTTTCACTCCCGCATCAGACGCATAATCCGATAATTCGGACCAAGCGCGTGCTGCGGAATCCGGCATCGCATGCGCAAACCGAGACCACGGGAAACCTGGCCCGCCAAGCGTTCGGTTAATCACGACCGTGGCCTTGTCGCCTTGCTGAACGTAGGCGTTCAAAGAACGAAGCGGATACCTGCGCGATTGCACGAGAGGGCGATGATCGATGAGGAGATCACGTATGTCCACTGGGCCAGTGGCGTTGCTTCTTAACTCGGCCACGTGTGCCAGGAAGCGACGCCGAGCACGAATCCATTCCCAAGCCTTACCCAGCGGCAAAGACGCAGTGGATTTCAGGTCATTTTCATCGACTGCCTCAATATCAATCTGGCGCAGTGGCGTGAGGACCTCGGCGACAAAACTGTTGACCAGCGCCGGAACATCGTGGCAGATTTCCCCACGGGGGAATTTTGCGGACACAAACTCCTCAAACAACGCGCGTTCTGCCTGCCGCACGTCAAGCAGATCGACCAGGTCTGCGAGGGCTTCCCAGTTAAGAGCTGCGCACGAGTCCGCGACGGGGGAGGGAATCGTCGATTCTTTCCCGACCCCATCCTCATACGCATGGGTATGGAATATCGGCATGCTGGGATCGACGAGTCGCCGGAGGCTATCCAAGTGGTGCGCGAGATCTAGGATCTGAGTGTGTCTGCGGTCAAAGTCGCTTATCGACGCCACCGCGTTGCATCCCTCCGCGATGCGGGCAATGAGATGTGCAGCAGATGCGGCCTTTTCTGACCCACGTGCTAAGTGCGTAACTATCGGCTGTTCAGATACCGCTGTGGACGGGGATAAATCGAGAGTGGGAACAACTAAGGCCGAAATTCGGATGGCATCGAGAACAATGCACTTTGTTTGTGCCTTGCTTAAACCTGTACGCGCCGAGAGCTCTGCGGCCAGCTGCTCACACGTGTATTCGTGGTTTTGGGGAGCACTTGCGGCTAAGGCCATGACTTTTCCAAATAATCCATTGGAATCGACCACTCGGCGTTCCTCCCGATAAACGGCGAGGTCCCGATCGCCGACGTGTCCTAGGTATTCGACGGAACACCGCGGCAGCGCGCAGTGACCATTTTCTGATAACGCGTCAGGATTAACCAGGACCGGGAGCGTGGCAATAAAACCAAAGTCCTTCTTCATAACAGAGAAAATCTGAGCCATGGCGTAGACGTTCCAACGCGCAATAGTGTGCACAGATGCCGTGGTATGAGACTCATCCGGGTGCCGGCTGGTGTGGGACAACTGAGACGGCGCGATTGTGCACAGGGCGGAAAACGGTACCGTCCGGGTGGCACTGCGGATCACGTATCCCAGCGCAGTGCGGTGTGCACGAGCTAGCTGCTTGGCAGACATCGCACGATCTGCACCCAGGTTTCGGATGGCTTTTGCAGCGGGGACCGACGTGACCAATACTGCCGAATCAACTCCTTGGTCTCTGGCGATCTTCCCGAGGCAGTCGCGCTCTCTTTTCTTGGAACGCATAAGTACGTCGTGCAGCTGCGCTGATGACAGCACGTTTTCGGCGGCAGTGATCGCCGTATCCACAGCAGTCGCTACGCCGGCAGGCAACAGCACACCAGCGGATGTAGCTTTAGCCAGCAGGGCACGAACTTTGCGCACGTCATGATGATGTGCAGCTCGCTTGAGATCGAGTAGCGTGTGGCGCAACACTGTGTGTGTACACCCCGCGACGTCCTGGCGGGCCGCAGAACCAAGGGCATCAAAGGCCGCGTCTACGCGGAGTCGCTGGTCTAGATCGGCAGTAAGTAGTGCGTCGGTGGGGGCGTCGCAAAGCTGCCGCAACGCCTCATACGGCACACTGCAGCTGCGAACCAGGGCTTCATTAAGAAGCTTCCATGAAATGGTTGTCATAGTAACGAGTTCCTCCACCGTGCGTGAGGCCGATCCACACCTACGAGTATGTTGAGGACCGGGATGAGGTTATCCGCTAAACCGAGGTAGTTGCGCTGGTACTGAGCATCAAAGCCCAACACAGCGCCCACAGAGACCCGCTCCTGTGCCGCAACAGCATAGACAGCGTGACAAAAGGCCCCGACCTCAGCACATGCCCACCGATAACCAGAGGCACCGTAAGTAGTGGTTACCCGCTGCAAATCTGCGCACAGCACTAAGACGGCTGAGCTGCGCAGGGGGTCGTAGTTTTTCAGGAGATAGGTGTTGCGCAATAACTCGGGAAGCTGTGGACACGGGCGCGCAGGAGCCGCCGCAGGATATGTCTCACTATCCGCTATAAGCGAATGTGCTAAGCCCGTGACGTTGACGCACAGCGCGGCTGCTTGGGTACCCGAGAAATAATCAGTTTCAGGAGGTGTTCCCAGGAGTGAAGCGGCCGTGGCACGCCCGCGTTGCACCATGCGAGTAAGCACACCCACGTCGATTGGAGCTCCGGAATAGCGCCCAAAAGAGCTGGAGCCTCGCTTGATTATTGCTGGTGGCGGGGCGGCGATTCTTTCCGTAGAAAAAGGCGCACGCATACTCTGCATTTCTCGGAGCCGCTGTTTTTGCAAAGCCACAGTGGTGGGAAAACGTACGGGCATCGTTCCCGAGTGCGCGAGTCGAGCAGCAGTCTGGAGAACGGCTGATGGCGCGCCAGCGGTAACAGTGTCTGAAGGGGAGCCGTTAGGCAGCGTGATCGTGCAATATATGGCCTCGTCGAGGGGATCGCTACCGAGGAATTCGGAGAGAGCGAACTCGTCGGGTGACCAGTCGATAGCCACCGGCCCAACAGCTGCATCCAGTTGGGAGACTAACGCCGCGACAACGATCCCCACATCCACGGAGGTCGCTTGATACGCAAAGTCACCGTACTTAAACGCTGAACGCCAAAACTCCACGGTAACCAGCAGGGTTTCACCGGCAGCACGCGAGTGTTCGCCTCGTGGGGAATCAGCCCTTAGCTGCTGCCATTGGCAGGTTATGGGGTTGAATAAGTACAGGCCGGCGGGCAGGTGGCTATCTCCGGGGCTGTATCTGTAGACGTTCACTGGGTATAAGCCTCCGCCTGAGGCCGTATTACGAGACCACTGAAAAGATTGGACCTCAGTTCGGGTCCTCGTAGGCGAGTTGCAGTCGACTTCTGCACGCAGACGAGTTCTGATCAGGGAATCCTCCAGCGCCTGCGCAATAGCGATGTCCGTGGGGGACATGGTGAGCGTATGGAGCTGGAAACGAGGGGCGTCCGGAACAATTTTTGCGGGATAGGGTTGATGGTTCCAAAAAGGACCTTGAGCAGGGAAGACCATGCCGTGTTCTTTGCGCTCCAGGATGAGCTGCGTGTATTCGGCCGCAGCGTTATCTGTTGTGGCCCAAAAATCTGCAGTATGGCGATCCATAGGACTCACCACCTTTCAGCGAAGCATGAGGAACATTAGGGAAGCGGGTGCGGAACAAGATTGAGACGGGGAGGTGAGCTGGGAGGGGCTAGACCCAAAGCGCGAAAACATGTCATCTGTTGCCTCAACCTAGGCATATGCAATGCCCTGGTCAGCTGTCCGATATATTCCAGCGGCAAGAGACCAGGGACAATAACCTTGACAGCTGAAAGCCCCACCATTTGGTGATAACTCTGGGTGAAGTCGACAACATAGCCGTAAAAGCCATGTGCTTTGAGACGCTCGACTAGCTCAACGAGAGACAAGCGAGGGCACCCCGGGATGTCGGAGACACGGAGCAGCTCTTTACGGGGCAGGAGGAGGAAAGCGGCGGCGTCGATAAGCTCGGAAGCGGCAACGCTGAGGCGATGAGCTGCCCCGGAACCGTCCGCACGCACTGCGGCGGCGTCTGACAACCGTGCACTAGCAAGCAAACGCGACTGCGGATAATCCGCCATGACCTCCCGTAGAGCTTTGCGCACTGCAACATGAGGATCGGGTGCAGCGGCTGCCCCAACACAGAGGAAAGTGCGCTCAGTATCCGTGCATACCGCAATAACAGCAGGAACTCCTACACTCAGCGGGCAGTAAAACGCGCGGATAACCAGCCCTTGCCTGCGAAGATGCCGCAGCATTGCCTGGTAAGTGCGATCATTGATCGAGTCAACATCGATCTCTGGGACGGTCATGGAACCATGCCATACGGCCAGAACAGCGTCACGTTCAATGACCTCCACTAACCCGGACATCACCGCATCCTCCCATGTGCGCCCCACCGCAGCGCCGCTGGAGGAATCAAAGCAAAAACGAGCTTGTGTGTCAGACCAGAAAAACGCCATATCTGTGGGAACTACCCATGCGGTTTCATCTCCCAGGCGAATAGCGCGTGTCCAATTGCGGCAGTGATCGTAAGAACGGTTCCACCGTTCGTTGTCCACCCCAAAATCAGTGGCAGGGACGTGGGGAATATGCGTATCGACGCCTCCCGCTCCCTTATTCCCACATGCGGATGCGCGCTCGACGGCCTCGTAAAGAGCTAGCTTTCGACTCTCAGCAATGGTCGGTGCCTGACCGCTCCAATGGAATGCTGGGCGAGATCCCACAGCAGGCATGGTTCCACGGGAAACCACCATTCCAGGACGGCGAATCTCCGTGATCGGCCCCGTCCCACACGGTGCTAGTACAGGCCCTGTGAGATCGGAAACCTCTGCGTTAGCAGCCCAGCCGTGGTGTGCAGTGCAGTGCGGGCTTGTCGGAATAAACACCGCAGAACTGGAGAGATACTGCGCATCAGTAGCCGCCAGTCTCCAGCCTCCTTGGGGGCGTTCGACATAGTGCACACGCTCAGACAGCCAGCGTCTGATGAAGCCGGGTACTCTAGCAGCCTTAACCCAGTCCGCAGCCTCTTCCGTACGATCCGCCCATGCGCTAAGGCAGACCCTGCACACCTCGGAGGGGACCGCTATCCACTGCTCATGACGCGGAGGCAGGGCGTGCGCTGGGAAATTACGCGCCGGGCAGTGCAGGTAGGCGACGCGCGTAGTCATGAGACAAGAGGCCGATGAACGGCCGGGTCGACGGTAGGCGGGGAAGCAGGTATCCACGTGCGTGGGCGCAACGCTACGGCAGTGAGCCCGGCGGCAGAGAGACGGGGATCTGTTAAAAGCTCAGTCACCGGTTCCTCTGCAAGGCAGCGCATGCTGGATTCTCTTAAGGCTAACGCCGGAAGTGCATGCGACCAGCCGTCGTGCGGCGGACAGTGCTTGTCCGCATGCAGTTGTGCAAGCGCGAGGTGGCCGTAGGCGGCTGATACCGCGGCTTGTTCTGCCGAGTCTCCCGCCGCCACGACGCTAAGAGTGGGATTATCGCATTGAATAACGACTACCGAGTATCCCCACAGAGGCGTGAGCTCTAAGAACATAGACGTGGCTGCGCCATAGAGTTCCTGAGCATCCCGCACACAGGATGAAGCCTCAGCGCCTGCATGAAATGGAACAACCGCCGAGGTGCCCTGCGTTGCAGAGTGAAAAGACCAATAAGCGGCTGCACGCGGGAGAGCGCGTTCCGTGGCTTCTTCCTGGGAACTTCCCACGGCAGCCGGTGTGGGAAGCCCAGTGGGCTGCATCAAAGGGGCGGCCGGCATAGTCCGTGCTGACTGTTGGGAGAGAAGGACGCGGGTAGTGGCTTCCTCAACTGCGCGTTCACGTGCAGCCTCCAGAGTGTCTAGCGCCCAACCGGTGACAACCCAACGCCGTTGATCGGGACCGGTCACGGATACTTGAGATAGTCGCAAGGGCATCTGAGTTATATCATCGTCAAGGAAGCGCGGCGTGAAGCCCAGAAGCGGATCAACCAGAGAAAACAGGGGAGAATCGCCATTATCGTGCTGCTGCTGTCCTAGCTGGTGTTGGGTCACCTCGCCGGTGGAAAGATCAATGCGAACTAGCGCTTGCGTGAGCGTTGCTGGCATGACACCAGAGACAATCTTGAAAGCCTCAAAGGACGCGACGATGCCAGCCATGCGGATAAGAGCTTCTGGAACCTCAGCAGTTTCTTTCTCATTGGATAAAGACTCCAACACACGCGTCGCAGCCATTGCCTCGGCCGCGACATCTGATGCGATGACCAATCCGTTGCCAATTCTGCGGACGGTGATGGTGGCGGCGTCGCTGAGTTCGCGCCAGCTCAGAGAGAGCAGGGGGCGGAGGTGCGATGTATCCGGAGAAAGCGCTGCACAACGCACTGTTGCACAGCCGTTTTCTTCCAAACTTGCTTTGATTAGATGAGCGCTTTCCGGGTGGTTGCAGCAGATAGTAAAAGGCGTGTGGCTGATCTTCTCCAGAACAGCAATGGGAGTGGGCGTGTAGTTTGCGAGGAGTCTTAAGATCCCGTCCCAAGGGCCGCCCCACTGGTATGCGGCAACAGAAGGATTTTCCGGGGTCAGCCGTGTGAGCATCCCATGCCGGTATAACTCGGATTCGAATAGCTTGATGGTCTGAGCACCGGCAGCGCCCAGGTGTTGGAGAGCATCTGCGAAGAGTACGTCGCCTTCAAAAAGGGGCGTTGCGGCACGGAAAGCTTTGTATGCGCCTGGGCCGTCGATAGAAAACCGGCGGAAGTCATCGTGAAACTCCACGCCTGTGGGCGTCTCGGAGAACATCACATTACTGTGCAGGAACGGTCGCCATCCCTGAGCCGCTGTGGAATTCTCAGTCTCTGGCAAGCCGGTGGGACGTGGGGAATTCTGTACGATACGGGTCATACGATCACCATTCCTTTGGGGAGCAATCTCACACAAACCCTCAACTCATCGCCGGATTCCTAGAGCACAGAGTGCTTTTCGACGGGGAAGAGCGTGCCGACGAGCGGGGTGATGGCCCGGGGGTAATCCGAAGAAGAATCAAAAATTCATTGACAAAAGCTTACCGCAAAATGTGCCTTAGGTTTAGAAAAGTTATTAAACAGATAGATATTTATCAGAAGGTGCTGGTGATGGGCAGATGAGCTTGGGTGAGCTAGCGGGTTGCTCATTCCGCAGCATAAAAGGTTCACAGCATCAAGAGCCCGCAGCCTATTCGAAGATCTTCTGTGGATAGCTTGCAGCTGGAAGCGGAGTTGTCCACAGAAAGGCAGCCGGCACGATGAGAGGGATATTCGTGTGCGCGAAAAGTGCGCAAGATGTGGAGGGCAGGGAATCGGCGTTAACCCTTGTGCTGCGGAACAAAGTTCTGCGAGATGACGCGGACCTGCGTGGTTATCAGCTAATACCAATGAACTCAAGAAATGGAATCACATCATGCATATTCAAAGCACCATCGTAGGAAACCTCACCAATGAGCCAACATTCGTGCAATTCGCTAGCGGTGGAGTCTGCAAGTTTCGTATCGCTGCGAGTCGCAGGATGCGTAAGAATACTGCGAACAACGAAGCTCCTGGGGGAGAGTCTCAGTGGATTGATACGGACCAAAACTACATTGACGTGGAATGCTGGGGTCAGCTAGGTGTGAACGCCCGGATGTCATTGGAACGTGGGCGTCCCGTGATCTGTTCTGGTTATTTGATCACGCAAGAATGGACTGATGCTGCAACGGGGAAGCCGGCATCAAAGATAATTCTCAAAGCTAACTATGTGGGGCTTGAGCTGAGCCGTTACGTTGTGTCTTCACGTAAATCGACTGTGGAGGACATCCACCATGTTCCTGGACTGCCGGCTCCGGACAATACGGATAACCAACCTTTTATCCCGGACCGGGACTATTCAAGAACCAATGACTTTTTGAATGAAGAAGATAACGGTGCCGCGAACGTTTCCGATGAGTTAATAGGGGCAGCGGCAACGGGGTCCCACAATCCGCCCTTTTAACCGACTTTTAAAAAACTCGCCGAATAATAGAGGCGGCGGGCTTGCATAGTGAGGAAATAAAACCTCTTTTAGGTTAGGAGGGCGCAGCGCGGGGCGAATTTATAGGAAGAGTGATGTACCCTTTGACGTGACTGAAACCTATTTCAACATTTAAAGGGGAATATCACTGTGGGCGAATTCATCTACACGATGAAAAACGTGCGCAAGGCTATCGGTGACAAGCTCATTTTGGACAATGTCACCATGGCCTTTTACCCAGGCGCCAAGATTGGCGTTGTGGGCCCGAACGGCGCTGGTAAGTCTTCGATCCTCAAGATCATGGCTGGACTTGACCAGCCGTCCAACGGCGAAGCATTCCTTGACCCCGGTGCTACCGTGGGCATTCTTCTTCAGGAACCACCACTGAACGAGGAGAAGACCGTTCGTGGAAACGTTGAGGAAGGCCTCGGCGAGATTTTTGAGAAGAAGCAGCGCTTCGAGCAGATCGCCGAGGAAATGGCGACCAATTACACCGATGAGCTCATGGATGAGATGGGCAAGCTCCAGGAAGAACTGGATGCCGCCGACGCCTGGGAGATCGACTCTAAGATCGACCAAGCGCTTGAGGCACTGCGCTGCCCGCCGTCCGACGATCCGGTTACGCACCTCTCGGGAGGCGAGCGTCGTCGAGTAGCGCTGGCTAAACTGCTGCTTTCTGAGCCCGATCTTTTGCTTCTCGACGAGCCCACCAACCACCTGGACGCAGAATCCGTGCTGTGGCTGGAAAAGCACCTTGCAGACTACAAGGGCGCTGTCTTGGCAGTCACCCACGATCGTTACTTCCTGGACCATGTTGCAGGCTGGATCTGTGAGGTTGATCGCGGAAAGCTTTACCCTTATGAGGGCAACTACTCTACCTACCTGGAGACCAAGGCTCAGCGACTAGAGGTCGCCGGCAAGAAGGACCAGAAGCTGCAGAAGCGATTGAAGGAAGAGCTCGCATGGGTGCGCTCGGGAGCTAAGGCTCGTCAGGCTAAGAACAAGGCGCGTTTGCAGCGTTACGAGGAAATGGCTGCAGAGGCTGAGCAGTACAAGAAGCTCGATTTTGAAGAAATCCAGATTCCCACTCCGCCACGTCTGGGCAACCAGGTCGTGGAAGTGGATCACCTGGATAAGGGCTTTGATGGCCGCGTTCTGATTAAAGACCTTTCCTTCACCCTGCCACGCAACGGCATTGTGGGCGTTATTGGCCCCAACGGCGTGGGTAAGTCGACGCTGTTCAAGACCATCGTGGGGCTAGAGAATCCAGATTCCGGTGACGTCAAGGTCGGGCAAACCGTTAAGCTCAGCTATGTCGACCAGAACCGTGAGAACATCGACCCAGAAAAGACCGTGTGGGAAGTCGTTTCCGACGGGCTTGATTACATCCACGTTGGCCAAAACGAGATGCCTTCGCGCGCGTATCTGTCCGCCTTTGGATTTAAAGGTCCTGACCAGCAGAAGCCATCCAAGGTCTTGTCTGGTGGCGAGCGCAACCGACTGAACCTCGCCTTGACGTTGAAGCAGGGCGGCAACCTGATTCTTCTCGATGAGCCCACTAACGATCTCGACGTGGAGACGTTGGGATCCCTGGAAAATGCTCTCCAGAAGTTCCCGGGTTGTGCCGTGGTGATCTCTCACGACCGTTGGTTCCTGGACCGTACGTGTACGCACATCCTTGCATGGGAAGGCAACGTGGAAGAGGGCCAGTGGTTCTGGTTCGAGGGCAACTTTGAGGATTATGAAAAGAACAAAGTTGAGCGTCTCGGCGCTGATGCCGCACGTCCATCTCGCGTCACACACCGTAAACTGACCCGCTAGTCATAGCGATCATGGCCGGTAGTGCACTGCGCTAGTTGATGCCCCTCGGTACTTGATGTGTGATCGGAAAACCGATTCACGAGTGCTGAGGGGCATCGTTGCACATAACACGTGTTACGAGGCTAACATTGTGCAACAGCACACACAGATGAAGAATAATGTGTGCTTTAACCTGATAGAAAACTTTGAGAAAGTAGAGCATGGCGGCAGAATCCACACAACAAGTTCACACAACTACAGTTCCCGTTCGGTGGACTGATTTCGACCGTTTCGGTCATGTGACAAATTCAGCGTATGTTGATTTAGCTCAAGAAGCGCGCACCAGGTGGGCGAATGATGAGTTTTTGGCGCAGGGGCACGATATTCCTGCGGTATTTGTTCGCCGAATTGAAGTGGACTATTTGCGTCCCATCATGCCCAGTACCGCTGAGGTGGAGGTTGAAACCTCCATTGTCCAGATCGGGACTACCTCGTTTACCACTCGTCAAAGTTTGAAGGACTGCGAGGGACACGTGTGTGCGGTTGTGCTCGCCGTGCAGGTGGCAGTGGATCTTAAGACTGCCCGTCCGCGTGAGATTGAGGCCCATGAACTGCAGGTTCTCACCAAGATTGCAGAATCGGCGCGTTAATCAAGATGAACGAGAGTCTAATTATTCCCGAAGGCCCGGCAACGGGAATAACGAGCCTGTTGCAGCGTGCTATCGGCCTAGACCGGCATGCTTACGCACGACTACAGCAGGTAGAAGACTGCGTGAACGTGTATGTGACCACTCCTTTTAGCGTGGTCGCATCGCGGAGAGTCAGGGGAGAAGCGTCGAGAGACGGCGCGGTTGTACTGGCTACTGATTTGCTGGCACGAGGTGAAGGCAAACCACATGACGCCTCGTGGGCAGGTGCTCTTCCCCCATTAACGGGCTTTAAGCTTATCGACGAAATCCCCGTGGGCGTTGCCAGCGACCTTGCAGAAAAAGGACGTTCTTTGGCCCGACAGTTTTCCGGTCCGATGGGGCCGCCCGCGAGCCTGTTGGATCAAAAAGTGATGGTGGTGTCTAGCGCGGATAAATCCGTGGAGATTTCGATGCGAATGATCTTTGCCTGCACCTCCCTGGGATTCATCCCTCCGGCTACCGCACCAGCGCATATACCGAGGCATCTCCGAGTATCCAGCGCCGGACGGTGGGTACGCATTGATGCTCCGTACGGAACGGTTTATGAGTCTCAAGGACTTTCCCTGTTGTCGTAGGAGCTAGGCGCTAAAGCAGCCGGATCGCTACGATTCCTATGAGCATGGCAGCCACCCCTAGGATCTGCCGGATTCCACTGTGTCCACCACGGATGCGCTCAATTGCAATGCTCGAGATCATCATTCCGAGTAACGCTGCAACGACGGTAAGGCCCGTTCCGATCTTTGGCACCAATGCCGCGTTAGCAAAAACAAACAATGCCCCAAGGCTTCCTCCAAACCACATCCACCAGGGATGAGAAGACCCGACGCGTTGTATCCGTGGACGCCACCGTAAAACGATGTTGAGCAGGATAAGGGCTGCAGCTCCTACGGAGAATGACACGAGTGCCGCCGTTGCCGCCGAGTGAAGCACAGCGCCAAGTCTGCCGTTGATAGCTGACTGCATGGCGGTAAGCATGCCAAATGAAACGCCGGCAAGCCGCCAGATCCAGTGAATAAAGCTCCCCGATCGGGTCTTAGAACTTTTCGGTTTCCCCACGGTGGCGAGTACTCCGGCAAATACTAAGAGTGCTCCCGCTACCCGGAGCGGGGTTATCGAGTTCTGTGGAGCGTCGAATAAGCCCCAATGATCGATGGCTAGCCCCATGAAGATTTGCCCTGAGATCGGCAGGACAACAGTTTGCACTGCGCCGAGCCGGGGGAACATGAAAATATTCGCGGTAAGGGCGATAACCCCCAAAAGTCCGCCAAACCAAATCCACGCGGGGGCGTGGTAAGCAGCTGAGACGTTGGGCAGCTGGCCTGTGGCAGCTATGAGAGCTACCGCGAGGGTCAGCGTCCCCACGCAAAAGGAGATCATCGAGGAGGAAAACGGCGTTCCAGTGGATGCGCTGAGCCGAGTATTAACAACCGTTTGGACGGGGATAACCGCCCCAGCGGCGACACCAAGAAGAATCCACAACATGCGAAACTCGACTAAGAAGCGCGGTTGATGAGCATGTCGGCTACGCGCTGCATATGATCCCACAGAGCAGCGCGATAGGCGGCGGGCAAAGTCTCTTCATCGAGGCTATCCAGCGCGGATTCCATGAGTAGTAGCCAGCGGTCTGCGGCGGCTTGGTCGATAGGGAAGTGCGCATGCCGCATACGAAGGCGCGGATGCCCACGATTCTCTGAGAACGTTTGAGGGCCACCCCAGTATTGGACGAGGAACCAACGGAGTCGGTCTTCCGCACCCTCCCAATCGTCGTGCGGGTACATGGGGCCCAGGATGTCGTCGGTGCGGACGAGCTCGTAGAAGCGGTGGACGAATGCACGGAATGTGGACTCGCCGCCCACAGCGTCGTAAAAGGATTGGGGAGTAGACATGGGACTTTCGTTTTCTGAGGGGGTGTTAGTCGGAGATGCGTCGCGAAGCCGCAATGCCTTCAGGATAAGGGGTATCAATGTTGTTGTGCTGGAGAGCAGTGAGGACACGCGCCGTTAGCTCTCGGGTGACATACCATTGTTGATCCGGGAGGGTTGTCACTCGGGCGCGGATCAGCATGTGGTCGAGCCCAATGGAATTAACACCATCGACGATAGGGGAGTCGAGGAGCACGTCGCTAATAGCCGGCTCTTGTGCCGCGGCTTTTACTGCGTCAGTGACAGCTTCAATGGCTGCGCTAGCGTTCTCGTCTAGTGCAACCGGAATATTGATGAGGGCCACGGCATATTCTTGACTGAAGTTACCGATCCTAAGAATTTCTCCGTTGCGGACAAACCACTGGGTGCCGTGAATATCGCGCAATGTTGTGAGTCGAAGGCTGACGTCTTCGACGGTTCCCACGATGTCTCCTACGTCGATAGTGTCGCCAACACCATATTGGTCCTCGATGAGCATAAAGACACCTGATAAAAAGTCTTTGACCAACGATTGCGCGCCAAAACCAAGAGCTACGCCGACGACGCCTGCTGATGCCACGATTGGGGTGACGTTGATCCCCAGGTACGTGAGGACAGCAAGGCACACCCAGACCCACACCACGACAGAGACTGCAGAGCGTCCTACCGCTGCAAGTGTGAGCATCCGTGATTGCCTACGTTGTTCCTGAGTCGCGCTGAGGGCCTCAGAAGACTTGCTAGCGGTCTTTCCCCGCAGAGGCAGCACCGAAGAAATCTTCGAGGGCTTTTTGTTGATGTTGATGTGAGCCGCTTTGGTAATGGCTTTCCGCAGAAGCCAGTTCGCGATGAGGCCGATAAGGATAGTGATCCCAATTTGGATAGGTTTGTCTATCAGCCATTCTTGGGTGTTTACGGATCCTAACCAAGAGGAGACCGACTCAGTCTGTTCTGTAGCACTAAAGATTGTCATCGTTGCCCACCGTAGCAGCGCGCTGTGCACTAAAGCTTCGGGAGGGGAGGTTGTGCGTGGAATCCATGAGGAACCCCCTGGAGGAGAATCCTCTATCCGCAGGAAGTGCCAGTTGACGTCCTACGGATAGAGGCGAAACAAAACTAGCGTGCGTCTATTTCACGTAGGCGTAAGGCGCGCTCCTGCTCAGACATCCCTTCAGACACCACCCGGCGAACACCAGCTGGCAAGGAGTCCTTGTTAAGGAACTCGTGGGCATTTTCTACCCCTTGTGCGGAAATATCCCAATAAGGATAGATTCCGGACAGCGTCACCAGTGCGACCTCAGACGACATCTCAGCCCAGATCTTTTCCGCCAAGGCAAAAACTGCGGAGTTAAATTGAGCGAGGCAGGGGCCAGATCCTGTGAAAGTAAGACCTTCGAGCTTATGGCGTAAGAAGAGGTTAGAAAGCGTGTTCTTTGTGTCGGTAACCTCAGCAAAGATTTCTGCCTTAACCTCAGCATCCGGTTGTGCTGCATATGCACGCAACGCCGCAAGCTCACCAGCGGAAGAACGATCTTTGTCCCGTAGCTTCTCTATGCTCTCACGAACCGCTGCTCCCGTGATGTCACCGTGGGCAATGAGCGCTGTAAGCGCCCACCATCGCAGGTCAGAATCTATTGTGAGACCCGGAAGTGAAGTAGTGCCGTCCACAATCGCAGCAAATTCGGTGGCAGCTTCTTTGGTGATGCGTATTTTTGCCAGAGCTTGAATAAACGCCAACTGTGCATCAGAACCAGGCTGCGCGTTGCGAGCACCCACCAAGAGAGCGTCGGCAAGCATGTCATGTCCAGTGTTATCTGCCCAAGCAGGGTCCACGTAGGACCGTACGGCCTTTGCCGCCTGGCTTAGGATGCGTTCAAGCACCGCAATTTCAGTCTCAAATTGAGCGCCACGTGCAACGAGCGTGACAAAGTCACGAGCGCGCATACTTCCGTCTCTTGTCATTTCCCATGCGGCGGACCAACACAACGTGCGTGCCATGGGATCAGAGATTTTGTCGATGTTGTTAACAATGAACTCCAGTGAGCCTGGATCCAGCTGCATCAAGCAGTATGTGAGGTCGTCGTCGTTGACCAGAATCAGGTCAGCTTGTGCACGACCGAGTAATTCTGGAACCGGCGTGGATGTGCCCTTAACGTCAATCTCGCATCGATGAGTTCTTTTCACCTGGCCGTCGATAAGCGAATAAAGCCCCACGGCGATCCGGTGGGTACGAAGCTCTCCCGCGCCGGGTGCTGCTCCACTTTGTTGGATGGCGAACTCGGAATAAACGCCATCTTTAACAGTAAAAGTGGGGGAAAGCTTGTTAATTCCAGTGGTCTTGAGCCATTGGTCGGCCCATTGGGAAAGATCGCGGCCGGAGGCCTCTTCAAAGGCTCCAAGCAGGTCATCAAAGGTCGCGTTAGCAAACGCGTGGTTGGCAAAGTGCTTGCGAACACCCGCCAGGAAGGCTTCCCGCCCCACAAAAGCCTGCAGCTGTTTGAGCACCGAAGAACCCTTGGCATAAGTAATGCCGTCGAAGTTCTGCTCAACGGTTTCAATATCAGAGGCGTCGGCTGTGATCGGATGCGTGGAGGGGAGTTGGTCTTGGTGGTAGGCCCATGACTTTTCCACATTGGCAAAAGTGACCCATGCCGTGGAGTATTCCGTTGCCTCGGCTTGAGAGATCGCCGCGGCCCACGTGGCAAAGGACTCGTTGAGCCAGAGGTCGCCCCACCACTTCATGGTGACAAGGTCGCCGAACCACATGTGGGCCATCTCGTGCAGGATTGTGTCGCAGCGACGCTCATAGCGGTATTTGGTGACTTTAGAGGAAAAGACGTATTCATCGCGGAAGGTCACCGCACCGGCGTTCTCCATGGCGCCCATGTTGAACTCCGGAACAAAGATCTGGTCATACTTGTAAAACGGGTACGCCATGCCAAAGTTCTCATGATAAAAGGTGAACCCTTGCTTGGTTTCTCTCAACAAGGTGTCCGCATCTAAATAACGCGCCAATGACTTCCGGCAGTAGATGGACATCGGAATCTCTAGCGCTGTGGGTTGGTCTGCGGGAGTCTCGGGATGGTGCGTTAGCGCGCCAGACCAGGTGTCTGAGACCTCGTGATAATCACCGGCGCACAACGCGACGAGATACGTGGAAAGCTTGTAATCCACGTGTGACCTGTGAATAGCTTTGTCCGCGGCGGTTGTTATCTGGGTATGAGCATTGGTGATTACTTTCCACGCTTTGGGGGCTGTGATAGTAAAAGCGTAGGTAGCCTTGAGATCCGGTTGGTCAAAGCACGCAAACATGCGTTTGGCATCAGCTGTTTCAAACTGCGTGTACAAGTAGACTCGCTGATCTTCCGGATCGATAAAGCGGTGAAGCCCCTGGCCTGTATGTGAATAGACGCATGAAGCGGTCACAGTAAGGGAATGCATTCCTGGAGTTAGCCCTCTTAAAGCGAGTCCCTGGGTCTCATCGTAGCCGGAGGGGGTCAGCGGAACCGCTGCTGCTGTGATGTCTGTGCCGTCGAGAAGCACCTCTGCTACGGATGCTGCTCGCAGGTCAATAAAAGTATCCCCGGCTTCTTTTACCGTGAAAGAGACCGTGGTGGTGGAAGGAAACTCTTTATCCCCTTCAGTCAAGTCGAGAGCAATATCGTAATGATGCACGTCAAGGATACGGGAACGCTGCTCAGCTTCTGCTTGCGTGAGATTGATGGAAGACATGTGATTAAGGAGCTCCTTTAGCTTGAGTTGAGGCTATCCAGAGTGCTAGGGGCGAAAGCTCTGTGGGCACTGCGTTTGATCTGTGGATTTACTTTACAACTGGATGCCACAGTGCAACCGGCTATTGGGCAAAGTCTTTTTTGCAGCAGGACAAACGCAGCAGGACAAACATGGCGTGGAATGATCGCGTGGGGAGATGCGTTGAAAAGGGCAGTGTTGCGCACTTGAGGGAAGGTTAAGGACCGAGAACTTCGAAGTGCGTTGGATGAGAAACTCGCATGAGGGATTAAAGGAGACTTCTATGACCGAGCACGTGACATTCTGGTTCGACGTGAGCTGCCCCTTTTGTTGGGTAACCTCTCGATGGATCAAAGAAGTGGAGCAGGTTCGCGACATTCACGTTGAATGGGTGCCGATGAGCCTTTCTGTTCTCAACGAAGGTCGAGACGAATTGCCGGAAGACTACAAAGAGAAGATGAAGGCGAACTGGGGGCCAGCGCGAGTGTTCGCGGCAGTCGCCTCGCAGCACCCCGATAAGCTTGATGAGCTCTACACAGTCATGGGAACTGAGATTCATAACAATGGACAAGGCGGCAAACAGGACTTTGGTGCTTATGACGAGATCATCAAGTCTGCACTGTCCACGGTCGGCCTAGATCCCGCATTGGCAGAAGTGGCTAACACCGAAACTTGGGATAAAGAATTACGCGAATACCATCGCGGTGCCATGGAACTAGTGGGTAACGATGTGGGGACACCAGTGATCAAGCTGGGAGACTCTGCGTTCTTTGGTCCTGTTATCACCCGGATTCCGCGTGGGGAAGAAGCTGGGAAGCTTTTCGACGCCTCCATCGCGCTAGGCTCCTATCCCTATTTCTTCGAGCTAAAGCGGTCGAGGACAGAGAGCCCTCGCTTTGACTAACCCCTGTATGAGGCTTTGTACGAGGTGCAGTGCGTCACATGTTTTTTAATGGTGTACTCGCATGACCTCGTATGATCCTTGTACGATCTCGTCCAGCGCTTCATATAACGATGCATTTCCTTATTAAGTCCTTATAAGAAGTTATGTGGCCGGGGAAAGGGAATATGAGGTGATGCGTTCCCTTCTTGGTGGTGTGCGGTGATGCGATACACTTTGAAACTATGCGCGTTTACCTCGGAGCGGACCATGCAGGGTTCGACATGAAGAACATTATCGCGGAACACCTCAAGACCAAGGGACATGAGGTTATTGACTGCGGTGCACACACTTATGATGCCCAGGATGACTATCCGGCGTATTGTATTGAGGCTGCTAGCCGCGTGGTCAATGACCCTGGTTCACTCGGCATCGTGTTGGGTGGTTCGGGTAACGGCGAGCAGATTGCCGCTAACAAAGTGAAGGGCGCTCGTTGTGCCTTGGCATGGTCGGTAGAAACCGCCCGGCTAGCTCGTGAGCACAACAACGCCCAGCTGATCGGTTTGGGCGGACGGATGCATTCTGAAGAAGAAGCACTCCAGATCATTGACGCCTTTATCGAGCAGGAGTGGAGCAAGGAGGAGCGTCACCAGCGGCGCATCGATATCCTCTCCGAATACGAGCGCACAGGAATCGCCCCGGCACTTCCAGAAGCTTAATTCTTCTCTAGCGTTACAGCTGTCTTTTTACAACTAACGATCCCTGATATCCGAGGCCTCTCTCCGGCCGTGATATCGGGGATTTTTTACTACGTGCAATCGATGAGGTGGAAAGCGATGACGAATATGCATAGCAACAGTCAGCCCATGCGGGCCCCAGTGGAAATCATCACTGCTCGGGAGGTTCCACTCGGGGGATTGCGTGCGATGACCGTGCGCCGGACGCTACCTCAGAAGAAACGGACAATGATCGGGGCATGGTGCTTTGTAGATCATTATGGTCCCGACGATGTTTCTCAGACCGGAGGCATGGATGTGGCGCCGCACCCTCATAGCGGTTTGCAGACCGTCAGCTGGTTGTTCCGTGGGGAAATAGAGCACCGCGACTCAGGAGGGAACGTTGGCACGGTGCGCCCTGGAGAGGTTAATTTAATGACCTCCGGGGCCGGAATTTGCCATTCGGAGGTATCTACGCCAACCACGGAAACTCTCCACGGTGTTCAGCTCTGGGTTGCGTTGCCGGATTCAGCCCGGAACAGTGTGCCCCGCTCCTTCGAGCATTATTCTCCCGAACCGGTGGATCTAGGGGAGGGGCAGGCAATTGTTTTTCTTGGCGAGCTCTGCGGTATGAAAAGCCCAGTACAAACGTTTACGCCGCTGGTAGGGGCGGAAATACGCGTCAAGAAGAATTCTTCTCTCGCCATACCCCTCGATCCGGCTTTTGAACATGGAGTGCTTGTCGACGCCGGCACGATCACAGTAGAAGACGTTGCTATTCCCCACGCGGCGCTTGCTTATGTAGGGGTTGGTACGGAACGCATCGTGATATCCAACCACAGCGATAGCGACGGCAGAGTACTGCTGATCGGTGGGCAGCCGTTTGCGGAAGAGATCGTTATGTGGTGGAACTTTGTAGGACGCTCGACCGAAGAGATTCGTAAGAACAGAGATGCTTGGCAAGCCCAAACAGATCGTTTTGGCAAGGTCGCTGGTTATCAAGGCCATGGCGGAGTGAATGCTCGGGGTGAGGGGATCAATGCGCAGGGATTAGCACGAATTGAAGCCCCCACGTTGCCTAACGTGACCCTACGGCCGCGGAGAAACCCGGCGCCGTATGCACGACCGTAGACAGGAATGACAACAAGCAAATACAAGTGAAGGTGCCCGTGCGTGGAAGCACAGGCACCTTCACACTTTGCGGAGGGGCTTAGCGACTAAAAATCGAAGTCAAAGTCGAATCCGCCGCCATCGCCACCGTCGCCGCCGAAGAAACCATCAAAGAATCCACCGTCATCGCCGGAATCTCCTCCGACATCTCCTATGTCTCCGGCACCGTCGCCGCCATTGGCAGCAAGGCCTTCTGCATAGCCTTTATCAAAGCCGGACTCAAAGGCATGAGCGCTGTATCCGACGCCAGACATACCGTTGAACAACGAGCTAAAGAGAAAAACGGATCCGGCGGTCCAGAGGCCACTACGTAACGCACCCGCCCACCACGGCTCGGAATACCATCCGGCAGGAACCGGGCGGCCAGCAACCATTCCGCCAGGGTAGTAATTCGGGGTATCGGGTGTTGCGTGAGGAGACGCCGTGATTTGTTGGCCCTCGAAGTCGATGGTTCGATTTTCGGTGACCTTTCCTGCTTGGCGTTGGCCTTCTAGTGGTGGTAGCTCAGGGCCGGCAGGTAATCCCATGATTTCGCGGGCGGCATTCATATAGTGCAGGCCTTCTAATGCAGACTCGCGTGCTAATTCTGCTTGGCGCACCGTCGTGGCCGTGCTGATCTGGGAAGACGCTGCGTTGTAGCGTTCTGAGGCGTCGGCAATGGCTTGTGTGGATGCTGCATCAGTGCCTGAGATCGTAAGTACTTGTGACCCTAGTCTTTCGATCCAACGGCGGGCTTCCGCGATTGAGTCTTGGAGATTGTCTGACTCGATCTGTCGGTTACTTTTATTGCCTCTGCTAAGGAAGAAGACGGCACCGCCGACGACGAGGACGACAAGTAATAACGCAATCATTGTGAATGCCTCCGTGGAAAATTGGGGACGTTAATTACTTTGACCAACGTTCCAAGGAAACAAAAAGTTCCTCAGCCTAACCTTGCGGATGGGGGCTGAGGAACGCGGGAAGAGAAACTTTGTGAGATGTGACTTTATACATCTGTGACGGGGTCTTCAGGTTCTGGGTCTTTCATAGCGTTGCGGGCATTGACCCATTCTTTGACTGCTTCGGAATCCCACAGAGTTAGACCATGGTGTTTAGCTACGGGGGAAGGGGCACGTCCTCGACCTGCATAACTCGTAAAAGTGCCACGAGCCGTGCCCGAGAACTCTGCGCAGTCATTTGCGGTCCACAATTCGCGGCCGGTATCTGCGTCGATGATCTTCGGTTGCATGAAAACATAATAACTCACTAATCAATAATGTGTCTTTTATGCAGGTTATCGGGCCTTGGTGTTGGGTAAAAGAGGGGTTTGAAGATTTTTGAGAGGTGAAAAACTTTAGAGAAATTATGTAGAAAAATTGGTTTTACTGACAGATGCAAGGGATGATTGATGAAGCTCCGTGGAGTGAAAGTTGGTGGGAAATGCTGGGGTTTTGTTCTTATCGCGAAAATCCGCTACTGTTATGCGCACAGCGTTCGACGCACTCAAACGCTAGTGGGAATGTCGTATAGTGGCTAATACCTCAGCCTTCCAAGCTGAAGACGCGGGTTCGATTCCCGTCATTCCCTCCACTTTCTTAAAGCCGGTGGCCTTGATTCAAGGTTGCCGGCTTTTTGCGATGTTGTTTGGGTGGGGATTGTCGTTTTTGAGAACGCTGAAAAATTCGACCGGCGGTTTTGTGTGGTGCATGGTTGCTAGCGTTCTCAAAAACGACAATTCTCGGCTTTTGTGGAGTGGGTGGGAGCAAGCGATGGCGGAAGATTGAAGCGCGAAAAATTGTCCTAACGTGTAGTGGTAATTTCCTCTTTTAGTGGCCTTGAACTGGCGTTTTGGGAAAATGCGATTCCATGGCGTAACTTTTTAGGGGCAGCTTGTACACTGCATGTACGAACTTGGTACGGAAATCCGTATTCTATGTTTGTATTGTGTGCGCGTTTGTTTGAAAGTTCGACAACGGGACGTGGCGCAGTTTGGTAGCGCACCTGCTTTGGGAGCAGGGGGTCGCAGGTTCAAATCCTGTCGTCCCGACGTAGATCCCTCCACTTGGTAAGGGTGGAGGGATTTTTTAAATTTATTGAGTACCCAACGATCAGGAGAATGGCTCGTGAAGAGTTCCGTCGAAAAGCTGAGCGACACCCGCGTCAAGCTCAACGTTGAGGTTCCTTTCGAGGAGCTGAAGTCTGAGATCGATCAGGCCTACAAGGCGTTGGCTCAGCAGATCAACATTCCAGGCTTCCGTCGTGGCAAAGCGCCGCGCCAGCTTATCGACGCCCGCATCGGTCGCGGACCGGTTTTGGAGCAGGTTGTCAACGACATGCTTCCTACCCGTTACCAGCAGGCCTGTGAAGAGAACGAGCTCGTGGTCTTGGGTCAGCCTGCTATCGATATCACAAAGATCGAAGACAACGACGTTGTTGAGTTCACTGCTGAGGTCGATGTTCGTCCAGAAATCACCGTCCCTGATTTTGCTGCCTTCAATGTAGAGGTTCCTGCACTCAAGGTTGATGAAGAAGCAGTCGACGCTGAGATTGATCGTTTGCGTGAGCGCTTCGGCGAGCTGAAGGACACCAAGCGCAAGCTGAAGACCAACGACTTTGCCACCATTGATCTTGCGGCTTCCGTTGACGGTGAGGCAATCGAAGAAGCTACAACCGAGGGTATGTCTTACCAGGTTGGTGCTGGCGATCTCATTGACGGCCTAGATACCGCTCTCCGTGGTCTCAAGACCGGTGAGTCCGCAGAATTCACCACCACTCTTCAGGCTGGCGAGTACGCCGGTAAAGAAGCAACTGTCACCGTAACTGTTCAGCAGACCAAGGAGCGCAAGCTTCCTGAGGTTGATGAAGAGTTCGTGCAGATGGCTTCCGAGTTTGACACCGTTGAGGAACTCCGCGAGTCCGTCAGCGCTCAGGTTGAGGAAAAAGCAAAGGCTGCACAGGCAACTGCTATTCGTGATGAAGTCTTGAAGGCGGCACTCGCAGAGTCCACATTCGAGCTTCCGGAAGGTGTTGTTAACGAGCAGGTTGAGGCTCAGCTGCACCAGCTGCTTGGCCAGCTCGCTCACGATGAGGCTGCTTTGAACGCTGCTCTTGAAGCACAAGGAACCACTCGCGAAGACTTCGACGCAGAGAACCGTAAGAACTCTGAAGAGGCAGTCCGTACTCAGCTGTTCCTCGACGCTCTTGCAGAGCAGGAAGCACCCGAGGTCTCTCAGCAGGAGCTGACCGACCATATCCTCTTCACTGCACAGAACTATGGCATGGAGCCAAACCAGTTTGTGATGCAGCTGCAGCAGTCCGGTCAGATCGCTAACTTGTTCTCCGATGTCCGCCGTGGCAAGGCTTTGGCAGCAGCTATCTGCCGTGTCTCCGTTAAGGACGAGGAAGGCAACGTAGTTGACCCGACTCAGTACTTCGGTGAGGAAGAAGCAGAAGCTTCCGAGGACGAGGCTAAGTAATAGGCTTATACACAAGAGGCCTCAATGAGATGCAACGCTCATTGAGGCCTTTTGCTATGCCGAGATAGAAGTTTTGTCGTTTTTGAGAACGCTAGAAAAATCGACGTGGGGGTTTGTAGAACTCGACCCTGCTAGCGTTCTCAAAAACGACAACTGGGCAATACAACCGCGCAACAGGCTGTATCGCTGTGGGATAGCGGTGGGATAGTGGCTCTGCTTGTTAGTTTGTCCTACGCTGTGAGCGAACAGGTGCCATGGGAGGACTAATAGGCAGGTAACGTGGGTTGCATTCGATAGTCACGTGGCTGGCTAAAAATGAAAATCTGTAAGGAGTACTGGAATGAGTGACCAGATCCGCATGGCTCAGGGCAGCGCTGGCCTGAACCTGAGTGATTCCGTGTATGAGCGCCTCTTGCGCGAGCGAATTATCTTCCTTGGAACGCAAGTGGATGATGAAATCGCAAATAAGCTCTGCGCACAGATCTTGCTGCTGTCGGCTGAGGATCCGCACCGCGATATTTCCCTGTACATTAACTCGCCGGGTGGCTCTGTCACTGCCGGTATGGCCATTTATGACACGATGAAGTACTCGCCTTGCGATATCGCTACGTACGGCATGGGGCTTGCTGCTTCTATGGGGCAGTTCTTGCTCTCCGGTGGCACAAAGGGGAAGCGCTATGCCCTTCCTCACGCACGCATTATGATGCACCAGCCTTCAGCAGGTGTGGGCGGAACAGCAGCTGATATCGCTATTCAGGCTGAGCAGTTCGCGCAGACCAAGCGTGAGATGGCTGAGCTTATCGCAGAACACACCGGTCAGACTTTTGAGCAGATCACCAAAGATTCTGATCGTGACCGTTGGTTTACGGCTGCGCAGGCTAAAGAATATGGCATTGTCGACCACGTGATTGCGTCCGCTCAGGGTCCGCTTTCTAACTAAGGCAGGAGAATATACATGACTACTTCCGGAATGCAGATGCCCTCTGCTCGTTACGTGCTGCCTTCGTTTATCGAGCACTCTACTTATGGCACCAAGGAGACTAATCCTTACGCCAAGCTCTTTGAAGAGCGCATTATCTTCTTGGGCACGCAGGTGGATGATACCTCTGCCAATGACATCATGGCGCAGCTATTGGTGTTGGAGGGGCTTGATCCTGATCGTGACATCACGATGTACATCAACTCTCCAGGCGGCTCTTTTACCTCCCTGATGGCTATCTACGACACCATGCAGTACGTGCGTCCTGACGTGCGCACCGTCTGCTTGGGTCAGGCGGCGTCGGCAGCAGCGGTGCTGCTCGCTGCGGGCGCACCAGGTAAGCGTGCCTGCTTGCCTAACTCCCGTGTGCTGATTCACCAGCCTGCTACCCAGGGGACGCAGGGACAGGTCTCGGACCTGGAGATTCAGGCGAAAGAGATCGAGCGCATGCGTGCGCTGATGGAGCAGACCCTTTCGCGTCACACTGGTCGTACTCCTGAGCAGGTTCGCATTGATACTGACCGCGATAAGATTCTCACCGCACAAGAAGCCGTGGAATACGGCATCATTGACCAGGTTTTTGATTATCGCAAGCTCAACGGCTAGCAAGTTCTGGTCTTAAAGAAGTCCCCGCTGTACCCTAAATTATTGGTGCTGCGGGGACTTTGCCATAATCGGGAGAGTGATTACACCTGCTTGCGATGCGAGGGGACGTCGAGAAGCTAGCGGCGAGCCCGAGAAGACTGCTCTCCGCGTTTTAGTTATCGATAATTACGATTCTTTTACGTACAACATCGTGGACTACCTTGCACGTTGCGGGGCTTCGGTCACGGTGATGCGTAACGACGCCCCCCTGGATATCAATCGCATCAGTAAGCAGGGCAGCGCGTCCCCTGATGCCTTTGACGCGGTCGTGATTTCCCCAGGACCTGGCACACCCAGCATTCCTTCAGACCTGGGAATTTCTGCTGTGGCATTGGAACATTCGGAGGTTCCGGTGCTAGGGGTATGTCTGGGCATGCAGGCAATGGCTTATGTTGAGGGGGGAAAGGTAGAAAAAGCGCCCGAGCCGGTCCATGGCAGGGAAGACACAATCTGGGTGACGTCCACCGGACCGCTGTGGGAAAAAATCGCGGATTCTTTTACTGTGGTGCGCTACCACTCGCTCGTGGTCACCGACGTCCCCGATTGCATGCGAGTGACCGCGAGGAATGCTGAGGGGCTTGTTATGGCCCTAGAACACAGGACAAAACCGTGGTGGGGGGTGCAATTCCACCCGGAGTCCATAGGCAGCCAATATGGTGAGCAGCTCATTGCTAACTTTGTGGGGATCGCGGCACAGCATGTGCATCGATCCCGTGGGGAAAGCTCGGAGGCACAGCAGTGCGAAACTGCCCATGCCTCCCATAGGTCTGTTGTGGTGCGCGAGTCAGCCGTCCCAGAGGGCGTAGGACCCGTTGATATTTTTGCTGCTCTCGGTGGACAGGGCGTGCTGGTGGAGTTCGAGGGTAAAAGCATCATTGCACCTCATGATGGTGGGGAGATAATTGATTCCCTCGATGCCTTGTCTCTGAGCATGGACGCATGCCCGCAGGTGCACGTTGAGAGCAACGATGGCGCGATCCCTGCGGCACTACCAGGATGGTTCGGCTACGTGGGCTATGAGGCGAACCATTCTGACTTTGGTCCGCAGGCACAGGCACAAGCTCCCGTACTCGGTGAAGCACTAAAAATGTTTTTTGCTGAGCGGATTGTGGTCATCGAGCGAGGCCGTTTGCAGCTGGTAGCGCTTGCCCCACACAACGATTGCGAGACACAAGAAGTCATAGAGTGGTGTGACGCTACGATGGCGCAGATACAAGCTGCGTCCCCCGTGGGGCCTTTTGACCCTTGTGCGGTGGGGCGACTGCGAGTGCGGGAATCGCGACGGAAGTATCTGCACAGTATCGCTGAGATTCAAGAGCTCATTAGTCAGGGCTCAACGTATGAGGTGTGCCTGACCACCCAGCTGGAAGCGCCCATTGACGGTGACTTTGATGGTCCTGCGGCGTATCGACGCCTCACAGAGATCGCTCCGGCCCCCATGCGTTCGCTGCTTGTTCTAGGTGATACCCACGTGGTGAGCTCGTCACCGGAGCGATTTTTAAAGATGAGCCAAGGGGTGGTCTCTTCAGAGCCGATCAAAGGCACTCGCGCGCGGTGTCAAGACGAGAAAAAAGACGCCGACATGCGGCACGACTTGGCCACGAATAAGAAAGACCGCGCAGAAAACCTCATGATTGTGGATTTAGTGCGCAATGATCTTGCACATGTCTGCGAATACGGCAGCGTACGGGTAGACGAGTTGTGCCAAGTAAAGACTTTTTCCAGAGCACATCAGCTGGTCTCCACTGTCAGCGGGAAAGTGAGAGAGTCTGCAACCCCCGTGGATGTGATCCGCGCGGCTTTCCCCGGCGGCTCAATGACGGGTGCTCCCAAGTATAGGACGATGGAGATTATCGCTGAGCTGGAAGGACACCCACGCGGGGTCTATTCCGGGGCGGTCGGCTTTATCTCCGTGGACGGGAGCATGGATCTGGCAATGACGATCCGTACCGCGGTTGTGCAAGGGCAGCGTCTGAGCTATGGGGTAGGGGGCGCCATTATCGCGTTATCGAACGCCGACGCGGAATGGGATGAGATAGTCACAAAGTCTGCGCCGTTGTTGAGCCTGGGTGCGCAAGGATTTCCCCATGAAGAGCTTCTGGAGTTTGATGGCGCCAGGCTACAACCGGCACTCCAAACACAACCTCCGACGGTGATTGATTCCTTTTTGCTTATCGACGGCCACGCCCGCGGCTTTGACTCCCATTGCCGGCGCTTCCGCACCAGTTGTCTCGCGCTGCAGACGGCGCGAGAAGAAGAGATCGATAGATTCTTAGCCGCCGTCAAGCGAGAGCTTCCTCTGCATGGGGAGTGGTTTCCTCGCTTGGAAAGCCTTCCTGGCGGCACGCTGCGCGTGCGGTTTAGGCCTGCGCCGAAGCGTCGAGAAGCTACGACCCTGACCACCGTGATGGTGCAGCCTGGGAAGATCCAACATCCGACCATAAAAGGGCCCGACCTGCCTGAACTGTTAAGGATCAAAAATGCAGTGCCCACCGACGATGCTGTGCTCGTTTCCCCACGGGGAGTACATGAGACGACCACGGCGGCACTCATGGCCTGGAAAGATAATGAACTTGTGTCCATGCGGGCAGAACGCCTGGACTCAGTGACCGAGCACATGGTGATAGAGATTGCTCGGGAATTAGGGTATCGAGTGGCCCAGAAAACGTATGATCGCTCGGCGCTTCACGGCGTTGAGCTGTGGGTTGTCAATGCGTTGCACGGAATTTCTCGGGTGAGTGAGCTTGATGGTGAGCCAGTGCCGTGCGATACCCAACGACTAGCGCGATTCCGTCATATGCTGGACGGCAAACAACAGCCATTAATCGGAGAAAACTAAGGGATAATTCTGCTACGGTGGATTGTCTTGTGCCTTGGGGTAAAAAGGCGCTGGGCGCGTACGAGCCCGTTAGTTTGACGTACCCGCTAAAGTGAAGGACAGTCGATTACTAATCCGTTTGGCCGCTGACGGCTGGGAAGAATTGAGAGCTTCAACCTCACCATGACACGTATGCAAGAAAGCGCTGACCTGCTCAAATGCTCCTTCTGTGGAAAGAGTCAGAAGCAGGTAAAGAAGCTGATCGCGGGTGGCGGAGTTTATATCTGCGACGAATGTATCGAACTATGCAATGAGATCATCGAGGAAGAGCTCAGCACTGCTGCTGAGGAGAAGAAGGACGAGGGCACTAAGTTGCCGCGCCCTTCGGAGATTTCCGCGTTCCTTGATAAGTATGTGATTGGGCAAGACGACGCTAAACGAATCCTGTCTGTGGCGGTGTATAACCACTACAAACGGGTGCGTGCTGAAGAATCTCGTGTTCTGAGCACGCGGAAAAATAAAGACGACGAGACAGAGCTGCAAAAGTCCAACATTTTGATGCTTGGGCCAACGGGCTCTGGAAAGACGTATCTGGCACAGACCTTGGCTAGGCTTCTCGACGTCCCCTTCGCCATCGCAGACGCCACGTCACTGACCGAGGCCGGCTATGTGGGTGAAGACGTAGAGAATATTCTTTTGAAGTTGTTGCAGGCCGCAGAGTTTGATGTCCAGCGTGCACAACGGGGAATTATCTATGTCGATGAGGTAGATAAGATTTCTCGGAAGTCTGATAATCCGTCTATTACACGAGATGTGTCCGGTGAGGGCGTGCAGCAGGCATTGCTCAAGATTCTTGAGGGGACAGTGGCTTCCATTCCACCGCAAGGCGGACGCAAGCACCCCAATCAGGACTTTATCCAGCTGGACACCTCAAACATTTTGTTTATCGTCGCAGGTGCCTTTGCCGGTTTAGAGAAGGTTATTGAGGAACGTCGCGGCAAAAAGGGGATTGGTTTTGGCGCCGAGCTGACTTCCAAAGAAGATATCGACGAGATCGACGTATTCAAAGAAGTCCTGCCAGAAGACCTAGTTAAGTTTGGTCTGATTCCGGAGTTCATCGGACGATTGCCGATCGTTGCCACCGTGGGGAATTTGGACCAAAGATCTCTGGTCAAAGTGCTCACCGAGCCTAAAAATTCTCTGGTAAAGCAGTATCAGCGTCTTTTTGAGATGGATGGGGTGGCTCTGGAATTTGATGATGATGCCCTTGAGATCATTGCTGACCTGGCAATAGAGCGTGGCACCGGCGCACGCGGGCTGCGAGCCATCATGGAAGAACTTCTGGTCCCTGTTATGTATGACATTCCGGACCTAGAAGATGTGGGAGTGGTCACGGTGACTGCGGCATCGGTGCGAGGAGAAGAGGCTCCACAGATGTCTGAACAAGCTGGAGAAGAAAAGACTGCGTAAAAAAGGATGAAAAAAGGCGGTTCCACGGGATAGTGGAACCGCCTTTGAGATACTGATTATTTAAGAAAATGGGTCTGCGTCGACTTGGTAGGAGGCTTCCTCCATGTTGCGTGTGATCGAATCACTGGGGGCCGTCGACGTGAGGTAACTGACGTCATCAGAACCTTTGAGGTTTGATGTGAGGAATGCCAAAACCGCGTCGACTGCCAGACGTGCCATACCTTGAGTGTTGTCCTCATCCATCATGTCTACGCTGTAGAGGTTGAGCGTAGTGGAGCGAGAATTGACTCGGAAAACCGCTAGCGAGGCGATGAGGGTGAACACATCCTGTGCGGAGATCCCAGGGCGGAATGCGCCGGCGTCTTGTCCCAACATGAGCAATTTGTCTAGCTGAAGCATGATGGAAGACTGATCGGAGAGTGGGCTCGCCTCTGCGATTTTGCCAAAGTGATGCAGGTTTTCCATCTGCAAAATACGGATAGATTCTGGGTGCATGACATAGGTTCGGAAAACAGCTTCCACGACTTTGCGGACTCCATCGACAGGAACAGGAGTTTCTAGCTGCATTTCCTCCGCTGATGGCCTGAGCCTGCGGACTGCTTCTTCCAAACATCTGCGATAAAGACCCTTCTTATCACCAAAGTGATAATGGATCATTCGTTTAGACATCCCGGATTGCTTTGCGATTGCTTCAAGCTTGGCGTCGGAGAAACCGAGTTCGGAGAACATCTCTAGAGCAATTGCAAGCACCGTCTGCGGGGAGACCTCTGGCGTATTATCTACCGACGTATTCTCGATGTGATCCACAGTGCCATTCACGATGTACTCCTATCTCGAACAATGACGTCGAGGACTGATGCATGGGCCGATTAATCCTCGCGAAATATATAGATAAATTAGTGATATTTTTAACTGTTTCCTCCATAAAGATGATCTGCCTTATGACAGTTTGAACGCAGAACGCAGGTTAACCTAGCGGTGGAAACGACAACTTTTAGGGGAAGTAAGAGAAAAACATTACCCCTCGTGGCTAAAGATAGTCGAAAAGTGCTGGGTTTCACTGTTAAAGACTATTCGGGGTTAACGTCTCTGGCTTTTTGGGGGTGTTTGAGATGTTTTATCCGCGTCCTTCTCGATGGTGCTCCAGCGCCGTTGTCGGCGAAACGTGGCTAAAAATGCACTTTCGGGGGTAAAGTAAACCGATTAAAAAGAGTGTTGAAATTCACATGTGATCATTGTCTTGTGTGGGTGACCTGCGTAAACGATGAGCCGACAGGCAAAAAAGTGGCATTACCATTACTCTTGAGGGTGGTATTTGACGTAGTTCACAGCCGTGCAAAGTAAATGCTTAGTGCCACCGTGGGGTGGGTGCAGTCGTGCGGTGTGAGCGTCGAATAAAGCTAGGTTCTTTATTTGTAAGGAGTACAACTCACGATGAATCACGCTGTGAAGAAGATCGCTGTCACTGGTGCGGCTGGGCAGATTGCCTATTCTTTGCTGTGGCGTATCGCCAATGGCGATGTGTATGGCAAGGACACCCCAATTGAGCTTCAGCTTCTTGAGATCCCTCAGGCAATCGGTGGCGCTGAGGGCGTGGCAATGGAATTGCTTGACTCGGCCTTCCCACTTTTGAAGAACATCACCGTGACTGACTCCGCCGATGTTGCTTTCGATGGTACGAATGCTGCATTCCTTGTGGGCGCAAAGCCGCGAGGAAAAGGGGAGGAACGGGCTGCACTGCTAACCGCTAACGGTAAGATTTTTGGCCCACAGGGCGACGCTTTGAACCGCAACGCCGCCGATGACATCCGCGTCTTGGTCGTAGGAAACCCTGCCAACACCAACGCCCTGATTGCACAGTCTGCCGCTAAAGACATCCCCGCTGACCGTTTCAATGCAATGATGCGTTTGGATCATAACCGCGGTATCTCCCAGCTTGCGGATAAGATTAACCGCGATAAGAACGGGATTGAGAACTTTGTTGTGTGGGGTAACCACTCAGCAGGTCAGTTCCCGGACATTGCTTATGCAACCGTGGACGGAGAAAAGCTGGCTGACTTGGTTGATGATGTATGGTACCGAGACGAGTTCATTCCTCGAGTGGCTAAGCGCGGCGCTGAGATCATTGAAGTCCGCGGAAAGTCTTCGGCAGCTTCGGCTGCGTCCTCGGCAATCGATCATATGCATGACTGGATCAATGGAACGGAAGGCCAGTGGCGTACGGCCGCTATCCCTTCGGATGGTTCCTATGGCGTCCCAGAGGGCCTTATCTTCGGTTTCCCGACTATCGCTGAAGGCGGCGAATGGAAGATCGTCGATGGCCTTGAGCTCTCGGACTTCCAGAAGGAAAGTATCGCTCGTAACGTGAAAGAGCTCGAAGAGGAGCGCGCGGCTGTCGCCGACTTGCTGAAGTAGCCCCTCTAAAAGCCTTATCCAAAATAATGCTCCCGACAGAGCCTTGTGTGGCTCTTGGATCGGGGGCATTTTTGGTTTTATAGATTCGGTGAATAAGGAGAGCGGGGAAGGTCCGAGAGCTACCTAAAAACCCCAGCGTGAAGTGTGCTTGGTGCTAACGCTAAGATGGTCGACGTGACTGCGAATAATGAGAATGCAAACCGCGCTGACCGCCTCCCCGCGAGCTGGGATCCCCAAGCTCATGAGCAGGAGCTTTATCAAAGCTGGGTGGATGCTGGCTACTTCACCGCTAACACCTCTAGCTCCAAGCCGCCGTTCTCTATTGTGCTTCCTCCGCCAAACGTAACTGGCCAGCTCCATATGGGCCATGCTTTGGACCATACGCTGATGGACTCCATCGCTCGACGCAAGAGGATGCAAGGCTTTGAAGTCTTGTGGCTGCCGGGTATGGATCACGCTGGAATCGCGACTCAGACCAAAGTCGAGGCCATGCTCAAGGAAAAAGAGGGCAAGAGCCGGTGGGACTATGACCGCGAAGAATTCATCGGCCATGTCTGGAACTGGAAAAACGAGTACGGCGGAACTATCGGTAAGCAGATGCGAGCTATCGGCGATTCCGTCGATTGGTCCCGCGAGCGCTTTACCCTTGATGAGGGCCTCTCGCGCGCAGTTCAAACTATTTTCAAGCAGATGTATGACCGCGGGATGATTTATCAGGCCAATCGCCTGGTTAACTGGTCACCGGTCCTGGAGACCGCTGTCTCCGACATTGAGGTCGTGTACAAGGATGTTGAAGGCGAGCTTGTCTCCATCCGGTATGGATCCCTGGATGATTCCGAGCCACACGTCATCGTTGCCACCACGCGCGTGGAGACCATGCTGGGTGACGTCGCAGTGGCTGTGCACCCAGAGGATGAGCGCTACAAGGACCTGGTAGGCACCTCGTTGCCACACCCGTTTATTGCGGATCGGCAGATGATCGTAGTCGCTGATGATTACGTTGACCCAGAGTTTGGTACCGGCGCAGTCAAGATCACTCCGGCGCATGACCCGAACGATTACGCGCTTGGTTTGCGCCACAACCTTGATATGCCAACCATTATGGACTCGACCGGCCATATCGCAGGTACGGGAACACAGTTTGATGGAATGGATCGGGCGGAGGCTCGCGTCAAGATCCGCGAGGCGCTTGCGGAGCAAGGGCGCATCGTTAAGGAAATTCGCCCGTATGTGCACTCGGTAGGGCATTCAGAGCGTTCGGGTGAAGCCATTGAGCCGCGTTTGTCCCTCCAGTGGTTTGTCAGTGTGGAAGAACTCGCCGCTATGGCTGGCGACGCCGTACGCCAAGGTGATACGGTCATCCACCCCAAGTCTGCAGAGCCGCGTTACTTTGAGTGGGTTGATGACATGCACGATTGGTGCATTTCGCGTCAGCTGTGGTGGGGTCATCGCATTCCGATTTGGTACGGCCCTGAGGACGCTAACGGACAGCGAGACATCGTGTGTGTGGGGCCCGATGAGCAGGCGCCCGAGGGATACACGCAGGATCCTGACGTCCTGGACACCTGGTTTAGCTCGGCTTTGTGGCCGTTCTCCACGATGGGCTGGCCAGAAAAGACTCCTGAGCTGGAAAAATTCTATCCAACCTCGGTTCTGGTTACTGCCTATGACATCTTGTTCTTCTGGGTGGCCCGCATGATGATGTTTGGCACTCTTGCTGCTGAGACCACCCCGGAGCTTCTTGGGGAAGGTCGCGATGGTCGTCCGCAGGTACCTTTTACGGACCTTTTCCTGCATGGTCTTGTTCGCGACGAACACGGGCGCAAGATGAGTAAATCTCTGGGCAACGGCATCGATCCTATGGACTGGGTGGAACGTTTTGGTGCTGATGCGTTGCGTTTTACCCTTGCCCGTGGCGCCAACCCCGGCGTCGACCTGCCCGTTGGTGAAGACTCCGCACAGAGCTCCCGCAACTTTGCTACCAAGCTCTACAACGCCACCAAATTTGCGCTCATGAATGGCGCACGCGTGGGCGAGCTTCCTGCCCGCGAGGAGCTAAGCGACGCCGACCGGTGGATCCTCGACCGCCTTGAGCAGGTCCGCGCGCAGGTAGATTCTTATTTTGATGCGTATCAGTTTGCTAAGGGAAATGAGGCCCTCTACCAGTTCACCTGGGGAGAGTTCTGCGACTGGTACCTGGAGTTTGCCAAGGTGCAGATTCCACGTGATATTGACTCCGCTACTCCGGAGGAGCGTCGTCGTGGCGAGAACACTCAGATCGTGCTGGGGCAAGTACTGGACGCTGTACTGCGTATGCTGCATCCCGCCATGCCGTTCGTTACGGAAGTCCTGTGGAAAGCTCTGACCGATGGCGAGTCCCTCAACGTAGCGGCATGGCCCACCGAGGCGGAAACAAACGGCGGCGCGCTTATCGACGCCACCGCTGCTCGTCGCATAGCTGATGTGGAGAAGCTCGTCACCGAGGTACGCCGCTTCCGCTCAGACCAGGGCGTCAAGCCGTCCCAGAAGGTGCCCGCTCGCGTGGACTTTAACGCCTGTGACCTAGCAGAACAGGAAAGCATTGTGCGCTCCTTGGTTCGTCTTGAGGCCCCTGCGGAGGACTTCGCGGCGTCGGCAAGCATTGAAGTGCGCTTGTCGCAGGCCACGGTTGTGGTTTCGCTGGATACCTCCGGAACCGTGGATAAGGTTGCTGAGCGTAAGCGCCTAGAGAAGGATTTGGCAGCGGCAACCAAGGAATTGGAGACCACCGCTAAGAAACTCGGCAACGAGGCGTTCTTGTCCAAGGCTCCTGAGGCAGTGGTAGAGAAAATCCGTAACCGCCAGAAGATCGCAGAAGAAGAGGTGGCGCGTATCAACGCCCGCCTTGAGGAGCTGAACTAAGTGGTTGACCAGCAGCATTCACATGATGAGGGTGAGCTTGAGCGCACCATTGACGAGACTCTGCACGAGGAGCTTGCCACCCTTGGCATGGGGGAAGTGAAACTCAGCGAGGATGGACTATCCCTACCCATCGCCATGCACGCTGAAGCCAACGCGCCGGAATCCCGCGAGATCACCCCGGAAGACCTCGCATCGCTGGCGCTGGTAGAGGCCGAGCTGGATCAACGGTGGTCGGAGGTCAAGATTGACCCAACACTTGACAGAGTAGAACTCCTCATGGATCTGCTGGGAAATCCCGAACGTGCATTCAACACGATTCACGTTGCGGGAACTAACGGAAAAACGTCGACAGTGCGCATGATTGAGGCGCTTATGCGAGCTTTCCATCGTCGCACCGGGCGCACCACTAGCCCGCATTTGCAGCTGGTCACTGAGCGCATCGCCATCGACGGTGTGCCGATCCACCCACGGGAATACGTGCGGATATGGGAAGAAATCAAACCGTACGTGGAGATGGTGGACGCTAAGTCGGAGGAATCCGGCGGGCCTAAAATGAGCAAGTTTGAAGTGCTCACTGCTATGGCTTATGCGGCTTTTGCGGATGCGCCAGTAGACGTTGCTGTGGTTGAAGTCGGAATGGGCGGACGATGGGACGCCACGAACGTGATTAACGCCGATGTCGCTGTGGTCATGCCAGTAGGCCTTGACCACACAGACTTCCTGGGAGAGAGCATCGAGGAGATCGCCGCAGAGAAAGCGGGGATCATTAAATCTCGATGGGATATTGATGATCTACTCACGCCGCCGGACAACGTGGCGATCGTGGCGGAACAAGATCCCAAAGCCATGAACATAATCCTGGAACAAGCAGTGTCGGTGGATGCCTCCGTTGCTCGCGCAGGAGCCGAGTTTGGTGTGATTGAGTCCACCATTGCCGTGGGCGGGCAGCAACTAAGTATCCGCGGACTCGGTGGCGACTACACCGATATTTTCCTGCCACTATCCGGGGAACATCAAGCCCGCAACGCAGCCTGCGCTTTGGCCGCAGTAGAAGCGTTTTTTGGCGCAGGAGCAGGCCGGCAACTAGACCAAGACACAGTGCGCGAAGGTTTTGCCTCAGTGCAGTCGCCTGGGCGCTTGGAAAGAGTGCGTACTGCGCCAACAGTCTTCATCGATGCTGCCCACAATCCACACGGTGCTGCGGCACTTGGGGTGGCATTGGACAGGGATTTCGATTTCTCACGACTCATCGGAGTTGTGGCTGTACTCAGCGATAAAGATTATCGCGGTGTACTGCGGTCGCTTGAACCCTATCTTTCGGAAATCGTGGTGACCACGAACTCCTCGCCACGCGCACTCGACGCCGAGGAGCTTGCCGACGAAGCCCGAAACATCTTCGGCGAAGAACGCGTCCATGTGGCCTACAACCTGCCTGGTGCGGTCGAACTTGCCGTCGAACTGGCCGAGGATACCGATATTCAATCAGGTGCAGGCGTTATCATCACAGGTTCCGTTGTCACAGCGGGAGAGGCCCGAACCCTTTTTGGAAAGGAACCCGCATGACTCGCTCTTCCGATGAATCGATCGAATACGGGCCACTAGGCCCTGGGCACGAACCTGCCAAAGACCCGATGAAGGGTCTACGCGGCGTCATGGCCGGGACCATGATGATGCAAGCCATCTCCTTCTACCTTGTGCTTACCGTTATTTTGCGTGTTGATAACGGCATCCACTGGACAACCTTTAACTGGGTCTATGTCACCGCCGTGTCCACAGCGATGCTCATCTTGTCTTTCCTGCAAAAGAAACGCTGGGCTCTGAAAGCAAATATGGGCATTCAGGTGTTCGCACTCGCAGGATTTGTTGTGCATATTTCCATGGGCATCATGGCCGTCATTTATATTGCCGTGTGGTGGTACCTGCTGTACCTGCGCAAGAATCTCATTGAAAGAATGAAGCGCGGGTTGCTCACCACCCAGCACCTTTAACCCCGTGGGGAAACCAAGCAGGTTTCTACTGCGGGGTTTTCTCCATCAATCCGATGGCAACCGCAAGGTCTTGCCAACTCATCCCCGTTCCTTTGAAAATGCGCGGGCTGTGTGTCTCTGGATGGGCTGCGCCGGATACCAGCCCTCGGAGGTCAACCAGTCGCTCTGTGCTGAGGTGGCCTTCCTCAATAGCCATGATCACGTCACCGGCCTCACGCAGCGCAGTAGCAACATCTTCTACCACGACGAAGGCCTCCCGGAAGAGATCTCCGGGAAGTTCGCGAGCGTCTGCTTCGTGCGAGCCCATGGCCACGATAATGGCATGGCGTGGCACATCCGAGGCCTCAAATAACGGGGTGCGTGCAGACGTCGCGCACACGATGATGTCTGCAGAACGAACATCCGCCGCCTCGCCAGCACGGGCAGGGATGCCTTGTTCTTGCAGTTTCCCCACGGAGGAAGCAACCGAGGAGGGGGTCCGGCCGACGATTGCTACGTCGGAAAGCGTGCATAGCGCGGCAAAGGCCTCCGCATGCCCCAGGCCTTGGGGGCCGGTGCCAAAGACCACGAGGCGTCGAGGGGCGTCGGATTCTTGATCAGTCAGTAATAGCTCGGTGGCTAGGGCGGACACCGCTGGTGTGCGTAGGGTGGTGAGGGCTTGGCCGTCGATAAGGGCGCAGATCTGTAGGGTCTCTGGTTCCATCAGCACGTAGGTCGCGTGAATGCGGGGGAGACCGCGTTGTGCATTGTCGGGAGCAAGTGACGCGACCTTAGTGCCAGCCCAGCCGTCGATCACCGAGGGCATGACAAGGAGCTGACCGGCTGGTGTGGGAAGGACGAGGCGGGCTGGGTCTTCAGCAGGATCAAAAGAAGTGCTGAGTGCACGTTTAAGTAAGCGGCGGGCTTTCTCCGGGGAGATAAGACGGTTAATGTCCGTGGCTGTAAAGGCACGGGGCTGGCTGGGGGAGTTGACCATGTTTTCTCCTTATAACGTGTGCACCATCTGCGGGAGATCTTTTTCTTAGAGCGTCAAAAGTACTTGGAATTGCCAGGAATTGGCTAGAGTGTGTTCCATGACTGAACGTACCCTGATTCTGATCAAGCCGGACGGCGTCGAGCGCGGTCTGGTCGGAGAAATCATCGCCCGTATCGAGCGCAAAGGCCTCAAACTCAGTGCATTGGATCTGCGCGTTGCAGACACTGAAACAGCCGAGAAGCACTACGCAGAGCATGCAGATAAGCCATTTTTTGGCGAGCTCGTTGAGTTCATCACTTCTGCGCCTCTGGTTGCTGGAGTCGTTGAGGGGCCGCGTGCCATCGAGGCGTGGCGTCAGCTCGCAGGTGGTACTGACCCTGTGTCCAAGGCTACGCCCGGCACCATCCGTGGGGATTTTGCCCTTGAGATGTCAGCCAATGTTGTCCACGGCTCTGATTCCCCTGAATCTGCCGAGCGCGAGATCGGTATTTGGTTCCCGAACCTCTAAACGTCCTGGGAGCGCTTAAAGGCTTCTAAAAAAACAAGGAAACCGGCACATCGTGCCGGTTTTACGCATTTTTGGGTGCGATCTTGGGGCGAGAATGTCGTTTTTGAGAACACAAGAAATGCGCACGGGAGAACGTCCTGGGGTTTTGTGGGCTTAGCCCGGCTGGCGTTCTCAAAAACGACAATGAAGACGAAAAAGAGCTAGGTGGCGGTAGACGTGTGATCGCGTGAGGCCAGCGCGCAGCCGATAGGGGTGAGTTCTACGTACCAATCCTTTGGGTTTGTGGGGGATAACGCAGTAAAGGCGGTGATGATGCGGGCGTCGATGAGCGTGCGCACTGCGGAAGTAAGGTCTTCCAGAGGAATGCCCGAGATTTTGGCTAAGCTTCCGAGCTGCGCGCGCGAGCCATCTGCGGCACCAGCGGCGGCGAGAAGTTTCACGATCTGCACTTCCACGTGCCCGCGCGGGGGAAGGCTTGCCAGGGTTGCGGAGTCGACGTCCTTGCCGTGCTGCGCAATGAGAGCTTTGTTTTTAGACAAAGCATCCGTGTGGCTTAAGAAGAGGAATGGCGCGAGTGCTGTGCATAGAGCAAACGTGATAGCGGGGTGGATATCTCGCAGGAGAGGTGAAACCCATATAGGAAGAACAATGAGGATCCCTAGTGTTCCACCGCGTAACGCTCGGTTAACAGCATTATCGCTGACGTTGTCGATATGAATCCTGTGAAGCGCATAGCGTGGGTGCCTCAGGGCTTTGAATAGCAGCAGCCTCAGAAGAACTATGACTCCCACTGCCGAGAACCATCGCCCGTAGATAAACAGGGTTGCTATCGCACCGACAGCGAGTGAACCCACCAGATAGTGCCACCAGGGTGTGGTAGAAAGTGAGGTAGAGCAGGGCATATAGTCACGTCCTACGCGGAGAATAGGGGCTCTGCGGAAAATGTAGTTACGCTAATAGTGTAGAGCACTGCGTATATGGCGACACTGGATAGCATATGTGCTATGCGGGGGATTGGGTCGTTTGGGGGACTGCCTCACCCATGTTTTGCTGATGGTGTGCCAGAATGAACAGCGTGGGTGTAATCGTTCGCTTCACCCGTGGTCGTGAGAGATGAATCGTGGGATGTCCGCGTATAACAAGGCCGCGGTGTGTGAAACGCTGAGCTAGCCCCATAGAAGAACGAAGCTTATAACTAAAAAATCGAGTCCCTGCATGTCTGTGCGGCGGCGACGGCCTGTGTGTTTGGCGGATAACGCTGGTAGGGCTGTCAGCGCCCGGATTGTGGCAGTGCGATGTCGAAGAGACATTTGAGGAGAAGATCCGTGGCTGAAGGAACCACAAAAAAAGCGCCTGCGCGCCGAGCAACACGAAAGACCGCTGAGAAGCCTGCGGCGCCGGAGGTTACAGCGGTACCTATTGATCGTGACGCAATCGGCGAACGGATCAGGGTACATGCGCTCGCTAAATTAGCGTCGGTGAGTTCGCGCGAGTTTATCGCCACTCTTGCCACGCTAGGGCTAACCAAGGTTGCGCAATCGACGCTGACCCGCGAAGAAGCTTTAAAGCTTCTCGACGCCCACCACATCGACACCTACTCAGCCGAAGAAAAGCTGCGCCATCGGGTGGAGAAGAACGTGGAAAATGAGATCCACCAGATTGAGGAAAAAGTCGAGCGCGAACTTAATCCCGACGCTGAGGCAGCCAAGCTGGATGATCCGGAAGAATCCGAGAAACTGCGCCGACGGATAGAAAAGAACGTGGAAAATGAGATCCACCAGATCGAGGAAAAGGTCGAGCGCGAACTGCAAGACCGAGAGGCTGCACAAGCAGAATCTGCATCGGAGACTCCTGCAGATAGAGCAGTAGAAGATCTGGTTGTGGTGGTCACCGAGGATGAGGTAGCGGAGCTTCTTGCGGATATTGAGCCGGAGATTACACCTGCTCCCGCGTCGGAGCGGGCTGTACCTGCTTTCCCCACGCCGTTGTTCATCGCGCCGACCCCGGCAGAAGAATTGGAAACTCATGCCGACGAAGCCATAGAGGACGATGAGGAATCCGCGCAGTCGCGCCGTCGTCGCCGTGGTCGCCGGGGCACTGGGAGGGGAAAGAAGACTGAGGCTGAGGACATTTCCGTCGCCGAGGACTGTGAAGAATTGCTGGACGGTGAGGACTCAGACGTTGAAGAGCCCAAGGAACTGATCACCGAACCGGTAGCGATCAAGGGGTCTACCCGCCTTGAGGCGCAGCGTCGCCGTCGTGCGGAAATGCGAGAAGAATCGCGCAATAAACGCCACATCGTTTCTGAGGCGGAGTTCTTAGCACGCCGGGAATCTGTAAAACGCACCATGATTGTGCGCGAGCGTGAGCGCAGCGACCACCCCGGAGCGGTGACTCAGGTGGGTGTTTTGGAAGATGATCTGCTCGTCGAGCACTTTGTTACCAGCGATACGCAGTCGTCAATGATCGGCAATATATATCTGGGACGTGTCCAAAATGTGTTGCCGAGCATGGAGGCCGCGTTTATCGATATCGGAAAAGGTCGCAACGGAGTTCTCTACGCAGGCGAGGTGGACTGGCGTGCTGCCGGCTTGGGCGGTCGGGGACGTCGTATTGAGCAGGCCTTAAAATCTGGCGATCAGGTGCTTGTTCAGGTGTCCAAGGACCCTGCAGGACACAAGGGTGCGCGACTGACCACCCAGATTTCCTTCGCTGGGCGTTATTTGGTGTACGTGCCCAATGGGCGTAGCGCGGGTATTTCTCGCAAGCTTCCTGCCACAGAGCGCAAGCGGTTGAAGAACATCCTCAAAGAGGTGGTGCCTAAAGATGGCGGAGCTATCATCCGCACTGCCGCGGAGAACGTTTCTGCAGAGGCTATTGCTGCGGATGTGAATCGACTGCACAAGCTGTGGAACCAGATTCAGGAGCTCACGGAGAAAGAGAAGAACTCCAAGGGAGCTAAGCCGGTCACCATGTATGAAGAGCCCAACATGCTGGTGAAAGTGGTGCGCGATCTTTTCAACGAGGACTTCTCTGAGCTGATTGTCGACGGCGACCGCGCGTGGAATACCGTTCACGCTTATATTCAGTCGGTGGCCCCTGAGCTGCATGATCGCTTGGTCAAGTTTGATCGTGAGGCGCATGATGGCCGCGATGCATTTGAAGTGCACCGCGTAGACGAGCAGCTGCATAAGGCACTGTCGCGGAAGGTGTGGCTTCCTTCCGGTGGAACCTTGGTGATCGATCGTACGGAAGCGATGACGGTCATCGATGTGAACACCGGAAAATTCACCGGTGCTGGCGGTAACCTCGAAGAAACCGTGACGCGTAATAATCTTGAGGCTGCGGAAGAGATCGTCAGACAGATGAGGTTGCGCGATCTTGGTGGCATGATCGTCGTGGACTTCATCGACATGGTGCTCTCCGAAAATCAGGATTTGGTGCTGCGCCGACTCACCGAGGCGCTGGGGCGTGACCGGACACGTCACCAAATTTCTGAGGTGACGTCGTTAGGCCTTGTGCAAATGACTCGAAAGCGGCTTGGCACGGGCTTGCTGGAGACTTTTGCCACGGAATGTGAGCACTGTGAGGGTCGTGGCGTGATCATCCACGATGACCCGGTAGAGGCCGGTGTCTCGGATACCGCTATTGAGAAATCCTCGCGTGCCCGTTCTGGAAGGAACAACGCAGCCCGCGATCGTGGGGTTGCCCACCAAGATCCGGCGCGGCACCCTGCAGCTGTAGCAATGCAGCATCATGAAGAGGACACCTCTGACGCTGATAACCGCACCAGCATCGATGATCTTGCAGCGGCTGTTGTGATTGATGACGCAGAGCTGGAGAAGGTCGTAAAGGCCGTGGCAGGTAGCGCTGAGGAATCTACGCCAGCAGAGCCCGTCAAAGAGAAGAAGGGACGCAGGCGGCGTCGTGGCTTGCGTAACGCCAAGCGCAAGGACAAGGGCGCAACAGACGATGTTATGGGCATCGTTGACGCGGCTTTGGACCGGGCCTTTGAGGAAGATCCCGACGAGCCCTCGGGCGCCGATCATTTGCCACTAGCAGACAACAAGCTCAGCCGCAGCACTACTGTCACTTATGAAGAAGCGCTGGCTGCGTTTGAAGCTTCGCCACGGAGAAAGCGTGCGGTGCGCGGAAACTCCACATCGGATCATGCTCCGAAGCCAGAGGACTTTAAGCATATCGACGCCATCGTGGCCCCTGAAGTAGAAGCGCCTGCGGATGAGGACTCTGAGGAAATCTCTGCAAGTAGCCGCCGTCGCTCACGTCGTGTTGCTAGGAAGCGTAACGACGCTCGGAAGGTTGCGGAAACTGCAGAACAACCAGACGCTGCAGATGATGCTGACTCAACAGACACCTCGACAGGCACCGTGAAGGTAGATTCCCCACGGGGGAGGCGCGGACGCCGACGTGCCGTGCGCAAGAAACTCCAGGAAACAAGCCTCGACAACTCGACTAGCAGCGCTGCGGTAGAAGAATCGCCCGCGAGCGCTCGACGGCGTCGGCGCGCGGTGCGTAAAGCCCTGGGGAAATCCTCGGCGAAAACACCACGTAAGTCTGTTATCGGTGAGGAATCTTCCGGTGTGTATGTGAAAGGTGAGGCTGGACTGGACGTGGGTGGCGCATCATCTGCGGGTCGGGGACGTCGACGCGTGGCGCGTCGGGTGACCACGGCGGCAAAGAGAAACTAACGTATTTGTTTTTTCCGAGCTGTTAAGGGTAGTCTTTGACAGTCGCTGTTTTAAAGCGATCTACTATGCGCATGTCCTGCATCGAGAGGCTGATATATCACCTCAATCAATGCGGGGCGAGGTAGTACGCGTGAGTGGATGCTTTAGAACAGAAATGTAATCACGTAAGTCCAATTCAGATGCTTCGCTTTGAGGCGTCTGAGCCGAGTATCAGATAAGGGGTAGCCCTCGTATGTACGCGATCGTCAAGACCGGCGGCAAGCAGTACAAGGTTGCCGAAGGTGACTTCGTCAAGGTCGAGAAGATCGAGGGTGAGCCGGGTTCGTCCGTGGCTCTCACCCCCGTCCTGCTCGTCGATGGCGCTAATGTGACCACAAAGGCAGCTGACCTCGCTAAGGTGAGCGTCAATGCTGAGATCGTCGAGCACACCAAAGGCCCGAAGATCAAGATCCTGAAGTACAAGAACAAGACCGGCTACAAGAAGCGCCAGGGTCACCGTCAGAAGCTGACCGTGGTCAAGGTCACCGGTATTAAGTAAGCCTCGCGGCTCGCATTTTCCTAAAGGAGGGAAAACCACATGGCACACAAGAAGGGCGCGTCTAGCTCCAGCAACGGTCGTGACTCTGAGGCAAAGCGCCTTGGTGTTAAGCGATTCGGTGGCCAGCAGGTCAACGCCGGCGAGATCCTCGTTCGCCAGCGTGGCACCAAGTTCCACCCAGGTGAGAACGTCGGTCGCGGTGGCGACGACACTCTGTTCGCACTGAAGGCTGGCGCTGTGGAGTTCATTACCAAGCGTAACCGTCGTATGGTCAACATCGTTGAGAACGAGACCGTAGACGCTTAAGTCTTAATATTTCTGGAGGTGTTCAGATTATGTCTGGATACCGCCAGGAAAACAGATAAAGTGTGCAACTTTGCAACTTTGTCTTTGCCCGACTGCACCTGCTCCATGCACTGCGGTCGGGCGTTTTTCTTTTCCACCCCCTGCGATGTCTTAAGCACTTGCTAGGATCAGTCTGCATAGGCTCGCTCCTAACGGCGATGCGTGCGGCGAGCTGGGGGCGTCGAAAAGCTCACAGCATTGTGGCTTAGCGGCGCGCATAAACTTTGGACCTAATTTAGGAAGGTATCCACTCATGGCACGATTCGTGGACCGAGTTGTTCTGCACCTTGAAGCCGGCGATGGCGGTAACGGATGTGCCTCAGTGCACCGCGAGAAGTTTAAGCCGCTTGGCGGCCCAGACGGCGGTAACGGTGGGCACGGCGGCGATATCGTGCTTGAGGTTTCTAACCAGGTGCACACCCTCCTTGATCTTCATTATCGCCCCAACCTTAAGGCAAAGCGCGGTGCAAACGGCGCCGGCGACCACCGGAACGGTGCACGCGGCGATGATCTCGTGCTTGAGGTGCCTGCAGGAACAGTGGTCCTTGCGCAAAATGGCGAGACTCTTGCGGATCTCACGTCTCCCGGTATGAAGTTCGTGGCGGCAAAGGGCGGATTTGGCGGGCTTGGTAACGCGGCGTTGGCTTCGGCGGCTCGCAAGGCACCGGGCTTTGCTCTGAAGGGGGAGCCAGGCGAGGTTCACGATGTAATCCTAGAACTTAAATCCATGGCAGACGTGGGCCTGGTGGGATTCCCCAGCGCGGGTAAGTCTTCCTTGATTTCTGTGCTTTCCGCCGCAAAACCGAAGATCGGTGACTACCCATTTACCACTTTGCAACCCAACCTTGGAGTGGTGGAGGTAGGCCACGATACCTTTACCATCGCTGATGTCCCGGGTCTGATCCCCGGTGCCTCAGAGGGCAAAGGCCTAGGCTTGGACTTCCTGCGCCATATCGAGCGCACTGCGGTTCTTGCTCACGTGGTGGATGCAGCGACCATGGAACCAGGGCGCGATCCGATTTCAGACATTGAAGCGCTGGAGACCGAGCTTGCTGCGTATCAATCTGCGTTGGATGATGACACAGGATTGGGCGATCTGCGCGATCGTCCTCGTATCGTGATCCTGAACAAAGTGGACATACCGGATGCTCTAGAGCTGGCAGAATTCCTCAAAGAAGATATTGAAGAGAAATTCGGATGGCCGGTGTTTATCATCTCTGCTGTGGCACGTAAGGGGCTGGATCCGCTGCGCTATAAGCTGCTGGAGATCGTGCAAGAGGATCGTCGTAAGCGTCCGAAGCAGAAGTATGAAGAGCGCATCGTGGTGCGTCCTCAGGCCGTGGACTCCCGTAAAAAGAAGAAGGACTTTGAGATTATCGAAGATCCTGACGTGGAGAACGGCTACGTTGTATTGGGTGAGAAGCCCGAACGCTGGATCATCCAGACGGACTTTGAAAACGATGAGGCCGTGGGCTACCTAGCAGACCGTCTCGCCCGCATGGGCGTGGAAGACGAGCTGTTCAAAAAGGGAGCACGGCCTGGTTGTACCGTGAGCATCGGCGAGGTGTCCTTTGAATGGGAGCCAACCACTGCCGCTGGCGTAGAGGTGACCATGTCCGGACGCGGAACAGACATGCGCTTGGACAAGAACACCCGTATGTCCGCGTCCGAGCGCAAACGTGCCTCGCAGGTGCGCCGTGGTCTTATCGATGAGTTCGACTTTGGTGAGGGGCAGGAAGTCACCCGTGAGTCCGCCAACCGCGACAGGTGGCAGGGCTAGCTTTCTGAGGCTCTAACTCCAAGGGGAATCAAAAGTGCGATTCCCCACGGGCTACACTAGATCCTCATGGAGAATAGCCACGATCCCCTTGGTACTGCGGAACTTACCGGAATTGGTTTAGCAAGTTCGCCATACACTGGCGCCACCAGCTCCCTGGGCTTCCCGGAGCTACCAGCCGAGGTTGTCGACTCACCGGCGTATGGACACGATTCTCCTACGCGCGATCGTATCCGTGAGGCGCGCCGTATCGTGGTAAAAATCGGAAGTTCCTCGTTAACAGACGAGAATTTTCAAGTCGACCCAGTGCGCATCGATAAGCTTGTCGACGCCCTCCAAGCCCGTATGGAGCGCGGTTCCGACGTCATCGTCGTATCCTCAGGATCCATAGCCGCGGGCATGGGACCCCTAGGCCTTACACAACGCCCTACTGACTTGGCCACCAAGCAGGCGGCCGCCTCCGTGGGGCAGGTATATCTTGCCCACTCGTGGGGAACCTCTTTTGGCAGGTACGGGCGTTCCATCGGCCAAGTCCTGCTTACTGCCTCTGACGCGGGGCGTCGTGATCGTGCCCGCAACGCGCAGCGCACCATCAATAGGCTTCTCCAGCTAGGGACTGTGCCCGTGGTCAACGAGAACGACACCGTGGCAACCACTGGTATGCACTTTGGTGATAATGACCGGCTCTCTGCTCTGGTGGCCCACCTCACCTGCGCGGACGCACTGATCCTTCTTTCGGATGTCAACGGCCTCTACGATCGCAACCCCGTAGACCCCGATGCGCGTTTTATTCACGAGATTCATGACGGCAATGACCTCAAAGATGTGGTTGCTGGCGATGGGGGTCGAGTAGGAACTGGCGGAATGGCAGCTAAGGTCACGGCTGCACGCCTTGCCTCCCGTGGGGGAATTCCGGTGTTGTTGACCTCCGCGGACAGTATCGGGGCGGCATTGGATTCCGCTCGCGTGGGAACGGTGTTTGATCCCAAGGAAGATCGCCTTTCCGCCTGGAAATTCTGGGTGCTCTATACCGCTGACGTGGCGGGGATTTTGCGTATCGACGCAGGCGCCGTAGAGGCCGTCACCGTGGGCGGGAAGTCACTGCTTGCCGTGGGAATTACAGACGTTGAAGGTGATTTTCAGGCAGGGGAGATCGTAGAGATCCATGGGCCCGAGGGTGAAGTCGTGGGCCGGGGAGAGGTCTCTGTTGACTCTGCTACGCTGAGTGCGCTCAAGGGGCGACCCATGTCAAGCTTCCCCCGTGGGCAGCAACGCGCTGTGGTGCACGCGGACTATCTCTCTAACTACGCGACGCGTGCGTAAAGGTGGCGGGGGACGTCGATAAGCTTGAAGCGCAGAGAACTATAAGCCGGCGAGGACCTGCGTAGTGAGGATTTTTGCGATCATTGCGACCGGGTAGATGAGCGAGTAGCCTAGCGCGACGCGAGGATCAAAGCCGGTGCGTGCGTTGGCAAAAGCCAAGACCGCCGGTTGCGTCTGCACGCCAGCGATATAGCCGGCTAATTTGGTGCCTCCCATGCCGAACATCCAGCGCATCACCACGTACACGGAGGCCGCTAGGAGAGAAGTCAGGATGAAGCCGAGGGCCAAAATGCTGAGCCATTCGCCGGAGCTGAAAGCATGAATGATTTGTCCGCCGGCTACGGTGCCTGCTTGGGCTAGGAAGATGAGAAGCCCAAACTCAGAGAGCACAATGGTGGCTGTGTAAGGCAGCGTTGTGATCACTGAGCCGATTCGGCCAATCTTTCCTAGGATAAGTCCCACGATGAGCGTGCCCGCTGCCGCTCCGATATGGAATGTAGAGCCGCCACCGGTGGGGATAGGAATGCCTCCTAGCAGCAGACCGGCCACCATGCCCAAACCCAAAATGACTGGGTTGATATCGCTGAGTCCGCCTGCGGAGTCGCCAAAGAATTTGGTGATCTGCGGCATCTTCTTGGTGGGGGCGACCACGCGGACCCTGTCGCCTTCTTGGAGGACTAGGTCGGCTTGGGCGATCATGTCTACGTCCCCGCGGCGCACACGAGAAATAGTGGCGTGGTAGTCGTCGGTTAGATTCAATGACGCTATAGTGCGCCCGGCGATCTTGGGGTCGGAGATCGTAATGCGGCGGAAGTCTAACTGAGAGCGGTCTTGTATCAGCGAGCGGGTGGAATCGCGACCCAGAAGTGTTGCGGCATGATTGATGTCTTTGCGTGGGCCCACAACGGTAATCAGGTCGCCTTTGAGGAGTACACGTTCGGGGGCTGCATGTTGCACTGGTTGGTCGCCACTCTTTACGCGGGAGAATGCGACTTTGTTGTCTACCAGGGTAAGAATGTCTTGAATCGTCGGTTTATCAGTGCGATCGACCACCACTGTTTGATTATCCAGGGGCGAAGGCGCGTCCCTATCAGTGCGCGAGTAGCGCAGAGCAAAGAGCACCGCGATCATCATCCCTACGACGCCATACAAATAGGACACGGAGTACCCCACTGTTGTGAGGGCGGGTTCTCCCGATGCCGAGCTGGCGGCGGCGAGGGAAGGCGTATTTGTTAGCGCGCCGGCGTAGGTACCGGCGACGACGGCGATGTCCAGATGGAAAAGATGAACACCTATGCCGTAGGCCACAGCGGCGACTGCGCCAAAGAGAACCACGGTTGCTAGCAGCGGTACGAGAAAGTTTTTCACACTGTGGAAGAAACTCGGCCCAGCGGTGATGCCGATGTTAAAAGCAAATAAAGCAAGCCCAAAGTGCCCAATATCGCTGGGTAAGGCCAGTTGCACCCCGTAGCGGGGAGCAACGGCGGAGAAGACGATGGCGCAAAACAGCACACCCGCTGCACCAAGTCCGATGGCACGTAGTTTGATACGGCCAAGCGCCATGCCTAGCCCGCACAGTAAAAAGACGAGAACTACTGGATGGTCAGCCAAATAGTGAAAAAGACTGGACACAGCAGCGTACCCCTTAGCGATTCAAATGATGTATCACCAATCATGGTACCGGCTGTGAAGCAATTTTTAAGGGTTTTTGAACAACGATCAATTGACTCGTTGTGAGTTCATCTCCCGAGCCGCACGATATGCGTGGAAACGGCCGCACCGATACAGATAAAGACAAACCACATCACGGGCTTGTCGACGAGAAACGCCGACACCAATAAACCTGTCCACATGAGCGTGAGCGTGCGTGCCTTGTGCGAGGGGGTCATCTTCCCTTCGTAGTAGTTGCTGAGGTAAGGGCCAAACCATCTGTGATTGAGCAACCAGTGGTGGAAACGTTCAGAACTCCGTGCAAAGAAGAAAGCAGCCGCTAACAGAAAAGGAGTCGTGGGAAGTATCGGTAGGAAGACCCCGAGCATCCCGAGTGCTACACACAGCATCCCCAACGTAAGCAGAACAAATTTCACAAAGTGTAATTGTAGCGGAGAACACGAAAAAAATTTAGGGGAAGCTAAGTTCCGGGTCGGGGGCTATCTGTTGGATCGTCTGTCGGGGACTGCCAAGGGGGAGACACGGTGGGAAATTCCCCACGGGGAATAAAGGCGTACCTTGTGTGGCAAGACACAAAGTGACAGATCCGCGACAAGAAAGGCAGCAACCGATGAAGTTTGTCATGTACCCGGAGATCTGGGAGAAGGCTACTGGCCAGCTGGAAGCCGCTGGGCATACCCGCGTGGACGACCTGGAAGAGGCGGATTTTCTTGTTTTTAACGGAACGGGTCGGCAGTTTCCGGAATTGCCCGCGGGCTTGAAGTTTGTGCAGGTGGCATTCGCCGGCGTCGATGGGCTCGCAGAGGCGGGAGTGCTTACCCCGCAAGTGCGGTGGGCAAACGCAGCTGGTCTCTATGCGGATTCAGTCGCTGAGTCCACACTCACCATGTTGTTGTCGGTGCTGCACCATATCCCGGCAGTGGTGCGGACACAGACGTGGGGCATAAGGAAGCTACCGGACGAGAAGACCAATTGGCTCTACGACAATAAGACCCTGGTTGTGGTGGGTGCGGGAGGGATTGCGCGCCGCCTGTTTGAACTTGTGTCTGGTTTTGGGCTGCACACGATTGCTGTTAACCGTTCGGGGCGGCCGGTGGAACAAGCCGACGAGACGGTGGACTATAAGGAGCTGGACCGGGTACTTGGCGTTGCGGATTATGTGGTGCTTCTTGCGCCTTTGACCTCCGAGACCCGTGGCATGGTGGATGCGCGAGCCCTAGAGAAGATGAAGCCGGAGGCTGTGTTGGTAAACGTGGGACGCGGCGGCCTCGTGGTTACGGAGGACCTTGTTCATGCGCTACAACAGGGCACCATAGCCGGAGCGGCCCTTGACGTTACAGATCCAGAACCGCTGCCCGATGGGCATCCGTTGTGGTCAATGGACAATGTTCTTGTCACCCCGCATGTGGCAAACACGAAGGATCGCATGCGTGCGCTCAGCGGCGAATTATTCGTGGCCAATGCTAGGGCGTTTGAAGCGGGGGAGACGATGCCTACGGAAGTGGATGTGGCGGCGGGATATTAGCAGGCAGTCCGGCGCTGCACACGACGCTTAGCTGTGACGTTGGGTACGGTAATACGTTATGACCAACGCAGATATCCGCAGCATCGAGCGTGACGACGTCCTAGCCAAGGCGCGTGCAGCGCATGCCGTTTCCCCACGGGTGGCACGTTTACGTAGCTCACAGAAAAACGCGATCCTTCTTGCCGCCGCTGAGGCCCTCTGTGCCCACACTCCGACGATTCTTTCGGCGAATGCCCGCGACGTGGAGGCAGGGCGCGCTCATGGGATGAGCGAGTCGCTTATTGACCGTCTGAGTCTGGATGAGGGGCGTATTACTGCTATGGCTGATGGGCTGCGTCAGGTCGCGTCCCTTGCAGACCCCGTGGGCAATGTCGTGGATGGTCGCGTCATGCCTAACGGTATCCAGATGCGTCAGGTGCGCATCCCTTTGGGCGTTATGGGCATGGTGTATGAGGCTCGCCCTAACGTGACGGTGGACGCCTTTGGTTTGGCGTTGAAGTCGGGAAACGTGGCGCTGCTGCGCGGTTCCAAATCGGCCCGTTATTCTAATGCTGCTTTGGTGAGCGTGCTCCAAGACGTGCTGGTTTCTCATGACGTTCCTGCGGAGGCCGTGCAATTGCTGCCCTGTGATACCCACGAGAGTGTGCAAGATCTGATCACTGCACGTGGGCTTGTCGACGTCGTCATTCCACGGGGCGGTGCAGGTCTTATCCAAGCGGTGGTCACGGGAGCCACGGTTCCCACAATCGAGACTGGAACAGGAAACTGTCATTTCTATATTGATAGAGACGTCGCTGATATAGATCAGGCCATTGAGATGCTGATCAACGGCAAAACACGGCGTTGCTCGGTGTGCAATGCAACAGAGACTGTCTTGATCGACGGTGCGCTGTCGGTAGAAACGCAGCGGAAGGTGATCGAGGCCCTGCAACAGGCTGGGGTAACGGTGCATGGGGACGTCGACAAGCTAGGACAGCTGGGCGTTAGTAACATCGTGCAGGCGGAAGAGGCAGATTGGGCCGAGGAATACCTTTCTATGGACATCGCCGCGCGCATCGTTGATGGCATCGATGGCGCGCTTGACCATATCCGAACCTATTCCACGGGACACACCGAGGCGATTGCTACCGGAAACATCGTCACCGCGCAGCGTTTTGCAGATGAAGTAGATGCTGCAGCAGTCATGATTAATGCTTCCACAGCGTTCACAGACGGCGAGCAGTACGGGATGGGCGCAGAGATTGGAATCTCTACCCAAAAGCTGCACGCTCGTGGACCGATGGCCCTGCCGGAGCTAACCACCACCAAATGGATCCTGCAGGGGACCGGCCAAACGCGCCCCTAGTCGGAACGTCATCAGAAGAAGCAGGAAGGATACGGCCATGACCGTCATCGATCATCCGCGCCGGGTAGGCATCATGGGTGGCACCTTTGACCCGATTCACCATGGCCATCTGGTGGCTGCCAGCGAGGTAGCCGCTAGATTTGATCTGGACCTGGTGGTGTTTGTCCCCACGGGAACATCCTGGCAGAAGGCAGAATGCGAGGTGTCGCATGCCGAGGATCGCTATCTGATGACGGTGATTGCCACCGCCTCTAACCCGCGGTTTAGCGTGAGTCGGGTAGACATTGATCGGCCAGGGGCAACTTATACCGTTGACACCCTGAAAGATCTGCAAGAGCAATATCCGGATGCGGAACTGTTTTTTATCACCGGTGCGGACGCTTTAGGTAACATTCTCACATGGAAAAACTGGGAGCAGGTTCTTGAGCTTGCCACGTTTGTGGGGGTCACGCGCCCCGGATACGTGCTTAAAGAGGACATGCTGCCACTGAAGTATCAAGAGCGTGTTGAGCTCATTGAGATTCCGGCCATGGCTATTTCTTCTACAGGGTGCAGGCGCCGTGCGCGTGAAGGCTTACCCGTGTGGTATCTGGTACCCGATGGAGTTGTGCAATACATAGCAAAACGCCGCTTGTATCATCCCGGTGGGGCGGACACATACCGTGACCCAACTCCGAAACCACGAACCAGTTAGCCAATCATGGCTATTACATGGAACAATTAGGCTCGATTTAGGAAAGGACCCCCTGTGACCGCAACCCAAGACACTATTCGCTTGGCTTCCAGTGCAGCACTTGCTGCAGATGAGAAACAAGCAACCAACATCGCAGTGATTGACGTCTCCGATGTCATGGCGATCAGTGAGGTATTTGTACTGGCTTCCGCAGACAATGAGCGCCAAGTGCGTGCCATCGTCGAGGAGATCGAGGATGTTCTCACTGCAGAAGGACACGAGCCAAAGCGTCGTGAAGGAAACCGCGAAAACCGCTGGGTACTTCTGGACTACGGCATGCTCGTGGTTCACGTCCAGCGCAACACCGAACGCGACTTCTACGGGCTTGATCGCCTCTACCAAGACTGCCCGCTTATTGAGGTCGAAGGTGTAGAGACGATGAGTCGTCCCGAAGAATGGGCCGATGACATCGATGTACGCAACGTAGAGTCTCTCGACGAGATCCCCCTCGCCGGTGAGGAACCCGCCGAAGAGGAGTTCTAGTCCCATGACCCGCCGTCTCATCCTGCTCCGCCACGGACAGACTGAATACAACGCGACGCGTCGCATGCAGGGGCACCTCGATACTGTGCTTTCCGATGCCGGTTGGTCGCAGGCTGAAGCGGCGGCGGACTTCCTAGCTACACTTCCCATCGGAAAAATTATTTCCTCGGATCTTGCGCGCGCTCGCGACACGGCTGCCGTGGTGGGCAAGCGTCTCGGCATCGACGTGACCACCGACCCTCGGCTTCGGGAAACTGATCTGGGAGAATGGCAAGCCAAAACCATCGACGAGGTGGATACCGATTATCCCGGTGCGCGCGCTATTTGGCGTCACGACGCCACCTGGGCGCCTCCCCGTGGGGAATCTCGACTTGATGTGGCACACCGGGCGCGCCCCGTTGTCGACGAGCTCATGCAGGACTACCACGAGTGGGACGACACGAGCGTGCTCATCGTGGCCCATGGTGGGACAATCAGCGCATTAACCTGTCACCTCCTGGGCTTGGACGTCGGCCAATACCCGATATTCTCGGGCCTGAATAACACCTGCTGGGCGCAGCTGACAGCACGCCCTGAGTTCAAAGACCCTCATACTGCGAGCCAAGAGGCGGAAGAAAAGGCCTATGCTTCCCAGCTGACAGCCCGTTTTACCCCAGAGACCGCCGCACATGCGCAATGGTATCTCGACGGCTGGAACATGGGTGTAAGCCTCGGGCGCATCAACGTTACTCCTTCATCACAACCGCAGTAGGGGGTTGGTCGATGCCAGTCAGAATTATTACTGACTCCTCGTCTGGGCTGCCGCAAGACGTGGTAGAGGAGTTGGGGATCACCGTCCTTGACCTCCACATCCTTCGTGGGGAATCAGAGGTATCAACGTCGGGGCTCACAGCCCTGGAGCTTGCCGCTGCCTACGCACGCCAACTGGAACGTGGTGGCGATGACGGCGTGGTTGCCCTGCATCTTTCTAAAGAGCTTTCTGCTACCTGGTCGGCTGCCGTTGCTGCTTCCGGCGTTTTCGATGGATTAGTTCGTGTGATCGATACCGGAACCGTTGGCATGGCTGTGGGCGCTGCTGCTATGGCTGCTGCCCGTATTGCGCTCGACGGAGCCTCTCTGGATGAATGTGAGGCCTTGGCGCGGGACACGCTCACGCGTTCTGACACATGGCTCTACCTGCACCGGGTAGACGAGCTACGCAAATCGGGACGTATTTCTGCAGCCACTGCAGTGGTATCTGCTGCGCTGGCTACCAAGCCCATTATGAAGTTGCACAATGGGAAAATTGAGTTAGCGGTAAAAACGCGTACGCAGTCGAGGGCCTTTGCCAAGCTTTCTTCCGTCATTGTGGAACGCTGCGCAGACTATCCGGCGTTCGTGGCGATTCAGCACGCCGATGCAGAAGAAGCAGCACACAGCCTGGCAGAACAGCTGAGATTAGCTCTGCCTAGTGGGTCGAGTTTTATGATTACCACGCTCGATCGCAGCGTAGTGGTTCACTGTGGTGCAGGGGCTTTAGGGATTTCCGTTGTCTTCTCTGAGCATTCCACCCCGGCAGAAGACACAGATGATTCCGAGCCTACTAAAAACTAGTTTCACGGCATAGCACCCCTCGGAGTTATCCACAGCGAGAGCGGATGATGAAGCGTTATCCACAGGGAGAGGCGCTTCTCATACTACGCAGTGGCAGCCCGTAGCCCTCGGAGCTTAACGTGACCCCATGAAGCGGGTGCAGAAAAAGGCTATGGGGAGGCTGCGCGAGCTCACACGTCCAACGGGGACTGAAGACGTGATGGACGTGGATTTTCCTCACGGGGTTCGATGGGAGATCAGTAAAAAGCACGCAGTGATATGGGCGATCATTCTGATCGTTGCGGTAGGGGCGATAACGTTGGCTCGTGGTGGGGGATCCACGGCTACAGACAAAGCTCTTAGACCTGCGGACCTTGCTGCAGATACCCGTATCCAACAACAAAGTGCGACCACGACAGCCGAGACGACGGTCGTGGTCGCAGTGGTCGGAGCAGTGGAAAAATCAGGGCTTTATACTCTGCCGGCCGGGGCACGCGTCGCTGACGCTCTCCGGTTGGCAACACCATACCCTGACTCGGATGTGCGTTCCTTGAATCAGGCACAAAAGCTTGTCGACGGCATCCAAATCAACGTTCCCGGCGTCGGCGAGCCGCACGCCACGGTAGTGCCCGATGCGGTTGGGGCACCTGCGCAGGAGAATGGGAAAACATCTCTGAATAGTGCAACGGCAGAGCAACTGGCTCAGCTTCCCGGGGTCGGCGGGAAAACCGCCGAGGCGATCATCGCGCACCGCCAACGGATCGGTGGGTTTAAAGACATTGGCCAGTTGAAAGACGTGAAGGGGATAGGGCCCAGGAAATTTGAGGCTTTATCGGGGAACGTGATGTTATGACTGAGCTTCGGCTAGTTCCCACTGCAGTCGTGGCGTGGCTATGCACATTGGCTGTTCTGTGGAGCCGAACCCCGTGGTGGGGGTTAGCCATAGCAGCTATAGGTGCTGCAGTGATGGTGCGGTGGGATCGTGGACAGGCGATTGCTGTGGCCATGGGAGGGGCGTCGATAAGCATAGGGTGCTGGCTGCGGGCCGTCGCGGCAGATACTGCCCAGTTTGGTAGGGAAATCACCGCGAGGGTGGGCACTACTGTGCAAGAAGTGCGTTCCGGGTGGCTGTTTCGCGCGCACGTTCCGGGGTTTCCCGAACCTATTCCAGTGCTGCTACGAAAACCCGTGGCTGGATTAACTCCGGGAACGGAAATAACCATGACGGGTACGGCGACAATGAGCCGTTCTGTGGGGTTGGGGCGGAGGTTTTTCTTTGCCGATGACATCACAGTGACACATGGCCCAGACGGAATACATGCGATAAGTGCCCTTCTACGCACGCGTTTTAATGAGCGCGTGGCGGCGCTCGCTGATTCGCCGTCGCAGGGTCTGATACCCGCCATGGTGATGGGGGATACGTCGCTGCAAACGTCGGAAGAAAAGCAGGAATACATTGCGACAGGCCTTGCACACCTTTCCGCTGTGAGCGGAGGAAACGTCACTATTCTGACCACCACCGTTATGTCGCTTTTGGCAGCATGCGGCTGTAGCCCACGCATACGCAGATGGGCTGCAGGCAGTGCGCTTGTGGCTTTTGTCTGCGTTGTTGGGCCAGAACCTTCCGTGTTAAGGGCTTCTGTCATGGGAGGAGTGGGGCTTATTGCGGCGATGAACGCGTCAAGAACCCCACCGATTCATGCACTGTGCCTCGCTGTGATCTGCCTCCTCTTATGGGAGCCAGGGCTAGCAGCGCACTATGGTTTCGCTCTTTCCGTAGGAGCGACCGCTGGGATTATCACTCTGTACCCCCTGATCTATCGGCCTTTGGCACGCGCTAGCCTCCAGCGGCAACGAACACGCTTGCGTATTCCCGACATCCTCTTGCGGTCGATAGCAGTTGCGATCGCCGCAGAACTCGTGACCGTCCCGCTCGTCGCCATGATGGCGGGTCGTATTTCTTTGGTGTCTGTCCCCGCCAACGTTATCGCCGCGCCCGTCGTACCGCTTATTACCGTGATCGGCCTTGTAACCGTCGCACTCGTGTGGATTCCTCCCTTCGATTGGCTAGCGATCCAACTCCTTGATCTGCTCGCCGGCGGGATCGGAATGGTTGCCCACACCTGCGCCTCCTGGCGAGGATCAACGTTAGGCGTACCTCTGCCAGAATCCACGCTGCTTGGTACCTGCTGGGTGATCGTGGTTGCGCTATGGGCTCTGCTGGCTTTCCAATCACACAAGGCGTGGCCGCTGGGCATTGCTCTGCTTGTTGCCGGGCCTTTTATTGTGCACACCCCACGTGAAGTCGATTACCACACCTTAAGCATCGTCGTTGTGGAAACCGCAGCTGACGCGGAGGCAGCTCCCACCGGTGTTGATCTGATCGTGGTCAAAGAAAAAACGAAACCGCACAAACGACCCGTGATGCGTCGCGACGGCACGCCTGTCCTCTTTCTCCACGGGGACGGAAACGTGGCTTTGCTTATCGACGGCACCCAGAAAGCCTCCGACGGACGCTTCTGAGTAACAGCGCCCGCCTCTGTGGCACTATTGTCTGCGTGGGTACAACAGTGGGACCGGTCCATCTTGTTCTTGGCGACGACGAATTTCTAGCCGAACGCGCACGTCTGCGCATCATTGACAGCATCAAGGCTCAAGCCGGCGATGACATCACCGTGTCTTCTCTCAGGGCTGGCGAAGTCAACCAATCGGAACTTATCGACTTATTGAGTCCCTCCCTGTTCGGCGAAGACCGAATCATCGTGCTGAACAAAGCCGAAGAAGCCGGCAAAGAACCAACCCAGCTCATTCTCTCTGCTGCCGTCGACCCCGGGCCCGGCATATACATGATCATCGTGCACTCCGGCGGCGGCCGACAAAAAGCGACGATCCCCAAAATCAAAAAAATCGCTGAGGTTCATGAGGCCAACAAACTCAAACCCAGTGAACGCATCCCGTGGGTAAACACGGAGTTTCGTGCACACGGAATTCGCCCCACTCCTGACGTCGTTCATGCTCTCTTAGAAGGCGTGGGCTCTAATCTACGAGAACTGGCATCCGCGATTAGCCAGCTGATAGCGGATAACAATGGCGAGATAACTGCCGCGAAGGTCCGTGACTACTACGTAGGAGTTGCCGAAGTCTCCGGGTTCGACGTGGCAGACCTGGCATGCTCAGGACAAACGCAGCGAGCAGTGGCAAGCGCGCGCCGGGCACTGCAATTGGGGGTTAGCCCTGTGGCGCTGGCGGCGGCATTGAGTTACAAGATCAGCGGAATCGCAAGGCTCTATTCCACTCGTGGCCGGATTGATTCTGCAGGGCTTGCTCGACAATTGGGTATGGCGCCTTTTGTGGTTGAAAAGACGGCTAAAGTCGCGCGCGCATGGAATGGCGATGCGATTAGTCAAGCGGTCATCCTCATGGCTGATCTCGATGCGAGCCTTAAAGGACATGGCCCCAACGGGACCCTAGGTGGTGACCCGGATTTTGAAATAGAGAATGCAATCCGGCGCATCTCTGAGCTGGCCCGCTAAAATATTGACCGTGAATGACAACTCTGTACCCGAAGATGTCCAAGAGCTGGCATCCAAGCTTTTCGACATGGCCCGCAACGGCGATACCAACAATCTCGCCGCTTACATCGACAATGGCGTAGATCCCAACCTCACCAACCAAGATGGCAACAGCCTGCTGATGCTCGCTGCATACGCCGGGCACCATGAGACTCTCGACGCCCTCATCTCCCGTGGGGCAAACGTCAACCAGCTCAATGGCCGCGGGCAGTCGCCTCTTGCAGGTGCTGTGTTCAAGCAGGATATGACTGTGGTGGAAAAGCTGCTCAACGCCGGCGCGTTTCCCCACGAAGGGCATCCGAATGCCATCGACACCGCCCGGATGTTCGGCTTAGACGAGCTAGCCGCCACGCTTTCCCAACATGGAGCTTAGTCAGCTCGGGACCTTGGTGCTCATCAGCCTCGTTGGCATGGTGACACCTGGCCCCGATATCTTTTTTGTTACCCGTCTGGCTACTAAGTCACGTCGACACGCGTATGCCGCAGTGTGCGGCATTACGATTGGCGTCACGATCTGGCTTACGTTGACCGTGTTTGGCGCGACTGCATTATTGACGGCCTATCCCGCCGTTTTGAGCACGATTCAGCTGGTAGGTGGCCTGTGGATTTTGTGGATGGGAAGCCGGTTGCTGTTGTCGGCGCGGGCGCAGTTTCGCGATGGTGGGGTTACGGTGGCTGCGAATCTTGACTCCCTCGTGGGGACTCCGGCGAGTTGTCTCCGACAGGGATTTTTCACAAATTTGTCTAACCCCAAGATTGTTCTTTATCTTGCGGCGATTATTGCGCCGTTTCTTCCCTCCGAACCAAGTATCGGTACGGCGCTGTTGGTCATCGTGACACTGGTGTCGTGCACATTCGGTGGTTTTATGCTTTTAGCTACCGTGATTAGCACTAACGCGATGCGGGTGAAGCTTCTCAAAGCTGGCCCGTGGATAGACCTGGGTGCTGGCCTTTTCTTTATTTTCGCGGGCTGCGGTTTGGTCTTTACCGGAGCAACCTCGTTGTTCTAACCAGTGCAGCGCATCGTCTTCTGTGTTTCCCCACGAGTAAGCGCCCGGTAGCGTGAAGCAAAACTTCAGATACCGGGCGCCTATTCGTGCGTAAAGCTTAAGCCATCTTGTTCAGTGCGTGAGCCATGTTGGACTTCTTGTTTGCCGCGTTGTTGCGGTGGAAGACGCCCTTGGACACGGACTTGTCCAGTGCGCGGGATGCGACGCGAAGCTGGGTCTCAGCTGCGGTCTTGTCGCCGGCAGCGACAGCCTCACGGAACTTGCGGATCTCGGTGCGAACAGCGGAACGAATGGTCTTGTTGCGCAGACGAGCCTTCTCGTTGGTGAGAACGCGCTTTTTCTGGGACTTGATGTTTGCCATGGCAATACCTCTTAATTTTCTGTTGAGCCTTTTGTCGGATTGCAGTGAGCTGGCACGCGGAGCGCGCTAGCTGAGCTGTTCTCGCTATGAAAGCGGACCCAAGGTCCTGACCGCCTTGCGGGAACATCCACCAAAAGGGCATTAATGGACAACGAGCGGAAATCTTACCAGCTCGTTGGGGTAGGGACAAACCTTTTGGCTGTAGCTCAAGGGGATGGGCTACAGGAAGGCAGTATTAAGGAGTATAAGGAAGGCAGTTATAGGTTTTTCGTGTTATTCCCAGCCAAATTCCCCACGAAGGCGGTTGGCGATGCGCTCAAACCGCCTAGACGGCATGACCGCCCCTGAGCGTCGAATATCGGCTTCTGGCACGGAGACGACTTTGTCTAGTCGTACCCAGCTTTGCCGCCCGGCTTCATCCCAGGGGCCGGCGCCGATATCGAGCCAGTGGTCGTCGTTGTTGTGCGTCGGGTTGGGGGAGATGAGCAGACCGAGAACTTTGGGGCCATGGCGCCCTACAACCACGATGGAGCGTTCACGGAGTTTCTTGGGGGAGCTGTCGCTGGGGGCCCAGAACCATACGACCTCTCCGGGGTCGACTTGTCCGTCCATGTTGGGGGCATAGAAAATAGTGCGCGCACATTCGCCGGAGGGGCGTACTTTGCAGGAGACGATGTCCATCCGGTGGAAGCGTCGGTGTTCGTGGTCGAGTCCGATTCGGTCGTTAAGTCTGTTGAGGCCGCGATCGAGTGGGATATCGGATTCGCGTGTGAGTATGGTGGCGAGTTTGCTTAGCCAGCGCATCTTCACTAGGTCTTTCATGCCCATGCTCCCATACCCTAGCCCTCACGTAGTGAGTTTGCATGTGTTGTGTAGTTTTTGGGGACTTTTGTGGGGGCTGTCGCGTTGCGCTTTTGTGTGTGGGGGCTGCTGAGATGCTAATGCTGCATTGTTCGAGTGTGGCGTGGGTCGGGTAGTGTTAGGGAGAATTCACAAGGAAAGGTACGAGTAGTAACGCCCATGGCCGACAAATTCGCGGAGACGACGTTTACGGATCCCTCGCAGATTCGAAACTTCTGCATCATCGCTCACATTGACCACGGTAAGTCCACCTTGGCGGACCGCATCTTGCAGCTGTCCAATGTTGTCGACGCCCGTGACATGCGTGACCAGTATCTGGACAACATGGATATCGAGCGCGAGCGTGGCATCACCATCAAGGCGCAGAACGTGCGCCTGCCGTGGATTCCTCGTTCTGGCCCGTTTGCCGATCAGCAGATCGTCATGCAGATGATCGACACTCCCGGCCACGTGGACTTTACCTACGAGGTCTCCCGCGCGCTTGAGGCCTGCGAGGGTGCGATTTTGCTTGTCGACGCCGCCCAAGGGATCGAGGCCCAAACGCTTGCGAACCTCTATCTAGCTATGGAAAAAGACCTGGAAATCATTCCGGTCTTGAACAAGATAGACCTGCCCGCTGCCGACCCCGAGAAATACTCGTTGGAGATAGCCAACATCATCGGTTGCGAGCCCGAGGACGTCCTGCGGGTTTCCGGTAAGACCGGTGAAGGCGTGGCAGAGCTCCTGGACAAGGTTGCCGAGCTAGTTCCGGCCCCCACTACTGATTTTGGCTCGGAAGCACCCGCCCGTGCGATGATTTTCGACTCGGTCTATGACACCTACCGGGGTGTCGTTACATACATTCGTATGATCGACGGCAAGCTGACCCCGCGCCAAAAGATCCAGATGATGTCTACCGGCGCAGTCCACGAACTGCTGGAAATCGGCATCGTTTCCCCTACACCTAAGAAATGCAAAGGTCTGGGCCCCGGCGAGGTGGGGTACTTGATCACCGGTGTGAAGGATGTGCGCCAGTCCAAGGTGGGCGACACTGTTACGTGGGCTGTCCACGGGGCAGAAGAGCCATTGCAGGGGTATGAAGAGCCGCGCCCCATGGTTTACTCCGGCCTTTTCCCGATTTCCCAGGCTGATTTCCCAGACCTGCGTGATGCTCTGGAAAAGCTACAGCTTAACGACGCCTCCCTCACCTATGAACCCGAAACTTCTGTAGCTCTGGGCTTTGGCTTCCGGTGCGGCTTCCTCGGGCTTCTTCACATGGAGATCACCCGTGATCGCCTGCAGCGTGAGTTCGACCTTGACCTGATCTCCACGGCACCGTCGGTAAACTACCGCGTGGTCGCCGAAGACGGTACCGAAACTCGTGTTCATAACCCTTCGGATTGGCCTGCTGGAAAGCTGCGTGAGGTTTATGAACCGATCGTGAAGACCACCATCATTGTCCCCTCAGACTTCGTGGGCACCACCATGGAACTGTGCCAGACTAAGCGCGGAATCATGGGAGGAATGGATTATCTCTCCGAAGACCGCGTGGAGCTGCGCTACACCATGCCGCTGGGCGAGATCATTTTTGACTTCTTTGATCAGCTCAAGTCTCGTACTAAGGGCTACGCCTCCCTTAACTACGAGGAATCCGGGGAGCAGATGGCAGACCTGGTCAAGGTAGACATCCTCTTGCAAGGCGAGCCAGTTGACGCATTCTCCGCCATCGTTCACCGAGATAATGCTCAGTGGTATGGCAACAAGATGACCAAGAAGCTCAAGGAGCTCATCCCTCGCCAGCAATTTGAGGTCCCCGTGCAGGCAGCAATTGGTTCCAAAGTGATCGCCCGTGAGAACATCCGAGCCCTGCGTAAGGACGTCCTCGCCAAGTGCTACGGCGGCGATATTTCCCGTAAGCGCAAGCTGCTGGAGAAGCAGAAGGCTGGTAAGAAGCGCATGAAGAACATCGGTTCGGTGTCCGTGCCGCAGGAAGCCTTCGTGGCAGCTTTGTCCACGGATGAGGCTAAACACCGCTTGTAACACAAACGAGTTCTCCCGATACATACCCCCCCTGGTATCGGGAGAACTCGTTTATTATTCCCCACGGGGATAGTTTTTGAATCTATGGACATAGGATCACTAGCGGAATGGGCGGGAGCTTTGAGCGGCCTCGCGGCGCTGTTCGTCGCGGTTCAGGCGAATCGGCAGTCGAGAAAATCTGAGAAGTATGCTCGAGAATCGGAAAGCTTGAGCGTTGAGCTCAATAGGCAGATTCGTGAGGAGCAACGGCAAACCGAGCTTGCTATGCACAAGCGCGAGCAAGAGCGGGACCACCGAGACATGGAACGCGATCGTCGTCTGATCGCAGGGGGATTACAGGCCTGGTGGGCTTACCGTGATCAACAAGACACGTGCCAGCAGTGGGGACTTGTTATATCCAATGAAGGCTCGCAGGTGTCGATCTTCTACAACGTACAAATCGACGTGGAGGTGCAGGGGATCACCACCCGGTCTTTGTGCATAAAAGTACTTCCACCAGGTCGTTATTTTGCTATTAATAGGTTTGAGCAGGGGTGGGAGCTTCCGGAGGAATGTGGGCCTTCGCAAACACACGCGCTGTTATCGAGCACTAGGCATCAAGTAGTGAGGATCAGCTTTCAGGATTCCTTGGGAAAGCGCTGGGTATGGAATCCTCAGGAAGGTCTGAATCCGGGTTAGGCGCACACCTGTGTCTGCGCTAAGCTAGCCGGCGACAGAACTATTGAAAAGCGAAATACGTTCAATAGCGTCGGTGCGCCGTTGACGGGTCGCGCCGGGAAATAACCGCCCAGGCCCGTGAGGAGTAGACCGTGGAACGCGACCCCGCTGATCCAATTGTTAGTGTACGGGGTCTCACCATAGCAACAGCGTCTGGTGCGGCGCTGGTGAGCGTGGATAAGCTGGATATTTTTCTTGGCGACAAAATTGCGATCACTGGTCGCAGCGGCTCAGGAAAAACTATGTTGTTGCGTGCGCTGTGTGGGGCGACTACGCCGGGAATCGTCGTCACAGGTGAGATCATACGTGCACGACGCACGGCGCTAATCATGCAAGATTCTTTGGGGTCACTTAATCCGTTGGTGCGCTGTGATAAGCAGGTGCGGCTCATGGCAACGTCCAAGCAGGCGGCGGAGCAGGCTTTGGCTAGCTGCGGTATCACCGGCGAGCTGGGGCATCGCTACCCATTGGAGTTATCGGGTGGTCAGCGCCAGCGCGTGGCGATCGCGGGAGCCCTTGCGTCGCACCCCGAGCTTTTGCTTGCCGACGAGCCAACCTCAGCACTCGATCCCATAGCCACCCTCGCTGTGATCGACGCATTGGACGCATTCCACAAGATCACGGGCGGCGCAGTAGTGATCTCCACTCATTCGCCGGGAGTGGCTAAGCGACTAGGCACCCGGCAGCTACACGTTGCCGACGGAAAGGTAACGCAGCTATGACCAGACGCGTTCTTGTAAAATTTTGCGAGGCTACCGTGGCTGGGCGCGTCGAAAAGCTATCTTTTGAGGTGAATGCGGGCGCGAAACTCGGAGTCATTGGTCCCTCGGGCGCCGGCAAAACCACGCTGATCTCCCTCATCACACAAATGATCGCCCCGGATTCCGGCAGTGTGAGCGTCGACGCGGCAGTGGTGGGATACATTCCTCAAGATCCTGGTTCCTCGTTGTGCTCACGGATGACAGTGGCCGAGTGCATCATCGAACCGCAAGTGATTCGGCTTCGTGGGCAGGAGGGGAGCGCGGAAAAACTCAACCACCTCCGTGGGGAAATACCCGGTCTTCTGCAGGCGCTTGGGCTGGACCCGGCGGTAGCACAACGCAAGCCCAAGCAGCTCTCTGGCGGGCAGCGGCAACGCGTGGCGATCGCCCGTGCGCTGCTGGGATCTCCTGAACTCGTGATCGCAGACGAGGCCTTTTCAGCCTTGGACGGCGAGACCGCGCGGCTATTGCAGGCGCTGCTCGTGGAATCCGATGCAACAGTTATCTTTGTCTCCCACAATGTTGCCGCGCTGCGAGCCACGTGCAGCCAGCTTCTTGTGATGATCGGTGGAACGGTGCGCTATATCGGGCCAGCCGATCACGTAAAAACAACTGATCCTGAAGTACAGGAATTTCTCCGCGCGGCTTTGGAGCTTGAACAGTGAAACTAACCAATCTTCCCATCCATATCTCCACACTGCTTGTCACCCAGATGCTTTTTAACATCGGGTTTTACTTAGTGGTGCCGTTTATCGCAGTTCAACTCTCAGAAAACCTTGGGGCTGCGGGAGCCGTGGTTGGCCTGGTTTTGGGGATTCGTACCTTTAGCCAACAAGGGCTGTTCTTCCTAGGCGGCGGGCTGGCAGATAAATGGGGCGCTGGTCCTATTCTGTTGGTGGGCGTTGCCATTCGGGTACTGGGTTTTATCACCGTGGGCATGGCGACGGGTGTGGGATCGATGACGCTCGGCGTGGTGCTCATTGGTTTCGCAGCAGCATTGTTCTCCCCGGCAGTGGAATCCATTTTTGCCTCTGAAGGCTTCACCCTGGAAAAGCAGGGTGTGATTACACGTGCACGGTTGTTTGCCCTAGACGCGTCGTATTCCCGGGTGGGCTCGCTAACAGGGCCTTTGCTGGGAGCATTGCTGATCCCCCTAGGCTTTTCCACCGTCTCGTTTGCCGGCGCCGCCATCTTTGCTGGCATCTTTGTGATGCACGCGTTGCTATGGCGCCGGTGGAACAAAAACACAATTCCCCACGGGGAGAGTGCACCTTTGGGGATGGTCGCAGTATGGGCGAGCGTGATCACCAACAAAAAGTTCGTGGTCTTTGCGCTTTTATATTCCACATATCTGCTCGCATACAACCAACAGTATCTTTCGCTGCCGGTGGAGCTTCGTCGCGCTACTGGCTCGGATAGCTCACTGGGCTGGTTTTTTGCCGGCGCTGCGATTTTTGTGATCGCGCTGCAAACGAGTGTGACCCGCTGGGCTGAAAAACAACCTGCCAAGGTGGTCTTAGGCGGTGGTTTTGGCCTCATGGCTGCGAGCTTTGCCGTGGTTGGTGCGGCGTCAGGGATAGAGATACATGGTTGGGCAGCGTACCTGCCAGCCGTGATCATGATGGTGCTGCTACATACCGGAATCATGATCGCTGTCCCCATAGCCCGAGATCTTGTTGGCGACCTAGCCAGCAATGAGAACCTGGGTTCTTACTACGGATTCCTCAACAGCTTCGGCGGCTTGGCAGTTTTGCTGGGTTCTGTGGCTGTGGGAGCGACGCTGGACAAAGCGGAAATCACTCAGCCGGCCGCCGCAATCCCGTGGCTGACTATGACTGCGCTGCTTGCCATCTCGGCGGTGGGGCTTGCCAAACTTAAAGAACAAAAGAAAGTAGACGTTCAACAATGAAAATGAAGAAACTCGGATTGGCAGTTGCCACCCTGACCGTTGCCGCGACTCTGTCTGGCTGTTTCACCAACTCAGGCTCTGACTCTGCCGACGGACAAACCTTGCGCGTTGCCCTGCAGTTCAAGCCCGTCGCTGATTTCTCTCCGTTCTCGGACGATTCTGTGCTTAACCTGCGCATGGGCGTCGGGGAGACCCTGGTCACTCTTGACCAGAACGCCAAGCTCAAGCCAGTACTTGCTGAGAAGTGGGAGATGAAAGACGACCGCACTGCCGTGCTTAGCCTGCGCCAGGGCGTGACATTCCACGATGGAAGCAAACTCGACGCAAAAGCTGTGAAAAATGCCCTCGACCACGCTCTTTCTGCAGCTACCCGACCGAAGGGCCTGGGCAAAGCAGACCTGAAAGTCGAGGCCACCGGCGAGCATGAGGTGACTGTCACGTCGCCTAAGGCTGACCCCATCTTGGTTCAGCGCTTCTCCGACCCCGGCACCGCCATCCTCGCCGAGGCCGCATATAAGGGGGAGAATCCCGACCCATTTGCCCACGGGACAGGGCCTTTCAAGCTGGTCAAGAAAGAAACCGACGGTTCCGTCACCGCTGAGGCCTTTGGCGACTACTGGAACGGCAAGCCCAAGACCTCCACACTGAAAGTCTCCTTCATCGAAGACGGCGCCGCTCGCGCCAATGCCTTCCGCGCTGGTGACCTTGATGTGGTCAAGGGTGTCCCTGTGGTCTCGCTGCCAGAGCTTTCCGACGCCCACATCACCGACGTCCACCTCCCACGCGCCGTGCTGCTGCACCTCAATGCTGAAAAGGGCGTGTTTGCAGACGCCCACCTGCGTGCTGCTGTCGCGGGCGCCATCAAGACCGAGCCTATCGTGGAGAAAATCTACGAGGGTAAAGCCAACAAGACGCAAGGCTCTCTCTTCAACCAGGACACCGAATGGGCTGCAGCGCAGAAGGCTAAGCCGCTTGCAGCAGAAGCCCCTAAGGCTGACGCGAATCTCGGGGCGGGCAAGACTGTTCGCCTAGCCACCTGGGATTCTCGCGCCGAGCTCCCCGAAACCGCGAATCTCATCGCCGACCAGCTTCGTGCTTTGGGCTTTAACGTGGAGATCACGGTTGCCGACTACGGTTCCCTGGAAAAGCAGCTTCTCGACGGCTCCTTTGACGCCATCATCGGCTCCCGCAACTATATGTTTGGTGCCGGTGATCCCCTCGCATTCCTAGAGACCGATTTCTCCTGCGAGGGTACCTACAACCTGTCGCGCCTCTGCGACCCGAAGATCGACAAAGACATTGCCGACGCTAAGGGTGAGAAAGACCTCAACACCCGTCTCCAAAGTGCCGCATCCATCGGCGCAGACGTGGTCTCCACCGGAGCCGTCGTCCCGCTGGCCCACGAGCAGCTGCTGATCGCTTCCAAAAACGTAGAGGGCCTGTCCACCGACCCCATGGAGCGTTCCCTGATCACAGAAAAGACGGAACTTTCCGCTAAGAAGTAAAACCATATGAGATCGACTCGCCTTCGCACACGCACGCTCACCACGGTGGGCATTGCCGTAACAACATATCTGCTAGCCCTCGTAGCCACAGCTTTATTGCCGTGGTTCACAGGGCGCGAGCCGGCCTTTGCCGTCCTCCGAGCCCGCGAACGCGAACGCGAGGCAACTCCCGAGTTGCTGCAAGCAATTCGGGATGAATTCGATCTTCCGCAGACTCCGTGGGAATCGGTGTCGCGGTGGTTTGCCGGTCTCTCCCGTGGGGAATTTGGGGTTTCGTGGACCAACCCTGCACAGGACGCATGGCAGCAGGCCACCCACGGATTAGGAATTACAGCCACCCTCACTTTTGTCTCCACGATGCTGTGTTTGGTGGTGGCCCTCATGATCGTGGGGCCGCGCCTGGCCGGGGCCGCTCGCGGTAAAAGCGCTGGGGTGGCAGCGCCTCAGATGTTGGCAGCGCTGGCGGCGCTTCCAGACTTTGTTGTCGCTGTGATCGTGTTGTGGTTTTTTGCCTTGACTCTGCACGTGCTACCCGTGGGCGGATGGTCGTCGCCGGCACATATGGTGTTGCCGTCGTTAGCCCTGGGAGTATGCGCTGGCGGTGTCTATGGGCGGGTCCTATTGATTTCAGCTGATTCTGCGATGCGAGAAACGTGGGTGGAGTCCTGGCGAATTAATGGCGTGGCGCCTTCTCGTATTGTCCGCCAGCTACTGTGGCGTTCATTGGTACCCACGATTCCTTTGCTCACTCTTTTCTTCGCCGGCACTCTTGCCAGCACCGCGGCCGTCGAGGTCACCTTTAACATTCCTGGCTTTGGTCGCACCGTGGTGGAGTCCGCACTAAATTCCGATCTTCCTGTGCTGCAAGCTGCGGTGTTTGTGGTGCTTGTTGTCGGTGCAGTGAGCGGCATCGTGGCGAATGGGCTGCGTCGCTTCATCTTGCGACGTCTGGAAAGCGACGTGGCTGGGGTGTCGTTAAGCACCGGCGTGAGTGCAGGAACCAGCACGGTGTTCGATCGCATCAGCCTTGCTGTGGCGTTGCTTCCGCTTATCGCAGTGGGCGTGGGCGTTGTGCGCAGCGGTGCGATTAACACCGACGACCGTTTTGCCGGGTATTCCCTTGGCCATCCGTTGGGAGCGGATCAGCTCGGCCGCGACATCTGGGCCAGGCTTGCCGACGGCTTTGCCTATTCCGTAGGAGTCGCCATCGCAGTGACCGCCGCCTGTGCACTCATCGGGCTGATCGCTGGCCATTTGGGGTCGTGGGTGCTGCACATCGCCGATGCTCTCAACGCTTTTCCCGCCGTCCTCCTCGGCCTCATTCTGGCTGGTGTCCTGGGGTCTTCCACCACCACGGCTGCAGTCGCAGTGCTAGCCGTTGGATGGATTCCGTTGGCCTCTCATTGTGCAGCGGTGGTGCAAGAGGCCAAAGCCAGCGGGCATTATCGTTTCGCGGCGACGATGGGAGCCACCCGATGGCATCTGCTGCGTCACCATGTTGTGCCGTGGACTGCGCCGGCAGTAATCCGCCACTCCGTGGGGAGAATCGCTCACAATGCGATCTCGCTGGCGGCGTTGGGATACTTAGGCGTGGGGGCCAGCGTCGGAAGCCCTGACTGGGGTGTGATCCTGGAAGAATCTACGCGTTATCTAGAACGAGCCCCGTGGATGGCGTTGGGGCCGATGGTAGGCCTCGTGTGCTTGGGAGTTGTGGCGGCTGTGGCAACCGATACTTTTGAGCGGAAGCGGTGATCACACGCCTTTATCTGCTGTCTGCCCATGAATGCGCGCAAAAAGCTCGGCAGAAGAGGGCGCGTTGAGGACGGCACTGTTGTGCCCGTTTTCCAGGACGATGACGCGATCGGCGGAAGCCGCAATGTCGAGATCATGGGTGACCATGACTAAAGATGTGCCTGCCGACGTGACCCCGCGGAGCAGGTCCATCACGGTGGAACTTGAAGTTACGTCGAGAGAACCTGTGGGCTCATCGGCAAAGAGTAGAGGCGGACGACGCAGCAAGGATCTCGCGATGGCAACACGCTGGCGCTGCCCGCCAGAAAGCTGGTGAGGGTGCTTCTTGCCGACGCCTGGCAGCCCCACTTGCTCCAATACGTTATCTACCTCCTTTTTGCTCACCCTTTTCCCTGCCAGTTGCGAGGGAAGCCGTACGTTATCTGAGACGTTGAGCGCACTAATCAGATTGAGGTCTTGGAAAATAAAGCTCATCGTAGCGCGCCGAATACTGGCCAGCTGTGCCCGGGAAGCACCAGTGATGTCATGCTCGCCGAGGCGTATGTGACCTTCGTCAGCTTGGTGCAGACCGCAGAGGCAGTACAACAGTGTCGATTTTCCGGAGCCGGACTTACCGACGATTGCGACGAACTCGCCAGGGTAGGCGTCTACATCGACGCCGCGTAGGACGTCGATACGCTGCGAGCCTGAACCGAAATGCTTCTTGACGCCTGTCGTAACGAGAAGGGGCCTATTCACGATTACTTACTCCCTATGACGATAGATACTGAATTCTTGCGTGCACCCCTGGCCGCGATGACCAGCAGCATAATGAGCACCAACACAATCCCAAGCACAATCACAGCCACTGGTTGCCAACCCGGAGCAGTGAAGGAAGCGACCGGGACGGGGCCGCTTTTAAGAGCAAAGACCATAGCAACTTCGTTGACCGCAACAATGATGCAAGCGCACACTAGCGCAGTTATGCCGTACACGACGGATTCCGTTATCGCTTTGGAATACATCATCGGTGGAGTTGCCCCAGAGACCAACAACAGAGCGTTGTCCTCGGAACGCTGGTTATACGTTGCAAAGACAACCGCTGCTGCAGAGACACACGCAACCACAATTGGACCACCCAAAAGAAGCGCCATCTGCTCAGGAGGCGCAGACACCGAATCTCCAGCACCATAACCTTGTGTGAAGACCGCTGTGAGTTTTCCTACCCACATGGTTATCACACCAACCGCAGCGGCAGCCAAGCTGACCGGCATGACCAAAGAACGCGTGAGTCGTGGGCGAGCGGAGGCTTCCCGTGTGGCCAAAAACCATGCATTGGAATTCATTGGAATGAGTCGAAGCAGTGAGATCACCGGAGGAATGACAGCTCCGCCTAGCATTGCGAAAACAAAGCAAAGCAAAAGTCCCATGCCCGGGTACGACGTAAGGAAATTCCCTACGGATTGAGCCGAATCTGGTTCCGGCGCGCGAGACAAAGCTACATAGAGGCTTAGCACCCCGAGTAGCAGGATGGCTCCTGTCAACGCTGCGATGATGCGTCGAACGCGAGACTTTGTTTCCCCGTGGGGAAACGCGGCTGAAGATGAGAAGGCTTGAACAAGGTTGGACTGGACAACCTTAAGCGCACTGCGGATACCTGTGACCACACTTACTGTCGCGGTAAGCGAGACCCCTATGACAAGGGCAATCAGAGGGAGCGGGGTAGTAAGGACATCGCTCTGCGGAAGACCGCTAGAAGCCACGAAAGCGGCGTAGACAGGCCATACAGCGATAGCTACGAGGGCTCCGATCACCGCTGATAACACGCTCACTAAGAGGATCTCCAGGAGCAAAATGCTAAAAGCGGCCTTTGGCATAACTCCTACGATCTGCCAAAGCGCGACGTGCCGTTGCTGCAATCTGATGCAAATACCGACCACCAGAACAAAGGACGCAAAACCGGTAAGAGCAGTAAAACCAAGCGCTACACCGCCCATAGCTATAAATGCTTGCTGTGCATTACCCTCGGCTGCCGCCCCAGCTGCAACAAGTCCGATATTGAGAGAAAGGACAACGGACAAAGCGATGGAAGAGATAAATAAAGCAATCCAGGTGGTCGAAGATCGAACTACAGAACGAACAATGAGTTTCCCGAGCATGTAATTCCATCCTGCTTTGGCAATTGATCAACTTTAAGGGCTGTGGAGGGAGGGGATACATCTGAAGATTCCTAAAAATAGGACTACCAAAATACATTAGAGAAATTTCAGCGGCCCATAAGTTAAGGGTATATATCTAAGAGGATAAAGGAAGATACGAGGGAGTGGTTGAATCGGGGGGGGGCAACATTGTCGCTTTTGAGAACACTAAAAATTGTGTCCTGGGATTTTGTGGGGTCTGCACACGCTAGCGTTCTCAAAAACGACAAACAGGCGAGGGGAAGAGGCTGAAAACTTGGCAAAGGGGAGGAGAACGCTGCGCAGTTTCCCCACGGGGGTAAAGCTGAATTTTAAAAAACCGCAGCAAACCCCTATTTATTCAAAATAGACAGAATTGTCTTTAAAATCCTTGTAGTTCTAGACGGATATGTCTACCGTGTGTGGGGTACACAACCCAGACCAAAGGAATATCCCCTCATGATTGCAACAGGTCTTCTCCTTGGCGCAGTGCTCGGCGTTGTTTTGCAGCGTGGTCGCTTCTGTGTCACTGGAATGCTCAGAGATATTTATCTTTTAAAAACGTGGCGTGGCTTTGTGGCGCTTCTTATTGTGATTTCCGTGCATGCAGTGGGGTTATCGGCGCTACGCACGCTCGGTGTTATCACCACCCCTGTGGATGCGTTCGCGCCTCTTGCCGTTGTTATAGGTGGCTTTATTTTCGGTATCGGCATCGTGTTGGCCGGTGGTTGCGCCTCCGGGACGTGGTATCGCTCAGGAGAAGGATTGGTCGGATCCTGGTTTGCGCTGCTCTTCTACGGCATATCGGCTGCTGCGATGAAGACCGGAATTCTCCACGGGGGAGCGACCTGGCTCAAGGGATTTACCATTAACGCAACCACCATCCCTAATACGTTTGGGCTCTCCCCGTGGTGGTTTGCGATTGGGCTTTCGCTGCTTACGGCATATTCGGTGTGGTATTACCGCAGCAAAGACGGAGCGAGTGTGGCCACACTTGGGCGCACTGGATGGAAGCGCCCGCTGAGCCTGAACACAGCTGGTCTCCTCGTGGGGATTCTCGGAGTGATTGCATGGCCACTGTCGGCCGCTACCGGGCGTAACGACGGCCTAGGCATCACCACCCCAACAGCGCACTTGACCAGCTGGCTCACCACGGGCGACGCAAAATTCCTGAATTGGGGGACGCTGCTTGTTGTGGGAATCCTCGTAGGGTCGTTTGCCTCAGCAAAGGCCACGGGTGAGTTTCGAGTGCGGGTGCCGGATGCGACGACCTCGATACGCTCGATCGCAGGCGGCACGCTCATGGGTATAGGGGCGGCGCTTGCCGGCGGGTGCACCGTGGGTAATGGTATGGTACAGACCAGTCTGTTTAGCTACCAGGGGTGGGTAGCGTTGCTGTTTATCGGGCTAGGTGTTGCCGCTGCTGCGAAGATATGGCTCAAGCCTACGCAGAAAACTCGTGTGAACAGCACCTTTGAGGTGGCGCCGACGGGGGTGAAGGTGGGCGTCGATAAGCAAGGATTGCGCGCAGTCGCACCGGGCACATACGTGATAGACACGCTGGGCGCGGTGTGCCCGTTCCCGCTTATCGACGCAAAAACCGCCATCAACCAGCTCAGCGACGGGGAAGCGCTCGTCATTGACTTCGACTGCACCCAAGCCACCGAAACCATTCCACGCTGGGCCGCCGACGACGGTCACGCCGTCACCGATTTCCATGAGGTCGGCAGCGCCGGATGGCAGATCACCGTGGTGAAACACGGCGCCCTCCTGCGCACCTAACCCAGATATTCCCCACGGGGGCCAAACAGTGCGCTGCCTACCCGCACGCTCGTTGCGCCCTCCTCGATTGCCCATTCAAAGTCGCCGGACATGCCCATCGACAATTCGGTTGCGGTGGGAAAGTCCGGCTGGAGGGTATCGCGAAGCTCACGCAGCTGCACAAACGACGACCTCACAATGGCTTCCTCGGGGGAATTCTGAGCCATCGTCATCAGCCCGCGTACGTGGAGGCGGTCATAGTCAGCTAGTTGCCCTAAAAACTCTGCAGCACCGGCCGGAGCAATGCCGCCTTTCTGTACCTCCCCGGAGGTATTGACCTGCACAAATACTTCTAGCCTGCGATCTGCGGCCTCTAGCCTTCGCTGCAATGCCTCGGCCAGGCGTATCGAATCCAACGCATGGAACTCCTGCGCCCACGCCGCCACCTCCTTGGCCTTATTACGCTGCAGCCGGCCAATCGCGCACCACGTCACTCCCGACACCTCGCTGGCCTTAGCCGAAAGCTCCTGCGGCCTATTTTCTCCCAGCACCGTCATCCCGGCAGCCACTGCATCTCGTACGGTCTCCACCGGGTGAGTCTTGGTCACCGCGATAAGACGGACCTCTGCGGCGTCGCGTCCGGCGCGCTCGGCAGAACTGGCGATTCTTTCCAGGACGGCCTCGTGGGCGAGGCGGAGAGCTTCCACGTTTTCCATGCCCCAATCCTATCGTGGGGAAAAGGGATCTTGGTGCACAGGTGCGCGCCATGCGGTTCATGCGGTTTATAGATGCACGGCGAGAAATGCGCGGGCTGCGAATACGATGGGTGCCATGAAGACCCGTTACCTTGGATGCACAGTTCATGAACACACCCTGGAGGTCCCCTGGGATCCGCAGAACCCGGAACTGGGAACGTTTGAGCTTTTTGCTCGCGAGTTGGTGCCCGCTGGGGGAGAACACTATCCGGCCTTTTTGTACCTCCAAGGAGGGCCTGGTTTTCCGGCTCCACGCCCGATTTCTATCAGTGGCGTGATCAAGGAAGCACTGAAGACTCATCGTGTGGTTCTTTTAGATCAGCGCGGAACCGGTCGTTCGCATCGTATCGATTGCGACACCCTCGGAACGGACGCAGACAAACTGCACCTTTTGCGCCAAGAATTCATCGTTCATGACGCCGAGGCATTGCGTAAAGCTTTAGGAATCTCCGAATGGACTCTGTACGGGCAAAGCTTCGGCGGATTCTGCATTACTTCTTATCTTTCCCTTTACCCAGAATCGGTTGCCGAATCCTATATCACCGGTGGTCTTCCAGCCCTTGAAGCCCACGTGGACGATGTGTATCGCGCCACTTACGCAGCCATCGCCCGCCGCAGCGAGGAATTCTATAGCCAATTCCCGTGGGCCGAAGCGCGCATCAGGGAAATCTGCCATCACCTTGATAACTCCGACGAGAAACTCCCCACGGGGGAGCGGCTTAGCTCAAGAAGATTCCGCACCATTGGCATTACTCTCGGCAGGTCGGCAGGATTCTATTCTTTGGCGTATCTCCTTGAAAGCCCATTTCAGAGATCCGGGGAGAAGAAACTCAGAACTGATGTCCTGGCAGAAATTGGTGCGCAGGTCAGTTTTGCGAGCGCCCCGCTCTACGCCGCGATCCACGAGTCAATTTATGGTGGGATTGGTGGGCCGCAGACGGCGTGGTCCGCCCACCGCCTCCGTGGGGAAATAGAGGGGTTTGCGCAGGATGCTGATCCACGGTCCAATGAGAAGTTTTATCTCACAGGCGAGCACATTTATCCGTGGCATTTTGAGGAGGATCCGGCCCTGGTTCCGTTTGCTCAGGCTGCGCAGGACTTGGCCATGCGTCGGTGGGATGCGTCACCGTATCGCCCGGAAGCGCTAGCGCAGAGTCCCGTCGCAGCCGCGTGCGTGTACGTCGATGATGCGTTTGTGCCCTATGAGTATTCGTTGCACACCGCGGATAAGCTTTGCGACGCCCGCCTCCACATCACCAACCAGTATCAGCACGACGGCATCCACTGGGCCGGCGAGGAAATCCTGGCGCTTCTCAAAAGCAAGGTTGCGGATCACTAATGTGAGCCACGTGGTTTACACTCATTCTCATGAATAATCCCGTTGTTCTTTCCGCCCACGAAGTCGAGGCGTTTGATCAGCTGGCCCACGTGGTAGGAGGGCTTAACTATTCTGAGGAACACATTCTTGATCCCAGTGTGTTGCTGTATATAACGTCATCCTAAGTGGGGGATCGCCGCCAAGAGTTGCTTGGTGTATTCGGCCTTGGGGTTGGCAAACACTTCATCCACAGGGCCGGCCTCCACGATACGACCTTCGTGCATCACCACCACAGAGGAGCACACGGAGCGGATCACGTTGAGGTCGTGGGAGACAAACAAGAGGGTGAGATGGCGCTCGTGAACCAGCCGGTCTATGAGGGCGAGGACCTTCTTTCTTACTGAGACGTCGAGGGCTGAGACGGGTTCGTCGGCAAGCAGAATATCCGGCGACGCAATCAGCGCGCGAGCTATAGAAATACGCTGGCGCTGCCCGCCCGAGAACTCGTGGGGAAAACGGTCGAGAATCTCCCCACTGAGGCCGACTTCTTCTAAAACCTCAACGATGCGCTCGTCGCTGGCACGCGGGAGCGGCTCGGCGACGATCTCGCGGATGGTCATGCGAGGATCCAGAGACCGCATGGGGTCTTGAAAGACCATCTTTTTGGTGCCGGAGACAGAGATGCTGCCTGACGTGGGGCGTATGAGTCCCGCGATCATCTTCAACAGGGTCGTCTTCCCCGAGCCCGAGCCGCCCACGATGCCGACTCTTTCCCCACGGGAGACGTGGAGATCGATGCCATCGACCGCTTTGTAGCGGCGATAATGCTTCTCGACGCCCCGCGCCCGCACCATGGACTCATCAGTAATCATGGCGGGGCGGGCGGGAGGAAGTTGGGAGGCGTCGATAAGCATGCGCGTATAAGAGTGCGCAGGGGAGTGGAGGACCTGCTCTACGGTTCCTTCCTCGATGACCGCGCCGCCTTGCATCACCAGAATGCGTTGGCACGTGGTGGCCACCAGCCCCAGATCATGAGTGATAAAGAGCAGGCCAGTTCCGCGCTCGGCGACCAGGCGCAAGATTAGGTCGACGATCGCCTTTTGAGAAGTCACGTCTAACGCAGTTGTTGGCTCATCGCACATCAATACGTCGGGATCGTGGGCCAGGGCCATGGCGATCAATACACGCTGGCGCTGCCCGCCCGAGAGCTCGTGGGGAAAACGCTTGCCGAGTGCAGGGTCGAGTTCCACGCTCGACAACAGCTCCGCAACCTTCCCCCGTGGGGAAACGGAATGAACTTTGAGCACCTGAGCGATCTGCTTATCCACTCGCATGAGCGGGTCGAGAGCCGTCATGGGTTCCTGGAACACCATGGCAATTTTGCGACCTCGGATACGGCACATCGCTTTCTCCGATAGCGTTGTGAGCTCTTGTCCATCGAGTTGAATGGAACCTGACGCGTTGATGAGCCGCATGATGGACAGGGCAGTCATCGTTTTGCCGGAGCCGGATTCCCCAATCAACCCGACGCGTTCGCCACGGTCGACGGCCAGAGCCACATCCTTCAGGATTCCCGCAGCAGTGAGATTGCGGACTTGGAGAAGCGTCATGATGAAGACTCCTTAGAAAAACCTGCGGTACGGCGCGTGGAACGGGGGTCGGTGAGATCGCGGAGGCCGTCGCCAAGCAAATTAAAGCCCAAAACGGTCAGCGCGATAGCCAGCCCCGGCCACACTGCCAGCAGCGGCGCGGTGGCCAGCGACGATTGCGCAGATTGCAGCATCCGGCCCCAGCTGGGATCCGGCGGCGGAGTGCCAAGGCCTAGGAAGCTCAGGCCGGCTTCGGCAAGAATGGCAAGGGCAAAAGCCACCGATGCCTGCACTACCACCACACTCAAAATGTTGGGGATCACGTGGCGCACTGCAATACTCAATTCCCCACGGGAGGCGTCGCGGGCTGCAGCAACATAATCCTGCGCCATCACCTGCATCGTCGCCGCGCGCGCCACACGAGCAAAAGCCGGAATATTGGCCACTCCAATAGCCATCATCGCGGTCAACGTGGTGGCCGAAAACATCGCGGTGGCCACAATCGCCAGAAGCAGACCCGGAAACGCAAGCAGCAGATCTGCGCCGCGCATGATCACCGAATCTATCCAGCCGCGCCTCATACCTGCCCACACACCGAGCGGCACCCCCACGAGGGCTGCCACAGACACCGCGACAATCCCCACGAGGAGCGTGATACGAGATCCCACCATCACCTGCGACAACACATCCCTGCCATAGCGATCCGTGCCCAAAACATGGCTTATCGACGGCCCCTCCAACCGCGACCCCGGCATAACCCGGAGCGGATCATAAGGCGTCCACACTAAGGAAACCAACGCAAGAACAGCAACGACGATAACGATCCCCAGCCCGATCTTGCCGCCGAGCGAAAAACGACTACTACGCATGAACCTAGGCCTCCCTTCGAGTGCGCGGGTCCACCACAACATAAGCCATATCCACGATGGCGTTGACCACGATGGCAAGGACAACGAGGATCATCACGATCGTCTGCACCGTGGGCAAATCGCGGTTTGTTACAGCGGTGAGCAGCAGGCTGCCCAGGCCCGGAATAACAAAAACCCGTTCAATAACAACCGCGCCCACCAATAGGGAAGTGAGCTGCAAGCCCGTCACCGTCAGAACTGGCAGGGCCGCATTGCGTAATCCGTGACTGCGCAATGCCTGCCATGAGCTCAACCCAATGGCTCGTGCGGTGCGCATGAAATCTTCGCGCATCACATCCATGACGGCCGCCCGCACATATCGAGTCATAATCGCAGCCTGAACAATCCCAAGAGACACCACCGGCAGCACAAGGCGCACCAGAAAACCGCTGAAATCCTCATTGGGCACCGACCAACCGTTGGTGGGCAACCAGCGCAAGCGAACCGCAAAAAAAGAAATAAAGAGTATCGCAGCAAGGAAACTCGGGACTGCAATCCCGACCTGGCTGAGCGCGGAGATAAGGATGCCGTCGATATGCCCTGAACGCCTGGCCGCCCACAAGCCCAGCGGGACAGCAAGCATAAGGGCGAACAGCATCGATAAAACAACGAGAATCAGACTGACCTGAAGCCGATCTGCGACGATGGGCGAAATATCCGTCGAGCTGGTCAACGAAGTCCCAAATTCCCCACGGAGGAGGCCACCGATCCACGACACATACTGCTCCCACAGCGGCTTATCGATCCCCATCGTCGCACTTAGCTTTGCGACGGCCTCCGGCGTCGCAGTTACACCGAGCGCCACCTCTGCCGGGTTCCCTGGAACAATCCGAAGCGCGACAAAAATGACCACGCTGGCAATAAACAACGTAAGCGCGTATTTAGCCGCACCTCGTGCAAGTTTCGCCGCAACCACTAGTGCGTTACCTTCCTTGGTTCCTCTTTTGCGATAGCAGCCAACAAGAGGCCGTCGCCAACAGCGTTGACGGGAACTCCGCTGACATTCTTTGCCGTCACCACAATGTTGGGCAGATTGAACAAGTTATCGGCCGCGGCCTGATCAAGTATCCGCGTGACCGCTTTTTTCATCGTGGGGACATAGTCGGCTTCATCCACGGTGTCCGCTTGGGCGATGAGTTCTTGGACTTTTTTGTCGTCGTAACCCAGGTAATACTTTGGGTTAGCAAAAATATTGGGAATATCGCGGGCCTCGGTGTGGGCAATCACCGACATGTCGTAGTCATGGCCCTTATAAACTTTGGCCAACCACACGGACGGAAATTCGGTGGACTCGATGCTCACATCGAAGCCGATGTCTCGAAGCTGCGAGTACAAAATCTCAGAAGCCGTGGCAGCATAGGGCAACGACGGCACCGAAATAGTTATTTTGGTCCCCGTCGCCCCGGCCTCATCCATCAACTGACGCGCGCGGTCAGGATCAAACGGATACTGCTCCGCCTTCTGATACCACGGATCCGTCGGCGGCACCGGCGCGCCCCCGGTGTCGATCCCGTAGCCCTCCCACGTGGTATCAATGATTGCCTGCCTATCGACGCCAAACATCACCGCCTGCCGGACGCGAAGATCATTGAACGGCGCCCGCGCATGATTCATCGTGAGCAGCACCTCACCGTTGGTCGTGCCCACGTTGATATTGAGGTCACCATCGCGCTGTATGGACTCCAAGAGCTCAGGAGACTGCAAACCGATAACAGCGTCAACGTCTCCGGAGCGCACAGCATTAGTCAGAGAAATCGCATCCGCGAAATAGCGCAACACAGCCCGCTTATTCTTGGGAGATTCGCCCCAATATTCCCCACGGGAGGTAAAAGATAGCGACGTCCCCACCGCCCAGTTATCCACCTCATAAGGCCCGGTGCCCACCGGCTTAGTGGCCAAGTCCGACACCCCCCGTGGCGACATCATCGCACCAATCAACGTGCCCATCGACCACAACCAGGTGTTTGAGCGATGCGCGAGCGTGACTTCGAGGGTGTGGGTGTCGATAACCCGGGTATTGGTCACCTTGGACATTTGGGCTTTCAGACCATTAGTCCAGGCGTCGGAAAGCACCCGATCGATGGAAAACTTTGCAGTGTCCGCTGTGAAAGCGTCGCCGTTGGAGAAGCGAACGCCCTCGCGAAGGTGAAACACATACTGCGTGCCGTCCTCCGACACCTCCCATGATGACGCAAGCAATGGCTCCACCTCACCATTTTGATTAACCCGAACCAGTCCCTCATACACATTGCCCATCAGTGCCTGCGGAATGGCAGCGCCAGAGGTGGTCGTGAAATCGAGGGAGCTGGGGGGAGCCGTCAGCCCAAGAGTCACACTGTGATCATTGGACTCATGCACCAACGAATTTTGCGACGCCGTCGAACCAGCAGAGCACGCACTCAAACCAAAGATCGCCAAAGTCATCATTGCGACCGCGCGCCGGGGGAAAGAGAACATGACAAGCAGACTAACCCGTGAATGCATGAGGGCAAACTTGTTTTTAGCGGGGGTGCCTCCCGTGGGGAAAGTGGAGCACAATCTCAGTTATGGAGAGCATTTTCCGTGGGTTCTTTGTGATTTTCCTTGTGATCGGCTTAGGCGCTGTCCTTGGCAAGAAAAACGTATTAGGCAAAGACGCCGCTGCTTCGCTAGGAAATTTTGTCTATGTTGTGGCCACTCCGGCGCTATTGTTCGACAAAATCGTGCACTCCGAGCTCTCTGCGATTGTGTCGACCAATTTTATAGTCGTGTGCATCAGCGCTACGGGCATCGCATTTCTCTCCTTTGGCATCAGCACTATGCTCCTACGCCGCCGTATCGACGACGCCATAATCGGGGCACTGGCAGCAAGCTATGCAAATGGCGGCAACCTTGGAATCCCCATCGCCACCTATGTGCTTGACGACGCCACCCTCGTCATCCCGCTCATGCTCTTCCAAATTGCTTTCTACGCGCCGCTAGCCATGACCTGGCTAGACTTTCTCCACAACAAAAAAGACACTAACCTCCTGGGCAACCTCGTGCGGACCCCGCTGCGCAACACAATGTTCCTTGCATCAATAACCGGCCTAACGATTGCAGCCGCCGGACTGCACGTGCCCGCAGTCCTTGCCGAACCAATCCATCTGCTTGGCGAATCCTCCGTGCCGCTGGCCTTAATCCTCTTTGGGATGTCTCTAGCCACCACCTTCCCCCGTGGGGAAACAAAGGTGATTGACACCATCATGGCTTGCGGGCTTAAGAACTTTGCGCACCCCACATTGGCGTGGGGAATTGCTTCGGCGATGGGGCTGACGGGCCGGGCCTTGCTTGTCGCGACGTTCCTGGGTGCGCTGCCTACCGCACAAAATGTGTATGCGTATGCGTTGAGGCATGGAACGTCGGAAAGCTTGGCCAGAAACAGCGGCGTTATAAGCACTCTCGTCTCTTTGCCGGTGCTCATCGCAATCATGTATTTGTTGGGATAAACCTGTGAAGAAACTATGATGTGCTTGATGGCGATAACAGTGAGAACTTCCTACCGCGCTTTGGCCCAATCAAAGGCCACGATCACGTGCGTGCTTTTTGTGATTCTCATGACGAGCCTTCTTGGCGTGCTCCTCGTCGCGCATCACAACGCAACAGGAACCATGCGAATGCTCTACGCCGCCTCTGCCGTTGCGCCTGCCGTGGGGATTATCAGCGCTCTGGCTTCGCTCGGGGCCTTCTTTGCCCGACGACGTCGCCCTATTCTCACGATCGGCGACAAAGTGCACGTAACCCATTCCGGGGCGACCTTTCCCATCGAGGATCTTGCCCATATCCGGATCTGGAGTGACGCAAAAACTAGCTTTCTTACGATGCTGCCGACCAATGCCATCCAACAAAGAAGAAGCGAAAAACTCTACACAGTCGAATTTCCCGCAGGAGCGACGCCGCGGCCCTACGAAATAGCTGATGTACTGGGGCAGAGGAATGATGGGGTTGTGGTTGATAAAGTCGGCCTGCTTCCCCCGTGGGGAAATGAAGTTCGAAATCCCCCACGAAATTAGTAACGTGTGACCGGTACCTGTAGGACTACCGGAAATGTTTGTCTCATGAATTCCCCGATTTCTTCGGAGCCAATACCGCAAAGAAAGCCCTTTTTAGGACTTAAGACCGATCCCTTTATCTTTCTCGTATCACTAGGTTTTGTCACGGTGTTCGTCATCGGGACGATCGCCCTAGGAAGCGCTGCGCGAGACTCCTTTACCCGAGTGGCCCAAGGACTCCTTACCGGAACGGGATGGCTTTACATCGGTGGTGTGAGCTTTATTTTCCTTTTCTTGGTTGGAGTGTTCATCTCACGGTTTGGTCGGTTGCGCCTTGGCGATGACAACGATGAACCCGAGCATGGCCTTATTGCCTGGTTTTGCATGCTTTTCGCAGGTGGAGTAGGTGCGGTACTAATGTTCTGGGGCGTGGCTGAGCCGCTGAACCACGCAGTTAACGTCCCACGGCAGGATGCAGAGCCGCTATCGGAGAAAGCGATAACTGAAGCGTTTGCTTTCACTTTCTACCATTTCGGTATTCATATGTGGGCTATTTTTGCTTTGCCTGGACTTGCACTCGGTTATTTCATTTACAAGCGCAAGCTTCCCCCACGGGTGAGTTCTGTATTCGCGCCGATTCTGGGCTCACGTATCTATGACATCCCCGGAAAGCTTATCGACGCCCTCTCCATCATCGCAACGACCTTCGGCATCGCAGTCTCTGTTGGTTTAGGCGTACTGCAAATCAACTCTGGACTCCAACGTTTGTGGGGGTTGCCAGAAGTAAGCTGGGCGCAGTTGCTCATCATTTTAGTTATCACGGCAATTGCATGCGTGTCCGTTGCCTCTGGGCTGGAGAAGGGCATCAAAATTCTATCGAATGTCAACATTGCACTCGCCGTGCTGCTGATGCTTTTCGTCTTGGTTTCTGGCCCGACGTTGACGTTACTGCGCTTTGCCACTGAGTCATTCGGAATTTACGCTAAAGCGCTTCCCGAGATGATGTTCTGGGCTGACTCATACGGGGATAATCCAGGGTGGCAGGGAAAATGGACCGTGTTCTATTGGGCATGGACGATCTGTTGGTCTCCCTACGTGGGGATGTTCGTGGCACGTATCTCCCGTGGGCGAACCGTCCGTGAGTACATTGGTGGTGTGTTGGCTTTACCTGCCATTTTCTCTGTGATCTGGTTCGCAGTTTTCGGACGTGCAGGAATAGAAATTGAGTTAAATGAGCCAGGAAAGTTGTCTGGCCCCGTCGTTCACGAGGGGAATGTTCCCTTTGCTCTGTTTGGGTTTTTCCAAGAATATCCTTGGACAGGCGCTGTCTCGACGTTGGCTCTTGTAATCGTGGTGATTTTCTTTATTACGTCTATTGACTCAGCCGGCATGGTGAACGACATGTTTTCTACTGGGGAAGAAGAAGTATCGCCCGTAGGTTATCGAATCCTGTGGGTAGTAGCTATTGGTGCTGTTGCAGGAGCGTTGTTGATTGTTTCTCCTTCTTCAGGCATCGCGACGCTCCAAGAAGTCGTAATTATTGTTGCATTCCCGTTTTTTATTACGCAGTTCATCATGATGTACTCGCTGATGAAAGGGATGATGGACGATTCAGCTGCGGAGCGAAGAATTCAAACTCGTCAGTGGCGGAAGACAGATACTGCGGAGAAGCTAGAAGCACATGAGGCTATGCCTGCTCCGGGATACGATGAAGACGGCAATGAGCTGCCTGTTGTTTCATTGGCACACGATGAGGACGGGAACATTGTTATTCCAGGAAGCGTAGTCATCGAAGGAGATCTCGGGATTACCGGTGATGTGGTCGATGATCAAGAAGATGCTGCAGGAGTTAAAATCGTGGAGCATTCTCGGCCCCAGCCTAAGGAGAATTGGGAGTAATTTCCCCACGGTAGAAGTGGCGGAGTGCCCACATCCTGGCTGATTTGTTGGCTAAAGGATGTTGATTAAATTGTAGGGGTGCCTCGGGATCGGGTGGTTGCCAGCCAACACGCCCGGTCGTGGGGCATTTTGTGTAGTGTCCATTGCGATGCTTGCCGAGGATGTGATCGTCGTCGTTTTGAGCATTATGAGAACCACATACCATGGCTAAATTTTCTAGGTTTGTGTTTCCTCCGTGTTTCCATGCGTCAATGTGATGGCATTGTGCTCGAAAAGCTGCACGACTGCAGGAAGGATCAGTGCAAAGAAGCTGGTCGGCGGTAAGAATGATGCGTTGTTTTGTGTTTGCTAAGCGTTGGGTTCGAAAGAGGTCAACAGGTTCGGCGTTTTCGTCGTACAGCACGGCATAGCCAAAATCAGCGAGAAGATGATTAGCAAGTTCGGCGGCTTTGATTGTGGCCCCGTCAGTGGTGACTAGTTCACTGCCGCCATTATTTTTCCAACCGTCCGCAGGCAAGAGGATAAGGCCTTCGCGAAGAGCGTTGCCGTCGGGGGAGCGGGAGTCGTCGTGAAGCAAAGTGCCAGTGATAGCATCAGCGAGTGTTTGTTGGCTTGATACGGTTGCGCTTTTAAAACGGCGTGCGTAGTCAACCATGCGGGATTCGATTGCGGTCATGAGTTCTTCAGGGAGGGATAAGAATAAATACCGCATATTGTTGGCGTCTGGGGCATGAGAGAAACGTGCGTAGCGCAACGCGTGGGAATGCGAAGCAGAAGCGCTGTTTTCTTCCTGGAGGCGAATGTCGGCGTGCTGCTTCAGGACTGTAAACGGGTGTTTGCACGCGAATAATAGGAGCTCAACTCGAAACGCTTCTTGGCTATCAGGGTCGCGTAGGCGCGAGACTTTTGTGTTGATCAGTGCGATTGTGTCTAGCCCTAGATTTCCTTGTCGAGCAATAGCCAGGGCTTCTTCTCGCATAGCATTGTCTTTCGTGGGGCCAAACAGAGCTTTTGCAGTTTTGATGTATCTGCCCATAGTCGTGGGATCAATGCCAAAAAGCGCAGAAAGCTCCACCTTTGCCCGAGGTTTTTGGGAGACCGAAAAGATATATTCAGCTAATGCAACTCCGTTTGCGGCTAAAAACTCGAGGCATTCCTTGACGTTCATGTCTTGGAAACTAAAAGGTGGAGGTGACAAAATCCAGGGACGAGTGATAGTGCTGTGGATAACTTGTTTTTCGAGAGGGAAGTAACCGGAGTTATCCACAGGCGTGGGCCAGGATATTTACCTCGCTAAGTCCATGTGTTACCGAGCTCTTCCACAGCTCGTAGCTGGTTGTCCCACGAAGAAGTGCGGAATAAGAGCATCAGCTCATCGGCATTTGCACGTGCAACAAATTGCTGCAAATAATCCGTCACTGTTTGGGTCGTGCCGATAGCGCTGAAACGCAGCATTTCGCGGACGTTATCTCCGGCGTGAGTGTTGGCTAATGCGTCCAGTTGAGAATCGCTAAGAGATTCCCCACGGGGTGAGATTGAGCGAAGGGTGCTGCGGAAGACCTCATCAAACTCTTCGTGGGCTTTTTGCATAGTTTCTGCCCACGTGACGTTTACCCCAGCGATTACATACGGTTTATCTAGATGCACTGAAGGGCGAAATTCCCCACGGTAGGTGCGAATTGCCTCATCAAGATACTTGGGAGCGAAATGAGACGCAAAGGCATATGGAAGACCCATTTCTGCGGCAAGGCGGGCACCAAATAATGACGAACCTAAAATATAGAGAGGTACTTGCGTTCCGGCGCCAGGGATTGCACGAATGCCGGGGATCGGAGATTGGTCTGAGAGATAACCCTGAAGCTCGGCCACATCGTGGGGAAATGAGTTTGCGGCGTGAGGTGAGCGTCTAAGGGCTTTGCCAACTGTGTTTTGATCTGTTCCTGGGGCGCGTCCAAGGCCTAAATCTATGCGCCCGGGGTGGAGCTCAGCGAGGGTGCCAAATTGCTCGGCCACAACATAGGGCGAATGGTTAGGCAGCATAATGCCGCCAGCGCCGAGTCGAATGTGATCGGTGTGGTTGGCGACGTGGGCGATAAGGATCGCAGGTGCCGACGAAGCGATCGTCGGCACATTGTGGTGTTCGGCGTACCAAATGCGCGAAAACCCCAGTCGCTCTGCGGCACGGGCCAGTTGTACTGATCTGGTGAAACTTTCTCGTGCTGTTTCCCCACGGGGGATTGTGGCGAAGTCAAGGATTGAGAGCGGGACTGGGGTTTTCATGTGGGAATTAGCTTCTTCGTGTGTAGTCGATTATTCCGCCGATTGCGAAGAACGTGAAGGCGGGGAGTAGCCAGGCGAGGCTGACGTCGTGAAGCGGGGCCCAGCTGACGAGGCTTTCTGCTGCGGTGATGCCTTGAGCGCCGATGGTGGTAAGCGCCGACCAGATGGTGACTGCCCAGACGGGGAGCCTGAAACCCCACAGAAGTTTCAGTTTCCCCACGGAGAGTTCGAGGATGGTGAGTGCTACCAAGGTAATCGCCACCGGGTAGATGAAGGTGATGAGAGGGGCTGCGATACTCAGAACTTTAGAGAGTCCCATGCTGCCCACGAAGAAGGAAATCAGTGAGAAGATCACCAGCCATGCTTTGTACGAGATGCCTGGGAGCAGACGGTTAAAGAATTCGCTTGTGGCTGCTAGCAGGCCTACTGCTGTGGTCATGCAGGCAAGCAGGACGATGAGTCCGAAGACGACCTGGCCGGGAGTTCCCATGGTGAGTCGTGCTGCACCAGAGAGCAGAGATGCACCATCTTGGTAGCTTTGGCCATCGGGCATGATGCGCCCCACGTAGCCGAGTCCGAGGTAGATGATCGCGAGCAGCGCAGATGCTATCAGGGAGGCAATGATGGCCGGCTTGACGAGCGCTTTGCCTTCGTGGCCGCTCTTATATTTGAGCGAAGAAATAACGAGGATGCCGAATGCAAGCGCGGCGAGTGAGTCCATCGTCATGTAGCCCTCGAGGAGGCCGGTGGTCAGCGGCGCGGTGGCGTATTTTTCGGTGGCGGGGGGGACGTCGCTACGCAGATTGATGATGGCTAGCACTACCAGCACAGCCAGCAAGACCAGGAGCGCGGGGGTGAGGAATTTACCGAGTTTGTCTACGATCCCCGTGGGGTTAAGTGCCAGGAGTAACGCCACGGCGAAGAATAATGCGTTGAACCCCACGGAAGCGAGAGTGGAATCTTGCTCAAGTACGGGCTGGACGATCATCGAGTAGCTCACAGCGCTCGTACGCGGTATTGCGTAGAAAGCACCGATGGAGAGGTACACGATGACGGCAAACGCGATATTGAACCAGTTTCCGGCACGAATGCCAAGATCCCGGATGTCGCTTCCCGACATTGTCATCGCAATGATAGTGACGGCGGGTAGCGCTACGCCTCCGAGAAGAAAACCAATGATTGCCGGCGTGAAATTTTCGCCAGAGCTCGTGCCGAGGACCGGCGGGAAAATGAGATTTCCAGCGCCGAAGAACATCGAGAAGAGCATGAGCGCAGTCGCGACGATAGCGCCGGTGGTGAGCTTACTTTCCTTCGTGGGGAGCGTCATGATGTGGATCATCCTTCTTATCTAATGGATGATCCATACCCTACAACCTCTTTTCCCACATAGTGGAATCCTAGTACCAAAAAAGAGGTAATATGAGATGTAAGTCACTATTTTGTAAAGTTTTGCTTCGCGGTATTACGCCTGGAACCCGAATTTCTTCAGTTTCTCCTTGTTTGCTTCACTAGCATCGGAAGTTAACGCGAGCAGCTCAGCGTAAATGCCGCCGGAATGCGCCAGCTCTGCGGGGGAGCCGATTTCGTCGACAGTGCCGTCGCGAAGCGTGATGATAGTGTCCACATCCGCAATCGTGGAGAGCCTGTGGGCAATGATGATCGTGGTGCGTCCCACCATGAGCTGTTCAAGTCCTGCCTGAACCGCGATCTCTGACTTTGTATCCAGCGCGGAGGTGGCTTCGTCGAGAACTAGTACGGGAGCGTCTTTGAGCATTGCGCGGGCGACTGCGATTCTTTGCTTTTGGCCGCCGGAGAGGCGCAGTCCGCGCTCGCCGATCAGTGTGTCGTACCCGTGGGGAAATGAGCTAATAAAGTCATGCGCATTTGCACGCTTTGCGACGTCCACCACTTCCTCCAACGTCGCATCGGGACGGGAATACGCAATATTTTCTCTAATTGTCCCGGAGAAGAGACTTGATTCTTGGAATACCACGCCCACCGACGCTCGTAGTTGCTCTGAAGATAGCTCGGAGACGTCTTCACCGCATACCGATAAATGGCCTGCACTTGGCTGGTAAAGGCCGAGTAGCAAGTTAACGATTGTCGATTTACCGCCGCCCGATTCCCCCACGAGGGCAATGCGCTGTCCTTGATCGGCCGCAAAGGACACGGCGTTGAGGACCTGTTCACCTTCGTTGTAGGAGAAGGACACATTTGAGAACTTAACCACCGGTTGCTCTCCCCGTGGGGAAAGCGGCGGGATGGTGTTGTCATGAAGGACCGGTTCGTCGGAAGCTGTTGTGGCAGCTGCGATGTCGGGATTGACGGTCGCTTCGAGGTCCTTTTCCATGACCTCGAAGTAATCTTTAGAACCGGCGATGGCGCGCTGTGTTGTGTCTACGACCCAGCTCATCATTGTCATGGGTATACGGGCCATGTTGACGAGTTGGATGAGCAAAACCATATCGCCGAGGGAGAAGTGTCCGTGGAGAGTTCTGTAGAAGAGAACGAGGTAAATTCCGAAGAAAATAACGTTCATTGCGCCGCTGCGGAGGGCGTCCATGAAGTGCCAGAAGGTTGATTGCTTGCGAGTGAACTCAACGGTTTTGGCGTATTTGTGGCTAAAACCTTTGAGCTCGCGAACCTCAGCGACAAAGCTTTTGACTACTTTGACTTGGCTTACGACTTCGGCGAAGCGTCCGCCTGCGAGATCGACTTGTTCATTCTTTTGTCCCTCGATAACTTGCCATTTTTTACTGGTCAATGATGTCAGCCACATGTAGACGGGGATGATGATGGCTAGAAGGACTGCCAGTGGCCAGTAGTAGCTTGCAGAAATGCCCAGCACTGCCACCACGGTGATGATCATGGGGAAGAAGTTGTTGGACATTGCTTGCAGCGCTTGGGTGATTGATGTGATGGAGCGGTCGAGGCGCGCGATTATTGTGCCGGTGACTTGGTCGTCAAAATAGCGCTGGGGCATGCCTAGGAGCTTGGCAAAATAGCGCGTGGACAAGATTTGCCGCAGCCGTGCTGCCATCACGTCGCCGATATAGCCTCCGACATTTGTAAACGCAGTGTTCGCGAGTTGTGTGACGAGTAATGCAATGGCAAGCCAAATGACGTGCGGAGTAGCTTTTTCGACGCTCATCTCGCCGTTTACAGCAGAAACGATAGTGTCGGTGGCGTCTTTGATGATGAAGGGGGTGGCTAGCGCGAGTATGGCAACAAATACTGCGGAGAGGATAACCCCCAGGTAAAAGGGCCAAAGGACGGAAGCGCTGCGGAGGATTCTAAGAATGGATCGCACGGGTAGGGTGACTGCTCTCTGAATAAAATGGCTGGTTGGGGGACGATTAATGCTCTCATATCGTCTCCGTTGTTAAAATTGTGGGAAGTTGTTCGTTATTCGTCGTAAGCGTGAGGATATTTGATGCGTATTTCCCGATCTCAGCTTGTTGCTGGTGCCATGGTGGGCGTCGCAACGCTAACTTTAAGCGCTTGTGGTGGTGATGACGTATCAACGAACGTCTCGGTTACTCCAACGACGACGACACCCGTTCAATTCCAGCCCAAGCAAGTTGCGCCAATCAAGGTTGATCATATCAATGCTCCCGAGACTGATCCGGGCCTGAATGTGAAGTGGGAAATCCTTGGTACCAGCGCTAATAGCCAGGGGTCGGGTTCGGTGATCTATGTGAAGGTTACTAACCTTAATGATCTTGCACTGCCCAAAGATGCATTCCCTGCTCCTACCTTGCGTGTGAGCGGGGCGGATATGTCGCAAGTGGACGCCGGCACGGTGGGGCTGGATTTGCCGCTGGGTGCTGGTGCGTCGACCAATCTGCAGTACGCATTCAATACGTCCTATGGCACGCTTTACGACGCCACCTTCCAGATCGGCAACGCAATTTTTGAAGGAAATCTCAATAGTATTTAGCAATATATTATATTTATCTTGGTCTACACTCCCCCGTTTGGGTGGAGTGTATTTTTTGTAGGGAACGGGAAAATATGCCTTTTAGCTGTGTTTTTTAGATGCCTAAAGGTTAATTATTCAAATAGCGGAACCGATTGGGGTCCTTCTGTAGTCTAAATAATCTGAGTACGGCTGTTGCGGGTTTCCACAAGGAGGCCGGTGGCCGGCGGACGCACAAGTTACACCGTGGTGACCGCCTCCGGACAGCGCCCTCACTCTGAGTTGGAGGACCTCAGGGTGACAGCGCGAAGGGGGAGTCCGACATGGGCATAGGGGGTTTTCTCATGCACTGGCTAAACCTTGGGACTGATTCGCAGCAGTCGTACTCTCTCATGCGTCGAAGTTTATTGCTACTAACGTTCATGATTATCTGCGCACTCATGTTCACCGCTTGCGCACGGAATACCGTTAAAGAATCTGTAGCGGCGCTTCACACCAATCCAACAACGGAAAACGCACATCCGGATTTTCCTGAAGTCATGGAACCGAATCCAGCAGATCCCAATTTCTCATTTTTTGACCCGTGTACGGATGTACCGGTGGAAACTTATGAGCGGGCAGGGATTCGGCCGACCGGCGATGGGGTTTTTGGGCACTCTGGTATGAATCGGGCACATTGCCATTTCTTTGTCGAAAGGCCGGATGCAACTGATGATTTGGCAATGGTTGGCTCGATGATTGTTTCGTATGAAGAAACGATTCAACGAGAAGAACTTCTCTTCTACAAAGGAAATATGGAGGTTCCTAAAGGCGTCTATTTTACAAAGAATAGAGATCCTTCTTTAGGACTGGGAACAGAATGTACAGCATATGTCCCTACAAAAAGGGGAAGGATTTGGGTGTTTTATCGTTTGGGCGATGAAAACGATACCGATCAAGATCGTGCATGTGGTAGCGCGATGGAAATATTAAACGAAATCACAAGGGGGCTGTGATGCTGGAACTCAGAATCAGTAATGAGTATTTAGAAAAATCGATAAAAGAGCTCGATGAAATTAGAAAATCGGCCAAACAAATACAAAATGAGATAGCAAAAGCCAATATTTCTGGTGCATATTCTCCGCTCATCGGGCTTGATCAGATCGGAGCAAATCATGGGATCGTGCTTAAAGGGGGAGTCGGGTCGGCGTCCACAGTGTTGCAATCGATGACGCAGCAGATCGGCTGGCTACACGATGCGCTCCGCGCAAGCCATGGGGCATTGACTGGGCAGGAAGATCATGCTCGTCGAGGAATAGATATTGCAGATGAAGGTGGTTCTGTAGGTGGTGAGACAGTCCGTTTCCCCACGAGACCAGAGACATCTTATGAAGATTTCTCTTTTTCGCATCCGATAGTCGTACAACCAGCGACAATGGACGCTCTTGTCCAGGGACTAGCCGCTACCCAAGAACAAGAAGTGTTTTTCGGGATGCAAAGCTGGTCAGATATGTCTCGACTGGCTTTAGAAGTTGCGATGCGTCTTCGTAAGGTGGCAACAGATTTGTCTGGAGGTAATAAGGGCGAAGTGGTTGACCGGGCTGTCGAGCGGATCAACGAGGTAGCTCAGACCAGCGAGATTTTCTCTGGCAACGCGAAAGTCATGGCGGGGGAAGTTTCTAAGCTTATTGGTATTAAAACAATGCTGTGGCTGGAAGCTGCAACAGCGAATTCAGGTATCAAGGCCATAACAGATCCTGCTGCGAGAGTGGCGTCGGAAAGAGCAGCTCTTTTACATTTCCAACAGAAACTTCAGCGTATCGTCGATCGTTCGGTGCCCGACATTCGCAACTTGATGAATGTGAACACCTCTACTGCAGGTGGTGGAGGCGGAACTGAAATCGGGATGGATGATATTGCAGGTAACGGGAGAGCCTCTACAGCTGGACTTGGCGCGACAGGAATTAATGCGGGAGGTCGCGTCGATACGCAAAGTACGCATTTTGCATCGCCGTCGTTTGAATCTGTGTATGGCGCTCAGCGCCAGTTAGAAAAAGTAGGGGCAGACAGCGTGGGAACACACATGGCGCATGCGACAGGTTTTCCCCACGAGGCACCTCGATTTGGTGCTGCGCACACCATCCCGCATGCGGTCGGGGGTGCGACTACAAACAATGGAATGAACGCGTTAGGTTTGCCACTTGCCGGTATGAACGCGCATAAGAGTGGGACGTCGGGTACACCGCGTTTTTCTGTGGGAGGAAAGAACCACATTCCCCATGGCATCCATCACACTGGAGACTCTTTACGCCAGACTGGAACCAGACATCAGTGGGCTGGACATGCAATGCACGGCGAATCTCCCGGCAGCGTCACCCGTCAAAACCAAGCAGGAGGCCGCATGATGCCAATGATGGCAACGCCAACTGGTGTGTCGCAGGGCAATAAGCGCGGAAAAATTAAGTCAGTGACGAGTTCAGTTGAAGCCGACAAAAATATTGCCGCTCTTATAGGAGAACGCGATGCCGTAGTCCCTGGAGTCATCGGGAGTTGGGTGAGGCAATAAGATTTTGGCCCGGGAGCGGATAATGTGGGAGGAATGAACGACGTCGATCTCGTCGTGCTTGTCGACGCACAAGGTAACCCGACCGGCACCGCTCCCAAATCTACAGTCCATACCCACGATACGCCTCTTCACCTGGCATTTTCCTGCTACGTCCTGGGCCCTGATGGAAAAATCTTGGTGACTCGGCGAGCGTTGAGCAAAAAAACGTGGCCAGGCGTGTGGACTAATTCAGCCTGCGGGCATTTACTTCCCAACGAAACATCAGCTGAAGCCGCCATTCGTAGGGTTCCCCACGAGATCGGTCTCTCCCGTGGGGAACTAAAGAATTTGGAGTGCGTTTTGCCAGATTTTCGGTACCGAGCAATTGATTCTCAGGGAACCGTTGAGTGGGAAATCTGCCCTGTTTTTATCGCGTACATTGATGATCCTCTTCTTTTGCAACCTAGACCAGACGAGATAGATTCACTGGCTTGGATGAAACCCGAAGACCTTTTTAATGCCGTGGACGCCGCGCCTTTCGCCTTTAGTCCCTGGATGGTGGAACAACTTGAGCATGAAGAATTACGGCACAAACTAATCGGCACATAGTTCGTCAGTTTTTTACAACGGCACCTGCCCCACGGTGGGCGGTGCCGTTTTGTATGCGCTTTTATAACAAGAACAGAACTGAAGGCTCGGTAAGCGGATTGCTTTCGCCGTCAGTATTTGAAACGGGATGGAGCTCCCAGAATGCGAACTAGGCCGAGTGAAGGATTATCTGATCCGTGGAGATTACTTACTCAAATTCCCCACGGAGGGGGTCAGTAAGCACCTGGGCACCCGCCCCATCAACACAGATCCCCAACCCGCTGGCACCTTTGCGATACCGAGGCCAATCCGGCGTAGCGCCGCGGGCGAAGGCCAGAAGTATCCCCCGTGGGGAATCTGGCTGGTTGTCTCTGGAATGAAAGAGGAGACTGAGGTCGCTGCAGTGGGTGGCTTCGTGATTGTTTGAGCTGGTGTAACGGATGTACCAGGTGTCGCCGTATGTGCGTTTGAGCGTTTGCTTTACCCAGCGGTGGATGAGCGAAGCTCCGGTGAGGGCGCGGAAAAAGTCGGGTTGAGTGGATTTTTGTTGAATGTAGTCGGCTGTGGCCCCCATATGCCGGGCGATGCGCGGGCGCAGCGGGTGTAGCCATGATGCTGCATCGGCTTGTTGAGCGGCGGGCAGTTGGTAGAGCTCGCGATCGGTGGAACTGACGATGATGGGGATTGCTGTGAGTTCGTTGGCGTCGTAGCTCCAGGGGCCCAGCGCCAAATCGGTGGGGAAGTAGCGTTTATAGCGTTTGTAGCCTTTGTCGAGGTGTTTGCGACGTAACTCTTCAAGTCCGGATTGGGTGATTGGCGCGGATAGTGCCCATCGGAGGGCTGTTTTGCGGCGTTTCATTTCCCCACGGGGGAAGCTTGGCGACGCCGCCCACACCCGCCGAAACATCCCTCGATAGTGGTCGCGCCGGGCGAGCCAGAGTGCGATTCCTGCCCCTGCGGATTGGCCGAAGAGGGTGACATTGGTGGGGTCGCCGCCAAAGTCCTCGATATGGGTTTGGATCCATTCGAGGGCGAGCGAGCAGTCGTCGATGCCTCGGTAGTGGTGCGGGGCGTCGTCGTGAAAGCGTGCAAAGCCCTGGATGCCGAGTCGGTAGTCGATGCTGACCACGATGACTCCGGCTTGTGCTAGTTCGGCGCCGTCGAAGGAGGCTTCGTTGCGGGAGCCGGCGTCGTATCCGCCGCCGTGGATCACCGCTAGGACCGGAAGGTCGTTGAACTTTGTGGCGTGAGCTGGGGCAGTGACGGTGAGGTGGAGCTGTGTGCGCAGGTTGTTGTGCGCTGCGGGGTCTGTGCTCTCCGTGGGGGAATACACGTGAAGTGCGGGGGCAAATTCGCTGGTGAGCTTCCCATAAACGATGGGGTCGTAGGTCGCCACGCTGCCATTGGCGTGTTGACGGACTGTGCCGGTGAAGGTGCCACCGGGGCAGGTAATGAGCTGCGAAGATGCGCTTTCAGACATAGCGGTTACTTTAGCAACTACGATTGTGACCTATGACGTTACCTGTATCGAATCCTTTGCTAAAAGAGTCCTCGCTGCCGTACCAGCTTCCGCCATTCCGAGATATTTCAGTGGAGCATTTCCTCCCGGCATTTGAGGCGGCGCTGGCCACGCATGACCGAGAAATCGCACAGATAGCAGACAACCCAGAATCTCCGTCGTGGGAAAACACGGTGGAAGCGCTGGAGCGCAGCGGGCGAGACTTAGAGCGCGTGGCGTCGGTATTTTTTAATCTTCATGCGACGGATTCTTCTGAAGCCATGGACGAGATCGCAGCTCGGGTTGCTCCTTTGTTGGCTGAGCATTCGGATGCGATTTATTTGAATCCTGCGTTGTTTGCGCGTCTAGAAGCGGTCGTGGCACCAGAGGACGCCGAGTCGGAGCGCCTGCATGCGCATCTGCTCAGGACGTTTCGTCGACACGGCGCAGGTTTAGATGAGTCCGATATGGCGCGACTACGAGAGATTAATGCTCGCTTGTCCGTGCTTGCCGACGCCTTTGGCCGCAATCTACTCGCCGATACCAAAGCACTTGCCGTCCAGTTTCCCCACGGGGAGGAATTGGAGGGGCTGAGCCCCGGGCGCCTCGCCTCGGCAGCCGCGGATGCCCAGTTGGCCGGCGTGGACGGGTTTGTCATCCCACTTGAACTTCCCACTGTGCAAGCGGAGCAGGGCAGCCTTGCCCGCCATGAGGCGCGGGCGCGGTTGTATGAGGCGTCGCAACGCAGGGGCGCTGAATCGAATGCGGGCATTGTGGTGGAGACCGTGCAGCTGCGGGCGGAGCGTGCTGCGCTATTGGGCTACGAAACTCATGCCGACTATGTGATTGCGGAGGAGACAGCGGGGTCGGCTGCGGCTGCACGAGATTTGCTGTTTGATCTGGCTCCGGCAGCGGCGGCGAATGCGCGTGGTGAGTACAAACTTCTCGACGAAGCCTCCCGTGGGGAATCTGAGGAGTGGGTGCAGGAATCGACGATGGATGGGGCGGATTGGCCTTATTGGGAGTCGAAGGTGCGCGCTCGTGATTTCGCTTTAGACGAAGAAGAACTATCGCAGTATTTTCCGTTGCAACAGGTACTACGCGACGGAGTCTTCTACGCAGCTAACCGACTGTATGGAATTACAGTAATTCCGCGCTCAGATTTGGAGGGCTATGCGGAAGGCGTAGAGGTGTGGGAAGTCAAAGACGCAAACGGTGAGGGCATCGGTCTGTTTTTGACGGACTATTTTGGGCGGCCGTCGAAACGCGGGGGCGCGTGGATGAGCAGTTTTATGGATCAGTCGGATTTGCTGGGAACCAAGCCCGTCGTGGTGAACGTGATGGGTATTACCAAGCCGGCAGACGGTTCTGATGCTCTGCTCAGCATCGATTCTCTGCGGACGGTGTTCCACGAATTCGGCCACGCATTGCATGGGCTGCTGTCTCAGGTGCGTTATCCCACGTTCTCGGGGACGAATGTCCCGCGGGATTATGTGGAGTTCCCTTCTCAAATTAATGAAAACTGGGCGTTTGATCCCACCATCTTGAAGAATTTTGCGCGCCACGTGGACACAGGTGAGGTCATCCCGGATGAGCTGGTCGCTGCGATTGGGAAGGCCCGTCAGTTTGGGCAGGGATTTGCCACAACGGAATATTTGTCGGCTGCCGTTATCGATCTCGCATGGCACTCGTTGACCAAAGAGGAAGCGGCGCAGCTGTCCCCGGAGGACATCGCAGAATTTGAACGCAAGGCTTTGGAAGAAGCGGGGTTAGACGTAGAGCACGTTGAACCTCGGTATAAGTCGACCTACTTTAACCATATTTTTGCTGGTGGTTATTCGGCGGGGTATTACTCCTACTTGTGGGCAGAGGCGCTGGATGCCGACGGCTTTGATTGGTTCACCGAGCAGGGAGCCGCAGGTGTGGCGGCGTCGGAAAGCGCTGCCAGAGACGCGGGGCAAAAGTTCCGCGATCTCGTGTTGTCGCGTGGCGGTGCGGACGACTTTACTGTGGCATTCGAGTCGTTGCGGGGACGCGCTAAAGATGTTGGACCGTTGTTGCGTCGTCGTGGCTTAGCCGGGGCGGTGCAATAACGAGTGATGGAACATGTGACGGGCTTTCTTGACTCGGTGAGTCAGTTTCTAACGTCAGCACCTTTGTGGCTGCAGGCACCACTCGTTTTGATCGTTGTGGTGCCGGTATGCGGCGTGCTGGCTTTAGCGTGGCTTCGGCTTATCGACGTCCTGGGCGCCCGCATTCTTCGCATCCTCACGGTTGTGCGGGCTAGAGTAGAAGCTCGAATGAGGTCAACCAAGTAACTGAGGGGCTTACACGCCCCACGTATGTGGAAAGTGTGAATAATGGCTAATCCAGAGGAGCTGCGTAAACGGGACCAGCAGCTTCCGCGTAGGAAGCGGAAGTATCCACAGTCTCGGGTGACTCAGGCTTTATACCTGCTTATTGCGTTAGTCGTGATTGCCTGGTTAGTCAGCCTGATATAGGCCGTGCGCAAAGGCCCATTTCCCGTGGGGAAATGGGCCTTTATTCGTGCGCTGTTAGTGCTTGTTTCTCTTTGATGCTTCCGCTACGGCCTGGAATAGAGGAAGATCAGCGATGTCTTCGATAGTGAGGGCTTGGGTATTGCCATCACACAGTGGGATACACCAGTTGGGATACATGTCAGAGGTTGTGCCGGGCTGATTTTGAGCTCGGCGGTCGCCGACAAGATCCACGAGGGCGGTGCACGTGAGCGCAGAAGGCGTGCTGGCTAGGAACTTGTGGATAGCCGGTAGAAGGGTGTCTGCAGTGCCGCGCTCTTCCCGCGTAAGCCCCTGGAAAGTTTCTGGCACCGTGTCGCCGGAGAAGGCGCCGGAATTTTTGATTTCGTCCAGAATTTCGCTTTGCCAGCGAATATCTTGCTCATGTTCTTGCTCCGGATCGACGGTGAGAATACCGAGATCTTTACGCAACTCGATGTGCTCGCCGGCAAGGAGTCCTGCGGTGGGGGGAAGATCGTGCGTGGTCACGGAGGTGAGTGCGAGCTCTCGGTACTCATTTTGGTGCCGCGGCCCTCCCGTGGGGGAACTTTCGAACCAGAGCACCGACGTGCCCATGATGCCGCGTTGTGCAAGGAATTCTTGAACCCACGGTTCATACGTTCCGAGGTCTTCACCGATGACTACTGCGCCGGCGCGCTCGGCTTCGAGCGCTAGAACTCCAACCAGGGCGTTGTGGTCATAGTTGACGTACGCTCCGGTAGCAGGGGACTGCATGCGAGGGATCCAGAAGAGCCGGAAAAGCCCCAGAATGTGGTCTACGCGGATGCCACCAGCGTGCCGTAGGACAGTGCGGAGCAGATCGCGCCACGGCACGTAGCCGGCCTCGGCGAGACGGTCGGGGTGCCATGGTGGCTGAGACCAGTCTTGCCCTTGCTGGTTGTAGTTATCTGGTGGAGCGCCAACGGACGCACGCGGTGCTAGGGAATCTGCGAGGCTTTGGGCGTCGGCACCGCCGGGATGGATCCCCACGGCGAGGTCGGCGATGATTCCGATGCTCATGCCGGCGTCGATAGCAGCAGATTGCGCTGCGCCCAGTTGCTGGTCGCAGATCCACTGAAGCCACATGTAGAATTCTGCAGCATCCTCGGGCGTCGGTATCGCAGCGTGGGAGCTGGACTCCGTGAGATGGGCGATTTCTTGGTGTGCACACCACAGAGCGAAGTCGTAAAGGCCGTCGCCTTCAGAGGCTACAAAGTCGCGGAAGTCCTGTTCACGAGCGGGATCGCGCTCGGCCTCAAAAATCGCATGAAGTACTTGGAGCTTTGCGTCGTAAATCGGGTTGCGTTCGATTTTGTCGCTGGAGTGGTTGAGAGTTTTAAACGTAGAAGAAATCTCCGCAATTTCCTCTTGCAGCTCGTCGCTGAGACTGAGGTGCTCGGGTATGTCCTCGATGCGAATATAGATGGGATTAATAAAGCGTCGCGTGGTGGGCAGATAAGGGGAGTCCTCGACCGGTGGAAAAGGCTCGGCTGCGTGCATCGGGTTGACCAGGATGTAGTCTGCCCCGGCTTTGTCGGCCACGACTTTAGCCAGTTCGCCGAGGTCATGGAAGTCTCCCATTCCCCACGAGTCGTTGCTGCGTACAGAGTAGAGCTGAGCCATCACTCCGGTAGCCGGATTATCCACAAATGTGCGTGCTGTGGAGAGCTGCTGCGGAGTAATGATGAGGAAACAGCTGGCAGTGAGCGTGTCGGAGGTCAGCGTGATGGTGTGCCAACCGAGCGGAAGATCATTGGGAATCTGGAAGGAGGCCTCACCCCAGGTGATGCCGTCGACAGTGCGCGGTGGCGTCCAGTTTTCAACTTGGGTGACGTCTGCTGCGACTGAGCCGTCTTCCAGCGTAATCGTGATGTCCGCGGGGGCACCGTCATGGACGTGCACGTTGAAGACGTAAGGGTCTCCTTGCGTTGCGACGACGCAACGGGGCAGTGGACGCGTGCCTTCTTCGTCGTGACGCTTCTGAAGAGCGGTACGGATCTGTTCCTCGCTCGGCATAGGTGCGTCGAGCGGCATATGATCGTTCGGACTGTCCTCGGGCTCATTTCCAAAGCGAACGCCCAACGCACGAAGTGTTTTTACCAGCGTATCCTCGCTGACTTCGGTTACTTCGCCGCCGAATCCGGTAAATGACCAAGAAACTGCATGTGCTGCTGCGAGTTCGCGCAGCGAATCTGTATAACCCACGAGACTTTATTCTGCCATTGTGGCTACCTGTCTGTCCCGTAGTCCGTAGTTTAATTTGGAACACGTCTACCCCAGTGATGACTCTGGGCGCATAAAGGCTGTAAATTCAAAGTCTATCAACGGATGTGAGTAAAACATCAGGTTTTGCGATGCACCGGCCCCGTGGGGAACTGCGGCGCATGGTGCACGCTGGCAATGCACGATCAAAACAAATGAGGTGTTGAGAAAGTGGTTCAAGAGTCGACCACCGAGGCCATATACGAGGTAGGCGAAAATGAAACCTGCCTAACTGCGTTGCTGGATACGGCTAAAGCGCGTCCTTTTGGAGTGATGTACACCCGGCCGAAAAACTACGAGTGGGTCAACGTCACGTCCAAAGAGTTCGTGGAAGAAGTCTATGAAGTTGCCAAGGGCCTCATCAACGCGGGTGTTCAGCAAGGGGATCGAGTGGCTTTGCTCTCCGAGACCCGCTACGAGTGGTCTCTGCTGGACTTTGCCATTTGGGCTGCTGGTGCCGTGTCGGTTCCGATCTATGGGTCGTCGTCGATTAGCCAAATTGAGTGGATCATCGAAGACTCTGGAGCAGTCTTTGCCATCACTGAAACCCGCGAGCACACGGAATTGATGAAGAACCTGGTGCTGGGGACGGATGGGAAGCCAGCATTGAGCGGTTCACCGTCGCAGTTGCGGAGAATTCTGGAGATTAATTCGTCAGCAGTGACAACGCTCAAGTTTGAGGGGCGCTCCATTGAAGACTCTGAGGTAAACGAGCGCATTGCTCATACCAAAGGCTCAGACCTTGCGTCGCTGGTTTATACATCTGGAACTACGGGCCGCCCCAAAGGCTGCCGACTCACTCATTCAAACTGGCTCTCGGAAGTACGCGCGCTTCTGACCAACGACATCGGAGCTATCGCAATCCCCGGTTCGCGCGTTTTGACGTTCTTGCCACTAGCTCACGTTTTGGCTCGCGCAGTCTCCTTGGCTATGGCCATTGGCGGAGCCACCCAGTCGCATTGGTCTGATTTCTCCACGATCGCAGTGGAGTTCCAGCGTGCTCGTCCAAATCTGATTTTGGGTGTGCCGCGTGTCTTTGAAAAAGTTCGGAATGGCGCTGCTGCTAATGCTCAGGCCGATGGGCCACTCAAGGCCGCAATCTTCCATCAAGCAGAGCTGACTGCGCAAGAATACTCACGGGCACTCGACACCGCAGAAGGGCCAAGCCGGGCTCTTACCCTTAAGCACAAGACCTTTGACAAGTTGGTGTACTCAAAGATTCGCGCAGCGATGGGTAATGCAGTGAAATACTGCATCTCAGGTGGTTCTGCGATGAGCCCAGATTTGATGCACTTTTTCCGAGGCATTGGCGTCCCGATTTATGAAGGCTATGGTTTGACCGAAACCACCGCTGCCGCCACCGTGGACTTTGCTAATCAGAAGATTGGGACGGTTGGGCCGCCCGTTGGAGGTGCGTCGATACGCATTAACGACGACGGCGAGATTCTGGTGAAAGGATCCACCCTTTTCGACGGCTACTGGAAGAACGACGAAGCCACCGAATCCTCAATGGAAAATGGTTGGTTTAACACCGGAGATCTTGGCGAAATCCTCGATTCCGGCCATCTCATCATCACTGGCCGGAAGAAGGATCTGATTGTTACTGCAGGTGGAAAGAACGTTTCACCGGGTCCTCTGGAAGACAAACTGCGTTCGCATCCGCTTATCAGTCAAGCGATGGTGGTCGGAGACGGAAAGCCATTTATTGGCTTGCTTGTGACGCTTGACGACGACGCCCTGAAACGCTGGAAGCTCAATCGAAATATTCCGGAAGGACGTTCGATCCGTGAGCTGGCACAGGACCCAGTCTTAAGGGCTGAGATTCAAGACGCGATCAACGACGCCAACTCTACGGTTTCCCACGCGGAATCCATTAAGAAGTTCTATATCTTGGATCGTGATCTCACCGAGGAAGACAACGAGCTCACCCCCACCATGAAAGTGAAACGCAACGTGGTGGCGCGTCGGTACTCTGACGAGATCGATGCGTTATACACCAAGCGCTAGACGCGTTTTTCGCCCCCTTTTTCCTTGTGCCTTCAGGGAAGAAGGGGGCGATTTTTTATTTCTTCCGCTTATTTTGTCGTTTTTGAGAACGCTAGAAAGTTCATCCTGGGGTTTTGCAACACGTGCGCTGGCTAGCGTTCTCAAAAACGACAATGTCGACCCCGCCGAGAGGAGAAAGAAGTCTCTTTTCCCCACGGGATTTTGGTTCTGTTCGGCGGGGCGCCACCGCTTTCATCGATTCCTGTTTTAAAGTCATCACTCGTAACGCATCGCTGCTACTGGGTTCCCTCAGACGTCTAGCAGCAGCGATGATGACGGACGTCTATATATGCCTGGGAAGGGGGTCAGCTGAATGCAAGTTTTTGATGCTACGCTGCGTCATCGTGAGCTGACCCAAGAGATTTTTAATATTGGCGATGAGGTTGCAACCTACATCGAGAATCTCGCTGAGGCCATCGCGGATTGGGATGCAGAGCTGGTTGATGATTGCGTCGCCGAGCTGGAAGAGATCTTTGAAGATGCGCGCCGGGATTCCCGGGCCGTCGTTCGGGAGCTTGTCGGCCTGCGTCAGGCGCTGACATCGGGATTGGCTTCGGGGACTGTGGCGGCGTCGGCTGCTATGGAGGATGCGGTCGATCGTCCGGTTGTGCTCAACGCGGAGTCTTTGCGGGAGAGGTTCCCGATTCAGAATTCTCCTGTTATCGTTCGTGAGCTTTCGCAAGCTTTGGAGGCTCGAACTGACTTGGTGGGCGAGTACCTTGCTCACATTGTGTCGTGGGAATTGTTGGAGACGGAAAAAGCGGCGCGAGATTTGGATGCGCTTAATTTGCCGATGCTGTATTCCCGTACGGCTGAGATCGTGTTTGCAGCAGCGCGAGCATGGACTGAAGCCGTGGCGACGGAACACCCGGGGTACACACGAACAATGCGTGGTGCGCAGCCGCCGGCGTTTCTCAATGAGCGCGCGCGTATCGACGCCGTCGTGGCTAGGGTCATCGCTAAGCGTGCGGGATCCGGCGAGTATGTTGGCTAGATCATGAGCCAAAAAGATACGCCTTTTGGGGTGTACGTCCATGTGCCGTTTTGTTCTTCTCGTTGTGGGTACTGTGACTTCAACACGTACACACCCGGCGAGCTAGGGAGTTCTGCTTCCCCGGAAAGCTATCTGGATGCTCTAGAAATAGAGCTGGCCTTAGCCGCGCAGATTCGGGCAGATTCGGGTGATACTAGACAAGCCAGTACGGTTTTTGTCGGCGGTGGTACTCCGTCGATGCTTGAGGCCGCTGGCCTGGATCGTTTGTTGCGCGCCGTACGTAATTCCACAGGTATAGCACCTGGTGCAGAAGTGACTACGGAGTCAAACCCGGAATCGACTAGTCCTGAGTTTTTTGATTCCTTATTGGACTCGGGCTTTACCCGGATCTCTCTGGGTATGCAATCGGCTTCTTCGAGTGTGCTGAAAGTGCTCGAACGTAAGCACACCCCTGGAAGAGCCTTTTCTGCGGCTAAAGAAGCACTCTCCGCTGGTTTTCAGCATGTCAATCTCGACATGATTTATGGAACCCCCACAGAAACAGATGAGGATGTTCGTGAGACTCTCGCTCGCGTCGTAGACACGGGCGTGGACCATGTGAGTGCGTATTCGCTGATCGTGGAGGATGGTACGGCGATGGCTCGTAAAGTGCGCCGTGGGGAATTACCGCCTCCTGATGAAGACACATATGCGGATCGTTATTGGATGATCGATCAGGCCCTACGCCAGGAAGGCTTCTCTTGGTACGAGGTGTCTAACTGGGCACGTGAGGGTGGCGAGTGCCAACATAATATGGGGTACTGGCGCGATGGTGATTGGTGGGGTGCGGGCCCTGGTGCACATTCGCATATCGGGCAACGCCGTTTCCATAACATTAAGCATCCGGCTCGCTATGCCCAGGCCCTCCTAGGCGGAGAATTACCGATCAAGGAAGAAGAGACCTTGAGCGACGTTGAACGGCATGAGGAGAAAATCATGCTGGGCTTGCGCCTCAAAGAAGGCGTGAGTATTTCGGAGTTCTCTGCCGGTGAGTTGTCTGTGATCGAGGCGCGGGTTCACCAAGGGCTGCTGTGCGTGGAAGAAGGGCGGGTGCGGGTGACGTCGAAAAGCAGGCTATTGGCGGACGGGATTATCGCCGACATCTTGGTTGCAGACTGATACCCGCCGGGGCAACAGTTAAGCTGGTGTGCGGTAATGGCGAGTCGAGACATCCACGAGGAGGGAAACCACCATGGCGGGATCTACTGAAAAACGCAGACGTGAAGTACTTCGCGCGATAGTGGCGGACTACATTCAGTCTCAGGAACCTGTGGGATCAAAGGCGCTGCTAGAGCGGCATAATCTCAACGTCAGCTCGGCTACTATCCGCAATGATATGGCGGTGCTGGAGTCTGAAGGGTTTATCATCCAGCAGCACGCAAGCTCAGGGCGGATCCCCACGGAAAAGGCATACCGTGCGTTCGTGGATTCCTTGAGCGACATTAAACCCATGTCGGCAGCGGAGCGACGTGCCATCTTAAATTTCCTTGAAGGCGGGGTGGACCTTGAGGACGTTTTGCGCCGTTCCGTGCAATTGCTGAGCCAATTGACTCGTCAAGCATCGGTGATCCAGCTGCCTAATCTTAAGGTTTCTCGGGTCAAACACTGTGAAGTCGTGCTGCTGAGCCCTGTGCGGCTTTTGCTTGTTCTTATCACTGATAATGGGCGAGTAGAGCAGCGCAATGTGGAACTCGATCAGGTATGCGAGCAGGAGCACGTTCTGAAGCTTCGCGACGTCCTCAACCGGGCCTTAGACGGTAAAACCCTCAGTGATGCCTCTGTTTCTTTGGCAGAACTTGCAGACCCCACGAATACGGACATCTTAGTATCACCGGAAATCCAACCGATGGTGCTCAGATGCGCAACCGTGCTCATTGAGACTTTGGTGGAACAGCCGAATGATCGTCTCATCCTTGCTGGAGCATCTAACCTCACCCGGATCGCCCGCGGCATTGCCTTCCATGCTGGAGGCGTTGGAAGAACAAGTAGTGGTGCTGAAGCTGCTCACCAACGTTCAAGACCTAGGCCACGTGAGCGTTTTGATCGGCCGGGAGAATGAAGACGAACAACTACGTGGGACATCGGTCGTGACTACCGGCTATGGCGCACAGGGAGAAACCCTAGGTGGCTTGGGGGTAGTGGGCCCCACGTTCATGGATTATTCCGGAACGATGTCCAAGGTCTACGCGGTGGCTCAATATGTATCGAGGGTCTTGAGCGGAGAATAATCCCCGTGGGGTGGTTTCTCTTTTCAGTACCGTTCGCCGCTAGCGAATTAGGGGCCCTAGTTTTCCCTCCTTAACGTGCGCATCGTTATCATTGTTGTTTCGGTCCTTTCAGTTCATATCATGGTGTTTGCGCTGTTGTTTTAGATAGCCAGATGTGAATGCCAAGAAAATGATTGAGCTTGGCTGGGTTGGATATTTCTCAAAAAATAGCTGAAGGAAGAATTCTTTTACTGTGGCTCGTGACTATTACGCAATCCTTGGCGTCGAACGTGACGCCACTGATAACGAGATTAAGAAGGCATACCGCAAGCTTGCGCGTAAGTACCACCCGGACGTTAACGGGTCGGACGAGGCCGCGGAGAAATTCAGCGAGCTCTCAATCGCCCAAGAAGTGTTGTTAGACCCCGACAAGCGCCGCATTGTGGACATGGGCGGAGACCCCATGGAGCAAGGCGGTGGCGGAGGCTATGGCGCCGGCGGCTTTGGCGGTGGTGGCCTGGGCGACATCTTTGAGGCATTTTTTGGCGGTGCGGGTGCGTCGCGTGGCCCTCGCTCACGTGTTCAGCCAGGAAATGATGCTCTCCTTCGTTCCTCGTTGACGCTGGAAGAAGCATTTTCTGGTGTGAAGAAGCCCATCACCATTGATACTGCCATTCTGTGCGATCTGTGCGAGGGAACAGGCTCCAAAACCAAAGCAAAGCCGAACCCATGCGGTCACTGTGGTGGAACAGGTGAGATCCAGCAGGTCCAACGTTCCTTCTTGGGTAATGTGATGACTTCTGCCCCCTGCCCGGTGTGCCAGGGAACCGGCGAAGTTATTCCTGATCCCTGCGATAAATGCGCAGGCGACGGTCGTGTCAAAGCACAGCGCGACCTCGTGGTTAATGTTCCAGCAGGCATTTCCGATGGCATGCGCATTCGCATGGCGGGTCAAGGTGAGGTAGGCCACGGTGGTGGACCTGCAGGCGATCTCTATGTGGAGATTCATATTCGGCCGCATGCCGTGTTCCAACGAGAAGGAAATGACTTACATCTGACGGTTCATGTGCCCATGGTCGATGCTGCTTTGGGTGCTGAGATCAACGTGGAATCTCTGGACGGGAAAACCGTGGAGTTCACTATACCTGCAGGTACTCAGCCTGCTGAGCGTATTGTTGTGGAAGGCAAAGGAATGCCACAGCTACGCAACACAGGCAACGGAAATATGATTGCTCATGTTGACGTAACTGTGCCGACGGCGTTGGATGAGACGTCGAGAAGCTTGCTCACCCAGTTGCGTGAACACCGTGATGAGGTTTCAAAAGTCTCGCACGCCGAGGACGGCGAAGAGTCGCTGTTTGGCCGTATACGTAATAAGTTCCGCAGATAATGTGAGGAATTAACCTAATGTCGCTGCCCACCTTTGTGTACGACCTTGACTCTGTCCTCCAAGGCCAGCGCCCCCACCTTCCCCACGTGGGGGAGGCCGTTCGCTTGGACGGTGCTGAGGGGCGCCATGCTGTGAGCGTGAAGCGCATTGTTGTTGGGGAGCGTATCAAGCTTATCGACGCCCACGGTGCCCACGTTGAAGCGCTCGTAACGGAAACTTCTGGGAAAGACAAGCTCGCAGCGATCGTTGAAGCTAGCGGAATGCAGGAGCCTGCGACTCCGTCCGTCACAGTTTTCCAGGCAATTCCTAAGTCGGAGCGCTCGGAGTTGGCTGTTGACCTGCTCACCCAGGGGGGAGTGGATGCGATAGTCCCGTGGGAAGCCCAGCGGTGCGTTGCCAAATGGACGGGTGCTAAACGCGAGAAAAGCGTACACAAGTGGCGGGCGGCTGCGGTTGCGGCGGCCAAACAGTCACGGCGTTCTGCTATACCGACGATTGACTCTCCCGTCACTACATCGGAGTTGGCGCGGCGGCTGGCAACAGAGGGCTTTGACATGGTTTTGATGCTGCATGAGGATGCACAGCAGCCTTTTGCGGCTCTTCCGCTGCGTGAGGCAGCCTCGATTGCCTTGATTATTGGGCCCGAGGGCGGCATCGGCCAAGAGGAAGCCGCCGAGTTACAGGACGCCGGGGCGCTATTGACCAAGCTGGGGCCTGAAGTTCTGCGAACCGCCTCGGCTGGAATCGTCGCGCTTGCGGCAATCGGCGCACTGACTTCGCGCTGGTAGAATCCAGTACAGACAGATAACAACTAGAGATAGGTTGAATCAACACAGTGGCTAGTGAGCAACAAACCGTGCGGGTCCGCAGAGATGCTGGCATCATCACCAAAACTGTTGAACTAGATGAGCAGCACTCACAGACGGTGCTCGGGGTCACCGACGAGAACCTGAAAGTACTAGAGAATCAGCTCGACTGCTCTATCTTTGTTCGTGGTACCCAAGTCACGCTCACAGGACCTGATTATGAGGTCGCTCGTGCGGTCAAAGTACTCAAGGAACTGCAATCTATCGCTAGGCGGGGTCACGTGATTAGCCCGGCCTCCGTAAAACATGCCATAGGAATTGTGACGGTCGAGGCCCCCCAATCCGTGTCACAGGTACTTGCGAGTGACATTATCGCGCGCCGCGGAAAAGTGATTCGGGCAAAGACGCTAGGACAGAAACACTATGTCGATGCTATAGACGACAACACTATTGTCTTTGGCCTAGGGCCGGCGGGTTCTGGAAAGACTTACCTTGCTATGGCCAAGGCTGTCCAAGCGCTGCAAACCAAACAGGTCAGTCGCATCATCCTCACGCGTCCGGCAGTGGAAGCGGGGGAGAAACTTGGATTCCTTCCCGGAACCCTCAACGAGAAGATCGACCCTTATCTGCGCCCGCTCCATGACGCACTAAGAGACATGGTTGATCCAGAGATCATTCCGAAGCTCATGGAAGCCGGCATTGTTGAGGTCGCCCCTCTCGCCTACATGCGAGGCCGTACGCTCAACGACGCTTTTGTGATTCTCGACGAGGCTCAGAATACGACTGCGGCTCAGATGAAGATGTTCCTGACGCGTCTGGGGTTTGGGTCGAAGATGGTGGTTACTGGAGACATCACTCAGGTAGACCTCCCGGGAGGTCAAAAATCGGGCCTGAGACTGGTACGCGATATCCTTCGTGGCGTGGAAGACGTAGATTTCTGTGAGCTTACGTCAGCGGACGTGGTCAGACATCAGCTGGTGGGACGCATCGTGGAAGCCTACGACGACTATGAAGAAAACCTGGAGCGCGCGGCGCGGGCGCGTCGAGAAGCAGAAAGCGAGAGCTAAGTGAGCATCGAAGTCGTTAATGAATCAGGTTTCGACGGGGTGAATGAGGAAGCTCTTATCGACGTAGCCACGTTTGTTCTGGGAGAGATGGATGTGCACCCAGATGCGGAAGCCACCATCTCTGTCGTCGATGTTCCCACCATGAGTGACCTTCATGTGCGCTGGATGGACATTGAAGGCCCCACGGACGTGATGAGTTTTCCCATGGACGAGCTGACCCCCGGGATGGGGCGTCCCGACGCCGGCGCCCCAGGACCCGCCCTGCTCGGAGACATTATCCTCTGCCCGGATTTTGCGATGAAACAGGCAGAAAAAGCTGGGCATGACCTTGGTCATGAGCTCGCGTTACTCACCACTCACGGGTGTTTGCATCTTTTGGGCTACGACCATATTGAGCCTGCAGACGAGCAAACGATGTTTTCTCTGCAAAATGAGCTGCTATCCGACTGGTATGCGTTCTGTAAAAAGCGCGGCGTGGAGTTTCAGCCAAAGCCTTCCAACGCTGGGGCATTCCCCACAGCTGCAGAACGGGCTGAGCTAGACAAACAGGTGCCCGGTGGCGGTATACCCGCTATCGGAGAGCCACGATGACCCCCCTCATATGCGGGGTTGCGACTCTAGGCGCGCTTCTTCTCTCCGGTTTTTTGGGTGCGGTGGAAGCCGCTGTCAGCTCAATCTCTGTGGCGCGGGTTGAGCAGATCAACAAAGACACGGAGTCACGTGCTTCGCGCACATTATTGCATGTGCTGGACAACCGTGCCGAACACATCAACCTCCTTGTTTTATTGCGCACGCTTCTCGACGTCACCGCGGCTGCCTTCGCGGCACTGTTAGCCATTGACCTCATTGAATCAAGCGCGTGGGCACTGACTGCAGCGATTGTTGGGGTATCGCTTATCACGTTTACTGTCATCGGGGTGTTCTCCCGGACTGTAGGCCGAAAGAACCCCTATACAGTCTCTTTATCCTCCGCATGGTTACTCAGAGCGCTATCCGCAGTCCTGGGACCTATCCCGAGGCTGCTCATCAAGATCGGCAATATTATTGCGCCCGGACCGGGGTTCCAAGACGGACCGTATTCCACCGAGGTGGAGTTGCGCGAAATGGTCGATATAGCCCAGGAACACGGAGTCGTGGAGATTGAGGAACGGCGGATGATTCAATCCGTTTTTGACCTTGCTTCTACCACGGCTCGCTCAGTCATGGTTCCGCGTACAGATATGGTATGGATCGAATCCGGAAAGACCGCAGGGCAAGCAACGAGCCTGTGTGTGAGATCAGGATTCTCTCGGATTCCCGTGATTGGCGATACCGTCGATGACATCATAGGGGTGGTCTTTCTTAAAGACCTCGTGCAACGAACGTACTATTCCACAGATGGCGGGCGCAGCGTTACCGTCGACGAGGTCATGCGACCAGCGACTTTTGTCCCAGACTCTAAAAACCTTGATACTTTGCTGCATGAGATGCAGCGCGATCGTAACCACATCGCCATGCTTGTCGACGAGTTCGGCGGGATCGCCGGCCTGGTATCCATCGAAGACATTTTGGAAGAAATCGTCGGTGAAATTGCGGATGAATACGACGACCGAGAAATCGCCCCGATTGAGCGTCTTGATAACGAGTCTCTGCCTACGTATCGCGTAGTCTCACGCCTTTCCTTGGAAGACCTGATCGAAACCATCAAGGATGACCTCGGAAGAGAAATCGAGTTCTCCGAAGACATCCGTGACCAGGTGGACACAGTGGGCGGTCTTATCGCATATGAAATGGGCCGTGTTCCTCTTCCCGGGTCTGTAGTAAGCACGAGCGCAATCCAACTACGCGCAGAAGGCGGACGGGATCGTCGTGGGCGGATTCAAGTAAGGTCTGTGGTCGTCTCAGTTTTGCCAGAAGATCCAGATGTGGAATCACCCTGACACGCCACGCGGGGGTACAACAAGTTTGTAATCTGTTGCGCTACGCGCATGATTAAACACATGAATATCCTCTCCATTCAGTCTCATGTCTCGTACGGCCACGTGGGGAACTCGGCCGCCGTTTTCCCGCTACAGCGCATCGGTCACGAAGTCTGGCCCGTCCACACGGTGAACTTTTCCAATCACACTGGCTACGGCGAATGGGGAGGCGAACTGATCCCTGCGTCACAGGCTAAAAGCGTGATCGATGGCGTCGCCGCCCGTGGGGCTTTTCCCCACATTGATGCGGTGCTCTCTGGCTACCAAGGTGGCTCAGATATCGCAGACGTGATCATTGACACCGTTGCACAGATTAAAGCAGCAAACCCCGATGCTCTCTATGCGTGTGATCCTGTGATGGGAAATGCCAAATCGGGTTGCTTTGTTTCAGAGCTCATCCCGCCACTTCTGCGCGACCGTGTAGTACCCGTCGCAGACATCATTACCCCCAACCAATTCGAGTTGGAGTACCTCACCAAGGTCCCCGCACATGACCTGGACTCCACGCTAGAAGCCGTTGCAGCCGCTCGAGACATGGGGCCAAACACCGTCTTGGTGACCTCGGTGCGCAGGCCGGAAACTCCTGCCGACGCCATCGAGATGCTCGCTGTCGACGACAAAGGTGCGTGGCTCGTTCAGACCCCATTCCTGGACTTCAAACGCAATGGTTCAGGTGACGTCACCGCTGCATTATTCACAGGTCACTACATCCGAGATCATGACGCTGCCTCGGCATTAGCCCGCACCGCATCGTCTGTTTTTGATCTTATTGAGACCACCTATCGCTCAGGCTCACGCGAGCTGCAGTTGATTGAGGCTCAAGAGGCTTATGCGAACCCTCGGATGCAGTTCACTGTGGAACAAGTCGGATAACTCGTGGGGAATTGCGCCGCGTAGTGTAAGAACGCTTGCCCCATGGCTTACTATGGGGAGAGATTAACTTTGGATTTCCCCACGTAGAAGGAGACAGGTGAGTTTCACCGAGACCCCCGAAGGATTCCGTTCGGGATTCATCAGCTTTGTTGGCCGACCTAACACAGGCAAGTCGACGTTGACCAACGCTCTGGTCGGCGAGAAAATCGCGATTACGGCTAACCAGCCAGAGACCACCCGCCATCCTATCCGCGGTATTGTGCATCGCCCCGACGCACAGATCATCGTGGTGGATACCCCAGGTTTGCACCGACCCCGGACTCTCCTCGGTGAACGCCTTAATGAGGTGGTCAAGGACACCTATGCCGATATGGATTTAATCGGCTTGACCATTCCAGCCGATGAGAAAATCGGTCCGGGTGATCGTTGGATCCTTGACGCCGTGAAAAAGGTTGCCCCCAAGACTCCGATCTTGGGCATTGTCACAAAGGCAGACAAAGTGTCCAGAGACCAGGTCGCGGTGCAGCTGATGGCGCTTCACGAGCTGCTGGGAGGGGAGAGCGAGGTCGTCCCAGTCTCGGCCGTCACAGGCGAGCAACGCGATGTGCTTCTCGATGTCATCACAGGGCTACTACCTGAAGGCCCAAAGTTCTATCCAGATGACCATGTGACTGATGATGACACAGAGACCCGCATCGCGGAGCTTATCCGCGAAGCGGCTCTTGCAGGCCTCAAGGATGAGCTTCCGCACTCTGTTGCCGTTCAGATAGATGAGATTCTGCCCAATGAGGAACGCGAGGATGTCTTAGACGTCCATGCAGTGATTTATGTGGAAAGGCCAGGACAAAAGTCGATCATCATTGGTAAAGATGGACGACGACTCGGTCGCATTATCCATAACGCTCGACCGGAAGTCATCAAGATTCTGGGACAGAACGTCTTCCTTGATCTGCGCATCAAGGTCTTAAAGAATTGGCAGCAAGACCCCAAGCAGTTGGGACGACTAGGCTTCTAGTGCGCCGAGACAGCTATCGGGAACGGGCCTTGGTGGTTCGTACTTACGATTTTGGGGAGGCCGACCGCATCGTTGTCCTCCTCACCCGTGGCCGAGGCATTGTCCGCGCCGTAGCCAAAGGAGTGCGACGGGCGAAAAGTCGTTTCGGCTCGCGCTTACAGCCTTTTGTCGAGCTTGATGTTCAACTCTATGTCGGAAGAACGCTCGATTCGATTACCTCAGCGGATACCGTGGCATACTTTGGCTCGCAGCTTATCGACGACCCCACCCGCTACGCCGCAGCCTGTGTTGTCTTAGAATCCGTGGAAAAGATGTCCATCGGGGCGGAGCCCCAGCTCTTTGACCTTGCAGTGGAAGCATTGCGAGGCCTGCAGACCACAGAACAACCGCTGTATGACTTAGATGCCTTCTTGCTGCAGGCCATGAACTTCGCTGGATGGGCACCTAGCCTTTTCGACTGCGCTCAGTGCGGGGCCTCCGGCCCTCATCATGCTTTTCACCCTGTCGCCGGGGGTGCCGTATGTGTGCACTGCAGGCCGCCGGGAGCCGTGGAAGTTGATCCTGAGACGCTGCATATGATGTGGCTGATGGCTGGGGGATTCCGGGAATCGGCCCTTTCCGTGGGGAATCAGGAGAGGTTTCTCCAGGCGCATCGGCTTGTGCGTTCGTATCTTTATTTTCACCTTGAGCGAGGGTTGGCAAGCCTCAATGTTTTGGATCAGGTCTGATGATGGCAGAATATAGGCCGTGAATCAGCTACCTGCGCCGCCAAATATTCCTGCGGAATTTCTTCCTCGTCACATTGCTCTTGTCATGGATGGCAATGGGCGCTGGGCTACCCAGCGGGGTTTGAAACGAACTGAGGGGCACAAGCGGGGTGAAGCCGTCTTGCTGGAGATGGTCGAGGCCTGCCTTGCCATGGGGGTTCCCTACCTATCGGCGTATGCATTTTCTACAGAGAATTGGCGGCGTTCCACAGATGAGGTGCGCTTCCTCATGGGATTTAACCGGGATGTTCTGCAGCGGCAAAAAGAAAGGTTGCATGAGCTTGGGGTGCGGATCCGATGGGCGGGGCGTCGTCCGCGTCTGTGGCGCAGTGTGATCAAAGAACTGGAATCGGCAGAAGAGCTGACCAAGAACAACACGAATATGACGCTCGCGATGTGTGTTAATTACGGCGGTCGCGCGGAAATCGTGGATGCAGCCAGGGAGATTGCGAGGCTCGCTGCCCACGGGGAGTTGCGACCACAAGATATTACGGAAGCAACATTCTCGCAGTTTCTCGACGAGCCAGATATGCCCGACGTTGATCTTTTTTTGCGACCTTCGGGAGAAAAGCGCACCTCGAATTTCCTGCTCTGGCAGTCGGCTTATGCCGAGATGGTTTATCAAAATAAATTATTCCCGGACTACACGGCGAATGACCTGTATTGTGCTGTGGAGGAATACGCCCGCAGGGACCGTCGGTTTGGAGGAACCAAGTGACAATCGACTCCACGCAGCCTACGGCTAAGCAGCTGAGAAAATGGCGCCAATATTTGGCCAATGAGCGTGCCGAGGCAGCTGTGTATCGTGAGCTTGCCAAAAGAAAAGACGGTGAGGAACGAGAGATTCTTCTTTCTATCGCTGAGGCAGAGGCTCGGCATGAGCAACATTGGCGTGATTTGCTGGGGGATGACGTCGGCATGCCGCAGCGCCCAGATCGTTCAACGCGGACTTTGGCTTTTCTTGCGGAGCATTTCGGCTCGGTATTTGCGCTTGCTTTGATGCAATCTGCAGAGCAACGAAGCCCCTACGCAGATGATGAGGACGCCACAGCGCAGATGAAAGCCGATGAAGCGATTCATGCTGAGATTGTGCGGGGTTTGGCAGCTCGTGGCCGGGAGCAGATGAGTGGCAATTTCCGTGCCGCAATTTTCGGAGCCAATGATGGACTTGTCTCTAATCTGGCTCTCGTTCTTGGCGTGATGGCCTCAGGGGTGAGCTCACATATTGTGTTGCTTACTGGAATATCTGGCCTATTATCTGGTGCTTTGTCGATGGGTGCCGGCGAATATATCTCAGTGAAGAGTCAAAACGAGCTTCTCGACGCCTCCTCGCCGCATCCCGGAACCAAATCAGTTATTCCGCAGCTTGACGTGGATGCTAATGAATTAGCCCTCGTTTATAGGGCGAGAGGCATGAACCATGAAGAAGCAGAAAATAAGGCTTCCGAGGTATTCAGGGTGCTAGAAGCCCAAGGAAATACAGGAAACGTGCCAGAAAAATATTTTGGCGAACTGCATGACTCCAAGGATCTCTCAAACAATGGGGCATGGTCCGCGGCGGTATCTAGTTTCCTATGCTTCGGAGCGGGAGCTTTGGTGCCGATTGTGCCATTTTTCTTTGGTCTATCCAGCGCAGCAGCAGGTATAACTGCCTTGATACTGGTGGGAATCGCGTTGATGGCAACCGGTGGTATTACTGGGATTTTGTCCGGGAAACCGCCACTGAAGCGAGCATTGAGGCAGCTGGCGGTTGGTTTTATCGCAGCAGCCGTTACTTACGCTTTAGGAAAGCTTTTCGGTGTGGCCTTAGGCTAAAACGCCAAAAGCGACCCCATAATCCAGATTATGGGGTCGCTTTTTGTATCTTATTAAGCGCTGAGCTTGCATTTCTGGCAGAGTCCGTAGATTTCTGCATCATGTCCTGTGAGCTCAAATCCGTGAGCGGCCGCGATCTCTTTGGCCCATTTCTCCACGGGGCCTCCGTCAATTTCTACGGTTTTGCCGCAATGCGCACACACCAGGTGATGATGGTGGTCGTTGCTGAGACAATGACGGTATAGGGTCTCGCCGTTGGACATATGGAGGACGTCGACAGCTTCAATGTCTGAAAGTGATTGGAGCGTGCGGTAGACCGTGGTAAGGCCAACTTTGAGGTCTCGCTTTGTAAGCTCTTGGTGAATGGCTTTGGCTGAGGCGAAGTAGTCAAGGTCTTTAAGGACGCTGACAACGGCGGTCCGTTGGCGAGTACTACGTACCCCTAGCTTGGGCACATTTCGGTCGATAGTGCGATTCATGTCTTGTCTTCCTTTCTCGGTAAGAACCGAGAGCGAAAAGCGGAATGCTTTTGGTCATGCACCCGCGGGTGGTGTGGCAGTTGTGGGAGGACAGCCAGGGCACATATTAAGGACTGGAAATGCCTGCTGGCTGCATTGGCGTTGTCAATAAGCTGTGAATTTTTCCTCCTAATGACAATATAGTCCATGTGGGGGATCTTTCATATTCGTGCACTAATGAAAAAAGCCAGTCTAAGGCCCTTAAAGAAGGACCTTAGACTGGCTTTAGTCGTCGGTTTGCTACGCCGACTGCTTATCAATGGCTATTTTTTCAAAAAGCCTAAGCGTTTGTTCCACAATGAGCATGGCTTCAGGTTGAAGCAAGCGATAGATGATCTGACGACCACGACGCTCGCTAGTAATTAACCCTGATTTCTTCAAAACTCGTAAGTGTTGACTAATCAAGGGCTGGCTGCACTTAAGCGCATCCACAAGTTCGAATACAAAATGATCGCGCTCCGCCAAGAGTCCAAGAATCTGGAGACGAAGAGGTGAATCAAAGGACCCAAACAACGATGCCACTCCCACGTAATCGAGGGATGGATCAAACGGCTGACCTACGCCAATGGCACGAGGGGTCTGCGCGTTGATCTGATCCGACGATGAAGCTATGAAAGTGGAAAGCCGCGGGCTACTGTCCATTTCCGCCTAACCTTCCTAATGTTCCAATTCTGATTTTTTCGTTTCATCTTGAGGGGATTGTGATGAACGAAACCTCAGAAAAAACCTATGTAGCAGTTATGCGACCTATGGTTCAACTATGCCACATTGTTTTTCCAACCTAAATTGCTTCACCCTAATTGGGTAGTGCAGTTGATTGACCAAATCGATTTTTTGCTGCATAGGGGAGCATCAAACTGGACGTGAGCGAGATGAATTAAATGGGTCAGACTGGCGGAAACTTCAAAATAAGACGCAGATTTGCAGCCTGGCATGGTTCTGCAAAACGTATTGCAGGAGCGGGGGAGGCTACGGTGTTGCATAGAGAGTTTTTTTCAGGGTTTACTAGTTGGAGTATCGATGTTTTTGAGCGTCGATAAGCCATGCCGGCTAGCCGTACTGGGTACAAAGCCATTGTGCCTAGGATCTATTTAAAGGAGTTGTTCAACCTCGTGGCTCAGAACAATGTCATCGACACCGTCGTCAATCTGTGTAAGCGACGTGGACTCGTTTACCCCTGTGGTGAGATTTACGGTGGAACGCGATCTGCATGGGACTACGGTCCGTTGGGCACAGAGCTCAAGGAGAACATTAAGAAGCAATGGTGGCGCACCTTTGTGCAAGGGCGCGCGGATGTGGTCGGTCTAGACTCTTCCATCATTCTTCCGCGTCAGGTGTGGAATGCATCCGGACACGTTGCAACCTTTACTGACCCTCTGGTGGAGTCTCTACACACTCACAAGCGCTACCGCGCAGACCACTTGCTTGAAGCCTATGAGGCAAAGCACGGACATGCCCCAGAAAATGGTTTGGCAGACGTGCCAGACCCGGAGACCGGGCAGCCCGGCAACTGGACTGAACCGCAAATGTTCTCTGGTCTGATGAAGACCTTCCTGGGGCCTGTGGACAATGAGCAGGGGTTGCACTACCTGCGTCCTGAGACTGCACAGGGCATCTTTGTTAACTTCAAGAATGTGATGACCACCGCGCGCATGAAGCCGCCGTTTGGCATTGCACAGGTGGGCAAGTCCTTCCGCAATGAGATCACTCCGGGCAACTTTATCTTCCGTACTCGTGAGTTTGAGCAGATGGAGATCGAGTATTTCGTCCCAGAGGATCAAGCAGACGAGAAGTTCCGTGAGTGGGTTGAGGCTTGTTGGAATTGGTTTGTGGACCTGGGTATTAACCCGGAGAATATGCGTCAGTTTGACGTGCCAGAAGAAGAGCGTGCGCACTACTCCAAGGGCACCATCGACATGGAGTATAAGTTCGGCTTCCAGGGCAACCCCTGGGGCGAGCTCATGGGTGTGGCAAATCGCACAGATTACGATCTTGGCTGCCACATCAAGGAGTCTGGTGAGGATCTAAGCTACTTCGACCAAGCGACCGGCGAGCGTTATGTCCCATGGGTTATCGAGCCTTCCTTCGGTCTGACTCGTGCGTTGATGGCCTTCTTGGTGGATGCATATTGCGAGGATGAAGCTCCCAACGCTAAGGGTGGCGTCGATAAGCGCGTAGTGCTCAAGCTGGATCCGCGTCTGTCTCCGGTGAAGGTAGCGGTTCTTCCGTTGTCTAAGAAAGACACGCTGACGCCTGTGGCGGAAGACGTTGCCGCCAAGCTGCGTAAGTTCTGGAATGTTGATTATGACACCTCTGGAGCGATTGGACGCCGCTATCGTCGTCAGGACGAGATCGGTACCCCGTTCTGCGTTACCGTCGACTTTGACACTCTTGAGGACAACGCGGTGACCGTTCGTGAGCGTGACACGATGTCCCAAGAGCGAGTAGCCCTTGATCAGCTTGAGTCCTACCTCGCAGCTCGTCTGCTTGGCTGCTAGCCTCATCTCTTAGATTCCCAGTTCACTACCGCTTATAAGGATTGAGTTCAATGGATTACACAGCTTGGGGAAACCGGGCTAAAGGCACCGTAGAGCTTCTCGACGACGCCAACAACACCCTAGCCACCTTCCCCGCAGATAACTGTGAGTCTGAGCATGTGAACGTCCGCGGAGTGGACTGGGTAGTGAGTCGATCGAAACAGCAGATCACAGCTCAGTTGCCTGACGGGAGCGCTTTTGTAGCGGATGCTTCACCAAAGGGCTTTGGTCGTGCCAAAGCTATCGATATTGATGCTGCTGGCCGTAAAATGCGCGCAATCAATGAAGACAAAAACGACTGGGTCTATGTAGACGCAGATCCAGAGGAGACCAAGCTAGGACAGTTCTCCGGGGGCAACAACGGTGTTCGGAAGAGCTATACCGAGTTCGAGCCAGCTAGCGCTTTGACCAACGATCAGAAGGCCTTCCTCTCCCTCGTCACGCGGACGGTTCTGGAGGCAAAGTTAAGCAGCTTTACTTTGATGCTTATCGCTTTCCTGATCCTGCTGATTCCCGTGGTTTTACTCTCGCTCCTCTAATCAGCTAAAAGCGCTTCCCCATGTACAAAGCGTTATGGAAGAACGATGTTCTTTTCGACGACACCGGGGAGGCGCTTGCGCATGTACGCCACGATCGCGTGGTGCTTGCACATTCCCAGATTCAGGTGAGCATAGAGCGAAGATTCCCCACGGGGATAGTGGTACGCGGGGAGTCGTCGTCTGGCCAAAGATACATGCTTACAAACGCAGGACTGAGTGTGCACAGGCTGAAAGCACACTGCGGTGAAGCGTTATATCGTCTTGATCGGTCGTCAGCGCTAAGCACTCATCGGAAGATAATCCGTGCGGGTGAGACGATCGGGACACTCGCATTTTCGCGTACTGGTACCGGCCAGATTGCCGTAGAACAACGGCTTCCTACTGAATTCCTTGCCTTTTTAAGCTACGCGTGCAGGCTTATCGACGCCCCACGCGAGGTGCGAAGCTAGGGCCCACTCGTAATAAAAATCACGAGTGGGCCCTAGACGTAGCGTGCTTAGAAGGCGCCTCCACGGAAGCCTCCGCCGCCTCCGTCGGAGAAACCGCCACCCCCGCCACCAAAGCCTCCAAAACCGCCGCCAAAGCCGCCTCGGCGTCCATTGGAAAGAATCTCATTAAGCACCATTCCTGCGACGAGTGCGCCAGTGCCGCCAGAACTGTTGTTGTTGCGCTGCTGGTAGCGGTCTACATCGCGTTGAGCTCTTTCGAGAGCAGACCTCGCAGAGGCGCCAGCCTGTCGAGCATGGCTCGTGGCAGCGCGAAGATCCTGCCCCTGTGCTTGCTGCGCGAGCGCGATGAGCCGTTGGGCGTCGGCAAGCTTTGTGCGGGCTTCTGCGCCGATCACTCGGCCACGGGTGCTAATGAAGTCTTGCGCGGCCTGGACGCTTGCAGAAGCAGCACTGAATTGCTGGTTGAACAGCTGCAGCTGTCGTGCATGATCTGCCGTGGTCTTACGGACGATATCAAGCTGGTCATCAAGATGGGTGTCTGCATCGGTGAGCGTGGACCACGTGCCGAGGGGATCTGTGGCGCCTTGGGATTGCGCTTGACGCACTGCCTCACGCGCATGCGTCACGGCGTTGTCCAAAGAATCCCAGTCTACTTGGGTGCCCTGTTGCATGCCTTGTTCGCGCAGCTGAGTGGCCTCAGCAATCTCAGCGTCGATTTCTGCGATCAGTGCGGGGAGTCCGGTTTGGGCGGTCATGATGGTGGACTCTGCGCGTTCGATTGCGACAATCAGTTTCTCAGCATTAGCCAGAGCATTTTCGGCGCCCCGGATTGCATCCACCATGCCGCTTTGCTCGCCGGCGGGACGGTTTTGTATCTCACCTGCAGCATCGAGGCACCGTTCTGCCTCGGTGACACTGACCTTAGCCATCTCGGCGTTGTGCTCGATCGAAGCGATCATTGCAGGAGAATACTTCGCTTTTAGCTCGCTTAGTGTCTGCTCTGCGGCGGGGATGCGGGCACGTATATCAACGGTTGATTGCGTGAGTTTAAGGATCTGCTGGGGAGCATTGACCAAGAGGTTGCGCAGCTCTGCAAAATTAGCTGCTTCGGCATCGAGTGCAGCATCGGCGGTGCCACAGCTGGAAATGATCTCGATCAAAAGGGAGCGTCGCTCGAGTTCATCAATGGTGGATGCAGTGTCTAGTTGGTGTTTGAGCTGGAAAGCTCGTTGCAACGTGGTGGTGGACTCATTCATAGCGCGGTTAAAACTTCTGGTGCGCTCTGCGCCGAATTCAGCTACCGCGATGCTGAGTTCCTCTTTACCTCTTTGGATCGACTCATCGGTACTTACCAGTTCTTCGTGCGCGAGTGTCTCAAGAGCCGGCGTGGGAAGCTGGGACAGGCTAGAGGCATCCCCTGGTTCAATGGCGCGTCCTTGCTCGAGAACAGCTTGGTCGTCGGCCTTGCGCTTGCGCCGTGACCATACCCAGAGTCCGCCTCCTGCGCCGGCAAGACCTACGGCCCCGGCGCCGAGCCACGCTGCTGATTGTCCACTGGTGTTTGTGGAAACGCCACCGCTAGAACTAGCACCGGACGACGTATTGTTTGCATTGGCTATAAGCGCCAGTGCGGAACCCGCCCAATCTTGCTGCTGAAGCTTGTCGTAGGCAGCGTTATACATATTATCGAGTGGCTTCTTAGGCCACTGATCTCCAGCATTGACCCCAAACTCACGGCTGTCTAGAGCCACCGCATAGACAGCGACATTGCCTCCGCCGCTAGAATTCACTGTTTTTTTAGTCCATGCTTCAGGCGTTAAGCCATCAAAGGTATGAACAAAGACGACCCTAATCTGCCTGCGATGAGCTTTTTGAAAGTCAGAGATAGCAGCAGAGATTTCTTTCATCTGCGCCTTGGTAAGGGTTCCTGTGGTGTCTGTAACTGGCTGGGTATATTTTTGCGGCGCTTCAGCATGCACGTGAACGTGTTCCGCGGCTGCTAGTGGAGTCATCAACGCTAGCGAGCCTATCCCTAATAGTGGCGTTAAAAGTAGAGCGCTGCCGCAGGCGGCTGCAGCGGAGCGTCGGACTGATGGACCCCAAGTGGTTTTCACGCGCGTGTGCATGAGAGCCAGTTTAGTCGTCTTAGCTCACATTGTGCTCTGAACCGCGTGGCTTGCGAGCTAGAAAACCAAAGGGTGAGGGATGCGAAGAGAGATTATGGAAAGACCTCGTGCCAAGACCATATTTCTATTTTTGGCGTGGATCTGTTGGTCATCCCAAGCTTTTTGGCAGACTAGGTTCTATGAACACCAGACTTCCGGGAAAGCGCTTCCTGCGCCGCATTCATGGTGGCAGTAACGCAACACAGCATCCTCAGCGTCCTCATTCGCAGAAAAAGGCGTTGTGTTCGCTGGGGTGTCTTCTTGGTGTAGCGGCGTTGCCGTCGATTGCGATGGTGATCCGTGGCCGGATTCGTCCAAAAAATAAGCGGGGGCGCTTTGGATCAATCGTGGTTCTTGGGACAGCACAATACGATGGTGTGCCGTCACGGCAGTTTGCGGCTCGTTTACAGTGGGCCGCAGATCAATGGGCGACAGCGCGAGTACAAAAGGTGATTACGGTGGGTGGGAAGCTGCCCGGTGATCGTTTTACAGAAGCTCATGTTGGGCGTGAATATCTGTTAAAGGCGCACGTCGATTCGGATCTTTTGGTTGAAGTTCCCCACGGTAATGACACCTGGAGTTCCCTCAAAGCCGTTCAAAAGGTTGTCAAAGAACCCGTTCTCATCGTGACGGACCCCAACCATGCGCTGCGATCTGAGCTTATTGCGCGATTACAGGGGATGAAGGCAGTTGCATCGCCGACTCCGTACAGCCCTACCCGCTTTCCTTCTAAGCCGTGGTGGCTTACATTTCTTCATGAAAACGGAGGCTTGCTGGTGGTGACAGTATCTGCATTGTGCGGTCGTTCTGTGGCAGTTGAAGTAGAGACTAGGTTGCGAGACCTTCAAGCAAAAATGCGGCCGTCGAGACGCACCAGGATTCGATTTTTAAAAGAAGCGCGGAAGAAATAAAGATGTATGAGTATTCGCTGGAAGATGCCGCTCGTCGGTGCGTAGAGCCTGGCAAGAAAAGTCAGATGCTGCACCACAACGATGAGCGCGGGCCTTTTGCTCGAGATCGTGCGCGAGTGTTGCATTCGGCTGCGCTGCGCCGCCTGGCGGATAAAACTCAGGTGGTGGGACCGCGAGATGGGGATACTCCGCGTACTCGTCTGACTCACTCTTTGGAAGTCGCTCAGATTGCGCGGGGGATAGGGGCTGGTCTGGGGCTCAACCCCGATCTCTGTGAGATGGCGGGTCTTACCCATGACATCGGGCACCCGCCGTATGGACACAACGGGGAGACTGCGCTTAATGAGATAGCCACGGAGTGCGGTGGATTTGAGGGAAATGCTCAAACATTGAGAATTCTGACCAAGCTTGAGCCCAAAATCTTGTCTCCACAGGGAGAATCTTTTGGCTTAAACCTTACTCGTGCGTCATTAGATGCCGCTTGCAAATATCCACGTACAAAAACCAATCCTGACGGCAGCGTTAATCGGAAATACGGATGTTATGACGAAGACCGTGAGATCCTCGATTGGATTAGGCACGGACATAGCGACCAGACACCTCCAGTGGAAGCACAAGCCATGGATTTTTCTGATGACATCGCTTATTCGGTACATGACGTTGAGGATGGGATTGTCTCTGGTCGCGTCAACCTCAGCGTGCTATGGGATTTTGTAGAGCTTGCTGAGCTCGCGGAAAAAGGCGCGCGCGCATTTGGCGGTGACCCCGCCGCGCTTATCGACGCCGCCGACCGCCTACGCGATCTTCCTGTCGTCGCTGCCGCTGCGGATTTCGCTGGAACGCTCAAGGGCTTTACCACGCTTAAATCCATGACCTCCGAGCTGGTGGGGCGCTATATCGGAGCGGTCATTGAAGCATCCCGTAGCGGCAATACTGAGCAGCATCCTTTAGGGCGCAGCACTGGGAGAATCATTATCCCCGCCGACGTCATGGCGGAGGTGACTCTGCTTAAAACAATCGCTGTCCTCTATGTGATGGATGCTCCCGCTCACTTGAGTCGGCAAGACCGGCAACGCGAGCGTATCTATCGAGTGTTTGAGTATTTAACTGCCGGCGGATGCGGAGCTTTGGACCCTATGTTCCGGACCTGGTGGGAGGAGGCCAATACCCCAGCTAAACAGCAGCGCGTGATTATTGATCAGATTGCTTCGATGACCGAATCCAGGCTGGAACGGATGGCTAAACAATCCGCTGATCTTGCAGGCTTTTTTGGTTAAGCTCCCTGGGTGATGGCCAAGGTGATGCGCTCAGAAACCAAAGCTGCGAGGAGCGATGCCGCCTCATCTGTGGGCATGTGCCATCCGGCGCAATGGATTCGGGTGACGTGGAATTCGCGCAGCATATCCACAAAAGCGTCGATAGTGCGGGGCGGCTTACGATCAAGCGTGTACAGCTGAGACGCCACCTGCTCGTAGAGTGCCTTCCGGCAATGGACGTTATGAACACGAATGGTGTTGTGATTATTCGGCATCAGGGATCTCGCAGAAGCTTTCGTAGTGATCGTCGGTGTAGTACCACGTGTCTGGGTCGCGCGGGGAGCCACCGCCGGTGATAACGCGGCGTTCGCCACGGTGACGTAGACCAGGTGTGTCCACTGTGTATTCGCGGTAATAATTACGAGATTGGCGAGGGAGAAGACCTTCATAATTGCCAAATCTCACGCCGTCGTTATCTGGGTGTGGGAAAGGCCCACCCGAAAGAATTGTGGTGATGGTTTCTTCAGCTTCCTTGGGTAGCGAGTCCACGGTACAAGAGCTCAGACCGGAAGCAGGTACAGAAGTGTTTTTACTAGAGGGCTTTTTAGTCGGGGCAGCTGTGTGTTCTTGCGTCTGAGAAGCCGTCACGGCAGACGTGGACACTGGGGTGTGACTACTGTCGTTTTTCCCCACGGGGGAGTCGTGCGAGGACAGATTTAATCCCAGTGCTCCCGCAACAATCGCGATGAGCACCCCTGCGATCGCGGTGGGAAGAGCTTTTTTAGGGGACGGTGAAGAAGCGGGCATGGACTTATTCTGTCATGTTGCTGGAGCGGATTGCGGGAGGCGTCGGCAAGCTTTTACGCGCTTTTGCGTTATCAGCCGTAGAGAGCGGGGAAAAATTGTTGTGAACAGTGCAAACGTCGCTACCAGCGGCGATGCGGTAGCATGAGGCGCATGTGTGGAATCGTAGGATTTGTTGGCACTCCCAGTGCGTCTGGGCGTGAATATTATGCTCTTGAAGTGGTTCTTGAAGGGATGCGGCGGCTCGAATATCGTGGGTACGATTCTGCGGGAGTAGCGGTCCTTGCAAACGGGGAGATCAACTTCCGCAAGAAAGCGGGCAAGGTTTCTGCCCTAGAACAGGAACTGGAAAAGAGCCCAATGCCTGATTCCGTGCTCGGTATTGGACACACTCGTTGGGCGACCCACGGTGGCCCAACAGATGCGAACGCTCACCCGCACGTGGTGGACAACGGTCGATTGGCCGTAGTTCACAACGGAATCATTGAGAATTTCGCCGAGCTGAAAAGCGAGCTCGTAGCGCAAGGACACAACTTTGTTTCGGATACGGACACCGAAGTAGCAGCAGTGTTGTTGGGCAGTATCCTGGCGGGCGATGCACAGGGCGACCTAACCCGGGCGATGCAGCTGACGTGCACACGTCTGGAAGGCGCGTTCACGCTTTTGGCTATCCACGCTGATAGCCCTGATCGCATTGTGGCTGCGCGTCGTAACTCGCCGCTGGTCATCGGCCTGGGCGAAGGTGAGAACTTCTTGGGGTCGGATGTCTCCGGTTTCATCGACTACACCAAGAATGCCGTGGAGATGGACAACGATCAGATCGTAACCATCACGCCGAACTCCTACGCGATTACTGACTTCAACGGCACCCCAGCAGAGGGCAATCCATTTACCGTGGAGTGGGATGCGGCAGCAGCGGAAAAAGGCGGCTACCAGTTCTTCATGGAGAAGGAGATTCACGAGCAGCCGGCAGCTATCCGCGATACCCTCATGGGGCGTTTCGACGAAAACGGCAAGCTCACCCTCGATGAAGTGCGCATCGAGGAGTCGCTGTTGCGCAGTGTAGACAAGATTATCGTTATCGCCTGCGGCACCGCCGCATACGCGGGACACGTGGCACGCTACGCAATCGAGCATTGGTGCCGCATTCCGACCGAGGTGGAATTGGCCCATGAGTTCCGCTACCGGGATCCGATTGTTAACGAAAAGACACTGGTCGTGGCGCTATCTCAGTCTGGTGAGACAATGGATACGCTCATGGCCGTACGCCATGCTCGGGAACAAGGCGCCAAGGTCATCGCGATCTGTAACACCCACGGATCATCCATCCCCAGAGAATCGGACGCTTCGCTGTACACCCACGCGGGCCCCGAGATAGCAGTGGCTTCCACAAAGGCCTTCCTAGCGCAGATCACCGCTACCTACCTCCTAGGTCTGTACCTAGCGCAGCTGCGGGGCAATATGTTTGCGGATGAAGTCAACGCAGTGGTGGCTGAGCTGCGCGCAATCCCAGAGAAGGTCGAGGAGGTGCTGGGGAAGGAAGACGATGTGAAAGCCCTGGCACAAGACCTGAAAGACGTGAAGTCGGTGCTCTTCCTCGGGCGACATGTGGGCTTCCCCGTAGCTTTGGAAGGTGCACTCAAGCTGAAGGAACTCGCATACCTTCACGCAGAGGGATTCGCTGCCGGCGAGCTCAAGCACGGGCCTATCGCGCTTATCGAGGAAGGCCAGCCCGTTTTTGTAGTTGTTCCTTCCCCACGGGGACGCGACTCCCTGCATGCGAAGATCGTTTCCAATATCCAAGAGATTCGAGCACGTGGCGCAATCACAATTGTTATTGCAGAGGAAGGGGATACCGCCGTGGAGGCTTACGCCAACCACATCATCCGCATCCCTCAGTCACCGACCCTGATGCAGCCACTGCTAGCCACGGTGCCTCTGCAGATTTTTGCTTGCGCAGTTGCCGCGGCAAAGGGATTTGACGTAGATCAGCCGCGCAACCTGGCCAAGTCAGTGACCGTGGAATAAACCGGAGGGATAACCCACCGGAATGCTTCGGTTGGGATATTTCGGCTGCACGAGGTCTGTGCTCCGTCGGTCTTATGGCACCTGTGCCTAGCTCTGCCAGTCTCTGCCCAGCTACGAAATTCTTTTCGAGCTGGGCATTGTACTGCACAGATGGTTTCGTATTTGGATAGACCGCTAATGTAGTGGCTATGGCAAAGGGACGGATACCGGACAGTGATATTCAGGCGATCAGGGAGCGCACGCCCATCGAAGAGATCGTGGGGGAGTATGTGCAGCTCAAGCCAGCCGGAGCGGATTCTTTGAAAGGTCTGTCCCCCTTTAAAGAGGAAAAAACTCCGTCCTTCCACGTCCGTCCCAACCACGGGTACTTCCACTGCTTTTCCACAGGCAAGGGAGGCGATGTGTTTAGCTTCCTCATGGAGATGGAACACCTCACCTTCCCCGAGGCCGTAGAAGCCTGCGCAGAGAAGATCCATTATCAGATCAATTACCAGGGCGGTACTACCGGGGCGCGCCGGGAAGAGCCAGGAACACGCCGTCGTCTCATCGAGGCTAATAAGGCGGCTCATGCCTTTTATCGGGAGCAATTAGAGACTCCTGAGGCTGCCACTGCGCGTCAGTTCCTGCTGGATCGAGGATTTTCTCAGCAGCATATTTATGCGTTTGAATGCGGCTACGCGCCCGATGGCTGGGACATTCTTACAAAACATTTGCTGCGCAAAGGCTTTGATTTTAAAGAGCTTGAGGCTGCAGGGTTGTCCACAATGGGTCGACGTGGGCCAATCGACAGGTTTCACCGTCGTTTGTTGTGGCCGATCAAGAGCGTTTCTGGCGACGTCATTGGGTTCGGTGCGCGCAAGCTTTTCGACGACGACAAGCTGGGCAAATACATGAACACCCCCGAAACCTTGCTGTATAAAAAATCCAAGGTTCTTTTCGGCTTGGATAACGCTAAGAAAGACATCGCGCAGAATCATCAAGCAGTGGTAGTGGAAGGCTATACCGATGTGATGGCCATGCACGCGGCTGGCATCACTACGGCTGTTGCCGCATGTGGTACGGCCTTTGGCGAGGAACACCTCCAAATTTTGCGGCGCTATATGCTCGATGACTCCTACTTTGCTGGCTCCCTCATCTACACCTTTGACGGCGATGAAGCCGGGCAGAAGGCCGCCATGAGGGCGTTTGAGGGCGATCAGAAGTTCACAGGTCAGTCCTATGTGGCGGTGGCCCCCGATGGCATGGACCCGTGCGATCTGCGCCTGCGCAAAGGGGATGCTGCAGTGCGCGACCTGGTTGCCCAGCGGGTCCCCATGTTCGAGTTCATCATTCGGACGCTTATAGCCGGATACTCCCTCGACTCCGTTGAAGGGCGACTGCAAGCCCTAAGGCGTGCAGTGCCCATCGTTGCGGATATCAAAGATCAAGCGCTCAAAACCGAATATGCGCGCTTGCTCTCCGGCTGGGTAGGCTGGCCCGACCCTAACGAGGTTCTCCAGCAAGTACGCGTTGCAGAGCGCCGCCCAAGGAATGCCCCGAAACCAAAGCGAGCCACCCGATTTGATGCGAACAACGACCCGGCTGCGGGGGTAGCCACCACACTTATGGTGCTGCCAGACCGTAAAGACCCGCGGCTATGGCCGCAGCGAGAAGCCTTGAAACTCGCACTTCAGTATCCACAGGTAGCCGGTCAACACTTTGACGACCTCCCAGATGACGCGTTTAGCAATGAAGCGTATGCGGCGCTCAATTCCGCTATTGCTCAAGCGGGTGGGTGTGCGCACACAGGTGAGGGGCCGGCGTGGCTTGCTGCGGTATCCGATCACGTTCATGACCTCGTGGGGAAATCGCTAGTGTCGGAGCTGGCCGTGGAACCGGTTCACATAGAAACCGAAGAAGAAGTGGAAAACGGTTTACTCAAGCACATAGACAAGACTCTGTCCAGGTTGCAAGAGCAACGCGTAGGAAACCAGATTGCCCTACTGAAAGGGAAGCTCCAGCGGATGCGTCCCAGTGACGACGAAGTGACGTATAACTCGATGTTTGCTGAGCTGGTGGCTTTAGAGCAGTCGCGTCGCGAGTTGCTCAGAAGAGTCTTCCAATAAAAGAAAAACCACGACGTAAGCGCTTAACGACGCTTATGTCGTGGTTTTACTAGGAAGGGGATTTAGGAAGCGAACGTGACGGGAACCTCGGCTACGTCGCGGAATCCCTCAGTGTGGTCGCCAAAGACCTTCAACACACATTTATCTGTCTTGCAATCTACGCCTTGGCCGGTAGACGCTGCGTGGAGAGTGGCGGTGGCTGTTCCGTCTGCATTGAGAGGGGTAGTGCCCATCCCGCCGGATTTAATCCATGCCTGTGCGGTTGTGTCGGAGTGCTGTCCAGTGCACAGTGGGGCAGGGGAGCCGTGAGGGGTGGCTGTGCTGCAGATGGCAGCATAGTAGCCAGCTTGCGGGTTAAGTCCACTGATATTGAGGGTAATTTCTTGTCCCTCAACAAGGTTCTGAGTGGCGGAAGCCACGATGGCGGCTTCCTGATCAGAGCCAGGAGCTTGCACAGAAGTAGATGCTGCAGCGCTTTCCGTCGAATGATCGTGAGCTTGCGACTTCGGGGCAGCTGCTGACGTTGCCGTGTCGACTTTCTTCTGCGAATCGTTCTCGTTCGGTGGTGAACAGGCAGCAAGAGCAGTGCCAAGCAGCAAGACACTTGCTGCTGCGGTGAGGGAACGTTTGAAGTTGCGAGTCATAGGGCTTTTAACCTTTCGGTTTCGATTATGAGCGGGCTTCAAGTACCGCAGTCTATATCAAGGATAGGCTAAACTTCTATGAGTGGGGTGAGCTAGTCGCGATCTGGTTCCAGGACGGTTGATCCATCTGCTTGCTTTAAATTCTTTACTTCTTTCATCCGTGGTTGCGGATCTAGTTTATTAGCGATGGCTTTACGGGTTACCTGCACGGCTTTTTGGGTCACGGGCGAGGAAACTGCAGCTTGATAGCCCTTTTTGATTTGCTCATAACGCCTACGGCCGGCTTTTGTTCCAAAGACATATCCGGCAGCTGCGCCAACCACAAATTGGATCATTGATTTTCTTCCTACTCACTTCGTCTTAGCGTGAACACTGATCGCATGTAGTGCTTGGTGTCCACCCTACCTAAGAACTCTGAGGGTAAACGTTGATTGCCATGGCGGAGAGCGTGGGGGATGGGAAGATGTCTTTGAGAACGCTAGAAATGGTGACCTGGAGTTTTGCTGGGCATGGCAGGCCTAGCGTTCTCAAAAACGACAATAAGGTGAGGTTGGCGATCTTAAATATGACAAAAGCCGGATGGCGCAGCTTCTCAGCTGCGCCATCCGGCTTATCTTGCTCCTCCAACTGGACTCGAACCAGTAACCCTTCGATTAACAGTCGAATGCTCTGCCAATTGAGCTATGGAGGATTATCTGTCTTCAAGGTCTCCCTTGCGACATGAAAAGACTATATAGGGGTTTGCAGATTGGTACAAATCGCCAGGTAGATGCCAGTTTGAGAGTGCTGTGGAAGTTCTAATAAGTAGTCGGGATGATGTCGGAGATTGATGGGAGTTGATTGGGGTAATGCTCGATTCGACTTTTCTATACTTCATCCGCTTATAATGGTCGCGACCAAAGGGTAGTAGGTCGGTTGGGGCTATAGCTCAGTCGGTTAGAGCTACGGACTCATAATCCGTTGGTCCGGGGTTCGAGCCCCCGTGGCCCCACAAAGTTGCAGGTCAGGTGCGATTTATTTAGCACCTGACCTGCTTTTGTTCTATCTATGTTGAATGTGAAGAGGTATGTGGGGAAGGCGCTTCGCTTTTCCTCGCGGATACCTGCGCTCGTTATGATGTCTAAGTGAATACGGTTGACCCCCACATCTTGACGATGTACGCCACGTTTGACCTGATTGGTGTCGTGCTCAACGGGATTATTGGCGGCACGATTGCTCGTCAACGTGACTATGATGCTGTTGGCTTTGTCTTTCTAGCGTTATTTTCTGCCCTTGGTGGCGGTATGCTTCGCGACGTCCTCATGCAGCGAGGAACAGCCGCGGCCATCGCGGACTCTCGTTATCTCTTGTTGGCCATCGCGGGTGCGCTGCTGGCCTTGGTTATCAATTTCAAGGGACGGGCTTGGGAAATTTTCAAGGTCAACGGCGATGCAATCGTCCTGGGGGTGTGGTCGGTTACTGGCGCGGTCAAGGCTCTTAATTTTGATATGCCGCTTACCAGCGCGGTTTTTATGGGAGTCTTGACGGCCGTGGGCGGAGGCATGATCAGGGATATTTGTACGGGGCAGGTCCCGGGTATTTTTGGCGGCGGCCCGCTGTATGCAGTGCCGGCTTTGGTGGCGTCGATAAGCATGGTGACCTTTAGCAACTGTGGTTTTTATGCATTGGGGATGGTGGTTTCTCCGATCTTGGGCGCTGGTCTGGCAATCGTGGCGTATTGGCGCGGATGGGTTTTGTTTCGAAATTCTGAGTGGGCACCGGTTAATATGACTGCTGCCCAGGTGGCTGCGCTGGTGCGGCGCAGTGAGCGTCGTGGGTTTATTCGCGGCCGGCGCTCAAAGCGAAAAATCGAGGGCGACTTCGACTTAGGATAGGACGTATGGAACTAGAACAGCTGGTAGACACGTGGCCGGTGGATAACGTTGCGAGTGCAGTGATTTCGGGGGATCGCCTGGTTACGGCAGGGGACTGTACTCGGGTGTTTGAGCTGGCAAGTGTGACAAAACTGCTGTCTGCCTATGGTTTCCTTATTGCCATGGAAGAAGGGGTCTTTGAGCTGGATCAAGAGCTGGGACCCGAGGGAGCGACGGTGCGCCATATGCTGGCACATGCGTCTGGTGTGGGTTTTAAGTCCGGCGATCCGGTGAAGCCGGTGGGAATCCGCCGTATCTATTCGTCTTATGGATTTGAGCTCTTGGCTCAGGCGGTGGAAGCGGAATCCGGAATGTCGTTCGCGGATTACCTCGACGAAGCCGTTTTTCAGCCCCTAGGGATGCGCTCAACGCAGCTGTGGGGGTCTGCCGGACACGAGGGGAGGTCGTCGGTATCCGACCTCGTCTCTTTTGCTCGCGAGCTTCTTAACCCCCGATTGCTGGCCCCTGAGACCCTTTCCGAGGCCTTTAGTGTTCAATTCCCGGACCTCAACGGCATCGTTCCAGGGTATGGCATGTATAAACCGTGTCCGTGGGGGCTGGGGTTTGAGATTAAGGGCAAGAAAGATCCGCATTGGACGGGAGCTCAGATGCCGGCGACTACGGTAGGACACTTTGGTCAGTCGGGGACATACCTGTGGCTGGTCCCCGGATCTGGTGTGGCGATGATCGCATTAACGGATCGTCCCTTTGGTCCGTGGGCTAAAGAGCCCTGGGCACAGGCTAACGATGCGGTGTGGCGCATGGTTCAACCTTAACTTTATGTTGAATAAATGGGGCTGTGTGTCGGGGGATAAACCAGTTATTGAGAGTTGAGCATGGGGCGTGTGATGCGTGAAAATCGCCGTATTGAGCAGCATCACGCGGGGTCGTTGGGGAAGACGAAACCCGTCTTACGTTGATACGTATCGACGTTGAGTTGTGAAACGGTGCTCATGCAAGAACAGGTTTTTGCGGTTCTCCGCGTGGAAGGAATGCCAAAAAAATGGCGGCTGACCGTGGAATCTGCGATGGTAGAAAATATTGCGACGGAACCGATTGATGCGTTACCCGGCGTGGACGAGCTCAACGCAGCTTGGTGCACGACCTGGCGGCGCAATGCGTTGTATCCGCGTGCAGTCGACTGCAGGGAGGTGCTCAACGGCACGGCTGAAGAATTTGAGAAACTTCGGGATGCCCTTGTGCAGCTATCCACGGATGAGGGCTTCTATGCCGATGTCGAGATTTTTTACGCCAACGGGGCAAAAAGCTTTGCGACGCACCCCCGAACGTCCGTGCGCGCCGGGGAATACGTTTAAATCAGTCCTCTGCGCTAGAGACGTAATATCCGTCGCCGAAGGGGTCAAGGAACGACTCGGTTAGGTCTGCAATCGAGTCTATGACCTTAGTGGGGCGGAACGGATACTTAGAGATCTCTGCATCGTCAGAGATACCTGTGCGGACGAGGACTGTGCGCATGCCCGCCTCAAGTCCACAGCGCACGTCTGTGTCCATCCTGTCGCCGATCATCACTGTGTTCTCGGAATGAGCACCGATGTTATTCAACGCAGAACGCATCATGACGGGATTCGGTTTCCCCACGAAGTAAGGCTCCTTGCCTGTCGCAGCTGTGATCAGCTGCGCTACCGCTCCGGTAGCCGGCAAAATTCCTTGAGGTGCGGGGCCTGTGACATCTGGATTAGTGCAGATAAACCGTGCACCCTCCAAAATCAGATTGATTGCGGTGGTAATAGCCTCAAAGGAATAGGTTCGGGTTTCTCCCAAAACAACAAAATCTGGGTGCGAAGTGGTAAGTATCCAGCCATTATCGTGCAACTCAGTAGTTAAACCAGATTCGCCCACAACATAGGCAGTTCTTTCCTTGTCGTGCCCGCCAGCCTGGCTGCTCAGAAACGTGGCAGTTGCCTTAGCAGAAGTCCAGATGCGCTCGGGCGGGATGCTCAGACCAATGTGACGCAGCCGTGCGGAAAGATCACGGGGCGTGTGTATCGAGTTATTGGTGAGGACCATGAAGTTAATATCATTGTCCATGAGGCTGTTGAGGAAACGATCTGCCCCAGGGATGATCTCACCTTCCCTGATAAGGACTCCGTCCATGTCTGTGAGATAGGAAATGGTCATTTCTGTTGCTCTCCTTTGCGTTCCGCATAATCGATGAGATCCTGTACCGTTTCAAGCGCAAAAATCGCAGTATCCGTCGTGCGGAACCCACAGTGTTCCTCTACCCGAATAGTAAGTTCGATGCGGTCGAGAGAGGTTATTCCGAGGGAATCGAGGCGAGAAGACGGATCTGCGTTTTCTTTTTCTACCCCTAAGAGCGCGAGTACCGCGATGACTTTTTCCCTGGTTGAAGCATTTGCACCCGGTTGAGAAGAATCGGAAGTGCTGTCTTGCAGCTTGAGAAGCTGGTCTTGAAGCGAGGACACCGGTAGAGCTCCTTGAGATGAGGGAGGGGCTAAGAACAATTCCGACTTTACGCAGGCGTAGGCTCAAACGCATGCGACTGCCTCGATTGACGCGCAAGGGCCGGCGTCGACAAGCTCTTGCCCACGCAAAGAAACACAGCACAGCACATGAAAGGTTTTATAGCGAGTCCCGCAAAACCGGCAGAATCCGTTATTACCTAGACGGGCCTGAGGATGCTGACGTCACCGTCATCTTTATCCACGGCTTTACATTGGCGGCCTCAGCGTGGCACCTGCAGGTAGCCCACGTTGCACATGAAGCCCGCTGCGTTCTCATGGATTTACGCGGACACGGGAGCACGGGGGAATACTCCGTAGAAGATTGCACTCTCGACGGCGCTGCCGATGACGTAGCGCGCGTTTTAGAAGCAGTGAAGCCCAATGGGCCCCTTGTGATAGTGGGGCACTCACTCGGCGGAATGGTGGCGATCAATTTCTTGCGTCGCTATCCCGAATTTCGGACGCATACTGCAGGGTTAGTTTTGGTAGCCACAGCCGTAGACTCCTTTGCCAGCCAAGGGGTGCCTCAGGTCTTAGCGCTACCCGTGGCAGAGAAAATCCGTAACGCAGTGGAGGCATCTCCGGCAGAAACCGCCACACTCAGAGAATCTATAGCCGCTTTGGTGGCTCCTACGCTGGCAGTAACAGTATTCCAAACTCCTATGCCTCCTAGCGTCATTGATTTTCACGCTCAGCTGATTAACGAGACCCCTCTTTCCACATTCGTGGGGTTCCTCGATGATCTGCAAGAGCATGAAGAAGTGGAAGGTGCGAGACTCCTTAGCGGGATAGAAGGCGTAGTTATCGTGGGAGAAAAAGATTCGGTCACCCCGCTCAGCCAGGCGCAAAGGATTGTCAGTCTGTGGCCAGATGCTGGCCTGCAAGTCGCGCCTGATACCGGGCACATGATCATTTTGGAGCAGCCTGCGATAGTGAATAAGGCGATTGATCAGATGATCGAGCACGCTCACTCCGTGGGGAAACTGCCCACAGCTTGACCCCAACGCCTCTAGTCTTAGAAAACACCGAAGGCCGGTGCCATGCACATACTGTGCGGGCACCGGCCTAACGCGATAAGGACGTGTGATTATGCCTTAGTCGGGTCAGTGAGATGGAAGCGCTGCGCAGCCTCGGCTGCAACAGAACGATCAATCTTGCCCTCATGTGCAAGTGCGTTGAGGGTAGCCACAACAACAGACTCTGCGTCGATGTTGAAGAAACGACGGGCAGCCGGACGGGTATCAGAGAAGCCGAAACCGTCTGCACCCAATGTGGTGTAGTGGCCTGGGACAAAGCGGCGGATTTGCTCCTGGAGATCCGTAGCAAAGTCGGAGACTGCTATGTAAGGGCCGTTGCCCTTCTTCAGCTGGGTTGTAGCGAAGGCCTCGCCTGGATCAGTTTCCGGGTGGCGCAGCGCTTGACGGTTCTTTTCCTGGCCTTCTCGTGCCAGCTCAACCCAGGAAGTGACGGAGAAGATATTCGCACCAATGTTGAACTCATCGCGCAGAATATCCCGAGCACGGAGCGCCTGCTGCATTCCGATACCGGAAGCGAGCAAGGAAACCTCATGCTCGCCACCCTGAGCCTTCTCATATAGGTAAATACCCTTGTGGAGGCCCTCTACATCGAGATCCTCAGGCTCTGCAGGCTGAGAGATAGGCTCGTTGTAGATGGTCAGGTAGTACATGACGTTTTCGCCACGGCCTGGGCCGTACATGCGGTCGATGCCCTCACGCAGCAGGTGCGCGATCTCATAGGAGAATGCGGGATCATAGGAAACCACGCTGGGGTTGGTCGACGCGATGATCTGGGAATGTCCATCCATGTGCTGGAGACCTTCACCGGTGAGCGTGGTGCGGCCAGCAGTAGCACCGAGGATAAATCCACGGGCCATCTGGTCGCCTGCAGCCCAGAAGGAGTCGCCAGTGCGCTGGAAGCCGAACATCGAGTAGAAGATGTACAGCGGGATCATGACCTGGCCATGGGTGGCGTAAGAGGTCGCCGTTGCGATAAACGCTGCGGTGGAACCGGCCTCGTTGATGCCCTCGTGCAGGATCTGTCCGTCTGCTGCCTCGCGGTAGGAGAGCATCAGATCGTGATCAACCGGCACGTAGTTCTGACCATGAGGGTTGTAGATCTTCATGGTGGGGAACCAGGAGTCCATACCAAAGGTGCGGGCCTCATCAGGGATGATCGGGACGATGCGCTTTCCTAGCTCAGGATCGCGCATGAGCTCCTTGAACGCACGAACAACAGCCATGGTGGTGGCCACCTGCTGTTTACCGGAGCCCTTACGCAGGCTGCGAAGCTTGTCTAGCGGTGGGACCTCCACAGGGGTGTAGGACTCACGACGCTCAGGGACAAAGCCTCCAAGCCGCTTACGCTGCTCAAGCATGTACTTGATCTCCGGAGCATCCTCACCTGGGTGGTAGTACGGCGGGAGGTACGGATCCTTTTCCAACTGCTCGTCGGTGATCGGAACGCCCTGCTTATCGCGGAACTTCTTCAGATCGTCGAGGGTGAGCTTCTTCATCTGGTGGGTCGCGTTGCGGCCCTCGAAGTTGTGTCCAAGACCGTAGCCCTTAATCGTGTGGGCCAGAATGACCGTTGGGCGATCCTTGGTCTCCAACGCACGCTTATAAGCAGCGTAAATCTTGCGGTAATCGTGGCCGCCGCGGCGGAGGTTCCAGATTTCCTCGTCTGTCCAGTCTTCGACGAGCTTGGCAGTGCGAGGATCGCGGTTGAAGAAGTGCTCGCGGACGTATGCGCCGTCGTTAGCCTTGAAGGTCTGGAAATCACCGTCGGAGGTGGTGTTCATCAGATCAACGAGAGCACCTTCTTTGTCGGCCTCGAAGAGCTGATCCCACTCGCGGCCCCACACAACCTTGATCACTGACCAACCAGCGCCGCGGAAGAAGGACTCGAGCTCCTGGATGATCTTGGTGTTGCCGCGGACAGGGCCGTCGAGACGCTGCAGGTTGCAGTTGATAACAAACGTGAGGTTATCCAGGTTATTCAGCGCGGCCATTTGGATGAGGCCACGAGACTCTGGCTCGTCCATCTCGCCGTCGCCGAGGAAGGCCCAGACGTGTTGCTCAGACGTGTCTTTGATGCCGCGGTTATGCAAGTAGCGGTTGAAGCGCGCTTGGTAAATAGCATCCATGGGGCCGAGGCCCATCGACACGGTGGGGAACTCCCAGAAATCTTCCATCCCGTGCGGGTGGGGGTAGGAAGGTAGTCCCCCCTGTGGGCGGGAAACTTCTTGGCGGAAGCCATCAAGGTCGTCTTCGGTGAGGCGACCTTCCATGAATGCGCGGGCGTAGACGCCCGGTGAAGCATGTCCCTGGAAGAAGATGTGGTCGCCTCCGCCGGGGTGATCTTTACCACGGAAGAAGTGGTTCATACCCACTTCGTAGAGTGGTGCAGCGCCAGCGTAGGTGGAGATATGTCCGCCTACTCCGATCCCTGGGCGCTGTGCGCGGTGCACCATGATCGCAGCGTTCCACCGAATCCAACGACGATAGCGCTTCTCGATTTCCTCATCACCCGGGAACTCTGGCTCCATAGTGGTAGGAATCGTGTTGACGTAATCCGTCGAGGTCATTGGGGGTAACGGCACGCGACGAGCAGATGCTCGCTCAAGTAAACGGAGCATCAGGAAGCGGGCTCGCTCGAGACTGGATCCTTCCAGCATCCCGTCGAGGGATTCGAGCCACTCGCGGGTTTCCTCGGGATCCGAGTCGTTCAGATAAGAAGCCACACCATCGCGAATCAACGCGAAGTTAGTGTCCTCAGGACGCTTCCCAATGGTTGGGTCAGGCATTCGCCACCTCCAAGTAGAGAGAAATCCGCCGATGCGCGGGTCATGCATCGACACACGGTTTGATCTACAGGATACGTGTTAGGGGGGAATTACTCCTTACCGATCAGGTTTTTCCTGAAAAACCAGCATGAAAAGAAGAGAAAACGAGCATATGGTTGTAGAGTTTATTGTCGATGAACGCTCAAGATTTCAAGGAGAAGAATTCTGAGGCCGTAGGCGTAAACCACGCTCTCCGCCTTGGTGTCACCGCCGACATGACAGTGCAAGAAGTCGGCTGGGACGAAGATTGCGATAGCTCCATAAGTGAAGCACTAGAAGACATTATCGGCGAGGAGCTTCTCGACGAAGACACGGACGAAGCATGCGACGTTGTCTTGTTGTGGTGGCGCGAAGACGACGGAGACTTGGTCGATGGACTAGTCGATGCCGTTCGACCCCTTGCTGAAAACGGCCGTATTTGGTTGCTCAGTCCGGGGGCCGGTAAATCCGGTGCACTCGATCCGGGTGAGATTTCCGAGTCTGCTCAACTCGCAGGGCTCGTACAAACAAAAGCCGAAAGACTTGGCTCCTGGCAAGGTTCTTGCTTGGTGCAAAGGGGCAATAAGCAGTGACTTTGCATTACTAGTACCACTTCGTGTTAGTATTCTTTCCGATGCCTCAGCAGGTCTGATGTATCGGAAGTATGCGCCTTTAGCTCAGCTGGAAGAGCAGCTGGTTTACACCCAGCAGGTCGGCGGTTCGATCCCGTCAGGGCGCACAAACGCAAAGCGGCGGCTCCTTAGAACAAGGAGTCGCCGCTTTGCGTTTCATGACCATCGTTGGGGAGCCACTTGGTAGCTCCACCCCTTTTCGTTTTTAAAAGGGAGAGTGCAATAACGTGCCCGAGCTAGTCCCACAGTCCACGCCGTATCCCAAGAAATCATTGGCACTGGGAGTAATCGCCGGAGTAGCCCTCGACAGGATGCTGGGAGACCCCGGTGGTCGGTGGCATCCCGTGGCGATTTTTGGTCGGTACGCGCAGTACATGGAAAAACGGGTGTATCGCCCTAGCAAGAAAGCCGGTGCTGTTTTTGTCGCCGCCACTGTCTTGCCTCCGGTTGTCCTTAGCGCTGTGGCGGCGCGACGCATGCCTAGATTTATGCTTGCTGCTTCTCTTTTTGGCGCGTTGGGCGGAACCACCTTGGAGAAAACAGGAACACGTATGGCCCGTGCACTAGCCCACGGCGATACAGCCACGGCGCGTGCTCTCGTACCGTGGCTGTGCTCCCGGGACCCGGAGCAGCTCGATGAACAAGGGATTACGCGTGCGACAGTGGAATCGCTAGCGGAAAATACATCGGATGCCACCATCGCTCCCTTGGTCTGGTCTGTTTTTGGTGCCCCGGCAGTAGTGGGGCATCGGTGTGTGAACACCTTGGATGCGATGGTGGGCTATAAAAACGAGCGCTATAGCGAGTTCGGGTGGGCTGCAGCAAAGCTTGACGACGTCCTCGCGTACGTGCCCGCGCGCGTCACCGCTGTCGTCCATGTGGGTGCCGCAGCAGTCATGGGACGCGGACGCAGCGCCGTGCGTGCTTGGCGTGAAGACGCCCCCCAGCACCCCAGCCCGAACGCTGGGCCGGTAGAAGCCACAGCGGCGGCTGTTATGGGTGTGCAACTCGGAGGGGCTACACAGTACCCTCATGGCGTAGAAATGCGGCCGGTGTTGGGGCGTGGTCCGGCCCCTACAACAGAGACGATCACAACTGCCGTCTCATTGTCTCGGTGGACTCAGGCGTTGGTGGCCTTGACTGTGGTGGCTTTACAGCAAATAGCGTCACGAGCACAGCGAGGCCATAGCTGAAGAGCGGGTCTAGAAGTTGTCTCGACGGTGATCGCGTTTCCGTGGGGCAATAGTCCGGGTGCTGCCATACCTACTGCGCATGGTGGCAGCAACGCGATCTGTTTTTGTTTCTGTCTCCTGGCGAGAGGCAGTTGCGTTGACGTCTGTGTGCTTTTCGGCAGCAGTGTCTTGGGCAGCCTCTTGCATTTGGGCTTCCTCTTCCTTAGCCCGCCGGCGTTCTTTGATCTCGGCCCAGACAAAATAGATCACTGCTAGCGGGGCCATGACACCGAACGCGATCCACTGGAATCCGTAGGAGAGGTGGTTGCCGCGATCGAGCTTAGGGATCGGCATGGCGTGGACTTCACCGGGTTGATCGCTTGCTAGTTGGAGATAGTCGATCCCCAGAGGGGCGTCGATAAGCGTGCTGATCTGTTCCGTGCTAATTCCGTTGACCTGCGTGTAGCCATCTGCGGTGAGCGGTGGTGTAGCGGGGATTCCCTCGTTATGGCGCGCATGCCCCACGATGGTCACTACACCTGAGGGGGCCTTATCTAAGCGAGGCGGTTTTCCGGCTTCGAGGGGAATAAAGCCTCTATTGACCAGGAGCGTTTGCCCGTTCTCGGATTGGAAGGGAACCAACGACTGATAAGCAGGCGAGCCGTCAACAGGGCGCATCCGCAGCAAAACTTCTTTATCCGGGAGGTAGCGTCCCGTTAGCGTTGCTCGCATCCACTCGTTATCGCCTTTGATGTTGCCCGCGCTGTCAAAGAGATCAGTGATGGTGGAGGGGTCGGTATCAAAAGCCTGCTCGATATGAGTGTTGCGGGCAACGATGTCATGATCTTTGTTTAGCTGCCAAGGGGAGAGCACAGTGATGGCAAAGTAAGAAAACGCGATTGCTAAAACTGCGGTGATGACCCACCCCGGTTTGAGAAAAATCCGCCACCCTGATGCTCGCCTTGTAGACCTAGACACGGTTGATCACCTTTTCTCCTGGAGCTCGTGTTTGATCCACTTTAAGAGCTGCGGCATCGCAGACTCAATCTGCACGCGGGCAATCTCAAAATCGTGAGCATCGCCGTAGTAGGGATCTTCTACGTCATAAGTGTGCGCAGCCGGATCGAAGGTGCGTAGCAACCGGACTTTATCGGGGGCGAACCCATAACGAAGCAACGCATTGCGGTGCCCACTGTCGAGCGCAATAAACAAGTCCGCATCCTCGTGTTTTTCGCCAAGTTGTGCCGCTCGGTGGCTGTCGCCATCGTATCCGGCACGGCGGAGCTCAGCCAGCGCGCGTTTATCCGCCTTTTGTCCGATATGCCACCCGCCCGTGCCGCATGAGCTTACTGTGACGTATGGTTCTAGTCCTTCGTCTTCTATGACACTACGCAGAATCACATCTCCCATCGGTGAGCGGCAGATATTACCGGTGCAGACAAACACAATGTGGAGAGAAGTACGGGGATTGTGCTCAGAAGTCGAAGAAGTCACGGACAATTCCTTTCAAATCCGCCATATCAGAAGCATAGAAGTGTGCGCTTTCCCACTCGCTAGGGCTACCATGGCCCCAGCCGACGAGCGCTGTGGGTATCCCATATTCTTGGGCTCCCTCAACGTCATGGAAACGATCTCCGATCATGAGGATATCTGAGTTCCCAGCCTCCACGTTCATGGACTGCAACACATGAGCGATGACGTGTGATTTTGTTTTTCTTCCCTCTGTAGCATCAGCGCCGCCGATGAAGTCAAAATGGTGAGCCACTCCCAGTTCCGTCAAAACTTCGCGAGCCAGACTTTCCGACTTACTTGTTGCCGTGCAGACGCGAAGACCTTGTGCTTTCCATTCTGGTAGCGCCTCGGCCCAACCGGCAAAAAGCTCGCAATCGCGCCAGCCACCGTTGTCGTAGTGGCGTCGAAAAGCAGCGAGAGCCTCAGACGTTGTGTCCGGATCCAGGTTGAGGGAACGCATAGTCTCATCCATAGGTGGTCCGGGAATGCGATGGAGCCAATCTTCATCGGGGACAGGGTGCCCAATATGATTCATCGCCTCGATAAAACTTGTTCGGATGCCTGGGTAGGACCGAACAATAGTGCCATCAACGTCAATCAGAAGAGTGCTCATACTTTGTAGTTTCCCACTAAACTCGGATCAGTGTTACACGGTTTTCCTCATGCCTTAGCTACGGCTGCCACCAACCAGGCACCAAGCACTCCCACCGTCCCACCGTTGTCGCGACTTCACGGCGATATTGATGCTCGAGGAGCGCGATTGGATTTTGCGGTCAACGTTGCAGATCCGACGCCACCGGAGTGGCTTGTGGCAGATCTGGCTGCAGAGCTCTCGCATCTTGCCGAGTACCCCCACGATGAGCAGGATGAGTCTGCGAGACAGTTGATCGCTCAATACCACGGAATTTCACCCGATCACGTGCTCATCCTGTGCGGTGCTTCTGAGGGCTTTGCCATGCTTCCTCAGCTTAAACCCACTAAAGCAGCGCTTATTCACCCGAGCTTCAGCGAACCAGACCTTGTGCTTTTCGACGCCGGCGTGGAACTCCAGCGCATCATCCTCCCCGAGCCTTTCACACTGGATGGCACCCTGGCCCTAGATCCCGCCGAGGACATAGGGCCAGACATGGTGGTCATCGGCAACCCCACCAACCCCACGGGAGTACTCCACAGCGTTGATCAGCTCTGTGGGCTTCGCTCTCCTGGTCGTCACCTCGTTGTAGACGAAGCATTCATGGACATCGTGGGGGAATCCGAATCGATGATAGGACCCGGCAAAGCTGGCGATCCACACTCAGGGTTTGATGACGTAATAGTTTTAAGAAGCCTTACCAAGACCTGGTCAATCGCAGGTTTGCGAGTGGGGTATCTGGTGGCGAGCCCCGAAGTGATTCACACGCTCACTCATGGAAGAGCTCACTGGCCGGTGGGAAGTCTGGCCTTTCGCGCTATTGAGTCCATCATGACGACGGGAGTCAGCCAACTAGAGGCCTTGAGAAGCGCTGTAATCCAGCACAGAGAAGACATGGTAAAACAGCTGGAACACGCTGGTTTTAGCCTGGTAGCCCCGTCAGTGGCTCCTTTTATCCTTGTCCAACCGCCAGCTGAGATGCGTGGGGATGCCGAGCACATGCGTAGGGAGTTGCTGAGCCTGGGCATCGCTGTGAGGCGCTGTGACACTTTCCCTGGCCTAGACTCAACCTATTGGCGCTTAGCGGTTAGACCCCGTGAGTACGTTGGTGAGCTGATAGAAAAGCTACAGCAGATTGGAGTAGACCCGAAGTGACTCAGAATACCCAGCCCACAGTCGCAGATGTACGTTCCGTTATGGAGGAAGCTTATCCGCCGTACCTTGCAGAAAAATGGGATGCAGTGGGTCTCATCTGCGGCGATCCTCAGCAAGAGGTGCACAAAATCGTTGTAGCGCTTGATTGCACCCAAGAAGTTGCGGAAGCCGCGGTCAACGCAGAAGCCGACATGCTTATCGTGCATCACCCATTGTTGTTGCGTGGCGTGACCTCCGTGGCTGCGGATACCCCTAAGGGCAAAGTCATACATACCCTGATCCGTGGGGGAGTTGCGCTCTTTGCCGCCCATACCAACGCGGATTCCGCGCGCCCCGGGGTCAACGACAAGCTCGCTGAACTCGTTGGCATCGTGCCGGGCCGCCCCGTACAGCCCAAACCACAAGGAATAGACAAGTGGGGAGTGCAGGTACCCGCGGAGGCCGTGGAATCCGTCAAGCGCTCGCTTTTCGACGCCGGCGCGGGGCAGATCGGCAAATATTCGGAGTGCAGCTTTGACTTCACAGGCACAGGACAATTCCTGCCTGACAAAGACGCCACTCCCCACACAGGAGTTCCTGGGGATCTTCACTCAGGCCCCGAAATAAGAGTCGAATTCGTTGCGCCGCGCGCTGTACGCAACGCGATTATGACGGCGCTGCGCGCCACCCATCCCTATGAGGAACCAGCTTTTGACGTGGTGAGCATGGAAGACACACAGGATCTTTCCCAAGCTTATGGGCTCGGCCGGGTAGGAACGCTGCCAGAACCCATGCCTTTTGCCGATTTTGTCCAACAAGTAGCTAATGCGCTCCCCGAAACAAGCTGGGGCGTGCGTGCCGCAGGAGACCCCGAGGCACTAGTACAGACGATCGCAGTGTCATCTGGCTCAGGGGACTCCTTCCTGGATGCCGTAGCACGGCTAGGCGTTGACGTGTATGTGACGTCTGATCTGCGCCATCACCCGGCCGATGAGTCGCGCCGGGCGGACGGGCCATTCCTGGTGGACACAGCGCATTGGGCTAGCGAATATCCATGGACGGAACAGGCCTCGGAGATTCTGGCACGTGCGTTGCCAGACGTAACGGTGGATATTGTGCCTATCAGAACTGATCCGTGGACGCTGTCGGCGCATCCGCAGTCGGTTGGGGAAAAGTCGTTATAAGGTGGGCGTCGAGAAGCTTAAAGCAATGGTCGCGGCCGTTTCTTCCTTTGACCTGAAAAGGCTATGATTAAGGGCTTGCTTGCGCTCGTCGCCGACTGGAACGAGCCTGTGATAACTCGACAAAGACTACAGAAACCTGAAGGTAAGGACTCTCATGAAGCTTGATCGCACACTACAACCGCTGCTGCTGGAGTTGTCCACCATCACCCGCTCGGCATCCACGAGTGTGGCGCCAAAGGTCAGCGAGGAACAAGAAGAACTTGATCGGCTGATGAGTGAGCAGTCTCGTAATCGCGAGGCAGCCGCCGCCGCGCAGATGGCCGTCGATGATATGGAACTAGAGATTCGCCGTATCCAGGAAGACGAGCGCAAACTACGCCGCCGTGAACAAGACGGTAAACGTCAGCTCACCGCAGAGACCGATATTGAGCGGCGGCGTGATATTAAGCACGACATATATTCCGCCAAGTCCCGCATCGCAGATCTTATGAGTGAGCTGCAAGAAGCCCATAACGAGATCCACGCTTTGCGCAATAACCTTGAGGTTAACCAAGCGCGAGTCGTGGACACAGACACCAAAATCGAGGCAGCCCGCAGGGCCCTGGAAGCTCTTCCGGTAGACACCACCGCAGCAACCCAAGAAGAAAGAATCACCCAATTGCGGGACCTGCTGCCAGAGGACATCATCGTGGAGTTTGATTCGCAGCGCGACATCAACGACGTAGGCGTGGCTGCGTTTAACGGACGTAGTTGCGGCGGCTGCTTCATTATCCTTCCGCCAGCGGATGTTTCTATGATTCGCAATACCCCCATGAATATTCTTCCGCAGTGTCCTGACTGCGGCAGCTATCTTGTGAGGCAGGCAAGCTGATGAAGGTCATTATCGAAGCAGACGGAGGCTCTCGCGGAAATCCAGGTGTTGCCGGATCCGGGACCGTGCTTTTCGACGCCACCCACACCAAGATTCTGCGTCGCCTGGCCTACATCGTGGGAACTGCGACGAATAATGTTGCGGAATACCACGCGCTTCTGAACGGGTTGACTGCCGCTCGCGAGCTGGGCGCAACGGAAGTGGATGTCCTTATGGACTCCAAACTTGTGGTGGAACAGATGTCGGGACGCTGGAAAATTAAACACCCTGACATGAAAGAGCTTGCTCTCAGCTGCAGGGATATCGCCTCAGGGTTTGCTTCGATCACATACACATGGATTCCGCGTAAGCAGAATGCGCGAGCAGATGAGTTGGCCAATAAAGCCATGGACGCCTTGGCACAAGGGGCACAGCCTGGATTTCTGGATCTAGGCGGCGATTCCCTCTCCGCGGCAAGTTGCACCGAGCCGGCAACGAAGAAAGACGATTGCGCTGGAGACCAACACGCTACTGCGCCAAAAACATGGAACGGTGCGACCACAGATGCCACCCGATTCCTTCTGTTGCGCCACGGGCAAACACCGATGTCTGCGGCACGGCAATACAGCGGGCTTAGTGATCCGAGTCTTTCCGAGCTAGGGCGCTATCAAGCAGAGCGCGCCGCGCAATACCTCGCCTCCCGTGGGGGAATTGACGTGATTGTGTCATCCCCGCTCAAACGCTGCCAAGAAACGGCGTCGGCAGCTGCACAAGCCCTCGGGATGAGCGATATCCGGACTCTGGATGATCTGAGAGAAATGGACTTTGGACAATGGGATGGCCTGACCTTCAGCCAAGCCCATGAATCAGACCCAGAGCTACATCAGCAATGGCTTGCAGACCCCAAGGTTGCTCCCCCTGGAGGAGAATCACTTGTGCAGGCTCATCGGCGGATAAAACGAGTGAGGGAAGAACTGCAGCGTGAGTACGGGGAGGCCACCATCCTCGTGGTGAGCCATGTGACTCCCATCAAATCCATCCTGCGTCAGGCGCTTGATGCCTCCGCCGGAATGTTCCATCGGATGCACCTTGACTTAGCGTCTTTATCCATTGCGGAGTTTTACTCGGATGGTCCCACGTGCGTTCGACTGGTCAACGACACGTCGTATCTGCGCTAGGCCTCGTGAGAACCGCGCGCTATCCCTGCAGAATTAGCAGCTTGGGGCGCATAGTAGTAGAGTCACAACAGCGAATGAGCCGACTGGGCGATCGCGACTACAGGTACCGCCGTTTTCACAGCGTGCGGCCTGTGGTCGAGGAAAGTCCGGACTCCACAGAGCACGGTGATTGTTAACAACAACCCAGGGTGACCTGCGGGCAAGTGCAACAGAAAGTAGACCGCCCAGATTCTTCTGGGTAAGGGTGAAACGGTGCGGTAAGAGCGCACCAGCAGGCTAGGTGACTAGTCTGGCTGGGTAAACCCCACTGGGAGCAAGGCATTAGGGCGTACCTTCGGGTATGTCTGCACGGATGTTTGAGGGCTGCTCGCCTGAGTCCGTGGGTAGCTGCTTGAGGCGGCCAGCGATGGTACGTCCAGATGGATGATCGCCGCCCCTTTGCTTGAAAAGGGGTACAGAATCCGGCTTATAGGTTGGCTCATTCGCCTTATTCTTTTTGCGCACAAAAGTCTGTTGAAGAATTCGACAGGCGGAGTTGCCCAGAATATGCCATGATCGGAAAGCATGAAGCTCTATGCCGCCTTCCTTGATTTTGGTGCGATCGCAGATGAATACGGTGTGACCACGCGATTTCCTCAAGATGTAGAAAACCAGGCGCGCCAGCTTGTCGACGCCCTCCCGGACCACCGAATAGATCGGCGCGATATTGAACTAGTAACGATCGACCCAGCTGGCTCACAAGACCTCGATCAAGCGGTATGCATTGAGAAAACGCCTGAGGGGTTTCGTATCTTTTATGCAATCGCCGATGTCGCCGCTTTCTTGAACTATGGCGGGGGCGACCTGGTGGCGCAGGAGTCTTTACGTAGAGGACAAACAATCTATCTCCCGGACGAGCCAGCACGGCTGCACCCGGCCGCGCTTTCTGAGGGCGCAGCGAGCCTCTTACCGACCGTGGATCGACCGGCCGTGTTGTGGACCATTGATATTGATCCCGCAGGGGAAGTGATCGATTTTAGGCTTGATAGGGCATTAGTGCGTAGCCGTGCTCGGTTTGATTATGAGCGTGTCCAACAGGATCACACAGATGGCTCGCTGCATCCCTCACTTCTTTACTTATTTGAAGTCGGGCGTGTGCGTCGGCACAGCAAGCTGCGGTCAACTGCAGTAAATCTGCGTATGCCCAGCCAAAGCGTAGAAAAAGAACCGGACGGAGAGATCCACCTGGTGATCGAACCTCGTTATGAATCTATGGATGCCAACTCTGAGATTTCCCTGCTTGCCGGAATGTGTGCCGGAAACCTGATGGCTAAGCACGGAGTGGGCGTTCTGCGTACCCTTGCCCCCGCTAGCAAAAGCGCGTTGGAAGCCTTCGCCCAAGAAGCCATAGCGTTGGGCTTTCCAGCAGACGTAGATCTTGACAGCATTTCTTTGGAAGAACCACGGTCGATGGTGTTGATGCGAGCAGCGCAGAAGCTACTGAGGGGCGCCGAGTACCGAGTCTTAGGAGAAGAAACAGCAGAAGTCCATGCAGGGGTGGGAGGCTATTATGCGCATGTCACCGCACCATTGCGGCGCCTCATAGACCGTTACGCCACAGAAATATGTCTGTCTTTGTTTCACCAGCAGCCGATTCCCTCGTGGGTGAGCGACACTCTTTCCGAGGCCGTAGCTGCGATGAAACACAGTAGTACAACAGCGAGCGCAGTGGATAAGGCGTGCCTTGACCTCACAGAAGCTACAGTGCTCGCCCCGTGGGTCGGACACAATTTCACAGCTGTGGTCCTGAGTAATAATGCGGCCAACACGAGTTCTAGGATCTTTGTAGAAGATCCGCCCGTTATCGCGGAGTGCTTGGGGTTACCGGCCGTCGGAGAACAAACTATTGTGACATTGGTCAGCACAGATGTGGAGAAACGTGAGATACGCTTCGCCTGGCCTGCGGATTAAGACGTGCTAAGAGCTGGGGCGGCCACGTGGCCGTCGAGAAGCTCTACAACGGTAAGCCCGTCTGCCGAGGCATCAGCAGCAAAGTTTTCTACGTGAGAACGCTCCACCAGCACAACAACTGCGTCTGATAAGCCGGCTGCGGCACTGCGGGCGCTGAGTGCACCTCGGACCAGACATAGTTGAGCTAGCGCAGAGTCTGCCCCCGTGACTCCATAGAGTTTTTCTGTATTCGCTTGTGAATTACACAGCAGGGGAAACATGTCGGCATGCCTGCGTGAACGAACGGCCTGCGTTAGTTCTAAAGCTGCCGAGGTTTCCGTAGTCAAAAAATCTAGCCACTGGGTTGCTTCTTCGATAGGAGGGATATCGTCCGGTCCTTTGATCTCATGCACAGCGCGCAACCAATCGATGACCCTGCTTTCCGCATCTGGGAGCATTCTCAAGCTTTCCGCAGCAAAGGCTTTAGTGGCCTCCGCGATAAACTTTTCTCGGCGCAACACTTCCTGTGCCCGATCTGAATGCGTGGGAGGAGCAACAACCAATGCAACAGTGCGGGTGGGGTCGCCGATCGGATGCGCAGCCTGAGTGATCGAACCATCGGCATAGTCGATAATGTTGAGTTGGCCAGTGGCTCCTCGCAAAGCAGTAGTGAAACGTGCACGTAACACCGGACGGTCACCCATAGCTATAGCCGCTTGGAAACAAACCTCGGCAAACTTTGCCCGCACAGGGGCAGAGTCAATCTCCTCATAATCGCCAGCTAAAGACAACGCGGTAGCGACCAGCATTGCCTCGTTTTCGCCTAAACCGGCATGTGGCGGAATCTGATTGATAACCGTGATGTCGAATCCGCGCGAATCTCGGCTAAGCATTTGGCGATGAACCATGGTGTAGATCAAAACAGCGAGCCGTGAGGCCTCTGTGTTCTCCGGTGCGCTCGGGACAGCTTGCGCAGATCCGTCTGAGGAAGCAAGAGAAGACTGCCAGAGTGTGACATCTTCAAGCGAGGCTGTGGTTGGGGGCAGTTCTGATAACTCTCCGGTCTGCGTGAACTGGTAAAAGTTCACGCTTACCCGATCATCCCCCCGTGGGGAAATAGCAACGGCAGTGCGCAGATCCGACAAACTTGTTAAAACCACGCCGCCTGCATGATCAGTGTGGTCTCCTATCAGCGACCACGTTGCCGGTGCTGACGCGGCAGAAATGAGATCAGATTCGCATCCGATACGACGAGAATGCAGTTGTAGTGCATGATCGACAACGTTGACCTCGGGGTGGGGCCACACTGGCATACGGAGCTCCTCTACATAAAAACGATCGACGGCGCGGTGATTCTCGGCGCTTCATTCACTTTAGTGGTTTTGCAAAGACTAGGAGGCTACTCCTGTGGCATCCCGCAAGAACATGACAAATTGTGCATCATAGACATCGCCACCGAGATAGTGGCATCCTTGTAATGTGAGCTTTGCTCTAGGAAGTGTGGTTCACAAGCCTGATACAAGGAGTTTTAGCATGCACCATGAAGATGAAAAGTGGTTCTACAACCAAGCCACTGGAAAAGTGGAACAAGGGAAAACCTCAAGTTTTGAGCACCGGATGGGGCCTTATGATACGAGGGAAGAAGCAGAACACGCCCTTGACAAAGTAAAAGAGCGCAATGAGGCAGCGGACGCTGCTGATGAGGAGTGGGAAGACTAATCCTTATGTGCTTAGCTGGCGAAGAGGCGGTCTATATAGGCCGCCTCTTCGCCAGCTATAGAGATCAACGATTAATCACGTTTTCGTGACTTCTTCTGGAACTTTTCTACGCTTTTAGAGAACTTTCGGTATGCCTTAGTCACTTTGGAGAAAGCCTTGGGATAGTCGTCGAGAGCACTCATACTGTTCTGATGCTCTTGCTGGTACAAGACTCCGTATCCAAAGGCCGAGTGTCCTTTACGTTCTGCGCGTAGTGCCTTTTCATACAAGCGATCGCGGGAAGTGACGGCATCTTGGAAATCGCCCAGTACTGTCTGGAGACGTTTACATGCTGCATACAATTTATCGGTGTTTAAAGATGTGGAATCACCGATAGCTTCAGCTGAGTAACGGAGTTTCTTTGCAGCTTTGCGGGCATCGTGAAAATTTGCTTCTCGACGTTCCAGCGGGATCGTTACATCCTGATGTTCTCGGCGTGCTTTCCGGTCTTGCTCATATAAGCGCTGCATAGTTTTTTCTAGGTGACGGAAAAGCACGGCTTCAGAATGCGCTTCGTGCGAGGCCCCGTGGTCAGACTCCTTAGCGTTGCTCTCAGCTCCGCTGAGAATCGGAGGTTCGGCTAAGAGCACATCGAGTGAGTCTAAAAGGGCAAGGTAACGTTGGCTGTTTAATGTAGAAATAACTCTACGGTGTGCCAGGAAATAATCACGTTGGATATCTTTAAGCAAGAATTCCGATGTTGCAGAGTCCAACAAGCCATCACTGTTATGGTTGATAAGTTTTTCAAACCTAGCTGCTATCACCTCTGCGTCCCTGGCTACTCCAAGGATGCGTGCAAAGATTTTGAGGTCTTTTTCAATCTGTTTGTAGCGCTCTCCACCAAGAAGTCCATCAAATGTCTGCATATGGCTGCGTAGTTCACGGGTGGCCACACGCATTTGATGAATAGAATCGGGTGCGTCTTGCCTGACTAATGGGTCCAGCGCTACAAGTTTGTCGCGATTGCGTTTTAACGCAGCTATCAGTGCGTATTCAGGAGATTCCGGATCGAGCTGCGCTACCTGCGGAGGAAGCGGTACGTTATTGACAGAGTTCCCCAAAGCCTGCGCAATCTTGGAAGAAGACTGTGCTGTGTGAGCTCCTTGTTTAACCAACACGGCTTCAGCAGACTCGATAATCTCTGTCCCGAGCCCTTGATCTTGGCTATACGCGGTTATCTCTATTTCCCATTCTCGCCACTGAGACTCGGTTCCACCAGGTAGATATGACCAGGCCCGGACATGATCATCGCAAAATTCTGCGAGGTATTCTCCCTCATCGTTTGCTAGCAGGGTTTCGTGGCGTTCATTATCAATTCTGGCGATGGGAGATAGAGGCTGGTTACGGATAATGGAACGGACAAAAGAGAGTAACTCTTCAGGTACCTTCGGGTTTTCCAGAGAATCGTCTCCGAGCGGTGCATGAGTTTCTATTCGTCCCTCAGGGGTGGAGATTTTGAGATGCCACCCAGAGTCTTTGCCTCCTGTTCTGCGCCTTAAGGCTATTTTTGCGCGAGACAGTCTGAGGTCTGGAGTGTCAAAATACAGTGCAGACAACGAGTGAACTGTTGATTCAGCAACCTCAGACACACAAGCGATCTCTAAGAGATGCGGTGCGGGCTGATCATCTGCGACTGAAAATTTTCTTTCTACCTCAAGCTGTTGCGTTATTCCCATGCTTTGAGTTCTACCAGTTCTTGTACAAGAGTGTCAGTATATTTTTGAGACAAAGGACATCAGGCGCGGCCTAGTATGAAGAGATCACATGTCCTGCAAACCAGTTGTGCATGTGAGACAGTCACACCACATGAGTGCGTCGGCAAGGCACACAATCTTTGCTGCTGATTTTCCGTCTGTGGTGCCGATCGAATCACGGGCGCTGGGCCTATGTGGATGGGCTAACACGTAAAAGTCTTCTAAGGCGTTAAGAAAAGCCGGGTCATGACTAAGCCAATTCCAAATGGATAGCCGACACTGTAATTGGTCAAAGGCTAAGGGGAGAGAAATTCTCTGATGGATTCCTAGAGCAAAGGAAGTATAAAAGCTTTTTGCGTAGGTTTGATTGGCGCTTGGAAACTCAAAACGGCTTAACAGCTGGCGGCTTTTGTTACAGAGCGTAGTGAATGCGTGCATCGTGCGAAAGATATTAGAGGCTGTTCCGAAGACGGAAGCTATTCCTTGTGGGTGTATAAGGGCGCAGCAACAGCCATAGCTGAGCGTAAGTACTTGCAATAACGTAAAACTATCGGACACCTGCGGGCGAGAAAGCTGAATCCGATGTATCGCAGGTACTTCTTCTTGGTTGGGTTGTTGGCGTGCGTTAGATGTGTGGAGGAAAAAGATGGGTATGGGCCCTTCTTTGCTTGGACATTCGTAGAGTTGGTTACTGGCACAATGAAGTAGAGATAAATCTGCTGTACAGGGAAGAGCTGCCAAAGTATTACGGATGTTGTGCAGTATGTGCGGAATATTTTCAGCCGGTGCGAGGTTAGTTGGCGGGCTATACCTTAGCCACATCTTGTAGATTATGGATGGCGCGGACACAGCAATGTTGCGTAATCCGGCTCGGCATTGAGGGATATAAGGAAGTAGTTTCTTGAAACTTGGACAGATGAGTTCCAGGTCTTGTGGGGTATAGCCTTTTACAGCTGCGTCTGTCATTAGTGCGGCGACGTCTTGAGCTACAACAAAATTTTCCTGTGACATGCTAAACCCCATTTCCGTATCGAACGTATTGGCGATTTATATTGGAGCATGAGGCTGTGACACTCTTACCCCTGTTGCTTACCCCAAGGTATTAATGCTGGCGTGCTCAAACTTGTGGGGGAGAACGTTCCACCCCCCGATGTTGAAGGTAGAAAGTATCGTGAGAGCTATGAACTCACAGCAGGAATTTGTACTCCGCACAATTGAAGAAAGAGATATTAAATTTGTGCGCCTTTGGTTTACGGATATCTTGGGGTACCTGAAATCAGTCGCCGTGGCACCTGCAGAACTCGAAGGTGCTTTTGAAGAAGGCATTGGTTTTGATGGTTCTGCCATTGAAGGATTTTCTCGAGTGTCAGAAGCAGACACAATTGCTATGCCAGATCCTTCTACCTTTCAGCTATTACCCTTTGATGGCAACGACACTGACTCGTGTACGGCCCGGATGTTCTGCGATATTTTAAATCCGGATGGAAAACCTTCTTATTCGGATCCTCGGCAGGTGTTAAGAAAGCAGCTTCAGCGCGCATCTGATGAAGGTTTCACTTGTATGGTGTCACCTGAAATTGAGTTTTATCTGGTTCAAAGTCTTCGGACGGACGGACTTCCGCCTATTCCCACAGACAACGGCAGTTATTTTGATCAAGCTAGCCAAAATGATGCACCATTGTTTAGGCGTCAGGCCATGTTGGCTTTGGAATCTATGGGGATACCCGTGGAATTTTCACACCATGAGACTGGTCCGGGACAGCAAGAAATAGACCTACGCCATGCTGACGCCTTAACTATGGCAGATTCCATTATGACCTTCAGGTACGTGATGAAGCGGGTTGCGATACAAAACAACATCGGCGCAACCTTTATGCCAAAGCCTTTTAGAGATCATGCGGGGTCTGCAATGCATACTCATATGTCGCTTTTTGAAGGCGACATCAATGCTTTTCATGATCCAGATGATGAATATGGTCTATCTCGTACCGCTAAGCAATTTATTGCGGGTATTTTGCGCCATGCTAATGAGATTTCCGCTATTACAAATCAATGGACTAACTCCTATAAGAGAATTCTCTTTGGTAACGAGGCGCCTACTGCCGCAACGTGGGGGGCTTCTAACCGGTCGGCATTGGTAAGGGTTCCTACGTATCGCTTGGCCAAAGCTGATTCGCGCAGGGTAGAAGTGCGTTCCCCGGACTCTGCATGCAATCCCTACTTAGCATTAGCAGTCTTGATCGGAGCGGGGCTGAAGGGCATCACAGAAGGTTATGAGATACCCGACGCAGCGGAAGAAGATATTGCACGTTTGACGCGTCGGGAGCGGTTAGCTATGGGATACGCGGACCTGCCAACAAGCCTGGATCAAGCTTTGCGGGAGATGGAGCATTCAGAACTGGTGGCGGATGTACTGGGTGAACATGTTTTTGAGTATTTCCTGCGTAATAAGTGGCGCGAATGGCACGATTACCAGCAACAGATTACGGCATGGGAACTTCGGACCAATCTAGAAAACTAATCCCGGTGGGATTTCTCCGTGGCTTTTAAGACATAGCTACGAAAAACGATTGGGATGTACACCAAGGAAGAAGAATAAAGTAATGACTACTCCTGCTGCGCGGAATGCGGTGCCGTCGCTTAGCTCTTTGGGGCTTAATGGTAGAAATGCCAAGGCTGATCTTGAATCCCTAGGCTGGTTGCAGCCAGATTCTGTGGACTTGTTGTGGTCATTGGCTGGTTCTGCAGACCCTGACTTAGCTCTCAATACATTAATGCGTATAGCAGATTCGATGGAAGAGTCTGCACGGGCTGATTTCCTGCTTGAGCTGCGTCAGAATTTGGTTTTTAGAGTGCGGCTTTTTTCCTTGCTTGGAGCATCTTCGACTCTCGGGGATCACCTTGCGGCATGCGAAGATCAATGGCGTGCGTTGCAATGGGGTTTTCCTACGCGTCAAGAGATGATGCATGGGATGTTATCTGCTGTTGCTGCACAACCAGCGGTGTTTAGTCCGGAATCGAAAGAACCTGGGGCCGCCAGTGAGAATCCGGATCGTGAGTTTTCCTTTGACATAGATCTTTCAGAACCTGATCCTGCGGAAGAATCATTGGAAACGCCCGGTACCTACGTTGCGGGATTTTCTGGGACAGAAGCAGAGAAAGTACTGAAGAAGACTTACCGAACTTACCTCCTTAGAATCGCTGCAAGCGATCTAGCAGGAAGCTATCCCAAAGATTCTCGACGCCTAGGTCAACCTGAAGTACCGTTTACCGTTGTCACACAGGCGTTGGCGGACTTAGCGGACGCTGGACTTACCGCAGCCCTTGCAGTGGCGGCCCGCAACGTCTATGGAGAAGAACCACTAGATACTCGTCTTGCCGTGGTAGCGATGGGAAAGTGCGGTGCTCAAGAACTTAATTACATCTCGGATGTTGATGTTATCTTTACCGCGGAACCAGTAACGCCGCGCGCGCAACGACTAGCAGGAGAATTTATTCGGATTGGGTGTTCTGCCTTTTTTGAAGTAGATGCTGCGCTGCGACCTGAGGGAAAACATGGGGCGCTGGTCCGGACCCTTGATTCTCACGTCGCGTATTACAAGCGTTGGGCGCATACCTGGGAGTTCCAAGCACTCCTCAAACATCGCCCGATGACTGGTTATCTTCCTTTGGCTACTCGCTATAGCCATATGTTGTCTCCGATGGTGTGGGCAGCTAGCCAACGGGAATCTTTTGTTACTGACGTACAAAGTATGCGTCGACGGGTGCTAGAGAATGTTCCAGAAAAGCTCAAAAATCGGGAGCTAAAGCTCGGGCCAGGTGGCCTGAGAGACGTGGAATTCGCGGTCCAATTACTGCAACTTGTGCATGGCAGATCAGACGAGTCTCTGCGGGTTTTATCTACCATTCAAGCTTTAGAAGCCCTCATTGAAGGCGGATATGTTGGGCGCGAGGATGGTGCGGAACTCATTGAGTCGTATGAATTTTTGCGGTTGTTGGAACACCGATTGCAGTTGCAAAAACTCAAAAGAACGCACACCATGCCAGACCCTAATAAAGAGAAGGTTTTGCGCTGGCTAGCGCGTTCCTCAGGGTTTAGAAGTACGCATGATGCGGGCGAGACTCAGCTTATGATGCAGCAGTTAAAGAGAGTTCGTCTGCAAATTTCTAGCTTGCATCGGAAATTATTTTATCGTCCTCTTCTTAACTCTGTAGTCAACATTTCTGTTGGCGCGCTTAAGCTAACGCCGCAGGCCGCGAAGCTGCAGCTGGCGGCTTTAGGGTACAAGTTCCCGGATAGAGCATTTGATCATTTGCATGCCCTTGCTGCGAAAGCGGGAAGAAAAGCAAAGATTCAAGCGATGCTGCTACCTACGCATATGGAATGGTTGGCACAGACTGCCGATCCTGATGCCGGACTTCTGAATTATCGGAAGCTCTCGGACGCCGCTAATGACCGCTCCTGGTTTTTGCGAATGCTGCGTGACGAGGGAATCGTGGGACAGCGATTGATGAAGATTCTCGGTAACTCTCCGTATACGGCTGATCTCATCATTTCTGCTCCTGACTTGGTCAAACAGTTAGCCGATGGGGCAAGTGGGCCAAAATTATTGGATACAACCGCCGAACGATTAGCGCGATCTTTGGTGGCAGCATCAGTACGACAGGAAAGCCCGGAGAAGGCAATCGCAGTGGCTCGTTCACTCCGGCGCGCAGAGCTTGCACGAATTGCTAGCGCTGATCTGCTCGGAATGATGGAGGTAAAAGAAGTCTGTCACAGCTTATCGTCAGTATGGGACGCTGTTTTAGAAGCTGCGTTGCGTGCTGAGATAGCAGCCAGTATGGCTGAGTCGGAGAGCGCGATACCGCCGGCCAAGATTGCCGTTATCGGTATGGGGCGTCTTGGAGGGGCGGAACTGGGGTATGGCTCAGATGCCGATGTGTTGTTTGTTTGCGACCCAGTCGACGGTCAGGACGAAAATGAAGCCGTGCGATGGGCGATTACGATATGTGATCGGATGCGTGCAAGGCTGGCTAAACCCAGTGGGGATCCACCACTGGAAGTAGACCTAGGGTTGCGTCCTGAGGGGCGTTCCGGGGCCGTTGTTCGCACTTTAGATTCTTATGCTCGGTACTACGAGCAGTGGGGGGAGGTCTGGGAGCTACAGGCTTTATTGCGTGCCGAGTGGGTTGCAGGTGATGAAGAGCTTGGAAAGCGATTCCTCCATATGATCGAGAGTATTCGGTATCCACAGGTAGGGGCCTCCGACAAGGTGATAAGAGAGGTCCGTCGGATGAAAGCGCGGGTGGATGAAGAGCGCCTGCCTCGGGGGGCGGACCGAAACACACACACCAAATTGGGTCGTGGTGCGCTCACGGATATCGAATGGACAGTCCAGTTGCTGACGCTTATGCATGCGCATCAGCACGACGATCTTCACACTCCTTCAACGCTGCGTGCTTTAGATGCGCTGGAGAAGCATGCGATTATCTCGCCTCAGAAGGTAGAGATATTGCGTGCTGCGTGGTTAGCAGCAACACGGGCGCGGAATGCGATTGTGCTTGTGCGCGGTAAGCGCGTTGATCAATTGCCTCAGCCTGGTCCACAATTGGCGGCAATCGCGGGCGCTGCGGGATGGGATCCTAGCGATAACCAGGAGTTTCTTGATCACTACCTCAAGGTAACTCGTCGAGCTCGAGCTGTAGTTGACGAGGTTTTTTGGGGAGAAATAAGCCCGGGTTATAGCTAGCGTGTCGGCTCACGCGTGCTTATGGGGCAGAGTGGTTGGCTACGAGGGGGAGTGGAGAATCAACCAGACGGTTGATGTAAGGCGACCCTTTCCTAAATAGTCTGGTTTTTCTAGTTATCAAAAAGACTATTAGGGAAAGGCTACTTATAATGACAACCGCAACTAAGGGACTGGCTGCCGAGCTCAAGGAATCAACCGCTAAGGCACACGCTGATGCAGAGCATTCCTCTTTTATGAGTGACTTAATTGAGGGACGCTTGGATGCTGAGGCGTTCATCCGACTGCAAGAACAGGCATGGCTTTTTTACACGGCGTTGGAAGAAGCAGCTGATGTAGTACGCGCGGAGGGATTTGCCACCGATCTACTGGACCCGAAACTTAACCGCGCAGATATTCTGGCCGAGGATATTGATAATTTCCATGGCAACGATCAATGGCGCAAAGATCTTATTGCGCTGCCTGCTGTTCGTGACTACGTTGCAAGACTTAACCACATCCGCGATGAAGCTCATGGCCCCGCCCTTGTCGCACACCACTATGTGCGTTACCTGGGAGACCTTTCTGGTGGTCAGGTCATCGCACGGATGATGAGTCGGCATTACGGGGTGGATGAGAAATCGCTCAAGTTCTATTCCTTTGAAGGCATCGACAAACTCAAGGTCTACAAAGACAACTATCGTCAGCATCTTGATGATCTACATTTGTCTGCTGAAGCAGTCGAACAGATGCTTGAAGAGGCCAGCGCTGCTTTTAGTTATAACCAACGCGTTTTTGCAGAGCTTGCCTAAAAAATGGGGGATTTCCCCGATGTATGAGACGACAGTGGATCGATATGGTGGAAAACGTAAAGAGAAATAGGAATTAAATTAAGGAGCTCTGCCATGTCTATTGTTGTGAGCCTCGATCTTGACGGCGCCACGGTGGGCGATCTGCAAACTTTTGTCCGAGCAATTGAATCGACTGGGGCAAAAAGTCGCACAGCTATCACCGTTGAAGGCACCGTACTTAAAGTGCATGCAGACACCCAGTCAGAGCCTCCTCGTAGTACACGAGAAGCTCCATACTCAGACGCGAAGCAATTTGGAGATCAAGCGTTGAATTCGCTTATCGACGCCCTCATTTCTCGTCGAGGTAGCCACTAAGAGCGCTCCGTAAGCACATCCCGCCCACGTTAGTTTTATCTGCGTGTGCGGGATTGAAATATACAGAGCATCACCATGCCAAAAGCCCATGCGCTCAGCACCGCTAGCCAAGCGAAACGGAAATCGCTCCAGGTGTAGGTACCTACGCTGTGGACGTCGAGAAGCAGCCCTAAGAGCTGGGCTGAGATCATCGTGGCAGTAAAACCGCCCATATTTGCCAGACCGGTTGCAGTGCTGACCACGCCGAGGGGCACTGTTTCCCGGACCGTATCAAAACCATAATTCGCGGCCGGCATGATGAAGACCACGGCTAATACTAAGAATGCGATGGCTTGAAAACCGCGTGGTTCGGAACCATAGAAGAACCATATGTGGATTACCGCGATGATGAGCGCGGTGCCAAGAGCTGCGGCGTCGCGACGCCTACCTAAAACCGCAGAAATCATTCCATGTAGGGGACCTGCGCTGATGGAACCCACAGTGGCGAGTGTAAGGACAATCGCCACGTGTGAGCTGTCGAGCCCCATGCCTAGCTTCATGAGCGGAACACCCCAAAGCAAAAGAAAAACATTCAGTGGTGCCATATTGACCCAATGGATAAAAAACGCCTGCCATGCAATGGGATCCCTGATCACAGTAGAAAGCAAAAATGGAACACTGGGCCGTGGTCCGTAGTGGAGTGCCTGGCGACGCTTCCGCGTGGGGGAATAGCCGACCTGGTGCGGGCTGTCGGCTATCACTAGCGACGCTGCGAACGCGATGATGATGCCGACTGCGCCAAGGCTCACAAAGGCTATCTCCCAGCCGTGGGCATTCAGCAGCGCTAGGAAAGGAACTGCTGAGACAAACTGCCCGACTTGCCCCAGCGCGCCGCTCAACTGTGCAAATAAAGGAGCTCTGCGCAGTGTGAACCACGCCGGTATAAGACGCATGACGGAGAGGAAACCGGTGGCGTCACCAGCACCGATAAGAACACGTGCACCGACAGCGAGGGGGAGCGTGGTGCTTAACGCCACAACTACTTGGCCGGTTGCCATCAGCAATGCGCCGGCGAGCAGCGCCTTTCTGGGACCATAACGGTCTATGAGCAGGCCCATCGGAATCTGAGCTAGGGCATAGGTTCCCACCTGCACGGAGGTGAATAAAGCCAACTGACTGGCGTCGATGTGGAACCTATCGATCGCCGCAACACCGGCCACGCCGAAAGAGGTCCGGCCAGTAATCGCGATGATATAAACCAAGCACGCACATGACCAGACGAGAACTGCACGACGGAAGCCAGGCGGCTCAGCGTTAACAGGATGAAAGTTCGAAGATGGGCTCACAGAAAATCATCAGGCAAGATGCCCAGTTGCGATCACGTTGTAGTTGAGGTCCACGGCGCCGTCTACAGAACAGGCGATGAGGACGATACGGCCGGGAATAGAGGTGTCGACGAGCTCGGCGTCATCGATGGCATCGTATTTATCCACGAGATAAGCATTATCGATCACCCACCGGCGAGAGTGCCCCTCTGCATCGGTCATCGTGATGACGTCGCCGTTGAGTACATCTGTTTGATAACGCGTGATCATATCGCCGGATTCACCGCGAACAGGAGTGGGGCGGTTGAAGTCCACGTGCTGCGTAACTATCTCGGAGATGGGATTAAACACGAGCCGCTGCTGGCCCCACGCATGGCCTAAGACGTAGGTGGTGCCGTGTTCTGCGGTGGCAGGAGATTGGCCCCAGCCATCGACCCAGCGCACCATCGTTGCTTGAGGACCAGCAGGATTGAGTGGCAACTCATAGGGCATCGAATCATAGGTGGCACCGGTGATGCTGGCTGTGCCGGTCATGGTGAAAGAACCAATGCGTGTGGGAGGAGGGCCAGCGTTAACGTTTATCTCGGGTTCTGGTGAGTCTGATGCGGAGCTTTCAGGCGACTCCGAGTCTTCTGTGGACTTCAACTGGCTCGTCTCCGACTCAGAACTGAGTGCATTATGCGCGGAATCGGAGTCGCGGAGGCTCGTCGCTATCTTCCACGCCGCCAGCATTGCCACTAGTGCCACTGCCAAGCACAGAGAGAAGACAATGAGGAAGCGTTTTTTTAAGTCTTTGGGTTCCACGGAAGTCCTATCGGGTGGGTCTGCGTGCAGTAGTAAATTCTATTATCTACCACTATTTGCGGAATCGATGTGTATGGGAAGTACCGAGCCGGCAAGAACAAAATGAGAACACATGCCTGGTTCAGTCGCGAGCTCATACGATATAAAAATCGATGCAATTGGTGGGGGTAGCGATAAGAAATGTCCATCCGTTTTCTTCAGCGCTAGAGCCGTCGACGCTAGTGTAGTAGCCGTGCACTACATTTCGACAAGAGACACTTCCCAGACCCCCGTAGCGTTTACTGACATACTGTTGGGTGGTCTTGCCCCAGACGGCGGTTTGTACCTTCCTGAGTATTATCCGCGTCTCGACACTGCCACGTTAGATACCTGGCGCGGTATTCTCGCCCAGCAAGGTTACGCAGCACTAGCCGCAGAAGTGCTTAAGCTCTTTGTCGACGACATCCCGGCAGCGGATCTAGAAGCCATTACTGCGCGCGCTTACACGACGCCCAAGTTTGCCGACGAAGAAATCGTCCCGGTGACCAAGCTCGAGGACGGCATTTATATAGGCCACCTATCTGAGGGACCGACCGCTGCATTCAAAGACATGGCCATGCAGCTTCTTGGCGAGCTCTTTGAATATGAGCTACGCCGGAGGAAAGAAACCTTAAACATCCTGGGTGCTACCTCTGGCGACACGGGTTCCTCTGCTGAATACGCGATGCGTGGGCGTACCGGAATCCGCGTGTTCATGCTCACCCCTAAAGACCGTATGACGCCGTTCCAACAAGCCCAGATGTTTGGTCTGGACGACCCAAATATCTTTAATATCGCGTTAGATGGCGTTTTTGATGATTGTCAAGACGTGGTCAAAGCTGTGTCGTCCGACGCGGATTTTAAAGCGAACAACCACATTGGTGCAGTGAACTCAATTAACTGGGCTCGTTTGATGGCGCAAGTGGTGTACTACATCTCCTCGTGGCTCAAAGTAACGGAGAGTAACGATCAAAAAGTTAGTTTCTGCGTTCCCACGGGAAACTTTGGCGATATCTGTGCCGGACACATTGCTAAGCAAATGGGTTTGCCTATCGACAGGCTCATCGTTGCCACCAATGAAAACGATGTCCTTGATGAGTTCTTTAAAACCGGTGAGTACCGCGTGCGTTCTGCAGCTGAGACTCATGAGACCTCCTCGCCTTCAATGGATATTTCTAGAGCATCCAACTTTGAGCGTTTTATTTTTGACCTGCTAGGAAGAGATGCTGAGCGCTGCGCAGAGCTCTTCGGGGAACAGGTAAAAGCCGGAGGTTTCTCCCTTGCCGATGACGACTCATTTGAACACGCTGCCACTCATTATGGTTTTGCGTCGGGTAGTTCTACTCATGCAGACCGTATAGCAACCATCGCCGATTGCTATACCCGCCGGGGGATGATGCTGGATCCGCACACCGCTGATGGCGTGAAAGTCGCGCGCGAGTGGGCCAGCCAGATTGAAAGCCCCATCGTGTGCTTGGAGACCGCCTTACCAGTGAAGTTCACGGATACGATCGTTGAAGCCGTAGGACGTGGTCCTGAGGTTCCGGAGCGCTTTACCGGAATCTTGGACGCACAACGCCATGTCACAGATCTACCTAATGATGTGACTGCAGTGAAGGACTTCATCCTGGAGAGTATTTCTCGAGATTCTGCGGGTGCTTAAGTAGTCCTGCTGAAAACCACCGGTCGTGTACCTAAAGCGTGTACAGAAGCCGGTGGTTTTCGTTGTGGACACGTTGTGGGCCAAGAAGTGGGTTCCTTGTAACCAGCTTGTTAATCAGCTCGGCAACAAGGACCGCTGGGTTGCGCCGAAAAACGTGTCGGACACTAGACTTTTATTAAAAGATTGCTACGCACCCTGAATAGAGAGAGCACTATGGCACAAGAACAATTTGCAGGTCCGGAGTATTTTACCGAGTTTGATCCCAAGGCTTTTGCCGAGAAACTTAAAAAAGAAGCCGCTGAAAAAGCTGCACGTGACGCAGCGCAAAGCACGGAAGAACCATCTGCGGATTAGCCCTACAGAGGACACAATCGTAGCTTTAGATATTAAGGACTTTTACCATGCCAACACCCAATTTTATCCTTAAGATCAGAGACAAGATCGGTCATGATCCGTTGTTTTTACCTGGGGTGACGGCCATCGTGATTAAGGATGTTCCTGAAGGCGCGCCTATTACAGCAGTGCCAGAAGTTCTGCTGGTTAAAAGGAGCGATAATGGGGAATGGACACCTGTAACAGGCATCGTGGATCCTGGTGAACAGCCGCATGCAGCAGCTGTGCGGGAGGTGAAGGAAGAAACGTGTGTTGACGTAACCGTAGATGCTCTGCTTGGAGTGGGGGCTGTGGGGCCTGTGGAACACGCAAACGGCGATATCAGCTACTACATGGATACCGCCATGCGCTGTAGCGTCGTGGGGGATTGCACTCCGCGTGTCGGAGATGATGAGAGCACAGAGGTGCGATGGTTCTCTGTGATGCAGATGCCACCGATGAAGCCACGTTTCCGCTTGCTGGTTGGTGACGCAGTCGCACAGCTTAAGCATCCGGCCGGATTCCGCCCTCGGATGGGTTATGAAAAACGCGATCGCACGAGATAATTGTGTAGTTTCCTGCGGTCTTTTGCTAAGGAACACTCATGCGCGACCACATAAACTGTGAATATCGTGTGTAAATGAGAAGGGGAGCTTATGGCTCCTCTTTTTTTGGGGGCGAGGTGCCCAAGGCCTGTTGCGTGTGGACACGGCGTGGGGACTTTTCCCATGTGGGAAAGAAATAAAAGGCGAACAAGAGGATCGCGGCACAAAAGCGAGAGCTTATAGAGCAGGGTATAGGTTATGGGGTTACTGTGGATGGAGCTTCAAACGGGGGCATTATAAGGTTTCTGGAATAACTCATTATTACTAATAATTTGAACTCTGGCGTAATTTATTCCACATGAATGCTGTGTTGATCGCTGTCATCGTGATGCTTGCGTTGGCTGTCGCGCGAGTCCATGTCGTTTTAGCGCTTTTTATCGGTGCTTTAGTGGGTGGACTCGTGAGCGGCATCGGGCTTGATTCCACGATGGTGGCGTTTCAAGAAGGTCTTGCAGGCGGCGCAAAAATCGCGCTGAGTTACGCGATGCTGGGCGCTTTCGCCATGGCGGTGGCCAGCTCGGGACTTCCGAAGCTACTAGCAGATGCGATCATGAAGCGTATCGACGCCGGCTCTGAAGGCGCGGGGACCAAAGCCGTTGCTGTGACCAAATGGCTGATGTTGGCCGGTATCTTGGCTATGGCGATTATGAGTCAGAACCTCATACCTGTGCATATCGCGTTCATTCCACTTATCGTTCCGCCGTTGCTCGGGGTGATGAATAAGTTGAACCTCGACCGTCGATTGGTGGCATGTGTGATTACTTTCGGCCTGGTGACCACGTATATGTGGATTCCTTTGGGTTTTGGTTCGATCTTCCTCAATGAGATTCTCTTGGGCAACATTGAAGCGGCAGGTATGAGTACATCGGAGATCAACATTATGAAGGTGATGGGGATTCCAGCGCTTGGAATGCTCGCAGGGTTACTTGTAGCTGTGTTTATTAGCTACCGACGTCCTCGTCGTTACGCATCTGTCGCTGTTGCGGAGCAAACCGGAAGTGGTGAACTGCAGTCGGAACGCGGAGCAGTTTCCCGCTATAAGGTCGTGGTCTCCGTGGTGGCTATTGTGGTCACTTTTGTTGTTCAGATTGTCATGCAATCAGTGGCTACGGACGCAGACCCGCTTCTTATCGGCGCGTTGGCTGGATTGGCTATCTTCATGCTGACTGGAGCTGTGAATTGGCGTGAAGCTGATGACGTATTTAGCCAGGGGATGAAGATGATGGCCATGATCGGTTTCATCATGATCACGGCCCAAGGTTTTGCCTCGGTAATGAAGAAAACGGGGGAAGTGGAAGCTCTCGTTCACACTTCCGCTGAGTTGTTTGGGGACAACAAAGCAATGGGTGCGCTCGTGATGCTGCTTGTGGGGCTTGTGGTAACGATGGGGATCGGATCTTCTTTTTCTACGCTGCCCATCATCGCGACCATTTATGTTCCGCTATGCACCGCCATGGGATTTTCTCCTGCGGCCACCGTGGCGATTATCGGGGCGGCTGGTGCACTCGGGGACGCTGGCTCGCCAGCCTCGGATTCGACCCTTGGGCCAACCTCCGGTTTAAACGCGGATGGTCAGCACGATCACATTCGAGATTCGGTCATCCCGACGTTCCTTCACTATAACCTTCCGCTTATTGCTTCAGGCTGGATCGCTGCGATGGTTCTTTAGCTTAAAAGAGGCAGGCTGGTGATGGGGCTGGGAGCCTCTGTGCACTCTGTAAAAATCGTCTCATGATTGCTACGAACTAGCGAGCAAGACGTGTTCGAAGAGACGGTTTATACCGTTTGGGGGTGTTATGCGGATTTATTTTTACTATTGGGAATGAAGGTTTTTTCCATGAAATAGACCTGCTTTAAAGCTTTAAAAAACGCGCATAAACCCTTGTTAGGGTCACCTTTAGAGTGGTTTTCTTTCGTCTGATTTTGTTGCAAAAGGGTTACGGCCGGCACACGTAGGGATAACGATTTTCCTGAAAAGTACACAGGATCCCTCAACTGTGCCTACAGTGGGAGTCACACTGAAGTCAACGAGAAAGGTTGTATGGATGGGTGATGTAGAAAACAAATTGGATCAGCTTGGTGGCAAAGCCAAAGAAGCGTTTGGTGAGGCTACGGACAACGATAGCCTTGCGGACGAAGGCCGCGCAGATCAAACTAAAGCTGATGTCAAAGATGCAGTTTCCAATGCTGGTGAGAAGGTAAAGGATGCTGCAAATAAAGTCTTGGGTTCTTTCCAAAAGGAAGAAGACAAGTAGTTATTTAGTATAAGCTAAATACAATGTCAGAGTAGCATTGGATGCGATCTATGTAACATTTACTCTCTTTTTGAGGGTAAAACCCACAGGCCTTGAGGGGTTCAGGCCTGTGGGATCACTACTGTGTCGGTGGATGTGGGGCTAGGGGATGGCTAAATCAACCAGTGTATGCAGGGTGATAACAGTTTTATCTGTGGTAATTCTTTGCACTGCAAAAAACAGGGGGTAAGGACTATCTTCATATAGAACAAGAAAACATGTATGGTGGGTGTACGTGCGATTTCTTAATGATCAAATTCCGCCGTACGAGCTAACGTATCACGACGTTTTTATGGTCCCTTCGGTGTCTTCCGTAGGGTCACGGATGTCTGTGGACCTTGCTACGAGCGATGAAACAGGAACCACTATTCCGCTTGTCATTGCAAACATGACCGCTGTTGCTGGTCGACGCATGGCAGAAACCGTTGCGCGACGTGGTGGCGTTGTGATTTTGCCTCAGGATGTTCCCGCAGAGATTGCTGCGGAAACTATCGCTCGGGTGAAAAACGCGCATCCAGTGTTCGAGTCTCCCATCACGGTGAAGCCTCACCATACCGTTGGGTACACGCGTAATTTGCTGCATAAACGTGCGCACGGTGCGGCTATCGTGGTTGAAGGCAACCATCCCGTAGGCGTGGTCACCGAAAAAGACATTGCAAAGGTAGATAACTTTGCTCAGGTTGGCACGCTCATGTCGACCAATTTGATGACCCTCCCGGACACCATTACTCCGCAGGAGTCTTTCCGCATGCTCAATGAGCATGGGCGTAGGTTGGCACCTGTCGTTGCGAGCGATGGAACGCTCGTGGGCATTGTGACCAAGCAGTCCGCTTTGCGCGCTACGTTGTACAAACCGGCCCTCGACGCCAATGGAAAACTCCGCGTGGGTGCTGCAATCGGAATCAACGGTGATGTTGCAGGACGCGCACAAAAGCTTATCGACGCAGGCGCGGATGTCCTGGTCGTCGATACTGCACATGGACATCAGACCCACACCATGGAAGCCCTGAAGAAAGTTCGCGCACTCAACCCGCCAGTGCCGGTTGCCGCAGGCAACGTGGTGACTGCTGATGGCGTTCGTGATCTGGTGGCAGCTGGCGCGAACATCATCAAGGTAGGCGTTGGCCCTGGTGCTATGTGCACGACGCGTATGCAGACTGGCGTGGGCCGACCACAGTTCAGCGCTGTTTTGGAGTGTGCTGCAGAGGCTAAGAAACTCGGCGCACACGTGTGGGCCGACGGCGGTGTTCGCGATCCTCGCGACGTTGCGTTGGCACTTGCCGCTGGCGCGTCGAACGTGATGATTGGTTCATGGTTCGCCGGTACCTTCGAGTCTCCCGGCGACCTGCATTATGACGTCGATGGCCGTATGTACAAGGAATCCTTTGGCATGGCCTCACGTCGTGCCGTAGTAAACCGTAACTCGGATACTGAGGCGTTTGAAAAAGCTCGCCGCGAGATGTTCGAAGAAGGAATTTCCTCCGCAAAGATTTACCTTGAAGAGGGTAAAGGCGGGGTGGAAGATCTTATCGACCACATCATTTCCGGCGTTCGCTCTTCCTTTACCTACGCAGGTTCGGACAGCATAGCGACCTTCCAGGACCAGGCCGTGGTCGGAGTTCAGTCGGCTGCGGGCTTTGCTGAGGGCATGGCGCGACCGACTCGTTAAAGACACACAAAGTTCAATCCCCGTGGGGAGACGCGGTAAGCGTCTCCCCACGGGGATTTTATGCATAAGAGCAATTACTCAAAGTTCAGCTTGTAATTCTCGGACGCAACCAATCCGGCTTTCTCGCACACCCAAAACGAGGCGAATGCCAGAATGATAGGTGCAACAACAAAGATCGCAAGGATGATGAGGATGTTGGCCGCCGACCAACCCCATCCCTCGGCATTGAGTGCAGCCAAAGGACCTACCAGGCCGGATATACCAAAGCCTGCGGAGATCGGGGTACCGGAGATCCCCAGGGCTCCTCCGGCGGCTCCCAGGACGGCAGCGCTGAGTGCCAGCGGCAAGAAGTTGAGGGGGCGACCCCAGATATTTGCCATGTGGACTTTGGGTGAACCCAGAATCGGTAGGAGAGAAGTGGCTAGTCCGTTGGCCTTCCAGCCGGCGATTGCCAGACCGAAACCGGCGGCCACCACGCCTAAGTTGGCAGTTCCTGAAGCGACCCCAGACATATAGATTGCCGTAGCGATACCAACCGTGGAGATGGGGGAGACAATTCCGAGCGCAAAGGCAACGGCCAAGATCGCGCCCATAACAATCGGTTGAAGGCCCGTGGCCCCATTGATTACGTCGCCAAGCCACACGCTAAAAGCGTTAACTGCGGGGTAAGTGATCACCCAGCCGATGCCACCTGCGATGACGATCACGATTGTAGAGAGCAAGAGGATTGTGTAATTCCCCAGCTTAGGGCCGATGAGTAGGACTACCCCCACCGCAAGGGCCGCAGTGAGGCCGGTGTTAATGACAAGTCCCGTGCCCTGGAGGTGGAAACCGCCATTGGGGTCCACCGTGGCAACGCCGGATCCCAGCACCGCTGCAATTCCTACGCTCGCCGTCTGGATCGGAGTCAGTTTGAACTGCATGGCTACCAAAACGCCAATGAGAATGGGCAGCATGGAGGAAGACAACGCCACGAGCGTGAGCAGTGTTTTAAGCGCAGGCCAGTGGGGGACGAGCGCTTTGAGTAACTCGCCAAGGAGTGCTTGGGGGACCAGCGCCACCACAACGGCGATAGAGATTCCGTTGAGGACCTTCATGGTGAAAGAGCCAAGCGAATTCCATGTAGGTTTGGGGCTCGCAGCCGTTTCCGGATGCTCTATAGACATACTGATGGCTTCAGGGGTTTCCGAGAGGGAATCCCGGGTTGCTTCTGTGTTTTTAGACATAGGGGGCCTTCGCGATATCTGATAAATAAAAAGTTCGCGTGCCCACTCAGGCTCGCTTACGACGTTCACAGCCGCCACACCGCTCAACGCAGCATGTTGGGCAATGATATCCACAAAACCAGCAAAGTTAATAATATTCGGCCCAGAAGGGTGAATATTCTGCATAGTATTTGGTGTTGGGTGGCGACTGTGGTGACGGACCTTATATATAGGTGTTCCTATGTTTTCGTCAAGCTTTCCCAATGTCTTGTGTGAGGAAAATGCGGGGGTGCTTCACCGGCATACTCTCGGAAAGAGGGAAGTCATCAAGCATGCTTTCCACTTGCTGTGCAATTGTGTCTCGCTGCTCTTTCAGTGCTTTGATGTTTGCCGCCAGTCGTGGGATCACCAGCTCAGCTGCATCACTTCCAACAACTGTAACGGTTTGGGCTTTAAGGGCCTCGAATATTTCGTGTACTAGCGCTATTGGGTCTTTGCAGGCTCGTTTACTCATCCATATCAGCACTCGGCGATACCCTGCTCGGTCAAGGCCTTGGGGTCCCTTGTATCGAATCAATAGATCAAGAACATGCGTGCGGGTAAAGGTACTGCCAGCCAAAACTCGCTCAAGGCTCGGATAGATTTGAGTCAGGACACTGCGCAGCCGGTTGATTGTTCGGGTACAGTCACGGGCGATGTCATCATCGAAACCGGACAACATCTTTAGAGCAGAGAGGACTTCGTTGTTCCGATCCACCGTGCGCAAACTGTGCGGCATCGTCCGAGAAGTGTCTGCAATGACAAACACATCTCGCTTGTCTGTTTTCGCACGTCCTGGGTAGAGATCAGCGGCTTTGCACATGGCGAGACCGGGTAGATAGCCGACATGGCAGCCGCGGTCGCGGGCAACTGCAAATGGGCAAAGCGCCAATGGTATTTGGCTGGTCGACGACGACAAGTACTTCTTCGTATTGCTGGAGTAGGTCAAACAACCTAGCTAGGTCTGACTCTAGCTGCGGTAATGGTTTGTCGAAGAGTTTGTTTCCTTCTCTTCTCAAGTGCGCAGGCATGGTGTTCGGACTTGCCGGCATCGAGACCGAGGAAGATGCCGATGGAGTGACCCCTGCGGCATTGTGGCTCCTAGAAACGATTGAGTATGTGCGTGTTCTAGTCGCTGGTGTCATGACATTCGTTGCGAGCACCCACGCCCGCGAGGAGGTCTGGAGAGATGTTTCGGCCGCTCCCTATCAGTTGTCATGGCCCTGGTGATTCTGAAAATCTTCCTAGCGCGGTTCAGCGTTGTTAGATTCTTCTCTCATCCCACTGAGGCGGGATTCCAAGACCTGATGCGTTTACGATTGGATTAGTTAAAAAATCATCAGTGATGAGTGCGAGAACTTTGTCTGGCCATGTTGTTCCTGGTGAAACCACACGAAGGATATGAGACATCACTACGAGTGCTCCGAATATGCGCTCACTCTGGCCGGCAGGGAGTAAATTGAGATTGCCGTTCGATTGAATACCCGTTGTAGATGCTGGAATGAATGATTTATTCCACAGTCGACTGTGGTGAGCGCAGGTATTTCTAATGATTGTCAGTTGCTCCATCCAACTTGCTAGGGGATGACTTTTTCTTAACTTGCTTCGCTGAGCAGAGGTGAGACGATCAAAGTCGATTGTCAGATTTAAATTCTCGGCGACCTGTTTCTGGTCGAGGCTAGATATTCCAGAATAGAGGTGGGAAATATCGGAGAAATCCATAAATTCGGCCACAACCCATAAAGGGAATTGACCACTGTACGACCGCGAATAATGCTTGATTGATTCACTTTTCTTCGCTCTTGCGAGTCTTCTATAAATCGAAGAAAGCCAATCAATGTGGTTGAACTTCTCTTTGAATAAGACATTTCCCAGGTACGCTGTCGGATCATCAGGGCTTCGGAGGCAAAGAACTTCTGTAATTTGGGTACGCATTGCAATCTCAATACGCTCAATGCCGTCATGGATTAAAGTGCGCAATTTTCGGTCAGCTTCATACAACCGAGTCACCTGAGAGAAAGTGGTTCCTTCTACAAAGTGGTCTGATCGTTCAGTTGTCCCGGGAATGAATTCTCTAGCGGGATACCAGTAAGCAGAAAGTCGGTAGTAACTGACGTTGTTTAGCCATTGTGTAGCTTCTTGTCTATTCACTTCCATCCCTCGTTCAATCAATCGCTCAATATGCTGTTCGATTGTTGTCGCTGGTTTGAGTGAAGGGGACAAGGTGTGCAACTCCAGGAATAAAGAGATCCAGCCCACTCTTGGTTTCCTCCCGGAGGGGGCAGACCAAGGCGGGCTGAACGATTACTAGCAGGTTATCACGGCTTAGAGAAGTGTGGGGTATCGATGTTGAAGAGCGCGTAGTTTTTACCCCCGTGTAGATTTCTCATGAAATCTACACGGGGTTGTTTCTCTAACGCGGCTCCTACGCTGTCACGACTCTGCTTTGCCCCGTGGGACGATCCACGGCGCGGTCTCGTGACCCCTAGCAGTCGAAGTACATCTCAAACTCCTGCGGCGTCGGGCGCAGGCGGGTCGGGGTGATCTCTTCGTCGTACTTGAGCTTGATGTAGGTGTCGATGAGATCCTCGGTGAACACATCGCAGTCGGTCAGGAACTCGTTGTCCTCTTCAAGGGCCTTGAGCGATTCCACCAGTGAGGTGGGGGCCTGCGGGATGCTTGTGGCCTCCTCTGGTGGCAGCTCGTAGAGATCCTTATCCACTGGTGCATGTGGCTCGATGCGGTTCTTGATGCCATCAAGGCCGGCGAGCATCATGGCAGCAAATCCAAAGTAGGGGTTGCCTGAAGGGTCCGGTGCGCGGAACTCAATGCGCTTAGCCTTGGGGTTGGAGCCTGTAATAGGAATACGGATTGCTGCAGAGCGGTTGCGCTGTGAGTACACCAGGTTGATGGGGGCCTCGAAGCCGGGGACCAGGCGGTGGTAGGAGTTCAGCGTGGGGTTGGTAAACGCCAAGACTGCGCCCGCGTGGTGCAGGATGCCGCCGATGTAGTAGCGGGCCATGTCGGAAAGCCCGGCGTAGCCGGATTCGTCGTGGAAGAGGGGCTTGCCGTCTTTCCAGAGGGACTGGTGTGCGTGCATTCCCGAGCCGTTGTCGCCTGCGATGGGCTTGGGCATGAAGGTGGCGGCACGGCCGTTTTGAGCCGCGGTGTTCTTGATGATGTATTTGAAGGTCTGCAGGTCGTCGGCAGCGTGCAGCAGGGTGTTGAACCGGTAGTTGATTTCTTGCTGTCCGCCGGTGCCTACCTCGTGGTGGAAACGCTCGATATGGAAGCCGGCGTTGATGAGGTTGCGGGTCATCTCGTCGCGAATGTCTACGGTCTGATCGTGGGGTGCGACGGGGAAGTAGCCGCCTTTGACGCGGTTCTTGCCACCAAGGTTGCGGGTGCCGTCGAGGTTGTATTCTTTGCCTCGGTTCCACCAGCCCTCGTCGGAGTCGACTTCATAGAAGCCGGCGTTGATGTCTGTGGAGTAGCGGACGGAATCGAAGAGGTAGAACTCGGCTTCGGCGCCGAAATTACAGGTGTCGGCGATGCCGGTGGAGGTTAGATACTCTTCTGCCTTGCGGGCAACGTTGCGCGGATCGCGGGAGAATGCCTCGCGGGTAAAAGGATCGTGGACAAAGAACTTAATGTTCAAGGTCTTTGCTTTGCGGAACGGATCCAAGGTTGCGGTTGCGAGGTCCGGAAGAAGGTTCATGTCGGACTCGTCGATGGTGGTAAAACCGCGGATGGAAGAGCCATCGAAAGCCAGGCCCTCTTCGATAGCGTCTTCATCCAACATTCCCGCAGGAATGGAGAAGTGCTGTTCGATGCCCGGGACGTCGGTAAAGCGAACATCGACGAATTCAACATTTTCGTCTTTGATGAACTTGATAACGTCTTCGGATGTACTGAAGGCCACGTTGACTCCTTGGGGGAACGTTGTTGTGTTTCCTTGTACGATTAGCCTTAATGGCGGGCTAATCAAAACAAGTTGTGGGGTATGGCACCATAAAAGTCGGTTCCTCTAGGATAGCAGTAGAGAAGCTAATTACCTATCGACCGACCGATACCTGTTGTCTGTGGGTTTCCCACTCCGGCTGTTCAAGAACTACAGTAGTCCACATGGCAAAACCGAAGCGTAGTTGGCTCGACGGGCCGGAGATTCCCTCGCAAATCGACGGCGACACCCCCGCCCGCTGGCCGGGTGAAAACCTTGGACTTCCACAAAAAGGCCCGGGAGCTTTAGGTAGTGTCCTGCGACGTTCCTGCGGAGTCCTTATCGACTGGGGCATCTGCTTGATTAGCGCAACAGTGATTCACATGTTTACCCCTGCGCTCGGCGGTGTGTCCACCGCGACCCTCATCCTCTTTTTCATCCTAGGTGTAATAAGCGTCTGGCTTTTCGCCCGCACTCCTGGACAAGCAATCCTAGGCATGGGGGTAGCTCGCATTGACGTGCGAACTGAAAAAGTGGGTTTTGTGCGCGCCCTCGTACGCACAGCGCTCACGTGCTTTATCTTCCCCGCAGTGCTTGTCGACGCCGACGGCCGCGGTATGCACGATCGCGCCACGGGAACCGCAGTAGTTTTTGGGTAAATAAAAACTACTAAGCAAAGAAAAGGCTTGGACACTAAAAAACAGTGTCCAAGCCTTATTGCGTAAAAAGATCGTCTTATTTGTTGCGATCTGCAGAACGACGAGCGCGACGGTTCATTCCCGAGATCTTGCCGCCCTTGGGGATCGGGCCTTTGGGAAGTCCTACGTTTGTCTGGACGTTATCCATGGACTCGATGCGGCTAGCGATTTCATACACATCGTTCTTCTTGTACTGGCGATCAAGCTTGAGCAAACTGGACTGCAGTTTTTTCAGCGGCACCTCGCCCTCGCCACTGCCCACAAACATCTCATGAATCGGCACACCAGGTGCTAGACGTGACAGTCGCTGACGCTGCTGATTGATCAGCGGACGCAGATGGTTCTTATTGCCCTCACCTACGAGCACAATGCCGCAGACGCCGATAACGCGGTGAAGCACATCCATTTGCTTGGTCACGGCAATGCCGGTCTTGGTGCGCCATACAATGCCCACGCCTGAGCGTAGGTTCTCTAGCGCCCAGCCTGCGGCGCCGGCCTGTCCTTCAGCCTTTTCGTAGACGCTATTTTGGAGCCTACGGGTGAAAATAAACATAGCAAGGAGCATGCCCAGCAAAAGGCCAGTGGGAAGCGTAAACCACTGACCGTTCCACAACATTCCGATGAGGAAGAAAAGCAGGCCGAGGCCAAGGATCGATCCCACCATGATCGGCACCAGGGCTTTGTCCTGCTTGCGCTGGATGTTGAACGCCTGCCAGAGCTGAGACCAGTTCCGGCGGCGCTGGGCGCGCTTCGCCGCGCGCTGCTCCTTCTTCGCGGCCTTGTCGGCCTGCTTCTTCGCGTCTGCCATGCGTACCAGCTTAGCGGGCGGCCCTGTACTATCTGCAATCAGACTCCGAGGCTTTCTCTATTACAGAAATATCTTCGGGAGGAATCTGCTGCGGCAGGCAAGAATGTCACGGCGTGGACGTGTCTACTTTAAGTGAATACGGAGAAAATATGTGGGCGCTGAAATGGGAGTTTAGGGCGGCGGTCGTCCGATGTACCAGTAAGGGCACCAGAAAATAGCGTCTGTTTCCAGTCCCCACTCTTTGATCGCTAATCGCCGGATGTCTTTGCACAGATTTCCTTCGCCGGAAACCCACACGTAGTCCGGCTTAGCGTGTGATTCCGACTGGAGATACGTCAAAGCGGCATCTGCTTGTTCCGCGATTGGCCGGTAGAGAACCTTTACATGTTCAGCATGTGTGCGCAGCCATTCCACCGTGGAAGCCTCCATGTCGGCTTCGCTTTCCACAGTGATAACAAAACGTATGGACTGTAGTTGGCCAGGGTGTAGATCTGACATGAACTCAGCAATGGCGAGCGCGGACGGAACAGACGACGCATCCGCTACCACCAGTTGCCGGTCCCATCGTCGGTCCCATAACCCCCGGGCGCTGAATATTCCCACGGGATCTCCAGGCTGGGCGTGCAACGCCCAGCGCAGACCCGGGCCAATGTCGGCGTGGGTATCCGCGTCGGTGCTGTTAGCACTCTTAACCAGGGACTCTTGGGTGACTCCATGCGTGGCTATGTCGAAAGCCATGGTGCCTCGTTGCGTGTCAAGGTGGCGCACGGTGTACCAGCGCAGTGCAGGGCGTTGGTCTTCAGCGATGGTATTGAGGGTTGAGCGCAGGTTTGCGCGTTCCTGACGCGGGAGATTCTCCAGCAGGGGGAAGAAAGCGGACGTGGTGTTGAGATGCTCCGGCGGCATGACAAGCCCAAAGAACTCATCGGGTCCGGTCAGTGTCCAATCGTGAAAATCGGGGGAGGTGAGTTCAATGCGGCGCAGATGTGGGGCAATCTCCGCTACGCCTAACACGTGCGCTTGGACCAAGTGATGGTGGGGTTCAGCTGGGGAGTTCCTGAGCTCGTGATCGGCGAAGGCGGTGATTGGTCTGGTCGTCATTAACACTCCTCAGTGTGTGGGGCCGGTGTTACTTGGCGTCTGGGATTTTGTCGGGGAGCACGAGTAGCCGATGAGGCGCGAAGCTTTGTAAAGCTTACCTAAAATGTTGTAGGTTTGGCTTGCCTGAAAGGTTCATTGTAAATGGACCATTTGAATCGACTAAAAGGTGCCCCATGACAACTGCACATCCCACACCACTCACATCGCAGCACTCGCGCAACTATCGCGCTATTGCGGTGACCACTGCAATCGTCGTTACGCTTGCCCTCCTACTTACCGCGTGTTCCCGCAGCGAAGAAGCCGCAAAGCCTGCCGCTGGTGGAGACACTAAAAACACACGTGTTGCCGCTCTGGGACTAGGCGACGCAGACACACTCCTTTCCCTGGGCATCACTCCTGTTGCTGTCGCCCCGTGGGGAGCCCAGGGCGATGTGGACAAGAGCGGTGTGGGGCCATGGTCCAAGGAACTCCTGGGAGATGCCACCCCGGAGCCCATTTACAACACGGCTCAGGGATTCACCTCTCAGATCTTGGAAAAAGTCACGGCTACCAACCCCGAGCAGATCATCGCTGTGAATCAGGCTGTGGACGCCCAAGCAAAGAAAGCGCTGGCTGTCATCGCGCCCACCACGACCCACTCAGAGCAGTTCGCTGACTGGCAGGTGCCGTGGGAGGATCAGGTAACCACGATCGCGCATGCCGTAGGAAAAGAATCCGAGGGCCAAGAGCAGATCAAGAAGACCAAGAAAGCTTTTGAGGATTTCCAGGCGCAGCATCCGGAACTCAAAGGCAAGCGGGCTGCTGTGGTTATGCCTTATCAGGGCAAGATCGGCATCTACACCTCTGGCGACGGCCGTGGCCAGTTCTTAAAGAGCCTGGGCTTCCATATACCCGCTGAGATTGAGGGCGACGGCAAGCAGTTCTACCGGGACCTTGCCCCAGAAAATTACTCCGAGCTCAACAATGTCGATTATCTCTTTGTTCTGGACTACAAGGGAGCAGTGGATGCTCTGAAAAAGGACACCACATTTAACAACCTGGACGTGGTCAAGAGCGGCCGTGCGCACTTCCTCCATGAAGACGTGGGCAACGCGATGAGCATGCCAAATCCGGTAACCATTCCGTGGGCGATTCAGAAGTTCGCCGAATCGCTCTAATGCGCACGTCGCATAGAGCTTTGACAGTAGGAACGTTTGCGCTCGTGATAGGCGCGGCGTTCCTCTCTGTCGTTGTCGGGGCTCGTTCCGTGCCCGTGGGGGACATCCTTGCGGTGTTGAGCCAGGGGCCAGGAAGACTCTCGGACGCCTCTGCGCCCCCGCTGTCTGCCCACCTCACCGAGGTGTATGACGTGGTATGGAATTTGCGCATACCTCGCACGTTGTTGGCGCTGATCGTCGGGGCATCGCTGGCTATGGCTGGTGCCATCGCCCAGTCATGGACGGGCAACCCGTTGGCGGATCCGGGGATTATCGGAATCAACGCCGGAGCCGGCAGCGCCATTGCCATCGGATTGACGTTGGGGGTGGGCACGACCCTGACAGAACGCGGATTCTTAGGGCTCGTGGGTGCTGTGCTCACAGCCAGTGTGGTCATCCTGCTGTCTCGGCAGTCGCGCGACCCGCTCACCCTGGTTCTCGTCGGGATAGGCGTCATGCTGGCGCTGCAGGCCTTGACTAATCTCTTGTCCCTGTATTCTTCGCGCACTTTAGACGGAGCCAGGAGCTGGGCGGTGGGATCTACCGCGGGACGCGACATGGGTGACGTGGTGCTAGCCGGGGTGGGGCTCCTCGTCGGCGCAGCATGCGCCGCATGGATCGCCCGGCCTTTGGATTTGCTCTCCATGGGGGAGGAAAGTGCGGTGAGCTTGGGTCTATCCGTGAGATTCATCCGAGTGATCGCCGCTGCTTCAATCGTGATTCTTGCAGGAACGGCCACTGCCGCAGTGGGCATGGTGGTATTTGTGGGATTCGCGGCACCGCACATTGTCCGCCGTTTTACTGGCCCCACACTGACCCGGATGCTTGTGCCCTCCGCACTGATTGGTGCTCTGGGCGTATTAAGCGCTGATATTCTAGGGCGCTTCCTGCTACAACCCGGAGAACTAGAGATGGCGATTGTCATTGCCGTGGTGGGAGCGCCTTTGATGGTGTGGTCGGTGAGCACAACGAGGAGATCGGCAACGTCATGAGTCGTATTGTTGAACATCCTGCTCCCGTCGATCCCATGGCGGCAGCCGATCGCGCTGCTGCCTCTGCTTATCGACGCACCCGTCGCGCAGCGCTGGTTACGGTTATCTTGTCCGTCCTCGCCGCAACGGCGTACTTCCTCCTACTGGGCTACGGCCCTGTTCCGCTCTCCCCGCTGGAGGTGTTCGACGTCCTCACAGGCGGAGGCGACCAACGTGCCGTTGCAGTGGTATGGGACCTGCGCTTGCCGGAGGCTGTTGCCAGCGTGATCATCGGCGCTGCGCTGGGAATGGCCGGGGCGTGGACGCAAACCATGGCGCGCAATCCATTGGCTTCTCCCGACATCCTGGGGGTGTCAGGAGGTGCAGCGGTGTGCGTGGTAGCGGGAACAGTCCTGGACCAACCTGCTTTTGCCGCTTATATCCCGGGTTTCTGGTGGCGGGCACTGCTGGCTCTCGTGGGGGCTGTGATCATCGTTGTGCTCCTCTTCCTCCTAGGCGGGGTAGGCACCGGAAACCGCGTGGTCCTTGTTGGTTTGGCGCTGTCTCTGCTATCCCAGTCCTTGGTGCACTACCTGGTGGTCAAGGCTGACTTGACCCGGGCTGCCGAAGCCCAAATGTGGCTTGCAGGCTCCACAGGCTTTATCAGATCTGAAGCTCTCCCGCCTTTGCTGCTGGCCTTGCTTCCTTTTGTCGCGTTGGGACTGTGGTGCCAGCGCGATCTCCGCCTCCTCGCCCATGACGACGCGACGTCGCTAAGCCTCGGCGTCCATGTCACGCGAATCCGCATGCTGTTACTGATCGCGGCTACTGGCGTGGTGGCCGTTGTTGTTTCCGTGGCTGGTCCCATCGGGTTTATTGCGCTTGTAGCCCCACAAATTGCCCGACTAGCGGCGCGGGCACCGACCCCGCAAGCCATTCCTTCTGCGGCCGCTGGCGCGGCCATGCTGACCCTGTGCAATGTCTTAGCTGGGCTTCTTCCGTTTACCGCCCCCGTTGGTCTTGTCGCAGCGATACTCGGCGGACCGATTTTGGTGTGGTTGGTGTGGAAGGAATCCCAAAAATTTCGTCGAGATCGACCGAGAAAGTGATCGCTGATATGTCCGCAACCCCTCCTAGCCGCAAACACTGGGACACCTCGACCTCCGACACCGGTGCAACCGAACTGGGCAGGGTAGAGCAGATAGACGGACTGCGCGTGGAGGCCCGAGGCTTGCAGATCGGGTACGCGCCCGGTGAATTTGTGGTCGACGGGCTAGATCTCACCGCAGAGCCAGGCACAGTGACAACCCTGCTGGGTCCGAATGGCTGCGGTAAATCTACCGTGCTGAAGTCGCTGAGTCGCGTGCTCACCCCACAGGGCGGAACCGTGACAGTCGGCGGGCACAACGTGCATCGCCTGCCCCCACGCGAGGTTGCTCGGATGATCGGGATGCTGCCGCAATCACCGCTGTGTCCCCAAGGGCTCACCGTCGGTGAACTCGTGGCGCGCGGTCGGCATCCGCACCAACGTCGCTGGATGCGACAATCGGAGAAGGATCGTCAGGCCATTGGTCGGGCTTTAGAACACACCAACACCGCTGCTTTGGTGGATTGCGACGTGTCCGAGCTCTCAGGCGGCCAGCGCCAGCGGGTGTGGATGGCCATGGTTGTGGCACAGGAAACCCCGGTGGTGCTTCTCGACGAGCCCACCACATACTTAGACCCAGCTCACGCCATCGACATACTGAAGCTGGCCAAAGACCTGGCCTCTCAAGGCAAAACGGTCATCATGGTTCTGCATGACCTCATGCTGGCCGGAACGTATAGCGACCGGCTGGTGCTGCTCAAGTCGGGTGAGATCGTGGGCCAGGGTAGTGCCACAGACGTGCTTACCCAGGAAAAACTTGCTCAATGCTACGGCCTGCGCGCTGAAGTATGGGAAGACCCACGGGGACACGCGCCCGTTATCGTGCCACGCGGAACGATAAACCTGACCGAATAGCGCACTAGCTTATCGACGCCACAGGGCGCGCAGATAGACCGGTTCGCGGTCATGCTTGCGCACGGCGCTTTATTACGCCACAAAAGAACTGCTCCCCACTATCGGACTGAAAAATCAGAATCCAGATAGTGGGGAGCAATTCAATTTTCCGTTACCGGGAAGAAACGACCGGTGTCTCCTGCGAGGGGCCGTATTTGTCTAGAAGCGTGGAAGCCTCTTGAGCTGTGGTTCCCGCAGATGTCTGCGCCAGGTGCGCAAGGTTTTCTGGGAGTGTTTCCCCACGGGCGGCAAGAGCTTCGGAATAGAGCTTGCCTGCTCGGTAGGAGGAGCGAACGAGTGGCCCGGACATGACTGCTCCGAACCCTAGCTCGCGCGCAAAATCAGCGTGCTCGATGAATTCCTCTGGCTTTACCCAGCGCTCGATGGGATGGTACATCGGGCCAGGTCGCAGGTACTGGGTGATGGTGATGATGTCACAGCCGGCAGAATGCAGGTCTGTGAGGGCTTCCCGAATTTCTTCGACCGTTTCGCCCATGCCAAGAATCAGGTTGGATTTGGTCACCAGACCAAAGTCGCGCGCTTGACGGATGACGTCCAGGGAACGCTCATACCGGAACGCGGGGCGGATACGCTTGAAGATACGAGGGACAGTCTCCAAGTTATGCGCAAACACTTCGGGGCGAGCCTCAAAGACTTCTTGCAAAAGATCAGGCTTGCCCGAGAAATCTGGGGTGAGATTCTCCACGCCTGTGTGCGGGTTGAGTTCGTGGATCTTGCGGACCACCTCGGCGTAGAGCCAAGCGCCCTCATCCTCTAAGTCATCGCGGGTCACTCCCGTGATGGTGGAGTAGTTCAGATTCATTTCACGCACAGATTCCGCAACTCGACGCGGCTCATCGCGGTCGAGGGGCTCCGGCTTTGCGGAGTTAATCTGGCAGAAATCACAGCGGCGCGAGCAATTGGCGCCACCGATCAGGAAGGTTGCCTCACGAGACTCCCAACACTCATGGATGTTGGGACAACCGGCCTCCTGACACACGGTATGCAGGCTGGCCCCGGACACTTTTTTCTTCATGTCCTGGTACTCGGGGCCAGTTTTTACCGCAGTGCGGATCCAGCGTGGTTTGCTCTCGATGGGGGTCTGCGAGTTGCGGGCCTCAACTCGGAGCATTCTGCGTCCTTCGGGTGCTGTAGTCACCCTATGCACACTACTCGTGCTACAGGTGCACGTCGAAAAGCGCTCACGCAATGGGGGTTAAACAGGGAAAATGGGGCGGGGGGTGAGGCAATACATTTTTAATGTGTGTCGTTGTGCACAGTCCTGGGAAGTCCCTTGGTGGGATCTGGCGCAGAAGCAAACGTGTGGTCTGCGACGGTCAGCTTGCCAGAGAACGCGTCCAGCAGTGCCTGGATAAGCGGTTGTGTTATGGATTCGACTGTGACGTCTTCCCCTAGCTCCTGGGAAAGGGTGGTCACTCCCGCATCGGAGATTCCACAAGGGATGATGTGCTGGTAGTACTCAAGGGTGTTAGAGCAATTCAGTGCTAAACCATGCATCGTCACTCCACGGGTGATCCGGATGCCCAAAGCGGCTATCTTACGGTGATCGGCATCGCACGCGCCGGGAACCCACACTCCGGAGCGTCCGTCGATACGCCCGGCCTGGCTAATGCCGCGTTGGCGCACAACCTGGATGAGAGCTTCCTCGACGCGACGCACATAATCGACGACGTCGATGGGGTCTGCGAGTTTCATAATCGGATATATCACCAGCTGGCCCGGGCCATGCCAGGTAATACGACCACCTCGATCGACATCAATAACAGGCAGTCCGTTGGTGGGGCGATCCTCCGGCTGAGTCCGCTTTCCTGCGGTATAAACGCTGGGGTGCTCCAGGACTAAAAGTACGTCGCCAACCTCATCGGCTGCGCGTTGCTTGGCCAGAGCAGCCTGGTAGTCCCATGCTTCTTGATAATCCATCACGCCAAGGTGACGGATCTCTACGGGCTGGGTAGAGGCACGGATGGATTGGTCGGCGGGGAAGAAGGGATCACGAGGCGCAGTCATGGCACTGAGGATACGCCTGAGGCGCTGTCGCTAGAAAACGCGTGAAGTCTTGGCGCATTTGCGTTGACGTTAGGGCAATCATTCACTGTAAAAGCCATGAGTATTACACCAGATCGGGATATCTATCCCATGCCAATGTTTGTCACCCTTGCCGTTCAAGATTTTCAACGGAGTGAAGCCTTTTTCCACGCTGCCGGTTTTATCACTCTGGCCACCGTCCCCGACCCGCAGGGCAACCCGATGGTTGTCCATTTGCGCAGGCTAAGAAACCAGGATTTGCTGCTGGTCTTGCAAGAAAACACGGAACCTAAGGCACACAGCGCAACACCTGCAACCATTCAGGTTACTTTTTCTACTCATGGAGAAGACCTCGATGAGCTGGCCTTGTGCTTAGAGGCTGCTGCCAGCGGGTGCGCTGAAGTGGGAAAGCCCCACGATACCCAGTGGTTTAGCAGGGATCTTGCCGTTACAGATCCAGACGGCCACCGGATTATTTTTACCCAACAAAGAGAAGAAGACGCAGCAGAGGCTGCACGCTGGTCAGAAACTTTCTCCTAGAACTGGGACAAAACACAGCAGTGTCACCATGGATTGCGCCATGGTGGCACTGCTGTGAGCGTGGAGCGTACAAGGAGGTATTTAGACCCCGTTAGCTTCCGCGTATTCGGCGGCGGTGAGGAGCTTTCCGACGGACTCAACTTCTACCTCAAAGAGCCAGCCGTCGCCGAAAGGATCGTTATTGATAATGGAGTAATCGTCGTGGACTGCGTCGTTGACGGCGGTTACTGTCCCTGTGACAGGAGAGTACAGGTCGGAGACACTCTTGGTGGACTCGACCTCGCCACATGTTTCACCGGCCTCTACGGAGTCGCCAACCTGGGGCAGCTCGGCAAAGACCACTTCGCCCAAGCGGTCAGCTGCCACCGAGGTGATACCCACTTTGACAGTCGTCCCGGCGGCGGAATCAGCAGCTGCGTCGATCCATTCGTGGTCTTCGGAGTAGGAGAAGCTCTCAGGAAGAGACATAGGTTTGGTTCTACCTTTCTAGAATGCGAAACGACTCGTATAGATCATTGTGGAGTCTATCGGTTTAGTCTTTCTGGCGGGAGTAAAACGGCAAAGAAACTACCGTGAAGGGATATTTTTTCCCTCTGATATCTGCGGTGAGCTCTGTGCCAACCTCACTGAGGTCTTTTTCCACATACGCCAGTGCAATGGGATGCCCCAGCGTTGGCGAGGGTTGCCCGGAGGTCACGGTTCCTACAACGTTTCCGTCGGAGTCGAGAATATCTGCGCCGTGTCGTGCAGCACGACGTTCCGCGGAGGCCAATCCAACGAGCACTTTTGTATGGGTGCTAGGAGCACTTAAGGCCTCTTTTCCCACAAAGTCGCCTTCTTTTTTCTTACTCACCAGCATGCCCAGCCCCGCATCCATGGGGCTCAGCTCGCGGGAGAGCTCGTTGCCATAGAGCGGCATTCCGGCCTCAAGACGCAGCGAGTCCCTAGACGCAAGCCCACATGGGACAAGCGCGTAGCGCTCATCCTGGCCAGCTTGATACATCGCATCCCACAACGCAGGAGCCTTGTCGTTGGAGATATAGAGTTCGAATCCGTCTTCGCCGGTGTATCCGGTCCGGGCCAGGAGTACAGGGAATCCAGCTATAACAGCGTTGCCGCATGCGTAGTAGCGCATGGTGGATATCAGGCGTGCGGTATCTGCATCCGCGTTTGCGTCGACAAGCGAAAGCAGCAGCGCCTGAGCGTTGGGGCCCTGAACTGCAATGAGGGCTGTTTCTGCAGATTCATCCGTGACGGTGACCTGGAATCCCGCGGCCCGCGCATGGAGCTCTTCAGCCACGACCGCTGCATTTCCTGCATTGGGAACAACCAAAAATTCATCATCAGCCAAGCGATACGTAATGAGGTCATCAATGATGCCGCCATCCTCAGCGACGATCATTGAATATTTCGCTTTATTAATGGCGATGGCAGAAAACTGGGAGATCAGCGCGTAATCAAGGAAATCCCCGGCTTGTGGGCCGCTCACCCGAATCTCTCCCATATGGGACAGATCGAAGAGTCCGCATGCTTTACGCACTGCGTGGTGTTCTTCAAGCTCAGAACCATACTTCAGCGGCATATTCCAATCGCCAAAGGGCGTAAAAGCAGCCCCTAAATCCTGGTGACGGCTATGCAGGGGTGACGTACGAAGTTCGGAAGCCATATGCGTTAGGTCCTTTCATCGAAAAATATGTGAGCAAGCTACTGGTTTGCGTGGCGTGACTCCGAAGACATCACGCCACGCAAACGTGAACCGAGGCTAATCCTCGAAATTAAAAGCCTCAGGTGGCGGGCAGGAGCATGCGAAGTTCCTATCGCCATAAGCCTCATCGAGACGACGAACGGATGGGAAATACTTGTTGACTCGCAGCGAGGCCACCGGATAGGCAGCTTGAGTGCGGCTAAACAAGTAGTCCCAGTTGTCTCTAGCGATGGAGTAAGAAGTAAACGGTGCATGATGCAGCACGGATTCTTCATACTCGATAGCGCCGTCAGCAATCTGCTGAATCTCTGCGCGAATAGCAAGTAACGCCTCAATGAAGCGGTCGAGCTCGCCCTTATCTTCAGACTCAGTGGGTTCCACCATCAACGTCCCCGCGACAGGGAAGGACAAGGTGGGCGCGTGGAAGCCATAATCCATCAAGCGCTTAGCCACGTCTGCAGCTGTGACCCCTGTTTGGTCAGTAATGGGACGCAGATCGAGGATGCACTCATGAGCCACCAAGTCATTGTCACCGGTGTAAAGGATGGGGAACGCATCCTTTAACGACCGCGCCAGGTAGTTTGCTCCAAGAATCGCCGAGGCAGTGGCCTCACGCAGTCCTGCGCCGCCCATCATCGCAATATAAGACCACGAAATCGGGAGGACACCGGCCGAACCAAACTGCGCGGAAACCATGGGAACCCCTGTGCCGGTAGGACACGGAATTGCAGCGTCAGAATCCAGCGGATCCGTGGGCAAGAAAGGCACGAGGTGCTCTGCTACGGCCACAGGGCCGACACCCGGGCCGCCGCCCCCGTGGGGAATCGTGAAGGTTTTGTGCAGGTTGAGGTGGCTAACGTCGCCTCCGAACTTTCCTGGCTGAGCTACGCCGGCTAGCGCATTGAGATTTGCTCCATCGATGTAGACCTGGCCACCTGCTGCGTGAACCTTCTCGCACACGGCAGTCACGGTATCTTCAAAAACACCATGCGTGGACGGGTAGGTGATCATGATGCCGGCCACGTGTCCCTCATGCTTGGCGAGCTTTGCATCGAGATCATCAACATCAATGGAACCATCCGTAGCCGTAGCAACAACAGCCACCCGAAGATTAGCCAGAGTCGCCGACGCCGCGTTTGTCCCATGAGCCGACTGCGGAATCAGAATGATATCGCGTTGATTATCGCCACGAGATTGGTGGTAACGACGAATCGCCAACAAACCAGCCAGCTCTCCCTGGGATCCGGCATTGGGCTGAACCGACACCCGGGCGTAGCCGGTGATATCTGCAAGCCATCCCTCAAGCTCATCAATCAAGGCTCGCCAGCCTCGGGTCTGAGACTCTGGGGCAAAGGGATGAATGTTTGCAAACTCCGGCCACGTGATGGGCTCCATGCCCGTGGTCGGGTTGAGCTTCATCGTGCAGGAGCCCAGCGGAATCATCGAACGATCGAGGGCAAGATCCTTGTCCGACAAAGCGCGAAGATAACGCAGCATCTGCGTCTCCGAATGCACAGAACTAAAGATCGGGTGAGTAATAGGCTCGTCGCTGCGTACTGCCCATTCTGGGAAGTCGTTATAGGATTCCTCCGCAACGCTTGCACCAAAAGCCGCTGCTAGCTTGTCGACGTCCTCCGCAGTCGCCGACTCACCAAAAGCAACGCTTACCAGATCGGCTCCGATAGGGCGCACCAAGTAGCCAGATTCCGCCAGAGCATCGGTGATCTCTTGAGCCCGCCCCGGAACACGAACGGTGACAGTATCAAAGAAGTCTTTATGCACGACCTCCAATGCAGACTCGTTGTCTAATGCCGCAGCAAATGTGGAGGCATGTCCATGGACACGGCGAGCGATGGCCTTGAGCCCCTCGGGGCCATGCCAGACTGCGTACATTGAGGCACACACTGCTAGCAGAGCCTGAGCGGTACAAATGTTACTGGTGGCGCGCTCCCGACGGATATGCTGCTCCCTGGTCTGCAAGGCCAACCTATAAGCCGGATGCCCCTCAGCATCCACAGAGACACCGACAATTCGGCCTGGCAGCTGCCGCTTGAACTTGTCAGATACCGCCATAAAAGCGGCATGAGGGCCACCAAAGAACAACGGAACACCAAAGCGCTGGGAAGACCCCACAGCGATATCTGCATCCATCGCGCCGGGGGACTCCAGGAGAGTGAGCGCGAGGAGATCTGTGGACACAGCGGCAAGTCCACCACGTGCATGAATATCAGCGATGATAGGGCGAATATCGGCGATGTCGCCTTCCGTACCCGGGTATGCGATGACTACGCCCACCAAGCTGTCTCCGACGAGCCCCGATGTGACATCGGCGATTTCAACCTCCACGTCGATGGCACGTGCGCGCTCGGCTGCAACAGAGAGGACCTGGGGATGCAGGCGGGCGTCGAGAAGCACTCTGTGGCCCTTCTTATTGGTGCGCGCCATTAATCCGACGGCTTCAGCGACTGCGGTGGCCTCATCGAGCAGCGAGGCGTTGGCCACTGGGAGTCCTGTGAGCTCGCTGACCAAAGTCTGGAAGTTAAGCAGCGCCTCTAGACGTCCCTGTGAAATCTCGGGTTGATAAGGGGTATACGCGGTATACCAGGCGGGGTTTTCTACAACATTTCGCCGAATCACTGAGGGCGTGAGAGTGTCATAAAAACCCTGGCCGAAGAATGATTTGAGAACCACATTCTGATCTGCGTACTTGCGCAGCTTGGCCAGGGCTTCTTCCTCCGACAGCGGGTGCGTGGGCTCAGGAAGATCGTGGGATCTAATCCCGGAGGGAACTGCCGCGTCTAATAGCTCCTCGAGGGAGGCGTATCCGACGCGTTTGAGCATCGCCGCCCTCTCAGTTTCGTTGGGGCCGATGTGTCGGCTCACGTAGCTTGCAGAGGGCGAGGATATCGTCATAGTCTTCAACTTCTCCTTGGGTGAAGGATGGCTAGTGATGTTCGCCATTATATGGATGAAATAGTGGCTTTGGATACGCATTGAGAAAGAGAATGCATAAAATTTCTGTGAAATTAATCGAGGATAGCCGTGAGGTGGGGGCGCAGCCGAAGGCATTAACCATGGATCTCGCTACTAGTTCGCTCTGGATGTCGTTTTTGAGAACGCTAGGCCTTAGATGCCCAGAAAAACTGCAGATTGCCATTTCTAGCGTTCTCAAAAACGACATTTTGTTCGCAGGAGATTGAGAAAAGGCTGCAGCCCGACTCCTTAGAAGAAGAGAGTCGGGCTGCAGCCTGAATACCAGCAGAACAGCTGGTGCTCTAGAGATTTATCCTAGAGATTGAGGTCGTCCTGGAACTTAGCCTTTTCCAAACGATCCTTAATCGTTGCGGTGAAGCGACCTGCGTCAGCACCGTCTACGATCTGGTGGTCATAGGAGAACGGGATGTAGCACATCTGGCGAATCGCGATGGCGTCCGAACCGTTTTCAGTGATCACTACGGGGCGCTTCTGGATTGCAGCAGTACCCAAGATACCGACCTGTGGCGGAACCAAGATTGGTGTATCTGCCAGAGCACCTTCGGAGCCAATGTTGGTTACGGTGAAGGTTGCGCCGGAGAGATCATTTGGCTTCAGCTTATTGTTACGGGCGCGATCAGCCAGGTCAGCAATAGCCTGGGCGATTTCTGGCAGCGTAAGCTCCTGAGCCTTGTGAATCACAGGAGTAAGCAGACCACGCTCGGTGTCCACTGCGATCGCCACATTGACGTCAGAGTGGTAGGTGATTTCCTTGGTTGCAGCGTTGTAAGACGCGTTTACGTTCGGGTGCAGAACCAGAGCTTCAACCACGGCCTTAACAAAGAATGGCAGGTAGGTCAGGTTAGCGCCATACTTTTCGATGAACGCCGGCTTATTTTCCTTGCGCAGCGTTGCAACGTTGGTCATATCGACCTCTTGAAGGTGCGTGAGCTGTGCAGAAATCTGCAGTGCCTCAACCATCTTCTTGGCCGTAATCTCGCGGATGCGGTTGACCTTCTTGGTGGTACCAATGAGCTCTGCCTTTGCAGGATCAACGCTCTTGGTAGACCAGTTAGCGCGAGGATCCTTAGCTGCGGCAGCAGGAGCTGCTGCTGCAACTGGCTCAGATCCTTGACCAGCTGCGGCAAGGACGTCCTGCTTACGGATGCGACCGCCAACACCAGTTCCTTCGACCTTATTGAGATCAACGCCATGCTTGTTGGCAAGCTTACGGACCAACGGGGTCACGTAAGGAACATTCTGGTTATTAACTGGCTTTGCAGCTTCCTTAGCAGGTGCTTCCTTAGCCTTGGGAGCTTCCTTGGCTGGTTCTTCTGCCTTGGGTGCTTCTTCCTTTGGCTCTTCCTTGGCTTCTGGTTCGGAGCCTGGTTCGCCGATGCGGACGATGACCTCGCCGACGTCAACGGTGTCGTCTTCGTTGAAGAGGACTTCTAGGATGGTTCCTGCCACTGGGGAAGGGACTTCGGTGTCGACCTTGTCGGTGGAGACTTCTAGGAGTGGTTCGTCAACGTCGACGGTGTCGCCGACAGACTTGAGCCACTGGGTGATTGTTCCTTCGGTGACGGATTCGCCGAGTTCTGGCATGACCACGTCGGTGGAGGAGCCGGATCCCTTGGGTGCTGCCTTAGCAGGCTCTTCTTCGGCTGGTGCCTCTGCCTTTGGCTCTTCCTTCTTCTCAGCGGAATCGCTTGCTGCAGGAGCCTCGCCTTCCTCACCGATGATGGCGATAACCTCGCCGACATCAACGGTGTCATCTTCGTCGAAGCGAACCTCCAACAGAACGCCCGCAACTGGGGAAGGAACCTCGGTGTCAACCTTGTCAGTGGAAACCTCGAGCAACGGCTCGTCGACTGCGACGGTGTCGCCGACAGACTTGAGCCACTGAGTAATTGTTCCCTCAGTGACGGATTCGCCCAGCTCAGGCATTTCAACGGAGTGCGCCATAATGTTTAGACTCCTCGAAAGTCGTGTAGATCAAAAAGCTAATACCTAACGAGCGTACCGCCTAACCCAAACAGATGTGATGTTAAGGGGGAATTCTCTGTAGATTTTGCCCCTACAATTAACTTCTGTGTTCAATTTTTTCGGACGAAAGACCCCCAGATCTAACATCAAACCGCCTCGAGGACCGGGCGACACTGTTCGCGAAAAAGATTTGCTCTACCTTAAACAGTGGAGCGAGTCGCGCGCAGTGGTTGAGGGTTTTGTTGAGCCTGAGACCATTGTCAATGAGATGTCGATAGTGCTTGTGGATATCACGGGCGATTTCACCCGACGTAGGATTGGTGGGCCTAAGGGCATCGACGTCGTAGCAAAAGAACTAGGGATTCCCGTCTATGACGTAGAAGAAACCGGGTATCCGCAAAGGATGCGGGAAAAAATCGAGCGTGACAGGATTTTGCGTAAACGCGAAGAACAACGCCTCAGACGCGCACAGTTTGAAAAAGACAACGACACCAAGTCTTAGCCGTTTATAGCGTGTCGACGTCCCCTCTTGAGCCCAAGAATCCACTGTTCAGGGGAAGGAAAAATCCGCTGACGGCCAGGCTACTGCCTCGACCATCAGCGGAATATGTGAGCTACTTTTCCTCAGAAATTTCTGCAAGAGCCGCTAGGAAGGTGCGCACCGGCACACCTGTTGCACGCTTCGGGGTGTAGCCATACACCCCTGCGCTGTTGTATGCCGGGCCGGCAATGTCTACGTGGGCCCAGTCGATACCTTCTGCAACAAAATGGCTGAGGTACCATCCGGCGGCTAGCATGCCGCCAGAGCGTGACTTGGTGATGTTGCGGATATCTGCAACAGGGGACTTAATTGCTTCACCGAGTTCTTCTGGAAGTGGCATGGCCCAGGCCTGCTCGCCGACGGAACGGCCGATTTCTGCGATGCGGTCACGGAAAGCGTCAGAGCCCATGACACCAGCTGTGCGGTCGCCAAGAGCTACGAGCTGTGCGCCGGTGAGCGTCGCAGTATCGATTAGGTAGTCGGGTTTGTCCTCGCAGGCCCGCGCGATGGCGTCGGAAAGCACAAGACGACCCTCTGCATCGGTGTTGAGGATCTCCGAGGTAATTCCGCCGTAATGAGTGATAACGTCGCCTGGTCGGTAAGCATCCCCGCTGGGCATATTTTCTGCGAGTGGGATCGTCGCTGTGATCTTCACTTTGAGGTCCAGGCGGGCTGCGCCGATGACGGTTGCCACAACCGCAGCGGAACCGCCCATGTCGGAGATCATGTCATCCATGCCAGCGCCAGGCTTGAGCGAAATTCCACCGGTGTCAAAGGTGATTCCCTTTCCCACCAGCGCAACGCTCTTCTTGGCTTTCTTGGGATCCCAGGTGAGCCGTACAAGGCGCGGTTTGCGTGCGGAACCGTTGCCGACTGCAAGGATGCCTCCGAAGCCTAATTTTTCGAGTTTCTTTTCATCGAGGATCTCCACGTCGATGCCGTGGCCTTCTGCTTCCTTCTTGATGATCTCAGCGTAGGACTCGGGGTAGAGGTGAGAAGACGGCGCGTTGACCAAATCGCGGGCGAACATGACAGATTCTGCCGTGATCTGTGCTGCCTGGAACTCCACCTTGGCGGTTTTCTTATCGCCCAGTGACAAGAAGGTAACCTTGCCTACCGGCTTCTTGGCGGCGACAGCTTCTGCGGACTTAGAACGGATGCCCTTGTAGTCATAAGCACCCAGCGCAAAACCTTCCACGGCTGCACGCAGGCCAAAAGCCCCGAGAGTCGTTGCTACGGAGTCCACTCCGACCAAGGAACGAGCTGCGGTGCCAGCGGCACGGCGCAGAGCCTCGTCGTCGAGCTTGTCGTTGTCTCCAAGCCCAACACCGACGATGAAGTCCACTTCAATACCCTCGATAGAAGGGACGCGATGGACTTCTCCTGCCTTTCCAGTTGCACCAACAGCGCTAAAGAGCTCCCAGATTGCCACTTCTAAATCGTCATCAAAAAGACCGGTCGCAGCAAACTCCAGTCCATCCTCGCCGGCGAAGAGCGCAACTACAAGGGCAGTTGTGTCGTCGGGAAGCTTCTTGGCGAGCGCAAGTTCTGTCGCAGAGCCACGAGATGCAAGTGAAAACTGAGTGCTCAAAGTTAGTACCTCCAAAAGTTGGTAACGAGGCCTTTAAGACCGCGTGGAAAACGTTATTTATCAGACTATCCAATTGAGCAGATCAATGTGGGGTGTACCTTTGGGTCATGACGTCTCTCAACTTCAGCATCCATAAAACCGAATCTCCGACTTCCGCCGAAGAACTTGCGGATATCCTTGCTAATCCAGGTTTTGGTAAGCACTTCACCGATCACATGGTGACCATTGATTGGGACGCCGATCAGGGGTGGCATGACGCACAGGTCGTCCCTTATGCGCCGCTTACTCTCGATCCTGCCACCAGTGTCTTGCATTACGGTCAAGCAATTTTTGAGGGCATCAAAGCGTACCGTCATGCCGATGGAACGATTAAGACCTTCAGGCCGGAGGCCAACGCTGTTCGATTCCAGCGTTCCGCAGAGCGTATGGCTATGCCAGAACTCCCCACGGAAGTGTTTGTTGAGTCGCTGCGTCAGCTCGTAGACATTGATCAGGACTGGGTACCAGCAGCCGGAGGTGAGGAAGCTCTGTACCTGCGACCATTTATGATCGCTACTGAGGCAACACTCGGGGTGCATCCTTCTAGCTCGTACCGCTACGTGGTGATTGCTTCGCCAGCCGGCGCGTATTTTTCGGGTGGCATTAAACCGGTATCGGTGTGGCTCTCCGAGGACTATGTTCGTGCTTGCCCCGGCGGTACAGGCGCTGCAAAGTTCGCGGGCAACTATGCGGCATCTCTGGTGGCTCAAGCCCAGGCTGCAGATAAAGGCTGCGACCAAGTGGTGTGGCTGGATGCTCACGAACATCGTTACATCGAAGAAATGGGCGGAATGAACCTCTTCTTTGTCATGGGTGAGGAATCCGCTCCTCACATCGTTACCCCTCAGCTCTCTGGCTCACTCTTGCCGGGAATCACGCGTGATTCCCTCCTACAGATCGCTCGCGACCTGGGGTACACCACAGAAGAGCGTCTTATCTCTACGGAAGAATGGCAGGAAACGGCCACAAACGGCTCCATGCGAGAGGCTTTTGCTTGCGGCACTGCTGCGGTGATCACTCCCGTGGGCTTTGTTAAGTCAAACCATGGTGACTTTGAAGTCAACCATAATGTCGCTGGTGATATCACCATGAAGCTACGTGACATACTCACAGGCATTCAGCGTGGCACAGTGGATGACCCCCATGAGTGGATGCATACTCTGATATAGGTTAAACGATGTGTGAGCCATAAGCCGGTGCAGCGAAAGCTGCGGCTTATGGCTCATATCTTCCCGAGAAAGCTGGGGCAAGAACGTTTATAAAAAGGGGGGGCGCTCTTAGACAACGCATGCCCCGATAGCTAAGAAAACCGCCGACGCAGCTGTACAAGAATGCATAATAAAACCGGTGGTGTCTCCGTTCATTCCCTCAAAACGCCGACTGCAATGCCTGATCTCTAACACAGCAATACCGATGCTGAATAGGAGGGCGATGAGGGCAATTACGGCTATGACGGGGCTTCCTACGAACAGCGGGATGGATACGGAGGCTGCAACAATAATGCTGAACCATATCGCGATCGTGGCGGTAGGAACTGTGCCGATCATCATGGCGCCAAATCCAGTCGGCTGCATCGGCTTTAAAGAGGAATGCGCGCCAAAGATTGCGCATAGTCTGCCGATCATCGGTGCAAAGAGAATCATCCACCAATAACCTCGTCCGATGAGGGCGTCAAAGCTTGCGATCTGAAGTGTTAGTGAGATAAAAGCAGCGCCCATCCCGATAAGTCCGGTGGTCGGGTCTGCAATAATTTCCCTAGCTCGCTCAGGGGGCGCGTAGCTGCCTAAGGCATCAGCCACGTCTGCGAGTCCATCAAGGTGCATGAATCGTGTGAAAAGTTCCCAGAAGCAAACAATCGCAACCGCGATCAAAAAAGGCGTGATGCGGAAGTGAACGCCGAGTCCCGCCAACATAGTGCCAAGAGCCCCGAGCAAAATGCCGATCAGTGGGACTGAGGCCAGCACCCGTCCTCCTGTGACGCGGTCAAAGGCTGTAGCTCCCTGAACTGGAAGAATAGTGAGCCAGCTTAAAGCAGTGAGCGGCCCCTCGATAATCGCAGGACGGTGTTCGCCTTCTACAAATCCGACTTTGCCCGACATCTCGTGAGAAACCAACTTTCTATGCGGGGATGCACACTGAATACTGAGGCTGGCAGGAGCCAATGACCACAGGCCTCAAGGGCCTTGAGCCGCGTATTAACCCATACGGTTGGTGGGAACAGCGTCTGCCCCGGAGACTCCAGCACTATCAAAGTTAGCCATGTCATTCATGATGTCTGCACTGATACGCAGCAGTGGAAAAGCGGCAGCTGCTCCGGAACCTTCACCTAGCCGCAGACCCAAGGTTAATAGTGGCTCAAGCCCTAGATAGTTAAGCGCAAAGCGGTGCGCCGGCTCGGCTGAGAGATGTCCTGCCTGCATCCATCTTCTGGCACCAGGGGCGAGCTGTTCCGCAAGCATGGCCGCGGCGGTGACCACGACGCCGTCGAGAAGCACGGGCGTGCGGCGTACAGCAGCCTGCGCGATGAAGGCACCCATAGCGACCAACTCAGGCGAAGTAACTTTTTGCATCATGAGCAGCGGGGTATAGCGCAAATCGCGGGCACGGAACATCGCATCGCGGACAGCAGAGACTTTTCTCTTCCACCCCTCATCATCAACGCCTGAGCCGCGGCCCGTGACCACCACAGGTTCTTGATTAGCTAGCAATCCGATGATCACCGCAGAGGGCGTGGTATTGCCAATTCCGAGGTCTCCTGCCATAAGGACGTCTGCGCCGGAATCGACTTCCTGATCCGCGATACGCTTTCCTATCTCAATGGCGCGTATCAGCTGATCCTGCGTCATCGCGTCCTCTCGGTCAATAGAGCCGCAAGAACGGGACACTCTTTCATCGCCCCAAACATCGTGGTTTAAAGAAATATCGGCGACGCGTATACCGATGCCAGAAGAATGTGCCACTGCGTTGATCCCGGCACCACCATTGCGAATATTCTCCGCCATTTGGATTGACACTTCGATGGGGTAGGGGGAGACATTCTTAGTAGCGATACCGTGGTCGCCAGCAAAGACCACCAAGCGGGGGTGCACGATTTTTTTAGGAGGAACCTGTCCCTGACAAGAGCTAAGCCACACTCCAAGATCTTCCAAGCGCGATAGTGAACCCGTTGGTTTAGTAAGCGTGAGCTGAAAAGCTCGTGCTTGATCCGCTATCTCGGAACTGGGGGCATCGATCTTGGGAAAGAAATCGGATGGCTGCATGTTGTTGCACTCCCATGTGTTTGGCTATCGCAATGTAGTACGTAACGTCAAAGAACGCTTTTTAACTGTAACGGTTGTCCGGCTATAACAAGGAACACTCGATCGCAGACATCCGCAATCATGTGATTAAGCGTCCCTATCTCATCACGGAATAACCTGGCTGAATGGTGCTCGGGGATAATACCCATTCCCACCTCAGGAGTGACAAGAACCACGTCACGATCAGCGGGGAAGACCCGGAGTAAATCTGCGAGACGCATTAACTCCAAAGAAGTGCTGCCAGCAGGGGAATCCCAGGCGTTTTTAGTATCAATGAGGTGCGTAAGCCATGTGCCGAGGTCGTCGACAAGCAAAGAGTGCTCTGTGTGTTGCCTCAGATAGGCGGGGGAGAGAACCTCGCGTAGGTCCGCGCGATCCTCTGTGACCCAGTAGTCTGGGCGCCGCTGTATATGTTGAGAAATGCGGCGTTGGAAGTCCGCATCAAAGTTGCTATCACCATAGGGACGAGCCGTTGCTACATAACGGCAAGAGCCCGCCCCCACAAGTGCTTCCGCAAAAGCAGACTTGCCGGAACGGGCTCCTCCCAAAACCAAAGTACGCACAGAACTACGCCACCGTGTCACCGATGTTGACTTGTGGCTTTGGCGTGCGCCAGCGTCGTGGCTGGGTCACACGACCGTATGCGTAGGCGCCGATACCAAATCCTGTCTCAGAGGTGTCAGGGAAGCGCTCGCGTACCGCGCGGGCTGTTTTTCTACCGAGCACGATAGCCTCGATGGCAAAGGAAGCGATGAAGATGAGTGCTACAAAGGACATCGCACTAGCGAATTGCGGCACCCATCGTCCGATAAAGAGAATGACAAGAAGAATCAGAGCAAGTGGCATAACAAAGTTGCCGATGTAGCGCTTGGAGTCTACGAGATCGCGGACGTAGCGACGCTCCTCGCCGCGATCGCGCTGTAGGAGATAGCGCTCATCGCCACGGTCCATGGCAGCTTGAGCTTCTCGACGTCGCTGCTTACCTTCTTCTGCGCGTTCGCGTTTATAGGCCTTCCATTCCTCCTTGGACATGGAAGCTTTGAGCTCTTTACGCTTTTTACGCGATTCTCCGTAACTTTCACGCGCGCCAAAACGAGCTTCAAAGGTGCCTGGGTGAGACTGGGCTTGTTTGCGAGAAGGCGTAGCGTGGCCTTTTTTAGGTGTATAAGCCTTGGAACGATTCGCAGCATTACCGAGATCTGAATTATGAGAAGCCGAAGAGGCCGCTGTAGCTGCCGGTGCGGAAGTGTCAGTACTGGCAGAATCTTGAGAGGAGTCTTTGTTCCAAGGTAATTTCACGGTTACTAGGCTACAAGGTATCGCCATAAAAGTGGAACACAGGAGTAGCCATTGTGTGTAGGACTGCCAAGAAGCGTTAAAAACTCCAGGTGCAGTGGTTATATCAGCGGTGATAGCAGTCCTCGCATTACTCATAGAACGAACGCGGAGTGACCTTGGTTTTATGAGTGCTTAGCGTTTGGGAATAAAGCATGAGGATGCTTGGTTCTTTTAGAAGAGTCAGTTGGGCCGGGGAAATAAACTCAATGCGGGTTTGACAGACTCAACAGCTAAAAATAGAGGGTATAGTTGTCGGCTATAGCTTCTTGTAGAAGACGACATCCGTGCTTATGTAAGTCAAGGGAACCTGTTGTGGTTCTGGCAGGGGCACACAGTGCCTGCCGCATGATACGGATACTGTACGCATCTACACGAACACGAAAGAATGACACCGAGTAACCGCAGCGGCGGAGAACTCGAAAAGGAGACATGATGACTGCACCTACAACCTCCAACACCGGCGTTATCCTCAGTACAGCTGCAGCTGCCAAAGCCAAAGCACTACTTGAGCAAGAGGGACGTACCGATTTGTCTTTGCGTATTGCAGTTCAACCTGGTGGCTGTGCAGGTTTGCGCTATCAGTTGTACTTCGATGATCGGGACTTAGACGGCGATAAGGTCGATGTTGTAGACGGCGTTCGCCTTGTCGTAGACAAGATGTCGGTGCCATATCTTGCCGGGGCAACTATTGATTTTGCTGACACCATTGAGTCGCAGGGCTTTACCATCGATAACCCCAATGCAGGCGGCTCCTGCGCTTGTGGGGACTCATTCAACTGATTTTTGGCATAATACCCCTTTTAGTGGGAGAAAAAGCCGACTATAAGAAATCCGTCAGCTCGTGATGCGTTCACGATCTGACGGATTTCTTGCTTTTCTGGATGCCTGCATCCGCATTCCATCGGGGTAGGAAAAGTGGAAAAGTCCAGGTAGAAATAAAAAAATGGGCGGTGGGATTAGATGAACTACCGTCTAATCCCACCGCGGCGCGAGGGGCGCCCCACCATTCTACCGCTAGAGGTAGACCGGATAATCCTTTTTCTCGATTCCAGGATCGATTCGGTTCTCTATAAAGATTCCATGCCACACCATGAAGGCAAGCACAGTCCATAGCCTACGAGAATGATCGCTGGCTCCTGCACGATGCTCATTGAGCATGTCCAAGACGGCTTTCTTGTCAAAGATATGGTCTGTGAGAGACTCCGTAATGGTGTCTTGAGCCCAGCCGAATAGTTCATCCCCGGCTAGCCAATGGCGCATAGGGACGGGGAATCCGAGCTTCTTACGGTGCAAGACATGCGGCGGAACGATCTGTTCCATTGCTTTGCGTAGCGCGTATTTGGTGGTGCCTTGTGTAACTTTCAAACTATGGGGGATGGTTTCAGCTACGGCAAACACTTCTTTATCCAAGAACGGGACTCGGAGTTCAAGGGAATGCGCCATATTGATTTTGTCGGCTTTAACCAAAATATCGCCGCGCATCCAGGTAAATAGATCAAGGTGCTGCATGCGAGCGACCGGATCCATGTGCTGGGACTGGGCGTAGATCGGGGCGGTTACTTCACGGTGGTCCCATTCTTTCTTAGCCCAAGGCAGAACGCGGTGCATCTGCTCAAAGTTAAAGGAGCGGGCGTTGCCGTAGTAGCGTTCTTCCATCGGCATGGAACCACGTTCCAACAAGGACTTGCCACGCATTCCCTCCGGGAAGACCTTTGCGAGTTGCCCTAGCCCTCGACGCAGTGGAGTCGGGATTTTTTCAAAGGGGGCGAGAGACAACGGTTCTTTGTAAATCGTGTAGCCGCCGAACAGCTCGTCCGCGCCTTCGCCAGAGAGCACAACCTTGACGTGCTTCCTTGCTTCTTGAGCCACAAAGAAGAGCGGGACAAGAGAAGGATCTGCCACAGGGTCGTCCAAGTACCACATGATTTGTGGGATAGCGTTGGCGTATTCCTCTGGCGACACAATTTTGACAATGTGTTCCACACCGATTGCAGCGGCAGATTCCGCAGCAACATCAACCTCTGAGTAGCCTTCTCGTTCAAAACCAGTGGTGAAGGTCAACAAGTCAGGGTTATGGCGCTTTGCCAACGTAGCTATCGCAGTGGAATCGATGCCACCGGAGAGGAAGGACCCGACGGTGACGTCGGCACGCATATGCTTTTCGACGCTGTCCTCTAACGCGCGAGCAATACGGTCAAAAAGATCCTGTTCTTTGCTCTTAGGGACTTCTTGAGCAGGGAATTGAGGGCGGAAATAGCGAGTTTGTTTGAGCTTACCGCCGGGGACAAGCTCCCCGTAGCAACCCGATTCGAGTCGGCGGATATGTGCGTGAAGGCTCTCTGGCTCTGGCACATACTGCAGATCAACGTAGTGTTCAATAGCTCGCTGATCAAGGCTGAGATCTAGACCCAGGTCCTCGGCAGCCTCCAAAATGCATTTCTTCTCCGAAGAGAAGATAGTTCCGGCGTCTGTGGTCGCGTAATACAGCGGCTTGATGCCGAATTGATCGCGAGCAAGGAAGAGTTTTTCTTCCTGGGAATCCCAAATGGCAAAGCCAAACATGCCACGCAGGTGCTGGACGACGTCCGCACCCCAGTGGTGATAGCCGACGACGATGGTCTCGCCATCACCTGAAGTATTAAAGGTGTAGCCGAGTTCCTGTAGCTCTGCCCTGAGCTCCACATAGTTATAAATTTCGCCATTAAACGTCATCGCATAACGATCGGCCTGGCCTTGTGGTCCCCATTGAAGTGGCTGATGGGAGTGTTCGAGATCGATGATGGAAAGGCGATTGAACCCAAAGACGGCTTGCTCGTCATGCCACGTTCCGGCCTCGTCTGGCCCCCTGTGACGCATACACGGTAGCGATTTTTCGATGGCTGGGACATACCTTTGGGCATCCCGTGTGCTCGTAAGCATGCCAAGAAGTCCGCACATAGTTCGCCGCTCCTCCTTATATATGAACAAAGTACTTAGCTGTCTAAGGGTACCCCGTTGGGGTTGTAGAAGGTATTGCGACTATCGGCTCTACGGAATGTGAGCGAAAACGCTCTTAATTCCCGGGGGAGAGGGTTAAGAGGCGTTCCGGATTTCTCTTATTTTTACATGCTGCGGCTTAATGGAAAACGATTTTTTGGGGCACTAACGTGCTGTTTTCTTGGGGAGGGTATCCATAAGGTTGATTGCCGGTTTAGTTCCTGTGATTTGGGGCACTATATTCCGGGGTGATCTGTGCTACTGGGGTGGATTTTCCTAGGAAACCCGAAGGTTTGTGGAGAAAATACAGTGAGAAGAAGGGGGAGAGCGTGCCATGACATTCAGGAAAACAAAGAGGGGTGGACTATCCTGCACTAATAGGCGTGGGTTTTGGGCTGTCCTTAATCAGGATTTGATGTGTTACGGATGGTCTAAGGCTCCAAGGAAATAAGTGCGACAGGAAGGCAAACGCGCGTGGAACAGCAGCAAAAGCGTGGCATTGGGCGCAAAGCATTGCTTGGCGGCGCCATCGGCTTTGGTGGCCTTACCCTTGCGGGATGTGACGTAGATGCACCAGGCGGTGTTTTGGGTAAAGCTCTAGCCTTTGGTTGGCCAGAAGGAGTTACACCCGAAGCTACTTCGATGTATAACTTCTGGGTCTGGGTCTGGGTAGCTGCCTGGATCATCGGCTTCATCATGTGGGGTCTCTTTATCTATGGCATGTTTGCATGGAGCGCTAAGCGTGCAAAGAAAGCTGGTAAAGATGAGTTCCCTCGTCAGACTCAGTACAACATTCCACTGGAGCTAGTGCTGACGATTATCCCAATCGTGATCGTCATGGGTCTCTTCTTCTTCACCGTCCAGACCCAGGACAAGGTAACTGCGATGGATAAAGATCCTAAGGTTACCGTGGACGTTACGGCCTATCAGTGGAACTGGAAGTTCGGTTACTCGGATATCGCTGCCGAGCTTTCACCCACCGGTGCTGAATACAAGGGCGTCGACGAAGCACGCCAGGCTGCGGCCGAGGCAAGCAAAGTAGACCCTAACGGCAAGAACCCGATCAACGGAATGTCTAAGACTGATACGTCTTACCTTCACTTCAACAAGATTGAGACTCTGGGTACTTCTGAAGAGATCCCGGTTTTGGTTCTCCCAAGTGACACCGCAATTCAGTTTGACTTGGCTTCCGCCGATGTCTCTCACGCATTCTGGGTTCCAGAGTTCTTGTTCAAGCGAGATGTGTACAACCACCCGGAGCAGAACAAGCAGCAGCGTCGTTTCCAGATCGAAAAGATTGAAAAGACCGGTGCATTCGTGGGTCGCTGTGCGGAGATGTGTGGTACCTATCACGCAATGATGAACTTTGAGATTCGCGTAGTAACTCCAGAGAAGTTCAAGCAGTACATCTCTTTCCGTAATAGCAATCCGCAGGCTACAAACTCTGATGCCCTAAAGAGCATTGGGGAGGAGCCCTACGCAACCACCACGCACCCGTTCAACTCTGAGCGCGCTACGCGTGATGGCGATAACTTTGATAAGACCAGCCCCGCTGCGTAGGAACAAGGAGAAGTAGAGAACATGAAAGCTACATCCAAGATCATGTATTCGATGGCAACCTTCCTTGCCGTCATGTCGGTGATCTATGTTTTTGCCACAATGTACGTTAGGGATTCTGGCAGTCACCCGGGTTTTGAATGGGCTGGTGGAGTTTCGCTGATTCTGGCGACGCTGCTCACTCTGATGCTGGGTGGGTACCTGCACTTTACTGAAAACCGCATCGACATCCTTCCTGAAGACTGGGAAGAGGCTGAGGTTGCGGATGCTGCTGGAACTCTCGGATTCTTTAGCCCTAGCTCCATCTGGCCTGCGGCTATGAGTGGTGCCGTTGCCGTTCTTGGCTTTGGAGTTATCTTCCTCCACTACTGGCTCATCGCGGTTGGTGCGGCATTACTGATTTACACCACAACCATGCTGAACCTTCAGTACGGAATGCCAAAAGAAAAGCACTAACTTATGTAGCTACCTTCCACTCTGATCGTGTCAGAGGTGCACCTTTTCCTTAAATAAACTCGATTCTTACCGGTTGTTATGACGGTAAGAATCGAGTTTATTTTTGCCTATTGAGGTTGGGTGGATTAAAAAGACTGTCGATGATTGGGAAAAGTTCCCGTGGGGTTAAAAATAATTTTTAGGGGGCAAAAAGGGTTAGGCCGTCTAATATTGCAGCTAAAAGCGCAGGTAGTCGGGGGTCATACTAAAGTTGCAACACTGGCAAATGCTCTCCTTTCGAAGTGTGAAATATATCTCAGGTAAACGAAGGGGGAAATAAAACTGAAGAAAACTGTCAAGGGGCTTGGGGGAAGGGGGTGTGAGGAAAAATGAGTAACCATCACGTTGCTACTGTGATGACCTGCGGAAACTTGGCGTCGTATGGAAAGGAGGTTTAGTTCCCGTTATTGCTAAGAAAAACTGTGGGGTGGGAAACAGAAAAATATTGCTATGTGCAAGAAATGAGAGACTAAAAAAGGCGGGGGCAGAATGTGACTTGACCGGAAGAAACGACCATACTAATTACCGTGACGAGCGCAATAGGAAACAAAGATATGGCAGCACCGCAGCGTGTTGCGGCACTGAACCGGCCAAATATGGTCAGTGTCGGCACGATTGTGTTCCTGTCCCAGGAATTAATGTTCTTCGCCGGTTTGTTCGCGATGTACTTCACCTCGCGCGCAAATGGAATTGGTAATGGCTCTTGGAAAGAGGGAGCTGGACACCTCAATGTGCCGTACGCATTGGTGATCACCGCTATTTTGGTGTCTTCCTCTGTGACAGCTCAGTTTGGTGTGTTTGCAGCGGAACGCGGAGATGTTTTTGGTCTTCGTCGTTGGTTCTCTCTGACCATTGTGCTGGGAGCAATCTTCTTGCTCGGACAGAGCTATGAATATTACCACTTGATCGAGCATGGAATGACAATCCCGAGCAGTGTGTACGGTTCTGCGTTCTACATCACCACGGGCTTCCACGCAGCACACGTGCTTGCGGGTGTTTTGGCTTTTGTGGTTGTGTTGCTTCGCATTTCTAAGTCGAAGTTCACACCTGCACAGGCGACTGCTGCGATGGTGGTGTCCTATTACTGGCACTTCGTTGACGTGGTCTGGATCGGCCTGTTCATCACGATCTACTTCATTCAATAGGCAGTCTTGGTTCATATGGCCACTCAACCCGGTTATGTGAATTGAGATAGCCCCTCACTTTCCATATTCGAGAACATTAAGGGAAATGATGGATACCACCCAGAACAAGACTGAAGCGGTAGAAGTACCCTCAGCTTCAGTCTCCAAGGCCAAGAAAGTTCGAGCTCGCCGCAAGGTGCGCCGGACTGCTGTTGGTGCTTTAGCACTAGCTGTTGGCCTTACCGGTACCGGACTTTTGGTTAATGCTGTGACACCTGATGCCCAGGTAGCCACAGCGCGCCAAGACGAGCAAGCAATGATTCAGGAAGGCAAGGACCTTTATGACGTTGCTTGTATTACCTGTCATGGTGCAAACCTCCAAGGTGTGAAAGATCGGGGTCCTTCGCTGATTGGCGTTGGCTCCGGTGCAACTTACTTCCAGGTTCATTCTGGACGTATGCCGATGCTGCGCAATGAGGCACAAGCCATGCGTAAAGCTCCACGCTACTCTGAGGCACAAACCCTAGCGCTGGCCGCATACGTTGAGGCTAATGGCGGCGGCCCTGGCATCGTCTATAACGAGGACGGCTCTGTCGCACTAGATACTCTTCGTGGTGCTAACTACAACGGAAAGATCGATCCAGCCGATGTCGCTCGCGGCTCGGATCTCTTCCGTTTGAATTGCGCTTCTTGCCATAACTTCACAGGGCGCGGTGGCGCGCTTTCTAGTGGTAAATACGCACCTGTTCTAGACCCCGCAAACGAGCAGGAAATCTACCAGGCAATGCTTACTGGTCCTCAGAACATGCCTAAGTTCTCGGATCGTCAGCTCTCCGCTGACGAGAAGAAAGACATTATTGCTTACATCAAGTCGGCTAAAGAGACACCTAGCCCAGGCGGTTGGAACTTGGGCGGCCTAGGACCAGTCTCTGAAGGCATGTTGATGTGGCTCGTTGGAATCGTGGTCTTGGTGGCCGCTGCTCTGTGGATTGGATCTCGCTCATGAGCAATAGCAATGAAAAGAAATACACAACGCAAGAACTAGAAGCGATGTCTAACGACGAACTAGCCCGTTTGGGCACAGAGCTCGACGGCGTGACTGTTGCTTATCGTAAAGAGCGTTTTCCTGTTGACGGCGATCCGGCATCCAAACGTGCTTCTATAAAGGTTGGCGTTTGGTTCGGTATCGGCATCGTCTCAGCCTTGGCATACTTGGCTATCTACTTGTTCTGGCCATGGCACTATAAAGGTCTCGGCGATGACGGATTGTGGACCTACACGCTGTACACGCCACTGCTTGGTTTGACCGCAGGTCTTGCCATTTTGGCATTGGGTTTCGGCGTTATCATCTACATCAAGAACATCATTCCTGCAGAGATCTCTGTGCAGCGCCGTCACGATGGCCCTTCGGAAGAAGTGGATCGTCGTACGATCACCGCGCTGCTGAATGATTCTTGGGAAACCTCCACCTTGGGTCGTCGTAAAGTTCTGAAGTCGATGCTCGGTGTCGGTGGACTCCTCACTGGTTTGGTTATCGTCGCTCCACTCGGCGGCATGGTGAAGAACCCGTGGAAGAAGGGCGAGCTAGGTATTCAGGGTGACGGAACCCTGTGGACCTCCGGTTGGACGTTGCATGAGAAAGGCGTGAAGCTTTACTTAGGACGCGACACCGGAACGACTGCTGAGAAGCACAGCACTTCCGTTGGCACGCATTACACAACGCACGGTGTTAGCCGCCTTGTTCGTATGCGCCCAGAAGATTTGTCTGCTGCTGCAATGGAAACCGTTTTCCCGCTCCCAGAAGAGCTGGTTAACGATGGCGATAAATACAGCGCAGATGCTGACGTGTACACGGAGCAGATGCACTCGATTCACGGCCCTCGAAATGCAGTCATGCTTATTCGTCTCCGTGCTTCTGATGCTCAAAAAGTTATTGAGCGTGAAGGACAAGAAGAGTTCCACTACGGCGATTATTACGCCTACTCCAAGATCTGCACGCACATCGGTTGCCCAACGTCCCTCTATGAGGCTCAGACAAACCGCATCCTTTGCCCGTGCCACCAGTCGCAGTTCGATGCATTGCATTACGGTAAGCCAGTCTTTGGTCCTGCCGCCCGTGCTTTGCCGCAGCTGCCGATCACCGTTGACGAAGAGGGTTACCTCATTGCCGCAGGCAACTTTGTTGAACCTGTCGGCCCGGCATTCTGGGAGCGTCGTTCATGAGCAACAAACTAGCTGACATCGGCAATAATATTGACTCTCGATACACAGCTGCTGCTGGTATTCGTCGTCAGATTAATAAGGTATTCCCGACGCATTGGTCCTTCATGCTCGGCGAGATCGCTCTCTACAGCTTCGTTATTTTGTTGCTGACTGGCGTATACCTGACACTTTTCTTTGATCCTTCCATTACCAAGGTTATCTACGAAGGTGCGTACCTGCCTTTGAACGGCGTGGAAATGTCTCGTGCTTACGAGACTGCGCTGAACCTTTCCTTCGAGGTACGTGGTGGTCTGTTTATTCGCCAGATGCACCACTGGGCTGCGCTAACCTTCATGGTCTCCATGACAGTGCACATGCTCCGTATCTTCTTCACTGGTGCGTTCCGTCGTCCTCGTGAAGCTAACTGGATCATCGGTTGCGTGCTTTTGTTCCTGGGCATGGCTGAAGGCTTCATGGGTTATTCCCTTCCTGATGATCTGCTTTCGGGCGTTGGTCTACGCATCATGTCTGCCATCATCCTGGCACTTCCGATCATCGGTACCTGGTTGCACTGGTTGATCTTCGGTGGAGACTTCCCATCTGATTTGATGCTTGATCGCTTCTACATTGCACACGTGCTCATCATCCCAGGCATCATCCTTGGCTTGATCGCAGCTCACCTTGCTTTGGTGTGGTACCAAAAGCACACCCAGTTCCCAGGTGCAGGCCGTACAGAAAATAACGTTGTCGGCGTTCGTATCCTCCCTGTCTTTATTCTGGAGACCACGTCCTTTGGCCTGATCACCTTCGGTTTCTTGGCGCTCTTGGCTGGTCTGACTTCCATCAACGCTATTTGGAACCTGGGTCCCTATAACCCGTCACAGGTTTCAGCTGGATCGCAGCCTGATATTTACATGCTGTGGACTGACGGTGCTGCGCGTGTGATGCCTGCTTGGGAACTCTACTTTGGTAATTACACGATCCCTGGTGCCTTCTGGGTTGCTCTTCTTTGTGGTGTTCTTGTCGCGCTACTTGTGGCTTACCCGTTCATTGAGAAGAAGATCACTGGTGACGACGCTCATCACAACTTGTTGCAGCGTCCCCGCGATGTTCCAGTCCGTACGTCTCTTGGTGTGATGGCAATTGTCTTCTACTTCCTCCTAACACTCTCTGGCGGTAACGACCTGTTTGCATATCACTTCCAGGTTTCTTTGAACGCCATGACATGGGTTGGCCGTATCGGCTTGATTGTCTTGCCTCCGCTGGCTTACTTCATTACCTACAGAATCTGTCTCGGTTTGCAGCGTTCTGACCGTGAGGTTCTGGAACACGGTATTGAAACCGGCGTTATTAAGGTCATGCCTAACGGTGCCTTTGTTGAGGTACACCAGCCGCTTGGCCCGGTAGACGAGCATGGACACCCAATACCACTTCCATATGCTGGTGCAGCTGTTCCTAAGCAACTCAACCAGCTTGGTTTTGGTGGAAGTCCTGGCCGTGGTTCGTTCTTCACTCCAGACTCGGAGTCTATCGCGGCTAAATACGATGAAATTGAGCATGAGAATCATCGTGAAGAAGTTGAAATGTATGAGAATCTGCAGAAGCAGAATCGCATAAATGATGGGGTAGAGAAAGACTAGCCCTAAAACGTTCTCGAATACGACAGTGGCCTTCCTGTTAATCAGGAAGGCCATTGTCGTCTTTATATGAACTAGCCCCCGTTAGTTGGACTGGTTTAATTCTAGGTGGTTAGGGTTTCAAGGGTCTGATTCCGATAGTGCATCGGGGTCAGGCCCTTGAATCGTTGTTGGAGTCGGTCGTTGTTGTACCAGAAGATGTAGTCGTCCACGTCCTGACAAAACTCCTCTACTGCGTGACATCGACAATGTGTACGCCAGGATGGTGCGGTCATACAGGTCCATGATCGGTGAGAGATAAACCTTGGTGCCGGCAACACGAAACTCGGTGATATCACTGACCCACACCGTGTTCGGCTTATCTGGGGTGAAGTTACGGTCGAGGAGATTGTCGGCAATGCGACTGGTTTGACCCTTATAGGATTTATACTTCCTGCGCGGCCTGACCTTAGACTTTAGTCTCATCTGGTCCATGAGCTTGTACACGAGTTTGTGGCCTACCTGCCAGCCCTGCTTGCGTAGCTCAGTGTGGATGCGGCGATAGCCATAACGTTGTTTCATCTTCTCGAAGATGGTCTTGATAGCGTCCTTGAGCTCGATGTACTTATCCGGATTGTCCAGTTGTTTCAGGTGGTAGAAATACGTTGAACGGGCTAATCCGGCTGCGGCTAGGAGGTCATCGAAGTGGTGATCTGACTTGAGGATGGCAATGACTTCGGTTTTTAGCCTCGCCGCTGGTTCCTCAAGTCCCGCAATTTTTTTAGGTATGCATTTTCAGCCCGTAGTTTCTCGACTTCACGGCGGAGTTTGTCTTCCTCAGTCAGTGCTACCGGCTTGGCAGAGCCCTTGGGCCGTCCCTTTGGCTTTGGTTTGAGGGAGTCATCTCCACCATCACGCCACCTACGCACCCAGCTCTTAACAAGTTGCTCGGATGAAAGCTTAAACTCCTTGGCCAGATCCAATGCTGTCTCACCAGCAAGGAAATAGTCAGCGACGGTGCAACTTACCAACCGGGTCACGACGAACTAGCAATCGGTTAGAGAACTTCGCACTCTCATTGAACTGCTCCCCATCAGTAGGTTTCTGATTTCTCAGTCCAACTAACGGGGAGCAGTTCATTTTTTACGGTGACTCCTTATATATAAGGAGCAGACACAAAACAGACGCGGACAGGGGAGAGCTGCGGGAAAACCTAGTCGGAGAAGCATAGTGTGCATGATGGAGTCTGTGTTTTAACGCCGCATTATTACGAGTTGTTAGATAGTGGTGTGGTTTGAGTGGCTCCAGTGGCCCTCGGTACCTTGTAGATGCTGTTACTTTTGAGGTTTTAGTTACGTAAGTGACGCTTTTTATAGAACAAAAAGGGTGTAATGCTGCGTTTTTTCCGGCAGAAAAAGCGACATTGTGGGGCGTGGGTAGAGGAAAAATTACAAAATGTGATCGGGATCATACCTATTTATATTTCGGCAATTGTGGCGAAAATGTGTTGAATTTCGGGGGTCTGTTCACCTCCAAAGGAAGTTCTTATTAGCGCAGTTCGTTGGGGGGATTTTTGCTATTTAATGCTCGAGATGATGTCTGGCGGGGGTGGACTTATCTAAAATTAAGAAAACGGGCCTTTTGTTAAGTAACGGTTTTATAACGTGTGGATTTTTGTTGATGGGTGGACATTGAGCGTTGCCGTTTCGTAACCTAATCGAGACATTTGAGTTGGTCCCGTGTGATGGGGCTGCACGTACTTGAAGATAGGGTCGCTTGCTTTCTTTGAAAAGAGAAGGCAGTCACTATGTGGCAGACCGATATGGATTTGGAGTTTCTTTCGTGGCTAAGCACCGTCGCAGCAATCAGAACACCGCACGCAATGCAGCAGCAGCTTCTGCTGTAGTGGTGGGCGCCACCGCAACTCTTACCGGACAGGCACATGCCGCTGAGGTTGTAGTTCCTAACACAGGAATCAAGTTTGAAGTTCAGGGAATTGAGAATGTACCTGGCATCGCAAACATTCCGGGCAGTGATCAGTGGATCCCTTCCCTGCAGGGGCAGGGCGGGAATGCTAACTACTCTGCATTGGTAAACGTTCCTACCGTTAGCTCTTCTCCGGCCACTTCTTCCGGCCAGGCTGTAGTTGACGCAGCGCGTTCCAAGATTGGTTCTCCTTACGTATGGGGTGCTGCAGGTCCTAGCGCCTTTGACTGCTCGGGTTTGACCTCATGGGCATATGCGCAGATCGGTAAGTCTATCCCGCGCACTTCTTACGCTCAGGCTGCAGGTGGAACAAAGGTAGCTCGACAGGATCTTCAGCCTGGCGACATTATTGCTTTCTACTCTGGCGCTTCCCATGTCGGAATTTATACAGGTAACGGCACTGTTATTCACGCGCTGACCGAAGGCACCCCTCTTTCCGAGTCGCCTATCGACTACATGCCTTATTACAACGCAGTCCGGTATTAATTTGCCTGGCGATTGATAGTGAAGGTTCGGCATTAAATGCCGAACCTTCACTATTTTTCACTTTGCTTACGGCTATGCAGCGCAATGCTTGTTTTTTGCTGTGTGGGCTATATAGTTATTGTGTTCATCTAGCTAGATATTTGGGGAAAACAGTGAAAAAAACGCGCCGAATGCTTTTCGTTGCTCCTTTGCTGGTTATGGTTTCTATGGGCGGGGCTTTGGCGCCTGCTGTTTCGGCGGATGACGTTGAATCACTCATTAGCTCGATGGAAGCTATCTCCCAAGACGCGAACGCTAAGAATGAGGCAGTGAAACAGCTGGAGCTTGATTTAACTGCAGGGGAAGAATCTTTGCGGAGTCTTCAATCTGACGTTGATCGGGCAACCCAAGAGGCGGATGAGGCGAAGTCTCAAGAGGATATTTATCGTAGTGAGATTAATCGTTTAGCGGCTTCAAAATATCGTGGTGCTGTTATTGACCCGTTGACTAACGCTGTTTCTGCAGAAAATCCCCAGAATGCTATTGATCGTGCTGCGTACATGTCGGTCCTCACTAGGAATGCCCAGGCGGCTTTGAACCAGTTGTCTAAGGCAACGGAACATTCAGCGGTCAAGCGGGGCTCTGTTACGCGAGCCATTGCTGAAGCAAAGTTCAAGCAGGCCGAGCTGGAAAGACAGCATGGGGTTTTGCTCAAAGAGCAAGAAGAGCTCAAGACTAAGACTGAAGACTTACGTAAGCAAGTGGAAAGTCTAAGTCGTGAAGACAGGTTGCGATGGGAAGCTAAAAATGGCCCCGTGGCCTACTCTCTCGACGGCGTTGTCGGCTCCAATCCTGAGGGCATGGGAGCTTTGCAAGCAGCTATGACCAAGCTCGGCTCTCCTTATGGCTGGGGTGCGGTAGGACCATCGCAATTTGATTGCTCTGGATTGGTGTACTGGTCTTATCAGCAACAAGGTAAGTCGCTTCCGCGAACCTCCCAGGCGCAAATGGCTGGTGGAACTCCCGTTTCTCGTAGTGAGCTACAGCCGGGAGACGTCGTTGGGTATTATCCGGGCGCCACTCACGTGGGAATCTACGCAGGAAACGGCATGCTCGTGCATGCGTCGGATTATGGCATCCCAGTTCAGGTTGTTCCTGTTGACTCCATGCCTTTTTATGGCGCTCGCCGTTACTAATATTGAACTGCACGTCTGATGGCAGTGCATGCCCGACGATCGATGATCGTTGGGCTCTCGCTATTCATGGGAGAATCAGAGTATGACCCGGATGCTCTTAGTTACTAATGATTTTCCGCCGACTCTTGGCGGCATCCAGTCGTATATCCGTGACTATTTGGATGAGCTGTTGCCACAAGATGTAGTCGTTTTTGCTTCTACGCAGGATGACGCTGCGGCTGCAGCCTATGATGAGTCTCTTCCTTATACGGTTTACCGCTGGCCTCACAAGATCATGCTTCCTACTCCTGCTACAGCTCGCCGAATGGCGGAAATCATAGAAAAGGAGCGGATAGACACCGTATGGTTTGGTGCGGCCGCCCCATTAGGACTCCTTGGTAAAAGAGCTAAGAAAGCCGGGGCTCACCGGGTTATTGCTTCGACTCATGGGCATGAAGTGGGTTGGGCAATGTTGCCGATAGCACGTCAGTTATTAAGGCGGATTGGTCGATCCAGTGATGTAGTCACTTATATCTCCGAATTCACGCTTAGCCGTATCCGTGGGGCCTTTGGGCCTGGTGTTGAGTTTGCTCACCTTCCCTCTGGTGTAGATGTAGAGCGTTTTCACCCGGTGGAAAGTGACGTGAGAAAAAGTATCCGTGAGGAATTGGGATGGGATAAAGAGGAATTTGTTATCGCCTGTATTTCTCGGCTAGTTCCTAGGAAAGGGCAGGATCGGCTCATTGAGGCTCTTTCGGAAATACATCAAGGAGATAAGCCAGTTCGATTAGTACTTGTAGGCGGGGGACCGTACGAAACTAAGCTGGTGGAACTAGCGGAAAAGCATGGGGTAGCAGACCGCGTTGCTTTTATGGGCAGGGTCGCTGAGGGGCGCATGGTGGAGATTCTTCAGTCTTGCGATCTTTTTGCGATGCCATGTCGGACCAGGGGGAGAGGGCTTGATGTTGAGGGACTAGGGATTGTCTTCCTAGAGGCTCAAGCGTGTGGTGTTCCGGTTATCGCTGGGGACTCAGGTGGGGCACCGGAAACGATTGTTCCCGGAGGCGGTCTAGTTGTGGATGGGAACAATGTAGTGGCGGTGGCACGTGCAGTGAACTCTCTTATAGCGATGGGCGGACAGCGTCGACAAGCTATGGCGGACAGAGGGCGACAGCATGTGAAAGAACAATGGAGTTGGGAGATTATGGGACAGAGGCTGCGCGCATTGCTATAAGCGTAAATGTGATATTGGGTTGGTGGCTCGCTATACTTTGCTAGTTATGCTTTGTGCGGTTTCGTAGTGTGCTGCCGCATATAGCGCCTGTTTTCCAAAAGTCGAGGGCAATTGAGGCGAGATATGTCTGAAAGATCCGACGCAGTCACCGTGGGCTTTGATATCGGTGGAACTAATATGCGGGCGGCGGCGGTGACTTCGGATGGTCAGATTATTGACTCTATGTCGGTTCCTACGCCATCGACTCCTGAACTGCTCGAATCCGGCATTATCGAGCTAGTAGACGCTCTGAGGCAGAAACATGAGATTTCTGCAGTGGGGCTGGCAGTAGCCGGTTTTTTGGATCCTGATTGTGAGATTGTTCGTTTTGCTCCGCATCTCCCGTGGAGAGACCGGGCTGTTCGAGCAGAGCTTTCAGAGTCTCTAGGGTTACCTGTTCGGCTAGAGCATGATGCAAATTCGGCAGCGTGGGGAGAATATCGGTTTGGTGCCGCTCAGGGGGCAGATAACTGGGTTCTCTTTGCCGTAGGCACCGGAATTGGTGCCACTCTTATGCACCAAGGAGAGATTTATCGTGGGGCGTTTGGCACAGCGCCAGAATTTGGTCATCTCACTGTAGTGCCAGGAGGGCGGGTATGTTCCTGTGGCAAGCGCGGATGCCTAGAACGGTACTGTTCAGGAACGGCTTTGGAAACTACTGCTCGTGAGATGATTGCAGCGGGCAAAGCGACTGATTCCGTGCTTATCGACGCTCTAGCTAACGGTTCCTTAAGCGGTAAACGCATTATGGCTGCAGCTGGTGATGGTGATCAGCTTGCTTGCGCCGTTGTAGAAGATTTCGCCCAATGGATGGGACGAGCTCTGTCCATAGTGGCAGATGTCCTTGATCCCGGACTTATCGTGATCGGTGGGGGAGTATCTACCGCAAGCGCACTCTACCTCGATACCGCCGTGGAGACGATGAGTACATCGATGGTGGGGGCAGGGTACCGCCCCCTTCCCAAAGTTTCGTGTGCGGAGCTAGGTGGAGATGCGGGTATGATCGGGGTATCTGATTTGGCTCGCCAATTGGTCTGATCGCCCTCGCTCTCTGATATTCAAGGAATCCCTTATGCACAACAAGTGGTACTGGACTCTCAAGCATATTCTGCTGGGTCCTCTCCTACGCCTGTATAACCGACCTGAGGTTGAAGGAGTAGACAAGATCCCATCATCGGGGGCGGCGATTTTAGCCTCGAGTCATCAGTCGGTCATGGATTCTTTTTATTTTCCTTTGGTGTGCCGCCGACAGATTACTTTTCCTGCAAAGAGCGAGTACTTTACTACTCCAGGATGCGTTGGGCGACTGCAAAAGTGGTTTTTTACTTCCGTAGGCCAGGTTCCTATTGATAGGAACTCTCCGACCGCTGCTGTAGAACTTATTAGTACTGCTCGCGAAATCTTGGGTCGAGGGGACGTATTTGGGATTTATCCCGAAGGTACGCGCTCGCCCGATGGACGGGTCTATAAGGGGCGGACAGGAATGGCCCGGATTGCGTTTACCACTAATGATCCAGTGATCCCCGTTGCCATGATCGGAAGCCGGGAAGCTAATCCGATCGGGTCATGGATACCGCGCCCGTATAAAGTTCGGATGAAAATAGGCGATCCGATTATCCCTTCTGAATTTGCCGCTAAGCGGGGACTGGATCCAGAATCGCATGAGGCCTACCGCGCACTCACGGATTATGTCATGCATGAGCTTTCGCGATTGAGCGGCCAACCGTATGTGGATATGTATGCAACAGACGTAAAGAAGTCTCTCGAAGAGGGCAAAGGGTATCCCGCAGGTGCGGAGTAAATTTGGTTGCCCTTAGTTTTCGCAGCTCTGGTGATCAACTAGGCTTATGGTCATTTCGCATGGCTATTTGCCTATATCCAGAGTTCGAGTATTCCGCAATAGCGAAATGGGCTCGTTGATAAGCAAAGCATAGGGCGGTCAATTCAAAGACAGTGCAGCCGGTTTTCCGGCGCTTTGCTTTGTATAGCAAGACAAACGAGTAAGGCAATAGCCTGCAGAGGGAGCATAATGGATCGGCGAGTAGTAAAGCCGCGTGTTTTTCGCTTTCCCTCTAGCGTTAGCTTCCTGAGAAAAAAGAAGATGCAGGAAGAAACCCGCAAGAATTTTACTCACAGAATGCGAGATACCCGATGCGAGCGTCCGCAATATAGTACTGGTGGTGCTGGCTTCTTAGCAGAAAAAACACACGAAGCAACAGGACCCCATCTTCCTGCACAGCTGCCTATTCCTCCTGAGCCTCGGACGGCTGCAGCAACAACGCCATCCACCCCTCAGGGGAAACCGCGCATGGCGTGGCCTGATTTAGCTAAAGGGCTATCGATCATTGGAGTAGTTCTTCTCCACATTTGTTTGGCGGTTCCTGATGGTATGTACACGACCGCGGCTCACATAAATGAACTCATTGCCCCGCTTCGGATGCCGTTATTTTTTCTGGTGAGTGGTTTCTTTTCCGTCAAAGTATTTCGTTTTAACTTTGCAGAGTTATTTGTACATCGCCTGTGGTTCCTTTTAGTTCCCTACGTGCTGTGGACTCCATTGGAGTTATTTGCCAAGAGGATAGAATTTTTTGTTTTTTGGGATGAACCGCTTCCGGACCAAGATTTTTACGTGGAAGCTCTATGGACTTCTGAAAACATGTATTGGTTCTTGCATTCTCTGTTTTTCTTTACCATTGCGTTGTGGAGCACAAAGTTTCTGCATCCGTGGTTACGGTGGTCTATTCCGTTGGCCATTATTTTGGGAGCGCCCATAGCTCCAGAAACTCCCATGACAGAAAAAGTCGTGGCGTATCTTCCGTGCTTCTTGCTAGGCGCCTACGCTCGACCGCTCATCGAACGTTATGCAGAGAATGCCCTTAAACCTATAGAGCTTGCAGTGGCTTGCGGGACGTTGCTGCTAAGCCGTGAAATATCGCGTTTTTCGGTGTCGGAGGTCTGGGAACTCTCCCTGCTTACGCTTACGCATTTATTGTATTTACCTGCCGCCATAGCATCTGCGGTCTTGCTCTCTAAGATTTCGTTATTAAGTGAAGGCCTGCAGTGGATTGGCCGTCATACTTTGGTTATTTATTTGAGCCATCCCATTGTTTTGACGCTACTTTTTGGTTATTTCTTCCGATATCGTGAGGAAGGAATTGAATTGTATAGCGACACGCTCTTGGGATCTTCTGGGGTGTGGATTTTGCTGTGTATTGGTTTTACAATTGCTGGAGCCGCAGCGATGGAGCTTTTGTCGCATGTTCCGCTCATTGGGCGTTCAATTGCTCCCCATGGCTTGGTTCCCCGTCGGGTGGGCGTCGAAAAGCAAGCACCTGTATCTGCTAACTCTTAAGTTAGGGGGCGATGCATGTCTGTTGCATGGCGGTTTATTACTGTGGTGATTAATTGACAGATAATGTGTGCTGGGTTTTTCTATACACCTTTGGCACATATGACAAGAAACCGTTGATTTTATCGCAGTGAGGCAAGGTCGGATGAGGTATTTTTATGACACCGAGTTCATTGAAGACGGCCGCAGTATCGAACTTGTCTCGATCGGCATTGTCGCTGAGGACGGACGAGAGTATTACGCAGTGTCCACCGATGCAGATCACTCTAAAGCCGGAAAATGGGTTCGGGAGAATGTGTTAAACAAACTGCCAAATCCGTCGAGCGAGCTATGGAAAACTAACGCACAGATTCGTGAGGAGATTGTAGAGTTTCTTTTGTCCGCAGATTCTCATCCGGAACTGTGGGCGTGGGTAGGGGCATACGATCACGTGGTACTTGCCCAGCTCTGGGGTGACATGACGGGGCTACCGCGAAAGATCCCCCGTTTTACTCATGAGCTTAAACAATATTGGGAATTTGCCGGACAGCCTGTATTGCCTAAAGCTCCCGATGGAAATCATGACGCTCTCGTCGACGCGCGGCATAACCTGCAGAAATTCAAGGTGTGTGCGATGCGTTTGCCAATCGATAAAAAGAATCGAGCATAAAACGTCCTGTTTTGGGCTTGTTTTCCGGTCTCGGTGAGGCACTATTTCTGCATAAAATGTTCAAGGACAGAATTTTATGTTCCTCCGACGCCCTGGTTTTTGTGGTGACGTGCTAAACATAAGAGTGTGAGTTGGACAGTAGACATTCCCAAAGACGTTTTGCCAGATCTTCCGCCGTTGCCGGATGGATTGCAGCAGCGATTTGAAGACGTTATCGCTCGTGATGCAAAGCAGCAACCAATTTGGGACACGAAAACCGCCGAGAATGTTCGCAAGATCCTCGAGTCGGTGCCTCCTATCGTGGTTGCCCCGGAAGTTCGTGAGCTAAAAAAGCTGCTTGCCGACGTTGCCAATGGAAAGGCCTTTTTACTCCAAGGCGGGGACTGTGCTGAGACTTTTGAGTCCAACACGGAGCCTCATATTCGTGCCAACATTAAGACACTTCTGCAGATGGCAGTGGTGCTTACTTATGGCGCTTCTACTCCGGTCATCAAGATGGCTCGTATCGCGGGGCAATACGCTAAACCACGTTCCTCTAATCTCGATGAAAATGGCTTGCCTAATTACCGTGGGGACATCGTGAACGGGGTGGAAGCGACCGAGGAAGCTCGCAAGCATGATCCCGCACGTATGATCCGTGCATATGCTAACTCCTCTGCCGCTATGAATTTAGTTCGTGCATTAACGTCATCGGGCACCGCTGATTTGCATCGATTGACAGGTTGGAATAGGCAGTTCGTTGCCAGTTCTCCTGCTGGAGCGCGCTATGAGGCGCTGGCCCAGGAAATCGAGCGGGGATTGCGGTTTATGAACGCCTGTGGTGTTACTGACAACACACTGCATTCCGCAGATATTTTTTGTTCCCACGAGGCTCTGGTCGTGGACTACGAGCGGGCTCTGCTGCGCTTGGCAAAAAACGAAGACGGAGAAACAGAGCTCTATGATCTGTCTGCGCATCAGCTCTGGATTGGCGAGCGCACACGGGGAATCGAAGATTTCCACGTTAACTTCGCAGCAATGATCGCCAACCCTATAGGCATCAAGATCGGTCCTACTTGTACTCCCGAAGAAGCCGTGGCGTATGCAGACAAGCTAGATCCGAATTTTGAAGCGGGCCGTCTCACCATGGTTGCCCGCATGGGTCATGATAAAGTTCGTTCCGTCTTGCCAGGCATCATCCGAGCTGTCGAGGACTCCGGACACAAAGTGATTTGGCAGTCGGACCCGATGCATGGGAACACTTTTACTTCTTCCAATGGCTATAAGACCCGTCACTTTGACAAAGTGATTGATGAGGTTCAGGGCTTTTTTGAAGTCCATCGTGCGCTAGGTACACACCCAGGTGGCATTCACATTGAACTTACTGGTGAGAATGTCACTGAATGCCTTGGTGGAGCAGAAGATATCACGGATGTGGATCTTCCGGGACGTTATGAGTCTGCTTGTGATCCCCGTCTTAACACTCAGCAATCGCTGGAGTTGTCCTTCCTAGTCGCTGAGATGCTGCGAAACTAAGTGCTTGCTTTTATGCACGTGCCACGCGTACACAGCTGATAGATATAGGCAAACGCCTCGTATTCTTGGTTAGCGAATGAGCTTAAGAATACGAGGCGTTGTGTTTTCTATTAAGAACCTATTGTTCGTAGTTTGATCTCAGCCCCGGGAGTCTCTCGTCCTCCCGTGGGGGATTGCCAGTAGACACGAGACGACGGCTTCTTAGCTCCAGTGCCCTTGACCGTAAAGCCGGCCTCTTCAAGAATCTTCTTGGCTTCGGAGTACTTTTTGCCCACGACGGAAGGAACGTTGACCTCACCAGCCAGTACAAGGTCTACGCTGGTACGTGCGGGGTCAATGAGGCTTCCGGAAGGTGGCATGATGGAAGTAATCTCGTCCGCAGAGTTTCCGGATTCCGAATCTGATCGAGTGACACTGTTTACTCTGATTCCAGCAGCAGCAAGTTCACTGGTGGCCTCTTGCTTAGATTTCCCGCGCACGTCAGGGATCTCCACAGCCGTTGAGATCCGGAGGGTGACAGTGGTGCCACGAGGCAGAGTAGTGCCGGCTTCCGGTAGCGTACCGATGGCATCTCCGCCGCGTATTTCTGAGTTAAACTCCTCGGTGATATTCACTTTGAGACCGAGCTTTTCCAACTGATCACGTGCTGATTCCTCAGACATTTCCGCGACATGAGGAACATTGACCGGGGCGGGTCCTCGGGATAGCGCAACGGCTACTTCTGAGCCCACTCGGACTGTCGTTCCGGGTTCTGGTTTTAAAGAAACAACTTTCCCTTCAGGAACATCATCAGAATATTCTGGTGGTGCCTCTGCATAGGATAAGGAGCGTTCTTCTAAAAGCGCACGGACTTCCGCAGTATCATGGCTACTGGGGATAGAGGGGACGGTGGGCTTTCCTTGGGAAACTAAGAGGGTAATCTCGTTACCTTTTACTGCTCTATGTCCGACCTCTGGGATGGCTCCCGCGACCAAATCTGCTGGAATATCATCGCTATAGACAGGGGAGGTGGTTGTGCTAAAACCCGCATCCTGCGCTAGCGCAGTTGCCTCTATTTGACTCATCCCGAGTACCTGAGGAACTTCTCCGTATCGGCCAGAGCCAAACCACCAACCGCCGATTGCCACAGATGCCGTCACAACGAGAACAAGGACAAGCCAAATAATAAAACTTGTCTTTGACCTGTTAGTTATTGGACGTTCTGCTGGCGGTTCTTCTACTGGTCCTGGGGGAATAGTTTCAGGAGCTGCAGGAGCGGCTGCAGCATAGGGATCGGGCGCAATGTTGGGAGCAGGGGGTGCAGCGTCGATTAATCCTTCGTGGGGAAAGATCTGAGTTTCTGTAGCTGACTCTGTTGCGGGGAAGACGGATGTCTCATGTGTAGTCGGATACTGCGAGTGGGGGAATAGTCCTTGCCCCGGGGCATCGTCGATAAGCTCGGTTGCATCCCTAGGAATATCTGTAGTGAGCAGATCGGTAGCACTGAGCGCACCGTTGATGTTTTCAGAGGCGCGGTGGGCTGCCGCATTAGCGGGAACAGGAACTTTGAAAGCTGGAAGTTGGAGTTCGGCTGCAACGTCATCTAATGCCGTGAGGAACTCGTCAGCATCCGTAAAGCGATCGTGAGGACTTAGCGTGGTTGCTGAGGCCACGAGGGCGTCGAAAAGCGGGGGAACGCCGTCAATAACATCGCTTGGCGCGGGGACAGTACGGTCGAGACGTGAGTAGGCATGGGCGATTTGTGTGTCGCCGCTAAAAGGCGTGGTGCCGGTGAGCAACTCATAAAGCAGAATGCCAGCCGAATACACGTCGCTGGCGGGGCCAATATCATCACCAGAAACTTGTTCAGGGGATAAGTAGGAGACTGTACCAATAATATTGGCAGAGGTCGCTTGGCTTGCCGACGCAGCACGCACAAGCCCAAAGTCTGCAAGTTTTACCTGATGATCACCATTGATAAGAACGTTGTCGGGCTTTATATCCCGGTGTACCATTCCTGCGTTATGCGCAACGGACAAACCAGTAAGCACAGAGTGCATAACGGCCGCCGCTGCATGAGGGGGCATGGGGCCGCGTTCTGCAAGCAGCTCACGCAGTGTGCCCCCTGTTATTAACTCCATGATCAGAAAGACTTGATCGCCGTCGGAGGAGAAATCATATACTCCCACTAAACATGGGTGGGAAAGCTGCGCCATAGAGCGTGCTTCGCGCTGGAAGCGTTGGCGAAATATGGGATCGTCGATATACCGAGCATCCATCACTTTTGCAGCAACATGGCGCTCTAAACGCAGATCTAAACAGCGATAAACTGTGGACATACCACCGCGCGCGATGGGGGCCTCAATACGGTAACGGTTCTCCAGAACATCGCCTACTATCAACTCTGCCATGATAAACAGTATGGACGACTCGTGCCTGCCTTTGCTAACTCGCCGCACGATTTATCGCGCAGTTCTAGCAGACAAGCTAGATTAACAAGGGTGAGTAACAACAACGTGTCACGTAACGCTTTACCAGACAATGAGCCCCTTCTTACTGTTCCTGAATATGCGGAACGCTTGGGTCTTCCTGTAACCAGAGTTTTTGATCTTCTCGGTGAACATAAACTCATCTGTGTCTATGACAATGGTGTGCGCAAGATCCCCGAAGTTTTCCTCTCTGTGAAAGGAACTACTAATAAGTTCGTTCCTGGCGTCATTGCATTGCTCTCTGACGGCGGGTTTACCGACGAGGAAATCTTCCAGTACCTCTTCACCGAGGATGAAACATTGCCGGGGCGGCCTGTCGACGCCCTCCACGGACACCTTGCCCGCGAAGTTATGCGGCGCGCACAGGCAGCGGCATTTTAGACGCTCCTAGTGTCCAGAGCGTTGTCGACGGCAGCCTCAAAAATTGAGCGGGTCATCCACCAGCCTGCGATCACCGTGGCTACCATCCACACTGGATTGTAAAGCTGGTGGTTTCCGCTTCCTGTGAAGGCCATCGCTACGACGATAGAACCTCCCACAGTTATTTTCTTTAGCCACAGTGGCGGTGTGAACGTACCCATGAGGGAAAGCACGCTTGCGTAGTACCAAGGGAGGGTCACAGCGTTGAAAAAGAACGCGACCGCATACGCAGCGGCTGTGCCACGGATAGCATCGCGGTGATTTTTTCGGAAAACCCACCAGCAGATCACAAGTCCTAGCGCCATGAGAACCATGGAGACTACGCGTAGTACGCCCACGACAGCGTTGAAAGGGAACGGTTCAATCCACAGGCTTCCCACGCTAGAAATCACAGTGGCTATGAGGGACGGAAAAGCGAGTGGGTTAATAACTTTGGTGTTGCCGCTCAGTGCTGCAATCCAGCCCCAGGAAGCTCCTGAAGCCCAGGTTACTGCAGCTAAGACAGCGAGAGTCTCGATAGCACCGACGATTCCAGCTGCGAGGAAAACGCGCGTTTTTGTTTTCCATGAGCCCGGAACATGAGCAACTGCTATCCAGACCACGAAAGGAAGCGCGAGTGCAGCAGTCGCCTTCAAGGACATAGCCACTGCGATGATCGCGATGGCGCAGAGGTAATGTGCTACCGATTTACGTAGTGCCAGCACTAGGCCGATACTGACTAGGCCCACCATGATTGACTCATTGTGCATACCCCCGATGAGATGAAAAACCATCACTGGGTTAGCTACTCCCAACCATTGCGCCATTGCAGGATTACTACCCAGGGCGAGGGCTATTTTAGGAATAGCCCACATGATCCCCATAAAACCGAGGATGGATAGCGCTTTAAAACAAAAAATCCCGTAAGCAATGTGGTTTCCGCATAGTCGCACTATGCCTTCACTAATCCATAAATGGAGTGGACCATACGGAGTGGTGGTGTTTCGCCAATCGTGCGAGACCTCATAAAGGATAGGGCTGGGATTGGCGGATGCACCTTGGGTGTAAGCATCGAAACCGTCGCGAAGCAGCGTGCCTTGCATCAAATAGGAATAGATGTCCCGAGACATGATGGGGGCGGCGAGCGCAAGGGGGATAATCCACAAAGTCAGCGTTCGGGTTACATCCTGAACGGTCGCATGGCCCGCGACGACTCGTCGTCCGAGTAAGAACCATGCTACGACAAATAACGCAGAGCCGATCCACAGCGTGATATTAGAAAAACCAGCGCCGTGACCATAAGACAAAAATTCCAGGTTAAGGATATCTAACAATCCGCCGCGGTTTCGGATGGCGCCGCCGCCAAAAGAACCTAGAGTGATTAAAATCGTGGCTATCAGGCCTGTTCGGACCGGGGAAAGCGAATAGAGCTTTGTTAACACAAGAGTCATCGTTGTCACGCAGAATTACATTGATCGGGCTGTGGCTTTATTAGCCAAAGATACGAGTATGTTGCGTGCGTCGTCACTGATATCGGCGGTGCAAAGGTGAGAAATTCCCCGTTCTGCGAGTTCATCAATGCGTTTTTCTACGCCAGCTTCTGCGCCAGTTTGACGAATAGTGTCGGCCAAACGCGCAATATCGTGTGGTTCGGTAACCGTTCCCACGCCTTTCCGAATGGATTCCACGGCATCTGCGTTATCCGCGGCGTGAGCAAGCTCTAGAGCCTTGGCCACGAGAACAGTGCGCTTGCCCTCGCGCAGGTCGTCACCTGCTGGCTTCCCCGTGACCTCGGGGTTACCGAATACGCCGAGTAGATCGTCGCGAAGCTGGTAAGCCACGCCGATGTCTCTTCCGTAATCGCGGAGCGCACGCACAATGTTTTCGTCGGCACCGGCTATAGCAGCGCCGATGTGTAACGGGCGTTCAATCGTGTAGGCCGCAGTTTTAAAGCGATTGACGTTTTCTGCAAGTTCGATGCTTTCGCTTCCCGCAGACTCTAGGAAGACATCAAGGAGCTGACCGCCGATAACTTCTGTGCGCATACCACGCCAGGCATTAGAAGTCCGGGCGATAGCTGCATCGCTTAGTCCAGAAGTCCTAAACATATCGTCTGCCCAGGCAAAGGCAAGATCACCAAGCAAGATCGCAATCGACTCGCCGAAGTGCGCAGAGTCGCCATTCCAAGAGTTATCCCTATGGCGAGCCTCTGCAGTTCGGTGAACAGTTGGTTGTCCGCGACGAGAATCGGAGGCATCAATGATGTCATCGTGGATTAAAGCGCAGGCCTGGATGAGTTCGAGAGAGCTTATCGACGCTAATACGGCTTCCGGATCTTCCGCGCCTTCCAGCCCGTTGCCGGCTAAAAAACCAGCCCATGCATAGCTAGGGCGAATCCGCTTGCCGCCACCTAAGACAAAATCTTCCAGATAAGTCACTGCGCGAGATACCGGCTCACCAATGACGGAGATTTTGCGGGAGCGTCCTTGGAAAAATTCGCGCAGTTTTTGTTCCACCGCCGGTTCGATTTCGGAGAAAGCTAAGGAACGTGCATCGAATTGAGGGGACGTAGTGGAACGAGACACTGTAGCGGGATCCTTTTCTCTTACAGGAGATGCGGTGTGCGCGTCTCGGAAGTGGTGCATATCGCTCAAGCCTATATCTAAGTGGCGCGTTTGCTGGAGTGCCACTGGAAAAGTCCAGAGCAGGGGATATCCGAACGTACCCCTCACCTTTTACACAAAGAGTGAATAAAACAGGTCGATGCACCCTCGAAACGCGAAGATTTTGTTTCTCACCCTTTAAGATACCGAGTCATGTCTGCTTCGCATATCCCCGCTGCCTATCAGCGTTCCATCACTGAGGTACTTAAGATGCCTAGTCCTGGCCGGGTCCCATTTTCTGTGGAGTTTATGCCACCTCGGGATACAGCGGCGGAACAAAGACTCTGGAAAGCAGCTGAGGCGTTCCATGATTTAGGGACGGCTTTTGTCTCCGTAACCTACGGAGCCGGTGGGTCGAGTAGAGAACGCACGATGCGCGTGGCTCATAAGTTATCCAAACATCCACTGACAACGCTCGTTCACTTAACCCTAGTGGAGCACACAGAAGCCGAGTTAGTAGAGATCCTGGATGATTATGCTGCGCATGGTCTGTCCAACCTTCTTGCCCTTAGGGGTGATCCTCCCGGAACTAACCCCATGGCGGAGTGGGTTGCTACTCCCGGAGGATTGGAATATGCCAGTGAACTTATCGAACTCACCAAGAAAAACCCGAAAACATCACATTTTCACGTGGGCATTGCGAGTTTCCCAGAAGGGCACTATCGAGCACCGACGTTGGAAGCCGATACAGAGTTCACATTGCAGAAATTGCGCGCCGGGGCTGAGTTTTCCATTACGCAGATGTTCTTTGACATCGACCATTTTCTTCGGCTCCGCGATCGCTTAGCCAAAGCGGACCCTGAGCATGGTTGCAAACCTATTATTCCGGGTCTTATGCCGATAACAAGTATTCGTTCTGTGCGACGGCAGATGGAGCTAGCCGGTGCTTCTTTGCCGCGGGAACTGGAAAAACAGCTTCTCGACGCCGCCAAGGGGGATGAAGAGTCCCATAAAGAAGACGTACGTGAAGTCGGGATCGAACTGACAACTCAGATGGCAGAGAAACTTATTGCTGAGGGAGTACCTGACATTCACTTCATGACGATGAACTATGTGCGGGCGACTCAGGAAGTCCTCCATAACTTAGGCATGGCCCCTGCGTGGGGGACCGATTATGGGCATGACGCAGTGCGTTAACCAACGTTGAGCACGTTGTGCCCTTTGTCGAGCTCGGCGCGCAGGATAGCGAAAGCCCTGGAGTCGCCTTGAAAATAAAAGTCGCGTAGTAAGTCGTAGAAACCGTGGCGTCGATAAAGCGAAAAAGCGGCGTTTGACTCGTTGGGTACTTCCGGTGTGGAGAGCAAAACTGTTGTTGATTGCACATTGCGGAGCAGCGACGAGAGTAATTTATGGCCGATGCCCTGGCCCTGGGCTGTGGGGGACACATGGATCTCTGCGAGCTCAAAGTAATGGTCGGGCATGGATGCGCTCGTTCCCAAGGATGTCGCCTCGGCATTTCTAAGCCCTCGGCGAACTTGCCGATTCCACCAATGCTCACGCCTGCCGAGAAAACCATAAGCGACTCCGGCTATGCCATCGCCATACGTATAAGAATGGCCCTCATCCGATTCGACTGCGCATACGGCAGTGAACCCGGATTCCATCACGGCTCGTCTCCACACGGAGATTCTGGAATGACGGAGATTCGGGTTATATCCCATTGCATCGATATAAAGATCGACAAAGTCGGGGCAGTGGAATGCAAAAGCTGTACTCGAAAGACTCTGGATGGAAATGGACACAATGCTATGGAATCACTTTTTTGATGTAAAAGTGAGGAGTTTTCGGGAAAAGCGGCAAACGCACTCTAGTTTAAATCGAACACCAGTGCTATAATGTGGGATGGGTGTTGGGTACGGTGGATAGTATTTTCCCAGTTTGAACATAAAGGATTACGGCCTGCGGATATTGGTGGGAAAGGGGAAGAGATCATGTCGAATGTTGTATCGGCTACTACGCGTTTTGTGCAGCGTGCAGGGGGAGCTCAGCGACTGCTTGACGGGGCATATATTCACCTGGCGCAGGCCGGTGAGCTATCCCATCGGGGCGACATGTGCTCTGCGTTGGAATATGCATATCGCGCAGCGTTGAGGGCTGCGGGGGCGCGAGTTGCTATGTCTCCGATAGCCGCCCGCAAACGTAAACCAACGAGTGCAATTGAGCAATTGCGCTTGGTGGGGAAGGCGGAAAACGTGTGGGCGGACAAGATCGCTAGTTATTCACGATTACGTTCCCGGATCTCTACAGGTTTGGAAACGGAAGTTTCGGCACAAACTGTCCGGGGGCTTATATCTATCGTTTCAGATTTTCTGCATGACATCGAGTGTGTTCAGGGTGATTCTATGGCGGCTTGACCTGCTCTTTTTTGATATCTTCCTATGTGGTTTTGAATTAGCTGGGAAAAACCTAATCTAGAGGGAACTTTCCTACTAGTGTTGGCGTTAGCATAAGTAGCCAGTTAAAAAGCAAAACGTCCCTTGGGAGGTCGAAGTGTCACTTTCAGAGCAGGAGCAGCGTGCGCTGCGAGAGATTGAACGCTCTTTATTGGCGGAAGACCCCAAGTTTGGCGCTTCTGTAAGGGATGCGGGCTTGGTGCCTTCCGGCGGAATGGTCACCCTTCGGGGAATCGCGATCATTGTTATTGGATTGGTAATGCTCATTGGGGGCGTTGCGCTGAGTCAACAGACACTATTGTTCGTACTTCTTGCTATTGCTGGTTTTATTGTGATGCTTGGCGGTGCGATATGGATGCTTCGTGCCCCTTCTGGTGTGAAGACCTCGTCTTTCGGCGCAACGCGCTCCTCAGGGAAGTCGAATCGCAGCTCACGTTCCGACGGAATCGGTAATCGAATGGAAGAAAACTTCCGCCGTCGATTTGAACAATAGTTTTTAAAGAAAGTCGGTCACCCGAGGGTGGCCGACTTTTTTGTGTTTATGGCTCATGATTTGTGGTTTACGCGTCGGTTCCAGAGTTCCCCACTTTCCCCCACCTTTGTGGATATCGCTGTCACTGCTCATGGGAATGTCATGAAGGGTCTGGGCGGCTGGCGGCGCTGACGCGTCTTCTGGGGTTGGGTGAAATGTTGGTATTTTGCCTTGTTGTGGTGATTATTCGGTGGTTTCTCTCATGCACCCCTTCTTTCTTGATAATGCCTTGTGATTGGTGAAAAGGGGGAAAACTGGTGTGATTATTGGGTGTTTTGTGAAAAATTCTCCACTTCTATATCCGCTGGTAGAAGTTGATATTTTCACGTTTACCGAGGTGAAAATATAGTGACGCCTGTTATTGGTGGGGGAAAGTGGGGTAAGGTGGTGTGCAGTGAAGGGGTAGCGGTTGTTCTGCTACCTCGGAACTGGCAAAGACGTTGAGGCTTGCGTTATCGGGAAGGCAGGTGCCTAGCCAATGTTTCTTGGCACCTATACGCCGAAACTTGACGACAAAGGCCGTCTGACGCTTCCTGCAAAATTTCGAGATGAGCTTGCCGGTGGCCTGATGGTTACCAAAGGGCAGGATCATTCGCTATCGGTCTATCCGCGTGAGGAGTTTGCAGCTCGTGCACGTAAGGCCGCCGCGATTTCTAGGACCAATCCTGAGGCGCGTGCGTTTATTCGAAATCTAGCTGCGAGTGCTGATGAACAACGTCCGGATGGGCAAGGTCGCATTACCCTCTCAGCCGCACATAGGGAATACGCAGGGCTTACAAAGCAATGCGTAGTAATCGGCTCCGTGGATTTCTTGGAGATCTGGGATGCCGAGGCGTGGGAGGCGTACCAGTCGGAGACTGAAGCCGCATTCTCCTCTGCTGAGGGCGACTTCTTAGGTGGTCTGTTATAGGACAGATAACTACATATCGTATGGCGTGCGGAGTGTACGTACGAACTCTGCTCGAAGTGAAACTCTGGTGTACTTCCCCGATATCAGAGTGGGTTCTTCGTGCAGGGCTCTGTGTACACCCCGCTTTTAATTAACGTGCCGCTAAAAGGCGACGCATAGTTCTACTGAAAGGGGGACTTCATAGTGACCAGTGGTAGAGATTCTGCGTGGAACTACGATATTCGTGATAATCACGGGCACGTCCCCGTGCTCAGAGAACGCATGGCGGAATTGATCGCTGCTCCGGTAACCGCGATGGGAACATCCGCAGTCATCGTGGATGGGACTCTCGGTGCAGGCGGACATTCCGCCTTCTTCCTGGAAACCTTCCCGGAAGCCTGCGTTATTGGGCTGGACCGTGATCTTCATTCACTGGCTAACGCGCAGGAAAGACTATCGGTTTATGGCGATCGTTTTCTAGGGATACATACCCGTTTTGATCATTTCCTTCCTAAGCTGCAACAGAATGCGGAAGAGGGCAATGAGATTGCGCAGAAGGCAATGCGTCACGGTATCAGCGGAGCATTGTTTGATCTTGGAGTTTCCTCGATGCAACTTGATCAGGCAGAGCGCGGGTTCGCGTATCGAGTAGATGCGCCGCTTGATATGCGAATGGATGATTCCAAGGGGATCACTGCTGCGGATATTCTCAACACATATTCGCATGGTGATTTAGCCAGGATCTTGAAGATCTACGGCGAAGAGCGTTTCGCCGGAAAGATCGCGAGCGCCGTGGTGAAAGAACGTGAAAAAGCTCCTTTTACTCACTCTGGACGGTTAGTAGAACTGCTTTACGCTACTATCCCCGCTGCTACTCGACGAACCGGCGGTCACCCAGCCAAAAGAACATTCCAAGCTCTACGCATTGAAGTAAATAAAGAGCTGGAATCAATAGAGAATGTTCTTCCCGTGATAACAGGACATCTGGCTAAAGGTGGCCGAGCGGTGTTCATGTCCTATCAGTCTCTGGAGGACAAGATCGTTAAACGCTACTTCGTGGATATTAGTACTTCTAAATCTCCGCCAGGACTTCCTGTGGATCTCCCCGGGATGGAAGCGGGATTCAAAGTAGTGACGCGAGGCGCAGAAAAGGCAAACGAACAAGAAATCGCAGAGAATCCTCGAGCCGCATCGGTCAGAGTCCGAGCGATTGAGGCACTTAAAGAACCAACCACAGCCAATTAGCACCTGGAGCAAGAGATGACGATGACGGAAGGCACACGCCGAGAGTCAAGCTACCGGTCCCGCGACTTAAGCTCCGGAACCGCTACTGCGTTGCTAGATTCTCCAAGCAGGACTGCACGCCCGAGCTATCATGCGCCGTCAAGGTCTCGGCGCCGGTTCCAACATGCGCCAGGTTCTCAGCAGGTTATCTCTTATCGGGGACGACGCGTTGAGCGCCCCAAAGTAGATAAAGGGCGAGTGCGTTTTGTTGCCGGCATTTTGTTGCTGATGATCGCAGGAGTTGCTGTGACGCTAGTCTTGTCAGGCTTGTCCACCAAGCAGACCTTCGCTATCCAGCAGTTACAGAGCCAAGAAACTACCCTGAAGAATCAGATTGAGACCCTCAACCGGGATGTAGAAAACGCGTCTTCTTCTGCAGAGATCGCGCGCAAAGCTAGCGCCATGGGGCTTGTAGTCCCTGATGCTGCAGGAGTTCTTGCGCATGATGACCACGGGAATCCAGTGGTTCAGCGGGAAGCTAATGATGCAACGCACCCTCTCGTGGACATCAACGGTGACAAGATTTCTCCTTCTGCATCAAGTGATCCTGCCAAAACGAATGAAGTAGCAGGTAGCCTTAATGCTGTTCCACAGTCCGGTCCCGCAGTGAGTGCTAATACGGGTACAAATACTGGTGCCAATGGCTCTACGGTTGCTCCTTATGCAGCAACCGCAGGTCGGTAGAGGAAGCTTCACCAGGTTAGGTGGCAATAGCGAGTGAATCGATCTAATTCGGATAATTTCCCGAGGAGACAAGAATGGGCTTCTCGGGATACTTCGCGTCGCCGTAACGATAGTTTTAGGTATCGGCGTGAACAAGATCTCGGTCTTAAAAGGACTGTCAACACAAATGCGGTCACTGTGGACAGGGATAAACAGTTACTTTTCCGGCTTCGCGGAGTGATGGCGCTTGCCATTATCATGATCGTTCTCTTGGTTGCGCGTTTAGCGTGGGTGCAACTGGTGTGGGGCCCAGAGCTTTCACATCGAGCAGAAGCGCAGCGTTCTCGTACGTATATAGACAGTGCGCGGCGTGGCGAAATCTTAGACCGCGCGGGCAACCGTATCGCTTATACGATGCAGGCTCGTTCTTTGACTGCTTCTCCTAAATTATTGCGAAAAGAATTGCGCTATACGGCACAGCTTAAACTGCAAAATAGTGGTGAGTATTCCAAGCTCGACAGCAGTGCTAGAGAGAAGCGTATCGACGAAGTCGTGGATGACATTCTGAACGATTATGCCGATCAGATTCCCACCATTATCAGTGACGCGAGCGCTACGACGTCGGAAGTGAAGTCCGATCAGATTCTAAAGAAGCTGAAGGCCGATACTAATTACGAGGTTCTCGTGCGCAACGTGGACCCCGATATCGCCGAGGAGATCTCCCAGAATTTCCATGGCATCGCCGCAGATATGCAGCAGATTAGGCAATACCCCAACGGGGCTGTCGCAGAGAACGTGGTGGGAAAGATCAGCCAAGACGGCCAAGGTCAGTTTGGGTTTGAGGCAGCCAATGATTCTCTGCTCTCTGGCATTGATGGGCAAAAAACACTTGATGTTTCTGCTAACGGTCAGATCATCCCTGGTACAATCCGCGATGAGGTTCCAGCTACGGACGGGGCTTCCGTTACTTTGACGCTAGATCTGAACTTGCAAGCCTATGTGCAGCAACAGCTGGAACAAGCTGTAGCTAACTCGGGTGCTAAATCTGCTTCTGCTGTGGTCTTGGATTCTGAAACCGGCAAGATTATGTCGATGGCTAACTCCGGAACAATAAATCCAAATGGCGATATTGAAAAGCAGCTCAAAAACGGAAAGGTTTTTGACAACACTGCGGTGTCTGCTCCTTTTGAGCCAGGTTCGGTTGCAAAGATCATCACTGCTGCCGGCGTGATAGAGGACGGAAAGACCACCCCTGACGAGGTGCTTCAAGTTCCTGGAAGCATCAAGATGTCTGGTGTGACGGTTAAAGACGCCTGGGACCACGGAACAGTTGGATATACCACCACAGGAGTGTTTGGAAAATCATCCAACGTAGGCACCTTGATGTTGGCGCAGCGGCTTGGTGAAGAACGTTTTAACGATCTCCTTCATAAGTTTGGTGTGGGACATACGACGGGCGTGGAGCTGCCTTCAGAATCTGCTGGGCTTTTGCCAGATATTTCGCAGTGGTCCGGTGGAACCTTTGCCAACCTTCCCATCGGCCAAGGCATGTCCTTGACTCTGCTGCAGATGGCAGGAATCTACCAAGCAATGGCAAACAAGGGCGAGCGTATTGAGCCGCGAATCGTGGAAAAAGTTGTTGATTCTACGGGAGCTGAAATAGCTCAGCCGGAGCCGAACAAGACGCGAGTGGTGTCAGCGGATACCGCGCGAACGGTCGTGGACATGTTTAGGTCTGTTATCCAGAAAGATCCCACAGGCGTCCAATCGGGTACCGGAGTTGGCGCAGGCGTGGAGGGCTATCAAATATCGGGTAAGACCGGCACCGCGCAGCAAGTTGATCCCAATACTGGTGCGTACTCAAACTCCAATTATTGGATTACGTTTGCGGGCATAGCCCCGGCGGATAATCCTCGCTATGTGATCGCGTTGATGCTTGATAAGCCATTGCGTGGTGTTCACGGCGAGGGTGGGCAGTCGGCGGCTCCTTTGTTCCACGATATTGCGTCGTGGTTGCTTGATCGCGATAACGTCCCTCTGTCACGACCAATGGAAGGCCAATTAGTTCTACAGGCTCATTAGTTTTGTGAATATTCGGCTAAAGCAGGGATTCATGAAAGACTTATCGTTTGTCGTTAAATGCGTTAGTGATCTTGGTAGGGAAGGAAGCGTATGAGCGGAAAAGAGCGTGCCTCGGTAACGCTGGGTTCTCTGGCAGCGTTAACAGGTGGTGAACTCCACGGTGACAAGGACATCGTCATTGAGGACATCAGTCTTGATTCCCAGGAGCTTCCTCAAGGAGGGCTCTTTGCTGCGCTTCCGGGGACCCGCAGCCACGGCGCTGTGTATGCTCAAGGAACTCAAGCAGCTGCGATTTTGACGGATGCTGCTGGTGCGGCGATTTTGCGTGAGAGCGGTGATACCCGCCCGCGTCTGTTAGTTGAGAACGTCCGGGACATCCTTGGTACAGTCAGCGCTGAGATCTACGGGCATCCTTCAGAGTCACTACAGGTCATTGGGATTACTGGCACCAGTGGTAAAACTACAACGAGCTATATGCTTGAAGCTGGTCTGATTAATGCTGGAAAATCAGTTGGGCTCATCGGCACTACCGGGACTCGGATCAATGGGGTGAAGATCCCGACAAAACTCACCACACCTGAAGCACCGATGCTGCAAAAGCTATTTGCTCAGATGCTTGACCAGGGCGTAACCCATGTGGTGATGGAAGTATCCAGCCACGCTTTGTCTCTGGGTCGGGTGTCGGCTACGCATTTCGCTGCAGCTGGTTTTACCAACCTCTCCCAAGATCATCTGGACTTCCATCCGACGATGGAAGAATACTTTGAGGCGAAAGCATTGCTGTTTGATCCAGCCTCTGCCGTACATACAAATAAGGCAGTTGTGTGTATAGACGACCCATGGGGTCTGCAGATGCTAGAACGAAGTGGCGCGGATGCCCTATCAGTGTCTACGAGTGCGGAAAAACAAGCAGATTTTGCTGTCTCGGGACTTACTGTGGACGCCGCTGGTGGTCAGCGTTTTGTGGTGACACATAAGGATCGGAATATTGACGTTGATCTGCCTATTCCAGGGGCCTTTAACGTAGCTAATGCAGCACTTGCAGTAGGTTTGGCCAGCAGTATAGGTATCGACCTTGACCGCTTTGTTGCAGGGCTCACTGCGGTAAGTGTTCCTGGGCGTATGGAGCGGGTTAATCGAGGCCAAGATTTCTTGGCGATCGTAGATTATGCGCACAAACCTGCGGCAGTGGCTGCGGTATTGGACGCGGTTCGTCGTCAAGCAGCTGGGCGCGTGGCGATAGTCGTGGGCGCTGGTGGTGATCGAGACAAAGGTAAGCGCTCAATCATGGGGGAAGAGTCCGCGCGCAGAGCTGATTTGGTGATCGTGACTGACGATAATCCGCGTTCGGAAGATCCTGCACTGATTCGGGAAGCCGTTTTGCTTGGTGCCCGTGAAGCCGCGACGACTGCGGAAATCCGTGAAATAGGGGATCGTCGAGAAGCTATAAAGCAAGCTGCGGCGTGGGCAAAACCCGCGGATGCCGTCATTATTGCAGGCAAAGGGCACGAGGTAGGACAGCTCATCCAGGGGGTAAATCATCACTTTGATGATCGAGAAGAGCTGGCCGCCGCGCTCGAAGAGATACGAGAGAATAGCTAACGCGCGAACTCACACTGCTGATGGTCTAACCTGTGGCAGGCGTTAATCAGAGAGTTGAAGTACATGGGATTGAAGGGAAAACAATGATTGAGTTGTCTTTGGGGACAATCGCCGAGATCGTCGGCGGGAGTCTTACCTCGGGCACCGATCCGACGACACTGGTGACGGGATCTGTTGAGTTCGATTCGCGCAAAGTTACTACCGGTGGGCTGTTTGTTGCGATCAATGGGGCACGTGTCGACGGCCACGATTACGCTGCGAAAGCAGTCGCGGATGGCGCCGTGGGCTGCCTTTTGTTCCGTCCCGTAATGGACTGCGGACGCCCTATCCCAGGCGTTATCGTCCCGCCAATCCCGGAAAACGAACGGAAGCGCGATAGCTATGCCACAGAAAACGATGCTGATGGGTCAGTGGCAGCGGTATTACGGGCTTTAAGCCTGATAGCTCGTCACGTTATAGACGTTCTGACTAAAGAAGGCCTCGTAGTAGTCGGGGTGACGGGTTCCGCAGGAAAAACGTCCACCAAGGATATGATGGCCACGATTTTCTCTGCGGTGGGAAGCACCGTTGCCCCTCCTGGGTCGTTTAACAATGAAATCGGTCACCCTTATACTGCCCTGAAGTGCACTACAGAGACTCAATTCCTTATCGCGGAAATGTCCGCGCGGGGGATAGGCCATATTGCGCATCTAGCTGCAATCGCGCCACCCAAGATTGGTGTGGAACTCAACGTGGGCACGGCGCACGTTGGGGAGTTTGGTTCCCAATCTGCTATCGCGCAAGCGAAGGGTGAGCTGGTCGAGGCCTTACCGGACAACGGTAAGGCTGTCCTTAATGTAGACGACTCGATGGTTGTACAAATGGCGTCGCGAACGAGGGCGCATGTGATCTCTTATTCTGCGGTGACCACCGAGGCCACCGTGCATGCAACGGATATCAGCTTTGATCACAACGCATGTGCAAGCTTTACGATGCATATTCACGATGAGAAGGCGCACCACGTTTCTCTCCGAGTAGCAGGGGAACATCAGGTATCGAATGCCCTTGCTGCTGCCGCAGCAGCGCATGCTGCGGGAATCGATTCTGAAACGATCGCGTGTTCTTTGAATAAACACGTGGGTGTTTCAGCGCATAGAATGTCGATCGTTTCTTGCCCCAGTAATATCACGGTGATTGATGACGCTTATAACGCCAACAACGAGTCTATGCGTGCCGGGTTATCCGCCCTCGTGCATACTGCTCGGTCCCGAGGAAGCAACGGTTGGGCAGTGCTTGGCCCGATGGGCGAGCTTGGACAAGAATCACAAACAGTCCATGCCACGCTTGGCGCTGAACTTAAAAACATAGGCGTACATGGGCTTATCGCAGTAGGTGAAAATTCTGACAGTCGTGCCTTAGCCGTTGCGGCGGAGAAGACGGGTATAACTACTCTGGTTGTTCGCACTAACCCGGAAGCCGCGCGTATGCTTGCTCCTTTGTTACATGCGGATGATGTGGTGCTGGTCAAAGCCTCCAATGCCTTTGCCCTTTGGGAGGTCGCGGATGAGTTGGCAGATGTGCTATCCGAACAAAAGCTAATACAGAAACCCCACGTGAACGACCAACATGAAGAACGAAATACAGCAGGTGAATAACAAGTGACTCAAATTCTTATCTCCGGAGCCATTGGATTGTTGGTCTCCATCTTTGTCACACCCGTGTTGATTCGTCGTTTTAGTGCGGAAGGACTGGGGCAGGAAATCCGTGAGGATGGCCCGAAATCTCATTTGCGTAAACGCGGCACACCGACAATGGGTGGTATCGCTATCTTGGTGGGAATCACAGTTGCTTACTTAGTGACTGCGATTTACGGAGAAATCAGTGGACAAGGTGGTTTCACGGTTTCTGGGGCTCTGGTGCTCGGTTTGACTCTGGCACTCGGAGGACTTGGGTTCGCAGATGACTTTATCAAGCTGTATAAAGGGCGAAATCTAGGCTTGAACAAAACCGCCAAGCTCGTGGGCCAGCTGGCTATAGCCCTTATCTTTGGCGGTCTGATTCTGAGGTTTCCGGATGAAAACGGGCTTACCCCAGGATCCACACATTTAAGTTTCTTACGTGATCTCGACACCGTGGATCTGGCCGTTGGCCCTACTGTTGTGGGAATCGCGATCTTCTTGATCTTCATTTACATTCTGATTTCCGCCTGGTCGAATGCCGTGAACCTCACTGATGGGCTCGACGGCTTAGCAGCCGGTTCAACAGCTATTGTGATGGGAACCTACACCCTGATTACCTTCTGGCAGTTCCGTAATGCGTGCACTGCTGGTGCAGAACCTGGGTGCTATGACGTACGTGATCCTCTGGACTTGGCTATTTTGGCAGCCGCAGGCTTAGGAGCATGTTTGGGGTTCCTCTGGTGGAATGCTGCGCCGGCGAAGATCTTTATGGGAGATACCGGATCCTTAGCACTCGGCGGCCTTGTCGCTGGTTTGTCAGTAGCTTCTCGTACCGAGCTTCTTATGGTGATCGTTGGTGCTCTGTTTGTTCTTGAGGCTGCATCGGTTGTTATCCAGGTAGTTGGGTTCCGGACTAAAGGAATCAGAATTTTCCGTATGGCGCCGTTCCACCATCACTTTGAAAATGGTGGGTGGGCTGAGACTACTGTTGTGATTCGTTTTTGGCTCATCGCCGCTCTTGCCGCGTTGATTGGCGCATCGGCGTTCTACGGTGAGTGGCTCTCGTTGGTGGGAGTCTAAGCGATGAAGAGACTTCCTCAAGAACTTCAGGGGCGGGTTCTCGTTGCTGGTGCTGGCGTATCGGGACTGGGAATCGCAGCCCTGCTAAAGAGCCTGGATGTGGATGTGGTTGTTGCCGACTCGCGTCCAGAAGCTCTGGAAAACATCCACGCGCAAACCGGCGTCGAGGTTTGTTTAGATACAGAGATTCGGCTTGAAGGCTTTTCATCCGTAATCACATCGCCTGGCTGGAAGCCGGACACGCCTTTATTGGTGGGTGCTCAAGACTTAGGGATTGAAGTCTTAGGCGATGTAGAACTGGCATATCGCCTTGACCGCGCAGAAGCGTTTGGGAAACCACGCCAATGGCTTGTAGTAACCGGAACAAACGGGAAAACTACTACCACTGCAATGCTAGAAGCAATCATGAAACGCGCCGGCGTCAAGGCACAAGCGGTGGGCAACATCGGGGTTTCAGTAGCAGAAGCACTGAACAGCGCTGAGCGTATCGACGTTTTCGTGGCTGAGCTTTCCAGCTTTCAGTTGCACTGGTCAGAACAACTTATCCCTGACGTGGGTATCTTGTTAAACCTCGCAGATGACCACATTGACTGGCACGGGAGCTTTGACAGCTATGCTGCTGCCAAAGCGAAGGTTCTGCGTGCTCCCATCGCTATTGCTGGAGTGGATAACGAACACGTAGCACGGCTTCTGAGCACTACGCAGACGCAAAAACTAGTCGAGTTCACTGCAGCTGACCCATGTGCAGGCCAGCTGGGAGTGCGCAATAAGATGATCGTGGATTGCGCTTTTGCAGATTCACTTGAGCTTGTATCCGCTGAAGGCATTGAGCCGCCCGGACCAGCGGGGGTTTATGATGCCCTTGCTGCTGCGGCGGCGGCCCGAGCCATGGGAGTTTCTGCAGACACGATTGCGGCAGCACTCGCGGACTTCCACGTAGCGGGGCATCGCGGTCAGGTTGTGGGGAATGCGCGCGGCATCGTGGCCATTGATAATTCGAAGGCCACGAATCCCCATGCAGCAGGCACCGCACTGGCCGGACACGAGTCGATCGTCTGGGTTGCTGGAGGGCAGCTCAAGGGGGCAGAGATACGAGACCTTGTTCTTGAGCATTCCCCACGACTAAAAGCGGTAGCCTTGCTTGGCATCGATGCTCCGATAATCGCAGAAACGGTGCGAGAGCTTGCTCCACATGCCGCTATTATGGTGACGGAGAATCAGGAACCCCGTGAGGCGATGAATGATGTGGTTGCATGGTCCGTGGCACACGCCGCACCAGGCGATGCGATCATCCTCGCTCCTGCGGCGGCAAGCCTGGATATGTATAGCGGAATGGGACAGCGCGGAGACATCTTTGCTGAGGCCATAGCGCGAGAACTTCACGATTAATCACTAAGGTGAGTTCCATAACCACCACGACAACCAGCGGCTAGGGGCAGTAATGACAAGCACCACAGCACCACAACGAAACACTGGATCTCCGCTTCGGATGATCGGTGATCGGATTAGCGCGCTGTTCCAGCGGCCGCTTGCCAACTACTACATTATTTTGTCGATAGTCGGGTTGCTCGTCCTTTCCGGAGTCTTGATGGTAGTGGCCAGCTCGATGACGTGGTCTTTGGCGGAAGGCAGCGGCGTCTGGGGTTCTGCTCTCAAGCAGATGGTGATGGTCGTGATTGGCCTGGCCAGCATGTGGTTGATGCTGTGGTTGCCCCCAGGCGTGGTGCGAAGATTTTCCACTTTAGCCATGGCCTTTACGGTTGTTCTCTTGGTCGTGGTTCTTATACCTGGATTTGGTACAGGACGAGAAGAAGTGGGTTCGCAATCGTGGATTGTTCTGGGGCCATTGCGGCTGCAGCCCTCAGAGGTCGCTCGTGTCATGATCGCGGTGTGGGGAGCGCACTTTTTTTCTCGCCCGAAATTTAAACCGACGGGTCAATGGAACGACTACATCGTTTACTCACTGTTCTCAGGACTGGTCGCCGTTCTCATCGCGGCCGAAGGCGATTTGGGAATGACGGTTACCTTTTCTTCTGTGGTGATCGCGATGCTATTTTTCGCGGGCGTTAAAAAGACCTACATGTTGACCGCGGCAGCAGTTATTGTTCTTGGTGCATTGGGCATGGTAGTCGGAACAAGTTTCCGCAATGACCGTTTCACTGTCTATTTTGATGCACTGCTAGGACACTTTGAAGACACCGCTGATAAGGCCTACCAGTCCTATCAAGGCTTCCTTTCGCTTTCCGACGGTTCCCTCACCGGCGTAGGAATCGGGCAGTCGCGTGCCAAATGGTTCTACTTACCAGAAGCGCGTAATGACTTTGTTTTTGCCATTCTCGGAGAAGAATGGGGTTTTGTTGGCGGAACAATTACCATCGTGCTCTTTGCCTTCTTACTCTTCTTTGGGATGCGCACGGCTGCAAAAAACTCCAATCGCTTCCTAGCGCTTGCCGCCGCGACGCTGGCGACAGGTGTATCTGCACAGGCCTTTGTCAACATTGGGTACGTCATTGGCTTGCTCCCCGTGACCGGTATCCAGCTACCGATGATCTCCGCTGGCGGAACTTCAGCGATTATTACTTTGGCCTCCATGGGCCTTTTGGCCAACTGCGCACGGCATGAGCCGGAGGCAATCTCAGCTATGCAATCGTATGGGCGTCCTCCCATTGACCGCCTCCTGGGGCTAAGAGAACCAAACGTGGAAGGTCTTTCCCCTAAAACCCCTATTTTTGGGCGTTCTGCTGATAAAACCCGTCTCGCAGAACGACGCATGCCGCCGCCAGCGCCCAAGCCGCAGCAGGCTTCTTCACCTGTTGCCCGTGGACCCCGGAGAGAATCACCTCATCGTAGCTCTTACGTAGTGGGGGAACAACGCAATACGCGAGGCACTCAAAGTCGTGATTGGCGAGACAATAGAGCACTAAACACCGATACGCGTTACTCTTCTGGATCCACAGAACGCGGAAATAGGTGGGCGTCGGAAAGCAATAATTACGGCACTGGTAGCGTCGGAGACCGTAGGCGAGACAGATGGTCCTCGCAGAACAATAAAGACGATAGGCGTAGGAGACGGTAATGCAATCCCCACACGTAGTAGTAGCAGGTGGCGGAACCGCGGGACACATCGAACCAGCGATGGCGGTTGCAGAGGAATTACGAGGTCGTGGAGCTAACGTAATTGCGTTGGGGACATCCAGAGGATTGGAACAGACGATTGTTCCTGCACGCGGGTTTGATCTTAAACTTATTGATCCCGTCCCTGTGCCTCGTAAAGTTAATGCAGATTTGTTTAAGCTCCCATTCAGATTGCTGCGTACCGTAAAACAGACCCGTGACGTGCTCAAAGCTCATGACGCTTCTGTGCTTATCGGGTTTGGCGGATATGTTTCTGCCCCCGGATACCTTGCGGCTAAGACATTGGGGATCCCGTACATCGTGCATGAAGCCAATGCGCGTTCGGGAATGGCTAATAAACTAGGCGTGAAAATGGGCGGACTGGGTCTCAACGCAGTAGCCGGCTCAGGCATGCCTGGTCGAGTAGTCGGGATTCCCATCCGCAATACGCTAAAGGTTAACTCTGAGGCCCGAGAACGCGGACTAAAAACATGGGGGCTAGATCCTGCCCGGAAGACCGTTTTGGTTACTGGCGGTTCGCAGGGAGCCGCTTCTATTAACCGAGCTGTGGCAGCAGGAATTGATTCTTTGCTTTCGCAGGGATACCAAGTCTTGCACTCTTATGGAGCAAAAAACGATGCTCCTAGCGCGCGCGACCACTATGTTCCGGTGCCCTATATCGAAGATATGGCGGCAGCCTACTCGGTCTCTGATCTCATTGTCTGCCGTGCCGGGGCAATGACCGTCGCAGAAAACACTGCTGCGGGAATTCCAGCGATATACGTCCCCTTGCCTCATGGCAACGGGGAACAAGGGTTGAACGCGGCGGAAATCGTTGCTGCAGGCGGGGCGATTCTCATCGATGATGAGTCCTTTGACGGTGATGCATTTGCTACTAGCGCAGGAAAAATCCTGGGCGACCCTGAGATATATCGCACGATGAAAGACGCCGTAGCCCACTCGCAGGCCGGCAACGCGGCTGCGGTCATTGCCGATATTGTGTATCACATTGTTAAAGACCACGATGCGGAGCATCTGCCCGCATAGATTGTTAGCCTGCGCCTTCCTTCTGCGGTAGGCGCACTGTGGGTAGTGCCATCGCCCACTTTTATGATCATTCTTTTTGTGTAAAAACGCTGGAAACATCAGCTTTTGTAATTCCCCACGGAGGATAAATGACCACTTCGGATTCTGCCATCGACCTTAGCCGGGTTCATCTTATCGGTATCGGTGGCGCTGGAATGTCCGGCGTTGCACGAATTTTGTTATCACGAGGTGCAACAGTCTCGGGATCTGACGTGAAAGATTCACGACCTGTCCTGGCGCTTCGCTCTATGGGCGCACACGTTGCCGTTGGACATGCTGCAGAAAACCTCACCATTGCGGGAGAAGAGCCGACAGTGGTGGTCACGTCATTTGCAGCGATTCCACAGGATAACCCGGAATTAGTGGCAGCTCGTGAGCGCGGCATTCCTGTTATTCGTCGCTCCGACCTCCTCGGGGAGCTAATGGAGGGCAGCACTCAAGTTCTGATTGCCGGAACACATGGAAAAACATCCACCACATCTATGGCAGTAGTAGCAATGCAAGCAGCGGGTATGGATCCAAGCTTTGCTATCGGTGGGCAGCTCAATAAAGCGGGAACGAACGCACACCAAGGTACAGGAGACGCCTTTGTCGCAGAGGCCGATGAATCTGATGCTTCATTGTTACGCTATAAGCCGAATGTAGCGATAATTACCAACATTGAACCGGATCACCTTGACTTTTTTAAGTCTGAGGAAGCCTATTTTGAGGTGTTTGAGAAGTTCGCTGAACGTTTAGTGCCTGGCGGTTCCTTAGTTGTGTGCCTGGACGACCCCCACACCGCAATGTTGGGGCAAAAAGTCCACGAGGAGCACAGCGACATCAAAGTCGTTGGATATGGCACGTCAGCTGCTGCAGCGGAGTATCCAGATATCGCAAAAACAGTGGTGAAGTCCTTCGAGATTACTCATTCTGGCACGGTGGCGACCATCAGTGTTCAGGGCAAAGAAGTAGAGGTTGTCCTGCGGACACCCGGCCAGCATATGGTTCTTAACGCAGCGGCTGCATTGACCGCAGGTGTGATCGCTGGTGGGGAGCTAACCAAGTTAGCTGCCGGAATCAGCGATTTTAGCGGTGTGCGTCGCCGTTTTGAATATCATGGCACCGTTGCAGAGGGAGACTTTGCCGGCATTGAGCTTTACGACGACTACGCGCATCACCCCACCGAGGTGACTGCCGTCTTAACCGCTGCTCGTGCCAAGCTGCAAGCTCGCGGTCAGGGGCGCCTCATCGTTGTCTTCCAGCCTCACCTATACTCCCGAACAATGAATTTTGTGGATGAGTTTGCTACGGCTTTGTCTTTGGCAGACGAGGCTATTGTCCTAGACATCTACGGAGCACGGGAGAAACCAGTTGAGGGTGTGGATTCTAGAATCATCACAGAGAAAATGACTGTTCCCGCGCATTTTGCACCTGATTTCTCGCATGTTCCCGACGCTGTCGCGGACGTTGCTGCCCCGGGTGATCTTGTGATTACGATGGGGGCGGGCAGCGTTACAATCCTGGCGCCGGAAATCCTTACGCGCTTGCGATCAGAAACAACATAGGAATTTCGTGGAGTTATGAAAAAGAAAACGATCTTGGGAAGCATAGGAGTACTTGTTGCGGTAGCTCTTGTTGCAGCTGTCCTTTTTATTGTTCCTGTGATCAAAGTTTCAGGTTTTGAAGTAGAAGGAAACATTCACACTCCACAAGAAGAAATTGTATCTGCGACAGATATTGCGATTGGAAGTAATCTGTTGCGGATTGATGCCACTAAAGCGGCTACTGCCGTTTCACGATTGCCATGGGTGTCCTCTGCCTCAGTTGATAGGTCGTTTCCCCAATCCGTGAAGGTAAAAGTAACTGAGCATAATGCTGTGCTCTTTACTGAGCGTTCTGATGGAGATCACCTTTTTGATGGAAAGGGACGGGCATTTGTTATTGATGTGCACCCTCCCGAAGCTATTCGGGTTACTGGACAAGACGACGATGCTTCTTCCGCGTATGCGGCGGTAGGAGCCATGGTGGAAGGACTTTCTCCTGAGATTCGTACTCAGATTGAGTCTGTTGATGCTCCTAGTGCGTATGAGCTGAAAATCCAGCTTAAGGACGGGCGCAGTGTCTACTGGGGATCGTCGGAAAACGTAAAGGATAAAGCAGTGGCATTAAAAAATGCCCTCACCCGCCCAGAACAGAGTTTAGACGTGAGTGGTGCACCCCTTATTGCAGTGAAATAAAATTTCTTAAAATGGAGTGTTCTCTTTTACCGGAGGACACTCCTTTTTTGTTGTGATCGCGTATAGCTGAAAACCAGTACTTTTCCGGGCTGAGCAGGCAAGTACAAGCCTTCGCGGAAGCATCAGAACTTCCTGTTTCCGCACGTCAAACCCTAAAGTTGAGGTTGAGACTAGAGACACGCCGCCGTAAATGTCCGACAAAAAACCTTGAAAGTAGTTGATGATGTATTGCAGTGCAGCATCGCGATTTGGTCGTTTCCCTTGTGGTGCTGAATGAATGAAGTAAAAATACTCAATGTGAAAGGCGAGTCGCTCATGACTTCCCCAGATAATTACCTCGCCGTAATCAAGGTTGTTGGCGTCGGCGGTGGCGGTGTAAACGCTGTTAACCGCATGATCGAGGAAGGTCTTAAGGGCGTCGAATTTATTGCTGTCAATACTGACTCTCAAGCGTTGATGTTCTCTGATGCGGACGTCAAACTCGATATTGGGCGTGAAGCTACCCGTGGTCTTGGTGCTGGAGCGAATCCTGAAGTTGGACGCACTTCTGCGGAAGATCATAAAAATGAGATTGAAGAAACCCTCAAGGGTGCAGACATGGTGTTTGTGACCGCGGGAGAGGGGGGCGGAACCGGCACTGGTGCAGCTCCAGTTGTTGCAAGTATTGCTAAAAAGATGGGCGCCCTGACTGTCGGCGTTGTTACTCGTCCTTTTAAATTTGAGGGGCCGCGTCGTACACGCCAGGCGGTTGAAGGAATCGATGCGTTGCGGGAAGTCTGTGACACCCTTATCGTGATCCCGAATGATCGCTTGCTGCAGCTGGGTGACACGAGCCTTACCATGATGGAGGCTTTCCGTGCTGCAGACCAGGTGCTGCACAATGGAGTCGAAGGCATTACCAACCTCATTACTATCCCAGGCATGATCAACGTCGACTTCGCTGACGTTCGTTCAGTTATGGCTGACGCTGGGTCTGCACTCATGGGTGTGGGCTCGGCTCGCGGGGATAATCGCGTGCTCACTGCTGCTGAAGAAGCTATTAATTCGCCATTGCTTGAGTCCACCATGGAAGGCGCCAAAGGTGTTTTGCTCTCTATCGCCGGTGGATCAGATCTCGGTCTCCAGGAAGTCAATGACGCAGCATCGATGGTGCAGGAGAAGGCTGATGAAGACGTCAACCTGATTTTTGGAACGATCTTTGATGACAACTTGGGTGATGAGGTCAGAGTCACGGTTATCGCCACGGGCTTTGATGGTGCAAAAAACGCAGTGGAAACCCCTGCTCCCAAAGCAGAGGCCGCACCCGAATCTGCCGTAACACCGACTCCTGCCCCTGAGCGAGCTTCCACATCGATTTTTGGTGAGGAACCTGATTCTTCAGCTCGTCATTTGCGAGCAGAAGAGCCAGCACCTCGTGGTAACGCAGGCGGTAGCGACGGACTGTTTACCTCAAGTGATGAACGTCGGACAGACTACCGTAATGATTATCGGGATCGCCGTGACGAGCGCGGCGGAGATCTCGATGTTCCTGACTTCCTTCGTTAAACATGAGTAAAGGAAACGACCGCCCCGTCCGCAAGGTGTTTACCACCAGAGCGGGCGGGGTCTCCCTTCCCCCATATGATTCTTTTAACTTGGGAGATCATGTGGGGGACACGCTGGCTGATGTGACTTCTAATAGAAACCGTTTAGCTCGGGTTATCGGGTTGGAATCTCACAATATTGTCTGGATGGAACAGATCCATTCAGTTAACGTTACGGTGGTTACTCAGCCACAAACGCCAGCAGTAGAAGCTACCGATGCGCTTGTGACTACCACACGTGGGCTTGCTTTGGCGGTTTTGGCAGCTGATTGTGTCCCTGTGTTGCTATCGGACACAGAAGCTGGGGTAGTGGCGGCAGTTCATGCGGGCAGAATGGGGGCTCGGAATGGAATTGTTCGTAGAACGATTGAAACCATGGTTGACTTAGGTGCCACTCCTCGTAACGTTCATGCACTTTTGGGTCCAGCTGCTTCCGGGCGGCATTACGAGGTTCCCGCGAAGATGGCCGCGGATGTAGAACGTCACCTGCCTGGCGCTCTAGTGAAGACCAACAAAGGAACATCAGGATTAGATCTTCGTAGAGGGCTGGCGCGACAGTTGCTGCAGCTAGGGGTAAAAGCTATAGATATTGACCCCCGCTGCACGATTGAAGATAAACAACTTTTTTCCTATCGTCGCGAAGGTAAAACTGGGCGGCATGCAGGGCTTGTATGGCTTCCTTAATGCGAGCAATGAAGTAGGCAATTTTCTCCACAAAATTAAATCAGCTTGGAAAAATGCTGTGTCGCAGCGACATTGAGCCACTATAAGCAGGTAGCTTTAGGTGCTAGCATCAGCTTTTGGACATCGCAAAAGCGGAGTACCACATAGCACACCGCATACGATGAAAGGGACACTTTATGTCGATAATGAAGAAGACCAAAGATTTCTTCGGGCTTTCTGGAGTGGAAGGTGACCCGTACCTCGCGGATGAGGCCTACTACGAGGAGCCACGTTACGAGGGAAATGCAGCTTACCAGCCACAGCGCTACCGTGAGCCTGCATACCAGGATGTACACGCCTATGACCACGTTTCCCGTCGTGCTTCGTCGAATATTGTTCCTGTGACCATCAATAGCTACTCGGATGCTGCAACCAAAATTGGTGAGCCTTTCCGTGATGGCGATTCTGTTGTCTTTGATATCAACCGTTTGGGACTGGATGAAGGTAAGCGAATTGTTGATTTCGCTGCTGGCCTCTGCTTCGCTCTCCGTGGCCAAATGAAGAAGATCAGCCACATGGTATTTGCGATTGTTCCCGAGAGTGCAGATGTGACCACTGCAGATTTGGAGCGAGCCGCTCGCGTATAAGACCTCTCGTCAAGGTCTGGAAGAAACTTTTCTTAACCCCTTGGCGTTATTAAGGATGGATAATGTCCCAACCGTCCTTAATAATGCCAAGGGGTTTTGCGTACCTTTTTTGGGGAAAGAGGATCGGCGTCAAGTGGACAAAATCCGCAAGCTTCCGTGATTATTCGCTGGTCAACTTGTCTTAGGGTGCACCATTATGAATAAATACTAGGAAGCTAGATGAAGATAGATAAATTTTTGCAAGACGGAAGGCCACATCATTGCACACTCTGTTAAACATTCTGATTTTGGTTGTCCAGATTTATACGTGGATCTTAATCGGGCGAATCTTGGTGGAAATGATTGTGAGCTTCTCTCGTAATTTTCAGGCGCCGCAATTCATGGTCATCATTTTCGAAGTTTTGTTTAAGTTGACTGATCCGCCCGTGCGTCTTTTGCGCCGTTGGATTCCGCCGCTGAAGCTCGGAAATGTTGCGCTCGATGTATCTATTCTGGTACTTTTTTTCGCACTTTCGTTTATCAGAATTCTGCTCAGCATTGCCCTTTATTCGGTATAAGTTGCTAATGGCTTATGATTCGGGTGCCCCTGAACGAGGGCGGAGATGTCCCGTTTCTGCTTGGTCGTCCGATTTCTTTCAATTTTGTTGAAAAAAACACCAAAAAATAGGAAAACGAGAGCTGTTTTGGCCTGTATTGGGCTGCATAAGTGCCTATACGGGTTATCATGGGGGAGGTATTGCGTATAAACGTTTGGTCATCTTCTTGACGTTTGAGTGTGCAAGTAAGTTAATGTGAATTGTTAACCCCCCGCGAACAAGGAATTAGGTTCTTGGACGCAGAAGAAATCTCGAAGGGAAGAGCTCCATGCCGCTGACTCCAGCCGATGTGCACAACGTCGCTTTCAGTAAGCCTCCAATCGGCAAGCGAGGCTACAACGAGGACGAGGTCGATCAGTTCTTGGATCTGGTAGAAGACACCCTCGCTGAGATTCAGGAAGAGAACGAGGATCTGCGTCAGCAGATAGAGGAACTAAAGGCGGAAGCTAAACAGGGCGGAATATCCAAGCCTGCTATGGCCTCTGCCTCTTTTGCTAAGCCCTCTGTTGATGAGGCTGCGATTCGTCGTGAGATCGAATCCAAGCTCAAAGCTGAATACGATGCCAAACTAGCCGACGCACGCAAGTACTCCGATAAGTCCTCGACCGATATGGCTGCTTTGCGTTCTGAGCTGGAAGCTGCAAAGGCTGATGCGAAGAAGGCTAATGAAGAAGCTGCCAAGGCTAAGGCTGCTGCAGCGAGCTCTAAGCTGGATCTCTCGAAGACCGCTTTTGCTGCGGCAGGTGCTGGCGCTGGACTTGCTACTGCAGAAACCCACATGCAGGCAGCTAAGGTGCTTGGCCTAGCTCAGGAGATGGCTGATCGCCTTACCTCTGAGGCTCAAAACGACTCCAAATCCATGCTGGACGAGGCCCGTAGCGCTTCTGAGCGCCAAATTCAGGACGCGGATGTTCGTGCGCGGGCAACGCTTGCCGACGCTCGCGCTAAGGCTGACAAGCAGCTTGCAGAGGCTGATTCTCGTTCCCGTGCTTTGATCGAGGATGCTCAGAAGAAATCCGAGCAAACTCTTAGCGAGGCAAACTCTCGTGCCGAGGCACAGGTGCGCCAAGCTGAAGACAAGGCAAACGCACTCCAGGCGGATGCAGAACGCAAGCACACAGAGATCATGGCGACTGTTCAACAGCAGCAATCTGCGCTGGAGAAACGAATCTCTGAGCTTCGTACCTTCGAGCGTGAATACCGTACTCGACTCAAGACTCTGCTGCAGAGCCAGCTGGAAGAACTTGAGAGCCGTGGCACCACCGCGCCCGATGAGAAGCGTTAAAGCTTTTCGCGATAGACGCATATGTTCACGTGGCCCCTAGCTTAATGAGCTGGAGGGCCACGATTTCTCTATCAGTACGTGTTCCAAGGAGCCTTGAATATGTTGATCGCTGCCATTGTGCTTTCGATCGCAGGATTTGTATTCCTCGTTTTATCGCTTAGCAGCACTGGCGAGATTTGGGAATGGCTCTTGTTTGGAACTGTCGTTTTAGGCTTGATCTTGCTGTTTGTAGACATGGTTAAAAAACGACGTACGCGAAGCTCTGGTGGTAAGCATTCCGCCCGATAATGCGAAAGTGCAGATCTGCAAGGCGCTAGCAGCCATGTAACAAATTTTACTGACATGGTACGGACATAGTGGGTGTAGTGAGTTCGTGTGCTTGTTTTTATGAGGTATAGTAATCGGCTACAAGGCACTGATCCGGCAATCACCGGGGAGTCTCCGGAAGAAAAGCGAAACGCAGATACAAAGTGTAAGCCGCCGGTTGCGGTGGTTTTATGATTAGTTTTATGGGTACGAACGCTGAGTAGAACCGGACGGGTTGGACCGTCATCTCCTTCACAATGAAGCGGGAGCCTGCGGGCTCCAAGCAGGGTGGTACCGCGCTATAGATAGCGTCCCTGCGGCAGCGAATGCGATAGTGAAGGAGATTTTATGTCGAATCCGGTAGGTGGCGTGTACCCCAAGGTGGACATGTCTGGTGGTTCAAATCGTTTCCCAGACATGGAACGCGAAGTTCTCAATTTTTGGTCTTCAGATAACACATTCCAGGCTTCTTTAGAGCAGCGTTCTGCTTCCCCAGAGTATGTATTTTATGATGGCCCTCCTTTTGCTAACGGCCTTCCTCACTACGGGCACCTGCTGACCGGATACGTCAAAGACATCGTTCCGCGTTATCAGACCATGAAGGGCAAGCTTGTTGGGCGTGTTTTCGGTTGGGACTGCCATGGACTTCCCGCTGAGCTTGAAGCAGAAAAACAGCTAGGCATCAAGGATAAAGGCGAAATCGAGTCGATGGGCTTGGAGGCCTTCAACGACTACTGTGCGAAGTCCGTTTTGGAATACACCCAAGAATGGAAAGACTACGTAACCCGACAGGCGCGCTGGGTCGACTTTGATAACGGCTATAAAACCATGGATCTAGATTTCATGGAGTCCGTCATGTGGGCGTTCAAGGAGCTCTACGACAAAGGCCTGATCTATCAGGGATTCCGGGTTTTGCCGTACTCGTGGGCTGAGCACACTCCTTTGTCCAATCAGGAAACGCGTTTGGACGATTCCTACAAGATGCGGCAAGATCCGACTCTTACGGTGACTTTCCCCATCACGGGAGTCGTCGAGGGAGCGTCACCAGATACCTCGCTTGTTGGTGCTTATGCGCTCGCATGGACCACGACACCTTGGACGTTGCCTTCCAACTTGGCTCTCGCTGTTAATCCGGGCGTGAACTACGTTGAGGTAAAAGTGGGCGAGGACGGGGCCGAGGCTATCCGTGGTCAGCGTGTTCTTCTGGCTGAGGCTCTCATGGGGGCTTATGCCAAGGAGCTCGGAGAGCAACATGAGGTATTGGCGGTTCATCCGGGTACGGACCTAGTGGGTCTAAAATACCAGCCGATCTTTGATTACTTTGCGGATACGGACAACGCTTTCCAGATTCTTGCCGCAGAATATGTGACTACTGAAGACGGCACCGGTATCGTCCACCAGGCACCTGCATTTGGTGAAGACGATATGAACACGTGTAAAGCTAACGGTATCCCCACAGTGATCCCGGTGGATATGGACGGAAAGTTCACGTCGCTAGCACCTGAGTATGAGGGTCTTTTGGTCTTTGATGCCAACAAGAACATCATCGCTGATCTCAAAGCTGCGTCTAGGGTGGTACGCCACCAGACGATCGAGCACTCTTACCCGCATTCGTGGCGTTCCGGGGAGCCTCTTATCTACATGGCTTTGCCGTCATGGTTTGTAGAGGTGACTAAGTTCCGCGATCGTATGGTCGAGTTGAACAAAGACATCGAGTGGATGCCCGCGCATATCCGGGATGGTCAGTTTGGCAAGTGGCTTGAAGGTGCTCGCGATTGGAATATCTCGCGTAACCGCTACTGGGGTTCGCCTATCCCCGTGTGGGTTTCTGATGATGAAAACTATCCACGTATGGACGTCTATGGTTCCTTGGACGAGTTGGAGCGCGATTTTGGTGTTCGCCCTACCTCGTTGCACCGTCCGTTTATCGATGAGCTGACGCGCCCTAACCCAGATGATCCAACAGGAAAATCGATGATGCGTCGTGTTCCTGAGGTGTTGGACTGCTGGTTTGAATCAGGCTCTATGCCTTTTGCCCAGAAGCACTATCCGTTTGAGAACAAAGAGTGGTTTGATAGTCATTCCCCGGCAGACTTCATCGTGGAGTACTCGGGCCAGACTCGTGGTTGGTTCTACACGCTGCATGTGTTGGCTACTGCGCTCTTTGATCGTCCTGCCTTTAAAAAGGTCGTGGCGCATGGCATCGTCCTTGGCGATGACGGAACAAAGATGTCCAAGTCTCGTCAGAATTACCCCAATGTGAACGAGGTCTTTGATCGCGATGGCTCTGACGCTATGCGTTGGTTCCTCATGAGCTCGCCGATCCTGCGCGGCGGTAACTTAATCGTCACCGAGCAAGGCATCCGCGAGGGCGTACGCCAGGCGCTTTTGCCGATGTGGAACGCCTACTCCTTCTTGCAGCTGTATTCGTCGAAACCTGCCGAGTGGTCTGTCGATTCCACAGATGTCTTGGACAAGTACATCTTGGCAAAGCTTCACGACGTCGTCCGCGGCGTCGGCGAAGCCCTCGATAACACCGATATTGCGCAAGCGTGCGATGAGGTTCGCTGGTTCTGCGATGCTTTGACCAACTGGTATGTGCGTCGTTCGCGCGAGCGCTTCTGGGCGGGTGACGCTCAGCACCCAGAGGCTTTCAACACTTTGTTTACGGTGTTGGAGACCTTGACCCGCGTCACTGCACCGTTGTTGCCAATGGCATCTGAGGTGATCTGGCGTGGGCTTACTGGTGAGCGTTCAGTGCACTTGGCAGATTTCCCCAAGGCAGAGGACTTCCCGGCAGATGCTGACCTTGTCCGTGCGATGGATGAGATCCGTGGCGTATGTTCTGCTACTAGCTCGGTGCGCAAGGCCCACAAGCTGCGTAACCGCCTCCCGCTTCCTCAGGTGACGGTTGCGTTACCCGATTCGCAGCGCTTGGAGCCGTTTACGTCGATCATTCGTGATGAGGTCAACGTAAAGAACGTCGTGCTTACCTCTGACGTCGATGCCGTTGGACGTTTTGATGTGGTGGTCAATGCCAAGGTCGCAGGACCGCGTCTGGGTAAAGATGTGCAGCGAGTAATCAAAGCCGTGAAATCTGGTAATTACGAGCGCTCTGGTGACGTCGTTGTTGCGGATGGTATCGAGCTGAAGGCTGATGAATTCACTGAGCGCCTAGTAGCTGCGGATCCAGAGTCGACGGCCCAGATAGATGGGGTCGACGGTCTGGTTGTGCTAGATATGACTGTGGACGAGACCCTGGAAGCGGAAGGCTGGGCTGCGGATGTCATCCGTGGTTTGCAGGACGCTCGTAAGGCTTCGAACTTTGAAGTCTCGGATCGCATCACCGTGGAGCTCTTTGTTCCTGAGGAGAAGAAAGAGTGGGCTGATCGACATTCGGCACTTATCGCTGGCGAAGTGCTAGCTACTGCTTTCACCGTAACCGTTGGTGGAGAAGGTGCGCATAAGGTCATAGAAGCTGTGACCGCAGATGTCGCAAAAACTCAGTAACACCAGAACATAAGAAAATATCCCGGACGCAGAACACCCTTCGTGTCCGGGATGTTTCTCGTGGTGGTGTCCACAACGCTTACTTATGTTTTGTAGATTCGACACGCACGTCCTATCGAACTAATGTTTGCATGTATGAGGCGTTGGGTACTGCACATAGATATGGATGCTTTTTTCGCATCTTGTGAGCAGTTGACGCGACCAACGCTGCGCGATAGACCAGTTCTTGTAGGAGGGGTGTCGGGCAGGGGAGTCGTTGCTGGGGCTTCTTATGAGGCTCGGGCACTGGGGGCTCATTCCGCGATGCCGATGTACCAAGCAAAAAGACTTGTTGGTTTCCGTGGCGTTATTGTTGCCCCGCGTTTTGAGGTCTACCGGGCGGCTTCACACCGGGTTTTTGAGATTTTGCATTCTATGGGCGGGCTAGTGGAGCAGGTTTCTGTGGACGAGGGGTTCATGGAGCCGGAAGAGCTCCAGGGAGCAACGTCCGCAGAAGTCAGGGAGTGGGCGCATGAGTTGCGCCGGATAATACGGCACGATGTTGGGCTTCCAGCCTCTGTGGGGGCGGGATGCGGAAAACAATTTGCCAAGATAGGTTCGGACCAAGCTAAACCAGATGGCGTTTTTGTCGTTCCACCAGAAAAACATGAAGAGATGATTCTTCCCTTACCCGTAGGTGAATTGTGGGGTGTAGGACCGGTAACTCGTACAAAACTCAAACAGCTAGGCGTGGAAACAATCGGGGACCTAGCCGCAATGACGCAGCGGGAGGTGGATATTAGCTTGGGAACAACGGTCGGCCGAGCACTGTGGATGATGGCACGTGGCATAGATGATCGCCCAGTAGCGCCACGAGCTGAGTCCAAGCAAATATCGGCAGAGCACACGTACCCGAAAGATCTCATCAATGTTCCTCAGGTTGATGATGCGCTGCGCCGTGCCACGGATGATGCTCACAGGAGGTTGCTGAACGACGGACGTGGCGCTCGGACAGTAACGGTGAAACTCCGTATGGCGGACTTCCACATAGAATCGAGATCAGCCACCTTGCCATATGCTACGGATGACCACGATACGTTTCTAGCAACGGCAATGAGGCTGGTGCGCTATCCGGATGAACTGGGTCCGATACGTCTTGTGGGCGTTAGTCTCTCTGGACTTGAAATGGCTCGTCAAGACGTGTTGTTTCCGGAGATCGACAGGGAGATTGTCCAGCGTGATTCTGACTTTGAAGTGGGAGTATCCGGGGCAGTGTCCACAGAAAATGCTGATCATCAGTCAGCTGGTCTAGAGGATGCTCAGCAAGACGATCTTGTAGAAGAATCCCCACGGTGGCGGGCAACCCAAGACGTTTGGCACCCTGAGCTGGGACACGGTTGGATCCAAGGGATTGGGCACGGAAAAGTGACCGTAAGGTTTGAAACACGTACTACAGGGATCGGCAAAGTGAGAACTTTTGATATTGGGGATTCCGAGTTGCAGCCCGCCGATCCTATAGCAAGCCTTGATTGGGATATAGCGGATTTTTAAAAAAGAGTTGCAGGGTGCACACCTGTAGCCACGGCAATGGCGAGCAATACGCGCGCCTGGCCAGCCCGGAAATACGTTGAGCTGATTGCTCCTTTTGCTGCGAGGGTTGCTCCTCCGCCAGCCCCGCCGTAAGCGCCGAAGACCTCACCGCGTGGAACTCGAGTTGTTATCACAACGGGTATTCCGGCGTCGAGGGCAGCTCCGAGTGCCACTCCCATTTCTGTACCCACATTTCCTGCACCCATTGCCTCAACCACTAACCCTTGGCTCCCGGCATTTATCGCGGCGTCGACAAGCGTGGCTGGCGCGCCGGGGAAGGCAGGGATGATGTCGATGCGGACGTCGGAAAGCTGTGCAGGCTGGACCGGATCTGCGCGCAATGGCTCTTCGGGGCCATTGGTAGCAAAGGCGAGGGCATCGGAGGTATGCCATTTCATGCAACCGCGCGCTGGGAGTACCGCGTGACCAAAGACAACCAAAACTCCGATGTCGCGAGCGGACGTGTCGCACGCCACCATAATTGCTTCGAAAAGATTGCCTTGTCCGTCAGATTCGGGGTGGTCAAAAGGAAGCTGGGCACCAGTGAGAACGATAGGGTTCGGGCTGGTGTGGAATGTGTCCAGAGCTATGGCTGTTTCCTCCATAGAGTCTGTGCCGTGGGTAACCACCACACCAATAACATTGGGTTCTGCCAGGGCTTTATGGGATTCGGAGACTATGACGTCTATGTCGGCAAAAGTCATTGATGCGGAATCGAGACGATGTAGCTCGCGCACCTCTATTTCTACGCTTCCACTGAAACGAGGCGCGATATCTTTGATCAATTCTTCACCAGAAACCGTGGGGATAAGCGCGCCATTAGGGTCCATCGTGCAGGAGATAGTTCCTCCTGTGGTGAGAACGACAACTTTTCCAAGTTCTTCATGAGCTGAGGTCATGTGCTTAAGACTGCCATATCGCAGAAGGTGGCTGTGCTCACATGAGCATGTTGACGTGAGTTTTTTTCAATGGGCGCTAGCATTCATGAGATACAACCCTTGTTCGCTATGCGCGCAGGGGAGCTGGGAGAGCATGCTTTGTGACGCATGTGGTTCGCATTAAGCGGCTGCGTGGCTTTGCTCAGGATGTAATTCTGGTGACTTTGTGCAGGTCCCCGCACATGATGGACCGGTGACGGGTAGTAGCTTCTGCCTACCGTAGCCGATTCCGCTATAGTGCAGGGTTCATGCCCGAGTGGACACGATCGGAAGCTCTGTGACCGCAGAATGCAAACGATTGTGGCTTGGCGTGAGTGCCTAAACGGCGAACCGAACCTAGGAGTATTTGTGAAGCTAAAGAAGATCGTGGCAGTTACCCTCGCAGCAAGCGCGGGCCTTGCCCTTTCCGCTTGTTCCAGCGACGACAAGGGCTCGTCGAGTAGCTCGTCTGCGTCCAAGAGCACCTCATCTGCAGCCTCAGAGGCTGCGCCAGCAGAACTTCCTTCTGCTGAGGATCTCAACGCTATTCTGGCCGTGGCAACAGATCCCAATGCGCCAGTAGAAGAAAAAGTTAAAACCGTTCAAGGCGGAGAGACCGCACCTGAGCTGTTCCAAACCATGACAGCATCCAAACAGGAATCCGGAGCTGACTTCCACGTGGTTCCTCCGATTCTCCCCGGCTATACTCCTAACTCGGTGCTGGCTACGGTGAACTTCACACTGCCTGGTAAAGAAGCACAACCAGCAGAGAACGTGGAGTTTATCTACGACAACGGTATGTGGAAACTTTCCCAGTCATGGGCTTGTACTTTGATCACCAACACCGTGGCTCCAGAGCAAGTTCCTCCTATGTGCCATGACGCTGCAGCGCAACCGCCTGCGCCAGAGGCACCTGCACCCGCACCAGAAGCACCAGCACCAGAAGCTCCAGCGCCTGCGCCAGCACAATAAAAAAACTGCGCGACGCTGAATAATAAAGAACAATGCCGTCACCTTTCATCGGAATAGTGATGGCATTGTTCTTTTTGCTCCCCTTCTACATATCAGTGAGCGGGAGAGAACTCTAGAGCGCTCGTGGAGTCTTGGACTATACGAAGGTCTGAATTCTGTTGCCCGTAGACTACCCGAGTGGTTAGGGCTAGCGTGCCAAGGGGGAGTGGATTCTTTAGATCGACGGTAAGGCGGCCTTTGCTGGTTGTGTGAGAACTGAGGACCTCGAGAGACGTGCCGTTGTGCTCAAGTGCTCCTAGCACCGGGCGTTGTTGAACATCCACATCGAGCACAACGGAATCTTCCTGAGCTTGTACCAAGGTAAAACGCATCGTTTGCAACAGTGCGGACTGGCCGTTGACGCGCGAGTCAACCGTCCAGACAGCGCCTTCGCCAATTTCTTCCGTGGGGAAAATAACGGGTAAGGATGCAAGCTTGAGCAGAAAAGGCTCGGCGATGGCGCGCCCAGCGTCGGTTGCATTGACAGGTGCTGCAACGTTGATGGAAGATACCTGACCAGATTTTTTAGCAAACCATCCAAGACGGAAGCCCTTTGTAGTGTTTACGTCTTTTGCGGCTTCAAGATCGTCATACTTTGGGTCTGTAAAAGTCACTGATACTGAACGTGTTTCGTTATCGTTTTCTACTGCTGCTTGAACCGGAGAACTTAAGCTCTGGACTTCTCCGCCAGAAGGAGCTGTGGTGTCAAACGTTCCGTGCTTACGGGCTTCTTGGTGGAAGCCATCGGAGATTTTCACTGCAATTTTTTGGGGATTATCGTGAGAAGTTTGTAGGTCCTGGTACTCGTAAATTTTTCTCTCCGAATTACCGGGATTAAGGATAGTAATCCTCGGGGCATCTACTTCTAGGCCAATTGCGCGTTCAACTGGGGGGACATCAGGAGATTTCTCATTACTGCATGCCACAAGGGTGACGCTAGCTAAGAGGCAAGAGAAGAAAACAGCTAATGGGCGCTTGATCGTGTGCCTGTTTTGCGGCTGATCGGAAGAGAATACGCTGACAACGGGGGGAGTATTTTGGTGATCAAACACATGTCCACTGTACAGATCGTGTGTGTTCAGTTGGAACTTTCACCGGTGGATTTGCCAAGATAGAAGGCGTGAATCGAACAGACAGGAGACAGCGGGGCCCGATAGGTACCGATAATCAACGTACATTCATCGTTACGATGGCTGCCATCATCATCGGTATTGCGACGGTGGATCAGGCGTCTAAAGCAGCAGTATTGCATTTCCTTGGCGACGGACAGCCATTGAAACTCATTGGTGATTGGTTCCGTTTCCGCCTCCTGTTCAACCCAGGCGCAGCGTTTTCTTTAGGTGAAAATGCGACGTGGCTTTTTACCTGCATTCAACTCATTTTTGTTGTCGGGATCGCTTGGTATGCGCCAAAAATCCGTGATGGTTGGACCGCTGTGGCTTTGGCAATGATCGCCGGGGGTGCGCTGGGCAACCTTATTGATCGCTTATTCCGTGAGCCAGCGTTTTTTGTCGGTCACGTTGTGGATTTCATCTCTGTTGGAGACTTCGCGGTTTTCAACGTGGCTGATAGCGCCATAACGTGCGGCGTGGCTGTTTTCTTTGTAGCGATCTTGTTAGAGAGTAAACGAGAAGCACAGTCACTCCAACGCAACGAGGACGAGGTGATTGACAATGCGTGAGCATCGTTCGCTCCCCGTTCCTGAAGGGTTGGCAGGTATGCGTATCGACGCAGCCCTGTCCAAACTTCTTGGCATCTCGCGCACGGTCGCTGCAGATCTAGCTACAGCTGGTGACGTACTTGTCGATGCCACTCCCGTGGGAAAATCGGACCGCATTGCCGAGGGGCAGTGGTTGGATGTGACACTGCCGGAGACAAAGGACCTCACTCCTCGTGAAGAACTCGTCGAGGGGATGGATATCCTATATTCCGATGATGATCTGATCGCAGTTAACAAACCGGTAGGAGTGGCAGCGCATCCTACACTCGGGTGGGAGGGGCCTACTGTTATTGGTGGACTGGCAGCAGCCGGCTTTAGAATTTCTACCTCGGGCCCTCCTGAGCGCAAGGGGATAGTCCAGCGTCTCGACGTCGGCACGTCTGGCGTTATGGTGATCGCTGCCTCTGAACGCGGTTATTCAGTTCTTAAGCGAGCTTTCAAAGAACGCACGGTGTCTAAGACCTATCACGCGTTAGTTCAGGGACACATGGATCCTTTCACAGGCACTATCGATGCCCCGATCGGCAGGCATCCGTCGGCAGGCTGGCGTTTTGCTGTGACCAGCGACGGAAAACATGCGGTGACGCATTATGAGACTCTGGAGGCTTTTGCGGAAGCTTCACTGCTCAAGATCCATTTGGAGACCGGACGTACGCATCAAATTCGTGTGCACATGTCTGCGCTGCATCACCCATGTTGTGGCGACCCCATGTACGGGAGTGACCCCAAGCTTTCGGAGAGACTAGGTCTTGTGAGGCAATGGCTTCATGCAGTGTCGCTCGGCTTTCATCACCCTGCTGATGGTCGATGGATGGAAATAACCTCGCCATATTCTGATGACCTACAGCACGCTCTTGATGTATTGCGGGAAGATTAGCGGCTACGTGCTGTAATCACGCATGTCTCAGAGGAGCAGTCATAGTGCTCATGCGCGCGTTAAAATTGTGCAATGGACCAAGTGGATAAAGGCCGGATGGTTATCGCGCTTGTGAGTATTGCTGCGCTCATGGTTGTTATTGCGATTCTGGGGCAGTCGGATAAGACCAGCAAACCGATGAACATTAACGGCGATCAGTTGGGGATGGAAAATTCTGAGAGTCTTGACCACTATGTCTCTCGGTCACGGGAATCGTTGTCTGATTTTGAGGGAAAAGCATTTGCTCTAGTGACTTTCCGCGGGCATTTCAGCGTAGCGGACATAGGTTCTGTACTGGAAAAAGCAGGTATCGAGCGCGTTAATGCAGTGGTTACTGGTGGTGCCACAGCCATCGAGCTTCCTGAGCCGGCGCAGGGGGTTAATCGTGCTTCAGTGCTCACACAGCAGATTGTTATGCGGGGTGCAGACGAGGACGATATTCGTTCGGTCGTCGTGTATGACAACGTGAAGCCGTTGCAGAAACTACAAGAAGAATCGAAGGTCTTGGCCGTTGAGGCTTTGCCTCCTGATGCTGCTTGGGGGCGTATCGGGATTCGCCCTGTGAACCTTTAGGTCTGGGTAGTGGTCGGCGTCGAGAGCTTTTTAGCTTTCCTTCGCCATAATGCGAGATCTGTGAGGTAGATAGCTACCGAAATCCAAATGATTACAAACCCCACCCATTGGATGGTGTCTAGTTGTTCGTTGACCACAAACACCGCCCACAGCATTTGGAACGTAGGGGTCATATACTGCAGCATGCCAATGGTGGAAAGCGGAATCAGCTTTGCTGCAATGCCAAAAAGCAACAATGGGACCGCGGTAACTAATCCAGCGCTGATGAGCAAAGTTGAATGTACTGGCCCGTGGGAAAGGAAAGTGCCGGTTCCTGTCGATTCAAGATAGCCAACATATGCCAGTGCTACTGGCATAAGAATGAGAGTTTCCGCGGCTAGTGACGCTGAAGGTGACAAAGATAGTCCCTTTTTTACTAGCCCGTAGAACCCAAAGGATGCTGCCAAAAGCAAAGAGATAACGGGAACGTGTCCTCCCACGATGCTGAGTAAAAGAACGGCGATGGTAGCAATTATTACGCTCAGAGTTTGAAGCTTTCTTAGACGTTCCGCTAAGAAGATGACGCCGAGGAGAACACTTACTAATGGGTTAATAAAATACCCGAGGGCTGCGTCGGCGACGTGCTGGGAATTGACGGCGATGACATAAATCAGCCAGTTAGCGGCGATGAGTACTGCCGCAAGCGCAACGCGTGACCACGTGGATACACGTGCGTTGCGTAATTCGCGCCATTTTTTGGTAACTGTGATGACAATGCCCATGACCACTCCGGTCCAGATGATGCGGTGGGCGATAATTTCCACAGGGGCCGCGGGGAGAAGCAGTGGGAAGTACGCAGGGAAGAGGCCCCACAAGAGATACGCCAAGAAGCCATAGAGCATGGAGGAATCCTAACCTTTCTTATTGGCTGGATGCACTCGATAGCGCCGATAGCGGACCCAGTTGAGGGTTGGGAAGCGAAACCGGAACACCACTATTGAAATTAAAGTTCAATAGTGAATGTGGTGTGGCCCCTAAAATATCCCCTGAACTGGCATGAGGCGATTTAAATAACAAGGCGCTACACTGACTGGCTATGGCCAAGAAATCCTCTTTCGTACATCTGCACAATCACACTGAGTATTCGATGCTTGACGGCATGGCGAAAGTGGATATGCTTGCCGACGAAGTCGTGAGGCAGGGTATGCCAGCTGTGGGAATGACAGACCACGGCAATATGTTCGGATCGGATGCCTTTTACCGAACTATGAAGAAAGCCGGAGTAAAACCAATTATTGGTATCGAGGCGTATATGGCTCCGGATTCTCGATTCAATAAAACAAGGGTTCGGTGGGGCGAGCCGCATCAGAAGTCCGATGATGTCTCAGCCTCCGGCGCGTATCTGCACCAAACTATGCTGGCGGAAAACGCCGAAGGCCTCCGCAATCTCTTCTATCTGTCGTCGATGGCATCGTATGAAGGGCAGCTGGGTAAGTGGCCACGCATGGATGCAGATCTGATAGCCGAGCACGCCTCTGGCATTATCGCAACCACAGGCTGTCCCTCCGGAGACGTGCAGACTCGTTTGCGCCTAGGGCAATTCGATCAGGCACTTGAGGCCGCCGCCATGTGGCAGGACATTTATGGCAAAGAAAATTATTTTTTGGAGCTCATGGACCATGGTCTGGAGATTGAGAATAGGGTTCGTTCGGAGCTGCTAGAAATCGGACGGAAACTTGATCTTCCACCGTTGGTGACCAACGACTGCCACTATGTTTTGGAGTCTCAGGCGCAGGCGCATGAGGCCATGTTGTGCGTGCAGACCGGAAAGACGTTGAGCGATCCCGACCGATTCAAGTTTGACGGGTCTGGCTATTACATCAAGACTGCAGAGCAGATGCGGGAGATGTGGGACTCTCTTGTGCCTGAGGCCTGTGACAACACTTTGTGGATTGCAGAGAGAGTCCAAGATTACGGGGAGATTTGGGAGGAGCACACCCACGACCGTATGCCCATCGCAGACGTTCCAGAGGGGCATACGCCGACGTCTTGGTTGCGTCATGAGGTTCTGGAAGGCCTCCGCGTTCGCTTTAACGGCGGAGAGGTTCCGCAATCTTATATTGATCGTGCGGAATACGAGATTTCAGTGATTGATATGAAGGGTTACCCTTCCTACTTCCTCATCGTTGCCGAGCTGATCAAGCATGCTCGATCCATCGGTATCCGAGTGGGGCCCGGTCGTGGTTCTGCTGCAGGCGCTTTGGTGGCATATGCGTTGACCATTACCAATATTGATCCGATGGAGCACGACCTCCTTTTTGAGAGGTTCTTGAACCCGGAGCGACCTTCCGCACCCGATATCGATATCGACTTCGATGATCGTCGTCGCGGCGAAATGATCCGTTACGCTGCGGATCGCTGGGGAGAAGACAAGATCGCTCAGGTGATCACCTTTGGAACGGTGAAAACCAAACAGGCGCTCAAAGACTCGGCTCGTGTGCAGTACGGTCAGCCTGGTTACCAGATCGCTGATCGCATTACTAAAGAGCTTCCTCCCGCGATTATGGCTAAGGATATTCCGCTATCCGGGATTATGGATCCCGAGCATCCCCGGTACGGGGAAGCTGGGGAAGTCCGAAACCTCATTGAAACAGACCCCGACGTTAAAAAAATCTATGACACTGCCCGTGGACTAGAAGGCGTAGTGCGCCAAGCGGGTGTCCATGCTTGTGCCGTGATTATGGCCAGCGTGCCGTTGTTGGAGCATATTCCGATGTGGAAGCGTGCTGCAGATGGGGCGCTCATTACAGGATGGCCGTATCCTGCATGTGAGGCTATTGGTCTGCTGAAGATGGACTTCTTGGGGCTGCGTAACCTTACTGTTATCGGTGACTGCATCGAGAACATCAAGATTAACCGGAAAGAGACGATTGATCTTGAGGAACTAGCCACGGATGATCCCAAGGTGTATGAACTGCTGTCCAGTGGCGATACGCTCGGTGTTTTCCAGCTCGACTCGGGCGGTATGCAAGAACTACTCAAACGAATGCAGCCCACGGGCTTCCACGACATCGTGGCGTCTTTGGCTCTGTATCGTCCAGGACCTATGGGTGTGAATGCGCACTGGGATTATGCTGACCGCAAGAATGGCCGTAAACCCATTGAACCCATTCACCCTGAGCTTGACGAGCCGCTGCGTGAGATTCTTGATGAGACTTATGGCCTCATCGTTTATCAAGAGCAGATCATGCGTATTTCCCAAAAGGTAGCTAATTACACGGCTGGTGAAGCCGATGGGTTCCGTAAAGCGATGGGTAAGAAGCAGCCTGAAGTATTGGCTAAGCAATACGACAAGTTCTTAGAGGGAATGCTATCCAATGGGTATTCCAAGGACGCCGTGGATGCACTGTGGGGCACCATTGAACCCTTCGCATCCTACGCGTTCAATAAATCCCACGCCGCAGGGTATGGTCTAGTTTCTTATTGGACTGCGTATCTGAAAGCCAACTACACGGCTGAGTACATGGCGGCGCTACTTACCTCTGTCGCGGATAAAAAAGACAAGTCTGCCATTTACCTATCCAACTGTAGGCACCTGGGCATATCGGTACTCTCACCGGACGTCAACGAGTCTCGTTTGAACTTCCTTCCTGTAGGAAACGATATCCGCTTTGGTTTGGGAGCTGTGCGTAACGTTGGAGAGGACGTAGTTAACTCGATCGTTAAAGCGCGTCAGGAAAAAGGCAACTTCTCGGATTTTTCGGATTATCTGGACAAAATCGATACCGTTGCGTGCAATAAACGCGTAACAGAATCGTTGATCAAGGCTGGTGCTTTTGATTCCTTGGGACACCCGAGGAAAGGCTTGTTGCTGATCCACGAGGATGCAGTTGATTCCGTCATTAGCACTAAAAAAGCGGCGGACAAAGGGCAATTTGACCTTTTTGCCGGGTTCGGTGGCGATGACGACTCAATGAGCAACGCTTTTGCCGTGCAGATTCCAGAAGCACAATGGGATAGAAAGCACCAGCTCGCCCTAGAACGAGAGATGCTTGGACTGTATGTTTCTGGGCATCCGCTTGATGGATACGAGGAAGCGCTAGAAGCTCAGACAGATACACCGCTGACAACGATCCTGGCCGGGGAGTTGCGTAACGGTGCAGAGGTGCAAATCGGTGGCATTATTTCAAGCGTTGATCGTCGTTACTCTAAAAAAGATGGCTCTCCGTGGGCGATCGTAACCATTGAGGATCACCATGGTGCCCAGGTAGACCTGCTGGTGTTTAACAAGATCTATGCAATAGTTGGACCCCAGATCGTAGAAGACAACATCATCCTGGCCAAGGCGCACATCTCAATCCGTGATGATCGTATGTCCCTTTTCTGCGATGATCTCAAGGTGCCTGATCTCGGTCCGGGCAATGGAGCGGGGCTTCCTCTCCGATTGACCATGCGTACAGAGCAATGCACCATGGCAAACATTGCACGTCTAAAAGACGTACTGGCTAATAACAAGGGCGATTCTGATGTGTACCTCAACATCGTCCATGGTGATGAGGCCACTGTGATGATTCTTGGGGAGCATTTACGAGTTAATCGCACAGCAAGCTTAATGGGCGATCTGAAGGCCACGATGGGGCCGGGAATCCTTGGATAAAAGAACGACGATTGGGGTGAAAGCCAGGAGAACATGGCTTGCGTGCACCCCAATTGTTATCTCAATTAAAAATCGCTTGAGATAACCGTCTAAACTGTGTCCTCATGACTACATCGGACAAGAAGCAGATCGCAAACAGTGCTAGCCATGAGGTTCATGCAGCCGATATTCAGATGGCACAAGCGCGAATTTCTGCTTCTATTGCTCCGACTCCGTTGCAGTATTGCCCACGTCTGTCCCAAGCCACAGGTGCGGAGGTATACCTTAAGCGGGAGGATCTCCAAGATGTCCGGTCGTATAAGATTCGGGGAGCGGTGAATGCAATTTCGCAGCTTTCCGACGCCCAGCGCGCGGCAGGAATCGTGGCGGCGTCGGCAGGCAATCACGCGCAGGGAGTAGCATTTGCTTGCCGGACGATGGGGATCAAGGGCCGTATTTATGTCCCCGCAGCAACGCCTAAACAAAAGCGCGACCGTATTCTGGTTCATGGCGGAGAATCAGTGGAGCTTGTGGTTACCGGAGCTAACTTCGATGAAGCCGCTGCCGCTGCTCGCGCTTATTCAGGTGAAACCGGGGCAACAATGGTGGAGCCCTTTGATAATCGAGACACCGTGATAGGTCAAGGAACCGTGGCAGCGGAAGTCCTTGCCCAGCTGACAAGCCTTGGTAAATCGCTTGACTCTATAGTGGTCCCAGTCGGTGGGGGCGGACTTCTTTCTGGAATACTGAGCTATGTTGCGGATATGGCGCCTCGTACTGCTGTGGTCGGAGTAGAACCAGAACACGCCGCGTCGATGGCCGCGGCGCTAGAAAATGAGGGGCCTGTGTCCCTGGAAACAGTGGATCCGTTTGTCGATGGTGCCGCGGTGAAACGCATCGGTGATCTTAACTATCAGATCATCGAGGCAAATCTTGGGAGGTTGCATCCCCTGCATGTAAACGAGGGGGCTGTGTGCACAGAGATGTTGGACCTCTATCAAAACGAGGGAATCATTGCAGAACCTGCCGGGGCCTTATCGGTGACGGCTCTAAAGCACCTGAATTTTCCTAAAGGTCAGGTAGTAGTATGCGTGATTTCTGGAGGCAATAACGATGTTTTACGTTATAGCGAGATCATGGAGCGCTCTCTGGTACACCGTGGGCTGAAACACTATTTCCTAGTGAATTTCCCTCAGGAACCTGGTCAATTGCGATCTTTCCTCAGTGATATTCTGGGGCCAGATGATGACATCACGCTGTTTGAATATTTGAAGCGGAATAACCGTGAGACTGGTACTGCACTGGTCGGTCTGCAGCTGGGACATGCGAGCGACCTCAAAGGTCTTCTGGAACGGATGGATTCTTCCAGGATTGAGTGTCGTCGACTTGAACCTGGCACCGCAGAATATGGGTACTTGGTGAGCTTGTAAAAGCACCCTAGCTTCGGGTCAGTATGTCGCGATCGATAATAAGAGTTGAGAGGCAGCTTTGATGTACATTCGGCCGGTGGATCGTCAGGAATTCTCCACTGAGATTGACATTAAGCGGTCTCGATTCATCACTTTTATTCGACGGGTTGCTTCTGAAGAGGAAGCACGAGATTTTATTGCTGACGTAAAAAAGCGATTTCCCGATGCACGCCACCACTGCAGCGCGTATATCTATCATGTCGAGGGAGCTAATCCTGTAGAGCGCTCAAGCGATGACGGCGAACCATCAGGGACTGCGGGAACCCCCATGCTTGATGTACTGCGGGGGAGTGGAATCCTTGATATTGCTGCGGTGGTTGTGAGGTATTTCGGTGGCACAAAGCTAGGCGCCGGAGGTTTGGTTCATGCTTATTCTGGTGCTGTATCTGACTGCTTGCCCCAGGTGACAACTGTACAACGCCATAAGCAAGAGCTTTATTCTGTTGATTTCAACCACGCGGATGCCGGACGTCTTGAAGCTGAGCTACGCGCGCGACACGTGACAGTCGTAAACACTCAGTATTCCCACCGCGTGACATTCACATTAGCTGTGGAGCCTGGCCAGCGGGAATTCCTTGAGAACTTGCTGGCCTCGTTGACACAGGGCGGAGCGCGGCTTTGCGACGCTGGCATCGCATGGATTGAACGCCCGAATTAGTGGGCTATTTCGCTGAACCTTTGTAGAATCTTAAAACATGACTATGCAACCTCGTCCTTATAACTCGATTGAACAACGTAAACAAGATGTGCGTAAGTACACCCGTAATGCTGCAGTAAGCGTTGTCGGCGGTGTTGCTGGTGGTCTCGCGCTTTTTGTCCTTACGTCCTCTACGTTTCTTTTAATCGTGGGACTCATCGTCGCAGTAGTTGGCGGCTGGACCAACTGGTCTAAGGTACAAAAGATCGTGAATCATAAGGACAACTACTAAACAATCTCTGTAGGCATCCGCAGACTAAGAACAGGACAAGCGCGTGAGCGACGGCAAGCCAGTGCGTATCGACGCATGGGTGTGGGCAGTACGGCTGATAAAAACTCGGTCTCTTGCCTCTGAGGCTTGTAAAGCTGGCCACATCAAGCTCAACGGATCTGCAGTAAAACCATCACAGTCGGTGGTGCCGGGGGATCGTGTTCGAGTGTGGGTAGATCATCGTGAATACGATGTTGAGGTCAAAGAGTTGATTCGTAAACGGGTGGGGGCGGCTCTTGCCCGCAACTGCTATGTGGATCATTCTCCGCCATCTCCACCCAAAGAAATTCTTATGTCGATGCCTCGGCGCGATCGGGGCGCGGGGCGTCCCACCAAGAAAGAACGGCGTGAAATCGACCGTTTGCAAGGGCGCATATAATGTGTGCTCAATAACGTAGAAGGGGTGTTGGAAAACTATGTTTCCAACACCCCTTCTACTCACTAACTAGAATCCCCAGTTAGGAAGCGGGAAATTGATCCCCAGTGGGCGGAAGAAATCGGCGATCGATAACGCCCAAACGGAAATAAAATCTGCGAGAAGCGGAAAATGGGTAATGATCGATGTGCCCATGAGGAAAACTCCTAAGGTTCCATTGTTGCGGCTGTCTATAAAGCAGCATTGTACATAAGCCAGCCTACGTGCCTGAGCACTCATGTCAACTATGAGGTGCAAGCTCAGTCTTGCTGCGAGGTTCTGTTTTATCCAGGATATTTGCTGTCTGCATTGCGTGGAGTCGCTTGCGTAAGCGGGGCCCGCGTTGGCGCGGGTATTTCCCGCTCTTTCCAGTCGCATTAATATGCTCATCGTGGTATCTGCGTAGCAGCAGGTCGTCGATGATTCGCACCTGACCAGGTTGGAATTGATAGTTTAATGCGCGTCGTACAGCGTCTATATCGGCGTCATTGAGAAGATCTCGTAGCTTTGTCGCAGTAGTAATACCGTGAGCAAAAAGCAATTCTTCCAGCCATCGGTAGTCTTCGATGCGCGATTGCGGGAAGCGGTTTCCTACCAGCATGGCGATGACACCGGGTAAAGTCTCAGCGCTTAATTCAACATCAAGGTCAGTGCTGTGATGGTGGCCCGGATCCTGGATAGCGGCGATTTGATCAAATTGTTGGTCAGCCAGTTCAATGAGCCCAGCTGCAAGGGTGAAGGCCCTATCCACTTGAGGATCTAAACCGCCAGACCGCTTGTAGCGAACATCATGCTCGAATTCTGCCCATGCATGTTGCAGTACTGTCCGGATTTGGACTTCAAAAACAAAGCCGTGGTAGCTAGCAAGATCTTCGATTCTATGGTCGACTTCCAAAATCAGGTGATGAGAACCATAACCAAAGCTGCCAGAGACCCTTGTTTGTGCAGCCTTATCCACGGATCGGAGTACGATGAAGACGTCCGCGAGGGCTTCAATAATTTGGGGGATCTCAGTCGAATGAAGTGTGGTGATCCGGACACCGATCACATCGTGGATATCGACCCAAGGGTCTGGATAGATAAGGTGACCGTTGGGCTTTTTCTTGCGTGCTTTTGTTCGCAATGACTGCCATTCTTTAAGGCGAACACTCACGCGATCGTAGGTAAGGCCGGCGTCTGCAAGCACTTCTTCAAAAGCTTCCCGAAAGTCTGCTTCCGCGTGCGGGTGCTGATCAGTGAACTCTCGGTATCGCGCACTGAGTTTTGAGATGAACTTGTTAGGCATGCGTTACGAGTTCCTTCCTCTGGTCTCATGTGAGGCGATAATGTGTGGCAGATTATGCAGGCAGTGAAGTGGCCGGCGATTTACCTTAGCAGGTAGCTAGATCCCTTGGTTTTATAACATCACATTCTGTTTTGAAATCGCAGCTAAGCCGTAAAGTGGTCGATGTGTGCAGGAAAGCCTGAAGAATATAAGACCCCGCCTTGTTCCAGAGGGTGCTCAAAAGTAGTGAGCCATGTTGCAAGCTTTGGGCACTTTTGGCTGAAAGGTACTGCAATCAGAATCTTGGACGTAGGGCAGAAGAAGACGGGCTCTTCGTTGAATTGCGTGCTGATGTATTGATGAATCAGAGTAAAAGTGCGAGGGTGAGCCAGCCAACTAGAAGCTGGCCCTTTACCAGCAGCTATGTGAAGTCCCACGGTCGGTTGCTGCACGAGTCGAGATAGCTCTCGCGTGTGAATCGCTATGCCGCGTGGTGTGCGTGCTGTTTCCATGAGATTGGTAGCAGCATCATTCCATAGTTGTCGGGTTGTTTTTCCCAACGAGTGCAATGATCCCTGTCGTAGCAGCTGACCGTTGCATCTTAAACTCGCAGATAACCCGGAGGATAACGCGATAACGGCAGGAGCCCGATCGAAATATGGGCTAAACATCTCATACGACAAGGTCTCTGAATTGTTAGGACTCCGAGTTAAATGCAGCGAGACAGTGCGAACCGGAACATTCGAGAAGCTAGATGGAAGATGCAGTTTTTGCGGTTTCGAAACCATACTCGTTGTCATAAAACCCCCTGACACACAGAATTTGTACCGTAGGCATAAGCCCCGACAGTTTTAAGAGCTTCTCTGTGGTTCGACGTAATACGCAGGGGTAACGGTTCCCTATGCCTTATGGCGTACCCCTAGATGGGAAGGGGAGCGGGAGCGCTAAACAAGGCAACGTTTAGAACGGGGGTTGTTCATCTGCGACGTCTAATCCGAGCTGAGCAAAGAGATTCTCAGCTGTCCAGATTTGAATATTTTGTCCTTTAGCTATCAGTTCTTCCGCGCGTTTTTGCTTGGATGTTTTAGAAGCCCAAGGGCCACAGACAAGAATGGTCGTTTTCTTGGTCACGTTTTTGCCGATTGTTCCGCCTTGTTCGGCGATGCCATCCCAGAGTTTTCCTTTATCAAAAGGCTCAAAATCGCCAGTGAGCGTGACATTTTGTTGGAAAAGTCTGCCGTGGGGATCTGCATCTGGATTGGCTTCGGGGATCACCTCAGGCGTTGCAGCTTTTGCCCAGGGCGCAGTTGCCTTTCGTTGCTGAGGAGCAGCAGTTTTTGCAGGAGCTTGTGCTTTCTCCTGCGGTGGAGTTGCGGCGGTTGCGGCTGCGGACTCTACGAGCGAAGAAGACTTTTTCTTAAGCACCGGATACACACGTTGAGCAGAGAGCTGGCCTTGAGAGAAACCAAGGGCCGCACACACGTCGGCAAAGCTTCCTTGAACATCAGCTTTTTGCACGAGATTTATGATAATTCCTGCGCAAGCAGCTGCGTCTGCAGTGGCATTGTGATGATTGGTCAAATCCACATTGAGATGCTTAGCGACGGTAGGAAGCTTGTGGTTGGGCGTCCCTAAATTAGCCGCACGCGATAGGGCAAGTGAGCACCCAAAAGAAACAGTGGGCAGAGCCAGATTGTCCGCCTGAGCGGCACGGAAAAACGCCGTCATATCAAACTGAGCGTTATGCGCTGCGAGAGGAAGATCTCCCGTAAAGCTGAGCATTTCAGCGAAACACTCAGAAAATGGCTGGGCCGTTGTGACATCATCTGGGCGGATACCGTGGATAGCGATGTTCGCTGATGCAAAATGATTGATCGCGGCAGGCGGTTGACAGAGCCATTCACGCTTATCCGTAATGACTCCATCTTTGACCTTGACCACACCAATCTGGCAGATCGACCCCCAATCATCGTTGGCTGTTTCTACATCGACAGCAGCAAAATCTAGGCCTGGGACTGCTCGATGTGCCGGGGCTTGACCATTGAGCGCGGCGGTGACGGCAGTTATGAGGGCTTGTTGCTCATCAGCTTGGTTGGGGCTGAACTCTATTCGTAGTGAATGAGAATCAGAACTAATACTCACTATCCCGCAGTCGTATCCGTCGGAAAGCTTTATGGACGATACTGAATCGATGCTGGTTAAGGGGATAACTTTAGGCTCTGCGGCTAATGCGGTCTGCAACAACGATGGTTTGATGGCGACCTGGTCGATATCGACGAGGACAGTAGCACCGTGCGCGTGAATCGCATCTGCCATAGTGATAAAACTCCTTTAATACGAGTGCTTCCAAACCTCAGTTATGCGTTTGCTTTTGCAAACCTACTGGCCGATGTTCTTGCATGAAGATAACCTCCGCGAATATGGCCAGCAACATCACCTACGAGTACGTGAGGGCCTTCCCTGGAAGCTTAGCGGGTAAGAGAAACTTTGGGCCAACATGCTTGTAAAAAGGCAAGATACATAAACGCTAAGGACTGTGCCTCACCTACTTTCGTGAGCGTAGGAGAGACACAGTCCTAGAAAAGATGGAAAGAATTGGGCTTTTAAGATTGATTTTTATGTTCGGGAATAGTCATCGACATGTGGGTCGAGCGCTTTATCTCCATCATGTGGGGGCAGAACTTCGAGCTGCCGGAACAGCATGGTGGAACGGGCCGGAACGATGACGGTTTCTCCGACGCAGGCAATTTTCTCTGCGTAGGGATAACCACTGTCTTCTGTCGTGTCAACGATGAGCTTCCAACTGTGCCCAAACTGTTCTGCAGGAATAGTGAATTCTATATCCTCATGGTGGGCGTTAAACATGAGTAGGAACGAGTCATCTTCAATCTTTTGCCCACGATCGTCAGGTTCTTTAATGGCCATGCCATTGAGATAGACCATGAGGGATTTTCCAAAAGCGAATCCCCAGTCTTCTTGTCCCATGAGCTGGCCTGTGGGAACAAGCCATGCGATATCACGATCATGGACATCCGCACCGAGAGGACCACCAGCGAGGAATCTACGACGGCGGAATACCGGGTGATTATTTCTAATACGGATCAACCGCCGCGTGAACTCTAGAAGTTCTTTATGTTCAGTAGCCAAATCCCAGTTCATCCATGCCAATTCGTTGTCTTGGCAGTAGACATTGTTATTTCCCTTTTGCGTGCGCCCCATCTCATCGCCGTGCGCGATCATGGGAGTGCCTTGGCTGAGCAACAAAGTGGTGAGGAAATTACGGCGTTGGCGAGCTCGCAGATTGAGAACCTCAGGATCGTCTGTGTCTCCTTCAACTCCACAGTTCCATGAACGGTTATGACTCTCTCCATCTCGTCCGTCTTCGCCGTTAGCGTCATTATGCTTTTCGTTGTAGCTCACGAGGTCATTGAGTGTGAATCCATCATGAGCAGTGACAAAGTTGATTGATGCAGTAGGACGGCGCCCATTGTTGGCATAAAGATCGGAAGAACCGGTCAAACGTGACGCGAACTCGCCAAGCGTGGAAGGCTCACCTCGCCAGAAATCTCGGACAGTATCGCGATACTTTCCGTTCCATTCAGTCCACAACGGTGGGAAATTGCCCACTTGGTAGCCGCCTTCGCCGACATCCCATGGTTCAGCGATAAGTTTGACTTGAGATACCACAGGATCCTGCTGCACAAGATCGAAGAAGGTAGCAAGGCGGTCGACGTCGTGAAGCTCACGGGCAAGAGTGGAGGCAAGATCGAATCGGAAACCATCAACGTGCATCTCCGTGACCCAATAACGCAGCGAATCCATAATCATCTGCAGTGGGTGAGGGTCGCGTACGTTCAGAGAGTTTCCGGTCCCCGTGTAGTCCATGTAGTGCGCTTTATCGCCGTCAACGAGTCTGTAGTAAGCCTCATTGTCGATACCACGGAACGCGATGGTCGGTCCCATGTGATTGCCTTCAGCGGTGTGGTTATAAACCACATCCAAAATGACTTCAATCCCTGCCTCATGGAAGGCGCGCACCATACCTTTGAACTCGGACACGGCACCGCCTGGTTCCTCCGCTGCGGCATAGTCCTGTTGGGGAGCAAAGAAACCGAACGTGTTGTAGCCCCAATAGTTGCGTAAGCCGAGGTCGCGGAGGCGATCGTCTTGCAAGAACTGGTGTACAGGCATGAGCTCGATGGCGGTGATACCCAGGTCTTTGAGGTAACTAATAATCGCAGGATGCGCGAGTCCTGCGTAGGTTCCGCGAAGCGCCTCCGGCACGTCTGGATGCTGCATTGTCATGCCTTTGACATGAGCCTCGTAAATCACGGTCTCGTTATAAGGCGTTCGAGGTGCCCGGTCTGCGCCCCAGTCAAAGAATGGGTTGACTACCACGGACTTCATCGTGTGATCGAGACTGTCCTCGGTGTTTCGGCCGAGTGGATCGTCGGGGTTGGTTACGTCGTAACTGAACAACGATGGATGGCCATCAAATTCACCAACAAAAGCGCAAGCATAAGGATCAACGAGCAGTTTGCTGGGGTCACATCGCTTGCCATTGGGGGGATCATAGGGACCGTGAACGCGGAATCCATAACGCTGACCAGGTTTGACTCCGGGGAGATAGCAGTGCCAAATGTGAGCATCGACTTCATCGAGAGTGACACGTTCTTCATGTCCGTCTGCGTCAATAAGACAAAGCTCTATCTTTTCAGCAACATCCGAAAAGATAGCAAAGTTTGTGCCTGCGCCATCGTATTTCGAGCCGAGAGGATAGCTCTGGCCCGGCCAGATTTCCCGGTGGGTCGAAGGAAGAGAGTCAGTCATGCCACTGACTTTAGCTGGTACATTGCTCCAAACCCGCCATAATGAGCCGTAATCCTTCAGTGAATTGTATGGCATAGGACTGCGGTTGTTGTTCTAGATCGCACCGACCCTCAGGTGTGTGATTATCTAAATTGTGCAGTTTTTCCTGTTCAGGTAGGGAATTGTTCGGAGAATTGTTGGAGTCGCAGCGTAGAGCTGCTCTTTGTAAAGCCGATTGCTCAATAACTGTGGAGCCTAAAATAAAGTGCAGTAATGTCGTAGCGCCGAGCTCGGAGTGCTTATGTTCGCCAAACGATTGCCTGATGCGTTGCTCCACCTCATTGCGTAGAACGCTGTCAGTAAGGGCGGCACTGAGAAGTTCCGCACCGTCGCGATGCTCAAGCATAACTTCACGTACCTTGTGAGCAACATCGGTAGGCGTTGACTCCCTGTCAGAAAGGAAGAGCGGGATGAGTAGGCGCCGTGCGGTGGCGTCGATAAGCGCTTGTTTGTTCTTAAAATGCCAGTAGAGCGCGCCGGGGGCTACCCCGAGCTTTTTAGCTAATCGACGCATCGTCATGTCCGCAAGCCCGTAGGTATCAAGTATCTCAAGGCTTGCGGTGATGATGAGGTCTTTACTCAATTGCACACCACTACAGTAGCGGTCGAAGAGGGCTAATAGGTACCTGACGCGATACAATCATGGGTAACGCATTTATAATTTTGGTCGATTACCCTTAAAGAAAATAAAGAAAAGTTCTTGTCCGGCAGTGCCAGGAATTTTAAAAGCAATGATAATTTTTGGGTAACGTCGTCGGTATTGAACCTGGCAAGCACAGCGCCTGCTGATACTGGGATAGGTGTAACTAGTGGGTTACAGATGTTCCTATAAAACTGGTTGCTAACCTTGCTAAGGTCGTACTAAGTTCTTTATGTTCTGGACCTGTCGCAGATATCCCGTCTGTGATTGCTTTCAAAGAGCGCCGCTGAGTAATCAAGCGGTGGCGTTTATCGCTTTATAGGAGATCTACAACTGTGCTTAACCGAATTCACGTCAACCGCGCTAAAAAGATTGCGATCGCCGTGGCGGCATCGAGCGCGCTCGTTTTGACGGCGTGCGGTGACGAGGGAGACTCTACGGAGAATAAAACCACCTCGGCTACGACTTCTAGCTCACGTGCTACCACAGCTTCCGAGACTTCTGAAGCGGCTGCAGCGCCTTCTACGGAAGAACCTGCGCCAGAATCTCCTACCCCTGCTCCTCAGGGCAATAACACACCTCCTGCCGCGCTCAATGAAGCAATGCCTGAGCTAACGTACAACGATGTCCCTCCAATTGACGGCGGTGCGCCTGCAACTGATGGGGATCGCCAGGCTATTGAGAACTTGGTGCGTGGAATCAACGGGGCGAAGACCATCCGTGATTACATCGGCTATGTGCCCGCACACACATGCCAGCGTGTGATCAACGAACAAGGCGGCCCGGCTGCTTTTGATCTTTCACAGTTCCCGGATGTTCCGCTTGACGATTTTGAGGAATACCGCAAGGCAAAGCCATCTATTGACAATGTCGATTCCGTTCAGGTGAATGGCAACATTGCTTCTGCTAGCGTGACGGCTACGGCAAACGGTGACACAAATACGGCTACCCAGCGCTTTGAGCGAGAGAATGGCGAGTGGAAGTTCTGCCGCTAAGAACGAACAGCTCCAAGGATGAGCCAGTCACTGACTGGCTCTGAACAACAAAGTTGGCGCTGTTGGAATGAAATATTGGGCTACTGCACGTTTGGGCGGTAGCCTTTTGCTATGCCTAAGCAAGATTCTGGATCTTTTATTCCTACACCAGGTGCGCTCTCGTATGATGCAGAAGATACTGTCACTAGGTCAGAGACTGATCAGGAGCGCACGGTGGCTCAAGGGACTTCGCTTCAGCGGGCAAAGCTCACATGGAAAGTCTCGGAGAAAACAGGCAATTTCTCGGCGGTAGTGGTAGCTATCGTATGCATTTATGCAGGCTTGGGTGCCCTGTGGCCGGTGGTACGTCCTCGATATGATGCCACTTTGGTAGAAGGAGGAGGGCTACAGCTACTGCCAGGGGAAAATGTTGAGTTCATTTCCTTCGCACAGTTCGTGGGAATCACCACTGTGGTAGCCGTAGTGCTGGCGGTGTCTCTCCTCAAACTCATGCCACAGGGGCGCGGTGTGGCGCTGTTGTTATGGTTCGGCGTGTGGATTTTTATAGGCGGGGGAGTGTTTTTGTTTGTGGGAGATTTTGTCTCAGGGGCGATTTCGGATGTAGCTCGAGCAAAAGAACTCACAATAGGAGAGAACATCTCTTTTATTCCGCCGTTATCCCCCGGTATCGCGGCGCGTCTAGCGCCGGTTTTCGTGGGAATGGCCGTGTATTGGTGTCGTTTGTACATCAACATTGATGAGACCGACAATGAGCAAGAGAGACTCGAAGACACAGCGGAAATAAAAGCGTAAGTAAAACGTTGCAGCTTAAAGGTGCTCTGGCCCGGGAGGGACGTCGTAAAGCCCAAATCCGGGGCTTTTTAGTGTTCGGACACACATGAAAATAGCAGAGAAAGCCTGTTCAAGATGAACTGCGAGCTGCGTATCGTTGAGACCTCCGCCAACATCAACAGTCGCTTCCACCCGGATACTTAATGAATCATGGGCGGTGGTGGAGACAAACGCTTTAGACTCTGTGTTTTCCTCGTTCCATCTGTTGCACAGCATGAATACGCGGCTGAATTCGCTTTCGGAGCTGAGCCCTGAGTCCCATACTCCCCAGCAAAGAATTGTGGGACCGGATTCTAGAGAACAACCGAACTCAATATCGGCGTGCCATTCGCCTGTAGGCAAAAGCGCGCGCTCATTCCATGTGCTCGATACCTCGGACATGATCGGGGTGATTCTTTCCATAGTCACCGTGGAAGGAGTATCAAAAAGTGAGGCAGTGTCTGAGCTCACCTCGATGTCCTCGAATGGGGATTGAGGAGGCTCGGCTGAGGATGATAATTCCGGGAATTTTTCCAAGAACCAATTGACGGCCAAGAGAGTCGCGTCGCAGGCAAGCTCTAAAAACTCTGCGAGTTGTAGATCTGTGGCTCCGATAGCAGCTGAATTGGCTGAGCGAAATGCCAACTGCAGATGCGAATCAGGGGAATAGCTAATGCGTGCAATGGGACTGACTCTTTCGTTGTTCCATAACGTTACGGCAGCAGCTACCTCATTAAAATAGTGCAAGGGGAGTGCACCAGAAGCCTTTGCATCGACGATGATGACGGGGTCAGAACCTCCCCGTAAGCTCACAAAATCACTGTGTTCAGGCCACGGAATTTCGAGAATGTCGCCGTTGATAGCAGGGATGGAATGGAGCGTGTAACCAAGTTTATTGAGTACATGGGATACGCGGGGCATCGTGACCGGTTTAATGCGGTCCTTGTTAAAATCTGGCCGCTCGGGAGAATGCGAGCCCTCTGAGGTGCTGTGATTGTTCACTCAAGGGCTCCTTCCTACTGCTTATGATGTGCGAGTGTGCTGTTGTCATTCTCACGGCGAGGACACAGCATCTTATAGATACTTGGAAAAGAGTAGTCCTCGGGTCGGTCATAAGTAAAAGCTAGGAGGGGTTTTGCTGTGGAACAGCTGGCTTAGGGTTGACGTGGGGAGGGGTAACACTAGCTCCATTTTCGGGGGAAGAGTCTATGAGAAGCTACCTACTCATGCTTGAATGGCTCTAAGGCGATAACCGGAACATAATTCCGTTTCTCGCATATAATGTGAAAAACGTGTGCTGGATGAAGTTTTCGCATGGAATCACTGTGGAAACATTGCATTTTTAAACGCATACGGAAAAAAGACGTTCCCCACGGAAGTGTGAGCAACAATGCTGAGCTTGATCGATCTACGCGGACATACCCCTACTACGAGTGAACTCCGTCGTACTCTCCCGCGCGGAGGTACCGATGTTAACTCCGTTGCGCATATTGTTGAGCCGCTTCTGCATAAGATTCACGAGCACGGTGCTCAAGCCGCCCTTGATTTTGGCGAAAAATTTGATCACGTGAGGCCGAAGAGCGTGCGCGTCCCGCAGGACGTGATTGACGCTGCATTGGATTCTTTAACTCCCGAGGTAAAGCAGGCACTTGATGAGGCTATTGCCCGAGTTCGCAAAGTCCATGCTGATCAAAAGCCACAGGAACACGCGACACACCTTGCTGCTGGAGCCACAGTCACTGAAGTATTCCTGCCTGTGGAACGCGTGGGACTGTATGTTCCAGGTGGAAACGCGGTGTATCCCTCAAGCGTTGTTATGAACGTGGTGCCAGCTCAGGAAGCCGGAGTCAAGTCTTTGGTGGTGGCATCGCCACCGCAAGCTCACTGTGGTGGCTGGCCACACCCGACGATTCTTGCAGCTGCAAAACTGCTAGGAGTCTCGGAAGTCTGGGCGGTAGGGGGAGCACAAGCGGTAGGACTTTTAGCTTACGGCGATGACGCTGAAGGTTTGGAGCCTGTGGATATGATCACCGGGCCCGGAAATATCTTCGTTACTGCGGCAAAACGCATGGTCAATGGCGTAGTAGGTATTGACTCAGAAGCGGGTCCAACTGAAATCGCGATCGTAGCGGATGGAAGCGCTAACCCAGTATGGATTGCCTATGACCTTATTAGCCAGGCAGAACATGATGTTTTAGCAGCCTCAGTGTTGATAACGGACTCGGAAGACCTCGCAGAACGCGTTAATGCTGAGATAAAGGCGCGCTTTGAGATTACGCGCAACTCAGATCGGGTTGCCCAAGCTCTCCAAGGGAAGCAATCGGGCATCGTGCTTGTCGACGATCTCGCGACCGCGCTGACTGTCGCCGATGCTTATGCTGCGGAGCACTTGGAGATCCACACGGAAAATGCCCAGGAGGATGCTCGCAAGATACGCAACGCAGGCGCTATCTTTGTCGGGGGTTTCTCACCGGTTCCGCTTGGCGATTATGCCGCAGGCTCTAACCATGTTCTTCCGACATCTGGGAGTGCGCGTTATAGCTCGGGGCTTTCCACACATACTTTCCTCCGCGCGGTGAACCTCATTGAATATGATGAGGCCGCGCTAAAAGACATCTCGGATACGATTGTTGCTCTTGCCGACGCAGAGGAGCTTCCTGCGCACGGAGAGGCTATTCGTTCCAGGTTTGAAGACCTCACCGCAGAGTGAATCTGATCTCTAGCCTAAGCCTTTGATAACCAACAAAGCCCTTATTGCCCTAACATATGAGAGAAGCACCTGAATATATGTCAGAGATTAGTTTGGACGATCTTCCGCTCCGTCCTGAGTTACGTGGCCAATCAGCATACGGAGCGCCGCAATTGGGAGTAGATGTACGGCTTAACACCAACGAGAATCCGTACTCTCCTTCTGACGCTCTGATCGAGGAACTGGCGCATGCGGTGGCGGAACAAGCGCGCTCTCTTAATAGATACCCTGAACGCGATTCCGTAGAGCTCAGGACTGCGCTGGCTCAATACGTGACTGAGCGCACCGGTACAGAGGTTTCTTATAAAAACGTGTGGGCGGCGAATGGTTCCAACGAAGTATTGCAGCAACTTCTGCAGGCCTTCGGCGGTCCAGGACGCACAGCATTAGGATTCCAGCCGAGTTATTCTATGCACCCCATCCTGGCAGAAGGGACTCATACTGCTTTTGTTTCGTGCCCGCGTGGAGCGGATTTTCGTATTGATATAGATGCTGCTCTTGAGGCTATCGCTGAGCACTCGCCCGAGATCATCTTTGTGACTACACCTAATAATCCCACGGGTGATGTCACGTCGATTGACGATATTCGTCGTATCGCAGACGCCGCCCCAGGAATTGTCATTGTGGACGAGGCATATGCAGAGTTTTCGGATGCTCCTAGCGCTACAACTTTAATTGCGGAATATCCGGATACCATTGTGGTCTCTCGAACGATGAGCAAGGCATTTGATTTCGCGGGTGGGCGACTCGGCTATTTTGTAGCTTCACCCGCATTCATAGAAGCCGTGATGCTGGTTCGCTTGCCTTACCATTTATCGTCGCTTTCCCAGACTGCGGCATTGGTGGCATTGAGGCATAGCAAAGACACCCTTGCGACGGTGGACATATTGGTGCGAGAACGACAGCGTGTTCAGGATGCCTTGATTGCATGTGGTTTTGATGTAGTGCCGAGCCACGCTAATTTCCTATTTTTCGGGGCTTTTCAAGACCAGCACACTGCATGGCAGGAGTTTTTAGACGGCGATGTTCTCATCCGGGACGTGGGAGTTCCTGGTTATCTACGCGTCACTATAGGCCTTCCCTCGGAAAACGATGCTTTCATCCAAGCTGCGCGTCGGGTCGCCCATACTCATGGAATTAGTCCTATGGCGTAGCAAGCTACAAAGCGCTTGAATTATTGTATTCCCAGTACGATCGGTATGAGACTGAAGATTTAGCGTAGCTATTTAGTACAGATAGGGACGCGTTCCCTTTTTCTAAAACGGATAAGGATATTGAGATGGCGACAACCCCTAGAGTTGGAACGGTGACTCGTACCACGAGCGAATCACATATCACTGTCACCATTAACCTTGACGGGACCGGGCAGGTCGAGGTGAACACAGGGGTGCCTTTTTTGGACCATATGCTTACAGCATTCGGTGTGCATGGCGCTTTTGACTTAACTGTTTCCGCTACAGGCGATACCCACATAGACGCGCACCACACGGTTGAAGACACTGCGATTGTCCTGGGACAAGCCCTACTTGCAGCTGTGGGCGATAAGCGCGGGATTCGTCGTTTTGGATCTTTCCAACTGCCCATGGATGAGACTCTGTGTGAGGCAATAGTAGATTTTTCGGGACGCCCTTATTTTGTTATGAACGGGGAGCCTGATTACATGACGCACTCCGTTATCGGAGGCCACTATCCCACGGTCATTAACCGACACTTCTTTGAATCTTTAGCGCTTAATGCCGCCATTACCTTGCATGTGAATTGTCGTTATGGTCGCGATCCCCACCACATAACGGAGGCGGAGTTCAAAGCCGTGGCCCGGGCGATTCGGCATGCTACGGAGCCTGATCCTCGTTTGACAGGAATCCCGTCCACTAAAGGGGCGTTGTAGTAGTGGAACATTCAGATATGTACCTTGCCGCAGGCACTACGGGAGACTATTTAGTGTCCTACATACTGTTTCTGATTGGCGGACTATTGGTTGGGGGCGTGTGGTCGGCGTATAAGGCGGAAAACATTTTGTTAGCCGTGGCTTTGGGCGCATGTGCGTTAGTATCCATCGGTGGCGGAATCGCATGGGCCGTGAGTTTGTATTGATTCAGTGAATACACACAGCGCGGACAAACGGTGAGTACAGGCTTAGCCAATAGGTGCTAGTTCCTCACCGTTATTTGTTTGCGCTAAAACCATGGCGGCCGGTGCGCCGCAACAATAGAAGTGGTCCACAATGGAGGATGCACATGGGTGCTTATCTTTTGTCGAACGGGAGAGATTGAGAATAGTCGGAGATAAAAAATCGAGCATGGGAAATAGGCAAAATCCAGTAGCAATGGAAGAACCACCGGTGATAGAGCAAGGTATCGATCAACCGGTCCTTAAAATTACAGGTTTCTTACCCACGACCGTAGCTGTGGCCGCAGCTTTTGCGGCTTTTTCGCTGATGCTTCCGGTGATTCCACTGGCGGTTATCGCAGGCGGTGGATCAGATACGCTGGCGGGAGCCAGTACAGCTGTGTTTATGGCAGTTACTGTGCTGACCCAATTGTGCACAAATGCGGCATTATTGCGCTTTGGATACCGCAAAGTGATGGTGCTTGCTGCGTTGCTTCTTGGAGTTCCGGCTCTTTGGTACGTCATAGCGATGGATCCTGTTTCAGTACTCGTGGTCGCTGGTGTGCGTGGAGTGGGATTTGGTTCTTTGTGCGTTGCCCAATATGCGCTGGTGGGACAACTAGTACCGGCAGGAAAACTTGGTAAAGCTTCTGGGATTCTTGGCTTGTTTGTGGGGGCTTCCCAAATGGTGTGTCTTCCATTGGGGTTGTTGCTTATCGACGCCGGCGTCGGCTTTAACACCGTATTCATTGCAGGTGGACTCACCGCTCTTATCGCGGGCGCAATGGCCTTTGCGATTCCAAACTTAGACCCTGAGCAGCCTGCGGCGGCCGAAATATGGACTGAAGAAGACGATGCCCGAGAGCTGGCTAAAAACCGTCGCAGCACAATGACGAATACGGCCCGCAATCACATAGTTAAAGTGGCTAAACGCACGGTACCCGCGAGAACCCGTCGGCAGATTCGTAAGCGCATTCATCGTAGACCTCGGACTAAGGGACTAATAGTCACCGTAGTACCTGCAGTTGCTCTAGCCAGTGTGTCTATGGGATACGGTGCGGTATCGAGCTTCTTGCCTGCATCAGTAAGAGAAACGGACCCCATCTACGGTGCGACGATTGCAGGGATCATGCTGTCCGTTGTTGGTGGTGCGCAGATGATTTTCCGCTATATATCGGGGACTCTTGCCGATAAGCTACAGCGGCCTGGCGCCATGATGATCCCCGGCCTGTTTTTGTCTTCTATGGGGCTGGTCGGCATCGTAGCTGTACTCTCACAAGGATGGCCTGCGTTATGGCTTATCTTTACTGCTTTGTTATTTGGGGCAGGATTCGGATTAGTGCAAAATGAGGCGCTTCTAGAAATGTTCCTCCGCGTGCCTCGCGGGAAAATAGCTCAAGCGTCGACCGTCTGGAATGCCTCGTTTGATACCGGTACGGGTATTGGTTCCATTATCTTGGGTGTCGTGGCTACCTCGCATGGGTATAGCGCGGCCTTTGCAGGTGGTGCTGTCTTAGTGAGCATTGGTTTAGTCACTGAATTAGGGGATCGTATCCTCCGAAAAAGGGGTAAGCGTCAGGCGCTTGCACAAGCAGCGGCTTAGCTCACATTAGTATGGTGAACCATGAAGAAAGTGGCGCTGCTTGATTATGGTTCAGGGAATCTTCGCTCAGCTCAACGGGCTCTTGAACGTGTGGGGGCGGAGGTTACCGTAACCAGTAATCCGGAGGTAGTCCTCAACGCTGATGGCCTTTTGGTGCCAGGCGTGGGTGCCTTTGCCGCCTGTATGAAAGGGCTGCGAGAAATCCAGGGGGACCGCATGATCGGACAACGCCTAGCCGGTGGTCGCCCGGTCATGGGAATTTGCGTAGGAATGCAGATCATGTTTGAGCACGGCATTGAGCACGGTATACAAGCGCGAGGCTGTGGTGAGTGGCCGGGGACCGTCGAAAAGCTTCAAGCGAAAGTGCTACCGCATATGGGATGGAATACCGTGGATACGGAAAGCGAAAGCGAGCTTTTTGCTGGGTTGGATAGCGCCACTCGTTTTTATTTTGTGCATTCCTATGGCGTGAGAAATTGGGAATTTGAAGGGGATGGTTTAACGCAGGCGCCATTGGTCACGTGGACGAGCCACGACGAGGATCGATTTGTGGCAGCCGTAGAAAACGGCCCACTATGGGCCACCCAGTTTCATCCGGAGAAGTCTGGTGATGCCGGTGCTCATTTGTTAGAGAATTGGTTGGGCACCCTCTGAATCTTTGTGTTCTTGGGAAGCGTAGGGCACCAGGCAAATCTATTCGGCCGGGGGGAGGTTCGCTTTTGGATCAACGTTGGTGTGAATCATAGCCTCGTGGCTAAACTTGGCGTTTATGACTTTCACACTCCTCCCCGCAGTCGACGTTGTCAACGGACAAGCTGTCCGCTTGGATCAAGGCGAAGCCGGAACAGAGAAGTCATATGGTTCGCCTGTTCATTCAGCCCTTAAATGGCAAGAACAAGGCGCACAATGGCTTCACTTCGTAGACCTTGACGCAGCATTTAACCGGGGAACAAACCATGAGTTGATGGCAGAAGTAGTGGGAACACTAGACATCAAGGTGGAACTGACTGGTGGGATTCGTGACGATGAGTCATTAAAGCGAGCACTCAACACAGGCGCAGCTCGGGTAAATGTTGGAACAGCTGCACTCGAGAATCCAGAATGGATTGAAAAAGTCCTCGGGGAATATGGCGATCGAATTGCAGTCGATATTGCAGTCCGCAACATCGATGGAGAATGGAGGACCCGCGGCAACGGCTGGGTTTCCGACGGCGGGGATGTGTGGGAAGTACTTGAGCGCCTTGACTCCCAAGGCTGCACGCGCTTTGTAGTAACGGATGTGTCAAAAGACGGAACCTTATCAGGACCGAACGTTGAACTATTGCGCGACGTTTCCGCCGCCACAGAAGGAAAGATTGTTGCTTCTGGCGGAATTTCTACTATCGCAGATCTTTTGGAACTCGCTCGATACGAAGACGAAGGCATTGATTCAGCGATTGTTGGAAAAGCTCTCTACGAGGGACGCTTTACTCTTCGCGAGGCTTTGGCTGCTCTATGAGTGATGTGCGCGAGTTATACCATATCGCCGAGGCAATCCTTGATGATGCGGAGAGAATATTTATTCATGGCCTAGGCTCAGATCCTGCTTTGTTAAAAGAAAAAGGGGACTTTGCCACAGAATATGACATTCGAATTGAGCAGTATCTACGGAAAACCTTGACCCAGATGACTGGGATTCAGGTTTACGGAGAAGAATGTGGCGGAGACCCAGGCACTCCCATGTGGGTCGTGGACCCCATCGATGGCACCGCTAATTACGCTGCCGGAAACCCGATGTGTTCGATTCTTATTAGCCTCGTGGTGGATTTTCAACCAGTCCTTGGTCTCACCAGCGTTCCCATAACAAGACAGCGGTTTGGAGCGTTTGATGGATCGCCACTGTATATCAATGGCCGACCACAGCTTCCTTTGGAGGATGAGCCTCGGGCAGCTGCGCATTTGGGCTTTTCTTCCATTTCCTCACCTGTGCAATCGAGTTTTCCCACGGAAGTGCGACAGGGCTTGCTAGGAGTGTTAGCAGAAACGTATCTGCGTCCACGCATCACTGGTTCCGTCGGAATCGACTTAGCGTATTCCGCCGCAGGTATTTTTGATGCGGCGTTGTCCCTTAGCCCCAACATATGGGATAACGCCGCTGGCGTCATGCTGGTTCGTGCGGCTGGGGGAAAGGTGACGGATCTTCATGGCGAGGAGTGGACACCAGAATCACAAGGCGTAGTCGCAGGTTCTGCACGTTCGCATGCTTTGTTGCTACGAGCAATCGATAAGTTCCGTTAAAGCAAGCAGTAACTGCTTGGTCTAGAGCGCACGCCAGATGGGGGATACGCGTAGCCAGCTATGGGAAAAGTGCGGGAGAAGTGCGATAGTCTCCATAAAATACACACGCGGACTACGGACGCAAAGGAGTCACTAATGCCAGTAGCAGTACGAGTTATCCCTTGCCTAGACGTTGACAATGGGCGCGTAGTCAAGGGCGTGAACTTTGCAGGGCTGAAAGACGCAGGAGATCCTGTCGAACTTGCGGCACGGTATGACGCAGAAGGCGCCGATGAATTAACCTTCCTGGATGTTTCTGCATCCAAGGATGGTCGTGGAACGATGCTTGACGTGGTCAAGAAAACTGCGGATCAAGTTTTTATTCCACTCACCGTGGGCGGCGGAGTTCGAAATGCTGAGGATGTGGACCAGCTTCTGCGCGCAGGTGCGGACAAAGTAAGCATCAACACGTCTGCTATTGCTCGCCCTGAACTGATCCGTGAGCTCTCCCAGCGATTTGGTGCGCAATGCATTGTGCTGAGCGTCGATGCGCGCCGTGTCCCAGAAGGAGGGATTCCTCAACCTTCTGGTTTTGAAGTAACAACACACGGTGGCAGTAAATCCGCTGGTATTGATGCCGTACAGTGGGCGCGCCAAGGGCAGGAGCTAGGCGCTGGAGAAATACTTTTAAACTCAATGGACGGCGATGGAACTAAGCAGGGCTTTGACATTGAACTTTTAACTCTTGTGCGTGACGCGGTGAGTATTCCCGTGATTGCTTCGGGAGGAGCTGGTGCAGCCGAACATTTTCCACCTGCTGTCGCTGTAGGTGCAGACGCAGTGTTGGCGGCATCCATCTTTCATTTTGGAGAAGTAACAATTCCTGAAGTAAAAGAAGCGATTGCTGGGGCTGGTTTTCAGGTTCGCGAATGCCCCGCCTCACCCAAGTAGTTACACGAATCCTTATTTTGCGGTTGAAAAACATTGCCCATGTTCAACAGTAAAAACTAACAATGAGGACAACCAACGATGAATGCTACAGATCCAAGTACTTTTGAGCTTGAAGAATCCATACTCCGACGTGTGAGTTTTAATGAAGCTGGGCTTATACCCGCAGTCGTCCAGTCGACAACTGGCGAAGTCTTAATGATGGCGTGGATGGATTCCCACGCATTGGCATACACTCTTGCCACACGTCAGGGAACGTATTTTTCTCGATCTCGTCAAGAGTATTGGATTAAGGGGCTTACCTCGGGTAACACCCAAGAAGTGAAAGAGCTTAGGCTGGACTGCGATGGAGACACCATCCTTATGACGGTAGAACAACACGGTGGTGCATGTCATACCGGAGATCGAACCTGTTTTGATGCAGACAAGCTGTTATAAGTTTATGCGCGCTATAACGTGCTAAGACAGCATCCTAAACCAAAGAGAGGTTGAACCAACATGGCGATTAAACCCATGCAATCGAGTGCCCTTATCGGACTTGGAGCATTAGCTGTTTGGGGCGCATCACGCATGCCATGGTTGGGTGTGGAAGCGTACGACGATAAATCGGGAAGCAAATCCCTCGACGTTAGTGGCGCTATGTGGAGCACAGAGACTACTGCAGTAGCCCTTGTGCTTCTCGCTGCGTGTATAGCAAGTTTTGCTTTGCGACGCGCCGGGCGTCGGTTAGTAGGCATAGTTGCAGGACTCGCGGCGGCTGGGGGAGCATGGTCCCCTATACATCTTTTGACAACAGATCCAGATCGGGAACGCGTTTTGAGTCTGTTGACCTCGGAATCGGCGTCAGGGCATCAAAAAGATGGTGCTGCGCTTACCGGATGGGCAGAAATTACGAATCTTACAACGCATACTCCCGCTGCGGCTTTAGCAATCATCGGGTGTGCACTCGCATTATTCGGGGGACTGGTGCTTGCGATGAACCCTGGAAAAGATTCTGCGAGGAAGAATCGGTATGAGCGTAAACAAGAGCGTTCGCAGAAGATACGTAAGGATCTGGAGGATGCTCCTGATTCGGGCAGAGTCTTGTGGGACGCTCTTGACGCTGATATAGATCCCACAACAGATAAGGGCCGTGGATAGCCTTATATGGGTTGGGGGATACTCTAGAGAAATATGCGCAATAGTTCATAGCCCCTAGAAAAAGGGCGATTTTCACAAGTGAAGGTTGTTCCAGTAGCCTAAAAACGATCATTCTAAAGATAATGGGACGGGTTATGGCATCAGTCTTCGAAGAGATTATTGCGGGCGTCATTGAAGATGTAGCTGCGCGAGAATCAGTGGTGTCGTTTAAAGAGATCAAAGCCCGTTCGCGTGCTTGTGAGCCGCCTCGGGATGCAATCGCAGCGCTTCTTAGTAGTGGTTGTGGTGTGATTGCGGAGATTAAACGAGCAGCCCCTGACCGGGGTGTTCTAGCAGAGATTACTTCCCCTGTTGCCTTGGCAAAAGAACTTGTCGCCGGTGGTGCTAGTTTGATTGCGTGCCAGACGGAGCGTCGAAGGTTTCACGGCTCATTGTCTGAGATGGCCGAGATTCGTCAAGCAGTATCGGTGCCAGTGATGTGCCGAGATTTCATTGTGGATCCCTACCAAATCCATGAGGCACGCTGTTATGGAGCAGATATGGTGCCGTTGCGTGTAGCGGCTTTGGACCAGGCTAGGATGATTGCGCTTATAGATAGAATCGAATCCCTCGGAATGGCCGCTCTGGTAGAAGTTCGAGACACAGAAGAAGCATCTCGTGCTGTTGCAGCGGGCGCGAAGATCATAGGAGTAAATGCCCGAGATTTCTCTACGATGACGCTCAACCGCTTAGCTTTTGCAGAAATTGCTCCAGGCCTTCCTACAGATGTGATTAGAGTTGCCTTGTCCGGTGTGAGGAATGCTCGCGAACTTTTGGATTATGCAGCGTCTGGGGCGGACGCCGTGGTGGTGGGAGAAAAGATCGTTACTGCCGCCGATCCGTGCGAGGCCACGCGTTCGTTGGTGGCGGCGGGGCAGCATCCATCGTGCCCATCTCGAGGATAAAAGGGCCGAAACAGCTAAAAATTGGCCTTACACAGTTGGGTTATAGAGCGGAATACGGCAAACTAAGGAAGTTCCGTTACTAATGACGACTGGAGTTTATTCAAGGTGACTGTGAGTAATTTGGCGTATTTGCCGTCCCCGCCTCAGGGCGTATGGATGTTAGCCGGGATTCCCATTCGTGCGTATGCGCTATGCATTATTACTGGGTTCATCATCGCTGTATGGATAGGCTCCAAGAGATACGTTAAGCGTGGGGGAAAACCAGACGTGGTGATCGATGCTGCTATTGTGGCGATGATCTCCGGCGTGATAGGCGGCCGTCTTTACCATGTAATAACAGATCACCAGAAGTATTTCTGTGATGATTGCAATCCGGTGGATGTTTTCAAGATTACTAACGGTGGTCTTGGTATTTGGGGTGCTGTCTTCCTAGGGACAGTGTGCGTTTATTTTTATCTCAAGGCAAAGCATGTTCCTTTTGCTCCTTTTGCCGATGCGATGGCGCCCGGCATTGTTTTAGCGCAAGGAATTGGCAGGCTAGGCAACTGGTTTAACCAAGAGCTGTATGGGGCAGAAACATCTGTGCCATGGGCGTTAGAAATTTATTATCGTGTGGACGCTGAAGGAAAATTTGCTCCGCTTACTGGGCATTCGACTGGCGAGATTATAGCTACTGTCCATCCGACATTCCTTTATGAGCTGCTCTGGAATGTCTCGGTCTTCTTGTTCTTGCTCTGGGCAGATAAGAAATTCACGCTGAGCCATGGCCGGGTGTTCGCTTTGTATGTCGCCGGGTATACCTTAGGGCGATTCTTCATTGAAACTATGCGAGTAGATGAAGCAACACATCTTTTCGGATTACGCATCAACGTTATTGTTTCCGCTGTGGTCTTTATCGCTTCAGTAGTTGTTTTTTATGTGCTGTCGCAGAAAGCTCGAAAAACAGGGGAAGAAGCTGCGGCGGTAGGGGCTGATTCGCAGGATCCTCACACAGGACACAGTTCTTAATCTGCGGATTTTCTAGGGAGTGGTCGGATATTCCGGCTGCTCCCTTCTGCATATCGCGGGTTCTTTGTCTTTGTGATAGAAATCGCGAAAAATTTTCAAATTGACCCAACTTGCCCGAATAGGCCCGATAATGTCTGTTTTCTATGGTTTTGGTGGAAGCTGGGAGCCAGTGAGATGAAAAAATGTGGGTACGGAGACAGAAGTTGCTAGCAGGATGCACTATTCGGGATTAGGGTTTAGGTTATGGAACGTCGCACAAAGATTGTTTGTACTCTTGGCCCGGCAGTGGCCAGTGAAGATGGAATCCTGCGCTTAGTCCAGGATGGCATGAACGTCGCCCGAATGAATATGTCACATGGTGACCACTCGGACCACGAGAAAAACTATAAGTGGGTGCGTGAGGCAACCGATAAAACCGGCAAAGCAGTGGGTATCCTCGCAGACCTACAAGGACCGAAAATTCGCCTTGGACGCTTTGTCGAGGGCGCAACCGTTTGGGCAAACGGAGAGATTGTCCGCATTACTGTTGATGATGTTGAAGGAACACACGATCGCGTTTCTACGACATATAAGAACCTAGCTAAAGACGCTAAACCGGGTGATCGCTTGCTTGTCGACGACGGCAAGGTAGCACTACGCTGCGTAGATGTCGAAGGCAACGATGTTGTCTGCGAAGTTATTGAAGGCGGCCCTGTTTCTAATAACAAGGGAGTTTCTCTTCCAGGAATGGATATTTCTGTTCCTGCACTATCGGAGAAAGACATCGAGGACCTGCGTTTTGCAATAAACCTCGGCGTTGACATTATTGCTTTGTCTTTTGTCCGCTCGCCAGCGGATGTGGAGCTCGTCCATGCAATTATGGACGAAGAAGGACGTCGCTGTCCCGTTATTGCCAAGTTGGAAAAGCCTGAGGCAATGGATGCCTTGGAATCGATCGTCTTGGCATTCGACGGCATTATGATTGCGCGTGGTGACCTGGGTGTGGAGTGTCCGCTTGAGCAGGTTCCGCTCTTCCAGAAGCGCGCAATTCAGATCGCTCGGGAAAACGCAAAGCCAGTCATCGTGGCTACACAGATGCTTGATTCCATGATCGAAAATATGCGCCCGACTCGTGCTGAGGCTTCAGACGTGGCTAACGCCGTCCTTGATGGTGCGGATGCCGTGATGCTTTCCGGTGAAACCTCTGTGGGCGTGGACCCTCATAACGTCGTTCGTACCATGTCTCGCATCGTCTCTTATGCTGAGACCGATGGAAAGGTGCCGGATCTTGCACATATTCCGCGTACTAAGCGTGGCGTGATTTCTTATTCGGCACGAGACATTGCTGAGCGTCTTAATGCCAAGGCTCTGGTCGCTTTTACCTCCTCGGGCGACACAGCTAAGCGCGTTGCTCGTTTGCACTCGCATCTTCCTCTATTGGTCTTTACTCCAAACCAAGCAGTTCGTTCGCAGCTGGCTCTGACCTGGGGCGTAGAAACATTCTTGACTCCTGAGGTTAAAGACACCGACGACATGATGAAGCAGATCGATGATCAGCTCTTAGGCATGGACGCTTATCATCGTGATGACATGATTGTGCTTGTTGCTGGTACCCCTCCGGGAATCCCTGGCAATACCAACATGATTCATGTGCATTTGTTGGGTGAAGAAACACACGTATAAGCACTGATGAGTGACAATAAGGGAAGCAGTTCGTTAACGAACTGCTTCCCTTATTTCAATAGCGGACTAACTAGGAGAGCTCAGCCGCGCCGAAGGATACATTGAAAGCTTCGCACCACAGGGTTACGGACTTCCAATCGGAGAAGTTGATGTTGTCAGGCAGGGTGTATACCTGGTTGCCCTGGTTACCCTTGATAGGAGCAACGTCAAAGTGCTCGTGATCCTTGGCTACAAACCAGCCGGCCTGGCCTTCAACGACGGGGCCCTTGCTCAGCCACACGTGAACATCGGGGCCGTTAGAAGTGGAGAGGTTGCTCAGCACGAGCTTCTTTTTGCCATCAGAATCGACGATCAGGTCAACCTTGCCACTTGTCTGGTGCTCGTGGGAAATGAAAGTACCCTGGCGGTGCTGAGCGGCATTTTCTGCCATCATCTTGTCGGTGCGTTCCATTGCGTCGCCGGAAGACGGGGTAGTTTGCGTGGAGCTCTGGGAGGAGAGTGCAGCAGGAAGCTGGTCTTCGACTTTCTTGTCAATGAAGAGCAACCACGGTTTGAAGACAAAAAGTGCTACAGCGAGGATCACAACGAGCACTGCGGCGATGATAGAAATCTTTTTCCGGCTCATCTGGAATCGTTTTGCGGTCATGAGTCAATCTTTCTCTGCGAGGTCGTGGCTGTCACTTTTACTTGGTTGACAGCGGGTCTACATTTGCTATTACGGAACGTTAAGCCTTTATGGATTGAAACGTGATACAAAACACAAAGTTTCCGCTCGTGGGTATTAGTTCCTGAGAAAGATAGCGCGTTTATCTGATAGGAAACTGAATAAGTCACGAGACCTAAAAAGGTATCGTGACCTATTCAAAAAATCAAATAATGGTTACGCGATGGCGGTTGGCTCGATGTTCCACACTTCTTGTGCGTAATCGGAAATGGTGCGGTCGGAGGAGAAACGCCCTGATTCACAGATATTTATCCAACATTTGCGAGCCCATGCCAATTGATCGTTGACATAGTCCTCTGCCATAGCATCGCGAGTCTCGCGGTACGCAGAGAAATCGCCTAGAACGTAGTAAACATCGGGAGTCTCCCAGCCGTTTCCGTCGAGAAGCGAGCCTCTGAGATCGTGGAACCAGCCGGAATTATCGTCGTTGAGAGTGCCGTCGATAAGAGCATCGAGTGCTCGTTTTAGTCCTGGGACCATCTCATAGGTGCCCATGGGGTTGTAGCGCGCTTTGAGCTCGGGGAGTTCCTCGTTCTTGGCGCCAAAGATGTAGGCGTTATCGTCTCCTACGGAATCAAGAATCTCAACATTGGCACCGTCAAGAGTCCCTAGCGTGAGCGCACCATTCATCATGAACTTCATGTTTGATGTGCCCGAAGCCTCTTTACCAGCCGTAGAGATCTGCTCCGATACATCGGAAGCCGGGATGATGTGCTCGGCGGGGGAGACATTGTAATTCTCTACAAAAACGACCTTGATGAGCTTGGAAACCTCTGGGTCGTTGTTTACTAGGTCCGCAATAGCATTGATGAGCTTGATAATGGCTTTAGCTCGGATATAGCCCGGTGCTGCCTTTGCTCCGAAGATGAAGGTGCGCGGAGGAACGTGGGTCTCACCGTCTTCTTTGATACGGAAGTAAAGGTCGATGATGTAGATAGCGTTGAGGAGCTGGCGCTTGTACTCGTGGAGGCGCTTGATCTGGGTATCAAAGATCGACTCGGGATCAGTCTCAATGCCTTGGCGGTCCTTGAGCCAGGCAGCGAAATCTCGCTTGTTAGCGGCCTTGATCTCCAGGAGCTCCTTCATAATCTCTTCATCATCGGCGTAAGAGCGAAGTTTTTTCAGCTCAGAAAGATCGGTGACCCATGCGTCTGAACCCGACAGGCGCGTCAGGAGCTCGGAAAGACGTGGGTTGCACATCTTTAGCCAGCGGCGTGGGGTAACACCATTGGTTTTGTTGTTGAACTTTTCCGGCCACAGAGCATGCCATTCTTTGAGAGTATCTGCCTTGATGATCTCAGTGTGCAGGGCAGCTACGCCATTGATCGAGAATGCCGCGTAGCAGGCGATCCATGCCATATGCACGTTGCCGTCATGAACAGGGGAAAGGTAATTAATTTGGCCCTCATCAAGGCCACGTTGTGCCATATCCTCGCGGAATCGACGATCGATCTCTGCGGTGATTTCCCAGACGCGATAGAACAGCTGCTGGAAAATGGAAACGTTCCACTGCTCGAGAGCCTCTGCGAGAACCGTATGGTTGGTGTATGCAAAGGTGCCTTGGACCACCTTCCAAGCGTCATCCCATGAAAGGCCGTGTTCGTCGAGAAGCAAGCGCATCAGCTCGGGGATAGCCAGCACAGGGTGCGTATCGTTGAGCTGAATGCTGTTGTACTTATGGAATCCGCGGACGTCATCGCCATGGTGCTTGACATAGTTATCAAGCATTTGCTGCAAGGAAGCAGACACAAAGAAGTATTGCTGACGCACACGCAGGACTTTTCCGGCATACGTTGTGTCGTTAGGGTAGAGCACACGGCAGATATCCATGACGCGCTCTCGCTCGACGATGGCGTCGGTAAAGCGCTGGGAATTGAAAGCGTCATAGTCGAACTCTTCGAGCGGCTCGGACTTCCACAGGCGTAGCGTTCCCACGTTATCTGTGCCATAACCCGTGATAGGCATGTCATAAGGGGTGGCACGTACAACCATGTCGTCGAAAGTGACGATGCGCTGCTGGTCATCGCGACGAATCGTAAATGGATAGCCGTCTTCTCGCCATGCGTCAGGATGCTCAGTTTGGAATCCGTTGTCAAAGGTCTGGCGGAAAAGCCCATAGCGATAGAGCAAGCCATATCCAGTAACCGGCAAGTTCTGTGTGGCACAGGAATCGAGGAAGCACGCAGCGAGGCGACCCAGGCCGCCGTTGCCCAAAGCTGCATCGTTTTCAGCTTCTAACACATCGGAGAGTTCGTGCCCTTGTAGGCGCACAGCTTCCTTTGCGTCTTCCTCAAGACCCAGGTTAGTGAGGTTGTTGAGCAAGGCGCGTCCCATGAGGAACTCCGCGGAAAAGTAATGCTGTTGGCGGGTCGCAGAATACGTTTCTACGGTTTTTGCCCAGTTATCGGCAAGCTGCTCCATGACGGAGTTGGATAGGCCGAACCAGAATTTTCTGTCGGTTGCTGCCTGCGGAGAGGATCCGGAAGCACTACGGACGTGTCCACCGATGTTGTCAGCAAAAGCTGCAATGTCTTCAGTGTGCTCGTGTGAACGGTGTTTGTTCATTAAAGAACTCCTGACCTTTGAAAAAGATTGCTGCACATTTTCTTTGCGCAATTCACCCTCCATATCCTATATGTGGATGGGCGTTGCCACATGCAATACCAAGGCAGATACGTTGCCTACGACGTACGCCTATACCGACAACAGCGGAAGTAGCTACACGACGCCCCTGTGCAACTCCATAGTCACTCTGCGTTATGCCCGGTGATATGGGTTTATGTGAGAAAAGCGTGCAGTAGGGATGCTTCTTAACGTGATCTGATACAGAGTGAGGCGTCCCCGCTGACGCTAGAAAAGCAATGCAAAAGCCCCACCAACTAGGGCAATTGGTGTACTCCGAGAGTCGCATAATGCGCGATATATTCAGTATGGGTTTGTTTTGTAGATGCGTGCTGCGTTACCACTAGATAAAACTAAAAGCTCTAGAGCGTGCACAAATGAAGGGCGTGAGGCAGTGAGGCTGGAATTTTATTTTGATCGTGACTGTGGTTTTTGCGAGGTAAGCGCAGGCGTTTTGGCGCGGCTATGTCCGAGCGTACGCATAATTCCAGCCGTGCCAGATCCGTCTCCGGATTCCTCTTACGTGGGGAAAAACATTAGCCATTCGGCAGTAGCCCGGGTTAACAATTCTTGGTCTCAAGGTGCAAACGCTATAGCGAGCATTCTAGAAAGCGGGGGAAGCAACGCTGGACTTAGGTGTGTAGGAAGAGCGTTGAAAAACCCCGTGATCGCCCCCTTTGCTGGAATCGTTTACAGATTAATAGCAATAAATAGACACAGACTTGGACCACTCATTGGCGCAGGGGCCTGCCGGTTGAACTACTGATGCCCCAGATAGGTAAGTACCGCTGTGACTGTGGCATGAGTTGCGGACGTAACTGTGGGCGCATAGTCGGGTAGGAAAGAACCCATGTGATTGACCGGAATATCCGATTCGATGGTCCCGCGCTGCTCCGCGTCTTCCCATTGATTGCGTGGCGTGGCTCCCACAGTCCAGAAGAGATACGGGGAGTTGAATGCCATTGGGATGTTGGAAAAATCCTCCGACGCTGTCCATTGGCTTGCTGTGCGAGAATCTGCTCCAAATACGTGATCAAAATTGGCTCGTACGCGTGCGAACACATGCGGGTCGTTTTCTGTGAGTGGGCCGTGGGCGAAGTAACGGAAAGTAGGAGGAACCGTTACCCCAGATGCCGCACATTCCGCCTGCACTACGCGTTCAATAGCAGCATAAAGTTTGCGTCGGACCTCGTTGCTGTACATACGGCAGTTCAGCACAATCCGCGCATTTCCTGGAATCGTATTGTTGGAATGTCCAGACTCCAAGGTTCCCACAGAGATGATCGCAAAGTCTTGAGGCGCAATCTCACGGCCCACGATGCCTTGAAGTCGAATAACTATCATGGCCGCGATATATGTGGGATCAATAGAATTGTGCGGCATCGAACCATGTGCGCTTTTCCCTTCGATGCGTATTTCTATGGAATCGCATGCTGCGAGAACTGCACCTGGTTTGGACATAACAACGCCAGCAGGACCTGGCACGATATGCTGCGCAAAACAGACATCAGGGCGCGGAATTTTTTCTACTAGACCGTCTGCGACCATGGCTTCAGCACCAGCCCCATTTTCTTCGGAAGGCTGAAAAAGCGCGATGAATGTGCCTGCCCACTGTGAACGGTGAGCGTCGAGAAGCGCGCAAGCTCCTAGCAACGCGGTCGTATGCATGTCGTGTCCACAAGCATGCATGACAGGAACCGGCGACTCCCCGGATGTGTCTATGCGACGTGAAGCAAAGCTTACGCCTGTGGTTTCTTTCACTGGAAGCGCATCAAAATCGGCGCGGGCAAGGACGCACGGGCCTTCGCCGTTGCTAAAGATCGCTACAACCCCATGTCCACCGATCGAGGGGTGGATAGTGCAGTCGAATTCAGCAAGCTTCTCTTGGATTTTTGCGGAGGTTTCTTGCTCCCACCCAGAAAGCTCGGGGTGGGAGTGCATCCACTGGTAAAAATCCTTTTGCCAGCTGAGGTCGGTTGTAGAGGAAGCCAAAAATTCAGCGATATCCATGCACTCCACCATAAAGAAAGCGACCCGAGCGTTAGTAAACGTCCCCCCGGTTCTTATAGCCCGATGTGGTGCGGTACTGGATATCGCCTGGAAAACATTGTGCGGGGCTGCCTGATGAAGGCTATTTAATGCAGAACAGTATTGTATTTCAAACTATTGCGCTGCACTGTGCATTCCGTAGCAATCCGAATATTAGGGGAGACGCGGCCTTGGTCGCGGAGACTATAGAGGGCATGCACAATCCGGTCTCGAACATCCCACGGAGAAAGCGTATTAAGGTAGATTTTTGTTCCGCCTTCAAAGCCTGCGAGTGTGGACACACGCCACTTGATCATGATCCGCCATGGCATGGGGATATCCACGTCGGCGGGTTTATGATGCCATTCTTCATTGCAAGGCACTTGAGGGCCTGCCCCGGCATGGCACGCGTGAACCAGGTCGCTCATGGCTCGGATTTCTTCCGGTGATTGTAGCCAGGGTTCAGAGACAGCTGATTTGGAGAACACTTCAAGGGTGGGAAAACGGTGACCAAAACCTGCAAAACATATGGCATGGTCGTTTTCTGCAATAACGAGGTTGTGCATGGCAGCGAAATCGACGGCCCATTCGTTGTACATGTTGGGATTTTGTCGCAACTTTTGTACTTCTATTTCGGAGTGCACGCCGCGTTCGTCGACAGCGACTAATTGCTTGTGCAAGTGGTCAAAAGAAGCGCCGGCGGGTTTGAGCCAGTTTTGAAAAACCGCAACGTAGGGTGCGTAACGATTGCGGGCGTAGAGATCACGAAGTGAATCTATGGTAAAGCGTATAAAAGCTTCGTGTTCCCCATATGTGAGGGTCCCAGCAGACGCCAGTTGATCGCTGCTCGTAGCGTTATCGGTGTAGTGGCGGCGGGCTATGATTACGTCGTGTCCACCACCGAAGAATGCGGGAGCGTCTTTTAAAAGCTCGCTTTCAGAGTGATCCCCGCTATTGCCAGCCGCTTTACGCTTGGCTTTCGCAATATCTAGTATGTGTTTCTTGCCCAACTCTGATGCTAGGTAGTGTTCCATGCGAGCTTGGGTTTCCGTGTCTAAACAATATCCGTAGTTATCGTGCCAGTAGTCGTAGGAGACGATCTCAAATAGGTTGGGGACTCGGCGGAAGTCTGCCGTCGTAGCGTGGAGTTCCGCAGCGTTCACACCGCGCAGAATCTCCCAATCGGACGTTCCCTCGGCAGAGCTTAAGACCATTCGTGATTTTTCCGGAGGCGTTTCTATCTGACGGTCTGAGCAAAAAGCACAGGTGGAAACGTGATCTTGAGAAGTGAGATCGTGGATGTCTATTGGTAGGTGGGCCAGGGGACGGTTGCCACGCCCCGGGACCGTCCATACTTGCGTTCCGGAGAAGGGGTTTACCTGTTTGATTGTTCCGTCTGCCATGGTCACGATCGGGGTGGGTCGCGAATACATCTGCGCGTTCATAGCTCTTTAGAATATTAGCTACTCTGGCACTATGCCTACGATTCAGTTTGATTGCCTGATAGATAGTGAAAATGCAGCGTCTATGACCAAGCGCGTGCGCAAACTCAATGAGCTTCTTATTCGCGACGGCAAGATTGTTTCGGCGGACGTCACTCACGATCCGCATCCTCATGTTGAGCCATTATTGGAAGACCAGCTGCGGCAAATATTGCGGGAACAAAGAGACAGAGACATCGCACCGGAATATGACGAGGATGACGTGGTGGAAGCATCAGAAGATGATGTGACCGTTCAGCGGTTCTCTATCGATGTAAGCGGGGTAGGCGGCTCGCTCAATGAGCTAGCGATGACGTATTCGCGTCTTTTTACCCCGCCTGCGGACCTTCCACGTGACACGCTGGCGCTCCACGATGAGCAGGCCTTTGAACAGGCCACTCCTTATCCGTGGTCGCTTGAAATTCTGAGGTAAGACCTCAGCACTGCGCTGCCGGCGCGGGTGAGTTGCTCTTGAGTGGAAGCGACCTCGTTGAGAGGAGCGAGCTGGATGGGAAGTGCTCCTTGTGGTACGTCGTCAGCGAATTTACCAGCGACGATAACGGGGAGGGTGTTTTCTCCCTTAAAGGAAAGGACTGTTCCTACCACTTTTCCCTTGGTTGACTGGGAATCGAAAGCTCCTTCGCCGGTGATAAGGATGTCCGCGTGTTGTGCTAAAGCTTCCAGGCCGAGCGATTGGGCAACGACGTGAGCTCCGGGAAGGATACACACATGATCAGCATTTCCGTGGACTATCCCCGATAGCCATGTGATGCCTACTGCCAGTGCTCCCGCTGCTCCCATGCTCACGGTAGTGGGGTCGACGCCAGAGACTTCACAAAGCCGTGCGATACCTGCATCAAGCTTGGCGACATCGCTCTCAGAAGCCCCTTTCTGCGGGCCGAATTGAGCGGCTGCGCCGTGAGGGCCGATAGCCGGTGCCGTGACATCGCTTAATAGCACCCAATCCATCGCTGCAGCTGGGATGTTGAGCTGAGCTGTGTCGAGGGAATCTAAATCGATAAGCGCTGCGCCTCCTTGCTTAAGAGCTAGTCCGTTCTTGTCCATAGGCGTGGCTCCTAGTGCCACCAGGATTCCGGTTCCGCCGTCGGTTGTTGCGGTCCCTCCGAGCCCTAGGACGATGCGTGTTGCCCCACGTGTTTGTGCATCGGCTATGAGTACGCCGGTTCCGTAGGTGTCTGCAAAAGTAGGGTTGAGGCGGTCTGCTACTGCTGCGAGTCCACTTGCTGCGGCGACGTCGATGTATGCGGTGTGTGATGCGGAATCAAATGTGTAGGTGGCCTCGGTGAGCCGTCCGATGGCATCAGTAGTGGGGAGCGTGATCTCTTCACCGCTAAATACGGAGGAAGTGCCTTCTCCGCCGTCTGCCATGGGTGCAAGCGTGATAGTGACTGATTCTGGGGGAATGCTAAGGCGCCGGAGTTCTTGGTTAATCCCATCGCTGATGTAGCGGGCCGCTTCTGTGGCTGTAGCGGTTCCTTTAAAAGAATCGGGAGCGATCACAATATTGAGGGGTTGGCGTGGCCCTTGTTGTAGATCTGCAAGGTCACATGGCAGCACATTCTCCACGGTCACTTCGCGCATCCTTTCTCCAATGGTTCGCAGGCTGCTTTTATGGCAGGAACAGCTCTGTTTACGCTGGTTTGGCCCGCACGTGGTGTTTGCGGGCGGTCGGTTTCTTAGCCTACAGGGATGTTTTGAGGAGATTGGTGCGGAGCTAGGTTGTTAGAAGCTTGTCGACGCCACACCGCATGGAAACTTATCTATCAAAGAGTAGATAATCGGCAGAAAAAGAGCGGGTTTTCTGTGGCGTGATAGATATTTCTAGCGCTCGTAGAAAATTTTTTCCGATGGGGATACTGTTCTGTTATTGCAGCTAGGATGCTGTATTTTAATTTTTTACACCGGCTGGAAGTGGTATCGCTGTGCTATTTTCGATAGTTCGATAGGTGAATTTAGGTAATTCAGTGTAAAGTCACAATCGCCGGCTTGAGCGCTGGCCCGCATTCAATCTTTTGCTAGGTTGCGTCCGTGTATATGCAGGCGTTGTGTGGGGTTCTGGAAGTAAGTTCCTAGGAGGTAGGAAAATATGTCAACGATTGACGAGCGCGTGCAGGGTTACTATGACGCACTACTAAAGCGTAATCCTGCGGAGCCTGAGTTTCACCAGGCTGTGGCAGAAGTTCTTGACTCCCTGAAAACTGTTCTGGAGAAGGACCCTCACTACGCTGATTACGGCCTTATTCAACGACTCTGTGAACCGGAGCGTCAGTTGATGTTCCGTGTTCCGTGGGTAGATGACCAGGGTGTGGTGCAAGTCAATCGTGGCTTCCGCGTACAGTTCAACTCTGCAATTGGTCCGTATAAGGGCGGTCTGCGTTTTCACCCATCGGTCAACTTGGGCATTATCAAGTTCTTGGGCTTTGAACAGATTTTCAAGAACTCCCTCACTGGGCTTCCTATCGGTGGCGGCAAGGGTGGATCGGACTTTGACCCTAAAGGCAAGTCTGATGCTGAAATCATGCGCTTCTGTCAATCCTTTATGACTGAGCTGCACCGTCATATTGGAGAGTACCGCGATGTGCCCGCCGGCGATATCGGAGTTGGTGGACGTGAAATCGGATTCCTCTTCGGGCAGTATCGTCGACTTGCTAACCAACATGAATCGGGTGTGCTTACCGGAAAAGGACTTACCTGGGGCGGCTCGTTGGTTCGTACGGAAGCCACCGGTTACGGCCTTGTTTATTTCACCAGTGAAATGCTGGCGCATCATGGTGACTCTTTTGAAGGTAAAAAAGTCATTGTCTCGGGCTCTGGCAACGTAGCAATCTATGCTATCGAGAAGGTCCAGGAGCTTGGCGGAACCGTTATTGCTTTCTCTGATTCCTCGGGCTGGGTTGAGACTCCCAACGGTGTGGACGTCGCAAAGCTCAAGGACATCAAGGAGGTTCGTCGTGAGCGTGCCACTGTGTATGTGGATGAAGTAGAAGGTGCAATTTATCACGAAGACGGATCCATCTGGGACCTTACTTGTGATGTGGCTTTGCCTTGTGCAACCCAAAACGAACTTGATGGTGACCATGCCAAGAAGCTTGCAGAAAATGGTTGTAAATATGTTGCAGAAGGTGCCAACATGCCATCGACTGCAGAGGCTATCGAGGTTTACCGTGAAAAGGGTATTCACTTTGGCCCAGGCAAGGCTGCCAACGCTGGTGGCGTAGCCACATCGGCCCTGGAGATGCAGCAGAATGCTTCTCGTGATTCCTGGAGCTTTGAATATGCGGATGAACGTCTACGGGAAATCATGCGTGGAATTTTCCAGAATTGTGAGCGCACTGCTCGTGAATATGGGCATGAGGGTGACTACGTGATTGGCGCTAACATTGCCGGCTTTAAGAAGGTTGCCGATGCAATGCTTGCTCAAGGCGTGATCTAAAACTCATCATCGTCCCTTAACGTGAAATTGCTGTCTCTACAGCGGTTTCACGTTTTTCTTTTGCTTAAAGTACTGAGTGTGTTGGAAAAATGAGAGGTTGTTGCACGTCAATATCTTTAAAAGTAGTGACGTCAGCCACAAATAACCCTACACTGGGGGCACAATGGTCCTCACAGGTCCTTACATTGGTTCGCACAATGGTCCCAGAGAAAGGAACAGATCATGCTTATCGGCTGCCCGACTGAGATTAAAAACAATGAATCTCGTGTTGCACTGACTCCCGCTGGCGTAGTTGAACTCGTAAAACGTGGGCATGATGTGCTGGTTCAAACTGGCGCAGGAATTGCTTCTGGTATTGAAGACTCTGCGTACGTAAAAGCTGGCGCTCGGATTGCAAGCGATGCCGCAGAAGCATGGTCGGCGGATGTAGTGATCAAAGTAAAAGAGCCACTTTCTGAGGAATATGGTTACTTTAAACAAGGGCAGATTCTGTTTACTTACCTGCATTTGGCTGCTGACCCTGAAGCTGCCAAAGCACTTATGGAAGCCGGGGTGACTGCTATAGCGTATGAGACAGTTACCGGTGACCAAGGACTGCCGCTCCTAGCCCCCATGAGCGAGGTTGCGGGGCGTCTTGCTGCCCAGGTAGGGGCGTATCATCTTATGCGTACGCAACATGGAGCAGGGGTTTTGTTGTCTGGTGTGCCGGGGACCGCGCCGGGCAAAGTGACCATCATTGGCGGCGGGGTTGTAGGGGAGTCTGCCGCTCGAATCGCTGTGGGATTGGGCGCTCAAGTGACGCTTCTCGACGTCAACCTGGATCGGCTCCGTGATCTCTCAGCGCAGTACGGTCCTCGTCTTATCACTATGGCAAGCAATGCTTATAACATTGCGCATGCAGTTGCGGATGCTGACCTGGTGATCGGTTCTGTCTTGATTCCTGGTGCTGCCGCGCCAAAACTTGTTACTCATGAGCACGTTCTGTCCATGCGCGAGGGGGCTGTACTCGTGGATATAGCTATTGACCAGGGTGGCTGTTTTGCTGATTCGCATCCCACAACACACGACGACCCAACGTTTATTGTTGATGGGAAAGTCTTCTACTGTGTGACAAACATGCCTGGTGCAGTGCCAGTGACCTCTACCGCTGCACTGACTAATGCGACACTTCCTTTCCTGCTTTCTCTTGCGGATAAGGGCTGGCGCAAGGCCATGGCTGATGATCCGCACTTTGCGGCAGGGCTTAATACTGCGGAAGGAAAACTAACTAACGCGGCGGTGGGAGAAGCACTGGGGCTGGAGTCTGTAACTCCAGACTCTCTCTTGTCCTCATGAGTATGGGAGAGGGGTAAACTCTCCCACTTACATGTGCAGCATGGTTTTATATAGCTTCTGAGCGTGGTCCGTATGTGGCTACAACATTTCCTTTGGATGTTGTGGACGCTGAAATGAGCTGTAGCCGGGTGAGTGGGAGACCTTCAAAAAGCGTGGGGCCGGTACCAACGATCACCGGATGCATAATGAGCGTGATTTCATCCACGATGCCAGCCTCCACACACTGGCGGACTATGGAGAGCGAACCTTGGATTGCAATATCGCGTCCAGGCTGTTCCTTGAGGTTGCGAATGTAGGTGATGAGCTCATCGTCGATAAGCCGTGCATTGGACCACGTAATGTCTTGAGTCTGCAATGATGTGCTGGCCACATGCTTTGGTGTGGAATTAATAAAGTCAGCGAAGCCGGCGTCAGGCCCTTCGGTAACAGCAGGCCAATAGGCTGACCATTCGTTGTAGCTGTTACGTCCAAGAATCGCGTCGTCGATACGTCCGATGCTTTCGGTCATGAGCTGTGCTAATTCCTGGCCAAAAGCATCGAATTGGAATGTGTCGGGGCGGGTGGCGCGACCATCGACAGAATAGAAAAGTGTTGTTACAAGTTTACGAGTCATGGGGGTCCTTCATGGAGATAGGGGGGATTGCACGCGGTTACGTGAAAGATGTTTCATTCCAGTTTTCTAGGTGAGGGTCGATTTATTGTCTGAGACACTCAGCGTTGAGAAAAGAAAGCTGTATTGAAAAAGTCGTGCAGGGGTCCTGATGATAAGGCTTGAAAGCGCGTGCTAAGTACAAAAGATTGTACACAATAAGAAAAGTGTCGATTAGTGTTGGAGTGCTTTTAAAGCATGCTCACATGTGAATATTGCCCTCTTTTGTGGCGTAAAAGTACCTCTGTGACGATATTTTTGGGGGAGACTTATAAGTAAAAGCCCAGTTCCCATGGGTTGGAGGAAATAATTTAGTGCTAAGAATGGAAAAGGCTGTGTGCTGGGAAGTACCCTTGAGGCATGTATCGCGTATTCGAATGCCTTGATGAACTTGTCCAGACTGTAGAGCAGGCATATGGCGTTCCAATGACGTCTAACTGCATGGTTCCTCGTAATGAGATGCTGGCGCTTCTCGACGACCTACGCAATGCGTTGCCGGTTGAAGTTGATGATGCGCAAGATGTTCTCGACCAACGTGATGAAATTATTCGTGGTGCTGAGGAACGAGCACACGAAACGGTTTCTTCAGCGGATCGTGAGGCCACAAGCATTATGGAACGTGCTCGTCAAGAGTCGGACACAATGCTTACAGACGCAGAAAACCGTGCCCATGCCACAGTGGCTAAAGCGCAAGACGACGCTGATCACATGGTTAACAGTGCGCGTCGAGAAGCCGATGACACTGTTAACCGGGCGCAGAATGAAGCCGAACGCATCGTCGCAAGTGGTAACGAGCAGTACCAACGCAGTGTGGATGAGGGGCTGGCGGAACAGCATAGGCTGGTTAGTGAAGCTGAAGTGGTGCGTCGTGCGAACGAAGAGGCTCATCGAGTTGTTGATGCGGCTCATGCTGATTCGAACCGTCTGCGCCAAGAATGCGATGCATTTGTGGAGAACAAATTGTCCGAGTTTGAAGATTCGCTCTCCGCAACACTTCGTACTATCTCTCGTGATCGTGCGGCTTTGCGTAGAGGTGCAGGAGCCTCTGGCGGTGCAACGACCATGCCGTCAGCACGCGGCGGATACGAGGGCTAGGGTCTTTTCACGGTACGCAAATACTCGCTAGCAGTGCTAGCGAGTACACTTAAGGGACGATGATGAACGACTCTTCTCCTTTTATTTTTAACGTGTCCTCGCTGTTGCGGGGCTCCGCTATGCCTGAAACCTTGACACAGACCGGACCTAGTCCTGTTCGCATTGGTCCCGCAATGATTGGGATTCCAGAAGGCGGCCCGGTCCAAGTTGATGCAACTCTTGTTCCGCTGGGAGATGCCGTTATGGCAGAAGCTACCATTCGTGCGGAGCTGAAGGGGGAATGCGCACGCTGCTTGAAGCTGCTCACTCCGGACGCAGAATTTCATGTGCGTGAAGTTTTCGCGGCAACGGATGACTTTATCCAAGGGGAGGACAATGAGGGGGAGGACGATGTGTCAAAGATTGTTGGCGACTCGATAGATCTCCTCCAAGTTGTTATCGATGAAGCCGGTATGAACTTACCGTTTAACCCGGTATGCGAAACCGGTTGCGATGATTCCGGATCCGATGTTCCAGCACCTGATGGTGTGTCCGGGGAAGAACAGGATCGAACTGATCCGCGCTGGGCTGGATTGGAGAAATTCCTGTGAGTAGAAAAAAGCAGCGTGCAACCGGGTTTGACGCCTTGCAGGAAGCCTTCGATCGTATTAATTATGCGTCGTTGATTGAGGCTTTAGGGATTGATATCCCTGAAAACCTGTTAATGCTGGCACTGACGCACCGTTCTTTTGCTAATGAAAACGGTAGCCTTCCTAATAACGAGCGCCTAGAGTTCCTTGGCGATGCCGTTTTGGGATTATCCGTTGCTGGTAAATTGTATGAACAGTACCCATCGAGAGCGGAAAGCGATATTTCCAAGATGCGCGCGAGCATCGTAAGCCGTTATGGTCTTGCTGATATTGCGCGTGAGATTAAGCTGGGTAGCTTCATTTTGCTAGGCAAAGGGGAGCTGATGACTAATGGTAGGGACAAGGAATCGATTCTTGCAGATACCACTGAAGCGCTCTTGGGAGCAATCTACTTAGCACACGGGTTTGAAGCTGCTCGAGCCACAGTTTTACGACTATTCCAAAAGAAGATTGATACTGCTAGTGCAGTCGGCATGCACCAAGACTGGAAAACCACCCTTCAGGAGCGCGCTGCTGAGCGTAAACTTCCGGTACCGGTATATGAAGCTTCTTCTACGGGACCAGAGCATAGCCAGACTTTTACTGCTGTAGTGACCGTAGGCACTACAGCTTTGGGAGAGGGCGTAGGGCCGAACAAGAAGCTTGCGGAGCAGGCGGCAGCACATAAAGCGGTTGTCTTTCTTCAAGAAAACCCCACGTTTTCTTAAATCCTTAAAATGGGGATCGTGCCGTGCCTGAGTTGCCAGAGGTAGAGGTTGTTCGTCGAGGCCTGGAATGCCACGCTGTTGGGAAGACTTTGACGTCGATAACAGTCTCTCATCCGCGTGCTGTCCGCTATACAGAAGGTGGCGCACAGGAGATTGAGGCGCGGCTACACGGGCGGTCGCTTTCCTCGGTGCATCGGCGTGGGAAGTTTTTGTGGTTCGTTTTAGATGACTCCTGCGCGCTTATGGTGCACCTGGGCATGAGTGGGCAGATGCTTATTAAGAACGCTGATGCGCACTCGCATCCCCATACTCGGATTCGTTGTTCCCTGAGTGCTAAGGGGGAGCACGGGGAACTATGGTTTGTAGATCAGCGCACGTTTGGCTACTGGCGACTTGCTGAGTTGACCTATGCCTATAATCGATTAGTTCCCGAACCAATGGCCCATATAGCGGCCGATCTATTGGAACCCGTGCAAGATCTTATGACAACAGCGCGATTGATAAAATCCAAGCATGTAGAGATTAAAAAACTGCTTCTTAATCAAGAAATCATTGCGGGAATCGGCAATATATATGCAGATGAAATGCTGTGGTCTGCGCAAATACATCCTAGGCAGAAAGCGCATCGGCTTTCCCTGAGCGCGATTCACTCGCTTCTGTGCGAGGGACAAATAGTGATGAATAAAGCCCTATTGCAGGGTGGAACGAGTTTTGATTCGCTATACGTCAATGTAAATGGGGAGTCTGGCTATTTTGACGTTTCTTTGCATGCGTATGGGCAAGAAGGAAGACCTTGCGGGCGCTGCGGTTGTGCGGTGATGCGGGAAAAATTCTCCAACAGATCAAGTCACTTTTGTCCACAATGTCAGCGGCTGCAGTAACTGTTCCATAAACATCTATAGACAATGAAATATTTTCGGCTAACCAACCAAAAATATGGAGTTTATTTGAAGCGAAAACAGGGGATTGTGGGGTACTCAGCTCATTCTTACCGAATATGAAAATACGTAGCGGGTTAGCTAGAAAACCGGTATTTCCCAAGGAAAATACGGCGACTGTCCCTTATATCTTTATTAACTTCATATGGATCGGGGGCTAATGATGCGGTGCCTCACACGTCAGGATTACGTGAGATTAAGTCACTGCCGGTACGATTCGCCACATGGAAAGTGTGCAGACGTTTGTCACTGACGTCATCAATGACAATTATTGGAAGATCATTCCCTTCCTTCTCATTGCCGCAGGAGTCTACTTCGCTGTTCGTACACTGGTCGTTCAGATTCGAATGATTCCAGATATGTTCCGAGCAGTTGCGGAAAAACAAGACACACCTGAGTCCCGCACAGATGAACAAGGTATTTCTGCGTTCAAAGCTTTCACCATTTCTGCCGCTTCCCGTGTAGGAACCGGAAACGTCGCCGGAGTTGCCGTAGCAATCACGCTGGGTGGCCCCGGCGCCGTTTTTTGGATGTGGATGATCGCGCTTCTAGGTGGCGCAACGGCCTTTGTGGAATCGACTCTGGCACAGCTGTGGAAGACAAAAACTGCGGACGGCACGTACCGCGGTGGCCCAGCGTATTACATGACCCGTGGTATGAATGCGCGGTGGCTGGCAGTTATCTTTGGTGTAGCCATCACGATTACTTACGGTTTTGTTTATAACTCAATCCAAGCAAACTCCATCGTCGAGGCGACTGGTGCTTCTTTCGACTCGTCAACGATGACTTTTAAAGTCATCGTTGGGCTGATCCTAGCGGCTGTGACTGGCGTGATTATCTTTGGTGGTGTTCACAGGATTGCAAACTTTACCCAGATAATCGTTCCAGTTATGGCATTGGCTTATCTGGCTATCGGTATCCTTGTTTTGCTGCTCAACATGGAAAAAATCCCTGGAATGTTTGCCAACATCCTGGAACATGCTTTGGGGTTCAAAGAGATCGCAGGCGCCACAGTGGGCGCTGCGTTTATGAACGGTATGCGTCGTGGCTTGTTCTCTAACGAGGCCGGTCAAGGCTCCGCACCGAATGCTGCAGGAACAGCCAACGTCTCCCACCCGGTGAAGCAGGGGCTGGTGCAGACTTTGGGCGTGTATTTTGACACGATTTTGGTGTGTTCAATTACCGCTTTCATTATTTTGCTGAGTAACCCGACTTTTGGCGATAACGTTCAGGGCGCTACCTTGACACAGTCGGCTCTCGCTGGCGAGGTCGGGGCATGGGGCACACACTTTGTTACCGTAATCCTGTTCTTCCTCGCATTTTCCTCGGTGATCGGTAATACCTTCTTGGCACAGTCAAACATTGAGTACTTCACAAACTCTAAAGCTGTGATGACTACTTTCCGCATCATCGTGATGGCGTGTGTGTTCGGCGGAGCCATCGGCCCGCTGCCGTTGGTTTGGGCTTTGGGTGATACCTTTGCTGCGACAATGGTCGTGATCAACTTGATTGCTATTGTTCCGCTGGGCGGAGTTGCTGTGAAGCTGTTGAAGAATTACAACCAGCAAAAAGCAAAAGGACTTGATCCTGTTTTCCACCGCGATATGCTCCCCGAGCTGAAAAATGTAGAGTGCTGGGATGGCTCGGATCCGGTTACTCGACGCGATCATCAGATCGTGCGCGAAGTGTAATTACGGAGAACATCAGAAAACCCTCTGCTATGCGGGAGCTTGTCAAAGAGAGCCCCGAATAAAGCGGAGGGTTCTTCCGTTTTAGGAGTAAAAATAGTGTCAGGAAGCGTCGACACGCTTATAAAGGGACTTGGGTAGGGTAGTGGAAACTCATCATGAAAGGTCGATACATGGACAACTGTGAACCTAAGGGAGCAACGAAACAACCTGAGCAGGTTCGGCTTACCGCCTGGGTTCATGGACATGTACAAGGGGTGGGGTTTAGATGGTGGACATATACCCAAGCGATGGAGCGCGGGTTAGCCGGTTCTGCCACTAATCTTGTGGACGGTCGGGTATGTGTTGTTGCAGAAGGCGACGCTGAATCCTGTCAAAGTATGTTGAATGTTCTTCAAAGTCCTGATGTAGATGGCAGGCCTGGAACCGTATCTACGGTGGTGGAACTCTGGTCCGAGCCCAAAGGCGTGCGCGGTTTTATCACCCGCTAAAACACATGTGTTTGCTGGCTTGTCGGGAATCCTCTGCATGATGTTTTGCTAGACTGCCTTGGGTGTATTTGAAGTCGCTTACGCTGAGGGGATTTAAGTCCTTTGCCTCTGCGACGACCCTAAAATTTGAGCCAGGCATTTGCGCTGTGGTCGGCCCGAATGGGTCTGGAAAATCCAATGTGGTGGATGCACTTGCATGGGTAATGGGGGAGCAAGGCGCAAAGAACCTGCGTGGCGGCAAGATGGAAGACGTCATTTTTGCAGGGGCGGGGGAGCGTAAACCACTTGGCCGGGCGGAAGTTACGCTCACCATCGACAATAGCGATGGCGCTTTGCCTATTGAATATCGTGAAGTTTCCGTTACCCGCCGTATGTTCCGTGATGGGGCTAGCGAATATGAAATTAACGGCAGCCGGGCCCGCCTTATGGACATCCAAGAGCTGCTTTCTGATTCCGGCATTGGTCGGGAAATGCACGTTATTGTTGGGCAGGGAAGACTTGCACAAATACTTGAATCGCGTCCTGAAGACCGCCGGGCGTTCATCGAAGAGGCTGCGGGGGTACTCAAACATCGGCGGCGAAAAGAAAAAGCACAACGCAAGCTCGTCGGCATGCAAGCAAATCTGGATCGCCTTAATGACCTCACAACGGAGCTGCGTCGGCAACTTAAGCCACTGGCGCGCCAAGCCGAAGCCGCGCAACGTGCCGCTACCGTCCAAGCAGACGTAAGAGACTCTAGATTACGGCTTGCAGGGCACCGCGTCGTGGAATTACAAGAAGAGCTTAATTCTGCGGAATCCCAGGCGCGGGTGCTAGTGGAAAAAGTTGAGCTCGTCACCGAACAACTCGAAGAAGCGATTGCGCAGCAAACGGAGATAGACGATCACCTAGCGGAGGCAACTCCGCGCGCAGAAAGTGCACAGCACCTATGGTTTGAGCTTTCTGCTTTGGCGGAGAGGGTAGCCGCGACTCAGAGAATTGCTTCCGACCGTGCTTCTTCCATACAAGAAGTCGCATATTCTGGCCCAGATCCAGATATTTTAGAGAACAAAGCCGCGCGTGCAGATAACGAATACCAGGAACTGGCGGAGGCTGCAGAAATCGCGCGGGAGCGCTTAGAAGCCATTCAAGAAGAGGTAGAGCAGCGTGAGGAGGCTTCTCGCGAGGCAGAACAGGAACACCTAGCGCAGGTCCGGGCTATTGCTGATAAACGTGAAGGTGTAGTCAGGTTGCTTGCTTCGGAAGAATCCCAACGCAAGCAGGTTGAATCAGCTCACGCTGAAGTTTCGCGCTTAACGGAGACATACCAGGCCTCTTCTCAGCGCCAGCGCGAGCTGATAAATGAGAAAAACGCAATAGATGAGTCCGTAGCCCAGCTACATGCGGAGATGTCTCCGCTCAACGAGCTTCATACGCAGGCAACGACGGAAGCCGAAACCTCCGAGAAGAGGCTTGAGCAGCTCCGCGTACAGCGTGGTTCCCTTGACAAATTAGTGTCTCGGCTGGAATCGCGCATCGAGACTTTAACAGCAACCATGCAGGTAGTGACCTCAGAAAAAGCTCTCTCTGGGCTGGAGGAATGCACGCCTCTTGGGCCAAAGGTCCGTCCGCGACCGGGTACAGAGAAAGCAGTTTCTGCCGCTCTGGGACGCTTTACTGAGGCATTAGCAGCTGCGGCTTTTGACGCAGGATCTGTGAACGATCTCGATATTGATTCGGTTGCTCGAACCATTGTGGTCACTAGCGCGGGGTCCGATGGTTGGCGTATGGATGCTGACCTGCCCTCTGACGCATCATGGCTACTAGACCACGTAGACATAGACAGCGATGTTCGTGGCGCTATCACGCGAGTGCTTGCCGACGCAGTATGGGTGCCAAACCTAGAAGCGGGGCACATCCTCATAGAACAAGATCCACGGCTGCGTGCTGTGACTTCTGAGGGAACCATGCTGGGGCAAGGGTGGATTGAGCTAGGCTCTGGTGGCTATAGCTCAGTGGAAGCTGCGTCTCATATAGAAACTGCTCAGGCTGAGCTTGATATAGCCCATGCCCAGTTAGAAGAATTATCTGGAACTTTGGAAGGCGCCCATCATACTGCTGCAGAGGCCCGCATTGCGGCTGCCCGCGCGACGGCGGCTCTAAGGGACCATCAGCATCGAATTGCTGAAGCTGAAAGGGACAGTTCCAGGTTGCAGCAGCAGTGTGATGCTCACCAAAAGCAACACCAACAAGCTCTTGAACAATGCACAAAAGCTGAAGCACGAATGAATCAGCTTCAGGAAGAATGGGAGGAGATAAAAAATCGTCTGGATAGGGTGTCAGACAATGACATCCCAGAAGAACCCTCCAGCATCGCCCGGGATGAAGCTGCTTCCGCCTTGGCGCAGATTAAAGCGATGGAGATGGAAGCACGCCTGAACCTTAGAACAGCCGAGGAACGAGCGGAAAATGCTCAGGGGAAGGGCGAGGGGCTGCGTCGACAAGCTCATTACGAACGCCAAGCAAAAATCCGCCATGAGCAAGCGATGGAACGCCGGATAAAACAGTCTCGTCTGGCGGCTACCGTTGCCGAGGGGGCGGACACCCTTGCCCAACGGGTATCCACGGCATTGGAGAAAGCAGCCACGGAGAAGAACTCAGCTATCGCAGAACGTACTCGCCTGGCTGCCCAGGCTGCTAACGCAAAAGATACGGTCAATGCGCTGCAAAATCAGCTCAACCGACTGAGTGATACTGCTCATGCCTCAGAAATCGCCCAAAGCCAGTCCCAGGTGCGGCTAGAAGAAGCCCAAGAAAAATTAGTCGAGCAACTTGGAGTCCCGATACAGGATTTGTTGCGTGATTACACGCCGGGAGCTGACTTTGATGTAGCTGCGGAACGCGCACGCCTGAAGCAAGCGGAAAAAGACCTCAGCGCGCTTGGCAAGGTGAATCCTTTGGCTTTGGAGGAATTCAAGGCGCTAGAAGAACGCTATGAGTTTCTGTCTACCCAGCTTGCCGATGTTGAACAGGCACGGCAAGACCTCGGAGGCGTGATCGAGGACGTCGACGCGAAAATCTTGCAACTTTTTACCGACGCATGGCGTGACGTAGAGGCGGAGTTTCCGAAGGTTTTTGCAACTTTGTTTCCGGGCGGGGAGGGGCGTCTTATTCTGACTGAGCCCGAAGACATGCTGGCTACAGGAATTGAAGTGGAAGCTCGTCCGCCAGGAAAGAAAGTAAAGCGGTTGTCTTTGCTCTCTGGCGGTGAGAAATCGCTGACTGCGCTGGCAATGTTGGTTGCTATTTTCCGTGCTCGGCCCAGCCCGTTTTATGTGATGGACGAGGTGGAAGCAGCACTTGATGACGTAAACCTTCGTCGCTTGATCGCCTTGTTTGAAGAGCTACGGAAAGACTCTCAGCTCATCGTTATTACGCACCAGAAACCAACGATGGATGTAGCTAACGTGCTTTATGGTGTGACAATGCGTGGCGACGGTGTAACGCGTGTGATCTCTCAGCGCATGAGCCCAGGCGTAATAACTGTTGAGCACGACGATTCTTGATAGAACAAACCACAAGACAGGGTTTGAGAAAACGCTCACAGAATTAGCACGGGCTGCCCATATTCTTTGGCATCGTTAACCGGATTATAGCGCTGAAATTTATGAGTATTCAGCGTGCTGTGGCAGTTAGGCATTGAGCCTTTGTGCAGGGTATCCTCGAATCTTTGTCACATCTTTGTATCTACTTTGCATCTAAAACTTTTAAGAAAGAGGACACATGAGCGAGTCAGTTCATCCGATCGCAGACCTTACGGATTCACTGCTAGGTTGGGCTTCGCAAACAGAATTGGAACTCGCTCAGCGGCTTCAAGCTGAGACGCTTGTGATCAACGTTGATTTGCGTGACGATGAACTTGAAAGAATTGAACGGCTTTACGGTATCTTTCTTACCCGTCAGCTTGTCGCCGGAGCAGATCTGAAGGCCCTGTTAGGGGTGAGCCCGGCGTTGACCATCACCACTTTGGTGGGTCGGGCGCGTCGCGTTGTAGATACCGATAATTTTATTGCTGAGTACCTGGGCGGATTGGGATTGTCTCCAGAGTCGCAGGCAGTAGTCGGTGGGGTGGACGTTGCACAGGTGCTTGCCGAGGTAGCGCCAGCGGCTTTTGTATCCCTTGATTTGTATGCGGCGCCTGTCGGAGATTTCACTGAGCTTGTTCAACTACTGTGCGTTCATGCTGGCATTGTGAACAACGAGGTCCCCGCGCTTCTAGAGCTTTTCGACGCCCACGAGGTGACCACTGCAGCTGAAGTCGCAGAAATAATCGTTGCCGCTGCAGAGCCACGGTTGTTTGCCCACGCACTTGCGGTAGCACCGGTAGAAGCCACCAGAGTGTTGGCTGGTATTACCGCATTGCGGGACTTTGCTCTCGAGCACCCGCATTCCTGGTTTGACCGCTCCTATGCTAGCTGTGAACCACAGCTTCCCGCGCCTATTGCTGCAGCTGTACGCGCAGAACTTCGTGAGCGCCCGGTGGGGACTTTGGATCGTGAGTCTGCAGTGGGCGTGGCAAACCGTGAGCTACGTCCGCGAATTTTGCTTGATGTTTCTCGTCGAAAGGTATGTTTGCGGCTTCCTGAGCAGCGCGTACCTACGTTGGAAGATGGAAGCTTTGGAGAGGTCAACTGGCGCGTTAGCATCGATGGAACCACAAAGGTTTATCGCACAGGGTGCGCGTGGGGAGACGTCTCTGGCTTATCACAGCAGCTGGATGTCACCATTTCTCACCCCGTTCGCGAGGTTACCGTTCAAGACGTAACCAACGGGATTACGTGGAACGTGCCGGTGGTGGATAACGACGACCCAACTGTGATTTTTACATCGCGTGGCACCAACGTGACGGATAAAGTTTCCCTCCATCACCATAATCTTCTCGTCTTGGCTCCAGCTGACGCCACCTTGATGGATGTGGTTAGCGATCATGAGATCTATGAGTCTGATTCCTTTACCGTAGAAGGCTGGGAGGGTTGGCTGTGCCACGATTTAGACGTCAACACCGTGGCTTCTATTGCTACCGTGGCTCCGGGCACGAACCCGAGCATGGATCGAGTACGTAGCGTTGATCCTCGTCAACGCGTCATTTTCCGGTCTCCTGACCATGCGATTGATTATTTGAGCAGCTCCGGCGGGCTTCCTATTCATGCCGAGTCACTCGTCGCAGAATTTCCTCCCACTCCATCGGGGCAAACAGAAACCTGGTACCTGACTATTTCCTCGTTTGGTGGCGTCGGTTCCGCAGGCGAAGAGGTCGCACCGCCGGAGCCTTTGGAAGTCCCTGCTGAGGGCGGAGCTTTTGCCGTTTTCGATCCTGAGCTTTACGACGCCCCCTGGGTAGGCGAATACCTCGTGCGTCTGCGTGGTCCTCGCAATGAAAGCTTTAGGCACGAATACGCGATCGTCGAGGGTGCACACGCGAATATCAACGTCATTGGTGCGTGCCGTTCCTTCCGTATTCCTTCTGGTGGTGGATTATCGGAAACAGTCCTCACACTGCGTTCAAGCGATAAAGAATTTATCGTTGAGCCATCTGAGGTTGTGGTGCGAGCACTAGAACCAGCCGCTAATGTGATCGTGTCCACGGAGGAAGGCGATCAGCTTCCTCTTCGTTTTAGCCCACCAAGCCTTGCTTTTGAGTTTCCGCTTCTTACGGAACCTCCGATGTGGCGCGCAAGCCGTTTGACTCTCCGCCCGCGTGATATCGATATGCGCGGCATCCTGCGCATCCGCGGTCGTGGAGAGCTCGGCGATCCCAAGATCACTGTGCGCAACCACCATGGCGCACCAGTGAAAACCGCACGCTTGCGTAGCAACGACGGTGGTCTCACCTACGTCACACCCATGGCAACGATCGCTAGCTCCACCAACGTGTTGCCTTCCGGGCGAGTGGACTTTGAATGGACGGATCCCGTAAGCGATCGACGTGTTTCTGTTGCACTAGCAGATATACATTCTTCCGATGCAGAGGAACTCTCTTTGGTCGATGAGACCATTGTGGTTTCCGGTGGCGGAGAACGTCCTTTGGGAGTCTGGGTATGGCCTGCTACAGCGCCGTGGGCTCCAGCGCGTGCACTTCCTGTTGTCGAAGGATCCGTGAAGCTTCCAAGCTCACTTGTGAACGCCGGAAATCTTATTGTTCAAGTACACACAGTTGATCGTTTTATGACTCTCATCGCTCCTGTGTCGCCAGGAGACAATGCAGTGATCCTTGAGCAACCTGGACACTTTGAGGGAACCGATCCTGCCCTTGGGGCGCTATCGGCCTTCCTGGCTGGGGAAACTGAGGAAGTGCCGGCGTCGGAAAGCATCATGCCAGTGCTCTGGGACATGGTGACCACGGGCGTTGCTTCGGGAGAATCTGCTAAGTCTGTGCGCAAGGTGTTCAGCAGCAATCCAAGTGCTGCGCTGACAGGACTATCAGAATCACTTGTTCCCGCAGGTAAGCAGCCTGGCCGCGTGGTAGAAAGTGGTTTGGTGCGAGCAAGGTTTGAGGCAGGAGTAGGTACTCATCACAGAGCACCATGGATCGGCGTGCTAGAGCTGTTGGGCTCCCTGGATTCCATGACAGGTGCAGACGGAAAACCGCTGGAACCAGTTGCAGCAGAGCCTGCTGAGACTGCTGCGGCCGATGAAGATTTGGTCGCCGCCGTACTCGGTGGAGAAACTCCTGCAAAGGCTGATACGGGTCGAAAGAAAATCAGTGATGGTGTGGCCGCAAAGCGAGAGATTCTTGCCAACATCAAAGACATTGCCGGCGATAACGTTGTGAGCATCCTGAAGACCGGACGTGATACGACGCTGGATACAGCGTGCATTGACAAATCCACAGTGGCGATTGCAAGTATGGCTAAAGCCCAGCAAGCAGCGCTGTTGGAGATGTTCTTCTCTCGCTCACAAATCGTTCCTGGATCTCTCATGGACGACGGGACGCGTTTGCTTGCGGTCTTTGAAACCTTTAACAAACGCACCGAACTGCGCGAGCTCTTGAGCAATGAAGGACTCATTAAAGCAGCAGTGACGTTACTTCGTACCCTGCGCAGCACGAATAAGGTTCTCTACTCAATGGCGAGGATTCGCTTTGACAAACTTGATGGCGTAGACACCGATGCACATGAAAATTTGTGGGCACTTACACCGGTAGTCTCCCTGGTGCTGGCTTTGGCCGCTCGAATGCATGCTCACGGGCTGGTGTCTTCCAATAAAACGCTCGATGCGGCAACACCGGGTTGGGCAAAGCTTGCCGACGTCGTGCCGGATCTTGTCACCGGCGACTTGATCGCTGCAGATGCCATTATCCTGGCGCTGGCGAAACCAGGTATCGCTTAAAAGTCGGACTTAAACACAGAGCTTGCCCAAAACCCGTAAAACGTGGTTGGAACTTACGTTTTACGGGTTTTTGCGTTGCTGCTTAGGGCGTTGCTAGGGGATATGAAAGGCTACAGAGGTGTAAAACCCGCAAGAATTTGCAACTATTAGAGGTATGTCAACTCCTGTGTTAATCGGCATCCTTATTGTCGTCCTTGCGCTCATCGTGGTTATTGCTGTTGGCCTTAGCCGAAAACGATCCAAAACCATTAGTTTTGATCGTGGTGATGAGAGCGAACCAAAACAACTTACACAGCAAGAACGTTCCGGAAACTATCAAGCTCAAGGCGGTTTTAACTTCTCTGCTGGACAGGCCTCTGCTTCTCCCGAAGAAAAACTGCCAGTTGCTTCTGCCTCCTCTGAGCCAGCGCAGGAAGCGCCGATAGAGCCGGTAGCGCCGCGAGATCTGTCGGAAGAATCATTGACAACACAGGAAACAGAAAAACCTGGTGTACACCTCAATGAGTCAGAGCTAGTTGATCCAGTCTCGGACTCGGAACTGCCAGTGGCTCATCACGTGGAATCTGAATCAGATGCAGCCTCTGCGGCTGAAGCTGCTGCCGAGGCCCAAGAACGATTTGAGCAGCAGAAAGAAGCAGAAGAACAAGCCAAGCATGTCGAAGAAAACTTTGTGGAGCTTGATGAATTCCATGAAGAACCCGTCGAGGACATAGCACAAGACTCTGCTACCCATGACGAAGACAAAAAGGAAGAGACGAAACTAGAAGAAGACGCGTATGAAGCTGCAGCCGCAGCAAGCGTCGTAGCATCTGGTGCAGAAAAGGCCTTAGAAGAGGCTGCAGATGCGCCTGCGGATAGTGCTGCGGAAACAGAAGCGGTTCAGGCTGAGCCTCAAGACGATATCGCTCCAGCAAGCGGACGTATCGGACGGCTACGAGGTCGTTTGTCACGATCCCAGAATGTCTTTGGAAAATCTGTCTTGGGCATGCTTTCTGCAGGCGAGCTTGATGAAGACGCGTGGGAAGATATTGAAGCGCAGTTAATCCAGGCTGATCTAGGTGTAACTATCACGATGAAGGTGGTAGAAGACTTACGCGAAATGATTGCCGAGCGGGGAGTGGCTAGTGAGGCCGATGCACGCGCGATGCTAAAAGAATGCCTGATCCGTGCGTGCAAGCCGGAGCTTGATCGCTCGATTAAAGCGATGCCTTATGAGGGAAAACCTGCTGTGGTGCTGGTAGTAGGGGTAAACGGCACTGGTAAGACCACAACAACGGGTAAGCTCGCGCGCGTGCTGGTAGCTATGGGCCATTCGGTGGTGTTGGGGGCTGCAGATACCTTCCGTGCAGCGGCGGCTGATCAGCTTGAAACGTGGGGTAGACGAGTCGGTGCGCGTACGGTACGTGGGGCTGAAGGTGCCGATCCAGCCTCAGTTGCCTTTGATGCGGTTGCTGAGGGAGTAAAAGCTGGTGCCGACGTGGTGCTTGTAGATACCGCAGGCCGCCTCCATAACTCCAGTAACCTGATGGATCAGCTGGGGAAGGTCAAGCGTGTTGTGGAAAAGAAAGCTGTGGTTGATGAGGTTCTCCTGGTTCTGGATGCCACCACAGGTCAGAACGGGCTTACACAGGCGCGAACTTTCCGCGAGGTCGTGAACATTACGGGTGTGGTTTTGACCAAACTAGACGGAACTGCCAAGGGCGGTATTGTCTTCCAGGTTCAGGAAGACCTCGGGGTTCCCGTCAAATTGGTCGGGCTAGGAGAAGGCGCCGATGACCTGGCACCTTTTGAAGTAGAAGGCTTTGTTGACGCGTTGCTTGGTTAAAGCAGCAAGCTAAAGCCCCTTGTGCGGTGAGTGGTACACCAAGACTCATCACACAAGGGGCTTTAGCTATAGGACGTATAAAACCGGATTTTCCTCGGAAAGAACGAATACAAGAATGAGAACAATAACCGGAACTGCCACGCTGATTACTTGTTCCTTATTCACTGTTGTATCGAGCTGCTATAGGGAAAACACCCAGGTTAACCAGTGCAAGCAGCATTGAGTGGTCCAGACTAGCTACACTAGAAACTCGAAAGATTAATATCGCTGAGGCTAAGCGCGAGGTGGCGTAGGACAACGCGGACTCGTCGTTATGCTTTGGTTGCAGGTGTGTTGATGAATGAGGAGATCTCTCGATGAAGCTCGTTACTGCCATTGTTAAGCCTTTTACGCTGACAGACATTAAAGATGCTCTGGGGCAGGTGGGTGTGCACGGCATGACGGTGACAGAGACCCAAGGCTTTGGCCAGCAAAAAGGCCATACGGAAGTTTATCGTGGTGCTGAGTACGCGGTGGACTTTGTGCCAAAGGTCAAGATTGAAATCGTTATTGATGATGATCTTCTAGATGACGTCGTACGCGCCGTTGTTGATTCGGCGCACACCGGCAAGATCGGAGACGGTAAGGTCTGGGTCACCCCTGTCGATGATCTTATTCGCGTTCGTACAGGTGAGCGCGGTTCTGACGCAATCTAAAATACAGCTGCCTACTCTGCAGCTGATGGGTTCTCCCATTAGACCGAAGACATAGCTCCGTTAAGGATAGATTGTGACGCATTCTGCGACCGACCCATGCGACAAAACCGCGCACGTAACAGCTGTAGCTCAATCAATTGAGAATGGTGGGTCGCAACGGGCGCTAGAAATTCGGGAACAGGCGTATCGACGTGCGCAGGCGTTGGTGAAAAAGCTTCATATCCCCGAAGGTGCCGCGCTTGCCACGACGGGCTCCTTTGCCAGAGAAGAAATGACCTCAAAATCGGACCTGGATTTAATTCTTCTTCACCCAGCAGGATTAAATCTCGATGGTCTTGCAGATTTGTGGTACCCCATTTGGGACGCAAAAATGCGGCTTGACTATGCAGTTCGTACCCCGCAGGAATGTGCCAGCATGGTCTCAGATGATTCAACGGCTGCGTTGGCATTGCTTGATGTTAGGCATGTCAGTGGTGATCCAGAGCTTACTGAGCAAACTCGGCGGTTGACCCTAGAAACCTGGCGTAGGGAACTGAACAAAAACTTTAATGCGGTTTCCGATACAGCTATTGCGCGTTGGCGCCGCTCTGGTTCGGTTGTTGCAATGACGCACCCTGATCTCAAACACGGGCGCGGCGGTCTCAGAGACATCGAGTTGATACGAGCGCTTGCATTAGGGCATCTCTGCGACGTGCCACCTCTTGACTCTCAACGCAGATTGCTTCTCGACGTCCGCACTCTCTTGCATCAACACGCAGGGCGCGCTCGAGACGTCTTGGATCCGGAATTCGCTGCAGATATTGCGCTCGACCTGGGTTTTGATGACAGATATGAGCTTTCTCGCGCCCTAGCTCACGCCGCTCGGACTATCAATGATGCCACCAATCATGCGCTGAGCACCGCTCGAAATGCTCTTCCTCGGCGTAATCACGTAAGACGCGCTGTACGTCGGCCTATCGACGTTGACGTGGTTGCCGTTGATGATGAAATTTCCTTGTCTCGCAATCCAAATCTCAAGGACCCTGCCTTAGTTCTCCGAGTCGCAGCTGCAAGCGCGCGCACCGGTATGCCCATCAGCGATTCAGTATGGCCTCGGCTGGAGAATCTTCCTGAGCTACCAATTCCATGGCCTGTGGGGGCAGGTGGTGACTTCTTTGAGCTTTTGAGCTCATCAGTTCATAGCCCGCGGATTATCCAACAGCTTGACGATCATGGATTTTGGGAGAAAATGATCCCCCAATGGGGACATATCAGGGGGCGGATGCCGCGTGAAGCAGTCCATATTCACACAATTGATCAACACAGCATAGTAGTCACGGCCAATTGTGCAGCACGAAGTGTCAGCGTGGCTCGTCCGGATCTCCTATTTCTTTCTGCGCTCTTCCATGACATTGGTAAAGGATACGGCAGGCCTCATGAAATTGTTGGTGCGGAATTTGTCGTGGAGATGGGGCGCAAGCTTCGGCTGAATGAGCAAGATCTGAGCGTGGTCGAGACTCTCGTCGTAGAACACACAAGGATTTCGCAGATTGTCGGCCGCCTTGATCCAACAAGCGATGAAGCCGTAACAATGCTTTTAGACGCTGTCAATTATGATCTTCTCACCCTCAACCTCTTAGAGTCCCTGGTGGAGGCGGATGCTGAAGGCACCGCGCCAGGCGTATGGAGTGCGGTGTTGAAACTTGGCACCCAAGCCTTATGCAGCCGTGCTCGTGCTCGACTTACCTCGTTGACTCCCGAACCACCAGAATTTGATATTCCGCTGGATATTGGTTTGGTTCCTAAAATTTCCAACAGTTCTGAACGTAATGTCCTGAACACCGGTGCGACTATGGGCCCTGGTAGGGAAAGCGGCAATGCCACCGTGTATTGGAAAGGCCGGTACATGCGGGAAAGCGTCAGGGTCTTGGCGCTGATTGCGGCTAAAGGGTGGAATATTGAGTCGGCACGCTTCAAGATGAACGGCGCTGACGAGGACAAACACGTGATTGCGGAGCTCCAAGTGCATAACACTGTGGGGACGGGATTTGATCCATGTGAGTTCGTACAGGCATATAAGTCGGGGGTGTACTCGTCCCTGCCAAGTATTAAAAAGAGTATGTCTGCGACATTTTGGGTGGGCAATATTCTAGAGGTCAGGACAGCTGATCGTAGAGGTGGCTTAGGAGCTGTGCTGGGTGTCTTGCCTGATGTTTTGTGGCTGACTATGAGTAACCCGGGCGCGACAATGATCATGCAATGTGAGCTCGCTGAGGGATTTGACCGTGCCAAAGTTGAGCGTGACGTGACCAAGGTACTCACCAACGGTTAACATAGGAACGTTAATCTTCAAGTCCACGCGAGATTTTCCCAGCGGTGTAATTAAAGGTGCGCAGGGAAGGTCCATAAAGGGAGTGTGCGTTTCGTGTTTGAATCTCTGTCTGACCGGCTAGGCAATGCCCTGTCAGGCCTACGGTCAAAGGGCAAAGTCACCGAGGCTGACATCAATGCTGTCGCGCGTGAAATCCGGTTGGCACTGTTGGAAGCCGATGTTTCCCTGCCAGTGGTTCGCGGATTCATAGCACGAATTAAAGATCGTGCACTAGGGGTTGAAGTATCTAAGGCTCTTAACCCGGCTGAACAAGTTATCAAGATTGTCAATGAGGAATTGACCGGGATTCTTGGTGGGGAAACTCGTCGCCTGAATTTGGCCAAAAACCCTCCTACGGTGATCATGCTGGCAGGCCTTCAGGGTGCTGGTAAGACCACTCTTGCTGGAAAGCTGGCTAAGCACCTTCAATCCCAAGGTCATACTCCTATGTTGGTGGCATGTGACCTGCAGCGCCCGGGCGCTGTCCAACAGCTGCAGATTGTTGGTGAGCGAGCAGGCGTTCCCACCTTTGCTCCAGACCCAGGAACATCCATCGACTCCAACGAGCATGAGATGGGCACTTCTCATGGCGATCCAGTAGGCGTGGCTCGCCAGGGCATCGAAGAAGCAAAGCGTAGTCAGCATGACGTGGTTATCGTCGATACTGCGGGTCGTTTGGGTATTGATGAGGCCCTGATGACTCAGGCGCGGAATATTCGTGATGCGATTAACCCTGATGAAGTCCTTTTTGTTATCGATTCCATGATCGGTCAGGACGCCGTGAATACGGCTGAAGCCTTCCGCGACGGCGTTGATTTCACAGGTGTCGTGCTGACCAAGTTGGATGGTGACGCCCGTGGTGGTGCTGCGCTTTCTATCCGTGAAGTCACCGGAAAACCCATCATGTTTGCCTCTACCGGTGAAAAGCTGGAGGATTTTGACGTCTTCCATCCCGAGCGTATGTCCAGCAGGATCCTCGGCATGGGCGATGTTCTTACTCTCATCGAGCAAGCAGAGAAGAATCTCGATCAAGAGCAAGCCATGGAAACCGCCCAGAAGCTGGGTTCCGGCGAGCTTACGTTGGAGGACTTCCTCAATCAGATGTTGATGGTGCGGCGGATGGGCCCGCTTGGGAACATCTTGAAGATGCTGCCTGGTGGTAAGCAGATGTCGCAGATGGCGGATATGGTTGATGAGAAGCAGCTAGACCGTATCCAAGCGATTATCCGTGGCATGACGCCGGCAGAACGTGAAGATCCTAAGATCTTGAATGCTTCACGACGCAAACGTATCGCTAATGGTTCCGGTGTAGCCGTCTCTGAGGTGAATCAACTTGTAGAGCGCTTCTTTGAAGCGAAGAAGATGATGAGCAAGATGGCCGGACAATTGGGCATGGGCGGCGGCGGACGTAGCGCAACCAAGAAGAAGCCCAAGGGCCGTAAAGGCAAAAATGGTAAGCGTAAACCGGCGAAAAACCGTAGTGGCGCTATGAACGGCGGTATGCCGGGCATGCCAGGTATGCCAAGCATGGCTGAACTACAAAAAATGCAAGAGCAAATGGGTGGAGCTGGCGGCTTTGGCGGCATGCCGAATCTTCCGGGGATGCCTAAGATGCCTAAAGGCATGGAAAACATTGATCTGAACAACCTTGACTTTGGCGGTAAGAAATAAGCAGATGCTTTTCCTTGGCTAGTCCACTATAGAAAAATTGGAATGGCCAAGGGGAGTGCTGTATTGTGTCTAGAGTTGTCTCAATTGTGAGGGAACGTTACAAGACATTCCTGCGTCATACCGTCACCGTCTACGGTCGGCCGGTCTGAGTCACCGCAGGTAAATCAAGGGATGAACCGGTTCAATGCACATGCAAAGAACGCCTGTACTTCCCAGTGACCCAAGAAGGAGCCTTTCATGGCTGTTAAAATCAAGCTGCAGCGTATGGGCAAGATCCGTACCCCGCACTACCGCGTTGTTATCGCAGATGCTCGCACTCGTCGTGACGGCAAGGTTATCGAGAACATCGGTACCTACGAGCCAAAGCAGAACCCTTCCGTTATCAAGATCGATTCGGAGCGTGCACAGTACTGGTTGGGCGTTGGCGCACAGCCAACCGAGCCTGTTCTTGCACTGCTTAAGGTGACTGGCGACTGGCAGAAGTACAAGGGCATCGAGGGTGCCGAGGGCACCCTTCAGGTTGCAGAGCCTAAGCCTTCCAAGCTGGAGCTGTTCAACCAGGCACTGGCAGAAGCTAACGAGGGCCCTACCGCTGAGGCTATCACCGAGAAGAAGCGCAAGGCTAAGGAAGATGCAGCTGCTAAGGCTGCCGCTGAGGCTGAGAAAGCCGAGAAGGCTGAAGAGGCTACCGAAGAAGCTGCTGCAGAGTAATTCTGTTTAGTTTTCAAGCACATAAACCGCTTAAGAAGGACGTTGTCCACTTAGGCGGTTTTTGCGTTGTGCGCTGAAACTTAGCTCTTTCCCGTCAACATGGTTAACAACAAGATTGCTTCGGAAGCAGAATCGGAAGGGGAACTCACTTTGTGGATAACCCGTTGCGGTAGATGGAGAACCTTCCCTGGAGTAAGCCGTACCGTTTTATCAGGGCATTCTACGTCGAGAGAACCTTGCAAACACTGGATGGTAACGGGATGCGCCGCCTTGTGGTCGTTGAGAACCTGTCCGGGAGCAAAAGTGAAAACGATGATATTGGCGCCTTCAGCTTGGAGTAGCCTGGTCACGGTCGGGACTTTACGCTGAGGATCAGCAGCCGGAGCCTCACGTAAAACATCGAGGCTAGTTGCGCTTTCTGCATCCCACGTGTGGTGGGCTTCTCCGAAACTATGAGGGGTATTGGTGGGGACATTCATGATCTTGCTCCTACCAGGCTAGGGGGATAGTTAAGGCAAGGATAGCTCTGCTTTTTACTCGTGCACCAGAGAACATCTGCGCTATGTGACTAGGAAGGGATATAGGTGGGCGTCGATAAGCATGCAAGAAAAGCGGCAACAGATGACAGCGGAAGCAACAGGAAGGGGAGCTGTTAAAGTATTGTCCATGGAATTAATGATTGGGCGAGTAGTTAAATCTCACGGAATCAAGGGGGAAGTCGCCGTTGAGGTAACCACCGACGAACCAGATATTCGTTTTGCGGTGGGGGAAGTGCTCAATGGTAGGCAGGGGAAAAAAGAACATCGCTTGACCATAGCCACTGGGCGGGTGCACCAAGGCCGTCTGCTCATTAAATTTGAAGAAATCCCTGATCGTACAGCAGCCGATAGCTTGAGGGGGACTCAGTTCTTCGCGCCACCGCTAGAAAACGATGATGACGAGGGAGGCTTCTACGATCACGAGCTTGAGGGGTTGGACGTACTCCAAGAGGGCAAAAAGATCGGGGAGATAACGGGCGTGATGCATGGCCCTGCCGGAGAAATCCTGGAAGTTGAGCTCGTTGGCGGCAAACAAGTACTTGTCCCCTTTGTTCACGCTATCGTTCCCGAGGTAGACCTAGAAGAAGGAACGTGCACGATTACTCCTCCCGATGGACTTTTGGAGCTGTAATGACTGCGCGAAAACTTCGGCTTGATGTCATTACCATCTTCCCGGAATACTTGGACCCGCTTCGCCATGCCTTGCTGGGTAAAGCGATCGAGAAAGATATTCTGAGCGTCGGCATACATGATCTACGTCAATGGGCGACCGACGCGCATAAGTCTGTCGACGATTCTCCGTTTGGCGGGGGACCTGGCATGGTCATGAAGCCAACCGTGTGGGGGCCTGCGCTCGATGACGTAGCACAGGGAACCGGCCTCGCCTCAGCCGCAAAATCTCTGGAATCCGCACTTCCGCATCTGGATAAACCCCGCCATGATGACATCGAGGGTGTAGAACAGACTGGGTATCAGCGCGAGGATGAAGACTCCTCATTGCCGTTACTTATTGTGCCAACACCGGCGGGGAAGCCTTTCACTCAAAAAGACGCGCAAGAATGGTCAAATGAAGAACACATCGTTTTTGCCTGCGGAAGGTATGAGGGCATCGACCAACGCGTTATCGACGATGCTGCTCACCGTTATCGCGTGCGCGAAGTCTCAATCGGAGATTACGTGCTTATCGGTGGGGAAGTCGCCGTCTTGGTTATAGCGGAAGCTATTGTTCGGCTGATTCCGGGAGTCTTAGGAAATAAACGAAGCCACGAGGAAGATTCTTTTTCCGATGGTTTGTTGGAAGGTCCCAGTTACACCAAGCCTCGCGTGTGGCGTGACCTAGAGGTTCCAGATGTTCTTTTCTCTGGTAATCACGCAAAAGTAGATCGTTGGCGTCGAGAAAAATCACTGGAGCGCACCCAACGGGTTCGGCCAGAACTACTTGAGGCTTGTGACCTGGATAAAAAAGATCGTGAGTTCTTAGCGCAGTTGCCACAAGAGTGAGAAGAAAGTGAATGGCCGGGAATGATTGCCCCTGTGCGCTGTTACTAAGGATATGAAAAGAAAAATATCCACTGACCTTAATGCACTGATTATTCCTGGCCAGCGAGACAACATACATGCGGCGCTGCGTGATGGCCTGAGCAGCCACGGCTATGAGGTTACGAGCATTGTGATTGATCCGATCGACCTCACCTGCGAGCCGGATAATATGTTGGTGACTCAGTATGCACAGGTTGAAGGTCACCCGCCCAGTGTTGAGCAGCTTTATCGTATTGTGCTCACTGGATATTCGACACTTGACCTGCGATCCGCCACAAAAGTCGTGGTGGGGCTGCTGCCGCATGATATCTATTGGTATGGAACCTCGGTGGAAGGGCACATTGATACCGCAACGACTGCGGCGTGTGCCTGGCAGCCAGACGCGGATTAACTGATCCCATTGAGTGAGAAGCCGAGGAGTATCTCGCAAATCACATAATAGGGATATCCTACCGCTGAGTCACTTTCGCTCTTATGATCGGACATATGAGTGAAACAGTACATCAGGTTCCTTTTGTGCTTGCGATTACCGCATGTCCGACTGGAATCGCTCACACGTACATGGCGGCGGAGCGTCTCACTGAGGCAGCACATGCCGAGGGCATAGAACTCAAGATAGAGACGCACGGTTCTATTGGTGTTGAAGGCACCTTCAGCGATCAAGATATTGAGCGTGCCGACGCCGTCCTCATCGCAGCCGACACAACAATCGACACAGCGCGTTTTGTGAATAAACCCTTGGTAAACGTATCGGTTGCGCACGCCATTCGTGAGCCGAATGCGCTATTACAACGGGTGGTGAATGCAGCTAAAACCCGCGATGCCACGGAGCCGGCTGCATCAGAGGATGTGCAGTCTCTAGAATCCTCCCAACAGTCGAGACCAGAGACTAGGGGAGCATCGGGAAGAATCATGTATGCGGCGTTGATGAACGGCGTGTCTCACATGATTCCTTTTGTGGTGACCGGCGGTCTCCTGCTCGCTATTGCCTTATCCATAGGAGGGCAACCGACTGCGGAAGGACTCAAGATTCCCGAGGGGTCCTTCTGGGATACCGTGCAACAGCTTGGTGTATTGGCTTTTAGTCTGATGGTCCCTGTTCTGTCTGCGTATATAGCTCAGGCAATCGCTGATCGTCCAGGTCTCGCACCAGGATTTATCACAGGGCTGGTGGCTACTACCGGGTCTTTATACAACTCAGAAGCAGGTGCTGGGTTCATAGGCGGTATTGTTACCGGATTTCTTTCCGGTTATGTGGCGCTGGGAATTCGTAAGATACCTGTGCACAAATACGTGGCGCCCATTTGGCCGATTATTGTGATTCCGATTCTTACCACGGTGATTGTTGGCCTTTTGTTTATTTACGTTTTGGGACACCCGATCGCGGCACTCTTTGAAGCACTCACGGGATACCTTGCCTCGATGCAAGGGGAATCTGTCTTGGTCCTCGGAGCAATCCTTGGGGCGATGATAGCCTTTGACATGGGAGGACCTTTTAATAAGACTGCTTTCCTTTTCTCAGGAGGGCTCATTGCGGCAGGTAACGCTCTGCCCATGGGCATGATCGCTGCAGCAATTGCAGTTCCACCGTTGGGCGTTGGCGCGGCCACGCTTATGCGTCGCAGTCTCTTTACTAAACCTGAACGCGATGCCGGTATTGCGTCTGTGTTCATGGGCTTTTTCGGTATTACAGAGGGAGCTATCCCGCTGGCTGCAGCCCGGCCATTGCAGATTATCCCCGCGAATGTGATCGGAGGAGCAGTAGCTGCTGCATTAGCAGGGGCGTTAGGAGTTAAGGACCACGTTATGCACGGCGGTCCTATCGTCGCGGTGCTGGGGGCAGTAGACAATGTGGGCGGCTACTTCTTAGCCTTGGCAGTTGGTGTGGCTGTCACGTGTGCGTTGGCTTTGATCCTTGTCGGATTCAGCGCAAAAAGAACATCCATGGCGGCCTTGACCCCCGAGGCGCCTCTTCAAGAAAACACAGAGGAAGCGGCAGCGTCTGTTAAACCGAATGAACCAATCATTATGGATGAATTGGTGTACTCGGGTTCGATGAAGGACCGTGAGGAAGCTATTCGGTGTCTTGTAGATAAAGGTGTTGTTGCCGGGCGGATTTCGGATGTGCGCGCTGTAGTAGACGCATCGCTTAAGAGAGAGCGGTTGGCGTCGACAAGCGTAGGCTACGGTGTCGCTATACCGCATTCACGCAGCACCGGAACTCATGCCGCGATGGTAGGGCTTGCCCGATTAGATACTCCAATCGAGTGGACCGACGGGGAGGAAACCGATCTCGTATTCCTCATCTGCGTTCCCTCTGATGCCGGCAAACAACACTTGAAGATTCTTTCCCGTCTTGCGCGTGCGATCATGAAAGAGGATTTTAGAACTCAGCTGCGGCAGGCACCTCAGTCTGAACTCGCAGATTTAGTGCGGAAAGTCGCAGAACCTGCAGAATCGACCACGGCAGATGCCTCTTAAAGCAGAAACCCCGCCTACCCGTTTCTGGGTGCCACAAAGGAAACTCGCTACAATCGTGTGAATGATTTCCGCGAAGATCGCTCAGGAGCTAGGAGTTAAGGAAAGCAATGTCGCTTCCGCTCTCGCACTCCTCGCAGAAGGCAATACAGTTCCCTTTATCGCTCGGTACCGTAAGGAAGCCACAGGCGGGCTCGACGACTCGCAGCTGCGTGCCATTGAAGAACGCGCGACCTATCTTAAGGAGCTGGAGGACCGGAAGCAGACGATTCTCGCCGCGATTGAAGAGCAAGGAAAGCTCGATCAAACGCTGAAAACGTTGATCCTGGAATGCGATACAAAAGCCCGCTTGGAAGATTTATATCTTCCCTACAAAAAACGGCGCAAGACTAAAGCGGATATCGCGCGTGAAGCCGGACTGGAGCAACTGCTGGATAAGCTTATCGACGCGCCCCACGCGAGCCCAGAGCAGCTTGCCCAGAGCTTTGTCACAGAGGGATTTGAAGACGCCAAGAAAGCCCTTGAAGGTGCACGCGCAATCCTTATTGATCGTTTTGCCCTGGACGCGGACCTGGTCGGAGAAGTCCGCGAGCGGATGTTTACCACGGGTTCCATGCTGGCCAGTTCCGTGGAAGGCAAAGAGCAAGAGGGGGCAAAGTACAAAGATTATTTTGAGTTTTCAGAACCTTTTACATCGCTGCCTAGCCACCGAATCCTGGCGCTCTTTCGTGGGGAAAAAGAAGGGGTGCTGCATCTAGACCTTGATGCCGGTGACGAGTCGATTTATGAAGGCATGATTGCAGAACGCTTCAACCTTGATACTTCTTCTCAATGGCTTACGTCTGCTGTGCGTTGGGGCTGGAAGACCAAGTTGGTTATCTCCTCAGGTCTCGATGTTCGTATGCGTTTGAAAGAGCGGGCGGAAGAAGGTGCTCTTGAGGTCTTTGCTCGGAACCTCAAGGATGTTCTTCTTGCTGCCCCAGCAGGTCAACGTGCGACTCTCGGTCTTGATCCTGGATACCGTAATGGAGTGAAGTGCGCCGTTGTAGACAGCACTGGCAAAGTATTAGACACGCTTATCGTCTATCCGCACCAACCACAAAATAAGTGGTCGGAAGCTGTACAAGAATTAGCGTCTGCATGCGCAACGCATGGCGTAGACCTCATGGCCGTGGGTAATGGCACAGCCTCCCGTGAGACAGAGAAGCTCGCAGGAGAAGTTGCAGATTTGATCAAAAAGGCTGGCGGCAAACGCCCCACCCCAGTCGTGGTATCGGAATCCGGAGCATCAGTATATTCGGCATCAGAGCTGGCGGCGAAAGAATTTCCCACCATGGATGTTTCTCTGCGTGGTGCAGTCTCTATTGCGCGCCGATTACAGGACCCACTCGCAGAGCTGGTCAAGATTGATCCGAAAGCGATCGGGGTCGGCCAGTATCAACACGACGTAAACCAGACCTCCTTGGCTAAAACCCTTGATGCCGTAGTGGAAGACGCGGTCAATGCTGTGGGCGTAGACCTCAACACGGCCTCAGTTCCGTTGCTTTCCAGGGTAGCTGGAATCAGCCCGACCATTGCAGAAAACATCGTGCACTACCGGGATGAACACGGTAGTTTTGCCTCCCGGGCATCGCTGAAGAAAGTTCCACGTTTAGGGCCAAAAGCTTTTGAGCAGTGCGCCGGTTTCTTAAGGATTAACGGTGCACCTGACCCCTTGGACTCCTCTGCTGTGCACCCTGAGGCTTACCCAGTGGTACGGCGAATCGCGGAAAAAACCGGGCTCAGTGTTGACGGACTTATCGGAAACACGTCGGTGCTTAAGACGTTGCGACCCCAGGACTTTGCAGACGAACATTTTGGTGTCCCCACCGTGACCGACATCCTCGCGGAGTTGGACAAACCGGGGCGCGACCCCCGACCGGAATTTGCTACGGCTACGTTCAAAGAAGGCGTAGAGAAAATCTCCGATTTGATCCCGGGGATGATCCTAGAAGGAACCGTGACAAACGTGGCAGCCTTTGGTGCATTCGTGGATGTGGGAGTGCACCAAGACGGCCTGGTACACGTTTCTGCCTTGGCGGATACCTTTGTCTCTAACCCCCATGACGTTGTGCGTTCTGGGCAGGTGGTCAAAGTGAAGGTGATGGAGGTTGATCCAGAGCGTAAACGCATTAGCCTCTCCATGAAGCTTTCCGACGAGCCCGGCGCTAGCACGGCTAAACCGACCTCGCGCAACACCAACACTGCGAAAGCTGGGCGTTCTTCGCGCGGAAACAGCACACGTAAAGCGTCGCAAAAGCGCAGCTCATCACAACCTGCAGCAGGCGGGGCAATGGCAGAAGCTTTGCGACGCGCCGGGCTCAAATAACAGACGTATATAGACAGAGGTGGGGAGAAGTTGTTCCCAGCGCACAAGCATGGCATAATTTCCACCGTTGTCTGTCTCTTTCGTGGAGCAGCTGCTTTTCATGTCTTGGGCATGAACCAGTCGAGCGCCCTGATTGTAGGGGAGAAGCCGCTAGGTTCCTCTGTCTTTTAAAAGTAAGGATTGGTTTTATGAACCTTCTTGACAAAGTCGATGCAGCATCATTGCGCAACGACATTCCAGCTTTCCGCCCCGGCGATACCCTTGACGTTCACGTAAAGGTTATCGAGGGCAACAAGACCCGTACCCAGCTGTTCAAGGGTGTTGTTATTCGTCGTCAGGGCTCTGGCGTTCGTGAGACCTTCACTGTCCGCAAGGTTTCCTTCGGTATCGGTGTTGAGCGTACCTTCCCGGTACACACTCCAAACATCGAGAAGATTGAGGTTGTTACTCGCGGTGCTGTTCGTCGTGCGAAGCTTTACTACCTGCGTGACCTGCGCGGTAAAGCAGCTAAGATCAAGGAAAAGCGCTAGTATTCGGCGCCTTGGGCCTCTGACCTGCATGAATTTCATGCGGTTGGGGGCTTTTCTTTTTTCTAGACGCGAAGAAGAATAGGTTTTTTTATGCCGAGATGTGGCTCACGGCAATATGCGAAAGTAAATCTTCATCCTAGATATGTGACTTAAATATGAGGTAATAAAACATTTGCCTACGCGAGGTTTACCTTAACGCTGCTAACATCATTCGTTGTGACTGATCAGAGTAATGGATTCAACGCGGCGGACCGTGATTTTAAACCACAGGCTCGCACTGATGCGACGGATAGAGACGCAAAAGCTAATTCTGCTGAAGGCAAGAAACCGTTGCCCTGGTTTATAGAGATACCACTTGTTGTCGTGGTGACTCTGCTAGTTATTACGATGCTGCAAACCTTCGTGGGGCGCGTCTATATGATTCCCAGCCAATCGATGGAGCCAACGCTGCACGGATGTGCTGGCTGTACAGGCGATCGTATTTTTGTAGACAAAGTGAGCTATCATTTTAGCGATCCAAAACCTGGTGACGTTATCGTCTTTGAAGGAACGGATTCCTGGAATTCTTCTTTTGTTTCGCAAAGATCCCAGAACTCACTGGTGCGTGGATTGCAGAACGTCGGCGCCTTTGTTGGTCTCGTCGCTCCAGACGAGAATGACCTAGTGAAGCGAATCATTGCAACCGGGGGACAGACCGTGCAATGTTTGGAAGGCGATGAGGGCGTTAAAGTAAACGGAAAAGTGATTGATTCTTCATATATTCAGAATCCCCCTGCTTATCCGGTAGATCCTGCGACTGGATCTGATGCATGCGGCGGCTTCTACTTTGGTCCTGTTACTGTTCCCGCAGACAGTTATTTCATGATGGGAGATAACCGGACAAACTCGATGGATTCTCGCTATCACATCGGCGACCAGTACCAGGGCACCATCCCGCGCGATCATATTAAGGGCAAAGTTCAGTTTAAGATCTTCCCGTTTAATAGGATCGGCAGCGTAGAAGATTACGACATCCAAGGGTAGGGAACTAGGTTGATTCCTAAGGGACAAGAGGCTTGCCCAAGCCTTCCCTTGCCCGCACCCCAGGGGATTAAAATTCGTAAGCTCAAACATCTTCGGACATTTGAGGGAACGCTAGAAAAATGGGGTTTGGGTCCGGTTGTCGGGATAGATGAAGCAGGCCGTGGTTCTTGTTGCGGCCCAATTACTATTGCCGCGTGCATTTTGCCCCCTCGGCCGATCGCAGCGCTAGCTACGCTGACTGACTCTAAGAAGCTTTCTCCTCGAATGAGGGAAGAACTTTATCCTCTTATCAAAAAACACGCTGTATCCTGGTCGATCCTGCATATTCCGGCATCGGAAATTGATGCATACGGTATTCAGCACGCCAATATTTCTGGCATGCGAAGGGCTGTCGCTTTGCTCTTAGAGAAGCCGGGCTATGCGCTTATCGACGCCATGCGGGTACCCGGCCTTACCTGTCCATCTCTGCCCGTTATCGGTGGGGATGCGGCTGCGCGCTGTATTGCGGCTGCTAGCGTTTTGGCTAAGCAGTCTCGTGATGAGCTGATGATTGATTTGGATAAGGAGTATCCGGGATATGGATTGGGGGATCACAAAGGATATGGGACCAAGTCTCACATAGATGCGGTGCGCCGCCACGGGGGAACACCGGAGCATCGTTATAGTTATGCCAATGTGAAGGCTGCACATGAGGAATGGGCTGCCGAGAATAAAGCAGTAATCGGGAGGTAAAGCGATGGGTGCAGAAGAACTCGACAACTATGAGGCTGAGGTAGAGCTGTCACTGTATCGCGAGTACCGGGACGTGGTTAGCCAGTTCTCTTATGTTGTAGAGACAGAGCGGCGATTCTACCTTGCCAATGCGGTGGAGTTAATCCCTCATACGCAGGGGTCTGATGTTTATTATGAGGTCAGAATGTCTGATGCCTGGGTATGGGATATGTACCGTTCCGCGAGGTTTGTGCGTTATGTCAGGGTCATTACGTATAAAGACGTAAACATCGAGGAGCTAGACAAACCCGATTTTGTCATGCCCGATTAATTCCGTGTCTTATCCTATGCGCATGCACCATGCTTGCGTGCGCGATAACCATGATCAATGGGGCCATGGCCATGTCCTACCTGCAGGGCACTGCCGTGGGCGATGGCCTCATGAAGCCACGCGGTTGACCACTCCAATGCGGTGACCAGATCCTCACCTAGGCCGAGTCGGGTAGCCAATGCGGATGATAAAGAACAACCAGTACCATGCGTATTTGTGGTCTTTATTCGGGTATTGGGTACTCGGTGAAAAGACCCAGAGGGGAAGACTACTGCGTTATCAGCGTGATCCTGGTGAAGATGACCTCCTTTGACAATGACGGCAACTCCATGTTTGCAGGACCAATTCTGCGCGTCGGTGATTGCTTTTTCCAGATTAGTGCGAAGTGGAGTGCCACAGAGTACCGCTAGTTCCGGCAGATTCGGGGTTACTACTGTGGCATGCAGTGCAAGCTCTTGGAGTGCTTTTTCAGCTTGAGGATCAAGTAGACGATGCCCACTGGTACTAATCATTACAGGATCCAAAACTACAGGCATATTGCGGTTTTGGGGTAGTGAAGCTAGCCATTGACTAACCGTAGCGATAACACCAGAATCACCTAGCATCCCGATCTTGATAGCGTCGATGGCAACATCATCACTGACCGAGTGGAGTTGTGAGCGGAGAAAATCGGTTGGCGGGGTATGTACATTCCGCACACCTTGAGTATTTTGTGCCACTAGTGCTGTAACCACGCACATTCCGTAACCACCAGCAGCAGCCACCGTTTTTAGATCTGCTTGAATGCCTGCTCCGCCGGTGGGATCTGTTCCAGCGATAGAAAGAACTCTGGGAATAGAAATATCCATATTATGCACTTTCTTTTCTTTTATTGTTTCCGCCTGGCAGATCGAGCAGCGTAATAGACGCTTGTACGGCAAGGTCGCTGTATTGCGCGATGAATTGTTGGGAACGCTGCCCGGAAGCACATGCAACAACAATTGTGCGTTTGGATTGGGCCTGAGCCACATCTACGAGTGCTGCTAATGCGGCGTCTTGCGAGACGATGCTGCTTAGTGGGACCACATGGGGAGAATAGCGTGGGGGAAATGGATCCAGGAGGACTTCGTGCGGCTCGCGAATATCTAAGAGCGCTGCCTCGCCAGCTAGGACACGTTGGAGGAGCAAGGAATTTTCCTTAGCCGTAGATTCCTTTGAAAACTCGCATGATGCAGCCGCCGCATAGTCACTGAGGCTAGTTGTGAGACTCCTTTGAGGATCTGCTACGGCTTGTATTTGGCGTATGGTGGCCGGGATAGCATCGTAGCTAAGAACCTTGCCGACCGCTCGATCCAAACCAGACAGCCATGCAAGGGCCGTAGTGGACATGAGCCCGCCGACTACGGATGTAGTCACTCCCAAAACGCCGGCTGTTGCACACGTGGGAACGGCATCGGCAGGTAGTTGATAGGGGAACACATCGCGTAGACCCACTCCGCGTTCGCGCGGCCCGGAATACCACAATGCGACATCACCATGGAACCCCAGTACCGTGCCCCATACCAATGGCGTTCCTACTATTTCTGCAGCATCTGCGACGAGATATTTGCTAGCAAAGGTGTCTGAACCATCGAGTACTATATCTGCTCCTGCTACTAATTCGCAGGCGTTGCGTGCTGTGAGAGCTTCGTTCCGGGCTTCTATGACAATGCCGGGCTGCAATGCCTGCGCTCGTCGTGCAGCTACCTCAACCTTAGGCTGGCCGCAATCATCTGCTGAGAAGAGTATTTGTCGATGAATGTTGGTTATATCGACCGTGTCATGGTCGATCAAGGTCATTTTTCCGATTCCAGCTGCGGCTAATTGCTGCACAATAGGGCACCCAAGTCCACCGATTCCCACTACTAGAACATGCGCATTATGGAGTGCCTCTTGCTGCGGCAACCCGAATCCGGGAAGCAACATTTGGCGAGAGACTCGGTGTAGCTCTGATAGCGGAAGTGACGTTTCCATTTAGAGCACCTGCTCAGGCCAGGACACAAAACCTGTTGATGTGGAGGAAGCCTGAGCATGCTCGCGTCGTGGTATCCGACCAGCTTTACGCGCATATCCACCAGCCTCAACGGCCAGCCGCATTGCATGCGCCATCATGACTGGATCTTGGCAACGATTGACCGCGCTAGCCAGGAGAACCCCGTCGCACCCAAGTTCGCGGGCGAAAGTAGCATCGGATGCGGTGCCCACGCCAGCGTCGATAAGCACTGGCACGCGCGCTCGAGAACAAATCAACTCGATATTATGCGGATTGAGAATACCCAGACCTGTCCCTATCGGTGATCCCAAAGGCATGATTGCTGCTGCACCAGAATCTTCTAAACGCTGAGCTGCGACCGGATCATCGCTGGTATAAACCAGCACGGTAAAATCCTCAGATACGAGTTTCTCGCAGGCGCTTAGGGTCTCCATCACGTCGGGAAGCAAAGTATGCTCGTCTGCAATGATTTCGAGCTTGACCCATGATGTTCCTAGCGCTTCCCGGGCCAGACGTGCCGTGATCACCGCATCCCGCGCAGTGCGACATCCTGCAGTGTTGGGAAGCGGATCAATGTTGAGCCGAGTGAGCAGTTGAAAGATAGTTTCTCCATTATGCTCGCTGGTCGATGCGCTATATCGCCGCATAGCCACTGTTGTTAATTCAGTTCCGGATGTGACTAATGCTTGCTCCAAGATTTCTTGGGAGCTCGCTCCTCCCGTACCCATAATGAGATGAGAAGAATATTCTTTGTCAGCGATAGTAAGCACTTAACCTCCTTGAATCGCAGTGAGTATGTCTACGCGATCGTTTGGGTGCAGACGACGCAGCCACTGTGAGCGTGGGATCACTGTGCCCTCAACAGCAACGGCAATACCTGCTCCTTGGTGTCCGGGGGTAACAATTTCTGCCACTAATTCAGATACAGTGCGTGCGGTGATTTCCTGCACTCTTCCGTTTAGTTCTATACGCATAAGCATGTGTCCTTTAGCCATTAACTAGGTGTCGTAATGGACAACACGCGCGGATATCTGCGCTCAATGGTTGTCCTAAAACAAGTTCTCGACTCACTCGAGCACCCAAAGCCGCCAATAAGATTCCATGTCGGAAATACCCAGTGGACATAACTACATGGTCGTTGACACGTCCTAAATAAGGAAGATCATCAGGTGTACCTGGGCGTGCGCCCGCTGTTGCCTCAATAAAATCGCAGTCTTCCAAGCCTGGTGCTATGCGGACTGCGTCTCTCAAAAGATCGTGAACACCGCCAAGATGAGGAGCTGGTCGAGAGTCTTCTCTCGTCGTGGCTCCTAGTGCGATCGTTCCGTCATCGCGCGGGATGATATAAATCGGGCGGCCCTCTACAAAACCTCGGATCACCTTACATGTGAAAGGCTGGAGGTAAGAGGGGACACGCAGCCTCACTATATCCCCATACACAGGCCGCAACTTAAGCGGTGACGATTCCTGGGTTGCACAAGGATGCCAACCTGAAAGCGTGCTTGCTCCGAGGCCATTAGCTACAACTACCTGGTCGGCAGGAAAAGTAGAGCCCGTTGTATGAACCTGTACGGGAGTGCCGCCTTTGTCAGACTCACTTATGCGTAGGTGCGTTGCGGTTAAAGAATGGAACGCCACACCAAGGTTGATCGCGGCGTCATAGAGTGCGGCAGCAAAAATTCGAGGAGCAATCTGGTGATCGCCGGGGATAGAAGCGACTCCTGCCAAATGCGGGTGCAGCGCGGGTTCAATCTGGCGGGCTTTGCTTAGTGGTAGGCGCTCTACATTCATGCCATAGGCATGTTGGTAGTGCATCACATCGCGTAGATGTTGAGCGTCGGCGCGGTCTGCCGCAACAACGAGCGTGCCATCATCGCGATATCCTATGGGAAGCGACGTGTGCTCGGTAACGGTCTTTATCAATTCTGGATACCATAGAGCCGAAGTCTGCATCAGCGGGAACAGCGAATCCTGCTGATAAATCATTTCTGCAGTGGGCGCGAGCATTCCACCCGCATGGTAGGTGGCGCCACTCATTGGGGCAGGATCTACAACATTAATATCGAGGTGCTGCTCTGATCGGTGCGACGCCAATTCTACTGCGGTAGCCAATCCTAGGATGCCTGCGCCAAGAATCACTATGCGCATGAGCTGTCCTTTGCCCATTGGCGAGCTCCGCGATCAAATTCTCTGAGAATCTTAGAGGCAAAGTCCGTAGGATCTGTTGCTTCCATAAATCCGCGTACTACAGCTAGTCCGGACACCCCTTGGGCAGCAAGAGGCGCTGCATCATTAAGGGTAATGCCACCGATGGCTACCAGTGGTACCGCGGAACGGGTGACAAGCTCTGCGTAGGAATCTAACCCTAGAGGAGTTCGCCCAGAGTCTTTCGTCGGGGTCTCACGGAAAGGACCGCACCCGATATAGTCAATGTACTCGGCCTGTGTGTTTGCTTTTTCGACGAGCTCTAAGGTTCCCGTAGTCAGACCGATGGTGGCTTCTGCTCCAAGGAGTTTTCGGCAGATGCGCGGGCTGAGATCGTCTTGCCCCACATGAACACCTGCGATCGGAATGTTCTGAGAACGCAAAGCAATAGCTACGTCTAGACGGTCGTCGATAAGCACCCGCGTAAGTGGATTGATTGTGGCTACTGCACATGCAACTTCGCTGGAAAGCTTATACAGGTCACGAGCGCTAATTGGCTTAGAACGTATCTGAATAATGCCAGCGCCGCCAGCCGCGGCCGCCACTGCGATGTGGACAATATGACGTGGGTCGGGCAGATGTCCTGTGACAAAGTAGCACCGTAGATCCACTGGAGACGTGGTTTTACGCACTAGTCTAGAGCCCTTCCCGCGTCTGGAAAGTTTTGCGAGCAGCCTTGAGGTATATCTGTCGAGGGGATTCCTAGATCCGTGGGGAACGCCGAGCGTATGTCTTGTGATATGCGCATGGAACAAAATTTGGGGCCGCACATTGAACAAAAATGGGCGGTTTTAGCAGGCTCTGCTGGGAGGGTCTCATCGTGGTAATCCATTGCTGTGACCGGGTCCAAAGACAATGCGAATTGATCATGCCAACGAAACTCAAAACGGGCCTTGCTCATGGCATCATCCCAGGCTCTGGCGCCAGGATGTCCTTTAGCCACGTCAGCTGCGTGAGCCGCGAGTTTATATGTAATAACACCAGTTTTTACGTCGTCGCGGTTAGGCAGTCCCAGGTGTTCTTTAGGCGTGACATAACACAGCATGGCTGTGCCGCCCATTGCTATGGTAGCTGCGCCAATTGCGGAAGTAATATGGTCGTAACCAGGAGCAATGTCCGTAACGAGCGGTCCAAGCGTATAAAACGGTGCATCGTGGCACCATTCTCGCTCATGCTCATTATTAACCTGAATCATATTCAAAGGCACATGGCCAGGTCCTTCCACCATGACCTGCACATCATATTCCCAGGCGCGTTTAGTGAGCTCACCGATAGTTTTAAGCTCTGCGAATTGTGCTGCATCGTTAGCATCGGCCAAACTACCTGGCCTGAGGCCATCGCCTAAGGAAAAAGCGACGTCATAACGCGCGAAAATCTCACATAGATTGTCAAAATTTTCGTAGAGGAAAGACTCTTTGCCATGTGCGAGACACCAGCCCGCCATGATAGACCCGCCACGACTGACAATGCCGGTGACCCGTTGGCTGGTTAACGGAATATGTTTGTACAAAACCCCAGCATGGATGGTCATGTAATCCACGCCTTGCTCGCATTGTTCGATGACCGTATCTCTAAAAATCTCCCAGGTGAGGTTTTCAGCTACACCATTGACTTTTTCCAATGCTTGGTAAATAGGAACCGTGCCAATGGGAACAGGGGAGTTACGGATGATCCATTCACGGGTGGTGTGTATATCATTTCCGGTGGATAAGTCCATCACTGTGTCTGCACCCCATCGGGTTGCCCACCGCAGTTTAGAAACTTCTTCTTGAACTGAAGACGTGACAGCAGAATTACCAATATTAGCGTTGATTTTGGTTAAAAACTTCCGGCCAATAATCATGGGTTCTGACTCAGGATGGTTGACGTTATTGGGGATAATGGCACGTCCTCGGGCAACCTCGCTACGCACAAGTTCTGGGTCACAGTGCTCGCGTAGCGCAACAAACTCCATTTCTTTAGTAATGATTCCCGCCCGTGCGTAGGCCATTTGCGTAATTCGCTTTCCGGGAAGACCTTGGCGAGGAGCACGCTTTTCTCCCTGCCACTCATAGAGTGCTGAACCTCGCTTTTGTGCCGCTTGTCCGTCGTCGGCCAAACACGGAGTGCGTCCTTGATACTTTTGTGTGTCTTCTCGCTGTTCAATCCACTCTTCACGCAGAGCCGGTAGCCCTTTTACTGGGTCACATTCTGGACCGCGCGTGCGGTAAATGCGGAAAGGCTCATTGGGGCCGGTGGGGGAATCGTCTAATGCGACTTCAGTTTCAGGAACAGCCAGGCCATTGCGGAGAATAGGGGAGTAAGAGTGCTTGAAATGGTTTTCTTCAGGGGTAACCGACATTGGCTATATCTCGCTTCCTACGCTGGTGCTAACCAGACAGGTTCGAACGGTGCGAACACGGTGACAGTGTTCTTCTCAGCCCGATTCCATCGGGCACCCGTGGGGATAGATGTATGAGCCAGCATAACTATGTTCGGCTTATGCACGGAACAAATATGGAAAAATTTCACTATTCAGGGGGTGCGTAATAGTGACCATCAGGTTAAGCAGTAGTTGCTATGACTTAGATTGTGAGGTTATGCAGTGAAGCCGCTGGGGGGGGGAACACAAAAGCGGAAAGAACGCAAGAGCATGTGACTGTTGTGATGAGTCTGTGGATAACGCGTGTATCTAACTAGACCTTATCCACAAGCCAAGAGCTTTTACCAGGTAGTTACTGAAAAAATACGGATTTTATCGCATGATCAACTGCACAACTGAGGCAGCATAAAGCCTTGATCGATAGTGCAACCTAAGAAAATAGGAAATAAAGATGGAAGCCATTTTTAGTCATGCGCCTACTCATATACAGCGTCCACAGCATCTTGTAACAGGGGAGGAAGGTGAAAAGATTGCTGCACAGTGGTACCAAGCCAAGGGCTACGTGGTAGTAGAGCGCAACGCACAATTTCCAACAGGAGAACTTGATTTGGTGCTTGAAGCTCCGGACGGGAGCTTTGTTTTTGTTGAAGTAAAAACTCGTACCACACCGCTTTATGGGATAGAGGAGGCTATTACAGCTAAGAAACTCAGAAAAATGCGCAAAGCAGCATATTTATGGTTACAGGATAAAAGATGGTTGAACATTCGATTCGATGCGATTGTTATCTGTATCGCCAGGGACTCTTCTGTGCAGATCACCTGTTATGAAGGGATCGATCGTGGCGCTTGCTAGAACCCTTTCCGCAGCGATCACGGGAGTAACAGGTTATGTTGTTACCGTAGAAGTAAACATAGGACCAGGGCTTCCCGGAACGTATGTAGTAGGGCTTGCGGATGCTGCGATTGCTGAAGCACGAGACCGCATGAAAACAGCCGTGCAAAATTCAGGGCTCGCGTGGCCTAAAACAAAAGTGATCGTTAGTTTGTCCCCAGCTTCGTTGAGAAAATCTGGTTCACAGGTCGATTTAGCTATGTGCATGGAGATCTTGTGTGCTGCAGATACACGGTTGCCAGCGTTGCGACGACTTGAGTCCACGATGCTCCTTGGAGAAGTAGCATTAGATGGCGGTATCAGGGCTGTCCCCGGTGTAGTTCCAGCGCTGATCGCTGCGCGTGACCAGGGGATTAAAACAGCTGTTATACCAGTTGGGAACGCTGAAGAAGCGAAAGTGATAACGAGCATCTCGGATATCAAAGTCTTGATCACGCCTACTATTTCCGCAGTTCTTGAATGGCTAAGAGGCGCGGATAATCTGCAGTCAGTAGGGGAGAATAGCGCTCATGGGGAAAGGAACGGGTACTCGATTGCAAACGGAAAAGATTTAGCAGATGTGGTTGGGCAACCTGAGGCTAAGCGTGCTGCGGAGATAGCTGCAGCGGGTGGACATAATTTGTTTATGATCGGCCCACCTGGGAGTGGAAAATCGATGATAGCGGAGCGAATTCCCACGATTCTCCCTCCACTCAATTCTGAAGAATTGTTAGAAGCGATGGCTGTGCATTCAGTCGTTGGAAAAACATTTCGGAGTCTTGCCACGCATGCTCCTTTTGTCGCTCCGCACCACTCTGTGAGCCGGGCTGCTCTTCTAGGCGGTGGTGCAGGGAACGCGCGACCTGGGGCTGTGAGTCTTGCTCACACAGGCGTTCTTTTTCTTGATGAGGTAAGCGAAATTCCCGCCCGCATATTGGATTGTCTCCGTACCCCTATGGAGGAAGGATGTGTGCGACTTGTGCGAGCGCAACAAGAAATACGCTTTCCAGCGAGATTTCAGCTTGTTGTGGCGGCGAATCCGTGCCGCTGTGCAGTTGAAGATCCTGTTCAATGCAGGTGCACCTCTACAGTACGGAGGAACTACCTGAGCAACGTATCAGGTCCGTTGCGCGACCGGATCGATATCATTGTCCGAACTCACTCAAAGGGACCGCTGTTGTCTGATGGATATGAGGAATCAAGTTCCACGATTGCACAGCGGGTGTCGGAGGCTAGAGAACGCGCGAGGTTTCGTTGGCAAAAAGCAGGATACGGTGTTCAAACAAATGCGGCGATGAATCCGCATGTGTTGCGTCGAGAATTTCCGGCAGATTCTGCGGGAATGGCGCTCCTTACGGCTTACCTTGGCGACGGAAGCATAAGCCATCGAGGTGCGGATAGAGCTTTAAAAATGGCGTGGACGCTCAGTGATTTAGATGGTGCAGCTATTCCTGATCTGGGGCACGTAGCACAAGCACTGGAGCTACGCGATGATCGATCACTGGGAGCATTGGTATGAACGACCGTTTGAAAGCATGGGCGTATTTATCGCGAGTATTTGAAGGGCCGAACCGAGAACTTCAGCGGTTGCTACGGAAAGGGATTGACCCAGAGCGAATAGTCTACGCGTTGAAAAATCGTGAACCTTGGCTTGGAGCGGCACTTTTGAGGTCAACACAGGCTCGTTGCCAGTGCGATAACGCGCAAGAGGATCTGAATCGGATTTCAGATCTTGGTGGTCGGCTTATCACCGCAGATGATGATGAATGGCCCCGGCATCTTTTTGAGAGTGCCTTTAACTTTGCCGAATCTGGAAAGAGTGACCACAACCGTTCATATCAAGAGGATGCGGTGATGCCGCATGCGTTGTGGGTTGTGGGAAAAAACCTGTCGGAATGCACGCAGCAGTCAGTTTCGGTTGTGGGAACGCGTGCAGTGAGTACATACGGAAGGGAAGCAACGAAGCTTCTGGTGGCTGGCTTGGTGGACCATCAGTACTCGATTGTCTCCGGTGGCGCCTTGGGCATAGATACGCAAGCGCATACAGAAGCGCTTAATAGATCCGGAACTACAGTCGTGGTAGCGGCTAGGGGATTGGACAAAGCATACCCATCGAGCAACGCCGGGTTGTTTCGTGCCGTTATGCAAAAAGGATGCATGGTGAGCGAATACGCGCCAGGTCTGTCTCCGCACCGCCATCGCTTTCTTACGCGTAATAGATTGGTAGCTGCTTTATCTCTGGGGACAGTTGCAGTAGAAGCTGCGTGGCGATCAGGTGCACTAAATACGCTGAGCTGGGCAAGCGCTTTAGGGCGCGTGGCCATGGCTGTGCCGGGCCCGATTACTACAGTTGGCTCTCTCGGATGCCATGAACGGATACGGAACCATGAGGCGGAACTAGTCTGCAGTGCAGATGAGATCCGTTCCTTGATCTCTGCAATTGGTGAGGTCGATGTTAATGAGCAATATGAGATATCGTTCGCTCCTAATGCCGTGCAGAAGTTAACTCGAAACGAACTTCGAATTTATGACTCCCTAGGTCCAGAAGCTGAGATAACAGAAAGTATCGCTAGACGGGCCGGTGTTTCTATCGGCTTAGCCGTTCACTTATTACTTGAGCTATCAAGCAAAGGGATGGTGCAAAGAGAAGGCGCCGGTTGGCGGCGCAATGTGTAATTTTTAATGGTAAACAGGCGAAAACCTGATGGAAGTGGGCCACCACCGTGAATAATTATCAATCTTTTTATTGTGGAGGGGTTGCATATTTTGTACCCACAACTTAAAGTTAGTCAGGCAAGCCTAATTTAATCTCTGATCGGGTTCGGGCTGGTTCTTGATCGGAGATGCCGAGGCTGAAGGCTTTTTAGTGATCGTGATGCGGTCTTTTAACGCCAGACGTCTTCGCGCTATGGTTATGCACTATGGGTGAGTCAGATTCAAGAGCGGAGCTGCCGGAAACGGTGGTCTCCGCTCTTGTCTATGTGGGGAGAGGCTAGAACGCAATGGTCCAGATGGTGGCTCTGATAGACGATTTTATTGAGCACTTGGAACTCGTATCGGGTAGATCACCCGCCACACTCAAGGGCTATCGCAGCGACCTTCATACTTTCGCTGGCCGGAAACCTGAGCTGAAGGATTTTACCCTGGACAACTTACGGGACTGGTTGGGGGAGGCAGTGGCGGAAGGGAAATCGCGTGCCACCCTTGCGCGCCGGGTGGCGGCTGCTAGGTCGATGAGTTCGTGGTTGCTCAAGCAAGGATATATTGAGACTGATGTGGCTGCTCGACTGATTGCTCCAAAGGTAGGGCGGCATTTGCCTAAAGTGCTGGCTGCGGGGCAAGCAGAGTCCGTGGTTGAACATCCGGCGTCGAAAAGCGAAGCGGAATTTGTGCGAGATCGAGCGGTTCTTGAGCTGTTGTATGCAACGGGGATTCGGGTATCGGAGTTATGCGGTATCGACCTTGAAGATATTGACTGGCAGCGAAAAACGATAAAAGTACTGGGTAAAGGAGACAAGCAGCGAGTCGTTCCCTTTGGTCGGGCTGCGCACGACGCACTGGCTCATTGGATAGAACTTGGATGGCCGGCCATGCATAAGGATAAAGCTGAAGTGGCGCTGTTCTTGGGGGTTCGAGGGGGGCGGCTGGATCCACGCCAAGTTCGGAGGCTTGTCGACGCAGCAGGTAAGGAAGCTGGAATCGCAGGGCTGGGTCCGCACTCGGTGCGCCACACCGCTGCCACGCACATGCTTGATGGTGGCGCTGATCTGCGAATTGTTCAAGAATTGCTTGGTCATTCGTCGTTGAACACTACACAAATTTATACGCATGTGAGTTCCCAGCGCCTCAAAGAAGCGTTTAGACAATCGCATCCGCGGGCATGAGATTGGCTAGCCAGACAGTGGCTTGAGTCGGATAGTTGGGGCGTCGAGAAGCGATAAGGGATTTAGATAGTCATAGTTGCCCGTAAAAGCGCCCCAGTGGAGCCCGGGATCACCATCGGAGCTGGGGGCTAATTGTCCGATAACGTCCCCTAGGTGGACCGGGTCGCCTTTTCTTAAGGAGGTGAACACCGGCTGATAGGTGGTTCTTATTCCATCGGGATGATCGATAGATAGCGTGGGGGTTCCGGCTACGGTCCCGGAAAACGCGACTATTCCACTTTCGGCAGCAAGTATGTTTGCTCCTACGTCTAACGCGAGGTCTACGCCACGATGACCGGGAAGCCAGTTGTGTTCGGGTTTTTTAAAGCCTTTGAGGACTTTTCTCGCAGACCGGTTTCCGGACGTCGGGTCTCTATAGCTGTGTGCGACGGGAGAAGCCGAGAAGGTTGCAGTAAAGATGACGAGAAGAACAGTCAGTTTGGTGAAAAAGGTTTTATTTTTTGCTGCAGTGTGGACGGTCAATTGAAAAAGCATCACGGATCTGATGTTTTCCGATGTTGCTTTGAAGAGGAATAGGGAAAACGTGAACTGTGGAATCTGGGATGAAAGAAGCTTTTTGTTGCTTATGGGGTTGAGCGGGTTGTTATATGTGTGGATAGGTGGAATGTCCATTTTGTTTCCGGGAAAGAGTCGGTCTAGACTAGCTCGCTAGCAGTGTGTCCTGAGTTTGGCGTGCTGACTACGCGCAGTTCTGACGTCACTTTGTAGTGACAGCGAAACAACGTGGTCCCATGCTTCTTGCTTTAAAGAAGCTCTGGGTGTTGCTTTTCGTTTCAGTTCTGCTAGGACACGGGGAAAGCCCGTGAAAATATGACAACCACGATTTTTAGAGAAAGGAAGCACTCATGGCAGTTGTAACCATGCGAGAGCTTCTCGACGCTGGTGTCCACTTCGGTCACCAGACCCGCCGTTGGAACCCGAAGATGCGTCGTTTCATCTTCACCGACCGTAACGGCATCTACATCATTGACTTGCAGCAGACCCTGACCTTCATCAACGAGGCTTACGAGTTTGTTAAAGAGACCGTTGCTCACGGTGGCACCATCCTTTATGTTGGCACCAAGAAGCAGGCTCAGGAGTCTGTGAAGAACGAAGCTGAGCGCGTTGGTATGCCTTACGTGAACCACCGCTGGCTCGGCGGTATGCTGACCAACTTCCAGACTGTCTCCAAGCGTCTGCACCGCATGAAAGAACTGCAGGCTATGGATGCTGCAGAGAACGGCTACGATGGCCGTACCAAGAAGGAAGTTCTCATGCTTACCCGTGAGCGCACCAAGCTTGAGCGCGTTCTTGGCGGTATTGCAGACATGAACAAGATTCCTTCTGCAATGTGGGTCATTGACACCAACAAGGAGCACATCGCTGTTTCTGAGGCTCACAAGCTGAACATCCCTGTTGTTGCAATCCTTGACACCAACTGTGATCCGGATGTTGTTAACTTCCCGGTCCCAGGCAACGATGACGCTATCCGCTCCATCGATGTCCTTACCCGTGTTATCTCCAGCGCTGTTATCGAAGGTAAGAAGGCTCGCGAAGAGCGCGCTCTTGCTGCAGCAAAGGAAGCTGCCGGTGACGCAAACAAGACTGAGGTTGCCGCCAAAGTAGAAGCAACTGAAGAAGTTGCAGCAAAGGTTGAGGCACCTGCAGAGGTCGCAGCTGAGGCTGAGGCTAAGTAAAACTTCTTTTGCGCCCGCCGTTTTGGCGGTGGGCGGCATAGCTGTGAGCCCCCAGCTCCAGAGCAAGGAAGCCAAAATAATTGAAGTTGGCTTTTGATGCTCGGGGTGGGGGCTCCTTGTGGTTTTATCTTTCCTTATTTGCGAAGCATTTGGGAAAGAGCCACTGAGACTTGAGGCCTTAGGGTCATTGTGATGAAAAGTGTGACGTCTTTCTGCATAAAGTGCGAGAGTCAGATACGCTAAACATCGAAAATCTTCAGAATTTTTCCTACACGAGGAGGATCGCCCCGATAATGGCGAACTACACTGCTGCAGACGTAAAGAAGCTCCGCGAGATCACCGGTTCCGGCATGCTTGACTGCAAGAAGGCTTTGGAAGAGACCAACGGCGATTTTGACAAAGCTGTTGAGGTTCTTCGTATTAAGGGTGCTAAGGACGTCGGAAAGCGTGCTGAGCGCAACGCTACCGAGGGCCTGATTGCTGTTTCCGGCAACACCATGGTCGAGATCAACTCTGAGACCGACTTTGTTGCTAAGAACGCTGAGTTCAAGGAGTTCGCTCAGAAGGTCGCAGACGCTGCTGCTGCTGTGAAGGCTAACTCTGCTGAAGAACTTGCTGCTGCTGACCTTGATGGAAAGTCTGCTGCTGACGCTATTCAGGAGCTCTCCGCAAAGATCGGTGAGAAGCTGGAACTTCGTCGCGCAGCGACCTTGGAAGCTGAGAACCTCTCTGTTTACTTGCACCAGCGTTCTGCTGACCTTCCCCCAGCTGTGGGCGTTATGGTTGCATACACCGGTGAAGGCGATGCCGCTAAGCAGGCTGCACATGCTGCTGCTATGCAGGTTGCTGCACTCAAGGCTGCATACCTGACCCGTGAGGACGTGCCTGCTGAGGTTGTGGAGAAGGAACGCTCCATTGCTGAGCAGATCACTCGTGAAGAAGGAAAGCCTGAGCAGGCTATCCCGAAGATCGTTGAGGGCCGTCTTAATGGTTTCTACAAGGATGTCTGCCTCGTAGAGCAGGCTTCTGTTGCAGATAGCAAGAAGACTGTTAAGCAGGTCATGGATGAGGCTGGCGTTACCCTGACCGGTTTCGTTCGTTACGAGGTTGGCCAGCACTAATCGGCCACTAGGCTTTGCCTAGTTTGTAAGAAGGTTCCCCCTAGGCGAACTATTTTGGAGTCAGACTGAACGATCAGGTCTGGACTTAGGAATAGCTCGCAAGGGGGAGCCTTTTTGCTTTTAACGAGGCCTGGCGTATGCCTGCTGTAGATACAAGGCCTATTCGGAGTGGGATGCTCTGTTGGAAGGTATATGCGGGTAGAATCCTTTTCGATTCGTATTCCGTTGCGTCGTGCCTTTGACTAAGGGACTGAAGCAGCGCAGGCTTTACGCGGGGATGGGCGGTTTATTATGCCCTAATAACCTGTGTAAATGTCTTGAAATGCGGACTATCGTGCCAAAAAGAGAGCAAAATATGGCTCGGGCTACGTCAAGTGCCTGAGAGTCGGAGAGGTTTACTGCAATGGCTGAAGGTGCCACCAACTCGCGGACCGGATACAAACGAGTGATGCTGAAGCTTGGCGGTGAAATGTTTGGCGGTGGTTCCGTTGGTATCGACCCCGATGTTGTACAAAATGTTGCTCGTCAAATCGCTAGTGTTGCTCGGAATGGTGCAGAAATAGCCGTTGTTATTGGTGGCGGAAACTTCTTCCGTGGTGCACAGCTTCAGCAGCGTGGTCTAGATCGTAACCGTTCCGACTACATGGGAATGCTCGGAACTGTCATGAACTGCCTGGCGTTGCAAGATTTCCTTGAACAAGAGGGGATCGACTGCCGTGTACAGACTGCCATCAACATGGCACAGGTAGCGGAGCCATACCTGCCTCTTCGTGCCAAGCGTCATCTAGAAAAAGGGCGTGTGGTTATCTTCGGAGCAGGGATGGGTATGCCGTATTTCTCTACAGATACGACGGCAGCGCAACGCGCTCTGGAGATCGATTGTGAAGTACTTCTCATGGCAAAGGCCGTGGATGGCGTATACAGCGATGATCCCCGCACCAATCCTGAAGCAGAGCTATTCAACGACATCACTCCTCGTGAAGTAATTGAAAAAGGTTTGAAAGTCGCAGATGCGACGGCCTTTAGTCTGTGCATGGACAATGATATGCCGATTTTGGTATTCAATCTTCTTACAGAAGGCAATATCGCGCGTGCGGTGGCGGGGGACCAAATCGGAACCTTGGTCAAGTCCTGATAGATTAAGTACCTATTGAACTACCGAGTTTTTCCGAAATAGAAATACTTGTGGAAATGGGCATCTGCGTTGGTTCTCATAACCCATGCGACGCTTCATCACACGTGGTCTTTTACAAAGAGGGATTTTTATGATCGACGATATTTTGCTCGAATCTGAAGAGCACATGGGCACGACAGTCGAAAGGACGAGGGACGACCTCGTTAATATTCGTACTGGTCGCGCAAACCCAGCAATGTTCAACGGAGTCATCGCCGATTATTACGGCGTTCCGACCCCGATCACGCAGATGGCAACAATTTCTGTGCCTGAAGCTCGTATGCTTTTGATCAAGCCTTATGAGATGTCGATGATGGGTGAAATCGAAAACGCTATTCGGAATTCAGACCTCGGCGTAAATCCCACAAACGATGGACAGGTCCTGCGCGTCACAGTTCCTCAGCTGACTGAGGAACGTCGTAAAGAGATGGTGAAAGTTGCCAAATCTAAGGGCGAAGACGGAAAGATCGCGATCCGTAACGTCCGCCGCAAGGGCATGGATCAGCTGAAAAAGATCCAGAAAGATGGCGATGCTGGTGAAGACGAAGTTCAAGCAGCCGAAAAAGAACTAGATAAGATCACCGCCAAGTACGTGGCTCAGGTTGATGAGGTTGTTTCTAAAAAAGAAGCAGAGTTAATGGAGGTCTAGGACTCCTCAGCCCACGGCGTAATACGGATAGTAGCGTTGCGCCGAGGAAAATCCTTATGTAGAGGGCATTCGCTATACGCGTGTGCCCTCCGTGTCTTGTTGACTTTAAGGGTTAAAACCTTACATTGAGCGATAAGTATGACGCTTATGCTTCACCGATCCACTCCCTCGGAGGACCTGCCACAATGAATGATGCCGTTAAAGGATTTGAGCATCTTCCAAAGCCTAAAAATTCTGCTGGGCGAGATCTCAAAGCTGCCATTAGCATTGGTGCGGGTCTAGGAGGGGTGGTTTTATTAGCCATTTTTGTAATTCCGCATGCTTGGTACCCATTAGTCGCGCTTGCGATAGCTCTTGCTACTGCTGAGGTACATGCAAGGTTGAGCGAAGCAGGTTATTTAGTACAACGGTGGGTTCTTATCATCGGTGGACAGGTCATGTTGTGGCTTAGTTGGCCCTTTGGCACGCGGGGTCTTGTAGCTGGTTTTGTGGCTGCTGTATTGGTGACCATGTTCAGCAGGCTTTTTCATCATGGTCCGCATATGCCGCCTAAAAATTATTTACGAGATACCGCGATGGCGATCTTCGTATTGACCTGGGTACCGCTCTTTGGCAGCTTTGCGGCTATGCTTTCGCAGTTCCAAAACGATGTGGCTCCTGGAGCGTATTTCATCGTAACCTTTATGCTGTGTGTGGTCGCTTCCGATGTTGGTGGCTATGTGGCTGGTGTGATGTTTGGATCCCATCCGATGGCTCCCGCAGTGAGTCCAAAGAAATCATGGGAAGGTTTCGCGGGCTCAGTTATTTTCGGAATGACTGTTGGCGTGCTGAGCGTGTATTTCCTCCTGGATTACACGTGGTGGTGGGGCTTGATTCTGGGGTTTGGTTTGGTTATCTGTGCAACCTTGGGCGATCTCGTGGAATCACAATTCAAACGAGAATTAGGCATCAAAGATATGTCCTCTATGCTGCCGGGGCACGGAGGCCTTATGGATAGACTCGATGGAATGCTGCCTTCTGCGATGGTCACATGGTTGGTTTTGAGTTTTATTTCTTCTGTTTAAATTGATCTGCTTCAAAAGGAAAGACGGGGCGCTGCTCGTTATGAGCAGCGCCCCGTCTTTTTAGGACTACTGATGCTTGGTAATCTGACGTCGCAGTTGGAACATTCGTACTCCACCGACTAGGGCCATAATCAATGCCCCGGTAATGGATGCGAGGAGGAAACCAACGCCTACCGGAACGGAAAATTCCCATACAAACATGTGGAGAGCTACTTTTTCTTGATTCTGCAAAATAAAGATAAGCAGAAGGATCAGCAATAGGGCACCGATGATGAGGGCGACCCAGGTGCCTCCAGCAAATGTCTTTTTCACTGTTTGTTTGTTAGCTGGGGCAGAAGAGTTCCCAATGGTGTCTTGCGTTGGAACGCTTAGTTCTGTAGAAGTACGGAGTGCTTCATCGGATTCATTGCTCGAACCTGAGGCGACAGAGGGGAATGGCATATCAGAGCCAGGCTCAGGTGAAGAAGAATCATGGAAGGCATCTTTGTTACGCATGCTTCCTATTCAACGTGATGAGGGTCCTGATATCCAATAAGAGGCGATAACAATGCGGATACAATTTTCTTGATAACGGACTGCAGCGCGTCAGAGAGGGGGTTGTTACGATGCCGTTCCATATTTTAAGGCGTGACGTGACATGATGGTACTGATGACTACGCCCAATGACCCCACTCAGCCTGTTGAAAGCCCTGTAGAAGCAGCCGCACCAAGCGCTCCGGGGACCCGACGTGCTTCGACGCCGGTGAAACTGAATTTTTCCCAGCCGCGCAGGAGTATGCCACCGAAGCATTTCGCGGATTATTCGGTGGAAGAACGCATTAGTGCGTTGAACGAATTGGGGCTACCTAAGTTTCGGGCAAATCAGATTGCTCGGCATTATTATGGTCGCCTTGAAGCAGATCCTCGCACAATGACAGATTTGCCTGCGGCTGTACGCTCGAAAGTGCAAGAGAAGCTATTTCCAACCTTGATGACGCCGGTTCGTGCTATTGAAACGGATGCAGGGGAAACCCAAAAGACGCTGTGGAAACTCCACGATGGGACTTTGCTTGAATCAGTTTTAATGCGGTACCCCAACCGTGCGACGCTGTGTATTTCTTCTCAAGCGGGTTGCGGCATGGCATGCCCGTTCTGTGCTACCGGACAAGGCGGATTGGATCGTAACCTGTCTACTGCAGAGATCGTGGACCAAGTACGTGCGGCATCGGCGACGATGACTGCTGAAGGTGGCCGGTTATCCAATATCGTTTTTATGGGTATGGGCGAGCCATTGGCTAACTATAAGCGCGTAGTATCTGCGGTCCGTCAGATTACTTCTCCTGTTCCTGAGGGCTTTGGGATCTCGCAGCGTAATGTGACTGTTTCTACAGTCGGGTTGGCGCCAGCGATAAGGAAACTTGCCGAGGAAGACCTATCAGTTACTCTCGCTGTTTCCCTGCACACCCCAGACGACGAACTGCGGGATACGTTGGTTCCTACCAACAACCGCTGGGAAGTTGCAGAGGTACTGGATGCCGCACGGTATTATGCCGATCGCTCGGGCCGGCGCGTATCTATTGAATACGCTCTTATTCGTGATGTTAATGACCAACCATGGCGCGCAGACATGCTCGGAAAGAAGCTGCACAAAGCTTTGGGCTCGCTTGTTCACGTGAATCTCATCCCGTTGAACCCCACGCCTGGTTCTGAGTGGGATGCGTCGCCGAAGGATCGGCAAGATGAGTTTGTTCGACGCGTCATTGCTCAGGGAGTACCGTGCACTGTTCGAGACACCCGCGGGCAAGAGATCGCTGCGGCATGTGGCCAATTAGCAGCAGAAGAACGTTGATCTTGCGCTAAAAACCGGGGGAGGGGAGCGTCGATAAGCTTTCTTCCCCTGGCATAAAACAAAGCGATCCTACCTTGCTATATCTAAGGCAGGATCGCTTTGTTAGTGAGGTTTAAGCTTCTGGGAGGGAGCGCAGGTGACGAACACGCTCAGGCTCGATGTTGAGAGCGCGTAGCTGGGAGTCGCTGAGTTTTGCGTACTCGCCGGTGCAGGTTGCCTGCTCGTAGGTCCAGTCCTTCTCCTTGTAGCCGAGTGGCTGGTTGTGCGCGGTAAGGGTGCGCATCTGCGTGCCTTGAGGCTTAACCAGTAAGTAGATCAGGCCGGCCGCAATCACAATTGCGAATGTAAACAAGAAGATGGTTTCTACGTGTCCCTGGTGATTACCAAAGTTGTAGCCGAGGAGGAAGATTACTGAAATCCAACCCGAAATCTGGATTGCTCGCATTCCAATGCTGTGCCAACCCCAAGCAGCAGAAGGCTCGTCCAAAGTGGACACGCCATGATGAATCTCAGGGGCGATTTCGTGGGAACCAGCCACGTTGTTCTCCTTGTCTCAAAGCACTGCGTCATCTCGACAAGCTCTGTTGAGCTTAAGTGGGTGTTGCAGAGTGGGTACACGTAAAGATTTACCGCTTATTTTTGCACATTCCACTGGCTAAAGCGATTTTGTCGGAGGGGCGTGAAGAAGGAGAAGCAGCAGAGAAACGGCGTACAAAGCCTGTAGTAAGACATGACCGGGGCACTAGGCATCGAGCCATGATTATTTTAGATATTTCTTCGTCCAAAAGTTGGTGCCCATTAGGGGGTGATGTGATGAAAAATATCGATGTTTGCAACCCCACCTTTTTGGTGCCTGTACCACTGTTTTTGGTAGCAAAGGCAGGAAAGAGGCGATGGTTTTGTGTCGTCTACAGCTCGCGGCGAAGATGAAACGGATTACAGATCGGAACTTTAATCTCCCTGGGGGTCGGCGACAGACTTAGAGACAAGCTCCCAATAAGTCCCGCGCGTAGGAGGACTGGCTGTGTAGGAGCGATGATGCAGAAAAGACTGTAAATGAACAGGGAATAAACGTGGATCGCAAAATGCTGCGATAATAGCGGAGTGAGCAAGCGAATTTTAATCCTAGGCAGCACTGGTTCTATCGGCACTCAAGCCCTCGAAGTTATTCAGGCGAATCCGGAGAGGTTTCAAGTCGTTGGAATTGCGGCAGGGGGGCGTGATCCGCATGCAGTGATAGAGCAGGCACGGATGTTGCACCTTCCGACTCATGCTGTTGCGGTTGCTGATCCGCAGGCGGCGCACGCTGTCTCCGTTGCACTTGGCAGTCAGGTGCTGAGCGGGGACGATGCAGCCACCCGACTTGTTCAAAGCATTGAAGCTGACACTGTTTTGAATGGCTTGGTGGGATCGCTGGGGCTCTCGGCAACACTAGCCACCATTGAGAGCGGGGAAACTCTTGCATTGGCTAATAAAGAATCGTTGGTGGCTGGCGGGAGATTCGTTACTAATAAGGCGCGTCCCGGACAGATTGTCCCTGTGGATTCCGAACACTCAGCGATGGCGCAGTGCTTACGTTCTGGTACGCGCTCCGAGGTTGCGCGGTTTGTCCTGACGGCTTCAGGCGGGCCGTTTCGGGGATGGACTAGGCAGCAGATGTGGGATGTGACTCCGCAACAAGCAGCAGCCCATCCCACATGGTCGATGGGGCAAATGAATACATTGAATTCGGCGACCTTGGTAAATAAGGGGTTGGAATTAATAGAGGCAACATTGCTTTTCGACGTTCCCGCGGACCGCATTGACGTCACGGTACATCCACAGTCAATCGTGCACTCCATGATTACTTTTTCGGATGGCGCGACTATCGCCCAAGCGTCTCCGCCTTCTATGAAGCTGCCAATTTCTCATGCTCTGGATTGGCCTGCACGTGTTCCGGGCGCGCAGCCGAGTCTTGATTTTTCTTCTGCAAGTTCTTGGGATTTTATGCCGGTGGACGATCAAGCTTTTCCTGCTATTCGCCTCGCGCGTGAAGTCGCACTCGCTGGGGGAACCTATCCGGCTGTCTATAACGCTGCTAATGAAGAAGCCGCTGCAGCTTTTCTCGGTGGAAGGATTCGCTTCCCGCATATCGTGGATACTGTTGAAGAAATTGTTCAGCATGCATCTGATTTTGCAGGAGAACCACATTCTGTCGATGAGATTTTGGCACATGAGAAGGAAGCCCGACGCCGTGCAAATCTATTTGTAGATAAACTAGCTCAGAAATAGTTGAGAGTATTCGTTGCTATACTCAGCTTTTCTTCAAATAAGGAGTTTTAGTTAGTGCTGTCTTATTTTATTGGTGTTGCCGCGTTTGCAGTCGGTATTGCTGTCACCATCGCATTGCATGAGTGGGGACACTATACTGCGGCACGGGCATGCGGGATGCGGGTTCGCCGTTACTTTATTGGCTTTGGTCCTAGGATTTTTTCCTTTAAGCGAGGTCACACGGAGTACGGCTTTAAAGCTGTGCCCTTGGGCGGATTCTGTGATATCGCGGGGATGACCAACCAAGATCCGGTAACACCAGAAGAAGCTCCGCACTCAATGATGCATAAGCCTTGGTGGCAACGCATAATAGTGTTGCTCGGCGGCATTTTGATGAATATCTTGGTGGCTTTGATTGTTCTGTACGGGGTCGCGATTACTGCGGGGTTGCCCAATAATCATGTGGACACCACCGCTACGGTGGGAGAGACCTCATGCGTAGCCCCTAAGCAGATTGATGCTGCAACATTAGCTCCCTGCAGTGGTGCGGGTCCGGCGGCCGAGGCTGGTTTGAAACAAGGCGACAGGATTGTTGCTATTGATGGACAAGCCATGCGCTCATTTGTCACGGTCAGAGAATATGTCCAGGATAAAGCGGGAAAGACCATAGCCGTTACCGTGGATCGAGATGGATCGCAGCTCACTCTCAATGTTCCGGTGGCAAATGCTTTGCGGTTAAACGCCAAGGGTGAAGAAGTCTCCGTCGGCGCGATCGGTGTATCAAGTGCACCTTTGAAAGATGTAGTTCTCCACTACAACGCAATTTCGGCGGTGGGAGGAACGCTGAGCTATGCCGGTGATCTTCTTGGGGCCACGGTTAAGGGGCTTGTCTCCTTCCCCGCGAAAATACCAGGTGTTGCGGCCTCGATCCTTGGAGGACAGCGCGACCAAGAGAGCCCGGTCAGCGTTGTTGGTGCCTCGCGCATTGGCGGCGAGTTGGCACAGAAGTCCCTGTGGAGCATGTTCTTCTTGATGCTGGCTAGCTTGAACCTTTTCCTCGCGCTGTTTAACCTGATCCCGCTTCCACCGCTTGATGGCGGGCACATTGCGGTCGTGATCTATGAGAAGCTTCGCGACGCCTTCCGCAAGGCTCGCGGCCTAGAACCCGCAGGTCCAGCAGATTACGCTAAGCTCATTCCACTAACTGTGGGCGTCGCCGCACTCCTCATGGGCGTAGGAGCTCTGGTCATCATCGCTGATGTGGTTAACCCAATCAAACTATTCGGGTGATACCAACCACGCTGGCTTCGACTGGATGAGATTTATGAGAACTGCGAGAAGCCATCTGATAGCGCTTATGCACCGTGCTGGATGAGCACGGTGCTAGAATTTGGATTCATCTGATTTATCCCATTGCGATGGGGTGTAGCCCCATTTCTGTACAAGGAGCATGCTTAGTGTCAACCATCACAGGACAACCGATTGGTCTTGGCCTTCCGGATGCGCCGCCACCAGTATTGGCTCCGCGGCGTAAGACACGCCAGATCATGGTTGGAAACGTAGGGGTCGGTTCTGACTACCCTGTATCTGTCCAATCGATGACAACGACTAAAACGCATGATGTCAATGCGACGCTTCAACAAATCGCGCAGCTGACAGCCAGTGGTTGCGACATCATCCGTGTGGCGTGTCCTAAGACTGTCGATGCTGAGGCGCTGCCGATTATCGCTAAAAAGTCTCCCATTCCTGTGATTGCGGATATCCATTTCCAACCGAAATACATCTTTGCCGCTATCGATGCTGGATGCGCCGCAGTGCGTGTGAATCCAGGAAATATCAAAGAATTTGATGGACGGGTAAAAGAAGTAGCCAAGGCTGCCGGTGACGCGGGAATTCCCATCCGCATTGGTGTCAACGCGGGTTCCTTGGATAAGCGCCTCTTGGAAAAATATGGCAAAGCTACCCCGGAAGCCCTCGTAGAATCCGCGCTATGGGAAGCCGGACTGTTTGAGGACTGCGGATTCGGCGACATTGCCATTTCCGTAAAGCACAATGATCCCGTGGTGATGGTTGAGGCTTATCGTCAGTTGGCTGCTCAGAGTGACTATCCGTTGCATCTTGGTGTGACAGAGGCCGGTCCTGCTTTCCAAGGCACAATTAAGTCTTCTGTAGCTTTCGGCGCGCTTCTATCGGAAGGTATTGGTGACACTATCCGGGTCTCTTTGTCTGCAGATCCGGTGGAAGAAATTAAGGTGGGCGATCAGATTTTGCAGTCGCTCAACCTGCGCGAACGTGGCTTGGAAATCGTTTCATGTCCTTCCTGTGGGCGCGCGCAAGTTGATGTGTACACCTTGGCAGAAGAAGTCACAGCGGCTTTGGACGGAATGGACATTCCGCTACGTGTTGCCGTCATGGGATGCGTGGTTAACGGTCCAGGAGAGGCCCGCGATGCAGACTTGGGTGTTGCCTCCGGCAATGGCAAAGGCCAGATCTTTGTTCGTGGCGAGGTCATCAAGACTGTCCCCGAATCACAGATCGTGGAGACTTTGATTGAAGAAGCGATGCGTTTGGCAGAAGCTGAAGGGCTAGAAATTAAGGAAGGCGCTGGCCCACAGGTGAAAGTAACCCGTTAAAAATGACAAGACTCCCCGTAGTCCTATGCCTGGCAAGTGAGGTATAAGATTGTGGGGAGTTTTCTCATGTGGTTTTAGAGGACATCGTAGTTTTCCACCACAAACATAGTGGTGTCGCAGATAAAGTTCGCTCACTAAATGTTAGCCTTACGCCCATGAGCATGCCCACTAATTCAACTCTGAAAACTATGGTCTCGCTGGGGATCTCAGTGTGTTTGTTTTCTGGAACATTGGTGGCATGCACGCCCAAGCCTGCATTAGCAGATCCTACTGCCAAAGCGTTTCTGGCGGATCTTACAGACTCCAACTTCAGCGCTGCAGGCGCTCATACCGATAACGCTGAAAAAGTAAGTTCGGTCCTGGAGTCCTCGTGGAAAGGTCTTCAAGCGGAAAGATTACGTACAGAGATCACGTCGGTGGATACAAAAGACACAATTGCGACGGCTAAATACACCATGACATGGGATTTACCGCGCGATAGGACTTTTAGCTATGAAACATCCATGACGCTTAATCGAATAAACGGAGAATGGAAAATCCGTTGGCAGCCTTCTGCTTTGCACCCTCGTCTAGGTGCGAATCAGCACCTGGAATTGCGGGCGATTAATGCGGAACGCGCGAGCGTGGTTTCTTCCGACGGTGCGGAAATTTTGGTACCGGGGATTAAATACCGTCTGCTTATCGACGCCACCAGCGTGACAGATAAAGATACGGTTGCACGCACAGTTGCGGCTCACTTGCAGTCAGCGCGAAGTCATGACGAAACAATCCCTGAGATCAAAGCCAATGAGCTTGCAGACAATCTCAAGGCAGCAAAAGGGCGCTACTCGGTTGCGTTGCTGAGCCAGCAAACGGGAGAGGCCTTGCAAGGGCAGCTTATTGGTATTAATGGGGTGACGCTGAATAAAGAAGCGGCGTTGGTTAATAAAGACCCGCGTTTTGCCCCAGACATCATCAAGCGAGTTTCAAATATCGTTGATAGCCAGCTGGAAGGTGATAATGGCTGGACTGTGTCCTCGGTGACGGCTGACGGTGCGGCCTTGGAAAATATTGAATATCACGCCCCAAAGGTAGCTCCCGCAGTCAAAATCAGCATTGACCAAAAAGTGCAGCAGGCCGCAGAATCTGCCGTGAATTTGCGAAAAGACATGAAGACGATGATCGTTGCGATTCGTCCTTCTAGCGGGGAGATTCTAGCCGTTGCACAGACCCCCAAAGCAGATGAGGAGGGCGATCTTGCTCTCAACGGTCAATTCCCTCCGGGATCGACGTTTAAGGTGGTCACGGCTTCTGCCGGTATACAAGACCAAGGGCTAAATTCTGGAAGCATCGTTCCGTGCCCAGGAACGATGAATATCTACGGGCGAACGGTGACTAACTATAATGCTTTTTCGTTGGGAAATGTTCCCTTACAAAAAGCCTTCGCACGATCGTGCAACACTACTTTTGCTAATATCTCTGAAAAATTAGCGCAGGGGCATCTGAAACACATCGGAAGCCAATTTGGAATTGGCGTGGATTATGACATCCCTGGATTGAACACTCTTACTGGTTCGATCCCAGAAGGGGAAACCCCGCTTGATCGCACCGAAGCTGGGTATGGGCAGGGGAAGGTTTTGGTCTCCCCGTTTGGCATGGCATTGATGTCTGCTACTGCTGCGGCCGGAAAAACACCGACTCCAACGTTGATCTCCGGGCGAGAAACAAAAATGGATAAACATCCTGAAGCACTGCGGCCGGAAACTATCGATCAACTTCGTTCTTTAATGGGGGCAGTGACCAAACCCGGCGGAACCGCTGCCGGTATGAGCGCTGGCGGGGAGATCTTTGGAAAGACGGGAGAGGCCGAAATCAATGGAGGCTCTCATGCCTGGTTTACGGGATATCGAGGAGACCTAGCCTTTGCCACCCTCGTTGTCTTGGGTGGCGGCTCTGAAGCCTCCGTCGCAATAACCGATAATTTTCTGAGGAATCTCGATGAGCTTAACGCTCATTGATCAAGCCGGAAGCGTCAAGATTGTGGGGTAATGGGAGGCGTCGGCAAGCTTAAGCGCTCAAAGGGATAGCATGGGAAACATGTCTTATAATCGTAAACCCCTTGTTCCCGGAAAACAGAGTCCTACGCGTGAGGTTCCGGCGCACATCGATCGCCCAGAATATGTGTGGAAAAATACTGTTCAAGAGGCTATTGGAGAGCCTTTTGTTCAGACTCCTGAAACAATTGAAGCCATGCGTGAGGCCTCCAAGATTGCGGCTAATGCTTTGCATGTGGCGGGGGCTGCTGTAGCACCAGGGGTGACTACCGATGAACTCGATCGCATTGCACATGAGTATATGTGCGATCATGGCGCCTACCCGTCCTGCTTGGGGTATCGCCATTTTCCTAAGTCGGTGTGTGTGAGCCTTAATGAGATCGTCTGCCATGGAATCCCGGATTCCACAGTCATTCAAGATGGCGACATCGTTAACATTGACGTCACCGCATACAAAAATGGGGTGCATGGAGACACCAACGCAACGTTCCTTGCCGGCAACGTGTCAGAAGAGCATCGACTGCTTGTCGAACGCACCAAAGAAGCAACGCTTCGCGGGATTCGTGCTGCAAAACCCGGCCGTGAGATCAACGTGATCGGCAGGGTCATCGAGTCTTATGCTAAGCGGTTTGGTTATAACGTGGTTACTGATTTCACAGGACACGGGATCGGAACCACTTTCCATAATGGGCTTGTAGTTTTGCACTATGATTCTGATGTTTATCAGGACGTATTAGAACCAGGCATGACGCTAACGGTGGAACCCATGCTTAATCTGGGAGGTCTCGATTATCGTATTTGGGAGGACGATTGGACTGTGCAAAACACCGATTACAAGTTCAGCGCGCAGTTCGAACACACTTTAGTTATTACTGAAGATGGTAATGAGATTCTTACTATTCCGGATGCTGATCTGGAAGTTCACTAGTTTCCCATAACAGTTATTCTGAGTGCTGTCTTGCTTATCGGTTGTTACCTTTTGGGGTTTATATGAAGTCGTTTCTCATCGCTGGTTGCACATCGGATGCCGGAAAATCTGTAGTGGTGGCTGGCCTGTGTCGCGCTTTTGCACGACGTGGTATTAAAGTTGCTCCATTTAAAGCCCAGAACATGTCTAATAACTCGGCGGTGACACCCGATGGTGGCGAGATAGGTCGGGCTCAGGCACTGCAAGCGTTTGCGTGTGGGCTTGTCCCCAGCACGGCTTTTAATCCTATTTTATTAAAACCAGGCTCAGATCGGACCTCACAGCTTGTGGTGAATGGCAAAGCCACCGGCAACGTGAGTGCTCGCAGTTATATTGAGCATCGCACTCATCTCAAGACCGTAGCAGCAGAAGCCCTTCATGCTTTGCGTTCCGAGTATGAGGTAGTGATTTGTGAGGGAGCAGGATCACCTGCGGAGACAAACCTCAGGGATACGGACGTCGCAAATTTTGGGTTGGCCGAGGCCTGCGATCTTCCGGTGTATCTGGTGGGAGATATAGATCGTGGAGGCGTCCTAGCTCATTTTTTTGGCACTCATCAGATCGTGTCCGAGCAGGATCGTGCGAGGATCGCAGGGTTTGTTGTTAATAAATTCCGAGGAGATCAAACGATCCTCGAACCAGGGCTGGCTGATCTAGAGAAACGACTCGGGGTTCCTACCGTTGCTGTTTTACCCTTTATCGAGGGACTGTGGATAGACGCGGAAGATTCGCTCCAATCCCACATAGGAGCTACAGTTGGGCCCGCTGCTCCAGCTCTTGGCACACAGCGTTTACGGGTAGCGGCGGTGCGGCTTCCCCGTGTATCCAACGCCACCGACGTAGAAGCTTTGGCATGCGAACCTGGGGTGACTGTTACATGGACTGTAGATCCTGACCAAGTACATGAGGCAGACCTGGTAGTGCTTCCTGGTTCCAAGGCAACGGTGAGCGATCTGGAGTGGTTAAAGAGCACCGGTATCGCAGAAGCTATGAAAGAACGCGCCAATCGAGGGGCTCCAATTGTGGGAATCTGTGGTGGCTTTCAAATGATGTGCGCAAGCATTGATGACCCAGTGGAGTCGGGAACGCAACAGCCAGTAGCAGGCTTGGGGATCTTTGATATTGATATAGCTTTCCATCCAGAGAAGACCTTGATACGGCACGATCATGGGGGCTATGAAGTTCATCATGGCCGAGTCGTACGCTCTACCGAGGATCCGTGGATAGGGGAGGAAGGCGCGGTTAGGGGCGCAAGCTTTGGCACGCATAGGCACGGATATCTCGAATCGGATACGGCGCGTAGAGAATTCCTGCAAAGAGTCATTGAGATGACCGGGCGAACGGGCTTTATCCTCGACCCTCGAACGTCTTTTCAAGGCGAGCGTAACCGACAACTTGATCTGCTAGCAGACAGCATCGAGGCGCATTGGGACATTGATGCTTTAATCCGCGATCTTTCTTGTGACACCGTCTAATAAGGGACTAGTCATGCGGTTAAAGCGATTGTGACATTGTTATGCAGCTCGGATTTCTTGGTGGGAGTCTGCGATTTCGTCCGTAGCTACTCCGCGAGATGCTGAAACATTCACAGTGGGAAGGTATGCGGCAGTTTTGTTTTCTACTCGAACAGAATGACTAGGCAACAGCATGGCCGACATGATGCTAAGAAGGCAGCAACCAGCATAACTTAGCGTGAGGATATTCGCGTTGAGTGCTATCCCGGTGACGATGTGTATGCAGAAAAGAAGCTGTATTACACCTAAAACGGCTGCTGCGGTAACCAACAAGAGAACGGAAACATTACGTAAAGACGTGCGTAAGAGCCACACTATCGACGCAATAAGAGCCGTCATGGTAAACAACACCAACGTCAAGGATAAGAACGCTGGGTGTTCGGAGGACGTAGAAAATTTTCCAGAAATAGAAAGCCATGCGTTGATCAGCGGCAAGAGCACTACGACTGCTGAGACCCAGCGTAATCGGGGCGGGAAGAAAAATAGGCTGCCGATAAAGATTGCTAACCCAGCGGAAGGCATTGCGATGGTGACCAAGATGATGTTGAGGTGCGCATACAAGGCACTAGGAAAAACGCGGGAAAAAGCGATCAACATGCCTGTTGTCAAAATGACAAAGCTGGGGACAGCGATAAGAAAAGAAGACAGGAAGCGCTGTGTTTTTCTGGAAAACGAGTGCCTTATTGTGCGTGGAACACCTGGGGCATTGACGAGGGCAACAAGCGCAGCAGCAGCCCCCGTTGCCATGCTCATGGCCAATACGATTGCTGTGATACGGCTATCACGCATGGTTGCAGAAGCGAGCGTAGCTAGAGCAATACAAATGGCAGTGGACATGCTGACGACGGCACACCGAAGCCTACGAACTTGAACAGTAGACCAGCGCGACGGAGTCTGATTGTGCAGAATAGCGGCCTTTCGGTCGTATAAGCTCATATACCCTCGTGATCCATTGGTATTTCGGTATGACATTCCTTAATGAAAATGGCACTAAGACCATGCTTCCATTGGGCCGCAGAAAGATGAAAGACTGCATCGGAAGATGAAAACGTCGACAAGCTTTCTGTGGAGTGTGTCTCATAGATTACGCTTTTGAGCTGAAATGTGGGCGAGCGCACGCCGAGGGCGAATGCAAAATATGGGAGAAAACAATAAAAGTCGCACGTGACCAAAGCGGTAGCACCTGCGACTTTTAGATTAATCCTCTGCGGAAATTCTAAGAGAAATCAAGACCTAGAAGAGCATTTTCCGTTAATTCCGGAAGCGCTGGGTGGATCCAGTACTGCTTGGTAGCAACGTCACGGGCGTCGAGCTTAAAAGCCATAACAGTAATGAGCTGTTGTACCAGTGTAGAAGCCTGGGGTCCGATAAAGTGCGCCCCTAGTAGTAGCCCGGTGTCTTTGTCTGCGATGAGTTTTACAAAGTGCTCGGTATCTTCCATCGCCCAACCATAGGCAACATCGCCATAGTTCTGGACCTTGACTGTGATGTTGTATCCGGCAGCGTGAGCTTCATCTTCTGTTAAACCAACTGTGCCGATCTGCGGATGAGTAAAGACCGCGGCAGGAACATTCTCATGAGGCATAGGCTGGAGATCTTCTGGATGAAGGAGATTGTGTTTTACTGCCCGCATTTCAGCATTGGCCACGTGCTTAAGTAGGTATGGGGAAGACACATCGCCCAAAGCCCAGACATCGGGAGCTGTTGTACGTCCGTACTGATCAACCTTGATGCGGCGACCATCCATTTCTACGCCAGCTTTGTCCAGATCCATGAGGTCGCCATTGGGGATTCGGCCAGTGGCTACCAGGAAGACCTCACCGTGTGCGGTGGATCCATCATCCAGAGTGAGGGTAACCACGCCATCGGTTTCCGTGATGGAGTCGATGGTGCGTCCTAGCCTGCAATCTAGTTTTTCCTTGGTGATCTCAGTAAAGCGATCAGAAATATCGGAATCGAGCTGGCGTAGGAGCTTCTCGGACCGGTTTACCACGGTAACTTTTACCCCGAGAGCGTCAAAGACATGGGCAAACTCCATAGCAATGTAGCCGCCACCCATAACCACCATGGATGTAGGCAGAGACTCCAAGCGCATGATGTTCTCGTTGGTGTAGTAGCGCACACCTGAATCGATGACTTTTTGATCGATAAACGGGCGAGAACCGGTAGCGATGACAATACGATCACCGGAGATGATGGCTTCCTCAGAGCCCTGACCAGTGCGTATGGTTTTGGGCGCTATGAAAGATGCATGCTGATCGTAGACGTCGATGTTGGGGGTCTTAGGACCGCGTCGATATTCTTCGCCGGAGGCGGATATAGGATCGATGCGGTCACGGAAAACCCGGTTCACAATAGATGGCCAATCCACAGCGGACACCTCAGCCGAAATACCGTAGCGTTCAGACTCGCGTACCGCTAAAGCGATCTCAGAAGCGTACACAAACATTTTGGTTGGTATGCAGCCAACATTGAGGCACGTTCCGCCAAAAGCGCCTTTTTCTACTATCGCAATGGACTTATCGTGAAACTCAGGGCCAGGAATGGAATTTCCGGATCCTGTTCCGATAATGATCAAGTCATAGTGTTTGTGGTCCTGCTCGCTCAAGGAGTACTCGCTTTCTTTAAAAATGGCGCATGGAGTGATGCGCTAAGGACTGGCTGTCTCTACTAGAAGTAGCGTAATTGGCAAACGCAAAAGGTAAAAGAGGTTATTCTTTTACCTTTGTCATGTGCGTGAGTCTTAAAGTTCAACGGAACATAACGTCAGCACATTCCATCAGACATGAGAAATAGTAATGAAAAACCTTTAATATTCCATATATTGCGTCCGGGGTGCCGCTGTAGGGAAGGGAAAATTATGCCTGGACCTGCCCGGACTCGTATGAATCAAGTTGAGGGTGATGCGTTCACACTTATTGCCGTGAGCAGTTTAGGCGTTCTTGGGATCTAACCATCGGTCGCATGTTTGGAATACGTGGGCAAGCGCGGCAGGATTTGACAAGAAGACATCATGTTTTGCTCCTGGAATAGCCTGAACTATGACTTGCTCAGAAAGGTGTGGTCCCCACTGGTTAACGTGATCTACGTTGATGACTGCATCGGCATGGGCGGCCAGCGGCAGTGTTGATGCTGAGGAATCCGAGCTTAAGCACAGCAGCGGGACACCACAATCTATACGGCCCCGGTGGATAAGACGTTGTGCTTTGTCGATGGCCGAGACCCAGCCGACAAATTTTTTATGACCTCCAAAAGGTTTCCATTGAAGGTTGTAATCCCATTCACCTTCGCCATGAACATGCAAACTTTTTCCGTAGACAGAAGATGATTTTGTTTTCAGTGCGGCGCGCGGTCGGATTTTAGCGGCCACGGTGATAAGTGGGCGGGTAATGCGAACTACAGGCGCAGGGGCCATCATGCTTAGCCAAGGGCTATTTAAAATGGCGCCGGGGAACTTAGCATGAGTGAGGGGATCGGATATGCGTAGATAATTAAGCCAGTGACATGCGATAAGTCCACCTGTTGAGTGTGCGATGGGGACGATTGTGGGATGTGTTTGTAGTAGGGTCTGTGCGGCAATATCAAGTTCCTGAAAGTAGATACTGAGGCGGGATGCGTAATGCCATGTCTGGCCTTCGCGATGTGACCTTCCGCATTTTCGTAGGTCTAATGCGTATACCGCAAAGCCCTGGTTATAAAAATGCTCTGCGACATGGCGATGAAAAAAATAGTCTGTCATGCCGTGTACAAAGAGCAGAGCGGGGCGTTGGTTGTATTGGTCTATGGCTTCTTCATTGGGAAGATGGCGTACAAGGCTGCCAAAAATCTCGCCTTCACTGCCTTCTGATCTGGGATCGTTGCCGAGGCTAAAAGTGGCGCATTGATAATCGCGTCCGAGTATGTCTGTCTTCCAGTGAAGCTTCATGTCTATGACTCTAGATCGGACACTGCTTCGGGTGGGGGAATAAAGAGTGCAACATTACAAAGCGGAGGGTCGTATGTGGGGGCTTACATATAGCTTAAGTGCTTTATTCCTTGCGTTTGCTGCACTTTAGGCCTTGGGATAGACACACTTTGTTGAAACTCTGGTGCGTTTTGTTATTAAGAACAGGCTCGTAGGAGATTTGCATGAGGGGTATTTGTAATTTTGCTAAAGGAAAGCTGTTTGGGGGCAAACCTGCCCATTTGTATTTTGTGGATATGGCAGCAAACCTGTGTATCGTGGACGGGTGTGCAAGATAGGGGTATTCGGGGGTGGGTAAATACTGTTTTGCAGGTGTATTTCATTGATGGATGCTCTCTTTTTCTTACCCCCCAGTAGATCAGGCGTAAGCTGTTTTCTAGTGAACTGAAGAAATTCGGTCGGGCTGATTCGAGCTGGCTACGTAAGCCGTTGGGCGGTGGATTTTTATCGTTACTGTCTTCGACTTTGGCTAACCATGAGGGATAACACTTTGATGGTTGCGCGATGCGGATGCTGATATTCTGTGTCGCATCGAAAGCTCAGTTTCTCATGGTGTTACAAGGCGCCGTGATTATGAGTCATGCTGTTTTTCTAGTTCATGAACAATCCGGGAAATACGGAAACGTAAAACTCAAGGAAGATTGAATATGGCAGATTCCATCAACGCGCAACGGGTCACGGACGAAGTAGACGTTGCCCTGATCGGCGGCGGCATCATGAGTGCCACCCTTGGCGCTATGCTCCGCACACTTGAACCTAGCTGGTCTCAGGTCCTCTTTGAGCGTCTCGATGCACCTGCTCAAGAGTCATCCTCGCCGTGGAACAACGCAGGGACAGGGCATTCGGCTCTGTGCGAGCTGAATTACACGCCGGAAGTTAATGGGCGTATTGAAATCAATAAAGCTCTGGGCGTAAATGAAAAGTTCCAAGTTTCTCGCCAGTTCTGGTCTTATCAAATTAACCAAGGGGTCCTGCCGAATCCTCGCGAGTGGATTAACCCTGTACCTCACGTTTCCTTTGCTCGTGGTGAAGCGCAGGTTAACTATTTGAAAAAGCGTTACGACGCCCTAGCTAACCATCCGCTGTTCCCCAACATGCAATACACGGACGACCGTAGTGTGTTCAATGACATGCTGCCGCTGATGGCTGATGGACGCAGCGAATTTGAGAAGGTCGCGATTTCCTGGACTGACGCTGGCACGGACATTAACTATGGATCGCAAACTCGTCAGTTCCTCAAAGCAGCCGAGGCTAATGGCACCAATATCCGTTATGGTCACGAGGTTAAAGACATTACTCGTGATGGCGGTAAGTGGAAGATTAAAGTCAAAAACGTTCACACCGGTGATATTCAGGTTATCCGTGCGAACTTTGTCTTTGTAGGCGCTGGTGGAATGGCACTCCCGCTGCTCCAAAAGTCTGGTATTCCGGAAATACGTGGGTGGGGCGGTTTCCCCGTGTCCGGTCAGTGGCTGCGCTGTACTAACCAAGAAGTCATAGAGCAGCATTCGGCGAAGGTTTATGGCAAAGCATCTATCGGTGCGCCTCCGATGTCGGTGCCGCATTTGGATACCCGCGTCATTGATGGAGAAAAAGGCCTGCTGTTTGGGCCTTATGCAGGATGGACGCCAAAATTCTTAAAGAAGGGCTCGTACTTCGATCTTGTTAAGTCGATCCGTCCCACAAACCTGATGTCTTATCTAGGCGTTGGGGCGCAGGAATTTGGCCTGACTAAGTACCTCATCACTGAGGTACTTAAGGACCAGTCGGCTCGGATGGAGTCTCTGCGCGAGTACATGCCTAATGCGCGCGATGAAGACTGGGAACTGATTACAGCCGGTCAGCGTGTACAGGCTATCGAGCCCGTTGTGGGGCCGCGATTCTCCTCTTTGGCTTTTGGTACTTCCCTTATTAACTCCGCTGATGGGTCTATCGCTGGCATTCTTGGCGCATCGCCAGGAGCCTCTATTGCACCAGCCGCGATGTTGGAACTGCTTGAGCGTTGCTTCGGTCAGCGCATGGTCGAATGGGGCGACAAGATTAAGGAAATGATTCCTTCCTATGGAATTAAGCTTGCTACGGATAAGCGACTATTTGAAGAGATTTGGGATTATACCCAGACAACTCTGCAGCTTGATCAAGACTAAGTAGTCAGTTTTTCAGCGTTGAAGAGACCCTGATCTTGAAACGATTCCTAGTGGTGCTTTAATGAAAAGGCACTGCTAGGTTTTGTTATTTTCTAGGAGATATTGAAGCACTATGAGCACTGGTGGACGTACGTTGTATCCGTTTTCGGCAGTTGTGGGGCAGGATCGACTAAGGCTTGCACTCATTCTGTGTGCGATTTCTCCGCGCATTGGTGGCGTGGTCATCCGCGGGGAAAAGGGAACAGCGAAGACAACCACGGTGCGAGCTTTTGCCAGTTTGCTGGGGGATGCTCCATTAGTTGATCTTCCCATCGGAGCCACGGAAGATCGAGTTGTGGGCTCCCTTGACATGGAAACGATCTTGACCACGGGCAAGGCTCACTATAATCCCGGTTTGCTGAGCCAGGCAGACGGTGGAGTGCTGTACGTCGATGAGGTAAATCTGCTTGCGGATCACCTGGTTGATTCGCTCTTAGACGCCGCAGCGACAGGGCAGGTTACAGTCGAACGGGACGGTATTTCGCATTCTTCGCCTGCCAATTTTGTGCTTGTGGGAACCATGAATCCAGAAGAAGGGGAGCTGCGTCCGCAGCTTCTTGATCGTTTTGGCTTGGCCGTCGATGTCGTGGCCTCCAAAGATGTTGAGATTCGTGCAGAGATCATGCGGCGTCGGCTCGCATTTGAATCGACTCCACAATCTTTTGTTCAATCATGGGCCCATGAGGACGCGTCAACAGCGCAGCTGATCCATGAGGCGAAACAACGAGTGCAGCAGCTACAGCTTTCCGACGTTAACCTCAGCCGGATTGCACACCTTTGTGCGGCATTTGATGTTGATGGTATGAGGGCTGATTTGGTTATTGCTCGGACTGCGCTAGCCCACGCTGCCTGGCGCGGGGCCTCGACGGTGGAAGATGAGGATATTCGCATAGCTGCAGAGTTGGCTTTGCCGCATCGTCGCCGCAGAGACCCATTCGATGAACCCGGCTTAGATCAGGATCAGCTAGATCAAGAAATGGATAATGCTCAGAAACAGCACCCAAATGAGGAAGGGAACGCGGAAAGCGACTCGGAAGGACCTCAGGACGAGGCAAATCAGAATGAAGTAGAAGAAAAACCCTCGGAAGAACAGGCGGAACAGCCCACCAGTGATGGTCAGGAGGAACGCGCTACTACTGGCGCTCCCTTTCGCTCCGCGGGTGTTTAAACGCAAGGGCATAGGTGAACAGGGAGTACCGGGGCGGCGCTCGAAGGCGTATTCCTCGCATGGGGCAGACGTTCGCCCATTGAGTACTGGTCATGGCTTAAATCTTGTGGGGACCATTTTTGCAGCGGCTGATCGGGGAGCTCGAGTAGAAGGAAAGCTGATCGACTTCCGTCCAGAGGACTTGAGAGGGTCCTTAAGGCGGGGGACGGAATCAAACCTCATTATTTTTGTCGTTGATGCTTCTGGCTCTATGTCTGCTCGGGATCGCTTGGCTTCAGTCACCGGTGCGGTTCTATCGATGCTTCGGGATGCGTATCAGCGCCGGGACAAAGTGGCCGTGGTTTCCGTGCGCGGCACAGCCCCCGAGCTGGTGCTGCCTCCTACTGGCTCAATTGATGTTGCAGTACGTCGTTTGCACAACGTAGTGACGGGGGGCCGGACTCCGTTGGGTGAGGGGCTTTTGCTTGCCCATGATGTGATTCGTCGTGAGCATGTGAAAGAACCTGGTCGCCGCGCTCTTCTCGTCGTGTTGTCAGATGGCCGTGCCACTGGAGCTTCTGGTTTGGCTGGATCGAGATCAGCAGCTCGTCTTATCGCCCGCAATGGTTTAGCTGGTTCGGTGGTGATCGATTGTGAGAAACCTGGGCGTGTGCGCCTTGGTCTGGCACAGGAGCTGGCAGCCCACCTTGAAGGCATATGTATTCAGCTCAAGGAAGTGAATGCAGATTCCGTAGCTGGAGTGATCGACGCGGTGTGAGCGAGTTACTTGGGAAAAGCGCGTGAGATGACAGTCTGGACAAGTAGAATCGATGTGTCTTCCGATATCGATTCAAGCAACGAAGGAGATCTTCTTATGCCTCAAGGGAAAGTAGATCCTGCGTCCATACCCGATGATGGTTTAACCACACGCCAGCGCCGCATGCTTCCTGTTACCGCCGTTCATACCGGGCAGGGTAAAGGAAAATCGACGGCTGCCTTCGGGATGGCTATGCGCGCTTGGAACCAGGGGATGAATATAGGAGTTTTCCAGTTTGTTAAGTCCGCTAAGTGGAAAGTCGGCGAAGAAGCCGTCTTTAGGCAACTGGGGAAGCTGCATGAAGATTCTGGCGTAGGTGGAGTCGTCGAATGGCACAAAATGGGGGAGGGCTGGTCGTGGACAAAGAAGCAGGGGTCTGATGACGACCATGCCCGTGATGCTCGCGATGGTTGGGAGGAGATTAAACGTCGGATAGCCGCACAAGAGCATGATTTTTATGTTCTTGATGAGTTCACATATCCCATTAAATGGGGATGGATTGATGCAGATGACGTTGTAGAGACTCTGAAGAACCGTCCTGGCACGCAGCATATTGTGATAACTGGGCGTGATGCGGATCCGAAGCTCGTCGAGGTGGCCGATCTTGTTACTGAGATGACAAAAATAAAGCATCCGATGGATGTAGGACGTAAAGGTCAAAAAGGCATCGAATGGTAACTGCAGTACCCGGGGTTGTGATTGCTGCAACCTCGTCCGGATCGGGTAAAACAACCATTGCTACGGGACTGATGGCTGCGTTGGCTCAGCGCATGGTAGTCGCGCCGTTTAAAGTCGGACCCGATTATATTGACACGGGTTACCACGGGATGGCCGCAGGTCGGGTGGGCAGAAACCTAGATTCTGTCATGTGCGGCCGATCTGCTTTGGGCCCTCTCTACGCACATGGTGCGCAAGGAGCAGACATTGCGGTGGTGGAAGGGGTTATGGGGCTTTTCGACGGCCGCATAACCGAAGGCTCAAATACCGCGGATGCTCGCGCACAAGGATCTACCGCAGAAATCGCTGCGGAACTGGGACTTCCCGTCATCTTGGTCGTTGATGTTCGTGGAATGAGCCAGTCTGTGGGGGCTGTGGTTCACGGATTTGCCACTGCCGATGATGCCGTCCGGGTGGCTGGCGTGATTTTGAATAAAGTTGGTACTGACCGGCACGCTGCGGTGTGCCGGGAATCGGTAGAAGCTGTGGGAATCCCAGTTTTGGGAGCGATCCCTCGGGTCGATGATGCTGAGGTTCCCTCGCGACATCTGGGTCTGGTCACATCTACGGAGCTTCTTCAAGCCCGTTCTGTTGTTGCAGAGATGGCCGCAATGGTGGAACAACATGTTGATCTTGATGCTGTGATTTCTCTTGCGCGCTGCACATTTACGGGAGCTGCCTGGGATCCCGTGGCTGCAGTGGGGGATCGTGTTGGTGCTTCACGCAGTCCGCGAATTGCGTTGGCTGGTGGGCCTGCTTTTTCCTTTACCTATGCGGAGCATGTAGAGCTTTTGGAGGCCGCAGGGGCGGATGTTCTTGCTTTTGATCCGCTGATTGATGATCTGCCGGATTGCGATGGGCTCATCATTCCGGGAGGTTTTCCGGAGGAATATTGTGAAGTACTAGCAAAGAGGAAAGATCTACAGCGCAGTATCGTAAGCCGCATTGAACAAGGCATGCCAGTTCATGCGGAGTGTGCGGGGCTTTTGTGGCTTCTAGATACTCTGGACGGGCACCGGATGCTCGGAGTTATTTCTGCTCAAGCAGCGATGGGGCGCCGCCTCACGCTGGGGTATCGAGATGCCGTGGCGCTGAGCGACTCTGTGATGTACCGGGCTGGAGAGCGCGTCACTGGACATGAGTTCCACCATACGGCGCTGGTCAAAGCTGACGCTTCAGGCTGGGCGTCAGCATGGGGGTGGCGCACCTGGGATGGCGTGGCGGCGCGTGAAGGATTTGTCCGCGGTAATGTTCATGCCAGTTATCTCCACGTTCATCCAGCGTCCGTTCCTCGGGCAGTAAGAAGGTTTGTCGATGCATGCCAGTGAAAAGCCACAGTCATTGACCCTCGCAACACCTGACGGACCCTTGAGCATCATAGGACACGATGGTTTTGTGTTGGCTAGTGGCTGGACTGCAGATAGTGCAGCGCTGGCCTCTCTAGTGCACAAGGAGTTTGCGCTGGGGGCCGGAGGGCAGGGAATTGATCATGTAGGGCTTGATGATGCGCATCCCGTGTTGCGTGATGCGAGCGTGGCAGTCTCTGCTTATTACGCAGGGGACCTAGATGCGATAAAGCAGATTCCCGTCAAGCAACGTTCGGGGCCTTTCCGTATGCGAGCGTGGGATGTTTTGCGGGAGGTCCAGCCTGGGGAGACTCTTACGTATACCGAGTATGCGATTCGGTGTGGCAATGAAAAAGCGGCGCGAGCTGCCGCTAGTGCGTGTGCTATGAATGCTGCCGCGTTGTTTGTGCCTTGTCATCGTATTGTGCGCAGTGACGGAACCCTCGGCGGTTTCCGCTATGGCATCACGATAAAAGAGAGTCTCTTGAAACGAGAGTCCCGCATCGTCTCGAACGAGGATCCGGCACAGTAGTAGTTTGCGGAACCTAGGTGAAAAAGGTATTCATTAGTGAATGTCTTTCTCATCTACTCCAGTCACAGTGTTATCCGGATTTCTCGGCTCGGGGAAAACCACCCTTCTCAACGACCTACTGGGAAATCGCGAAGGTCGCAAAATCGCGGTGATCGTTAACGATTTCTCTGAAATAAACATCGACGCAGCCCTCATCGCAGGGGAAGGACATCTGGAACGCGGTGAAGACCGATTCATCGAGCTCACCAACGGTTGTATTTGCTGCACCCTGCGCGATGATCTTGTGGAATCAGTGGGATCGCTCGCCAGATCGGGAGACTACGACCACATCGTGATCGAATCAACAGGCATATCGGAACCCATGCCTGTTGCAGCTACATTTGAATGGGAATGGGAAGACGGAACCCGCTTGGCGGATGTTGCTCCGATTGACACGATGGCAACGCTTGTCGACGCCACCCAGTTCCTGGACTACATGTCCAAAAAGACCTACCTGGTAGATCGCGACCTGGGAGCTACCCCAGAAGACGATCGCACAATCGCTGATCTACTGGTAGACCAGGTAGAATTCGCGGATCGGATCTATGTGACCAAAGCCGATCTGGTGCCTGCAGAACGCTACGAGGCGACCGTGGCCTTGGTGCACAGAATGAACCCGCGCGCGAGCGTCGAAAAGCTTATCGACGGCCGCGTCATTCCAGAAAAAGGCGAGCCACGATCGGCAATTTCTGATTTGCTGGGTGCCATGGCCTACGACGAAGCCACAGCTCGGACGTATCAGGGGTACATGGATGAACTGACTAACCCGCACACTCCTGAGACGGAAGAATATGGGATTAGCTCTGTGGTTTTTCGCGGCGACAGGCCTTTTGACCGCGAGCGGTTGATCCAGGCGCTGCATTCAATTTCTGGCCTCGTGCGCTCCAAGGGGCACTGTTGGGTCTCGGATCGCATTGATATGGTTCAGGTGTGGCACCAAGCGGGGCCGGACCTACGTATCGTCCCTGCCGGCTATTGGCAGCAGGCGGGCCTGGAACCGAGTAATGAGATCGTACTTATCGGAGTGCATTTTGACCGTGAGGATGCGGTGCGCAAACTCAACCAGGCGATGCTCAATGATACGGAGACAATGCTGCTGCTATCTCAGCGGACTTAGATTGAAGGACCCGGTATCATCGGTGCGCTACGTGCCGCAGTAGGTGATATAAGGAGCTGCGTCTTGAGGAGCAGGTTGCTCAAGATCTTCGCTGTCATCGATGCGGTCAAAAGGTGCAGTCGTGGCGGCAAAGAGCCGGTGGAAGCGTGAGAGATCCCCGCGCTCAGCGTGCAACAAGGCTTCCTCTACGAGATGATTCCTGGGAATGTACACCGGATTGTGCGGGGGTACAGCTCCGCACAGATCACGGGCATTACACCAGTCGCTTGCCCAGGGGAATTTTTGCTGTGTCGTACCATCGCTCAAACTTCGTAGGAAAGTCGCGAGATCCGCTGTATGGCGAGTCAGTAACTCCGGCAAAGCATCGAGAAGGCCTTCTACATCAGGGGTATGGGGATCTACTCCTACCGCTTGAGCCATTTCCTCCAACCAAGCAGTGCGGTAGTAGGAAGCGAAACTATCGATTTCTTCCCTCGCCGCATCCATCCCGATAAAAGGAAGGAGTGTCTCAGCCATCCGAGCAAGATTCCATCCGGCGATGGCTGGTTGTTGTCCATAGGCGTAGCGTCCGCCTTGATCAATACTAGAAAACACCGCTTGGGGATTGAACGTATCCATAAAGGCGCAAGGGCCAAAATCAATACTGTAACCACTCAGCGTGGTGTTATCCGTATTCATCACCCCATGGACAAACCCGAATCGCATCCACTGGGCTACTAAGTGTGCCTGTGACAGGACAGCCTGATGCAAAAGTTCTCGGGCGTTTTTCAACTCATTGTCGCTAGGTTTAGCTAAGATCCGATGGCTTGCATAGCGCACAGTATCGCGAAGAACCTCAGGGCCATTGAGTGCCGCAAACTGTAGTGTTCCCACCCGCAAATGATTGGGGGCGACTCTAACAAGGATGGCTCCTGGCTGGGGACGTCCCCTCATCACGGTTTCGCCAGTAGTGAGAACAGCTAACGATCTGCTGCTAGGAACACCGAGTGCATGGAGAGACTCGGAAATAAGATACTCGCGCAGCATAGGCCCGAGGACCGCCCGACCGTCGCCCCCTCTAGAAAAATGTGTTGGACCAGAACCCTTAAGGTGAACGTCGTAAAGCAAAGGCGCACCAGTCGTCTCCCTACAGAGGCTGCGATCCGCGCGTAGCTCTCCGACTAACAACGCGCGACCGTCACCGAGCAACGGGACAAAGTTGCCGAACTGATGCCCGGAATACGCCTGCGCATGTCCCTCGGCATGGAGAAGGCCACAAATATTTTCTCGCGTGATCCCCAGTGCTGCTCCCACCTCATCATTAAAAACAACTAGCTGAGGATCGAGACACGTGCTGGGATGATGGGCAACCGCAAGGCCGGGGAGTTGTTCTGCAAAGGTATGGAGAAACGTGGGATGCGACATAGGTACTACCGTAGCGCGGATTTCCACCTGTGATCTTTCCTTTATATGGAACCCAAATAGGACTAAGCGCACCCACTGTTTAAACTTGTTTTTCATGACTTCCCAGCAGAATCAATGGCAGGCCCCAGTCGTACTCATCGGAGGTGGCCCAGGAGCATGGGACCTGATTACTGTCAGGGGGATGCGTCGACTACAAACAGCGGACGTAATTTTGGCGGATCATTTAGGCCCAGCGTCGGAGCTGGATAAGCTTTGCGACGTCACTACGAAAGAAATCATCGACGTATCCAAGCTCCCTTACGGTAGGCAAGTAGCTCAGTCGAAAATCAACGAGCTACTCATCCATCACGCGCAGTCAGGAAAAAAAGTCGCTCGACTTAAAGGCGGCGACCCTTACATCTTTGGCCGAGGCTTTGAAGAACTGCAGGCTTGTGCAGAACACGGGATTTCCTGCGAAGTTATCCCCGGAGTAACAAGCGCCGTTTCCGTACCAGCGCTTGCCGGTATCCCCATCACCCAGCGAGGGCTCGTACACAGCTTTACCGTGGTCTCAGGACACGTGCCACCGCAACACCCGGAGTCCCTCAACAATTGGAGTGCGCTAGCACAAACGCAAGGCACCCTGAGCGTGATTATGGGAGTGAAAAACGCACCCGCCATTGCCGATGCGCTTATCGAGGGAGGCCGGCCAGCTTCAACCCCAGTGGTGATAATCCAAGAAGGAGCGACGGAACAACAGCGCTCCTATAAATGCACGCTGGGAACTCTGGCTAACACCATGCGTACGCAGGAGATTAAGCCACCCGCCGTATACGTCATCGGAGAAGTCGCTGGACTAGACACACAACCAGCACATACGTAAAACACGCAGACATGAAAAGACGAGGGGGCGCTTCACCTTGAGGTGCCCCCTCGTGTATGTGCCAGATCAGTTACGAACCTCAAAAGTCAACTCTGTTGTCCCGGTCTGCTCTATTGCTAAACCAGCTTTTTGTGCGACCTTTTGTACCTCCTCAATAGAGGAAGGGGGTGCATCACTGAGCGCCAATACTCGCGCTAACTCACCCTTGTAGTGCTTATTAAAATGGCTGATGACTTTTCGTGCCCCATTGGGTTGCACTGACTCCACGCGCACCGTAGTCGCGCCGGGAACTTTCCCCAACTGCTGATAAGTGCCAGAGCGCAGATCCACGATAAAGTCGTCAGCATCACTTAACGCTTTGGTAATTGCTGAGCCCCAACGTTTTTTCATCGTTGGGATTGTTCCATCTGCGTCGGGGACTTTACTAGATCCAGATAGCCTGTATCGCGGGATGGGGTCTGAAGCTCCGACGACGCCAAACAACGCTGAGCCTATAGCAAGGCGCGACCATGCTGAGCGCGGAAGAGTTGGCGCGTTGAGGGCGTCGTAAAGCACACCGGTATAGCGCAGTATCGCTGGCATCGTTGGTGCATGAAGCAGCTGTGTATTAGCTGCAACTTCCTCCCGGAGTTTCTCGCTTAATTTCAACATTGTTAGGGCTTGGTCTGGGGATAGTGAGCTCAGATCCTTAGAGATGGATTTCCTTATTGGGTTCAGCGAGGGGAAGGATAAAGCGTCCATATTGAGTGGCGCATCATCACCGCCGATGGCCTTAGTCTCTGAAGGAGGTAACACAATGAGCATGTCCATAACCCTAGCGGGTATATTTCTTACTCATGATCACACGTCTTTCCACGCTCTTCCTGCGCACCCTGCGCGAAGATCCCGCAGATGCTGAAGTTCCTAGCCACAAGCTGCTAGTTCGTGCCGGATACATTCGCAGAGCTGCACCAGGTGTTTACACGTGGCTGCCCTTAGGGTTGCGCACACTCAAAAAGATCGAAAATATTGTGCGCGAGGAGATGGACGGAATTGGAGCTCAAGAGCTGCTTTTCCCAGCGTTGTTGCCCCGCGAGCCCTACCAGACGACTAACCGGTGGACTGAATACGGCGATTCGCTTTTCCGCCTCAAAGATCGCAAGGGTGCAGACTACCTTTTGGGTCCCACCCATGAGGAGATGTTTGCCGGAGCAGTGAAAGACATGTACTCGTCGTACAAGGATTTCCCTGTCATCCTCTACCAAATCCAAACCAAGTACCGGGATGAAGAACGCCCACGCGCTGGCATTCTTCGTGGCCGTGAATTTGTGATGAAGGACTCCTACTCCTTCGACATGACAGATGAGGGACTCGAGTCGTCGTATCAGCGTCACCGTGGTGCATACCAGCGCATCCTTGACCGCCTAGGCGTTGAGTATGCGATTTGCTCTGCGACCTCTGGTGCGATGGGTGGTTCTGCTTCTGAAGAATTCCTGGCGATCAGCGAAAACGGCGAGGACACCTTTGTGCGAGCTACGCAGGGCGACTATGCCGCTAACGTGGAAGCCGTGGTTACACAGCCTGGCGTCGAACGCTCCCTTGAAGGGCTGCCGGAAGCTATGGAGTACGACACTCCTGCTTCCGAAACCATCGAGTCTCTAGTGGCATGGGCGCAGACCGCTGGCATCACGGTTGAAGGCCGTGAGGTCGCTGCTTCAGATACTTTGAAGTGCATCGTTGTGAAAATTACAGAACCCGGCGCTGAAGACCATGAGCTTGCCGGCATTCTGCTTCCGGGAGACCGTGAAGTAGACATGAAACGCCTGGAAGCCTCTCTCGAGCCTGCGGCGGTGGAACTTGCTACCGAAGCAGACTTCAAGGCAAACCCCTTCCTGGTGAAAGGTTACGTGGGCCCTCGTGCATTGATCGCACATGACGTTAAGCTTTTTGCCGATCCTCGCGTGGTCACCGGAACCTCATGGATTACCGGTGCAGACGCGGATCAGCGCCATGTAGTTAACCTCACCGTGGGACGTGACTTTGAGGTGGAAAACTACATTGAGGCCGCCGAAGTTCGCGAGGGCGATCCAGCACCAGAAGGTCAGGGCACACTCACCCTGGCTCGAGGTATAGAGGTCGGGCATATCTTCCAGCTTGGGCGTAAATATACCGAGGCCTTTGATGTGCAGATTCTTGATGAAAACGGCAAGCGGGCGATCCCGACCATGGGCTCTTATGGCATCGGTGTCTCACGGCTCATGGCGGTGCTTGCTGAACAACGTCATGATGAGAAGGGTCTCAATTGGCCCATTGAGGTTGCACCTTTTGCAGTTCATGTGGTCGTAGCAAACAAAGATGCCGCAGCCATTGAGGCAGGGGATGCCTTGGTATCCGAGCTCGACGCAGCGGGCATCGAAGTGCTTTTCGACGATCGCCCGAAGGTAAGCCCCGGCGTGAAATTCAAGGATGCGGAGCTGCTAGGGATGCCTTATGTAGTAGTCCTGGGCAGGTCTTTCAAGGAAGGAAAAGTTGAGCTGCGTGTCCGTGGCACAGAAGCCGTGGAAATTCCAGCGGCTGAAGCTACTGCACGGATTATCGATATGGTTGGTGCTTAAGGGCGCTTCTTAGAGGTTGGAAACCTTTGTGGTCTAACCCTTAAAAGAACTGCGTGCCCCGCTGTGGTTGTCATTGGCGGGGCACGCAGTCTTTTTATCGGGCAGGTAGTACGTTGGGCGGGGCTGTGGGCGCGCCAACTGCTGTCTGGGCGGCAAAGGCTAATGCTAGTTCTTTCCAAGAAGTGGTTTTAGCCGTGGCAGCTGTGGCAATCCAATAATCCGTGGTGTCTCTGCGTAAGGCCTCAATGTAGTCAGCAGTACTTTGAGCATCAAAAGGCTGTTGGTATTTTTTCAATTCATAAGCAGACTCGGGCTTGGGGAACTCTCCGGTAGGCGCGAGGCTACTTTGTAGAATGCTGATGCGATTTTGGTGGGCATCAATGGAGTCGTTGACGGCTTGCTTGAGAAGTCCACTAGCGGATGCAGTGGCAACGCCCAGGCCATAGACTATGGAATATTCCCAGGCGAGTGCGTCTCGTGCCGCATCTGCGTCGACTTTAACGTCGGAAGACTTAAGCTTTTTGTTCACCGAGGGGTCGAACAATGCACCTCCTGTAGTCGGTGCCGCTGCTCCTGCCGATACGAGATCAACGAGTTGATTGGCAGCGAGCAACATAGATCCCTCTGGGAGCTCTCCAGCACTAGACACGAGCTCTTGAGCAGCGATTGTAGCTGCATCTGCGGGATTGCTGTTGTTATCAACATCAAGGTGCGCTTTTTCTATGGCGGAATCTAGAGCCGAGTCGTCACAAGAAGAGGGGAGAGTACCGTCATTTTTGTGTCCGCATACACGTTGGATCTCCGTACGGAGTTCGGCAAGGTCGGCGCGTCGAAGCGCGGCATAGGGGGAGTCACTACTATCAAATGTTTTTGCCTCTGCGGAGGCTCGCGCTGCTAGGCGCGTCAGTGTGGTGTCTGGCGTGGGATGCGGAGTAAGGCTGCATGCGCTAAGCATGCCGCCGGAAACCACTACGGCCAATAAGAATCGAGATGCTGCAGAACGAGTCACAAAAGGAAAGTGTACTTCCATACTCGAATGCTTTTGTGCGTCGGCTACGATAACGGGCATGGCATTTCCCTCTACCGAAGTCTTAACCGAGCTCATTACGCCGATCGCAGCGGCACATAATATGGATCTTGAACACATCCGAGTGAACCGCGCAGGTAAAAAAACTCTTGTCGCAGTGTCCTTGGATTCCGACAACCGGCCGGATTTGGATCAGCTAGAAGTAGTATCCACAGCCATCTCTGAGCTTTTCGACGCTCAAGAAGCTTCTGGTGCCCTAAGCTTTGGGCCGGGATACACTCTGGAGGTTGGTACCCCTGGAGTGGACGCGCCCCTTACTAAGCCACGCCAATGGCGGAGAAATCGTCACCGCTTGGTCGCCCTTGACGTTGAAGGAAAGAAATCAATCGAGCGGATTGGGGCAGTAAATGATGATGAAACGCGAGTGATCGTGGTCAAGCGGCAGGGGAAGAAAATCTCGATCCGTTCGATTGAATTGGGAGAAAATACTCAAGCAGTGGTAGAAATTGAGTTCGCGAAGCCCGCAGAAGCGGAGCTTGAGTTCACGCAACTAGATTTTAATGCCGCCTTGGCTTTGGAAGAGGAAAACAAGTGAATATTGATATCCACGCACTTAAGCTCATTGAGTCCGAGCGAAAAGTTCCTGTAGAGGAATTGATCGAAACGATCGCTCGTGCGCTTCTTTTTTCCTATCGCGAGTTTAAAGACACCAACGTTGAAGAAAACACCCGTGCTCGCGTGGACATTAGTGCTACAACAGGCCTTGTCTCTGTCATTGTTTCTGATCTGGATGAAGAAGGCAACGTTGTTTCTGAATACGACGACACCCCTGCTAACTTCGGTCGTGTCGGCGCGCAAGCGGTTCGCGATGCAATCAAAAAGCGTTTGCGTGAGGCAGAAACCTGGAAAGCCTATGACGCGTATAGCGAGTACGAAGGGCGCGTAGTTTCTGGCATCGTTCAGGCAGACGCATATGCAAACGAGCGGGGAATTATCGTTGTGCACCTGGGAACTGAGGCTGAAGGGCAGGACGGCATCCTCATTCCTGCCGAGCAAATTCCTGGCGAAAAACTCGTCCATGGCAACCGCGTAAAGTGCTATGTCGTGGGAGTGAACCGTACCCCACGTAACCTTCAGATTAATTTGTCTCGTACGCACCCTGAACTGGTGCGCAGGCTCTTTGAACTGGAGATCCCTGAAGTCGCTGATGGGTCGGTAGAGATTATCAGCATTGCGCGCGAGGCCGGACACCGTTCCAAGGTGGCTGTTCGCGCGAATATTAAGGGTCTGAATGCCAAAGGCGCTTGCATCGGTCCTCGTGGCCAGCGTGTGAACAACATCATGAACGAGCTGGGTGGGGAAAAGATCGACATCATTGATTTTGATGAAGATCCGGCAAAGTACGTAGGTAACGCCCTTGCACCGTCCAAGGTTGTGCACGTAGAGATCACTGATCTTGAGGCTCAAGCGGCTAAGGTTACGGTGCCTGATTACCAGCTTTCCTTGGCTATTGGCAAAGAGGGACAAAATGCTCGGTTGGCTGCACGCCTAACGGGTTGGAAGATCGATATCCGTTCTGACGCTAGCTAATCCTTTGCACATTGCCCCTTGAACTGCAGTAGATGATGAATCTACACGGCAGTAAGAGGGGCATTTTTTATTTTTGCGGTCTGAAAATATGTCGAGTTCACTTCCCGATAAAGAGTGAAAAGTGGAATTATTTGGTGTTTGACGTTTCCAACTTCATCTTTGTGGAGAATATGGCGTACACTACTTAACGGCCCATCTGCAGCTTGTGCGATGGACGCTAGAGCAGCGTTGAGCACGAGCACATGACATATGAGATGTGAAGCGAAAAGGAGACGGATGCCAGCGGCTTTGTATGGCGACTCCCCCCGAGGAGATCTTTCTAAGCCTACGCGGACGCGTATCCGTACCTGCATCGCTACCAAAAAATCACAACCCGCTGATCAACTTCTTCGCGTTGTTTTACGCAAGAAAGATGATGTAGCAGGGGAATCACATCATTCTGTTTATTCGGTGATTGCTGATCCACGTAGGCGTCTGCAAGGGCGCGGAGCATGGATCACGCCTACCATCGATGCACTGGAGCTAGCTGAAAAGCGCCGAGCATTTGCTCGTGCGTTAAGGGTGTCTGCGGAAGTAGACACAGGTCATGTACGAGAGTACCTAGCAGCGCTTGGCGCTGGACCCGACATTACAAGGAAGACCGAACACTGATGAGCATACGATGAAGCATCAGCGATGAACGTCAAAGTAACTTAGGTAGGAAGTCAACGTAAGCCCTCCGGGGTCAAGGCTTCCTTCCGTAACTCAAGGAGAGAAGTGCCCGGAAAGCTACGTGTACATGAGCTAGCTAAACAGCTCGGTGTAACAAGCAAGGAACTACTTGCCACTCTGAAAGAACAAGGCGAGTTTGTAAAAACCGCGTCTTCTACCATCGAACCTCCGGTGATTAAGAAGATGAAGCAGCATTATGCTGCGCAAGACCCAACCACTGCTCAGGGATCTGCAAAGACTACCCCTGAGGCTGCAAAAGCTACGTCAACGTCGGCTAAGCCTGCGGCTCCAAAGCCTGCAGCACCCAAGCCGGCCTCTGCGAAGCCAGCCGCTCCAAAACCTGCTGCCGCAAAGCCTGCAGCACCCAAGCCGGCTTCCGCGAAGCCAGCCGCTCCAAAACCTGCTGCCGCAAAGCCTGCAGCACCCAAGCCGGCTTCCGCGAAGCCAGCCGCTCCAAAACCTGCTGTTAAGCCTGTACCTAAGCCAGGTTTCAGCGCTTCCCAATCCGATACACCTAAAACTCCGGGTTCTGCTCCTAAGCCAGGTGCAGGAGCATCTCCTTCTGCTATGCCTCGTCCGCAGGCGCGCCCAGGCGGAAATGCGCCAAAACCGGGTGGACGTGCTCCTCGCGTAGCCAACAACCCGTTCTCCAGCGGTGAGCGTCCAGCGCCTCGTCCTGGTGGCGGCAACCGCCCTGGAAATGGCCCACGCCCAGGTGGCGCTCCGCGTCCGGGTTCAGGTCGTGGTGCCCAAGGCGGCAACAACGCTGAGCGTCAGCCTCGCCCAGGCGGTCGCGGCGGTCAGCAGCGTCAACAAGGCGGTAACCGACCGCAGCAAGGTGCTGGTCAGGAGCGTCAGGGCGGCGGACGTCGCCCAAGTCCCGCAATGATGCCTTCACATCCTAACCCAGGGCAGATGCCTTCTCGGAGCGCCGGTGGCCGTAATGGCGGCCGCGGCGGTGCGGGTGCCCAAGGCGGAAACCGTGGACCCGGAGGCGCAGGCTTTGGCGGCGGTCGCCCAGGTGGCGGTGGAGCTGCCGGTGGTCGCGGCGGACGTCGTGGCGGTACCGCTGGTGCATTCGGACGCCCAGGTGGTGCTCCACGCAAGGGACGTAAGTCGAAGCGTCAGAAGCGTAATGAATACGAGGCAATGCAGGCACCAAACGTCATTGGTGGCGTTCGCCTGCCAGACGGTGGAGGCGCGACGATTCGTCTTGCCCGAGGTGCTTCGCTTTCCGACTTCGCTGAGAAGATTAATGCAGATGCTGCGGCTCTCGTCCAGGCACTCTTTAATCTTGGCGAGATGGTAACGGCAACCGCATCTGTGAGCGAGGAGACATTACAGCTCCTCGGCGAAGAGATGAACTACAAAGTTGATGTTGTCTCTCCTGAAGATGAGGACCGCGAGCTTCTTGAGTCCTTCGACCTACAGTTCGGTGAGGACGAAGGAACTGAAGAGGATCTAGAGAAGCGTCCTCCTGTGGTGACCGTTATGGGTCACGTTGACCACGGTAAGACCCGCCTGTTGGACTCGATTCGTAAGTCCAACGTTGGTTCCGGTGAGGCAGGCGGCATTACGCAGGGCATTGGTGCTTACCAGGTCGCTGTTAACGTCGACGGCACCGATCGTAAGATCACCTTCCTTGATACCCCGGGTCACGAGGCCTTCACCGCTATGCGTGCTCGTGGTGCTAAGTCCACGGATATCGCTGTGCTGGTCGTCGCTGCTGACGACGGAGTTATGCCTCAGACCGTTGAGGCCATCAACCACGCTAAAGCAGCAGACGTACCGATCGTGGTCGCAGTGAACAAGATCGATAAGCCAGGCGCGTCCCCGGATAAGATCCGTGGACAGCTCACCGAGTACGGCCTTGTTCCTGAGGAGTACGGCGGAGACACCATGTTCGTTGATATTTCTGCAAAGCAGAACATCAATATTGATGGACTACTGGAGGCTGTTCTTCTTACTGCAGATGCGTCTCTAGATCTGCGTGCTAACCCTGACATGGATGCGCAAGGTGTGGCCATCGAGGCTCACCTGGATCGTGGTCGAGGCCCAGTGGCTACAGTCATCGTCCAGCGCGGTACGCTGCGCGTTGGTGACTCTGTTGTCGCAGGTGATGCTTATGGCCGCGTGCGTCGCATGGTCGATGAGTACGGACATGACGTTGAAGAAGCAGGACCTTCCCGTCCTGTTCAGATGCAGGGCCTCAATGGTGTCCCTGGCGCTGGCGATAACCTCCTAGTTGTTGAAGACGATCGCGTTGCTCGTCAGATTGCTAACCAGCGCAATGCGCGCAAGCGTAACGCTCTGGCCGCAAAGACCCGCAAGCGCGTTTCTCTTGAGGATCTGGATGCAGTTCTTAAGGAACACAGCACCCTCAACCTCATCCTCAAGGGCGACAATGCTGGTTCCGTGGAAGCCTTGGAAGAAGCATTGCTCAAGATTGAGGTCGACGACGAAGTTCAGCTGAACATCATCGACCGTGGCGTTGGTGCTGTTACGCAGACAAACGTCTCCTTGGCTGCTGCTTCTGATGCCGTGATCATTGCCTTCAACGTTCGTGCTGAGGGTAAGGCAACGGAAGAAGCTAACGCTGAAGGCGTGGATGTTCGTTACTACACCGTCATCTACCGCGCGATCGAAGAAGTTGAGCAGGCGCTGAAGGGCATGCTTAAGCCGATCTACGAGGAGCGTGAAGTTGGACGTGCAGAGATTCGTGCAATCTTCAAGGCTTCTGCAGTTGGCTTGATCGCAGGCTGCATGGTGGAGAGCGGAAAGGTGCGTCGTAACGCTACGATTCGTTTGCTTCGCGACGGCGCCGTAGTGGCAGACAAAGCGACTATTGAATCGCTACGTCGTGAGAAAGACGATGCCACCGAGGTCTCCGCAGGCTACGAGTGCGGTATGGTCTTGTCCTACCCGGATATCCAGGTTGGCGATATCATCGAGGTATTTGAGCAGGTAGAGGTTCCACGTTCTTAACAGTGGCTGCTTAAACCGATAACTACTAGAAAGCGGCGCCGACTCTCATAACTAATGTTGAGAGTCGGCGCCGTTTTCTCTTCTGTGTTTATCGTGCAGATCAGACAAAGAAGTCTGCTGTGGATAATACGGGGTAAGTTTCCGCTTTGATAAAGCAGGTAAGATAATTGCGTTAGCCGACACATGGCTGCAATTTATAAAATAAAACAGATGAAAAAGAGGTTGAACAATGGTTGATCACGCGCGTGCCGCCAGGATGGCTAAGCGTATCCAGACGATTGTGGCTACAGCCATTGAACGAGAAATTAAGGACTACCGGTTAGAGTACGTCACTGTTACAGATACCCGGGTTACAGGTGACCTGCATGATGCAACCGTGTACTACACAGTGCGGGGACGTTCTCTTGAAGACACCCCAGATGTAGAGGGTGCGGCTGAGGCTCTCCACCGTGCGCGAGGCCAGCTACGAAAGATCGTGGGAGACCAGTTAAGCGTGCGTTTTACCCCAACGTTATCTTTCGAGCTAGATACAGTTCCAGAGTCTTCGGCGCATATGGAAGATCTGCTGGCGCGTGCTAAAGCACGCGATGCAGAGCTTGCTGAACTGAAAAAGAACGCAAAACCAGCGGGGGAAGAAAATCCCTATAAAATGGACGTCGATGAATAAAACCCGTGTTCAGACATCGTCGGACAAATCATTGGATTGGTCAGCTGCTGAAAGAATCATCAGCAAAGCCAAAAGAGTGTGCGTCGTAGGGCATATCAATCCTGACACGGATGCTATCGGGAGTGTTTGTGCAACGATGCTTGCTTTAGAGCAGCTGTCTAAGGAAGTCATCGGAGTCATCGGTCAGTGCACTCCCTTAGAGCGTTCTTTGCTGGATATCCCCAGAGCCACAGACATCCTCACGGTGGATAGGCTTCCTGAGTGCGATGCAATTATTGCAGTGGACTGCGGTGCCGTGGGGCGGCTGGGGGCCCTTCAGCCACAAGTTATGCGCGACATTAGTCGTGTCATTCTGATAGACCATCACAGCACAAATCGCGGTTTTGCAGGAGTTAACCTGATTGATCATCAGGCGGAATCAACAACTAGTATTTTGCGCGATTGGTTTCATCACCTGAAAATTACGCTGACTAAAGACATCGCATATGGTCTTTACGCTGGGTTAGTGTCGGATACGGGTGGCTTTAGATGGGGACGCCCAGAAATGCATGCCCTGGCTCAAGAGCTTGTTGATACAGGCCTTGAGATACGGGCCATTGGGCAGCAGCTTTTTAGCAGTGATTCTGTGGCAGACCTCGCGATGATCGGTACGATACTTTCTCGTCTTCAGGTGGTGTATGTCAACAACATATCGGTTGTTGTGGCTATCGCACGGTACGACGATGTTCAGGGGCATTCGGCTCAGTCTGTAGAAAAAATTGCGGATCTGATCCGTGGTTCAGACGGCACGGATATAGCCGTGGTCTTCAAAGAATACAAAAGAGGGGAATGGGCGGTTTCGCTTCGCTCGGAAGATCTCGATATTTCCGTTGTGGCCCGTACCTTAGGCGGCGGTGGGCACATAAGATCATCAGGCTACGTTACTTTTGGAACAGTAGATCACGTAGTAGCAGAACTTAAGGCAGCGGTTCAGCGGACCTGCTGAGAGAGACCGTGAGAAACAATATAAGGCTTACCGTTGTCGTGGTAAAAGCCTGTACAACGAACGTTCTCTAGGAGAAGACTCGGGGAGAAAGAGTATGTCTGTGGGAAGATCGCAAGAAGAGACCGCAGAGATTAGTCCAGCAACGATTCTTCGCTTGGCACTTCCTGCACTGGGAGTGCTGATAGCTACGCCGCTTTATCTTCTTTTTGACACCGCAATAGTGGGCAGACTGGGTGCTGCATCCTTGGCCGCGCTTGGTGCAGGAACCACAATATATGCCCAAGTAACTACGCAATTAACGTTTTTATCCTATGGGACAACGGCGCGCTCAGCACGACTTTTTGGGGCGGGTAAAAAGAAGGAAGCTGTGGCTGAAGGAGTGCAGGCTACATGGCTTGCTCTCTTCGTCGGGTTCATCTTGGCGTTTGTTGTTTTTATGGGGGCTCCGACGTTCACATTCTGGCTTAGCGGCTCTTATGACGTATCCAACGCAGCCACGAGTTGGCTCAGAATAACAGCTGTAGGTATCCCGCTGGTCCTTGTTGTAATGGCTGGAAACGGGTGGTTAAGAGGGGTGCAAAATACCCGTTTACCATTGCTTTTTACGCTTTCGGGTGTTGTTCCCGGGATGATGTTAGTGCCAATTTTGGTTAACCAGTACGGTCTGGTGGGCTCAGCATGGGCGAATATCGTTGGGATTACTATTACTTCTTCGTTGTTTATCTTGTGCCTTTTTCGGGCGCATGAGGGCACTATTCGCCCCAATTGGACCATCATGCGTTCGCAGCTATCCCTCGGTAGGGATCTGATTTTGCGATCGTTATCATTTCAGATTTCTTTTGTATCAGCGGCAGCTGTAGCTGGGCGTTTTGGTGCGGAATCTTTAGCAGCTCATCAGGTGCTGCTCCAACTGTGGAGTTTTCTCACGCTCATCCTAGACTCGCTGGCTATTGCGGGGCAGACGCTAACAGGGGCTGCGCTTGGTGCACACAATGTTGCTCGAGCGCGTCGTGTAGGACACATATCCGTGCTGTATTCCACCATGTTTAGCGTGGTGCTTGCTGTGATATTCGCTGGTGGTTTCCACGTGATACCAGGAATTTTTACATCGGATGCGGGAGTTCTTCAAGAAATAAGTGGACCGTGGTGGCAGCTGGTCTTCATGATCGTTATAGGTGGCGTCGTGTTTGGCTTTGACGGAGTATTCTTAGGTGCAGCTGACGCCGCATATTTGCGGACCGTATCTTTGTTGTCAGTGCTCGTAGGATTTTTACCTGGCGTATGGTTGGCTTTGCTCTTCGACGCGGGGCTGGTAGGTGTTTGGTGGGGTCTAGTTTCCTTTATTTCTATTCGAATGGTCGTGGGAATATGGCGCTTTTACTCGATGAAGTGGGCATATAGTAAAGATTCAGAAGACGGGAATATTCCGACTCCGGAGAGTCGATGAGCCAATCTCTGCTAACAATTGCAATAATTAGTCTTACGTTTGAAACAACCTAGGTGCGCAAGGAGGCCACATGGCACAGACCCTATGGGCTGTTGCGGACCTTCATGCAGCAGTTCGAGCTAATGGAGAACATATTGATTCTCTTCAGCCCAAGGACCCATCCGATTGGCTGATTGTTGCCGGAGATGTTGCAGAACGTACTAGCGTTGTCGTGGAAGTCCTGCATAAGCTACGTAAGCAATTCGCCTGCGTTATTTGGGTCCCAGGAAACCATGAGTTGTTCTGTAGGAAAACAGATACGCATCAGGGACGCGCGAAATACGATGAGCTTGTGCGTGCGTGTCGGAAGATTGATGTTCTGACGCCGGAAGACCCTTTCCCGGTTTTCGGCGGTGTGACCATCGTGCCTTTGTTTACGCTTTATGATTACTCTTTCCGCCCGAGTGGAATGAGTATTGAACAGGCCGTTGAGGCTGCTCATGAAAAGCAAATTGTGCTTACGGACCAGTTTGCTATCGCACCATTCGTGGATATTCGCGCATGGTGCTGGGACCGTTTGGCATATTCAGTTAATCGGTTAAGCAGGGTAAACGGACCTACGATTCTGATCAATCATTGGCCCCTTTCCCAAGAACCTGTGGATAGGATGCAGATCCCAGAGATCGGGTTATGGTGCGGAACTCGGCACACTATGTCATGGGGCAGCCGATACAGCGCACAAGCGGTGATCTATGGGCATCTGCATCTTCCTGGAATAATGCGTATTGATGGTGTGCCACATGTGGAGGTTTCTCTGGGATATCCCCGGCAGTGGCAGCAAAACATAGAGTCACGTCCCTGGCCTTTTCCTATCATGCATATCGATGATGCTGGAAAAGCGACCATGGGCCCGGGGCTTGAGCCGGATGCACCTATATCACAGCGTGTGAACAAGGGGGAGTCGTGAACAACGAGATCCAGCTTGATCAGTCGCTCTTCCCAGAAGCTGCACGTTATGTGTCTCTTACCACCGATCCCGGAATCATAGACTTGGGCAAGTTTAATGAGCTGCATCCGTTGGAACGGGCTCTTGTCGCACACGCTGTCCCGCTCCGCAAAGCGGAATTCGGAGATGCGCGGTGGTGTGCTCACCAAGCCCTTGCTAAGTTACAACGCGACACGGGTGAACCAATTCTGCGTGGTGAGCGAGGTATGCCGCTATGGCCGGCTTCTGTTAGTGGATCCTTGACCCACACTGATGGTTTTAGGGCCGCAGTTGTTGCTCCTCGGCTGCTTATCAGGTCGATGGGAATCGATGCGGAAGTCGCCGAGCCGCTTCCAGAGGGCGTCATCGGTTCGATCGCTCGAGAAGGCGAACTCGAACAGCTTGAACGTCTACGTAGCAATGGTATCTCGTGCGCAGATCGGGTTTTGTTCTGTGCAAAAGAAGCTACCTACAAAGTGTGGTTTCCGTTGACACACCGGTGGTTAGGCTTTGAACAAGCAGAAATAGACATTAGAGACGATGGATCTTTTGTGTCTTATCTGCTTGTTCGTCCCACTCCCGTTCCTTTTATAGAAGGGCGCTGGATGGTGAAAAACGGTTACGTAATAGCGGTAACCTCAGTTGTATAAAAGGCTGCCAAAAGTTTGGCGCGACTAGGAGAGCGTGTTGGGACGCGCGACGAAAACGGAAGAAAGCCGCTTGCCTTTTTCCTTGATAAGCGCGATGGTGTAGCCATTGGGTGCTACCGCTGCGTGAACCTCTGTTAAGCCGCGTGGTTGGAGCCATTTTCCCATAGAAAGATCTGTGGCTTCAGATTCTGTGATCTCTAATGTGGGGTAGCACCGAGTTAAGGATTCATCCAAAGAAAGACTGAGTTTGGGGGCGGTTGCGAGATCGTCGAGAGTAATGGCGTCGGAAAGGGTGAAGGGGCCCACGGATAGGCGTCGTAAAGCTGTGAGATGGCCACCCACATGGAGGGCTTCTCCTAGATCACGAGCGAGAGACCGGATATACGTGCCCGATGAACACGTGACCTCTACATCGATGTCAATGAATTCCGGTGATAAAGCGCGCGAAATATTGAGGACATCGAACCGGTAAATAGTGACCGGACGTGCGGGTATCTCTACTTCTTGCCCCTCACGCACCATTTGATGGGCTCGCTTCCCGTTGATTTTGATTGCGCTGACTGATGCTGGGCGTTGCATGATATTTCCAGTGAGCTTAGCTATCTCAGCAGCAATCTCATCGTCGGTGATCGCGGATACCGTGGAGGTATCGGCAGCAAAAACTGCTTCTCCCTCTTTATCGTCGGTGGTGGTGGACATCCCAAGTCTGATAGTTGCTCGGTAGGACTTAGTCGATGCGACCATATGGGCAAGAAATTTTGTCCCTCTTTCGATTCCCACAACAAGAACACCGGTAGCCATGGGGTCGAGGGTACCCGCGTGACCAACCCGTTTAGTGCCAAAGATACGGCGCAAGCGCCCAACTACGTCATGCGAGGTCATGCCAGCGGGTTTATCGACGACTACGAGTCCAGAAGTGGAGAGGGGATCAATCATAGTTAGCAGTCTATGGCTAAACTGTCCAGAGTGGATATCTGGCATCATATTGAAGACATTCCGGCGGATCTAGACGCCTCGGTCATCACCATTGGCGTTTTCGACGGTGTCCATCGTGGACATCGGACACTGATCAGCGCTGCAACGCAACGAGCGCGGGCACTTGGTGTTCCGAGCATCCTGGTTACGTTTAACCCGCATCCTTTGGCGGTACTGCGGCCGGAAAAGATGCCTCCACTTTTGGGGACAGTTACCCAACGTGCGAATCTCGTAGAAAATCTTGGCGTTGACCACATGTTTGCCATGAATTTTACTGCCAACCTCTCACACCTATCTCCGGAAGAATTCTTTGTCTCTATTATTAAAGACAAGCTCAAGGCCAAGGTCGTAGTGGTGGGGGAGAACTTTACCTTTGGTTATAAAGCATCCGGTACCACGGAGACTTTGAAGGCATTGGGGGAAAAATACGACATTGACATTCGTGTGCTGGAATTGCTGGCAGAAGACCAGACCGTGGTTTCTTCTTCTGTAATACGTAAAGCTCTTGCAGAAGGAGACGTACGCCGAGCTAATTGGGGATTAGGGCGGGAATTTTCAGTTAGCGGAGACGTGGTGCGAGGGGCTGGTCGGGGCGGAAAAGAACTTGGGTATCCGACTGCCAATCTGTACTTCCCGGACTCTATTGCGCTGCCAGAAGACGGCGTGTATGCAGGGTGGCTGCAGATCACCTCTGCAGCGCCCATCGACGGGGATATGGTTGCAGGAGTGCGGTACCCGGCGGCTATTTCGGTAGGCCATAATCCCACGTTCGGGGATCAGCGTCGTAGCGTTGAATCTTTTGTTCTTAATCGTCGTGCTGATTTGTACGGACATTCCGTCACCGTTGAATTCGTGGACCGTATTCGCGGGATGGTGAAGTTTAACGGTATGGAAGAACTACTGGAAGCAATAGCGCAAGACGTGGAGACTACTCGCGAAATTTTAAGAGTTGACGAACCTCGTAAACCCTAAACTAAGGAAGACAGAGAATGGCAAAGAAGGTAATCCTCGACCTAGACACTGGCATCGATGATGCGTTGGCACTGGCCTATGCTCTAGGTTCTCCGGAGCTAGATCTCATTGGTGTCACTGCGACGTATGGCAACGTTCTTGTCGACGATGGAGCACGCAATGACCTTGCGCTCCTGGAGTTGTTTGGACGCCCCGATATTCCAGTTTTTGTCGGCGAGCCACACGCTCGGGCCAAAGATGAGTTTTCCGTTTTAGAAATTTCTGAGTTTATCCACGGAAAAAATGGCATTGGTGAGGCGAAGATACAGCAGCCTCAATCCTGCGTGAGTGATAAAACAGCAGTTGATTTCCTTATTGAATCGGTGGCTGCTTATGGCGATGACTTGGTCATTATCCCAACGGGAGCTATGACTAATATCGCCGCGGCAATGGATAAGGACCCAGATTTTGCAGCTAACGCTCATATCGTTTTCATGGGAGGCGCGCTTACGGTTCCTGGGAATGTGAGCACTTGGGCCGAGGCAAATATCAACCAAGACCCAGAAGCCGCAGACATGATGGTCCGAGAATGCGCTGACGTGACGATGATCGGGCTTGACGTAACACTCCAAACGCTGTTGACATATGAGGAGACTGCTACGTGGAGGGCGTTGAACACAGAGGCTGCAACGGTGCTTGCCGACGCCACCGATTACTATATTCGCGCCTATGACACGGTAGCGCCTCATCTTGGCGGTTGTGGGCTGCATGATCCCCTGGCCGTTGCAGTAGCTGTTGATCCCAGCCTGGTTACGGTTCTTCCTCTGAATCTCAAAGTAGATATTGAGGGGCCTACGAGGGGGCGGACAATCGGTAATGAGGTCAAACTGGGAGAACAGCATAAGAATGCCCAGGTTGCAGTGGCGGTTGACGTAGAGCGCTTCCTCAAAGAATTTATGGAACGCATTACGCGAGTGCTAGTAGGAAACGCAATCGGTAGATAAAACAAGCAGGGAAAAGCTACGGATAAGCGAGGAAAACTCGAAAATTCCTTTATCCCTTTCCTTTCTGTGGTAGTGTTCCTTCCGTTCTCTTCACTGCGGTCCACAGCAGTGATAGGAATGGTTTGATAAAAAGAAACCCGGTTTCTTTTTATCAAGTCATATTTATGTGGACTGAAATAACTATTGAGGAGTTTTCTCATGGCTTTGAGCAATGAGCAGAAGAAGTCCATCTTGGCTGAGTACGGTCTGCATGAGACCGACACCGGTTCCCCTGAGGCACAGGTTGCGTTGCTTTCCGCACGCATCAACCAGCTGACCGAGCACCTGAAGTTCCACAAGCACGATCACCACTCTCGTCGTGGTCTGTTGCTTCTGGTTGGTCGCCGCAAGGGCCTCTTGAAGTACCTCGCAGACAACAACGTTGATCGCTACCGTGATCTGATTGCTCGTCTGGGCTTGCGTCGATAAGCTTTTCGACGTTAACCGGCACCCCGTGGTTTTAGGTAAAACTTAAGCCGCGGGGTTTCGCTGTGCTTAAGATGTGAAAACGTGTTAAAATCCTGCCGTTGCATTAGAAGCAAAACCTTTTTTGGAAACACGCGGCACCGATGACCGTTGTGAGAAGGAATATCCACGAGGAGACCTGCACTTTGAGCAAGGCAAAAAACATCGAATTCAACGTAGACGAAGAATTCGGTATTACCGAAGCGATCGCCACCATTGACAACGGCGACTTCGGAACCCGTACCATTCGCTTTGAAACCGGCCAGCTGGCCAAGCAAGCCGATGGCTCTGTCACCACTTACCTGGATGATGAGACAATGCTGTTGGCTACCACGACGGCTTCCAACCAGCCGCGTGAGGGATTCGACTTCTTCCCACTAACGGTGGACGTCGAGGAGCGCATGTACGCAGCGGGCCGCATTCCGGGTTCGTTTTTCCGTCGTGAGGGACGCCCCTCCACTGAAGCAATCTTGGCTTGCCGCCTGATCGACCGCCCACTACGTCCGACTTTTGTTAAGGGACTGCGCAACGAGGTTCAGGTCGTTATCACCGTTCTGTCCATGAACCCAGAAGACTACTATGACGTTGTTGCGATCAACGGTGCGTCAGCTGCTACTCAGCTTTCCGGTCTTCCGGTATCGGGTGCTGTGGGCGGAGTTCGCATGGCTCTTATCGCGGATGATGAGCATCCCAAGGGTCAGTGGATTGCATTCCCAACTCATGAACAGCATGAGAAGGCTCTTTTTGAACTTGTTGTTGCAGGACGCCTGGTAGCTAAGAAACAGGGGCGCAAGACTGTCGAAGACGTTGCCATCATGATGGTGGAAGCGGGTGCGACTGAGAACGTCGTAGAAAAGATCAAGGATGGCGCTCCTGCGCCGACAGAAGAGATCGTTGCACAAGGTCTAGAAGCGGCTAAGCCTTTCATCGAGGTTTTGTGCCGAGCACAGGCTGGCCTGGCAGAGCGTGCAGCTAAAGAAACTCAAGAATTCCCACTTTTCCCACCTTATTCGGACGTTATTTACGATGCCGTGGAAAAGAAGGTTTCTAAGAAACTACGTCAGCTGTTGACCATTAAGTCAAAGCAAGAGCGTGACGACGCCACGAACGACTACATGGAATCGATCGAGGGTGAGCTGCTCGCAAAATTCGGTTCTGAGGATGAGGCTGCAGCATCGAAGGCTATCCGCGCTGCCTACAACGCCGTGATGAAGAAGCTCGTGCGCCACATGATTCTCACCGAGCACTTCCGCATTGATGGCCGTGGAGTCACCGATATTCGTGACCTTGGGGTAGAGGTAGAGCTCATTCCTCGTGCACACGGTTCCGCTCTATTCGAGCGCGGTGAGACGCAAATCTTGGGTGTCACCACGCTAGACATGCTCAAGATGGAGCAGCAGATTGATTCGTTGTCGCCTACATCGTCCAAGCGCTACATCCACCACTACAACTTCCCGCCGTATTCCACCGGAGAAACTGGCCGTGTGGGGTCCCCGAAGCGCCGCGAGATCGGACATGGAGCGCTTGCAGAGCGCGCCCTTATGCCGGTGATTCCTTCCCGTGAGGAGTTCCCTTACACCATCCGTCAGGTTTCGGAAGCCCTCGGATCTAACGGTTCTACCTCCATGGGTTCAGTGTGTGCCTCAACGCTCTCGCTGTACAACGCGGGTGTTCCGCTGAAGGCCCCCGTGGCTGGCATTGCTATGGGTCTGGTATCTGATGAAGTTGACGGAGAAACCCGTTATGTTGCTTTGACAGACATCCTTGGTGCCGAGGATGCTTTCGGTGACATGGACTTCAAGGTTGCTGGAACTCGTGACTTTGTGACAGCCCTCCAGCTGGACACCAAGCTTGATGGTATTCCTTCCAAGGTTCTCGCGTCTGCGCTTGCTCAGGCTTATGAGGCTCGCGAAGCAATTCTGGATACTATGGCTGAGGTTATTGAGAGCCCAGATGCGATGAGCGATTATGCGCCGCGCATTACGACTGTCACCGTTCCAGTTAGCAAGATCGGTGAGGTTATCGGGCCTAAGGGCAAGACGATCAACTCGATCACTGAGGAGACCGGGGCAAACATCTCCATCGAGGAAGACGGAACTGTGTATGTTTCCGCGACCTCAGGTGCTGCCGCTGAAGCAGCGATCGAAAAGATCAATGCTATTGCTAATCCACAGTTGCCCAAGGTTGGCGAGAGGTTCCTCGGAACCATCGTTAAGACCACTGCTTTTGGTGCATTTGTTTCTCTTGTACCTGGTCGTGACGGCCTCATTCACATCTCTAAGCTCGGCAACGGTAAGCGCATAGAGAAGGTAGAAGACGTAGTCAACGTTGGTGACAAAGTCGAGGTGGAGATCCTCGACATAGACAACCGCGGCAAGATTTCCTTGGCGCCAGTGAAGGAAGACTAGTCTGCGAACACAAGGTTAAGGTGGGATCGCGCTAGGCGTTTTCCGCCTTATCCTTACTTCTGCTCCCCAGCGATAGGCATCGCTACTGTGTATATAGCGACGGGGTTTTATGACCTCGTCGAGAAGCTTGTACACCGTTGCCATCCCACGGTGGGGAGCATTTGTGTATCTTCACGAGCCTATTTTGTAGGCTACACAAGCAGAATCTCTTAATCTTTTGACCCAACCACAAAGGAAAAGGAAACAGTGACATGTCCATTAAAGTAGGAGTCCTCGGGGCGCGTGGGCGCGTTGGTCAAGCCGTAGTAGCGGGTGTAAACGAATCCAAAGATCTTGAGCTTGTTGCTGAGGTCGACCGTGATGATGATCTGAATGTTCTCGTTGATAACGGAGCAGAGGTAATCGTTGATTTCACCACTCCTGATTCCGTCATGGGCAACTTAGATTTCTGTATCAACCACGGTATTTCCTGCGTCGTGGGGACCACCGGTTTTACAGCAGAGCGACTCGCTCAAGTGGAAGCATGGGCGGAGAAAAATCCTTCGGTGGGTGTGCTGATTGCCCCCAACTTTGCTATCTCAGCTGTATTAACCATGGTCTTTGCCCGCCAAGCAGCTAAGTTCTTCGATTCTGCTGAAGTCGTGGAGTACCATCACCCCAACAAGCTGGATGCCCCCTCAGGAACCGCTATTCACACAGCACAAGGCATAGCCGAGGCTCGTAAGGAAGCAGGACTTGGTGCGCAGCCCGATGCAACAAAAGATTCGCTTGAAGGGGCCCGCGGAGCCGATGTCGACGGAGTGCCGGTGCACGCTGTACGCATGACCGGCATGGTTGCACATGAGGAAGTTATTTTTGGTGCCCAGGGGCAGTCCTTGACTATTCGCCAGGATTCTTACGACCGTACGTCTTTTGTCCCCGGAGTTTTAGTAGGCGTGCGGAAGATCCATGAGCATCCTGGTCTTAGCGTTGGCCTAGATAAGTACCTCGATATCTCATAATGGCTGTAGAAACTCATCTTGACGTGCAATTGGTGGCCTGCACGACGTTTACTCCTCCTACTGGTATCACGTGGTCTTGTGATCCTGCCGCTAAAGATTCTGAAGCGCTGGTGGAGTTTGCGGGACGCGCATGTTACGAGACTTTTGACAAACCAAATGCGAGAACTGCTCAAAACGATGCCTACCTCCGGCACATTATGGAGGTAGGCCATATGGCGCTTTTAGAACATGCTACTGCTTCTTTATATATCCGTGGTTTGTCTCGATCAGCGGCGCATGAGTTGATGCGGCACCGACATTTTTCTTGCTCGCAGCTCTCGCAGAGATTTGTCCATCACGAGGATTCTCACGTAATCATCCCGCCGTTGATCGCGGAAGACCCTGAATTACGACGACTTTTTCTCCACGCGGTAGATGAATCGCGCTTTGCCTTTACTGAGGTTTTGTCTGCGCTGGAAGAAAAATTGGCTAAAGAACCGAACGCGCTTCTTCGGAAGAAGCAAGCGCGTCAAGCGGCACGCGCGATACTTCCTAACGCCACAGAATCGCGGCTACTAGTCACCGGGAATTTCAGAACATGGCGTCACTTTATAGGGATGAGAGCTACCGAGCATGCTGACGTAGAAATTCGGGCGTTGGCAATCCGATGCTTGCATCTGTTGAGGGAGCAATCGCCGGTATTGTTTGGTGATTTTGAAGAGTCCACGCTTGCCGACGGCTCCTGCATGGCAACTAGCCCGTACGTCACAGATTTTTAACGAAATTTTTGCTGTGGAGAATATGAAAGCCGGAAGAGAAAGCAACTCTCAACGAGGGTGACTTGACCCGACACGCGGGAGAATCCTTGCCCGATGTCAACTTCCGGCTCATTTGCGGGTAACCTTAGGGCACATGAGCACAGGTTTGACAGCGAATACGGGTAGCGAATACTTCGGTACCGTCGCCGTAGCGATGGTGACACCGTTTGATGCCACGGGGAAACTCGATGTTTCTGCAGGGCGGAAGCTTTCCGCACACCTGGCTGACAACGGGATTGACACGCTGGTGCTCGCCGGAACCACCGGTGAGTCTCCAACTACAACGCTGCAAGAAAAAATTGACCTGCTCAAGGCCGTTAAGTCGGAGGTCGGCGACCGCGTTAAAATTATCGCGGGCGCTGGAACAAACAATACTTCGGCTTCGGTTGATATGGCTCGAGCGTCTGCTGAAGCTGGCGCCGATGCACTCCTGGTAGTGACCCCTTACTATTCAAAACCTAGTCAAGAGGGGATCTACCAGCATTTTCGAACAGTCGCGCAAGCCACAGACTTGCCAATCTGCGCTTATGATATTCCGCCACGTTCGGTTGTTCCTATTCAGCCGGATACTCTGCGTCGTCTTGCTGAGATCCCTACGATCAAGGGCGTTAAAGACGCAAAAGGTGATATCGCTGCTGCTACACCTCTCATAGAGGAAACAGGACTTGCCTGGTACTCAGGCGATGACCCACTTAATCTCCCGTGGTTGTCCGTGGGAGCGGTGGGCTTTATTTCCGTGATTGGTCACTTGGCACCAAAGGAATTGCGCGAACTGCATACAAGTTTTAATAACGGCGATCTTGCGCGTGCGCGTGAGATTAACGCAAAACTTTCATCATTAGTCGCTGCTCAAGGACGTTTGGGTGGCGTAAGCCTCGCAAAAGCCGGATTGCGGCTACAAGGTATTGAGGTCGGGGACCCGCGACTGCCTATTGTCGCACCAAGCGAAGAAGAGCTTGAGCGTCTCCGACACGACATGAATAAATCTGGAGTTCTATAAATATGACTGAACCACGTAACCGTTCTCGAAAGGTTACTCGTAAAGCTGGCCCGCCGGAGACTACTGAGGCGCCAGCGTTCCAAGCCCCTGACACCTCTGTAGAGGTATCTGCTAAGGACGAGGCAGAGAAGAAAACTTCAGGCGAAGGTTCTTCCAATCAAGAGGCTAGCTCTAAGGGCAACCGTGGCCGTTCCAACTCTGGACGAGCTGGAAACGGAACACGCAATGGTCGTTCACGCCGTGGCGGCAATCCTCAGAATAATAAGAGCAACCGAGGCCGTCGTAACGTGGTCAAATCCATGCAAGGTGCGGATCTGACCGAGCGTCTTCCGGAGCCTCCTAAGGCTCCTAAGAACGGTCTGCGTATCTACGCTCTTGGTGGCATCTCTGAAATTGGTCGTAATATGACCGTTTTTGAGTACAACAACAAGATGTTGTTGGTTGACTGCGGTGTTCTTTTCCCCTCGTCTGGTGAACCAGGCGTGGATTTGATCTTGCCTGATTTTGGTCCCATCGAAGACAAGCTAGATAAGGTCGAGGCACTCGTTGTTACTCACGGGCATGAGGACCACATTGGAGCTATTCCGTGGTTGCTAAAGCTGCGTCCAGACCTACCTATCTACGCTTCCAAATTTACGTTGGCTCTTATCGCTGCAAAGTGTCGTGAGCACCGTCAGCGTCCCAAGCTGATCGAGGTAAACGAGAAGTCTGATATTAACCGTGGGCCTTTTAATATCCGTTTCTGGGCAGTTAACCACTCGATCCCGGATTGCTTAGGTCTTGCCATTAAGACTGGCGCAGGTTTGGTCATCCATACCGGTGACATCAAGCTCGACCAGACCCCAACAGACGGACGTCCTACCGATCTTCCTGCACTGTCTCGCTTTGGCGATGAGGGCGTTGACCTCATGCTCTGTGACTCCACCAATGCAACTACGCCGGGCGTTTCGGGCTCCGAAGCCGATATTGCGCCGACCTTGAAACGCCTTGTTGGTGACGCAAAACAGCGCGTTATCCTAGCGTCGTTTGCCTCCAACGTCTACCGCGTTCAGGCTGCGGTAGACGCAGCAGTAGCCTCGGGTCGTAAGGTTGCATTCAATGGGCGCTCCATGATTCGAAACATGGAAATCGCGGAAAAGATGGGCTACCTGAAGGCTCCTCGTGGAACCATTGTCAGCATGGATGATGCTGCAAAGATGGCGCCGCATAAGGTTATGCTCATCACCACGGGTACGCAGGGCGAGCCCATGGCTGCTTTGTCGCGCATGGCGCGTCGTGAGCATCGCCAGATCACGGTTCGCGATGGCGATCTGATTATTCTTTCTTCTTCCTTGGTACCTGGTAATGAGGAAGCTGTGTTCGGCGTTATTAATATGCTGGCGCAGATTGGTGCGACCGTTGTGACGAGTCGCGATGCCAAGGTCCATACCTCCGGTCACGGCTACTCCGGTGAGCTGTTGTTCCTCTACAACGCTGCTCGTCCGGTAAACGCTATGCCAGTGCACGGAGAATGGCGCCACTTGCGGGCCAACAAGGAACTGGCAATCTCCACTGGCGTGGAGCGCGATCGTGTAGTTCTTGCACAAAATGGTGTTGTCGTGGACCTCGTTGACGGACGAGCTCGGGTGGTCGGGCAAATCCAGATCGGTAACCTCTACGTGGATGGTGTCACCATGGGTGATATTGACGCGGGGGTTCTGGAGGAGCGTACTTCCCTGGGCGAAGGCGGTCTGATCGCAATCACAGCCGTGATTGATAACCGGACCGGAAGGTTGCTAGAGCGTCCTACTGTTCAGGCCAAGGGCTTCTCTGAAGATGCCGTTGCCATGATGCCGGAAGTCACCGAGTTGGTAGAGAACACCATGACTGACTTGGCTGGGGAAGGGGAGAACGATCCTTACCGCATGGTTCAGCAACTGCGTCGTCGCGTCTCTCGTTTTGTAGAGCAAAAGTGGCGTCGTAAGCCAATGATTATGCCTACCGTTATCCCGACGACTCAGACTCAGGTGGAAGCGGATGAAGAGGAGATTCGCGCAACGCGCGAAAGCCTCTAAAAAACAGCAGAAAAGCGGGTAGCACTGGAAAGAAGCGATGGTGCTGCCCGCTTTGCTCTTCCTATCCGCGATATGCTGGGATTTATGTTGTTTGTAGAGCAGGAGCGCTTGGCATTAGCAGAGCTATTACTAGAAAAAGGGGCAAAAGCGCCCACCCTGTGCGAGGGATGGAACGCTGGGGACTTGGCGGTTCATCTCTACGTTAGACAGCGCTATCCGTTGGCTACTGCCGGAATGTTTGTGCCAGCATTGTCCCCATTGCTCGAACATCGCACACAACAAACTGCATCTATGCCTTTTGCTGAGGTCGTGAAAAAATGGGCGGAAGAAAAACGGGGATTCTCGCGCAGTAAAACTCTGGACTTTTTCCTGAACACGGCGGAACATTTTGTTCATCATGAGGATCTGCGTCGGGGAGCGTCGCTAGGAGAGAATTCTCTTGTGGCTGGGGTGCAGCCGCGTAGTTTGAGTGACGTGGCGGAGAAAGATTTGTTGCGGGTTCTACGTTTTTTTGCACCTAAGCTGCTGCGGCAATCGTCGGTTCCTGTGGTGCTAGAACCTGATCGCTATCCTCGGATTGTTGCAGCGGATTCACGGGGAGTAGCCTCTTCTGGTAGTGCCGTAACCCATATCAGAGGTCAGGTAGGAGAGCTAGTGTTGTGGGCTTTCGGCCGTGACGCCGTGGAAATTGAACTCTACGGAGATGCAAGAAAAAGTTATTAGGTCAGGCCTGTAGGCTGGACTTAAATAAAAGGTAGTTTGCAGTGTTGCGAATGTGATGAATGTGACGTGAGCGTCTAAGCTTGGCTACATGACTGTCAGAAGCAATTCCCGATCTGCCGGATCCTCGGCCCACCAGAAACGCTCGCGAGGATCTTCGAATAGATCCGCACCACGAGCTACAGGTGGGTCAACGGGCCCGAACAGTCGTACTAAAAGGAGTGCTTCTTCTGTGAATCATCCGGCACAGTCTGCGCGTCGTGCTGCAGATACCTCTGAGGAGCGGACTGGCAGCGCTTTTCGTGCTGTCGGTGGTGGATTGGCGTCTCTCTTTGGCGCTACGGCGCGAGGAGTTGGATCTCTTACTCGAGTGGTCGGAGGAATCGGAAAAAACCGAGACGATGACGAGGCGGAAGATTTCTTTGATGACGACACGGATAATAAGTCTCGTCGCAAGCGCTCCGCTGTCCGTAGCTCTGAGGATGACGGTGTTGAGGATGAAACTGATTACGAAGATGGGCGAATAGCCGAGCAACGCGCCGACTCTATTGGCCTTATTCTCATCGCTTTAGCTGTGGTTTTGGGCGCCTCTGTGTGGTTCAACATCGCTGGCCCTATTGGTGAGGGAATTTCTGCAGGTGTGCATTTCCTCATTGGATCAGGGGCTTTGATTTTACCGATTCTTCTGGTCGCAGGGGCTATTGCCTTGATGTTAGGGCATTTCCCTTCCATTGATTCGAGGGGGCGCATCGTCGGCGGAACGATCCTGATCGCTGTGTCCATGCTTGGACTGGTGCATCTTTTTGGCGGTAATCCTTCTGATTGGCCGGGGCGCGCTGCTGCAGGCGGGGCCGTGGGGGCTTACACTGGCGGAATCTTGGCCAAAGGGTTTTCTTCCTATTTAGCCATTCCACTTTTGGTCATCATCATTATTTATGGGGCTCAGAAGATCACAGATATCACCACACGGGAGCTTGTCGACGCCCTCCGTGAGCTTATAAATCAACATCGTGGGGCCGAGGCAGATGAGGACTATTCAGATGATCTCTACTCGGATGTCGATGAAGAACTAGAAGCACGTGCGGAAGGGGATCTGCCTCGCAGGGGGACGTCGGCAGGTAGGGCGGCCTCGTCTCGTAGCAGCTCGTGGGCTGAGAATGCAGTGCCTTCTCGCGGTAGGTCTGGAATTGATTCACGAATCAACAAAAAACCATCAACTCCTTTGGACGCTTATCCATTAGAAGAAAAAGACGTAGAAACTGGTTTGTTCGAGGTTCCAGCAAATGCACCTCAGAGGCGTCGTCCCGCTGTGGTGAAGCGAAATGACGAAGCGCGTTTGCCTAGGGATATTTCTGATACCGATGAGCTTCCGATCGTTACGGATAAGACTGAAGTAGTGGAAAGACGCCCCTCGGGCAGCAGGAATGGTGCCCAGCAGGTAGCAGGGATCGTCTCGGGAGCTGTCGGCGGTGCAGTTTCAGGAGCAATGGCCGGCAATATTTCTGCTGCTGGGCAAGCGGTGACGGCCGCTGCAGCAGCTGCTGATGTAGTTGCTGCAGGGCGTAAGGCCGTGCAGGAAGCTGTGTCGGCGCGCGCGCAGCAACCGGTGGCGTCGACAAGCCATCAGGGAGTCGAAGATGCTTCTGCAGGGACTATTGATCGCGTAGTAGATGACTATGAGCTTCCTAGTACTGAGCTCCTTATCCCTGGACAACAGCCCAAAACTCGTTCGGCTGCCAATGATCGGATGATTGAAGCGATCACCGATGTCTTTGCGGAGTTTAAAGTAGACGCGCACGTAACGGGATTCTCGCGAGGCCCAACAGTAACCCGTTATGAGGTTGAACTGGGGCCGGGCGTGAAGGTATCCAAGATTACAAACCTCCAATCAAACTTGGCGTACGCGGTTGCAACGGACAACGTGCGTCTTCTGACGCCGATTCCGGGTAAATCGGCCGTGGGTATTGAGGTCCCTAACACCGACCGAGAGATGGTTCGACTAGGAGACGTGTTGAATGCGCCTGAGGTTCTGGCGGACACCGATCCGATGCTCATTGGCCTGGGTAAAGACATTGAGGGAGACTTTGTCGCGCACTCGGTGCAAAAGATGCCTCACTTGTTGGTTGCGGGTTCTACTGGATCCGGTAAATCGGCGTTTGTGAATTCGCTCCTGGTGTCCATGCTCACCCGAGCAACCCCTGAAGACATACGACTGATTCTGGTTGATCCAAAGATGGTGGAGCTTACGCCTTATGAGGGTATTCCGCACCTGATCACTCCTATTATTACTCAGCCCAAAAAGGCAGCAGCTGCGCTTCAATGGCTGGTGGAGGAGATGGAGCAGCGGTACATGGACATGAAGTCTGCACGTGTGCGACACATTAAAGACTTCAACCGCAAGATTAACGCCGGTGAGATCCAAACCCCGATGGGATCGCAGCGTGAGTATCATGCGTATCCCTATATCGTGTGCGTTGTCGACGAGCTCGCAGACTTGATGATGACTGCGCCTAAGGAGATCGAGGATTCGATTGTCCGAATTACGCAAAAGGCGCGAGCAGCGGGAATCCATTTGGTCCTGGCTACGCAGCGCCCCTCCGTTGATGTTGTGACTGGCCTGATTAAGACAAATGTGCCGTCCCGGTTAGCATTTGCTACTTCTTCTTTGACCGACTCACGAGTGATCTTGGATCAGGGCGGGGCAGAAAAACTTATCGGCATGGGCGATGGGTTGTTTATCCCGCAGGGAGGAAGGCCTCAGCGTATTCAAGGTGCTTTTGTTACAGATGAGGAAATCCAGTCTGTCGTCGACGCCGCAAAAGCTCAGGGACAGCCTAATTACACCGAGGGCGTGACCACTGATAAGGCAGCCGAAGCTAAGAAAGACATTGATTCCGATATCGGAAATGACTTGGAAGATCTACTTCAGGCTGCTGAATTGGTCATTACTTCTCAGCTGGGTTCTACCTCGATGCTGCAGCGTAAGCTACGCATCGGGTTTGCCAAAGCCGGCCGATTGATGGATCTGATGGAATCTCGGGAGATCGTGGGCCCATCTGAGGGATCGAAAGCACGAGAAGTTTTGGTAAGGCCGGAAGAGCTCGAAACAACTCTGTGGATGCTTAAAGGCGCAAAACCTGAAGACGCACCTAAAGAGATTGATTCGGATGGTGGTGCTGATGCATCGTCTACAACAACACAAGCAACATATAACCCTACTGGTAACGCTTTTTAGCCTTATGCCTGGCCAATGCCCTGTAGCTATACAGAGGGACTAGGGCTGAAATGAGAGATGGTCGGTCTAGGTGGGCAAAATGCTTGTGATCGACTACACTCGGGCACCGTGCATGGAGGGGAGTACCCCACCCACAGCATTGATCGTCAACACGGCAATCTTCATAGATTCCCGGTCGTGCTGGCTCCTGCAGGAGCTTCTGGCAAAAACAGCTAAAAGTTCTAGGAGTGGGGGAGACCTCCGGTTCATCCGCTGACCGAATGAGACCGGAGGTGTCTTTTTCCTTGGAAGTAAACATGATGGTATGGATCATCACTTTTGTGGCGATTTCAGGTTTTTTTGTTTTTGATTTTTATTCCCATGTCAAAACCCCACATGAGCCCACACTCAAAGAATCTGCAGGATGGTCTTTGTTCTATGTGGCTCTCGCATGCGCTTTTGGCGTCTTTCTTTGGTTTGTTTGGGGCGAGCCTGGCAACCCGCATCAACATGGGATTGAGTTCTTCACAGGGTACGTTACGGAAAAAGCCCTAAGTGTTGATAACCTGTTCGTCTTCGCATTGATCATGGGGACTTTTAAGATTCCTCGTAAATACCAACAAAAAGTTCTGCTTATTGGTATAGCTTTGGCGCTGATTTTTAGGCTGATCTTTATTTTACTTGGCGCTGCTGTCATTCACGCCTGGTCAGATGTGTTTTATATCTTCGGTATTTTCTTGCTGTACACCGCGATCAAACTTATTTATGACGAGGTAACTGATCAGCCTGAGACCGACCCCAATGATATGCGGATCATCAAATGGCTGCGCAAAGTAGTTCGCGTTACTCCTACTTATGAAAAGGATCATCTCTATATCCACCAAAAAGGTAAATTTGCGCTAACGCCGCTATTTATCGCTTTGGTGGCAATCGGGATGATCGACCTCATGTTTGCGTTTGACTCGATTCCTGCAATCTATGGCATCACTACAGAACCGTATATCGTCTTCACCACGAATGCGTTTGCTTTGCTGGGCTTGCGCCAGATGTACTTCTTGCTTGATGGTTTGCTTGAGCGTTTGGTCTATCTACCTTATGGATTGGGAATCATCCTCGGATTTATTGGTGTGAAACTAGTTCTACATGCCCTACATGAGAACAATCTTCCCTTTATCAATAGTGGTAACAACGTTCCAGTTCCAGAAATTGATACGGTGTGGTCGCTCGTGTCCATCGTAGGAATACTGACAGTGACAGTGCTTGCCTCTGTGATTAAATCCAAACGAGATGATACTCAGGGAGTAGTGCGCACCAAAGCGGTGTATGACACTGATAAATAAAAACTAGCTACCTGCGAGTGGTGGAAAACCACGAAGAAAAGACTCTGTCGCACACATAAGGGGAGTAACACCTCCATATGCGCGACAGAGTCTTTTATGCACCAATAGGGAATTTTATAGCCGTTTTAGTCCTCAAAAATATTGATCACGGGGTTCCACGTGTGAGCGGTGCGTCCTGTGAGGGCACCCTCTGCATAGAAAGGATCGCGGTCCATGATCGCTGTAGCGTCGTCAAGCGTGCTTGGTTTGGGCAGGCGTACAACCAGTAGTGCGCCTCCATCGCCGTCGATAAAAGGACCAGTGCCGATGACTGTTCCTTCTTCTTTGAGTTTGCTGCAAAATTCGCGATGACGTGGGCGTATTTCTGCGATTGCGGGGTTATTGGGATCGTAACTATAGAGGAAAGCAAAGGTGTTCATGCTTTAGATTGTATCGTCAGACACCTAGCCGCCACTGCGGGTTGATTGAGAATTCTCAGTTGGCTAATCGTGTGGTGCAGCAAATGATTAGCGCGGAGGCGGGTATGGTGAGTGATTGTGAATGAGGAACGCACTGTCAACACACCGGAACATAAACCTTCTAATTTTAATGTTCCTAACGTCCTGACTAGTCTGCGCATCATCGTCATCCCATTATTTGCGTGGCTCGTTATTTCAGGTGATGGTCAGCATGCCTCGTGGATGTGGTGGAGCCTAGGCGTCTTTGTTGCGCTCATGATTACGGACAAGTTGGATGGCGATATAGCGCGAGCGAAAAACCTGGTCACCGACTTTGGCAAGATTGCGGATCCGATTGCAGACAAAGCACTGATGATCACGGCGCTTGTGTGTCTGAACATTGTGGGACTCGTGGGGTGGTGGATCACGGCTATTATTGTGATTCGCGAACTCGGCATCACCTTCTGGCGCATGAGTGAACTGCGTAAAGGAAATGTGGTTCCAGCCAGCAAGGGCGGGAAGATTAAGACAACCCTCCAATCTTTGGCAGTAGCGTTGTATCTGATACCGCTGTCTGGAGTCTTTTCGGTTGTTCAGTTCCTTGTGATGTTGGCCGCCGTGGTGGTTACTGTTATCACTGGTGTGCAATATCTTATCGATGCGCGCCGATTGAACCATGAACGATAACGCGGAGGGTGCACGGCAGGTTATCGCCGCCTTGAAACGTCGAGGCGAGACCCTCGCGGCGTGCGAATCGCTTACAGCCGGTCTGTACATGGCATCGCTTGCCGACGTTCCAGGCGCCAGCGCAGTGCTCACAGGCGGCTTTGTTACCTATGCTACGAACTTGAAGCACGATTTAGCCGGGGTGGATCAATCAATACTTGATGAGTTCGGTCCCGTTTCTTCCGAATGCGCCGTGGCTATGGCGCAAGGTGCTCGCATCCGATGTGGTGCTTCTTGGGGGGTTTCTTTAACCGGTGTTGCCGGACCGGACCAACAGGCAGGACACCCGGTGGGTGAGGTGTGGATTGGTATTGCTTCCCCCACAGGGTACGTCAGCGCGCATCGTGCAGGAACCCTTAGAGGCTCCGAGACAGCAGACGCGCTTCTTTTGGGCACACGACTTCACATTCGTTCTGCAGCTGTACGATGCGCTCATGAACTTATGATGCAGTTTTTGACAGTGTAAGGTTTGTCTAACACTGTGCTCTACCACTGCTCTATATTGAGTAGAGTTGACGCAAGTTTGGGAATTTCTATGGGAAGTGGGAACAAAAGGGCGGCTTAAGCCGTTTGAACTAACGATGATGAACTATACCGCTGTCTTAGATAATCCAGTTTCGGCTTCTGCCACTGGGCGGTCTGCTCGTGCACCAGAGCCGCTTCTGCGCCAAGCATTGGGAGCTGCGCTGCGTGCTTTCCGCGCAGACAAAGGTATTACGCTGCGCGAACTCGCGGAAGCGTCGAGAGTGTCTCCGGGGTATTTATCGGAGTTAGAACGGGGCCGGAAAGAAGTTTCCTCGGAATTACTGGCTTCTGTCTGTCATGCGCTGGGGGCTACTGTGGCTGATGTCCTTATTGAGGCCGCAGGCTCTATGGCGGTGCGGTCGGCTGAAGCCGATTTAGCTCGCGTATAAGCAAGACTGATTTTCTCGATTTTGTCTCCGACCTGTGGTGAACATGGTCTGATAGCTCGAACCTGAGCTAGGATTATTAAGCGCGTGCATAACGCGAACAAAACTATTGAAATGAAAGGCCGAACGCACGATGGCTAACCCATTTTCCAAGGGATGGAAATACCTGATGGCTCTCTTTGATTCTAAGATCGAAGAGAATGCTGACCCGAAGGTTCAGATTCAGCAGGCTATCGAGGATGCTCAACGCCAGCATCAGGAGCTATCGCAGCAGGCAGCAGCAGTTATCGGTAATCAGCGCCAGCTGGAGATGCAGCTCAACCGTCGTTTGGCTGAGATCGAGAAGCTTCAATCTAACACTCGTCAGGCTATTCAGCTTGCAGATAAAGCACGCGCTGAAGGTAATACTCAGAAGGCGACAGAGTATGAAAATGCTGCGGAGGCCTTTGCTGCACAGCTGGTTACTGCAGAGCAGGGCGTAGAGGACACCAAGCAGCTGCACGATCAGTCGCTTCAGCAAGCTGAGGCAGCTAAGAAAGCAGTTGAACGCAACTCCATGGCATTGCAGCAGAAGGTTGCAGAGCGCACCAAGCTTCTTAGCCAGCTAGAGCAGGCGAAGATGCAGGAGAAGGTTGCAGAGTCGATTCAGTCGATGAATTCCATCTCCAACCGCAATACTCCTAATCTTGACCAGGTTCGTGAGAAGATTGAGCGTCGATACGCTAATGCTTTGGGCACTGCGGAACTTGCTCAGAATTCTGTGCAGGGGCGTATGGCTGAGATCGAGCAGGCAGGTGTACAGCTTGCAGGCCACTCACGCTTGGAGCAGATTCGTGCAGAAATGGCAGGCGGCCAGCTCACTTCCGGTAATAGCGCTCAGCAACGTTCAATTGAGTCATCGCAGGCAACACCAAGCGCTACCGATGATGCTGTGGCACAAAAGATGCGGGAGCTTCGCGGGGAAGCATAAAAACGCGAATCAACCGTTATACGAGAGGCACAAGTCCCAGTTGATGGGGTTTGTGCCTTTTGTTGTGCTAATAAAGAGTGCCTAATCGCCGGCGCCCCGCGCCATAAGCGCATCCGCTATGTTGCGAGCTCGACGAATGGAACGGATCATCACAGGTGTTCCTAGGGCTATGAGTGAAAAAGTGGCACCGCGCGCTTTCCTGGCGTCTAACACCTCATAGACAGTTGTGAGCATGAGCGGGATGAGCCGAAGAGTTAAAGAAAACGCCAAAGTAATGGTTTCTACAGGCACCCCAAACCGTTCCGTGGGGGCTAATACTCGTTGCACCGTCTCCATCATTGATTCCAACGGGGTGGTCAATGTGAGAAGCATTGCGAGCATGAGCGAGGCAAAAATGGCTAGAACAAGGGCCGATGCGTACGGCAATCCTTTTTGCCACCACTGAAATGCTCCAAGGAACAGCAATATAAGGCCTGGGGGCCACAATTGTCCCCACGCAATACGGGGAGGAATTTTTGCCAAAATGTACAGAGTCGTAGAAAAGAAGACGCAGGACAAAGCGACAACCGGCTGTTTTACTAGAGCTGTTGTAGCTATGACAAAAACTATGAGAAAGCAAAACTTTGCACTCGGAGGAATTCTATGGATAACGCTTTCGCCTGGAACATAGACTCCTAAAGGAACATTACGCATCATAATGGATTGTTTTCCATAAGGGAGACATATTGTGCGATCACAGACTCGGGTGGTCCATCGAACAAGATTTTTTGGTCATGAACACACAGGACTCGATCGAAATTGCTTAAAAGATCAAGATCATGGGTTACTGCAATAACCTGCTGCTCTAGCCCTTCGATGATGGTCTTGATATGAGCGCGGTTACGCATATCTAAAAGCGTGGTTGGCTCATCCATGATTACGATCTCAGGCTCTATGACCAACACCGATGCCAAAGCAAGCAGTTGTTTTTGCCCGCCTGAGAGCAGATGAGGCGAGTGCTCCGCGTGTGATTCAAGGCCAAAACGAGCTAGTACGGTTGAGATGCGTTTGCGCCGTGTCTCTTTGTCCAGTTTGAGGCGGCGCAGGGAGAACGCAATGTCATCTTTAACCGTGGGCATAATAATTTGGTTCTCTGCGTCAGAGAACACAAAACCTACTTTACGGCGAACCTTTTTGCCTTCCCTTGCGACGTCAAGGCCGTCTACCACGATGGTTCCTGAAGAAGGATCGCTTAGCCCGTTAATAAGCCGCACCAAGGTAGACTTTCCTCCACCGTTAGCACCGATAATGCCCACGCGGTGTTCCTTGAGGGACAGACTTACGGAATCGAGGACGGGCAGGTCTTCGTAAGCCACGGAGACATTGTCAAAGATGATGCTTGGCATGGTCCTAGCCTGCGGACGGGGTGGTACGGCGAGTACCGCGGATATCCGGGAAGGCCGCGTGCACGCCTAGTGCAATGACAACAGCGATGACGAGTTTGACAGCATCAGGGCCAACAAAGGGGATATTAACAGCTGCCGCCTTGGCAAAATCGAGGCCGGCTCGAATCATAAGTCCAAAGGTTCCGCAGGTGTATTGGACTAAGAGCGCGACAAAAGCTGCGAGGGCAAAGAAAACCGTGGTTAATGGCTTGGATTTCTTTGGGGCGAGGTACGCAATGGTTCCTGCGACCAAAGGGGATAGTAGGTAACCAACAAGGTAACCTACTGAAGGACCTGATAATGCGGCCAAGGTAGTGCGCCCACCTGCTAGTACAGGAAGGCCGATCAATCCGAGCGCAAGGAAGAGAGCTGCGGCAAGGAAGCCTCTGCGTCCGCCTAAGATAAGGCCGGCCAAAATGATGACTGCATTTTGCATAACGATAGGGACACCGGCAGCGCCTACCGGAATGGAAACAAAAGCAAAAACAATGATAAGAGCCGCAAAGACTGCGATATAAGCGAGATCAAGTAGTCGATTGCGCTGAGAAGAAGTGTTCACGTTCATAAACAGTAGTGGTTAACGCTGTTCAATTCACTATCGGGGCTGCGCTTTGCGTGGGATGATCGCCTACGATGGCCACTATGCGATTAACAGAGTTTCACCAGTTGGTAGTTGATGAATTCGGTAGCACTCGCGGACCGTGGTTGCTCCATTCTCATGTTCTGGCAGCGTTGGGGGACACTCCGGATCGCTTAATTGAGCATGGGGTAGAGCCGAGAGCAGTGTGGTGGGCTTTGTGTGAAGACTTTTCGATTCCTGAAAGTCGACGGCTGGGGTTGGATAATCCGAAGTAAAAGTTGCCCAGGGCTATGTAAAAGTCTGCGGAGATCAGTTTGCCTGTCGAACATCTGTTTGTGTATTCTCGTGGGAGATTAATGCGATGTTGGCAGTGGTCGTTAGGATTCATGCTTAGTTGAGTCGAGCTCACCAATCGGGGGTGAAATTCCCCGGTTATACACTGATGAGGGATCCGAAGTGCCCTGATCATGCGTCAAAAAGATGAGCCAGATTAATTTGAGTGTTCCTCAATGAGAAAAGAAGGATAAAAATGGCAGCTAAGAAAAGTGCGAAGTCTCAGCCGGCAACAGGGGATAATCGGCAAAAAGCGCTCGATGCGGCCTTGGCTATGATCGAGAAAGACTTTGGTAAAGGCGCAGTGATGCGCCTTGGTGATGACAATCGGCCTCCGATCAGCGCTATTTCTTCTGGAAACACTGCAATCGACGTTGCCCTCGGTATCGGCGGCTTCCCCAAGGGGCGCATCGTTGAGGTATATGGACCTGAGTCCTCGGGTAAAACGACTGTGGCACTGCATGCCATAGCGCAGGCGCAGCGTGCTGGGGGGATTGCCGCGTTTATCGACGCCGAACACGCCTTGGACCCAGATTATGCTCGCAAGCTTGGCGTAGACACAGACGCGCTGTTGGTATCCCAGCCAGATACCGGTGAACAGGCTCTGGAAATTGCAGACATGCTTGTTCGCTCAGGGGCCATAGATATCATCGTTATCGACTCCGTGGCTGCTCTTACTCCCAAAGCGGAAATCGAGGGGGAGATGGGAGATAGCCATGTTGGCTTGCAAGCACGTTTGATGAGTCAGGCTTTGCGCAAGATGACAGGAGCTCTCTATAACTCGGGAACGACCGCTATCTTTATCAACCAGCTGCGCGAAAAAATTGGCGTGATGTTTGGTTCACCTGAGACAACTACGGGTGGTAAAGCGCTGAAGTTCTATGCGTCAGTTCGGTGCGATGTTCGTCGTATCCAAACACTTAAAGATGGACAGGATGCCATTGGTAACCGAACCCGACTAAAAGTGGTGAAGAATAAGGTCTCGCCCCCATTCAAAATTGCAGAATTTGACATCATGTATGGCGAAGGAATCTCTAGAGAATCCTCCATCATCGATTTGGGTGTAGACAACGGAATCATCAAAAAATCGGGCTCGTGGTTTACCTATGATGGCGATCAACTCGGGCAGGGTAAGGAAAAAGTCCGTCTGTACTTAAAGCAGACCCCTGAACTAGCGGACGAAATTGAAGAGAAGATCTTCCGGGCACTGCAGATTGGAAAGTACGCTAATCAAAACGACGCGCTTACTGATGATCCAGTAGATATGGTCCCTAATATCGACTTTGATGATGAGGACAATGGCTAAGATTGATCCAAGTCTAAGCAAAGAAGACAAGCTCAAGCGCCTTTCGCGGGCGCTTGAGCGCTATCACGAGGAAGGTAGCGAACTTTTTGACAAAAAGTTCGAAGAAGCCAAAGCTCCGGTAAAACATCGTGCGCTTCTGTTGCTCAACCAACGTCAGCGCTCACGTCACGAGCTTAAACAACGACTGCTCTCTTTGGATTTTGAAGAAGACATTGTTGATTCGGTGTTGGAAGACTTTGAACACGCAAAGCTACTCGATGACCAAATGTTTGCCAATGAATGGGTGCGGCAACGGCATGTGGCACGTGGAAAATCTCGTGCTGCGCTTAACCATGAGCTTAAAGAAAAGGGCGTGGGCAGGCAGCAGCGTGAGGAAGCGTTGAGCCAGGTTTCTGAAGACGATGAAGAAAACGTGGCGAGCGCTTTAGCTCGGAAAAAGGCTCGGTCGATTAAAAAGATACCCGAAACGCGAAACGACTATGACAAGGCACTAAGAAGAATCGTAGGTGTACTTGCACGTAGAGGCTTTGGACAATCTCAGTCGCTGCACATCGCACGTTCTGCGTTAGAACAGCGGTTGGATGAACTTAAAGAATGAAAGCCAAGAAACAGCATCCTAAAAATGCAGGTAATTCAGTTATGGCTTTTATCCCTTGCCCACTACAATGGCGTGACGTGTCATTGTCAACAAAAGATGTGCAGATGAAGAACGAGAAGTCCGAGAAAACAACTGTGGGCGCGGGTAAGACGTATGAGGTGCGAACCTTCGGTTGTCAAATGAACGTCCATGATTCGGAAAGACTTTCCGGACTTCTTGAAGACGCCGGATACTCACCCGTAGCAGCTGGTGATGAACCAGATCTGGTGGTCTTTAACACTTGTGCCGTCCGGGAAAACGCCGATATGCGGCTTTATGGCACCCTGGGACAATTACGTGCAACCAAAGTGGAACGCCCTGGGATGCAGATCGCCGTGGGCGGTTGTCTTGCACAAAAAGACAAGGACACCGTTGTTAAGAAAGCGCCTTGGGTAGACGTGGTTTTTGGCACGCATAACATTGGTTCATTGCCAGCGCTGCTTGATCGTGCGGAGCATAACAACCGTGCTCAGGTAGAGATAGTGGATTCCTTGGAGCAATTCCCTTCCGTCCTCCCCGCAAAGCGAGAGTCCGCATATGCAGGATGGGTATCGGTGTCCGTCGGATGCAACAATACGTGCACGTTCTGTATCGTGCCCTCATTGCGCGGTAAAGAGGTCGATCGCCGTCCCGGTGACATTCTGGCAGAGGTACAGGCACTCGTGGAACAGGGCGTCTCTGAGGTAACGCTGCTTGGGCAAAACGTTAATGCTTATGGAGTTAATTTCGCCGATGCTTCGATCGAGCGTGACCGTTCTGCGTTTTCTAAGCTTCTGAGAGCTTGCGGTGATATCGAGGGGCTCGAACGGCTGCGTTTTACCAGCCCGCACCCGGCCGAATTTACTAGCGATGTCATTGACGCCATGGCTGAGACCCCTAATATTTGCCCGCAGCTGCACATGCCGCTTCAATCCGGCTCTGACAAAGTCTTGAAAGAGATGCGTCGCTCGTATCGATCAAAGAAATTCCTGGCGATTTTGGATGAGGTAAGGGCGAAGCTACCTCATGCCTCGATAACCACAGACATCATCGTTGGTTTCCCTGGTGAGACTGAAGAAGATTTCCAGGCAACCCTCGATGTGGTAGAAAAAGCTCGTTTTACCAGTGCTTACACTTTCCAATACAGCCCTCGTCCGGGGACACCTGCGGCAGAATATGAAAATCAGATACCAAAAGAAGTGGTGCAGGAACGCTACGAGCGTCTTTTGGAACTACAGGAGCGAGTGTCTCTCGAAGAAAACCAGAAGCTTATTGGCACAGAGGTTGAGCTTTTGGTGCAGGCTGAAGGCGGACGGAAGAACAATAAGACAAACCGACTTACCGGCCGTGCTCGTGATGGCAGGCTAGTTCATTTTTCGCCAGAAGGTGTCACAGACGGGGAAATCCGTCCAGGCGACATTGTTGTAGCTACGGTCACCAGCGCGGCGCCCCACTTCTTAATTGCAGATTCTGGCGTTCTCTCGCATCGTCGTACAAAAGCCGGTGATATGAGTGCCGCTGGAAAAGTACCTACCACTGCGCCTGTTGGTGTTGGGCTAGGATTGCCTTCAATAGGCGCACCAATTGCACAGAAGACCGCGTCGCAAGACGCTTGCGGCTGCTAAGCCAAGGAATTACATCTGTTTGCGCACTGTGCGCAGCATTATTGAGTCGTTAATAGGAGAAGGCAGTAGTGTCTGAAGCAAAACAAGAGCCAGTTTCTGCTAGCCAGTTAGCACGCGAAGAGAAGACCGTTTCTCGTCGTGTATCAACAGATGGTGCGCGTGCCGGCATGCTGGTGGCTCTTGTTCTTTTTCTTGTTGGACTTGCGCTACCTCATACCGGTGGAATTCGCGGGGCACAGTTACTCATTCCTGGCGACTACGGCTCAGTCAAGGTGGCGGAGCACATCTTTGTTTATGTGGGGACGCTGTCCGTTGTGGTGCTTAATGGACTAACACTGTTATTCCGACGTACTTTAGCTGCCAATTTATGCTATCTACTTGGTGGAATCTCCCTGCTGGTTTCCTTGTTCTGCTTATGGATGAGGTTACAAAGTAAAGAGTTTCAAGGACAGACCGGCATCGGAATCGGCTTGTTATTGGAAGTAGCAGCCACGATTATTTTGGTTTTCTTTTTAAGCTTAATTATCTTTGCGCGGAGTGATGAACAAGCAAAGATTGCTCAGGCACGGGCAGAACATGAAAATCTCGATGAGGTCGGCTACGCGCAACGATCTCTGCGCATAGCCGAACAGGCGAGTATGCCGAAAGAGAACCCATTATTTATCGATGATCGGCGTCGATTAGCTGCAGCGAAGCACAAGAAGAATCAGGAACGCGGAGCTGACAAAGACAACCGCTAAAACCAGTCACTGGTTAAGCTAGTTTTTTCTCCCATGCGCGTACCGCAGCCACGTGAGTAAAACCAAGTTGGTTATTAACGGTTTGCATGGCAGCGTTGTATGTGGCCATCTCGGTATAAATGCGCTTGATATGAGGCCATCGACGAAGCGCTTCCGTGATACAGAGCGTTTTGATCAGCGTGCCCAGATTTTTTCCTCTATATTCGCGTAGAACAAGGGTAAAGCTTTGTTCGGCGACAGAAGGGGATGCGTCGGCGCGTCGAGAAGCCTCGCTGAAAGCGATGGCCCTTCCTTGGTGCATGAGTACGGTAGAAACTACTTGGTTGCCGCGACGGCGAGTTGTTTCAGCTGCTTGTTCTAGCCTTTCCCTAGTCCAGGGACGCGGCTGCCTAGTTAATGTGCCTACCGGTATGTCGTGGGCTGCTTGATCGAATAGCGACAGGAGGCTGTCGACGATATCGTGCGGTGGCTTGTGATCGTAGTAGGTGAGGGATTCAAAACCTTCAGGAATCGCTATGGGATAGTCCTGAGCGGGTACATATCCTTGGATCTCGTCCAGACCTTTGATAAAGCCTTGTTCATGAATGACTGACTCTAGGAAACTGCTATAAGGCGTCGGCTCCGCGGGCATGAGCTTCCACAACTGGATGAGGGGACGGCTTAGTTTTTTCGCAAGCGAGGGGAGAGATTCCAACAAGAAGCGGACGCATTCGCGTGCTTCGTCGCTTGGCTGTTCTGCAGGCAGGGGCTGAAGTTCCGCATCCAGGATGATGTCACAGGCGATTGAAGAGAGATTTGACTGCAATGGCATGTCAATTTCTAGATATCCGACTGGATAACCAATGGTGCTTTCCTCTGAATCCGGTAAAGAATGATCAGTGCAAGGAAGCACCTCTAAACCTAACTCACCGGTCGGATATGTCGGCGCCTGAGACTCTGTCTGGACCGCAACAACAATAATTGTTCTTTGAGCAGGAGAACCGTGAAGTTGCTGGATAACAGAGGCAACGGTGGAGGATGTGGAGTTATCTCCGCTGATGTCTTGCGTAGCTAAATTAGAAGAAAAAGTAAACGACCGAAGCAGATCGCTCGGCTCGGTATGAGACGAGTCGGTGTGCTCCGATCGTTCGATTTGATAAAGCTTCAGCATCTAGCCAATTCTAGCGGTTTTCTACCGCATTGAGTGCTGCATTGGCCCATTCTTGCCATTGCTGCGCCTGTTCGCGCAATTGTGCAGCCTTCTTGGAGTTGCCCTTAGCTTCAGCCTCTGCAGCTTGCGCATTAAATTCTTCGACTTTGGCGGTGAACTGGGAGGCGCGTGCCTGCGCCTCTGGGTCGGTACGGCGCCACTGAGCATCAGCGGCATCTTCCACCCTGCGTTCAAGCTTGGAGATTTTATCTTCGAATTCGCGTACCCGGTCACGTGGCACGTAACCGATTTCTTCCCATTTCTCTTGCAACTCGCGTAGCTTCTTACGTGCTGCGTCGAGATCCTTGGAAGGATCGATGAGCTGCGAGTATTCCGCAAGGAGAGCATCCTTTGCGTCGGCATTAGCGCTGAACTCGCGATCTCGTTCCTCATTAACCGCATGACGCGCGTTAAAGAAGTAGTCTTGAGCTTCTTTGAAAGCATTCCACAGCTTATCGTCTACTTCACGGGGAGCTCGTCCGGCGGTCTTCCAGGAGGTCATAAGATCCCTGAATGTCTTAGCCGTGTCATTCCAGTCGGTGGAATTCTTAATCTCGTTGGCTTTGGCTACCAGTTCTTCCTTCACCTTGCGTGCTGCGGCCCGGCCCCGGTCCAACTCAGCAAAGTGAGAACCGCGACGACGATTAAAAGCGTCACGCGCGCGTGAATAGCGCTTCCAAAGCTCATCGTCTGTTTTACGGTCAATCCCCTTGATGCTCTTCCACTCATCGAGGATCTCGCGGATACGGTCGCCGGCAGCCTTCCAGTCTGTAGAGTTTTCGGCTAGATCTTCTGCTTCGGCTGCGAGTTCTTCCTTGCGGGCGATTGCTTTGATGCGGTGCTGTTGCTTTTCCTCGCGTGCCTTTTCACCGGCGTCATCTGCGCCATTGATGATGGTGCCCAAACGTCGCTCAAGCGATTCGATATCGCCAATAAAAGCTGCGGTAGGCAGAGTCTCCAAGATTTCTGCGGCCTTGCGCTTGATGTGATCCGCGTCGCCAGGATGCGTATTAAGCCGTGCTTCTAACAAGGCAACTTCCGTAGCGGCATCGTCGAAGCGAGCCCCGTAGTGGGCTAGGCCTTCAGCCGGGGTGCCTGCTTGCCAAGAACCGATCTCTCGGTCGACGCCTTTGTAGGTGACAAAGACAGTGCCGTCTTCTTCCACGCGTCCCCATTTGCTGGGGTCGTTCTGCGGTGCAACAGCAACTGCAGGCGCTGAATGCGCCGCATGTGCACCAGGGCGTGGCCCCGGAACAGCTCCTGGTCGAGGACCGGGACGAGGACCTGGGGTGGGGCCTGGCTTAGGGGAAGTGTTAGAGCTCATAACGCTAGTCCGTCTTTCTATTCATCGTGCCGCGCGTCGCGGCTGCCGAAGCTTTAACAGAAGCACAAGGAGAGGAATCTGCTATTCCGAGTATGCCTTATGTTTCACTTCAATAAACTTACAGGTTTCGCAATGACACTGCCGCAAAATCCAGCGTGACATTCTCAGCAACTGAGTGCATGCAGGTTGGTTCTCTCACGACCCACGTTTAGGCTTAGCTCTGAAAGCGTTGCAAGCACATGCAACGTGGAAGGTAGTGGGAAGGCAGTTGTGGTGAGTATTGATACGGATACCGCGGTGGAAAGTCGTGGAAAATGTGAAACGAAACCGTGGGCCGTGTTGATTATTCCGAGCAGCCCGGCGCTTGTCTCAGAGTTATCTCCTGATGCGGCTTCAAGTGCGTTACGCGAATGCGCGCGTTACATGATTGAAGACTTGTCTCCTACGTCGATAGACATTGTTGGTGCATGTGATACCAACTTCCGTACAAACGTAGAGGGCAGCTTCAAAGCATGGGGTGCTCCCCACGTGAATGTGGGGAAGGGGTTTTATCTTCCCGAACTTATCGCTCGTTATATTGCGGGCCCTTTTATAGCGGATAACCCGACGGTGGACGTGTCAGAGATCAAGCCGCGTCTGGAGAAACCACGCGGTGGAGCACTCACGATCGTGGTAGTTGATGGTTCCGCGGGCTTAACTGAACGGGCGCCACTTGCTTTGCTTGACACGGGGAAAGAAACCCATCAGCTCATGGAGAAACTGTTGGCAGGGGGACCTCATGCTCTCCACGATGACGCGGAAAAGGAGAAATTTAACGCGCTGCTTACCCCAGAAAACGGTGGGGTAGTACACCCAGACTTGTGGCATGAACTTAGTGGGCTGGAGGTGGAAGAGGCGTTTTTGGCTTTGTCTGATTCGTCTTTAGGAGTCGGGAGATTTGTTGCTGTGTGGAAAGGCAACGCAGCAGGTAGGAGAAGCACGTGTCAATAGCGTTTACACAGCACAGAGAAAATAGCATGCACAAGGAAGATTCGGATTACCAGACTGTAGACGGAATACGTCCCATCGCCGTCGTTGGGCCTACAGCATCGGGGAAGTCAGCTCTTGGTATTGCTCTAGCGCACGAGTTAGACGGAGAGATAGTCAACGTTGACTCGATGCAGCTTTATCGAGGCATGGATATTGGCACAGCTAAACTTTCTATTTCTGAGCGCGAAGGGATCCCTCACCATCAGCTGGATGTTTGGGAGGTCACGGAGACTGCATCGGTAGCAAGGTTCCAGCAAGACGCGGTACGCGATGTGGAAGACATCATGGCACGTGGGAAAACCCCTATTCTCGTGGGGGGATCGATGCTGTATGTGCAAGCGCTTGTCGACGCCTGGCAATTTCCCCCCACCGATAAGAAAGTGCGGGCGCAATGGGAAGAAAAACTCGCTGAAATCGGCATTGACGCGTTGCATCGCGAACTTGCACTACGTGATCCCGCTGCGGCGGAGATCATCGAAGACAAAGATCCTCGCAGGACTGTTCGGGCATTGGAAGTTATTGAGCTTACTGGTCAGCCATTTCAAGCCAGCCAGCCGCCCAAAAATGGCGCTCCTCGTTGGGGGACGCGAATTCTAGGCCTACGTACGCACAGCGATTGGCTTAACCCTCGTATTGAGTTGCGCACTCGTCTTATGTTCGAACACGGTTTTGTCGCAGAGGTTGAATCGTTGTTAGACAAAGGATTGGTAGCTGATTCGACGGCGGGACGGGCGATCGGATACGCGCAGGTTTTACAGGGAATGGCAGGTGATTTGACCTGGGACGAGGTAGTAGACCGGACGATCACGGGGACTCGCAGATATGTGCGCAGGCAAAGAAGCTGGTTTAACCGTGATCCTCGTATCTCCTGGATCGATGCTGCTGAAGACACGCCGTCGCAAGCGCTATCATTGCTAACGTGACTGTGACACATGAACTACCTCAGCAGATCTCGTTTGCTAAAGGCCATGGGACTGAAAATGACTTTGTAATTATCGAGGATCTTGACGCGAAGCTGCCGTTGACGCCTCAGCTCATAAGCGCCATGTGCGATCGTAGGGCGGGCGTGGGTGCAGACGGTGTTTTACGCGTCGCTCGTGTTGGAGCCTTGCTGGCTTCCGGTGTGCTTACCCAAGCTCCGGAAGGGCTAGACCCATCTGACTATTTTATGGACTATTACAATGCGGATGGCTCCGCTGCAGAGATGTGCGGTAATGGAACACGCGTGTTTGCCCATTGGCTGAGGTCGCGAGCTTTAGTTGATACAGATGACTTTAGTATTGGCACTCGTGCAGGAGTTCGTACCGTTTCGGTTCATTCCTTCAGCGCAACGGATGCTGACGTTAGCGTTGATATGGGACCAGCCGAAGTCACCGGTGTCTCAACGTGTCATATCGGTACGGCTTCATACGCAGGCATGGGAGTGGATATGGGGAATCCGCATCTCGCCTGCGTGGTCCCGGGACTGACCCCGCAAGCCTTATCAGAGGTTGATCTGGTGCAGCCTGTTATTGATGGCGAGTTTTTCCCAGAGGGAGTCAACGTAGAGCTGCTTACGGAACTCGATCACCAATCGCAGATCCATATGCGTGTGTATGAGCGTGGCGTGGGAGAGACCCGCAGTTGCGGCACCGGTACCGTCGCTGCGGCGCGCTCGGCGCTAGCGGATGCTGGGCTTGTCGACGGCCACGTGGTGGTACACATACCTGGCGGCAGCGTCAGCGTGACAATCCAAGGGGATACCTCCGTTTTGCGGGGTCCCTCGAAAATCGTCGCGTGGGGTCAGCTGGATACCCGTGGTTTAAGCGTATAAACCCGTTAGATGAATAAACGCCCGCATCAAGTTATACCGGTGCGGGCGTTTATAGGTAGTGCTAAGGCTAATTCTCGCTCAGCCGTTTTGCGGCGCGTCGTGCAGCAATCCACGATTCCTCAAAATCAGAGGCACGACGGTCTGTAACCTCAAGGATTTTCTCTAGTTGCCCGATAGTCAATGCTTTAGTGAGGTGTCCATCGGCGCGAGTCAGGAATCGGCGCGAGGTCTTCCGAAGATAATGGAAAGCCTCAATATCCGGATCGCTACTTTCTGGGTCCAGAAGAGCAGGACGATAGAGGGTGCGATCCGCAATTGACTCCATGTCCGTGCCTGTTTCAAACTTGTCGTACTGCGTGAGGATATCTTGTATATCCTCAAGCGTGAGCCGGATGGAAGCACGGAGAGAATCTACTTCCCGGGTATTGGGACGATGCTGAGTCATAAAGGTTGTTGCACCGATAATGATGATAGAGAGCATCACTCCGGGAAACTTGAGCCATATAACGAGGCAGACGCAAGCAAAAGAGATCGCGATGTAAGGCCAGAGTGGCCTACGTCCTGCGTCGCTAATTCCAGCGAATTCCGGCATTATTTATCGTTCCTTTGGCGTCAAGTTGCTGCGCGATTATGAGATGATATGACCTAAACCTAGGTAAGGGGCGGGCAAAGAAATAATCGGGAGATCAGTGTCCACCACAGCCGCAGCCACCAGAGCCGCATCCGCCGCCGGAACCACATCCACCTGATTCTGGAACGGACACGGATCCCACTAACACGGCTTTGCCTGCGATGACGGAGTCACGTTCTGGCAGAGAAGCTGCGTCGGGTAAACAGACGTCAAAGGGGAAAGGCCCGTCAACGGTTGCATGGATAAATCGTGAACCTGTGAGCGTATTCGTTCTGTACTCGGAGGACAAGACGCGGACGTTAAATGTTGCAGAAGCATCGGGAGCGGTGGTGCCGTTACCAGACATCACGGTGAGAGCGCCCTCGCTGACTACCGTTCCCAGGATCTCGGGGGAGGCCTGTTCAAAATCTGCGATAGTCGGATACGTGATCACGTCGAAAGCGAGAGCAGAGAGGCCCAGCTGTTGCCAGCGCTGCTCGGGTTCGTCGACAAGCAAAGGTCCTTGTGCAAGATTACAGGCCACAGTCGTGACTTCTTGCCCGTTGTAATCAACAATTTCGCACAATGCGAGGACGTCATTCACCATAGAAATATGCGCGAATGATTGAGTAACGGAGTCAAAGCCAGCAAAAGTGGCAAACGGCTCAACAGCGAGAATGTTAATTTGTGCGCCGGAGTCGTCTGCATACTGAATAAGCTGTCCACCACGGACTTCGCCGGTCACGGCAAGTTTATCGGTGGCGATGGCTGCTTCAACGGCATCCTGCCACTTGTCAAAGGTCATACCAATGCTCAAGAGATCAGTGCTCATAGCGTCTGATTGTATCCCTTTGTGACTCTATTGATGGCATTGGAACTATTTCTCAGGAGTTCTTTTTATAAACGGAGGCTGGCACTGCGTGACGACGAGACATAGGAGGGTACGGCTATACGTCACAGGAAAATCATGTGAGGTTGGTTTGGTTACTACGTTTTTGCTGCGTTCGCTAACAAAGATCATCGGTGCGAAGTACTAGTGTCGGGCTATTCAACATGCGACAATGATCGGTAACGATGACTAAAAATAATGAAACCCCAATTCACGACCAGATCCTTAACTCTGCTCATCCCTCGGAGCAGCTAGGAACCGTGCATGATGACCTTCTTGACCAAGCATTCAAGGATCATCGGCCTGTAGCGCCGTATGGAGATTCCGGAGTAGATCAATCTGGGTTGCTTAGTCCCCGCCACGCGGATGGGGCAGTGTCCTCGCCTGGCATGTCGGAGAACAAGCAGCCTACTGTTGGTGAGCTTGATCTAGAAGCCCGATCCAGCCTGCGTAGCCTCACCCGAGGCTCAAGTATTCATGCGACAGACCAAGATGACGGCTATGACGTTGAGTACCGAAAATTACGCCTAGAACGCGTGATTCTTGTTGGTGTGTGGACACAAGGAACTACGGCAGAAGTAGAAGCCACCATGCAGGAACTTGCAGCTCTGGCTGAGACGGCAGGGTCAGAAGTTGTGGACATGCTCTATCAAAAGCGTGATAAGCCCGACCCTGGAACCTATATCGGCTCCGGTAAAGTAGCAGAGCTTAAAGACATCGTGATGTCTACCGGTGTGGATACTGTGGTGTGCGATGGTGAGCTCTCACCAGGACAGATGATTGCGCTGGAAAAAGCCTTAGACGTTAAGGTCATTGACCGGACGATGCTGATCCTTGATATCTTTGCCCAGCACGCTAAGAGCAAAGAGGGCAAAGCTCAAGTCTCATTGGCGCAAATGGAATACCTTATTACTCGCGTGCGCGGTTGGGGTGGGGCTTTGTCTCGGCAGGCGGGCGGTCGAGCAGGTTCCAATGGTGGCGTAGGCCTGCGTGGCCCCGGTGAAACAAAGATCGAGGCGGATCGCCGTCGTCTTCGTTCAGACATGGCTAAATTGCGTAAAGAAATCGCTGGTATGAAAACAGCGAGAGACGTGAAACGCTCGCAGCGCCGCGACTCTACGATTCCTCAGATCGCGATTGCCGGATATACCAACGCTGGAAAATCATCCCTTATTAATGCTCTTACTGGCGCGGGCGTGCTTGTGGAGGACGCACTGTTTGCGACCCTGGATCCGACCACCAGGCGCGCTGAGCTTGCCGATGGCCGATCGGTGGTCTTCACCGACACCGTGGGTTTTGTCCGTCACTTGCCTACTCAGCTAGTGGAAGCTTTCCGATCTACGCTTGAAGAAGTCGTGGGAGCAGATCTTGTTCTCCACGTTGTCGATGGTTCTGATCCCTTCCCGTTGGAACAGATCAAAGCTGTTAACGGAGTTATATCTGACATCGTGCGAGAGCTGAAGGTAGAAGCGCCACCAGAGATAATCGTGGTCAATAAGATTGATCAGGCAGATCCGTTGATCCTTGCAGAATTGCGCCATGCGTTGGATGACGTGGTGTTTGTGTCAGCACAAGAAGGTGACGGGATTCCTGAGTTGGAAGCTCGTATCGAGCTTTTCCTCAACACTCTGGACGCACATGTTCATCTGCTGATCCCCTTTACCCGAGGGGACATTGTGTCGCGACTCCATAAATTTGGAACGGTTTTATCTGAGGAATATCACGCGGAAGGCACGCTTATCGACGTCCGCCTGCCGCATTCTTTGGCATCAGAACTAGGGGAGTACCAGGTAGCGTCCGCCTAATAATTCGAGGTGGGGGCGAAAAATGCACATGGTGCCCCCACGTTCTTGGAGAAAAGCCCCTTCGGGGGTGATAATAAAAGCTCGTGAGCAAAACTTCCTGGGGATGGACCCTTCACGGCGACGGTAAGACGATTGCCCCTGGTGCCGTAGTAGCACCAGAAGAACGATTGAGCTGGGGTCGGACCGTAGGTATCGGCATGCAGCACGTAATCGCAATGTTCGGTGCAACGTTGCTGGTGCCCACCCTGACTGGTTTCCCTGTGAATACCACCTTGCTCTTCTCCGGAATTAGCACCATGCTGTTCCTCCTAATCACTCGAAACAGGCTTCCCTCTTATTTGGGAAGCTCGTTTGGCTTTATCGCTCCGCTGATCGCCTCTCAAAGTGAAGGTATCGCCGTCCAGCTGGGTGGCGTAGTTGTCACAGGCCTTGTGCTCATTGCGGTGGGCTTTATTGTTAAAGCCGCAGGTAAGCGAGTTATTGATCTCGTCATGCCTCCTGCCGTCACAGGTGCCATTGTCGCGCTCATCGGGCTTAACCTTGCTCCGGCTGCTACTTCTAATTTTCAAGCACAGCCGTTGGTCGCAACGGTGACTCTGGCTGCGATTCTCTTTTTTACGGTTGCTGGACGCGGAATGATTGCCAGGTTGGGAATCCTCATCGGCGTCATCATAGGCTGGGTTTTTGCTGCTTTGACCGGAAACCTTTCGGAAGGAGCAACGACCGCTATTCATGATGCCGCATGGATCGGATTACCGCAGTTCCACACGCCACAATTTACTGTGCACACCATCCTTGTGACCTTGCCGGTAGTGATCGTTCTTATCGCGGAAAACGTAGGACATGTCAAAGCCGTGAGCGAGATGACCGGGCGTGATCTAGACGATTTGGCTGGCGACGCGCTCATCGCGGATGGACTAGGAACTACTTTTGCTGGAGGATTCGGTGGATCAGGAACCACCACGTATGCAGAAAACATCGGTGTTATGGCCGCAACGCGAGTTTACTCAACAGCTGCTTATTGGATTGCGGCTTTGACCGCAGTTGTCTTGGCTTTTATCCCGAAGTTCGGGGCGCTCATTTTCACTATTCCTACGGGCGTTCTCGGTGGCGCGGCCATTGTCTTGTATGGCCTCATCGGAATGCTTGGTGTGCGGATCTGGCAAGATAACAAGGTCAATTTTAATAACCCTGTGAATCTTACCGCTGCCGCTGTGGCACTTATTGCGGGAATCGGAAACCTGACTCTCACAGTCTTCGGCGTGGAGCTTCAAGGTATTGCTTGGGGATCCATGGGAATCATCGTCTTTTACCCAATCTTGCGATGGTTGTATACCCGCGTTGGTGAGGGACAAACCGCACGATTTTAAAAACTGGCCCGTATCTTGATCAAGATACGGGCTTGCGTTATTTTCCGGGAACATAGCTGGCATGCGTGTACTGTGTATCCACAGAGGTCATCAACAGAAGGGACCCTCATGGAACATATACAACAGTCAGTGATTGAGAATCGCTTCCTCGTTGGAATCCACTATAAGGTTCCTTTGTCGGAGATCCCTACGGTGTTCGAGCCAGCATATACAGCTCTTGGGGACCTGTTTAAAAAACAAGGAGTAGCCCCTGCTGCCCAGGTCGCTTATTACTATGAGGTCTCAAGCGGAGTAATACACATGGCTCCAGCGTTTGTGGTGCAGCCGAAGGACTGGGCCTTGATGGAGGCTGTCTGCAGGGCTTCTGACGAGGCTCATTGCGAGTATCTTCCTAGCCAGGTAAGCGGGATGACTGCGTGGGAAACGTCAAGCACTGCCGCCGCTTTTATGGAACATAGAGGGTCCTATTCTGCTCTTCCCACGGTGTGGAGTGAACTGGAGAAGCGAGTATCGGAATGTGGGGAACCGGGGCCGCTTCGCTGGGAAGAGTACACGGTGATGTCGGAGCAAGAGGAAGAACGTGTGACTCGCTTGTATTGGTCGTATTCCTAAGCTTTCTTGCCTCTTTGCTCCGACAGCACGGACTAGGAACCAGTGTGTCCCCGGAGCAACTCGCTAAAAGGAGTCAGGTTTTCCTGAGGATCGATCCCGGTGTGCCGTCTCGTTTCTTTGTGTAGAACAAAACCTCCAAGTCCATCTACCTGTGCGGAAATATTGACTATATGCTCTGCCAGCTCATCGGCGGCCCGCTGAATTCTTATGTGAGTAGCCTCTGATTCGATGCCGCCAAAATCTTCTGTAGCAACGAAAATCCCTGTAGGCACAACTATCGCGCGCATATAGGTAAACAGGGGACGCAAGGCGAAGTCGAGAACCAAAGAATGCCGTGCAGTGCCTGCAGTAGCACCGATAAGTACCGGCATATCGACGAGAGCTTCAGCATCAAGAACATCAAAAAAAGTTTTGAATAATCCGGAGTAGCTTGTTTTAAAGACGGGGGTCACCGCCACGAGGGCATCTGCAGACGATAATTTTTGCTTGACTTCTTCTAATCGTGGTGTCCCGATGCCCGTCGATAATGCCGTGCTGAGATCCGGGATTAATTCAGATAGCTCGATTGAATGAATCTCTAAAGACTCACCACGCGCAGTGACAGCAGCGGATACGGAGCGAGCGATAGTATCGCTGACATTTGTGGTGGATGAGGGGGTGGATAAACCTGCTGATATGACAACAAGAGAGCGCATAGCTTAAGACTCCTTAGAGGTTGGGTCAACGAAGAAATGCGGGGAATCCCGGTGTTCAGCGAGCCAGCGGTGGCTAGGAGGGTTACTGGGAACGTGTTCTGGACGGCGAGCTTCCATGCGCTTTCGCAATTCGGGAACCACGTCTTTTCCTAGAATCTCAATTTGTTTCAAAACAACTTCTTGTGGAAGTCCTGCATGATCAATGAGGAACATTTGGCGCTGATAATCGCCGACCCAGTCTGCAAAGTGCATTGTTTTCTCAACGACTTGCTCAACTGTACCTACGGTGAGGGGCGTTAACGAGGAGAATTCTTCTAATGATGGGCCGTGACCATAGACAGGGGCATTATCAAAGTAAGGACGGAAGATACGTTTGGCTTCGGATTCTGTTTCTGCGATAAATACCTGTCCGCCAAGGCCAACAATTGCTTGATCGGCTTGCCCATGACCATACGATTCATAGCGTTTGCGATATAGGTTGACCATTTTGGCTGTGTGCTCTTTGTTCCAAAAAATATTGTTATGAAAGAACCCGTCACCGTAATATGCTGCTTGTTCGGCGATTTCTGGAGAGCGGATGGAGCCATGCCACACGAAGGGCGGTACATCTTCGAGCGGAGCCGGGGTAGAGGTATAACCCTGTAGCGGTGTACGGAATTTACCGTGCCAATGAACAACTGGCTCGCGCCACAGTCTGCGGAGAAGATGATAGTTTTCTACTGCTAACGGCAAGCCGTCGCGGATGTCTTTACCAAACCACGGATAAACAGGGCCGGTATTTCCACGTCCTAGCATGAGATCAACCCTGCCTTGCGCAAGATGCTGGAGGAAAGCGTAGTCTTCAGCGATCTTTACTGGGTCATTTGTTGTGATAAGCGTAGTTGAGGTCGAAAGCTGAATGTTGGTGGTTTTGGCGGCGATATATCCCAGATGTGTCGTAGGGGAGGAGGGCACAAAAGGCGGATTGTGATGTTCACCAGTAGCAAAGACATCGAGTCCTACTTCTTCTGCTTTGAGGGCTATCTCAGTGATCCTGTTAATGCGTTCGTGTTCTGTGGGAGTCTCGCCAGTAATAGGGTTGGGGGTGAGATCACCGATCGTGAAAATTCCGAATTGCATGGTGGTTCCTTCTTATCGTTAAGGGTGTTTGGAAAACATTTTATATGACATGTCAACAAAAATGTTTTGCAAGTATTCCATGCGGAGGATCGAGGGAGTTTTCACATAGGGAAGTAGGCGCTCCACGCGGTTTTAGACGTACACGTGAGACATAAATAAAGCGCTGAGGAGGGGAGCATCCCAACCTCAGCGCTTTATTAGAAAGGATTATTCAGCGTCCAGATCTTTTTCGATCAAGGCTGCAATCTTCTCAACTGCTTCTGCGTTTTCAGAAGTTACGGTGACTTTATCGCCTTTTTCTGCGCCGAGAGCCATGATCATCAAAGATGACGCTGCATCGGTTTCATCATCGTCTTCCCCCTCAAGGGCAAGGAAGATTTCCTCATCGAACTCGCCGGCTGCCTCTGCGATAATGGAAGCTGGGCGTGCGTGGAGGCCAACTGCGGAGCCGACTGCAACAGTCTTAGAAGCCATGGAATATTCCTTTCATAGTGTTGAATCCAGCTCTGGAATGCTGAATCCTAACGCTTTTCTTTGTCCCTAGAGGAGATTAAAACTCAGTTTTGCGTATGTGAGAGCCTTGCGCAAGTATCTCAAAATACACAAAAACCATGATCGGAGTTTTCCTCCGTAGGTTCTATGCCCGATTCTATTCCGATTCTGTCGGTTTTTCCATTAAACGGGCATAGAATTGTCATAATCCTTTGTATTTGGGTGTTTGATGCCTCACGGAGAGTCTCAAGAGATAAGTTCTACGCTTGGGCTTTAACAGCTGCTTGCTCTGCCACCCTGTTGGGCCACAAGCTTTTCAGCGCGATTACGGAAAACGCGGAGACAATCACACCAGCTATTATCCCAAGGACGAAGCCCCAGATGGGGTCGATGGCAAAGGAAACAAAAATTCCGCCGTGGGGAGCTCTGGAAATAGTGTGCGTTGCCATGGTTATCGCTCCGGTGACCGCACCACCTACCATCATCGAGGGGATGACGCGCAGTGGGTCAGCTGCGGCGAAAGGAATGGCGCCTTCAGAGACAAAGGAAAGACCGAGCAACCAAGCCGATTTGCCGTTCTCTTGTTCTGCTGGGGTAAACAGGTTTTTTCTTATAAGCGTGGCAAGGGATAGAGCAATGGGAGGCACCATTCCTGCTGCCATGACTGCTGCCATGATCTGTAAGGAGGCCTGGTCGCCAGTAGACAAACCTGCTGTGGCAAAGAGATAAGCAGCCTTGTTCACTGGACCGCCTAGGTCAAAGCACATCATTAAGCCAAGGATGATGCCCAAAAGAACGGCGGAAGAGCCCGACATCGTTCCTAACCAGTTTTGTAGCCCCATCATGGCTGCAGACAAGGGGCGTCCTAGTAGAAGGAACATGATGAGGCCTATGAACAGCGAGGTGAGGAGCGGAATGATGACCACTGGCATAAGAGATTGGACAATCCGATGTACTTTCCACGAGCTAATCCACAGTGCAATAACGCCTGCTAATAAACCAGTAACCAGGCCGCCAATAAAACCCGCGCCTAAAGTCACGGAGATGGCGCCACCAACAAAACCGGGGGCGATACCAGGACGCCCTGCGAGGGCATAAGCAATGTAGCCAGACAACGCTGCCACAATAAAACTCATTGCTGCTTGACCTGTAGCAAAGAGAACAGCACCAAGATAAAGCAATAGCCCTGAACGGTCGAAGGTTATGTCGGAGCCGTCGATAGCTACGGTATTGCCGGGCAGGTTGGTAATTGAATACTCGCTAGCGATCGTCTTCCAACCATTGGCTATGTCATATCCTCCAAAGAGGAACCCTAATGCAAGGAGGAGGCCACCCGCGGCGACAAAAGGAACCATGTAAGAGACGCCAGTCATGATTGACTGCTGTACTTTCTTGCCTAGACTCAGGCCTCCGCTTGATGCTGTATCGGTTGTTCGTCCGGAAGATGAAACGCCTGATACTTTGCGAGCTTGCGGATTCTGTGCAGCGAGAACGGCTTCCTCTAGCATTGCTACCGGCTCGTTGATAGCCCGTTTAACTCCCGATTCGACTAGCGGTTTACCGGCAAATCGCTCCCTGTCTTTTACGCCAACATCGGTGGCAAAAATAACCACGTCCGCAGCGTTAATCGTATCTTGGGGGATAGGCGTAACTGCTGAAGATCCTTGGGTTTCTATCACTAACTCAACATCGTCGCGTTTGACGGCTTCTTGACTGAGGGAATCTGCAGCCATGTACGTGTGGGCTATGCCGGTGGGGCATGCTGTTACTGCGACGATACGAGTGATGTGCTTTTTATTAGCTATTGCAGCTTCTGAAGCTTGGGCGTCTGTCGGGGTTTCAGGGGCAGGATGGATGACGGTATTCACCAATTCGACTACGTGCTCTTCAGAAGTAGCGTTGTGCAACGCATCGATAAAATCTTTTCGGACGAGAGCTCTCGCAAGTTTGGAAAGGATCTTTAGATGCTCTTTCCCACCTCCGGCAGGCGCTGCAATTAAGAAAATCAGAGAAGCGGAGCCGTCCGGAGCACCGAAATCCACGCCATCTTTGAGTCGTGCAAAAGCAAGAGTAGGTATCTGCACAGACTCGGAACGACAATGTGGAATGGCGATTCCGCCAGGAACGCCGGTACCAGATTTTTCTTCTCGCGCGAGCGCATCAGCGAGAAGCGTTGCCGCATGATCGGTACGTCCAGCATCTGAGACGATGTCCGCGAGGGAAGAAATAACATCGGTTGGAGTTGGACCGAACTCAGCGTCCAACCGCACCAGTGAAGCAGTGATTACGGGTTGAGCCATGGTTTTCCTTGAGACTATGCCTCCGTTCGCGTCAAGGACGATAAGAAAAGGCTGTCCTTCATTGTGGCGGTGAAAGGCAAACTGCGTGATAGATAGGGGTAGTGGCTAAAAACAGCACCGTCCGGTGCTCGGAGATTGTTCGAGTAGGGTTAAGAAACTTTAATCTTAGTAAAAGCGAAGACTCGAGTTCCGGCTACGTCTATGAGATCAGGTGTTGGGATAGTGGTTCCAGGTAAGGCTGCGGCTGCGCTGCCATATGCGACGCCTAGTGCTAGAGACTCGGACTGGGATAAGCCTGTGCTTTGTCCCATGATAAAACCGGCGAGGGTACAATCGCCAGCCCCTACAGTGGAGACGACGGTGGTCTCCGGTGGCTGAGCAATCCATGAACCGGTAGTAGAGACTAGTACGGCTCCTGAAGCTCCCAGCGTTACTAGTACGGCTTCCAGTCCCTGCTTTATCAGCTCTTCTGCCGCGGAAACCACGGGCTCGTAGTTTCCTTTTTCGGCTTCAGCTTCAAAATCTATGTCCTTAGCACCAACTAGCTGACCTAGTTCCATGCCATTCGGCTTAATTATTGTGGGGGCGACCCTAGTAAAATCAGCGGCTAGTGCAACGAGTGGTTTATCAGAAGTGTCAATAGCGATGTTGATGCCCGGAATCTCTTTTTGCAGCTTTTCCACGAGTTGGGAGTACCAATTTATGGGTGCTCCAGGTGGCAATGAACCGGAGAGAACGACCCATGATGCGCGTCGTGAAAGAGCAAGGAGCTCAGATTCCAAAGCTTCAATATTCGTGGAATCTAGTTGTGCACCTTGATCATTAAATTTTGTTGTTGTTCCGTCAGGCTCGGTAACGGCGGTATTCACTCGAACGTGCCCACAGACTGGTACCGCGTGTCCTGGAATTTCAGCTTGCTTGACCAACTCTATAAAAGGGTCGTGTGCTGCGGAGGGGAAGAGCGCAATAGTTTCATGTCCCGCTTTTGCTATCGCCTGAGAAACGTTTACCCCTTTTCCGCCGGCTACGCTTTTGTTAGAGATCGGGCGTTGTACAGAGCCGCGTCGTAAAGCGGTATCGAGGGTGAGCGTTGTGTCGATGCTGGGATTGGGTGTGAATGTAAGTATCACGGGATCACCACCTGGGTGTTGAATGTGTTGAAGCTGGCTTGTAGCTGTTTCGAGGCATGCCGGTCGGTTACTAAGAAATCGATATCATCAATGCTGGCAAACGTGACGTCAGAAGTTCGGTTAAGTTTCCCGGAGTCGCAGAGCGCAACTACGCATCGGGACTGTTCGATCATGGTTGCTTTGATGGAAGCCTCTCGCGGATCGGACGTGGTCAGTCCGGTTTCAATGCTGAGACCGGTTGTCCCCATGAACGCGATGTCTGCTTTAAGCGTGCGTAGGGATGCTTCCGCTTTTTCGCCAACAATCGCTTGAGTTCTCCCCTTAAGCGTCCCCCCAAGGATCATTACGTCGGGGACACCGGCTCCGCTAAGAGTTCTGGCCACGTTTGGGGAATTGGTAACAACTAGCCAGTTTTGTCCCACATAGTTGCGGGCTAAAACGCTGGCGAAACTCTCTGTAGTAGACCCTGCATCAATGAAGATGGCCGCGTTCGGTCCTGGAATCAAAGGCAGAGCTGCGTGCGCGATGGCTTGTTTGCGCCGTTGTGATTGATGGATGGGAAGATCATCGTCATCATCTACCGCAAGTATTTCTATATGGGGCATGGGGAAACCTGATACTGCGCCGCCATGAACTCGCGTGAGCAAACCTTGATGTTCAAGGCTTTTTAAATCGCGTCTGATCGTCTCGGGTGTGACACAAAAACGCTGAGAAAGCTGTGTCACGCTACAACGGCCCAAATCGTTGGTAAGGGTGACAATTGCTGATTGTCTAAGTTGAACCTCTTCGACGGTGGCCATAGTCACCTCCTAACAAAATTGGCGTTTTGTGAAGAGTTGAAGCATGCTGATTTCCGCCGTTTTTACCGTTTCTGCTGGAAAAATGTTGAAATCAATGCCCAATTTATGCCCACTTATGTCTGTTTGTCAATAGTTCTCTGTTTGTTTGGTTGCGGAAATGTTGAGTTTGTGGTGATGTGTAGGAAGAATGAACTTCAACTGTGAAGATGGGTGGAAACCTTGAATAACGTTGCAACTGACACAGTTTTTAAGGGCACTGGAGTAGTATCTGGTGTTCGCTACGCAAAAGCTGTGTGGATTAGCCCGCGTCCAGAATTGCCGCAGGCTGGTGAAGTGATCGAGGAGTCCCTGCGCGAGGCTGAGTTTGAACGTTTTACCACCGCTGCGGACGTCGTCGCTAAGCGCTTGCTTGATCGCTCACAACGCGCAGAGGGCGCTGCTTCGGAGGTCTTGAAAGCGACTGCAGGCATGGTCAATGATCGCGGCTGGCGAAAGGCTGTGAAAAAAGGCACACAAGGTGGCCACCCGGCCGAATATGCCGTTGTTGCGGCTACTACTAAATTTGTTTCGTTGTTTGAGGCCGCCGGTGGAATTATGGCCGAGCGCACAACGGACCTACGTGATATCCGGGACCGTGTGATTGCACAGCTTCGCGATGAACCGGAACCAGGTCTCCCAGATGTTGAAGAGCAGGTTGTGCTTTTCGCTGATGATCTCTCGCCTGCGGATACTGCAGCGCTAGACACTGATTTTTTTGTCGGGCTAGTCACTGAACTAGGTGGGCCGACCAGCCATACCGCTATCATCGCTCGACAACTGAACGTGCCTTGTATCGTGGCAGCGGGAGAGAAGATTCATAAGGTGCAGCTCGGTGAGCCCGTGCTTGTCGACGGTGCCCTGGGGACCGTGACTCTTAAAGCGGACCCAGAAACCGCCCGCGCAGCGGAGCAAGAATCCAAGCTACTCGCAGAGCGTATTGCGCAATGGCGAGGCCCGGCGACCACCAAAGACGGACACCGTGTGCAGCTGCTGGCTAATGTTCAAGATGGTAAAGCCGCTCGTATTGCAGCCACTGATAGCCAGGCTGAAGGTATTGGTTTATTCCGTACTGAGATGTGCTTCCTCACCGCAACGGAAGAGCCAAGCGTTGAGGAACAGGCGGAAGTTTACAAGAAGGTCTTAGAACAGTTCCCGGATTCTAAGGTTGTCGTCCGGTCACTAGATGCCGGTTCTGATAAGCCTGTTGCTTTCGCTTCAATGGCAGATGAAATGAACCCAGCTCTTGGAGTGAGGGGGCTTCGGGTGGCGCGTGCTAATGAGGCTCTCTTGACTCGACAGCTTGATGCTATTGCCAAAGCAGCTGCGGATCTTGGTCGCGATGAACATTCACCGACGTGGGTTATGGCGCCGATGGTGGCAACTGCTCGTGAAGCGAAATGGTTTGCGGGGCTATGCGCAGACCGTGGTTTGGTCGCGGGTGCCATGATTGAAGTCCCAGCGGCTTCTTTGATGGCAGACAAGCTTATGCCGCATCTTGACTTTGTTTCCATCGGTACAAATGACCTCACTCAGTACACCATGGCTGCGGATCGTATGTCTCCACAGCTGGCATACCTGACCGATCCATGGCAGCCGGCGGTACTACGCCTTATTGCTCACACTTGTAAAGAGGGAGCGCGGTTTGATACCGCTGTGGGCGTTTGCGGCGAGGCTGCTGCTGATCCTCTGTTGGCCTGTGTACTTACCGGATTAGGTGTTAACTCGCTATCCGCTGCCTCGACGGCTATTGCAGGCGTTGGCGCTCAGCTTGCTGCCGTTGATATGGAAACCTGCAAAAAAGCGGCAGAAGCAGCATTGGATGCTGAGGGTGCTAAAGAAGCACGCGCCGCTGTGAGAGCTATCATTCAGCCTTAGTCTAGGCCTAGAACCTCAAAGGGGCGGGGCTACCAGTAATATATGGTGGCCCCGCCCCTTTGTTGCGGCGTTTGTTTATTTACGCGGTGATGACCTCAACGTCATGTTCGCGGAGGGCTTTAATGAATGATTCGGGAGCATTTGAGTCTGTAATCACTACGTCTATGTCGTTGATGGAACCAAAGCTGACAAGATAATCGGTTCCCATTTTTGTTGAGTCGCACAAGACGACCACTTTATGTGCATTTGTGATCATGGCTGATTTGATTGCTGCTTCTTGAGAATCAGCGGTGGAAAGGCCGTGATCGATTGTCAGCGCATTTGTCCCGATAAAGGCGACATCTGCGCGCATGAGAGCTAATGTTCGTAGCGCAGTGTCACCCACGACGGCTTGCGTGATTGCGCGTACGCTACCACCAAGAAGCTGGATCTCGTCGAGCCCTGAGTTGGCTAGGGTTAACGCGATGGAGAGGCTGTTGGTAACGATTGACCAATGTTTTGCAGCTGGTTGAACCGACAAAAGTTCCGCCAAAGCAGCTGTGGTCGTACCTGCATCAAGGAACATTCCACCATGAGATTCAGGGAGATATGACAAAGCGGCGTGCGCAATGGAGTTTTTAGCTCCGGATGCTGAACGCGCACGAGTATCCAAACTGAATTCGGTGGTTTGGAATGTTTGATTTGCCACAGCACCGCCATGAACTCGATGAACGACTCCCTCACGGTCCAGCACTGCCAGATCTCGACGGATAGTCTCAGCGGTAACATCAAATCGGGCGGCAAGCTCAGTGACATTGACGCGCCCCTCTACCGCCGTAAGAGAAGCTATTTGGCGCCGTCGTTCTTCTGAGTACATGTCCAATCCCTTCGAGTGAAATCAAATATCGGAAAAGTTTGGCACTAGAACCGTTGTTTTCCGTAAGACTTACCTCTTGTTATTTTGTCACGGGTAAAAGGAGAAAACAGTCAAACGGACAAATGAATCACGAATGTTCGGACATGAATCAAAATATTTTTTGGGAAAAGTAGGCGTTAGCCAAGGTGGCGGTGTCCGTTTTATTTGAATGTGATGTTTATCTTGCTTTTCGCATGCTCCCTGAAGTGGGGGTAGCTGTGCTGTGCAATCTAAAAAGATAAGGGTGGATCTAGAGTTTTCGAATAACGGAAACTACCTTGCCCATGATGTCTGCTTGGTCACCTGGAATTGGTGAGAAAGCATCATTATGGGGGAGTAGCCATACCCCTGAAGAATCTTTGTGGAATTCTTTCACGGTGGCCTCGCCATCAATAAGGGCGGCAACAAATTCACCTTGTTCTGCAACAGGTTGGGAACGTACAACTACCCAGTCTCCGTTGAGGATTCCTGCGTCTCGCATGGATTCGCCTACAACTTCGAGCATATATAGTTCGCCATCTCCCACAATCTCTTGGGGGAGGGGGTAATAGGCATCTACGTTTTCTTCGGCAAGAATCGGGCTACCTGCGGCAATGGATCCTACGATAGGAATGAAGCTAGTAGGTGAAGTTTCGGAGGGGTCTGGCGACTTGCTCGGCTTTGCGTTTTGTTTCCTGCCCGGTTTAGGGGTGCTGGATTCGGGCAGTGTTCTCACGTCGACAGCGCGTGGTTTATTAGGGTCTCTGCGCAAATACCCTTTCTTTTCTAGCTCTTTGAGTTGATACGCCACGGATGAGGTGGACTGCAAGCCTGCGGCATCTCCAATTTCTCGAATGCTTGGTGGGTAGCCTCTCAAAACAACAGCATCTCTGATTACTTCAAGGATGCGTCGCTGACGTTCGGAAAGCTTCTTCTGGTCAGGCTCGGTGGCGTTCGGTTTATTTGATTGTTTGGCCATTGATGTCATATCCCTTCAGGATTTTTTTTGGGGGGGGGAGTTCTTTTAATGCTCCGCGAACGTGTTCGTCCTCTACTGCTGTTTACCTTAGCTTATCTTTGTGCCCTTAGGGTGATCTGTTCGAAAAAATGGATGAGAAACTTGACCGTATGTTCGAAAAGGTGTAAAAATCGAACATGTGATTGATTCTTCGAACATATGATCGTGTTTCTGTGTGGTGTGTTTGAAGTGGTTTTTATAGTGACTTTGTTGCTAAAACAGCAGGGATGATTTCTTTGCTGCGAAAAGTTAGGAAGAGTAATGACGCTGGCTTATCGCCCTCAAAAAATGAGTGATTCTCGGGTAAATCGAGCGCAAATTGTTCCTGCGTCGGATGTCTGGGACATTGACGCGAATCGTAACAATGATATTAAAACGAATGTTCGTACACTTTCCTTGCATGAAGGATCTGGATGTAATAGAGGCAACCACAAAGAGTGGCGGAGTCTGTTAATCACATCGGATCCTCGCTGGAAGGAACATGCCAGTAATGCGCTTGCTGGTGCTGTTTTTGGTCTCTTCCTTCTTCTGGGAATCGTCGTTGCAGGCGAGGTAGAAGGAAACCCGCATGCGATCCCCGCACAAAGCACTACTGGCTCTGAAACTCTACATGCAGGAATACCCCAGTTCGGTGATAGTAACTAGGACATCGTGCGTTTTTGGAGGTCGCCTTTAACGACTATTGCTTAAGCCTGTGCGGTAGCCTTTAAGTTACGCTAGTTAAACGACTATCGACTGTAGGGATTATTCAAAGTGTATTGCCCGTTCTGCCACCATGAGCATTCCAAAGTTATCGATACCAGAATGATTGATGCTGGTTCAGCAATCAGGCGGCGGCGTGAATGCTCGGAGTGCAATGGCCGTTTTACCACTGTGGAAAAGGCACAGTTACTAGTAGTAAAACGTAATGGCCTGACGGAGCCCTTTAGCCGCGATAAAGTTATCGTGGGCGTGAGGAGAGCTTGCCAGGGGCGTGACGTGAGCGAAGACGCATTAAAACGATTGGCCCAACAAGTAGAGGAACGTATCCGAAAGCACGGAAGTTCTCAGATTCAGGCAAATGCCATAGGCCTAGCAATTTTGGAACCTTTACGAGAACTCGATGAAGTTGCCTATTTGCGCTTTGCTTCTGTCTATAAATCGTTTGAGAGCGTTAATGATTTTGAATCTGAGATCCGTTTGATGCGGCGGCGTGATCGTAGCCTTTAGAGCTGCTCGATTGCTTTTGCAATCTTCCTTTCAGAGACTGATTGTGCAGTTCCCAGCCTTTGTGCAAAAAGGCTGACACGCAATTCTTGAATCATCCATTGGATATCTCGTATCTGCCGAGTAGATTTTCCGTGCCCGGACTTTTGAACTTTCTGTGCTAGGTCTCGTTCTAATCGATTAATCAGTAATTGCCTGTCTGCATCTCGGTCAGGCATCCGGCCCATGTCTTCGAGCCGAAGCGTGATTGCTTGCACGTATCTTGAAAGATGCTTGAGGCGTTGTGCTCCATGTTGGGATATGGCATGCGGCGGAAGTAGAAAATTGAGTTGATTATTAATATCGTCGATAGCTGGACCTGTCCAATTGCTGATCTCTGATTTGATGCGGAGATAAGAGTTAATACCGGGGGCTAACTCGACGACTATTGCACGCACCTTGCTAGGAACCAATGGTTTGATAACCGCTTGTAGCTTGGAGAACTCTTCTGGCGACCTCACTGCGCCACCGTGAGCAATAATTAAGTCTCGTATGACTGCAACCCGCGCATCGTTGACAAAACCTGTGGCGCTACCGTGCGGATAATTTTCTATAGCAACTCGTTGCTGCAACGGCAGGCCATTGAGCATCTTTTGGGTGTTCACGGGCACGGCTTTGAGTAATAACGTTAGCGTCGCTGTAAACATAGATGCATCAGCCTCGCGTTTAGTCGCCATAGCTTTGACAGAAACACCTTCGGGCGTAACCACAAGTGCTGGGTACGTTGTCACTATCTGCCCATCGACTTTTGTGGTGACTTCTTGTGCAATAGCTCCTAGGGACTGAGTAGTCCATTCCTTAGCAGAAGACTGCTCGACTGCCTGAGATACCCGCGAAACTGATGCTCGGATCTGTTCGGAACGTCGGGATTTGAGCGACTCGAGTGATTTATCTTGATCGATGATACGTCCGCGTTTGTCCACAGCAGCGAATGTTATTTTGAGATGTTTGGGAAGTGCTTGTGGGCTGAAGTCTTCCGCAGATATTCCAGGACGGCCTAACTCTGATAAGCATTCGCCGATGCGCTGGTAAAGGGAACCATCACGATAGACCAGCATAGCTGTGATTTTATGGGCAAAATCAGGTGCAGGAACAACGGTTTTACGTAGATGTTTAGGTAAAGAACGGATCAGGTCAGTAACTAGATCTTCCAACAGTCCTGGGACAAGCCACTCAAACCCATCAGCATCGAGGCCTCCCAGCAACGGCACGGGTACAAGAACGGTGACACCGTCGTCTTCAGCACTGGGATCAAAGTGATAAGTTAATCCGAATTCCAAAGACCCTCGGCGCCATACATCGGGGAAATCTTTTTCATCGACGTTTGCTGCGCCATCTCGGCGCAGTTCCTCCAGATCAAAGTCCAGAAGGTGTGGCGTTTTGTGCGCAGTAGTTTTCCACCAGCGGTCAAAGGAACGTCCGGTGGCGATGTGCTTGGGGATTCTGGAATCGTAAAAGCTAAAGAGAGTATCTTCATCGACTACAACATCACGGCGTCGGATTTTTTCTTCAATTTGCGCAGCTGAAAGTAGTTTTTCTGCATTACGACGATAAAAGGCATGGTGCGTAGTCCAATTGCCGTTGACTAGCGCCTCCCGGATGAACATATCGCGGGCAGCTCGAAGATCAATAGAGGCATACCCGACTGATCTATCCGCAATAACTGGCACACCATATAACGTTGACCTTTGGTGCACCATGGCGGCCACGCGCTTTGTGGACCAATACGGCTCAGAGTAATGGTGTTTGAGCAGGTTTTTACCTATATGTTCGACCCAAGCGGGATCGATTTCCGCTACATTCCGTGCCCACAATCGGGAAGTTTCTACCAGTTCCGCTGCCATCAGAAACTGCGGTGGACGCTTGGATAGAGAAGAACCTGGGAATACTAAAAACCTGGAGTTTCTGCTTCCTATGAACTCTTTGGAATCACCGTCGCGCAGACCAATATGGGACAACAATCCAGAGAGCAGAGCTTTGTGTAAATTGTCGGGATTGAAGGTCCCTCCGATATCTTCTGGGTTGGTCCATCCAATTTGTTCCCCGATACTACGCAACTGACGAATGAGATCTGACCATTCCCTGATGCGCATATAGTGCAAAAATTCGGATTGCATGGTGCGTCGGAAAGCATTACCAGACAGTTCTGCACGCTTTTCTGCGATGTATTCCCAGAGCTTAAGATAGCTAAGAAAATCGCTGCTTGTGTCTTTAAAACGTGCGTGGAGTTGGTCCGCCTGGCTTTGCTTTTCCAATGGACGTTCACGGATATCTTGAATGCTCAAAGCGGCTACCACTATGTAGGCCTCTCTGAGACAACCGTATTCTTCTGCAGCAATCAGCATTCGTGCAAGACGAGGATCTAGAGGAATCTTGGCCAAGCTACGGCCAACTGTGGTGAGGCGAAGAGAATCTTCTTGGTCCGAATCGGTGAGAGCTCCTAGTTCTTTGAGAAGCAAGAAGCCATCGCGGATGGCTCGGGTATCAGGAGCCTGAATAAAAGGAAAGTTTTCAATATCGCCTAATTTGAGCGAAGCCATCCGAAGGATAACACTGGCCAAATTTGTTCGCAGGATTTCTGGGTCAGTAAATTCCGGTCGAGACTCAAAATCTTGCTGAGAGTACAAGCGGATCGCTATGCCATCCGTGACACGACCACAGCGTCCTGACCTTTGGTTAGCGCTAGCCTGCGAAATTGGTTCGATAGGAAGGCGCTGGACTTTAGTCCGAGTGGAATACCTGGAAATGCGTGCGGTTCCGGTGTCCACCACAAAATGAATACCGGGAACAGTAAGTGAGGTTTCTGCGATGTTGGTTGCTAAAACAATTCGGCGTCCTGAATGGGGAGAGAAAACCCGATGTTGCTCTTGGTTGGAGAGTCGGCCGAAGAGGGGAGTGACCTCAACGTTTTTCCAGCGTTTGGCTTCGATAGCATCCATGGCCTCGCGAATATCTGCTTCTCCTGCAAAGAAGCACAGGATATCTCCGGGACCGTATCCCATAAGTTCCTGGATGGCTTGGATGAGTCCATCGATGGGATCGACGTCTATAAGTTTTTCGCCCTCGGAGAGTTCAAGCGGACGATAAAGAATCTCAACGGGGTATGTGCGCCCGGAGACTTCAATGATTGGTGCAGGATTACCGTGGGCGTCAGAGAAGTGCTGTGCAAATCGTTCTGGATCGATTGTCGCAGAGGTAATGATGACTTTAAGATCAGGACGCCGTGGAAGGAGCTGCTTGAGGTAGCCGAGAATAAAATCGATATTGAGACTGCGCTCGTGTGCTTCATCGATGATTATTGTGTCGTAATCGTTGAGGAAGCGATCTCGCTGCATCTCTGCGAGCAGAATGCCGTCGGTCATCAACTTGATAGACGTGGACGCAGAAACGCGATCATCAAAACGGATGGCATATCCCACCGAATCACCGATTTTTTGACCGAGTTCTTCCGCGATGCGTTCTGCAACCGTGCGTGCAGCAAGCCGCCGCGGTTGTGTATGGCCGATCAAACCACGTACTCCGCGGCCTAGCTCTAAACAGATCTTAGGAATTTGCGTGGTTTTTCCCGATCCTGTTTCTCCCGCAATAATGACAACCTGATTGTTGGTGATAGCTTCTGCGATAGCGTCACGTTGGCTAGAGACTGGAAGATTCTCGGGGAACGTAACAGCAGGAATGTTTGCTGTTCGTTGTAATAATGTTGCCTGGGCTTGATCGATATCATTGGTGATAGCCTTAATGGCACCCATGGACGAGGCCTTGTGAATGCGACGAAGAAAGGCTCGTTCCTCGGCAATACTGACCTGATTAAGCTTTGCGCGAAGCGATTTCTTTGCAGAACGTAACTCGGCATCCAGTTGGGTGGACGCAGTCGAGTGCCGTTGTTTCCTAGGCGTGGTAGGGCTTGCGTTGGTATCAACGTTTTTATTATCGCTGGGCTGATGTTTCGCAGTACTCATTTCCTGACCATGGTACTTGGCTCTAACAAGTAAGAGAATCTCAACTGTTGAGCACCTGGTTTGTGGTGAAAGCAGCACATCACGCTCTTGCCCCTAATGTGGGTATTGTTTCCTGTTTTGTAGGTATAAGGGGTGGATAAGGAGGTATGCCTTACCCCCCATTGTGTTTAAACGATAATCTATACAATGAAAATTGTTTTTCCCTATCAAGAAAATAAGTATCAGAAAATAAATACACTGGAGGGTGTTATGTCTGACCCACATGATAAAGATGGCAATGTAACAGGGGATCATAATAAGGGTGGGGCAGATGATTTTCGCCCTTACCCAGAGGTTAATCATCCGGAAGACAAACCAGATTTTCCTTATAGCGCTGGCGAGCCTCGACAGAATCAGACGGGAAGCTATGACGGTTATTCTGCAAACGCAATGGAACAAACAGCTTCTGGGATAAATAGCAATGCTTATGCAAGCCCCGTGGCGCAGGAGATGCACCCGGACGTGGACCGATTTATGGTCACTGGTGATCCGGGGCTCCAGATCAAGTCTGCAATTAAATATGGATTTGGTATTACTTTTAGTCGTCCAGTGCTGTGGATCCTCGGTGCTTTTATTGTCTGTTTGATCGTTATCGGAGGCAGTATAGGCGTAGCGCTGCCACAGATAGCTTCTCAGCTTGATGCAGGTTCCACTCCCGGACCGGAAGATTCTGGTAGCCCAGTCTTTGACATCGTTGTTTCGTTGATTACTGTGTTCCTGACAGCATTCTTATATCAATTGCTATTGCTGCAAATAGACGGGAAAAAGATTTCTTTTTCTGCTGTTTTCCAAAAAGTAAATTATTGGCCTGCGACGCTTACTTTGCTAGCTATTGCCGTGATTGATTTTCTGATTCTGTTTGTGGTCGCCGCAGTCGTGGGCGTTAACCTGTGGAAAATCTCTGGTTCTATAACTGATCCGCAACTTATCGCTGTGACGTTGGGAGGGCTAGCAGTTTATGCTCTTGTCTCTCTATTAATCCAGCCATTTGTGAGTTTTTCTGCGTATTACGCAGCTGATCGCCGAGGTGGAGTAAAAGATGCTCTGTTGTGGGGAATTGCTGTTGGAAAGAAAAATTATCTTCGGATCCTTGGGTTTTTGATCCTTACCGGACTTATTTCTGTTGCTCTTATGATTTTTACACTTGGATTGGGAACGTTTATTGTCTTCCCAGTCATCTACAACGCTACAGTTCATGCTTATAGGCAACTCGCGGGTGGTCCATACCCGAAGTATTAGAGATAGGCTCCAAAAAAGATCATGAGAAAAGCGCTGTCCAATGGAAACCCATTGGACAGCGCTTTTCTGCTGTATGTTTATGCCTCGGAGGCTAAAGCGTTGTGATAAGCCTGTCCAACAATTGAACCAAGCTTCTGGTATTCCTCTGTGCGTGTGGAAGAAGCGCGGAATACTAAGCCCACTTGACGCGCGGCTGTTACTTCGCGTGCAAAGCTTACCGTCGCAATGTTAGGCCGATTGCATTCAATAGGTATTGAACTCTCGGGGACTAGTGTGCTTCCAAGGCCTGCTCCCACGAGCTGCATAACGGTGGTAAGGCTAGCTGCACGCATTTCAGCGTTCTTAGAGCGCGCAGGGTTAACATCTACCTGTTTGCAAAGGTCTACGATTTGGTCATGTAGGCAGTGACCGTCGTCAAGCAAAATAAGGTCGAGTTCTCGCAGGCTGCTCAAAGTGAGATTATCGCGCCCTGCAAACGGATGGTCTTTATGTACTACCATCCGGAAGTTTTCGGTATAAAGAGGCATCTCGATAATCCCTGGCTGCTCCGTGGGGAGCGCAAGCACTGCACAGTCGAGCTGTCCGTCTCGCAGTTGTTGGAGCAAATGTTTGGTTTGTTCTTCAATAATGCGTAATTCGAGATCGGGAAATTCCTCATGCACCAAATCAAGGAGTTGTGGGAGGATATAGGGTGCGATCGTTGGGATAATGCCTAAAGATAGGGGACCCGAAAGTGTGCCTGATGCTCCCTGGGCATAAGAAGTAAAAGCATCTGCAGCGTCTAGTGTGGCTTTTGCAAAGGGGAGGAGAGCCTCTCCTGCTGGGGTTACGATAACTCGCCGGGTAGAGCGCTCGATAAGCTGTACACCTAGGCCATTTTCCAGGGCAACCAGGGCCTGCGATAGGGATGGCTGTGAAATGGATAGCTTGGCTGCGGCGCTTCCGAAGTGCTTATTTTCTGCAATTGTGACAAAAGTTCGTAGCTGCGCGAGAGTCGGTCGGTATTCTTTATTGCTCATACCTATTTATTATAGCTAGTTAAATCGTAAAGTCATATTGACACTGTGGTAGCGAATAGGTATAAACGATTGTAGGTGCATGACACTACGGTGAAACCTATCAAGCGTGCCTGCTATGAAATGGATTATGTGGGGCTAGTGCACGGTCTGAGGCTTTGCTTCTAGCCCTAATACGTAATTCATACACTCATCGGCGCAGGCATCTTTTGGCATGCATAGGAGCATGATCTGCCGTGGTTAACTATGAAATCTTTGGATTTTTCGGCTGACTACGGAAATAAAAGTAACGTCATTTGTTTTATTGGAGGAAAACATGGCAATCCTGACAGTTGGAGAGAAGTTCCCTGAGTTCGAGCTCCTGGCCCTCAAAGGCGGTGACCTGCACAATGTTAACGCCTCCCAGCCTGAGGATTACTTTGAGACCGTTTCTTTGGACAAATATGAGGGCAAATGGAAGGTAGTCTTCTTCTATCCGAAGGACTTTACCTTTGTTTGCCCCACCGAGATTGCTGCATTTGGCAAGCTCGATGAGGAATTCCAAGATCGCGATACCCAGATCCTTGGTGGCTCCATTGACAACGAGTTCTCTCACTTTAACTGGCGCGCTACTCACCCTGAGCTCAAGACCATCCCATTCCCAATGTTCTCTGATATTAAGCATGAGCTTATCCGTGAGCTTGGTGTTGAGAACGCCGCAGGTGTCGCAGATCGCGCAACCTTTATCATTGATCCTGACGGAATCATCCAATTTGTTTCTGTTACCCCAGATGCTGTTGGTCGCAACGTAGATGAAGTTCTTCGTGTGTTGGACGCGCTTCAGTCTGAGGAAGTATGTGCTTGTAACTGGCAGAAGAATGACCCAACCAAGAACATCGACAAGCTTGAGGTAGTTCAGGAGTCGTTGAAGTAATCAGTTGAAGTAATCGACTGTGGTAACGCCTGCAAACACAAGGGGCGTGATTGGCCCGGAGCATATTCTTTGTATAGAGATTTTTATATAGAGACGTTAGCGCCGGGCCCTTTTAGATAAGAAAAAATTTCAATAAAGGAAACATATGTCCATCGAGAACCTTAAGAATGCACTTCCCGAGTACGCAAAGGACCAAAAACTAAACATTGGTACCCTTGTTAGGTCTACCGAACTCAGCGAACAACAGCTGTGGGGAACTTTAGTAGCCACTGCGGCAGCAACCCGCAACGAGACGGTTATCTCAGAAATCCTTGATGAGGCTCAGGACCATCTTTCTGCAGAAGCAATTGAAGCCGCTTTTGCTGCCGCGACCGTTATGGCTATGAATAACGTGGCTTACCGGGCCAAGAGCTGGCTCGGTGACGACTTTGCTCAGGTGAAATTTGGTCTGCGGATGAACATCATTAACAAGACCGGCGTGGATAAAGCTGACTTTGAACTATGGGCTGTTGCTGTTTCCGCGATTAATGGTTGCGAACACTGTGCAGTAGCACACGTTAAGACGGTACAAGAAGAAGGTCTGACCAAGGAACAAGTCTGGGAGAGCATCAAGATCGCTGGTGTAATGCAAGCCATCGCACAAGCAGTACAAATTGAGGCTGCTCGCTAAAAAAACGGCCAGCTAAAGCTGAAGCTATCATGTCTTTCGTGCTCGATAACTTCTGCGTGGGCCAAACTAAGAGAGTACGCGGTGCTTAAAGATTAGACTCTTAAGCACCGCGTACTCATATCAAAACATGAGATATTAATGCGTGTAATCGAGCGTTAATTGTGCGAAGCGTACTTCGCCTGCAGCATCGGAAGCATCAAGGTCAACAGTCCCGACAAAAGCAAAGGCGTTATCGCCCGCAGGATCCTTGATTATCTGGCGTACTTGCCATTCTCTGCCAGAAGACTGCACCAGGAAATACTCCCGACCACGAGCCTCCGGCCCAGTATCAAGATCCGAGTACTCGTCAAAGTAATCATCCAAAGCAGCTCCAAAATCGGGAACTTCGCTGAGATAAGCGAGCATTTCTTTGAGCTCGTCTTCTTTCTCATCTGCAAAAAGCTGGACTAATCGGAACATTATGTTGCGCACCATAATGGTAAAGGCGCGCCTATTAGCCGTAAGTGCGGTGGGGTCTTCCACTCCGAAAGCTAGCTCGCGTTCAAGGGTCTCTTGAGAAATCGGCGCATCGGGGTCTGCCATCTGAGCCCATTCGTCGACAAGCGAGGAGTCCACCTGGCGGACGACTTCTCCGAGCCAAATGATGACGTCGTCAAGCTCTTCGGTGCGATACTCGGCGGGGACGCTGTGTTGCAGTGTCCGCCACGCATCGGTGAGGTACCTCAGTACTACACCTTCAGAACGGGCAAGGCCGTATGTGGCTATCAGATCGCTGAAAGTCATGCCATGCTCGATCATGTCCCGGACTACTGATTTGGGGCTTAACTCAAATTCTTTAGCCCATGGATGGCCTTGCGCATATATCTCGAAAGCATTCTCTAATTCATCCTCTAAGGGCTTTGGCCATGTGATGTCCTCGATCAATTTCATGCGTTCGGTGTAGTCAACGCCCTCTGCTTTGAGCGCGGCTATCTCAGTTGCTCGTGCTTCTTTTTGCTGTGCGATCAACACCTGCCGAGGATCATCCAAAATAGCCTCGAAAGTACTAATCACGTCAAGAACAAAAGTGTCCGATTGACGGTCAAGCAGCTCAAGAGAGGCTAGCGCGAAAGGTGCCAAGGGCTGGTTGAGCGCAAAGTCTCGTTGAAGCTCCTGAGTAATCGCATAGTAGCGGCCGGTTTCATCCGGGGTTTCTAGCTTCTCGACGATCCCAGCGTTGAGAAGCCCCCTGAATAATTCAAGGCACGTCAGGATGTCTTTATTTTGCTTTTCACGCGAATCATGGTTGTTACGAAGCAATTGCTTGAGGTGCGTGTAGCCATTACCGGGGCGGCTAATGATATTAAGCAGCATTGAATTAGATACCCGAAATTGGCTTTGCAAATGCTCTGGTTCAGCGGTGCTGAGGCGCTCGTAGGTGCGTTCTCCCCAGACAACATCGCCGTCACGTGCCGATTTTTTGCGTAACTTTTTTAGCTTTTTGGGGTCACTGCCTGCTCGTTGCCGGAGTCGCCAATTTTCAATTTCAAATTCAGGAGCTTCGATTACTACAGAACCAACTGTGTCAAAGCCAGCTCGTCCCGCACGGCCTGCAATCTGATGGAATTCTCGAGACGCAAGGATGCGTTGTTTCGTACCATCAAATTTAGCTAGACCAGTAAACAATACGGTGCGAATAGGCACGTTAATGCCCACGCCTAAAGTATCTGTGCCGCAAATTACTCGCAGAAGCCCCGTCTGAGAAAGTTTTTCTACTAGACGGCGATATTTGGGCAGCATGCCAGCATGATGAACCCCGATACCACGACGTAGCAACTTGGAAAGGACATGTCCAAAGGTTGTCGTGAATTTAAAGTCACCTATTTCTTTGGCAATTTTTTCTTTAGCCTCGTTATCTATGATGGACATGCTTGTCAGCGATTGGGCGCGTTCGATCGCCTCCCGCTGGGTGAAATGCACAACGTAAATAGGGGCCTTACCTGTTGAAAGCAGGTCTTCAATGGTTTCGTGGATTGGCGTATAAACGTAGGAAAACTCCAGGGGAACCGGCCTTGTAGATCCGGAAACCAGCTGGGTATCGCGCCCAGTGCGCTGTTCTAGATCTCTTTCCAAGAAGGAAGTATCGCCTAATGTCGCTGACATGAGCAGGAACTGTGCCCGGGGGAGTTCCAAGAGTGGCACCTGCCATGCCCAGCCACGACCAGGTTCTGAATAATAGTGGAACTCATCCATGATTACTTGGTCGACATCGGATTGAGCACCATCCCGAAGCGCAATGTTGGCAACAATCTCGGCGGTGGCACAAATGATGGGAGCCCCGCCGTTGACAGTGGCATCACCCGTCATCATTCCTACTGACTCGGGGCCGAAAATATCGCATAGCGCGAAGAACTTTTCGCTGACAAGAGCCTTGATAGGAGCAGTATAAAAAGAGCGTTGTCCTCGCGCCATCGCAATAAAATGCGCTGCGATAGCGACCATAGATTTTCCGGACCCAGTGGGAGTAGCCAAAATGACATTGTCGCCGGCGAGAATTCCCAAAGCAGCTTCTTCTTGAGCTGGATAGAGAGAAATTCCTTTAGCTTTTGTCCACCCCAAGAAAGAGTCAAAAATAGCGTCGTCTAAAAGCGACGATGGGACTTCTTCTAGGTCGGGGAGCATCTGAGTAAGGTTCACAGTGATTAACCCTAGCTGGGTTTGTTGTCATGTGCTGAAACATGTATCACATGCGCTAAGAACAGAAAGGAAAAATAGGGGAACAGCTATACGACATGACGGAAGCAGGGAGGGAATAACGAGTTTATTCCCTCCCCGGTGGAGCTGTTTTCGGTGTTAGAGATCCGTTTCCCCATCTGACTCATCAGTATTGTCTGCGGAAGTTGAGGAGTCTTTATCGTTCTCGCCTTTTCCACCGTTTAATGAACGGTTGTCGATATCTGCAAGAAATTTTTCGAATTCTTCTCCCAGCAGCTCGGCGTTAGGAACCACACCTTCTCCAGGCATAACCGCCTCAGGGTTAGCTTCTCTATACCGCTCAAGTTCTTCATCATATTGCTGCTCTAGAAGACGAACTACATTCTCGATTTCTGCGGAACTTGCAACTTGCTCTTCAACCTGGATGGCAACCTTACGGGAATCCTCTTCCAACGTGCGAAGCGGAAACTTGAGGCCAGTAGAAGAAGAGACAGCTTCGAGCAAGCTCAGCGTTGCTTGTGGGTACGGTGAAGCAGAAAGATAATGCGGAACATGTGCAGTGTATCCGGCTACATTTCTTCCTTGTTTGTTAAGCAAGCGCTCAAGTTGAAGCGATGCAGAACCCGGTACTGTGATCTTGGTATCTAAACTGAAATGATGGTCGATTAACTCTGCGGAATTTCCGTGAGCAGAAACCACTAGGGGCCTGGTATGGGGAGCGGCCATAGGGGCTGCGTACAAGCATATGGTGCGGGAAACGCCGAAACGTTCTACGAGATCTGCGACGGCTTTGGTAAAAGCATCCCATCGTAGGTCAGGTTCAGGGCCGGAAAGCAATAGGAAAGGGGTACCCGAGTTATCTCGAAGAACCTCAATACCTAATGCAAGTTCTTCTGCGCTAACAATATTGTTGTGTTCGATGGTCACTGAAGGACGCCGGGACCTATAGTCGATGAGCTCGTCATTATTGAATGAAGCTACTGGCCTGTGCTCGAGAGCCGCAAGCAAATGTTCCGCACTCGCGTCGATTGCGTGTCCAGCGTCCGCGTAACCCTGGAGTGCAACGATGAGAGTCGGGCCTTCGCTGTCTTTTAATGACACTTCAGGCGCAGGAAACTCTAATTCGTACATGCGAGCGTTTTTCTCCTGCATGTTACTCCTCCTAAACATCTTCCCACATTCTAATAGCGTCAATAGTGCAGAGCTAAAGGTAAAACGAGGTGACTATTTACGCTAAGCCCTCCATTCTAATCTGTTTTAGGATAATGCGGGTAAGCGGTAGCGTATTCTGCTCTATAGACTGCAAAACTGGTCTTGAACAGCAATTGTGCTGTTTATCTTCAATAACAGACTGAGATTGGTTTTTGTTCCAAGCTCAGTGATTTTCTATGAGAACCTGCGGGTTTGCAGAAGTTATCCGCTAAGAATAAAAGAAAAGTTGTTGTACACAGGCAGTGAAGAAATTCTAGAGTTATCCACCGATAAGAGTTACCCAAGCATGATGTGCTGTCCGATCAGAAACATCCTCGGTAGAAACTTGAGACATGAACATTGTCTTTACACCGAGAGAAATATTTGCCAATATTCCTGGTTTGTTGGGCTACTACCCACATGAATCCTTGGTCTTCGTTACCTGCGTCAAAAAATCTAAGAATCGTATAGCCCTGGGGCCTGTATTACGTCTGGATATTAGCGATGTGAGACATTTACCGGATGTGGATCAGGCATTAAGCGTTGTTGAACCGGAATTCGTGATGGGTTTTGTTGTTACATCACGATTAAGTGCAGAACAGATCGAAGACTTGCGAGACTATCTCTCCCAATTATCTCATTGTGGGATTCTTCATCTGGATGGATGCTGGATTACTGCGGACATTGCGACGTCACAGCGATACCACGCATTATTACTCGGGGATGATGCACAAAAATGGGCAGATAAGGATCATGCTTGGCGGGAAGGCGAGATCTCACAGGTTTCAGCTTCTTGTACCAGTCAAGCTTTGCTCGAATGTGGAGAATTGCCTGCTATCAGCCGCGGAGAAGCTTTTCAGTATTTTGAGGCAACCGGGGAGCAGCTGGAGGATTTGGATATTGCCTCTTTGCGGCAAAGTGCATTTACGCGAACACAAGCAATAAAAAGTGATGAGAAACAGGGGCACGATTTAATTAAGCAGCTTCGTGCGGTTCTCATGACGATGCGTGAGACTCTTGCAGGAACACATCATCTTACCGATGCACAGTTGCTCTTAGTTAGAGAGATATTTTCTGATTCATTCCTCAGGGACTTATGCCTCTCAGAGTTCCTTGAGCATCCGGAGGCTACACGGCATGTGACCCGTGAAGTCGCTCAGCGCTCATCGGGGGATATCCGTGCTAACGCTTTGTGCGTTTACGCTATTAGCTGCTGTAGTACGCCCTTGTCACCGCGGATTCCTATTGCTTTGGCTAGCGCACTGGATGAAAACCCTCATCACCGCCTTAGCGGATTACTACTCGTTGGCTATCAGGCAGGGGAGCTAGATCGTGTGTATGAGGCGGTTCAGGAAGGAGCAAAGCAGACATGGGAGTCTCTTGGCTTTTGCGACGGTGAAAAAACAAATGCAGCAGCATAAAGATAGAGACCTATGCTGCTGCAGGAGCGGGTGAAACGACTATTTGTGCGCGCTATGTGCACGTTCTCCCAGTTTGGAAGTGAAAGACCAGGCATCCTCAACGATGGTGGAGAGATCCGTGCGCGTGGGATGCCACCCTAGCTCCGATTGCGCTTTTGCTGAAGATGCAATCAGAACAGCGGGATCACCAGCTCTTCGTGGCGCGACCTCTGCTGGAATGGGATGCCCTGTCACAGCGCGACACGCTTCTATGACCTGTTTGACAGAGAATCCTGCCCCAGATCCTAGATTAAAAATTCTATGGACACCCGGTTGATTGGATTCCATAGCAAGAACGTGGGCATCGGCAAGATCACGAATATGGATGTAATCACGAACCGCAGTGCCGTCTTCGGTGGGCCAATCGTCACCGAACATAAGAATCTTGTCTCGGTGTCCTAATGCAACTTGAAGTATTAGCGGAATAAGGTGGGTTTCTACTTCGCGATTTTCGCCGATGCTTCCGTATGCTCCAGCGACATTGAAATAACGCAGGCTCGTAGCGCTTAAGCCATAAGCTTGTGCATAAGAAGTTATGGCGTGGTCGATTGCAAGCTTAGAAGCACCGTAAGGATTGGTCGGCTGAGTGGGGAAGTCCTCTGTGATGGGCACAGAAGCAGGTTCGCCGTAGGTTGCCGCAGTAGAAGAAAAAACTAGATTTGTTACGTTGTTGGCGCGCATCGCATCAAGAAGGGCCAAGGTGGTAACAAAGTTGTGTTGCCAGTATTCGGATGGTTTTTCTACCGATTCACCAACCAAAGAGCGTGCTGCAAAATGCAGGACGGCATCATATGAATCAGATGCGAGTATTTCGCCGGCTTTGTCGCGGATATCTCCCTCAACGAGAGTGGCACCAGTGGGCACGGCCTCCCTGTTACCAGTAGAAAAGTTATCCACTATCGTGACATCGTGGCCTTGCTCTAGAAGCACTGCAGCACAGACGCTTCCTACATATCCAGCTCCGCCAGTGACAAGGAGTTTCATGTGTGTGCCCTTTAAATTTCTTCGATTCGTACTGCGTGAGCTAGGTCGTCGATAAGCTCTACTGTTTTTTCTCCGTGCGTGATAGTAACTCGACCGTCTATCTCGCTGAGTGTGACGGTTGTGCCAACTCGAATGTCCGCATCGATAAGCGCCTGAAACTGATCAGTATCCACTTGAAGAATCTCGTTGATTTGAACGATCCGTACGTCCCTGGGGGTGGAACGGGCTACATCAACGGCGCGCTTACCCGGTTCTTCCTTCTTCTTTAGGGAAACACCGAGTTCGTCTAAACCTGGGATTGGGTTGCCAAAGGGGGAGCGTGTGACATTATCGAGGACCTCGACGAGGCGTCGTTCCACTTCGTCGCTCATTACATGTTCCCAACGGCAGGCCTCATCGTGAACTTTGTGTATATCAAGCCCAATAATATCCGTAAGGAGGCGCTCCGCAAGACGGTGTTTGCGCATCACGGCAGTGGCTAGAGATCGTCCAGTGGGTGTCATTTGAAGGCTGCGGTCGGATGCGACTACAACGAGCCCGTCGCGCTCCATGCGTGCAACTGTTTGGCTAACTGTAGGACCTGACTGATCGAGGCGTTCGGCGATGCGTGCGCGAAGGGGAGTGACTCCCTCTTCTTCCAGCTCGTAAATGGTCCGCAGATACATTTCTGTGGTATCGACCAAATCTTTCATTTTTAACCTCTTTTCCTTTATCCACCGTGGGGCAGGCTAATCAAAGTTCGTGGCGAGTTCTCCTACATAAATCTATATGGATTCTGTCGAACTTGCAGGTTTGGGCTAGGTAAGGTGCCTGCGAGGCGTAAACCGCAGGCACTAGAAATAGAGTATCAGAATGGGTTGTCGGAGATAAATTGAAAACTTCAATTAATTGGTGATGGAAAGCCGAACTCCCTTGAAACAAAAGTTTGCTTGATTCAAGGGAGTTTTCAGGGGGGGGGCGACTTGTTAGATTGCGTAGGCGCGAAGCTTGTCGGCGCGGGCGCCGTCGCGAAGCTTAGTCATGACCTCGCGTTCGATTTGGCGGACGCGTTCACGAGATAAACCGAATTGACGGCCGATCTGATCAAGAGTGCGGGGGACACCATCGTCTAAGCCATAGCGCATGCGGATGACATCTTGTTCGCGCTGCTCAAGAGTGTCAAGGACCGAACGAATATCGGAGTGACGTAATGAAGCGACGACCGCAGACTCAGCATCGGTTGCCTCAGAGTCTTCAATAAAGTCACCCAGAGGGGCTTCTTCATCGGCGCCGACCGGCATATCTAAGCTGACTGGATCGCGAGATTGGCGTAGCAGAAGCTCAATCTTTGACTCATCGATTCCGGATTCTTCTGCAAGCTCCTCATTGGTAGCTTCCCGGCCAAGGTGTTGATACATTTCACGCTTGATTCGTGAGAGTTTGTTGACCTGTTCTACGAGATGAACTGGGAGACGGATGGTTCGTGACTGATCAGCCATGCCTCGCGTGATTGCCTGCCTGATCCACCACGTTGCGTATGTGGAGAATTTAAAGCCTTTGGAATAATCAAATTTTTCCATGGCGCGGATAAGGCCGAGGTTACCCTCCTGGATGAGGTCGAGAAGCGGCATGCCGCGGCCTGTATAGCGCTTAGCTAGGGAGACAACAAGGCGGAGGTTTGCTTCAAGAAGATGTGCGCGAGCTTTGCGTCCGTCTTTGACTAAGACTTTAAGGTCTCGTTTCATTGCACGTGTGAGAGGTTCTTTCGAGTCCTCTAAAAGATGCGCAGCATAGAGTCCAACCTCAATAGTCTGAGCTAGCTCTACTTCATCTTCTGCGGATAATAAGGCAGTTTTACCGATGCCATTGAGATAAACGCGGACGAGGTCTGCAGAGGGATTATCGTTAGTTTGTCCGCGGCGGCTTCCGCGGTCAATCAACTCCTGAGCTAGTTCTTGGCTGGATGATTCTGTCATCATGACCTCCTCAAGTCGGCGCTTCTATGGGACTCAACGGAAAAACCTCTGAAAAAGTTCCCGATTAGCTTTGATGGATTAACTTGGGGTTATCTCTTAGCCCCGAAAGAGTGCATGCGGATAAATACCCCGGATAAATCAGCACTCCACTATCACTGTGAAGGGACCCTGATTTACAGAGGAAACTTCCATTGTTGCACCAAACTGACCTTCCTCCACGTGGATCCCGCGTTGCTTTAATGCTGTGGCGATCTTTTCCATGATGGGCTCTGCTAGTTCTCTCGGAGACGCCTCTGACCATGAAGGTCGTCGGCCTTTAGCGGTGGCACCCATAAGCGTGAACTGGCTGACTAAAAGAACAGGGGCCTGTGCCTCGGAAACACTTTTTTCGCCTTCGAGAATGCGAAGTTCCGCAATTTTCCGGGCCATTGTTTTCCAGGCATCGGTGTCATCGTTTCTTCCCACGCCTACCAGAGCCAGAATTCCTCCTGTATCTGGAGCATTAATACTGCCTACGACGCGTCCGTCTACAGACACGGATGCTGAACTTACTCTTGTGAGTACTGCACGCATGTGGCCTACCAACCCGTTGTGATGTCTGCGGGGAGGATAATCCCATGCTGAATGAGGGCAACGATGGGTTGGATAAGGGCTGCGCAGAGAGCATCGTCTTCAAGACCGTTGCTAAAAGCATAAAGTCCTGCGACTTCACGCAGAGACAGCCCTGTCGGGTGCAACCCCGCAATAATGGCGGCGATGTGCTGGTCTACGTCGTGACTAAAGCGGAAACCGTCGGTTCGGGTCAGTCTTAGTGCAGCTGGTGCAAATCCCATGCCTGTCTCTACATCTGTTGTAGAGACATCTTCTTTAGCTACGCCAGGGCGTAGATAATACTGAGCGTCTAGAATCGCTTCTGCGTCTTTAGACCGTAGCCATTCCATTCTTACGAAGTGTTCTTGAACTTCGTCGCCCACATAGGCGTCGATGGGGTGGGAAATATCTTCAAAGACTACTTCGGAGGGAAGGTGGTCGTCGATACGCTTTATTGCGATGAAACCGAATCCCACCGCGGTGACATGGGCGCGATCAAAGTGTTGTAACCAGTGTTGCGTGCGCTGTGCACCCTCGTTACTGCGGGGATCTATGGACTCGTCTCTTAACCAGGTGTTGACGTAGTCGATGCTATCGACGATGTCTCGTTGGACGAACCAAGCTGATATCCCTTTCTCCGGAATCCATGATGCAACTCGTGCCGGAACAGATTCTTCTTTGCGATACACCCAGGAACCCAATGCGTGAAGACATCCTTGTTCTTTGAGATGCTCGACCCCGCCTCGGACAACGCACTCGGTGGCTCCGTCTAAATCGAGACCGGAGTCGCGATAGACATGTCCAATTTCTGGGGGGCCGACAACAAAAGGTGGGTTGGCTACGATCCGGTCAAATTTTTCGCCGGCCACGGGTTCAAACCAGGATCCAGAACGTATGTCGAGCGATACCTTATTTGCTGCACCGTTGGCTTCTGCGAAATCAAGAGCACGGTCATGGACATCAGTTGCGACGATTGCACGTGCATAGGGAGCTTGTCCCAGCGCTTGGATGCCGGATCCCGCGCCGAGGTCAAGCAGCGCGTGAACAGGGGTTCGTGGAGTCGTCGATAGTAGCGATAAACTGGCGGCGCCGATACCCAGGACATGGTCTTTCCCAGGAACGTGGCCTGCGACCATGGAAGCATCCATGTCAGAAAAAACCCAGACCAATCGACCATCGATCAAAGTGCTACGAATGTCAATCCCAATAGTGACGAGGGAATCCTTCTCCTGTGCCATTCCGAGCGTTAAAAGAGTGTCGACGATCTGTGCATCGAGGATGCTGTCAAGGTGCTGTCGAGGTACCGCAGCATGCACCAGAAAAGCTCGTATCAGGATGGCTAGTGGTTCTTCTTCTCGCGTGCGCAGCGCGTAGAGGATTGACGCGGGTTCACCTCGGGCTATAGAAGAGAAAGCTGCAGGTCCTAGATATTCTTGCAACGCTGCAGGGGTGAAACCTACCTCTTCAAGCACCTGGACAAGCTGGAGTGAGATCTCAGTGAGAGTACTGCGCATGTATGTAGCACGTCTTTCTGTGAAATGGCGTGGAGAAGCCGTGGGTGAAGCACTGTAGAAACCGTAACAGGTTAAGTAATGGAAGCTAAAGGGAGGAGCATTAAGAGAGGTTAGCGTGCCGACGTCTGCCGGTATCGTCCACAGTTTCGTGTTGAGCTACAGCGGTTACGTAGGGTTTTGTGAGACATTATCGTCTGTGTCATCAGCGTCAATAACCATAGGTGGGTTTGTTGTGGCGGAAGGGGCAGAAAGCTGTTGTTGATCGTTGTGAGCGTTATTCAAATAGCGTTCTTGTTCTCGCGCTGCAGCAGGTTTATATACGGTTGGCGCACGGGGATCTCTCTTTTCTCCTACGCCGTTGGCAATGACAACGGCGATCCAGGGGAGTGGTACACAGATGATAAAAAGAATTACTGATAAAACCATGTTGTGCATCCAGATATATGCAGCCATGGCTGCAAGCAGAAAAGGAATCCGTAATCCTTGAATCCAGGAGTAAACCACTTCTCGATGATGGCGGTCTTCCGAGGGGCTCTTCTTGGCATCGGTGACTAATTCCACACGGTGGCCCATGAAACGGCGTAAAACACGAGTCTTTCGGCTTAGCTTGAGCTCGGCTACCTCAGTATCCGCAAGATTATGCTCACTGTGATCTCCTTGACGCTGCTGCATAACCTCCTAGGGTAGACCCATGTAGCCGAGACCACACATTGTGGTGCAATATAGGTGGAGTGAGTACGAGCACGCAGACCATCGAACGTCCAGACATCAGAGAAGACAATCTCACTGGTGATGACACCCCGAAGTTCTTCCATTATGTGAAAAAGGATCAGATTGTTGATTCTGCAATTTCAGGAAAAATGGTTGTCGCTCTGTGTGGAGAAACCTTCCCTGTAACCAAACAAGCTAAGCCTGGGTCGCCTGTATGCCCAGACTGCGAGCGTATCTATAGGGGTCTACGTAAAAAGTGAAAAGCGACCTACGCGCCTGGCAGCGCAAGGCGCTTACCAAGTATTTGATGAAGGGCCCGCGGGACTTTCTTGCAGTAGCTACTCCTGGTGCTGGTAAAACCACCTTTGCCTTGAGGGTTGCTACGGAACTGAAAGAAAACCGTACTGTCGACCGGGTTATCGTCGTTGTGCCTACGGAGCACTTGAAAGTGCAGTGGGCTCAGTCAGCCGCACGAGTGGGGTTGGCTCTAGACCCTTACTTTAAAAACTCCGATGCAGTTAACCCCCAATACGATGGCATCGTGGTGACCTATGCACAGGTTGCTATGCACCCGTTTAAGCACCATGCGGTGTCTACCGCAAAGCGCTCCTTGGTCATCATGGATGAGATTCACCATGGCGGCGATGCTAAAAGCTGGGGCGACGGAATCCGCGATGCTTACGGTGACGTGGAACGTCGATTAGCTTTGACCGGAACTCCTTTCCGCTCGGACGATTCCACGATTCCGTTTGTTCGCTATGAAGAAGACGGCGAAGGCCACCTTGTGTCCCAGTCGGATCACACGTACGGCTACTCGGATGCTTTGGCGGACGGCGTGGTGCGCCCCGTGGTGTTCTTGGCTTATTCTGGCGAGGCCCGCTGGCGTACAAACGCGGGCGAGGAATTTGCTGCGAGATTAGGGGAACCTTTAAATCCGGAACAGACAGCGCGTGCCTGGAAGACCGCTCTAGATCCTAGAGGCGATTGGATACCTGCAGTACTCCAAGCTGCCCATACGCGGTTATTGCAGCTGCGCAAGCATATTCCCGATGCTGGTGGGCTTGTGATCGCAACGGATAAAACGACGGCGCGAGCTTACGCCAAGATTTTGGAGCGTTTATCTTCCACACCGGTCACTGTGGTGTTGTCTGATGAGGCCGGGGCTTCGCAGCGCATTGAAGATTTCAACGGGTCTACCGATGAATGGATGGTCGCGGTGCGCATGGTGTCTGAAGGTGTGGACGTTCCTCGCCTTGCCGTTGGCGTGTATGCAACATCTGCATCCACCCCGTTGTTCTTTGCACAGGCGATCGGGCGATTCGTGCGATCCCGAAGAAAAGGCGAGACCGCATCGGTATTTCTTCCTTCTGTTCCGGTCTTGCTTGATTTGGCGTCGAAGCTGGAAAACTCACGTGACCACGTTTTGGGTAAGCCAGATAGACCCAGTGAAGGTTGGGATGACGAGTTGTTGGCCCAAGCAAACAAAGAAGAGACCGAGAAGGATGACCTGCCTAGCTATGAGTCGCTGGGAGCGGACGCAGAGCTAGATTCGCTGATCTATGATGGCTCGTCCTATGGAACGGGTACTTTTGCAGGATCAGACGAAGAAGCTGATTATTTGGGACTTCCAGGGCTTCTCGACGCCGACCAGATGCGTGCGTTGCTCCGAAAACACCAAACTGAGCAACTTGATGCGCGAGATGCGGAAGCAAAAGAACGCGAAAGGAATGAAGAAAGCGTTAAAGCAACACAACAGCAGGAATCTGCAGACCGGGTTGCAAGCGTTGAGATTCCTCGACTCCGCAAAGAGCTCAATGCTTTGGTATCAGTGACAGCTTCACGCACTGGTAGGCCCCACGGAGCTATTCACACTGAGGTGAGAAAAAAATGCGGTGGCCCTCCCACCGCCATGTGTTCAGCCGAACAGCTCCAATCACGTATTGATTATTTACGGCGCTGGTAAAGAGCGAAGTGAGCTGTAGTGCTCGATGCGTTACGGTGGCCTGCTTTAACTGAAAAAGAAACACTATTATTGCGAAAATGATTACTTTGATAGGCATAATGGAGCCTACAAGTATTTTTCACTTTTACTCGGAAGGACATTATGACCACCCCGAAGAACCCCTATGGTAATAACGAGAATGGTTTTGGTGACGGATTGCCGCAGCAACCTAACTCGATGCCTGCATATCCTGGAATAGGAAATACAGAAGGGGACTATGGCCAGGATTCCTTCAACGGAATGCATTACGGAAACCCAGAATATGGCGCAGTAACTCCGGCGAACAACACCATTGCTTATTGGGCGCTGGGCTTTGCCATTATCTCTGTGTTGGCTGTACTCAGCATCGTGGGTCTTATCTTTGCGTTTATTCCCGCGCTCGTTGCCCTCGTTTTGGCGATTATTGCGCTGGTGAAGGGGCGCAAGATGCCTTTAGGATCTAAGACCCGTAAAGGCATGTCTATTATCTCCCTGGTTCTTAGTATCCTTATTATCGTTGGATCACTGGTTAGCGCTTTGCTTTTGGGAGCTTTCGTCCTAGATACAGCTGGCAACTGTGTTAACCTTCCACAAGAAGAACAACAGCAGTGCGTTGAAGCCGAGCTCAATAAAAAGTTTAATAACTAAAAAAGATAAGCGTGGTGGCCTTCCCCAAAGTCGGGGAAGGCCACCACGCTTATCTACAGCTATAGCTAATTAATCAAGATAGTCGCGGAGAACCTGCGAACGTGATGGGTGCCGTAGCTTAGACATAGTCTTGGACTCGATCTGGCGGATGCGCTCACGAGTAACTCCATAAACCTGTCCGATTTCATCAAGCGTTCGTGGCATACCATCAGTGAGGCCAAAGCGGAGTTTAACTACACCAGCTTCACGCTCTGAGAGCGTATGGAGAACATCCTGTAGCTGATCTTGGAGCAATGTAAAGGAAACTGCATCGACAGCGATAACTGCTTCAGAGTCTTCGATGAAGTCACCAAGCTGGCTGTCGCCTTCATCGCCGATGGTCTGGTCAAGAGAAATTGGTTCGCGCGCATATTGCTGGATCTCGAGAACCTTTTCCTCGGTGATATCCATTTCCTTAGCTAGCTCTTGCGGAGTAGGCTCGCGTCCCAAATCCTGCAACAACTCGCGTTGGATTCTGCCCAGCTTATTAATAACTTCCACCATGTGGACAGGGATACGAATGGTTCGTGCTTGATCCGCCATAGCGCGGGTAATGGCCTGTCGAATCCACCATGTAGCGTACGTGGAGAACTTGTAACCCTTGGTGTAGTCGAATTTTTCAACTGCGCGGATAAGACCAAGGTTGCCTTCTTGAATCAAGTCTAGGAAGGCCATGCCTCGACCGGTATAGCGCTTAGCTAATGAAACTACCAGACGGAGGTTGGCCTCTAGCAGGTGGTTCTTAGCCTTACGGCCATCGCGGGCAATTGCACGAAGGTCGCGCTTAACTGCAGGAGTAAGTTTTGCTTCCCTGTCTCCATTGTTAAAGGCCTCTTCCATTTGCTCCATGCGGTAGGTGGCATAGAGGCCAGCTTCAATGCGCTTAGCCAGAGAGACTTCTTGCTCTGCGTTAAGAAGAGCGACCTTACCGATCTGCTTCAGATAAGCGCGCACCGAGTCTGCAGAAGCCGTGAGTTCCGCATCTTTGCGGGCTTGGCGTAGGGCAGCAGACTCGTCTTCGTCCCAAACTGAGGAACCTTCATCGTCTTCTTCGTCCTCAGCCTCTTCAGAAGCTTCTTCCTCATCGTCATTGCCGAGAACCGATACAAGATCGTCTTCTTCATCGTGAAGATCATCCTCTGCAGCGTCGAGAGGATCATAATCATCGTTGTCATCGGTCTCAAGCTCGTCTTCATCAGTAGATTCCAGTTCAGGTGAAACCTCTACTGGTTCTTCGACTTTGACTGCGCGCTTAGGAGCTTTTTTAGCGGCCTTTTTGGCAGTTTTTTTAGCTACCTTTTTGGCTGCTTTCTTAGCCGTCTTTTTAGCGGTTTTTTTAGCCGCTTTTTTCACGGGAGCAGAATCCTTCAACTCGACAGAATCCGATTCGATGGATGACGCGGTGGGGGATTCAGCTTCAATACCGCCGACGAGGCCCACTGTGGTGGATACCGGCTCGGCTTTGCGCGGAGCGGCCTTCCGAGCGACCTTGCGTGCCGTCTTCTTCGCTGCAACTTTCTTTGCCGTCTTCTTTGCGGCAGGAGCGGCTGCTTCACCGGCAGGAGTTCCAGAAAGACCGGTGCCGCTAGTGCGTGCCGTTGCGGAAGATTCTGAATTATCAGTGGCTGCCACGTACGCCCTTTCGATTGGATGAGTGAGTTTCCTCGTAAAAAGGTTGATGCCAGGTAGGACGTGAAGAACAGAGCTGTTTCTTACTCGCCTAAGGGGCTTAACCCGATGGAAGCTTTAACGTCAAAAGCCTCATTATTATTCCCTGCTTAACCTGTGCACTTTATATAAAGTTCAACAAGCGGAAGGACACAGGGAGAACTGGAGGTCGAACGTGGAAGTTCCTAGGCATTTTACTAATTACGACTTGGACAAAGCGCCATTATAAAACATTTAAGGAGATTGCGGGGTTTGAGGGGTCGTTACTTGCAAAATTATGGAAGTTTTAGCGGTAGCGACCCCACGAAGTTTGGCGGTTTTTACGATGCTCTAGGGGCGGATATTTTGGTCAGCTGCCATTGCCGCTCCTACGATTCCTGCAGTATTGCGTAGCTTTGCAGGTACGACAGGTGTATCGATAGTGAGCTTAGGGATCCATTTATCGGCTTTGCGTGAGATTCCTCCGCCTACGATAAAGACATCTGGCCAGAAGAGTCGTTCATATTCGCTGAGGACTTTAGAAACACGCTTGGCCCATTTGGAATAGCTTAGCTCTTCACGATCTTTCGCTGCGGATGAAGCGAGATGCTCGGCTTCTTTTCCTTCTACGAGCATGTGTCCTAGTTCGGTATTGGGGAATAGGACGCCGTTGATAAAGAAAGCGGAACCGATTCCAGTTCCTAAAGTGAGCAAAATGGCGGAACCGCGGCGAGCTTGTTCTTCCCCGAAAGTTACCTCGGCGATGCCTGCCGCATCGGCGTCGTTAAGCACTGCGACGTTACGTCCGCCTAGGGTTTTTGTAAATAGTTTCTGAACATCAACGTTGATCCATGATTTGTCAATGTTGGCGGCGGAAAGGGCCACCTGATTCCGGATTACAGAGGGAAGCGTTATTCCGACTGGGCCTTCCCATTCAGCTTCTGTAACAATGCGGCAAATCGTTTGGGCGACCGCTTCGGGGGTGGCAGGTTTGGGCGTTAAGATTTTAATCCTGTCTCCGACAAATTCACCGGTATCCAGATCAACACGGGCGCCTTTAATCCCAGATCCACCAACATCAATGCCAAAGCCAATTCGTGTCATGGATTTGAGCTTACTGAATGGCAAGCCCCTGTGAGTGCAATTGCAGCAGATTTACGTCTCTACGCGATGTAAATAACGCAAAAAACGTAGCAAGGAACCTCAAAAACCCATGGAGGCTTTTGGGCTGCACAATCTAGGAAAAGAAGGAAGAATGGATCGTGCGTAAATAGTTTTGTAAAAGATGTCACTTCCGTGATTTAAGGACGGTTGAGCAGCATGTCAAACAGCAATGATCACAACATAGATGCACATTTGTCGCGAGAGGGTTTTGAGTGTGCTCGAGCAGGACAAGCAATAGCTCTTTTAACTGCAGAGCACGATGCAGAGCCAAGTAATGCGGTCCAACTTGCAGGCGATGCTATTGCGATTGCTGATTGTGCTGCTGCGGCCATTAGGGGACAGGTTGCCCAGTTGGGAGACATTTCCGACTTTGTGCAGACTAAGTCTTCCCCAGTGGATCCGGTGACTGTAGTGGACACGGAGGCAGAGAGAATTATCGCCGAAGAAATTGCTCGTAGACGTCCGAGCGACGGCATTATTGGTGAGGAAGGCAGCGAGCTGGTATCCGTCAGTGGAGTGACGTGGATCATTGACCCGATTGATGGCACGGTTAATTTTCTCTATGGGATTCCTCACTATGCGGTATCGATCGCGGCGGCCATAGATGGTCAGGTCGTTGCTGGCGCAGTAGTGAACGTGGCCACCGGTCGGATGTATGCCGCTGCAGTAGGAGCAGGTGCAATTGCTGCCGATGAAGGTGGAGACTGGTCGGTCATCAGGGTGAGGTATGTTCAGGATTTGGCCACGGCGCTGGTAGCTACCGGGTTTTCCTATGCGGCGAAGCGGAGGGAAGAACAAGCGGAATTGCTTGTGAGCGTGCTGCCTCAAGTGCGTGACATTCGCAGGATGGGAAGTGCCGCTTTAGACTTGTGTTCTGTGGCTGAGGGGAAGATTGATGCTTATTTTGAGCGCGGCCTTAACTCATGGGATTACGCTGCAGGGGCGTTGATTGCATCTGAAGCTGGTGCGAGTGTCCGAATCCCGCCTCTTTCTACGCCGGGAACGTCGGGGGAAATTGTGTGGGCGTCCTCACCTAGCATTTCGATAGAGCTAGAAAACCTTATTACCTCCCATAACGTGCGAAATTAAAGAGCATGAATTAATAGGTTCACTTCTTTGAAGTTACCCCCGTTAGGGAGGTTGTTGGAACTGAAGTGACAATCTGAGATTTGTGCCTTAATATGCGCGTCGATAGATGCCACACAGTAGTTCGGGCAGAGGCAGGCATACAACGCCGCTGACGCGATGACTGTTCTGCAATTTACTTCAGGAAGCGAGACACATGGCGACTGACTACGACGCACCCCGACGTCGAGAAGAAGACGAGATCGAGACTGACTCCCTAGAGGGACTGAAAGCCGCAGAGTCGACTAAAAGCAATATTGATGATGACGGTGAGATCGTCGAACCTTTTGAGCTTCCCACAGTGGATCTTTCGGGAGAAGAACTTAGCGTTACCGTAATTCCTCGCCGTTCCGACGAGTTCACCTGTTCTGTTTGCTATTTGGTTCAACGCAATAATCGTATCGATCACGTCGAAGATGACGGCAGTATTATCTGCAAAGATTGTGCGTAACTAAGTCGTCATGAGGGCATAAGTGCGATGCATTCATCGGCCGTAACTGCCAACGTGGATGCTGCGCGTTAGCGCACAAAATATAAGGTCAGAGGCTGCTACATTTTTAGCAACCTCTGACCTTATGCGTGTTCTCAGTGGATTAGCCTCACGTGTTGACGGTTTGATGAGGCACAAAACTCTGAAGCAATTGTTCTGGGTTCTTAGAAGAAATCAGCCAGTAGGGGGTGGGGTCGTCCTCGTCGTCTAACACGAGCATCACCATCTCAGGTACCCAGCCATGAGAGACCATAAAAGCGGCAGGATCAAACTGGCGTCCCATCGCGTTGCGTTTGGCAGAAGAGGGGACAGCCAACGAACGCGAAACTACGGTAGAAGGCAGGTTGGCTTCGCCGACAACAAGCCAACGGGTTCCCTCAGAGTCCTCCTCGACAGTAATTTTTGTCCCAGACCAAGAAAGGAGGACCCACGTCGATACTGCTGCTAGAAGCACAGCGGTGCCATAGAACCAGATACCAGATCGGTTTATCCCAGCCTGTGTCGCGATGAGGGCGACGAAGGCTGCGGCAAAAAGCCACCAGTACCATGGAACCCATTGTCGTTCGCTGTACAAGACTTTTACTTGATTACGTTCCCCATCAGTCACGCAGCACAGTCTACTGCAGTGCAAGGCGACTACAACTGCTGAGCACTGAGATGACTTCACAGTGGTTTTGAGCTTTACGACGCTATTGCGGTGGGGTCGCAAAGCTTATTCAAGAAGATGGCCTCATAAATGTGAGAATTTGTACGTTGGTGTGGCATTCTTATGCGGTGTTTGTGCCGCATCGGCACAGAAAGACTTAGGTCAGATGAACAACAGAGCAAGGAGCTGCATCGTGGATGCCTACAGTGACCACCAAATAGGACCTGTGTCGATTAAACGGCTAGATAAAGATCTTCCGCTACCTCAGCGTGCACATCGCGGAGACGCAGGAGTGGACCTGTATGCCACCGAGAACATCCAGATTCAGCCTGGACATCGGGCACTCGTAGGCACCGGCGTGGCGTTAGCTTTGCCTCTGGGGACTGTGGGACTTATCCACCCACGATCAGGACGTGCTCTAAAAGAAGGACTCAGTATTGTCAATGCTCCCGGTACAATCGATGCAGATTATCGTGGAGAAATCAAGGTGTGCCTGATTAACCTTGATCCTCAGACACCTATCTCTATTGAGCGTGGTCAGCGTATTGCTCAGCTTGTGATTCAAAAAGTTGAGTTGGTTGATTTTATAGAGGTCGAGGAGCTAGATGACACAGTGCGGGGATCTAGCGGCTACGGCTCTACAGGGGTTAACTAGTTTATAGGCAACGTAATCTGTGGCTACAGCTAATTGTGTTGTCTTGTACTACCAGCCCTTGATTAACCACAATGAATTGCAAAGCAGTGCAAGTGCGAAGGAAGAATATGTCTATCTGGCCTTTTGGCAAAAATAAAAATGAGTCCGCTGACAACCCAGATACGGACCGACAAGAAGACCCCGGATATCCGGCAGAAAATGATCCATCTCTGGTAAAAGCAGATCCAGAGGGTGATTCTTTAGATGACAGCTTGGTATCGGATGGATCTGAAGACACAGATCCTATTCATGATGCGATCAATGGGCATAGAGGCCCCTTTGACGCCGGGCACGTAGACATAGAAGAGTTTGATTTTTCTGATTTCTCCGATGGAACACTCAATCTAGGTTCCTTACTTGTCCCGCTCCCACGCCCTTCTGAGGTGCAAGTGGAAATGGGGCCAGAAGGACCGAAGATGCTTCACATTCTTACAGAACATGGACGCATCACTCCGGTTGCTTTTGCTGCACCTTCTTCCGCAGGACAATGGCGTGAGTCGACCAAAGAAATTGCGGCGGGAATGCGTGAAGACGGACTCCTCGTGCACATCGAACATGGTCCTTGGGGTCGTGAAATCGTTGGATCCGCAGACGGAGGAAACGGCATAATCCGCATCATCGGCGTAGATGGACCTCGTTGGATGCTGCGGATGACTCTTGCCGCGCCGGCGGAATCTGCCGAGCAGATGGCTGAGCTGGGTCGTGAAGTTATCGCCCGTACTTTTGTGAATCGCGGAGATGCTCCTATTTTGGCTGGAAGCTCACTGCCAGTGGCTCTTCCGCAACCGCTTGCGGAGCAAGTACAGGAAGAGATGGCGCGACGAGCCGCGATGGAAAACGATCCAAATAATTCTCAGCCTCCAGCTGCCCCTTCTGAATAACCCACTGATAGTAATAAAGGAATTAAGTGGACTCTTCTGTTACAGAACCTGAAGGAAAAACCAAAGATACTGGTACGTTTTTGGACCAGATGGGTGGTCTTGGAGGCTTAGTCTCCTCGACCTTACCTATCCTGGTTTTTGTTCCAATCAACAATACATGGGGTCTTAATATTGGCCTCTTGGCCGCGATTGCAATAGCGATAGCAGTCACAGTGTGGCGCCTGATGCGGAAAGAAAATCTTCAGCCTGCGATCTCAGGGTTTATCGGAGTAGGAATTTGCGCGGCAATCGCATGGTGGACTGGAGATGCCAAAGGCTATTTCCTTTATGGCATCTGGATGTCAGGCTTGATGTCTCTTGTGTTCATAGTCTCGTTGATCGTGCGATGGCCTATGGTCGGAATCATCTGGAAAGGGATCAACGGCGAAGGCATGGCGTGGAGATCAAACGTAACGGCACGTCGTGCTTATGCTGTAGCTACGTTCGGATGGGCCTTAGTATTTGCAACGCGCTTTGTAGTTCAGCGTAATCTTTATGACGCAGACGCAACTAATGCGCTGGCGCTTGCCCGTATTCTCATGGGATGGCCGCTTACCGGATTAGTCACGCTACTTACTGTGTGGATGGTTAAGAAAGCCGCACGTGCGATGACCACAGAGCAAAATATGCCTGTAGAAGAAACTACGGATCGGGAAGCTAACCCTGTCGATCCTCAAGAAGGACATAAATAAATGACTGAGACGGCATCGGATAGTCCCGAGGGATCGAACACAATCATGCATAAGGGAACACAAGTCGAGTTGACCATCGAACGGTCAGCGCATGGGGGCGAAGGTATAGCCTTGTCAGAGGGGCGGGTGGTTTTTGTTCCTAATGCCTATCCCGGGGATGTAGTCGAGGCCACGATTACGCAGGTGAAGAAAAAATTTGCGCGTGCGGAACTGAACGCAGTGCTGCAAGCATCCGATCTTAGAACAACCAATAGATGTCTGGCAGCGTCGCATGGTGCCGGATGCTGTGATCTAGGGGATATTAGGCCTGAAGAAGAAGCCCAGTTCAAAGCGCGTATTTTGAAAGACCAGCTTCAGCGTTTAGGCAAAATCGCCAATGTCCCTGCTATTGATGTGCAGACTATCGGGGAACCGGTGGGCTGGCGCACTCGGATGCGCCTGGGCATCGATGCTCTGGGAAACGCTGGTTTTCGCCGTCGTAATTCTCACGATATAGTGGCGCATCATCGTTGTTCACAAGCTGTTCCAGGCTTGTTGGACGGGATCGTCGAATCTGAAGGAGCGGCAGTGAACTTTACGTTCACGCCAGGTTCTCAGATTGTGGTCGTCCTGGACGATGAGGGTAAACGCTCGGTCGTGGAAACACGAAAGCCATCGCGAGGGCAACGTGCTGAGTCGATTCAAAAAGTATTGGAAGGCGACGGCAACGTTACTCAGGTCATTGACAACGCACAATTTACTATTCCAGCAACAGCTTTTTGGCAGGCACATAAGGCTTCGGCCCAGCATTATGCTTCTACTATCCAACGCTGGATGAAAACTACGCTGCAGGAGCTTAACCTCAAGGATGCTGTTAACGGCAAACCCATCGGATGGGACCTCTATGGTGGGGCAGGAGCTTTTGTACCTGCGATGCTGGATGCGCTGGGAGATAGCAGCGTTGTCCACTCTGTGGAGCTATCGCCAGAAGCTGCAAAAGCTGGAAAACATGCTCTAAGAAGCATCCACGACGCCAAACGGGTGGTCTTCCACTCCTCGCTGGTGGAGCGGGCTGTTTCCAGGCTGCCAAAGCCTGCCGCAGTGGTACTCGATCCGCCGCGGGTGGGGGCTGGGCGAGCAGTAATTGATGATGTTGCACTAGCCTCCCCCGAGGTTGTGGTTCATATTGGTTGTGATCCTGCTACTTTTGCTCGCGACATGTCGTACTGGCAGGAAAACGGATACGCGTTGATTCGTCTCCAGCTTGTGGATGCTTTTCCGGGTACTCATCATTTTGAGACCCTTGGGTTATTGGTGCGCGATAAGGGCCGCAAACTTTAATTAATACGTTTGCGACGACATGCGAAAAGCGGTGGGCTTTGTTAGTCGGAGTGCATGACGGAGTAGAATGCGTTTAAGAATTTTTGTCACTTCAGGCTTGTAGCTGCATGCGCCCCCAATCGCATGTCTCCTCAGACCGTAGAGCTCTCCATTATCCTTAGCGGAGAGTGCTAACAGCTAAGCCCGTCGTCCGCGATCAATGAAAGGGTGCGCCTTTCCTCCATGGGTATTCTTCACACCGTCTCGTCTCCGGCCGACGTGAAAAGGCTCTCTTTTGATGAGCTTGATGTGCTTGCTGCAGAGATTAGAGAATTTCTTGTTGAAAAAGTATCTGCTACCGGAGGCCACCTGGGGCCAAATCTCGGAGTAGTTGAGCTGACGATTGCTCTGCATCGTGTCTTTTCTTCTCCTTCGGATCCCATTATTTTTGATACGTCACATCAGTCCTATGTTCATAAGATCCTGACGGGACGCGGGGGGCTGTTTGACTCGCTAAGGCAAAAGGGCGGCTTGTCGGGCTATACAGACCGTGCAGAAAGCCCTCACGACTGGACCGAATCTTCACATGCTTCAGCAGCATTGTCATACGCCGATGGTTTGTCCAAGGCGTTTGAGATTCAAGGAGAAACCCATCGCAACGTCGTTGCGATTGTTGGCGATGGCGCTTTGACCGGCGGGATGTGTTGGGAGGCTCTCAACAACATCGCGATGGGCAAGGACCGCAATGTTGTGATCGTGGTCAACGACAACGGTCGCAGCTATTCTCCTACGATCGGCGGTTTTGCCGATAACCTAGCGGGCCTTCGGATGCAGCCGTTCTACGACAAGATGATGGAACAAGGGAAGAGCACGCTGAAGGCCCTTGGTTGGGTGGGGGAGCGAACTTTTGAAGCGCTTCATGCATTCAAAGAAGGCGTTAAATCTAGCGTTATTCCTACAGAAATGTTCCCTGAGCTGGGGATGAAGTACATTGGTCCGGTTAACGGGCATAACATCAAGGCCGTAGAAACTGCGCTCCGCTATGGACGTGATCATAAAGGCCCGCTGATCGTTCATGTGGTCACCGAAAAGGGCAAAGGCTATGCCCCCGCGGAAAACGATGTTGCGGAACTCATGCATTCCACGGGTGTTATTAACCCCAAGACAGGTGAACCCGTAGGAACAAAAAGCCCCGGCTGGACGTCTGTGTTTAGCAAGGAACTTGTGGAGGTCGGCAAGGAACGCCAGGACATCGTGGCCATTACCGCTGCGATGGCAGGCCCGACTGGTTTATCGGCCTTTGGGGAAGCCTATCCGGAGAGATTTTTTGACGTAGGGATCGCTGAACAACATGCGATGACCTCTGCAGCGGGCCTAGCCTTGGGTGGTCTACACCCCGTTATCGCGGTGTATTCTACGTTCCTCAACCGGGCGTTTGACCAGATGGTTATGGACGTCAGCCTCCTTGAACTGCCCGTCACCATCGTGCTGGACAGAGCAGGCGTAACTGGTTCTGATGGCGCAAGCCACAATGGCGTATGGGATTTTGCTATAACGTCAGTGATTCCGGGGATGCGCGTTGCGGCGCCGCGAGATGGATCGCAGCTTAAAGAGCTCTTCCGCGAAGCCGTATCTATCGATGGTCCCACTGTGGTCAGGTTCCCCAAAGGAAATCTTCCTGAGGAGATCCCAGCGTTAATGAGGCTTGACGACGGCGCGGAGGTACTGGCTTATGCGGACACTGAAGGTGCTGATAGTGATTCGCCTAGCATCTTGATCATTGCGGTGGGCATTATGGCGAAGACCGCGATGGAAGCGTGTTCGACCCTGATCGAAGAAGGACTAAACGTAACAGTGGTTGATCCACGATGGGTTTCACCTGTTGCGCCGTCGCTTATTGCTATGGCAGCAGATCATGACCTCGTGGTTACCATCGAAGACGGCATTATCCATGGCGGTATTGGCTCGATGATCAATGAGGCCCTTAACGCTGCAGAAATTGATGTTCCGGTTCGGAACTTAGCCTTCCCGGAAGTGTTCCCCGAGCATGCGTCGAGAAGCGAACTGCTTAAGATGGTGGGACTCGATTCTCACAGTGTGACCACTACTATTTGTGGTTGGGCGGAAGATCTCTTTGGCCCTAGTGAGGCAGAAGCGGAATAGCGGATAGGCTGCGTCGAAAAGCTTTTATAGGAGCTTGCGACGCAGCGGGTCGAGGACAATCTGGATTTGCCACTCGCGCACCTGGTGATCGCGTAAAGCCTGCACAAGATCGTCATGGGAGACGATCGAGTGTGTAGTGCAGCACAGCCAGACAATTTCTCGGAGGGCCGAGGGCTGAAGAATATTCTCGACGGGAATCTCCAGATGGAGAGACAGAGAGCTTAACGAGCGCTGTACGTCCTCCCAAGCCGCCAGGACCTCAGGATAGTCGCGTCCCCACAAAGATTTGGGGGGATAAGGGCGCGGTGGACGAGGATTTCTTTGTGGCCATTGACTAGAGGGAAGCTTGCGGGCAGCCGTGACAACGCTCAACCATCTACGAGATGCCTTCCGTAACCGGGAAGGATAACCGGGTGATCGTTCTACTGCACGTACGCTCTGCGGCATAGAAAGTGCTAAACCGATGACTGCTTTATCAGGCAGTATACGAGACACTGCCTTGTCCACTTCGTAGGCTTCTTTCTCTCGTGCATTCCAGACTTCTCGGGCCACGACAAGTTGCTCGGGATCTTTGATGGAACCAATTCCTTTAAGATCTATCCACTGTTTAGGTGAGCGCGGAGTGTCATATTCCATATGGACAAGGTGTGCAAACTCTTGCTCAGCCCAGTCGAGTTTGCCTTGAGAATCGAGTAGCTCCGCCATGGCATCAGCAAGATCCAAGAGAGTTTCTACGTCTAGAGCTGCATAGTTTAGCCAGTCTGTAGGAAGGGGACGCGTGGACCAATCCTCTGCGCCATGTCCTTTGAGCAATGTGAAGCCGACGATTTCTTCGGTCATCGCGGCAAGGTTGACGCGCGGCATGCCGATGAGCCTTCCGGCAAGTTCGGTATCAAAAATATTAGAAGGACGCAGCCCCAATTCGTGCAGACACGGTAGATCACTAGGAGCCGCGTGAATAACCCAGGTATGGAAGTTGAGCGCCCTCCCGATGTGCTGAGTGACCGCCTCGGGATGGATTGAAGGGTCGATAAGCACCGTGCCGGCTTGCCTTCTACGGATTTGTAGAAGAAAAGCACGATCGTCATAACGGAATCCTGAGGCGCGTTCTGTATCTACAGCAAACGGTCCAGTTCCAGATTCGAGAAGACGTGCTGCATCAGCTATTTCTTCTACCGTAGTGCACAGTGGAGGAAGGCCCTCCCTGGGTTCGTCGAGAAGCTCGGGCATAATGTACGTATTAGCGGCCTATTGCTGAAATACCCTCAGGGGGCAGACCTGCGACGTTGGCAAGTACCTTTGAAAAAGCGAGGACATGCGGTGCGAGATCATAGGATTCTGCAGTCCATGATGCCCGCATCTCAACTTGATACGCCCTTGGTGGTCCGCCGATATCTCCAAAGCGAACTGAAGACGTAGATGTCACTGTTCCGCCTAAGTTGCTAAAACCTGCATCTGCTAGTCCTTCAGTGAGCCATTCCCACGCAACCTCTGGGAGCAAGGGATCGTTGGCTACAGAAGCATCCATATCTGCTTGGATATAAGCAACGAGGCGCATGGTTCCTTCCCAGGAGTCCTCGGAATGAGGATCATGAAGAAGGATGAGTCGGCCAAAAGCGTCGCCTTCGCTATGGTCAGGGATACGCGAGCCCTGCGATGGGTCAGATACCTCTAGGCCGATTGCGTGGCTAAACGGAGCAAGACGCTGCGGGGGGCGGATTGTCCCCAAAGTGATCTCAGGGCGCAGCATAGCCTGATGCATAGATTCGACCGCCTGGGAAAACTCCAGTGGGGTTGAGTCCGTGGCGTCCGAGATATTGGGCGTCGACGGTGCTTGAGAATCAGTCACAAAGGAGAACGTAACTTTTGCTGTGTACGTTTGGTTGGAGGCGCGCCGGAAGTACGTAGTGCTTGAACTGTGTATAGGAAATAAGTCGACGTGAGATGGGGTAGGGAAGAGGTGTGGCCTGCGCGCGGCACAGGATTCTTTGACCGTGAGCTGGAATAAAACTTAAGATTGATAACAAGGCGGGAGTTTTGGTGGATGGGTCAGATTCCCAGAATCGCTTTCTCCAGGATTCCTGTCTGATTACTACGAACATGTTATAGACGGCAACTAGGTGCAGGCAGAAAGGCTACGCAGTGGCAAAGAAGATTAACTTCGACGAATTGAATAGTTTGCAAAGGTATTCGCAATTTGCGACGTTTAAAGCGATACCAGGAGCTTTGGGAACAGACAGAAGCGATATCATCGCTCAGGCACAGGACTTTTTCGCTGAGCTGGAACGCGAAGGTGTAGTTTCCGTCCGCGGAATTTATGACTTGTCGGGGTGCCGGGCTGAAGCTGACTTTATGATCTGGTGGATTGCAGAGGAATTTGAACAGATTCAGGATGCATACTGTAGGTTCCGCCGAGACACCGTGCTAGGACAAACCACTGAAGTCTTCTGGCTTGGTAACTCACTCCATCGCCCTGCAGAATTTAACCGTTCGCACCTTCCTTCCTTCATTATGGGGGAAGAGCCCGGTCAATGGATCACTGTTTATCCTTTCGTGCGTTCTTATGACTGGTACCTTATGGATCCGCAAGAGCGTCGCGCCATCTTGGTCGAACACGGTCAAGCAGCCCGCGAATACCCAGATGTCCGTGCTAACACTGTCCCTGCTTTCGCCTTGGGTGATTATGAGTGGATGCTGGCCTTTGAAGCACCGAGCTTGGACCGCATCGTTGATCTGATGCACCAAATGCGCTATACCAAGGCGCGACTTCACGTACGTGAAGAGGTGCCTTTCTTCACCGGTAAGCGAGTAACGACTATCGGCGATGTGATTTCTGTACTGCCATAACGTTTCTGGTTTAAGAAAAACTCCCCTCGTCTCAGCCCTTGTGTGGGCTTATAGACGAGGGGAGTAGTGGTTTTATTTAGTCGATGGGCTTCTCTTCTAACTCAAGGCAGATTGAGTTAATGCAATAACGTAGGTCTGTGGGGGTGGAATAGCCTTCCCCTGCGAAAACATGACCTAGATGTGAGTTACAGGTGGCACATAGGACCTCGGTGCGTACCATTCCTAGCGAGGTGTCGGAGCGCTCGATAATTTTGTCCCCTGCTAGAGGGGAGAAAAATGAGGGCCAGCCACAATGGGAATCAAATTTCTCCGTGGATCTGAATAGCTCAGTTCCGCATGCCCGGCAGGAATAAACGCCTTCGGTCTTTGTATTTGTGTATTTGCCAACGTGAGGAGCTTCAGTTCCGGCCTGTCGCAGAACCCGGTATTCTTCAGCGCTGAGTCGTTGCCGCCACTGATCGTCGGAAATCAGCTTGAAGTTAGTCATAATAAGCACTCCTTGTTAGTCGACGGGCTTGAAAACCAAGCGCCAATGGATCTTATGTATCTATCAACGCGCGGGCTTTCCTGATATTTCCCTTTATGAGCCGATTCAGGAATTTAACAGTAATACAGCAGGATTATGGTAGCTTCCGACGCGAAAACGCAGGATAAGTGCTGAATAAAAAGGGAAGATAGGGCAGAGTGCTTTTTGAGACTTCTTCGAGATTTAAGCGGTCGACGGCTTCAGCGCAGCAGTGTTGTTAACATCCGCCTGTCGCCATGCCATGGCGCTGACGCTGATAGCGATGATGAGTAGTCCCCAGCCAAAAGTGGCCTGGAACGTAGTAATCCAGGGGCCTACTACCGGCCAATACGATGAAGTCCAATCAAATGGAGCAAGGACAAGGAGTGCGCCGATCCATGCCGTCCACGTATGCATAGGGGAGCGGGAGAGAAGAACGGTAAACAGTAGGGGGAAAAGCGTCATGGAATAGTACATCTGCCCCAGCGAGGATAAGAAAAAGCCGGCGAGGAGGAGAAGCGATGCTGTGGAAATAATCCACAGTAAAGGTTCCTTTGACCGCCATTGAAGGAGAAAGAGAAGACCCGCAATAACGAGCCCGGCAAAGAGCAGGAAAAAGAAAGCGCTCACCCACGTCGGCGCACCAAAGTACACTGCCATACCACGCAAGGAACTATTGGCGTAGTCTCGAACCTCTTTAAGATAAGGGGCTGTGCGGCTGAGATAGTCGGAAGCGCCTGGCACTAGGAACCAACCGACAATATTGGCGGCTATCGGAATTCCCAGCGCAGCACACAGGGTCTGCCAGTGCAGCAAAACTAGCGGGATAAAAAGGACTGGCAAGAAAACAGGTTTGACCACAATCGCCAGACCAATAATAATTCCGGCCCACCACCGCCGATTATCAAGAGTCAATCGGAGAAAAGCGACAAAAGCTAGAAGCAAGACTCCGTTGATATTGGAAAAGATGAGGGTGTTTCTTACAGCTTCTGTGAGAAAGGCGAGTGCGATCACGAGCGGAAAGATCGCGCTTTTGAGCGAGTATCCAAAAATCCGAGTGAGAAGCGCCAGCGCCGCGATGATGGCAGCTGCGTTTGCGATGATGAACACCAGGCGCTGAAACGCAAAATGAGTGCCTAGGGCTATCGGCGACAGGAGAACAGTGGCCCCGGGGTTATAGAGATAATGTGGGTCAACGAAATAGTATGTCTCGTTATAGACAGGAACTCCGTCGAGGAAACGTCGTAAAGCATTATAAACGGTAGAGAAATCATCGGTGATGCTGCCGTTAACACCTAAAACCGCAACACTGTATATGACCAAGCCAATAGCTAGCGGGTATAAAGCCTTTTTTCCCGCGCTATCCCATGGCGTTCGAGCTGGCGCCGGTTGGGAGTAGGAGAACGAGCGGGATATCTCCGCCTGCCGACGCAACCATTGAGGGAAAGAAAAACGGGTGCTACGGGTAATTTGATTCTCGGTCACCTTGATTACCGTAGTGGAAAAACCCGTGGGGTGGGGGATCGAAACTGGTTAGTACCTCGAAAAATCTGCTGTTAGGGTTTGTTACCGCGATTGGCTTTGAGCCTGAGAAAAACTGACCCATCGGTGGCAGTCAGCGTTTCTTCTACATCAAAGTGATACAGAGAAGTGTCGGTCGATGAGTCGGTGGCAAAACTGGGTGTTTCGACGGGTAACGCAATGACGGGTGCAATGGTCAGGTGAATGATGTCAATGAGCTGGGCCTGAAGAAGTTTCCGATACAAGGACGGTCCGCCCTCGCAACTGATGCGGGAAAACCCGTTTTGGCGCAGAGTTGTCAGCGCGGAGTGGAGGCCTGGGGGAGTCTCTAAATCGGAAACCATAAGAACGACGATCCCCGAGTCAGTGAGTTGACGGTATCGCTGCACCCGCTGGGCGTCCTGCTTATCGACGTTCTCAGTAATCACAAGTAAAGAACCTCGCGCACTTGGCTCAAAGACAACCGAATCGCTGGGAAAATCGAGGGAACGGCTGACTATGCCAAGAGTGGGAAGGGGAGTCTGACCTCTGGCTTTTCGCTCTAGCTGCACTTCTGGTGAAAGCGAAACAGGGCCATAAGATTCGGCCTTGATGGTCGCGGAAGTAACCAGCACGAGATCTGACCATGCCCGCACAGCCGCGATCATCTCTGCATCCAGAGGTGTGGAGGAAAAACCGGATACACCGTTGATGGTCGCGGATCCATTAAGAGTGGCTAAGGTGACAGCTCTTAGTTCCGGGTGTTGGGCTGGCTGGATCTCTCCTAGTAACTGTTGTGCCTGCTGCTGAGTAGTGGACATAAAACGATTAGACCATAAAAGGCGGCACCTCTTAAGAGGTGCCGCCTTGTGCTGAGCGGATGACGAGACTCGAACTCGCGACCCTCACCTTGGCAAGGTGATGCGCTACCAACTGCGCTACATCCGCATGTTTCTACTGTTTGAAAAGCCTGAAACAAGGCTTTGGTGCGCGATACTGGGATTGAACCAGTGACCTCTTCCGTGTCAGGGAAGCGCTCTCCCGCTGAGCTAAACGCGCTTAATACGAGGTGGAAACGGGAATCGAACCCGTGTGCACGGTTTTGCAGACCGTTGCCTCACCACTCGGCCATTCCACCGTGGCGTTACCGCCGTAGATACTAATGTACCTGAGCGGATGACGAGACTCGAACTCGCGACCCTCACCTTGGCAAGGTGATGCGCTACCAACTGCGCTACATCCGCATGTTTCTACTGTTTGAAAAGCCTGAAACAAGGCTTTGGTGCGCGATACTGGGATTGAACCAGTGACCTCTTCCGTGTCAGGGAAGCGCTCTCCCGCTGAGCTAAACGCGCGGGCGTTCAAATAATGTGAACGTGGAGCGGATGACGAGACTCGAACTCGCGACCCTCACCTTGGCAAGGTGATGCGCTACCAACTGCGCTACATCCGCATTACAACTGTTGTTGCGAGATGAAACTTTAGCCTGAATCGTCGGTTTAGTACAAATCCCCAGTGAAACTAAGGGAACCACCGAATTTTATGCTTGCTGCGGTGAGCAGTGAGGGGATCTTTGTTGGGGCATCTCCTTGACGGTGGCACTAGTTTGAGTGCGTCCTTGAGCGCACTCAAAGAATCGCGGGGTTTGGTGATAATTGGTTGGAGAATGTCTGGGGATGGCACTGGGTATAGGGGGCGAATCTCTAGGCGGATATTAGAACAGCGGGGTTAAAAGATGCTTCTGCATTGGGTTTTGAATAGAAATGTAGATGGTGCTAAATTCTAGTTCTGTTGCACATTGAGTGCGGCTTAAATTATAAGGTCCTATGGCTCAGTGGAAGAGCGTTCCGTTCACACCGGAAAGGTCGCTGGTTCGATCCCAGCTAGGACCACCAAACTGAGATACCCCACACCATCAAAGGTGTGGGGTATCTCAGTTTATCCCTGTTGTCTGACGCTACTTTTTCTTATCGCAAGCAATGCCGTCATTATCCCCGTCAAGCCCTGATCTATAGCCGGGTTCTCCACGACGCATATGCGAGTATCCTGCGGCGCGGGCTTCTTTGCAGCTGCTGAAATACACGTCTTGTGCTGGCGCCGGAGCTGGTGGAGGGGCTACGAACTGTTGTGGGGCCTGGGCGGGGACCGGCGTTGGTGTTGGGGTAGGCATTGGGGCTGTAGGAGGCGGAGGGGCCATGAACTGCTGTGGTACTGGTTCTGTAGATGATGGAAGCTTAGGTGTTGCTGACGGTTTCTTGGAAGTGCTTCTTGCTGTGCTGGTCCACTCACTCGTGGATGTGGGCGTAGTTTTTGATGTGGTGCTTGATGTCACGGAAGAGGTAGGGGACACTCTGGAAGACGTAGAGGCTGTACTGGTTGTTGGTGCAGTCTTTTCAGAAGGGGCTTCTGTTGTGGGTATAAGTGCAGAACCGAGTATGAAAGCGATAAAGGACGCAAGCGTTACCTTTCCCCAATGGCGTTTGAGGGGTTCCGCACCTTTCTTTTCTCGTCGTTGGTGAAGTAACGTCCATACGCCCGGTAAGAGTGGCATCAAGCTGATCAATAGGAATGCGACAAAGAAGCGGAAGTTGCTTTCAGCAATCGCGCCAAATATGCCTAAAAGTATGATGAACATGCCCAAGGCGATCGCTATGAGTGAGGCTACTACTTTCATATTTTTGCCCTTTGAGTGGTATTTCTTAGCGGTTTGAGGGGTATTTCTTAGCGGTTTGAGGGGGAGGAGAATAGGGAAGCGGGAAGATGAGGGGTCTTCCATCTCTAAGAGAGCAATAGTGTGCTTTCCATACCGTGTTGTGTGTCTGCTAAACACAGTCTTTGCTTATCGTTGCAAAAACCGAAGGTTACTCCTAGTTTTTTAGGTTATTGCACAGGGGAAACGATTATGCGGCTTTTGCGAATTTGATATTCGATGGGGGTAATGATCCACTACGTTGCACATTGTTGGTCTTATGCTCTAGCCGTACGATCGGGCGCGGTATTGGAGTCAACGCGGGTTAGATTCTCATTGTGAAGAGTTCACCTTGTCGAACTTTCCCGGGGGTATGTTTAAAGAAAATTAACCCTCCAGGGGAACTTCTATATCCAAAGAACCGACTCTTAATTGTGCTCGCATCCTTATGTATTGAATGTCACTATAGATAGATATAGACAGCTCATATCTTGTTACATAGGAACGTAGAGCAATCCAATATGGAAGAGTGGGAGCTGTAAGCAGCTTCGACGAATGGGAGAATCTAAGTGAGTGGTGCTGGGGACAGCGTGTGTGGTCGCGATACTCCCATTTTGGGTAGGGTGGCCGCTTGTGTTGCCGCGTTGACTGCAACCTGTGCGCTTTCTATAAGCGCAGGGTCTACTGCGTATGCCCACGATGTGGTTATCGATTCCAACCCTGTCAACGGCTCAACTGTTGACTCTTTTCCAAGGTCGCTTTCACTGGTCTTTTCTGGCGAGCCGAAGCCTGGGTTTAATACAGTTGCAGTAAGTGATGCATCAAACTCCAAGGTGCTTTTTACTGCGGACCCTCATATTGAGGGGCGAAACGTGAGCGTTGAGGTGCCGTCGGACATAGCGCCGGGACCGGGCGATTATATTTTGGGCTTTCAGATTACGTCGTCGGATGGGCACGCCACCCGCGGCAAGACCACCTTTACTGTGGCCGGCGAACGCGCCGAGGGGGCGTCGACAAGCTCGGATTCGAGTGACGTGACCCAGCCCGCGGGGTTTCCCGGATGGCTATGGCCTGTTATTGGATTGCTCGCGGTTGCGGGCATAGGCAGTGGGACTATTGTGGCACTTAGGTCTCGTAAACAGAAAGGTAATTAATTATATGTCTATCGTTAGTTCTCGTATCAAGGTCGGAATATGTGCTCTCGCTGTTACATCGCTTGCGCTGACTGCGTGCTCTAGCTCCGAAAAAGATTCCGCCAAGAAGGTAGATACTGCTACCTCTGCGGCGGCTTCTGCAGGAGCTAAAGCTTCTGATGAAATGTCCGCTAAGGGCGTTGAGCTTGTCGACCCCTACGTGCGCGCCATGAGCGAAGGCAAGGACATGACCGCCATTTTTGGTCAGATTAAGAACCACACTGATAAAGAGATCACGGTTACCGGCTTCTCTTCTTCTATGAACGCTAAGATGAACCAGCTTCATGAGGTTGTTGACGGTGTGATGAAAGAAAAAGATGGTGGCTTTGTGATTCCTGCAGGCCAGACTCTGACAATGGAACCCGGTAAAGATCACATGATGCTCATGGGTCTGGATAAGCCTGTCGCAGCGGGAGACTCCGTAGATGTAACTCTGCAGCTTTCCGACGGATCAACTGTAGCCGTTAAGGAAGTTCCTGTTCGTACCGTTGCCGCCGGAGATGAGAGCTACGCTGAAGATGGCTCTTTGCATAAGGAGACCGGTTCCACAGGAATGATGCACAAGCACTAAAGATAGTCGCCGCGTAATGTATTACGCGGCTTTTAAAAACTATGGTCTTACTTTAAGTCGAGTAAGGCCATCAGCCTTGTTGATACCCCATTAACTGACCCCGGAGCACATGATGACAGCCGCTCAATCCCATTCTGATTCCCAACTACAGTCAGAAAAATCGCCGCCGGTAAAAGGAATATCTCGTCGTAGCTTTCTTTTAGGGTCGGCGACCGGAGCGACGGTTGTCGGTGGGGCTGCATTGGCGGGATGTACTAATGCGGAACAACACGCAACAGCAAAGGATGCGTCGGTCAGCGCTGCTTCAGTAGCTGCGGCACGCGAGCCTTTTGACGGAGCGCATCAGTCCGGAATTGCTACCTCTGCGCAAGCTCACCTCACCGTTATTGCTCTGAACATACGCGCAGGCGTGAACAAAGTTGGCGTACAGCGTTTGCTCAAGTTGTGGACGGAGGATGCTCGTCGTTTGACTCAAGGAGAGAACCCTCTGGGTAGCCTTGAGCCGGAAATGGTGACCAAACCTGCGCGTTTGACCATTACATGCGGGGTAGGAAAGCGATTTTTTAGCATCATCGGGAAAGAAGACCAGCGTCCCGCGTGGCTTCAACCCCTCCCTGCGTTTTCCAAAGACAAGTTGGATCCACGCTGGGGTGAGTCTGACATTGTGATCCAGATTGCGTGCGACGATCCGGTGACCATAGCTTTTGCTACTCGCCACATGATTCGCTCTGGCACGGACTATACGGAAACTCTGTGGGTACAAAAAGGATTCCTGAACGCCAACGGTGCTAATGAAAAAGGCGAGACGCCTCGTAACCTGTTTGGTCAGAAAGACGGAACTGTTAACCCACACAATGACCAAGAGTTTGACGCTCAAGTGTGGATTGATAAAGCAGATGATTCCCCGGCTTGGCTTCAGGGGGGATCGTGCATGATTGTTCGTCGTATTGCCATGAATCTTGATACCTGGGAGATTCTTGATCGCGAATCCCGTGAGATAGTCATTGGTCGAGACCTAAAAGACGGTGCTCCGCTAAGCGGTGGTTCTGAGTTTGATGCGCCGGATTTTCATGCCGTGGATGAGTACGGACTGCCTAAGATCGATGCTCGGTCACATATGGCGTTAGCCACGCCGCCTTCTGACAGCCCGGATCAGAAGATTCAGCGCCGAGCTTATTCCTATGATGAGGCGCCTATTCCAGGTTCGGGGCAGCTGTCGAATGTGGGATTGGTATTTTGCTGCTTCCAAAAAGACCCTAGGAAACAATTTATCCCTATTCAGAAACGCCTCAATGATTCGGATCGACTGAACGAATGGATCACCCATATTGGATCAGCGGTGTACGCTATTTTGCCGGGAACCTCTGAAGATAGTGGAAGCAAAAAACACTACTGGGGAGCTGAGCTCTTTGAATCCTAACAACTAGTTGTAGGATGGGAGCTGAGCGTCGGTAAGCATTGGTGTGATACATCTGCAGTCATGCTCGCATGAGTCTGTGCTTGAGAAATAGTTCTTTTTAAGTGCAATCTTGTGCGGGCATTTTCTTAACTAGCACAACTTTCATATCCAGTTTTAGCCTTCGCCGCTATCTACAGCCCACGCGTCCAGGTATGACGCTGAGCATGAGCGCAAGTAAGGAGCGCATTTTTATAATGGCACATCTCATCGAGGCGACGCCTAATCTGCACCAACCGTTCATCGTCCCCGCAGGAGTAGCGGCGGGTGCTGCTATGCGAGAGCTTGAGCTGCCCAATAAAGGGCCAGAGGCAATCGTCTGCGTCAAAGACTCCGAAGGCACTCTGAGAGACCTTTCCTTTGTCCCCGAGACAGATACGCAGGTAACCCCGGTACCGGCAAATACGGAGGAAGGCCGCGAGGTTATCCGCCACTCGTGCACCCATGTGTTGGCGCAGGCTGTACAAGCTGAGTTTCCAGGAACCAAGCTGGGTATCGGCCCAGCAATCGAGAATGGCTTCTACTACGACTTTGACGTTGCAGAGCCTTTTACTCCTGAGGATCTGAAGCGCATTGAAAAGCGGATGAAGAAGATCATCAAGCAGGGGCAAAAGTTTGAACGCCGCACGTTTGCGTCTGTAGCAGAAGCAACAGAAGCGCTGAAAAATGAGCCCTATAAGCTTGAGCTGATCAGGGATAAAGGCAGCGTCGATCCTGACTCTGATGAAGCCACTGAGGTCGGTGCGGGTGATCTGACGGGTTACTACAACCTCAATCCACGCACGGGCGAGGTCGATTGGTATGACCTTTGCCGTGGACCCCACGTGCCTACCACCAAGTACATTCCTGCTTTTTCCCTTACCCGGTCCTCCGCAGCATACTGGCGCGGAGATCAGTCTTTGGCTGATTTGCAGCGAATTTACGGTACCGCATGGGAATCTAAAGAGGCCCTTGAGGAATACCAGACGATGATGGCAGAGGCTGAGAAGCGGGATCACCGCCGTCTAGGAGCTGAGCTTGATTTGTTCAGCTTCCCCGATGAGATCGGTTCAGGCTTCCCGGTGTTCCACCCCAATGGTGGAGTTGTGCGCTTGGAGATGGAAGAGCACTCCCGCAGACGGCATATTGCGGCGGGGTACTCGTTTGTTAATACCCCACACATCACCAAGGGAGATCTGTTTAAAAAGTCTGGTCACCTAGACTTTTATGCGGACGGAATGTTCCCGCCCATGCAGCTCGACGGTGAAGTCGATGAGGACGGCAACGTTACCAAGCAGGCGCAGGATTACTACGCTAAACCGATGAACTGCCCGATGCACAATCTCATTTTTGCGTCGCGGGGACGGTCGTATCGTGAATTGCCTCTCCGACTTTTTGAGTTTGGAACGGTTTATCGTTATGAGAAGTCGGGAGTTATTCACGGCTTGACCCGTGCACGTGGCTTCACGCAGGATGACGCCCACATCTACTGCACGGAAGATCAACTGGAAGCAGAGCTCACGTCGGTTCTTGACTTCATTATCTCGTTGCTCAAGGACTATGGCCTTGATGATTTCTACCTGGAGTTGTCTACCAAGGATCCAAACAAGTTCGTCGGATCGGATGAGATTTGGGAGCGCTCCACCTCGATCTTGGAGCGTGTGGCAACGCAGTCGGGCCTTGAGTTGGTTCCTGATCCAGCAGGTGCGGCGTTTTACGGGCCAAAGATCTCTGTCCAGGCTCGTGATGCGATTGGCCGTACGTGGCAGATGTCCACGGTGCAATTGGACTTCAACTTGCCGGATCGCTTCAACTTGGAGTACACGGCTCCTGATGGCAGCAAGCGCCAGCCGATTATGATTCACCGAGCTCTGTTTGGTTCCATCGAGCGGTTCTTTGGCGTGCTCTTAGAGCATTATGCGGGTGCTTTCCCCGCATGGTTGGCTCCGCACCAAGTTATTGGTATTCCTGTGGCTGATGCTTTTGTGGGACACCTTGAAGACATGATGGCGCAGCTGCGTCAACGAGGCATTCGTGCAGACGTGGATACTTCTGATGACCGTATGCAAAAGAAGATCCGTAATCACACCACAGGCAAGGTTCCTTTTATGGTTCTTGCGGGTGCTCGTGACGTTGAGGCCGGTGCTGTGAGCTTCCGATTCCTTGACGGAACTCAGGTTAACGGGGTTCCAGTAGAAAAAGCTGTAGAGATTATCGACCAGTGGATTCGTTCGCGGAACAATGACCAGCCAACAGAAGAATCAGTGAGCGCTCTGGTTCTTGATTAAAAAATCAAGCTACTGATATTAGATGGTTTTATCAGAAACACCGTAGCTGCCGAGCCCATTCTGTAGGGTAAGCGACTACGGTGTTTCTGTAGGTCGTAAAGCCGTTGTTATATGCAGCATCGTATGGCAGCCAGCTTACGTAGTTTGTGAATGCTGAAGGAGTTCGCGGATATGCCCTCGTATGGGGAAAACGAGACGTACACGGATCAAGGTGTTGGTATATCCGACGGCCTAGAGCGACTGTGGGCACCGTACCGGATGTCCTACATCCGTAACGATGGGTCTCGCAACCAACGTGACGCCAACGAGCGGCCAGCTAATCCATTTATCCGAATCCCTGAACTTAGCGACGAAGAAGGGTTAATTGTCGCGCGCGGTGAGCTTGTTTATTGCGTGCTTAATTTGTTCCCCTACAACGCCGGACACATGATGGTTGTGCCTTATAGGCAAGAGCGGAATCTAGAAGACCTTACCGTGGAAGAATCTGCAGAGCTTTTTTCTTTTGCTCAGGCCGCAATTAAAGTGCTTAAGAAAGTTTCTGCTCCTGACGCCATCAATCTTGGTTTTAACCTGGGTAAGGCGTCGGGTGGCTCAGTAGGAGAGCACTTGCATATGCACATTGTTCCGCGGTGGACGGGTGATGCAAACTTTATGACGATCATTGACGGAACAAAGGTACTGCCTCAGCTTTTGCGGGATACTCGTTCGCTTCTCGCACAAGCATGGGATGAGATGGAAGGTATTCCAGGAGTCGCACATGCTTAGTGTTCATGGTAGAAAACCTGCAGCTGTCATTGTTGAGCCAGTGGCGCAGTGCTTCAGCAAAATGGGTTTATCTCCTAACAGCGTTACTGTGTTGGGCACAGTCATCACCGTAGCTATCGCGGTCTTTCTAATCCCTACCGGGCATTTAGTGGCTGCTGCATTATTGTCGGGCCTTTTTGCAGCCTTTGACATGGTCGACGGGACTATGGCGCGTATGCGGGGCGGCGGAACAAAGTTTGGGGCGACTCTTGATGCCTCATGTGATCGTATTACTGATGGTGCGCTTTTTGGTGCTATCACGTGGTGGCTTGTATATAGCTATGACGCTCACAAAGCATTAGTGGCGGCGTCTTTTGTCGTGCTCATCTGCTCGCAGGTGATCTCTTATGTCAAGGCCAGGGGAGAAGCCAGCGGATTCTCGATGGTCGGTGGGCTCGTGGAACGTCCCGAACGCCTTATCATTGGCCTTATTGGAATCGGATTGACAGGCTTTGGAGTTCCGTTCGCCATAGATGTTGCATTGTGGATTCTTGCTGTAGGAAGCATTTTTACGGTGGCGCAAAGGCTGTTTATCGCATCCCGATCAGAATATGCTCAAGACAAGATAGCTCCTCCCGCTGGGGCACAGGAGCATCCGCGTGGACAGGCCGTTGACGCCGGAATTGCGCAGGAAGACGTATGAGCCGCCATATATCCTGGCGTGTGAGCGCATTAGAACAGGTGACGTCATGGGGATATCACACTGGTTGGGCTGTGGTTCGGATGCTGCCCAGTCGGGTGGCTGACTTCATTTTTGCTTTTGGCGCCGACGTAGTTTCTCGGCGTGGTGCAGGGATGGAACAGCTGAGGAAAAACCTGGCGAGGGTGGTAGGCGCTGAGAATGTGACTAAAGATCTAGTTCGGGCATCTATGCGTTCTTATGCTCGATACTGGAAAGAAGCTTTTTGTCTTCCCAGTATGGCCGGGGACCCCAGAGTGATACGTCGGTTAGACAATTGCATGCGCGGTAAAGAGAACTTAGAAGCTTCTGTGCGCTCAGGTCGAGGGGCGATTGTGGTATTGCCGCATTCCGGTAACTGGGATATGGCTGGAATGTATGTCGCCCATGCGTTTGGTCCTTTTACTACTGTGGCTGAGCGACTAAAGCCTGAAAGCCTCTATCGGGCGTTCGTAGCTTTTCGAGAGACCTTGGGTTTCGAGGTTTTGCCGTTAACCGGTGGTTCGGCGCCTTTCCCCGAGTTGAAAAGCCGGCTGAATGATGGCGGTATTGTTTGTTTGCTTGGAGAGCGTGACCTGAGGAAAACAGGCATTGACGTGGAATTTTTTGGCGAGTCTACACGCATGCCTGCAGGTCCTGTGAAACTAGCCATGCAAACCACTGCAGCTCTTCACGTTGGGCATGTGTGGTTTGAAGGAGACGGCTGGGGGATAAGCATTTCTCCAGAAGTACGGGTCACTGATGTGAGTTCGACAGTGCAACGTGTTGCTGACATAATGCAGGAGAATATTGCGGCTCATCCAGAAGACTGGCATGTGCTGCAGCCGCTGTGGATTGCGGATCTGGACCAGGATCGTTTTCAGGCGGGACTGTCTTAGCTCATCAGTTAGTAGGGGCCCGTCGATTGCCTCGGTACCTCTGTTTTTTTAGATGACAGCCTGACATGACCAATGCCTAGTGAAACAAAGGAAGATACATGCGTATAGGAATCGTGTGCCCTTATTCCTTTGACGAACCCGGCGGAGTTCAAGCTCATATCCTTGATCTTGCTCGTAAGCTCATCGATATGGGGCACTACGTTGGCGTAATCGGCCCCTGTGCAGAATCAACGGAGGTGCCTGATTTTGTTACCAAAGGCGGGCGCTCGTGGCCGATTCCTTATAACGGATCAGTGGCACGGCTGGCTTTTAGCCCAAAGACTTTTAGGCAGGTTCGTGAGTTTATCCAAGAGGGTAACTTTGATGTGCTCCACATTCATGAGCCCAACTCTCCGAGTTTTTCTTTAGCAGCCTTAAAAGTAGCGCAGGGGCCGATCGTGGCCACCTATCATGCGTCGAGTAGCAAGTCGACTCTTTTAACGCTTGCGTTGCCGTTTTTGCGTGGTTCGCTGGAGAAGATTCGTGGTGGGATTGCGGTCTCTGAAATGGCACGTCGATGGCAAGTTCAGATGCTGGGAGGCGACCCTGTGTCTATCCCCAACGGCGTGGACACATCGCTTTTTGCGCAGGCTCGTAAAAATGTCTTTTTGAAGAGCCCGAACGACCCAGTGGAGATCGTATTTTTGGGGCGTATCGACGAACCACGAAAAGGCTTGGACATCCTTTTACAGGCTGTAGAACAGCTTGATTGTGGCGTTCATGTCACAGTTATCGGTGGTGGAGCCCAGCGCCATAATACCGATTCTGTGGAGTTCGTGGGAAGGGTCTCGGAGGAACGTAAAGCTGAGATTTTGGGCGCGGCTGATATTTATGTGGCTCCGAACACCGGCGGCGAGAGCTTTGGCATTGTGTTAGTCGAAGCCATGGCGGCTGGTTGCGCGGTGGTAGCAAGCGACCTGGAGGCTTTTCACGCAGTGTGCGATGCGGATTCTCCAGCACCGGCTGGATTATTGTTCCGCAATGGAGATGCATCTGCCTTGGCATCTGTGCTGCGCCTGCTTATCGACGCCCCAGACCGTCGCGAACAGCTAGCGAAATCCGGTGAAACTCGGGCAAAGCAATATGACTGGGAACGGGTCGCCTCCGAAATAGTTCGAGTTTATGAAACTGTTGCTGATGGCACGAAAGTGGAGGTGTGATTGCTATGAGTACCGTGTTGATGACGGTTATTGCAGTCCTGCTCACATTTATCGTGGTGTGGGCATGGATGATGGCACAGCGATTGAACCGGTTACACATTCGCACAGATTCGGCGTTGCAGGCGTTGCAGGCAGCGCTTGATCGTCGTGCTGCGCTGGTGGCCGCACTACACCCTGAGGCTATTGGGGATGCCCAGGCGGCGCAGAAGATTCAGTTGGGTTATGAGACGTTTGCTGATCGGGCGGAGAAGGAACGGGCAATCTCTGCCCGGATTGCTGCGATTGGTGAGTCCGCAGAACCGATGATTGTTGATGCGGAAGTGCGGCTTTCTTTAGCGCACCGCTTTTATAATGACGCTGTTGCAGATACTCGTGCGTTACGGACACGAACACTTGTACGCTGGCTACGCTTGGGTGGCACAGCGAAGTTACCCGAATTTTTCGAGTTCGCCGATTACGTATAGTGCAGGGGCACTCATCGAGTGATTGTAGGGAGCAACCGCTGGATGGCTTCCGCAAGTCGCCTGAGCTGCTGAGTTGTGTGGGCTGCGGTGAGCGTGACTCTCAAGAGAGCTGATTGGTGCGCCACAGTGGGATACCTGATAGCAGGAACAAAGAATCCTTCATCGGCAAGTGATTGAGAAATACGTACAGCGCGCACGGAATCACCCACGTGAATAGGGATGATTGGTGTCTGTGGCGCGGGTATACCAAGGAGCCGGCTGAAATACGCGATGTTGTTTTGTAAAGCTTCTAAGCGTTCAGGTTCATCTTCGATCACCGAAAGGGCAGCGGCCACACTGGCAACGGTTGCAGGCGTCGGGGACGTAGAAAAGACATAGCTTCGGGCCCTATTGCGTAGCAGCGTTGCAACCTCATGATTACACAGAACAAAACCACCTTCGGATCCTAGGGCTTTGCTTGCGGTGCCGATGAGAATTTCACGAGTGGGATCAATGCCGGTTTGTTCGGTGCTACCTTTTCCCGTGGGGCCTAGCGCGCCGACCCCGTGGGCGTCGTCAAGCAAAAGCCAAGCTTTATGTTTGCTGCAGAGGGTATGTAGGGCGTCGATATGCGCGACTTCGCCGGTCATGGAAAAAACAGCGTCGCTGATAACCAGGGCATGAGGCGTTGTGCACTCTTTGAGCAGGCGTTCAAGAGTTTCCATGTCGTTGTGGGGATACACGTGTACCTGAGCCTTGGACATGCGGCATCCGTCAATAATGGATGCGTGGTTGAGCTCATCTGAATATATGGTGGTTGAGGCCGTGGCAATTGTGGCGATTGTCGAGAGATTAGCTTGGTACCCTGTCGCAAAGAATACGGCGTCCTCAACTCCAAAAAACGCTGCAAGTTGTCGCTCTAGAGCCGAGTGAAGATTGGTGCCGGTGGTAAGCCTGCTTCCTCCAGATCCTGTGCCAAAGTCATGGATGGCCTGGATCGCAGCTTCTTGTACAGCTGGGTGGACTGATAAACCGAGATAATCTGAGGACGCAAACAAACACATCTCGATGCCTTCAATAAGGGTCATTGGTGTTTGCGGGCCATCGAATCGCACGGGAGCCCGTAGCAATCCCTGTTCAGCCCAACAGCGGTTTTTCTCTTCTGCAAAGTCCCCAAGGAGAGAGGGTGCTGGTGCAGGATGCGGGCAGGAAGACGCTGCGGGAGATGGAGAATCTGGAAGAGTCATAAAATTAAAACCGGGGTGTTTTCTATGTAATCGATTGCTGCGGCAACGCTTGCTTTCTTCGACTCTAGGATGAATACCCTTCCACCCAGGGGAGAACCCAAACGCTTCATAGTGTGTACCCGAGTATAAACGCCGTTGAGGGAAACATACCCAGTGGTGTAATCGGGATCGTCTGAGATGCAGATCTCGGCGATGATTCCCGGCGCGCTCATAACTTTGGAAGATAAGGTGAGGGCCTCGTGGTAGTGGTTTTTCTTTGTTTCTGATTCTGCGCTGTGCGGCGCTGCTGGTGGTGGTGCAGCGCCGAAGTTGGAGGCACGGACACCTCTTTTATGGTCAGGCTCTAGTCGGCGTGCAGAGTGCGCATCTAGTAGCACGGCCCCGCGCATGTTACGGATGCTGAGGAGTAGCTCTAGGGCTTTGTGCGCAATTTCAGGGGAGCACACTGTTGCAAGCTGTTGTTGTACAAAGCTATGGGCATCGTGGCAGTTTTCCGCTTGATATTCTCGCGTGAGAAGCCGGGGTACACGTTGAATATCGGAGTCTGCAATATGCGTTATTTTTGTGGTGATTGAGTCTGGGGCGCCTTTTGCGTGGTTCATCGCGCGCTGAATGAACTGCGCGGTGATGCGGGGGACATCTGTGGGGCAGGGAACAAGAGTTTCGGCCCCGGAGATGTGTTGGCCTTGGAAGCTCGCCCGCATCCTAACGCTGTAAAAGGTCATAGTTGTGTAAGTATAAGTCACCGATTTGAACGTTGTTCAATCATTTTCCGGTGTTCTCACGCTGTGCCTGCGGCGTATTGGAAGGGAAAGTAACGGCCCCGCGAGAATATGATGACTGATCGGATACGATGCGCGGTGCTTGCGCGGCCCAGTCTGTCGCTTGCTGGACAGCATGTGATTGCGCGTTCTCGGGGAGATGCGCCCGGGTAGAAAGCTTTTCTGTTGTCGGAAGTGGTGTGATCTCTGCAGCGGGACTTTCTTCTGCGTGATCTGGTGATGACGGCAGTACTTCGGCAGCCTTTGTGGTTGCCAGTGTGGGGTCGCGATCTACCACGGAAGCCCATATCGCCCACACGAGAGCAATGATAGTAGCCACGAGGTACAAGACATTGCGGATTACCAGCGCATTAACGCCATTGGTGTGGTCAAAGGGGACCTGCATAATGCTGGGATAGTTTTGCGGGTATACCTGCCAACTGAAATAAGCCAGCGCTATCATGAGCAAGGCCTCGATAACCGCAAAGACGGACTTGGGTTTAACCAATAAAGCAATAGCGACGAGCGGCCCCACCCAGATGATGTACTGGGGTGATAACACCTTATTGGTCACGATTAACAGCAGGACAACCGCAATCGACCAGCATAGCGTGGAATAGGCTCGCCACGTGCCAAAAAGAAAATGCTTGAGCGCCCACAATAAAGCAAAAATAACGGTAGCTCCCATAAGCCAGGTGCTTATAGTCGCCGCGGTTTCCACACCAGGGCCTACAATTTCAAAGCTTTTCGACGCCGCGTAGAAGACCTCATACTCTTCAGGCGAGGCTATTGCCCGATACATAAAGAGAGTGGCTGGCAAAGACTCGATCTGTAATCCGCGATCGCTTTGATATGTCAGAGGTGAAAGAAGGCGCTCCCATCCACCTTGGATATAAACGATGGAGCCAAAGGCTACGAGGGCAATCGCAAAGGAAAGGAGACGTAACCAACTTTTGCCCGAGGAAAATTTTCCTACCAGTCCAGCAGCAAGGACTCCCGGCCACAGCTTCATGCTTGTTGCGAAAGCCAGTACCCAGGAGGCTACATACGGATGCGAAAACAGCGATAATGCGGCCAGGCCTACAAGCACACCAGGAACGATATCCAGTCTGAGGATGAACACCTGCATAGTCGCCAGGCCAAAAAGACACCAATAAAGAGCGGCTATGATACGGCCTCGCCACCGCGAGGTGACCAGAAAGGCGTAGAAGAGAGCGTCGACAAGCAAACACATGATGACAAAACCAATGATGAAATGCTCTAGATTGCTGCCGGTAATCCATCCGAGCAGGTTAATGGGCCATGTGCCTACCTCGGGATACTCTTTTAACGCACCGGGTACGAGACGGAACACGCCGACAAAATAGTATTTTACGTCGCCTACGGGGCTGGTCTCTTGTAAAACGAGCCGTACTAACGTCACTCGCGAAGCCACCCACAACAACCACAACACAAGACTCACCAAGGCGGTGCTTGGTATCAGTTTTTTCACTACGTGCACCCTACGACCAACGGACAGCATACGTAAGAAAACATACCGCACCCCCAATAGTATTAGGGGACTGGACACAGTGAGGGGGGTAAAGCTAGCTAGGGGTACCTATGTCTAACCATATGAATATAGCTCTGAAATTGGGTCGGGGTGCGGGTAAATTTGGCGAAAAGGGTTAGAGAAAATACGCGGATGACGGCGAGGTTTTTCTATGAGCAAAATATATGAAGTGTTAAATCTGGAAAATATTGATAGAGATATTTTCCGTGGTCCCGCGGTAGCGTCTTCACTTACTCGAACTTTTGGTGGTCAAGTAGCTGCACAAGCATTGGTAGCGGCTACTCGGACGGTTCCTACGGATGCCTTTATTGTGCATTCCCTTCACGCATATTTTGTCAGCGCCGGAGATTCTTCGCAGCCCACGATTTTTCAGGTTGATCGGGTAAAAGACGGTAGGAGTTTTATTGCTCGTCATGTGACTGCAATCCAGGACGGACGCCCTATATTTAGCATGCAGTCGAGCTTTCATCGGCGAGACGACGCCGGGCCGGAACACTCCGACCTCATGCGCCGGGTCCCTCATCCAGAAGACGTTCATGTAGACAGAGAAGCTCTCCCCGCCAGCTCTAGGGCCCTCCTGGACGAATGGGGAGATTGGGACATTAGAAAAGTGCCCGACACCGACTTTGACCACAACCCCTATACCGCAAGTCAGCAGGTGATCTGGTTCAAGTCAAAAGAAGTACTGCCTGACGATGAAACCTTTCATATCTGCACACTCGCCTATATGTCTGACATGACGTTATTGCATTCTTCGTTGGTTCCGCATCCAAACGAACGCGTCAAATTAGCATCACTAGATCATGCGATGTGGTTTCTTCGCCCGTTTAGGGCAGACGAATGGCTTCTTTATGATCAGGTTTCTCCTTCGGCGCATGCAGGTCGCGCACTCACTCAAGGACGGATTTTTAATAGCTCTGGTGATCTTATTGCTATGACTACGCAAGAAGGTTTAACCAGAACCATCTCGGCTGCCGAAGACCCGCTTCCCTTTATTGCACCTGAGGCATAAAGAGGGACACGAGAACGATGTGGAAGGACAGTGTGGGAGGGGAATGCAGACCGAAACCTAGGTCGAACACTAAAAATTACGGATTCTGCCGTATAATGGCGCCGTTGCGTTACATGACGACGTCGTACGTTCGGTTTTATGGCATTGCGGTTATGAGTTTGCTGTCTATAAAAATGCAACTCGTTTAGGCAAAGCTAGTAATGGCATCGGAACCAACATATCAGTGCTCACCTTGTAAGAAGTGGGGATTGTACGGCGCACCACTATGAAAGGGAGTCAATGTCAGGCCACTCCAAATGGGCTACCACCAAGCATAAGAAAGCTGCTAACGATGCTAAGCGTGGTAAAGAATTCGCCAAGCTGATCAAGAACATCGAGGTTGCTGCACGTACCGGTGGTGGAGACCCCTCTGCGAATCCAACCTTGGATGACATGATTAAGAAGGCTAAGAAGGCCTCCGTTCCCAACGATAATATCGAGCGTGCTCGTAAGCGCGGATCCGGCGAAGAAGCCGGTGGCGCTGACTGGCAAAACATCATGTATGAAGGCTATGGCCCCAACGGAGTCGCAGTACTTATCGAGTGCCTTACCGATAATCGCAATCGGGCGGCCTCCGAAGTTCGTACCGCTATGAGCAAAAACGGTGGAAACATGGCGGAATCCGGTGCGGTTTCCTACATGTTTAAACGCCGCGGCGTTGTCATAGTAAACAAAGGTGAGCTTACTGAGGACGACGTGCTCATGGCCGTGCTGGACGCTGGCGCAGAAGAAGTCAACGAGATCGGCGATAAATTTGAGGTGCTATCCGCGCCGGGCGATACTCCTGCTATCCGCGATGCGCTCACGGAAAACGATATTGAGGTAGAGGACGCAGACTCTGATTTCCGTGCAGACGTCCTGGTTCCTCTTGAAGCGAACGATGCTCGGAAGATTTTCCGCTTGATCGATGCTCTTGAAGATTCTGATGATGTTCAGAATGTGTTTACCAACATGGATCTCAGCGATGAGGTTCTTGCAGAGCTTGATATCTAATAGATAACTCACCAGTTATTAGCCCACCGCAGTCAGTGCTATGGATACTGTGGTGGGCTTTGCTCTTGCATTAGTTGGTGGTTGAGAGCGGACTCGCTGTGTCTTTCAGGACCTATAAAACGAAGAGTTTCGCAATTATGTGCTAAATTTAGGGGAAGTGTGGAATCCGTGGCTTGCTAGGAAAACGGGAAGCGTCGGAAAGCAATCGTGTTCTAAGCGGACTGTTATTTTTGGATAACCACGGACAGCCATGCAGGAAAGTATCGTCTTTCCACTGTGGTGATGCATACGAATATTTGGCAACAATGGCCTTAGGTGTGAATCCCTAAGCGCACTGATAGGGGAACATGGGAATGAGCACCGAGGGCTTACGCGTGATGGGAATAGATCCTGGCCTTACTCGGTGCGGCCTATCTGTGGTGCAAGCTGGGCGAGGTCGGCAAGTGATGCCCATTGCTGTGGGAGTTGTGCGGACACCGCCTCAGGCTGACCTCACTGTGCGCCTGCTAGAACTTAGCGATGCGGTGAACGAATGGATGGATGAATATCAACCTGACGTCGTGGCCATTGAGCGGATTTTTGAGAGGGGCAACGTTTCCACTGTTATGCACACCGCCCATGGCGTTGGTGTGCTGGTGTTGGCAGCAGCTCAACGTGGAATCGATGTACACATGTACACGCCCAGTGAAGCTAAAAAAGCTATCTCAGGAAATGGGCGGGCAGATAAGAAACAAATGACCGCAATGATTACGCGGATTTTGGGTTTGAGCGAACCTCCCAAACCTGCTGATGCCGCAGACGCGTTGGCACTTGCAGTCTGTCACTGCTGGCGTGCCCCGATGCTGGAAATTCAACGTAGAACTGAAAAACAGAGTGCAGAACAGAAAAAACGATTGGCGCTGCTAGCTAAAACTGCTGCGTCGGACAACTCATAAAAGCCAGATTCGGTTCCGCACAATCCGTAGACTGATAATTTTGGCGATACGATTGACGGAAGAAAGCTGACTCGCTGCGGACCGTTTCTTGATGAGGCGAACAATTTTCCCATCTGTGTGGAAAAGATTTTCAATGAAAGGTATTAACCATGATCGTTTCCCTCCGAGGGACTGTAGCCTCCATCGGTCTTGGTAGCGCAGTTATTGAGTGCAACGGGGTTGGATATGAAGTACTTGCTAGCCCCAGCACCTTGGCACAAATGAGCAGGGGGGAAGAATTCTTTGTTCTGACTACCATGGTGGTCAGAGAAGATTCCCAAACCCTTTACGGGTTTGCCAGCGATGAAGCTCGGCAGATGTTTACGCTGCTGCAAACAGTCTCTGGCCTGGGGCCAAAACTGGCTCTGGCAGCGCAATCGGTTTTGTCCGCAACAGATCTAGCGCATGCGATTGCTCATCAGGATGCAAAGACTCTCCAGCGCATACCAGGAGTGGGAAAACGAGTTGCAGAGCGCATCATCGTTGACCTCAAAGACAAGGTTTCAGCGTTTATTACCGCTGGAGATACTGCTGTTCCCGCATCGGGAGGCGCTTCCTTAGCGACCAATGATGTTGCTACGCAAGTACTCGAGGCTCTCCTCGGACTCGGCTTTACAGAAAAAGTTGCAGAACCTGTGGTCGTTTCCGTGTTGGCAGAGTCTCCGAATGCGACCACGTCCCAGGTCTTGCGCCTAGCTCTGAGCGCGCTGGGTACAAAGAAATAGGACGAGGGACGGCTATAACTCATGGCAAATGTAGAAAAGACTGAATTCAACATTGTTCCGTCTGGAGGTCGGGTTTCTGAAACCGGCAGGCCTCAGGACGCCCCAGTGGACGCGCGGCAGCAGGCAGGGGAAAACGACACAGAAACAACACTGCGGCCAAGAAGCATTGATGAGTTTATTGGCCAGCCTAAAGTTCGGGACCAACTTAATCTTGTGCTGACAGGCGCAAAAAACCGTGGTGTGACCCCAGATCATGTGTTGCTGTCCGGTCCACCTGGTTTGGGCAAAACAACGATGGCAATGATCATCGCCTATGAACTAGGGACGAGTTTGCGAATGACCTCAGGCCCGGCGTTGGAGCGCGCCGGTGACCTGGCGGCGATGCTGTCTAATCTGATGGAAGGCGATGTGCTTTTTATCGATGAGATTCACCGGATGGCACGCCCTGCAGAAGAAATGCTGTACATGGCGATGGAAGATTTTCGTATTGACGTGATTGTGGGCAAAGGGCCAGGAGCAACGTCGATTCCGCTCGAACTCGCACCGTTTACTCTTGTGGGTGCTACTACTCGTTCTGGAATGCTTACCGGTCCATTGCGAGACCGATTCGGTTTCACCGCGCAGATGGAATTCTATGAAAACTCTGATCTGACTAAGGTTGTGCTGCGCGCCGCTAAGATCTTGGGCGTTACTATCGACGATGCCGCCGCCGTCGAAATAGCTTCGAGATCTAGGGGAACACCTCGTATTGCTAACCGGCTTTTGCGTCGGGTGCGGGATTTTGCGGAAGTCCATTCTGATGGACATATCGATGTAGAGGCCGCACGCGCAGCTTTAGTGGTGTTTGACGTGGACGAAAAAGGTCTTGACCGCCTTGATCGTGCGGTCTTGGAAGCGCTTATTAAAGGCCACGGGGGAGGACCAGTGGGTGTAAGCACGCTCGCTATCGCCGTGGGTGAAGAACCCTCAACCGTGGAAGAAGTCTGTGAGCCCTATCTGGTACGTGCAGGGATGGTGACCAGGACAGGGCGTGGACGTGTTGCTACGGCTGCAGCGTGGCGACACTTAGGATTAGTACCTCCTGAAGGTCTCGCGCACTTTAGCGACGAGCACAGCTAGGGGGCGGCTACCGTTAGTGTCCCCTTTCTGGCAGACTGAGGTCCTATGTCTACTAATTTCATCTTGCTTATCGTCCTTCTACTCGTTCTCGTGCTTCCGTCGTTTTTGTTCCAGCAGAAGCAGAAACGGCGCATACAAGAACTCAAGGACCTACAAGATAACGTGATGATCGGAGACGTTGTTGTTACCACGGCTGGATTGCACGCAACGATCCGTGGCATTGATGCTGACACTGTTGAGCTTGAGACAAGCCCTGGCGTGGTCAGCACATATGAAAAGTTTGCTGTGGTGAAGAATCTGACTGCAGAGACCAATAAAACAGCTGCGGAGGCTAAGACGGAAACTCAGGAAGACGACAATTCTCTGGATCCGCATAACTAAACCCTGGTTGCTAAGCGTCTCATGGAATGCAGCGTGTCAGTGTTCTGGTACGTAACGAGCGTAAAAGATTTTTAATTATTAGGGTCACCTGAACCGGGTGGGGTGCATGACATTCTGCCGGAGTTATGCCGTACCATTAGCCGAGGATATTTCTGTTAGCGTTTTCTCAGGCGTGGAACGGAGTGGTTGGGGCGTCGGTTTTACCGTGAGCCTCGGCCAGTATCACACATAGATTTGATTTTGCTGACGACGAGCCATCGTGCACGTTTGCTGAATCATCGTCGCTCTCTTCTGTGCATAAAAGGGGAGAGCAGAATTGTTAAGAGGAGAACTTCAATTGCCTTCGCAATCACAGAAGGCGGCTAAAGGATCCAGAGCGTGGCCCAAGCAGGCACTTGCTCTTTTTATCCTGATTATCGCCGTGATCTATGCATTGATCTTTGCCACAGGTGACCATAAGGCCACACCAAAGCTTGGTATTGACCTGCAGGGCGGTACCCGCGTTACTTTGGTACCACAAGGCGCAAACCCGACTGATGAACAGTTGCGTCAGGCGCGGACGATCCTCGAAAACCGTGTGAACGGCATGGGAGTTTCAGGCGCAAGCGTTGTCACAGATGGCAACACCCTCGTTATTACTGTTCCCGGTGAAGACACTTCTCAGGCACGTGCACTTGGGCAAACGTCTCAGTTATTGTTCCGTCCTGTTGCAACTCCAGCCCAGCCAGATACTGCAAAACTGTTGGAGTCTTTGGAGGCCATGGCAAACCGTTGGGTCTCTATCGGGGTGCTTAACGCCGATGAGGCAAACACTGCGCTTGAGAACACATCCAAAGCTTTAGCTAAAGCTCAAGGCAAAGAGGAAAAAGACGCAAAGGCTCCCAAAGTTACTGCCGCTGCGCCTGAGGCTCCAGCTAACTCCATCGAAGCGGATGCCTTCCGTAAGAAAGTCATTGATGCGCTGAAGAAGGATCGTCAGTCGACTGATGCGACAACGCAGCTGGCTGCGAGTTCTTTGCTCAAGTGCACAGACCAGCCAGATCCGCTTCAGGGAACTGACGACGCAGCTCTGCCGCTGGTTACGTGCGATCCTAGTAGCGGACGTGTGTACGTGCTCGATCCAGCTCCTACTCTGATCGGTGAGAACCCGGAGAACAAGGACGCGAAGCGTCTTACCGGCAACGAGATTGATACCAACCGTCCGATTACCGGTGGCCTTAATAGCCAAACAGGCCAGATGGAGATTGGTTTTTCCTTCAAGTCAGAAAATGGCGATCAAGGTAGCGCCACCTGGGCTGATTTGACTCAGAAGTATCTGCGGAAGCAGATCGCAATCACCCTTGACTCACAGATCATTTCTGCTCCTGTGATCCAGTCTCCGACACCAGTTGGCTCGGCAACGTCGATTACCGGTGACTTTAGCCAACAGGAAGCTCAAGAGCTGGCTAACAACCTGAAATACGGAGCACTCCCGCTGAGCTTCGCAGGCGAAAACGGTGAGTCCGGTGGAACCACCACCACCGTTCCTGCGTCGTTGGGAACTGCGTCGTTGAAGGCCGGTTTGATCGCAGGACTCGTGGGCCTGGCATTGGTAGCAGCATTCTCCTTCTACTTCTACCGGTTCTTCGGAATCATCTCGATCTTCTCCCTGTTCACCTCTTTCACTCTGGTGTATGGCTCGTTGGTCTTGCTTGGCCGCTGGATAGGCTATTCATTGGATCTAGCAGGCATTGCAGGTTTGATTATCGGTATTGGTACTACAGCTGACTCCTTTGTGGTTCTTTATGAACGCATCAAGGACGAGGTCCGAGATGGACGCACGTTCCGTTCAGCGGTTCCGCGTGGTTGGGAGCGCGCTAAGCAAACGATCATTACGGGTAATGCCGTCACGCTTATTGGTGCGGTCATCATCTACATCCTCGCCGTGGGTGACGTTAAGGGCTTCGCGTTTACCCTGGGTCTTACCACGCTCTTTGATATTGTGGTGACCTTCTTGGTCACTGCTCCGTTGGTGATTATGGCTTCACGTAAGCCGTGGACCTCTCAACCAAGCGCGAATGGAATGAGCAAGATCTTTAAGATCGCCCAACAGCGTGAACAGGAACGGAAGCTGCAGAATTCCGCAGTAACCGACTCCGAACAGGGGCTCGTCGGGGCATCCGCCGACTCCAAAGAGGCTGATAAGCATGAGGGAGACAACAAGTGAGTTCCAAAGGAGTTCTAAATAAGCTTTATACCGGCGACGGCGGCCTTGACTTTGTAGGAAAGCGCCGTACCTGGTACTGGACAACGGCGGCAATCTTGCTTGTATGCCTTGTCAGCATCGCTCTTCGCGGGTTTAGCCTGGGGATTGACTTTGTTGGTGGTACAAAAATCAACATGCCGGCAGGAAACTTGGAAACTACCTCAGTGTCCAAGACCTTTGAGGAAGCCACAGGCGTTGAGCCAAAATTAGTTCAGATCGTAGGCTCTGGCGATACCCGAATTCTGGAGATTAATTCCAAGCGGCTTTCGGAGGAACAGATCGGTAGCGCCCGCCAGGCACTTTTTGAGGCCTATAAGCCTGCTGATACTTCCGGGAAACAAACGCCAGATGCTATCGGCGATTCCACGGTGTCAGAATCGTGGGGTTCCACGATCACTAAGCGGATGTTGATCTCCATGTTCGTCTTTTTGGTTGCCGTGTTTATTTACATTGCTGTACGCCTGGAGCGTGAAATGGCAGTGGCAGCTATTGCGGCACTTCTTGTGGACTTTGTCGCTATCGCCGGTATTTATGCCCTCCTGGGCTTTGAGGTTTCCCCCGCAACAATTATTGGTCTGCTTACAGTCCTTGCATTCTCGCTATATGACACCGTTATTGTCTTTGACAAGGTTCGCGAAAATACAGCCGGTTATTTAGGAAACCGGTCGAGAACGTATGCAGAGCATGCAAACCTAGCCGTGAATCAAACTGTGATGCGCTCCATCTCTACTACCGTTATTTCGGCGCTCCCGATTCTTGCGTTGATAGTGATCGCGGTATGGCTGTTGGGTGTGGGAACGCTCAAGGACTTGGCACTCGTACAGCTTATCGGTGTTATTGAAGGAACTTTCTCCTCTGTCTTCCTTGCAACGCCCATCCTTGTGAGCCTGAAAAACCGCTCGAAGGAGACAAAAGCACACAACGCAAAGGTTGCTGAACATCGAAATTCGCAGAACGGAGATCAAGACTCCACGGAGAGTTCTGATGATGCGCATGACACTGAGCTTTCCGACGCTCACAAGCGCACCGTAAGTTCCCCCACATCTACCGGTGCGAGCTGGCGGCCACAGCGTCGTTAGCCCACAACAGTAGATTAACTGCCCCTTGTCCCTGTCTGGACAAGGGGCAGTTGTGTAGAAACCGCTCAGCGGTATCGGGTGTAGTGGAAGAATATAATAAGGATTGATGTGGTCAGGGTATTGCGTTCTATACTTTTTGGTATGGGAGCGTAAGCTTCTCACTCATTGAGCTACATGAAGGGCCCGTCTAATTGAGAGCACCAAAAGACCACGGACGTAGCCATACGCGTCGGCCATTGTCGGTAAACCATGGTTGGACCATAGGTTTTGCTTTGAAAGCTCTTGCCGCAGTACTTGTGTCCTCAGTTCTTTTGACGGCTTGTGGTAGCGATAGTACTCGGGATGGAACAGCAGGTAACGGCAAGCATTTTGGGTATGCCGTAGACGATTATCTAGTGACCACAAACGCAGGCACTAATGTCGGAGTTTCTACGAATGCCCAGCTGATGGCCGGAAGACTCTATCCCTCGGCCTATGTTTCAGGGCCTAAAGGCCAATTGATTCCCAACAGAACTTTGGTAGAAACCCAGGTCCTTCCGGGGCCTAATCAGCAGGTTATCTATAAAATTGCTGATAGTGCCGTGTATTCGGATGGAAAACCTGTAACGTGTGATGCTTTTCTTTTAGCTTTCACCGCAGGCAGCATGAACTCTTTGTTTGAGTCACACATGCCCTTAGCTCAGCAGGTTGACCATGTTGAATGCGCAGCTGGCTCAAAGCAAGCGACAGTAGTATACAAAGAAAACTTTGGTGCTCGATGGCGTCAGCTTTTTGGCGCCGGTGTACTCATGCCTGCACACGCAGTGGCTGCTAAAGCGGGAATAAGCCTTGAAGAACTCAATAGACTTCTTAAATCCAGGGATTATGCAGCTTTATCTAGAATCGCAGAGATCTGGAACAACGGTTTTAATCTGAAGCATTTTGATCCAGAACTTCAGGTTGCCTCTGGACCTTTCAAAATAGAGTCGGTGGGGGACAAAGGCGAAGTAGTCTTTGTCCGTAATGACCTGTACAACGGAGAAAAAGCTGCGCTCGACCGGCTGGTTGTGTGGCCGCGTGGCATTGATCTCAACGAGTTGCGCAATAAAGGTAGCCTGCAGATCGCAGATGTGACTAATACGGATTTGATTAGTTGGCTCGATCGCAATGATTCCCACAATCCCTATACAGTGGCAGCAGAAACTGGTTTGTTAACGGACTCGTTGATTTTGGGAGACGCCGGAATATTTTCAGATGTGGAAGCACGTCGTGCTTTGGCTGCATGCGTGGATCAAGCAAGCGTAGCTAAGGCTTCAAGTACAGCGTCGGGAGTAGACGTCCAGCCAGTCTATGCGAGAACCGTGCGCGCAACTGATGCTGTCAATGCACAGTTAAGGGACATTATTGAGCCTCATGTCCACGTTAATATCGATGTAGCTAAGAGGCTAGAGGGCAGGACCATCAAGGTGGGATATGACGGCCCTGATCCTCGCAAGAAAGCTATGGTCGAGGAAATTCGTAAGTCGTGTGCTGCTGCTGGAATTACGATTGAGGATGCCGCCAAAGAAGCTGCGTCGTTAGCCGATCTGAGCCATACTCACGTCACAGATTCCGGTGTAGGCCTCATCGAGGAAGGCACTATCGACGCCATCTTGATGGCAGTCGATCCATCATCGGAGTATGCAGACGTGGCTAGCTTGAGCAATAACGTCCAAGCAACGCGAGCTGCGGAGCGGCGCTCTTGGGAAGAAGTGCCCACTATTCCTTTGGCTTCCCAGCCCCGAGTGTTTGTAGTGGATAAGGCAGTGGGTAACGTGGTTACTAATACAGACTTATCTGGAATTGGTTGGAATATGGATCGCTGGAACGTAGTGGGGGCTCGATAGCTTTAGTTCGTTTTTATGACTCGCTGGAGATAATGCTGAATGCGGCGCTTAAGAGGGCGTCGACAAGCGTTATTTTGCCGAGATTCCCGCTGACACCATGGTAGGGATGCACAATTTCTACCCCCATCATTTGAATACGTTGCTCCAAGGATAAAGCATGAGCCACCAGACTTACATGAACGCACGAGATGCGCTTGCCTCGAAGACGAGATTTGTGCCGGATTTTCCTGCCCCTGGCATTCTTTTTGAAGACTTGACCCCTGTACTGGCAGACCCTGAGGCATTTCGGCTTGTCGTTGATGAGCTGTCGGCAGCGGCGAAAGCGATGGGGGCGGACCTCATCGGCGGATTGGATGCACGTGGTTTTCTTCTTGGTTCGGCGGTTGCGTATAACACGGGTAAAGGAATCCTCGCTATTAGGAAGAAAGGCAAGCTTCCACCTCCTGTGCATACTCAAGAGTACGAGCTTGAATATGGTACGGCTGCCCTAGAGTTGCCAGGTGAGGGGATTGATCTTCATGGTAAAAAGGTAGTCCTCATTGATGATGTTTTGGCCACAGGCGGTACACTCGTAGCAGCGAAGTCGCTAATTGAGAATTGTGGCGGAACAGTTGCGGGTTATGCAGTTGTCCTAGAAGTAAAAAACCTCAAAGGGCGAGAGCGTCTCAGCGATGCACCTCTTGTAGTAGTAAATGAGCCGGAGACCATAAATTAAGTTCCGGGTAGTGGATGGATACAAGGGGCTTCCTTATCGGCCCTGCGTATACGGAAAGGGCATATGGGTGCGGTGATGGCGCAAGAAAAACGACCGCAAAAGCAGCAAAGCTCGATGCGGAGCATGTCGGCGCGTTTGGCACGAAGCCTTACGGGGAACCGAGTCCGCGTGAATCCGGTATTGGAACCATTATTGGCCATTCACCGGGAGTTCCATCCAAAGGCCGATCCCGTGCTTTTAGATCGGGCTTATACTACCGCGGAGCACCTTCATGAGGGAGTGTTCCGAAAATCGGGTGATCCGTACATCACCCATCCGCTTGCCGTTGCAACGATTGCTGCGGAAATCGGCATGGACACCACAACGCTGGTAGCAGCGCTGCTCCATGACACCGTAGAAGATACTGATTATTCTTTAGAAGACCTCACGCGCGACTTCGGAGAAGAAGTAGCGCGGCTTGTCGACGGCGTGACCAAGCTGGATAAAGTCGCCCTAGGCGCCGCTGCGGAAGCAGAAACAATCCGTAAAATGATCGTGGCTATGAGTCAGGATCCTCGCGTGCTGGTGATCAAAGTAGCCGATCGTCTTCATAACATGCGTACTATGCGTTTCCTGCCGCCGGAGAAGCAAGCAAAGAAGGCGCGTCAGACTCTTGAAGTAATTGCGCCTCTGGCTCACCGGTTGGGAATGGCCAGCGTGAAATGGGAGCTTGAAGACCTCTCTTTTGCAATCCTTTATCCCAAAAAGTATGAGGAAGTCGTGCGCTTGGTTGCTGATCGGGCGCCATCGCGGGATCGTTATCTGAAAGAAATCACGTCTCAGCTGCAACAAGCTTTGAGGGAAAACCATATTGAAGCTGAGGTTATGGGGCGGCCAAAGCACTACTGGTCGATTTACCAGAAGATGATTGTTCGAGGAAAAGACTTTGAAGATATCTTTGACCTCGTTGGCATCCGCATCCTCGTAGACAGCATTAATAATTGTTACGCAGCGATTGGTGTTGTCCATGCCCTTTATGCGGCAATGCCAGGGCGATTTAAAGACTATATTTCTTCGCCCAAATTCGGCGTTTACCAGTCTCTTCATACCACGGTGATGGGGGACGAGGGTAAACCACTAGAGGTACAGGTACGCACCCATGAGATGCACTTCAATGCTGAATACGGCATTGCTGCGCACTGGCGTTACAAAGAGACCAAGGGTAAAAATAGCGGTGAGCAGGCCGAGATCGACCAGATGTCGTGGATGCGGCAGCTATTGGATTGGCAAAAAGAAGCAGCTGACCCTAACGAGTTCTTGGATAGCCTGCGCTATGACCTCACCAGCAAACAGATCTTTGTTTTCACTCCCAAAGGTGATGTAGTCAACTTGCCGGTGGACTCTACTCCTGTAGATTTTGCCTATGCAGTGCACACAGAAGTGGGGCACAGATGCATCGGCGCCAAGATCAACGGCAAACTCGTAGCGCTTGAAACTAAACTCAAGTCCGGCGACCGAGTCGAGGTATTTACCTCGAAAGATCAAAATGCAGGCCCCTCGCGCGATTGGCAAGACTTTGTTATCTCTCCGCGCGCTAAAGCTAAGATCCGGCAATGGTTTGCCAAGGAACGCCGCGAGGAATACCTTGAGGCTGGACGCGATGCCCTTGCCGCAGAAGTGCAGCGGGGTGGGCTTCCTATGCATCGCCTGTTTACCGCGCATTCAATGAAGCAGGTGTCAACAGAGCTGCATTACCCCGATGTGGACGCTCTCTACACAGCCATTGGCTCGGGATCAGTGTCCGCAGCGCATGTGGTTAACCGACTCATGGCCACATTTGGCAGTACAGACGATGCTGAAGACACTCTGGTGGCGCGTACGCCTTTTAGCGAGCTTGTTAACTCTAAGACTCAGGTCACGGACAAAAATGGCATCCTAGTCGAGGGAAGCCCCGACGTTATGGCAAAGCTGGCTAAATGCTGTATGCCAGTTCCCGGAGACGATATCTTTGGCTTTGTCACACGTGGTGGCGGCGTATCGGTACACCGGACGGACTGTACCAACGCGGATAGCTTGAAAAACGAGCCCCAGCGTCTCATCTCTGTCTCGTGGGCATCGGAAGGCGGCTCGGTCTTCGCTGCCACACTGCAATTGGAAGCACTAGATCGCGACGGTCTGCTGATGGATCTGACCCGGGTGATCAATGAGCAACGAGTCCAGGTTATTGCCATGAGTTCGAATGCTTCTGATGACCATGTGGCTACTGTGCGCTTTACATTCTCCGTATCGGACACGAAGCAGCTGGGATCATTGATGACTCAGCTGCGAAACACTGAGGGTGTTTTTGACGTCTATCGGTTGACATCTGGCGGGTAGACGCGCGTATACGATGGGGCCGCCTTTTTTAGCACAAGGCGGCCCCATTGCTATAAGCATGGCAATGAAGCGCCACGAAGCACTGCGTGAAGTGAGTATAAAAATATCCTCCCCGTAACACCGACGAGGAGGAGAGCAGCCAGGGCTGCGTTATTCAAGATTTACTTGAAGAACTTGTCCAGGCGACCAGCGAAGGTCAGGATGGTGGTGATGATACCGATGATTGCGGAAACAACGCCGATCCACTCTTTGATATCTTTTGCCTTGATATCGCTGTCGGAGCTGCTAGAGCTTCCGTTGCCTTTAACTTCGCTAACGTTTTCGTTAGTGGTTGTGTCCGCAGCGAAAGCTGGGGTGGAAAGGGAACCTGCTGCAATGGCGGTAGCGGTAGCAACCGAGATGAGAGCCTTGCGGGAGAGGAGCTTCATAGCTAATGGGTCCTTTAGGTTAAGGGAAATCTAGACTGACGGTGATGGTAGTCTAGTCGCACACCTTTGCGCAACTTTTCTTTTTCACACGCTGTCAGGGGAAATGAGTATCACCTTACTTATGTGTAAAAAGTAGGGAGTCTGCAAAGATTGCATTTCCGATTCGGGGGAATGGTGAAACTTATTTTAGGTCAACTATATATTTATGCCAGTATTTGCTCAACTTTTATTAAGTTTTTAGCTGTGTGTTTTGCTTCATGTAATCATGTGGCAAAAATTCGAGAGCCTCATTGAGTCTCCGCGGTACAACGGGATCTCAATGAGGCTCTCGGGGTATTGTCCTCAGGATGGCCTATATAAGGTTCTCCTTGAAGCGGGAATGGCTGTGTTGTTTTCTATGATTTCACGGTTGCTTTTTCGATCTTAACCTCTTCAGCAGGCGCGCCATCGGTGGCGCCACCCTTGACACCTGCTTCTGCGATGGCGTCGAGAGTCTTCAGTCCGCTGTCCGAGATCTTGCCAAAGTAGGTGTAGTTCGGTGGGAGTGGCGAGTCCTTGTAGTTGAGGAAGAACTGGGAGCCGTTGGTGTCGTTGCCAGCGTTAGCCATGGCGATGGTCCCGCGCCCATAAACAACGGGTGTGGTTGCGCCCTTCATTTCATCCGTTGGGTACTCGTTGGCAAATTGGAAGCCTGGGCCGCCGGAGCCAGCGCCGCTTGGGTCGCCGCACTGGAGTACAAAGATGCCGTTGGTGGTCAGACGGTGGCAAACGGTGTTGTTGTAGTAGCCTTCGGAGGCTAGATGCTCAATAGCATTAACTGTGCACGGGGAGACCGAGCGGTCCAGTTCTAGTCCCACGTCGCCTTTATTGGTCTTGAGATCAACCGTGACCGTGCCTTTGGTGGTTACGTCAGAGGTCTTAGGCTTGGACACTTCTTTGGAAGCCTTGCCTGCATCCTTGTACTCACAGGACACGGAGTCGGGGAGAGCTTTTTCACGTGTGAGCGATAACGGTTTGAAATCCGGCTTTTCTGGCGTGGTTGTGGCGGCAGAGGAAGACTCTGCGGAAACCTGCTCCTCGTTGGATCCGGAAGAATTTGCCCAATAGATTCCACCGACGATAGCCAGAACAGCTACCGCAGCCGTGGCTACAACTCCGAGTGGCTTGGTCTTCTCGGAACGATCCCGCGACTTAATTTCTTTTTCTAGCGCGCGCATTGATTCTTCGCGACGCTGTTTATTATTGCTCACAGGTTAGTTTCCTTACGTTTTGTTGAACTTTGCGCGGATGAAGTCGCGAATTATTCTAACCTGAGCCTAGTGGGAGGCAACACTTGATTAAAACTGATGCCGTTATCTAGGTCGATATCTAGACCGATGTGAAAGCTGAATCTGTGAGTAATTTCAGGTTTTTCTGACTTCACTATGGCGAAGTTTGGCATCGGCACCTATTGTGGCTGGCATGGCAACGACACATTTTCATGGAACTGACGTAAGCACTGTTGGAAATCTCCCGGATATGGGGGAGCAGATTAAACGATTCACACTCACAGGGGTTGACCTTGCTGATCTTAACGAGGCTACTTTTGCGGGAAAGCGCATTGTTTTTAATATCTTCCCGTCAGTAGATACTGATGTGTGTGCAGCATCCGTTCGCCGCTTTAATGAGCTTGCAAGCGAAATGGATAACACAGTTGTTTTGTGCGTATCTATGGATCTTCCGTTCGCTCTTAGCCGCTTCTGTGCCGCAGAAGGTTTGGATAACGTGATCCCTGCATCGGCTTTCCGCTCGGATTTTGGTCAAGATTTTGGTGTTGTTCTAGAGGGCTCACCGTTGAAAGGCCTGTTTGGACGAGCTGTAGTAGTTACTGATGAACAAGGCGTTGTTCAGCATCGAGAGTTGGTTTCAGAGATTACTGAGGAACCAAACTATGACACGGCTCTAGCTGCGCTGCGCTAGGTTCATTGACGCAAGTAATTCTCGTGTTCGGCACGGTAGGGGCCTAAAGTAGGATGTTATGGAAATTCTCGGCTTTGCTACGGGCCCCTATCAAACAAACTGTTATGTCGTGGTTCACGGCAGTCAAGTCAGCGTTGTTGATCCTGGGATGCATGCTCAGCCTCAGATTGAGGCGTTCCTGACTGAGCGGAAGGTATCTCTTGTTCAGATAGTGCTTACGCACGGACATATAGATCACGTCCGTGATGCAGCAGTATTGGCAAACAAGTGGGGCGTTCCGGTGTATATCCACGATGCGGATGCCGCTTTCCTGGATAAAGGTAAAGGAATGTCCAAAGAGTCTCTGTTGCTTTTTGCTGCCGAGGATATGCCGTTCCCCAATAACGTCCAAAGCCTAGAGCACGGGCAACGCATTGAACTTGGGGGAGAAAAGTTTGAGGTGCGGCATGGACCTGGACATTCGCCAGGTTCTGTACTTTTAGTGGGTTCGGAGTTTTGTTTTTCAGGAGATATTCTTTTCAAGGGATCCATCGGGCGGACTGATCTGATGCACTCCGACCCTCAAGCAATGCAGGAAACTCTAAAAAATCAAGTTCTTTCCCTTGATAATTCCCTTCAGATTTTGCCGGGGCATGGCCCAATGACAACGATGCGCGCTGAACGGATGAACAATCCATACTTGCGCCCCTTTGCCTAAAAACCCGCTAGAGGTCAAATGTGCGCGCGATTGTGTGTAACCCACTGCGCGTTCTTGGCTACTCATGACTAGAGTGGTTCGTTGTGAGTACAAAGAAGCTTCAGACAATCTCGGCACCGAAAGGCGTGCCTGACTATATTCCGCCGGTATCGCCGGAATTCCTTGGTGTTCGAGACACCTTCGCACATCAGGCACATCTTGCCGGTTACGAGCACATCGAGCTTCCTGTGTTTGAAGAGACAACACTTTTTGCTCGGGGCGTTGGTGAGTCAACCGATGTTGTGTCCAAGGAGATGTATACCTTTGCTGACCGCGGAGAACGCTCCGTGACGTTGCGTCCTGAGGGTACCGCCGGCGTTATGCGGGCAGTGATCGAACACAACCTTGACCGCGGACAGCTTCCGGTAAAGCTCAATTATTATGGCCCCTTTTTCCGCTATGAGCGTCCGCAAGCTGGCCGGTATCGGCAGCTGCAGCAAGTGGGTGTCGAGGCGATCGGCATTGATGACCCAGCGTTGGACGCAGAAGTCATTGCTCTTGCTGACAGATCTCTTAAAGCCATCGGACTGCAGGGATATAGGCTGGAACTAACCTCGCTTGGCGACGACTCCTGCCGCCCGGCGTACCGTCAAAAGCTCCAGGATTTTCTCTTTGCGTTGCCTCTCGACGAAGAAACTCGCCGCAGGGCTGAGATCAATCCGCTGCGTGTTCTCGATGACAAACGCCCTGAGGTGCGTGAGATGACGGCTGATGCGCCTCTCATGCTGGATAACCTTTCTTCTGAATGCCGCGAGCACTTTGAAACGGTGACGGGCCTTCTTGATGACCTCAGGGTGGCGTATACAGTCAACCCACGAATGGTGCGCGGCTTGGATTACTACACCAAGACCACATTCGAGTTTGTTCACGATGGCCTTGGCGCACAGTCGGGCATCGGTGGTGGAGGCCGCTATGACGGCTTGATGGCACAGCTCGGAGGACAGGAACTTTCTGGAATCGGTTATGCCTTGGGCGTTGATCGTTGCCTGTTGGCACTTCAGGCAGAAGAAAAAACTGTTACTGACGGATCCCGTGTTGCTGTTTTTGGCGTTCCTATGGGAGCAGCGGCCAAGCGGAGTATGGTCGGCATCGTCGATAAGCTGCGTGCACAGGGGGTCTCTGCGGACATGTCCTATGGTGACCGTGGCTTGAAAGGCGCTATGAAAGGTGCCGATCGTGCGGGAGCTCGTTTTACGCTTGTGGTGGGAGACCGCGAACTGGAACAAGGCGTTGTTGCAGTAAAAGATATGGTCTCCAAGGAACAACGCGATGTAGCTATAGATGAGCTAGTAGCTGATCTAAAAGCACGTCTTTAACCATGCGATAGGCAAAAGGCCTTGATCCCAGAAACATCTTCTCTGGGGTCAAGGCCTTCAACTGTAATTAGCACTCGGTAAGGTTAACTGGAAGTCCGAGGTTAACTGCCAGGCCTCCCATGGAGGTCTCTTTATACTTTGTGAGCATGTCTCTGCCGGTATCTGCCATCGTTTTGACAACTTCGTCGAGCTTAACGCGGTGAGGCCCGGTCTCAATAAGCGACAAGCGTGCTGCGTTGATGGATTTCACGCCGCCGATTGCGTTGCGCTCGATACAGGGAATCTGAACTAAGCCAGCTACTGGGTCGCAGGTGAGACCAAGATTATGTTCAAGTGCTATTTCTCCTGCATGCTCTACCTGCTCGGGGGTGCCGCCCATGACTTGGCATAGACCGGCTGCTGCCATTGCCGAGGCCGAGCCGACTTCTCCTTGGCATCCGACCTCTGCTCCTGAAATGGAAGCGTTAAGTTTAATGATCACTCCTACCGCTGCTGCGGATAGGAGGAAGTCGCGGTGCCAATGAGGGGACAAATCTTTGCGGAAGTCCCGGGCGTAGTGCATGACTGCCGGAATAATGCCTGCCGCACCGTTGGTAGGGGCTGTGACAATGCGGCCGCCTGCGGCATTCTCCTCGTTGACCGCAAGAGCGTAGAGGTTGACCCACTCCATTGCGCGCAGTGCATCGTCGTGAGCATTATCTATGCTGCGTTGAAGGTACTCATGGAGTTCAGGTGCGCGGCGTTGGACGTCAAGACCACCTGGCAAAATGCCTGGCGTTTTAATGCCCTGGACTACGCATTCTTGCATGGCTTCCCAGACTGCATCAATGTGCCGGATGACGGGTGCTGCATCTCCATGGATTGCTATCTCGTTGGCCATCATGATTTCTGCTACGGAAAGACCGGATTGCTTGCATACGGATAACAGCTCGTCGCCTGTACGGAACCGATACGGTAGGGGGTCTTCTGAAGAAACCCGGGAGGTCGTGGATGCCCCAGAGCCAAGGGGCTCTTGTTGCGCCTGGAATTCCTGCTTGGTCAGGATGAACCCGCCGCCGACGGAGAAATACACCTCGGGGTCGGCTAGCTGGTTTCCCTCGGCATCATAGGCGATAAAAGTCATCGCGTTGGGATGCTCTGGAAGAGGCGTGGGATCAAAAATAAGCTGGTAAGAGACAGTGCCGTCAGGGCCAGTGACTGTGCCTTCGGTGGCTACTGGTTCGCCGAATGCTGGGGCAATATCGGGAGTAGTAGTGGTTGGTTCATAACCTACAAGGCCAAGTATGGTTGCGCGGTCAGTTCCGTGGCCGACTCCGGTCGCGGCAAGGGAACCGTGCAAAGTGACGGAAATTTTTGCCTCTAAGAGTTCTGGATGTGCACTGGAAAAATGGTTTGCAGCGCGCATCGGTCCTACAGTGTGTGAGGACGAGGGGCCGATGCCGATGCTGAACAAGTCGATGATGCTGATGGTCATCTGTGCTCCTTTTAAAACGGGTGAGTGAGATCCATAGTAGAGATAGAGCACAACAAAATCAGCCCCCGAATGGCGGTGATATGGCGTCTAGCGATCTATCGGCTTGTGATTGTGGCACTACATAAGTCTGTTTTCTGGGGTAATGCAGGGTGTGATGATTCTACATTCATAGTCAGAATTTATTGTTATTGCCGTGTGATCAGAAGAAAACACCGTATTTTTTGGAGTCCTAGGGGGTTAAAAGAAGCGCAAGCTCGTGTGCAGCGCGGCGGATTCGGTGGCAGAATGCATCGGAGTTTTCCGGCAACCTGTCGTGTGGTGTGGCCAGAATTGCAGTGGGAACAGTTGCCGCTTTGAGATAAGTAAACAAGGGGCGTACGGCGTATTCAAGGACGAGTGCATGCCGCTGGGATCCTGCATTAGCAGCGATGATCACTGGCATTTCATGAATGTCTTGGGGATGTAACACGTCAAAGAACATCTTGAAAAGGCCGGAATAGCTGGCTTTAAACACCGGGGTTACCGCAATGAGAGCGTCTGCAGATCGTACGGAATCGATGGCTTGCTGTAATTGCAAGGACGTAGCATTTTCTGTCACCGAGTGTGCGAGGTCAACCGCAAGATTGCGTAACTCTATGACCTGTACGGTGAGTGTTTGTCCTGAGGCAGCAACCTCTTTGCGAACCTCAGTCGCGATTTCTTGAGCGAGAGCTAAAGAACTTGATGGTGTGGATAATCCTGCTGACACAATGGTCACTGTTCGCACGATGAAGAGGCCTCCTTAGCGGATATTCCGGCGCGGCACCCGGCTAGATAGATAGTGATGAGGTGTTTCGTCGATGGGGTTGGGTGCGTCCCCATATCAAAGTGTGGGGGCGCGCATAGCGCGATAATTCCAGTGTAAAAGTCAATGCCGGAGATACTGGAATGGATAAGGCCTGTGGTACGGAGATTCGTGTCGATTCTGCGAATCTGGGTGAAAAGTGCTTCGCGCGGTCTCATAAAATCGGGAGGAAGTTGTTTTTCCTCTGGTTGGACCAACGCCGGAATGAGTATATTGAGGCCGACAGTCGTGATGAGGTTAACCAGCTCATTAAGTTGGTTTAGTGCGGTTTCCTGATCGCAAGGTGGATCGTCGGCTATACGCTTGAGCTCAGCTATTCCTCGCTCGGCAATAGCGATGATGCAGCTATGAACGAGGTCGTTACGGGTGGGGAAATTACGGTACAGGGTGGCAATGCCCACTCCGGCTTCTTCGGCTACTGATTCAAGCGTCATGTCCTTTCCATCTTTAATAAGTAGGGACATCCCGGCTTCAATGAGACTGTTACGTCTACGCATGGCGTCGGATCGCATTATGGGTTTCCTTGTGCTGGGAGGGGCATGGGCTTTGATGAAGCATCTGTGCGCAGGCCTGTTTGACATTGCAGCACAGGGAGAGAAATATGTTGTTGACTCCAATGTGGAGGGTAACATCTCACTTTGGTTCTCGTAAACCAGTGAAGCAGAGGAATAAATGAACCCGTCTGAAGCACATACGTCATCGCAGGCTCCCGACGAGCCGGTGGTACTGGCCGCTCGAGACCTCGTACTCACTAGCGGTACTGAATTGCCGTATCTCGATGTTGAGCCGGGGTTGACATTGCTGCACTGCGGTCGCGAAAACTCTGCGACCACGTTGTCATTGACCCTGGCTGGGCGCATGAAGCCTAAGTCTGGAACAGTGGTGCTTAACTCGGCATCAGGAGAAATGACTACTCCGCGACAGCTCCATAAGCATGTGGCTTTGGCTGGAATCCCTGAATTTGATTCCCTGGAGCGGCTTGTTCCGGTCAAAGCCGTGGTGCGCGAGCAAGCGGCGTGGACAAGTACCTGGTGGCGTCGGGTGCCTTCTTCGATTGAGAAGATCGATAGCTTTGTACATGCGGCAGAGCTGCTTGGCATCCAGGTCACCGCAAGCTTTGGTAAAAAGAAGGTTGGCGAGCTGGACCCACTGGAGCGTTTCGCGCTAAGGATTGCTTTGGCATTGACATCGCGACCTGATGCGGATCTTCTTATCGTGGATGATATTGACCAGATCAGGAGTCTGCGTCTACGAGCTGATCTCTTACGGCAGCTGAAAATAGTATCCGAAGTGCTGCCGGTAGTCACGGTATCTGCTAACTCGGACGTAGATGGAATTTGTGATGCAGATATACCGGTTGCTGGTGCGTTAAAACGGGCGCAGGATCGGGAGAAAAATGTACTCGATAATCTGCTGCAGCTGGGGGAGAGCAATGAATGATATGAAGCAACAACGCCAACGGATAGGAAAGGGGATAGGCCAGTGAACCTATTCCATATTGGAACCGAGTTTCGTCGGTTCGGCCATGGCAAGCTTCCCCCGCTGGCTATCGTGGTTATCGTTTTGATGCCCCTGCTGTTCGGTGGCCTTTTTGTCTGGTCCTACTGGGATCCGATCGGGCGTCTTAACAAGCTTCCTGTGGCTGTGGTCAATTCTGATCAAGGCGCAAAAAAGGACGGCAAAGATATTAAAGCCGGCGACCAGATTGTGGAAAACCTCATCAACAATCCGGCGGCTAAATTTATTGAAGTTGATCCGGAGACGGCAAAAGAGGGCATAGCTAACGGCACCTATTATTTTGCCATCGAATTACCCTCTGACTTCTCTGAAGCAGCAATCAGTGCGAGCACGGATAAGCCACACCAAGCCAAGCTCAACGCCGTATATAACAACGCCAATGGTTTCCTAGCCACGACTGTGGGCAATCAGGTGGTGGCACGTGTGCTAGCAAGCGTGAATGAGCGCCTTGGAGCGCAAGTAGCAAACCAGCTGTTGGTGGGGTTTAACACAATCGGCAGCGGACTACATGCAGCAGGCGATGGCGCGCATAAGCTTGCCGACGGCACGGGAACCGCAAAAGACGGTGCACAAAAACTTGAGGACGGTACGAAGCAGCTTCATAACGGCATCAATACTGCAGATCAAGGCGCGCATAAGCTTGCCGACGGCGCGAAGCAGCTTCATAACGGCATCGGAACCGCAAAAGACGGTGCAGACACACTGGCTTCTGGGCTTCAACGTCTCAATACCGCGACAGATACGTTGGGTGATGGAGCAGGACAAGTATCGGCGGGCGTCGATAAGCTTGTGGGCGTTGCACGTCAGGCAAGTAGCGCCCAGGATCAGCTGACTATTCCGCTGGTCAACTTGAGCGCACAACTACGGGCAACAGGTATTCCACAAGCAATTGACCTAGCTAATAGTGCGGATGCAATCATTGCGTCCATTAGCGCTCAAGGCATAGGTGGAAACTCTGAAATTATTGGGCAGCTCAATAAGCTTTCCCAAGGCGCTGCGGAGATTCATCGCCAGCTCTCAGACCCCGCGGCTCCTTACCGTTCTGGTGTCAACCAAGCAACAGACGGGGCACAGAAACTCTCTACTGGTCTACACAAACTTTCCGATGGATCCGAACAACTTGTCGTGGGAACACAGACTCTTGCGGATGGAACGAGCCGTCTTTCTGAAGGCTCCCAGCAACTCACCGTTGGCGCTGCACAATTGAGCTCTGGGCTAGTCAAACTTTCCGAAGGCTCTGGCGAATTATCCCTTAAACTCAACCAGAGTGCAGATAAAGTTCCTTCCTTCGGCGAAAAAACAATAGACGATGCCGCCCGGAATGTGTCGACCCCAGTCAAACAAGAAGTAACCAAAGATACTATGTCCCTCTTTGGCGTGGGGCTCTCACCGATGTTTATTGCACTCGGACTCTTCATGGGTGGAACCGTCACGTTTATGCTGATGCGTCCTCTACAGCGCCGAGCCATTGAAACCGGAGTAGCTCCCTTCAGAGCGGTGCTCGCCTCGTACCTTCCTGCAGTCATCGTGGGTTGCTCCCAGGCGACGGTGATGTTTTTTGTACAGCGCTACGCGATCGGTCTAGATGCACACAATGAGATCGGTCTTTGGGCAGCCATGTGTGTATCCTCTATGGCGTTTATGGCTATCACCCAAGGTCTCAACGCAGTCTTTGGCTCTACCGTAGGCCGAGTACTTTGTATTGCCTTTATGTCCTTGCAGATTGTCTCCTCCGGCGGACTATATCCACCGGAGACACAGCCTGCACCACTGCGCTGGTTCCATACGTATGATCCAATGACCTACTCGGTAAACCTCCTGCGTCAGATGATCTACGACACTGATATGACGCTGGATCATAGGGCACTTCAGTCTTTGCTCGTACTCTTCTTCATCGCCGCATTATTCCTTACCTTCTCCACCTTTGCGGCGTTACGGGAACGACAAATGAAGATGAAGGACCTACACCCAGAAGTTTCCGTCTAACGTTAAAAGCAGGCAGTGACCTAGACTTCTAATACATGGATCGTAGTCACCTCACCGCTCTTCGAGGCCGCGCGCAACAGCTCATCTCACTCAAAGATCGAGCCGTTGCCGTGGCCTCATATGTTTCTGGAGACCTCCCCACAGCTCGAGCCGTACACATGGGGATTGAAGCCGGATCGGTGCGATTAATTGACACATCCACTATCACGTGGCCATACGGACTCTATCTACACGCAGAGTTCGCAGAGGACAAAGACACGGTACTGGCCACGGTGCAGAGCTATACCGCACTCATTAACCCACTGGTCCCTTTACTAGATAAGTCCGCAAACGCCGCAAACGGCCGGCTTTTCAGCTTCTTTAGTTCCACTAATGTCGCTGCCGCTCAACAAGCAGCAGCCGAGCTTGAACGGCTCCTATCAAATCCCGCCATTGATAGCGCCATGCTGAGCATTACGCATATTCTTTCGCGTGCCGACGAAGCCAACCAAGCCCAACACCTAGGCGTACACCTCACACCAGGCATCCACGGCACACCAGAACGCTATCTTGCTGCTGCCCGCGGCTCTCTGGCTCAGGCCCTTGGGATAGGCGAGGGGATGGATACCGCGACTTTCGATTCCCTCGACCGCAACTATGTGATTCCTGCCAGGAAACTAGTAACCCACATTGAAAATGACCCCAATTCTGTGCCTAACCTGCGCACCCAAGCAGAGCACGTCGCACGAACAATCACATCACGTCAAGCCTCCGAACTAGTACGGGGTTTACCACTGGACGCGCTGAAAGAAGTAACCAATGAGCGCCTAAGATTTACCGGGCTGGAGAACGTGGGAGTTTTCAGCGTGCTTGATGCGCTTTCCACTCCAGAGACCACGCTCACCCAGGTATCCGGGATCGGAGCCGCCACGGCCAAAAGAATCAAAGGCGCTGCACAGACACTTCACTCTGAAGCCATGGCAGCACCACTGACCAACCTCGGAGACACCCGCACTCCCGAACTAGTGCAGCTGCTACAAATACTGGCGCGCTTTGAACAAGCCGACAACTTGTCGGAAGAACAACGCAACAGAAGAGACCGACTCATCGGATACTTCCGCGGCACCCCACGCGACATCGCGCTTATCGGCGCCCCCTTCCTTGTCGCCCGTGCGACAAATCCCACAGGGCTTATCGATCCCACAGCACCTCATAACAGCACCGACTCAGATTACGAACAGTTCATTGAAGACATCTCGTGGGCTAACGCAGCACCCCAAACATTTGCCACACCTCCCGTAACAGACCCTGGTGAAGCCGTGTGGGAGGACTATCAGACGCGCCCGGCACACTATCAAACCCTATGGTCTGCTCTAAGACAGGTAGAAAGCAATGAATCAGGACAATCCGCTCTACCAGAAGAGACAATCGCCAAGATACGAGCTCTTCGCCTCGATCAATCCCTGCTCACAGAGCTCTACCTTCGCGGATACCAAAGCTTTGGCGCCAAATTTGCCATAGTTCAAAAGAAAGTCATCCTTGGCGATGAAATGGGCCTAGGAAAAACAGTCCAAGCTATCGCTGCCGCAGCACATATCGTCGCACAAGCCGACACCGCAGAAGACGCACGAATACTCGTTGTAGTTCCAGCGTCCCTCATCGTTAACTGGCGCCGAGAATTCGGCAAATTCTCAACAATCCCTGTTCACGTAGCCCACGGAGAACTCAAAGAATCAGCCCTTTCCACCTGGACCACCAAAGGCGGAGTGTTGATCGTTACCTATGAGGGCGCACGATCCCTGCACATCCCAGCGCCAACTATTTCCATCATTGATGAGGCACACTTCATCAAAAATCCCGCCGCCCAGCGATCCCAAGCCGTCAAAGCGCTCATCGAAAAATCTGAATATGCACTGCTTATGACAGGCACTCCACTAGAAAATCGACTGAGCGAATTCCGCCAACTAGTCACTTACATACAACCAGACCTACTGACTCACAAAGACAACCTCCGCCCACAACAATTTAAAAACGCAATCGCACCAGCTTATCTCCGTAGAAACCAAACAGACGTCCTTGATGAGCTCCCCACAAAAATCGAGACAGATGAGTGGATCGATCTCACAGAACAGGACCTCGCAGAATATAAACATGCCGTGGCAGAAGGTAATTGGATGTCCGCGCGCCGGGCCGCGATGGTTGCGCAGCGTCCGCTGTGCGCAAAAGTTGAACGAATCATCGAACTAGCTGATGAAGCAGCCACTGAAGGGAGGAACATCCTTATCTTCAGTTACTTCCGAGACGTCCTTGATCGCCTACATCTTGAGTTTGGACAGCGAAGTGTCGGAATCATCAACGGCGATGTTGCCCCGATTAAAAGACAAGAGCTTGTGGACGCGCTGGGAACCAACGGGCAAGACGTTTTGTTGGCTCAGATAGGCGCCGGAGGCGTAGGGCTTAATATCCAAAAGGCTAGCGTGGTCATGCTTACCGAGGTACAGGTGAAGCCTGCGTTAGAAGATCAAGCTATTGCCAGAGCACACCGCATGGGACAGACGAAACCAGTAAGCGTGTATAGGCTGCTCGGAGATGAGACCATCGATGAACGATTACTGGAGATCAACGCTCAGAAACGTAAGCTTTTCGACGAATACGCGCGCGAAGCAGCATCGGCAGACATACACGACGCGGTCGATGTGTCTGAAGCCCAGCTGGCTAAAGATATTTTAGCTGCCGAGCGCGTGCGGCTTGGACTGGATTCTGCTGAGCTTCTTGAGACCGCAGATACTACAGAAATCGTTGCGGATTCGGAATAGGATCCTGGTCTCAAGAGGCAGGTAAGCGCCTATCTTGGGGGCACTTATTTGTAGACGTTGCGTTGGAGGAAATCGCAGGAGCTCATCTTCCCTGAGCGATACCCTGCAAGGAACGCCTCTTGGCGCTGTTGCGAAGAGCCGTGTGTAAAGGATTCTTTGTTTACGCGTCCGGTAGCGCGCTCTTGAATATTATCGTCTCCCACCGCACGTGCCGCGTTGATAGCGTCGTTAACCTGTGCTTCGGTGATTGGCTCCAGGAAAGCGTTCTCGCCTTTATCTGCGTAATGTCCCCAGACCCCTGCGTAACAGTCTGCCTGAAGCTCGATTTTCACTGCATTAGAATTGGGGCCAGGATCATTGTAATTGGATAGGCCTAGCGTGCCCTCAATGTTTTGGATGTGGTGGCCGATCTCGTGGGCAACGATGTATTCCTGTGCAAACGGAGTGTTTTTACCGCCGTATTTGGACAGTTGATCGAAGAAACTCACGTCAAAATAAGCAGTCTGATCACTAGGGCAATAAAAAGGACCTGTAGCGGCGGAGGCAGCGCCACACCCCGTGTTGGTGGCGTTGTTAAACACAACTAGTTGAGGTTTTTTAAAGGCTAAGCCGGCTTGAGCCGGGAGTTGTTCCGCCCACATTTGGTTGACGGAAATGCCGGTGAACTCTACACGGCAATCTGCGTGCTGATTCGCGTCATCAGTCGTTTTACAGTGCTCCAATGTGCCAGAGCTTTGAGAGGTTTGTGGCTGGTTTGTGTCGCCCAAAAACTGACCCAGGTCAGAGGGATTTCCACCCATGAGCAAAAAGATGCCCACGAGGAGGAGAGTTCCGATGCCGCCGCCGGCCGCGATTTTTCCACCACTACCGCCGGAACGCGCAAGGTTTTCAGGCTTTTCTATACCGCCACGGAAAGTCATGGAATTATCATGCCACACGACTTGACTCTTTCATCGGCGCTCAAGAGGAAAAGAAGGAAAGATTCAGCAAGACTTCACCTAAAAGCCGAGAAAAGAAGAGGAATCCGTCAAAAGAATGCCCCCTGTCACGTGCTTGCACTAGTCCAGGTTCTTGCGCGGCCTCACGGGCAAAGGTTTCCGGTATCTCTCTGGCTCGTCAATTGCGGAATAATAATTGTGGCGCCCGCTGTCGCGCGGGGCGTACCTCAAGGGGTAGAATCGAGCAGTTGATAAGCAAAGGGCGGATTGAATCCGCACAAGCGAAAGGATTTGGTGCACGTGTTGCGCACTCATCTCGCGGGTGATCTCCGTAAGGATACCGCTGGGCAGACTGTTACCCTCACTGGTTGGGTTTCTCGCCGTCGTGATCACGGTGGCGTTATCTTCATCGACCTAAGGGACTCTTCTGGTCTTGTGCAGGTGGTCTTCCGTGAGAACGACGTGGCCGAGAAGGCTCACCATTTACGCAGTGAGTTCTGTGTCAAGGTTACCGGTGTGGTGGAAGCCCGCCCCGAAGGATCTGAGAACCCTAACCTAGCGTCGGGTGAGATCGAGGTTAACGTTAGCGATCTTGAGATCCTGAACGAAGCAGCAGCACTGCCGTTCCAAATCGACGATGCATCCCAAAGCGGTGGAGAAGTGGGAGAGGAAGCGCGACTAAAGTACCGTTACCTCGACCTCCGCCGTCCTACACAGGGCGGGGCGCTGCGTCTACGTTCTAAAGCTAACCAGGCAGCACGTCGAGTACTCGATACCCATGACTTCGTGGAGATCGAGACTCCTACGCTGACTCGTTCTACCCCTGAAGGCGCACGAGACTTCCTCGTACCTGCTCGTTTGAAGCCAGGCTCATGGTACGCGCTTCCTCAATCCCCACAGCTTTTTAAGCAGCTGTTGATGGTCGCAGGCATGGAGCGCTATTACCAGATTGCGCGTTGTTATCGAGACGAGGACTTCCGTGCTGACCGTCAGCCGGAGTTCACCCAGCTCGACATCGAGATGAGCTTCGTCGACCAAGATGATGTCATTGCTCTTGCAGAAGAAATTGTTACCGAGCTCTGGAAGCTCATTGGTTACAACATTCCTACCCCGATTCCGCGCATGACCTATGCCGACGCTATGCGTCTTTATGGTTCTGATAAACCAGATCTGCGCTTTAACATCAAGATCGTAGAGTGCACCGATTACTTCAAGGACACCACTTTCCGCGTTTTCCAAAACGAATACGTGGGCGCTGTGGTCATGGAAGGCGGAGCGTCGCAGCCACGTCGTCAGCTCGATGCATGGCAAGAGTGGGCTAAGCAGCGTGGAGCAAAGGGCCTTGCATACATTTTGGTAGGAGAAGACGGGGAACTGTCTGGCCCAGTGGCCAAGAACATCACTGAGGCAGAACGCGCCGGAATTGCTGAGCATGTTGGGGCAAAACCAGGCGACTGCATTTTCTTTGCGGCTGGTGACACAAAGAGCTCTCGCGCCCTGCTTGGCGCAGCCCGTGGTGAGATTGCTCGCAAACTGGACCTTATCAAGGACGGCGATTGGGCCTTTACCTGGGTCGTCGACGCGCCTTTGTTCGAGTCTGCCGCGGACGCTACTGCTTCTGGTGACGTAGCTCTAGGACATTCCAAGTGGACCGCTGTGCACCATGCGTTTACTTCTCCAAAGCCGGAGTGGATGGATTCCTTCGACGAAAACCCAGGGGAGGCTACGGCCTACGCTTACGATATCGTGTGCAACGGCAACGAGATCGGCGGCGGTTCGATTCGTATCCACCGACGTGATGTACAAGAACGCGTGTTCAAGGTCATGGGCATTACGGAAGAAGAAGCTCGTGAGAAGTTTGGCTTCTTGCTCGATGCCTTCGCTTTCGGCGCGCCGCCACACGGCGGAATCGCCTTTGGTTGGGATCGCATTGTCTCCTTGCTAGGTGGCTTTGATTCTATTCGTGACGTCATTGCCTTCCCCAAGTCCGGTGGCGGAGTTGATCCGCTGACTGATGCTCCTGCGCCGATTCCACTGGAACAGCGTCGTGAAACAGGAGTAGATTTCAAACCTAAGAAGAAGTCTGCGGAATAGTCTGGTTTTAAGCGATTCTGCATTTTGTGAGAATTACCGAGGCTTGCCTCGATCATCATCCGAGTCGTTGTGTTTGGTTGTGCACCTACAGTTCGGCTCGGATGTGGCACGACATGCTCGAGGAGGGCAGTGCACATGGGCCGAATGAGCAAGAACAGCAAACTTGGAGTCCAAGTGGTCGTTGACCATGCTGAAAACAAAACATCTGTCGAATCTATAGTGGAAGCAGCACAAGAGCTTCTTTCAAAGCGATATGGCGGACGTCAAGAACTACTAGAAGTAGAACAACTAAACGGCTCGGGTACCGCGATTGTGCTAAGAGCTAGGGTTGCGCCATCGCCGTTTTTGCAGCAACGTTCGGTGGTCCTTAAATATATTCCCCCAACGGGTCGGCTAATCGACGAATCCACGTTAATGCGGGAAGTGGTTTCTTATCAGTTCACGACTTCCTTGAGCGAAGAAGTCCGACCTGGCCCCGTGCTGTTGGCGTATGACGTTGACGAACATATCCTGGTCATTTCAGATTCTGGTGATGGCGATACTTTTGCTGACTTACTGGATAGCTCGAACGCAGATTTGCGTATTGAGATTCTCCGAAATCTGGGAGAAGCCATAGGCAAGCTGCACGTGGGAACGGCATCCAAAGAGCAGGATTTTGACATCCTCTTGCATCGAATGCTGACCAAGCATCCTGAGATCACGGAGATGCACGATTTCCGTGAGCGCTTGCTCCGAATGTATATCGAGGTAGGCATCAAGCTCATCGAGCAACAGGGGATCGTTATCCCCGAGGTAGTAAAGGAATTTGCTGATAATGCCCGGCGTCGTTTGACCTCGGGGCAGCATCGAGCGTTTACTCCTTTTGACTTGTCCCCAGACAACATCATTGTTTCCGATAAGACGCATTTCTTGGACTATGAGTGGGCGGGGTTCCGTGACGCTGCTTTCGATGTCGCATGCGTGGTGGCGGGTTTCCCGCAGTTCCTCTTTGCACGTCCAGTCATGGACGATGAAGCAGACATCTTTATTGATTCTTGGGCGCAACAAGTAGCTGGCATGTGGCCCAACGTTCGGAATCTCTCGCGGCTCCATGCCCGTATTCTTACAGCATTGGTTGGCTGGGCGTTTTCTTCCGTGGCCATGATGCACATGGGCTATGACAATGAGGCGTTTGAGGACCTCTACCAAGGCATGGTGTCCGATGGAGCCGAGTCCATGAACGTTGATGCAATAGTTTCGAGACTGACGACTTCGGGTAATACGTTGTTGCACGACATTTTCCATATTTCTGATGAAGAGGACGAGGAAAACGCCGTTTTTGATGAGGACAGAGAAGCTCTGGTCCTCATCAGAAGAGATCTGTATGAAACATTTGAAGCCCTGTACAGGTTTGCACGTCGTGAGTCAGATTCACGATTCCCCGTCGTAGCGGATTTTGCAGGTAAGCTTGTAGAAAAGCTCGATTAACAGTGTTGAAACTAACGCTGGGCAAACAAAGTGGCTGATTAGTAAGTCCTACATTATGTAGAGGTGCTAGGGATATTACTGGCGCCTCTATGTTTTTTCGACGGGCCCACATTAATGCCTCAAGAATTGGGACTTAACGTGTAACTGTCAGGTTTGTGCTGAATTCACAGAGGAGGGGCGAACACATCATGGAGGATCTTTTTAGCACCGGGGACACAGGGGACAGTGTTAAACCTGAAGTCTTCGCAGCCGGTGCACACTCTCCTCTCGCTGCGAGAATGCGTCCACGTTCGCTTGATGAGGTCGTGGGGCAACAGCACCTACTGGGACAAGGGCGGCCACTACGGCGCCTCATCGAGGGCTCAGGTGAGGCATCCGTGATTCTGTACGGGCCACCGGGTACCGGCAAGACGACGATCGCGTCGCTTATTAGTTCGGCCACCGGCCATCATTTTGTTGGTCTATCGGCGTTGAATTCCGGTGTAAAGGAAGTGCGTGCTGTCATCGAGGAGGCACGACGCAGCCTTATACATGGCAAGAGGACTGTTCTGTTTATCGACGAGGTACACCGCTTTTCTAAAACACAGCAAGATGCGTTACTTGCTGCAGTGGAAAACAGAACCGTACTTCTTGTCGCTGCCACTACAGAGAATCCTTCTTTTTCTGTCGTTTCTCCACTTCTTTCCCGCTCTTTAGTATTACAACTGCAACCATTAGACCCGGATGCTGTTAAAGAAGTACTCCAACGCGCCATCGTTGATCCCCGCGGGCTAGGAGAGCGAATTCAGGTAACGGATGAAGCTCTTGAACAACTGGTGCTGCTAGCGGGTGGAGACGCACGCAGGGCGCTTACATATCTTGAGGCTGCAGCAGAAGCGATTCCTGATAACGAGCCGCTCACGGTCGACGCTATTCGCGAGAACGTAGACCGCGCTATCGTGCGCTATGACCGCGATGGCGATCAGCATTATGACGTGACCAGTGCCTTTATTAAATCAATTAGAGGCTCAGACGTGGACGCTGCGTTGCATTATTTGGCGCGAATGATCGACGCAGGGGAGGACCCGCGATTTATCGCTAGAAGGCTGATAATTCACGCGAGCGAAGATATTGGTATGGCTGATCCCTCTGCACTGCAAACAGCTGTAGCTGCGGGACAAGCTGTTCAGATGATAGGAATGCCTGAGGCTCGGATAACGTTGGCTCAAGCGACGATTCATTTAGCTACTGCACCGAAGTCCAATGCCGTGATTTGTGCAGTTGACGGGGCTCTCACTGACATTAAAAAAGGAAAATTCGGACCAGTACCAGCACATTTACGTGATGGGCATTATGCGGGGGCAAAGCAGCTGGGAAATGCTGTGGGGTATAAATATCCGCACGATGATCCGCGTGGTGTGGTGCAACAACGTTATGTGCCGCCTGAGCTAGATAATGCAGTGTATTACCAACCTACGGAACACGGGGCAGAAAAGCGGATTTCTGATTACATTGGTCGGCTTCGTCGCATGATTCGGCCCTCGTAGCGGTGCCCTTCTTGGTTATTTTCGAGGGGGCTCGGTGGTAATTCTGGGAGCCCAGCATGGAATCAGCGCTGCGAGCGGGTAGAGTAGTAGCCCGACTGCCTAGATTCTCCCGGGTAGGGTGATGAAGGGCCTCATGAGGCGTGGTGACGTGTGATGCTGGATGCGTCGAAAAGCTGTTGCTGGCCTCGTGAGTATTACTAGATTCTCAAGACAACAAGCGAGGAACACTGCCGTGCAGACCCATGAAATTCGGGAACGCTTCACCAATCACTTTGTTAAAGCTGGCCACCAGGCTGTGCCAAGTGCGTCGCTGATCTTGGATGACCCGAACCTGCTTTTTGTTAACGCCGGTATGGTTCCGTTTAAGCCATACTTCCTTGGCCAACAGAATCCGCCGTTCCCCAACGGCACTGCTACGTCGATTCAAAAGTGCGTGCGCACTCTGGATATTGAAGAAGTCGGAATTACCACCCGTCACAACACGTTTTTCCAGATGGCCGGCAACTTTTCTTTCGGCCAGTACTTTAAAGAAGGCGCGATTACCCACGCATGGTCGCTACTCACAGACCCCGTAGCTGAAGGCGGATTTGGGCTTGATCCAGAACGCCTCTGGGTCACCGTTTATCTTGACGACGATGAGGCTGCCGATATCTGGAACAAAAAGATCGGCATTCCCGCGGAGCGCATCCAGCGGCTAGGGATGGCAGATAACTACTGGTCAATGGGCATCCCAGGACCTTGCGGTCCGTGCTCTGAGATTTATTATGACCGTGGTGCTGCTTACGGCAAAGAAGGCGGTCCAATTGCCGACGACAACCGCTACATGGAGATCTGGAATCTGGTCTTCATGCAGAATGAGCGCGGCGAGGGAATTGGAAAAGATAACTTTGAGATTCTGGGCCCGCTGCCTAAAAAGAACATTGATACCGGCCTGGGCGTCGAGCGAGTCGCGTGTATTCTCCAAGGCGTAGACAACGTCTATGAGACAGATCTGCTGCGTCCGGTGATTGATGTAGCAGAGAAGCTCACGGGCGCTTCCTATGGCGAGGGTGCACCGCAACAAGACCTCATCCGATTCCGCGTGATCGCGGATCATTCACGCACAGGTATGATGCTGATCCTTGATGGCGTAACGCCAGGTAATGAGGGTCGTGGGTACATCTTGCGCCGTCTCCTGCGCCGTATCATTCGTTCCGCTCACCTTCTTGGGGCCAAGGGCACTACCTTGGAACAATTCATGAACACCATCATGGATACGATGACTCCGTCTTATCCTGAGATCGCGGATAACCGTGAGCGTATCCTCAAGGTCGCTCTTACAGAGGAGAAAGCCTTCCTCAAGACCCTTGCTTCCGGAACACAGCTTTTTGAAGAAAAAGCGGACGAGGTGAAAACCGAGGGCAAGAAGCTTCTCGACGGCGCATCTGCCTTCAAGCTGCACGATACTTACGGTTTCCCCATTGATTTGACCCTAGAAATGGCTGCTGAAGCCGGGCTAGAAGTGGACACCGCTGGTTTTGATTCGCTCATGGCTGAACAGCGTGCGCGTGCTAAGGCCGATAACCGGGCTAAGAAGCACGGACACGTGGACCTCAGTATCTACCGCGAGTGGGTAGACGAGCATCCGACCGAGTTCACGGGTTATAGCGAGCTCAGCACGGAATCGAAGGTGCTCGGCATGATCGCCGGCGGGGCTAAAGTTGATGAGGTCGCCACGGGCGAAGAGGTCGAAATTATCTTGGAGGCATCTCCGCTGTACGCCGAAGCCGGCGGTCAGATAGGAGATCGCGGCACCATTGTCATGGGCGACACCATCGTAAACGTCAACGATGTGCAGAAGATCGGTAAGAAACTATGGGTGCACAAGGCAACTGTGGTTCAAGGCGGATTAAGCGTCGGGGATACGGTTTCCGCGAACGTCGATAAGCAATGGCGCCATAGCGCGCGTCAAGCGCACTCGGCTACGCACTTGATTCACGCGGCACTGCGTGACGTACTCGGTCCTACTGCTGTTCAGGCAGGTTCTTTGAACCGGCCAGGGTATCTTCGCTTTGACTTCAACTACACTGAGGCCCTTACTGCTGACCAACTCGCGCAGATTCAGTTGATCACTAATCAAGCTGTAGACGTTGACTGGGCCGTGAATACCATTGAAACTTCGCTTGATGAGGCGAAAGCTATGGGCGCCATGGCTCTGTTCGGTGAGAACTACGGCTCTACCGTGCGTGTTGTAGAAATCGGTGGCCCATTCTCCATGGAACTTTGCGGTGGAACTCACGTTGAGCATTCCTCACAGATTGGTCCAGTGGCTATCCTAGGCGAGTCTTCTGTGGGTTCTGGTGTGCGTCGTATCGAGGCGTATTCCGGCCTTGATTCTTTCCAATATTTGGCAAAAGAACGGGCGCTGGTTGAGGGGATCGCTGCTTCAATGAAGGCCAAGACGGATGATGTTCCTGAGCGGATCGCATCTCTTACCCAGAAGCTCAAGGAAGCTGAAAAAGCCGTGGCCGATCTTCGCGCAGCACAATTGCGTAATCAGGCCGCGACACTTCTGGCAGAGGCCGATGAGGTTAACGGAGTAGCTGTTGTAGCGCATCGCTTGGCAGAACACGTTTCTAGCAATGATGTGCGTGCTTTGGCTATTGATTTGAAGTCACGGCTAGGGGATAAACCAGCTGTGATCGCTTTGATCGCGGAAGATGGCACAGGCAAGACTCCATTTGTGGTTGCCGCAACGAAGGCGGGGGTAGCACAAGGCATGAAAGCTAATGAGCTGGCCAAGGTACTCGGTGGGTACATCCAAGGTAATGGTGGCGGTAAACCAGATATGGCTCAAGGATCTGCGCGAGACATCGCAGGCTTTGAATCTGGTGTCGCGGCTATTAAAGATGAAATCCGCAGCTAGTCGCAGTACGACGTACATAACGTAGGTCATACGATACAAGGAAAAGGGCACTGGCTCTCTAGGAAAATGAGGTTTCTCTAGAGGTCGGTGCTCTTTTATATATGGTGGGGTTGAGGCGCTGAGTTAGTGGTAGAAAAACAACATTTTATGGAACTGCCTATGTGTGCAAACTTGAGACTGAATAAATGATCGTTGGACGATCACGGTCACAAAAAGGTAACGTTGTTATGTCCCGTTCCATTCTTTGGAGCACAGTTTTTGAGTGATTCACCTTTTGTGCAGGTATACGCATTCTTTTTTTGAGAATGTCGCGACATGCATAGGTGTTCAGTCCATGTTTTAGCTATAAGAATTCAAAGGATACCTATGCCGATTACCCCCGATACCCCTGGTATTGATGATCCCGGAAATGGGCGACGACTGGGTATTGACGTAGGCACCGTGCGAATCGGTGTGGCTGCATCTGATCGAGATGCTCGATTAGCAATGCCAGTGGAAACTGTTCCTCGTAAAACAGGACTGAGGGATCGAGATCAGGGTGACATAGACCGGCTGTTGGAGCTTATCCGTGAGTACAGTGTGGTTGAAGTTGTAGTAGGGCTTCCTCGGGATCTCAAGGGAAACGGTTCTAAAAGTGTCAAACATGCCAAAGACATAGCTTTTAGGATTTCTCGACGCCTCCAAGCCGCTGAATCTTCGATTCCCGTACGGTTAGCTGATGAGCGGCTTACCACGGTTGTAGCCACGCAAGCGCTTCGAGCTTCTGGTATTTCCGAGAAAACAGGGCGCAAAGTAATCGACCAAGCCGCTGCGGTAGAAATTTTACAATCGTGGTTGGATGGGCGACACGCATATAAAGAGCGGAATGATATGGCAAGCTCGACAGAAGAAGGCAGCACAGACGCGTTAGCCATTCCAGAGACAGCTTTGAATCCAGAATCCCCGAATGAAAGGCGTTGATCGATGCGAATGGAAAGTAAGTATGTCAAGCGCCGTCAGCGTGGCCTAGCTGTTTTAGTAGCAGCGCTTGTCTTGATCATCGGTGCTGTTACTTATATTGGTGTGCATCTTTTTAACGGTGGATCAGATTACAAGGGTGCTGGTAACGGAAATTATGAGTTAGTGGAGATTCCTGAGGGCTCTTCTCTTTCTGAGCTAGGACCTGAGCTAGAAAAACGCAAGGTAGTAGCAACAAATAACGCTTTCCAATCCGCAGCATTTTCCCACCCCAACGCTAGCCGCATTGAGCCGGGTTTTTATAGGCTGCAGCAGCATATGAGCGCTGCTGAGGCCGTTAATGCTCTTCTTGATCCTGCTAATAAGGTCGAGGCCCTGGGTATCCCCGGCGGCGCTACATTATTGGACGTCACAGTTGTTAAGGGGAATACTCGCAAGGGTATTTACTCGATGATCTCCGATGTAACCTGCACCCAGGGATCTACAAACTGCATTGCTCCAGAGGAACTCCAAAAAGTGGCGGGCACCGCAGATCCTTCGGAGTTGGGTGTCCCTGCGTGGGCGGTTGAAGCAGTAAAAGCTCGAGGTAATGATCCTAAGCGCCTTGAAGGACTTATTGTCCCCGGAACGTACATAGTGAACCCCACGAGTGATGCTAAGGGAATCTTGAATGATTTGATTACCCGTGGCGCTAAGGCATTTGAAAGCACGGACATAGAAGGACGTGCCGATGCCATGGGAATTAAGCCATATGATCTGCTTACCGCAGCATCACTCGTAGAACGAGAAGCACCCGCGGGAGACTTTGATAAGGTCGCCCGAGTGATCTTGAATCGTCTGGCTAAGCCGATGCGGCTGGAATTCGACTCCACAGTTAACTATGGGCTGAGCGAGCAAGAAGTTGCTACCACGGATGAAGACCGCGGAAAAAAGACTGCGTGGAACACATACGCTATGGAAGGATTGCCAGCTACTCCGATTGCTAGCCCTTCCAAAGAAGCTATCGACGCAATGGAAAACCCAGCGACCGGCGACTGGCTCTACTTTGTTACGACCCACCGCGATGGAACAACGGTATTTAGTAATAATTTCGACGATCATCAGCGAGCAACGCGCGATTCGATCGAAAATGGCGTTCTAGATAGTAACCGTTAAAAACGGATACTAGATTCTGGGATAGACACAAGAAAACCTCCGACCATGTTTTAGATGGCACTTTTATAGTGAACATGAGACATGGGTCGGAGGCTCTTTCTATACTTAGCTACCATGACCACACTGTCTGCATCGTCCGCGTCTTCAGAAACAATCACACACCGTGCTGCGGTACTGGGCAGCCCCATTGAGCATTCTTTATCTCCTACGCTGCATAACGCTGGTTACCAGGCGCTGGGACTAACTCATTGGGATTATGGTCGAATCCTGTGCACAGAGACGCAATTGCCCGATGTAGTAGGCAACGCAGACACCACGTATCAAGGCTTTTCTGTGACTATGCCGGCAAAGTTTGCGGCGTTGAACTACGCCACTGAAGCCACTCCTAGGGCTGCCCGGATTGGTGCAGCAAACACGTTAATTCGCAGCGATGCCGGATGGATTGCGGATAATACAGATGTAGATGGGGTGACAGGCGCTCTTAGTGAATTATTTGACGGTGACCTCACCCCACTGCAGGGGGCGCATGCGCTTGTTCTTGGTGCAGGGGGGACGGCTAGGCCTGCTGTGTGGTCCTTGATTCAATCGGGAATCAAACACATCACGATAGCTAACCGTAGTGAGCGTAGCGCGGAGTTTTATCCTCTAGTAGAGGGTACGGATACATCCTTATCCTTCGCTTGTCTTGATGCGGGCATAAACGAGCTCGCCGCAAAGTCTGCAGTAACGATTTCTACCATTCCGGCTCAGGGAAGCAGCCAGCTAGCGCATCAGGCTATTCATGCGCCGCTTCTCGACGTTATCTATTCCCCGTGGCCGACTCCGTTAACTCAAGCAGCAATCGCTCATGGAACTCCTGTGGTAGGTGGGCATGTCATGCTTGCGCATCAGGCCTTTGGGCAATTCAGGCTCTTTACCGGAAAAGATGCTCCGCGTGAGACAATGAGATCTGCTTTATATCGGGTGCTGCGTATCTCTCCGGAGGGATAAAACGGCGAGGGGGGGGACCTACAGACGTCGAAAAGCTAAGAGCGCTAGTGTTAGCAGCATGGGGGAGCAATATAACGTATTAATGCTGGAAGAATATGCTGACGCAGCGCTAGTGCTCGTTGTCGCGGCATGGGCAGGCGGTCTGTGCCTCTACGATGTGCGGCATCGCACGCTACCGGACGTACTCACTATTCCCGTGGCTATAGGAATTGTTGTGGGATCCGTGGTGGTTGGGCAACCGGGCTGGTTAGTGGGCGGAATGGTGTGGGCAGGGATGTATTTTCTATTAGGGCTAAACCTGCAAGGTGTCATAGGCGGCGGGGACATTAAATTAGCACTTACTACCGGCGCCATTGCTGCCATGCATTCGCCGCTAGCCGTAGTATGCGCGATGATAACGGCTCAGCTGGTTACTCTATTTACAGGGGTCATTATGCGCTTGTACCGAAAGCCGCGCAGTGTGCAGGTAAAAGGCCATGGCATCGAAGACTCTGTCCAACAGTGCGCAGTACGTATCCCACATGGACCGGCAATGCTCCTGGCCACGGCTTTCTCCTATATGGTTACCCCCTAAAGGTGTCTCATGAGGCGGGATAGGCGTCATTTTGGGCACCGAAAGAGGGCTAATGTCATACCTTCATGTCATAATGCGAACCATGCTTCGTTGGACTACTTCAGGAGAATCTCACGGCCAGGCGCTCGTTGCCATGCTTGAGAATATGCCCGCTGGTGTCTCTCTTTCTAGAGAAGACATTTCTGCTCAACTCGCGCGGCGCCGGCTCGGATACGGGCGAGGTGCTCGGATGAAATTTGAAGCCGACGAGGTCACGATTCTTGGCGGAGTCCGGCATGGTAAGACCCTGGGGAGCCCGATCGCTATCATGATCGGTAACACTGAATGGCCTAAATGGACTGCCATTATGTCTGCCGACCCATTGGATCCCCATGATCAAGAAGCCACTGATGCGATGAACTCTGGTCGTGGCGCTCGGCTGACTCGTCCTCGCCCAGGTCACGCTGATTTTTCTGGCATGATCAAATACGGTTTTGATGAGGCACGACCAGTTCTTGAACGGTCATCTGCTCGGGAGACCGCTGCACGGGTAGCTGCAGGAACCGTAGCTCGAGCGTTCTTGCGCGAAGTGTTCAATGTAGACGTGTTATCTTATGTCGTTTCTATCGGGCGCTCTGAGCCATATGAGGGACCGCTGCCTGCAGTGGAAGACCTCGACAGAATCGATGCGTCGCCAGTGCGTGCAGCAGATGCGGCATCAGAAGCCTCGATGGTGAGCGAGATCGAGCAAGCGAAGAAGCAAGGGGATACGCTCGGCGGAATCGTCGAAGTAGTGGTTTCTGGCCTCCCCATTGGATTAGGCTCGCATATCTCTGGTGACAATCGTCTTGATGCACAACTGGCAGCTGCGTTGATGAGTATTCAAGCCATTAAAGGGGTTGAGGTCGGTGATGGCTTTGAAGAGGCACGTCGTAGAGGTTCTGAAGCTCACGATGAGATTGTGCGTACAGCCGATGGTATTCAGCGTCTGAGCAATCGAGCAGGCGGTCTGGAAGGTGGTATGACCAACGGAGAAACCCTGCGTTTGCGTGCAGCTATGAAGCCGATATCAACAGTTCCTCGTGCTCTGAAAACTATAGATATGGCGGATGGAAAACCTGCGACAGGAATACATCAACGCTCGGATGTCTGTGCTGTTCCTGCAGCTGGCGTAGTCGCGGAGTCGATGGTGGCATTGGTATTGGCTCGTGCCGCGTTGGAGAAGTTTGGCGGAGACTCAGTTGCGGAAACTAAACGGAATGTGAATTCTTATTTAGAGTACGTACAGAACCGACTGTGCTTTGGTGTAGAAAGCTAAGAGGGGAAATGCTTGATCAGACTAAGATTCCTGATGACTCTGCGATGAAAGACCTTGAGGAAGGCACCGTGGAGCAGCCTATTTCCAGGGTGCGTCCTTTAGTAGTGCTTGTAGGACCACCAGGTGCGGGGAAAACCACAGTGGGGAAGCGACTGGCTAACGCACTACACACTACTTTTGTGGATACTGACGTATTGATAGAGCAGTCCGCTGGGCAACCGTGTGGTGTGATCTTTAGCCAGATGGGCGAGCCTGAATTTAGAAAACTCGAAGAGGACAAAGTACGAGAAGCCCTCGGCACCTCCGGCGTAGTCAGTTTGGGTGGAGGCGCAGTCTTAAGCCCACTCACGCGGAGCTTATTGCTCGGGCACACCGTGATATGGATAGATGTGAACCCGGAGGAAGGAGCTAAGCGAACAGGTGCAGATAACTCCAGGCCGATTCTTCAATCGCAGGATCCTATCGCACATTATCGTGAGCTCGTCGAGTCTCGTCGTTCGCTGTACCGGGAAGTATCGCGGCATCGCTCTAACACCACGGGAAGAGGCCCGCAACGAGTAGTTGCAGACATACTGGGTTATTTAGAGTCCATCAAAGAGCATTAATACAGAAGCTATTCACGCTTTCCTTTTCGCGCAGTATAAGACGGGAAAATATGCAAACGATTGAAGTCAATGGGGCAGCACCATACAAAGTAACGATAGGGCATAGTCTTTTTGAAGACGTTGCCAAGCGCGTGAAAGAAGTGGGGGCAGTGCAGGCTGCTATTATCACCCAACCAGTGATGAGCGATGCGGCTAAAGAACTAGCGCGAGCCATTGAATCTCAGGGACAAGAAGTAACAATCATTACTGTTCCCGATGCTGAAGATGGAAAAACCCTAACCGTGGCCGGGGATTGCTGGGATACGTTGGGGAGGAAGACCTTTGGGCGTAAAGACGTCATTATCGGTCTTGGTGGTGGAGCCGTGACTGACCTTGCAGGTTTTGTCGCGGCATGCTGGATGCGTGGGATTGCAGTGATACAGGTGCCGACCACACTCTTATCAATGGTGGATGCTGCCGTGGGGGGAAAGACCGGGATTAACACGGCAGTGGGAAAGAACCTCGTGGGCGCGTTTCATGAGCCTTCTGGTGTTTTTATTGACCTAGACATGATCGCCACGCTGCCGGATCAAGAAAAAATCTCGGGATCAGCAGAGATCATTAAGACAGGATTTATCGCGGATACTAGGATCCTCTCGCTCTATGAGGAGGATCCGGAAGCCTGTTTCAGCGTGGAAGGATATCTTCCTGAACTTATTGCTAGGTCTGTGGCCGTAAAAGCTCGTGTAGTCGCTTCAGATTTGAAGGAAGCAGGCTTGCGGGAGACTCTCAATTACGGGCATACCTTTGGCCATGCAGTAGAGCTAAAAGAAAATTTTGAATGGCGGCACGGCAATGCTGTGGCTGTGGGAATGATGTTTGTGGCAGCACTGGCTCGTAATCGAGGCTTGATCACGGATGAGCTATACCTGCGCCATAAAAATATCCTTAGCTCCGTAGGGCTACCTACAGCTTATCCAGAAGGATATTTTGATGAGCTCTATCAAGCCATGCTGCGAGATAAGAAGAATCGAGATGGTCGTATCCGGTTTGTTGCCTTGACCGGAGCGGGGGAGACTACTCGCATAGAAGATGCAGAAAAAGCCGAACTGATTGCTGCATATGAGACTCTGAACACAAGGAGTGCGTAGCCATGAATATTCTGGTTCTTAACGGCCCCAATCTTGACCGGTTGGGCAAACGGCAGCCGGAAGTCTATGGCCGGACCACGTTAGCGGACGTAGAAAAATCGCTCGTGGAGCGGGCAGCCGCGTTGGGTGTGACAGTTGCCGTTAAACAATCCAACCATGAGGGAGAACTCATAGAGTGGGTGCACGAGGCTGCGGATGCTGGCTGGCCTGTGATTATTAATCCTGGTGGATTGACGCATACCTCAGTGGCGCTTCGTGATGCTCTCGCAGAAGTCCATGAGGGGGCGGGTTTTGTAGAGGTGCATATCTCTAACATCCATGCGCGAGAGGAATTCCGCCATCACAGTTTCCTTTCTCCTATTGCGCGAGGAGTCATAGCTGGTTTAGGCGTGATGGGATATGAGCTAGCCCTTGAGTATTTGGTGGCCAATAGCCATTCTTGAACTACACAAGAGTGAGGCGTTACGGAGCACTTAAAAGCACGAATTGTCTAAAGATCAATTTCAGATGGAGAACAGAAATGGCTTTGCACGACACACGATTTGAGACGCGTCGTAGAGCACTGGCTGCTGAGCTAGCCAGTCAGCGTATCGATTCCATGTTGATTACGCACCTCACACACGTGAGGTATTTATCCGGATTCTCGGGTTCCAACGCTGCCCTCCTTATCAACAAGGACCTGTCTGCTCGTATATGCACGGATGGCCGTTATACCACGCAGGTAGCGGAGGAAGTCCCTGATATTGAGGCTTTGATCAAGCGTAATTCAGCTCAAGAGCTGCTAGCTCAGGTTGACGGTCCGCGTCGAATTGGATTTGAGGCCGACTATGTTTCCTATGCTCACAAAGAGGCGCTGCAAAAAAATTGTGGCGACGACATCACGCTAGTTCCGGTTTCCGGAGTGATCGAAAATATACGATTGCGCAAGGACCCACATGAGCTTGATCGGCTCCGTGAAGTCGCAGATATTGCTAACTCGGCGTTTCAAGAGCTTATCGACGCCGGCGAGATCGCAGCGGGCCGTACAGAAATGGAGGTCGCAGCAGACTTGGAATACCGGATGAGGCGTAAGGGCTCAGAGCGTCCCAGCTTTGACTCAATCGTGGCTTCCGGGCCTAACTCCGCTAAGCCACATCATGGAGCTGGCTCTCGGGTTATCCAGGCAGGGGACATCGTCACGATTGACTTTGGAGCCCATGCTCATGGCTATAACTCTGATACCACTCGCACCGTTATGGTGGGGCACGCGACGGATTTTGCGCAAGAGATTTATGGCATCGTGCTAGAAGCTCAATTGGCTGGCTGCGCTGCTGCTGTGCCCGGCGTAGAGCTAGTGGAGGTAGACCGTGCTTGCCGAGCTGTGATCGAAAAAGCTGGCTACGGTGATTTTTTTGTTCATTCCACGGGGCATGGGCTTGGTCTAGATGTACACGAAGCACCTTCTGCAGCACAGACCGGTACCGGCGTGCTTGAAGAGAACATGACATTGACTATTGAGCCTGGCATTTATGTCCCAGGTCAAGGCGGGGTACGGATTGAAGATTCCCTCATCATTAAGCATGGTGGCGCTGAAAATCTGACCAAGCTGTCCAAAGATCTGTTGATTCTCCCGTAAAACGAAAATACACAGTCATGTGCTGGTCTACATAGGGCGTTAGTGTTTCATTCTTAAATGTTAAGGGCACCCTCGTTATGATTACATCAGGTTTCATGGTGTACCCTTGGTAGGCTATTGACAGCACTAGGCTTTCCAACCACAGAAAGAAGTTCTAAGCGTGGCAACCACCGCTGATTTCAAGAACGGTCTTGTACTTAAGATCGATAATAAACTGCAGCAGATTATCGAATTCCAGCACGTCAAGCCAGGTAAAGGTCCTGCGTTTGTTCGTACCAAGCTGAAGGACGTTGTTTCGGGCAAGGTCACGGATAAAACCTTCAATGCTGGTGTGAAGGTAGAGACCGCCACGGTTGACCGCCGTGACATGACATACCTCTACAATGACGGCACCAGCTACGTGGTCATGGATGAAAAGAACTATGAGCAGGTAGAACTTGCTCCTCACATCATGGGTGAGGCCGCCCGTTTCCTCTTGGAGAACACTTCGGTCCAGGTCTCTTTCCATGAGGGAGAGCCACTGTTCGCAGAGCTTCCTGTGTCCGTTGATCTTCGCGTCGAGCACACTGATCCAGGCCTGCAGGGAGACCGCTCTACCGGTGGAACCAAGCCTGCTACCTTGGAAACTGGCGCAGAGATTCAGGTTCCTTTGTTCATCGAGACCGGAAACGTAGTCAAAGTTGATACGCGTGACGGCTCCTACTTGTCTCGTGTTAATAACTAGTTGTGGGTATGAGCGAATCTGAAACGAAAAACTCCGAGGCTGGGAAGGCCTCGGAGTCCTCACGAGTACGTGGGCGTAAGCGCCATGGTTCCCGGTATAAGGCGCGGCGTCGTGCAGCGGAAGTTCTTTATGAAGCCGAAGTTCGAGACGTAGACCCAGTAGCGATCGTAGAAGATCGAATTTCTCTGTCCTATCACCAGGATCTTGGGGTCGCTCCCGTTGCTGCTTATACAAAAGAAATCGTAGCGGGCGCTGCCCAGGAACTTGATCGTATCGACGGACTTATCGCTGCGAACCTAGCTGAGAACTGGGAACTTGAGCGAATTTCTGCTGTTGATCGAGCTATTTTGCGCGTCGCGGTATGGGAACTCATCTTCAATGAAGACGTCCCTGTTGCTACTGCGGTTGTTGAAGGCGTGGAACTGGTAAGTCAGTACTCAACTGACGTGGCACCTGCTTATGTCAACGCTCTGCTCGATAGCATCGCGCAGAGTATTGAAAAGCATCGTGCTGAGCCTACTGAAACACCTGTGGAAGAGCCGTTGGAACAACCAGAATCAGCGGACGAAACCATGGAAGTTACGGTAGAGGATTCTTCAGTAAAAACAGCCGACGAGGATCGTATCGTTCCTGAATAAACTCCGGAGTAGCGTATATAAAATACGCCGGAAAGTGCCGTCAAAGACCAAAGCCGTTCCCATCGTTGAGAGGGATAGCGGCCTTGGTCTTATTATTTTTTAAGGTGCTGCTTCTGTGAGTGAGCTAGTGGCCATGTCAAAGGCGTCGAAAAGCTTAAAAATTATATTGATTGATGTCTCTAGGGCTGCGCCTAGCTGCTTATCTGTCAATCCGGCTGCACATGGGTTCTCTACCTCTGCTCGAAGAAGCGGCGGGGTTGTTCTGTCTACAATGGTCACCGAACCCACTACTGTTGAATTATTAACGCTATTGGCAGCGATGCATAAGCCGGAGATCGCACCGGATGGACACGCCCGGTCGGAGCGTATGACGAGGGTCGAGGGCAGCGCCATGAAAACAAATTCTGCGCCGTTAAGATTTGCCATTGCGATTCCTCGTTGTGGATCAATAACTCGCAACGTGATCCCAAACGTGGACATCGCCGCAGTCACTCGATCCAGATTTATAGCTAGCGGCTTAGACATCAGGATTCTCCCAACTGACGAGGTGCGGGAAAGCAACATCAAAGTGGTTCCATAAACCAACGAAAGCATCGATGGTGGACACCAAGAAAGCACCGACCTGGTTGAAACTAGCTCCCTCGGCCACTCGCAACACTCGGTGGGAAATGACCTGTAGGTTGCGCTCGGGCGTCTCATAGAATTTTACTGTCGGCAGCAGCGTAGTGAGATTCCACTCGTTAACGTGTGCTAATAGCTGGGAAGCTTGATCAGCTGGAACAAGCGCACGCCAGTGGCTTCGCGTCAGAAGATAACCATCGGAGATAGCAAGGCTGATGGAATTATTGATAAAGCCGGTGTGCAGCATGTCTTCATCCCGCACATAGTGGAGGTTTTCTTGGATAAGGACGGTCTCTAGTACGTCAAGGCTGAGTGGGCCGACGTCGAGTCGGTCGTGCTCCGTTGTCGGGGTGGTATGAGAAGTATTCATGCTGTTACCTTGCGGTGGTATCGGGATCATCAGCTAGATGTTCCCCGCCTAATTCATGTGCTAGGCAGGCATCAACGTGTAGGTAGCGGAATGCGTGATCGATCTGGAGCATCCGGAAGGGGGAGACTCGTTGATTAGCAAAAGCAACTTCTTCCGCTCCCTGAGTACCCAGAATCAGTTTGGGGCCGATCGATGGAATAGGAAACTTGGATGGACGTTTGAGCTGAGCTCCCAGGGCTTTGGCAAAATCCTGGTTACGAATAGGGTTAGGTGCAACAGCGTTGATGGGGCCAGACATGGAGGGGTCGACTAGCGCTCTCACATAAAGATCGCACAGGTCATCTATGGAGATCCACGAGACCCACGGGGCGCCACCTTCAAAAGAACCCCCTAAGCCCACAGAGAAAAGAGTCTTAAGCACGGGAAGTACTCCACCGCGACCGCTCAGAGTTGCTCCCGTACGTAGATAGACTGCGCGCTTACCGGCTGCTGCAACTGCTGCGCTGGCAAGCTCCCAATCCTGAACAACGTCTGCGAGGAAACCGGATCCTACGGATGAGCTCTCATCCAGCACTTCATCTTCGCGTTGGACTCCATAAAAACCTATAGAGGACGCTTGTATAAGGATGTGGCAGGTAGAACTCTTGGCAACCAACGCGGCAAGATGTTGAGATGGCTCGACACGGGAATCGCGAATCGCTTTTTTGTGAGAATCCGTGAATCGTCCGGCTATTGGCTCACCTGCGAGGTGCACTAGGGCATCCACCCCCTCAAGGAGATTGCTACTGGGGTTTAGAGGATCCCATAGACGTTCGCCGTCAGATGCATGCGAGCGAACAAGCGGAATGACCGTGTGCCCTAAAGACGTCAGTTGAGCGCGAAGTGCTTTGCCTACTAAGCCGCGAGAACCGGTCATGGCTACGGTTAAAGCGGTCGTAGCACCTGAATTGTACCGTTGTATCTCTGTAAATCTTTGGCTCGCTGCAATGTCCTGAATTAGCTGTTGCTGGCGATAAGCAAAGAAAGGGGCGAGCGTAGATCTGGGGGCGCGGGTGTATACCGTATCCGTGATCGCTGTGCCGTCTGTATGGTCGGAAAACTCGTGTACGTGCCGCCAATGAGCTAGGGCTTTAATCGGAGACGTTACGCATACATTAGTGAATCTGTACCCTTTGACGTACCCCGATAAGTCATGCCGGGCTTCCCATCGGAGTCCTGCAGGAAGGGAAAAAACAGTCGTTCCTGCTGCTAAATCGGGGGTCTCTTGTGTGGGGGTCAGTGGAAAGAAAGGGGGAGTAAGACGTGCAATAGCGCCTGGTCGAGTATGCCATGTCCAAACATCATTGCGGGAAGCTGGGACCACGTGGGTGGTGCTAAAGCTCATGGGACTCCTTAAACATGGCATGGGGTACAGCTATATCGTTAGGTCAGCATCCTAGGGCAATACTTGAACGAGTGTATCCGTTAAGTGGGTACTGTGTGGGGATTGGAGGGGCGTACTGTTTAAAGATCTCGTTATGTGTTGAGTGGCTGTACGGGATTGTAAATAGCTATAACTTCCCTAGATTTCTGCATCCTAGAGTAGCGGGTGATTTTATTTTGTCTAAAAAACTAGTATGTATAGCGCTTAAAATTCTATGCTCTAGGAGGGGTTCTGGGGTGCGTGGGAAAACTGCACTGTGATGCTTGTGAACTCGACTTTTCTGGATACTGTTCAGCTTAAGGGGGATATCTCCATCATTTGGATATAGACAAATGTGCAGCCTTGGTATCGGATCGGGAAATTAAGTGCTACTATCTCTTGCAGTCACGGTTTCGCGCCGTGTTTTCGCCGGACATCACATATTGCTCATGGACTCTCTATGGAGAATCCCGTGAGTGAAAGAGATGGCTTGTGAGCTTATAAATATATATGTTCGACATCCTTTAACAGACCGCACAGAGAGGCGGGAAAGGAGGTCACGATGAGCGAAAACTCGCAAGGGATTATCGAGCTGCTTGGCAGCGACGATGTCTCTCGAACTGTCGCACGCATCGCGCACCAGATCATTGAAAAAACGGCTCTTGATTCTGAGAGCTCTTTACCGGTAATACTGCTGGGCATTCCGTCCGGAGGTGTTCCTTTAGCGCACCACTTGGCTGCGAAGATTTCTGAATTTGCCGGTGTCGCTGTTCCCGTAGGATCTTTGGACATTACGTTGTACCGGGATGACCTGCGGACAAAACCCCACCGTGCGTTACAACCGACTCTGATTCCTCAGGGGGGAATTGACGGTACGCACATCATTATTGTTGATGATGTTCTCTATTCAGGCCGTACCATCCGTGCCGCATTAGACGCTCTTCGCGACATTGGACGTCCAGAGACCATCCAATTAGCTGTTCTCGTTGATCGTGGACATCGTCAACTGCCTATTCGTGCTGATTATGTAGGCAAAAACCTTCCAACTTCTCGTGAAGAAGACGTGAAAGTCCTGGTCGAGGCAATTGATGGCCGAGACGCTGTCATCCTGACTCGTGAAGCATCGGAGGCCTAGCCATGAAGCACCTTCTGTCTATCTCAGATCTCAGCAAAGACGAAATTCTCGGAATTATGGATGAGGCTGACCGCTTCCGCGAAGCACTCACTGGCCGTGAGATTAAAAAGCTTCCTACTCTTCGTGGTCGGACTATCTTCACGTTGTTCTATGAGAACTCTACGAGAACTCGTTCTTCTTTTGAAACCGCTGGAAAATGGATGAGCGCTGATGTTATTAACATTTCCGCTAGTTCTTCTTCCGTGAAAAAGGGGGAGTCTCTCAAGGACACCGGCTTGACGCTGTCCGCTATCGGGCGTGACGCCATCATCATCCGGCACCCTTCTTCCGGTGCAGCCCAACAATTGGCGCAGTGGGTTGCGCCGGAGGGACAAGGACCCAGCGTTATTAATGCCGGCGACGGTTCTCACCAACACCCCACGCAGGCGCTTCTCGACGCCCTCACGATTCGGCAGCGACTCGGAAACATTGAAGGGCGCAAAATTGTCATTGTGGGGGATTGCCTTCACTCACGTGTTGTTCGTTCTAACGTAGACCTGCTCACCTGCTTGGGGGCAGAAGTGGTGCTTGTTGCACCTCCGACGCTACTGCCCTCGGGTATAGAGCAATGGCCCGTTCGTTGCTCGTACACCATGGACGACGAGATTAAAGACGCGGATGTGGTGATGATGCTCCGCGTGCAGCAGGAGCGTATGCATGGCGGATTTTTCCCGTCGCATCGCGAATACGCAGCCTTGTATGGCATGTCTAAGGAACGTGAGTCACGGTTGCAAGATCACGCAATTGTTATGCACCCCGGACCAATGCTGCGAGGCATGGAAAATAACTACGCCGTTGCTGATGCCCCCCGCACAGCGGTGCTTCAGCAAGTAAATAACGGTGTGCACACTCGCATGGCAGTTCTGTTTACCCTCATTGCCGGTACAAATACCCCCGGTTTCTAAAGGAGTTTGGCTCGAAGTGACTACCCCTAACGACTACCCAGAGACTGGACAACTTGCTCCTGCCCCAGAGCGTACTCTTCTACTCACCAATGTTCGCCCCTATGGTGAGGGCGAACCGACCAGCGTATTTATCTCTCATGGCATGATCACAGCTATAGGGGATGACGCACATAAGCACTCCGCAGATGACGTTGTCGATGGAGAAGGCAATATTCTTCTGCCAGGCCTTGTGGATATGCACGTTCATCTACGTGAACCAGGGCGCGAAGACACAGAAACGATTGCGACCGGTTCCGCAGCAGCAGCTAAAGGCGGCTTTACCGCAGTTTTTACTATGGCCAATACTCTTCCGGTGTTGGATCAGCCGATTATCGCCGAATCAGTATGGGCTAAGTCGCAACAGATCGGTTTATGCGACGTCCATCCTGTTGGGTCAATAACAAAAGGACTCCAAGGTAAAGAGCTCACTGAGTTTGGCATGATGGCAAATTCAGATGCCAAGGTTCGCATGTTCTCGGACGATGGAAAATGCGTTGATAACCCGCTTATCATGCGTAGGGCCGTGGAATACGCCAAGGGAATGGACGTTCTCTTAGCCCAACATTGCGAGGATCCTCGTTTGACCGATGGTGCTGTGGCCCATGAAGGAAAGATTGCTGCTGAGCTTGGTCTTGGTGGCTGGCCCCGCGTTGCAGAGGAATCCATTGTTGCCCGCGATGCTATCCTGGCTCGTGATTACGGCGGCAGAATGCATATCTGCCATGCCTCTACTGAAGGCACCGTGGAGCTGCTTAAATGGGCAAAATCTCAGGATATTCCGCTGACTGCGGAAGTAACCCCGCATCATCTTTTGCTTACCGACGAGCGCCTGCGCACCTATGACGGCGTTAACCGAGTCAATCCGCCGCTGCGGGAAGCTCGGGATACACTAGCGCTACGAGATGCGCTTTTGAATGGTTTTATCGATTGTGTTGCCACAGATCATGCACCGCACGGATCTGAGGATAAATGCTGCGAATTTGAGCACGCGAAGCCGGGAATGCTAGGGCTTGAAACATCGCTGCCGATCATTGCACAGATTTTTGTGGATAGCGGCCTGGCCGACTGGAGATTCGTCGCAAAGGTCATGAGTGAGCGGCCTGCAGAGATTCTGCATCTTCCTGGGCATGGACGGCCTATCGCAGTGGGAGAACCAGCAAACTTGACTGTGGTTAATCCCCATAGCCCTTGGACTGCGCATGGTTGCGATATGGCCTCCAAGGCAGACAACACCCCCTTTGAAGGGATGGAGTTTAGTGCCAAGGTGACCACCACGATCCTGCGCGGCCGATTGACCTGCATCGATGGTCAACCTGCGAGCCCGCGATTCGTCTAGAAACTTTAGTTTTCTCTGATTTGTTACCTCAGGCTCTGCAAAGCACGTAAACCTGAGGTAAGCAGGTTTACAGCATGCTCCCCAAAAATTTTTAAAGGGAAAATGACCACAACTTATTCACCCCAGCGCGATTATCGCGGTGCGGATATAAATACAGCTAAGAAAGGCGACACAGTGACGTCGACGTTCCAGAATCGATCCGAAGCCGTCCTTGTTCTTGCAGACGGACGCATCTTCCGAGGTCAATCCTTTGGTGCTTTAGGGACCACGCTTGGCGAAGCCGTATTTACTACTGCGATGACTGGTTACCAAGAGACCATGACAGATCCTTCCTATCATCGCCAGATCGTTGTATCCGCGGCACCTCACATTGGTAACACCGGATGGAATGATGAAGACAGTGAGTCTTATGGAGAAAAGATCTGGGTTGCCGGACTAGCGATCCGAGATCTTTCTCACCGTGTTTCCAACTGGAGGGCTTCTCGCAGCCTTGAAGAAGAGATGCAGGCTCAGAATATTGTCGGAATCTCCGGACTAGATACCAGGACCATTGTCCGACATCTCCGCAATTTTGGCTCGATCTCGGCAGGAATTTTCTCAGGGGAGGACGCTGCTCGGAGCCCTGAAGAACTCGTAGAGATTGTTAAAGGACAGCCGAGCATGGCTGGTGCTGATCTTGCCGGTGAAGTATCAACCGATGCACCGTATGTGGTCGAGGCAGAGGGGGAGACCACGTTTACAGTGGTCGCCTATGACATGGGCATTAAAACAAATACTCCTCGAAACTTTGCGGCGCGGGGCATACGGACAATCGTGATTCCAGCCAACACCCCATATCAGGAGATTGTGGGATACAACCCTGATGGTGTGTTTATCTCCAATGGTCCTGGTGATCCTGCTACCGCAGACGTTATGGTGGGGATCGTCCAAGAAATTCTTGAGCGCAAAATCCCACTATTCGGCATTTGTTTTGGCAACCAGATCCTTGGGCGGGCCTTAGGCCTGAAGACTTACAAGATGAAATTCGGGCACCGAGGGATTAACGTTCCCGTCCTCAACCACCTCACGGGGAAAATCGACATCACAGCGCAAAACCATGGTTTTGCGTTAGAAGGCAAAGCCGGAGAGACATTTGAAACTCCGTTTGGTGATGCACACGTAACGCATACGTGCCTTAATGACGACACTGTAGAAGGCGTCGCCTTGGTTAACGGACTTGCTTACTCCGTTCAGTATCACCCCGAAGCTGCAGCTGGTCCTCACGATGCAAACCCGCTGTTCGATCAGTTTGTTGAACTGATGTCCACCCACAACTCCGCTGTTACTGCGAACTAAAACCAGGAAGGTTTTTAAAATATGCCTAAGCGTACTGACATTAAACACGTCCTGGTTATCGGATCTGGCCCTATCGTTATCGGTCAAGCCTGCGAATTTGACTATTCGGGCACTCAAGCATGCCGGGTGCTTAAAGAAGAGGGCCTTCGCGTGACCTTGATCAACTCCAATCCAGCAACCATCATGACGGATCCGGAGTTTGCAGACCACACGTATGTTGAGCCTATTCAGCCGGAATACATTGAAAAGATCTTTGAAAAAGAGATGGCCGAAGGCCATCCGGTTGATGCTGTGCTTGCCACGCTTGGTGGTCAAACCGCACTGAATGTGGCTATCCAACTTGATCGCCGTGGATCCCTGAAAAAATATGATGTGGAGCTCATCGGCGCTGACATCGATGCGATCGAACGCGGCGAAGATCGACAGAAATTCAAAGATATCGTTGCCAAGGTCGGCGGCGAATCCGCTCGTTCCCGTGTGTGCCACAATATGGATGAAGTCTATGAGACCGTTGAGGAACTCGGTCTTCCAGTGGTGGTACGTCCTTCCTTTACTATGGGTGGGCTTGGTTCCGGCCTGGCATTTAACCAAGAAGACTTGGAGCGCATCGCTGGTGGTGGCTTAGCGGCATCACCGGAGGCGAATGTCTTGATCGAGGAATCGATTCTGGGGTGGAAAGAATACGAGCTTGAATTGATGCGTGATGGTGCGGACAACGTGGTTATTGTCTGCTCCATTGAAAATGTCGACGCACTGGGTGTTCACACAGGGGACTCCGTAACGGTCGCGCCTGCGCTGACCCTCACAGACCGCGAGTATCAGAAGATGCGCGATCAAGGTATCGCCATCATTCGGGAAGTTGGCGTAGATACCGGCGGCTGTAACATCCAATTCGCAGTGAACCCGGCAGACGGCCGATTGATTACTATCGAGATGAATCCGCGTGTGTCTCGTTCCTCGGCTTTGGCTTCAAAGGCCACGGGCTTCCCGATCGCAAAGATCGCAGCGAAACTGGCTATTGGCTACACGTTGGATGAAATCACTAACGACATCACAGGAGTTACTCCTGCAGCTTTTGAGCCGACGCTGGACTACGTCGTGGTGAAGGCACCTCGTTTTGCCTTTGAAAAATTTGTGGGGTCTGATGACACCCTGACTACCACGATGAAATCAGTCGGCGAAGCTATGGCGCTGGGACGCAACTACATTGCGTCGTTAGGCAAAGTCATGCGTTCTTTGGAGAATAAGCAGGCAGGTTTCTGGACCACCAGCGATGAGGCTTTTGCAGGGGAGCGAGCACAAGACGTTGTTGCAGTGCTGGAGGATCTGAAGCGTCCTACGCAAGGACGAATTTATGACGCAGAACTTGCGCTTCGGCTGGGCGCTAGCATCGAGCAAGTACATGAAGCCTCAGGGCTTGACCCATGGTTCCTTGCAGAACTGCAATCGCTTGTGGATTTCCGTGAGGAGTTAGTCGCTGCACCAGTTCTCGATGAGCCTTTGCTACGTCGTGCAAAGTTCCTGGGTCTGTCCGATAAACAGATTGCTGCTCTGCGTCCGGAGTTTGCGGGGGAAGACGGCGTGCGTCGTCTGCGCTGGTCTCTAGGCGTGCGTCCTGTTTTCAAAACAGTAGATACGTGTGCTGCGGAGTTCGAAGCTACTACTCCGTACCACTATTCCGCCTATGAATTGGACCCGAACGCTGAGTCCGAGGTCCGCCCGCAGGTAGAAAAAGAGAAAATGATTATCCTGGGTTCGGGTCCGAACCGGATTGGTCAGGGTATTGAGTTTGACTATTCCTGTGTCCATGCCGCACTTGAGCTCTCACGCGTGGGCTATGAAACAGTGATGATTAACTGCAACCCTGAGACTGTTTCTACTGATTATGACACTGCGGATCGTCTTTACTTTGAGCCGTTGACCTTTGAAGACGTCATGGAGGTCTACCACGCAGAGTCTCAATCTGGCACGGTGGCAGGAGTTATTGTCCAGCTAGGCGGGCAAACTCCGCTGGGGCTAGCAGAGAAACTGAGAGATGCGGGACTTCCTGTTATTGGCACCAGCCCAGAGGCAATCGACCTGGCTGAGGACCGCGGCGAGTTTGGAAACGTCCTTAAAGCAGCGCAGCTGCCTGCGCCGGAATTTGGCACGGCTACCTCGTTTGAGGATGCCAAGGAAGTCGCCTCCCGGATTGGCTATCCAGTGCTTGTGCGTCCTTCCTATGTCCTAGGCGGCAGAGGAATGGAGATCGTATATGACGAAAAAGCGCTGCATAGTTATATTGATCGGGCCACAGAGATCACTAGCGATCACCCAGTTCTTGTGGATAGATTCCTGGATAACGCCATTGAGATCGATGTTGACGCGCTATGCGACGGCGAACATGTCTACCTCGCCGGCGTGATGGAGCACATCGAGGAAGCCGGAATCCACTCGGGCGATTCGGCTTGCGCACTTCCACCTATGACCCTGGGTGCAGAAGATATTGAGACCGTCAGACGTTCTACTGAGGCGCTTGCACATGGCATTGGCGTGCGAGGACTGATGAACGTCCAATACGCACTCAAGGACGACATCCTGTATGTCATTGAGGCCAACCCTCGCGCATCGCGCACGGTCCCATTCGTTTCAAAGGCCACAGGAGTGCCACTTGCTAAGGCAGCAGCTCGCATTATGGCTGGGGCGACAATTCCTGAGCTGCAACAAGAGGGGATGATTCCCACGGACTTCGATGGAGGTTCTTTGCCGGAGCATTCTCCTATCGCGGTCAAGGAGGCTGTGCTGCCGTTTAACCGTTTCCGCCGGCCAGATGGAAGCATGCTCGATACTCTTCTGAGTCCGGAGATGAAATCCACTGGCGAGGTCATGGGGCTCGCAGATAACTTCGGTGCGGCCTACGCTAAGGCAGAACAAGCCGCCTTCGGGGCGTTACCTACCTCTGGCACGGTCTTTGTCTCGGTAGCTAACAGGGATAAAAGGACGCTCATCTTCCCGATTCAGCGCTTGGCGTCGTTAGGCTTTAAAGTGCTGGCAACATCCGGTACCGCGGGGATGCTGCGTCGTAATGGCATTGAGTGCGAGGTCGTCCTCAAACAGACGCAGGCGAGGGAAGCTGCAGAGCAAGGCGATCTGGGCGGACGTCGTTCGATCGTCGACATCATCAATGCAGGTGAAGTTGATCTCATCTTAAACACGCCTGCCGGCTCGTCTGGTGCACGCCATGATGGTTACCAGATCCGTGCAGCGGCGGTTTCTGTTGGAGTTCCGCTTGTAACCACAGTTCAAGGTGTTACGGCTGCGGTGCAGGGTATCGAGGCGCTGCAACAAGGCGAGCTCAGCGTGCGTCCGCTGCAAGAGCTAGATCATTCATTGAGCGGAAAGTAAGGCATAGTGGAACAACCACAGATAACTTTCGGTGAGCGGCTTCGACGCGCTGGAGCTGCCCACGGCAGGCTTTGTGTAGGCATTGATCCACATGCAGCTTTGATGGAGCAGTGGGGGCTTTCTTCGGATGTTCGGGGCTTAGCGGCTTTCACAGAGATCTGCGTGGAGGCTTTTGCCGGGAATACTGCACTGGTAAAACCGCAGGTTGCCTTCTATGAATCTTATGGCTCCTCGGGATTCGCCATTCTGGAAGACGCAATCGCGCACCTGCGTGACGCGGGCACGTTAGTGCTTGCCGACGCCAAGCGTGGGGATATTGGATCCACAATGGCGGGCTATGCCACCGCATGGCTAAACGATGCGTCACCGCTGTGCTGTGATGCAGTTACGGTGTCTCCCTATCTGGGCTATGGTTCGCTGAAACCAGTATTGGACATTGCAGAGCAGAAAAACCGAGGGGTCTTTGTTTTAGCTGCGACATCTAACCCAGAGGCGCGCGCGTTGCAAGATCAGCAGGATAGCCAGGGGAGAACGATATCGCAGCAGATTGTGGATTCAGTAGCTCAGACTAACTCTAGGCATGCTGAGGCCGGTGGCGCCGGAAATATCGGAGTAGTAGTGGGAGCAACCCTTGCTGAGCCTCCACAGCTGTCTCAGCTTGCTGGTCCTGTCTTACTCCCCGGAGTGGGCGCACAGGGCGCGACAGCGGAGGATATCTCGCGGATTACTGAGGGAATAAAGGACCTTGCTTTCCCAAATATCTCTCGTGCGATTCTTGCGCAGGGGCCGTCGGTGGCAGCCCTTAAAGAAGCAGCAGCTCTCGCCGTATTAGATTTTAGAGATTAATGTTTTCCCAGCTAGTGGGAGTTTGAGAGATCGCAGGTTGCCGTTTGGTGACCTGCGGTTTTTCAACTTTTTAGGTTGATTACCTAGACTTTTGCAATCTGATGCTAGACTAAACCGGAAATCAACGCAGTGCCGCGGGTTTTAGTATGTTTCATCGCAGCGCGGTGGATGACTAAAGCTCATTGAATGCGGCACTAGGATTGAAGTTTTCAGTGTGGCGCTTTCAAAGAAGCTGAGCAAAATTTTTGAGAGTGTTTGTGCAGTGGAGACTTCAAGAAATGTGTATCGTTGATTGCCGGCGCATATAGCGTCACAAATCCCCAATAATAAATTTCGAATCGGAGGAACCCCGTGGCCCTTCCCAAGTTGACCGACGAGCAGCGTAAGGAAGCCCTCGCTAAGGCTGCTGAGGCCCGCAAGGCACGTGCAGAGCTGAAAGAACAGCTCAAGCGCGGTGACATCACGCTCAAAGAGGTACTGAATAAGGCATCTTCTGACGAGATTATCGGCAAGACCAAGGTTTCCGCTCTCCTCGAGTCTCTTCCTAAGGTAGGCAAAGTTAAGGCCAAGGAAATCATGGAGGAGCTGGAGATTGCTCAGACACGCCGTCTGCGTGGTCTTGGCGATCGTCAGCGTCGCGCTCTGCTTGAGCGCTTTGGCTTCTCCGAGGATTAATCAATGACAGGCGATAACCCAAAAGGTCGGCTAGTCGTTTTAGCTGGACCATCTGCTGTGGGGAAGTCCACGGTGGTTCATCGCCTTCGCGAGGAAGTACCGAACCTCTACTTCAGTGTTTCGATGACCACGAGGGCACCGCGCCCCGGTGAAGTTGATGGTGTGGATTACTTCTTCGTGACTCCCGAGGAGTTTCAGTCTCGTATCGACGGTGGGGATATGCTCGAATGGGCAGAAATCCATGGTGGGTTGCAGAGGTCTGGAACTCCCGCGGGGCCTGTGGAAGACGCGTTGTCAGCCGGCCGTCCTGTGCTGGTTGAAGTCGATCTTGTTGGTGCTCGTAACGTCGCGGCGCTGAAGCCCGAAGCAGAGACCGTTTTCCTAGCTCCGCCATCGTGGGAAGTCCTTGTAGATCGTCTTACTGGGCGGGGAACGGAGCCCGAAGACGTGATCAAGAGGCGGCTGGAGACTGCACGTCAGGAGCTAGCATCCCAGGGTGAGTTTAAGCACGTTGTAACCAACGATAAGGTTAATGAGACGGTCGCTGAGATTCGGGATATCCTGCTCGGGTGTTGCTAATCTCCCGTTTCGGGGGTGCGGCAGGAACCGTGGCAACGCCGCAGAATGAAACCTTGAGGTTTTATGCGGCCTAGTACAGCACAACTACCAAGCTTTTTAAGAAAAGGTGTCAGTGAGCAACGTGACCAACGTTACTGAGAACAACGATGGCGTTTATGATGCGCCAACCGGCATTACCGCTCCGCCGATCGACGATCTACTGAAGCGAGTATCGTCGAAGTACGCATTGGTGATTTTCGCGGCAAAGCGAGCTCGCCAGATCAATAGCTACTACCAGCAGGCGGACGAAGGCGTCTTCGAATTCGTTGGTCCTCTGGTCACGCCTGAGGCTCAGGAAAAGCCGCTGTCTATTGCACTTCGCGAGATCGAGCAGGGACTGCTCGATCACGAGGAAGGCTAATAACCACCGCGGTGTAACCGCTCTGGTTTGCTCTTACTTAGACCCCTTTACCTCCGGTTTCGGTGTAAAGGGGTCTTCTTCAATGAGAAAGGTTGGGTGCTTTCCGTGCCTAAAACTCGGAAGGTTGTAGTAGGTATCGCTGGGGGAGTTGCAGCGTATAAGGCTTGTCATGTGGTGCGAGCCTTTAAAGAGCTTGGTGATGATGTACGAGTAGTACCTACTGCGAATGCATTAAAATTCATCGGTGCTGCGACGCTGGAAGCGTTGTCGGGGAACCCCGTCACCGCCAGCGTTTATGATCGCGTGGATGAAGTGCAACATGTGAACGTCGGCAAGCAAGCAGATCTTATCGTCATAGCGCCTGCTACTGCGGACCTTCTCGCGCGGATGGTTGCGGGACGTGCTGACGATCTCCTCACGGCTACGCTGTTGGTTGCTACATGCCCTGTGGTTGTAGCGCCAGCTATGCACACGGAAATGTGGCTGCATCCAGCGACTCAAGAAAATGTTCGTACTCTCCGACGTCGAGGAATTAAAGTTCTTGACCCAGCACATGGCCGCCTTACTGGGGCCGACTCTGGCCCTGGTCGGTTGCCCGACCCCCAGCAGATTGTCGATTTAGCATTAGCTGTGTATGAAGGTGCTGACCTGCCTCGGGACTTAGAAAACCGCAAAGTGGTGATCTCTGCCGGGGGAACGCAAGAACGGATTGATCCGGTGCGCTGTATTACCAATAGCTCTTCAGGTCGCCAGGGATTTGCATGCGCGGAAATTGCCGCACAGCGAGGGGCAGAAGTTGTGGTAGTTGCAGGGCGTACTGATGAATTACCTGTGCCGTTGGGGGCGCGCGTGATTCGTGTTGCTTCTGCACGGGATATGCATGAGGCGTGTATGGCTGAAGCTATGGATGCGGATATCGTGGTGATGTCTGCGGCTGTTGCGGATTATAGGCCAGCATCTGAGGCACCTTTGAAATTAAAGAAGGGCTCTGCTGATGCTGCGCTGTCTCGTATAGAGCTGGTGGAGAATCCAGATATTCTTAAATCCCTAGTGGAAGCACGGCACGATAGTCAGATCAAGGAAACAACCGTTATCGTGGGGTTTGCCGCAGAAACGGGGGATTCCTCACATAGTGCACTCGATTTTGCTCGAGAAAAAATCTTGCGTAAAGGCTGCGACCTTTTGATGTGTAATGAGGTCGGAGAGGGTTTGGTCTTTGGGGAGACGCGTAACCGAGGCTTTTTGCTGCATTCTTCTGGTGAGTATCAGGAAATTCCCGATGGCTCTAAACTGCGTGTGGCTTCTAGCATCCTGGATGCGGCAGTGAAAAATCTTGATCAGCGACGAGGAGCGGACTAGACCATCCTGGCAACACCAGTAAGGTTCGTCTCATTCTTCGGGCTTGTCTTGTTAGACAGCTTGGTCTATATTATGTGTCGGATATAGGCGATTAGGAATCGTCTTGTGAGCGCACACCAGTTGTTATGGCGTAATGCCTTCAGCACTCTTAGGTAAGGACAAAACTTAGTGACTCAACACTCTCAGGCGAAGCTTCGCCTGTTTACCAGCGAATCGGTGACCGAAGGCCACCCAGACAAAATCTGTGACGCTGTCTCAGACACGATTTTGGATGCGTTGCTCACCGTCGATCCTCACGCACGTGTTGCGGTAGAAACCGTGACTACAACCGGTTTGGTTCACGTGGTTGGCGAGGTTCGGACATCGGGATACGTTGAGATTCCCAAGCTTGTCCGTGACAAACTGATTGAGATCGGATTCAACTCTTCCGAGGTAGGCTTCGATGGTCGCACCTGCGGAGTTAGCGTTTCCATCGGCGAGCAGTCCCAAGAAATTGGTGCAGGCGTAGATCAGTCACATGAGGTGCGTTCTGGTTCTCAAACGGACGAGGACGATCAGGCGGGGGCTGGCGATCAGGGGCTGATGTTTGGTTACGCAACCAAGGAAACCTCTACTTTGATGCCACTGCCTATTGATCTGGCCCACCGGTTGTCGCGCCGTTTAACACAGGTTCGTAAAGAAGGCATCGTGCCCAACCTGCGCCCTGATGGAAAAACACAGGTCACCTTTGCCTATGATGAGGCCGGGAAACCGGTACACCTGGACACCGTTGTGGTATCTACGCAGCACGATCCACAGGTCACCCAAGAATGGTTGCATGAGCAGATTCGTGAAAACGTTGTGGATTGGGTTCTCCGTGACGCCGGAATTGCTGGAAACCTAGCCGATAATGAGTACACGCTGCTGGTTAACCCTTCAGGCTCCTTCATCGTTGGCGGCCCCATGGGTGACGCTGGTTTGACTGGCCGCAAAATAATCGTGGACACGTATGGTGGAATGGCTCGGCATGGTGGCGGGGCTTTCTCCGGAAAAGATCCGAGCAAAGTTGACCGATCTGGCGCCTATGCAATGCGATGGGTGGCCAAAAACATAGTGGCGGCTGGTCTTGCCGATCGAGCAGAAGTCCAAGTTGCTTATGCGATTGGTCGCGCTAAACCCGTGGGGCTCTATGTGGAGACCTTTGGTACCGCGCACGCGGAGCTCACCGATGAAAAGATTCAGCAGGCCGTGCTAGAGGTTTTCGACCTGCGGCCGGCCGCGATTATCCGCGATCTAGACCTATTGCGCCCCATCTATGCTGATACCGCAGCATACGGCCATTTTGGTCGAGATGATCTAGATCTGCCTTGGGAAAAGACTGACCGAGTGGATGCTCTGCGCTCGGCTGTGGGCTTCTAGTTCTCTCATGATTGTGTAGAGAACCTTCGAGTGGTTTACCCACTCCACCACAATCGTGGAGTCAGAATGTATGATTTCCACATGCCTAAGACCCGTGAACCTGCTCCGCATTTGCCAGTGGCACGGGTCTTACCTCTTTTGGGTATTGCTCACCTCGATCGTCCTTTTGAATACCTCATCGACTCGACACAAGACGCAATAGCTCAGCCAGGGGTGAGAGTGAGAGTCCGATTCGGAGGGCGCTTAGTTGATGCGTTGCTGCTTGAGCGGACCTCGGATCAAGAGCATCAGGGACAACTTAAATGGTTGGAACGAGTAATCTCTCCGGAAAAAGTCTTCACCCCGGAGATGCGGCAGCTTGTCGACGCCCTAGCTGTCCGTTATGCCGCGGTCACGTCGGACCTTATCCGCGCCGCTCTTCCCTCACGTCATGCAAAGGCCGAAGAATCCGATACGGCTCAGCCATGGGAAGACTTTGGCGAGGTAGAAGAACCAGATTTATCCGCATGGGCTACATACATGCACGGTCAGTCTTTTGTGGATGCGATAATTTCTGGCAAAACTGCCCGTGCGGCGTGGCAAATTACTCCAGGGGATGATTGGTCAGCCGCCATAGCAGCATTAGCAGCTAAAGTGGCCAAGGATGGTGGCGGGGTGCTCATCGTGGTTCCCGATCAACGTGACGTAGACAAGATGGAACAGGCGCTGCGCAACCACGTTTCCGCCAAACACATCACTGTGCTTACATCTGCACTTGGACCGCAGGCCCGCTACCGCAGGTTTTTAAGTATTCTCCACGGCCAGGGCAGGTTGGTAGTAGGTACTCGCAGCGCGGCCTTTGCACCAGTAGCCAATCTTGCTCTGGCAATCATAAAAGACGATGGCGATGAGAACCTTTCTGATCCTAGAGCTCCGTACGTTCATGCTCGCGAGGTTTTGACCACACGGGTGAGCCAGCAACAGTGTTCGCTGCTGTTAGCAGGACACTCGCGCACTGCAGAGACCCAGTTGTTGGTCGAGTCTGGATGGGCGCACGATCTTGTTGCTTCTCGCGACAGAATTCGCGCTCAGATGCCGAGGATTCGCGCTGTTGCTGATTCCAATAGCGCATTGGAACGCGACCCCTTGGCGTTTTCTGCACGTATGTCCTCTACCGCGTTTAAAGCATTACGAGCAGGACTTCAACGCGAAGAACCAGTGTTGATTCAAGTACCGCGCAAAGGATACGTTCCCACGCTTTCTTGTGGAACGTGCCGTTCTCCTGCCAGGTGCAGACACTGCAATGGTCCTTTGGAGTTGCCCTCCGGCTCAGAGATGAATGGGATGGGGGCTTTACCCACATGTCGTTGGTGCGGGCGTCCAGATTCGCATTATCGCTGCCCACAATGTGGTTCAATCAAGCTTCGTGCCGTCGTGCTGGGAGCTGAGCGAACTGCTGAAGAAATAGGTAGGGCCTTTCCCGGAGTGAAGGTGATTACCTCTGGTGGTCAAAGGGTTATCGACTGGGTACCCAACGAACCCGCTTTGGTCGTGACCACACCCGGTGCTGAGCCAGAAGTTATAGCGGGGCGCTACGGCGCTGCTGTGTTCTTGGATGCTTGGGCTTTGATTGGCAGACAGGATCTTCGGGCAGGGGAAGATACGCTCGCTAAATGGGCGGCTGCAGCGACGTTGGTTGCCCCGCACGATGCAGGTGGGGAAGTCATCATTGCGGCGGATGCTAGTTTGCCGCAGGTTCAAGCCCTTATCCGATGGGATATGGTCGGTGCTGCCCATCGAGAACTGCTGGAGCGACGAGAAGTACACTTTCCACCTGCAGCGCATATGGCGGCTATCGACGGAGCACGCACTGCGTTGGATGCTTTTCTTTCGTTTACTCATTTGCCGCCCCACGCTGAGATTTTAGGACCAGTCGATCTACCTCCAGGAAGTAAACTTCCTGGTGAATATGATGAACGTGAGTATGGGCCGCCCCAACGGATCTTGATTAGGACACCACTGGCTGGGCGTAACCAATTAGGTCAAGCCTTACGTGCCGGGCTGATTGAACGTGGGGCACGTAAGGAAGAACTGCCGCTTCGCATTAAGGTAGATCCCATTAAGGTGGGCTAAAGCTTATGTAGCCCTGCTACCTTAAATAAAAGGATGCTGGCGAGCGTCGACAAGCTTCATCGCGATATAGCGCAGCCAGCAGGCAAAATTTTATGTGAACCTATGAACTTAAAAAAGGAACTGTATTCTCTTGACCATTCGTGACATCAGATTTTTTGGCGATCCGGTCCTTACTACACGTGCAGATGAAGTAACCGTCTTTGACAAGAGTTTAGGAAACTTGGTCAACGATATGCTTGAAACAATGGATGCGGCAGGTGGCGTAGGGCTTGCCGCCAACCAAGTGGGAGTGACCAAGAGAGTATTTGTTTACGACTGCTCGCATATAGAGGACGGGCTGCGAGGCCACATCATCAACCCCGTATGGGAGCCTATCGGGGAGAACACTCAACTAGGGCCAGAAGGGTGTTTGTCGATTCCTGATGTTCAGGAAGACACAGTTCGTTTTGAGACAGTGAAAGTCACAGGTCAAGACGTGTCCGGAAAAACTTTTTCCATGGTGGCCTCCGGTTTGATGGCACGCTGCATCCAGCATGAGACAGACCATCTCGACGGGATTTTGTTCCTTAAGAGGCTTGATAAAGAACACCGTAAAGATGCAATGGCAACCATCAGACAGTCTGAATGGTTCAACGCTTAGCCGGGACAATCAGTCGGATCAGCATACCCAAGAAGGATAAAATGCGTCTTATATTTGCGGGGACTCCAGAACCCGCAGTCGTTGCTCTGGAAAAACTACTCGCCAGTGATCACGAGGTGATCGCGGTCCTCACTCGCCCTGATGCGCCCAAAGGACGAGGGAGAACTCTACAGCCCTCTCCTGTTTCTGCGCTCGCACAACAACACGGGATAGAAATACTCACCCCGACCAGCATCAAGCCTGGAACCCCCGATGGGGAAGCCTTCCGCGCCCGGCTGGAAGAACTATCCCCGGACTGCGTCCCCGTAGTCGCCTATGGCAATTTGATCACGCAAGATCTGCTCGACGCAGTACCTCACGGGTGGGTTAACCTTCATTTTTCCTTGCTTCCTGCGTGGCGTGGAGCAGCACCAGTGCAATCGGCCATTCGCAATGGAGACGCCATCACCGGTGCTACAACATTCCGCATAGACCAAGGCCTAGACACCGGTGACATCCTGGGCACTTTGGAAGAACCCATCAACCCCACAGACACCTCAGATGATCTGCTCACCCGTCTGGCCTATGCCGGCGCAGACTTGTTGGTAAAAACGATGGACGATCTGGCAGCGGGGAAGGCAGAACCACGGCCACAGGTCGGCGAGCCTTCGTACGCCCACAAGATTCTCACTGACGATGCACGAGTAAAGTGGGACGCGACCGGCGCAGATATCGACCGACTCATCCGTTCAGTCACTCCCGGCCCCGGTGCATGGACAACACTGGATGGCCAACGCTTTAAACTTAGCCCCGTAACGTATATATCCGCAGAGGAATACTCGGCGGAGGCAGGGGAGATCGTGATCGAGAAAAATCGAGTTCTAGTAGGCACCCACCACGGATGCGTGAAGCTAGACATGATCCAGCCGCAGGGGAAGAAACGGATGCAGGCGTCGGATTGGGCCCGTGGTCTGCACAATAAGGAAGGACTGAGGTTCGAATGAGCCAAGGAGGATTCAGATCTCGATCGCGGTCTGCAGGAAAACCTAACCCTGATAGAACTGCGGGCAGAGAACCAGAAGCACAACGCAGATACGGGCAAAAAAAGCGACCGCAAGGCAACCGCAGATCCGGTGACCGTGCCCAGGAAAACCGTGCACCACAGGGCGGATTCCGGAAACTATCCGGAGTTGATACCGCGCGAAGCGTTGCTTTTCATGTTCTCCACCGCGTAAGCTCAGAGAACGCCTTTGCCAACCTCACCCTTCCCAAACTGTTGAACAAAGCCAACGTTCATGGCAGAGACGCCGCCTTTGCCACTGAACTGACTTATGGAACATTACGTACAGTAGGCGTACTCGACGCATTGATTGGGGAGTGCTCATCACGGGGACTGAATACGATTCACCCTGAGCTATTGGATGCGCTACGCCTTGGCGCTTACCAGCTGATGTACATGCGAGTGGAACCCCACGCGGCCGTAGACACAACAGTCCGTATCGTAGAAGCTCTAGGGCACGATAAAGCCAAAGGATTTGTTAACGGAATCCTGCGCACCATTTCTCGGAGCACACCCGCAGAATGGATGGATCGACTCGCGCCACAGAGCGAAGTTGCAAACATAGCATTCCGCACCGCGCATCCCGAATGGATAGCACATAGTTTCTCACGCGTCGTGGGACTCTCCAACCTGGAAGAAACACTTCGAGCAGACTCAGATCGACCGATCGTGCACCTGGTTGCCCGCCCCGGCGAGATCAGTGCATTAGAGCTATCCCTCATCACCGGTGGAGAACAAGGAAAATACTCGCCTTATGCTGTCTATCTTGAAAGTGGCGATCCCGGCGAACTAGAACCATTTCAGCAACAACTCGCAGCCGTGCAAGATGAAGGAAGCCAACTCATCGCACGCGCCCTAGCAGAAGCACCCGTTGACGGAACTGATACTGGCCGCTGGCTGGACCTCTGCGCAGGACCCGGAGGCAAGGCAGCACTACTCGGCGCACTCGCGCGTATCGACGCCGCCCACGTAGACGCCATAGAGATCTCCGAGCACCGCGCGCGCCTTATCGAAAAGACCGTTGCCGGCCTGCCCGTCCGAGTAAAAGTCGCTGACGGACGCAACCCAGGCCTCAGCTATGGATACGACCGCGTCCTCGTCGACGCCCCCTGCTCAGGGCTTGGAGCCCTGCGCCGTCGCCCCGATGCTCGCTGGCGCAAAAAGGAATCAGATATCACTGAGCTGGTCCCGCTCCAAAAGGAACTTCTCGCCTCAGCATGCACACTCGTCCGCCCTGGCGGTGTTGTGGTGTACTCAACCTGCTCACCAGATCTACGCGAGACCCGCGACATCGTTGACCATGCGCTCACTCATCTAGGAATGGTGGAAGAAGACGCAGCTGCTTTGGTGCCTGAGATGTCCCACACCGGAGAATATAAATCCGTTCAGATGTGGCCCCATCATCATGGAACCGATGCCATGTTCTTTGCCGTGCTGAAAAAACCAAGCGAATAAATCCATTTTTCATACCTGGATTGGCCGCCCCGAATAGTGCTTCTCATTTCTTGCTGCTTAGGTCGTAGCTAAGATACTGAGTTATGACTACAGAAGCGCGCCAACCCATTATCGCTCCGTCGATCCTTTCCGCTGACTTTTCCAAGTTAGGGGAAGAGATCGCAGAGGTGTCACACGCCGATTGGATCCATGTGGACATTATGGATGGCCATTTTGTCCCCAACCTCTCTTTTGGTGCGGACATCACCAAGGCCGCACATAAATCGACGGATCAACCTCTTGACGTCCATCTGATGATCGAAAACCCTGAGAAATGGGTAGATAACTACATCGATGCTGGCGCTAGCTGCGTGATCTTCCATGTAGAAGCCACCTCCAACCCCAGTGCACTGGCACAACACATCAGAGAACGAGGCGTTCGCGCCGGGTTCTCTTTGCGCCCTGGCACGGCTATTGAGCCGTATCTTCCACACCTGGAGGAGTTTGATCAGGTTTTGGTGATGAGCGTGGAACCTGGGTTCGGTGGGCAAAAATTTATGCCTGATCAGCTTGAGAAAGTTCGGACGTTGCGTCAAGAGATCGATACGCGAAATCTAGACGTCATTATCGAAATCGATGGCGGAATTTCCGCAGAGACCATAGCGCAGGCTGCGGAAGCCGGTTGCGATGCTTTTGTGGCTGGTTCGGCGGTATATAAGCACAGTGATCGCAATGCTGCGATTGATGAGCTTCGGGAATTGGCGCAGCGTGCACGATAACAAGAGAATTGGCTTGCCCTTTGGACTGAATAGTCAAGGGGCGGGCCTTTTTGCTGAACACAGAGATCTCACTACTTATGAGCTTTCTGCGTCAGTCATGGCTGGTTTATACGCAGCAGTTGAACAAGGAGAAAAAGCCCAGGGATCGACGAGTCCTAACCCACCAGTAGGGGCCGCCGTGGTTTCTTCGCAAGGAGACATCGTTGGAGTTGGATGTACCCAACCAGTAGGGGGTCCGCATGCTGAAGTCATGGCGCTTCAAGCGGCCGGCACTGCTGCTCGTGGTGCCACGATTATGGTGACACTGGAACCTTGCCAGCACCAAGGAAGAACTGGCCCTTGTACACAAGCTCTTCTTGACTCAGGAATCGCTGAGGTCATCTATTGCCTTAAAGATCCAGGTGGGAAAGAAGGCGGTGGGCACGAGTTTTTGCAGAAAAATGGAGTTCGCGTTACTTTTTTGGATTTGCCGATTCGGGCTCTACGCCCCTGGCTACAGGCTCAGCACTTACAACGCCCCTATGTAGTGGGGAAATCGGCTCACACAATAGACGGTTTTATTGCAGCAGTTGACGGCACCTCTCAATGGATTACTGGTGAAGCGGCACGTAGTTATGCAACCAACCAACGGAAAATGTTTGACGCAATTGTCGTAGGAACCGGAACTGCTTTGGCGGATAACCCGAGGCTTACCGCGAGAGACCCTAAGGGGAAAGAGCTTCTATCTCAACCTCTTCGTGTTGTCGTCGGCTCGCGAACACTACCTGAGAACGCACACCTCAATGATCCGACTGTCTTGAAGTTTTTGGATCTGGATGAGGCTCTGCACAATCTGTGGGACAGGGGATGCAGGTATGTGCTTTTAGAAGGAGGCGCAGGGCTTATTGCCTCAGCATTTGAGAGCGGCGTTATTGATGAATTTCATGATTATTCCGCACCGCTATTCCTAGGGGCGGGTAGGAACGCTCTTGCTCGCAGCATTTCTCCCACTCTGAGTGATGCCACGCACATGCACACGCAACGGGTAGAGCTACTGGGAGAGGACGTCCTGCGGGTCTTGGTAAGACAGCAATAATTCAAGCTCCAGGAACAAGACGCTTTTCGCGGAGCCGTGTGGTTGGCGGCCTTTCTGGGGATAGTTCAGAATGCGTGGGGCGTCGATAAGCATTTCGTAGTACAACAATCGTGGATAAGAGAATGAAAGGGAAAAATGTTTAGCGGAATAGTAGAAGAAGTCGGTACTGTGGCAGCCCTGGAGGAGCTATCGGATTCCGTTGTTCTTTCCATTGCAGCGCATAAGGTGCTTGAAGGCACGTCGTTGGGGGACTCCATAGCGGTGAATGGGGTGTGTTTGACTGTTACTGATATCCAAAAAGGATTTTTTAGCGCGGATGTCATGCAGGAATCACTCGTACGCTCGTCTTTAGGGGAGCTTACGGTAGGGGCACCGGTTAATCTGGAACGCGCATTACGTGCAGATGGGCGTCTCGACGGCCATATCGTCCAAGGTCATGTGGATGGCACTGCGGAGTTGATAACGCAAGAACAATCAGAGCATTGGACTGTTCTGCGGTTCACACTGCCTCAAGAGCTGTCTCGCTATGTAGTAGAAAAAGGTTCGATTTCTGTGGACGGAACCTCGCTTACTGTCTCCGGGTTAGGGGAAACCGAGGGGAATCATTGGTTTGAAGTATCCCTTATCCCTACTACTTTGCAAGCAACAACACATGGACAGCGTCAGCTGGGTGACCGCGTGAACCTCGAAGTAGACGTATTAGCCAAATATGTGGAGCGGATGCTCACAGCGCAAGCGGTTCCCCCGGCGAGCATCGTGAACCTGGACGCGCGCTAGAGTTATCATCGTGACTATCCATATCGACACACCCGGTCAGACAGCTCACGATGACGCTGAATACTCTGATCGCGTCCGCCTCGACTCCGTGGATACTGCGATTGCGGATATTGCTGCGGGGAAAGCCGTTATCGTCGTTGATAACGAGGATCGTGAAAACGAAGGCGATATTATTTTCGCTGCGGAAAAAGCAACGCCTGAGCTTGTAGCTTTTATGGTCCGATATTCTTCGGGATACATCTGTGCGTCTTTGACTGGCAAAGATTGTGACAGGCTAGGGCTTCCTCCGATGGTCGCCCATAACCAAGATGCCCGAGGAACTGCATATACGGTAACCGTGGACGCCAACACGGGTTCTACCGGAATTTCCGCTACTAGCCGGGCACATACCATTCAAGCATTGGTGGATCCTGCTTCAACCCCAGGAGACTTTACTCGACCAGGACATGTGGTTCCGCTACGAGCTTTACCTGGTGGCGTTCTTGAAAGGCCTGGACATACGGAAGCGGCTGTTGATTTAGCCCGACTAGCTGGTTTACGCCCCGCGGGTGTGTTGTGTGAAGTGGTAAGCGAGGACGATCCCACCGACATGGCCCGGGGTCCTGAGTTGCGTCGATTTGCAGATAAACACGGTCTATCCCTGATCTCCATTGATCAGATGATCGAGTGGCGTACACAACATGACCCAGTGAAGCCCTATGAGGACCCAGCGGGCACAGATGTACAGGTTGTTACGCCAGTAGCTGAACGTGTGGCATCCACCCGGCTGCCCACAGACTTTGGATTTTTCACGGCCGTGGGATACCGAGCCCTGTCTGACGGAGTGGAACACGTGGCACTCGTGGTCGGTGATATCGCTGATAATGACGGCGCAGATGTCCTCGTTCGTGTCCACTCGGAATGCTTGACGGGAGATGTGTTCGGGTCCAGGCGTTGTGATTGTGGTCAGCAACTTCATGCATCGATGGCAATGGTTCAGGAAAAAGGGCGCGGCGTGGTGTTATATCTGCGAGGCCAAGAGGGTCGGGGAATCGGCTTAGCTGAGAAACTACGGGCATATCATCTTCAAGATGGTGGGGCAGACACCGTAGACGCGAACCTTGCTTTGGGCTTGCCCGCAGACGCCCGTGATTATGGCATAGCGGCTTTTATCCTGCATGACCTGGGAGTTCAATCAGCTAACTTGTTAAGCAATAATCCCAGCAAGCATGAGGGCTTGACTCGTTACGGCTTGGAGGTATCCGGTCGGACGCCCGTAGAAGTCTCAGTGAATGAAGACAATCTTCGCTATTTGACCACAAAGCGGGATCGGATGCGTCATGATCTGCCATGGATTGAAACGTATGTGAACGAGCACGAGTAAAAGGAAGCTTTATGAGCAAAGATGGACTACCGGATATTACGCATGTCGACGCTACAGGCTTGACTATCGGCATCGTTACATCGACGTGGAATGAAGAGATCTGCCAGAGATTGCACTCAGAAGCGATCGCAGCAGCACAGCGCTGCCATGCGCAGGTGATTGAGCGCCGGGTGATAGGGGCATTAGAACTCCCGATAGTGGCGCAACGTTTGGCTAAGCTTTGCGACGCCGTCGTGGCGTCAGGATGCGTCATCCGCGGTGGTACGCCCCATTTTGACTATGTCTGTGATTCCGTAACGCAAGGGCTTACCCGGATTGCTCTTGATGAGCAGACTCCCATCGGTAACGGTGTCTTGACTACAGAGACTGAAGACCAAGCCAGAGACAGAGCTGGATTTGAAGATTCTGTAGAAAACAAGGGGGCAGAGGCTACCGTGGCGGCTCTCCATACAGCGGTGGTGCTTCGTTCTTTAGACGGTGCCTAAAAAGTCACGGGAGTATGGTAGAGAGATAAGGTAAAATTTTTCTAAATATGGTGAAAAGAAACAGCTGAGCAGCCAACAAGTATGTGGCTGGCTCTGTAACCGAGTAGGATATTCAGCGATTCGTGTAAGGCAGGTAAGAGCGCCGTTTTATCTGCCTCGCTGATCAGTGAAGGCAACGTTGAGAAGGTCGTGGAGAACGTACAGTGGACGCACAGTCGGAAGAAAATGTGAAACTGGGTAGCCCGAGCTCCGAGGCACAATCCGGGCGTCTCACTGAGGCGGAGATTCACCAGTATGTCGCACAAGATGCGCCGCTGACTACGACCAAACCTTGGGAGCAAGTGGTCACTTCCCGAAAGTTAAAAATATGGGCTTGGGTGAGCGCTGCTGTTGTTCTTGGGCTTCACATTTTTTTGGCAATCGTCGTCGCAATCGGAGATACCGGTACGACTGTCACATTGATTGATCAGTGGGGTTATCTTCTCGTCGGAGTTGTTTTCGCTGGACTATTTTTCCTAGCCTTATCTCGTCCTCGTGTCCGAGTCAATGAAGACGGCGTCGATGTACGTAACTTCATCGGATCTCGATTCTACCCATGGGTTTTGGTGTATGGTCTTAACTTTCCAGAGGGAAGCCGCATGGCGCGACTTGAGCTTCCTGACTTTGAATATGTCCCACTCTGGGCTTTCCAATCTGCAGATGGTCTTGAGGGGCTGCAAGCTGTAGAACGCTTCCGAGCGCTTGAAGCAAGCTATATGCCGGAAGATTAAGGCGCATCGTGGCTGATCCTTCAACGTATCGTCCCGCCCCTGGTTCCATCCCTACGGACCCAGGGGTATATAAATTTCGTGATTCTCATGGCCGGGTAGTGTACGTGGGAAAAGCGAAGAATCTTCGCTCACGCCTGTCTAATTATTTTCAGGATTTATCTGTACTGCATCCGCGTACTCGACAGATGGTAACCACAGCATCGTCTGTGGAGTGGACCGTGGTAAGCAGCGAAGTTGAAGCGCTGCAACTGGAATATACATGGATTAAGAAATTCGATCCTCGCTTCAATGTGAAGTATAGGGATGATAAAACCTACCCAGTCCTTGCTGTTTCCGTGGGAGAAAGGTTCCCTCGGGCATTCTTCTACCGTGGTCCGCAGCGCAAAGGTATCCGTTATTTCGGTCCTTATTCTCATGCTTGGGCAGTGAGGGAAACCCTAGATCTATTAACACGAGTGTTTCCTGTCCGAACGTGTTCAAAAGGAGTCTTTAATAGACATGAGTCTTTAGGACGTCCTTGCCTCTTGGGCTATATAGATAAGTGCTCTGCTCCGTGCGTCGGCAGAGTGACTGAGCAAGAGCATCGCGATATTGTCAATGGATTTTGTTCGTTTATGGCCGGGAAAACAGATGCAGTGGTGGCCTCTCTCAATTCACAGATGCTTACAGCTGCCGAGGATCTGGATTTTGAGCGCGCAGCACGGCTGCGGGATGACCTGCAGGCTGTACAGAAGATCACGGAACAACAGGCCGTGGTGTTGGGTGATGGTACCGATGCTGACGTTATAGCAATAAGCGCAGACGACCTAGAAGCTTCCATTCAGCTTTTCCACGTTCGTGCGGGCCGAATCAAAGGGCAGCGCGGGTGGATCGTAGAGCGCACGGATAATTCGAAAGAGGAGCTACAAGAACTGCTACAGGCTTTTCTTATCCGTTTCTATTCAGATGCAGTGCAGTTGGAGGAGGAAACCAGCAAAGAAGAGGCGAACGTTGTACGGCGTGGGGTAGACCAGTTCTCATACGTCGATGAACATTTAAGCTCCTATCAACTACGAGGAAGCATGGTCCCTAAAGAAGTCCTTGTAGAAATTGAGCCTTTGGATATGGAGCACACCAAAGTAGTTCTTTCACAATTGCGTGGGAGTTCGGTAGACCTACGTGTACCGGCGCGTGGTGATAAGCGGGCGCTCACGGAGACTGTGCATGCGAATGCAGTGGAAGCACTGCGTCAGCATAAGCTTAAACGAGTTGGTGACCTTACTGCCCGTTCGGCGGCGTTGCAGGAACTGCAGGAAGCGCTATTTTTGGAAGAAGCACCGCTACGGATTGAATGCATTGATATTTCGCATATCCAAGGAACAGACGTCGTCGCCTCTCTCGTTGTTTTTGAAGACGGTTTGCCCAAGAAATCCGATTATCGAAGGTACAAAATCAAGGATGCCGCGGGCGATGGTCATTCGAATGATGTGGCTTCTATTGCAGAAGTCGTGCGCCGGCGGTTCATCCGGCATAACAAGGACAAACTCGTTGTTCCGGAGGCCGAAGAATTTGATGGTTCGACTTTTTCAGATGAAACGGTGGAACACAGTAAAAGGTTTGCTTATCCGCCGCAATTATTCATTGTCGATGGTGGTGCGCCACAGGTGGCGTCCGCTGATGAGGTCTTTGAAGAACTCGGAGTACATGACGTTGCCTTGGTTGGCATCGCGAAACGCTTGGAGGAACTGTGGGTGCCTCAAGACGATGAACCAGTCATTCTTCCGCGTAATTCGCAGGCCATGTATCTCATTCAGCAAATACGAGACGAAGCCCACAGGTTTGCCATTACGTTTCATCGTCAGCAACGCTCTAAGAGGATGCGTGCTTCTGCGTTGGATGACATCAAAGGCCTAGGTCAGGCACGGCGAAGCGAGCTGGTCAAACACTTTGGTTCGGTGAAAAAATTGAAGGGTGCATCAGTCGAGGACATAGCCGCGGTTAAGGGATTCGGCCCACGGTTAGCTCAGAACGTATTTGATGCTCTGCGCGCTGAATGACTTCGAGCACAACCTGAATCTGTGCAATCACTTCGGCGGTTTATCAAACTAAGACAACGGAGAAGGTATCTCGCTACACTGGCCTTTGTGAATGTAAATGTTAAAACTGATAAAGAACCACAGATGAAGATTCCTCCTGTCGTTATTACGGGGCTTTCTGGTGCAGGGCTGAGCTCCGCTGCCCGCGTCCTAGAGGATATGGGCTGGTATGTTGCCCAAAATGTTCCTTCGCAGCTGGTCGTTGATTTTGTACAGTTGTGCGCTGACCCGCATTCGCCAGTAGACAAAGTCGCTTTTGTCTCAGATGTCCGTTCGCGCGAGTTCAGCGGCAGTCTTGAGCAAGTGATCACGGATCTCTCCGAGCTCGGTTTAAATCCGCTTGTACTTTTTATGGACGCGCGTGACGACGTACTCATTAAGCGCTTTGACAATTTGCGTCGTACTCATCCTCTGCAAGGAAGCGGCACGTTGTCCATCGGCATTGAGCGTGAACGCGAAATCATGAACGAGATTAAAGAGTCTGCCGATTTAGTTATTGATACCTCGGATTTATCTGTACATGACCTGCGACGTTCTATTGAACTAAACTTTGCGGGTATTGCTACAAAGATCCAACATGTCACGGTGCAATCCTTTGGATTTAAGCATGGATCGCCACGCGACACGGATGTGCTTGTCGACGTTCGATTCCTCCCGAACCCCTTCTGGATCCCAGAGCTTCGGCCATTCCGTGGCGTGGATAAACCAGTATCTGATTACGTTCTTGCGGATGAAGGTGCAAAAAAGTTTTTGGACAACTTCATCACCATGCTCTTGGACATGCAGCCTGGGTTTAAGCACGAGGGAAAGAACTTTATTACTGTTTCCATAGGGTGCACAGGCGGACACCATCGGTCAGTTGCCATCGCTGAAGAGCTCGGCCGCAGATTACGCGAAGTTCCGGACCTTGACGTGAGTGTGTCGCACCGAGACATTCAACGAGGATAGGCGAGGCAGGAGTTATGGCATCTCAGAAAGTATCTGACTCTAGCCTTGTAACAGATCGTAAGGGCCTCAAAGTAGCAAGCCTTGGCGGTGGACATGGGTTGTTCCAAACCCTACGGGCTGTAAGGCTGCTTGAGCCCTCTTCGATTGACGCAATCGTGACCGTTGCAGACGACGGAGGTTCCTCTGGCCGCATTCGCAGAGAACTAGGTCAAGTTCCCCCAGGTGATCTAAGAATGGCACTTGCCGCTTTGGCCCCTTTCGATGAGGAAGGACATGTGTGGGAGCAAACACTCCAACACCGGTTTGGCGGACATGGTGCCTTGGCTGGTCACGCGGTGGGAAACTTACTGATCGCGGGGCTTTTTGCCACGCTGGGATGCGAGATCAAGGCATTAGATGTCGTCGCAAAGCTTATTCGTGCTGAGGGGCGCGTCCTACCAGTGTGTGCGGAAGCCCTTGATATCGCGGCAGAGGTTTCTGGGCTGGATGAGGACCCTCGTATAATGCGTGAGGTTAGGGGGCAGGTGGCTGTGGCATCAACTCCGGGAACGGTTCGTCGCGTGCGGCTCATTCCCGAACGCCCGCGTGCCACGGAAGAAGCGATAGCCGCAATTAAGCAGGCAGACGTGGTGACTCTAGGGCCTGGTTCATGGTTTTCTAGTGTAATACCGCATCTTCTTACTGACGGTGTTCCTGAAGCGTTAGAGGAAACTCAGGCCGTGCGAGTGATAGTCCTCAATCTCACAGCAGAACCAGGGGAGACCGCGGGTTTTAGCGCTGAACGCCATCTGCATATCCTTGCACAACATGCACAAAGTTTGCGCGCGGATGTTGTTGTGGTGGAATCACAGATGCTTCCTAATAGCGCAGATCGCAAGCACCTGGAGCGTGCTGCTCAAGCACTTGGTGCGCGGGTTGCTTTCCATGATCTCAGCGAGATTGATCAACGCGGACGGGTTATCCATCGGCATGATCCAGAAAAATTGGCACGTGCATTGCGCTTAGAAATAAGCAGAGAAAGAGCAATGAGCATGCCGTCGTAGGCATAGTGCACCTGTAATCTAATGCTTGATAGAAACAGGTTAAGCTAGCACTTTGTTTCCTTAGCTGCTTTTGCAGACAAGATTTGACTCACTCACAAGGATGGAGAATCCGTGCCCAACCTTTCGGACCAGGCTAAAGAAGAACTCATCAAAGTATCGGTGCCTCGGCAATCAGCTCGTATTGCTGAGCTGGCAGCCGTGATCCGCTTTGCGGGAACTATCGACGCTGTGGCTGGGCGAGTCGTTGTGGATATTGAGGTAGGCGAGGAGGCGCTGGCCCAAAGAATTGCTGCTGAGATCAAAGACCTATGTGGCGTGGAATCACAGGTACTCGATTTGGGTCCTGTGAATAGCAGTAGGAAGGCACCGCGGCAGGTCGTTCGGGTAGCGGACAACGCCGATAATCTCATTCGTAGAGTGGGGTTAGTCACCCGAAGTGGGCATCAGGTTCGAGGTCTTCCTCCGCACATTATTGCAGGATCTATTGCGGACTCAGAAGCCGCATGGCGAGGCGCCTTCCTAGCGGCTGGAAGCCTATCTGATCCCGGTAGAACTTCCGGTTTGGAAGTTGCATGCCCCTGCCAGGAAGCCTCTTTGGCGTTGGTGGGATGCGCGCGTCGTCTCGGTTTATCTGCAAAAACCAAAGAGACCCGTGGTGTGGAGAAAGTAGTGATTCGTGACGGAGACGCCGTAGGTGCTCTGTTATCACGCATGGGCGCACATGCTACGAGACTCTTGTGGGATCAAAAGCGGCAACGTAGGGAGTCTCGCCCTGTGGGAAATCGTCTGGCTAATTTTGATGATGCGAATCTTCGACGTTCCGCGAGGGCTGCTGTCGCTGCTGCTGCTCGTGTGGAGCGTGCTATGGCGATTCTCGGGGATGATGTTCCTGATCATCTTGCGCAGGCCGGGCAGCTGAGGGTGCAGCATCGTCAGGCTTCACTAGAGGAGCTTGGTCGGTTGGCGGATCCTCAGATGACCAAGGACGCGGTTGCTGGCCGCATACGCCGATTGCTCTCTATGGCCGATAAGCGTGCGGAAGAACTTGGTATGCCGGATACTTCCGTAGCGGTTACAGACGATCTTCTTGATGAGGTTTAGCGCGGTTAAGCACTAAAACTTCCCAATGTGACTAGTATTACATTGGGAAGTTTTCTCCTTTCCGGTCTCAACAAGCTGCGGTAAATGTTTGTGGGCTATGCCCCTCCGGTTAGGGGGTATTCTCCCAGCTCTGTGTGGATGTAAACGGGCAAGATCGCAACAGAAACAACATTTCGTCCCATATTGCCCCCTGTAAAGGTGGGGTGGGATTGCTAAAAATAGTGGTCGAGGTGAGAGAAAACATCTGCAAGTTTCCGATTGTGTCGGTACACTATGAAATCGAGGTTGTAACGGGCATCAAAGTGGAAATTTTCGGACATATTCGGAAAAGAACACACGCTCTTCTTCCAAACACGATCACTCTATTGTGAGGAGATAAAACAGTGACGATTCGCGTAGGAATCAACGGCTTTGGCCGCATCGGACGTAACTTCTACCGTGCTCTGACCGAGCGTGGTGCTGACGTTGAGGTCGTAGCTATCAATGACCTTACGGATAACCACACGCTTTCCCACCTTCTTAAATACGACTCTATCTTGGGTCGTTTGGGCAAGGATGTTACCTACGACGATGAGTCCATCACGGTCGATGGCCACCGCATCATCGTCACTGCAGAACGTGATCCCAAGGACCTGAAGTGGGGCGAGTGGGGCGTAGACATCGTTATTGAGTCCACCGGATTCTTTACAGACGCTCATGCTGCTCAGGCACACATTGATGCTGGCGCAAAGAAAGTTATCATTTCTGCCCCTGCAAAGAACGAAGACGCCACCTTCGTTGTCGGCGTTAACCACACCGACTACGATCCGGCTAACCATCACATCATTTCTAACGCTTCTTGCACCACCAACTGCCTGGCACCTATGGCGAAGGTCTTGGATGAGAAGTTCGGAATTGAGAACGGTCTGATGACCACCGTTCACGCTTACACCGGCGATCAGCGTCTCCATGATGCTCCGCACCGTGATCTGCGTCGTGCACGTGCTGCTGCACAGAACATTGTTCCAACATCTACGGGCGCTGCAAAGGCTGTCGCATTGGTTCTTCCTCAGCTGAAGGGCAAGCTTGATGGTTACGCGCTTCGAGTTCCTGTGATCACCGGATCTGCAACCGACTTGACCTTCTACGCTTCCAAGGACGTTTCCGTTGAGGCAGTCAACGCTGCAATCAAGGAAGCTGCCGAGGGCGAGCTCAAGGGTGTTCTTGCTTACACCGAGGACCCAATCGTCTCTACCGACATCGTGACTGATCCTCACGCATCGATCTTCGACTCTGGCCTGACCAAGGTTATTGGCAACCAGGTCAAGGTTGTTTCTTGGTACGACAACGAGTGGGGTTACTCCAACCAGCTCGTTACCCTGACCGAGTATGTTGGCGAGCGCCTCTAAGCTTTCGATATAGAGCCACCTATGGCTCATCTAACCCTGTAGCCCGGGGTGTGCCTCCGTGGTGCACCCCGGGCTATTTTGGGAGCATCATGCTTTGGTAGCGTGCCTATATGAGGGCTGTTTTATCCAAACACAGCACCGCAGCACAAACGACGAAACGGAAGAAGCAATGACTGTAAAGACCTTGAAAGATCTGATAGCCGAAGGCGTGGAAGGACGACACGTTCTTGTACGTTCGGATTTTAACGTTCCGCTTAACGACGCACGAGAGATCACGGATGCCGGACGCATCACCGCATCGCTGCCTACCATTAAGACATTGGTCGACGGTGGCGCTCGCGTGATCCTGATGGCGCACCTCGGACGTCCTAAAGGCGAAGTGAATGAGAAGTTCTCCCTCGCTCCGGTTGCAGAGGCCCTATCAGAAGCATTGGGACAGTATGTGGCTCTGGCTGCTGATGTTGTTGGTGAAGACGCCCATGAACGCGCTAACGGTCTTAATGACGGCGACGTGCTCTTGCTGGAAAACGTTCGTTTTGATCCCCGTGAAACCTCTAAAGACGAGGCAGAGCGCGGAGAATTTGCAGATCAACTTGTTGCGCTAGCAGCAGAAAACGGTGCATTTGTGTCGGATGGATTCGGTGTGGTTCACCGAGCACAAGCATCAGTTTATGATGTGGCCAAGCGGCTTCCTCATTACGCTGGCACGTTGGTAGAGAAAGAAATCACTGTTTTGCAGAAGGCAGTGGAGTCCCCAGAACGTCCTTACGTTGTGGTACTTGGTGGAGCCAAAGTCTCCGACAAGCTGGGCGTTATTGAAGCTCTCGCCGCTAAGGCAGACAAACTCATCATCGGTGGCGGAATGTGCTACACGTTCCTCGCTGCGCAGGGCATCAATGTGCAGAAGTCGCTTTTGCAGGAAGACCAGATCGAGAATTGTCAGCGTTTGTTGGAAGAGTACGGAGAGAAGCTCGTTCTTCCAGTGGACCTCATCGCAGCAGACAGCTTTGCAGCAGATGCAGAGAAAACCGTGGTGGCTCTCGACGGAATCCCAGAGGGCTGGCAATCACTTGACGTAGGGCCTGAAACTGTAAAGCGCTATGCAGAGGTTCTGTCCACAGCTAAGACCATCTTCTGGAATGGTCCAATGGGCGTCTTTGAGTTTCCTGCATTCGCCGAAGGAACTCAAGGTGTTGCGGAATCCATCATTGAAGCGACCACTCACGGTGCATTCTCTGTTGTAGGCGGCGGTGACTCTGCTGCAGCAGTGCGTCTACTGGGGCTTGATGAGGACGGCTTCAGCCATATTTCTACTGGTGGCGGAGCTTCTCTGGAATTCCTGGAAGGCAAAGAATTACCTGGCGTTGCAGTCTTGGAAAGCTAGTTTTACATCTTTTTAACGCTTGATGTGGTGCAGCTCAAACAAAAGTCCATAGCCTGCACCACTAGTTTTCTAGCGGGTCAACACTGATTTTGTAATAGAAAGGAACCTTTCGAATGGAACGTACGCCGCTCATCGCTGGTAACTGGAAGATGAACTTAGACCACTTGAAAGCTGTGGCAACAGTTCAGAAGCTAGCCTTTGCACTTCCTAAGGAGTACTACGAGAAGGTCGATGTTGCAGTTACCGTACCTTTTACGGATCTGCGGTCTGTTCAGACTGTAGTTGATGGCGATAAGCTTCAGATCACCTACGGTGCCCAAGATGTATCAGAGCATGAATCAGGTGCTTATACCGGCGAGATCTCTGCAGATATGCTTGCAAAACTCGGCTGCACATGGGTTGTCGTTGGACACTCGGAGCGCCGTGAATACCATGGCGAGTCATCGAAACTTGTTGCCGCGAAGGCTAAAGCAGCGCTGGGCAAAGGCATAAGCCCGATCGTTTGCGTCGGTGAGCCTTTGGAGATCCGGGAAGCTGGCACTCACGTAGATTTTGTCGTCGAGCAAACCCGTGAATCGCTCGCTGGTCTGACCGAAGCCGAACTAGCTAAGACCGTTATTGCTTATGAGCCGGTGTGGGCAATTGGCACTGGCAAGGTCGCTTCTGCGGCTGATGCTCAAGAAGTATGTAAAGCGATCCGTGGTTTAGTTAAAGAACTTGCCAATGAGGAAATCGCTGAAGGCGTTCGTATTCTTTACGGTGGCTCTGTAAAGGAAGAAACGGTCGCAGAAATAGTCGGACAGCCCGACGTAGACGGTGGTCTTGTTGGTGGCGCTTCTCTCGACGGTGAGGCATTTGCCAAACTTGCTGCTAACGCAGCGACTGGTCTTTAGAAAAGCGACCTTTAAAAATAAGCAGTGAGCCTTTATCGCTCACCTTCTAAAAGAAAGCACCGTCATGATGAAGTGGCGGTGCTTTTGCACTGTATAACGTGAGGAGCTTAAGCTTCATGCCTGTAAAAGCTACGTCTGCAGGTCCACTATCCGAACAGCTTGTTGAGGATATACGCTTTCTAGGTGCACTTTTGGGGGAGGTGATCAAAGAACAAGAGGGAACGGCAGCCTTTGACCGAGTCGAAGCAGCGCGACAGCTGGCTTTTAAAATCTCGCGCAAAGAGGCACAGGTTGAAGACTTAGTATCACTGCTCAAAGATATTTCAGCAGCAGATGCGATATCGATTATTAGAGCGTTTAGCCATTTTGCGTTGCTAGCAAACATGGTGGAGGACTTGCACGATGAACTGGGTAGGCTCCGGCGACAAGAAGCCGGTGAAGAAGACCCAGATTCAACGTTGGGTGCGACTTGGAAAAAGCTTGCTAAGGCTGGAGTAACGAGCGAAGACGTGTCCGGTTTACTCGGTAACTTTCAAGTTGCCCCGGTGCTTACCGCTCACCCTACGGAAACCCGTAGACGTACGATTTTTGATGCGCAAGAGCATATGACTACTTTGCTCGAAGAACGTCATGCGATTCTGGGCGCAGATCCGAATGCGCTGACGGCTACGCGTCTTGAAGAGAATACTCGTCGGATTCGCCGGTGGCTGACTCTCATCTGGCAGACCGCGCTTATCCGGGTGGCCCGCCCTAGGATTGAGGACGAGGTAGAAGTTGGATTGCGATACTATAAGCTCTCCTTGCTTACTGCGATCCCTGAGATCAACAAGCAAGTGGCTGATCATATCCAGCGAGAATATGGTGTTAGCTCTGAAGATGCTTTGCGGTCGCTATTCATTAAACCTGGAAGCTGGATCGGTGGCGATCATGACGGTAACCCGTATGTCACTGCGGAAACTCTGCACTATGCGACGACACGAGCAGCCGAGACTGTATTAAAGTTTTATGCACGCGAACTGCATCAACTTGAACATGAGTTATCGCTGTCGGATAGGTTGACTGATGTGAGCCAGACTCTGCGCGTGCTTGCTGATTTAGGACATAACGACGTCCCATCGCGGGTCGACGAGCCTTATCGCCGTGCCGTCCACGGTGTGCGCGGTAGAGTACTTGCTACGCTAGCTTCTCGGATTGGTACAGAAGCGGTAGAAGGCTCGTGGTATGCCCGTCATGATGCTTATTCTGATCCAAATGAGCTTGCAGCAGATTTGGATATCATTGATGCTTCCTTGCGGAGAACGCACGATGAACTCATCGCAGATGATCGCTTGTTGCGCATCAGGACAGCGGTATCAAGCTTTGGTTTCCATCTCTATTCGATGGATTTGCGCCAAAATTCTGAGAGCTATGAGGATGTGCTTACCGAGCTCTTTGAGCAAGCCCACGTAACCAAGCACTATCGCGAATTGGACGAGAACGAAAAGATTCGCGTTTTAACTGCTGAGCTATCGTCACCGAGACCCCTTATACCGCGCGATGGTGCCTCATATAGTGAGGTAACCCAGCGTGAGCTAGACATTATTGCTGAAGCAAAGCGTGCAGTGGATGCCTTTGGCCCAATGATGATCCCACATTCGATTATCTCGATGGCAGAATCTGCGAGCGATATCCTCGAACCGATGGTCCTCCTGAAAGAATTCGGATTAATCCGCATTCAGGAAGGACAACTTACCGGGCACATTGACGTCATACCGCTTTTTGAAACGATCGATGATCTGCAAAATGGTGCCAAGATTCTCCAAGATCTATGGCGGATACCGTTGTATCGCAGTTATGTGGAGCAACGAAATAATCTTCAAGAGGTCATGCTTGGCTATTCCGATTCCAATAAAGATGGTGGCTATCTCGCCGCAAACTGGGCTCTGTATGCTGCCGAAACTGATTTAGTAAGCATGTGTAAACAACATGGTGTAGCGCTGAGGCTTTTCCATGGCCGCGGTGGAACCGTAGGACGCGGCGGCGGCCCCTCTTATGACGCTATCCTTGCTCAGCCACATGGTGCTGTGCAAGGCAGTGTACGTGTTACGGAACAAGGTGAGATCATCTCAGCAAAATATGGTTCTGTGGGTGCGGCTCGTCGTAACCTAGAAGCCTTGGCCTCAGCCACGCTGGAGGCGTCGCTGCTTACAATCGATCAGGTAGAAGAGCAATATCCTGAGGCGTATGAGATTATGGGTGAAATCTCACGCTTGAGTCAGCGAAAGTATTCGAGGCTTGCGCATGAAGACCCTGGTTTTATTGAGTACTTCACATCCTCCACACCTTTGGAAGAGATAGGCGACCTTAACATCGGCTCGCGTCCTTCGTCGCGAAAACAAACCCAAAGTATCGACGATTTACGCGCAATTCCATGGGTGCTCAGCTGGTCGCAGTCCCGTGTTATGCTGCCCGGCTGGTATGGAGTAGGCAGCGCTTTGTATGAATGGGTAGAAAAAGGCTGTGTGCGCACAGCGGAACTCTCAGCAGATGAGCGCCTTGCTATTTTGCAGAAGCTTAATGGTTCCTGGCCGTTCTTTTCTTCTGTGCTGTCTAATATGGCGCAGGTGATGAGCAAAGCTGAGATGCAACTTGCGAAGCTCTATTCGGGATTGGTAGCAGATCAGGAAGCTGCAAACAGAATATTTGCTGATATTTCTGCCGAATTCGATCTCACTAAGACGATGTTCCTCAAGATCACCGGCTTCTCGGGGCTTCTCGACGACAACCCGATGCTTGCACGGTCAGTTCGCTCGCGTTACCCGTATCTGTTGCCGCTTAATACACTGCAACTCGAAATGCTACGTAGGTATCGCGAAGGTGATACTGATCCGAAGGTGGTGCATGGCATTCGCCTAGCTATGAACGGCTTGGCTACCGCGCTGCGAAATTCTGGCTAGTTCTTAGCGGTTGAAAGTGAGTTCCTGGACTTGGGTGGTGTATAGTTGCCTCGAGAAAAGGAACTCTAGTTCTGATAAAAGTACTTTTGTTAACAATTAAGGAAATTCATGGCACTTGCACTTCAGATCATTTTGGTCATCTCTTGCGTGCTGATGACCGTGTTCGTGCTGCTACATAAGGGCAAAGGTGGCGGACTTTCGAGCCTCTTCGGCGGTGGCGTTCAGTCTAACCTGTCTGGTTCCACTGTGGTGGAAAAGAACCTTGACCGAGTCACTATTTTCATGGGCATCATCTGGATCGCCTGCATCGTAGCATTAAACCTGATTCAGGCTTACGCTCGCTAATAGTGAGATAGCACGAAAAAGCGTCGGTAATTATCTACCGACGCTTTTGTCTTTTCAGGGCTGTTTAAGGGGTAGCATCCTGAGCAACAATGAGCAGGGTCTCCTGCACGCCGCGTGCGCCTGCAGCCGGCCACTCAAGCGGATTCGCTCCAGCAGCTACGTGATGAGCAGCCTCGGCCTTTTCAGCTCCTGCAACAAGTAGCCAAACACGTTGCGCGCGGGCGATTGCTGGGAACGTAAGGGTTGCTCTTTCCGCTGGAGGCTTGGGAGAGTCGGTTACCGGAATGACCAAGCGAGTTTCTTCAACGGCAGCCTCAGTATGGGGGAATATCGAGTTGATATGCCCTTCGCCTCCCATACCAAGCAGATGGAGATCAAACCCTTGAGGCGCGTAGTTGTGAAGTACCTGTGTGTATTCTTCTACAGCATCAGAGAGCGAAAGTTCTCCCAACCGATACCCATGGATGTTTTCTTCAGGGATATCGATATGATTCAGTAGTGCTTGACGTGCCTGGCCCTCGTTGGACTCAGGGTCCGTGACTGACACATTACGCTCATCTCCAAAAAAGACATGAACGCGTGACCAGTTGATGGGGGCATCGACAAGCTTTTCTAGCGTTCGGATACCTGCGCCGCCACCAGTAAGAACGATGCGCACCGTGCCATCGCCGGTAACACCGCCATCTTTCGCGGCGGATTGACACAAGCCTACAATTTTTTCAGCTGCTGCTGAGGCGATGGCGTCGAGGTCAGATACTGGACAAACAGTAACCATGAAGTCCCTTTTTTGAGGTTAGATGGTGGGGTAGCTGATTCTACTGAGACCGCGAAGCGCTCGCGCATACGCTGCGTCGGGGTCGAGGTGTCTTAGCTCTTCTGCGAGGCAATCTGCCTGACTGCGTCGGTTAATAGCGACAAGGGCTGCTTCGCGTCCCGGGACCGTAACAGAAAGTGTTTGCTCGTCTTCAAGAGCTTCCACAATCACAGTGCCAGATGGGCGTTCAAGTTCGATCCTACGAATTGGGATCTCCGAGAATCCATCAGCATCAAAGGGGACAGATTCACCTTCAGTATTAAATCGCTGAACCGAAACACCAAGCGTTCTGAAAAGCCACCCTGCGGCAAGATCGACGCTAGGGCAATCAGATTCACCATAGAGGCGGATACTTTGGATTGGCTCATGAGGAGGCTGGTCTAGAGTCGATGCTAGAACTCCGCGCCATGGGGTCAAGCGAGCCCATGATACATCCGAATCACCTGGAGCATAGTGGTTGCGTCGGTTGTAGAGAGCGTCCACCGGTGGGTCATAATGCGCGTCGGTGATCCTGCGTTGCGCAATCTTTCCGATCGGGTCCTCGCTGGGATTTATCGGTGCGGAGGTAGGCCACCATGCGACGATTGGAGTATCCGGAAGCAGCAGGGGAGTAACCACGTGCACAAGGTGTTTGGCCACACGCCCACGAAGTCGGATCAAGATTATCTCTGAGGCTCCGGCATCGCCGCCGATGCGGACCTCTGCGTCGACCTGAGAGTCGCCTTCTACTGGTCCGGTGATTAATACGATGACGCGGGAAGGGTGCTCTCGTGAGGAATCGTGAGTGGCATTTGTGATTGCCGTAATATCATCCGACTCTTTGGCCACCACAATAAGGGTCAGTACCCTGCTAGTAGTGACTTGCCCACCTTTGTCGCGGAGGCGGACGAGGGCTTTGGAGATCTCGCGTGTATCGGTATCGGGAAGTTCAAAGATCACTTCAGCGTCTCTTTTCTAAAAGGAAATGCGTACACAGGGAAACGGAATACAACTGGCACTGGTTAAGGTCGACGCCATGCTCGATCTACCCGCTCTAGCATGCGGTCTGCTGAAGCCGGGCCCCATGTTCCTGCCGCATATTCCTCTGGCTGCCCGCGCTCTGCCCAAAAATTAAGAATGGGGTCCAAAATATTCCAGCTGAGTTCAACCTCTTCATTTGTGGGGAAAAGGCTGGCCTCATCCAAGAGCGCATCTAATATCAGACGCTCATAAGCCTCGGGAGATTCCTCAGTGAATGCTTCGGAATAGGAGAAATCCATATTCACATCGCGGACTTCCATTGCCGAGCCTGGAACTTTAGAACCAAATCGCATCAACATGCCTTCATCAGGTTGAACGCGAATAACCACAACGTTTTGTCCCTGGGAATGGCGCGTGCCCTCGCTGAAAGGCTGGTGGGGAGCATCTTTGAAGACCAAAGCGATCTCAGTGACGCGTCGACCGAGGCGCTTACCTGTACGCAGATAGAATGGAACTCCAGCCCAGCGGCGAGAATTGATTTCTAAAGTGCACGCTGCGTAGGTCTCTGTGGTTGATTGCGGATCAAAACCGTCTTCCTCGCGCAGGCCCTTGACCAACTCTGAACCTTGCCATCCGCTGGCGTATTGGCCGCGCGCGGTTGTCTTGGCAAACGGCCCAACGGGGCGGGTTGCGCGTAAGACCTTGATTTTCTCTGCTTGCAGCTGCTGGGGCGTGAAATCAATGGGTTCTTCCATTGCTACGAGGGCCAGAAGCTGAATCAGGTGGTTCTGAATAACGTCGCGAGCTGCCCCGATACCATCGTAATAGCCAGCACGGCCACCCAGGCCGATATCTTCTGCCATCGTAATCTGCACATGGTCTACGTAATGTGAGTTCCACAATGGGTCAAAGAGTTGGTTTGCGAAACGGAGCGCCAGAATATTCTGGACAGTTTCTTTTCCTAGATAGTGATCGATACGGAAGACCGATTTTTCCGGGAAAACTGAGTTAATCAAGGTGTTGAGTTCGCGTGCTGACTCTTGATCGTGTCCGAACGGTTTTTCCACGATCACTCGGCGCCATGAATTGCCCTCAGCTTGAGCCATTCCGGAGCGCTGCAGCTGGTGGCAGACATCAGAGAAATAATCCGGCGGTACGGATAGGTAGTATGCCCAGTTTCCGGCGGTTCCTTGTTCTTTGTCCAAACGGCTCAAAAGTGCGGCAAGATCATCAAAGGCTTGATCATCATCAAAGTTTCCGCGAGCAAAATGGATTCCCTCGGCTAGCCTAGACCAGACGTTTTCACGAAACTCCGTACGTGCACCAGCTTTTACTGCCTCGTGCACGTAGTCTTCAAACTCTTGTTTGGACCACTCCCGACGGCCATAGCCCACTAGGGCAAAACCCGCAGGTAGCAGGCCGCGGTTGGCAAGATCATAAATCGCGGGAAGGAGTTTTTTCCGCGCCAAGTCTCCGGTTACTCCGAAAATAACCATGCCACTTGGCCCGGCAATCCGCGGAAGACGTTTGTCCTCAGAATCACGAAGCGGGTTAACCCAAGGATTCACCGCTGTAGGGGCCTCGGTTTGGTCTTGGTGTTCGGATATACCGAAGCCAGTAGTGTCTTCTGAAGTCACAGGTTCAATCACGTCCCTAGATTCTACCTACAAAGTAACCATTGCCATATAGTTCGTGATGTAGGCAGTCAAAACAAAGCATTAGTGGTGTGGAATTTATAACGTGGGATACGGAAAAATCGTTCCTGTATGTCTTGAGGAATCCCGTATCCCACGCTCTTAATCAGATGGTGCTTAGCTCAAGCGAGCTTTCATAGAATCGAGTAGTTCGTCCCATGCTGCTACGAATTTATCGACGCCTTCTTGCTCCAGAACCGCAAAAACATCCTCGAAATCGACACCGGCTTGAGCAATAGCAGAGAATGTCTCTTCAGCTTCCGTTGCGGTATTTGTCAACGTGTCGCCTGCGCCATCGTTGGCCGCTAATACTGCGTCGATGGTTGCTTCCGGCATAGTGTTGACGGTATCTGGTCCTGCAAGTTCCGTGACATACAGCGTAGGGGAGTAGTCGGGGTTCTTGACTCCAGTGGATGCCCAGAGTGGACGTTGAATATTCGCATTTTCAGGAAGCTGCGCAGCGGAAAAGAGCTCTTTGAAAACTGCGTAGGCACGACGTGCGTTGGCAACGCCTGCTTTGCCTCGCAAAGCTAAAGCCTCATCCGTTCCGATGGCTTCCAGTCGTTTGTCTACTTCCGAATCCAGCCGCGACACAAAGAAAGAAGCTACAGAATGGATGGTGGATACATCCAGACCATTGTCCGCTGCGCGGTTGATGCCTTCAATGTATGCGGCGATAACCTCGCGGTATCGGGCTACGGAGAAAATAAGAGTGACGTTAACGCTGATGCCTTCTGCGAGTGCGTCGGCTATCGCAGGTAGAGAACCAGCGGTTGCTGGAATTTTGATCATGACGTTGGGGCGATCTACCTGTTTCCACAGCTCACGTGCTTGCGCGAGAGTAGCTTCGCGATCTTCAGAGATGCGAGGGTCTACTTCAATGCTCACTCTTCCATCAGCGCCATGGGAAGATTCGTAGATATCAGCAAAAATATCGCATGCTTGCTGTACGTCTTGGATGCTCATCGCGTAGACAGCTTCGTCGACGCCAACAGCGTGAGCCTTAAGATCCGCAATCTGCGCGTCATAAGCGGTGCCTTTGCTCATAGCCGCAGCAAAGATTGCTGGGTTGGTTGTCACACCGACGATGGACTTAGTGGTGATGAGCTCGGAGAGATTTCCGGAGGTAATGCGTTCACGTGAAAGATCGTCTAGCCAGGTAGAAGTTCCTGCTTGTGCGAGTGCATCGATTGCATTCATGTTGAGTACCAATTTCTTTGTGAAGGTGGGGGCCGAAACGAGTGTGTAAGCCGCATACATCTATGAGGTTGTATGCGGCTTACACATAATCAGTTAATTTTGATGAAATTAACTCTAGGCGTTCAGGGAATCGTGCGCAGCTGCGACGACGGCATCGGTGGTGATACCAAATTCTTCAAAGAGCTTTTCATAAGGAGCAGATGCACCGAAGTGCTCTAGAGATACTGCACGTCCGCGGGTACCGAGGTGCCTGTACCAGGACAATGCGAGGCCAGCTTCAACAGAGACACGAGCAGTAACCTCAGCAGGCAAAACGGATTCTTGGTAGTCCCGGTCTTGTTCCTCGAACCAGTCAAGGCAAGGAACGGAGACTACCCGAGTGGCAATGCCCTCTGCTTCTAGACGCTGAGCAGCTTCAACTGCGAGCTGGACCTCAGAACCGCTGGCCATCAGGATGACGTCAGGAGTAGCTTTGGATGCCTCCACGAGAATGTAAGCACCGCGCTGTACTCCCTCGCGTGCCTTCTCCTTGGTGCCTTCCAAGACTGGAACATTTTGGCGGGTCAGCGCGAGGCCTTTAGGACCTTCCTTGTACATCAGCGCAGCGCGCCATGCTGCTGCTGTCTCATTAGCGTCGGCGGGACGCAGCATGGATACTCCAGGAATTGCTCGGAGCGCAGCCATCTGCTCGATAGGCTGATGCGTAGGACCGTCTTCGCCCAGACCGATGGAATCGTGGGTCCATACGTAGTAAGCGTCAGTTCCCATGAGAGCCGCGAGGCGAACTGCCGGACGCATGTAATCGGAGAAAATTAAGAAGGTTCCAGCATAAGGCCGTGTGGGCCCATGAAGTGAGATTCCGTTGACGATCGCGCCCATGGCGTGTTCCCGGATACCAAAGTGCAGGTTACGTCCATAAGGATCGGTTGACCACGTATCAGTGGTGATAGACGCAGGACCGAAAGATGGTTCGCCTTTGATCACTGTGTTGTTGGAGCCTGCGAGATCCGCGGAGCCGCCCCATAGCTCAGGCATGGTTTTGCCTAGAGCCTGAAGTGTAGCCTCGGAAGCCTTACGGGTGGCTACTCCCTTGTCATCTGGTTCCCAGGTGGGCAGTTCGGCGTCGAAGCCCTCAGGGAGTTCTCGGCGTGAAAGACGATCAAACAAGGCTTTGTTTTCTGGGTTTGCAGAGGCCCATGCGTCGAACTTTTCCTGCCAAGCTGCGCGAATATCTGCGCTGCGGGCAGAAAGTTTACGCGTGTGCTCTATGACACTCTCGGCCACATCGAAGGATTTTGCAGGGTCAAAGCCCAAAACTTCCTTTGTTGCGGCAACTTCTTCTTCACCTAGAGCAGCACCGTGAACAGCTCCACTGTTCATCTTTGTCGGAGCAGGATAACCGATCACAGTGCGAAGACGGATGAAGGTGGGGCGAGTAGTGTCTGCTTTGGCTTCCGCTACAGCTTTTTCGATGGACGCGATATCCTCGCCGCCCTCGATTTCAATGACCTGCCAGTTGTATGCACGGTAGCGATCCACAACGTTTTCATTGAAAGCGATTTCTGTGTCTTCCTCAATGGAGATGTGGTTGTCGTCCCAGAAGACAATGAGGTTGCCCAGTTGCTGTGTTCCGGCTAGTGAGCTTGCTTCTGCAGTCACACCTTCTTGTAGGTCACCGTCAGAAGCAATGACGTATACATAATGATCGAAAGGTGAGGTTCCTGCCTCTGCCTGCGGATCAAAAAGCCCACGCTCGCGTCGAGAAGCCATAGCCATGCCAACCGCAGATGCTAGGCCCTGTCCCAGCGGACCCGTGGTAATTTCTACGCCCTTTGTATGGCGGTATTCCGGGTGTCCAGGAGTAAGGGCACCCCACGTGCGTAGGGCTTTCAGATCATCTAGCTCTAGACCAAAACCACCTAGGTACAACTGAATGTACTGGGTGAGCGAACTGTGTCCGCAGGACAAGACAAAGCGATCTCGGCCAGTCCATTCGGTATCAGCAGGATCATGGTGCATGATGCGTTGGTAGAGGGTATAGGCCAGAGGCGCCAAGCTCATAGCGGTTCCGGGGTGGCCTGATCCGCACTTTTGGACGGCGTCTGCCGCGAGCACACGTGCGGTATCGACTGCCAAGGTATCTACCTCAGACCAGTCGTCAGGGTAGTGGGGGGTTGTCAAAGCCTTGAGCTCTGGAGACAAAGTCACGTAGTCCGTCCTTAAAATCGCGTAGGTCTTTGTTGTTAAACCAAAGGAAGTACATAAGGGGTCAAAGGCCCTTAAACTTTTGTTACCTCTTCCTACCTTAATAGCGATAATTGCTCGGGAGGGCAATGAGTGTGAGTTATTTGGCAGAAGCAGGGAAAAAGTTGTCATCAGAGGAAAGCTTTTCGACGTTTCTCTTCAACCCCACAATCCACATAGCATTGGGCCGTCACCTCCACCTATGGGGTGTCGATGTGGGGAAAAAACGAATGGACGCTAGACTTGTGGGGCTACACGCTTGCTGTATGAGAACTAGCCGGTGATGGCACATCCTGTTTTACGCATATTTCTGTTGGAGGACTCCCTTGGAGAAGATCAAGGCCTATATCGCGCTGACAAAGCCAAGGGTCATTGAGCTCCTATTGGTTGCAACAATTCCAGCCATGCTCCAAGCGGACCGTGGACACAGCAACATTGGGCTGATTCTGCTTACTCTTTTGGGCGGTTGGATGGGAGCCGCGGCGGCCAACACCTTTAATATGGTCGCCGACTCAGACATCGATCAGAAAATGGGGCGCACGCGCGCACGGCCGTTGGTCAAACATACTGTGAGCAATCGACATGCGAGCGTTTTTGCCTGGATCCTCACGGTGACGAGCTTCCTGTGGCTCTGGCTACTATGCGATTCTTTGCTCGCAGGTTTGTTTGTTATGTTGACAATCTTCTTTTACATTTTTGTCTACACCAAGCACCTCAAGCGTAAAACCCATCTCAATATTGTGTGGGGTGGGGCGGCTGGATGTATGCCAGTTGTCGTTGGCTGGGCCGTGATTACGGATAATGCGCCGGTAGGAACCCCAGCGCAATGGTGGCAAGCGATCGTTTTGTTCTTGATTATTTTCTTCTGGACACCGCCCCACACATGGGCACTAGCCATGAAGTATAAGGATGACTACGCGCGAGCAGGCGTCCCGATGCTTCCCGTGGTCAGAAAACCCGTGGAAGTGACGCGCCAAATCGTGTGGTACACGTGGGCCACTGTGATCACAACGTTCCTCATCATTCCGGCTGCAGGTTGGATTTACGGGAGCATAGCTGTGGTCTCAGGAATCTGGTTCCTCATTATGGCAATCCGGTTGCACCAAGGCATTAAAGCCGGTGGCGAGGTTAAACCGCTCAAACTGTTTATTCTTTCCAACAATTATCTGTCGATACTCTTTGTGGGCTTGTCGCTCGATGCAGTGTTGGGACTAGAAACTGTTGGTCAGATGTTGGGGTGGGTAACAACCTTCTTCTAAGAAGGATCCTCTTATGCCCTATACTGCGGAGATAACGCGATGGGGTTACTCGATGATGAGAGTCTCATGCCAAAGGCGGGATGGTGCAAAACCACTGTAGTGGTCTGTACCATCCCGCCTTTCTTTATGCAGACAGCTGGCTACATCTTATTAAGCAGAGCCCGTTTGTGATCTCCGCTCGGTGAACCCGTGACGTAGTCTCCACCGTTGACGCGTTGGGTACCCGATGCCCAAAGCAAAGAGCTATAGGCAACGACGACAGAGCACATGCCAATGTGAACCGGAACCGACCAACGAGGCACACCGAGTCGGTATTGAATCACCCCGATGACGGCTTGAATAAGGATCATCAAGATAAGCATCCAGCTGAGTTTTTGCGAACGCTTCGGCGCTAGCTGTAGGACAAGTCCAGCCGCGAGTAGCACGGTAGTTGCCAGGTAAACATACATAGTCCAGGCGTGAACGTGCGCAATCCAGTCGATATCCACGTTAAGTCGGCCTTCCATACCAACGTTGCTATCACCAGAGTGCACGCCTGCTCCTGTGGTCATCGTTCCTGTTACGAGAACGAGAGTCAGCAGCGCTGCGCCCAAAGCAGCAAGTCCACGTAGCGAGCTTGGGTAAGCGCGTTCAGGGGTGCCGTCGTCAGGCTCTGAGATACGAACATACAAAATAGCCGCGAGCCATACTAGGAGCACCGATGGCAAGAAGTGAATCGCAACCGCCCACCACTTAAGATCCAAGTGGACAGAAATACCGCCAATGACGGCCTGCACGATAATGCCAATACCCTGGGCTAGACCGTGAATAATGATTTCTTTTCGCCGGTGAGCGGAAACAATGGAAACAAAAAGGGAAACAGCAATGGCGACAAGAACAAATGTCAGAAGCCTATTGCCGAACTCGATTGCCTGATGAAGCCACGGGGCAGCGCCTTTAACCGGGACAAGCGAGCCAGGGTGGCAATTAGGCCACGTATTGCAACCTAACCCTGAGCCGGTAACTCGAACAATCGAACCTGTCACCGTGATCGATCCTTGGGCTACAAGGAGCGCCATAGCTAGCGCACGTTGCGTAGAAGTCTTTGGGGCGAGAGTACGGAACCATTCCGCCTTGGCTGGTTTGTCAACGGTAGTCACGGCGTCAAATTCTACCGAGTACATAGAGATTAGGCGATTTTATTGAGATAACTTCGGCGTGTGATGCGCCACCTCAACGCTTTTGTAGGGAAATAATTATCCAGAAAATTTAAACCAGCGGTTCGCCATAACAGAACCGAGAGATAACCAACCCAACAAAATAATCACATCTTCGATGGGGAAGGACCCGCGAAAACCTGAATAGAGGCCGTCAGACAAGGCTACAGACGGGATTAATTTCAGCCACATCGTTGGCTCAGCAGAACCCTGAAACAAGATATAAGAGGCGACTCCGACGAGTACAACCCAAATTAAGTTAGCTAGCCCTAGAACTAATTCGGAGGACAGAGTTCCGCCCATCAACAAACCGAGTGATGTAAAAGCCGCAACACCTATAAAAAAGACTAGGAGGCCTATAGCGGCTCCTGCTGTCGTGGTTGTCCACCCTAAAGCAAGCGCTACCACCCCGAGGACCATTATCTGGATAAAACTGACCGAGAGAACACCCAGGACTTTGCCTGAAACGATCGTCCATGCAGGAACGCCGCTTGCTCCAGTTCGCTGGAGAGCGCCGTAACGGCGGTCAAATGCCAGGGAGATGGCTTGACCAGTAAAACCTGAGCTCATAGAGGCGAGGGCAAGCATCATGGGAAAGCCCTTGGTCAGGGGGTTGGGATCGTCGAGAAGCGGTAAATACGCCAGGGCTAAGAGCATTCCGAGGGGAATAATAAAGCTGAGAAGCTGCTGCTCTCCGTGCCTTAGAAATAATTTGGCCTCGACAAACCCCTGCGACCACACCATGCGTGCAACACTGGCCCGTTGCGGATTAGGGGTGAATGTTCCCGGCGGGAAAAAATCAGCCGAAAGTGCGCTTTCTTGTTGGTGATGTGGTGTCACGTTAACTCCTCAGCTCACGGCCGGTTAAATCTAAAAATATGTCCTCAAGGCTTTTTGTCCTGGTTTCCCAAGACGTGATAAGAACGTTTTCTTTTGCAGCAGCTGCAGAAAGCCTAGCGAGGGTATCGGGTGATAGCTCGCCAGTAACGCCGTAATGAAGCGGCTTAATTTCCTGTACTGCAAGGTCCTTGAGAGAGTCGTTACTCAGAGGAAGAGCTGTCGAGGTGGAAAAGACCGCAGAAGTTCCGCCTTTTTCGTTCGTGCGGAGCTCCTCTGTGGTCCCTTCTGCGACCAGTTGCCCTTGATTGATAATCGCGACTCGATCTGCCAGTGCTTGAGCCTCATCCATGAGATGCGTCGTAAGGATGACTGTGACACCATCCGCTTTAAGCGAACGGATGAGTTTCCAAACGACCAGGCGGGATTGGGCATCCATGCCGGCGGTGGGTTCGTCGAGAAAAACGAGCTGTGGTCTGCCAACTAAGGCGAGAGCTAGGGATAACCGCTGTTTTTGACCGCCTGAGAGGCGCCGATACGTTGTGGTGCGGTGCGAGTCTAGGCCTAGTACGTGAAGTAACCAATCTGTGTCGAGTGGGTCTTTGCTATAAGACGCAGTGAGGTTAAGCATTTCCTGTACGCGAATGCCTGAATAGGAGCCCCCTCCTTGCAACATTATTCCGACTTTTTGGCGCACAGCATCTGGGTGTTTTGCTGGATCGATGCCAAGTACGCGGATGCTGCCTGAAGTTGGTTTTTGGAAACCCTCGCACATTTCAATGGTGGTTGTTTTACCTGCACCGTTGGGGCCTAGGAATGCTAAAACCTGGCCAGGGTAAGCCCGAAGGCTTAAACCTGCAACGGCTTCCTTCGTGCCAAAACGCTTGACCACTTGAGTTAGCTCAAGAACAGGGGAAGAAGACGCAGTTGGCTCGGAAGAAGTCGAGTTGAACGTAGTCACACTAGAAAGTGTAAAACATCAACGCCGAGCACGTTTAAACGACCACCATAGGAGGAATAAAAGAACAGTCAAACCAAGGGCTGCCGTAAAGTAAATCGAAAGTACGGTGCCGGGGGGTAGGGAAAGCCCTCGGGGTAGGACAAAGAAGGAGAGCAGCGCCGAATATAACGTGACTCCCATGCGGAAGAAAGCCCTATTGGCCCATGCAGATAATGGAAGAATCGCCCATAGCATGTACCAAGGGTGAACCACAGGGAAGAAGACAACTAAAACAAAAGTTGCAACCCCAAGGCCGCCAATCGCGGGTATGCGCCCCCAATATGTTGCGAGCAGCATTCTGAGCATGAATACACCCGCTAGTAAAATTCCGCAGCCGCGAGTTATTTGCAACATAGCCTCTGTCTGATCGCCAAGCCCAAGCAGCATGCCAAACCATCCGGCAGCAACGCCAACAGCAGTAGAGAGAGACATCCAACTTCGAATTGCTACAGCGCCACCTTGTGCGTGAACCCAGCCAAGCCCTATGCCTGAAACAAAAGTTATGACGAGAATGGAGAGTATTAGGAGTGCAATTTGAATACCCACAGCGCATGCCAGGGAGAAGCCATGGCTACGCTCGCGGAAACGGAAAGAGCGTGCGATAGCCATTCCCGTGAAGCCGAGACCAATAAACCCGGTTACCTTCACCATGCCCGCGCATGAAATCAGCAAGCCAGAAGCTCCGAGATAAAGTGCTGCATGTCCGAATATCCCTACTCTTAAGTAGTTGCAGCCGCGTAGTCCAAGCTCAAAACCGGCTAGAAGGAGCCCTAAGAGGATAGCTTCATTATGGATGCCGCCAACCAGATGCAAGATAGTCAAAGGGTTCAGTATTCCCAGCCATAAAGCCGCTTGAGGCGCTACCTTGCAACGCGTCGCAAGCCGGGAGATGGCCCAGCCTGCAAGGGCGATGCCGGCGATGGAAAGGGTACGGTGTAGGAACACTCCCCAAGCAATGCTATCTCCGGTGATCTGACTGATGAAAGAAGCTAAACCTAGCGCTACAGGGCCATATGGAGAGGGGGAATGAGCCCAGATAAAGGGGACACTACGGGCCAGGGGGTGGTCGGTGCCTAAAAGATCTATCGGACCTGCAGAATAAGGGTCGAGCCCCATCCGGACTATTGCGCCATTGGCTAAGTATGAATAGATGTCTTGGGTGAACATGGGGGCGCTGAGCAGTATGGGAAGGCTCCATGCTGCAAATGTTCGCCAGAGCAAAGACATGCTTACTATTCGAGCGTCATCACCCTTGCTGATCTGCCGGGTCCTTGATGGAAGGGCTCCCGTGAAGGGTGCTATGAGAAGCCAGGAAATGACGAGGAGTGCTACGCCAATAAAGCAAACGATCATTGAGCTTTGAAGCATCCGGGCCATAATGGATCCGCCGATAAAGCTGGTGTATGGATTGTTGACTACTGGGAGAGCACCTGCTCCGAGTGCGCCGAAGCCAAGTAGCAGGGCCCCCAATGCTCCCATCCATCTGAACATGGCAAACCGGCGTAACTCTGAAAAAGTTAAGTCCGAAGCGGCGCGCTCTCTCGGGAAGGCTATGGGAATGCTCTCTGCTTTATGCTTTGGTGGCGCTGCAGGATCCAAAAGATCGGCACCGGTGACGGCATTAATGAGGGTAGAGCCGCCTTGGTAAGGATGGTGTTCACCCAAGGTCGGGATCTTCGAGCCGTCCTTTAAATCTGCGTGATCCGGCGATGCACTATGTGCAGATATATGAAGCTCGGCAGAACGTGAACCGGGTAGACCTAAGGAGGGCAACTCATCGCGTAGGGACTGCCAAAGTTTATGGGGATTGAGCTTCACAGCGTAAATACTAGCGGTAGAGCCGTGGCAGGGTTGATGATAGAGAGATGAGTGTTAGGGATGCGGCAGGGGGAAAGGTGGTCGCCGTAGTTATTTTCTTTAGACATGATTATTTCTCTGTCGACTGTAGAAAGTTTTAACTGATAAATCTAAAGGCGATGCCGAGGGGGACAAAGGTTGGTTAGGGTGTGCTAACCAGCACTTTTATGGTGGGTCCATGTTGCTGGAATGAATACCGACATATTAATGTTGCTAAATGGTGTCCGCGGATAACGTCCCGTAGGGCGTTCTATCCAACGAAACTTTTGGAATGGAAGAAGGTGACACAAAGACTATGGGAACCACACCGACCATGCGGGGTTTATCGGTTTCTCGCGGAAAAGCCTCAGGAAAAGTGAATCATCCTGTTACGGAAACGCGAAGTACTGATGGCGAGACTCGTCGACAGATCATGCTGGTTATGCTCAAGTCTGGTCCTGTCACTGCGACTCAACTAGGGGAAACCCTCGGGCTTTCTGCAACGGGCATTCGACGCCATGTCGATATCTTGGTTGAGGAAGGCCTTGCTGAAATATCTCGACCTAGGAAAACCGCCGGTGATAAAACTCGCGGTCGCCCTGCAAAAAGCTTCAGGCTTACAGCAGCTGGGCGCGGGCAGTTTGGTCATGATTATGATTCTTTGGCTGCTCAGGCGCTAGCCACATTGAAAGAAACTGGTGGCGAAACCGCAGTGAAAGAGTTTGCGCGTAAGCGCGTTGCAACAATTGTCGAGGGGATTGAAATCCCCACGGTGGAAGATGCTGACTCTTTGGAAAAAGCCGCATCTGCTTTGGTAGAAGCATTTTCAGAGAGCGGTTACGCCGCAACGCTGACCAACGCCGCGAATGGTGTCCAGATATGCCAGCATCATTGCCCCATTGCCGGTGTTGCAGCAGAGTTCCCGGAGCTCTGTGAAGCCGAGCATGAGGCCATTGCGATGTTGCTGGGACACCATGTGCAACCGCTAGCTTCAATCGCTGAAGGTCATGACATATGCACGACCAACATTCCGATAACTCCAATTCTGACCCCCACAACTAAGACTCCCAATGAAAGGAGTGGTTCATGACTCAGGCGACGCCGAAGGCACCGAACCTTGGTGTAACTGCACCTTCGACTGACGATGAGATCATCGAGTCCATGGGCCCGTACAACTACGGCTGGCATGACTCTGACGAAGCAGGTCAGAATGCTCGACGTGGTTTGGATGAGGACGTTGTTCGCTACATTTCTGCTCAGAAGAACGAGCCGGAATGGATGCTAGAGCAACGCTTAAAGGCGCTCAATACCTTTGAGAAAAAGCCCATGCCAACATGGGGACCAGACCTTTCCTTTATTAATTTCGACGACTTTAAGTACTATGTGCGGTCGACGGAAAAACAGGCAACAACCTGGGATGATCTTCCGGAAGATATTAAGAATACCTACGACAAGCTCGGTATCCCAGAGGCGGAGAAGCAGCGCCTTGTTGCCGGCGTAGCGGCTCAGTACGAGTCCGAGGTCGTCTATCACCAGATTCGGGAGGATCTGGAAGAGCAAGGCGTTATCTTCCTTGATACGGATACGGCTCTGCGTGAGCACCCGGAATTATTCCGCGAGTATTTTGGGACTGTAGTTCCTGCCGGCGACAATAAATTCTCGGCGCTTAACTCCGCAGTATGGTCAGGCGGTTCCTTTGTTTACGTCCCCAAGGGCGTACACGTAGAAATTCCGCTTCAGGCTTACTTCCGTATCAATACGGAAAACATGGGACAGTTTGAGCGCACTTTGATCATCGTTGATGAGGGCGCGTATGTGCACTACGTCGAGGGATGTACGGCACCGATTTATCAGTCTGATTCTTTGCATTCAGCGGTCGTAGAGATCATCGTTAAAAAGAATGCTCGTTGCCGCTATACCACTATTCAGAACTGGTCCAATAACGTTTTGAATTTGGTTACTCAGCGTTCCAAAGTCGAAGAAGGCGCGACTATGGAATGGGTTGATGGAAACATTGGTTCCAAGATCACCATGAAGTACCCAGCTGTATGGATGGTTGGCCCTCACGCTAAGGGCGAGGTTCTTTCAGCTGCTTTTGCGGGTGAGGGGCAGATTCAGGACACCGGAGCAAAAATGCAGCACATGGCTCCTTATACCTCCTCAAACATCGTCTCCAAGTCTGTTGCTCGTTCTGGCGGACGGGCCGCTTATCGAGGCCTGGTGCGTGTGTCCGCAAACGCACACCATTCGGTGTCCAACGTCGAGTGCGATGCGTTGTTGGTGGATAACATCTCTAGGTCTGATACGTATCCGTATAACGACATACGTAATGACCACGTTTCTCTCGGACATGAAGCTACTGTGTCCCAGGTGTCAGAGGAACAGCTGTTTTATCTACAATCGCGTGGCATCGCAGAAGACGAGGCCATGGCGATGATTGTCCGTGGATTTGTTGAGCCAATCGCCAAGGAACTCCCCATGGAGTACGCGCTGGAGCTTAACCGACTGATCGAATTGCAGATGGAAGGGTCGGTGGGTTAACTCCGATGTCTCAGGTACAACAACAGTCTCGCGGTACTGTTCACAACAACAAAGGCGATCTATTCTCATCCTTTGACGTTAATGATTTTGACGTCCCACGCGGCAAAGATGAAGTATGGCGTTTTATTTCGCTCCGCCGCCTCCGCGGGCTTCACGACGGCACCTTTGCCCCGGCAACCACTCCCAACGTAAGCATCACTATCCCTGAGGAAGCACAGGGAGTTACCCACGAGCAGGTGGAGAAGACTGACGCTAGGGTTGGACGCACGGGGGCTCCCATTGATCGCGTTGGTGCTCAAGCTTTCACATCAGCAGACAAGGCTAATCTCTTGACTGTTGCCGCAGGTGCTGTGGTGCACGAGCCGATTCGCGTTGAAGTAGAAGGTAAAGGCGATGGCAGCACGTCCTTTGGACACCTGGTGGTGGAAGTCGGTACGAATGCTGAGGCTCTTATCGACCTGCGCTACACCGGTTCCGGTACGCATGCGGATAACGTTGAATTCCTTGTGGGCGATGGTGCTCGGTTGACAGTTATTGTTGATGCTTCCTGGAACGATGATGCTGTTCACCTTTCAGGACATCAAGCGGTGTTGGGACGCGACTCTGTTTTCCGTCATAACGCTGCCGTTTTCGGCGGCGAAGTCGTGCGACTCGTTCCTCGTGTCCGTTTTACAGAACCAGGCGCGGATGCTGAGATGCTCGGTGTGTACTTTGCCGATGATGGACAGTACTTTGAGCAGCGGTTGCTCGTAGATCATGCCGTTCCCAACTGTCGTTCTAACGTTCTGTACAAGGGCGCAATCCAAGGCGACAAGAACTCCAAGCTTCCTGATGCTCATGCCACATGGGTAGGAGATGTTCTTATTCGCGCTGGTGCACAGGGCACAGATACCTATGAGGCTAACCGAAATCTCGTTCTGACTGACGGCGCTCGCGCAGATGCTATTCCTAACCTGGAGATTGAAACAGGGGAAATCGCAGGAGCCGGCCATGCTGCAACCGTTGGCCGTTTTGATGACGAGCAAGAATTTTATTTGCGTTCCCGAGGAATCCCAGAAGATGAAGCTCGCCGGCTCATTGTCCGGGGCTTCTTCTCCGAAGTCATTGGAAGAATTCCGGTGGAGTCGGTTCGAAATGATTTAGAAGAACGCATTACCGTCGAACTCAACACACTGCAGCAGCGTTAACCCTCAATGGATGATCCCAGGGCGCAGGAAACGTCGATAAGCCTAGCCCGGGTTCTTCCCGCAACACGCTAAAAATTGCGCCCATAACACGAAGCGAAAAGAGAACAAACCCAATGAGCACCTTGGAAATCAAGAACCTTCATGCCCAAGTACTACCTACTGATGAGACCGCGCAGCCCAAAGAAATCCTCAAGGGGGTAAACCTCACCATCAAGTCCGGCGAGACCCATGCAATCATGGGGCCCAACGGCTCTGGTAAATCTACCCTCGCTTACACCCTTGCTGGACACCCTCGCTACGAGATCACGGAAGGCGAAGTGCTTCTCGACGGCGAGAACATCCTGGAACTAGACGTTGATGAGCGCGCTCGCGCAGGTCTTTTCCTTGCCATGCAGTACCCCACGGAAATTCCTGGAGTTTCGATGGCTAACTTCCTACGCTCTGCAGCTACCGCCGTGCGTGGAGAAGCTCCGAAGTTGCGTGAGTGGGTTAAAGAGGTAAAACAGGCGCAAGCAGATCTGAAAATCGACAAGGCTTTTAGTGAGCGCTCTGTGAATGAGGGCTTCTCCGGTGGTGAAAAGAAGCGCCATGAGGTCCTTCAGCTGGATTTGCTGCGCCCAAAGTTTGCGGTCATGGATGAGACGGACTCTGGACTTGACGTAGATGCACTTCGGATTGTGTCTGAAGGGATTAACCGATATCAGGAGAAAAACAATGGCGGCATCCTGATGATTACGCACTATAAGCGAATCCTTAACTATGTGCAGCCTGATTTCGTGCATGTCTTTGCCAACGGCCAGATTATTACCTCGGGTGGCCCGGAACTGGCCGATGAGCTTGAGGCTAACGGATACGATCGTTTTCTCTCATGAGCAATGCATATCTGACTGAGTCAGGAGAACTCGATACGCAGCGGCTGCGTCAAGAGTTTCCTATATTGTCGCGGTCTGTGCGCGATGGTAAAAGCTTGGTCTATTTGGACTCCGGTGCAACGTCGCAACGCCCAGAGCGGGTGTGGCGCGCGGAAGAGCGTTTTGTTTTGCACACTAATGCTCCTGTGCACCGGGGCGCTTACCAACTTGCCGAGGAAGCCACAGATGCCTACGAAGACGCTCGCGCCGCGATCGCAGGGTTCGTTGGTGCTGCGTGGGACGAAATCGCGTTCACTAAAAACGCTACGGAAGCCCTTAACCTAGTCGCATACGTGTTGGGAGACCCCCGAGCCGGTGACCTCCAGGTCACGGAAGGCGACACTGTAGTAGTAACAGAGCTAGAGCATCACGCTAATTTGGTGCCTTGGCAAGAATTGTGTGCGCGCACGGGTGCCACGTTGAAGTGGTACTCGGTGACCGAAGACGGGCGTATCGATCTTGAATCTCTAGAACTTGATCAGACGGTAAAAGTGGTTGCTTTTACGCATCAGTCGAATGTGACAGGGGCAGTAGCGCCGGTTGCAGAGCTGGTGCGTCGTGCCCGCGAGGTAGGCGCGCTTGTAGTCCTCGATGCGTGTCAGTCGGTCCCGCACATGCCGATAAATTTCCACGATCTGGATGTTGATTTTGCAGCATTCTCGGGTCATAAAATGTGCGGACCGAGTGGCGTTGGCGCGGTCTATGGAAAACGAAAGTTACTGGAACAACTTCCGCCTTTCCTTACCGGTGGCTCGATGATTTCCGTAGTGACTATGGAAAAAACGACGTTTGCAGACATTCCCCAACGATTTGAAGCCGGTACACAGATGACCAGCCAAGTGGTGGGATTGGGGGAAGCTGTAAAATTTTTGCAAGAGATAGGGATGAGCGCTATTGCTCGTCATGAGCATAAGCTCACGGACTATGCGCTCAATCGTCTCAGTAGCATCGATGGTCTCAGTATTTACGGTCCTACGACCAATGTAGATCGTGGCTCTGCTGTGAGTTTTAAGGTCGATGGAATACACCCACATGACCTTGGACAAGTTCTTGATGATCACGGTGTGTGCATTCGGGTTGGACATCACTGTGCGTGGCCGGTGCACCGTGCGCTTAACGCGCAATCGACTGCACGAGCGTCTTTCTACTTCTACAACACGTTAGAAGAGATTGATCGACTCGTTGAGGCGATTGAAGCGGCTAAAAAATTCTTTGGAGTTACTGCCTCGGAAGGAGGAGCACTATGAACCTTGAGTCCATGTATCAAGAAGTGATCCTTGACCACTATAAAAACCCGATGCATGCCGGTCTGCGTGAACCTTATGAGTCCGAAGTTCATCATGTGAACCCTTCCTGCGGCGATGAGATCACACTCCGGGTGCATCTTTCAGAGGATGGCTTAACCGTCGCCGACGTTTCTTATGACGCGGAAGGCTGTTCCATTAGCCAAGCTTCCACGTCTGTTATGGCGGAGGAAATCGTGGGCAAGAGCGTCGCAGAAGCCATGGATAAGCTCGAAGAATTTGAGCGAATGATTACGTCTCGCGGAACGGTAGAAGGAGATGAAGACCTTATCGGTGATGGCATTGCCTTTGCCGGAGTGTCCAAATATCCTGCGCGGGTGAAGTGTGCGCTTCTGGGGTGGAAAGCATTCCAGGCTGCCACTGCTGATGCTTTAGAGGAGAAGAAGTGAACGAAGAACACGTAGAAAACAAAGCCACGGAAGAGCCAGCGGGCACTCCGGTAGAGCCCCAAGCAGAAGACCTATCTGATGGCGCCGCTACCGAGGCAGCTTCTGAGGAACAATCTGATCTCGCAGCAGGTGCTTTGCGTCCGGAGCAATCAGAGGAAGACATTGCTAAAGCTAGCGATGTAGAAGAGTATCTTCGTGATGTCATTGACCCCGAACTAGGCATCAATGTTGTCGACCTCGGCCTGGTATATGACGTATGGATGGTAGATGGCGTTCACGCACACGTGAACATGACTCTTACCTCGCCTGCGTGTCCGCTTACCGACGTCCTAGAAGATCAGGCGCAATCTGCAGTTGTAGGAAACAAGATCGCAGAGTCGCTGAGCATTCATTGGGTGTGGATGCCTCCATGGGGCCCGCATATGATTACGGAAGATGGCCGCGACCAATTGCGTGCCCTCGGTTTCTCGGTTTAGGTTCTTAACCTAATGCGATAGCTCGCATATGTTCCCCCTGCGTCCCATGATGTGCGGGGAACAACATCCTGTTACAGGATAAGGATGGTTACTTGATATAATCCGCCGTTGTGATTGTGACCAATGATTTTGAAGTCCGTGTAGGGGCAAGAACCCTCCTGAATGCTCCTGGCCAGCATCTTCGTGTACAGCCGGGAGATCGAATTGGACTTGTTGGCCGCAACGGTGCCGGCAAAACTACTACGATGCGAATTTTGGCAGGGGAGACTGAGCCCTATGCCGGCGTAGTGACTCGTAGTGGTGACATTGGTTATCTTCCGCAAGATTCGCGAGAGGGGAATATCGATCAATCCGCGCGCGACCGTGTTCTTTCTGCGCGTGGATTAGATCAAATCAAAACCTCCATGGAACGCCAGCAAGAAATCATGGAGACCACAACGGATGATAAAAAGCGCGATGCCGCTATTCGCAAGTATTCGCGGCTTGAGGAACGCTATCATGCGCTTGGCGGTTATGAGGCAGCTGCTGAAGCAGCTCGCATCTGCGATAACTTGGGTCTTCCCGCACGGATCCTTGACCAACCACTCAAGACGCTTTCTGGCGGACAACGCCGTAGGGTAGAGCTGGCGCAAATCCTTTTCGCGGCGTCGGCAGGCTCTGGAAAATCAAGCACGACATTGCTTCTCGACGAGCCAACGAACCACCTTGATGCCGATTCCATTACGTGGCTGCGCGATTTTTTGAGCAAGCACGAGGGTGGCCTCATCATGATTTCACACGATGTAGAACTGCTTGATGCGGTCTGTAATAAAGTCTGGTTCCTTGATGCTGTGCGCGGCGAAGCCGACATCTACAACATGAGCTTTTCTAAGTACAAAGATGCGCGAGCCACTGACGAGGCCCGTCGCCGTCGTGAGCGGGCCAACGCGGAGAAGAAAGCCGCCGCGTTGAAGGATCAAGCCGCTCGACTTGGGGCGAAAGCCACCAAAGCTGCCGCTGCTAAACAGATGCTGGCACGCGCCGAAAAAATGATGGGCAACCTTGATGAGATCCGCATTGCAGACCGAGTAGCTAACATCTCTTTCCCCGAGCCAGCACCTTGCGGGAAAACCCCTCTGAATGCGACCGGGTTGACCAAGATGTACGGTTCTTTGGAAGTATTTGCTGGCGTGGACCTGGCCATTGATAAAGGATCCCGAGTAGTGGTCCTAGGATTCAACGGTGCTGGTAAGACGACTCTTCTGAAGCTTCTTGCAGGTGTTGAAAGAACGGATGGTGAAGGCGGAATCGTTTCCGGACATGGCTTGAAAATCGGCTATTTTGCCCAGGAACATGACACCATCGATCCACAAAAATCTGTCTGGCAGAACACTATCGATGCTTGCCCAGAAGCCGGCGAACAAGACCTCCGCGGTCTCCTCGGTGCCTTCATGTTTACCGGTGAGCAGCTCGATCAGCCTGCTGGGACGCTATCAGGTGGTGAGAAGACACGATTGGCGCTGGCAGCCTTGGTTTCTTCGCGTGCAAACGTCTTGCTTCTCGACGAGCCAACGAACAACCTTGACCCGGTTTCCCGTGAACAAGTACTTGACGCACTCCGAACCTATAAAGGCGCTGTGGTGCTTGTGACTCACGACCCTGGAGCGGTGCGAGCCCTAGAACCCGAACGCGTCATAGTGCTTCCTGACGGAGACGAAGACCTATGGAGCGAGACCTACATGGAGATCGTCGAACTGGCTTAGCCTGACCTGCAAAAGTTTCGCGAATAACCTCATTGAATAACACATGCACATTAACCGTTGTTACCAATGAGGGGCAATAGAAGCTTTGACCACTTAGCTAGTGTTTATTTTCAACGATAAAAATGCTCGGTCCTTAGTTTGATGACTAAGGACCGAGCATTTAGTGGATTCAGTGCCTAGAAGTTATTTCTTCTTTTTAGCGTTTGTAATGTAGATCAGTACGCCGCCAAGGCTGCCTAGCAGGACAGCTAACAAGGCCATCCAGATTACAGAGGCACCTGTTTTCGCCAGCACGCCTTTACCGCGTTCTGGCTGTGGAGCTGTAGAGGAAGGATGTGCTTGAGGGGTCGCCGTCGGAGTTGGGGCATTGGGCGAAACAGTAGGTGCCGGGGGCAATACCGTAGGGACCGGGATAGGGATTGGGATAGGAATAATCGGTGGAATAGCGTGTGTCGTCTGCGTGGTGGTGGACGATGAGGATGTCGGTTCGGTGGTCTGCGTAGTCGTAGACGACGAGGACGTTGGTTCCGTGGTCTGCGTAGTCGTAGACGACGAGGACGTTGGTTCCGTGGTCTGCGTAGTCGTAGACGATGAAGACGTCGGTTCTACAGGAGGTACCACAGGGGTGTACTTATTCACTGCAGTTACAACCAGTGGGGTTATCTCGGAGCTGTTATCACGAGGAGTTACCGCGAACGGATTGTCAGAACCGCTCTTTTCATCATTGGTTAGCCAGCTCAACGAATGTGTATAACCTTCTAGTTCCACAGGCGTTTCAGTGATCTTACAAGTTGAATTGAGGGGGAGATTCTCAATTTTTGCTTCCTCATCATGAGCAAGCATCTTTTCACCGCTGATCTTTGTACTCTCGTTAGCTGTGCATTCCCACTTGAACGTGAACTTCTCTGAGGTGCTTACACCCTCTACCTTTTTCTTAAGGGTGAAACTACCGGTTTGCTTTTGCTCAAATTTGTTGGTTGCAACCAGATGGATAGCCTCGTTGTATGGTTCATCAACGGTGAACTCTACCTGGGGAACAGAACCGAAACTACTGATCTGGTTATCTTTATTGATCACAACCCAAGATGTCGTAAGCTTCCGGCCTTCTCCTACCTCTGGGTCTTGTTCTTTGACTGCGCACTTTAGACCTTTATCTAAGTTGCTAACATGCACGAAGTCGCCGTGTTTTACCTTAACTTGGCCATTTTTATCCATTCCACCGGCAGTAGATGTGCACTGGTAGTCGAATGTATATTCCTTGGCCTTGTCTTCTTCTGTGCCTACAACGTTTTTCTCGATGGTGAAACCACCTTTGCTGCCGCGCCCTAGACCACCAGCGTTGGGGAAACGAACGTGTCCTTCGACCTCAACATTGTCGATTGTGGCCTTGTTCGTCACGATGCTACCTGGAGCAGGCTTGGTCTTTGTTACTGCCGTAAGCGTTAGCACCGGACCGGACTGCTCGTACAAACCACGTGGGAATTCAATGGAAACTTCGCCCGGAGTGCAGTTAATTGTGTAATTATATCCTGATTGAGCTGCTTCATTTTTTAAATTAGTAACACCAATAATATTGCCAGCACTGGCGTACCCGCCAGCATCATAAATCGCATGTTTGATAGGTTGGGCTTGGCCATTTGCTCCCTGAATAAAGGAAGATACAAAGACTGGATAGTAGCCGCTAGTGTCGTTCGCGTCACAGGTAAACTTCCACCCCTCAGGGGCTTTATCTGTGACAATAACCCGATGATTGTCGCTTTGATGCTTTTTAGGATCGATTCCTACTGACCACTGGATTTTGTAGTTGCCAGTCTTTTCATCGTAACCGGTGTATTCACCGATTTTTGAGTCATCGTGGAAAAGCCCACCCTCGCGCTGCTCAAATTTTCCTGACAAGCTCCCAGTATTGCAGCCGGTGAAGTTTAGGGCTCCGTCAAAATTCTGGTTAGTGTCCCATGAGACAGAGACGAACGCGGTGCCTTCCACATTGAAGTTATGACTTTGAAAATCGGTCAGTTTGATAACGAAAGTTTTACCGGACCACGTACCAGTAGCAACAACCTCACCAGTTTTATCCCGAAGAGCAACTGTTCCAGTGTTCACAGCTTTTAATTCTTTTGGAAGGGTGAAAGTAATAGTATCGCCAGCTTTGGCGTCTTTGTTGGCTTTCCAATCAAATTGGACTTCTGCAAATCCGCTCGGACCTACGTATTTGCCGTCCTTGATGTTCGGACTATCGTCTTTCCATTTGATATTCGACCAGCTACCACCTGTACACGTTTCTTGTGCAGCAGCTGAAGGCGATTGTGCTAGGAGAGGGGAGAAACTTGCAATGAGAAGCAAGGCGAGCAGCACACTAAGCCAAGGGTTTTTTGTTAATCGTTTGGCTGAGGCGTGCTTTACATTAGTAAGCATCATAATTTTCCATATCGCCATCCTTGAAAGAATGGGTAATAAAATAATTGAGATTTTCTTCAGATTTAAATGGGGGAGACAACGCAAAATAAATGTTTTTTCGTTGATGTCTTATATGTAGCCTACTTTTATAGGGACATGACAACAAACCAACATTAAGGCACTGAAAAATATTTATTTCCCTAATGAAAGGGTGATATTAAGGGCCCCCGTGCTCTCATTCGGGGGTTTCTGAGAATGTCGGGTACAGGTTTTTGGGTTGTTTCCCCAGTGGTGGTACCCCGCATGGAAGCTGAATATTCGCAACCTGTGATGACTGACTTAATCGCAAGCAGCTACAGGTACTGTTCGGCATTGAGCCTCAAGTGCTCGCGCAGGTAGGGGAGAGCAAAGTCTGCGCGTCCGCGCCCCGTGGCAACTATAACGCCACGGTCAAGGAGTCGCCTACGATATGTAGAAGGCTGGCTTCCTGGTATACCTAGTTCGGCTCCCAGTTCATTAAAATTGGCAGGCCCTTCAGATTCCGCAAGTTTGATAAGGAATTGCATCTCACGATAGGGGATGCCCTTCATCGCTGGCATATGAACTTGTTGTCCCATGCGCTCGATGACTAAGGGGAGGGATCTGTTGACGTGCTCTTCAGATATGTTATGAGATCCCGCCATGGTCCATGCAATCGAACCACATAGTTGAATGAGGTAGGCGTACCCATGGCATGCGTAGGTAAGAGTGTTAAGTGCCTGATTGTCGATGTCCTTTCCGCCCTGCCTGACCGTTTGGGCAATGGCTGTGCGAACATCATCATTATTCAAAGCTTCTATCGGGATATGCATTGCGCGACGAAGGAATGTGGTTCCCTCATGTGCAAGGAGTTTTGATATCTCAAGCGGCAGTCCCGCCACGGCCAACGCGATATTGTATTCATTACGTACGCAGTCTTGGATGGCATCCATGAGGAAATGAAGTGATTCGGGTGATGCTGATTGCACCTCATCCATTGTGATCAAAAGGCCAGATCCTCTTGCAGTGAGGTCTTTTGCAACATCATTCATTATCGACCATAACGACACCTGCGGTGGCAACTGAGAAGGCTTGTCAAAGGTTATCCCTCCAATATTGGCAATGGATACGCCCGAAACTCCTATATGTGGCCCGCGAGGTTGTCCTTGTTTAAGCAGCTGTGGCAATGAGACATGAATGAGCTCGTGGTGTTCATGGTCGGACGCGCGGGCGCGAACGCATTCCCACTGCAATTCCTTGGCCTCTGCTTCTAGTTGATTGAGGAGAACGGTTTTGCCGGTTCCACGAGTCCCGCTAATAAGTATGAAGCGATAGGGAGCGCCAATGCCTTCTCTTAGTGCAAAGCCGAAGTTATCCACGATGGAAGTTCTTCCGGCAACAACAAGGGGGTTGACTCCAAAGCTAGGGCGGAAAGGGTTGCGCATATCCCTAAGTGTATCCGATGTAGGTTTTGTAGGTAATAAAGTCGCTTGTAGGTTTTGTAGGTAAATCTCTGTTGGTAACTAAAAGAACCCCGTAGTATTGGATACAACAGGATGCTTCTTAGTTGGCGATAGCCACGATGGAATGGAAAGAAAATGAAAAAGTGGTTCACCCTAAACTCTACTGAACAAAAAATCGTTATTTCTGTTTTAGTTGCGGACGCGATAGGCAAGGCTGCTGCATGGCATTTTCTCTATCATCTTCCAGCTCAAAAAATAATGGGATCTAAATGGTTGTGGCTACCAGTTACGTTTATAGGGGGACTGGGCGCACCAGCTTTTTTGGCTTTCGGAATAAAAAAGTAGTGTGCTGAGCAGCTATCGGTGGATAGCGGTACTCAGCACACTATAAAGCTAGAAGAAAAGATTAGTTCCTAAAACCATGTACCGGAGCGGGGATGAAACCACCGCGCTGGATAAAGGCAGAATTATCAACGGTGGATACGGGGATAACCGGGGCGTATCCCAGGAGGCCGCCAAAGTTAACTTCATCGCCAGGATGAGTACCAGGAACAGGGATTACGCGGACGGCTGTGGTCTTATGGTTCATGACGCCGATTGCAGCTTCGTCGGCGATCATGCCAGAAATCAGCTCTGCCGAGGTATCTCCAGGAATAGCAATCATGTCTAGGCCCACCGAACAGATCGCTGTCATTGCTTCGAGTTTATCCACGGAAATATTTCCAGCGCGTACTGCATCGATCATGCCCTTGTCTTCTGAAACAGGGATGAAAGAGCCGGAGAGTCCTCCCACACGGGAGCATGCCATCATACCGCCCTTTTTAACAGCATCATTAAGCAGCGCAAGAGCCGCGGTTGTTCCATGAGTTCCTACTTGATCGAGTCCCATGTGCTCCATAATGTGTGCAACAGAATCACCTAGTTCCGCGGTTGGTGCCAGCGAGAGATCCACGATGCCAAAAGGAACTCCCAGTCGTTCGGACGCCATATTTCCTACCAGTTGGCCTGCACGGGTGATTTTAAAAGCAGCCTTTTTAATGGCTTCTGCAACCTGGTCCAAGCTAGCTCCATCAAGAGAGCCAAGCGCCCTGTCCACAACGCCAGGGCCAGACACACCGACGCTTACCACGCAGTCTGGCTCTTCCACACCATGGAAAGCTCCGGCCATAAATGGGTTATCGCCCACTGCATTGGCAAAAACGACCAATTTAGCGCAAGCAATTGCACTGTTATCTTTAGTCAGTTCTGCTGCTTCTTTAATTACCCTGCCCATTTCCCTTACCGCATCCATGTTGATGCCGGCGCGGGAGGAACCAATATTCACGGAAGAGCAAACAACGTCCGTGACAGTCAGCGCCTCAGGGATGGAATCAATAAGCTTCTTATCTCCTGAGGTCATGCCCTTTTCGACTAATGCGGAGTAGCCGCCAATAAAGTTGACTCCCACTGCCTTTGCCGCTCGATCGAGAGCCTTCGCAATTTCTACAGGGCTGCCATCGACAGCTGCAGCAATGAGGGCCACGGGCGTTACGGAAATGCGTTTGTTGACGATTGGGATCCCGAGTTCGCGCTCGATACCTTCACACTCGGATACCAGATCTTTGGCTACGGTTGTGATCTTATTATAAATCGCATCGCATGTATCCTCCATCGTTCCCCGGACACAATCTAGAAGGCTGATGCCCATAGTCACGGTGCGGATATCAAGACGATACTTTTCAATCATCTCGATTGTTTCCAAGATATTGCTGCTTGAATGAAGCGTAGTCATGTGTCTGAAGTTCCTCAGGAGCTAGATTGTGTTCATAGCATCGAAAATGGCTTGGGACTGAATCCGGATGACCAGATTTTGATCCTTTTCCACTCCTGCCATGTGCTCTTGAATCGTGGCGATGTCTGTCGCGGAATCGTCAAAGGAGACGTGGAGAATCATGGTGAAATAGCCATCCATGATTGTCTGCGACACATTATTAATATTGATTTCAAGCTCTGCACATTTGGTAGCGACTGCAGCAATGATTCCGGTGTGATCTGCACCGGTGACGGAAATAATGGCGAACATGACGCTATCTTAGCGGGAGGTCGCATAAGCGGATCTTTCGGGGGAGAGTTACCTAGCGGTTGTTCCGGCAGACCTCAACAAAATTTTGTAGCACTTTGTTGGAATGCGTCGTGTCAATATGGGGGAGCATCGCAACGATGGAATCGTAATCTTCGGGGGTGAAATACCCATAGTCAAAATAGAAATCCATACGTGTTTTCATCGCGGCGGCATCCATTTCTGCATGAAACTGGCACGCCCATGTGGAGCTGTTAATTCGAACCATCTGGATCGGACAAGTGGGTCCCGTAGCTAATAATGTAACCCCGTGTCCGAGGCTCTCAGCACTTTCTGTGTGTCCGGTGAGCGAGCTAAACTCTGCGGGAAGATCGCGGGTGATTCTGTCTTGTTTTCCCTCAACAGTGAGCTGAACGATCGTAGGTCCAGATGCTTCAGGGTGTGAACGCTCGACGGTTCCGCCTGTCAGGGATACAGCAAGCGCCGTACCGTAACAGATAAAAAACGCTGGGAGAGGGGCGTCGATAAGCTTCTGTAACTCTGAATGGACTTGAATCTGCCATTGGTCATAGGAATCGTTGGTAACGTTGAGCGGACTACCACCGACAATTACTCCGTCAAATCCTTCCAAAGACCCCACGGTTGCTTCGGCGGTATCCAGCATTCGCTGCGTGAGCTGTTCGGGAGAAAGGCCCGTGGCGCGAAGGACATCGTTGTATTCAGCGTGTGCCACTGACTCGCCAGACCGTGGAGAAACTAAGAGAACGGAGACCATAGAAGAAACTCTAGACTACTTGGTCTAGAGTTTCAGAATGCTGTGCCGTGATCATGTGATTTGTCTGGCGTGGGGCCCTACGACGTAGGCTTTGAGTGAGAACGCACAGTTTCTTCTACAAGGTCGAGTACTTGATCAAGATCTTCTGTAGCGGTCCCGGAGGCTAGTCGGGAAATAAAGCCATCCATCACTGTTTCCAGGTAGGTGTGAAGAACCTGTATGGGAACGTCGTCACGCATTCTTCCTAAATGCGCATTCCGCTCAAGGCGAGTCACTACTGCTTCATCTAACACTCGTTGATGCTCTTGCCACCGAGCTCTAAAAGCCGGATCCGTGCGGAGCATTTTGGTGATCTCTAGCCGCGTGGCTAGCCAATCGTGGCGTTCTGGATGGTCAAGCATGTCTCGCATGACTTCAACCAAACCGTTTTCTGCAACAACTTCTGCCATCCGCGCAGCGTCTTCTCGCGCTAACGCCAGAAAAAGATTTTCTTTGTCGCTGAAATGATGAAAAATCGCGCCGCGAGACTTCCCGATGGTCTCTTCTAAACGACGTACGGTCGCTCCCTCGTAGCCGTGCTCGGCGAAACACCTGCGAGCCCCTTCTAGGATCTCTTGGCGACGCAACGTCAGTTCGGTGCTACTTACAACGGGCACGAAGGACCCCTTCCATCTGGTCTAAAGAACCGAGGACTCCACTCAACGAGAATGGAGTCCTCGAAGTTCATGATCCTAAATGATTAAGACTGCACACTAGCCTTTAATCATCTGGCGGAGCACGAATTGCAGGATACCGCCGTTACGGTAGTAATCAGCCTCACCTGGTGTATCGATACGAACGACTGCATCGAATTCAACCTTATCGCCGGAATCCTTTGTAGCCGTTACATGAACGGTCTTTGGAGTAACTCCGTTGTTCAGCTCTTCGATGCCTTCGATGTCAAAGACCTCAGTGCCATCCAAGCCGAGGCTTGCATGAGACTCGCCTTCAGGGAACTGCAGTGGAATCACGCCCATACCAATGAGGTTAGAGCGGTGAATACGTTCGAAGGACTCGGTGATAACAGCTTTGACTCCGAGGAGGTTAGTACCCTTTGCGGCCCAGTCACGCGATGAACCGGTACCGTACTCTTTTCCGCCTAGGACAACCAGCGGAACGCCAGCGGCCTTGTAGTTTTCGCATGCGTCGAAAATAAAGGCCTGAGGTGCGCCATCTTGTGTGAAGTCTCGCGTATAACCGCCTGCGACGTCTACTAGCTGGTTCTGTAGGCGGATGTTGGCAAAAGTGCCTCGCATCATGACCTCGTGGTTACCGCGGCGAGATCCCAAAGAGTTGTAATCATTGCGCGATACGCCATTGGCGTCCAGATATTGTGCAGCAGGAGTTCCTGGCTTGATGGACGACGCAGGGGAGATGTGGTCGGTGGTTACGGAGTCGCCTAGCTTGGCTAGAACGCGGGCACCCTTGATATCGGTGACCGGGGAGGTCTCCAGAGTCATGCCGTCAAAGTAAGGCGCCTTGCGGATGTAGGTAGAGGACTCGTCCCACTCAAAAGTCTTGCCTTCTGGAGTGGGGAGGTTTTGCCACTGTTCGTCACCCTTGAACACATCGGCGTAGTCAGCTTCATAGAGCTCACGAGAGATAGCAGACTCGATGGTGGACTCGATCTCTTCAGTAGAGGGCCAGATGTCCTTGAGGAAGACATCATTTCCGTCCTGGTCTTTGCCGAGCGCTTGAGTCTCAAAGTCAAAGTCCATTGTTCCCGCGATAGCATAAGCGATGACCATGATCGGGGATGCCAGGTAATTCATCTTGACATCGGGGGAAATACGGCCTTCGAAGTTGCGGTTACCGGACAGGACAGCGGTTGCGGTCAAGTCGTGCTCGTTGATTGCAGTGGAAATCTCTTCTGGAAGTGGGCCAGAGTTGCCGATACACGTGGTGCAACCAAAGCCGGAGAGGTAGAAGCCCAGAGCTTCAAGATCTTTCCAGAGATCAGCGCGGCGGTAGTAGCCGTCGACTACCTGGGAACCAGGCGCACAAATGGTCTTGACCCATGGCTTAGCTTTGAGTCCCTTTTCTGCGGCCTTACGCGCGATCAGACCCGCACCAATCATGACGGATGGGTTAGAGGTGTTAGTGCAGGAGGTAATGGAAGCGATAGCAACCATGCCATGATCGAGTGTGTACTCGCCGCCGTTTGGAGATGTCACCACTACAGGGTTGGACTGACGGCCGGCCGCGCCTGCAGCAGCAGACTCGCCGTTGCCTGAACGGGAAGCGTTGTAGTTAACGTTGGAGTCACCGTCTTCTTGTACTGCGCCCTCGGCGTCCATGCGCTTTGCGGGTAGAGACTCATCAGCAGGCTCTGCCGAACAGTAATCAGGAAGATCTTTACGGAATTGCTCTTTAGCCTCGGTGAGCAGGATGCGGTCCTGTGGACGCTTGGGGCCGGCGATCGAAGGGACAACCGTACCAAGGTCTAGCTCTAGGTACTCGGAATACTGAGCCTCTGGTGCGTCCTGATCAAGCCACATGCCTTGAGCCTTGGCGTATGCCTCCACGAGAGCGATCTGCTCTTCAGGGCGTCCGGTAAGACGAAGGTACTTGACGGTTTCTTCGTCGATCGGGAAGATCGCACAGGTAGAGCCGAATTCTGGTGACATGTTGCCGATGGTTGCGCGGTTAGCAAGCGGAACGGACTTAACACCGTTGCCGTAGAATTCAACGAACTTTTGAACCACACCGTGCTCACGGAGCATTTCGGTGATGGTAAGCACAACGTCGGTTGCGGTCACGCCCGTTGGGATTTCACCAGTAAGCTTAAAACCGACAACGCGAGGGATGAGCATTGAGACTGGCTGGCCAAGCATAGCTGCTTCAGCTTCGATGCCACCGACACCCCAGCCGAGAATGCCGAGGCCGTTTTCCATCGTGGTGTGCGAATCGGTGCCGATACAGGTATCAGGGTAGGCCACGCCTTCATTGTCAAAAACAACGCGTGCGAGGTTTTCAATATTTACCTGGTGGACAATGCCGGTTCCGGGAGGAACCACGCGGAAGTTGGAGAAGGACTTGGAGCCCCAACGTAGGAACTGGTAGCGCTCTGCGTTGCGCTCGTACTCAATTTCTACGTTTTTAGCCAGTGCGTCGTGAGAACCGAAAGCCTCAACGATAACTGAGTGGTCGATAACCATCTCGGCAGGGTTGAGAGGGTTGACATCATCAGGGTCGCCGCCCAGGGTCTTAACTGCTTCCCGCATGGTTGCTAGGTCAACAACACAGGGAACACCGGTGAAGTCCTGCATCAAAACACGCGCGGGGGTGAACTGAATCTCGATGCTTGGCTCAGCGCTGGGATCCCAGTTGGCGATGGCGTTGATGTGGTCGGCGGTGATGTTTGCGCCGTCTTCTGTGCGCAGAAGATTCTCCCCGAGAACCTTCAGGGAGTAAGGCAGATTCTCCATTCCTTCAACTGCATTGAGCGCGAAGTAATCATAAGACTTGTTGCCAACCTCAAGCGTCTGCTTGGCGTTGAAGGAGTTCTTGCTTTCAGTCACGGTGAGCTCCACTTCCAAATAGTGATCAGTTTCTTCTGTTCACAGCTGCTGCGTAGTGCTTTGGGCCGGTATCAGCAGCGGATCATATTGTCGTCGTCACCCGTCTCCTGTGCCTTCGAAACGGTGTATGGATATGACGTCGCCTAACGCACATTCTAACAGTACGGGCGTTCTGTTGGCCAATGTTTCAGACTGTGTGTTGTTATTTTCACCCCCTCGTGGCGGTTATTAAGCTTCATGAGTCCCAAAGTGAATTCACAAGCAGGGGTGAAGATGAACTGAAGATGAAGGTTTAATTTTTCTTTAGAGCTGGGTCCCGTATCCCTGTTATCTGATAGATGCCCTTCGTTCCTAGGTTGTGCGGGGGACCTTGTTATATTTGACACCTAGGGCTCTAGCTAATAATCACGGAAATACTGGAGGGACAATGCTGCCGCAGGGGATTGATGTCAATGTCTATGAAGCTGAACTAAAGGCAAGTGGTGTAGCTTTACAGACTCCCAACGCTGAAGTGCGTGAGAAGCTTATCGACGCCACCCAGGGGCGGGGACTTGCTATTGCCGTGGTTGACCAGACCCCCGAACATCCAGCCGATTTGAGGGACCTGGCGCAGGAGCTTCTTAATCGACTTTCCGTCGATGGTGAAGTCTCAACGGTGGCCGTACGTTCCCCTCACACTGGGGCCATAGTAAGTAAAGGGCATAGTAGGGCGGAGCTGGAGACGGTGCAGCATCAGTTTTTTTCCGAGCCGGATTATGTAGTAGGGGTCACTCAGCTGGCTGCGAATTTGGAGCACGAAACTATTCCGCTACTTCCCATTGGTCTTGTGTCTATGCTGGTTGTTTTTCTGGCGATTGCTGGAACATTCATCTCGCAGCGTCGTTGTGGTTAATTCCGTGAGGTAGATCTCTGCAAACACCCTTATAAATCAAGTCATTCCCCTTGATTTATAAGGGTGTTTATTTATGCCTCGCGGGGGACTTTGTGATGTGTTCATTTTTTCGATCCGGTCTGGGTGGTTTCATATTTTGTCAGGGCTAATGGCTTGACTTTATAGATGATTGAAAATGGATTGAATGCACCCAAATCCCACATTTTTCGTTCGACACGCAACAATGGATCAATTTGTGACGTAAATAACAAAATGAATGTGTGGTTGTAGAGTTTGCAGGTCAAGCGCGTGACTGTGACTGAAGTGGTTTTAGGGTACGGGTTGGGCTAAAGGAAAAGATGAAGACAAAGTGGAAAAAGTGCTTTATGGTTCAATTGTTGACTCGCGAGTCGACTCAAGACACTTGACCTAGCTGAAATCACGCATGTGGGGAAGCACGCGGAGGAAGAGGTTGGTCACGATCTCAACGTTGGTTCGCGAGTCGTTTAAATAGAAAGCTGTTTCCTCCTGGTTTTGTGCTGGGATATAGATGTGTGCGGTTTTTCCGTCGCGTTTTGGAGACTGACAGGAGAACTCGTGACCAATTTCGCTTCACGCCGCGGCTATACCGCCAGAGTTAGTGCGTTAGGGAAAGCTCGCATTATTGTTGCGTCAGGTGTTATCGCCGCATGTATTGGAAGCATCACGCCTGTATATGCCGAGCCGGTAAATCCTTCTGACTCGGAGATCGCCGAAGCTAATGGGGCGGTCGGGCAAGCAGAAGGCAAAGTCTCTGGCCTGGCAGCTTCCTTATCTACTTCTGATAGCCAGATCGCCAGCCTGGAAATGGAAATGGGCGGTTTGCGAGAAGCCGTAAATAAAGCGCTTGTGGACTATCACGATGCCCAGAGCTCTGCTCAGCAGGCGCGCGATGGTGTTTCAGTTGCACGTTCTCGCCTTGATGAGACTCAATCGGAGATCGTTAATGCTCAAAAGGTATTAGATGAGATCTCTCGGAGTGCGTATCGTAAAGGGGCAGCCCCCAGCGGTGTTGCAGGCGTTGCTGGAAAAGCTGCATCTGAGGACGCACTAGACCGGCAAACATATCTACGTACCAATGCGGAGAAGCAGCGGGAGGCTGTCGATAAGCTTGATCGTCTCCGTACTGAACAGGCGAATGAGGAATCACGGTTGCGCGAGGCTAGGAATCTCGCGGAGCAGCGTGAAAAGGCTGCTGAAAGCGCTAAAGCGACAGCGCAACAGGCTATCGACGATTCCAGTGCCAAACTCGAAGACAACCTACGTAAGCGTGCCGAGCTTGTTGCTCACCGAGATGAGGCTCAACGCGAACTTGATGCTGCGCGGGGTAATGTCTCTCATCTGAACAATCAGCGCAACGAGTACAAAGAGTATAGGGAAGCTGAAGCCGCTCGTAAGAAGGCGGAAGAAGAAGCCGCTGCGGCAGAGAAGGCGCGTCAAGAGGCCGAAGCTGCACAGAGGGCTAAAGAAGAGGCTGCTCGTATCGCTGCTGAGGCTGCGGCGAAGGCTGCTAGGGAAGCTGCTGAAGAGAAATCTCGTAAGGAAGCTGAGGCTCGAGCTGCGCAGGCTGCCGAGGAAGCTGCAGCGGCGAGAAGAGAAGCAGAACAGCGGGCTGTGGCTCAGGAGCGTGCACAGCAGACTCGTCGGGATGCAAACACGGCATCCGCGACGGCAGCTGAGGCGCTTATCCAAGCTGCCATGCCGGACCATGCTTCGCTTAATAACTCTCAGACCGGCAACGGGCTCAATACGGTACAGTCTCCGCAGGCAGTGGATGCCGCTAACGGCGATTCCGTACTGCAGGACCTGGATGTTGTGCAGCCAGAGACTTTAGACACGCTCACTAAAAAAGCAACGGCAGCGGCTGGGAATGCTAGTCGTTCTGCAAAAATTGAGACTGTCATCTCTCGAGCTCAAGCTTATATCGGAACTGAGTATGCCTGGGGTGGTGGCAATGCAAGTGGCCCCACATTGGGTATTCGCGATGGTGGAGTAGCTGACTCCTATGGTGACTACAATAAAGTCGGTTTTGACTGCTCAGGTCTCACGCTTTACGCTTTCGCAGGTGTCGGCATCGCGCTCCCTCACTATTCTGGTTACCAATATCAGAAGGGGACAAAGATCAGTCCTTCAGAGATGGAGCGAGGTGACCTGATCTTCTATGGTCCTAATGCGGAAAACCACGTTGCCATTTACCTGGGTGATGGAACAATGTTGGAAGCCCCACAGTCGGGTTCTACAGTACGGATCTCACCCGTGCGATGGTCTGGTATGAGCCCATATGCAGTGCGCCTGATCTAAGTAGGTGTACAGCAGTTTTAAACGCCCCAGAAGTGGAATTGAGGAATCAATCTCTACCTCTGGGGTTGGTTTATGTTCCAGGAACGCGACAGTTCCTCTTTCTTAATTTCTCCTGTGATCTAGAACGGTGTTAGGCTTTGCGCATGGCCGACTTTGATAGCGTGTACCGATCAAAAGCTCTTCATTCATTACCTGCATGGAATTTAAGGGATGTTGATGCTGTGCTGGTCCTATCTTTTGGGGGACCAGAAGGGCCTGAACAGGTGCTACCTTTCTTGGAAAATGTCACACGTGGCCGCGGTATACCACGTGAAAGGCTGGAGGAAGTTGCTGTTCACTATCATCCTTTTGATGGAGTAAGCCCTCTTAATCGGCTTAATCGTGAGATTGTGGCCAACATTGAATCTGAGTTGAAGGAGCAGAATTTAGCTATCCCGGTTTACTTTGGTAATAGAAATTGGCATCCCTATGCCAATGATGTTGCTGAGGAAATATCGAGGGCAGGTCATCGCAAGATTGTAGTGTTTGCGACTTCCGCGTGGGGCGGCTATTCAGGCTGCCGCCAGTATGGGGAAGACCTGATTAAGTTAAACCAGCATCTCGACGCCAGGGGACTTCCTCAGTTGGAGTTTTTAAAGGTCCGCCAGTTTTTTGATCACCCCGATTTTATTAATGAAGAAGTCGAAGTTGTACAGCAGGCCTTTGAGCACTTTGGAGTAAACGCTGAAGAAGGAGAAAAACAGGGGATAAGGCTTGTTTTTACTGCCCATTCCATCCCGCTGATAGCTGATGAAACTTCAGGCACGATTACTGATGGAAATCTTTATTCTCGTCAGGTTGCTGAAGCCTCGCGCCTTGTTGCTGATCGACTCGGAGTTCAAGAATATGATGTGGTGTGGCAGTCGGCTTCGGGAAACGGAAAAATTCCTTGGCTTGACCCGGATATTGTAGATCACATTATCGACCTTCATTCCCAAGGCATACGCAAAGTAGTTGTCTCTGCTATCGGTTTCATCTCAGATCATATGGAAGTGGTCTGGGATTTAGATAACGAGCTACAAGTCGAGGCGGAGAAGCTCGGGGTCAAGATCGTCAGGGCGCAAACCGTTGGACACACCAGCGCATTTGCATCGATGGTTGTCCAGCTTGTTCAGGAGACTCTCAACCCGGCTTCTGCTCAACATCTTGGGACGGTTCCGTCGAGAGGCTGTTCTTTTAATGGAGCGGCCTGCGCACCCCAGTGCTGTCAACCTGCTCAACGACCCCATTCATGAATCGCATAACTAACAGCTGTCATCCGAGCTTCTCGTATGTGCTTGCCCAAGCTTAATAGTTGTTGATCAAAAGAATGATCACCTAAAACACTGGTCACGGTCTCTACAATCGCCGTTACTCGGTCTGCCCGCGCAATGAGTTTTGCAGCTCTCGGCGCGATAGCATTGGGAAGCCCGGGGGTTTCATAAAAATCGTTGAGTAGTCCAACGGTGAGTCGTGGGTCGGCTAACTCAGAATTACGCATACCGCTCGATTGAATCAGTTCGGCGGCAGTCCTGGTTGCCTGGGTCAACAAACGATCAGCATCTCCTGGAGTTAAATATGAAGACGCAGGAAGGGGATCGGAGGTCGTAAAAGATTCCCACGTAGTAAACCCATTGGTTTCTTTCCAACGTGGAACCAAGATATGAGTGTGAGTTGATAAATTCCCTGGGACAACGATTGCGCCTCCAGCACGTTGGGCCCAAGCTGTCGCTTCATGATGCGCAGGCAGACCAACAGGCGTCCCAGGGCCGTCGAGAGCGATTCTGAGTATGGGGTCTCCAGAGGATGCATGTAGTAGTGGTCTGGTGATTGTTCTCAGAGTTTGGGCTAATTCAAAGAACCCAATGTCTCCGTCTCCTAGGCGATGTGGTCCTTCAAGGTCGTTAAGGGCCTGTTCGGTGTCATCATAGGACTCATGACCATAGAGCCATGCAGCGATCCATAACGCTGTATTTTGCAGCGGTGAATAGACATGTGTGCGGATGTTCATAACTGAAGCGAGTTTAGCGAATACTCTAGGTCTATGAGCTTTGCTGACCCTTATTCCGGGAATATTCTTAACGGGCATTCTCGCCAGAAACGACCGTCTTTTCCTCAGATACCGGCGGAGCCGGGTCTCGTCGTAGAAGTAATGGCTGATGGTTTTGTAGGTGCTGTCGTTAATTTTGAGCGCACTTATGACGGCGACTTCATCCGGCTTGAAGACAGGCACGGGAGAGAACGCATTTTCAAAATGCGCGAAGGTGCATTCATGATCGATGGACAAAGAGTTTCATTGACTCGTTATGTACCTAAAGCGTCACAACAAAGGTCTAATTCGGGGTCGAGACGCGTACACAATGTAGAAGCCAAGGTAGCTGCACCTTCAAGGATCTGGGTGGAAGGTATTCACGACGCAGCAATTGTGGAGAAAATCTGGGGGCATGATCTCCGCGTGGAAGGAGTAGTTGTTGAATACCTTGAAGGGCTAGATAATCTTCCCGAGCGTTTGGATGAATTTCAGCCGCAACACGGACGCCGAGTTGGCGTTTTAGCGGATCACTTGGTCACAGGTTCTAAAGAAATGCGCCTGACCTCGTCTGTTGGTCCTCATGTACTGGTTACGGGGCACCCTTTTATAGATATTTGGGCTGCAGTGAAGCCTGAACGGCTCGGGCTACGTGCCTGGCCAGAAGTACCTTACGGGGAAGACTGGAAAACTGGAGTTTGTCGGCGCGTGGGGTGGAGTGATCCTAAAGAGGGGTGGAATCGCGTTTATAACGCAGTGAGTTCTTTTCGGGATGTGGATTCTTCACTCATCGGTGCAGTTGAAAGGCTTGTTGACTTTGTGACCACCCCAGAGTTAAGCAAAGAAGATCTTGTGTAGTCCTTAAAATTTTCAACCGATTGCACAGTGTTTTTCAGTATGATGGTGGCGTGGCAGCTTTGATTTGGTTAATCGCAGGTATCTCACTCATTGGCTTAGAGTTGCTTGCCGGTGAGTTGACCTTTCTCATGCTCGGGCTTGGGGCTTTAGCTGCAGCCGCAGTTGGCCTTGCAGACGCACCCCTTTGGGTGGAAGCGACTACCTTTGCCACTACATCTATCGCCTTTCTTTTTATCCTTAAACCAGCTCTTAAAAAGAGGCTTTACAAGCCTGCTGCGTTGGATACATCCGCGCGCGCCCTCATCGGATCCGCAGCTGAGGTTCTCGAACCGATAACGGGAGAGGGCGGACAGATTCGATTCGACGGATCTATATGGTCTGCGCGGAGTCTTGACCCGGGGCATCATTTTGAGCCGGGGCAATCGGTCACAGTAATAGAAATTGACGGTGCGACAGCAGTCGTCTGGAAGGAATCATAGGTGTCTTTTATTTTTTTAGCGGTGGTGGTGGTCTTTGTGGCTCTAGTCATCGCAAAATCAATCGTCATTATTCCTCAAGGTGAGGCAGCTGTTATCGAGCGGCTTGGGCGTTATACAAAGACGGTTTCTGGTGGCGTGAGCCTTCTTGTTCCCTTCATTGATCGCGTTCGGGCAAAAGTGGATACAAGGGAGAGAGTTGTTTCTTTTCCACCTCAGGCAGTGATCACGCAAGATAACCTGACAGTTGCCATTGATACGGTAGTGACATTCCAAATCAATGATGCTGCTCGTGCTATCTATGGAGTGGACAATTACATTGTCGGTGTTGAGCAAATCTCAGTAGCTACGCTTCGCGACGTAGTAGGCGGTATGACCCTGGAAGAGACTTTAACGTCACGCGAGGTTATTAACCGTAGGCTGCGCGGTGAATTAGACGCTGCTACGACCAAATGGGGTCTGCGTATTAGCCGAGTCGAGCTCAAAGCGATTGATCCGCCACCATCGATCCAGCAGTCGATGGAAATGCAGATGAAAGCTGACCGAGAAAAGCGCGCCATGATTTTGACTGCAGAGGGGCGCCGTGAGTCAGATATTCGTACTGCGGAAGGCGAGAAGCAAGCTAAAATTCTTGCTGCAGAGGGTGAAAAGCACGCGGCGATTTTGGCGGCTGAAGCCGAGCGCGAAGCTACTATTTTGCGAGCTGAAGGAGACAGGGCAGCAAGGTATTTGGAAGCTCAAGGTGAAGCACGAGCAATCCAAAAAGTTAACGCTGCAATTAAATCAGCTCAGGTGACTCCTGAGGTCTTGGCCTACCAGTACCTGGAAAAGCTCCCTAAGCTTGCTGAGGGCAAAGCATCGACTATGTGGATGATCCCGAGTCAGTTCGGTGATTCCCTTGAACAGTTTGCTAAAGCTTTAGCCAAGAAAGATGATGACGGAGTTTTCCGTTATGAAAGTAGCGAGGTAGATCAACGCAGCCTTGACGTGGCAGAGGAAGATGATCATGAGGATTGGTTTAAGGCCTCATCCAATCCGGAAATCGAGGCCGCAGTAGCAGCTGCAAAAGCGGTGGCAAACAAACCTGTGGATGAACCTACGAGCGTTACGGGTTCTTCCTCAAAAGAAAAAGCTAGCGCACAGCCTGCGATTGAGCAGAAAACGCTAAATCAGACTGATGATTTAATGTTAGGAAACCCAGAAGCTTTCGCATAGGCGCAATGAAATTAAGCCGTTATCTTCAACATCAGAAGGTAACGGCTTTTCTTTGATTCCGAGGTTTCTTTATGCGTTTTCGCGATTTGCTCGTTTAAGGATCTGGATGGCTAGTCGGTATCCGGAGAGTTCTGCTTGCCAGCCAGCAGCCTGCAATCGCTGGCTCATTGCCTGCTTGGATATACCAAGTTCTGCTGCGGCTTCGTTTTGGTTAAATCCCGAACGCATGAGACTTGTCGCTTCTCTGCCTTCGGGGGTCCGGCGTGAGAGAACATAGTTGAGCAAAGAAAAGGCTGATTGAATAGAATCTGCCCAGTTTTTATCGTGCTTGACCTTTGCTTTGATGGTGCCACCGCGGGCGCTATTACCTAACGCCGTAGCAGCGAGAACAAGAGCATCGTCTCGGGTCGCGGTAGGCGAATCAAGCACGCCTATTCCTATTGCCCAGTCGCCCCCGGCGATGAGTGCCATGACTGTGTCACAGGCGGCCTCGGCTGTTGTGATAACTGACGCTATGTCTTCTACGCCAACAACCGTAAACTCATCCACTCCTTTTAGCGTGCTTAACGCTCGTGCGGACTGTTGAACGAACTGAGCGCGTCGACGCTCTCGTCCACGGTATCGCGCATGGATAGCGAACAAGATACTTCCTTATACACTAAAAATAAATGAAGGTTAAGAGGAAGATGACCTTCCCCTGTAAAACTATATGGATACGAGCATAGTCTATCTACCGGCGCGTTTTAACTGGCATGCGGGCATCGATAAGTAACCCCAGAATGCCTAACAATGCAAGAGAAGCTGAGAATAGAAGAATTTTTGCATCTGCACCACGCAGGATGGAGTCTCCGAGAATAACGACAACGATAGTGCCTGGTGCAGAACCTACGAGTGTCGCTAGAGCGAAACCAAGAGGGGGAACGGCGGTTAGAGCAGCCACATAATTCATGATGGAAAAGGGAACGCCGGCGATCATACGCAATGAAGCGACAGCGAGCCATCCCCGCTGACGCAGACGTTGGTTAATTCCAGAGACTGCTGGATGAGTGAGCCTTGGTGCCATCCATTCGCCTAATAGTTTGCGGATGATAAGCAGAGAGATGACTGCAGAGATTGTTGTACATGTAAGTGCAATGATGATCCCTTTGATGGCGCCAAAGAGAACCCCCGCGGACAAAGTAAGGAGAGTACGTGGAATCGGAAACTGAGTGATTCCGATATAGAGAAAAGCGAACAAAATCACAAAGGCGCTACCTGCATCATTGGCCCAGGCCCTTAGTGTTTCCACACTGGGAACATCCATGAGAATCGTAATAAGAATAAAAGCCACACCTAGTGCAAAAACACCTATTTTTTTAGCCATGCTCCATGACCTAATAGTGTTTAATCCATCACGAAAAATGCCCCAAGCAAAGTTAAAAAAACTGTTCACGAGGGTTTACCTTAATGCCCGATTCCACCCATTCGGGAAAAAGCCCACAGAAAAGAATTGATGCAGACTACACTTAGAGCTTGTTGTGAGGCATTAGGTGCTTTAAATGATCTGGTGCCCAGCGCCACGACATATCAACTCAAGACACAAACGGAGCGTGGAATCTTATCCTTGCACAAGGGTAAGACTCGAGTTCCACAAATGTGAGGGGAGTGGGTCCCACTCGTGACTGACACACGATTCGCCCAAACCGAAGAATTTGAAGCCCAACAGCAGGCTTGGTACAAGGCTGTTGCCAAGGTTTTTGCCCGAGTACGTAAGCAAGACGTTGCCGATATTCCGCTTGATATCTGGAAAAAGCTGATTCGTACAACCTATGACGGAATTAACGTTAACCCGCTGTATAACCGCGTTGATGAGCTCGCTGAAGTCACTCTTCCTGGAGTCTTCCCGTTCACTCGCGGCGCACGCGGCGCAGGCGCTGAGGAAGGCGTTGGCTGGGGAGTGACCGAGTCTTTCGGTCCCTCCGCTTCGAATGAGCAACTTTTATCTGCGCTCGATAACGGTACGACTGACATCGTTATTTACGGCGCTGAGGGCGTCGAAAAGCTGTTGAAGGGAGTGCTCTTTCAGTACGCTCCGGTTCGACTTAACTCAGGCGAGGCCACTGCCAGTGCGGCAGAGGAACTTTATAAGCTTATCGACGCCCAAGATGCTGATCCCAAGCTGATCGAGCTGGGAGCTTCTCCGCTTTCTTCTTGGGTCGATGGATCTGCCTCGGTTGACCTACCCACTGCGGTGTCTTTGGCCGTCGGCGCAACAGAACGCAAGAATACTCGTGCCATCCTGATTGATGCCGTTTCTTTCGCTAACCAGAGTGCTACGGATGCACAAGAAATCGGTTTGGCCCTTGCCGCTGGCGCTCAGTATCTCAGGGAGCTTACCGCAGCAGGCCTGAATGTTGCTGACGCACTTGATCAGTTGTCCTTCCGATATGCGGTCACCGATGACCAGTTTGCGCAGATCTCTAAGCTGCGCGCTGCACGTACCCTGTGGGCACGAGTTGCGGAAATCGTCGGCGCGGCAGAACACGGTAGCGCACCGCTCCACGCCTTGACTGCTCCAGTTATGTTTTCTCAGCGTGATCCATGGGTCAATATGCTGCGTTCAACGGTCGCTGCTTTTGCCGGCGGCGTTGGCGGTGCTCATGATGTTGAGGTGCTGTGTTTTGACTGGGCAATCCCCGGCGGGCTTCCCAAGATTTCTCGCTCGTTTGCGCACCGTATCGCGCGTAACACCAACCTGCTTCTTCTAGAAGAGTCCCACCTAGGCCATGTTATCGATCCTGCTGGCGGTAGCTACTACGTGGAAAAACTCACCTCGGAAATCGCCGAGAAAGCATGGAAAGTTTTCACTGAGATTGAAGCTCAAGGTGGTTTCACCGCAGCTTTCGAATCTGGCGTGCTCACGTCCATGTTGGATGAGTCCCACGAGGCAATCCGAAACGATATCGCTCATCGTGTTAAGAAGATCACTGCGATTAACGAGTTCCCCAATCTTGCAGAAGCGCCTCTTCCCGCAGAGCTGCGTGTGGAACCGACCCACGTTCGTCGCTGGGGCGCACAGTTTGAGGCGTTGCGCAACCGCTCAGATGCGTTCATGGAAGTCCATGGGAAGCGTCCAGCAGCGGCACTTATTCCACTAGGCCCGCTGGCTAAGCACAACATCCGCACAGGGTTTATCACCAACCTATTGGGTACTGGCGGCATTGAGGCGCTCAACCCCGGTCAGGTCACTCCGGGAACCCCCAAGTTTGAGCAGGCAGCACACGCGGCTTCTATTGCCGTGATCTGCGGAACAGACGCAGAATACGATGCCTCTGGTGCAGAAGCTTTTGCTGCATTGCGTGAAGCAGGCGTTGAGACCATTTTGCTGGCTGGCTCACCAGGGCATGATTTTGAGCCGGATGATTACTTGAACCTCAAGATCGACGCAGGCGCTACGTTGACTAGCCTGCTCGACAAGTTGGGAGCATAAGCACAATGACCACCATCCCAAATTTCGCTGAGTACTCTGCAGCAGCTGAGACAAAAGCTGCGGATAACGCTGATTCCTTGCGTGAACAAGTATGGACAACCCCAGAGGGCATTGACGTCCCGCGGGTATTTAATCGCGATGATCGTGATGATTCGGTTCCGGCTGACCAGCTGGATTCTTTCCCCGGCATGGTTCCTTTTATGCGTGGACCCTATCCCACCATGTACACCAACCAGCCATGGACAATCCGTCAGTACGCGGGCTTTTCCACAGCTGCGGAATCCAATGCCTTTTATCGCCGTAACCTTGCCGCTGGCCAGAAAGGCCTGTCGGTTGCTTTTGACCTAGCTACTCACCGTGGCTACGACTCAGATAATGAGCGCGTTGTCGGTGATGTCGGTATGGCAGGCGTGGCTATTGACTCGATTCTGGATATGCGAGAACTATTTGCCGGTATCGACCTCGGCAGAGTTTCGGTGTCCATGACCATGAACGGCGCAGTTCTTCCAGTCCTGGCTTTCTATATCGTGACTGCAGAGGAACAAGGGGTTGCTCCTGAACAACTGGCTGGAACTATTCAGAACGATATTCTGAAAGAGTTCATGGTTCGTAACACCTATATTTATCCTCCGAAGCCGTCCATGCGCATCATCTCAAATATTTTCGAGTACACCTCGATGAAGATGCCACGGTTTAACTCGATCTCGATTTCCGGCTATCACATTCAAGAAGCAGGTGCTACGGCAGATCTCGAGCTTGCTTACACGCTTGCAGATGGAATCGAATACATTCGTGCGGGTAAAGAGGTCGGACTAGACGTAGACAAGTTTGCTCCCCGTCTATCCTTCTTCTGGGGTATCTCCATGAATACGTTTATGGAGATCGCAAAACTACGCGCGGGACGCCTTTTGTGGAGCGAACTGGTTGCCAAATTCGACCCGAAGAACCCTAAGTCGCAGTCTCTGCGTACCCACTCGCAGACCTCAGGCTGGTCCCTGACTGCGCAGGACGTGTACAACAATGTGGCCCGTACGGCGGTTGAAGCCATGGGTGCTACGCAGGGGCATACTCAATCGTTGCACACCAACGCCCTTGACGAGGCCCTTGCACTTCCGACCGATTTCTCTGCACGCATCGCGCGTAATACCCAGCTCCTTTTGCAGCAGGAATCTGGTACCACAGCTCCAGTTGACCCATGGGCCGGTTCCTATTACATCGAATGGTTGACCGAACAACTCGCTGAGCGAGCACGTGCTCACATCGAGGAAGTCGAGGCTGCAGGTGGTATGGCACAGGCAACCATCGAGGGAATTCCGAAGCTTCGTATTGAGGAATCAGCCGCTCGTACCCAGGCACGAATTGACTCCGGGCGTCAAGCGCTCATCGGAGTGAACAAGTATGTTGTTGAGGAAGACGAGCAGATTGAAGTCCTCAAGGTTGACAACACGAAAGTGCGCGCTGAGCAGATTGAGAAGCTAGCTAAGTTACGGGCAGAGCGTGATGAGGCCGAAGTTAAACGTACTCTTGACGCTTTGACAGAAGCTGCCCGTATGGAGACCAAGGAGCCAGGAGATCTGGATCATAACCTCCTTAAGCTCGCGGTCGACTGTGCTCGCGCAAAATGCTCAATTGGCGAGATCTCGGACGCACTTGAAGACGTTTTTGGCCGTCATGAGGCAGAAATCCGTACGCTATCTGGCGTGTATAAGGAAGAAGTCGGAAAGGAAGGTGCCGTGGGTAACGTCGATAAGGCTATCGCTATGGCAGACGCCTTTGAAGCGGAAGAAGGCCGCCGCCCGCGTATCTTCATAGCCAAGATGGGTCAGGATGGACACGATCGTGGGCAGAAAGTTGTTGCTTCTGCTTATGCTGACCTCGGCATGGACGTTGACGTCGGACCGCTCTTCCAGACTCCTGCAGAAGCGGCACGAGCTGCCGTAGATGCCGACGTGCATGTCGTGGGAGTGTCGTCTCTAGCTGCAGGACACCTCACCTTGGTGCCTGCGTTGAAGGAAGAACTAGCAAAACTCGGTCGTGAAGACATCATGATTGTTGTTGGTGGTGTGATCCCGCCAGGTGACTTCCAAGAGCTTTACGACGACGGTGCTGTGGCAATTTATCCACCAGGTACCGTTATCGCAGAAGCCGCGATCGACATGCTGACTAAGCTGGCAGCAAATCTTGGCATCGAGCTTCAGGTCGATGAAGCTTAGTTAAATCATGCCAACCTCGTCACCGGTCGCTCTTGTGCGCGACCGGTGACGTTGTTTTCGACGGGAAGGATGAGCCATGACCATGGACAATGAATACCTTGAGCATCACTTAGGTTCCCTTATGACTACTTCGGGAACAGACCTAGGGGAAGCAACAGCGGTTCCTCCAGAGATCGTGAAACGTGCCCGCCGCCGTATCGACGTGGATGAGCTCTTTGAGGGCGTTCGTCGGTGTGACCGCACCCTTATGTCACGCGCAATTACGCTGCTGGAGTCGACTGCTGCAGCACACCGCGTACTGGCGCAGGAACTGCTGGTTAGGCTGTTGCCCTTTAGCGGAAAAGCATTGCGGGTGGGAATCACTGGTGTTCCGGGAGTCGGAAAGTCGACGTTCATTGAAGCTCTCGGGATGAAGCTGATCACTGAGGGACATAAAGTCGCGGTGTTAGCTATTGATCCTTCCTCAACCAAAACCCGAGGCTCTATTCTTGGCGATAAAACTCGCATGGCCAAGCTAGCGCGGGAAGAGAACGCATTTATCCGTCCATCGCCGTCAGCGGGAACACTAGGAGGTGTGGCCAAAGCTACCCGGGAATCTATGGTGGTCTTTGAGGCCGCTGGCTATGACGTCATTCTCGTGGAGACCGTGGGCGTGGGGCAGTCAGAGGTAGCTGTTTCTCAGATGGTGGATTGTTTTACCTTTTTAGCGCTTGCTGGTGCTGGGGATCAGCTCCAGGGAATTAAAAAAGGCGTCTTGGAAATGGCCGATCTCGTCGCAATCAATAAAGCTGATGGCCCCAATCTGAAAAATGCCAAGCGGGCTGCCAGGGAACTGGGCGCCGCGATGCGGATGGTTCGCCAAGAAAGCGACTTGTGGCACCCTCCAACTATGACGATGTCTGCAGTGGAACACGAAGGGGTAGAAGAATTCTGGGATCACGTCCAGAAGCACCATAAGGTGATGCTAGACTCAGGCACTTTCGAACACACCCGCAGAGAGCAGCAGGTCCAATGGATGTGGTCGATGGTGCACGAGACGCTGCTGCAGCGATTGAACGCAGATCCTGAGGTTAGTTCTGTTCGCAAGCTCGTAGAGATGCAATTACGGCAAGCTCAGATAACGCCAACTCTCGGCGCAGAAAAGATTCTTCGGGCTTTTGATCGTAGAGATGAGCGCTGACACGACCTTCTACCAGGGATGAGGCCTATAGTCTTTGAGGAAGCAGCCATAAAGATCAACCCCATTTTCGCCTTGGACGATGGGGTCGTAGACCCTGGCAGCACCGTCGACTAGGTCAAGCGGTGCTCGGAAGCCTTCGTTAGCTAGACGTGTCTTTGTTGTGTGCGGGCGCTCGTCAGTAATCCACCCGGTATCTACGGCGGTTACTAGGACACCGTGCTCGAACATTTCGGTGGCCGTGGTTCGCGTCAACATGTTGAGAGCCGCTTTAGCCATGTTTGTGTGAGGATGACCTGGACCTTTGTATCCTCGGCCAAAAACTCCCTCCATGGCAGAAACGTTGACCACGTATTTTCGACGCGCAGACGATGCCTCTAAAGCGGGGCGGAGCCTGTTCAAGAGGATGAAAGGCGCGGTGGCATTGCATAGCTGAACTTCCAGCATTTCCACGGGATCTATATCACCGACTTTGGCCACCCAAGAGTTATGGTTCACTAGGTCGGGGATAAGACCTCCTGCGTCTACACCGCGGGAGTCATTGCCTGCACGCATCGCCAATGCCGCTATGTTCTGAGCATCGTTAGCGTCTAGGATTCCGGGGCTGTCCGTGAGGCTGCGATGGTTTTTCTTGCGTTTCAAGGACTCTGGATGGATATTCGTTGGAACACCCAGCTCAAGCAGTGCCACATCATTCTGCAGCCCGCTAAGCGGTTGTGCTTCTGCGGATACCAACCCCGAATATGCTCCGGGCGATCTCCGAACGGTTTGGGCAGCGTTATTGATAAGGATGTCTAGCGGGGATTCTCCTACCATGGCGGCAAGCTCTTCGACGCGTGCCGGGTTACGCAAATCAATCCCGACGACGCGCAAGCGCTCAAGCCACTCGGAGGAGTCTGGTATTGCGGTAAACCTGCGGACAGCGTCCTTAGGAAAACGGGTAGTGATGGTCAGATGGGCGCCGTCGCGAAGCAATTTAAGCGCTATATACATGCCGATCTTTGCGCGTCCACCGGTCAGGAGGGCTCGTCTACCTGTGAGATCTACGCGCTGTTCGCGGCGCTGCCGATTATCACTAGCGCAGTCCGGGCAGAGCTGATGATGGAATGAATCAACCAAAGTATAAGGCTGTTTACAGATATAGCAGTTATGCGATTTGTTGAGTCTTCCAGCAAATCCATGGGGTGTGGCGACCGCACCGACTTCAAGCGGAATAGGCTTTTGGCCTTTCGGAGCAATAAGAAGGCCTGCTGTTTCATCGTCAATCCGGCGAGGGTTGGCTGTTGCAGTCGCAGCAAGTACCTGAGCGTCGGCAAGCCTTCTTTGCTGCTTTGCGACGCTCCTGCGATTCTTTTTTACCGTCTTAAAAAGCTTACTCACAGCGTGATGCAGTGTGACAGCCTGAGGGTGGTCTTGGGGCAACTCGCCGGCTTCTTTTAAAACGCGTAGTGCAATATCCAACTCATCTGGATCGATGTCGGTCATTTGCTCTACTTTATCGTCGCTAGGAAGAACGGCCTATAATCACGCCTCCTGAAACCATAAAAGGCCAAGAAATACCGTTTTTTGTCAGCACAGATAGCGGATCGCACTGCGGGGAGAATAATACGTCGCGCTGAGTATAAGACATCAGGTATTCGTCAAAGGGAGGCAGCTGGATATGGAGTTGCAGAGCGGCAGTGATATCGCTGTCTGAGACATCGTTTTGCCAGCTCCCCATAAACACGTCGGGGGATACTTCTAGCAGAGCGCCGGAGTCGACTGCTTTCCTAGCTTCACGACGCACAACGGTTTTAGGCAACGTAGACCACCACGCACAATCGGCTATATGAGCTGGACCGCGAGTGGAAAAATAGTTGGTTACTAACGTACCAATGCTTGCGTCCTGGTTCACGTTGCAGCCGGCCGCCTCGGCGCGGATAAAAGTATCATGGTTACCTGTTTTGGCACCTTGGATGAGGTCGCCGGTACGGCCTAAACGACGCATGACGTTGGACAACAGGGCAGAATCAATCCCGAGGTGATCTCGTAGCTGCTGGCGGCTATGAGGAGTAGCACACAGCTGTACGGTGCGTTCGAGGATCTCTGAATATTCTTGTTCTGTTATCCCAAAACGCTGAGCGGAAGCCTCAATAGTTCCCAAACCGCGCTTGCCTATAGCGGCTACAATCCATGCATTATCTTTGTGGAGGAAGTGGAGCGTGCCGCGTTGTGACCAAGTACGGATAACCTCATAGTTTTTCAGGCAATCATCTAAATGGCTTTGTATCGTGCCGGTATAAAGTTCATGCACCCCCGTGCGTAAAGCAAGGCCCTGTAATCCTCCGGCATAGTTTTGCCCCTGGGTAGCCATCATATGGAGGGCTGCGTCCTGTAGCGACGCAGGCTGGGGATGTGCGTCGCTTGGACTGAGATACTGGGCAATCATTCGCCGTGCGCGGATTTCCTCATCATGCATAACGAGAAAGCTTACCTGCTAAAATCCAGGGCCGATATTGTACGCAGCTTATGCTGATGAGCCTAGGCAAAGCCTTTTCCCATGCCATTTGTCGATGAGCCATTGGTCGTGGCTGACTATCACTAAAGTTCCGGCCCATTCAGAAATTGCGGCTTCAAAGGCTTCGATCGTGTTGAGGTCGAGGTAGTTAGTCGGCTCGTCGATGAGGAGTATAGCCGGCTGTTTAGCGACTGCAACAGCTATCTGAGCGCGCCGTTGATTGCCCGCAGACAGCGCTGGCACGGGGATGTTCCACATAGAGGGATGAATAATTCCGGTTCCCATCTGGCCGATACCTTCGTTCCACACGGTTTCTGTGAAACCAGGATCGCCCTGCTGGGGGAGACGCTGCGGGATCAGTACTAGCCGATCATCTCGTGTAATCGTGCCGTTTGCATCGCTATGAGTCGTAGCCGGTGGGGCACCAGCAGCAAGCCAATTCACCAACGTGGATTTTCCTGCTCCATTGGGACCCGTGATAAGCAGATGTTCTCCGTACATGAGATCAAAGGTGACTTCTTGCAGGCGGTGAAGCAGCATTGCATTTCTCGCAGATACAGCCACTCCAGTCTGTGCCGGTGCGTCGGCAAAGTCTAGACGCAAGTCATAGGTGCGTAGCTTGCGAACTTCCCGGTTCTTTAGATCGTCGAGACGCCTATCATCATTGCGAACCCGACGCGCTGCGGTGGAAGCTGCGCGATCCGAGTAGAATTTCTGAGCTATGCCTGTCGCAGTTCTCATATGAGAACCACCCTGAGCGATGTTCTGGCTGGAGGCTCGGTGCGCTTGAATTGAGCGCTTTTCTCCCTGTTGACTGCTGTGTAACTGTTTATGTGCCTCACGTGCCTGGGTTTTGGCAACAAGATAATCAGAGTAATTGCCCTGACACCTGTATGCACCAGGAATTGTGCCTAGCCCTGAGGCTGTTGCCAGAGCTTGCCAGGAAGCTATATCTAAGTCGTAGATGACCGTGGCCACTTTATTGATAAAGGCACGGTCATGGCTCGCTAATATCACTGGGCCGGACCACTCCATAAGCATCCGTACTAAAAAGTTGCTGCCATCCTTATCAAGGTGATTTGTTGGCTCATCAAGCACCAAAATATCTGGGCGCGACACTAACAAGGCAGTTAGCTCAAGGCGCACGCGCTGTCCTGGTGACAATGAGTGAATGTCTCGTGACCGTCCAGCGCCGGCTAACTGTGGAAGCCCCAGGCCGGCAAGGGTTTCATCGATACGTGCATCGATTGACCACACATCTGCAGAGCTCATTTGTGTGAGCAAAGAGTCATATTCGCTTGCTAGCGTGGGATCATTGGGGGAGTCGGCTAGAGCAGCGGTTATCTTGTCAAAACGCGAGGAAAGAGCGTAGAGGTCAGATAATGTATGGTTGAAGAAATCTTCGACGGTGGTGTGCCGCCTAGTGACTTTAAAATTAAATGCATGTGACCGCCTGGCGTCGTTTGCCGGGTGCATAATGATTTTCCCGTTATCTGGAGTGATTTCTCCAGTGATAAGTTGCAGGAGGGTAGTTTTCCCGCAGCCATTAGGTCCTACGAGACAGGCACGCTCGCCAGCGCCGATATGCAAAGAAACATGGTTAAGAAGGGGACGCGAAGTATACGCAAAAGTAACGTCGGTGAGTTCGACAGAAGCCATAGTTGATCTCCAAGAGCAGGGCAACGGTGTAAACGTCTCAGCTCAGCTGAGTAGAGATCAGATCAACATCGAAACGATAACCTCACACATTCGTTTTATTCGACTTAGAGTGGATGGCACTAGCTTAGGCCACAATATACCTGTGGTGCTACCATCCGGGCCGTGTCCGGCGAGATGAGTAACAAGGTGAAATAGTAAAGCAAAACGGAGGTAACAATCCCTTTCGAGTTTGTTACCTCCGTTAAAGCACATTAACTATTTGTGCCCGAGGGGGGACTTGAACCCCCACGTCCGTTAGTAGGACACTAGCACCTCAAGCTAGCGCGTCTGCCATTCCGCCACCCGGGCCGGGTAGTGTTTCCAGCCGCTTGGCTGTTGACTCGCTTAACTATATGAGTGAGTCAACAGATAGGCAAATCGGCAGGTCATAATAGGTAAAAGGCATGTGCGCGTATGTGCTTGAAGCATTTCACTTCAGTGCGTCCGTTATGCCATGCATCTTTCGCCCCTTGATTGCTTTTCGGGGACTGCATCAGAGCTGAATTTTTACATGGACAAAAGTGCTCGTAACTTTCCCGCGATTTAGATCACAACACAACGAGATTAAAAATCCGTACAGTCGAACACATAAAACCATTGCATTGGCAATATATGCATTGGTGCTGTCGCTTGCGTAAGGGCCTGTGAGCGATGCGATCAGCTTTTTATCTGCGAAAGGTTGGGTCTATGAAAAAGCTTGTTAATGATCCTCGAAAGGTTGTCCAAGAAACCATCGATGGATTTGCTGCCGCTCACAAAGACATAGTTTCGGCACACAGCGATCCCTTATACATCACGCGTGCGCAGCTAAAACAAGAGGGGAAAGTAGCTCTTATATCTGGTGGCGGCTCCGGCCATGAGCCACTGCATGCCGGTTTTGTCGGAGAAGGAATGCTCGATGCTGCGATACCGGGACCGGTCTTTACTTCTCCAACGCCAGATCCCATCGTGGAAGCCACAAAGGCAGTTCACCGTGGGGCGGGTGTGGTGTACATCGTTAAAAATTACACAGGCGACGTTTTGAATTTTGATACGGCCGCAGAACTTGCAGAGTTCGACGATATAGAGGTTGTTCAGGTAATCGTGGACGACGATGTAGCCGTTGAGGATTCTCTTTATACTGCAGGCCGTCGTGGGGTGGCCGGTACTATGTTGGTGGAAAAGCTTGCTGGAGCAGCAGCTGAACGTGGGGATTCGCTGGAAGAAGTCGCTGCTGTGGCTAAAAAAGCAGTAGAAAATGTTGCTTCCATGGGGGTTGCGCTATCGGCTTGCACGGTACCTCACGTAGGAAAACCATCGTTTGATCTTGAGGAAAACGAGATTGAAATCGGGGTTGGCATTCATGGGGAACCGGGGCGACGAAAAGTTCCGATGAGCAATGCTGATGCAATCACTGATCAGCTTATAGATCCCATCATCCACGATCTTCAGCTCTGTCATGGAGAACGTGTCATTGCCCTAGTCAACGGCATGGGAGGGACTCCTTCATCAGAACTTTATGTTGTCTACAGGCGGGTCCAAGAACGCCTGGATGAGGCTGGGATCGTTGTGGAGCGTGCGCTTGTTGGCAACTACGTGACAAGCCTTGACATGCAAGGAGCATCGGTCACCTTGATGAGGGTTGATGAGGAAGCATTAAAGCTTTTCGACGCTCCCGTCAATACTGTTGCTTACCGTAAAGGAATATAACCATGCATTTTCTTACTGTTGATTGGGCTAGCGATTGGATTAACCGATGCGCCATCTCTGCAAAAGAACACCGCGACGAGTTGATAGAGCTTGATCGTGCTATTGGCGATGCGGATCATGGAGAAAATGTCGATCGCGGGTTTAGCGCTGTCCTGGAAAAACTAGATGGTCAAGATGTGACTACGCCTTCTGAGGTGCTCAAAATCACCGCTGCTACGTTGATCTCCACCGTCGGCGGAGCTTCAGGGCCATTGCTGGGAACCGCTTTTCTGAGAGCCTCGAAAGCGATTAAAGGAAAAGAGAAGCTAGATGCTGAAGCCGTAGCAGGCCTTATCGAGGGCGCTTTGGAAGGCGTCACAGCTCGCGGTAAAGCCGCCGTAGGGGAAAAGACCATGGTTGACGCATGGAGCCCCGCTGCCAGCGCCGCAAGAGACGCAGTGAATGGTGGAGCCACAGCTACTGAGGTGCTTATTCGTGCAGCTGAATCTGCTGAACAAGGAGCTGAATCGACTATCCCCATGATCGCTACCAAGGGCCGGGCTTCCTACCTGGGAGAACGCTCTGCAGGGCACAAAGACCCCGGCGCGACATCTTCCGCATTATTCCTCAGGGCCGCGGCAGATGCTGCAAAGGAGTCGGTAGCTTCATGAGCACACAAAAAGTGGGGCTTGTCCTTGTCTCCCATTCGGCCTCCTTAGCTGCAGGGCTGTGTGAACTTGCCCAGCAAATGGCTGCTGACGTAGCCATTGTTCCGGCAGGTGGGCGCGACGATGGTGGAATAGGTACTTCCTATGACCTGGTGGAAAGATCAGTCGATGGACTTTTACATAAGGGACTTGAGGTCCTTATTCTCACTGACTTGGGTTCGGCAACGATGACGGTAGAGACCCTACTGGACTTTTACGATGATCAGCCCGTGGCTTTTGTTAACGTCCCCTTTGTAGAAGGCACAGTTGCCGCTGCGACTGCGGCGCAACAGGGTGATTCTTTGGATGAAGTCATCAAGGCTGCCTCCTCTGCGGTTTCCTTGTTTGCATCAGAGCCCGTTGCTTCTGTTAAAGAGCCGATACCATCGGGAGAATATGGACGTCAGGTTACCGTCGTTGATGCAGCCGGTTTGCATGCTCGTCCTGCTTCTATCATCTCTGAGATCGCGTCAGAAGCTGAAGGGAATATACACGTGAACGGGGCAGATGCTGCATCATCTTTGCTGCTTATGTCTCTTGGTATCCGCCAGGGTGAAACTGTTACGGTTTCGGGTGCGCCCGCGGATCGCGCGTTTATCGATGCTATTGCAGAAGCTATAGAGCGGGGATTGGATTAAAACATTCACGCTTATCGACGCCGCTGGGGTCAGCTCAGGTGTGCGAGGGTTCTCTAAACTATAAATAGAGACAGCTTTCATGGCCGTGAGACAAATGTTCAGGTAAAAATGACCACATGAGTACCTATGTAGATTCCCGTTTCCCTGGCCCTGACCCCTATGCTCCTTTGAAAGATCTTCCGTCTTTTCCTCTGAGTTCCACGTCCTTTGGAGAAGGGGAAAAGATCCCGGAGATTCATTTGGCGGAAGAAGGGCTGTCGCCACAGTTCTCATGGTCAGATTTGCCTGAAGGTACAAAATCTCTGGCTATTACGTGTTTTGATCCTGATGCCCCAACCGCTTCAGGTTTTTGGCACTGGGCTGTCTTTAATATTCCAGTTACTGTTAGCGAGCTTGCTCAGGGTGCAGGAGACGAAGTCCTTGGGAGTATTGAAAACGTAATAACGCTCAAGGGTGACTCAGGTATTCGTGGCTATTATGGGCCAAACCCTCCCGCAGGTCACGGCCCACATCGTTATCTTTTTGCGGTGCATGCAGTAGACGTAGAGACCCTTGATGTTTCAGCCGATGCAACGCCGACTGTTCTGGGCTTTAACCTGTATTTCCATTCAATTGCTCGAGCGGTGTACTGGGGCTGGTACGAAAATGTCTAAGGCCTCAGCACATCAGCCCACAAATCCTAGTATTCCGATAGGACTACGGGTTGGAGGTGCTTTCGTAGCCATTGCGTTTGTCTTATTTATCTTCACGTTCGTTCAAGTAGCGACCGTAGGGTGGATGGAACCTGTGGCAGTAACCGCCCGTTTTCTTTTAATCGTTATCGCTGCAGGAGTATTTGGCGGATTTGCCACGATCCGGAAGGACCAGGCTGCATCGCGGCTACAAGTAGGGGCGCTTATCGTGGCGTTGGTGCTTGTGGTAGTCGGTCGTTTTTTAAGCCCCGAACCGATAGTCGTGTGGGAGCAGTATTGGTTACCTATTTATGGGTCCTTAGCACTTGTGTGTGGACTTATAGTTAGGCAATCTGCCATAAAGCAGTAAGCTTTCGTCTCTTAGCCCTGTTATAGATACAAACTCCATCAATCTGGGGGAGGAAAAGTGAAAGATTAGTTTCTTTTTCTCTTCCTCCATGGCAAAACACTGCGTCAGTATTAATGCTTAGTTATCATTCAATTAATAGGCAGGATAACGTCGTGTTTTACTGTCATGTACCATTGCCACGGACAACGCGAAGGGTCAGACTGATGCGAGGGCGGACAATCGCAGGAATCCTCTGCGAAATTGTGAGTGGAATTATGTTTGTTGGTGCGTGGTGGTTCAAGAAAGCTACTGCTCACGACTTCACTGAGAATAACGGCCCTATGGTGTTGTGCATAGGGGCGTTATTTTTTGCAGTATCCGGTGCTGTGCTCTTGATCGCGGGGCGTTTAAGAAAACGCCGCCGTCTAGGAATGATTACTACTGTTGATTATGAATAACTCGCCGGTTGGTAAGTGTTCTTCAGTCAAGAGTCCATGGAAGCTCTGAACCTACGGCTTCAGCAATATTGCTTAGTCCATGAGCACGCAATTGCGCAGCTATCCCAAGATGTATATCCCGGATCCAATCAGGGCCACCGTAAATAAGTCCCGTATAACCTTGCAATAAGGTTGCGCCTGCGGCAATTCTTTCCCAAGCTTGCTGGGGAGTCGATATTCCACCAACACCGATAAGGACTAGGTCTTTTCCAACTCGGGCGTAGAGCTGTCGAAGCACATACAATGAACGTTCTGCCAGAGGTGCGCCAGAAATACCACCTGCGCCCATATCTTCAACAGTGCGCGTTGGGGTGACCAGCCCCTCTCTAGAGATGGTGGTGTTCGTTGCTACGATTCCGTCTAGCCCTAGTTCAACAGCAAGGTCTGCAACGGCATCGATATCATCGGCACCTAGATCCGGGGCAATTTTAACTAGCACAGGGGTAGACGTTGTTTCCTGCACGGCTTTTAAAATAGGGCGCAGTGAATCAACCGCCTGTAGGTCTCTTAGTCCTGGTGTGTTGGGAGATGACACATTGACCACAAGGTAGTCTGCGAGATCGCCAAGTAAGGCGGCTGATCTGCGGTAATCGTCTATCGCTTTTTCCGCCGGCACCACTTTAGTTTTGCCAATATTAATGCCGATAACGTCTTCAGAAGTACGGCGGCGTAGATTTCCAGCTACCTGAGCCGCACCCGCGTTGTTAAAACCCATGCGGTTGAGGATGGCTTTGTCTGCGGGTAGACGGAAAAGACGCGGCGTAGGGTTTCCAGGCTGAGGCGATGCAGTCACAGTTCCCAACTCTGCGTATCCAAATCCCACAGCAGCCCATGCATCGGGGGCATCTCCGTCTTTGTCAAAGCCCGCAGCAAGACCTAATGGGCGGGGAAACACGGTGCCAAAGACTTCCTGCGACAATATTGGATCGTCAACGGCCACAATTTTTCCCAGAGCCGTGTTGATAGGGCCGGCAACCTGCAGAACGTTCATTCCCTTGCTGATGATGCCATGGATACGCTCAGGGGGCATCGTAAACATTCCTTTGAGCGCGAGGTTGTACATCTTCGTACGGAGTGGATGCTGAGGGATCGACATGGATCAAATGAGCTTTCTTTTGGTCAAGAGGGGATGAAAACTTAGGGTTTAATAATTTGGAGACCGTCGCCGGTAGCAGAGCCTGCAATCACGGTGGCGTCGTCAAGCACCACCATCGAATGCACATCCGCAACGGAGGAGTAATGGCGCTTCCGCTCTGCAGTTCCGCTTGAAATGCTATACGCAGTTAGCTTGTTATCAGAGGTCGTGCTCACCCACGCCTGTTGATTCTTTTTATCCCAAGCTACCGCCCATGGGCTTACTCCTACGGGAGAGGACTGATGAAGTCTGATCACTTCTTCTGCGCCATACACCATCAGCTGGCCGCCAATAGTGTCGGATGCTAAGAGAATTGATTGTTCAGCAGGAGCAATCTGTCCGACTCCACGCCCAACACGCAACAGAGCACCACTTTCACCTTCTGACCAGCGAATATCCTGAATGACGGTATGCTCATTGTTAACGCGAGCCACGGCATCAGGCTGACCATCCACAGGTATAGCAACAATCTGGTTGGTGATGAATTCTGTCTTGATGCTCTGGGGGGCTTTATCGCTGCGATACACTTTCAAACTCGCTGTATCTGAGTCGCCCGCGATGATCTCTCCGCTTGTCGTTTTAGCCGCGACTGTTGCGGGCTCTTGAGTGGCCACATCATGAGTATCAGGAGTCCGAGCATGGACAACATGCACTCCATCGGGGCATGGGAGGATAAATTCCTGGGCAGTTGCAGTGAGCGCACCGCAGGCTTCTTGTACATCAATCTTTGTTTGGGTTCCCTCATAAAAAGCTTTGGTAGGCCCCACGTGAAGCACAGTTTTTTCTCTCACAGCAAGGATATCCCCAGCCTTTTGCAGCCCTAGGATGGATGCAAAAGGAATAACCTGTCCTGACGGCGAGGAAGAAGCCGGTGACTTTTGTGCCGTCGCATTTCCTTGTACCCCGGAATCTTGTGGATTAGGACCATTTTCTTTCGTACAAGCAACAAGGCTTAAAGATAGTGCGAGCATCCCCGCGATCGCAGTTCTTTGGACTCCCGACGTGCTCTGTGCGTTTCTCACACAGAATGACCCTACCAGCATGTAGCTCCTGATAACGCCATATGACCCCGCATCTTTGCCCCTGTTTTGTGGTTGAGCAAGAAAAGCGCATATTCAACCAGGTACGATGACTCGATTAGAGGGTTACGTCGTCAAAAGCCTTGGAGATTGTACGAGGAATGGTTACGTCCGCGCTCGTAATGAGTTCTCGGCAATGATGCGTTGTACGAGGAGTCGCAATCATAGCGCTAATACCTGGTTGGCTAATGACCCACGAGGCCGCCGTGATAGCTGTGGAGATACCCAGCCCCTCAGCAGCAGTCTTCAGAGCTTCGACTACGGCGTGGCTTTCTGGGATTAAGCCATGCACATCTGCATAGACCTCGGGAGAGGCTGCACGTGAGGTACCAGGAATATTCCTGCGGTACTGACCACTGAGCACTCCCTGAGCTAAAGGCGCGCCGGCTATAACTCCGACACCCAAGTATTGGGCAGCAGGCAGCAGATCAGTTTCAATAGAACGCTGCAATAAGTTATAAGGAGCCTGCGCAGAAATGATATCGCGGTGACGTGTTACAGCAAGCTGCCAACCGTTGTAGCCACGCACGCCCGCATAGCGCACTTTACCCACTTGGATCATATGCGCAAGGGTGTCGGCGACTTCATCTGGTGGGGTATGCGGATCCCAATAGCCCACGTTCCATAGATCTATGTAATCCGTGTTTAGGCGCTGCAAGGTGGTGTCCAATTGGTGCAGGAGATTACGTCGTGAGCAATCTACTCGTTGTCCAAAAGGCGCCGCAGGATTTACGCCGCTGCTTACAGAGACAACAAACTCATGGCGGTCGGTGACGAGCTGACGCGCAATGATGTCAACAGCGCTGGGGGAGACGTCGATAAGCGTCCCACCTGCGTTGCGGAAAACCTTGAGTATCTCCGTAGCCTCCGATTCGGGAGTGCTGCGTCCCCATGTTGTTGTACCGAGCCCTAAAGTAGACACTCTTAACCCGCTTGAACCGACTGTTGCTTCTCTCACCATCTCCACAGTAGAGTACGGTGATTCTTTGTGACTGAATCGATCATCCTTGCCGACAGCGTGTCGACGGTTTCTGCAGCTTCTGCAGATCAAATATCTTGGGCGCAAACCATTGTTTTATCGATTGTGCAGGGGCTTACTGAGTTCTTGCCGATCAGCTCTTCTGGCCATCTGCGAATTATCTCCCAACTTTTTTGGGGGGAGGATGCTGGGGCAAGCTTTACAGCAGTAGTCCAACTCGGAACAGAACTTGCAGTGCTGGTGTACTTTGCTAAGGACATTGCAAAGATTGTCGCTGGTTGGTTCCGAGGCTTATTCAATAAGGATGCACGCGGTTTTGACTACCGCATGGGGTGGATGGTGATCGTAGGAACTCTTCCCGTGGTCATCATTGGTGTTTTGGCTAAAGATCTCATCCGTGACGCATTCCGTAATCTGTGGATCACAGCAACGGTGCTCATTCTCTTTTCATTCGTCTTCATCGCTGCCGAAAAATTCGGATCGAAGAAACGTAACTTTGAAGAATTGACGATGAAAGACGCCATAATCATGGGCCTTGCACAGTGTCTTGCACTGATTCCAGGAGTTTCCCGTTCCGGCGGAACAGTCTCTGCTGGCCTCTTTGTAGGGCTCGACCGCGAAGTTGCTACGCGCTTTAGCTTCTTGCTGGCGATTCCTGCGGTATTGGGTTCCGGGCTGTTTTCGCTCCCCGACGCCTTTGCCCCGGATGCCGGCCAAGCCGCATCGGGAATGCAACTATTGGTAGGAACGGGCATTGCTTTTGTGTTGGGATATGCGTCCATCGCATGGCTGCTTAAGTTCGTGGGCAACCACTCGTTTAGCTGGTTCGCGGTGTACCGCATCCCCGTTGGTTTATTGGTCATGGGGCTGCTTGCTACTGGAGTCCTTGCTGCTTAAACAGCATTGAAAGATCACGTGCCTGCTCGCAACAGGCACGTTTTCTACGTTAAGGAGTGCTCTGGGCCGCATTGAGTTCGGTCAAGAGCAGTGATAGCGGTTATTCTGGTTGCCATGAAATCATGGCCCGCACCAAAAATCCCAGCTGTACCGGGAGAAAAAGTAGCGCTTTCCCTGTACGACACAGCTGACCGCGTGATTAAGCCGGTGGACTGTAGCAATGGGGAAGTCGGTGTGTATGTGTGTGGCATTACTCCTTATGACTCCACGCACCTAGGGCATGCAGCGACATACCTCGCGTTTGATCTCATTAACCGGCAGCTTATCGACGCCGGCCACACCGTCCATTTTGTGCAAAATATTACGGATGTGGACGACCCGCTTTTCGAGCGTGCGGAACGCGATGGCGTGAGCTGGCAAGAACTGGGCACTGATCAGATAAACCTTTTCCGCTCAGACATGGAAGCCTTATCCGTGGTTCCACCCCGCGACTACGTGGGAGCGATGGAATCAATCGATGAAGTCATCGAGATGGTCCAGACTCTGTTGAACAACGGTTCCGCTTACATCGTTGAAGTCGATCAATACCGCGATATCTATGCCTCGATCTCTGCAACGAACCATTTTGGGTATGAATCTAATTATTCGCGTGCCCTCATGGAGGAATTCTTTGCAGAAAGGGGCGGCGATCCTGACCGTCCGGGGAAGAAAGATCCCCTCGATGCATTAATCTGGCGATCTGCACGTGAAGGTGAGCCTTCCTGGGAGGCTCCTTTTGGTGCAGGACGTCCTGGATGGCATATCGAGTGCTCTGCGATCGCTACCAATAGGCTTGGGCATCATTTTGCTATCCAGGGCGGAGGTTCCGACCTGATCTTTCCGCATCATGAATTTTCTGCCGCACACGCGGAAGCAACCCATCACGTGCACAGGATGGCCAACCACTACGTGCATACCGGAATGATCGCCTTGGACGGCATGAAGATGAGCAAATCTTTAGGCAATCTTGTTTTTGTCTCTCAGCTCACAGCCGACGGACATGATCCTTCTGCTATCCGCCTTGGTCTGTATTCCGGCCACTATCGGGCTCCGCGTGAATGGTCTGATGAGATTCTTTCTGACGCAGAAAAGCGCAGAGAACTATGGATTAATGCCGCAAATGCAGCAACAGATCTGGAAGCCGCTCAAGGCCTCGTGCACAACATCAGGATTCGCTTGTCCCAAGACCTTGATACCCCGAAGGTGCTTGAGGCTGTAGATACATGGGCAAAAACAGTAGGGACGGTAGAGGAGAATGGGGCTTCTCATAAACGAACCTCAGCCGGCGATCTGGTGGCATGCGCCTTGGATGCTCTTTTAGGCGTGAAAATCTAGTCCTTGCTCGAACTGCTTTAAACAGCAAAAACAAACATATATCGGCTAAGACGATGAGGAAGAATGACATCTCGATTTCAGTGCGAGGATAGTATTGCTGAATTTATTTCAGATCTCCGTGCTTTTGCCACCGGCAGCTATCTTCAAAAAGACGAATTGGAGTGGTGGGATCCGCCATTTGAGGTAAGTGCAGTATCTGAGATTGAGGGGCTTCTTCAAGATTTCGCCCAATCACTTATCCCGTTGTCTCAGCACAGTAGTAGCCGTTCTGAGGATCAGGCTGCGTCTCTTACTCACTTAGACTTTGTAGCGCGCGTCGGCGTGTTGTTTAGTGATATTGATGCAGTCAATCATTCATACGGATATGCCGTCATAGAGGCAGAAGAATACGCCGACCTCCAGCGGATCATTGAAAAAGCCGCAGAGGAAATCGGGTTAACCGCCGAAGAAATAGCAGATTTACCCACCTATGAAGAAGCTATCGCATTGGAGGACGAAGATTAGCTGATTCGGTATGAACTCCGGAGCCTCTTTGTGAATATAAAGCATCGTCTCGTCATAAAATATTGACTCAGTTCACACAATACGTACTAAGCTGTCTAGTCAATGACTAGAGCAACTATACCTTTCCGGACAGATTTTCTTGACGCAATGAAAGACCGCGTTCTCATTGGCGATGGAGCCATGGGAACACAGCTGCAAGCATTTGACCTCGATGTGGATAAAGACTTCCTTGGCCTGGAAGGCTGCAACGAGATTCTTAATGTTACGCGTCCAGATGTCGTGGCTCAGATCCATCGTTCATATTTTGAAGCTGGCGCTGATCTCGTTGAAACAAACACCTTTGGATGCAACCTTCCCAATCTTGCTGATTACGGGATTGCAGAGAGGTGTCGTGAGCTTGCTTATGAGGGCGTTCGAATAGCTCGCAACGTTGCCGACGAGCTCGGCCCCGGCCGAGATGGCCTTACTCGTTTTGTCCTCGGCTCTATGGGGCCCGGAACAAAACTTCCTTCCCTTGGACACGCACCTTTTGGCGAGTTGCGTGAGTACTATACCGAAGCCGCTACCGGGATGATTGAAGGTGGCGCCGACGCCATTCTGGTTGAAACTGCCCAGGATCTGCTTCAGGTTAAAGCTGCTATCCATGGCTGCCAGCAGGCATTTGAAAAAATAGGGATCAAGATCCCTATTGTGTGTCATGTAACAGTAGAGACCACAGGGACCATGCTTTTAGGTTCCGAAATTGGGGCTGCACTCACTGCTCTTGAACCACTGGGGATAGACATGATCGGTCTCAACTGTGCGACTGGGCCTGACGAGATGAGTGAGCATCTTCGCTTCCTTTCTCATAATGCAGGCATCCCGGTCTCAGTGATGCCTAATGCAGGTTTGCCAGTGCTCGGCAAAAATGGTGCCGAATATCCACTTTCTGCTCGGGAGTTGGCAGCAGCGCTCAAAGGTTTTGTTAACGATTATGGGCTCAGCATGGTTGGAGGGTGTTGCGGTACCACTCCGTCCCATATCTCAGCGGTTCGGGACGCTATTGTTGGAACGGCTAACGTCCCTGCAGCTCAGCAAGCGCAGCGAAACCCAGTGGTGGGGGATGCCGTATCTTCTCTCTACACCAGCGTGAACCTTACTCAAGATACTGGCATCACGATGATCGGAGAACGCACCAACGCGAATGGTTCTAAAGCATTCCGTGAAGCGATGTTGGCAGCGGATTGGGAGACCTGCGTTGATATTGCCAAGCAGCAGACACGCGATGGTGCGCACATGCTCGATCTATGCGTGGACTACGTAGGTCGCGATGGGCGGCAAGATATGGCCCAGCTAGCGTCGTTACTCTCTACAAGTTCGACGCTACCGATCATGATTGATTCAACAGAGCCTGGTGTCATCCAAGTCGGTCTTGAGCACTTGGGTGGTCGCTGTGCTGTGAACTCGGTTAACTTTGAAGACGGCGATGGCCCCGACTCCAGGTATCAGCGGATTATGCGCTTGGTTAAGCAACACGGGGCTGCGGTAGTAGCGCTTACGATTGACGAGGAAGGTCAGGCGCGTACAGCTGCTCAAAAGGTTGCTATCGCAGAACGCCTCATTACGGATATAACTCAGACCTGGGGGCTCAAAGAAGATGACATCATCGTCGATTGCCTCACTTTTCCTATTTCTACCGGGCAAGAAGAAACTCGTCGGGACGGTATTGAGACCATTGAGGCGATTCGAGAGCTCAAGAAGCGTTATCCGCGTATCCACACGACGCTGGGGCTTTCTAATATCTCATTTGGCTTGAACCCTGCGGCTCGTCAAGTCCTTAATTCAGTTTTCCTCAACGAATGCATCGGTGTTGGTCTCGATTCGGCTATTGCGCACAGCTCCAAGATTCTGCCGATGAACAAGATAGATGAGGAGCAGCGTCGTGTAGCTTTGGACATGGTTTATGACAGGCGTACCGCGGATTACGATCCTCTGCAAACTTTTATGCAGCTCTTCGAGGGCGTATCCGCCAGCAGTGCAAAGAATGCTCGCGCTGAGGCTTTAGCCGCAATGCCCCTCTTTGAACGTATCGCACAGCGGGTCATCGATGGCGAGAAAACAGGTATTGAGGCCGACCTCGATCAGGCTATGACAGAAAAAGAGCCGCTGGGGATTATCAATGAAGACCTGCTTGAGGGAATGAAAACTGTGGGAGAGCTTTTCGGCTCTGGGCAGATGCAGCTTCCTTTTGTGCTCCAATCTGCTGAGACGATGAAGCACGCCGTTGCCTATCTTGAGCAGTTTATGGAGGCCGAAGACGACACGGGTGGGAATGGAACGATTGTCATCGCTACGGTGAAAGGAGATGTTCATGACATAGGCAAAAACCTCGTCGACATCATTCTTTCTAACAACGGCTTTAACGTAATCAATATCGGCATCAAGCAGCCTATTTCCAATATTCTAGATGCTGCTAAGGAGCATAATGCCGACGCTATTGGTATGTCGGGCTTGCTGGTCAAATCTACCGTGATCATGAAAGAAAACCTGCAGGAAATGAACGCTGCAGAGGCTTCCCATTTTCCCGTTATCTTAGGTGGTGCTGCTCTGACCCGTGCATACGTGGAAGATGATCTCACTGAGGTGTACAACGGCAACGTTTATTACGCCAAAGATGCGTTTGAATCACTTCGCCTGATGCAGGAATTTATGGCACGCATCAGGGGAGAAGGACTCGATCCCAATTCACCTGACGCGATTAAAGCTGCCCTGAAGAAAGCAGAGCGTAAGGCGCGTAAAGAACGTTCCAAGAACATAGCCGCTGAGCGCAAGGCTAAGGCTGAACCGGTAGTGGTTCCCACCAGGTCCCAGGTATCGGAAAGCTCACCTCTTGCCACTCCGCCTTTCTGGGGCACACGGATTGTCAAAGGCCTGAATTTGTCCGAGTACCTGCCGTTACTCGATGAACGCGCCTTGTTCATGGGACGATGGGGGCTTAAAGCTACTCGTGGCGCAGCAGGCCCATCCTATGAAGAGCTCGTGGAGACTGAGGGGCGACCGCGGTTGCGCTACTGGATTGACCGGCTTAAGGCCGAAAAAATCTTGGACCATGCAGCTGTAATCTACGGTTATTTTCCTGCGGTGTCTGAGGGAGATGACGTCATATTGTTGGAGTCACCCGACCCCAGCGCTGCCGAAATCGCTCGTTTTACGTTTCCACGACAGCAACGCAGTAAATTTCTATGCATCGCCGACTTCATCCAGTCACGGACACGTTCTCTTGAACAAGGAACTGTAGATGTGTTCCCACTTCAGCTCGTAACTATGGGGCAGCCCATCGCCGACTTTGCCAATGAACTTTTCGCGGCAGATAACTATCGCGACTACCTAGAAGTACATGGAGTCGGCGTGCAGCTCACTGAAGCCATGGCAGAGTATTGGCATGCGCGTGTGCGGAGCGAGCTAACGTTGAGCGACGGCTCTTCCGCAGGAGACAAAGATGCAAAAAATCTTCAGCGCTTTTTTGACCTAGATTATCTGGGGGCTCGGTATTCTTTTGGCTACGGCTCTTGTCCCAACCTGGAGGATCGAAAAACTCTGGTTGAGCTGCTGGATGCACAACGCATCGGCGTTGAATTATCCGAGGAACTCCAGCTCCATCCAGAGCAATCAACAGACGCATTCGTGCTTTATCATCCGGAGGCGAAGTACTTTAACGTCTAGCTAATAAAACGTCTACGAGGAGGGCGCGCGTAGTAAGAGCGCACAGCTTATCGACGTAACCAGCGCCCTGCCAGCTAGACTAGTGCGCATGCTCGAAGCAATTTTGTGGGATATGGATGGAACCTTAGTCGATTCCGAAGGCATCTGGGCGGAAGCCACGTTTGCTATGAGCGAAGAGATGGGGAAACGACTTACCGCCGATCAACAACGGCAAACCGTAGGCGCAAGTTTTGATTTCACGCTACAGTTGTGCGCGAATAATGCCGGTCTCGCACTTGATGCAGATAGTCGAGAGTTCTGGGAAAATCGTCTTTTCTCCCAGGTATCGGATTTATTTGCAACGGAACTAACGCTCAAGCCTGGTCTTTCCAATTTGCTCAGCTCTGCAGGTCACGCTGGGCTTCCTATGGCTATTGCTACCAATACTGTGCGTCGAGTAGCACAGCACTCTATTCGCGCCATCGGCGAATCTTATTTTGACACCACAGTATGCGGGGATGAAGTGGCTAACCCCAAACCGGCACCTGATATCTACTGTGAGGCGGCGCGCCGGTTAAAAGCTCAGCCACATAACTGCATTGCTTTTGAGGATTCCTACAACGGTATGCTTTCCGCGCTTGCAGCAGGATGCATAGTGATCGGTGTACCTGAGCAAGACGGCATGCGCATCCCCCAAGGGGTAACACTTATGACCGACATTCACGGTTCTACTGATTTTTCTGGCGTCACGCTAAACACTATTGAGGGATGGTTCAACAAACTTTCCACGTAGTTAACGGAAAATATGTCACAATTGCTGCGTGAAAAACTTCGACTCTTTGTATGCAGAACTCCTTGATCGCGCCCGCACCCGTCCAGAGAATTCTGGAACTGTCCACGCCCTCGATTCGGGAGTGCATACCCTTGGCAAAAAAGTCATTGAGGAAGCCGGAGAAGTATGGCTCGCTGCAGAGTATCAATCCGATGACGAATTAGCAGAAGAAATCTCGCAGCTGCTGTATTGGGCCCAAGTAATCATGGTTAAACGGGGTTTGACTCCCGAAGACGTTTATAAGTTTCTGTGAGACTGGGAGCCAGACATGCTTAAAATAGCCATTCCCAACAAGGGATCACTTTCCGAAGCCGCCGTGGAGATACTTAAAGAGGCCGGTTATGCGGGGCGCGGGGAGTCAAAAACTCTCAATGTTTATGACAAAAATAATGACGTTGAATTCTTTTTTCTCCGGCCAAAGGACATTGCAATCTACGTAGCCGGAGGACAACTCGATTTAGGAATTACTGGCCGTGACCTTGCATTAGATTCTCGCGCAGAGGTCTCAGAAGTCATGCAACTTGGCTTTGGTTATTCCACATTTAGATATGCTGCTCCTGCAGGAGAAGCATGGGAACCACACGACTTAGCAGGGAAGAGGATCGCAACGTCCTATCCCAACCTCGTTCGTGATGATCTTGCGAGCCGAGGCATCGATGCTTCCGTCATACGGCTTGACGGCGCCGTTGAGATTTCCATCAAACTTGGTGTAGCCGATGTGATCGCTGACGTGGTTTCTACAGGTCGTACGCTGCGTAAGCAGGGTCTTGCCACTTTTGGCCAGCCGTTGTGCGAATCCGAGGCTGTGGTTGTGGGCCGAAAAGGCAACGCAATGGATGAAGAACAGCGGATATTCCTGCGAAGAATAGAAGGAATTCTCCACGCGCAGAATTATCTCATGCTCGATTACAACATCGATCGTGACCGGTTGGAAGAGGCGAAGAAAACCACGCCAGGAATCTCAGGCCCCACCGTTTCACCTCTTGCTCGTGATAATTGGGTAGCCGTACGCGCGATGGTGCCACGTGTCCAAGCCAACCACATCATGGATCAACTAGCCTACCTGGGGGCTCAGGCTATCCTGGCATCAGAAATCCGGATCGCGCGTATTTGACACACACTGGTTTTCTTGGGCTTTCTTATCTGAAGATTGAAAAGAAAGCCCTTATCTTTTTCTTCCCAAAGACTGAACCTAAAAGTGTCCTGCCGTAAGAATTTGGCCTGCGTCCTGCATAAAATTCAGACGTCTGACATTGTGATCAATCTTTCATACACAGAAAATATTTCTTACTGGATTAAGTTTGACCTTGGCTTTAAGGTGGAGAGGTTTCCCTCCATTTATATCGCTTATGCATGTGGAAGGCGGCTACCTAACAACCTACAGGTTGCTCCTTACTGAGGGGGTAGGGCACGATAATAAAAGTGATTGGAAATGATGGCGTCAGATGACAGTGATCGCGATCATTGACAACCCGGTTTTGTTCTACGGTTTAAACCGCCCGCATCTGCGTCAAGCAGACGTCCTTATTAAAGGCCAGGAGTAAAAGTGGTTTTTGTCCACATCATCATCGTTCTCGCCGCGATTGTTCTCGCGCGCGCGCTCGGTTCTATTGCGATTGGATTCGCAGGCGGCCTTGGCGTTCTTCTCCTAGGAGCAACAGGCGTACCTGTTACTCGTGAAGACATCCCCTTCGACGTCATCGGCATCATCATGGCTGTTATCGCAGCTATTTCTGCAATGCAGCGCGCCGGCGGCATGGATTACCTCGTGCATCTTGCAGAGAGAATGCTTCGGAAAAATCCCAAGCACATCACATATGTGGCTCCGGTAGTCACCTACTTAATGACCCTCTTTGCAGGCACCGGCCATACCGCCTTTTCGACGCTCCCCGTCATCGTCGAGGTCTCCAAGGAATCCGGTGTACGTCCCTCGCGTCCACTGTCGATAGCAGTGCCAGCTTCCCAGATGGCCATTACTGCCTCCCCAATTTCCGCCGCTGTAGTCTTCTTGGCCACTGCGCTTGAACCGCTTGGCGTGGGTTATCTCTCCCTGCTTGCTGTGGTTATTCCTTCAACGTTCTTAGCCATCTTCCCAACCGCTTGGCTTTGTAATCGTCTGGGCAAGAACCTAGAAGATGATCCGGTATATCAGCAGCGTCTAGCCGAAGGTCTTGTTGCTGCACCAGGTCAGAAAGAGAAGTACATCCCGACTAAGGCTGCAAAGCTTTCTGTATGGATTTTCCTTATCGCCATTCTTGCCGTGATGGTGTACGCGACCCTCATTTCCGATCAGGTCGGTCTCATCTCCGATCCTTCGCTTCCTCGCAATGAAGCAATCATGGCCATGATGCTCACTGCGGCGACCATCACTGTCATCCTGTGTAAAATTCCAGCAGGGGATATCCTCAACACGCAGGTATTCCGTTCTGGCATGTCCGCATGCGTGTGCGTACTAGGTGTGGCCTGGCTAGGTACCACTCTTATCAACCACTACATCGATGACATCAAGGGATTCTCCGGCGATATCCTGGAAAGCTCTCCATGGATGCTCGCAGTGGTCCTTTTTGCTGCTGCAGCTCTCCTTTATTCTCAGGCAGCTACGGCAAAGGCCCTTATTCCAGCAGCGCTGGCCATCGGAGTATCGCCGCTGACAGCCGTGGCATCCTTTGCAGCCGTCTCTGCATTGTTCGTTCTTCCCACGTACCCCACGCTCCTTGCAGCTGTGGAGATGGACGACACCGGATCAACGCGGATTGGCAAGGCCGTGTTCAACCACCCATTCCTGATCCCGGGAACCGTGGGCATCGCTATTGCAGTCGCCTTGGGCTTCCTCTTTGGCAGCGTTATTCTTTAACCCCTGCCATTTCGGCTTAGTCACTTAACGGTGGACGTCGAAAAGCTATAAAGGAAAATTCCCTAAGGCCAGTGTGTAACAGAGCACTGGCCTTAGGGAATTTTTATAAAATTAAAACCATGTGGGCGCAATCTAATCGCCCCATAGAGGGGCAAAGCTCCTTAAACGGGGGTACATAATAGGGGGTAGTTTTAGGGGGTTGATAAGTGGTGAGCAATACCACATTGATTTCCATTAGGTTGTCTGTTTGAACAATATCGTTCTGACATGGATAAACGCCTTTAATATCTACCTAATAGCAGGTAGGGGGCATGTTTTTAGCCTGCTTCAAGCAGAAAAATAATGGTTCTGTGACGTACCCTTGGGGAGTCAGAAATAAGCCCTGAACCTAAGAGAGGTATCAATGGCAGAGAGCAAGAACAGCCGCATTGAGGTTGACCTACTCGGTGAAATGGAGGTCCCCAACGACCTCTACTACGGCGTGCATACCCTACGCGCGATCAACAATTATCAGATCTCCGGAAAAACTATCAATGAGATTCCTGAGTTCATCCGAGGAATGGTCCAGGTGAAGAAAGCCACAGCGCTGGCTAATCACCGCGTGCGCGCGCTTCAAGGCGTGAAGAAAGATGCCATTGTATGGGCCTGCGATCAGATCATTGATGAAGGCCGCTGCATGGACCAGTTCCCAATCGACGTCTTCCAAGGCGGCGCTGGTACATCGGTCAATATGAACACCAACGAGGTTGTAGCTAACCTTGCGCTAGAACACTTGGGACACGAAAAAGGCGAGTACAGCGTTATCAATCCTAACGATGACGTCAACATGTCTCAGTCCACAAACGATGCCTATCCAACGGGCTTCCGCCTCGGCGTTTACTACTGCATGCAAACGCTCATCCATAAGCTGGACGAGCTCCGTGCAGCTTTCGACGCCAAAGGCGAGGAGTTCTCCGGCATCCTCAAGATGGGCCGTACCCAGCTGCAGGACGCCGTTCCGATGACCCTGGGTGCTGAGTTCCATGCTTTTGCTAATAACCTCGCAGAGGAGCAAGCAGCACTCAAGACCGCATCCGAGTCCATGCTTGGCGTTAACCTAGGCGCTACCGCTATCGGTACCGCCCTCAATACCCCTGAGGGCTTCACCGAGGCTGCGGCCAAGGCGCTAGCAGAGGTAACTGGTCTGGAAATTGTCTCTGCACTCGACCTCATCGAGGCAACGAGCGACACCGGCGATTACGTCCTGGTTCACTCTGCAGTCAAACGCGCTGCTATGAAGATTTCTAAGATCTGTAACGATCTTCGCCTGCTATCTTCGGGCCCGCGCGCAGGCATCCACGAGATTAACCTTCCTGAGCGCGCAGCCGGATCATCCATCATGCCGGCCAAGGTCAACCCAGTTATTCCCGAGGTTGTTAACCAGGTCTGCTTCAAGGTGTTTGGCAACGACGTCACGGTCCTCATGGGTGCGGAAGCTGGGCAGCTGCAGCTTAACGTCATGGAGCCAGTCATTGCTTCGGCCATGTTCGAGTCGATCCAACTCCTAGGAAATGCAGCGGACACCCTTCGTGAGAAGTGCATCGACGGAATTACCGCTAACCCCGAGGTTTGCCAGGGTTACGTAGATAACTCTATTGGCATCATCACCTACCTGAATACGATCATTGGACACCATAATGGCGACATTATCGGTAAAGAAGCCGCAACCTCTGGTCGTTCAGTTCGTGAGCTCGTTCTTGAGCACAATCTGATGAGTGCTGAGGAACTGGACAAAGTTCTTTCCCCAGAAAACCTCATGAATCCAAAGTTTACTGGTAAACTTTACGATGATTAGTAGCCCCCGACTAAGCGTTTAACAATCGCTTAGCCCAGACCCCGCCCCGCGTACCGTGGAGCGGGGTCTTTCGGTTACTCTTGAGCTACGTCACCGACCCTGAAACAGGAGTGTTTACCCGACCATGCCCTCAGACGTCCAGATCGCCCAGGCTCACACTCTGGAGCCCATCGTTGACATTGCAACGCGTGCTGGAATCAGCACAGAAGCTCTCATTCCTTACGGCAAAACAAAAGCCAAAGTTGATATCACTGCAGAAGAACTCCAACCAGATGGCAAGCTCGTGCTAGTAACTGGTATGTCCCCAACCCCTGCAGGAGAAGGTAAATCCACTGTCTTGATCGGCCTCTCCGATGCGATGCGGTTGCGCGGACACAACGCCATTGTTGCTATCCGGGAGCCTTCCCTCGGCCCAGTCATGGGGATCAAAGGTGGTGCTGCTGGAGGTGGATATTCTCAGATCGTGCCCATGGAGGACATTAACCTTCATTTTACGGGTGATTTCCACGCGATTACATCCGCGAATAACACCCTTGCAGCAATGATCGATAATCATATTCAGCAGGGTAACGAGCTAGGTATCGACGCACGACGTATTACGTGGCAGCGCTGCTTGGACGTTAACGATCGCTCGCTGCGCAACGTTGTCACCGGTCTTGGTGGGAAGCCTCATGGCACGCCTACCCAGACCGGTTTTACAATTACGGCTGCAAGCGAAATCATGGCGATTCTATGCTTGTCCACCGACTTATCGGATTTGGAAAAGCGGATCTCTCGTATCGTGATCGGACAGAGCTTTGACGGTAAACCGATCACTGTAAAAGAGCTGAACGCACAGGGTGCAATGACGGCTTTGCTGCGCGATGCGATTAACCCCAACCTCGTTCAAACCCTTGGCGGAACCCCCGCTTTTTGCCATGGCGGGCCTTTTGCCAATATTGCTCACGGTTGTAACTCTCTTATTGCAACCAAGACTGCTTTGCATTATGGTGATGTCGTTCTTACGGAGGCCGGTTTTGGGTCCGATCTTGGTGCAGAAAAGTTCTTTGATATCAAGATGCGAGCAGGAGAGCTCTCGGCTTCAGCTGTAGTCATCGTTGCTACTATCCGATCTTTGAAATATAACGGTGGTGTTGCCAAAGACCAGCTCACCTCAGAGAACCTTGACGCTCTCAAGCAGGGAATAGTCAACCTTGAGCGGCACGTAGAAAACATTAGAAACTTTGGTGTGGAGCCTGTTGTAGCGCTCAACATGTTTACCTCTGATACCACCGCAGAGCAGAAGTATATGGAAGATTGGGCGGCTGGCTTTGGGGTGCGATTGATTCCAGTGCAGGTCTGGGCTAAGGGAGGGGAAGGGGCTCTTGAGCTCGCCGATGCGGTGGCCGACATGCTGGGACAATCTTCTGAACCGCTCTATGACCCAAGCCAAGGACTGGAGGCTTCTTTAGAGACTATCGCTACAAAAGTCTATGGCGCTAAAGAGGTCATGTTGAGCAAAGAAGCACAGCGAGACCTTGACTATCTCAAGGACAACGGCTGGGATACGCTTCCCGTGTGCATCTCAAAAACCCAGTATTCCTTTAGCGATGATCCCACGGAGTTAGGTCGTCCCGAAGGGCACATACTGCACGTGAGAAGCTTGCTGCCTCGGATTGGTGCTGGGTTCATCCTGGCGCTCACTGGTGACGTCATGACGATGCCAGGCTTGCCCAAGCGCCCAGCAGCCGAGAAGATCACCGTAGAAAACGGAAACATCCACGGTTTGTTCTAGCTACGGTAAGAAGCCACGGCGTTGTACGCGCCACAGAAAGCAATCAAACGCCGTGGCTAATCGGAATCACTTTCAGCAGTTTGGGCTAAGTCCCAGTCTTCTTGCCTACGCACCCACAACTCTGGCGATTCATGGAAAAGGTGTCCAAGACCAAAGGCGATCACATCGTTTACTGGAATGTGTCCAGCAATAAAACGATCCGCCATAGTCTCTGTAATGTGCAGTGACTTTGCCAGGTCATAGTGTGAGAGCTTCCGGGGTTTAAGGTAATCCGCATCAAGGATCTCACCTGGGTGCCGAGGCGTTGTATCTCGTTTGCTCAACACTATCAGCTGACCTTTCAGACTATTTCTGGTAAATAAGGGCTGCTTTCCTGTTCCTAGGCTCATCAATAATGCGGAAGGTGGATACCTTTTGCCCACTATTGATCAAAGAGCTTAGAGCCCAAGAAAATGCGAAAACAGCAGTCTTGTTTAGCTTAGGTCGAACTTTGGCATGTCCACTAGCTTGGTTAGGCTGACATATCAACCTTTTGGCTGATATATACAGACTTACGCTTAAGTAGAAGGGCATCCTGGGTATTCAGGTGGCGTACCACCAAAAGCGGGGCAGAGTGACTGATGGGAACACCAGCCGCACAACTTTGACGTCTTGGGGCGGAACACCCCTGTCGCTGCGTCGCCAAGTATTTTTTGCCACAGGTCGCCAAGATCTCGCTCAAAGTACTCCAGCTCCTCTTTGGAAGGCGTAAGAAACATTGAATCGGTGACTTTGAGATACATCAAACGGAGCTGATCTGGGATTTTTCCGTAAAGCCGCCAATACACCAAAGCGTAGAACCGCATTTGAAAGATAGCCTGTTGGCTAAAACGCGGTATCGGTTTTTTGCCGGTCTTATAATCAACCACTCGGACTTCGCCAGTAGGGGCTATGTCCACACGGTCTATAAAGCCACGTACAGGAACACCGTTAGGCAACTCAGCAGATATATACATCTCACATTCGTGGGCATCAAAGCCCTGAGGGTTTTCCATTTCAAAGTAGCCTCGAAGAAGCGTGCGACATTCCACCAGGAAATCGTGAGTCTTATGCTCTGGAACAAGTTCTTTAAGCTCATCATCTTCATCGCACATTCTTGCCCACTGTGGCTTCAGACGTTTTACGGCAGCAGGGTAGAGCCGCTGCTCACGCGGCCATGCATGCATCTCTTCCAACACCGCGTGGACCAAGGTCCCTTTAACCTGCGCAACAGTCTTTGGTTCGGGCAACTTATCAATAGCTCGAAAACGATAGAGCAACGGACATTGTTGATAGTCATTGGCACGCGACGGGGATAACGCTAGGCCTTTTGGGCGTTGAGGCTGTGTCTCACCGACACTCGTACCGCTTACTTCCGGAGTGGTGCCTAGAAAGGATGTCTCAGAAACCGCGTTGTTAGGATTAGTCACAGAACCAGCAATCTTTTGAACGTGGAAAGTACTACTTGCTCCACCACGATAAGCGGAAAACCACATTGAACCAAAAGTGGCGAGGCTTCACCTGTCACGCCGCAAGACAATCAGTATCGCTAAGGTAAAAGCCATGACCAATCAGGAGATAAAGATGGATTCCGGCAGTAATAGCAGCACCACTGACCACCAGGCGGTTGAGACTTTCGCCTGGGATTGTGTCAGCTACATCGCCAATTCTCCGAGTTCTTTCCATGCCGCGCAACAAGGCGCATTAATCCTCAAAGAAGCAGGCTTTGAGGAGGTAGAAGAAACTCAAGAGTGGAACGCCTCACCTGGCGGGCACTATCTTATTCGCGGTGGGGCACTCATGGCATGGTTTGTGCCGGAAGGTGCTTCTGAAAAATCTGGTTTCCGGATTATCGGTGCACATACTGACTCGCCTGGTTTTAAGCTCAAATTATCTCCTAATCTTCAGTCAGCAGGCTGGCAACAGGCAGCTGTGGAAGTCTACGGCGGCCCGATTCTAGCTTCATGGCTTGACCGCGAGTTGGTTCTCGCGGGAAAGCTAGGGCTTAGCGACGGCACTACAAGGCTCGTAAGCACCCCACCAGTTTTAAGAATCCCCAGCTTGGCGATTCACCTGGACCGGGACGCCAATAAAGCCCTCACACTTGATAAGCAGCGCCATATGCAACCAGTCTTTTCGTGTGGGCATCCGGATCTCAGCATCCTGGATGTACTGGCGCACGCTGCCGATGTACAAGCAGAGGACATTATTTCCCACGACCTCATCACCGCAGATGCCCAGCCGGGCGAAATCTTTGGGGCAACAAACGATTTTTTGGCTAGTGGAAGGCTCGACAATCTTTCCAGCCTTTACCCTGGACTCTGCGCTTTGGTTGAGGCCTCGCAAGACGTAGTGGTCGGCAAAAAGGGGAGCCCAGACATCCTCGTGCTTGCAGCCTTTGACCATGAAGAGGTTGGCAGCGCGACTGTTACTGGAGCTGCAGGCCCAATATTGGAAGACGTGATTTATCGCACCGCAACGGCTCTGGGGTCGAATAACGAGGGCATCCGCCGAATGATTGCTGCATCAACGTGTGTTTCTGCGGACGCTGCACACTCTATCCATCCCAATTATCCGGAGCGTCACGACCCTACTAATTTCCCGGTTCTAGGTTCGGGACCAGCTTTAAAAATTAACGCGAACCAAAGGTATGCCTCTAATACAGAAACGGAAGCCTTATGGATTCAGGCTTGCCAGCGCGCTGGTGTTCCGTCGCAAGTGTTTGTGGGCAATAACGCTGTTCCCTGTGGCTCCACCATAGGACCGATTACAGCGACTCGTCTCGGTATCCCCACCGTAGACGTAGGGGTTCCATTGCTCTCCATGCATTCTGCTCGTGAACTAGCTAGTATCTCCGATATCCATATGCTAATGCGGGCATTGCATAGCTATCTGGTAGGTTAATCGCTCATGGCAAACTCCGGACCCTTCCAACCTGGTGATCGCGTCCAGCTCACCGATCCAAAGCGCAGGCATGCAACCATCGTTCTGAATGCAGGCGACAAGTACTTCACGCATAAAGGCGCTATCAACCACGATGACATCATCGGGGCGCAAGAGGGGAGTATCGTCAAGTCGGAGCAGGGATATGAGTATCTTTGCTTCCGACACCTCATGGTGGATCATGTGTTGTCTATGCCTCGCGGCGCCGCTGTCATCTATCCCAAAGATTCAGCGCAAATCTTGGTCGAAGGCGATATCTTCCCAGGGGCGAGAGTTCTGGAGGCAGGCGCAGGGTCCGGAGCGTTATCTATGGCACTTCTCCGCGCGGTAGGGGAAAAGGGCACGGTTTTCTCCTACGAAATCCGCGAAGATCACCTGGAGTATGCAGAAAACAATGTCGATGAGTTCTTTGGTGGTCGTCCCGCAACATGGCAACCGCGCCTAGGAGACTTTAGCGATATCACCACAGATGAACTCGGCGGGCCCGTCGATCGCATTATTCTGGATATGCTTGCGCCCTGGGAGTGCCTAGAAACAGCCTCAAAGCTTCTTATCCCCGGCGGTGTATTCATGACCTATGTGGCAACGGTGCCACAATTAATGAAGGTCATGGAGGGCATCAGGGAACAAAAATGCTTTACAGAGCCCCGCGCCTGGGAATCTCTTGTTCGTGACTGGCGCGTTGAGGGACTAGCTACCCGCCCTGAACACCGCATGAACGCACACACTGCTTTCCTTGTCTGGACACGCAGGCTTGCCGACGGCGTAACCCCGCCACGTCCACAGCGACGTGCCCGAAAATAATTTTGGGTCAGGCTAAATTAATTAAGCTGCATCTCATGGAGTGACCATCATAAGTGATGGTATTCAGGGAGGTGCAGTTTCTTTATGCGTGATCGTTTTAGCTGGTAGGGGAGCCAGGCTTGCTTTGCAGCAACCACTAAAATCAACCCCGCCTCCTCACCGTGCGTGTTGGTTAGTAAGGTAAGCATCATGCATTCAGCTCAAGGGAACGCTCGCGCAGAGGAATTAAACGATCAGCTGCACAACACTGAGGAACTCAAGGCAGCGCTCCGTCGACAGCAAAAGACAGCGGATGATTTAAGTGCTCGGAACGCCAAATTAGCCGAGTTGCTCAAAGTCTCCCGTAATAAGCTCATGGTGTTGAATGAGCAGATTGAGGACTTAGCTACGCCGCCGTCCACGTATGGCACGTTCTTGGAGTTTTCTTCAGACAAGAAGACGGCAGAGGTTTTTACAGCGTCGCGTAAGATGCGCCTGCAGATTTCTCCGCTTGTTAATAAGTCCTTGCTGGTGCCAGGCGTGCAGGTTCGTCTGGGAGAGGCCAGCCACGTTGTAGAAGTTTGTGACTTCGATTCCACCGGTTCCCTGGCGACCCTCGTGGAGATGATAGGGACAAACCGTGCGCTGGTCGCGGACTATAACGGCGAAGAGCACATAGTGCGGCTAGCGGCCCCTTTGCTAGAAACCTTTTGCAGGCAACCGCGTGCAGGGGACACGCTTCTGGTCGATTCCCGAGCTGGTTATGCCTATGAGGTGATCCCCAAGACGGAGGTCAGCAAACTAGCGCTCGAAGAAGTCCCAGATGTCACGTACGCCGATATCGGCGGCCTTGATGATCAAATCGAGCAGATTCACGATGCCGTAGAGTTGCCTTTCGCGCACCCAGAGCTCTACCGAGCTTACGATCTTCATCCCCCCAAAGGCGTGTTGCTTTATGGTCCTCCCGGCTGCGGAAAAACGTTAATTGCCAAGGCCGTCGCGCACTCATTAGCGCAGCGCATAGGGGAGGGAAATCAAAGCTATTTTATTAACGTCAAAGGCCCAGAGCTCTTAAATAAATACGTGGGTGAAACCGAACGCCGGATTCGGCTCATTTTCGAGCGCGCCCGCGAATTAGCAGAAGAAGGGCGCCCCGTCATCATTTTCTTTGATGAGATGGAGTCTATCTTTAGGACTCGTGGCTCAGGGGTGAGCTCAGACATGGAGACAACCGTTGTTCCTCAGCTGCTCACAGAGCTCGACGGCGTGGAAAGCCTAAGCAATGTCATCGTTATCGGTGCCACTAACCGCGAAGAGCTCATTGATCCCGCTATCTTGCGTCCCGGTCGATTAGACGTGAAGATCCGAGTCCAAAGGCCCGGTAAAAAAGCAGCTCAGGATATATTCTTTAGGCATCTCACAAAAGATATTCCGGTCACAGAACCAGTCGCCGACCTTATCCACACCACAGTGAACTATCTTTTTGCGGATAAGCCTTATGTGGAACTAACGCTTATCGACGGCACCACGGAGATCCTGCATTACCGTGATTTCGTCTCCGGCGCCATGATTGCCAATATCGTCGACCGTGCGAAAAAATACGCGATCAAAGAACACATTGCCGGGCATGGACGAGGAATCGCTGCCGCGCATCTACTCGCCGCAGTAGACGCAGAGAACCGAGAAAGCGAGGATCTGCCTAACACCGCCAATCCAGATGAATGGAGCCGGATCACCGGTAGACAAGGCATCCGGGTAGCCCACGCTAGAGTTTTAGGAGGACACCGGTGAGATTCATCGGAACGGAAACCGAATATGGCATCGCAACTCCCTCGGATATCACGTTAAGCCCCATAGTGACGTCCACCCATGCGGTTGTCTCCTTCAGCATGAAAGAACGCTGCGCTAGCGGCGCACGCTGGAATTTTGCAGCCGAGCATCCTTTAAGAGACTCCCGCGGTTTTGACCTGAAAAGGTACCATAGCGTCCCGATCATAGATCCCAACGCTATCGGCGTAGCCAATGCCGTGCTAACCAACGGCGGACGATTCTATGTGGATCATGCACACCCCGAGTACTCATCTCCCGAGACTACAAACGCATACGACGCCATGCTTTACGACGTCGCCGGCGACGTGATACTCAACCGTGCAGCTGAACTCGTCGCAGAACAAACCGCGGCGGGGGAATCCATACTTGAGCATCATGATCCCTGCCCACCCCTTAAAATTTATAAAAATAATGTTGATGGAAAAGGCGCAAGCTACGGCAGCCATGAAAACTACTTGTACCATCGCGACACTAATTTTGATCGACTAGCGCAATCGCTTATTCCGTTTTTCGTAGCCCGGCAAGTCGTTGTAGGGGCAGGACGCGTGGGCCTCGGTCAACTGGGAGAAAAAGCTGGCTTCCAGATCTCGCAACGTGCAGATTATATCGAGCAAGAGATTTCCCTTGAGACAACACTCAACCGAGGGATCATTAATACTCGTGATGAACCCCACGCCGCTGCAGAACGCTACGGCAGGCTCCATGTGATCATCGGGGATGCCAATATGTCCCACACCTCGATTTTCCTCAAACTAGGGATGACAGCGCTGGTCATTGATGCGATAGAAAAAGGGGTTGACTTCAGTGACTTGAAACTCAGTAACGCTGTGGCCGAGGTAAGCGCAGTGTCCCGCGACCTAGAGCTATCGCATCGTTTGACGCTATCTGATGGCCGAAAACTCACTGCCCTTGAGTTACTCGCACAATATCGCGAAAGGCTCAACGCCACTACTGACGTGGAAAAACGCGTAATCACTACGTGGGATGAAGCCGTAGAGGCACTGAGCAAAGGTCCACAGCATGCTGCGCATCTACTCGATTGGTGCGCCAAACTTGCGCTCATCCGATCATACGAAGCCCGGGGAGTCTCCATCGCAGACGCCAAGATAAAGCTCATCGATCTGCAATATTCTGATATCGACCCCGCCAAGAGCCTCTTTCATGCCTTGGTACGCAAAGGAAGAATGCGCACCCTAGCCACGCCCGAAGAGATCACTCATGCCGCATGGAAGAGTCCTTTAGACTCTCGCGCCTATTTCCGAGGGCATGTGATCGAATCATTGCCAGGCAAAATAGTGGCCGCTAACTGGGAAAGCATCATCATCGCCGATGGCCCCTCCCATGTGAAAATCGCTCTCCCACAACTTGATACCCTCTGCTGTTCTTCTTCCAAAGAAGCTTTTGCAGACCTCAACGGCAATGTTGACAGCCTCATCCAACGGATCGAGCACCTTGCGCCAGTAGAAAGATTGCTGCCTCAATCAGAATAAACCGCACCTCTTTTACACACGCGTAAGATCACGTTACGTTAGCCTAAGTTGTAATGAACGCAGTCCACCAAGACCCAGGATCAAGGAGATTTCTTTAACTCATGAGCTCCCAACAAAAAAATATGAATGCTGGCGGTTCCAACTCTAACGACGACTTCCCGGACCCTACACTCGGCGCAGCTCAAGCACAGATTTCAACAACCGGCGTCGATGATCTCTTGGATGAAATAGACGGCCTTTTAGAAAATAACGCCGAGGAGTTTGTTCGTTCTTACGTGCAGAAGGGCGGGCAGTAATACCGTGTTATCGCCGCATTCCCACGCAGTAGCACCCCACGCGGCTTTTACCAGGCGAATCACTGGAGTTGAAACCGAGTACGGGATAACGTGTGTGTCCGAGGGAGGCAGTCGTCGCTTAAACGCCGACGAGATTGCTCGGTATATGTTCCGACCAGTAGTAGAGCGCTGGTCTAGCTCGAACGTCTTTGTGCCTAATGGTTCTCGCCTTTACCTCGACGTAGGTTCGCACCCGGAGTACGCTTCCGCAGAATGCGATTCTCTAGCGCAACTCGTTGCCTACGATCGCGCCGGAGACGTCATCGTTAATGAACTTGCTGTTACTGCGGAAAAGAGCTTAGAAGCTGAGGGCATCGGCGGCAGCGTTTATCTTTTTAAAAACAATCTTGATTCTTTTGGCAACTCTTATGGTTGCCATGAAAACTACCTGGTAGGCAGAGACGTAGTCCTGAAAACCTTGGGCAAACAACTCTTGCCTTTTTTGATTACTCGCCAGCTCATCTGTGGATCTGGATCCATTCAAAATGGAGAGTTTCAGATTTCCCAACGTGCTGATCACGTGTGGGAAGGCGTGTCGAGCGCGACCACGCGCTCTCGGCCAATCATCAATACGCGGGATGAGCCGCACGCGGATTCCCACCGATTCCGGCGGCTACACGTTATCGTTGGGGATTCCTCCATGTCTGAGGTAACCTGCGCCCTTAAAATCGGCTCCACCCAATTAGTTTTAGAAATGATCGAGGCAGGCTTCGATCTTGCAGATCTAGAACTCGATAATGAGATTGCAGCTATTAGGGATGTCTCTCGGGATACAACGGGCAAGACTCTTATCCAGCTCAAGAATGGGTCGCAGCAACAAGCCATATCCATCCAGCGCAGTTATGCAGAAGCTGCACAACGGTGGCTCGACGTCAGGGAAGAAACCGGCGGGACTAGCAACGCTGCGATGGCAGACATAGTAAATCTCTGGCTCAAGGTGACAACAGCAATCGAATCGGGTGATGTAAGCGCACTGGAACGCGATATCGATTGGGTAATAAAGCTCAGTATGCTGCAAAAATACCAAGCACGACTGGGATTGGCCCCACATGATTTCCAGCACCCCAAACTGGCTCAAGTAGATCTGGCCTATCACGATATTCGTCCAGGTCGTGGCCTTTTTCGCGTCTTAGAAGCTAAAGGATTAGTTAATCGGTGGATCACTGACCAGGACATCCATTATGCAGTAGACAACGCCCCTGATACCACGCGGGCGGCACTACGCGGGCGATTCCTACACGCAGCCTCGCTTCTAGGAGCCCCTATCTCCACGGATTGGTTAAGGCTCAAAATCAACCGTCCGGAGCCTCAGATCGTAGAGCTCTCAGACCCCTTCTCTGCGGTTGACGAGCGCGTGGAAGAACTTATCGCTTACATGGAACAGCATGCAGAGTCTTATGCCCAGGAAGGTGTTCAGGAGTGAAAAAAGACACGGTCATGGAGCGGATCGTCAACGTTACTTTTGCATTCCTTAACGCTGAAAGCCGCGGACACCGCTATCTCACAGCGGAATGGATTATCGAACATGTTGAGGGATATAAGAAAAACCCAGAGACAGGGGAGATCCGCTCCTATGAGGCAGCGCATCAATTGTTCAAACGGGACCGCACGGCATTACTACGCGCTGGTGTTCCCATTGAGACAGTAGCCACTAATGCACAGACTGCGTACCGACTCCAGGCGGAAGAATACCCACTGAAAAAAGTGAATTTTACTGCCGAAGAAGCAACGGTTCTCGCACTTGCCGGGCAGATGGGTCTAGGCGATGAACTAGCAACTTTTTCTCGTTCCGGTTGGACTAAGATCGCGGCCTCAGGCATTGATCGTGAGTTAACCGCAACACCTCGTTTCCATCCCGTAAACGACTGGAATTCACTTTCAACTTCTCACTTTGACTCAATATTAGAAGCCTGTCGGAGCAACAAGCGGCTTCGTTTTGAATACCTCCGCAATAAAGCATCTGCGCCACAATGGCGAACCATGGATCCCTGGGGGATTGTTTCCCACCGAGATCGCCTGTATTTAGTCGGCTTTGACATCGAGCGCCAAGAAAAACGAGTTTTCCGCATTACCCGGATCGTTTCTGTGACAAAGCCAGAGCCCATTGCGTCCGAGGATATGTTCCATTCGCCGGAACCAGGGACAAACTTGCAAGAGCTAGTAGAAGAACAGTTAAGGCAAGGCCAAGTGCTGGTCAATGCGACGGTAAAAGTTAAAGAAGGTCACGGGTTTGAGTTCAGCTCACGCGGTACCCGTAATCACGACGGGAGCTATTCGCTTATCGACGTTGACCGGGATTGGCTGGTGCGAACTGCAGTAGCCCTCGCGCCTTCAGCAATAGTCGTTGAACCCCAGGACGTCATTTCAGACATAGTTTCTTTACTTTCTTCTGCAGCAGAGGAGCCCTAATGGCTACGTCGAAAAGCAAAAATAGGCGTTTGACAGATCTTGTCCGCTTGCTTAACCTCCTGCCATATTTTGAAGCGCACCCAGGTCGCTCAATGATGGAGGCGGCTACAGATCTTGGACTTTCTCCTAGTCAGGTTCAAGAAGACCTCAGTCGGCTATTCTGCTGTGGTCCAGGAACTTTTCCTGACGAGCTTGTCGATCTAGACGCGGAGCTGCGTTCAGTCACCGTGATCAATAATCAGGGGATGGATGCTCCTCTACGGCTCACTCACACCGAAGCGGGCGCTCTTTTGCTTGCGTTGGAAACGCTAGAGCAGGTCCCAGGACTCGTAAAACGTTCAGCTGTACTATCAGCAGCCGAGAAATTACGGAAAACCATGGGGAAAGAGACCCATGGAATCTTTGACTCCACAGCTTTGGGGAATGACCTTGCACCCGAGCCGGATCTAGAAAGGATCCGGGAATCGATGAACACTCGCACTCAAATTGAATTCGATTATTACAACCGTAATCGCGACGAATTATCCCACCGTGTGGTGAGCGCAAGTCGCATCTTCACCAACGAAGGAGAGACATACCTCACAGCTTGGGAAGACGCCAGTGAGTCCCACCGGACATTTCGGGTCTCAGCCATGAGCTCTATCGCGCTCACCGAGCTCCGAGCTACCCCGCGATTGGAACGGGCTACCTTTGACGAGTCAGACCCCTTCAACTTCTCTGCCACCTCGGAATTTGCCAAGCTCGAGCTCTCCGCAGAAGCACTCTGGCTCGCAGATACCATCCCGTTAGAAGTCGAACAGGTCAATGAGAAAGGCTGGTACGAGGTGGTGCTTCCGCTGGTCTCTAAAGAATGGGTTATACAATTTGCCTTAAGCAATCTTGATCGAGTACGCGTGATAGCTCCACGTGACCTTGCTCAAGCAGTGCAAGATCGCGCCAAGCTTGCATTGAGCGTGTATGATCCAAAACGAGTAACAAGCAGCAAATAAACGCTGTTTTGGTCCTATGACACAGTGAGGGGTACGCCATGAACCTTGGTCCTACCGAAATCATCATCATTCTATTCATTGTTATTCTGCTTTTTGGTGCCAAGAAGCTTCCAGACGCCGCCCGTTCGCTTGGCCGTTCTATGCGTATTTTCAAGTCTGAAGTCAAGGAAATGAGCAATGATGACCAGCGTGCCGAGCAGCAGCAGGCGCAGCTGATGCAGCAGCCTTATGTTCAGCCGCAAAATGGCATCGTTCCTCCGCAGACTCAGGCTCCGGTTGAATACCCAACCCAGCAGCAACAGCAGAATCCCCAGCACGGATAAGCGTTTTATTTAGCTACCGTGTTCTGAATAAAACCTTGTGGTTCCTAGTAATCTGCGGAAACCACAAGGTCACTATTTTTACGTTAAGGCAGTAGGCAGGAATCTTAATGAGCTCGGTTGAAGCTTCCCCGCAAGGTGGCGTTGTCCCACGCCGTGGGCTTAAGAAAGTGTTTACGCGGGCAAAGAAACAAAACCATAGCGAAATGTCCCTGGTCGAGCACCTTCAAGAGCTACGACGCAGAGTGATCATTTCTGTTTTTGCCGTGATAGTCACAACGATCATCGGTTTTATCTGGTACCAGCATGCCGTTAACCTCTACTGGTTTTCTATCCCGTCTCTGGGCGATATTCTCCGTGGTCCCTATTGCGACCTTCCCCCACAAAAGCGCGCAGATCTTACGCATGATGGCACCTGCAGGCTGATAGCAACTGCGCCGTTTGAGATGTTCATGCTGCGCCTTAAAGTAGGCGCATTGGCTGGTCTGGTCTTTGCGTCGCCGATCTGGCTGTATCAGATTTGGGCGTTTATCACCCCTGGGCTGATGAAGAACGAACGACGCTGGACATTTTCTTTTGTCAGCATTGCTGTGCTGCTGTTTATCTTTGGCGCGGTTCTTGCCTACTTTGTTCTTGACTATGGTCTTGAATTCCTCCTAGGCATAGGCGACGATGTTCAAACCGCTGCGCTATCTGGTGACCGTTATTTCAGCTTCATACTGGCGCTTCTTGCCATGTTTGGAGTGAGCTTTGAAGTTCCACTGATTATCGCGATGCTCAATATCGTGGGGGTTCTACCGTACGAGGTCATTAAAGATAAACGGCGAATCATTACCGTTGTTTTGTTCATTTTTGCGGCTTTTATGACTCCCGGCCAAGACCCCTTCTCAATGCTTGCCCTCGGAGTGTCGCTCACCTTACTGGTCGAGGTCGCCATGCAATTTGCACGGATAAACGACAAACGCAGAAATGTTTCGCGGCCCAGCTGGATGGATCTTGATGATGAGTCAGCGTCACCACTCGATCTTCACGCAGGAGGAGTCGATTCGCCCAACCCTGTTACGGCTTCAGGTCCTGTATCTGCGTCCTCTACTTTCGAGTCAAGCAGCGACATTAATGCTCGGCCTATTACGCGGCCTGCTCCGCTTAAACAAACAAAACCCTTAGATTCTGGTACCAACTTCGACGACGTTCTCTAGGCACAGTAGCCTTAAGGCATGACGATTACGCCAGCCTCTGACTCTCATCTCCGCGAGTTCATCTCTCGGCAAAAGTTTCCCCTTGATGATTTCCAGCTTCAGGGATGCCAAGCCATTGAAGATGACCGCGGAGTTTTGGTATGTGCGCCGACAGGGGCCGGCAAAACTATAGTCGGAGAGTTTGCAGTCTCTTTGGCGCTTTCCCGTGGCACCAAATGCTTTTACACCACGCCGATCAAGGCGCTCAGCAACCAGAAGTTCCATGATTTGGTTGAGGCCCATGGAGAAGAAGCTATTGGCTTACTCACCGGAGATGTGTCCATCAACCACGATGCCGACGTCCTGGTGATGACCACTGAAGTTCTCCGAAATATGATCTACGCGCGATCAGAGGCTTTAAGCAGGCTTACCCACGTGGTCATGGATGAGATCCATTTTCTGTCCGATAAATCTCGCGGCGCGGTATGGGAGGAAGCGATTCTCGGTCTTGACGAATCTGTCAGCGTGGTTGGCTTATCTGCCACTGTCAGCAACTCGGAGGAATTTGGCCGCTGGCTTGAAACAGTCCGAGGAGACACTGAAGTTATTGTTTCTGAACACAGACCGGTTCCCCTTAACCAGTGGATGATGGTGGGACGCCGTATCCATCCGTTATTTGAGCCAGATTCAGGCGGTGAGGTCAACGCCCGACTTGAAGATCACATTGATCGGTTGGAAGGAAAGGAAACAATCGACCGAGGGCGTGCTCAGTTCAAAGCTGGAGGCTTCCGTGCGCGTTCGTCCGTAGGAGACTCTCATAGTTCACGTTCAGGCCGTCCGAGACAAGACCGGTACCGCCCTCTTGGGCGTCCGGAGGTTCTTGATGTTCTACAAAGCCAAGAGATGCTTCCAGCAATCACCTTTATCTTTTCCCGTGCTGGATGCGAAGGCGCGTTATATCAGTGTATGCGTTCCAGCATCGTACTTACGGATCAACAAGAGGCAGAAGAAATCGCCCGAATCGTCGACGCCGGAGTCGCCGGTATCCCAGAAGAGGACCTGAAAGTTCTTGATTTCCGCAAGTGGCGATCTGCATTGATGCGTGGTTTTGCTGCCCATCACGCTGGAATGTTGCCTGCTTTTAGGCACATAGTTGAAGAGCTTTTTACTAAAGGCCTGGTGCGCGCTGTTTTTGCTACGGAGACTCTCGCGCTTGGCATTAATATGCCAGCCCGGACAGTCGTCCTAGAAAAACTCGTCAAATACAATGGTGAAGCTCACGTAGATCTCACTCCTGGTCAATACACGCAGCTCACTGGCCGCGCAGGCCGCCGCGGCATCGATATCATCGGAAACGCTGTGGTCCAGTGGGCGCCAGCAATGGATCCGCGTTCCGTGGCAGGACTTGCATCAACGCGAACCTATCCGCTCATATCGACCTTCTCACCCGGCTACAACATGTCGGTTAACCTGCTAAAAACCATCGGGTTTACCCCGGCGCACCGGCTCTTAGAAAAGTCGTTTGCGCAGTTCCAAGCAGATGGCAGCGTGGTGGACGTTGTACGGAACATAGAGCGCTCCGAAGCCCGGGTTAAAAAACTTGAAACACAGCTCAGCGCTCATATCCCCGAAGAAGATATTGAGAAGTTTGTAGAATACATTGACCTCAGACGTGAGCTTACTGATGAGGAACGCCGGGCAAAACGGCACTCATTGGAACAACGAGAGATAGAGGTTAGCAGGGTCCTAGCCAGCCTTAATCTCGGAGATGTGATTGCTATGCCGGGCAAAAAACGCCCGCTATTAGCCGTGGTTGTGCAGCCTTCCAATAATTCCTCCGACCCTAAGCCTTGGGTGACTATGGAATCTGGTTGGTCGGGGAGAGTGGATACCGCTGCTTTCCCGATGCCACCTGTGGTGGTAGGCCATATGAAGCTCTCTCGCGCCACGATCGCCCAGCCTCGGAAAAACTCTAAGTATGTGGTCAAACAGTTTGAAAAACTCACATACTCTCGGCCTAAGCGTCTTAAGGCTCAGCAGCGTAATCGGCCAACGGAAAAGATCACTGAGCTTCGCGCGCGCATACGTTCCCACCCAGCTCATCAGTGGGATAACAGGGAAGACCTTGCACGGATCGGAGAAAAACTCGCGCGCGCGCAGAAAGAGACATCTCGGCTACGTACCACGGTAGAAACCGCCACTGACACCCTGGGGAAGACGTTTGACCGAATCCTGGGGTTACTCGGAGAACTCGACTACGTGGAGTTTATCGATGGCATTCCACAGGTAACGGAAGAAGGAGAAAACCTTGCCAAAATCCACAATGAATCGGATTTGTTGGTAGCACAATGCCTCAAACGCGGAATCTGGGATGGACTCGACCCCGCAGAACTTGCCGGCGTTGTCAGCATGTGCACATTTGAGAATCGTAAAGAAACGCGTGGTGAGCCGGAAGCTGCGACGGAACCCATGGCCGCGGCAATGAACAACACACTCCGGCTCTGGGACGAGCTCAGCGTTAATGAACGCCGCTACCAGTTGCCTGTAACCAAGTATCCAGAAGCTGGTTTTTCTCTAGCTATTCATCAATGGACGGCTGGCGCGCCACTTGGCTATTGCCTCGCAGCTGCCGCAGAATCAGGGGCGGAGCTCACCGCAGGTGATTTTGTGCGGCAGTGCCGTCAGGTTATTGATTTACTCGAACAGATCAGGTCAACTGCCTACAGCAATGAGACGAAAAAATCTGCTCGATCTGCCATTGAAGCAATACGACGCGGTGTGGTCGCTATAGGCAGCTAGGTGGCGTCGATAAGCTTTAAGTTCTCTAGAATAAGCACTATGTCTATCAATGAATATCGAGGTTTCGCCCCCGAAGTCTATGCACATAGGATCGCACGCGCAGCTGCTCTTGCGCGCGAATCGGGTTTAAGCGGACTCATTATCGGAGCCGGCGCACAATTTGCCTATCTCACCGGTTCTTGGATCTCAACACACGAGCGGCTTACGGCCCTGGTGATTCCGGCTTCCGGGGCTCAACCCACCCTTGTTGTACCAGACGTAGATCGAGGTGACTTACGGAAATCCTCTGTTCCGCTTCTTGGTATTAACGTTCTCGGTTGGATAGACGGACAAGACCCCTATGCGGCCGTGATAAGTGCGTTGGGGGAACCTCCTCACACGATCGTTGGCGTAGGAGAGGATCTCACGGCTAATCACTTGATATCACTTCAAAATATCCTGGGGGAACAATCAGCTACGGTATTGGCAACCGCCGTTCTAGCCGAGTTGTTCGTGGCCAAGGACCCCGAAGAAATCGAGCAACTACGAGCAGCTGGCCAAGCTATCGACAGGGTCCACGCACAAGTACCGTTCCTCTTGCAACCGGGGCGGACAGAAGCCGAAGTAGCCGAGGACTTGGCTGTACTTATCAAGAAAGACCATTCCAAAGTCGACTTTGTGATCGTAGGAAGTCAGGTCAATGGTGCTAATCCGCACCACGATTATTCGGATCGCGAACTCGTACCCGGAGACATGGTTGTGGTTGATATCGGTGGTACTTACGGTGTGGGCTATCACTCGGATTGCACCCGAACCTATGTTGTTGGGGGCAGCCCTGATCTCTTAGATGCAGACGCGCAACAGATGTACGATGTGCTTCTCCGTGCACAGGAAGAGGCGGTTAAAGCTATTAAACCTGGGGTCACCGCAGCAAGCATTGATAAAGTAGCCCGCGATATTATTTCGGAGGCAGGCTACGGACACGCGTTCATCCACCGCACCGGCCATGGCATTGGCTTATCAACGCACGAAGAGCCCTTTATCATGGAAGGAAACGACCTTGTTCTCCAACCAGGCATGGCATTTTCCGTCGAACCCGGCATTTATCTCGAAGGCCGTTTCGGCGCACGTATTGAGGACATTGTCGTGGTAACAGAAAACGGCTGCGAATGTCTCAACAACCAACCACGAACGCTCCAGTGACCTCCAACGTTCGCACCTTGCTCATCCTTGGAGCCACCAGCGAGATTGGCGGGCAGATAGCGCGACTCCTAGCGCCTGGCCGCCATGTGGTGCTCGCTGCGCGCCGCACTGAAGCTCTCAAAGACCTTAGTGCGGAGCTCATGGACGTGGGAGCCGTATCAGTACATACTGAATTTTTCGATGCTTCCGACCTGCGCTCACATCGGAAGATAATAGAAAATTCCGGCGATATTGAACATGCCGTAGTATGTTTCGGCATTCTCGGAGACCAAGAGACCGCCGAAGTTGATGAACACCATGCTGCGAACATCGCCACGATAGACTACACGGCACAGATTGTTGCGCTTACTGTCCTCTCGGATCGCATGAAGCGTAACTCTCAACCCAGTACCATCACGGCTTTCTCCTCTATCGCTGGTTGGCGAGCTCGGCGAGCTAACTACGTCTACGGGTCGACTAAGGCTGGCTTAGACGCCTTTTGTCAAGGCCTCAGTATGGCTTTACACGCAACGAATCTCCGCATGATCACTGCTCGACCTGGGTTTGTGATTGGAAGAATGACTGCTGGAATGTCTCCTGCGCCTATGTCTGTGACACCGGATGTCGTGGCCCAAGCTGTTGTACGGGAGATAAACACTGGAAGGAGGTCCGCCACACTGTGGATACCTCGGCGCCTCATAACACTAGCCCTCCTCATGCGTGTGGTTCCTAGCTCAATATGGCGGCATATGCCACGCTGATCACAGCGAATGCCTTTTGTATCGCTAGAATTTTTTCTATGAGTACGGAAGCGACCTCGTTACGGCGTATTGCGGTAGGAGATTCAGTAGCCACAACGGGTTCTATCACCGTGGTAGGGATTAGCGCCGGTGGCGTAGATGAGTTGGGATCCCAAGCGCGCGAGGCCATCTACCAGGCAAAAGTGATCATTGGCTCGTGGCGTCAGCTAGGACTCGTCCCTGATGATGTCCCCGCGGAACGCCGCCCATGGCCGTCTCCTATGCTTCCCAAGATCCCGGAGATTTTTGCAGAGCTAACAGACCAGAATGTGGTGGTCTTAGGCTCCGGCGACCCGATGTTCCATGGCATCGGGTCAACACTCATACGGATGCTTCCGCAACACTCGATTACAGTCATCCCGCATAGTTCTTCAGCATCCCTTGCGTGTGCGCGTCTAGGATGGCCCCTTGACAAAACTCCCGTGTATAGCCTGGTTACCAACGCTGTAGACCATCTTGTGCTTCCGATACAACGCGGTGGACATTTCCTGGTGCTCGGGCAAGATGAAAAAACTCCTGCCCGTATCTGCGACCTGTTACTTGAGCTCAACCAATCAGACGCACACGTAACAATACTCAGCGATTTGGGTAGCCCCGATGAGGCCATAGCTTCAGGAACTGCAGAAAATCCTCCTACCGCTACGAGCGCCCTCAACGTTATTGCGGTCTCTCTACAACGTGCGGGCGAGAGCATGCTTCCTGGGCTTTCCGACGCCCACTATCTCTCCGATGGCCAGCTAACTAAGCACCACGTCCGAGCTCTTACGCTATCGGCTTTGGCTCCTCGCCAAGGCGAGACCTTATGGGATATTGGTGGGGGTTCTGGTTCCATCGCTATCGAGTGGCTTCGATCCGCACTTGGTACAACTGCAGTCTGCTTTGAGGTCGTTGAGGAACGCCGCAACCGCATCGCAGAAAACGCACGGACGCTAGGCGTTATCGACCGCTTAGCCATCCACAACGGGGCACCCCAGTCTTTCGACGAGGTCCCTACATCTCCGGATGTCATATTCATCGGAGGCGGACTCACAGCACCTGGGGTTTTTGAGGCCGCATGGGCTAGGCTTCCGATAGGCGGCCGTCTTGTAGCTAACGCAGTGACAATTGAAAGCGAAGCAATGCTCTGGGAGCTAAGACAAGCATTGGGCGGAACCATGGCGCGTTTCGATATTTCGCAGGAGCATAACGTGGGATCGTTTACCACGATGAAGCCAGCGCTGCCTGTACTTCAGTGGGTTATTACCAAATCCAACACCACTGCCATTGATAAAACCGTAGAAAATTAAAGGTACACATGACTGTCTATTTTATTGGCGCCGGTCCAGGTGCCGCAGATTTGTTAACGCTACGCGCACAAAAACTCATCAGCACCTGCCAAGTGTGTATGTATGCTGGCTCTATTGTTCCGGCTGAGGTCTTAGACTCTGTTCCAGACAATGCCGAGGTCATCAATACCGCTCGTATGCCGTTAGATGAAATTACCCAGCGCATTCTCGACGCACACGCCGAGGGAAAAGATATCGCACGGCTGCATTCCGGCGATCCTGCCATTTATTCTGCTGTGGCCGAACAAGCCCGGCGTCTCACCGCGCATGGCGTGGATTATCAGATAGTGCCTGGGGTACCTTCCTTTGCAGCTGTTGCTGCAGCATTAGGACACGAGCTGACCGTACCTACGGTAGGTCAAACCGTCATCTTAACGCGTGTATCTGGACGGGCTTCAGCAATGCCTGAGGGCGAGGATCTAACCACGCTGGGGCAAAGCGGAGCCACGTTATGCATACATTTAGCAGCCCATGATATCGACCGTGTGGTAGCAGAGCTCATTCCTAATTATGGCGAGGACTGCCCGGTCGCCGTTGTCGCTTTTGCTTCCCGCCCAGAGGAGAAAATTGTTCGGGGAACTCTCGCAGATGTTGCGGCAAAAGTAAAAGAATCAGGCATTACTCGCACCGCGATCATCGTTGTCGGCCGGGTTTTAACTGCCGAAGGCTTCCCGGATTCCTTCCTCTATTCTGATGGACGTCCTCGCGATGCAGAAGGAAGGACTATTCCATGCGTGCACTGATTCTTGGTGGCACTGGCGAAGCTCGGGAAGTCGCTCAGTTGCTTTACGACGCTGGCTGGCATGTTACTAGCTCGCTCGCAGGAAGAGTTGCGAATCCTAAACTACCTGTAGGAGAAGTGCGCATTGGTGGTTTTGGCGGCCCTATGGGTCTTACCCAATGGCTGATCAAGGAAGGCGTGGAAGTAGTCATCGATGCCACGCATCCTTTTGCCGAGCGTATTAGTATTTCCGCTGCGGAAGCCACACGAGCCACCGGAATTCCGCTCATCGCACTCCATCGCCCTGCGTGGGTAGCTGGCCCCAGAGATCGTTGGCGACCCGTCTCTTCAATGGCCGAGGCAGCCCGCCTGGCTGCTAGAGATTATCACCATATTTTTCTTACTATCGGACGCCAGCAACTTGCCCCTTTTGCCGAGGATCCTCATAACTTGTACGTAATACGCACCGTGGAGCCGCCGCAGGTGATACTTCCGCAGCGGCACCGATTGATTATGTCTCGTGGTCCTTTTACCGTAGCTGATGAAAAGAAGCTCATGGTGGATAATCAGATTGATTGCGTTGTCACCAAAAATTCTGGTGGTCCGTTGACAAGCGCTAAATTGAGCGCAGCACGCGAGCTTGGAATTGACGTGATCATGGTCCAGCGCCCTGTTTTGCCTCACGCAGCGTACACAACTGCTTCTGCGACAGAAGTCATGGACGTCATACAAAAACTCTAAAATTAACGCTCGTTATCCACGAATACAGCGCCGTCAATTATGCGGTGATGGCGCTTGGCACACGTAAAATACATCAGGGTCATGACTGCTAAAAAGCCGATTCCCACGGCAAGCGCTAGGTGGTATTCAGGAAGCCACACCATGATTCCAAAAGTAAAAGCGATAAAGCCAATGGCAAAGTACTGTCCCCACGGCCACAAAGGAACTTTATAGCCTAGAGCTGCTATTTCTGTAGCACTCATTTTTCTCCGTGAGAAGAGATGCGCAAGAAGAATCATCAACCAGACATATACGGTGGCAAACGTGGCTAATGCTGCAACGATCTCAAACACGCGGTCGGGCAGTACCACGTTGAGGGCCGCTCCGATGATCAGCACGATGACCAGAATAACCGTGGTCATGACAGGGACATTACGGTAGGTATGCGCCATCGCTTTCGGCGCAAGGTTTTGTTTTGCTAGTCCAGTAAGAACTCGCCCCGCGCCAAATAAGTCCGCATTAATTGCTGACAGCGCCGCCGCAATCACCACCACATTCAGCAGAGCTGCTGCCCACGTTACCCCGAGGGAATCAAATATTTGAACAAAAGGAGACTCATCGCCGGTAATAGTCCGCCACGGGTTGATCAACAAGATCACCAAAATCGCGAGAACATAAAAAGCAAAAATACGCAGAGGAACAGTATTAATTGCTTGTGGAATCGACTTTTCTGGATTTTCTGCTTCTGAGCCTGCCACACCGATGATTTCAGTGCCGCCGAAAGCAAAGAGCACCAACATGAAGGATGCAATCATCCCCTTTATGCCGTTGGGGAAGAAACCGCCGTCCGCAACGAGATTTGCAGGTCCAGTCTCTGCATTACTCAGGCCAAAAACAAGTACTGCCGCGCCACCAACGATCATCGCGATAACAGCACCGACCTTGATAAGCGTGAAAAAGAATTCCAATTCTCCGAATGCTTTTACAGTGGCTATATTCGCCGCGCCTACTATCAGCAGAGTTACTACAACCCATACCCACTGCGAGACGTGTGGAAGCCAAAACTTCATATAGATACCAATTGCGGTGAGGTCGGCTAAACAGACTATGACCATTTCAAAAGCAAACATCCACCCAGTGATATAGCCGGCCCAGCCACCCATATGCTCACGCGCATATTCTGCAAAAGACCCGGAAATAGGGTTGCGAACCGCCATCTCGCCCAATGCTCGAAGCATGAAGTAAACTACCGCGCCGCCAAGTAGGTAGACAAGCAAAACCGAAGGACCTGCTGCTTGTATCGCCCCAGCTGAACCATAAAAAAGTCCTGTGCCGATGGCAGATCCTAAGGCAATGAAATGAAGGTGCCGATGTTTTAAGCCACCGTTGCGTCTAATCCGAGAAGTTCGAACCTGCCGTAACTTTGTACTAGGTGGTAGCGTCGTCGTGGGTTGAATAGGGGAGCCACTATCATTGGCGCTCATCGCAATGAGTCCTTTCTAAAAAAGACCTCTCTGTCTACGAGACGAGGTCGCAGCTAAGATCTCACCAATGCAATAACGCGTATTCGTCCGAACACGAAGTTTCTTGCCTCACGTTTTTCGTGCCGGCTTCAGCTACCCGAAGTAGTTTAGACCGCTTTGTATTCAGTGCATATAACAGCTGTTCACAGTTCTTATTCGAGCCGCATTCTTAACCTATAGCAAAAGGCTACCGCGGTTTTTACACAGCAATAGCCTTTTGGGTTATTCGTAGCGTCGTGAAGTAAAAACGCGGAGTCCATCCGCGCCCATATATTGACGCGTTGTCGACGCTCCCACGATCACCATAGTGCGCATATCGACGATGTCCGGGTCAAAGTCTCGCAGGGTAGTCACCACGACATTTTCCTGGTCTGACCCCACCGCACGAGCCACAATGACGGGGGTATCTTCCGGCTGGTATTCCAAAACAATCTCTCTGAGTTTTGCTACCTGCCAACGTCGTTCTTTTGAAGCAGGGTTATAGCAGGCAAAAGCCATGTCAGCACCTGCGAGCGCACGGATACGCTTTTCCACGATCTCAAAGGGCTTGAGCCGGTTAGACAAAGAGATCATCCCAAAATCATGGCCTAAAGGTGCGCCTACTTGAGCTGCCACGGCTTGCGCCGCGGTCATGCCAGGGGCAACACGAACCGGCACGTCGCGCCATTGTTCGTCATCGGCTGTCTCTAGCACTGCTGCAGCCATGGCAAATACGCCGGGATCTCCAGAAGAAACCACCGCAACTTTTCTTCCCTGTTTTGCCATGTCTAAGGCCATGGCTGCGCGCTCAGCTTCCACCTTGTTATCGGAGAGGTGTCGACGTTGCCCGGCGCGCAGGGGCACGCGATTGACATAGGTGGAATAACCGACAATGTCGGTGGCGTTTTTTAGTTCAGCAGTGACCTCGGGTGTTATCCACCGTGAGGCACCCGGCCCGAGGCCTACGACTACGACTTCTCCTAGGGCAGCACCCTGGTGGTGTCCTTCTTGCGGTACGCCATGTTCTTGGTGCACCAACGAGGGAACAACCGCTACTGCGAAATAAGGGATAGAATCCGGATCAGCTTCAAGTACAGGGATTGTGCTTTGTCCCTCCATGCCTACACGCTTTACGACGTACGCTCGATCGGCAACTCCTGCGTCTATGAGGCACTGTCGAACTTTTTTAAACGTACGTCCCAGCTTCATCACGACCGCTGTGTCACAATCGAGAAGTCGCTGGGTTAGTTCAGCGCTAGGAAGCGTTCCTGGGATGATCGAGAGAACTTCATCATCCTCAGATAGCGGCATACCCAAGACACCAGCTGCAGCAGTAATAGAGGGGATTCCTGGGATGATCTCTGCGGGAAATTCTTCTGCGAGATGCTTGTGTAAGTGCTGGTACGAGCTATAAAGCATGGGATCGCCGAGCGCCAATACGGCGACGATTTTGCCTTGTTGTAGGTATGCGCGAAGTCGCTGGGTAGCATCAAGGTAAAAGTCGGCCATAGCTCCGGCGTACCCTCCGGGATGATCAGTGATTCCCGTTGTCACTGGGTATTCCAGGAGTACATGCTCTTGTGTGTCCGTTAAATAAGCTTCGGCGATCTTCTGTGCAGCCGATGCCCCATTAGGCCGAGCATGGTAAGCAATCACATCTGCGGTGCGGATAGCGTTCACGGCTTTGACTGTTAACAGTTCGGGATCGCCCGGGCCTACCCCTACGCCAATGAGTCGTGCCTCACTCACGGGAGGATCTCCTTTTCTGTGGCAAGAGCATTAATAGCAGCACATGTGATGGCGGAGCCGCCACGACGTCCATGGACGGTGACAAACTCAGTGCCAAGGTCTGCGGCCACATTGGATAAAGCTGATTTGGATTCGGCAGCACCAATGAACCCTACGGGGATCCCGATAATTGCGGCGGGACGCGGCCGGGTGGTGTCTTCAGCAAGCCAGTTCATTAAGTGGAAGAGCGCTGTAGGGGCGTTTCCGATAGCTACGATGGCGCCGTCGAGACGCTCAGTCCATAGTTCTACTGCTGCGGCAGATCGAGTGGTGCCGAGTCGGGCTGCAAGTTCTGGGATGCGTTCGTCTTTAAGCAGACAGATTACGTCGTTGTCTGCGGGGAGTCGTTTACGGGTGACTCCGCTTTTTACCATGTTGACATCAGTAAAAATGGGGGCTCCCGCTTTGAGTGCGCTTCGAGCTGCAGGAACAAGGTTCGCCGAGAACTCAATGTCCTCGGCGAGGTCTACCTCACCGGCGGCATGAATCATACGGACAGCAACTTGTGCTTGGTCTGGATCAAAGTTACTGAGATCGGATTCCTCACGAATCATCGCAAAGGATTGACGGTAAATCTCATTGCCGTCGGTGATGTAGTCAAAACTCACCTTGCTGATACCTCGTACTCTCCGTCGCCGGTGGCAACGTATTCCGTGTGATGGGATAGGGGATGGCCGCAACGGCGATCGCACCCTGAAAAGTGTACAAGGCCCTCTGGTGCTTTATCTGAAAGGACCAACTGCGTTGCATCCTTTTGGGTGTTGGATAAAGATTTCTGGCAACCCGGCAGACCGGTACACGCGGTTACTCGTAGCCATGGTGATTCTTGGTCAAAAATCAGCCCAAGCGGTGCCAGCACTTTCACCACGGCATCTGCATCATGGTGTGGGAGATCGTGAATCACGATTGATGCCCAAGGAGTAATCGTTGTCTCTGCATCTATCGCGCTTAAAATATCAGCAACCTGTGCAGTAAGGAAGCCAAAACGAAGCCCTGCTCCCAAAGAAACACGCTCATTGCCAAGGTCAATCCAACCAACCGGACGCGCAGATCCCTCAATGACTGGAGGTGTTACCGCTTGTGCGTCCACGGCAAAGTGCGTCTGGACTTGATCGAGGATGTACGCGCGTATAGATGGACTTTCATGGAGGCGCCATGAGTCTTCGCGATTTTCTTGCCACATTCGCGCGGCAAAAGTAAGCACCTCAGGGATGAGGTCTAGGGTATTCAGACGAATCTCAGTGATCTGCCCGCCCAGGATCATATGGTGTGCATCATCAATTGTTATGACGCCAAAGTCGGGCCTTTGGCTCAGAATGTCACCTTCGCCTGCGTCAAAGCCAAAGAGGGTGCGTCCAGATAAACCCGAGACTACGTCATCGCTTAAAAGCGCAGCATCTAAGCTTTCTACTAGCGGCCGTAGCTCAGGGTGTAGGGGAGAGGCCAGAATGTTCCTGATCTTGTCGTGGCTCCGTGAAGGCAAGAATCCAGCATCTTCAACCACGGTGGCAAACTGTGTTTCATCTTGCACACCCCGGAACTGCATATTTCCTCGAGTCGTGATGTGGATTGTTCCATCGCCAAGTTCCCGAGCGATCTGGGCAATCGTTTTCCATTGTTCTGGGCGTACTCGCCCGCCAGGGAAGCGAACACGCCCAATAGATCCATCCGTAGCGTGATGCAGCTTAAGCGCACCAGGACACATGTCAGAACGGCTACGGTCGGGGTGAGCAATCAGTACTGCTGATTGCGAGGTTTTAGGGTGGGTCATGCGCAACATGATAGTAAAAGCAAACACACTTAAACCAACATTGTGACCTGTGAAACTTTGTTGAAATAAACACTTTTCTTAAGTTTTTTGACACTTTGCGCGCTATATATGCCTGATATGAATGGAAAATTCACAGAGCAATCACCCTGTTAGCGAGCGCCTCACCCCCATACAACCCCAACTCACAGCGCAGATTAGCTAAGGTAGTTACACGCCCTTGGGCATGCTGTTAAAAACAACGTAATAATGACAATAGAGAACCGCACTGTGGTTCCCAGTCGATGAATCCGGTGGAATTCCGGACGGTCGCGCCACTGTTATAGCCAGACCATCGATTTCATGAAAACCACGTGCCACAACGTCCCCTCTTAAACAACGCCGTCGATGGGCGCGTCACCCACGAAAGGACACCTTGCCTCGCATGATCACGCTTTTGTCTACATCGGATACAGATCTCCTTTCGGCCAAAGTAGCGGGAGAAACTGACAACGTCAGCTTCCATTTTGCTAACCCAAACTATGTTTCCGAAGAAAAGCTCGACGAACTTATCGCACAGACTGACGTCTTTATCGTCCGTCTTTTGGGAGGAAAACGCGCATGGGAATCTGGCTTAGAGCGCATCCTCGCCTCTTCAGTTCCTTTGGTAGCCGTTTCCGGCGAACTTGCAGTGGACGCTGAACTTACCGAGCTATCCACTGCACCGGCAGGGGTTGTCACCACAGCCCATACATACTTAGCCGAGGGCGGCCAAGCTAACTTTATAAACCTTCACAATTTTCTCTCCGATACCCTGTTATTCACCGGCTTAGGCTTTGAAGAGCCACAACACATGCCAGTGTGGGGGCATCTAGACAGAAAATCCACGATCACGGTCCCACCGCACGCTCCCCGAATCGGCATTATCTATTACCGAGCACAGCATCTAGCAGGCAATACCGCCTACATCGAAGCCCTTTCCCACGCCATCGAAGAAAAAGGCGGAGTACCTGTACCAATTTTTGCCGCATCACTGCGTCAAGCATCAGAAGAATTACTTCAAGAACTACGAACCTGCGATGCATTAATCACCACCGTGCTTGCCGCTGGCGGCACGAAACCGGCTACTGCAGGAGCCGGCGGGGACGATGAAGCGTGGGACGTCGCAAAGCTTGCAGCTCTCGACGTGCCCATCATCCAAGGTCTTGCGCTCACCAATGCACGCTCCGAATGGGAAGACAACGACGAAGGACTCAGCCCTCTCGACGTAGCCACCCAAATCGCGGTACCCGAATTCGACGGGCGGATCATCTCCGTACCATTCTCATTCAAAGAATACGACTCCGACGGCCTCATCTCCTATGTGCCCGATGCCGAACGATGCTCTCGCCTTGCCGGAATAGCCATCCGCCATGCGGCACTGCGAACTATCGAGAACAAAGACAAAAAACTCGTCCTCATGCTCTCTGCATATCCCACCAAGCACGCCCGCATTGGCAACGCCGTGGGACTCGATACTCCGCTTTCTACACTCCGCGTCCTTCAAGCCCTCAACAACGCAGGCTACGACCTCGGTAACACCAGTGAAATACCAGGTTATTCAGAAGACGGCGCTCATGATGGAGACGCATTAATGCACGCCATCATCGCGGCGGGTGGACACGACCCAGAATGGCTCACCGATGAGGTCATCGAGAACAACCCCCTCAAACTTTCCCAAGCGGATTACCTCAGCTTCTTCGCCTCCTTACCGCAAGCACTGCAAGACGAGATGATCCAGCACTGGGGACAAGCCCCCGGAGCTCATTACGTCAACCAAGAAACCGGCGAACTCTACATAGCTGGATTGCAGTTTGGCAACGTCGTCGTGATGGTACAACCACCCCGTGGCTTCGGCGAAAACCCTGTCGGCATCTATCACGATCCCGACCTACCCGCCAACCATCACTACCTAGGGGTCTACTATTGGCTCCGGGAAATCTTTGGAGCCAACGCCATCGTGCACATGGGCAAGCACGGAAACATGGAATGGTTACCAGGAAAAAACGCAGGCCTTTCCGCTGAATGCTACCCGGATCAGGCCATCAGCGAATTACCGCTCATTTATCCCTTCCTAGTCAACGACCCAGGGGAAGGAACACAAGCCAAAAGACGAGCCCATGCAACACTTGTCGACCACATGATTCCGCCCATGGCGCGCGCCGAAAGCTACGGAGACATCACCCGGCTCGAACAGCTTCTCGACGAACACGCAAACATTGCGTCCATGGATCCCGCCAAACTCCCCGCTATCCGCCAAGAAATCTGGACGCTGCTTCAAGCAGCAAAAATGGACAAAGACCTTGGCTGGGAAGAACGCCCCGACGAAGACGCCTTTGATGATCAAATCATGGAAATCGACGGATGGCTCTGCGAAATCAAAGACGCAGCTATCCGCGGCGGGCTTCACATCCTAGGAGAAGCAGTCACCGGGGAAGTCCGCATCGAACTCGTTCTAGCAATGCTACGCGCCCGCCAACTCTGGGGAGGCGACAAAGCAGTACCAGGTCTACGCGAATCCCTAGGCCTATCCGAAGCCGGCGATGAAACCCTCGGCAGGGTAGATGCGGTAGAAAAAATCGCCCATGCTCTTCTCATAGAGCTCGACGCCGCAGACTGGAACCCCAACAGTGTGGACTCCATCCTGGACGCAACCGAACTACCTGGAAACGCAAACAAAGAAGAACTAGCCAAGCTCCTGGGTTTTGCGTGCAAGGAGATCATCCCGCGACTATCCCAATCAGAACGGGAAATCGACCAGATCCTCCGCGCGCTCGATGGAAAATTTATCGAGGCAGGCCCCTCCGGTTCCCCAATGAGAGGTCTGGTCAACGTTCTCCCCACGGGACGCAACTTCTACTCAGTCGACCCCAAATCCCTCCCATCCCGCCTAGCATGGGAAACCGGCCAACTCCTCGCAGATTCCCTCATCGAGCGATATCAGGCAGAGCACAACGGAGACTACCCAACATCCGTCGGACTTTCCGTCTGGGGAACCTCCGCTATGCGCACCTCCGGAGACGACATCGCCGAAGTATTCGCGCTCCTTGGAGTGCGCCCCGTGTGGGATGAAGCATCGCGCCGGGTGGTCGACCTAGAAGTCATGTCCCTCGAAGAGCTCGGACGACCACGTATTGACACAACAGTCCGTATTTCTGGTTTCTTCCGCGATGCATTCCCTCACGTACTTGCACTTATCGACGATGCCGTCCAGCTAGCGGCTCACCTCGACGAGCCGCTACACATGAACTACATCAAGGCCCATGCGCTTGACGATGCGCAACAAGATCACGTACGGCGCATTTTCGGCTCAAAACCAGGCACATATGGGGCCGGGCTACTTGAGCTCATCGAGTCTGGCACATGGCGTGACGATAAAGATCTTGCGGATGTCTATACAGCGTGGGGCGGTTATGCCTATGGACGTGGCATTAGCGGGGTAGAGGCTGCTGACGATATGCGCACTGCTTACCGACGGATCCAGGTCGCTGCAAAGAACGTGGATTCCAAGGAACATGATATCGCCGATTCGGATGATTACTTCCAATTCCATGGCGGCATGGTTGCTACAGTGCGCGCGCTCACAGGTAAAGACCCTGAAGCCTATATCGGTGATTCTACGCGTCAGGAAACCGTCAAAACCCGCACGTTGCATGAAGAATCACGCCGTGTTTTCCGTGCCCGTGTGGTTAACCCACGGTGGATTGCAGCTATGCGCAAGCATGGGTACAAGGGCGCCTTTGAGATGTCCGCTACCGTTGACTATCTCTTCGGATACGATGCGACCACCGGGCTCATGGACGATTGGATGTATGAAACACTGACGGACACATACGTCAAAGATCCAGAGAACAAAGAATTCTTTGAGGCTTCTAATCCTTGGGCGCTCCGCGACATTTCCGAGCGATTACTTGAAGCTGCAGACCGCGGACTGTGGGAAGATCCTACGAAAGAAGCTCTGGATACCCTGCGTGGAACATTCCTAGAGATGGAAGGTGCCTTGGAAGAAGATTCTCAACAGAAGTAGGATCTGACAGCCCCAGAAGCTTGCAGAGCATCATCGATAAGACAAAAGCAGTAAAGTAAGGACTATGCCGCTTTTCATTGGTCTTCCGTACATTTTGATTGAAGCTTTTGCTTTCTGGGGTGTTGCTCAGTGGCTAGGAACCGCCACTGCGCTCATCGCGCTCATCGCTTTTCTTTTTGGCGGCTTATTTCTTGCGGCCTTTGAAATGCGAAGCATTTCACGTCGTCTAGCCTCTGGTAATTCGTCTCCGGGGCGTGCCGCAGGTGATCTAGGGCTATTAGCTGCCGGAGCCGTGGGAGTAGCCCTCCCTGGCTTTGTCACAAGCTTATTTGGCCTTCTGCTTATTCTTCCTCCTACTAGAGCGCTCATTCGATCGTTTTTGGCCAAAGGACTTAGAAAAAAGATCGAGGATATGGGCGTTCGCAGTTTCGAGGCAACCAATAGTTATAGGCAACATGCCAGCTACGGCAGCTTTAGCGCACAATCAGTGATCGAACATGACCAGCTCGACGAGGAAGAGATCCAAAAGTGGTCCCGCGATATAAAGCCTGAGGATTTCGGTGGACCACACGGGCCAAACTCACAACAAAAATAAGCGTTCTAGCTGCTAAGGCTTTTCATACAGAAACTTCTTTTGTAGCCTCACTCAGTAGTGCTTATGTCTTTCTCAGGGATGGCGGCAGATATGCCAGCCATCTTCCACCCTAAGTCTGGGCGCGTGTTCTTTCCCGTCTCTTGATCAGTGAGCAGTGTTTATGTCCTTCTCCTCGCACGCAATGCGATCAATTCTTATCCGGTCTGCGATCGCAGCTCTCGCGGGACTGTCTGTTTATGCTTCCTACGCACCCCTTGGGTGGTTTTTCGCCGCTCCCATTGGCCTTGCGCTGTTATGCGGTGCTTTAGCTCCATGGAAAGGAAACCGCCCATCAGGAAAAACAGGAGCACTCCTGGGTTTTATTTATTCCGTCACACTTTTTCTCCTTCTTTTGCCCTGGATAGGTGAGTTTGTTGGCGCTATGCCCTATATTGCGCTTTCCACGTTCTTGTCCTTGTACTCCATTCCGTTGGGAATAATAGGCGTTCGGCTTTTGCGCCATCGTTTGGGATGGGTCTGGTTTCCCTTTGTCATCGTGGCGGTGGAATGGGCACGCTCTAATTTTCCGTTCGGTGGGTTCGCGTGGGTTCGTATCGCGTGGGGTCAGATTGACAGTCCTCTCGCTGGAGTAGCTTCTTGGGGAGGACCAGCCCTCGTATCGCTTCTCACTGCCGTTGTGGGGACGGCACTCTGGCAATGCGTCACTAATTCCGCTTATCGACGCCAAACTGTGTCCACTATGGTCGCGGTTCTCCTAGTGGCGGGCGTCGCAACGCTCACAAACGGGCGAGCTCATGAACAGGGAACCGTGAACGTAGCGGCTATACAAGGCAACGTTCCACGGTTAGGGCTCGATTTCAATGCTCAACGCCGGGCCGTACTAGCCAATCATGTGAGGGAAACGGAAAAGCTATCTGAACAACCTGACTTAGTAATCTGGCCGGAAAACTCAGCCGATGTGAGCCCGTTGAGTGACCAGCAGGCTGAGCAACTTGTCTCCCAAGCTGTGACGCATGCACAAGCACCTATCCTTGTAGGAACCATCACCAAGGATGCCGTAGGACATCGAAATTCCATGGTGGTTTTCGATCCACAGACGGGTATAGGGGAGACCCACAACAAGAAATACCTTCAGCCTTTTGGCGAGTACATGCCTTGGAGAGAGTTCTTTAGAAAACTCTCGCCATTGGTAGATCTGGCTGGAGATTTTAAACCCGGAAATGGCAACGGCGTTGTGCATATGACAGCTGCCACCACAGGAAAGAATATAGCCGTAGGCATCGCCACGTGTTATGAGGTCGCGTTTGATCAAGCCGGCCGCGACGCAGTTACTGCTGGTGCTCAGATACTTACGACTCCCACTAACAACGCAACCTTTGGGTTCACAGATATGACCTATCAGCAATTGGCAATGAGCCGCATGCGGGCCATTGAATTGGATAGGGCAGTAGTTGTAGCAGCGACGTCCGGGGTCTCCGCACTGGTGAAACCCGATGGTTCCGTTATTTCTCAAACTAAAATCTTCCAGTCTGCTACTTTGGAAGATGCGCTTCCTCTTCGCGACACGCTGACCTTTTCAGCTAGGTATGGCACCTATATTGAGTACGCCTTGGTTATCATAGGAACCATGTGCGCTTTGTGGTCGTTGTTCTTTCAGAGCACCAGCACAGGTAAAGGAACCAGCCGCAAACTGAAGTCTCAAACCGCTAAGCGCTAGTTTTAACCGCCTACCAAGGAGTCACTTAAAGCAATGACCAAGCCCAGCGATAAGACCCTGGTGATCATTCCCACCTACAATGAGCTGGAGAATCTTCCCCTCATCACCGGTCGTGTCCGTGAGGCCGCTCCTGACGTGGACATCTTGATTGTCGATGACAACAGCCCCGATGGAACCGGCAAAGCAGCTGATGCATTGGCAGAAAAGGATAGCCACATCAAGGTTTTCCATCGGGAGGGCAAAGGCGGCTTATGCGGCGCTTACGTTGCCGGCTTCCGGTGGGGCCTTGAGCGTGATTACACAGTATTGTGTGAGATGGACGCAGATGGTTCTCATGCGCCTGAGCAGCTGCACTTGCTTCTTGACCAGGTAGACGCGGGAGCCGATCTTGTTATCGGCTCCCGATACGTCCCCGGTGGCAAAGTAGTGAACTGGCCTAAAAACCGTTGGGTCTTGTCCAAAGGCGGTAACATCTACATTTCCGTTGCCCTTGGCGCTGGGCTATCGGATATGACGGCGGGGTACCGAGCCTTCAAGCGTGAGGTTTTGGAGGCTATCGATCTCGATGAGCTATCCAATGCAGGTTATATTTTCCAGGTCGATATGGCATGGCGCGTTGTACAAGCAGGATTCGATGTTCGCGAAGTGCCAATCACGTTCACAGAGCGCGAAATCGGGGAGTCTAAGCTAGACGGCAGCTTTGTTAAAGACTCGCTGCTCGAGGTAACCAAGTGGGGACTGAACCACCGGAAAGAGCAAATCACCAACATCTACCGCGAAGGCTCTAAGCTGGCGAAACATGAGATCGCTGCTTTCAGAAAGAAGCACATGATCTAATCTCAAACATATAAAAGTGATCACCCCACGCGGCTCGTAGGAGCATCGCGTGGGGTGATCACTTTGAAAGATCAGTTAATTACTGATTATTTGCTTGCGCTGCAGCTTCTTCCTGCTGCTGCTTTAATAAGCGTGCAGCGTTACGACGACGCTTACGCAGGAGCTCAATACGCTCTTCTAAAAGCAGATCCAGTTCTTCGATGGAACGGCGCTCACGAAGCATATCCCAGTGCGTACGTGGGGGCTTTGCTGGCTTGGATTCTACGCCTTCTCCCTCCATGAGCGTTCCGAGCTGGCCGTTCTTGCACAGCCACGTACCTGGAATTTCCGCGTCATGTGCAAAGGGTACGTCAAAGATCTCGCCGGTTTCTGTCTTATATCGAACCATCTGACGAGGAGCCAGGTCATGGTCCCTGTCGGTTTCGTAGCTGACAGCACCCATGCGGCTGCCGCGCAAAACACGATCTGCCATAGGGGATCAGTCCTTTCCATCTCAAAGGGGGCACGGCGAAGTCTCCATTACGGAGAAAACGCTCAAGGTCTTCCACTATAACGTACGAACCAGTAGTTTTTGTTCCTCAGGTTCCTTAAATAGGGGATTACTACCTCCCACAGAACTAATCCAGCTGGGTCTTGGTGGTTTAGACTGAAGTGGATGTCTACTTTAAGGCTTAATACGTGTGCATGGTGTGGTAAGGAATTTGCTAATCCTGGACGCGGACGTCCAAAGAAATTTTGTTCGCATTCTTGCAGGCAGCGGGCATATGAACAAAGAACCGCGAGTATAGGACCAGCAGTGCCAGAAAACGCAGTAGTATTACGACCTGAGCGAGTTAGTGAGCTACGCGACTCTTTGTTTGAGCTTCGCTGCGCCGCAGAAGACATCGCCACAGCCAGTTCAGAGGGCGCCGATCCAACAGAGATGCAGCAGCTTTGTTCTGAATTGGTCGTGCTAGCTAAACAAATAGAGAAACTCAGGTAGAAGGATAACCAGCGCACCCATGGAAAAAAAGCATAAACTCATTGCACTTGGCACGGCAGTTATCGTTGTTCTTTTGTCTGTTTTTGCCGTTGCCATGGCGATTATCCCACTCATCAACGGGCCTGGTGTAAAAACCGAAGCTCTTGACGCATCCGACGCAAAGGCCGCTACAACGGACATTAACGGAACGTGGGAAGTTATCTATGGCAAGGCCCCAAATATTAGTTCTGCGGGGTTCACTTTCTATGAGGTGCTGCCGGCAGAGAAACGCGTTACCTCTGGATCAACTCAAAGCGTAACCGGAACAGTCGAAGTTAAAGAGCAAAAGATCGTTTCAGGAAAAGTAGCCATTAATATGGCAGATATCCGCACCGATAACGATAAACGCGATAACAACGTGCGCGCCAAGATCTTTGAGGTGGAAAAATATCCGGAAGCAACCTTTGAGACCACCGGATCCACGGATGTTTCATCCATCCCTGAAGATGGAACCACAACGGAGATTACGATCCCAGGCAAACTTACTATTCACGGCAAAACGAATACGATCTCTCCCAGCTTTACGATCGTTCGCGATGCAGACACGGTCAAGCTTTCCTCAACCATCCCGATTAACCGTCTCGATTATGATGTGAACACCCCGGAATTCGTGGCAGCCAAAATCGACACGAATGGCGAAATCAACGTCTTACTTACCCTTAAAAAGAACTAGAGAGTCACTTATTCATGGCATCAAGGATGATCCCCGGACTATGGCTACGCTTCATCGTCCTTCTAGGTTTTGCTGCTTTTATGATCTATGAAAAGCTCCCGTGGTTAGCAGTTTTTGCAGCTGTCTTTTCCGTTATCACGCTCATTCAGCTTTATTATGCGTATCGAGAACGGCGTAATGCAGGAGGAAACATTCAAGGAGACCGCCAGTAGGCGGAAAGCCTACTACAAATATATGCCCTTTATTACGTCACAGTGACGTAATAAAGGGCATAAGTGTCGTTCCCAGAAAGACCGTAAGGGTAGAAAATATCTCAAAGTCCCGCCGGCTTAAACAGAAACCAGAACCCGACAGATTAAAGACCCGACAAAACCGAAGCCACAAGGGAGATTTCCCATCACTTTATGTTCCACACCAAGCCCGATGTGCCAATGATTCACGTCAGAGGATGTACGTATACAAATACAACTGCAACAAAACAAAGAATAGCGCAGCAACGCATACAGATTCAGGAACCACTGAGAGTTATAGCATTTTCTACAAAGACGCGGAGAAGCTGCATACATATCCATGAATCGCCAGATTTGCTAGATATAGCCCTATAGTACCAATTGTCCGATAATGTACATTATGTCATTTTAAATCTGCCCTGCCGGACGTCTGTCAATACATCTCATATCGGTAGCCCCAAACAGATCGACCCACCCCAGACCGCACCTAAACCACCCCGTTACGATTTCGCATGATGGCCGCAAAAATAGCACCAGACACATTCGCATACATTGCCGCGATCGCACCCGGCAATGCCGCCTCCGGAGAATAAAACTGAGCGGACATTGCAGCAGCAAGACCCGAATTCTGCATGGCTACCTCGATAGACGTTGTCCGACATGCAGGCTCATCTTCTTTAAGAAGCTTTGCGCTCACATAGCCAAAGACAAAACCAATGACGTTCTGAAGCGCCACACCTGCAACCACAACAAGGCCAACCACTGCCAACTTATCTCGCGCCCCAGACACCACAATCACCATGACAAATCCGATGACAGCAATGGAAATCCACGGAAGAGCTGGCAGGATTCGATCAACAACCTTGCCCGCCAGCCACCTCAGTGCAAGTCCTGCGAGGACTGGCACCAGAACAACCTTTAACAAGCTAATAGTCATCCCCACGGCATTAAGCTCCGCGCTGCGCCCAGTCAAAAGCACCATCAATGCGGGCGTGGCTAAAGGTGAAACCAACGTGGATACTGAAGTCATTGCAACAGAAAGTGCAACATCCCCCTTTGCCAGATACGCGATCACATTAGACGCCGTTCCACCTGGCACAGATCCCAATAAAATAAGCCCAAAAGTGATGGCCTCATTAAAGCCCAATGCGCGGGAAATTAACAACGCCGATACTGGCATCACAATAAATTGGCATGCCACACCCGCGATAATCGGCAACGGTCTACGTGCTACCTCACCCAAATCCGGCAACGTAATGGTCAGTCCCATGGAAAACATGATCAGCATAAGCATGGGATTGACCAAAGGCTTAAAACCTACAAACGTTTCCGGGGAAAGATATGCGATCACCGCCCCTACAAGGATCACCAGCGGGAAACATATTACTGCCACCTTTGCCGAGCGTTCCTCTGCCGCAGCTCCCCCACGTTCGTTGTCCACATGTTCGTGGCTATCGAGCATTGACATATCAACGACCTCACTTCATCTCACTTTCAAGAAAGCCTAGCAATCCATTCCATACAGTGGAATACAAATCCCAAAACCACACCCATGAGGGTGAAATTTTCCGTTTGCGCACATTTTTGAGGCCATAAGCGCCATTCGCACGCTTACCCTGAAATCATGAAGAAACTACTCACCCCAGATCCAGCTCACATTGGACAGCCAGCCAGGTCCACGTCTCAAGCTGATGCGGCAGGCCCCGAACTATTACACGGCACGCCCCCATGGCTCGTCGATAAGCTTTCCGCAATAGTAGGACGCAAAAACGTTTTAGGCTCGTTATCAGATCTCATCCGTTTCGCCTCCGACGGCTCCCCCTACCGGCGCATTCCTCAAGTCGTGGTTCGTCCGCAAAACGAAGATGATCTTTCCCAGTTGATGGTTTTTGCTCAGCGGGAACGGCGGCACCTCACGTTCCGAGCCGCCGGAACCTCGCTTAATGATCAAGCCTCCAGTGATGACATTCTGGTTGACCTCAAAACCCACTTTCAAGGCCTAGAGGTACTCGATGATGGCGCAAAACTCTGGTCCCGCCCAGGCACAGTATTAGGTGACGCCCAAGCGATCCTTGGCAGGTCAGGAGTCATGCTCGGCCCCGACCCTGGATCCACCTCTGTATGTACGATTGGCGGCGTCATCGCGGATAATGCGGGAGGAATGCGCTGTTCAATAGATCGAGACACCTACCATTGCATAGAACATGCCCGCATTGTTTTACCCAGTGGCTCGGTAGTCGACACCGCACAAGGAGACGAGGCTTTCAAGCTTCAGGAACCCGCACTCCATCAAGGTTTGCTCGAATTACGCGATCGTATTCGCTCAGATTCTCAGCTTGTTCAGCGCTTGCGTACCAAGTTTTCTATCCGCAACACCAACGGGCTGCGTCTCGACGCTTTTCTCGATGAAGATCAGCCTGTACGCATTTTGCTCAAGCTCATGGTGAGTTCCGAGGGAACTCTCGGCGCCATAACAGAATCCGTTATCCGCACAGTTCCACTGCCAAAGAAAAGGGCTGTGGCCTGGGTGATGCTTAATGACATTAGAGACGCAGCAAACTACGTCAATCCGCTCATGCAGACCGGAGCGGAAGCATGCGAATTGCTCGTTGCACCTGCCCTTAAGCGCTCCGTCGGCAATTTCCCCGAAGCGCCCAGTTCTTGGAGCTCCATTCCGGACAATAGCGCTGCCCTACTCTTAGAGGTAGGTGGTGTTGATGAACATGCGCTCGATAATGCTATCAAGCGCGCCACGGAGGTTTTATCCGAGGCAAAACTCATCGCTCCGCTTCAGTTTGACAAGACCCCAGAGGGACAGCGCGGAGCGTGGCACATCCGCAACGGTCTTTTCGGCGTTATTGGGTCCGACCGACCTCAAGGAACCGCCCTCATTACTGAAGACGTCTGCTTCCCGCCTGAAAAAATTGGTGAAGCTGCCGCCGATTTGCTCGATCTACTTGCCAAGTACGGATATCCCGAAATGGTCATGGGCCATGCGGCTTTTGGAAACTTGCACTTCTTCATTCTCCCGGACTTTGGCATTCAGGAAGAACGTGAGAAATACGCCAGATTCCTGGATGATCTGGCGAGCCTCGTCCTTGACGATTATGACGGTTCGCTCAAGGCAGAACACGGAACCGGCCTCAATATGGCCCCCTTCTTGGAACGCGAATGGGGAACACAGGCCTGGAACCTCATGTGGGAAGTAAAACGTCTTCTGGACCCAGCTGGAATCCTCTCCCCTGATGTCAAGCTCACAAAATCACAGGATATTCACCTCAAAAACTTTAAAACCTTCCCACAGCTAGAAGAAGAGATTAATCCTTGCGTTGAATGCGGTTTTTGTGAACCAGTGTGTCCTTCTCGACATGTCACTGTAACTCCCAGGCAGAGAATCGTATTACGTCGAGAAATGGCGCGACAAAAGCAGGACTCCCCTGTACTGAAAAAGCTGCAGGAAGAGTACCAATACGCCGCAATCGATATGTGTGCTGCAGACGGAGTGTGTTCTATCGCCTGCCCGATCAGTATTGATACTGGAAAAGTGATGAAAGGCTTCCGATCTGCTCAAACAACGCGTACCGCGCAAAAAGTCGCCTTATCAGGCGCGCAAAAATGGGATGTCGTGGAAAAACTAGTCCGCGGTGGGGTTATAAGCGCCCATGCCCTTGGTACCAACAAAATAAAAGTCCTCTCTGACGCAGCTCGCGGGGTCATCAACCCCGATATCCTTCCCACTGTGCCTGGCGAACTTCCCAAAGCAGCCCAACGATTGCCTAGAACCCAACGCGAGGGAGCCCGTGCGGTGTATTTTCCAGCATGCATCAACAGAATGTTCGGGCCTTCGCCACATTCTGCCCCTGATTCGCTTGATCTACCCCATTCCATCGTGGAACTGGGCCGTCGGGCCGGAGCACCCGTATGGATCCCAGAGAACGTCGCAGGGCTTTGCTGCGGCACACCTTGGTCATCAAAAGGATACGACGAGGCTTTAGCTTTCACAGTTGGATCAATAGTCAATGCCATGTGGAACTGGTCTTCCCAAGGGAAACTTCCCATCATTATCGATGCGTCAAGCTGTGTCCATGGACTACTAGACAATGCCACCGGCACCCTTAACGGAGAAGACCTAGAACGATTCCATGTTTTAAGAATTCTGGACGTAGTGGAATGGCTCGATGCTGAAGTTATCGACCACCTTACAATTACGGAAAATATAGGGACTGTCGGGCTGCACCCTACGTGTTCCATCCAACACATGGGGCTAGTCGATACGCTCATTCATGTAGCAGCTGCCGCAGGATCAGTAACGATTCCCTCCGGCGCTCATTGTTGCGGCGCTGCCGGAGATCGGGTGATGCTTCATCCCGAGCTAACGGAATCCGCTACTCGCGAAGAACGCGCTGCACTCGACGCAGAGAAGTGCGATTGCTTTGTAGCCTCCAATCGCACGTGTGAGATGGGGCTTGAGATGGTGTCTGGAAAGCCCTTCGAACATGTGGCAACTCTCCTGGAGCGAGTCTCCCGACCAGTAATATCCCCTTAAATAGGTAAAGGTTTTATCTCCACGCCTTTTCCAGATACACCGTAGTGACCTGCGCCATTAACGCAGGTCACTATGCATTTCACCTGTTCCATACGAACTTTACTTTCCCACAAGCTCCTCCACCTCTCACAAAATCCCACAAAATGATATTTGCATCCCACTAGACGGGAAACTATGTTAGGGGTTCCACCCTTTCGGATGGATATCGATGCATAAGGAGTGTGATGATGAGCTCATCGACCGCCCCCGCCATGGCGGAGCACAATACCCATGGGACAGCACGTCCAAAAGTAGATAAAGCCATGAGACGTAAAATCATCACTGCTTCCCTGGTGGGAACTACCATTGAGTTCTACGATTTTTACGCTTATGCCACAGCCGCAGTTGCGGTATTCCCCCACCTGTTCTTCCCCAAAAATGAAGATCCAACCGTTGGTCTGCTCGCGTCTTTTGCCACGTTCGGCTTAGCCTTTGTAGCTCGCCCACTGGGTTCTATCATTTTCGGACACTTTGGGGATCGTATTGGACGAAAAGCCACTCTCGTAGGCTCCTTGCTTACGATGGGCATAGCCACTTTTCTTATCGCATTCCTGCCCACATACGCCCAAGTAGGTATAGCCGCACCCGCACTTTTGGCCCTCATGCGGTTTTGTCAAGGTCTGGGATTGGGAGGCGAATGGTCAGGAGCTGCGCTTTTAGCAACCGAAACAGCCGAAAAGGGCAAACGCGCCTGGGCCGCAATGTGGCCACAATTGGGAGCGCCTTTTGGTTTCCTCCTAGCCAACGGTTTCTTCCTGTTTTTGGTCACCACTCTTGGGCATACAAACGGCGATCTTGAGGGTGCCTTCATGACATGGGGTTGGCGGATCCCCTTCGCAATGTCTGCGGTAATGGTGATTATCGGTCTATGGGTTCGCTTTACCCTTGAAGAAACCCCCGTCTTTAAAGCAGCAGTAAAGTCCGGCAAGAAGGTAAAAACTCCGCTGACCGAGGCTTTCAAGACAGCTTGGCGCCCCATGATCTTGGGAACCTTCATCATGCTGAGCTGCTACACACTGTTTTACCTAGTCACCACATGGGTGCTGTCCTATGGCATCGGCAAAAAGGACCTTGGCCTTGGACTAGGAATCCCCTATATTGACTTCCTCAAACTCCAGCTTATTTCTATCGTCGCTTTCATCATCGGCATCCCGCTGGCAGGACAAATGGCAGATCGTCGCGGCCGAAAGTCCTCACTCATTGGCATCTCGATAGTCATGATCGTTTTCGGTTTGTCGTTTAAACTCTTCCTCGATCCCGCAACGGCTACCGAGGGCAGCGTCTTGGCTTTCCTCACGATCGGAATGTTTATCATGGGTCTCATCTTCGGCCCTATGTCTGCGGTTCTCCCAGAGCTATTCCCCACCAATGTGCGATATACAGGATCGGGAATTAGTTACAACGTTTCATCCATCCTGGGTGCTGCAGTAGCCCCCTTCATTGCTACCGCTCTTGTTCATTCTTATGGAGTGGGAGCGGTCGGAATCTACCTCATCGTCGTATCACTCATCACGTTGGTCGCGGTTTTCTGTATGAAAGAAACACGGCATTTTGATATGTCTGAAATCTAGCTCCTAACAAATAAGCGCAATGCACCCATATGCGTGATCAAAATATTAAGATCACAGCTCAGGGTGCATTATGTCTTCTTATTGCCTATCGACGTCGCCTGCGGTTCCTTGTTGTCGCCGTAATCTGTACAGCATCCAACGCTCCAACGCGAAATAACGCTTCCCGAATAGCCAATTGGAATACCCATAGCCGCCGGTATACCGGGTCAAAACCATCTGCAGCAGCCTCTCGTAGGAGGCCCTCAAATGTGGCTCGTTGCAGGCGCAGTCCTTCCTGATAATGGCCCCCGACGTGCGTTTCCGCAGTTATTCTCAAATCCGAGGAGACGTCGAAAAGCTTATGCACGTTCTCCATCGTCATAAGGTCTAAAGCAGGCCAAATATACGCTTTGCACACACCTAACGCGTTTGTGGTGACATCCGGCATAAGGCCAGTCAGAACTACGGATTGCGCTGCAAGAAAACCACCCGCAGTAAGCAAGCGATCAAGCGTTTGTACATAGCGTTTACGCATCCGAGGCCCCATAAGTTCAAGCTTTTCCACGCTGGTAATCACGTCATAGCTCATGGGCCATGCAGCAGCTTCTGGCATCGCGGTATCAAGCAACTCCACATGAACGCTGCCCTCAACTTCCGCAAGGTCTAGCACGTACTTCATGTCTTGAGAATGCTCACGATCAGCTGTCAAAACATCAACAGTTGCACGCCGGTGCGCTGCGTTGATCGCTAAGGCGGGCCCAGAACTGGGAAAATCAAGGAGATGCGTCCCTGCATGCACGTGTGCTGCGTCGAGAAGCATCGTTGTTGCGCGTAGCTGCCCATCCCCGAGATCGGCCTTCTCCACTACCGTGGGGTCGCTCACCGTCGTGACATCCACAAAGTGACTTGCTGGTTCGTTAGTTTTTCCCGCGCCTCTGACAAAACTTCTTACAGAGGTTCTCTCCGTGGTGGGAACACCTGAGGAAAAGACTGTCCCATGAACACTCATTCCGTCCCCAGAAAACAGCCTGATAAGTTGTGGCGGAATCTCTTTACCCTGGTACTCGCCCCCTAACGAGGCATGGGATGCCTTCGGGTTATATCCCACAGCAAAAAGCTTTACTAGTACGTCAACCAGCCGCTCGGATCTCCATTCTTCCGCCATATAGCCTTCGGCAAGCCCAAGCCAGCCGGCCTCAGCTATTCGACGAAATAAGGTTTCCTCTACTACAACAAGATCCGGATCTTCGCCATCAAGGCGCAAGCCAGCTTTGGAACAAGCAGCAGCAAATCCCGATTCTGCTTTACGAGCCTTCATTTTAATCCGAAAGCCCTCAGGCACAGTGGCTATGCTTGGCCACATTTCGGCGTTGATACGCACAAGATGATCACGCGAGCCTGAATGTCCTTTCACAAGGGCCAAGCTTAGTGTGAGCGAATCGCTTATGAGCGCAGACGCGCGAAGCTAGGAGCGGATGATGTATTACCAGCCAAGTAGGACTAGCATAAAGAAGTCGCTCAAAAGCGGGCGAAAATCACACTAGCGAATGACTTTTTTCACTTTTTAGTCGAGGAGACAGTTTTCAATGTCTGACAAACCATTTCGCCCTGAAGGCGGCCGCCATCACGTCGTCGTGATTGGCTCCGGCTTCGGTGGTCTATTCGCGGTCCAGAACCTCAAGGATGCTGACGTCGATATCACCTTGATCGACCGGACAAACCACCACCTTTTCCAGCCGCTGCTCTACCAAGTAGCAACCGGCATCCTTTCCTCGGGTGAAATTGCCCCCCAGACGCGTCAGGTCCTGCTGAAACAGGACAACGTCAACGTTGTCAAAGCCGAAGTCACCGACATTAATACCTCGGCTAAGACAGTGTCTGCGTCACTTGGCGAGTACTCCAAGACCATCGAATACGATTCCCTGATCGTGGCCGCCGGCGCAGGGCAGTCCTACTTTGGAAACGATCACTTCGCACAGTATGCCCCAGGTATGAAGACGATTGACGATGCCCTTGAGCTACGTGCGCGTATCCTCGGAGCATTCGAGCGTGCAGAGATTTGCGATGATCCTGCTGAACGAGACCGTCTTCTCACCTTCGTGATCGTTGGTGCAGGCCCTACAGGTGTTGAGCTGGCAGGCCAGCTCGCAGAGATGGCGCACCGCACGTTGGCAGGCGAATACACTCGCTTCAACCCTGCCAATGCGAAGATCATTCTCCTCGATGGCGCGCCTCAGGTTTTGCCGCCTTTTGGCAAGCGTCTGGGACGTAACGCTCAGCGCGAGCTCGAAAAGATTGGTGTGACAGTCAAGCTCAACGCCATCGTCACCGACGTTGATGAGAACTCAGTCACCTATAAATCCACAACAGATGACTCCACTCACACCATCAACTCTTTCTGCAAGATTTGGTCTGCTGGCGTCGCTGCGTCTCCGTTGGGCAAGGTTCTCGCCGATCAGCTCGGAGTGGACGTTGATCGCGCTGGACGCGTCCCTGTTAATCCGGATCTCTCCGTAGGCAGCGAGAAAAATGTCTTTGTTATCGGTGACATGATGTCGCTGAATAACCTTCCGGGCGTCGCACAAACTGCTATTCAGGGTGGCGCGTATGTTGCAGAACAGATCGCAGCCGAGGTTGAAGGACGCAGTGCCGACGAGCGCGAGCCGTTTGAATATTACGATAAAGGCTCCATGGCTACCGTCTCCAGGTTCAATGCCGTGGTCAAACTCGGAAAAGTTGAGGTCACAGGGTTCATCGGGTGGATCATGTGGCTCTGCGTCCACCTCATGTTCCTCGTCGGTTTCCGCAACCGCGCAACTGCAGCATTCTCATGGGGAATCAACGCACTGTCGCGTAAGCGCTGGAACTTGGCAACCACTCGCCAACAACTACATGCGCATGGTGCGCTTGCAGAGCAGGATAAAAATTTGGAAGCCAAAAACTAGTAATCGACTTCCTGAGTAAGTTTTAGGCCCCTTGCTACATGAAAATTTTCATCGTAGCTCGGGGCCTTACCTCATGGTGCTTAAACTTTTTGGTTCCCATCCTCTCGTTGTTGGAACCTACCTAAGAGGAAGAAACTTACTATCAAAGCAACAAAGCTGACCACCAAAGTTATATACAACGGCGGCTCATCTATGACAAAAAGAAGATGTCTCCATGGCGTGCTTTCTAAACTTTGCCACACTATGGTTTGAACAAGGAATTGCGCAATGAGCAGCAGCATAAGCGTATCTGTGCGTACAAATCCGCCGATTCCTATGCACAATCCCAGAGTGACAGTAGCTATATACGCAAATCGTGTGCCATCGTCTGCTCCTAATGCAGTCATCCAAGGCAACCCCCATAGCACTATGAAAATAACGCCGTTAACCCATTTCCATGAATGCGATGAACCATGTTCTAACCGAGATATCTCATTGCGAAATATCAAAACAACGTTAAGAGCGTAGGCTGTTCCAACAACACCATTGAGAGTTACAGCATGTAAGCCGCTGAGCCACGGTATATTAACGACCGTACTTCCAGCACCGTACACTGCAAACATCACAATGGCAGTTAATAGACAAGCCTCCCACAGCTTATGACCTCGGCAGTAAAGAATCGTCCGTGATCGCATCATATTATCCTTGTACCGGACATAAAGCTTGACTTAGGCGCTGCTCGACTTTGCTTATTTCAATCTGTTCTGTTGGACTCCACGGAAGAGCGCTTCGCACAATGCCTATTTCCTGTGCGCTTACTCCGCACAATTGACTACCGGACCGAGCTAGCTCTAATGAGCCAACATAGTCAACGTAATCCCCCAGTACTCCTTCGAGAGACCGCTGTCCGCTGAATTCTAGATTTTGCTTCGAGACATCACCCCACGTCACAGGACCATCTGCATAATGTTTCCATTCCAGAGGTGCGATTTGCCTAAAAATTTCGCGAGCTTGTGCATTGAGGTCCACGCTGTTCTTCGATACCTCTGGCCACGCACAGACATCATCAGTGCAGACCATATCTGAGTGATCACGATCAATCACACCCGATGCATTCACGTTACTGTTGATTAAGCCGCTTCCGATAAAAAATGCCAAACCTGTTATAAAGATCGGCATTGCATTAATCGGCCCAACTTTGAAACCAATAGCCAATCCGATCACTATGAGAGCAACGCTTACTATTGTTCCCGCTGCTATAAAGATAGCGCGGCTGTCTAAAACAGAATTTAGTGAACAGCAAGCAATCAAGTCACCAACCATTCGGCGCACTGGACCAGGTGGAGCCGCTGAAGGAAGCAATGCATACCATGCGTAGGCAGCAGTTGCAGAAAGGCTGACAGCGATTAACGGCCTAAGTATCAAACCAAATGTACATCCTATAGCTACCCAACTTATACCCACGGCATACGAATAGGAGATCATTTCTAGAAATGTTATTGAGTACAAGAAACGTAAGTTGTTTCCTAAAAATAACACCGCTAATAAATAACCTAGTGCCGGGAAAAAGGAAAACAGCAAAATTCTACTTACAATAATTTTGCGGATAGCATTACCGCCAAGATTGATAATAGCTTGAAATCTAGATATTTCCCATGCAACGGCAGCGGCAGTAGCTGGGGCCATGATATAAAAAGTAAGCGTTGACTGACCCAAGACAGTTTGGCTATAACCTGATGTCTCTATGCTTGATACAGGAATCAAACACAACACAGAAGAAATAACGCATAGCCACAAAGAAGGACGCTTTATCCAATGCGCTAGACCAAAGCTAGGTGACACGGTCACCGCCTCTCAGGGCAAACGCACGTGAGAGTACATGGGCAGGAGAATCCCCCGACTGCGAAGAAAGACCAAGGAAGTCCTGACGATTTCCGTCAAAATAAATCTTTCCAGCGTGAAGCACAAGAACCCGCTCAAAAGGGTGTTGTAACTCCACACTATCGTGTGTAGAAACGAGTAATGCCTGACCTTGTTGGACAATGCGCTCGTATATAGCAGTGATTTTTTGTTTGCTCAACGGATCTAGCGCTGCACTAGGTTCATCCAAAAGCAACATATCCGAACCCGAATTAAGAGCTGTGGCAATTGCTAAGCGAGCACGCTCGCCACCACTTAGGCTTTCACATCGTTGGTGTCCAGCATGGGAAAGGTCTACAAAATCAAGCCAGTTTGCGCAATCTCTACGTGCATTTTTCCAAGACTGTCCCCGTAGCCAAGCGACATAAGAACAATATTCAGCACAGGTAAAACCAACAATTGGACGGAAATTTTGTTCTACGCTAGCCACTACCCCAGAACTATTCACAATTCCTGTATCCGGTTTTATTTTTCTTCCCAGAACTGAAAGAAGCGTTGATTTTCCTACCCCGTTAGTTCCTAATAGTAGAGTAGGTCGTTGATCTATTATTAGCTGAGAAATATCAAGGATAATTCTCTTCGAACGAGTGACTTTAATTCCTTTAATATTAATAAACAATCTTGGTCCAATCGAGGATTAATCTTCCTAAGTCAAAAGTTTCAACGTAAGTTGAGTAGCCACTATTAGGATTATTCTTCCGGTTTGCTAAACCCAAGATTTCGATTTTAATTTCAAGATAGTCCTTTCTACAGGGAAAGCGCTAGAGACTGTTACACAATATGAGCGAATCAATGCTCACTCAAGACCAGATCCTTCCCTTCCTATCTTTCCCTTTTCAAGGGCTGACATAACACTATCCTAGATATGAAGTTACACATGGAAATTTTATAGACAAAATACTTCTACGAAAATGAATAAAGGCGAGTGCACCACTACATGGTGTTCTATATAAATAGAAAAGAACCTCTGGGGGGCATTGCGATAGATCCACAAGCCCCCAGAGGTTCAGTATTTTATAAATTGATCGATGTAAAAATATCGTTTTCTATTTTCAGACGTTAAACCCTTTTACTCACAATCGAAACCAAAAATGTTGATTCTTCCGAAAATGGCCGTAGATCCCATGATTCAAAGTTAGCGTCGATGCTAAAACCGGCAGCACTAAGATCTTCAAAAAAGTGCGGGAAGATATATCCGCGGCCTGCACCAAAGCCAAAGACGCATCTACCGCCCACGGCCGTCGCATCATAGATGTTCTTCAGAGCATCTGCGCGATTCTCCGGAGCTATAAATGTCATTACATTTCCAGCACATACCACGAGTTCAAACCCATTATCAGGGATGGTTTCGCAGCCCAGGTCAGTGACATGCCAGGTAGCGTGAGGATAATTCAGACGCGCTTGACTGATAAGGTAGTCGTCGATATCTACACCAACTACCGTATGCCCACGTTCGGAAAGATAGCCGCCAATTCTTCCTTGACCACAACCGGCGTCCAAAATACGAGCTCCTCGTTGCGCCATGGCGTCGATAAGCCGAGCTTCACCTACGATGTCGTTTCCTGCAGCAGCTAAGTTATCCCACCTAGCCGCATAGTTGCGAGAGTGCTCAGGATTACGCGTAGTCATGTCTTTCCAAGTTGGCATGTAAACAAGTATAGAGACCGCAAGTTTTGAGGAGGCCCATAGATGCCCGCAATGAGGCCACGCAGAGTCCACCAGTTTCCGCCAAACCGGTCCGCTATGCCAGTAGAAGAAATTACTGACCACTGCCGGGTATACGTTGATGGAAATCTACAGACAGCTGAATTAACGCATAATGAGGCACTCCGTAAGGTAAAAGAGCTCAATAAAAACGGTCACCATTCCTTTGTGTGGCTTTCTGTCGAGGAGCCCACACAAGCTCATATGATCCAGTTAGCTGAGGACTTTGATATCCATGAGCTGATCGTTGAGGATGCTGTTGCAGCTCACCAGCGGCCAAAAGTCGAACGCTACGATGACCAACTTTTTATTGTGGTTCGGTCCGTTGTTTATCGTGATCATGAAACTGTCGATGATGCCTCCGATATCATCAACACCGGCGAGGTCCAGATGCTCGTCAGCGACGACTTCATCATCACCATCCGGCATAAAACAAAGTTGCCGCTTCTCGACGCTCGGCTCGACGCACCTGACGAGGTTAACGCTTATGGGCCGATGGGCATTGCGTGGGCCTGGTCCGATCACTTAGTAGATAATTACATCCGTATCGTCGGTGAGCTTAGCCAAGATGTCGATGAATTAGAAGAAGAAGTCTTTACTCCCGGCAGCACCTTTAATATCGAACAGATTTATATGCTCAAGCGGGAGATCCTCGAAATGCGACACTCTGTGGATCCTTTAGACCCGGCATTCCGTTTGATGATCGGCGCTAATAAAGACATGATCAACAAGCAGCTTCGATCCTATTTGCGCGATGTCTTAGACCACATCATGGTGGTCAAAGATCAGGTGATTAGCTTTGATGAGCGCCTCTCTGCGCTTATCGACGCAGGCGTTGCCAAGATTACCCTCCAGCAGAACTCTGACATGCGAGCCATCTCTGCTTATGTGGGCATGGCGGCTGTCCCCACGCTAATAACCGGCGTTTATGGAATGAACTTTGAGCACATGCCTGAATTAGGTTCTCGGTACGGCTACTACATAGTCATCGCCGTCATGATAGGTATTGTGACGTGGTTGTGGTGGTACTTCAAGAAGATGCGTTGGCTAGAAAAGTAAGTGACCAGCTCATCCGCCGTCTACTTTCCTAGCCTGTCGTTCGTTTTCTGCTCACCGACGCATCAGGAATATCAGTCTGCGTTGATATTGAACTTGTCTTTCTTGGGGGCTTCAGGCTGTGGCGTGATAACAATTGTGCGAAGAGTCGCCCGCGCCACCAGCTTGTGCCGGTGATACAGGTCAATCCCTATCAATTGGCTGGTACGTCCTGGGTGGATGACGTGTGCATCCACATCAATGACCCCTGCGCTTACTGTTCCCAGAAAATCAGTCGTGCAATTAGCACCGACAACGAGTTTCCCGTTAGCGGCAATAACTCCGGCTACCGACCCAACAGTTTCCGCTAGCGATGAATAGACTCCGCCGTTGACCATTCCCGAAACCTGCAAGTGAGCGTCACTGACCGGCAGTTCTGCTTTCACTGACTGCGGCGTTATTTCTGTAAAACGTAGCCCGAGTGTTTTACTAAAGCCTTCGCTGAGAGAATTAAACTCATCAAGCTGCTCAATGCTCAAACCACACTGGTTGAGACCTTCGAGCATTTCCAGCATTTTTGTTCCGTTGCCCATACGCCCTAATCTAACCGATTCATGACCTATTCGCAGGCCCTACTGTCCGATCGGGCAGAAAATATGGATAGAGATCCATCACAAAACAACGCAAACAGGCAAAATAATGGGCGCGGTTGTACATAATCTTCTTCTCGGGTCAGCCACAAATCTGCGCCTCTCCCCTTCCTCCGGTTTTCCAAACTGGAGATCCCTCTACATGGCGCTGTTGTGTCCTTTCCTCACCCGCGGGGTATCCTCTGATGTTATGACTGATCAATCCAACTTGGCACACATCGGCGTTGTCGGACTTGCGGTGATGGGTTCAAATCTCGCCCGCAACTTTGCTCATAAGGGACACACCGTAGCTGTCTATAACCGCAGCTCCGCAAAAACCCACACGTTGATGCAGGAACACGGTTCTGAAGGAAACTTCATCCCCTCAGAGACAATTGAGGACTTCGTTGCCTCGTTGGAAAAACCGCGCCGGGCGATCATCATGGTCCAGGCAGGCCCCGCGACTGACGCTGTAATCAACCAACTTGCAGACGCCATGGAACCAGGCGACATCATCATCGACGGCGGCAACGCCTTGTACACGGATACAATCCGCCGCGAAAAAGAGATCGCCGAGCGCGGACTCAACTTTGTCGGCGCAGGTATTTCAGGTGGCGAGGAAGGTGCTCTTAACGGCCCCTCCATCATGCCAGGTGGTCCTGCAGAGTCATGGGATGCACTAGGACCTCTCCTAGAATCTATCTCCGCCGTCGTCGATGGGACACCTTGTGTAACTCATATCGGCCCAGATGGCGCAGGGCACTTTGTCAAGATGGTTCATAATGGAATCGAATACGCCGACATGCAGGTTATCGGCGAGGCCTATCAGCTTCTGCGCTATGCGGCAGGTATGGAGCCTGCGGAAATCGCTGAGGTTTTCAAGACCTGGAACAAGGGTGATCTTGACTCATACCTCATTGAAATCACCGCTGAGGTGCTATCCCAGGTTGATGCAGAAACCGGACAGCCGCTTATCGACGTCATCGTCGATGCTGCCGGACAAAAAGGAACAGGCCGCTGGACGGTAAAGGCCGCCCTCGATTTGGGCATCCCTGTAACCGGCATCGGAGAAGCCGTTTTCGCTCGCGCGCTCTCTGGCGCAGCTAAACAACGCTCTGCGACCATCGGTAGCCTCCCCTCCGGAACGCTTCTTACACTCGATGAGCTAGGAACGGACAAAGAGACATTCGTTGAGGATGTTCGCCGTGCACTCTACGCTTCTAAGCTTGTTGCTTACGCTCAGGGATTTGATGAGATCCAGGCTGGCTCTGAAGAACACAACTGGTCTGTAGATCCTCGTGACCTAGCCACAATCTGGCGCGGCGGATGCATTATCCGGGCGAAATTCCTCAACCGTATCCGTGAAGCCTACGACGCAGATCCTGCTCTGCCTTCTCTTCTCTTGGACCCCTATTTCAAGGCTGAGCTTGGTGGTCTTCTGGATTCATGGCGTCGAGTCGTTATCACGGCCACACAGCTAGGACTTCCCGTTCCGGTTTTCGCTTCTTCGCTTTCTTACTACGATTCGCTTCGTGCAGAGCGCCTGCCTGCGGCCCTTATTCAGGGACAACGTGACTTCTTCGGCGCACACACATACAAGCGCGTTGACAAAGAAGGTACCTTCCATACGCAATGGTCCGGCGACCGTAGCGAGATCGAAACGTCTTAAAGCTGCCTAACACATTTTTACGTGGACAACGCACCTGTTCTATGTCGCAGTAGGCGGCAAGCAGCAGGTGCGTTTGCTGCAAAATCAGTTAAATCCTCGCCGCAGGCTACACTCAATACAATGACTTCATTCTCCGACCTCGGATTGCCGGTGTCCATCGTCCATGTGCTCAATCGCCAAGGAATAACCACACCGTTTCCTATCCAAGAGGCTGCAATCCCAGACGCTCTTAAAGGGCGAGATGTTCTTGGGCGTGGCCCTACTGGCTCGGGGAAAACCTTCACCTTTGGCCTTCCCATGATCGCAGCCCTAGCTAAAACAGGAGCCTCGATTCCGGGACATCCCCGTGGTCTGATTCTCGTCCCGACAAGAGAATTAGCAGCCCAAGTACGTGAGCGTCTCGACGAGCCCGCTGCAGCCTTGGGGCTCAGGCTCCTTGATGTTGTTGGCGGTGTCAACATTAATCGCCATATCACTGCACTCGCGGCTCCTGTCGATATTTTGGTGGCAACACCAGGACGCGCACAGGATCTTGTGAACAATAAGAAGCTCTTCCTTGATAAAGTCCTGATCACTACTCTCGACGAGGCTGATCAGATGGCAGATATGGGTTTTCTTCCGCAAGTCCTTAAGCTCCTCGACCTCACTCCTAGCAATGCTCAGCGTTTGCTCTTTTCCGCGACCCTAGACGGCGACGTCAATAAGCTTGTCGAGCGCTTCATGCATGATCCTGTAACACATTCCACTGCGGAAGTAGCCGCCGCCGTGGACACGATGACGCATTATCGTTTGCACGTGGGTGACCGGGATGCCCGTAATGACGTCGTTCTGCGTATTGCAGGGCGTAGCGGAAAAACAATTATGTTTATGCGGACCAAACACGGTGTGGATCGTCAAGTGAAAAAGCTACGACGCATCGGTATTAACGCCGTCGGTATTCACGGCGATAAAGGTCAAAACACACGCACAAATGCCATAGCAGGTTTTTCTGATGGCTCTGTACCGGTTCTGGTGGCTACAGACATAGCAGCCCGTGGAATAGACATCGGAGACGTTGACCTCGTTGTCCATGTCGATCCTCCAGCAGAGCACAAAGCCTATCTACATCGCGCAGGACGCACGGCAAGAGCAGGTTCCTCTGGAACAGTAGTCACCCTTGTTATGGAAGAACAGATACAGGAAGTAGACACGCTTCTACAGAAAGCTGGTGTGGATGCAGAATTACTGGAAGTCTCGGCTAACTCCCCAGAACTAGTGCGTATCACTGGAGCACAAAAAATTACGGGAGCGCCTTTACCCCCGTTCGGTGCGGCACAGCCACAACAGCGGAAAAAAGGGTCACAATCAACAAGAAACAATGCGGCACGTCGTAGGCGGCCCCAACAACAACGTACTTCTTCTAAAACTCGTGGTGGTACAACAGGTTTTAGAGGAAAGAATAAGAAAGATGGACAACGCGGTGGGCGGAGCTAATCCCCGCATCTAACAATGGACATATTGATAAGTATCCTTTCACTTTTTGGTTTTGTGCTTCTGACAGCAAGCACCGGCTTATTCGTTGCGGTTGAGTTTGCGCTCACTGGCCTCGAACGCTCGACGATCGAGAACGACGTACGTGAACGCGGAGATAAGAAGTCACTGGCGGTTCAGCGGGACTATCAAAATCTCTCTTTCGTTCTTTCTGGTGCGCAGCTTGGCATCACAATCACGACGCTTGCCACAGGCTACTTGGCAGAGCCTGTCCTGGCTAAGTTCCTCACGCCTCTTTTGGCACTCTTCGGGCTGCCGCATACTGCGAGCACTGCGGTCGCTCTAGTCTTAGCACTTGTCATCGCAACTCTGCTGTCCATGGTTTTCGGTGAGCTAGTCCCCAAAAACATTGCGATCACTAATCCGCTCGGTACAGCGCGACATGTCGTTGGTCCTGTCAATGCATTCAATACTGTCTTTAAAGGCTTCATCAACGCATTAAACAAGTCAGCGAACTGGACAGTGCGTAAGCTTGGCATTGAGCCAGCCGATGAGCTGGCCACAGCCAGATCAACTCAAGAGTTGACGGCATTAGTTCGTAGTTCCGCGGAAACAGGCGACATAGATGAAAATACGGCCTTGGTCCTAGACAGGTCTCTGAAGTTTGGTGAGACCACCGCCGAAGAACTCATGACTCCTCGGTCAACGGTAGAGACGCTCGGTGAAGACTCTACCGTCATTGATTTGATCAATCTTGCTATTGAAACCGGGCATTCTCGTTTCCCTGTTATCCGAGGTGATCTTGATGACACGATCGGCGTCGTTCATTTTAAAGATGCTTTTTCCGTTCCCAAAGATCAGCGTCACTCCGTTCTTTTAGGTTCATTGGCTCGACCCGTTCCCATAATTCCAGCAAGCCTTGACGGTGACTCTGTTCTTAATGCCGTCAGATCAGCCGGCTCCCAGATCATTTTGGTTGCCGATGAATACGGCGGCACTGCGGGGCTCATCACGATCGAAGATGTGGTTGAAGAGATTCTGGGAGAAGTCTACGACGAACATGACGATGAAGAATCTGAACGAGATTTCCAGCGCTTTGGTTCCAGCTGGGAAGTATCCGGACTGGTTAGACTCGATGAGTTAGCTGAAAAGGTCGGCTATTTTGCACCGGAAGGTCCCTATGAAACTCTCGGAGGCTTAGTCATGTGCGTTCTGGGACGCATACCAAAAGTTAATGATGAGATTCTTGCACCTGAAAGTGATAATCCGTTCCTTGCCGAGTTTGAGTCTGGCTATAACGGGCGATGGATAGCCAAAGTAACTGTTATGGAAGATAGACGAGTAGATAGAGTGATTCTCTCCCCTGTCACAGACGAGGAAGCCGCTCGTTTTACTAGCGCGCAAGAGGAGGAGAACTAATGAATCTTCTCACCGCTATCGTGTTGATAGTTGTTCTCTTGTTGGCCAACGCTTACTTTGTTGCCGCTGAATTTGCTTTGATTTCTTCAAGAAAAGATCGCATTGAAAATCTCATTTCGCAAGGAAGGCCTGGGGCAAAACGGGTACTGTACGCCACCGAACACCTCTCTATCATGCTGGCTGCATGCCAGTTTGGCATCACAATCTGTTCCTTGATCCTCGGTAAAGTAGCCGAACCTGCCATCGCGCGTTTTATCGAAGAACCTTTTGCGTCCTTAGGGCTACCTGCGCATCTTTTACATCCCACCTCATTTGTCATCGCCTTAGGCATCATCACCTTCCTGCATATTTTGTTCGGCGAGATGGTCCCCAAAAATATCTCGTTAGCGGGGCCAGAAACACTTGCATTGTGGCTTATTCCCACGCTCATTGTCTTTTGCCAAATCACTCGACCGTTCTTAGCTTTGATGAACTGGTTTGCACGGATCACGTTGAAGGCTTTTGGCATTGAACAAAAAGATGAGCTTGATTCCACCGTCGATCCGAATCAACTGGCCACTATGATCTCTGAATCACGCTCAGAAGGCTTCCTAGACGCTGAAGAGCATGCCCGACTCAACAAAGCGCTCAGAGTGGAAGACCGTTCCATAAAAGAAGCTCTTATCCCATTATCACGCGTAAGAACTCTCGATTTTGGTACCCGTGGCCCTAAGCTAAGCGATCTTGAGCAAGCCGTTGCAGAGACCGGTTTTTCCCGTTTCCCCGTGATGGGTAAAGATGGTTCGTATATTGGTTATGTCCATGTCAAAGACATTTTGGACCGTTTTGATACTGATACACCCGATCACATCATCCATCGCTCAGAAATTAGGCCACTGACCATCGTTGCTGCCACCGGCACGATGGACGAAGCTCTTCAGCTGATGCATAAAAAATCAGCCCACATGGCGCAGGTCCGCGACCGAGGGGCGTTACTGGGCGTGATTACGCTAGAAGACCTTATCGAGGAATATGTAGGTACTTTCTCAGATTGGACCCATGAACAGGGATGATGATGGCACAGCCTCACATGCAACTAGCCCCCGAAGAATGGAAAGCACGGAGTATCGCGCACCGTGAACGTGCGCGTAGCTATACTGCCGAGCACCTCATACGGAGGAAAACTGGCGCTAAACATCCTGTATTTGATTTTCTTTTTGAATACTATCCCGTGCGCATAGCGCACTTGGAGCGCTGGCATCCGGGTTTTGGTGTACATCTTATTCATGAGAAAGACTGCATACCCCCGCATGCGCAATGGAAAAACTACGCGACAACGCATCGCTCGACATCGATAGATGTTCGTTCTTTTTGGTCTCGTCGCGGTCGAGCCATGTCGTATATAGAGAATTTATTGGTCTCAACCAACGACAATCCAGTACATTTCGACTGTTTCGGACTACACGAATGGGCGATGGTCTACCAAACTGATCAGCCTCGCCACGATCTTCCGCTACGCCTGGGCTCTAAAGAAACTAATAAAGTGGTGGAAAATAGCGCTATCAAATGCACTCATTTCGACGCTTTCCGTTTTTTCACACCGGCAGCTAGACCGCTTAACTTCACTATTTTGTCTCGTGAGGATCAACCGCGTTTCGATCAACGAGCTTGCGTTCATGCAGCCATGGATTTATACAAGTGGGCCACAAAGCTGGGACCACTTGTATCCGGAGAACTATGGCTCGATACATTTGAGATTGCTTGGGATGCTCGAATTTTAGACATGGAAGCCTCACCATATGACTGCAGAGAGTATGGGCTAGGAGTAGTTCCCATCGAAACGCCTGAAGGAAAAGCTGAATATGTAGCGCGGCAACGTGCGTTATCACAACGGGCAGTTCCGTTAAGGAACCGGCTTGTCGCCGTCATTAGAGAGACTCGGAACGCTACACTGACTGAATAGCGCGCTGTGATAGCAACCTCGAAAGGTGGAGGAATCCGTGGCAAAGCACTCCGATGGCAAAAACAATTACTCGGTGTCCAAGGGCCTCATTGGCCTTGTCGTTGTGATCATCGTCCTTGTCTCTGGTGTTCTATGGTGGTTGAACACCAAGGATTCTTCCACTTCCGCAGCAAAAGACTGCATCCAGGGCGAACTAGTCCTTCCGGTTGCTTCCAGCGACAAAGGTGCTGCTCAAAAGGTTATCGACGCCTACAACGAAGCCGGCCGTACTGTCCGCGATCACTGTGTCGTCGCAAAGCTTAGCGACGACATCACGACAGCCGGTGTCTACCTCAGTAGTGAATCCGATAACACAATAAACCAAGAATTGAAAAAAGCTTCGCGCTCTCCAGCGACTCTTGAATGGCCCACAGTTGCCACGGACAAGGTAGGAGTAGCGAGTAAAACTGGACTCGATTCATTTGATGCGGCGACCAACGTTACTTATCCGGTGAGCTCGGATGCAGTGGCAAGCGCTCTTGTTGCTGCAAAACTTCATGCAAACGATGTTGAAGCCACAAAAACCGCGCTGAGCGCTTCGCTGCATCTGACTATAGAAGAAGCCACACAACAGCAATCAGAGACGATTGCAATCGCGGAATCTCATCTTCCTTCTGGTTACTCTTTTGTTCCCGCAGATGGTCTGACTAAGCCATTACGCTCTGTCGCTTTAAATGCAACGGATAAAGTACAGGAAGACACTATCCGGGCAGGCGCAGATTTTGGTACTGCAATAGCCAGCAATGCTGCAGAAACAAAACCATCAGACAAGGCTTCTCTGGAATCTATAACTGCAGCAGAAGTGCTTGCTACGCTACAGACACAGGATGCAGAAGGTGGCGATAAACCAGAATCCGCGTCTCTTGCACAACCCACCGACACTCTGTTTTTGTTGGATACCTCGGTGAACATGGGCAAACCTACTTCGGATGGTAGTTCTTGGCAGTCCCATTCTGCGCAGGCGATTATTCAGGCATCAATGAAGCTGGAGAATCTAGGGAAAAACCTGGCGCTCTGGAACTACTCCTCACCGCTCAGCCACGGCGCAACGCATGGTTGGCGTGACAATATCGGTTTTGGCACTGCCAAATCAGCAGAAACAATTTCCCAAGTCATTCAGGAGTTTGGCATAGGCGGGCATCCGCTTACTCGTGAAGCAACTGTAGCTGCGTTATCGGTTGCTGATGCACATATCCGAGAAGGTCACGCTGTCAACCTCGTCATTGTCACCAGCGGCACCGAAGATTCTTCTGTTTCACTTGCCGACATTCCTAAAAACAGTCAGCTCCACATCAACGTGGTGCATGTCGGCGCCGCTCCAGTAGATCAGGAGCTCGCACAAGCTGCGCAGGCAAGTGGCGGATCTGCACAAACTGTAGAGGACCCGCTACAGCTCAAAGCGGCGATCGATAAAGCTTCTCAGATATAAAACCTTCCCCGGGCATTTTAGTCCGGGGCAGATTATCAGAATTCCCTTCCTAGATGCTAGATAAAGTGATGCCTCCAACGGGCCAGATCCGTTGGAGGCATCACTCATTATCCTTGTGCTTAGGAAGTCTTCCTCCTGCGACGAGCAGCAAGCTCATCTACACCCACTACGTTGTCATCCATAAAGCTATTTATTTTTTCCGACGGGAAAGCCGAAATCGTTCCGGTTAGTTCGCGAACGATACCGGGAACTGCAATACCAAAGACGCCCTGTCCTCCTCCTAGAAGATCAATAACTTCCTCGTTGGAGCGACACTCGTACACCGTAGTGCCATCTGAAACCAAAGTGATCTCCGCTAGGTCATCAACGCCACGATTACGGAGCTTATCTACGGCAAGGCGAATATTCTGCAGGGAAATACCAGTATCTAGCAGTCGCTTTACAATTTTTAGAACCAGAATATCTTTAAACGAATAAAGACGCTGTGAGCCGGAGCCCCGTGCTGTACGGATGGTAGGCTCTACGAGCTTGGTGCGTGCCCAATAATCGAGCTGGCGGTATGTGATACCGGCAACCTGGCAAGCGATAGGAACCCGGTAACCGACTTCCTCGTCTGGCCCCATATCAAAAAGGGCTTCCTGTACCGGGGTACTATTCCTTGCGGTCTCTTCAGTCACGATTATTCTCCCTGCGATTTCTGGCTTTCGCGTTGAGCCTTGCTTTCTATTCTTAGCCAAGGGTAGAACAACGTCAAGAAGAAAACTCGCGACACGCCCAAAAGTTAAATCTCAAGTTGAAGTTGAGACTTATTTCCCCTTATCGCTGTCCGGGAAATCATCAGTATAGCCTTCCACGATATTGGGTGGCGATTCACTAAAAAGCTCGTCCTCCGCCATCCCAAGATCCGCCATCAGCCGCAAAAAGTCTGCGTCTGCTTCTGGGTTCCCTGACGCAGAAAGAGAAGGATCTTCCTCATCACTTTCCACCGTAATACCTAGATATGCTTCCAGATCTGCTTCATTGAGAAAGACGCTTACCTGATTAAGCATAGATTCTTCTGCCATCACGGGAATCCCTAGCATACGGGCAACGGTGATTCCATCAGAAGGACGGCAGTCAATCTCTTCCCCATCAGATAATACGAGGGAACAAAGAAATACACCTTCGTGGTAACTCACAATCCGCAGTTCTACGACTGGACTGCCGATCCTAGATAGTGCATGAATCAGCAGATCGTGAGTCAGTGGACGACGAGAACCAAACTGTTCATCTTCATCCCTCGCAGCAATGGCAAAGGCCTCAGTTTCTTCAATCCATATAGGAAGGATTCGGTTACGCTCAGGCCAACGCAAAATAATGCACGGATCATTATCCGGCGATAAAACATGAACGGAGTGATACTCCATCTCGCAAAAAGACATCGTGTTAAAAACCGTCGCTACTGACCAAGCTCGTTGCGGACCATTGTCTTTACGAGAGTCGCATTGAGCGACACGACAAGCGCACTCATTTGCTGAGACATCTCCTCTGCACGCTGCTTCGCACCATCGCTTTTAGAACGAGCTGTGGGAGTAGCCGCACGCGTAATAAAGTCCGCTTGACGGCTTGCAGTATTTTTCAAAGACTTGAGGTGCCTCACATCAAACCCAAAGTCTTTGAGCTGAGAAGCTATAGCCACTACTTGCACATCATCTGCGGTAAAAAACCCGGAGCTATCAGGTCGAATAATCCCCGCCGAGCTCAATTCTTGCAACAAAGATAGCTCCACACCACTACGGTCAACAACATCTTTATCGCTTAGCCGAGTTGCCACCGGAGCCCGAAAATTCTCCGGGCTAATAATTGGCTTTGCGTCTCCGCCACGGCCTATCGGAGTCACGGCGCCGGAATCCATAGCTTCCAGCTGCTCGCGAATCACTTTTAGGGGAAGATAGTTATCACGCTGGGTAACCAAGATATACCGAAGGCGCTCTACATCATCATGGGTAAAGCGTCGGTATCCCGAAGCCGTCCGTTTTGGTGCAATTAGTCCTTCTGATTCCAAAAAACGGATCTTAGAAACGGTCACATCGGGAAACTCTGCTGTCAGTTTCTCCAGGACCACTCCAATAGACATGGTCTTGTTACCAGTTCGGGGGCGCTGTTGCCCTGGAACGACAGGTTGGGAACCAGAGCTCTGAGGAAGTGCACTCATCTATGCTTCGTTTCTCGGTGTGGTGGGTGTACTAACGGAAAGCAATAATCTTTAAACAGATTACTTTAGGAGCATAAATGCTCACAAGCATCGGGCAAGAACAGTTGCAGAGTATTTAACTCTTGGAGCCCTCGATGAAAACGAGTCGGAACTTGCCAATCTGGACTTCATCTCCAGAAGATAAAATCTCCGAATTTCTAGGCTCGCGGTTGACGTAAGTCCCGTTGAGACTTCCCACGTCAACAACTTCAAAGGAGCCATCCTGCAAGCGGAATTCCGCGTGCCGACGCGACACGGTGACATCATCAAGGAAGATGTCACTCTCCGGGTGCCGTCCTGCCGTTATAGTTTCGCGATCCAAGAGGAAGCGAGCGCCGGCATTAGGGCCGCGCTTAACAACAAGCATTCCCGAACCGGAAGGCGGGGTGACATCGCTACCAGTGGCCGGCGTCGCGTTCGCACCGGACTCCATTTCCTTGAGCAGATCTGCACGGAAAACCGACGTGGTCTCTACTTGCACGTCAGGAGCAGCGCTGTTGTCACTCATTATTCAACCTCCGAGTCAAACGAGCTTCGAATGAAATTCGAACTTTCAGTCAATGGTTTACATCATAGCCCTAGAGAACGACTGATGAAGAAGTACTACTGGTAACAAAGAGATAACATCAGTGGCCTCTTAGAGATTCTTAATCCGTGGAGCAATTCCACCAAAGTCTACCAATCTACCGGAAAATACTACCGATTCCCCGCAGCACAGAATTTCCATTACCGGATAAGGGATTATCACTGACCATATAGGTCCACGTAGCTGAGGGGCGCGCCAGACCGTGTTCTTCCAAATGCGCACCGTCTGCATCAATAGTCACGTTTGCAAATGTTTTCACAGCCTCATCAACAGCCCTTTGAGCTAATTGCTTGAATTCCCGCACAGCGATTCTGTGATACTCGTCGATGGGAGTTTCCCTCGCAATTGCCCTCAGGTGAATTGATTCCCGTACATCATCCATTATTGCCAGATGATCGCTCCAGCATCGATCAAGGTGATACAGCATGATGTCTCTGGCCGCTTGATGTAATACATCAGAACTAATTTCTTCTTGCACTAATGATTCAGCTCGCTCAGGATTTGCCTGGGCGAGTTCCTCCCATGCTTTGTCTGTGTCCAACAGATCGTTTCGTCGCTCATCAATAATCACACGTTGATCAGCAAGCAGCTTGTTGTACTTCCATGTCTGAGCGTGAATCTCTAATAGTTGCCCTTCCGTCACTCTCTGACAGTGCCCAATAAAATCATTGATGCGCTTGGAATCGATCCGTCCATCCGGCTCAGGCCGAGCTTTCACCTCTTCCCCGGCCCCTCCGACTGCAACCACGTCATCTTCCAGGGAGACAAAAAATAAGGAAAGTCCTGGATCGCCTTGTCGGCCCGCACGCCCCCGCAGTTGGTCATCAAGACGCGAGGTTCTGTGACGGCCGGTTCCGATCACAGCCAAACCACCCGTATTGGCAACTTCAGCACGATCTGCCTCTTGCGCCCCGCCGAGTTTGATGTCGGTGCCTCGTCCAGCCATTTGTGTTGAGACGGTAACTCGACCAAAATCGCCAGCTTCTGCGATAATACGGGCCTCTTCGGCATCGTTTTTAGCGTTAAGAACGCTTACCTCAATGTCAAGGTCTCGCAGTGCCTTTGCCAGTCTCTCGGATTCTGAGACGTCCTGAGTTCCTACCAGCACTGGTTGCCCTGTCGCATGAATCTCAGAGATTTCTCGAACAAGAGCATTAAATTTTTCTTCAATTGTGGCGTACACACGATCGGCCTCGTCAAAACGCTGCGACGGCACATTCGGCTCTATCACAGACACTCTTAGGTCATAGAATTGCCGCAGCTGATCTGTTGCGGCAACCGCTGTGCCTGTCATGCCACACACCAGCGGATACCGTCCCATAAGCGCCTGCAAAGTCATTGTGTCAAGAATCCGCCCCCCTTCGGTGACCGCCAATCCTTCTTTTGCCTCTACTGCCGCCTGAACGCCGTCTGGCCAACGCTGCAATTCCGCTATGCGTCCCTTGGAAGCGTCGATCAAAGCAACTTTTCCATCCCGGACGATGTAGTGAACATCTCTGATCAGCAGGGCCTTAGCGTGAAGCGCAAGATTCACTTGCACCAGCGTCGTGCCCACATGTTGATCGTCGTAAAGGCTATTAATTCCCAGTGCTTGTTCGACAAGAGCCGCGCCGTCTTCGGTAAGGAAAGCGTTGCGACGATCGTCGTCAAGCGTGTAGTGCTCGCCTTCCTTAAGACGGCGTACGATCTCGGTTACCCTCCCCCCAGGCGCAGCTCCGGGCTCATTCCCGGCCAAAACGAGCGGAACGAGGGCTTCGTCGACCAAAACGGAATCGGCCTCATCAACAATAGCCACGTCCGCTCCATGCTGAACCGCATCTTTACGATGTGTAATGAGCTGGTCGCGCAGAACATCAAAACCGATCTCATTAACAGGGCCATAAACAATATCGCAGGCATACGCTTGACGACGCTCCTCCACAGTCTTCGATTCCGTAATCGAGGACACAGTCACGCCAAAAAAGCTGACCAACGGGGCCATCCACTGGGCGTCCCGCTCTGCGAGATAATCATTAACAGTGATCACATGAACTGACTTGCCCATGAGCGCATAACCGGTAGCAGCCATGGCACCAACCAGCGTTTTTCCTTCACCGGTCGCCATTTGGATCACGTCACCATCCAATAGCCGGAGAACAGCCTGCAGCTGAACAGGGAAAGGAGTTAGATTCAACGTACGAGAAGAAGCCAAGCTCAGCACCGCCAAGAACTTAGCCTGGTCCTTTATTTGCCCCGAGTCGGCGAGTCGTACGGCGATTTCTCGCAACTGTTCATCATCCAAAGACTCAAGCGTAACGATCTCCGAGCGCGCCTGTTCAACGACCCCCCGGCTCTTAGCTTGGCTTCGGCTAGCTTTTCCACCCATTGCTTTCCAAAACCAGTCAAAGCCCGCCACAGTAGATGTTCCCTTCTCCTTGCGTACACAATGCTTTTGCAATGCCTTTACAGCAGTATTTCCTTGTTTAGTTCTACCCCATCACGGCGCGATCAGAGCATAAAAGGCCCGTCAAATACCCTCACCGATTGTCAATTCCATGACTTGCGGAGATACAAATAAAACAAAACCAATAGAAAATTTAATAAAACTTAGTATATACTCATAGCAATTAAAGCCATCGAAGTACCCTCGCCTCCTACGGGGTGACGATTGGCCAGTAAGTGCCCCCTACGTGACCTACACAGCACAAGGCATGCCATTTTGAATTAGGAGACAGATACACAAACCGTCACCACCTTTCAGAACGTTTCCCGATAAGCTGATATACATCATCCCTTGCCCTCGGGGATGCTTTCTCATGCCTTTATCAAATTGTGGCCTTTATGTCCCCGCCAAGGCCAGAAAGCTCCAAAGGGATGCCAATATAAGTCATATCCGGCAAGGAGTATGGAATGCATTCTGTAAGTGTGAAGGTACCTTCCAGCAAGGGATACCAGATGGCTGGGACCATCGATTTCCCAGACGCACCACCTACAGCCTTCGCGCTTTTTGCACACTGCTTTACTGGTTCCCGTTTTACTCCAGCGGCCGCACGAGTATCTAAAACTTTGGCGGACCTTGGTATCGCTTGCCTTCGTTTTGATTTCCCCGGACTTGGTCAATCGGAAGGAAATTTTGCAGACACCTGTTTCAGTGAAAATGTGGAAGACATCCGCGCTGCGGCACAGTGGCTAGCGGACAATTACACCGCCCCGCAACTGCTCATAGGACACTCGCTCGGCGGAGCTGCCTCTCTAAAAGCAGCAACCGATATGCCAAGCATCAAAGCGGTTGCAACCATCGGCGCACCTTTTGATCCTGCCCACGCAGTTCTGCACTTTGCCGACAGGATTAGCGAAGTCGACGAAACCGGGGCGGTCACACTGTTGCTCGGCGGACGCGACATCACCATCTCACGAGACTTCCTCGAAGACCTTGCAGAAACCAATCCCGAGGCTTATCTCCCCCGACTGCGCAAACCTTTGCTGATCCTGCACTCCCCCACTGACACAACAGTCGGAGTAGATAACGCGCAGCTCATCTTCCGCACGACCCGTTACCCTAAGTCCCTTGTTGCACTCCATAAAGTGGATCACTTGGTCACAAAACAAGGGGCGGCACAGCACGCTGCACACATTATCCATACATGGGCCCAACAGCACCTGGTCATCGAAAATAAGGTCGAAGATTCCGACGTAATCCCCGAGACCACAGCTATCGCCCGTTCCATTCCTGCCGGTAAATTCACAGATCATGTACAAACCGGTACGCACAGCTTCACCACCGACAGAGAAAAGGCACAGGGCGGAAAGAATCTCGGTTACTCACCAACAGCTCTCATTGTCTCTGCGCTAGCGTCAGCGTCATCGCAAGCAATAAGGGTTGCAGCTAAAGAAAAGCGCATCTCCACCTTGAAAAACGTCAACGTTACAGTGGAAAAAACACTTACCACTGATGGCAACGTCCAGCTTCGCCGGGAAATCGAGCTCGTGGGAGAGCTATCACAGGAAGAACGGAAGATACTGCTCGCCGCAGTTAAAAATAACGAGATTGAAGCACTGCTCAGCGAAAATATCGCTATCGACGATCTCATCCGCTAGTGCAGGCAATCCCTATGTCCCACCAGACCACAGCCTGTCCGTGCATGACATCGTTGCCTTTGAACGAATGCTGCCAGCCTTTCCTCAACTTCTCCAAGGCCGCCCCCACCGCGACCGCCCTTATGAGGTCACGGTTTACCGCTTTTGTGCTAGAGAATCCACAGTATCTCGTCGCAACGTGGCACCCCTCAACTCGACCTGATGATCTAGAGCTTGATCCCGACATCACATGGACACGGCTCATCATTCACGACTCCATACAGGGCGGCTTACTGGACGCTGAAGGAATCGTAGAATTTACCGCCTTTTACGAGTTCGAAGGATCACGAGGAAAGCACCACGAGCGCTCCCGTTTCACTCGTGTCGACGGCCTCTGGACCTATGTTGATGGAATAGTCACCTAATTTCCTACCACTACCTGCTAATTCGCATTCTACAATCACAATGATGTAACCTATAGCAGTTGCCAGAACAACATCGGACTGTGGCGCAGCTTGGTAGCGCACTTGACTGGGGGTCAAGGGGTCGCAGGTTCAAATCCTGTCAGTCCGACCAAAGCCCTGTTCAGAAGGTGTTTTCACACTTTCAGAGCAGGGTATTTCTGTATAAATGCACCTCCCTAGGGCAAAAACAACTATACAGAACAACCGTAATCCGACAACATAGCCCGGTTGTCGACGACCTGCGGTTTTAGCCTAGATTGGCATAGGAATTGCACGATTATTGCACGAAAACACAGGGACAAACAGCTAAAAAGACGGGCTAGTAACCACCTCTCAAAGCGACCACTACCGTAACGTCTATGCCCTTCTTTTAAAGCACCGAGAAGGAAAGAAAATGGCACATTCGTGGCACAAAAAAGTACTACAAGGGCCACGAGTTTTACCCCCAGCCTCAGTACTGGTAGAAGGGACGTACATAGCTATTTTCTAAAGCTAGAGAGAGCAAACCCGGTTGCTGCTGCGATAAGACCAATTAACCCTGCCGTTACAGCCAACCACTTCATCTCCAACAAGATTAAAATCACTGCCCCTAGATAAAGCACACTGGCTCCGCCAAACCAAGCAGACGCTTTAGCGGACTTTTCCCCCACCAACGGATGCTGAGGTTTAGCTTTGGTAGCCGATACAGCAGCAGTAATTGTTAAAACAGCTGAACTGATCGTGATGAATAATGGGTAGAGCATTACTAGCCTCCCTAGCTGTGCCACTTAGCCAGTACAGTTTTGGACATAAAAGAGTATAGAGCGAAAAGAGTCTTCCGCATCTATACATCGCTGTTCTAGCGCGCCTTGTCTCTAACCAACCTTCCTACTCCTCATCATTAATCCAAGGGCTGGCAGAATAAATAAGATATTGCCAGCAACCATGCAACTTATCATCACAGTTGCACTTGCATGATCTGCGATAACCCCCAAGAAAAATGCCCCGCATGGGATGAGCGCACGATCTGTTTGGGAAATTCCGCTAAAAAGTCCCCTATGAGCATCTGGTGCTAGGAGCAACGCGGCAACTCGGTTAGTGGTGCGATACAACTGCCCGATAAGCCCGATACTCCCGATAAGCAAAAGGTTAAGCCAAGCGATATTCCTGGTAGAAAGCGACGTCGCAAGCCCAGCAAGTGGTACGGCTAGGAAAACAGCACTATAAAGTGCTACTACCGCCGCAGGTTTTTTCACCCATCGCTTTAGAACTAGTGCTCCCAAGACCGCTCCGATGCCAGCAGCCCCCGCCATAAGTGCAACGCCATGTTCTGCGTCCTCTTTGAAAGCTGAATGCGCTATAACGGGAAGCATCGCGGTATACGGGAACACAAAAAGCATCGGACCTGCGGCTAGGATGAGTTGCGCGCCGAGAGCTGGCTGTTTACGGATTTCTGCCCGAATAATCGCTAGGCTCTTCGTGTTTTTCTGCTGAGAAACCTGCTTTTCAGATTCTTCATCCGCAACGATTTCTTTTGCAGAGGCGTCGCGACTGCGCTTCCGGTTTTTCCCACAAATAGACATCCTCATGGCGATAACAGCAGCGATGCCGTAGAATGCAGCGCTTAGAGCAATGGCAAGCGCGGCTCCACCAAGCGCCATCAAAAGACCCGAGACTGCTGGTCCGATTGCAAGTGAAAGAGTTAAAACCAGCGACAGAGATGACATATTCGACACAAACATTGTGTCTTCGCTTAGCCTGCTTAAGACCACGTTTCTAATAGCCGGCTCAGCAGACGTTATTAATGCGCGAATAGCCACAACACCGCACACAAGCCACACTATGTGCCAGGTGCTTAAAACCGAAGTGCGCGCCGCTACCAAAATTAACCCAGCTATGAGTAACGTGGCTGCGCTGCCGATAAAAAGCACAAACGCAAGTAACCGGGTGGGATCTTTCCGGTCAGACAGAGCCCCTAACTTAGGCGCAGCCACAAGCAGCGGAAATAATCTGGCAAAAGTGATAAGGCCGACCAGCGTAGATGACCCTGTGGCATGAAAAATCCACCAATTGAGCGCTACAAGCTCAGAGGAGCTTGCTACTCGAGAAAGCAATGCCTGGCCTATGAGCAGCCGAACATCATTCGGTTTGTCTTTTCCACGCATCAAAATTTTATGCATCGCTACGCAGTGGATTTGTCACATCAATGTATATATCCGTTCCCGTCCTATTCATCCCCATGGATAAAAACCCTTTGCGCCTCATAGCTTCTCGACGCAACCATTGGGCATCGTTCTCCGGAAGCACGCATGGTAAGGCATCGATAAAACGGTCGATTTCCGCACGCACTATTTCCCATACGTCATCACTATCAACCTCGTGTAGGTGCGCAATCTCAGTGACAAAGCCATCTAGGTTCCCAAAAACAGAGGCATAGAACCCCTTGTTGATGAATTCTTCATAATCATCTGTCAGGGTTATTGCATTGGGTTCAAATGGGTTTTGTTCGCACCATTGATTAAGCCTTGGTAGGTACGCGCGCAATCCAGAAAAATCTCTTAACAGGAGACCTCGATAAACAGGAGCCCCGTCCACAAAAGCGATACGAACCATCGTGTTTTGCAAATGCTGTTCTAGGGCAATCCCCCGGAAGCTCATAAGAGCCAATACTGTACTCATGAGGTCAAAGGTGTATTTGCGCAGAAAATCCAGGCCGAGTTCTTGCAGAGGGCTGGCTAGTATTCCCTCGTGCCCGCGTAAGACACATGCGCTTATCGCAATTTCTCCGTCTTCTAGGTAGTTGGTAGCGTCGTCGCGAAGCAAAACAGATAAACCACGCTTGGCGGCTTCATCCGTACTTCCAATACTCCTAGCCAAGGTAACGCCCGCTAGTTCAGGGATAACCTTGACGCTTCGAGAAGCTCCCATGTTTTCCTGCACATAGGCAACCGCATTTTTTACAAGTTCGGCAACTCGTGGTGTTCCTAGCGCGCTATTTTGCGAAATAGAACGTCGCGTTGACGTCAGCACAACATCGACCGCACACTTGATAAAAGGACGTTGTCCTAGCACCGAAGGCGCATGTGGGATAGCCGTGCGTAAAGAAATAGTTGGACGCACAGCCAGTGTCACGTGGGGAATAATCACCACGTTCTCACTACTGATGTCCTGAGCATATGCCCTTGAAATCACGTGTTCCCATTGCCAGGGATGAACAGGAATGATCTCAAACTCTTGTCGTTGAAGACCTATCCGACCCAGTTCTTGAGCTGCGGCATCAACGTGGTTGGCAAAATGACGGGTGAAAAAAGCATGAAACCCCTCTGTTGAAGAGGTCTCCAGCAGATCGCGGTGTACCGCTAATAGCCGTAAATCTACTGTGGAATAGGACTCGGGGCCATAAGCTACGGACTCTTCCATGGAGAATCCCCGCCGAAGTTTTGCCAACGGATGCACATTGTGTCCGCTAATTCCTAGCGAATCGGCAGTAACCATTGCCTCGTGTGAGGACAGTTCCTGGAGCATAGTCCATAGACTCCGATGGCGCTTCCCTATATGTTGCTCTACGTGAGTCCGGACGAGCGAAAGATTCTCTGTCGCGTTCCTTATATCTTCTGATAGCACTGTGAGGTCATCGGCAGAAAGGCCTTCGTCTTTAGCAGCAGCGTTCACGCGGTTGTACACACACGATTCAGCCCATGGTCTGTTCCTCTCGATTTTTCTGCGTACATGTTGTTGCTTCAAAAAGTCTTCATGTTCCAAGGGATTGTGAGCAAACACATATTCCTGCTCTGTCACAGCACCGGAAAGACGCATGCCGAGTACTCGCTTAACCGGTAATTCGCTGCCTAAAAAGCGACCATAAACAAGTGCCAGATGCTGATCCATGGGGGTTTCCATCGGTGATTCTGCACCAAATTTAGCCGCACGGCTGCGCCAGTATTCACGCGCAAGCAAGTACGAAATCTTAGTAGAGATGCTCTCTATCTGCGGTTTTTCCAAAGAAAGAGAGTCCAAGAGGTTTCGGTATAGATTAGCGACCAGCGGGTAGAACACTTTATCAACAAGCCGCAGCGCATCCTTTTCGCTCAGCGCAGTACCGGCAACCTCATCAATGATGCCGCGTCCCACACTGTGCTCTGCTAACGGCCCCTGAGACCACAGTCGGCAGCCTCCCAAATCTCGCACAAATACCTTGTGCGGCATGCCATCGCGCAATACCACAACAACATTTTGTGGGTGTGGCTCAAGCGCGATTCCCCAACGTCCTAGCAAAGCCGACGCCGGAACAAACAGCAATCGGCCTAGTGCACTAAACCATTCCTCGATAAAATCTTCCGTTTCTACGCAAGAGCGACGGGATAGTTCTTCCGCTAAATCTTTGAACACACAATTGCCGGTCAATGGGTTTCGCGCTATCAGCGTTGCGACGGGCAAAGCCACATCACCAGAGCGCACATTCCGCGCGGGATCTTCTCGGAGTATCGCTCCCAAACAATGTGACCGAATTCCGGTACTTTCATCCCATCGGATCGCAGCTTTATCTCGCACAAGGTTAAATCCGGGTTCATCGTCTGGAGTGCGAGGAACAAAGCCTGAATCCAGAGCCATAATTGAATCAATCACAGAAGAAATCAGCGGTGCTTTTACCGCGCCTTCAGAAATACCTCGGACAGCACCTGTAAGCTGCACTTCCAATGCAAGTTTAATGTGAGCCGATCCCACGCCGTCGCTTACGCGCACAGTCCGAACAGACATAAGAGGTTCAGCTGAAATAGTTGTATGGAGTAGCTGCACTACACCATCTGAAATTTCTTGAGAAAACTCTTTCCTTATCACCGAATGCCACTGAAATGGATGAACAGGAATAACTTCTTGATCTGCTCTCCCTTCTTCTAGTAGCTCGGCTTCTAGCATGCGAGAGAGCTGTGGGAGTAGCGTAGCCAGCTCCTTGCGCATGCTTGCCCCTGTGGCTACGACAAACTCCCGAGGAACAGCTATAAACCGTAATTCATACGACTCGATTTGCTCAGGAAGGACTTCCTGCCAGGCCTCTCCCACACCTAAGGATGTCTTTGCCGCAGGGTGAGCTGGGTGTCCATCACACACTACTTGTTCGCACCTGGCCAATAACGCAGATGAATCAGTCACCTGACACCGTTGTAGCATCGCCGCAACAAGTGCAGAAAAGGGAGCTTGCTCCAGGCGGCTGGATTCTTCTGAAGAAAGTTCTTCGCGTTTTTCCATCCAGCGAGAAGAAATCCCAGCTCTAGCCCGCGCAAGCCCCGTTACTCCGTCTTCAATTTCTTCACATGCCCGATCAATGTTGGTTGCTTCTACGGCGAGAGCACCTGATTCAGCCAGGTAACGCAGCATGTGAGCAGGGGAATCGATCTGAGGAGGCTGTGTATTCAAGTCTCCTAGAACGGTCTCATCACAAAGCAAATTCTCCTGCTGAAGCGCTGTAATGAGTCTCTGACGAATATCTGTCTCAGCTTCCTGGACAAACGCAGAAAAATCTTTGAAGTAGCTAATTTTTTCAAATTTATCATTCAACATGGTAGCCAAGGCTACCTTTAGTTACTTGTGAATTCCATAAGCGATGGGAAGCTTCCTACCAGTTTCTGGATCTGTCACCATAAGCGTCGAAATATTAAAAGCTTTCTTGATCAAGGATGGATCTAAAGTAGATTCCGTTGGCCCTTGTTCAAGAATTTTTCCTTCCTTCATCACCACAACATGGTCAGAAAACTTAGCTGCATGCGCCATGTCATGAACCACCATCACGATGGTTCTCCCTTGTCTATTTAAGGACTTAACCAACTCCAAAATAGCCAACTGGTGTGCGGGGTCTAAAAACGTGGTTGGCTCATCAAGCAGCATGATAGAGGTTTCTTGTGCCAGAGTCATCGCAATCCACATGCGTTGTTTTTGTCCCCCAGACAGCTCCATTGCAGAGTGCCCCAAGAAGTCCTCGACACTGGTAAGTTTTGCAGCCTCATCGATAGCTTGCTGATCTGATTCGCTTAAAGACGCAAAAGCACCCGTATATGGATAACGACCAAAAGCAATAAGCTCACGCACCGTCATGCCTTCAGGAACAACGGGTTGTTGAGGCAGGAAAGAAACCTGACGTGCAAAATCGCGAGCGGAGAAACTATCAAGACCACGTTCCCCTAGTGTGACCTGCCCATGTTCGTTTTTTAATTGATTTCCCAAAAGTTTGAGCAAGGTTGACTTGCCACAACCGTTAGGACCGATCAACGCAGTAATTTTCCCAGCGGGAATCGTCACCGAAATATCTTTTACTATGTGTTCTCCGCCGTATCCCGCTGATACTCCTTTACAAGCAAGCTGGGGCTCGTTAATGCCGCATACGTTATCGTTTTTCCGATCAAACATTATTTCCCCTGAACTCTTGTTACGTTGAGAACCAGATAGATGAAATATGGTGCCCCGGCAATTGCGATGAGCGCTCCCACCGGGATCTCCGTTGGCGCAAAAGCCCATCGCCCCACAGCATCGGCTCCCACGACAATTGCTGCTCCAGCTAAGGCAGCGACCGGCACTTGTCTAACTAGAGATTGCCCTACAAGCAGTTTTGCGGCATGCGGGACTATGAGCCCTACAAAACCGAGGACTCCAGCAGCTGCTACCGATGCAGCGCCACAGAGTACCGCAATCCCCATAGCTCCCAGGCGCAAAAACCGCACATGCGCCCCGATGCTTTTCATTGTCGAGTCGTCCAACGCCAAAGCATTGAGATGACGGGCCAGCACCATGACTACGATAAAACTAGCGATAATAATTGGGGCCACCGTCATGGCATCACTCATCGTACGCGCATACAAAGATCCTTTTAACCAGGTCATTGCTGCTCCTGCTTCAGGAGCAGCCCTCACTAGAAGCAGTTGCGTTACCGCAGCAAGGCCCACGGAAACCGCGACTCCCGTCAACGCCAGGCGAGCTGGATCGATAGCAGATTTACCTGCCGCAGCAAAGACAAGAATGGCTCCAAGCAAAGAACCAAGAAAAGCGATCGGAGTGAGAAAAGCAGCTGGAAGCGTGCCGAACCCCAAAAGAGCTAAAACGGCGAGTAAACCTCCACCGGCAGTAATACCTAAAGTGTCGGGTGCTGCGAGAGGGTTACGTAAACCTGTCTGCAACAAACACCCTGAGATAGACATGCCAATACCAGCCAGCATTCCTACGACGACCCGGGGCATCCGATATTTCCAATAGAGGTCTTCACCGGCAAGAACACCCGTCACAACATCAATAAGAGGTTTTTGTACAGCCCCAATCGCCATTCCGATAATGCATGCAAAGACCAGTAAGACACCACAAATAAACACAACAGTGGCAAACTTTTTGTACGAATACCGTGGATTTTTATGGGACTTTTTCAAGACTAATTCTTTATTTCTTTTCATGGGATTACCTTGACTTTCCTGTGGATCCCATACTCCGAATACCCCATAGCAACAGTGGTACACCGGCAATACCCGTCAGAATACCCACCGGAGTTTCTGCTGGAGCCCATAATTGTTGCCCTATCGTATCCGCGACCAACAGCACTGTTGCTCCCACGCATGCCGCAGAGATCAGCACAAATCGGTGTGCTCTTCCACATACTCGCTGCGCAATCACTGCTGCTAAAAGACCTAAAAAGCCGATTGGCCCAGCTGCCGCCACGCATGTCGCAGTAAGAATCACGGCAGAAACGACGACCCATTTTCTTACCACAGCTGGGTTTGCCCCGATCGCTCTACTAACAGAATCACCGGTGCTCAACGCATCTAATGCTCTTCCCGCTGCAAATAGAATTGGCAAGAGGACGGCAACTGCGACAATCACGGGAATAAGGTCAGGTAACCGGATACCGCCAAGGCGCCCGTTGAGCCACGCTAGAACCGTGGTCAATTGAGCTTCATCCAACACTAAGAAAATTGAAGTCATTGCGCTAAACACTGCGGAAACAGCAATTCCCAATAAAACCATTTTCTGGATTGCATTTGTTCCGGATAAGTCCGGATTTCTTCCACGCAGACTAAGCGTCAACGTGATTCCAGAGGCTACTGCCGCTCCAACAAGAGCACCTGGAAGCAAATACACGCCCGTAGACGAGCCAGTGATAAAACTTGATGCCACTGCGCCAAAGGCTGCACCTGAATTGACTCCCGTAATGTGCGGATCAGCAAGAGGATTCGATGTCGCAGTTCGTAGTAATACCCCGGCTGTTCCTAGCGCCGCACCGATAAGTAGTGCGCTTAATAAGCGATCACGCGTTCCCATCCAGATCTCTTGATACAGCCATGGCGCATCCTTGGGGGCCTCGACCTGTAGTAATTTCCATGCAGATAGAGTCCCTATGATAAGAACGCAGACAAACACGCATACAGCCAAGGAGGCTCCCCTTGTAGACGAGCCTCCTGTCTGTTTCTTCTGATACGCAAGCACAACTAGGAGTTAATAATCTGATCCAGCATTGCTTCTGCTGCCAAGGGGCCTCGTGACCGCGACCACGTATCCTGCTCAACATCCACGATGCTACGAACAACCCCCGCATAAGGGCTAGCGCGGAAGCCCTCGATGTCGTTATACAAATACATGACGTCAAGCTTCATTTCAGGCAATTTATCACCGGTCAATTCTGCTACGTCAGTCTTGGATTCAATCGCAGATTTTTCCCCATCGAAACCGTAGTCATATCCAGCAGCGGTTAATAGCGAACCGGGGAAGGATTCTTTTACCCATGTATAAAGCGTATTCTTGGACCACCCAATAAGAGCAGTGCGGGTACCGGGTTCTACTTTGTTTTTAGCCGCTCCGATTTTAGATTCAATTCGGCTCCGTACCTCTGCGGCTTTGTCTTCTTTTCCTAGTTTTTTCGCAATGCTGTCCATGGAATCAAGCACATCGATATAACTAGTGTCCTGGTAAGCCTCAGTAGGAGCAATATTTTTTAGTTGCTCCATGATCCCTGCTTGGCGCGTGGGACTCGCAAGGATAAGGTCAGGCTCGAGGGACTGAATAACTTCTAGATTTGGTTGCTTAGCTTGTCCTACCGATGTGGCATCACCCAATTTTCCTTTAAGGGTTTGGGGTTCTTTTGACTTACCTATTTCCACTATTCCTACCGGTTGCACTCCAAGAGCATAGAGAATTTCCTCATATCTCCAGTCCAACGCAACGACCCGTTTTTCCGACTCTTTTTTCGCGTTTTGGGAACCTTCTGCATTGGAATTCGTGCTACCTGTTGTAGAACATCCTGCCAAGATTAGAGCAACAATAGCCATCATCGCTGCGAGTGCCACAAACAAGGCGTTCCGCAAGGACACACTCAAGAAATTAGGTTTGCTTTGCATACCCTAATATTGCAATGTCTGCGCTTTTTAAGCAAAATTATTTCTCACACTGCCCCACATAACCTTGTTTGTATCCAAGTCTTCCCGACGGAGTCTCCTTGTTCTCCGCCGGGAAGACGGACGCCCCCTTATGGCATCCTTTGTGCGCGCACCCAGGTAGTAAGCGCAGCACGCGCATCTTTAGCGCTTAGTTGAGGAAGGTAGCACTGGGAAACCGCAAGGCCGATCGTCGGTAATGCCAACTCATCGTCATAGCACAGATACCAAGCTCGATGCTCTGGATGGAACTTATATTTCGATGCAGCCAGAGATCTAAATCCGTACAAAGGCTCGATAGCTTCTCCAGCTTTGTTTAAGGTTGCGTCGAGAAGCGTAGGCATCGTTTGCCCCGATGGCGGCGCAAGAGGAGCACCTGAAAGGGAAATCCACGAGCAGTCGAGCTCTTTCGCTTTGATCAGCGCTTCAGCCAACAAAAATTCGATGACAGGCCGGAAACCGTTGGCGTCACGACGCATAAAGTCCAAAGTATAACCAGCAAGAATGCCATTCTCGCGAACAGGCAGCCAGCTTGTTACTCCATGCACATGGCCGTTTTCATCGACGGCGACAAGCAACTTGGTCTCAGAGTCCTTGAGTTCTTCCAAGGTTCCAAGGGTGAACCCCATCTCAGGAAGAGCTTTTTCTGACACCCATTCCTCGGAAAGAACCACAATCCTATTTTGTAGCTCGGGAGAGGCTTCCGCCCAGGAAGTCCATACCGTGCTAATCCCCTCTTTGACAGCTCGATTGCGTGCGGTACGGATATTTTGGAACTTCTTGCCTTTAAACTCAGTGTTGGTGGTTTGCAAGACAGATTCCTCTGCAACGTGCAGCTTTCTAAAACCATCAGCCCGGATTTCCTCGGCGAATTCTTCACGAGTGGAATACCATGCAACCCGCCATCCACGGTCAGAAGCGTATGCATTGAACTCCCGCGCCACAGCCAAACGATCTTTCTGATCCAAGACCACCGGCTCGCCGAGCGTCACAGCCACCCCTTTGACCAGTCTAAAGGCAACAAAACCGCGTGGAAGCTGTTCAGTCGCTGAGTCAGTTTCAGCCGCATCATCGTGTGCATGAGGTGCGGCAAACCAGAAGCTATTTCCATCCCACATGCTCATCCAAGACAGATGATCGCCAGAGCCTTTGCGTAAAATCTTCCGCGCTGTGCTGATATCTGATGCGTCATGACCAGTCGCAGGGATACTCATAATGAGCCGGTAGAGGGCGAACAGGGTTACCATCCAGAACACCGCGCCTACCCATTGATAGAGAATCCACGCAAGTTGGCTTTCTGGATACAGCACATGTTCCAGCACCAAAGCTAATGCCGGAGGCAGGTACCTACTAGGCAATTCATAAAAGGCATAAAGCAGCGAGTCCAACGAATTAAAGCTATCTGCCAAATAATAAACGCCGATGACCCATGTCAGAGCCGTGATCACGAAAGTGGCCAAGATCAACGAAATATTCCGTATAACCTCTTTGCGTTCCACGTTGACAAAGAACAACCGTCGGCTAACACCAAGGGCCAACAACGTAATCATCCACGGCAACATAACCTCGAAGAAGTTGACCGTGAAAATGAGGGAGTCGCCACGCTCATCGGTAATGGCGATAAGCTGAACTGCAATCGCAAAAAGCGACAAACACTGCAATACCAGAGATAAGCCCCAAGCTACTCGACGTCCACGGATCAGCCCAATACAGAAAATAAGCTGTGCAATAACCGGGGCTAAATTAGCAAAAATAGCCGCAAACCCCGTTTGCCGGGCCAAAGTCAGTGCATCTATGCACTCTGGCGATGAGTAATCTGGTGCGCATATCTCTGCAACCTCAGCTGAGGAGATTTGTGGTTGCCACATCAAACTAGTCACCATGGAAAAAGGCCCATGTGCATGAGGGTTAAAAGCAACTACAACAGGTCCCACTGCCACGCTCATACAGAGCACCGCTACTAGAATACGAGACTCTCTCAGTGAGGGGCGTCGAAAAGCTACTTTTATTTTGTGGTATTTTTTGCCTCCGAGCTGGACGGCTCCGACGACAGTACCGACAACAGTAGCCACCGTTGCTACCGAATCCGACAGCGTTCCGGAAAACAGCACTAGCGTAAAAGACAAGGAAAAAAGCACCAACCGAAGGCGCCGTCTCCACAATGTAGACATCGAGGAAGAAGCAACAGCTGCAGCGCCAAAAATCCAACCTGTTGGGCTAAGCAATGTCTCATTGAGCAGATCGTTACCCCATTGGTTAAGTCCTAAAGTCTCAATAAAACGAGCACTGAGTATTCCTAGAGGAATAGAAATCCCATTCATTACTCCTGCCGCGACCAGGAATCGTGTCGATCCAAGGACGAGTTCAGCAGGAACAGCTAAACAGAGAATCCCAAGGGTTGCCAGCACTGCAGACTGATGCGAACCAACGGTAAGGCCAGCGGTAAGAAGATGCCACGATGGCAGCTTCTCTGATGAGTTCAGCCCAAGCATCCCACGCGGATGATCAACACTTGCGTAGAGGACCCATAGCAGAGCAAGCAACAAGAATGAGATCGGAACTCGCCTGATAATACTTTTCCCGGAGGAGACTATAGGGAAAAGTATCCGCCGAATCGATGTAATAGGAAGCCATGCAACCCGCGTGGTAGCCAGATAGTTGAGCACTACTCGGATGGAGAATTTCCCAGAAGTAGTACTGAGTTCAGCATCAGGCTCACCAACTTTTATATCTCCGTTAGTGCGTTCTGCGGTTATATCCGTTATTGATGGCACTAGCTAAGGCCCCCTCGTTGAGCAATCCAATCGAAATGTTGCGCAATAGCATTCCGCCACGTCTTAAAGTCATGGCCACCTTCCACTGTAAAATACTCCGTCTTCATTCCAGCCTTCACAGCAAGATCGTTAAGATGAGTCAGTTCTTTTTGTGCTAGCGGGTCTCCCTTCCCGGCGACAAAGCGCCCTGGGATTCCGTCGTAACGCTTCGTACGCAATAACTGCTCGGGGTTGACGGCCTGGAAAGCAGCCTCATTTCCCCCAAAGAATTGTTTAACAGTATCCCCGTGATTACCTACGGTAGGTTCCGCTTGGCCCGACATATTGAGAAATGCCCCATAAGAATCGGGATGATTAGTCATGATCTGGAGGCTGCAGGTTCCGCCATAACTCAGTCCACCAATAGTCCACGTTTTTTGGTCTTCATTAACCCTAAATTTTTGTTTAATCAACGCCGGAACGTCTCGACTTATATACGTCATCACCTTGTGTTGCGGACCATCCACGCAAATAGGATTCCCAGTGAACGTAGCAGTGCCATCTACGCTGATCACGATAGGCGCTACACCTCCATGAGCATTTTGGTATTGATCCGCTACCCTGCCAACTTGCCCCGATTCAAACCAATCTGAAGGCTGACCCGGATTTCCCGCCATCAAAACTAAAACTGGAAGACGCGTTTCCGGCTGAGACCAATATGCCGGAGGAACATAGGCTATGGCGTCTCGTGCTGGGAAGCCTGAGCTAGTCCCAGCCAAAGGCACAGTCACAATCGCACCCGTTTCCCCGGAGCTATCCGACGGCGCTTGCCGCGTAGCGTTGAACTCATCAAAATTCATTTCTTTTGCCACAGGTTGTGGATTGAGCGAAGCTACATCTGGGTATGTTTGATAATGAATATTTGTTACTCCGGCGGCACACACTGCAGCGATAAGAACGGCTATAGCTGTAACGATTCGCGTACCAGAATGCGTGAGAGCGCAAAGAAACACAAAGATAACAATGCCCCAGGCCACGTATACGTTTGTGGGAACAGCATCTGGGAAGGGCTTCCATACGACTTCAATAAAGTACTTGCCCGCGATCACAGTCAAAACTGAGATTACTGCCCATATCATCGAAACGACCATAATTCGTTTCGTTTTAAGGCCCCTCAGGACTATCAAAAGCGCAATAACGCCACACCCATAAATAAACCAGTTCACGGGTGGATCTGTAAGGCTTATGTCTTTAAGAAATTGCATACAGAGATCTCAATCATCCTCAGGGTTAAAGCAAGCCTTATCTAGGCTTTCAGAACGAACTAACACTACACCGCTTTTATTAAATATATGCACTGGAAAACACATGTTCCTACTACATATCCCACGTAATCGAGTGCACTTGTTCACAAATATCAGACTGTGACGTGAGCGAAAAGAGCCCCAACGAACCATTATTTATAGGTATCACCATAGTCACCCGCTACGATAAGTAATCGATGTGCGAAAACCAATCTAGCTTTCGAAGCTCACATACCGTGTCTCAGACCTTTGTTCCGCCACCTAACGCACCTTCCGTTTCTCAACGAGATACTCCTAAATTCCATAGCCGCGAACATCGCAATCTTTCAGCGCGCGCGTTTGAATCAGGAGCATACGACTACCATAAAGCTCGCCCCTCCTACCCCGCCCAAGTTCTTGATCTGTTAGAGGTTTCTGCCAACGCGAAGCTTCTCGACGTAGGCTGCGGCACCGGTAAGCTCACCGAACAGCTTAAAGAGCGCGGTCATCACGTCTTTGCTCTTGATCCCAGCGAAGACATGGTACGAACCCTACAAAGTCATCTTGAGGTCCCTGCTTGGATCGCTACCGCGGAGCAGACCTCCGCAGCAAGTGACGTTTTTGATGCAATCACATGCGCCCAGACATGGCATTGGCTTGATGCAGGCCTAGCTTCCAAGGAATTCGATAGAATCACGAGCACATCGGGTCAAGTACTACTCGTATGGAATACCTTGGATGTCTCTGTCCCTTGGGTTCATCGGTTGTCCCGCATTATGCACTCTGGAGATACGCTGAAAGAGGGCTTCATACCTACTTTTTGCGATCCCTGGTTTATTAAAAAAGAAGTGCGCCTCACATGGTCCCAGCCTATGAGCGTTCCGTCCATCCACCTGCTTACCCATACGCGCTCTTATTGGCTCAGATCTTCAGACAAAACCCGAGAGAAAGTAACCGCCAACCTTTCCTGGTATCTCAACGAACACCTTGGTTTTTCAGACACAGACCTCATAGAGCTTCCATATCGATGCGATGCCTTTTTATTGTCCAAAAAGCATAGGTAACAAACACAGTTTCTCTGTGAATACAGAAAGTCCAGCACCGCTTAGTTAAAACGGATGCTGGACTTTGCGCTAAACCATACGTTTTAAGCTGATTAGAGCAAAATTTGGGCCAAGAGTGTACCTACTACACAGGACGTAATCACGCAGATAAAGCCTGGAATGATAAACGAATGGTTGATCACGAACTTACCAATACGCGTGGTGCCGGTCTTATCAAATCCGATACAAGCGAGATCCGACGGATAGGTAGGCAAAATAAAGTAGCCATAAGCAGCGCCAATAAAGCCAATGACAGTTTCTGGGCTCACACCCAACTTCAAACCAAGCGGAACAATGGCCACGATTGCCGCGCCTTGAGAGTTAACTAGCTTAGAAACAATCAACAGCACAACCGCATATGCCCAGGCATGATTTTGTACCACGCCGCTGAGTCCTTCAACGAGTTTATCCAGGTGCGCTTGGAAGAACGTATCGGCCATCCATGCCACGCCAAACACTGAGAAAACCGCGGTCATACCGGCTTTAAAGACAGTCGTCGAAGCAACTTTTCCAGCATCTGCCTTGCAGAACAACATGATGCAAGCTCCAGCGACAAGCATGATCATCTGGATGACCAGATTCATCGACAGTGCTTTCAAATCACCGTTCTTATCCGGGAAGCTTGGACGTAGCCACTCCGCGGCGCCAAGGATCACCACAAGGACAATCGCAGCAAGGAAGATGTAGGTAGCTCGGTAAGCACTTGGCTCAAATTTCTGACCAATAAGCGAGTGCGAGTCACCGTAAACCGCTTCTTTGAAAGCTGGATCTTTGAGGCGCTCCTGGAATTCCTCGTCCTTATCCAAGTCCTTACCACGGCGCAAAGACCATAGCGCGGCGACAAGAACACCGCTTAACGACGCAGGTAGCGCAACGACAAGAATCTGAGGGATGGAGAAAGCTGCGCCTGTCACTCCCGCATTTTCAGCAAGAATTGATGCGAGAGACACCATAGCCACAGACACTGGCGATGCCGTGATACCCATCTGTGCTGCCGTAGAAGAAACCGCCATGGGGCGTTCTGGGCGGATGTTGGTCTTCACTGCGATGTCTTCAATAATCGGGAACATCGTGTACACAACATGTCCCGTTCCGCATAAAACAGTCAGGGTCCACGTGGTGATAGGGGCTAAAATCGTAATGCGCTCAGGATGCTTACGCAAGATTCGCTCAGCAAACTGCATCATTACGTCCAAGCCTTTGGCCTGCTGCAACGTCGCTGCGCATCCAATCACAGCGATGATCGTCAGCATCACAGATACCGGCGGATCCCCAGGCTTAAGGCCAAAGACGAACGTCAGGATAAGAAGACCGATACCTGAAATTAAGCCTAATCCCATACCGCCATATCGTGTTCCCAGCACGAGGCAGGCGAGAATGAGGATTACTTGGATACTAGTGGCAAACCCCGACATCGGATCGAGGATTGTTGCGAGCATGGATGCTCCTTTCAGCGAAGAACAGACTAGTTTTGTCTCCCAAGGAGAGTCTCAGTCGTTGTCGATCACAGCTTAAAACGCATCAGAATACGTCACAAAACCAATAGATAGAGACATATTTCACTGTCTTTCAATTTTGCAATGCCGTACCTACCAATCCAACTGCGACAATAAAAAACACTGCAAGGACCTGCCAAAATATCCACAAAAAATCATATTTTCCAAAGGCAAACAGCACGGTATGCAATTTTCACCAATCAGAATTATGCAAATTATTCACTTAACTCATGACCACTACCCCCGCCTTGAGGTATTCAATTATTGTGTAAAGCAAAAAATATGAGGCTATATCTCGCCAGGAGAATATAGCCTCATATCTGAACTACAGCAGTATTATTTTTGGGATCGCCTCTCGCGCACCCTCACAGCAATTTTTACCGGAGTTCCTTCAAATCCAAATGACTCTCGGAATTTGCGTTCCAGATAACGGCGATAACCGGCGTCCAAGAATCCGGTTGTAAACAGCACAATCGTCGGAGGCTGAGTAGTCGCCTGGGTAGCAAACAAGACGCGTGGGACTCGCCCGCCCTTCATTGGCGGAGGATTCTGTGCAATAGTCGCACGCAACCAGGTGTTGAGCTGACCGGTACTTACGCGTTTATCCCAGTTTTCTAGAGCCTCAAGCATGTAAGGCTCTAGCTTTTGCAAAGCGCGACCAGTTTTTGCCGAAATGTTAACGCGCTTGACCCATGGGATATGAGCCAGCTGTTGATCGATTTCTCGATCCAACTCCCACCGACGATCCTCGTCCATCAAATCCCATTTATTAAAGACCAGCACTAAAGCTTTGCCAGATTCAAGAATCATCGCCAAAACCCGCTGATCCTGCTCTGATACCGGCTCCGAGGAGTCGATCATGAATACGCAAACCTCTGCAGCATCAATGACGCCACGTGTACGCAACGACGCATAATATTCATGCCCCTGAGCATTTTTAACTTTTTTGCGGAGACCAGCAGTATCAATAAACTTCCATAGCTTCTGGTCCAGCTGTACCAGCGAGTCAACGGGATCAACAGTGGTTCCCGAGGCATTATCTACAACCGAGCGGTCTTCACCAGAGATCTTATTGAGCAGCGAAGATTTACCAACGTTTGGTTTACCTACCAAAGCGACACGACGTGGTCCCTCCACAATCGAAGCCGATCTTGGCTCTTCTGGGAACGCAGCCAGCACTTGTTCTAGGACATCAGCGCCACCACGACCATGTTGCGCGGACACGGGCCACGGATCCCCCAACCCCAAAGCGTAGAACTCTGCCATATCTGCATACTGGCTATCGGAATCAAACTTATTAGCCACGAGTATGACCGGAACCTCAGCACGCTGCAGTTTACGAGCCATCACAGAGTCAGTTTCTGTGATACCGACCTTGGTGTCTACCACCATGATAATAACGTCAGCCGTCGCCATGGCTACTTCTGCCTGTCGAGCAATCGCTCCATGGATGCCTTTTACGTTAGGATCCCACCCGCCGGTATCTTGAACCCAGAATCGCTGACCGCCCCAGTCCGCTAGGTAGGAAACTCGGTCTCGGGTAACCCCTGGGAAATCCTCAACGACTGCTTCTCGACGCCCCAAGAAGCGATTAACCAGAGAAGATTTTCCTACATTCGGACGGCCGACAATGGCGACGGTGCAGAGGTTCTCGCGAGTAACGCCTTCGGCATCGATGCCAAAGCTCCGCTCGAGCTCTTCCCAGTCTTCCTCGTCGTAGTCTTCTCCAAAATCAGGCTCAGCAAACTCCGATTCATCAAAAACAAAGTTTCCCGATTCATCCTTTGAGAACTCAAAGTTGTAATCGTTGTGATCAAAATCAGAGGCTGCGTAGCCGCCACCCGGGACCACTACGTCTTCTTCAGTGAAAACCTCAGCCGCATCCATCTCTCCATGTGGAGTGTGATAGACAAACGTTGTCTCATTATTTTCTTCTTGAGAAATGCGTTTATCGCTCATTGGTATTCCTTTCAGAAGAGCGTTCGATGAGAGTGACTAATGTTTCGATCACTTGCTCAAGGGAAAGTTCAGAAGAGTCTACAATCACTGCGTCGGGGGCAGGTCGGAGTGGATCGACGGCGCGGGTTGAATCAATATAATCCCGTTTTTTTACGTCTTTTAAAACATCTTCAAAAATGACTTCACGGCCAGCGGCCCGATCCTGTTCAAAGCGCCGAGTAGCTCGCACTTCTGGAGAAGCAGTAAGGAAAATCTTTACCGGTGCATCCACTAAAACATTCGTACCGATATCGCGCCCATCAAGGATGCAGCGTCGTGCAGTAGAAGCTAAACGACGCTGCAGCGCAACCAAATTAGTACGGACCGCAGTATTGGCTGAAACGGCAGAAACATTCTGTGTAACCTCAGCACTACGAATTTCCGAAGCAACATCTTCTCCACCAAGCATGACGCTGTGGGAAGCAGGGTCATCGTTGATCGTCAAAGGAAGTTTTTCAGTCGCTTTCGCCACTGCCTCATGATCATTAGGATCAATATTCTGACGCAAAACATGCAGCGTGGCCACGCGATACATAGCACCCGTATCTAAATACTGGGCTCCGAGCTTAGCCGCAATCGCACGGCAGACCGTTGATTTTCCAGCGCCGGATGGACCGTCGATAGCAACGATCAGCCCGTTCCCCGGCATATTAGAGAGCTGTTTATCCATCAAGTTTTACATCCCTACAGCTTTATAAAGGCTCGCAAGCTCGCTGCTGTTCAGTGCCCGCACTGCACCTGGTGTTTGTTCACCTAACTGAATGGTATGGATCTTGGTGCGTACGAGCCTCTCTACCGGGAAACCAGCTGTCTTTAGCATCCGACGAACAATGTGCTTCCGGCCTTCATGCAGCTCAATACGGATAAGAGACTTGCCCTGGTGGGTATCCACAATCTGCACAAAATCAGCCTTTGCAGGGCCGTCGTCTAGCTCAATGCCATCACGCAACTGCTTTACCAGGCGTTTGTCGGCCTCACCTAACACGGTAGCCAAATAGGTTTTGGCCACTTCATACTTGGGATGCATCAGACGGTTGGCTAGTTCTCCGTCATTGGTAAGAAGCAGAAGCCCCTCTGTCGCAGCGTCAAGGCGACCCACATGAAATAAGCGCTGACCAGCAGCAATTCTTTCACCGACGATGTCGCCAACGCATGGTCGTCCCATGTCGTCGCTCATAGTAGATTGCAAACCACGTGGCTTATTGAGCACAAAGTACTGCATGTCTTCATTAACATTGATGCGAACGCCATCAACCCTAATAATGTCCGCATTAGGGTTGACACGAACGCCCTGGGTCAACACGATCTTTCCGTTGACCTCGACGCGACCAGAGTCAATGAGTATTTCTGCATGACGACGCGAAGCTACACCAGCTTGCGCAAGCACCTTCTGCAGGCGAACACCTTCTCCGGTTGCAGCCCCGGTATCACGGTGCTCAACATTTTGCCGCTTAGCCGGGCGAGCATTGGACAGAAGCATTTCTGAAGGACGTTCTTTCTTCTGCTTCTGTGGGCGCGCCTTTTTAGTGGTTTCTACCGGTTTATTATTCCGACGAAATCCATAAGAGTCGCGAGTGTTTTCCCCGGTGCGAGGGCTCTCAGAGCCTCGGGTACGTCCCCCTTGTGCAGCACGATTACCGTTTGTTCGGCTGCTTGTTTCTGTGCGCTTGGGGCTTTCGCCGCGCCTGCCACGGTTGTCTTCGCGGCCCCGACGGGCTCTATCCGGTGTGCCATCTCGGCGAGCGGTTCGTGTCACGATACGTCCTATCGTTAGAAATTGTATGCGGTTATAAAGCACTGGCCACCTTAGCTGAATAACTCGAGACTAGCTAATCTTGGCGTTGCCTGAAGCTCTAAAGAAGCTCATCAATACTGTCCATATCAGGAAGAAGAGGAGCTAATTCTGGTAAACGGTCAAGAGAATCGATACCTAGAAGTTCTAGAAAAAGCTCCGTTGTCTCATAATGGTGAGCGTTGCCGGTTTCAGCAGTATCACCACCCATATCGACTTCTCTAATGAGCCCGCGTAATTGTAGAGTCCGCATTACTCCATCCACGTTAACGCCTCGCACTGCCGATACTTGAGCACGCGTCGCAGGTTGTCGATAAGCTACGACCGCCAGCGTTTCCAGAGCAGCTCGTGACAGCCGCGACTGAGTTCCATCCAATAAAAACTTCTCTACGACTTCCGCGTTTTCTCGAACAGAATATAAACGCCATCCCTCTTCAGACTCACGCAATTCCATTCCGCTGCCCCTATGACGAAATTCCGTAGATATCTCTTGAATAGTCTCCTGCACCATCGCAGAATCAACGTTAAGCGCCCGCGACAAAGCTTCCACGCTCACGGGGGAATCAACGACTAAAAGGATTGATTCGATACGAGAACGCAGCTGAGGGATTAGCCCAAGTCCTCGATGAGAGAAAGAAGCAGCCGAAGCATCGTCTGTTCCAGTATTTTCCGAATGTTCGGTGCTCATATCTGCCTCTTTTTGTTAGTCCAGTGGATGTCTTTATCAAGTCGGTACCGCACCTGGTCTTTTCTCTCCACCACATTAATCTGCTACTGGCCAATCCGACGGGAGAAATCATACAAGCATGTGCGTTCGCCTAAACATTCTGTTGCGAAAGCATCGACTGCAAGTCCGGCAACCCCAGCGAGGAGACAACCTGGGCAAATTCTTCGGGAGACATTCTTCCTGCGTCTTCCGGAAGACATGTCCACAAGGGTACGCCTGTCACGGCACTCATCTCATCAAGGTTAAGTTGGGTAGCTAAATCCGGTTGTGCAGCTAAGCTTCCGCCAATAAGTCCAACAACGTGCAGTCCGCGACGCCGAGCTGCTTCAACAGTAAGCTCCGCCATGTTGAGCGACCCCAAGCTAAGACTCGTAACCACAACGAGGGGTGAGCCTAACGCCACGGCCACGTCTGCCAGCGTGATCTCATCCGCAAGTCGGACCAATAGTCCGCCAGCGCCTTCTACAAGAACAAGCCGATGTGGCGCGTCGAGATCCCTAATCTTGTCCACCAGCACATCAAGATCCAGTTGTTGCATTCCCGCTCGCTTAGCCGCAAGATTAGGTGCCAAGGGCTCCGGATAACGGATAAATTCGATTCCAGCCACACCGGCCAGTTTTTCTACGGTCTCTATATCCCCGCTTCCCAGTGGTTCACCGGTCTGAACTGGTTTGACGGGGACTACTTCGAATCCCGAAGTCGCTGCGTGCAAGGCGAGAGCCGCAGTAGCGATGGTTTTTCCTACATCGGTATTTGTTCCTGTAATAGCTAGGATGGACATGATACTCCAATTCTGTAAAAACTAAGCGAGTACTTCTAGGCACACAAGCGACTCTGCTCAGCGCTGACCACGGCTGTGACGGCCTCGCAGATGCTATCGATGTGTCCATCGGTAGATATAAACGGAGGCATCGTATAAACCAGACGGCCGAATGGTCTCAGCCACACTCCTGCAGCTACTGCGGTCTCCGTAGCCAACCGCATATCCACGGGTTCTTTCATCTCCACCACTCCAATTGCACCGAGTACACGGACATCGGCAACAGCAGGAGATTCTTTCAGCGGCGAGAGCCCTTTAAGAAGCCTTTGTTCAATCTCTGGGACTCGTTTCCGCCATGCCCCCTCAATCACTAGTTCAAGTGCGGCTGAAGCAACTGAACAAGCCAAAGGATTAGCCATAAAAGTTGGTCCGTGCATCAACGCACCCCCGCCACCTGGTGTGTTAATCGCTGCGGCAATCCGCTCTGTTGTGATCGTTGCCGCTAAGGACATAAATCCGCCGGTCAGTGCCTTGCCAACGCACAAAATATCCGGGGTAGCACCCGCACCCGTCGTGGCAAATATTTCTCCAGTCCGACCAAAGCCAGTAGCTATTTCATCGGCGATAAAAACCAAGTCGTGCCTATCGCAAATGTCTCGAATACCTCGGATCAGAGATTCATCGTGGAAGCGCATTCCCCCGGCCCCCTGCACTATAGGCTCGATAATAATCCCAGCTGTCGAACTATTGACATGCGCTTCTAGAGTATCCAGGTACTGTTCCACGTTGCTTCTCGACGCCCCGCGCTCAGGGGGAGCTGGCGCAAAATCGTTGGAAGCGACCCTATCTGCCCACAGTGTGTGCATTCCTCCGGTTGGATCGCACACGCTCATGGTTGCAAAGGTGTCACCATGGTAACCACCCCGCCAGGTGAGCAAACGATGACGTTCTGGATGCCCGATGCCGCGCTGATATTGGTACGCCATCTTCATCGCTACTTCTACAGCGACAGACCCTGAGTCTGAAAAGAAGACTTTTTCTAAACCCTCATCAGTAATGCTCACTAACTTCTGGGCGAGATCAATTGCAGGCGAATGTGTGATCCCGCCAAACATCACATGACTCATTGTTTCAATCTGTTGATGCGCCGCTTCCTTGAGCCTTGGGTGCCCATGTCCAAAAGCTGCTGCCCACCAGGAGCTCATAGCGTCGATAAGCATAGAACCATCGCTTAGCGTGAGGTAAACGCCTTCGGTGGACGCAACAAGCTGCGGCGCTATAGGGGCTGGCATCGCACTATACGGATGCCAGATATGGTCTTGGTCAAAGTGAACTTGCTGCTCGAATGGATTCACAGTCCCACGCTTCTCGTCTGGGGTTAGAGTTTTGAGAACAAAAATCAATTTTTTGCGTTTAACACCATTTTCCGGGCGTTACACGTCATAATGCATATTATGACCCATCTTGAACAACGTTCAACTGTGCATAAAAGTGACTTTTGGCATCACCCCATCGTGGTTCGCTCGATCATCAGCATCGAAGCCTGGGAACGTTTCAGCTTTTATGGCATGCAGGCCATCCTTGGTTACTACCTGTATTACACGACCAGCAACGGCGGACTAGGCTTAGCAAAATCCGAGGCCACCGCACTTATCGGAGCCTACGGGGCTCTTGTTTATCTGTGCACCTTTGCAGGCGGATGGGTAGGCGACAGAGTCCTAGGCGCAGAAAAAACTCTTTTCTTAGGGGCATCGCTCCTTGTCATCGGACACCTAATACTGTCCTTAGTCCACCCCATCCCGGGGCTAGCAACTGGTTTAACGCTCATAGCGCTAGGGTCAGGATTTTTAAAAACAGCAGCAATTACCGTTCTTGGAACTGTTTACAGGGAAGACTCCCACAGCGACGCACATCGTGAAACCGGATTTCAGTTCTTCTACCTAGGGATTCAAGTAGCGGCGGTAGCGGGACCGCTGCTTACAGGTTGGCTAGCGCTTACCTACTCTTTCCACGTAGGTTTCCTAGCTGCAGCTCTCCTCATGATTATCGGCATGGGAGTATACGTGGCTCTACGAAGCCGTGCTTTAGAAGAAATGAGCGAGCAATCACGACAATGCATGCAATCTCCAGCGCATCCGGTGACCAGACGAACAGCGCTCACGATCACATCCTTGGGGATATTGGCCCTCATAATGGTGGTGCTTGCCGTAGCTACGGGGATCTTCACAGCAGCTTCGCTTGCCCATTTCCTCCTCGGCATTACTATCACCGCAGCTGTTTTCCTTATGTTTACTATGTTCCGCTCCCCACATACCACCTGGCAGGAACGCCATAGCATTCTTCATTACATCCCCATCTTCTGTGCTTCGGTGGCTTTCTGGGCCATTATGAATCAGACCTATGGCGTTCTCGCCGTGTATTCCGATGTCCGACTCAATCGCACGATTGCTGGCTTTGAATTCCCCGCTGCGTGGACCCAGTCGCTGAATCCGATCTTCGTTCTTACGCTTTCCATTCCCCTCGCGTATCTATGGGCAAAACTTGGATCTCGTGGTCCCACGGCAGCTACCAAAATCTCCATTGGAGTTATCGTCGGAGGTTCCGGTTTCCTCGTACTCATCCCCTTTGCCGGCGGCGGCCCCAATTCCACGCCACTTCTCATACTTACTTTAAGCATCCTTATCACTGCAATAGGCGAGTTATTCGCAGGTCCTATAGGGATGGCAGCCACGGCAAAGCACGCCCCAGCCTCCTATCGCACCCAATTTTCTGCGTTGTACTTTCTTACAATGTCTATAGGAACCGCGCTTGCCGGAAGCATCTCCTCTTACTATGACTCGGATTCTGCTTCTGCTGAGAGAATCTACTTCTTTGCGTGTGGGTCCTTGGCAATATGTATCGGGTTATGTACGTGGGTGGCTGCACACAAACTTTCAAAAGCAACACCTAATAGGAATTAGGTTGGATAACTTCCTTGCGCAACTCTTAAAGGATCCCGTGCTTACCAATCCTTGGGAAGAAAAATCGTTGAAAGCGCCTGAGCAAACTGCTCAGCTCCCAAAGAACCAACTCCGTCATTGAGGCTTCCCAAAAAAGGCACGCCTGTTGCACGGGATACTTCCACGAGAGTCAAACGCGTACGCAGATCAGCCCCCGAAGGCAATTTCCCCCCTAATAGGCCCGCAACACGAGCACCGCAAGCACGCGCAAAAGCTACCGCCTGCACTGCAAGCCCCACTGCCCCCGAGGCCATGCCCGAAACCACGATCATGGGGGCATTTAACTCTGCGGCAATATCTGCAATCGTTTTGCCGTTTAATAGCGGAACGCTAAGTCCACCAGAACCTTCAAGTACTACGGTAACTCCCGTTTCCGAGAGCTCCCGAACCTTTGCCAGCGGATCTTCTTCAGAAGAAAAATCTTCACCACGAATACCTGTGAGCTTTTCGATTGTGCCGATATCAGCTCCCGCAACTGACGTTCCTAAGCGAGCGACTTTAACGGGAACAACATCTCTCCCCTTTTCTCGAAGAATCTGAACGATCGCTGCCGTCGCGGTGGTTTTGCCTACACCTGTAGCCAACCCAGATACCACAACTACGCTCACGAGTTTTATCCCTCTCGCCGACACTAATAAGCAAACACTCGTTTCCCGATAGTAATCGTTTGCCAGAAACTAGCCATTACTACCCCCGTCGCAGTAGCGCTTACGCCTTTAAATGCACACTAAAAAACTTGGCTTGTTCCTCAACAATTATTCCCAGTTACTTGACGCAACTACCGCCGGATCCACTTCAAGTCCAGTCCATGCCACTGACAATTCAGCTAAGGATTCCTCTTGTACAACACTCACTGCTTGGGCTTTATAAAGCTCTAAAAGAGCTAAGAATCTTCCCACTATATGCATTGAAGCTGTGCAATCTTGCGTCAAAGTAAGAAAAGAAACCCATTCATTTTTACCCGCTAAACGCAGCATGTTCAGAATTTTTCCTGCTTGTTCAGGCACAGAGACAGCTACTTGATGAATGTGCCCTGTGGCAACGGCTTCTGGCGGTTTAGGTCTAAAAACACTCGCAGCAAGCTCGCTAAAAGTCTCAGGAGTATGTCCCAGAACTACCGGTGGCAGTAAACTAGCAAACTGTTCCTCCATAGCAACTGCTCGCGGGAATCTACGACGTGCATCTCGCTGCCATGACGCAAAAATATCGGCGACTTGCTTATACGCCTGGTACTGCAACAATCGCGCAAAAAGAAGATCACGGGATTCCAAGAGTGCTAGGTCTTCTTCACTCTCCATCTCGCCTCTAGGAAGAAGACGAGCGGCCTTTAGATCTAACAGCGTGGCCGCAACCACCAAAAACTCAGTGACCTCATCAAGCTCAGAGTATTCTCCGAGTTGGCGGGTGTATGCAACAAACTCATCCGTCACCTTAGATAATGCAACGTCAGTCACATCCATCTTCTTGGCACTGATCAGTTGCAGAAGAAGATCAAAGGGGCCTTCAAAATTGTTGAGGACAATCCTAAAACCAGTAATTTCTGGTTGATTATCCGGGATACGTGATGTTGCCACGTTCTAAGTTCTAGTTAGTGCGCTCGATGACTTCACGGGCAAGTTGCCGGTACTGATGAGCCCCTTGTGAGTTCGGGGCCCAGGTGATGATGGGTTCACCGGCCACAGAGGTCTCTGGGAACCGGACTGTTCGAGTAATCACGGTGTCAAAGACCCGATCATCGAAAACTTCCACGACCCGTGACATTACCTCGCGAGCATGCGTGGTGCGCCGATCAAACATCGTGACCAAGATGCCCACGATGTCCAGGTTAAAGTTAAGGCGGTCGCGTACTTTGTCCACAGTATCGGTAAGCAAAGCCAGCCCGCGCAACGAGAAATACTCGCATTCCATGGGAATAATCACGCCATGGGAACAGGTCAAAGCGTTAACTGTCAGAAGCCCCAAAGACGGCTGGCAATCCAAAATGATGTAGTCATAATCCTTCATCACAGGGCGCAAAGCACGAGCTAGCGTTTGTTCCCGGCCAACCTCATTAACAAGTTGAATCTCCGCCGCGGACAGGTCAATATTCGCCGGAACTAAGTCAAGGCCTGGAATAGATGTATGATGAATCGCCTGGTGAATCGAGGTATGTTTGTCTACCAGCAGGTTATAAACCGTAATGTCTAGTTCCTCATACGGAATACTCAATCCTGCAGATAAGGCCCCCTGTGGGTCAAGGTCTACGAGTAGAACTTTTCGCCCTAATTCAGCCAGACAAGCACCCAAGTTGATCGTGGAAGTAGTTTTACCCACTCCGCCTTTTTGGTTACACATGGAAATAATCTTGGCGGGTCCATGCTTTTCCAAAGGCGTGGGATCGGGGAACTTTTGGAGCGGACGCCCAGTGAGTCCCATTTTCGAGTCTGATGTATCGAACAGTCCCGAATCACTCATGTCTATTCCACTTCCTTGACAGTCGACGACTCTTACTTCCCGTTCACCCCACCATATGTCCCAACGTCAGTCGGGCCTTATCATCCTCGGCGAGACTACAACCTAAACTACACTGTTGATATTAACCGCCTGAAGAAAGTTCTTGTGTAATCCCCGCAAGACGCGCCGATCAACCTGGGAGCATTCCAGAAATTCAAGCCAAAACCCTTGACTAAAGAAAGCCAACTTAAGCCCTGGGATGCGACTGCGTCCATACAACACGCAAATTATCTGCCGTCACATGCGTATAAATTTGCGTGGTGGTAACGGATGAGTGCCCCAAAAGTTCTTGCACAACACGCACATCCGCGCCACCTTCAAGAAGATGCGATGCATAGCTGTGGCGTAAAGTATGAGGCGAAATATCTTTTTGTATCCCAGCTCTCCGAGCAGAATTCTTAAGTATTTGCCACGCACTTTGCCTAGATAAGGCCCCACCGCGTTTATTCAAAAAGAGCGCGTGGCTCTTTCCTTTTGCCAGCTGTGGCCGCGACCGTACGAGGTAGCGTCGTAACGCTTTTTGCGCCATCGAGCCAACAGGAACGATACGATGTTTGTCCCCTTTTCCTACAATCCGCAACATGCCCTCTGTCTCTTCCAGCGCCATCACTTCATCCACTGTAAGATTCATGATTTCTGATATACGAGCACCAGTGCCGTAGAGCAGCTCGATCAATGCTGCATCGCGTAGATCCTCAGGGGTAGCTACATCGTCCGTAGGAATTGCAGCGATAAGCTCATCGACTTCTGCGATTGACAGGGTGTCCGGCAGATGGCGCCCAGTCGATGGAGGAGAAACCTCGCCCGCTACATCAACGGGTATCAGCCCCTCCATCAATGCAAATTTATGAAGCCCCCGCGCAACTATAAGCGCACGGCCTGTCGACGAAGCAGCCAAAGGCGGCTTACCCGTATCCGGGTCTCCTCGCCGTAGATCAAGAACATAGGACTCAATATCCCGCGAGGTCACAGCGCTCAAATCGTCGATGCCGCGATGTGCGATCCAATCAAGATACCGCTGCACGTCGCGTCGATAGTTGCTCAGGGTGTTAGAGCTAACTCCTCGTTCGATGGCTAAATGCGTTAACCAACGATCAGCGGCTGTCTTAGGGGACGTCATGAAGAAGTTTTCAGGTCGCGATTTTTAACAGCGCCTTTTCTGCGTTCAGCTAACCGAGTAGGACGAAGATCAAAAGGCTGATCTGGGTCTCTAAGAATCCGGGGGGCTGTGCGCTGTGCATGCAGGGCTAAAATCCCCGAGACCGCGATCGAATTAACAATATCCCCGGCAAAAACCATATTGACGGCCTCTGCGAGTGGTACCCACTCCAAAGCCATGTCAGCTTCTTCATCCTGAGCTTCGGGCCGTTCCACATGCGCTAAGTCTCGGGCAAGGTACACACGAACTGCCTCGTCACAAAACCCGGGGCTCGTGACTAGGTCAACTAAGATTTCCCAATCAGCCGCCACAAGGCCGGCTTCTTCCATCAACTCACGCTGTGCTGCGTCAAGGGGCGGTTCATCTGCAACGTCGAGCAAACCAGCGGGAAGTTCCCACAACCGTCGCCCAACGCTATGACGATATTGCTTCACCATCGCAATATTTTGATCTTGAACAGCAACAACCGCGACTGCTCCAAAGTGCTCAACAATCTCACGATGGGCACTGGAGTCATTAGGCATAGTGACGGCATCCCGACGAACCGCCAGAATCGGGGCGTCGATAAGCAACTCAGAGCTGGTAACAGTAAAACGGTGAGTCATAATGCTCAACTTTAATAGCATTCGCGCGTATCGGGGTGCAGACTGCTACGCGCGACAACAATGCTTATTGTTTGTCCTCACTCGGCGCTGGTGCCGTAGCATCAGCGTTTCCTGCAGCACCATAGGCCCCGGCACCACCGGAAAGCTGCTCTTTAAGAGCTAGAACGGTAGCGATTTTTCCCCAGGAACGATCAATAGAATCTACTGAAGAAACCTGAGAGGCAGCCTTTTTATTAGCACGCAATTTCCCTAATGCTCCGCTGTCTGCCGCCATATGAATCCGACCTGCAAACACAACACCGGAACCACGCGAATCAAGTGCTTCTACAAAAGACACTTGGTTTTTCACCGTGAAATCCGCTCCGACACCGTCACTATCTCCACCGAGAACAACAACAGCTTGAGCAGGTAAAATCGTGCCTTCTTCATAGGAAAGGTAACCGCCCTCCCTCAGCGCATTGAGAACCAAGCTTCGCTCATCACGAGTCGCTTGTTCTTTAGCGTCCTGCGGGTTCAGCGTCAAAGCGCTTCCTAGCACCTCACCAGCATGCGTGCCCGGGTCAAGTTTGTCTGTGGATAATTGGGCGCCAGCTGGCAAAACAGTAGAAACGATATTTTTTAGGCCATCCGCTCCATCCTGCGCAAAAAACTTTTCAGTCAATGAGATGGTTCCGGAATTAATCGCACCAGCTCTCTTAAGATCCTCGCTTAGAGCCTTCGCATCCTCGTCCGAAGAATCAGCAGTCCGAATCATAAGAATAGGACGTTCCTTAAGCGTGTCAGGCAAGACCGACGCTGCTAGTTTGTCCACAAAGTGATCTGCACTACTTGCTTGTGCTGCTTGAATATCCGCGCGCTCACGAGCCTCATTACGTTCCTTTTCCAAGGTGAGCCGCTGGTGACTACTTCCGCCCGACAAATTCGGGGATAAGACATAGGTACCCAAACCCAGCCCTATAGCTAAGCCGAAGGCAAGACCTGCGGTAACCGCCGCCGAATGACCAGATTTTCGTGCCATATTCTGCTTTCCTCCTAAGAGCTATTTGAACAACCCTTGGAAAGCCAAGGCAATGTTATTCCACGTATCAATGAGGTTCTGCGTAAAACTCCCGTCACCGGCTGTGCCTGCAATAACAACAACTACAGCAATAGCCACCAAAATCCCGAGGATCGCCCACAGCCAAGCAATACTTCCACCAGAGCGGACTGTGTAAAGCTTCTCGATAGCCTCGGAGTCTACAAGTCGCGCGCCAATCTTTACTCGCGTAAGGAGCGCAGCTGGCGTAGCGTACGTGCGCTCAGAGAAAATAGATTCCAGGTCAAAATGCGCCCCACAATTAACAATCAAGTCCGCACCGTGGAAGTCTGCAAGCAAAAGTGCCAGATCAGTAGCAGTATCTACCGAGGTAGGGAAAGTCATCGCACCGATGCCTAAATCTTGGATACGTTCCAGACCCAAGGCATGCCCATCCGGCTCAGCCGGCAGTATGACACGCGCACCGCTTCTTAAGGCTTCTGCCCCCACGCCTGAAGGATCTCCGACTATATAGTCAGGTTTATATCCAAGCTCCACGAGCGTATCTGCCGCAGAGTCAACACCGATCAACACTGGCTCATACTCACGGATAAAGTTACGTAGATTTTTAACCTGTCCACGGTGCTGCGGTCCAGGACTTACTACAAGAACTTTCTTGCCGCGCAAATTTGCCCCGGTGTCTGGCACCCCTAATCCGTCAATGAGCAACGGAGCTTCAGCATGAATAAATTGAATGGTGTTGCCAAAATATGCTTCCATCCGCTCCACGAGAGACTGCTGTGCATCAACAAATTGTGCCTCTGCACGTGCCTCGTCAAGGACAGATCCTGAAGCGATGAGCTTTTCGCCATAAAAAAGCTGGCCTTCTTGTGTTAGCCGAGCTTTCTTTCCGTCTTTAAGAGTTGTCCAGATATCTACGCCGACACCTTCGACGAGGAGAATCCCAGCATCAAGCAGCATCTGCGGCCCGAAATTCGGAATAACTCCAGTAGAAAACTGCCCTGTGTTCACAACAGCTGCAGGTTTCGCTTCTATCAGCTCTTGGGCCAAAGGACGAGAAATATCCGGGGCATCAATGACTGCGATGTCCCCTTTACTCAGACGTCTAAAGCCTTTTCCTCGCGACGAGCAGTCGCGTGTCACTGCATGAAGGCCCGGAAGGTCAGCGGATCGAGAGAACAGACTCATGGGTTGCATTGTCCAATGAAAACTGCTCAACCTGGTGAGGCGCGCGGAAGATTATCAAAGAATAAGGGAAGAAATACGATCTTTTCTTACACTTATTTCTCTTTAGGTCCGCCACTCCTTGATCTCCGACCGAGCCTTATCCAATAATTCTGTAGCATGCGCCCGACCGCTTTCGGTGTCTTCCAAACCTGCAAGCATACGAGAGAGTTCTTCCACCCGACGCTCATCGCTAAGATCTTCAACCCCCGAGGCGACAGAAGTGTCGCCTACGTTTTTAGCTACATGTAAGTGTGTATCTGCATAAGCGGCTACCTGAGCTAGGTGGGTAACCACGATAACCTGATTCCATTGCGCAAGCCTTGCTAATCGACGTCCGATCTCTACGGCCGCACGACCTCCCACGCCGGCATCGACCTCATCGAAAACAAGAGTTGTACCCCTCGATCCCGCAGAAAGAATCACCTCCAATGCCAACATTACGCGGGACAACTCTCCGCCGGATGCAGAGGACGCAAGTGGCCGGGGCTCAGCGTGGGAATTCGGAGCTAATCGAAACTCAATCGAGTCCATTCCATGCGCGCTAGGCTCAGAACGCTGAATATCCACCGAGAAAACAGCCTTGGGCATAGCCAACCCTTGTATCTCCTCTGTGACTTTAAGGCTCAGCTTTTTAGCTGCTTTAGCTCTAGCTTGAGAAAGTTTTTTATTAACGGCATCGAGTTTCTTGGCTGCACGAGACACTGAACGTTTAAGTTCCTCTAGTGCCTCCGGCGAAACGTCAATAGACTCCAACTTTTCTTCAGCTTTCATCCGCCATCGCAGCACCCCTTCAATATCAGGAGCGTATTTACGGGTAAGAGATTTCAGTGCTTGCTGACGCTGGAGAGATTGCTCCAGTTGGTCTGCATCCATGGGCAGCTCACCCAAGTATTTTCCTAGTTCCCCCGATAGCTCCGCAAGAATTGTGGTGACTTGGTCGAGTTGCTCAGCGATTCCTCTTAACACCGGATCTGAGCTATTGTGCACTGCAGAAAAAGCCTGTCCTACGAGGTCAGAGGCAGCGCCACCGTCGCTATCGGAAAAACCTCCGAACTCACTAAGAGCTTCTGCGCCGTCGATGGCTCCCAACGCAGTAGTGGCCTGATCCCTCAGCTCGTCTACGTCTTGCAACCTGCGGATAAGGGATTGAATTTCAGTATCTTCCCCCGGCTGCGGATCAATATCGGAAATCTCTTTGATGGCAAACTCCAGGCGATCTACCTCCTGAGCGAGTTCCATCCGCGATTTGAGGCGTTCCCGATAATCCTTATCGAGCTTCCGCCAGTTTTTAAAAGCATGAGAGCACTCCTTCAACAAAGGAGATATCGCTGGGTCAAAGCGGTCCAACGCCTCCCGTTGCCGATCCGAATTAAGAAGCCTTAACTGATCATTTTGCCCATGAATCGTGAGGAGTTCTACAGAAAAATCCGAAAGGGTCGCAGCAGGCACAGCCCGACCGCCTAAATACGCTTTTGAGCGCCCCTGAGCGCTCACAGTGCGCGATGCAATGATTTCCCCATTTTCGTCCAGAATCCCGCCAACGGAGGAAACAATCTCACGACCGTGGTCTGCGATAGCTCCACTGACACCATCCAGGGTAAAGCGCCCCTCTACTGCGGCACGCGCTGCCCCCGAACGCACGCGCTGCGCGTCAGCACGGCCACCTGTCAGCAGTCTTAAGCCGGTAACAACCATTGTTTTACCTGCGCCGGTCTCACCCGTAAGGACGGTCAGCCCCCCGCTCAACTCAAGCGAAGCGTGAGGGATAGCGCCAAGATTTTCAATGGCAATGTCTGCAAGCATGCTCACATAGTACATCAACCACCCCACATTATGCGAACACCCGTTCTACTATATGGGGTGAATCTTTTAAGAATCAGAGCAATTCTTTTCCGACAACCGAGCACTTGATGGCCCGCGCCATCCCTCAACAGGAAGTCGCAGTTTAGATACCAAACGATCTGCAAAAGGCAGGTTATCTAATCTCACCCATTTAACAGAACGTTGTCCTTTGCGCGCTTCCGTTCGCGCGCCCGGTGGCATTGCGATTGATCGGAAACCGTCCATGACCGCCATTGCAGGAAAAGAATGTGGCTTGGATTCCACGGCAACCAAAGACTGCGGACTAACAACCAAAGGCTTAGTAAAGAGTGCATGCGCATTGTTAGGCACCACCACGATTGCGTCAAGTTCCGGCCACAGAACAGGGCCACCAGCAGAGAAGGCGTAGGCAGTGGACCCTGTTGGAGTCGAGACAATCACACCATCGCATCCAAAAGAGCTCACGGGACGCTCATCTACTTCTAGCGTTGCATCAAGCACACCACGTCGATTGGTGTTTTCAATACTGACCTCATTAAGCGCCCACCCCCGCTCTAAAAGATTTCCCTCTTGGTCACGCACTTCAACATCCAGCGTCATTCGTTCTTCGACGCGATAGTCACCTTTCATAACACGGTGCACCGCCTCGTCAAGCGAGTCTTTCTCCCATTCAGCAAGAAAGCCAACGTGTCCAAGATTAATCCCAAGAACAGGCAGATCAGCCGCGTGAGCCAGATCAGCCGCTCGCAAGAAGGTTCCATCGCCCCCTAGAACCAAAATAAGCTCTACACCATTTGTTGCGTCTAAGGAATGGGTCACTCTTTCAAATTGGCTAAGCACTGGATGACTGGACACCGTGGTGTCTGACTCAGGCACCAGAATACGAACTGCAATCCCGGCGTCGTCGAGAAGCTCAGCAGCAAGAGCCGCCGTGGCCACATTAGAATCACGGCCTGTATGAGGCACGAGCAAAATAAGGCGTTTTTCAGGGCTATGAAGCAGATTCATTGAGGTCCTTCCATAACAGCTTTATGAACCATTGCGCGGAGAGTATCCGGGCTAGCAGCCGCCTTACCGCCATCTTTTCTCAGCCATAAGAAGAATTCAACATTTCCTGATGGGCCAGGTAACGGCGATGCCACCGCGCCCAGTAAGCTCAGCCCCAAGCTTTGTGCAAACTCGGCGACTTCCACCGTCACGTCTTCTCTCAACTGCGGATCACGCACTACGCCGCCACTGCCCAGTCGTTGCTTTCCTACTTCAAACTGGGGTTTGACCATGGGGACTAAGTCCGCACCATCAGCAAGGCATTCTACAATTGCTGGCAATGTGAGTTTGAGAGAGATGAAGGAGAGGTCTCCAACCATCAAATCACATGGCCCCTGGGTGGCTTCTATGTCGAGGTTTCGTATATTTGTACGATCCAGAACAAGAACGCGATCATCATTTTGCAAACGCCATATGAGCTGACCGTATCCTACGTCAACCGCTACAACTTGAGAGGCTTTACGACGCAAAAGCACATCGGTAAAACCTCCTGTTGATGCCCCCGCGTCCAAAGCTTTCTTCCCCTCAACGACTAACCCTTTGGGTTGGAAAGCCTCAAGAGCTCCAAGCAGTTTATGTGCACCGCGAGACGCCCAATCGTCGATAGCGGATTCTTCAACCCGTATTGATACTTCTGGTTCCACTTGCGTTGCTGGCTTAGTGGCGAGTATCCCCTGGACGTACACCTGTCCACCACGAATCATATCCACAGCATGCTCACGCGAACGCGCAATCTTGCGGCGCACCAACTCAGCATCAAGGCGTTTTCGAGAAGCCACTTACAGTCAAACCTTCCTACGGTAAAAATTACTGAAGCGCGCTGTGAAGGACTTCATGCGCACGAGCTAAAAGTTCAGATTCTGCTGCGAGATCAGTCGGGGTCTCAGATAATATGTTCTCTAATTCGCTCTTCACCTCATCTGGATCTACCCCCTGCAGACGAGGATCATGGGGTTTCGGTGTCTCCATGATTGATCACTCCCAGTCTAGGAGCACGCGCTCAGCATGTTCCCCACGGGTAAACAGCTTTCCGGTCCATGCCTCATGTTCCCAAGCAATACCGGCTACCGTACGCAATGCTTCCATGGGCGTTGCGGCCGACGTTCCTCCGCTTAACTCAATATCATTGCCACACCACTCAGCATGGAAATCACCTTGACTACCAGGCAGAAGCTTATTAGGCGATGCAAATAAATCAGATAAATTTAGACCTAGGTAAGTCGGCCGTTCACAAGGGATAGCCCGCAACAGATCCCAATGCCGGGACACGCCAGTCATTACATGAAGCGTCGCCATATCTGCAGCTACGCCTCCCGCAATATCCGTATTGAGGCGGTCACCAATAGCTAATGGCGCAGAGACTCCCAAACGTTGAGCCGCCACGTTGAACATCGCAGCGCCTGGTTTTCCAGCAGAAACAGGGTGCACGCCTGTTGCATTGACAATAGCCGCAACCATTGAGCCATTTCCCACGCACAGTCCGCGCTCCGTCGGTAGCGTCGAGTCTAAATTCGATGCAAAGTAGCGAGCACCGTTCCGGATAGACATTGCGGCCTCAGAAAGCTCTGCCCATCCAGTTTCAGGGTTATGTCCGTGAAACACAGCACGTGGCTTTTCATCAGCGGATACTGCCACTGTATAACCAGCACTCCGTGCTAAGTCTTTAAAGGAGTCTGTTCCAAGCACATACACTGTATCGCCAGGCTGCAGGTATTCCGCTGCAAGGTCAATCGCTGCTTGTGCTGAGGTCAACACATCCTCGGGGCGAGCAGCGATGCCAATTTTCTGGAGCATCTCAGCCACGGCACTAGGTCCACGAGACGCATTATTAGTGATAAACGCTACGGGCAGCGTATTCTTCTCAAACGCCTCCACCGCCATTGGCAATGCCCTGCCTCCTTCCCAGACGGTTCCGTCGAGGTCAAAGAACAGAGCATCATGATGCTGGAGTAAAGACATACTCTTCAGCTTAGTTCACGTTGGTAGAAGCAGATAATTAGGGATTAAGAGAACTCCTGCAAACGTTCACTTGCATCGGTGTAACCATCCACATCTTGCTTTTCTGCAATAGCAAACCACTCTCGAGCATCATCTTTTCGTCCCGCAGCCAGTAGCGCATCTGCATACGCGTAGGACAAGCGCACCGCACCTAATCCGGTTGCAGCAGCATCAGGGTTCTCACGTTGCAAGATAACTACTGCAGAATCAGGTTGCCCTAGATCTAGACGGGCTCCTGCTACTACGATTGCAAGCTCAATCCGGGTTTCCGGGTCTAAGGATGCTGGATCCTCATCGCGAGCGAGCTCGATAGCCTTTTCTGGACGTCCCAGCCCCCTCTCGCAGTCAGCCATAACAGCGATGAGGCCAGGGCCTCCGCTCATACGACGCGCAGCACGTAGCTCAGCAAGAGCCTCTTTCCACTCTCCCGCATGATAAGCAGCAATGCCACATGTCTCTCGGACGACCGCTATACGGCCAGCACGGTCTTTGGCAGCACGTGCATGCTTCAAAGCGAGCTGCGCATCATCTGCCATCCATGTAGCCGCCATAATCATGTGTTTAGCTACTGCATTCGCATTATCTTTAGCTAAAACCTTAAGATCTTGCAGCACCATAGGATCCAGATCACGCACGTCAATGTCATCCGGCAAATCCGGTTCATTCACGCGGTTATTAATACGTTCCTCGCGGTAGCCTGGACGAATTGGCCCACGCTGTTGTTTATCCCGATCAGCTCCGCCGCGTTGTGAGTGACGGCGCTCCCCATCACGACCACGATCATTATTACGTGGTCGGTCAGAACGCTCTCCATCCCCACGACGATATTCTGGGCGTCCGCCTCGGCGGCGCTCCCCATTGCGCTCATCATTCCAGCTCTTACGACGATCATCCCGACGAGGCCCCCGCTTATCGTCATCCCAACGGGAACCCTGCCGACGATCATCGCGGCGGTCATCGCTTCTTCGTTTGTCCCGATCATCAAAACGCCCCCTGCGATCTCTGTCAAAGGGGCGCCCTGACTTACGGTCGTTCTCATCCCGACGTCGTCCATAGCCTTCTCGACGTCCGCCATTTGAGCTTCCAGCGCGTCGGTCATTTCCCTCATGACGATCATTACGCCCCCATGAGCTCTCACCACGGCGTCCCCGTTCACCACCTTGACGGCGGTCGTCACGAGACTTAAAGCCGCGCTGTGAGCGGCCTTCACGGGAATGAGAATCAGCCATAAAATTCCTTTATTAAAATGCGGAAATAGGGTGTGTAGTATAGAAGAAATTTTATCCTCCTACACAACACACACCCTATATAACCACTCTTCTATCAAATTTTTTGGTTGGCGGCGACCTACTCTCCCACACCCTCCCAGGTGCAGTACCATCAGCGCAATCGGGCTTAGCTTCCGGGTTCGGAAAGGGACCGGGCGTACCCCCGACGCTATAACCACCAACACATCCTATATAACACAACACACACGTGTCATGTCAGACACTGCACAGTGAACACAAGCAACAAAACTCTTCTTCTTTTTAAACGCTCCAGGCACAACACATTCACACCACATAAGGTGGTTGTTTATCGGTAAATTAGTACCAGTCACCTCCAAGTGTTACCACTCTTCCAGATCTGGCCTATCAACCCCCTCGTCTAGAGGGAACCTCAAAAGAAACCTCATCTTAAAACAGGCTTCCCGCTTAGATGCTTTCAGCGGTTATCCCTTCCGTACGTAGCCAACCAGCCCTGCCACGGGCGTGACAACTGGCACACTAGAGGTACGTCCGTCCCGGTCCTCTCGTACTAGGGACAGCCTTCTTCAAGTTTCAACGCGCACGGCGGATAGAGACCGAACTGTCTCACGACGTTCTAAACCCAGCTCGCGTGCCGCTTTAATGGGCGAACAGCCCAACCCTTGGGACCTACTCCAGCCCCAGGATGCGACGAGCCGACATCGAGGTGCCAAACCATCCCGTCGATATGGACTCTTGGGGAAGATCAGCCTGTTATCCCCGGGGTACCTTTTATCCGTTGAGCGACACCACTTCCACAAGTAGGTGCCGGATCACTAGTCCCGACTTTCGTCCCTGCTCGACCTGTCAGTCTCACAGTCAAGCTCCCTTGTGCACTTACACTCACCACCTGATTGCCAACCAGGCTGAGGGAACCTTTGGGCGCCTCCGTTACATTTTAGGAGGCAACCGCCCCAGTTAAACTACCCACCAGGCACTGTCCCCAACCCAGATCATGGGCCAAGGTTAAGGTGCTCAATCCGATCAGAGTGGTATTTCAACTTGCGACTCCACCACACCTAGCGGCGCAGTATCACAGTCTCCCACCTATCCTACACAAACCGAACCAAACACCAATACCAAGCTATAGTGAAGGTCCCGGGGTCTTTTCGTCCTGCCGCGCGTAACGAGCATCTTTACTCGTACTGCAATTTCACCGGGCCTGTGGTTGAGACAGCAGGGAAGTCGTTACGCCATTCGTGCAGGTCGGAACTTACCCGACAAGGAATTTCGCTACCTTAGGATGGTTATAGTTACCACCGCCGTTTACTGGGGCTTAAATTCTCCGCTTCGACCCCACAAGGGATCTAACAGGTCCTCTTAACCTTCCAGCACCGGGCAGGCGTCAGTCCGTATACATCAACTTCCACGTTTTCGCACGGACCTGTGTTTTTAATAAACAGTCGCTTCCCTCTATTCTCTGCGACCACCGTCAGCTCCATCAGTCTGTCACCAACAATGGTCCCCCTTCTCCCGAAGTTACGGGGGCATTTTGCCGAGTTCCTTAACCACAGTTCACCCGATCGCCTTAGTATTCTCTACCTGACTACCTGTGTCGGTTTAGGGTACGGGCCATAATGACACTCGCTAGAGGCTTTTCTCGACAGTACAGGATCACCAACATCAACCAAAAAGGTCTACGCATCACGCCTCACCCTATATGCAGCACGGATTTACCTATGCCACGGGCCACACGCTTACACCACAATCCAATAAGTGGCTCGGCTACCTCACTGCGTCACCCCATCACTTGGCTACTACCAACGAAGGTCCCACGCACAACCACACACACCCACACAAAGTATGAACACATGCAATTAATGGGCGGTTAGTACCACTGATTCACCACTTGTCGCATCACCACGGGTACCAGAATATCAACTGGTTATCCATCGACTACGCCTGTCGGCCTCGCCTTAGGTCCCGACTCACCCTGGGAAGATTAGCTTAACCCAGGAACCCTTAGTCATCCGGCGGAAAAGTTTTCCACTTTTCATTCGTTACTCATGCCTGCATTCTCACTCGCACACACTCCACACCCGGTCACCCAAATGCTTCACCACATGCACGACGCTCCCCTACCCAACCAACAAAAAATGTTGACTGCCGCGGCTTCGGCGGTGTACTTGAGCCCCACTACATTGTCGGCGCAGAACCACTCGACCAGTGAGCTATTACGCACTCTTTCAAGGATGGCTGCTTCTAAGCCAACCTCCTGGCTGTCTTCGCGATCCCACATCCTTTTCCACTTAGTACACGCTTAGGGGCCTTAACCGGCGATCTGGGCTGTTTCCCTCTCGACCAACGGAGCTTATCCCCCGCAGTCTCACTGCCACGCTATAACATTACCGGCATTCGGAGTTTGGCTGACATTGCTAAGATTGTAGTCCCGCTCAACCAACCAGTAGCTCTACCTCCAGCAAGAAACACGCAACGCTGCACCTAAATGCATTTCGGGGAGAACCAGCTATCACGGAGTTTGATTGGCCTTTCACCCCTACCCACAGCTCATCCCCTCAGTTTTCAACCTAAGTGGGTTCGCGCCTCCACAAAGTCTTACCTCTGCTTCACACTGGCCATGGGTAGATCACCCCGCTTCGGGTCCAGGACATGCCACTAACAACACCCTCGTTAGGATTCGCTTTCGCTACGGCTACCCACCAAAAGGTTAACCTCGCGACATGCCGCTGACTCGCAGGCTCATTCTTCAAAAGGCACGCCATCACCCCACAAAAGAGGCTCTGACGGATTGTAAGCACACGGTTTCAGGTACTATTTCACTCCCCTCCCGGGGTACTTTTCACCATTCCCTCACGGTACTAATCCGCTATCGGTCATTACAAGTATTTAGGCTTACCGGGTGGTCCCGGCAGATTCACAGCAGATTCCACGAGCCCGCTGCTACTCGGGGACATGCACAACCAGCGCACACATGCTTTCACGTACAGGACTCTCACCTTCTACGGCAGGCGTTCCCACACCACTTCCGCTAACACATGCACAAACCAGCAAAAAGATGGCAGCCTTTTTAACGCACACACCCCACAACACCACACACGCAACCCCTGCCAGGTATCACACGCACATGGTTTAGCCTCATCCACGTTCGTTCGCCACTACTAACGGAATCACAATTGTTTTCTTCTCCTACGGGTACTGAGATGTTTCACTTCCCCGCGTAAACCCCCACAACAGCTATGAATTCACTGAAGGGTAACCACACATAACTATGGCCAGGTTTCCCCATTCGGACACCCTCGGATCAACGCTCTATTGGCAACTCCCCGAGGCCTATCGCGGCCTTACACGTCCTTCATCGGCTCATAATGCCAAGGCATCCACCGTGTGCCCTTAAAAAACAACACACACAAAATATGCAAACAAAAAATACCAAGAACTAAAAAGAATAAAGATTATTACTCGCGTCCACTATACAGTTCTCACACAACACAACCACCCCCACACCAACAACAACCCACACAGGCCATCACCAGCACAAAAGCAGCCACAAGAATCAACACAACAGTGCATCATCCCAGACACCCAACAGCATGCCAACACAACAAACAAACAATCCTACAACCAACACAACACAACAACACACCATCACACAACCATGCACAGCCACCATCTGATTAGCAGCACACAATCACACACAACTTTGCTCCACCCGGATTTACAAATAAACAACAACAAACACCAACCAGTGAATGCTGGAAAAATAAAACTCCTTAGAAAGGAGGTGATCCAGCCGCACCTTCCGGTACGGCTACCTTGTTACGACTTCGTCCCAATCGCCGATCCCACCTTCGACCACTCCCCCCAGAAAACTGGTTGGGCCATGGGCTTCGGGTGTTACCAACTTTCATGACGTGACGGGCGGTGTGTACAAGGCCCGGGAACGTATTCACCGCAGCGTTGCTGATCTGCGATTACTAGCGACTCCGACTTCATGGGGTCGAGTTGCAGACCCCAATCCGAACTGAGGCCGGCTTTCAGCGATTCGCTCACCCTCACAGGCTCGCAACGCGTTGTACCGACCATTGTAGCATGTGTGAAGCCCTGGACATAAGGGGCATGATGATTTGACGTCATCCCCACCTTCCTCCGAGTTAACCCCGGCAGTCTCTCATGAGTCCCCACCATAACGTGCTGGCAACATAAGACAAGGGTTGCGCTCGTTGCGGGACTTAACCCAACATCTCACGACACGAGCTGACGACAACCATGCACCACCTGTATACAAACCACAAGGGAAAACGTATCTCTACGCCGATCTTGTATATGTCAAGCCCAGGTAAGGTTCTTCGCGTTGCATCGAATTAATCCACATGCTCCGCCGCTTGTGCGGGCCCCCGTCAATTCCTTTGAGTTTTAGCCTTGCGGCCGTACTCCCCAGGCGGGGCGCTTAATGCGTTAGCTACGGCACGAAAGTCGTGGAAGACCCTCACACCTAGCGCCCACCGTTTACGGCATGGACTACCAGGGTATCTAATCCTGTTCGCTCCCCATGCTTTCGCTCCTCAGCGTCAGTTACTGCCCAGAGACCTGCCTTCGCCATCGGTGTTCCTCCTGATATCTGCGCATTCCACCGCTACACCAGGAATTCCAGTCTCCCCTACAGCACTCAAGTTATGCCCGTATCGCCTGCACGCCCGGAGTTAAGCCCCGGAATTTCACAGACGACGCGACAAACCACCTACGAGCTCTTTACGCCCAGTAATTCCGGACAACGCTCGCACCCTACGTATTACCGCGGCTGCTGGCACGTAGTTAGCCGGTGCTTCTTATACAGGTACCGTCACAAAAGCTTCGTCCCTGTCGAAAGAGGTTTACAACCCGAAGGCCGTCATCCCTCACGCGGCGTCGCTGCATCAGGCTTGCGCCCATTGTGCAATATTCCCCACTGCTGCCTCCCGTAGGAGTCTGGGCCGTATCTCAGTCCCAATGTGGCCGTCCACCCTCTCAGGCCGGCTACCCGTCGACGCCTTGGTAGGCCATTACCCCACCAACAAGCTGATAGGCCGCGGGCTCATCTCGTACCGAAAAAACTTTCCACCACACACACTAAAGTGCGGTCCTATCCAGTATTAGACCCAGTTTCCCAGGCTTATCCCAGAGTACGAGGCAGATCACCCACGTGTTACTCACCCGTTCGCCACTCGAGTACCCCCGAAGGGGCCTTTCCGTTCGACTTGCATGTGTTAAGCACGCCGCCAGCGTTCGTCCTGAGCCAGGATCAAACTCTCCACAAAAAATCAGTCCAATAAAAGACCAACCAGGCTTCGTGAAAAGCCCAACCAAAACTGGCAAAAAAACAAACAACCAACAAAAAATAATCCATTGATCATTCATCAAAAAAATAATGAAAAAAGTAAAGCAAAAAACAGTGATCATCGATGCCTTGACGAGACAACACAACAACCACCCAACACCCACACACTGTGTGACTATTGTTTGTTCACATGGAATCCCACACCACAACCCACACAGGGCCATAAGCATGAAACACAACCATGTTTCGCATAAACAACTCATTTCCTTAGCACAACATTTTTACAAGCAAGCCACACTTGCCGGCCAAAACTGTGTACACCGTGATCATCACATAAAACATCATGTGATAACGCATCATTGTTTAACTACAAAACGTAGCTATCACCATGTCAACCATAAAATATATTTATAAGTACATTGGCACACTATTGAGTTCTCAAACAACACACCCACACCCCACACACCAACCATCATCAGCGCGCTACAAGCGTAAGTACAACAAACAGTAAACACAGTAACAACAAAAGTCAAACTCTTCGTTTTCTTTGTTCACCATCCGGTCACCATCTTGCAACCTCTCGGCCGCGGCGACTCGCATAAAGTTACACACCCTCAACAGAACACACAAATCCCCAGCTCACAGCCACTTTTAAAGCAGACCACTTGCAGAGGACTTTGCCAATCGATTCCTCAATGCCGTTTTCAACACACAACACAGCATTAAAAGGTGGATTCCTTTTACCGGAAACCGAATAAGCAAAAGGACCGTGAGAAGAAAGAAGTTCTTCTCACGGTCCTTGTTAACAGTTAAGTGTTAAACCGAACGCCCGCAAAGTTCTTTTTACCTTTACGTAAAACAACCCATGAGCCATGAAGTAGATCCTCGCTGCTTGGTTCCCAGGCTTCGTCGCTAATGCGAACGTTATTTACGTAGGCACCGCCCTCTTTTACTGCGCGTCGAGCGGCCCCCTTGGAATCGGCAAGACCCGAAGCAGCAAGCAGGTCAACGATGGTTCGAGCTTCCCCAGCCGCAATCTCCGCAACTGGGGTTTCAGAAACCGCGCCAATCAGTGTCTGCTCATCAAGGTCTTCAATCGAGGCTTTGCCAAAAAGAGCTTGAGCAGCCAATTCCACGGCAGCAGTAGCAGCTTCGCCATGGACAAGCGTTGTCATCTCTCGAGCGAGCCTCCGCTGTGCCTCACGCTTATGAGGGGCCTCAGCTACCTGGACTTCCAGTTCCGCGATCTCGGACTCGCTTAGGAACGTAAACCACTTGAGGTAATCAATAACAACCGTGTCTCCAGCATTGAGGAAATACTGGTACCAGGAGTAAGGGCTGGTCTGCTCAGGATCGAGCCATAGTTTTCCGCCACCGGTAGACTTACCAAACTTTTGTCCCTGAGCATCAGTTACCAACGGAACCGTCAAAGCATGGACTTTTGTGCCATCAACTCGTCGGTTCAGGTCAACACCCGAGATGATGTTGCCCCACTGATCTCCGCCACCGATCTGTAGGATGCAATCGTATTTTTTGCGCAGATGAACAAAATCGTTTGACTGCAGAAGCATGTAAGAGAATTCGGTGTAAGAGATGCCGTCGCTAGCAAGACGACGCTTCACCGTCTCGCGATCCAACATCGTATTCAGTGAAAAGTTCTTTCCTACATCGCGTAAGAATTCGATCACTGACATCTCCGCCGTCCAGTCAGCGTTGTTGACCATGATCGCATCGTTATTCTGACCGGATTCAAAAGAAACAAACCGTCGAAGCTGTTTTTTAATCGCCTCAAGATTCTGCGCAACTTTTTCTTCTGTGAGCATGACACGCTCTCCCACATCACGTGGGTCGCCGATCATGCCTGTAGCTCCGCCAGCTAGGGTTAGTGGCCTGTGCCCAAACTGCTGAAAACGGCGCAGCATAACCATAGGAACCAAATGCCCCGCGTGCAGGGAATCGCCGGTGGGATCAAAGCCACAATAAAGAGTAATGGGCTGTTCGCATGCTTCTTTCAGTGCATCAATGTCTGTGGAATCGTTAATTAAACCGCGCCACAGGAGTTCATCAACGATATTGCCATGCTGGGACATGTAGATAGGTTCCTTGATTGTGTGAGTATGGTGAAAATAAATGGAAAACTACTGGGTTTTCCCTTGAGGCCACGTAATCGCTTCATCTTCAAGCATTACCGGAATATTGTCTTCAATTCGATAGGCAATGCCAAGGCGATCGTTAACCAAGACATTGTCATGCTCTAGATAGCGCAACGGCCCTTTGTCTTGGGGGCATGCGAGAACTTCTAGCAGCTGGGGATCGATACTCATGGTTTTCTAGCGTACAACACCGAGATATTTTCCCTTTGCTTAGCGGACAATAGCAGCGAAGCCTCAACCCCTATCCAGGTTAAAGAAATAGGGGTCGAGGCTTTTCGACGTAACAAGTTTACGAGCGAACAGGAGTTTCAGCCCAACGGCGTAACTCCGCAGACGCTAGTTCAACGCGTTCCCGTTGTTTGGATACTTGCACTCCAGCGGTACCTCCGCGCGTCGCTCGCGAAGCAACTGCGCCTTCTACGGTGAGCACGTTTCGAACCGCAGAGGTCAAACGTGAGTCGACGCTAGCGAATTCCTCGTCCGTCAACTCATCGAGTCCTACTCCGCGTTGTTCTGCAATACGCACGCATGCTCCAGAAGCCTCGTGAGCTTCTCTAAAAGGCACGCCCTCGCGAACCATCCACTCAGCCAGATCCGTAGCTAACGTATAGCCGGCTGGGGCAAGTTCAGCCATGCGATCTTCATGGAATTCAAGGGTAGACACTAGACCTGTCATTGCAGGAAGAAGCAAGTTCAGCTGTGCAACCGAATCAACAATGGGTTCTTTGTCCTCTTGAAGATCGCGGTTATAAGCCAAAGGCTGGGCCTTAAGGGTTGCCATGAGTCCAGCCAGGTTACCGATCAAACGACCCGTCTTGCCCCTCGTCAGCTCCGCCACATCAGGGTTTTTCTTCTGCGGCATGATTGAGCTTCCGGTCGACCATGCATCAGACAATGTGACATAACCGTATTCTGGTGTGCACCAGTAAATGATTTCCTCTGCAAGGCGCGACATGTCAACTGCGATCTGGGCCAAAACGAAAGCTGTCTCAGATGCAAAATCTCGGGAGGACGTAGCGTCGATGGAGTTGTCCGCGGCGGAGTCAAATCCCAGCTCTTCTGCAATCGCCTCAGGGTTAAGCTTTAATGACGAACCCGCGAGTGCTCCTGAGCCGTACGGTGACACCGCTAAGCGCTTATCCAGGTCCTGAATTCGGTCTACATCGCGCAGCAACGGTTGTGCGTGTGCCAACAGCTGGTGAGCCAGCAAAACCGGCTGCGCAGCCTGAGAATGAGTCTTGCCCGGCATGATTGCTTCTGGATGCGCGCTCGCTTGTTGTACGAGGGCGTCGATAAGCTCGGTAACGCAAACAGCGATGCCTCGTATCGCGTCCCTAACCCACATACGGAAGAGCGTCGCAACCTGGTCGTTCCTCGACCGGCCTGCACGCAAACGTCCGCCAACTTCAGGACCTACGCGGTCGATGAGTCCGCGCTCCATTGCCCCATGGACGTCCTCATCACTGGGCAAAGGAGTAAAAGAGCCATCTGCTACATCCTTGCCCAGCTGGTCAAGGCCAGCCAGCATGGTCTCTAGATCCGAGCTGCTCAGAAGCCCTGCCGAGTGCAGCACCTTGGCGTGAGCTTTGGATGCTAGAACATCATAGGGAGCAAGAACCCAGTCAAAATGAGTGGACACGCTCAACGCGAACATCGCCTCGCTGGGGCCGCCGGAAAACCTTCCTCCCCACAGCGCACCTTCATTTGTTCCGTGCTTATTCACGTTAGCGAGCCTCGCGGTCACGACGGTTCGAGATCTTGGAGGACAAACCATGCAGCTCAACAAAACCCTTGGCCAAGGTCTGATCAAATGTATCGCCGGTGTCATAGGTTGCTAGATCAAAATCATAAAGTGAATGTGCAGAGCGGCGTCCATTGACAATGATCTTTCCAGCGTGAAGCACCATGCGGATATCACCAGAGACATGCTCTTGCGTGGAATCCACAAAAGCGTCGAGTGAACGCTTCAGCGGCGCGTACCACAGGCCGTCGTATACTTCCTCGGACCAACGTGCGTCGATACCGCGCTTATAGCGGGCAACCTCGCGCTCCAGAGTGACATCTTCCATAGCCTGATGAGCAGTAATCAAAGCAATCGCACCTGGTGCCTCGTAGACCTCACGAGACTTAATACCGACAAGGCGATCCTCGACCATATCCAGGCGTCCGATTCCCTGTGCGCCTGCACGACGATTGAGTTCTTCAATCGCCTGCAGAACTGTAACTTTGCGACCATCAATAGCCACAGGAGCACCGGCCTCGAAAGTAATAATCAGTTCATCGGGAGCGTTGCCCAACGCAGGATCTTCGGTGTAAGAGTACAAATCCTTTGTTGGAGGATTCCACAGATCTTCCAAGAATCCGGTCTCAACAGCACGACCCCACACATTCTGATCAATAGAGAAAGGCGATTTCTTTGATTGTTCAATAGGAAGATTGATCTCTTCCGCAAATGCGATAGCCTTATCACGCGTCCACGCGTAATCACGCGCAGGAGCAATGATCTCCAACTCCGGCGCTAGGTTGCGGAAACCAACCTCAAATCGGACCTGATCGTTTCCTTTGCCCGTACAACCATGTGAGACATGCGTACCGCCGTGTTCTTTAGCAGCCTCTACTAGGTGCTTTACGATCAGCGGGCGCGAGATAGCAGAGACCAAAGGGTACTGCTTCATATACATGCCATTTGCTTTGATCGTAGGCAAACAATAATCGTTAGCAAACTCGTCTTTAGCGTCAATCACGATGGACTCAACCGCACCGCAGTCGAGTGCACGCTGCCGCACGGACTCCATATCCTCGCCGCCTTGACCCAGGTCGAGCGAAACCGCAACGACCTCACCCCCTGTCATTTTTGCCAGGTAAGGAATAGCGACAGAAGTATCAAGTCCACCGGAGTACGCCAGAACGACACGATTGGTCATGTTTGCTCCTTAAAAATTCTCAACTGAATTGAATATGAGATGAAATTTTGATCATTATGCAGAATTTATGGAAAAGACGCAGGTTCAGTACCACTAAACTATCCATAAGTTTGGAGGTTCTACATATATGAATCCTTCTTTAGGTAGTTTATGCACTCATTCCCATAAATTGCGAAGCGAGATTTTCCGCCCCTAGGAAAGAACCCAGAAAACTCATGACTTAGGAAGCCAACTCACTGTTTTTATTGGCACTAAGTCGACTGAAAAACAACCAGATTAGTGCCCTGAGCGTCTTTGGCTAAGGAATTCTCCAAGGTCCTGACCAGTCATTGGATCGCGTGCCAGAACAAAAACGGTGTCATCGCCAGCGATAGTTCCAACTACTTCTTCCATTCCCACACGGTCAATGAACGAAGCTAAGAATGGGGCACCCCCAGGTGGGGTACGCAGCACAGCGATGTTGCCGGAGTGATCGACGGAAACGAGCAAGTCGTCAAGCATCTTGCGAAGCTTCTCCCGAGTACCTACCGTCGATGGCGCTGCTACCTCATCTGCAGCTCCCACCGCATAAAACGCACGCCCGCCCTCGGGGCGAACCTTTTTTGCCCCGAGCTCATCCAGGTCACGGGATAGCGTTCCCTGAGTGATTTCCACGCCCTTCGCTTTAAGCAGATCGGACAATTGCATTTGGCTCGACACTTGGTTTTGTTCGAGCAAATCAAGAATCAAGGCTTGCCGAACCGTTCGCGTAATCGGACTAGTGCTCATGGATTCTTCCTCACAACTTTCTCTTCGCTCCCCTAAAGTTATGCGGGGTACCGAATTCTTTTATATCGCTTTTACGCATCTATCCTAGGCTGTTGGTTGATAATCCAGCAGCCAAGACATGAGTGCTTTCTGCGCATGTAGGCGATTTTCCGCCTCATCAAAGACCACAGACTGCGGACCATCAATAACAGAAGCAGCAACTTCATTCCCCCGATATGCGGGGAGACAATGAAGAAATATAGCGCTCTCATCGGCGCGATCCATAATGGCATCGTTAACTTGATAAGGAATAAAAGGAGTTCGACGATCAATACCGTCTTTCTCCATCCCCATAGATACCCATGTATCTGTAATCACAATATGTGCCCCTGATACTTCATCAAGATCATCAGTAACAGTGATTACTGCCCCGGTTTGCTCAGCACGTTTTTTCGCGCGCGCTACGAACTCTGCTTTAGGCTGAAAATCAGCCGGAGCGATAATGCTTATGTTTACACCTGCCGTGGCAAAACCAATGAGATACGAGTTCGCCATGTTATTGCTGCCATCTCCAAGGTAGACAGCCTTTTTCCCACGCAAGCCACTGGGGCCTTCTTCCGCACAAAGATGTTCAACACAGGTCTGCAGGTCCGCCAAGATTTGGCACGGGTGAAGATCGTCAGACAAAGCATTAATAATAGGCACCGTGGCAGTCTGAGCCATCTCCTCCAGATTGCTGTGGGCAAACGTGCGCCACACGATAGCCGAGGTAAACCGGGAAAGGACTGCACCAGTATCCTGATAGGTCTCGCCCTTGCCCATCTGGGAAGCGTTGCTATCTACGACAATCGCGTTTCCTCCCAGTTGCGCAATTCCTGCGTCAAAAGAAAACCTTGTCCGCGTTGATGTCTTATCAAATAAGACCGCAACCGATTGAGGCCCTTCCAGTGGACGCAAAGAATACGGATGCTTTTTGAGCTGTGCGGCCAGTTCTAATACTTCACGCTGTTCAGAAGGTGTGAGGTCGTCATCAGCTAAAAAATGCCTTGCTAAAGCCTTTCCAGGTCCTGCCTCATCAAAGGTGTCAAAGGCGTCGTGAGAAGACAGTGTCGTATCCGTGTTCATTAGTGTGCAAGGTCCTTTCACTCAGTAGGAGCAGTCAGGGAATCAAACAGGCGCTCTATGCGTCCGACTGCTTCCACAATGTGTTCAGTGTCGATAATTAACGGCGGAGTAATCCTTAAGACGAATTCCGATGGAGCATTGAGAATCACACCAAAATCTGCTGCTCGTTGCGCCGCAATTTTTGCGATAGGCTGCTTCAGCACTACCCCCAACATAAGACCTCGACCGCGCACATAATCAACGGATTTCAAGTCTGATAGCTTGTCTTTGAAGATTTTCCCTTTTGCTCGGACGTCGGTAATAAAATCCTCATTTATTACGTCCAGTACTGCGCACGCCGCTGCGCAGGCCACAGGATTCCCACCAAATGTGGTTCCGTGCAATCCAGGAGTAAATAGATCCTTTGCCTTTCCATGCGCTATGCACGCTCCGATAGGTAATCCCCCACCTAAACCTTTGGCCATGGTAACGACGTCCGGCAACACCCCATCGTGCTGGAATGCAAAGAAGTCTCCGGTACGCCCGACACCGGTTTGAACTTCATCGACCACCATCAGGATGCCGTTATCAGTGCATAAGCACCGGACTTCTTGCAGGAATCCTTCAGGCGCTGGAATTACGCCGGTTTCCCCTTGAATTGGCTCTAGAAAAATAGCAGCTACGTCGTGAGGATTTATGGCGACAAGTTTGCGCAGATAGTCAAGGTCTCCATAAGGATAGAACTCGACTCCAACAGGCAAAGGACCAAAAGGAGCTTGCTTTTCTGGTTGTCCGGTTAGCGCCAACGCGCCCATCGTTCTTCCGTGAAAACCATGTTGTGCTGCAAGAATTCGGCTTCGCCTACTCAATCGAGCAAGCTTAAAAGCAGCCTCGTTTGCCTCTGTTCCGGAGTTGCAAAAGAATACTCGTGTATCAGAAGCGATAGCATCCGAGTCTGGTTGGCCTTGGCTAAACCGTTGGATGATTTTTTCTGCAGCATTCACCACAGGTGCAGAAGCAAAAAGGTTAGACACATGGGAGAAACTCTGGATTTGTGTTGTTACTGCCTCTGTAATAACAGGATGCCCATGGCCCAAGGAGTTCACGGCAATTCCAGCGAGAAGATCTATATGCTCCCTACCCAAGGAATCAGTGACTAGTGCTCCGTGTCCGTCAACGAGTTCCAATGCTGGAGTCCCATATGTGTTCATCACAACGTCAGGCCACTTTTCTCGTGCAGAACGGTGTCCAGCATGGCTTTTAGCCTGACATATATTTTCTTCCTGCATCATTTCCCTCCTTGAGTGTGTCTAAAAATTGTTGCTTCTGGGATCGCTGCATCCTGAGTCACCATCGTGCCAATACCACCAGATGTCAGCAGTTCCAGGAGAACTGCATGCGGAGTGCGTCCATCAATCACATGCGCTGCAGGTACGCCTTTGATAACAGCGTTAAGGCAACTTTCCATCTTCGGGATCATGCCTGCATGCAAGGTAGGAATAATCGCGCGAAGCTCAGCTACGCTGATTTTAGAAACAAGGGATCCCTTATCCGGCCACGCGGTATAGAGGCCTTCCACGTTGGTGAGAATAAGCAGTCGTTCCGCTCCTATGGCTGAGGCGAGTGCGCCTGCCGCCGTGTCCGCATTAACGTTATATATTTCTCCGTCATCACCGGGAGCAATCGTGGATACTACGGGTATTCTCCCAGCCTCGATGATATCCATGAGGCTCGCAGGATTGACAGCTGTAATGTCGCCTACCAAACCAATATCGGTAGCTTGTCCGCCCACTGCTACAAGTCGTTTTTCTGCTTGGAACAACCCCGCATCTTCACCTGATGTGCCAACCGCGTACGGGCCGTGGGAATTGATCAAACCGACAAGGTCCCGTCCCACCTGACCAAAGAGCACCATCCGTACCACCTCCATAATTTCAGGAGTGGTTACCCGAAAGCCCCCTTTAAATTCGCCTTCTAGCCCCAATTTATTCAGCATGGAGGAAATCTGTGGCCCGCCGCCGTGCACCACGACGGGTTTTGCTCCAACAGTGCGTAGGAAGACCATGTCCGCAGCAAACGCGGCTTTGAGAGACTCATCCACCATCGCGTTGCCGCCATACTTCACGACCACAATCTTGTCGCGGAAATGTTGCAACCATGGCAAAGCCTCAGCTAGCACTGTGGCTCTATCTTGTGCAGTGAGATGATCAAGCATATCTGTCATAGACAATGCCCTTCTCCAGTCTGGGGACAAGCGCAGATCATGATGCTCATTTTTGTCCCTCTACTTGTTAGGAGGAATAAGCTGAGTTAATTTCCACATATGAATGAGACAAATCGGTTGTTCGGATAAAGGCAGTTCCTGTGTGAGCAGTGCCCAAGTCAACGCGAACATCGATGTCGGTCCCGCTTAAGTCCACCTCTCGGGCATGAGGTGTTCCGGTCGATGCCAGGCATACTGGCTGATCATTAAAATAAACTGAAATATTATCGGGGTCCATATCAGCTTCTGCCATGCCGATAGCAGCAAGGACTCTTCCCCAGTTTGGATCTGACCCAAACATCGCGCATTTAAATAGATTGTCTCGCCCCAGAGTGCGCGCGGCGTGAAGCGCTTGGTCATCGTTGGTTGCACCGGTCACTGTAATGCGAACCCGCTTTGTTATCCCTTCTGCGTCCGATTGCAACTGATCGGCTATATCAGAGCACACTGCATGTATAGCCGATTCAAAGGCTTCCGTGCTGGGAGTTATACCCGATGCACCGTTGGCCATCAGTATTACGGTGTCATTGGTGGAGGTAGAGCCGTCAATATCAAGGGTGTTAAAAGTCTTTGCTGCAGCTTTCTCCAGCGCAGATTGTGCAACTTCTGAGGACACCGAAGCATCCGTAGTAATGCATACCAACATCGTGGCCAACGAAGGCGCCATCATTCCTACGCCTTTGCCCATTGCCCCCACCGACCAATCGGCCTCTTTGAGTACTGCTTGTTTACTGACGGTATCCGTAGTCATGATTGCTTCGGCGGCTTGCTCACCGTGGTCGCCTAGGCCGTCGACAAGCACAGAAGTCGCCGCTAGTAGCTTCTCGACGGGCAGAGGTTCTCCTATCAACCCCGTAGAGCATGCCGCGATGTCGGTGCTTTTGAGCGAAAGCGACTGCGCCACTGCGTCCACGATGGCCTGAGCATCCTGCTCACCTTGGGCCCCGTTGCAAGCGTTAGCATTCCCGGAGTTAAAGACAATGGCCTTCAAGGTCCCATCGCTTAGCGACCTCTTACTCAGTTTCACAGGCGCTGCCACAATTTTGTTTCTAGTAAAAACTGCGGCGGCTATAAACTCTGGCCCGTGGTTAACGACCAACGCCATGTCTTTATTACCGGAAGGCTTAATTCCTGCGGTTGTTGCGGCGGCAGAGAAGCCTTGAACAGCCGTGATGCCACTAGTGCTCATAATATAAATGTGTCCTTTTTCTTCTATCCCTGTGAACCGATACACAAGATCCGCCCTAGGGCGCAGTCCCGGTACGCGGAAGCCCTGACGTTTCGTCCCAACCCAGAATAATATTCATGCATTGCACTGCGGCCCCACCTGTTCCTTTTGTCAGGTTGTCGATCGCAGACGTAACGATGAGCTTTTCTGCCACGGAATCCACAGCTACCTGAATATGGCACATGTTCGAACCAACAACCGATTGGGTCTGAGGCTGCATCCCAGGAGGAAGCACCTGGACAAAAGGCTCCGACTCATAGGAACTAACGTATGCGTTATAGGCGTCACTGTGAGAAACTCCCGGAGCAATCGGAGCTATCGCGGTGGTAAGAATTCCCCGAGGTAACGGAGCCAGAATCGGAGTAAAGCTGACAGAAACCGGCGAGCTTGAATATTCTGACAAATTTTGGACTATTTCCGGCGTATGTCGGTGGCTACCCGCAACGTTATATGCGCTCAATGATCCCATTGTTTCCGCACCTAACAGACCCACAGCTGGCTTTTTCCCACCGCCGGAGACTCCCGTGACAGAAACAATAGATATATCCGGCCTAACAAGACCCATTTTTATGGCAGGCCACAGTGCCAACGTGGCCCCCGTAGGAAAGCATCCGGGTACCGCTACTTTGCGCGCGCCCCTGATTTGTTCACGATGCCCCGGCATCTCCGGGATTCCATATGGCCACGATCCTGAGTAGCTTCCCCCGTAATAGTGATCCCAATCCCCTTGATCGTGAAGGCGGAAGTCTGCAGCACAATCGATGACCACACACGAGTCCTGACATTCCTTAGCTATCTTCGCAGAGTGTCCGTGCGGCAAGGCCAAGAAAACTACATCATGACCAGCAAGTTGTTCTGGAGTAGTCGGTTGTATTACTCGGTCCGCAAGCTCCGGTAAATGAGGCATGAGTTTCCCCAATGGCTCTCCGGCAGTGGATGAACCGGTTAGTGTTCCGATTTCTAATTCCCCGCTCACATAACGCGGATGGTTAAGCAAAAGGCGGAGAATCTCTCCGCCTGCATATCCGCTTGCACCCGCGACTGCTACCGTGATCGTCATACCCCCACTATATACATAGTATTCCGTAACATGTAAGTATTCCGAGAATATTTACCCCGATGCCCCCTGTTTGGAAAACACAAACGCGCCACACACCCGACTTTTGGGATATATGTGACGCGTTAAATTACGTGTTTACATTAAGCACGCATAGCCGCACCAAACTTTTGCGTGGCTGCCTCAGCCGCCGCAAGTCGACCTTCGGAACATTCTTCATCCGTAAGAGTGCGGTCTTGTGCCCGGAAAACCAAGGAAAAGGCCAGTGACTTTTTGTTTTCCCCGAGGTTATCGGAACGGTAGACGTCGAAAAGCTCTACTTTTTCTAAAAGCTCGCCTGCGGCTTCTGCAATCACTTTTCGTACTGACTCCGCAGGTACGTCTTCATCTACAACCAGAGCCAGATCTTGGTGCAAGGTTGGGAAGGCAGACAACACCGGAGCAGGGAAAACATTATCAAATGGCATCGCAGTGATATCGAGTTCCATTGCACAGGTGCGCGGTGGCAAGCCCAAGCGATCTAGGATCTGCGGATGCAGCTCACCTGCGTAGCCTACGACTACCTCACCCAGGCGCAATTCTGCACAGCGGCCTGGGTGCCACGGAAGATATTCCGCATTCGAGACTTCAAGTTCTACCCCAGCTGCCCGCGCTACGACCCTCGCCGACTCCACGGCATCAGCATATGTGTAATCGCGTCCTTGTCCCCACGGGCCTTCATTCTCAATCTGCCCAGTGGCAACCGTAGCCACGTGAAGCGGCTGATACGGAAGCGAATCCAAAAGACCCTGCACATCATCCGCGCTTGGTCGAGTACGAACATCAAGCATTGGGGAAACCCCCTCGCCACGGTTAAATGCGACCTGTTGTAGACCGAAAAGGCTTACGGAGTGCTGCCCGCGGGATACGTTGCGAGCAACCGCTTCCAGCATGGACGGCAACAACGTGGTGGCAAGGATTGCATAATCGAAGTCGAGTGGGTTCTGCACCTTCACTGTACGTCTACGAGCGTCATCTGAGGGAAGCTCCCACAGATCAAAGCTGTCGCTCTTGATAAAAGGCGTGGGCAGAATTTCCGCGTACCCGTTATACGCCAGAGAATGTCCTATTGCCCGACGACGTTTCTGCGCACGGCTTAGCCCGGTCCCTACGGGTGCAGGGGGAACGATGGAAGGAATCTGCTCTAGCCCCTCCAAACGCAAAACTTCTTCTACCAGGTCAGCCGCCATCGTAATATCGTGGCGCCACGTTGGTGGTGTCACAATAAGCTCATCGCCCTCGCGTTCCACCACACAGCCAATTTCCTCTAAGCGAGAAATGACGGTTTCAGGAGAATAGTCAACGCCCGCGATTGCTGCTGGACGAAGCGCAAGCATGCGCACCTTTGGCATAGCAGGAACTTCCCCGATCAGGGTTCGCTCCGATTCGATGGTTCCGCCTGCAATCGACACCAACAGCGCGCACGCAGCATCGAGCGCTGTCTCCACTAGCGTGGGGTCGACTCCGCGTTCAAAGCGTCGAGAAGCTTCGGAACTTAGCTTATGCCTGCGTGAAGTCCGAGCAATCGTAATTGGATCCCAGTTGGCCGCCTCGAAGTAAACGTTTGTCGTCTCCGCAGAGATCTCTGAAACATTTCCGCCCATAACGCCTGCAAGCGATTGGATTCCAGCAGCATCGGCGATAACCACGTCTTCTTCCGAAAGCTTCCGGGTGATGTGGTCGAGAGTCTCCAGCTGCTCACCGGCGTGAGCACAGCGTACAACGAGGTCGCCGGTGATCACGTCCGCGTCGAAAGCATGCATTGGCTGGCCCAAGAGCAACATGATGTAGTTGGTCACGTCAGTCGCAGGATTAACAGGCCGTTGACCGGACAGCATCAACTCACGCTGCAGCCAGAAAGGAGATTCTGCAGCGGGGTCAATTCCAGTTACTTTACGCAGACCAAAACGTACTGCTTTTGTTTCAGGTTTAAGATCAACCGAAAGCGATGTGTTAGCTGCTGCAGGAACTGCAGAAACATCAATCCCTGCAACCCGAAGGTCTGCGGCAGGGTCAGCGTATTCGAGGTTAAAAGCAGAGGCTAGTTCCCGAGTCAAACCTCGCGCGGAAAGCGCATATCCGCGATCTGGCGTGATATTAACGTCAAAAATAGTGTCTTCTAAGCCCACAATAGCGCGAGCATCATCACCGGGTGCTCCCACGCCTTCCGGCAAGGTAATAATTCCTGAATTCTGCTTGTCTGCGAGTCCTAATTCAGCTGCCGAACAAATCATTCCAGCAGACATCCGCCCATAGGTCTCTCGGGCAGAAATTGCGAAATTACCAGGCAAGACAGCACCTGGCAGGGAAACCACCACGAGGTCTCCCTCGCGGAAATTACGTGCGCCACACACGATGGACTGCAACTCGCCAGTCCCGTTAGCGTCGCCTACGTTCACGTGGCAATGGCGGATGGGCTTTTTAAAACCGGTAAGTTCCTCGATCGTTTCCACGCGCCCGAGCACCAGCGGCCCGGTTGTCTCCGCGATTCCCTCATAGCCTTCGGTCTCAAACCCGACACGAACATAACCTGCGTCTAGTTCTTCCGGGGTCAAGGACCATCCCTTGTTGGAATGTCCTAGCAGTCTCGTTACCCAGTTTTGCGAGATAAGCATGTAAAACTAACTCCTGTTTTTGTCTTGAAAGATTCTCGGTGTGCGGGTTCTATGCTTGGACACCAAAAGGAAGGGTGAAGCGCACATCGCCTTCCACCATGTCGCGCATGTCGCTCAATCCATTTCTAAACTGAAGCGTTCTTTCAAGTCCCATGCCAAATGCGAAACCGTTGTAGACTTCTGGATCAATTCCCGCAGCCTTGAGGACGTTGGGGTTGACCATGCCGCAGCCACCCCATTCGATCCATCCAGCGCCACCCTTCTTATTAGGGAACCACACATCAACCTCTGCGGAAGGCTCTGTGAACGGGAAGTAATTAGTCCGCATGCGTGTTTTTGTCTCTGGTCCAAAGAGAGTTTTAGCCAGATGATCCAAGGTGCCTTTGAGATGAGCCATCGTCAGGCCTTTATCTACCGCTAGGCCTTCAATCTGATGGAACACCGGCGTATGAGTAGCGTCGAGCTCATCAGTGCGGAACACCCTGCCTGGGCAGACAACGTACACCGGAACGTCACGGGAAAGCATCGTTCGCATCTGCACTGGTGAGGTGTGCGTGCGCAGTACTTGGCTAGAGCCTGGCTCACCCACGTGGAAGGTATCTTGCAGCGTACGCGCCGGATGATCAGGAATGAAGTTCAGAGAGTCGAAGTTAAAGTACTCTGCTTCTACTTCTGGGCCTTCTGCAACTTCATAGCCCATTCCCACAAAAATGTCAGCGATGGTTTCGCTGAGTTCTGTGATCGGATGCAAAGCACCGAGCTGTCGACGAGTGGTAGGCACCGTGACGTCGACACGCTCAGCTTTCAGTACTTCTGCATTACGTTTTTCTTCCAGAACGACCTTGGCCTCAGCAAAATGCTTTTCGACGCGCCCCCTGGCCATATTAACGAGACGGCCCGCTTCTTTTCGTTTTTCTTTTGCAATCGATCCCAAAGCGCGACGTGCTTGCGGGATCGGCGCGGAATCACCCAGGTGCGCTCGACGCGCCTCAGCCAAGTCTTCCAAGGTCTGAGCAGTGGCAAAAGCCTCAATAGCTGCCTCGGCAGCGGAATTCAAGCTTTCTTCGGTTAAGTCCACCGACGAATTATCCGGTTGATCAGACACTCAGTGCTCCTCTGTTGGATCCATAGTCATTCGAGTAACCCTCACATCATACCCACACTGAGGTAGACAAAATGAGTCAGGGCGAATGAGGTACAAGCACCATTTCCGTTATTACGCTTTTACCCGATGCTTCCAACAGATTTATGCAGCTTGCCTGCAGCGGTTTTCCTAGTCCGCTAGGAGGGCCTTCGAAGACTCATAAAGACAAATAGACGCAGCAGTGGCAAGGTTCAGGGATTCAGCCCTACCTCGGATCGGGATGCTTACACGATGATCCGCTTTCTCCATGAGCTCTGAATCCAGGCCGTGTGCTTCATTACCCATAAGCCACGCAGTCGGGCTGGAAAGAGCCTCCCCCGGATTATCCAGACTCACTTCGCCTTGTGCGGTAGTCGCAAGAATCGTCAATCCACGAGCTTTGAGGGAATCCCAGACTCTCTGCATATTGGGTTCGCGCACTACCGGTATATGAAAAAGAGAACCCGCACTTGATCTCACAGCTTTAGGCCCCTGTGGATCCACAGTGTCTCCGGCAAAGATAATGCAGTCAGCTCCCATCGCATCTGCAACACGGATCAGTGTTCCGGCGTTACCAGGCTCTGCTGTTCCTACGGGGACGCATACTAAACGAGGTTGGCCTTTCAGCGCAGATTTAATATCCCACAGGACAGGTCGGCATACCGCAAAAATTCCAGTGGTGGTTACCGTATCCGACAAGCTCTTCGCAGCGCGATCGGTGATCGGATGAACGTACACGCCCATGTGCTTGGCAGCAGTTATCACATCGGCAAATCTTTGCGCTGCTCTTTCCGTGACAAACACGTCAGTGGCTGCACCAGTACTCACAGCTGCTTCAACGCTATTTTCCCCTTCTGCCAGGAACCGATCCGCCTTCTTTCTTCCTGCAGCCCGTAGAAGCTTTGCAGCGTTGACTACGCGGGGGGTTCTCTCACTAAAAGGCTGATCAAAATCCAGTTCCATGGAAAAAACCATATCAGTAATGCACAGTGCAGACCCATGACCCCCTCTTTCCTTGGACTCAACAAGAAATGAGTTGTGTATCACATCCAACAAAATTCAATTCACAAGAATTTCAATGTTAATTTTAAGGTTGCAAAATATGTGGTGCGTCACCAATTTCCGTCGTTCCACCGCCGCTTTTTAGGAAGGTTTCTCTCAAACACCATGAGTAACAAAGCTATCTATGGCGCGCTAAGCCGCGTTTTTTCTATCGTTCTCATTGTTGTCGGCGCTGCCGCTATCTTTGGCGGCACATACGCACATGGGTTTGTGCGCGAGCAACTAGTTCAGGAAAAAATCACCATGCCAACGCAAGAAGGCATCGACAAACTCAAGGACCAAGAATCCAAAGAAATCCTGACCAAGTGGATCGGTCAAGATCTCACTACCGGTCCACAGGCTAAGGCTTACGCAGACAATTACATCTGGCAGCATATGCTGGCTTCCGCCGATGGAAAAACGTTCCAGGAAATGGGAACTGTGATCAACGAGGCCAAGAAGAAGGGCGCATCCGAAGAGGAAATAGCTAAGCTACAAAAGATACGCGATTCTCTTTTCCAAGGAGACACCCTTCGTGGCATCCTACTGAGCGCTTATGGGTGGTGGCTTGTTGGATCGATCGCCATGTGGGCAGGCATTGGAATGGCAATTCTTGGCGTTATCCTCGCCATTCTAGGATTCGGAGTTATGCGCACCAAGCGCGCTTAACCCATTTGTTTTTCAAGCTCCTCTTCCGTCTTAGCTTGCGTGGAAGAGGAGCTTTTCCATAGACATGGAGCTTAACCGACGCCTGCCTGATGTCCGCATACTCCATAAACAGAACATCCGCCTCGCGCGATAGTGACGAGGCGGATGTTCTGTTTAATTTTCAAGCTAATTAGGCAGCCTTAGGAGCGTTAACGTCCTCAGGAAGAGCAGCCTTAGCAGCCTCGCAGATTGCGGAGAATGCAGCGAAGTCATTCACAGCGAGGTCAGCGAGAACCTTGCGGTCAACCTCGATCTCAGCAAGGCGAAGGCCCTGGATGAGACGGTTGTAAGTGATGTCATTCATACGAGCCGCAGCGTTGATACGAGTGATCCACAGCTTACGGAACTCAGACTTACGCGCGCGACGATCGCGGTAAGCGTAGGTCATAGAGTGGAGCCACTGCTCCTTTGCCTTACGGTACAGGCGGGAACGCTGGCCGCGGTAGCCCTTGGCGGCCTTGAGAATCTCGCGACGCTTCTTCTTAGCATTCAGTGAGCGCTTGACACGTGCCACAGTGAAAACTTCCTTATCGTTTTAGGTTCTTAAAGAGAAATGAGGATGATTGGAAGGCGCGATTACGCCATGCCCAAGAGGCGCTTGACGCGCTTGGTGTCAGCCTTGGAGACGTCCTCAGTACCCTTCAAGCGACGAGTGCGAGTGGAGGGCTTGCCCTCGAGAAGGTGGCGACGGTTGGCGCGCTCACGACGCAGCTTGCCGGAGCCGGTGACCTTGACGCGCTTAGCGGTGCCCTTGTGGGTCTTCTGCTTCATGGAATTTACGTCCTTTTAGTGTCTTTAAAGTATTACTTCTTGCCCTTGCGGACCGGCCCGAAAACCATCGTCATATTACGACCATCTTGCTTAGGCTTTGTCTCCACAATGCCGAAATCTGCGACATCATCCGCAAGACGCTCCAGCAAACGGAAACCCAGCTCCGGACGGGACTGCTCGCGACCACGGAACATAATGGTGACCTTCACCTTGGAACCCTTTTCAAGGAACCGGATCACATTGTTCTTTTTCGTCTCATAATCGTGATCGTCGATCTTGGGACGGAACTTCTGCTCCTTGACCACAGTCTGCTGCTGGTTTTTCCGAGCTTCACGCGCCTTCTGTGCCTGCTCGTATTTGAACTTTCCATAGTCCATAATCTTGCAAACGGGCGGTTTAGCGTTAGGAGCAACCTCGACAAGATCAAGGTCTGCTTCGTAAGCGAGCTTGCGGGCGTCGTCGATACGCACGATGCCCACCTGTTCTCCGTTAGGGCCGACAAGGCGGACCTCGGGAACTCGGATGCGCTCATTGATGCGAGCTTCAGCGCTGATGGGGACTCCTCAAGTAGCAATTAATGTGATGTACCGCGCCCATCGCCCGTAGATTTCACCTAAATACATAAAGACATAGAAAAATCCCGTCCATCTTTAACAATGAACGGGAGATCCATGCATGTGCAACCTTATTAGGTCACACCATGTACCCTTTTACCCTTGTCCTGCAAACATGCGCTTGCGGCTTCAGGTGGGATGATCTCCACTTGCGACCCGAATAAACAAAAATACTCAACGTGAAAACAAGCAAGATTTTTATCTACTCAGGCGGTAGTAGAGCTAACCATATCAGCACCAACAGCATCCGCACAAATCGACGGCTTTACTAGGCTGATTGTTTTCCTAAAACTTCCTTTAAAAAAGCCCCTGTGTAGGAACCAGTAACAGCCGCAACGGTTTCCGGCGTGCCTTCTGCCACGACGGTTCCTCCGCCGGATCCACCTTCTGGCCCCATATCAATAATCCAGTCAGCTGCCTTTATTACATCTAAGTTATGCTCGATCACAATGACCGAATTTCCCTTATCCACCAACCCCTGGATCACGAGCATAAGCTTCCTAATATCTTCAAAATGAAGCCCTGTTGTCGGTTCATCCAAGATATAAATGGTTCTTCCGTTAGAGCGTTTTTGCAACTCCGAGGCAAGCTTTACACGTTGCGCTTCACCTCCGGAAAGGGTCGTTGCCGATTGACCTAATCTAACGTAACCCAGTCCCACTTCCGTTAGAGTTTTGAGATATCTATGAATCGAAGTGATCGGCTCAAAAAACTCAGCAGCTTCACTGATCGGCATGTCAAGGACCTCGGCGATGTTTTTGCCTTTGTACTTAACTTCCAAAGTCTCACGATTGTAGCGAGCCCCTTGACAGACCTCACACGGGACATAGACATCAGGCAAGAAGTTCATTTCAATTTTCAGCGTCCCATCTCCCTGGCACGCTTCGCACCGGCCGCCTTTGACGTTAAAGGAGAAACGGCCGGCTTTATAGCCTCGAACCTTCGCCTCTGAAGTCTCCGCAAACAACGTTCTAATCTTGTCAAAGACACCCGTATATGTTGCAGGGTTAGAACGAGGTGTGCGCCCGATAGGCGATTGATCAACCTGAACTAATTTGTCCAAGTGTTCGATTCCTTCAACGCGTTTCGCCCGTCCGGGAACATTGCGCGCTCTATTCAGCTCATTGCCCAGTACTTTCGCAAGAATCTGATTGATAAGTGTCGATTTGCCCGAGCCGGATACACCAGTAATGCAGGCCAACACCCCCAACGGTATCTCAACGTCAATATCCTTGAGATTGTTTTCTCGCGCTCCCACAACTTTGAGCTTACGATCCGGATCAATATCTCGGCGTTGATCTGGCACCCCCAGGACTTTTCGACCAGAAAGATAGGCACCAGTGATGGATTCCTCGCATTCGATGATCCCTTGCGGTTTTCCTTGGTAAACAATTTGTCCGCCGTACTCGCCAGCCTTCGGACCTACGTCGATAAGCCAATCTGCAGCACGGATAGTGTCCTCATCATGTTCTACAACGATGAGTGTGTTGCCGATATCCCGAAGACGCTCAAGAGTAGCGATCAAGCGCTGGTTATCCCGTTGATGCAACCCAATTGAAGGCTCGTCAAGGACGTAGAGAACTCCGGCCAAACCAGAACCGATCTGGGTGGCTAAACGAATACGCTGGGCTTCACCTCCAGATAATGTGCCTGCACTCCGATTCAAAGTGAGGTAGTTCAGCCCAACGTCTAGTAGGAACTTTAACCGAGCGTTGATCTCCTTCAGCACAGCCCCAGCGATGATCTCCTCACGCTTGCCTAGCACCAAGGACTCTAAAAACTCTGCAGCATCGTAAACAGAGAGTTCACTCAATCCTGCAATAGACAGCTCGCCATGAGACGTAGAGCTAATACGCACAGCCAAAATCTCCGGACGCAAGCGAGCACCACCACATGTTTTACATGCATCCTCACGGGTGTATTGGAGCAACCGATCCTTCTGTGATTCTGAGCCAGTTTGCTCTAATTTTCTGTCGATATAGCCCAGAACGCCTTCAAAAGGTGCTGTCCAATTGCGTACTCGGCCATAACGGTTTTTATAGCGCACGGTCACTTCATCGGAACTACCGTTGATGAGTGCATCTTGTTGAGCTTTTGTTAACTCACTAAACGGAGTTTCGGGATCAAACCCCAGAGCCTTGGACAGTCCTTCAATGAGCTTTTGAAAGTATTTATGGTTTGGGCTTGAATTCCAGGGCTGGACACATCGCACCACGGGAGCATCTTTGTCTGGAATCAGAAGATCAACGTCCACAACCGTCCGGGTTCCCAAACCGTCACAATCGGGGCACGCCCCATAGGGAGAATTGAAGGAGAAAGAACGCGGTTCAAGCTCATCCACGCTCAACACGTGGCCATTGGGACACGCCATCTTCTCTGAAAAACGCCGAACTCGATGTGGGTCGGAGGCATCGAGGGACACAAAGTCCAAAGCGACAACCCCGTCGGCTAGTCCCAGCGCAGTCTCTACCGAGTCCGTTAAACGCTGGCGCTGCGATGGCTTCACCTGAAGCCTATCTACCACCACATCAATATCATGCTTGATCTGCTTTTTCAGCGTGGGAGGTTCCGTTAAAGAATATACTTCCCCATCGACCTGCACCCGTGAGAATCCTTGTGATGCTAAATCTGCGAAAAGATCGACAAATTCCCCTTTACGGGTACGTACAACGGGGGCCAGCACCTGAAACTTCAGCCCCTCTTCCATAGCTAGCACCTGGTCAACGATCTGCTGCGGAGTCTGACGCTCGATCACAGCATCGCAAACCGGACAGTGCGCAGTGCCTGCTCGCGCAAACAGAAGTCGGAGATAATCGTAGATCTCCGTGATCGTGCCGACCGTGGAGCGCGGGTTGCGGTTAGTGGATTTCTGATCAATGGACACGGCAGGAGAAAGCCCATCAATGAAATCAACGTCCGGTTTATCCATCTGCCCTAAGAACATCCGAGCATACGACGACAAAGACTCGACATAGCGTCGCTGTCCCTCGGCAAAAATTGTGTCAAAAGCTAAGGATGACTTGCCTGATCCCGATAGCCCCGTGAACACCACCATAGAGTCACGCGGAATATCAATATCCACGCCTTTTAGGTTGTGCTCCCGTGCGCCACGCACTACAAGACGATCTGCCACTCTATTCCATTCCTCACCATTGCCGAGCCATCAATACTCGTTGTAATACTCGCTGTATCCGCAGGCCCATGATTTTTATCAATCGCCTGCTTATACCCAGGTAACCACTAACCTCACAAGAGACGCGCGATACCTTCAACCTCTTTTACACAACTGGCCCAGACAAAGTTGTATTCCCAATCTCGCGCGCGAGCTTAGGCATCCACAGGCCATAGGTTTTCCATCAGACTACACCACATTCGAACATATGGACGCTTTTTAGGTTCTTCGCTATCGTAGATCGCATGAACAACCAAGACATAACACTTGCACATATTTCCGTGTCAGAAATGGATAACAACTGTTATCTCCTTTGCGCAGGGAAAGAGGCTTTGCTTATCGACGCCGCCGATAACCCACAAGCCCTATTAGATTTAGCGGCCGAAAACGATGTCTCCATCACCGCAGTTCTTAGCACTCACAGCCATTGGGACCATCTGCGGGCACTCCCCCAGATTCTTGAGCACACAGGCGCTAAACACTTTGCACCTCAGCCCGATGCTGCAAATATTAATGCCCCTATAGATGTCCTACTCACAGACTCAGACATGCTTTCTTTTGCCGGCCACGATTTTCCGGTTCATATTCTGCATGGACATACTGCAGGCGGCGCTGCGATTGCAGTCCCAATCGGAGAAACCACGCATCTTTTTGTCGGCGATTCGCTTTTTCCAGGTGGGATAGGGAAAACAGAGAACCACCAGGATTTCCTAAAGCTTTTAGATGACGTATCGACCAAGCTTTTCCAAAAGTACCCGGATACTACAGTTGTTCATCCTGGTCACGGAAGGCCCACCACCTTAGGGACAGAGCGCCCTCACCTCGATGAATGGCGAGCCCGCGGCTGGTAGGTCGTGTGTGCCCCATCACCGTAGCAAGACCCCAGGCACATACTTCATTCATTAACAATAAAGGAAGGAAAATCCCACCAACACAACGTATTGATATGTACCATGGCTTACGTAGGCGTTGGATAGCGCGCACGCCGTTGCTATGGCATGCGCAAACTCGGCTCGCTACCTTTTCTGACGATTGCGTCATGCTCTATCGCCAAGATCCCCCAACGGCTGCGCGTCGAATAAATTACGAAGGAGACTTTGCCCATGATCCGCAAGATCGCCCGACCGATGCTCGCTTCCGTTTATATTGCCGACGGTGCGGACACCGTTCTCAATAGCCAAGCACATGTGGAAGGGACTCAGACCGTTCTCGGTCATCTCCGTACGGTTCTTCCGCGGAAATATTACCGCCAGATACCAGATGACCCTAAGCTCATCACACAGGCAGTAGGCGGTGCAAAGATTGGTGCAGGTACTTTGCTTGCACTCGGAAAATCCCCGCGTCTTGCTGCAACAACGCTTGCAGCACTGAGTGTTCCTACGATCCTTGCCCGTCACGCTTTCTGGGAAACCCAGGATCGCGAGGAGAAGACAGCCCGCAAACAAGGTTTCCTTACCAGCGTCGCACTGCTCGGTGGACTGGCTATCACCAGTGTCGATACAGCAGGAAAACCAAGTTTAAAGTGGCGTGCTGATAAAGCAGCACAAAAAGCCAGCGCCCAAATTCAGCAAGCACTTCCAACAAAATCCGAAACAGATAAGCTCGCTGAGCAGGCACAAGAAACTGCGTCAGCCTTTGCCTCCACTGCTAAGGACTGGATCGGCGATGCCACCGATAAGGTAACCGAGTACGCACAGGCTGCTCAGGGCTATGTGGAAGACAACAAGGACGATTGGCTCACAACAGCTCAAAACAACGCAAAGATCGCTAAGAAAAAGGCGGTGAAAGTTGCTGCTAAAGCCCAGGAACGAGCTGCGGAGGCTTACGCTCAAGCCGAGAAGTCAACTGGCCGTTCTGCTAAAAAAGCCAGTAAAAAAGCCTCTCGTTTACAAAGCCAGGCAGAAAAAGCTTTAAATAAAGCCATGAAACGTTTCGACGGAGCTTTCTAACTACCTCTACTTTGTTTTTGAGATAATGCCGGATCGGTGTCCCGATCCGGCATTTTATTTACCCCAGGACTCGCTGCACACTCTTTTTGTTTTAACGCTATGCTGGATAACTCTTCAAGCTCTGAAGCGGATCACATTCTGTTTTTGTAGAGCACCTCAGATGAAAACACATATTGTCGAGTTTTATGCACGTAATGGGAAAGGCTGTGTATTGAAGTCTCAACAGGGGGCAGAGAATAGTCAACGCCACGATCCTCGAGGTTCCAGCAACACAACAGAACCTCATGCAAGTACCCCAGATAACAACCAGGCTGATGCAGTTATCGCAGAACAGGGGTACGTCGATAAGCTTTTTGGCAAACTTGACGCCGAGGTCTTACGTGCCAATGAACGCCTCCGTGAAGTCATGCTCCACGTCGATCCCTCTAATCCCGATGCAGAAGCTTTGGTACGCCGGGAAACGGAGTATCACTCCCTTAATCAAAAAATTGATCGCCTTAACCTCGCCCAACTGGGCTTAGTCTTTGGTCGTATCGACGTCTACTCTGAGTCAACTGATGCCATCGATAATCCGGTGCCTGGGCAACCCCACGTCGACCGTCGCTACATAGGCAGGATGGGATTAGACGATAGAGACGATGATTATCGGACGCTTCTCCTTGACTGGCGCGCTCCTCTGGCGAGGCCTTTTTACTTAGCAACAACTGCCAACCCGGAGAATGTCTGTGCACGAAGGCACATCCGGACTCGTGGACGCACGGTTACGGGTGTCGATGACGAGCTTCTCTCTGGCAATCAAAGTGCGGAGGCGACCGCAGCGAGCAATGTTGTCAGCGAGGCCGCACTCTATCGAGCTATGCACGAGGCTCGTACTGGCCACATGACCTCCATCGTGGAGACGATTCAACGGGAACAAGACCAGATCATCCGCGATGAGACACGTGGAGTGATGGTCGTAGAAGGAGGCCCCGGCACTGGAAAAACTGCGGTTGCGCTTCACCGGATTGCTTATCTTCTGTACACCTGGCGAGACCACCTGGCTAAAACTGGCGTACTTATCATCGGCCCCAACCGTACTTTTCTGGACTACATTTCTCGTGTGCTCCCTGAATTGGGAGAAACTGGAGTAGTGCTTTCTACTGTTGGGGATCTCTACCCAACAGTTTCTGGTCATGCCTCTGAGCCGATCTTGACTCGGGAAATCAAAGGTAGTGAAGAAATGGTCACCATTTTGAGCAGGACTGTGAAAAATTATCAGACGGTCCCTCAGGATTCCCAAGAGATCATCATAGATGGCAACATTGAGCTCACTGTCCGCCCTAGCCTTATCAAAGCAGCACGCACTCGTGCCAGAAGAACACGCCGACCCCACAATGAGGCACAACCACTGTTCAAAGAAGCGCTCGTAGAACAGCTCACCGCAGTCCTTGCACAGAAAATAGGCGCGGATCCCCTCGGCGGCGTGAATCTTCTCTCTGCAGCAGACCGTGCGCAGCTTCACGACGATCTCCTCGATGACCCGAGCGTCGAAAAGCTCGTGCATACCTACTGGCCTGCGCTTGAACCAGAGCAGGTGCTCACCGCGCTACTTGAAGATCCCATGGTTATTGCCCAGTCGGCTTTCGACTACGACGAGGAAACACAAGCAGCGCTTCTGCGTCCTGCGCATAGCCCCTGGGCTTCCTCAGACGCCGCGCTTCTCGACGAGCTCGCCGTTCTCCTTGGCATTCCAGATCCAGAAACCCAGCGCGCGGAAGAAGACGCCCAATGGCGCGCTCAGATTGAAGAGGCTCAGGATGCTTTGGAGATTTTGACGGGCTCATCGAACACCGACTTGGATGACGAATCCGATGCCGAAATCCTTTCTGCCCATGACGTCATCGACGCAGAGACGCTTGCAAAGCGACAGGAAGTTCGGGATGTGCGTACCACAGCACAGCGCGCCCAAGAAGATCATCTGTGGGCTTATGGTCATGTGATCATAGACGAGGCCCAAGAGCTCACCCCTATGGAATGGCGCATGGTTATGAGGCGGAGTCCATCGAGGTGGATGACGCTCGTGGGAGACACCTCACAAACAGGTTCTCCCGCTGGCGTTGATTCTTGGGCAGACACCTTGAGTCCTTTTGTGAAACATCGTTTTCGCACGCATCATCTCACCGTTAACTATCGCACTCCCCGAGAGATCATGGACGTGGCTAACCGAGTTCTCGCCTGCTACTCTCCCGAATCTGAGCCAAGTACAGCGCTTAGGGAATCAGGAAATCCCGTTCATTTTCTTCCTTTAGGGAGCGACTCGATCGCCATTGCACGCTCCTTGCAGGAGTCTGATCCAGAGCGCCTTACCGCGATCATTGCAGCAGATGACGCTACCCGTGAGGGCGTACTGGGAGTAAGCGACATTAAAGGTCTCGAATTTGATCACGTGATCGTCGAGGATCCTCACCACATTATTGAAGCTTCCCCGCAAGGATGGCAAGACCTGTTTGTTTCGCTTACCCGTGCAACACAATCCTTGACCGTTATTGGAGAACTTCCTATTTAACATGGCTAAAGCCCAGTGCTGCTACCACAAGGCACTGGGCTTTTATTTCAATGACCGTTTTGCTTAGTTCACCGTATGGACGATCATCACATCACAATCGGATTGCCGGGCTACGTCGGCAGGCACAGAGCCCAAAAGGCGCCCTGTCAATGAGTTAATACCACGATTACCCACGACCAATAGTTCCGCATTGCTCTCTCGCACGATATCCATGAGAGCTTCTACAGGGGTTCCGGGGCGAACTTTCGTCTCCACTTTTCCAACGCCAAAGCCCTTCGCATGCTCTGCTGCAGCATCCAGGTTTTTCTGAGCAGGATCGGTGCCAAGGACAGCCACGGAGTCTTGGCGAAGCGTCTTGGATGCTTCTTCCTTGCTCTCGTAATATGCACAGCCAATAACGAGGGTGCTGTCTAATGCCGCAGCAATCTTGGCGGCGCGCTCGACAGCAAGCATCGAAGACTTGGATCCATCAGTACCAACGACGATAGTTGAGTAATCGCTCATGAGAACCTTCCGATAGTTCATCTCGAAAATTACGGCGCAGGGCACACCCGGGCGACCATGCTATGTGGGGAGCCGGCCAGGCGACCAACGAAAACCGAGTCTAACAACAGGTACTACTCGGCTAGGAGGCATGGCGGTGTGCTTTTACAGTCAGAAGACAAAAACAATGACCGGGGTCACGGGTAACAGAAATGTGTACCATGACCCACTACCGATTTGGGGGCAAAAGCATCTTTTAAGTTTTCCTCATAAAGCCAGCTCAGAAGAGCCACCTCCCAAGGCACCTCTACCCCAACCCACATACAAAACAAACCACAAAGCGCAGTTCACAGGCACGGATAAAGAAAGAGAAAAGCTAAGAAAAAGTTAAAGACCCAATTCTCGCATGCCTCGAAGTTCTTTCTTCAACTCAACGATCTCATCTCTCAGCCTACCCGCAAGCTCGAACTTCAAATCCCTAGCAGCCTCCCCCATTTGTGCGGTGAGCTCAGATATGAGCGCCTCTACTTTGTCTGCGGGCATAGTAGAAAGATCGCGCTTCTCCGCAATAGCTGCGTCAGCAGCGGCCTCCTGGGTAGCCGCTTCCCCTCGTGCCTCTTGGACCTGGTCCAAGATATCCGCGATTTTCTTTCGCAACGGCTGCGGATCAATGCCGTGCTCTGTGTTGTAAGCGATTTGCTTCTCGCGACGCCGCTCGGTCTCATCAATCGCATGCTGCATCGAGTCAGTGATTTTATCTGCATACATAATGACTGCTCCGGACACATTTCTGGCAGCACGCCCGATTGTCTGAATGAGAGACTTGGTAGACCTTAAGAAGCCTTCTTTATCCGCATCGAGAATCGCCACAAGCGAAACCTCCGGCAAGTCAAGTCCCTCCCTGAGGAGGTTAATACCTACCAGCACGTCATATTCACCCAGCCTGAGCTGCCGCAACAGCTCCACCCGCTGCAAGGTATCAATATCGGAGTGGAGATACCTCACCCGAACATTATTCTCCAGAAGATAATCAGTGAGGTCTTCCGCCATTTTCTTGGTCAGCGTGGTAACTAAGACACGTTCTTCTTTCTGCGTTCTTTGCCTGATCTCATGAATCAGATCATCAATCTGTCCCTTTGTAGGACGAACATCCACCTGCGGATCAAGCAATCCGGTAGGGCGAATGACTTGTTCAACGTATTCTCCGCCAGCAGCAGCAAGCTCGTAGTCTCCCGGGGTGGCGGACATATACACGGTTTGCCCAACTCGTTGTTCAAATTCCTCCCAGCGCAGAGGACGGTTATCCAAAGCAGAGGGAAGTCGGAAGCCAAATTCAACGAGATTACGTTTTCGCGACATATCACCTTCGAACATGCCGCCGATCTGAGGAACGGTCACGTGCGACTCATCAATGATGGTGAGAAAGTCTTCTGGGAAATAATCAAGCAATGTTGCAGGCGCAGAACCGGCTTCTCGACCATCAAGATGCCTCGAATAATTCTCAATGCCCGAGCAGAAACCGACCTGTTCAATCATCTCAAGGTCGTACTCGGTACGCATCCGGAGTCGCTGTGCTTCAAGGAGCTTCCCCCGGTTTTCCAAGTCGGCAAGACGATCCGCTAGTTCTTCTTTAATCCCCTCGATCGCTTTGGCCATGCGCTCCGGACCTGCGACATAGTGCGTTGCGGGAAAGATGCGAACTTCCTCTACCCGCCTGATCACGTCGCCAGTCAACGGATGAATATAGTACAAAGCATCAATCTCATCCCCAAAGAACTCCACGCGAACCGCGACTTCTTCATAAGCAGGGATGATGTCCACTGTGTCCCCTTTAACCCGGAATGCTCCGCGGGTAAACCCAATATCGTTTCGGCCATACTGGATGTCAACGAGGAGCCGCAGGAATCGATCCCGCTCGACTTCCTCCCCAACCTTCAGCATGACCGATCTGTCGAGGTATGACTGCGGAGTTCCCAGGCCGTAAATACAGGAAACCGAGGAGACCACAACAACATCTCTGCGAGACAAAAGCGAACTCGTTGCGCGGTGGCGCAGCCGCTCCACGTCATCGTTAATCGATGAATCCTTTTCGATGTACGTATCGGTCTGCGCGATATACGCCTCTGGCTGGTAATAATCGTAATAAGAGACAAAGTATTCCACCGCATTATTGGGAAGAAGCTGCCGCAGCTCATTGGCCAGCTGAGCTGCCAAGGTCTTATTAGGAGCCATAACCAGCGTTGGCCGTTGTTGCTGCTCAATCAACCATGCCGCAGTCGCAGACTTGCCCGTACCCGTTGCGCCCAGCAATACGACGTCACGCTCACCGCGAGTAAGCCGCGCATCGAGTTCTTTAATTGCGGCAGGCTGATCACCCGCCGGCTTATAATCCGATACAACATTAAACGTCCCGCGTGCGCGCTCAATGTCTCCGACCGGACGGAAATCTGATACGGATAATTCAGGATGTTCTGCAGCAAAAGCCATAGCGACGAGTCTACGCGGGAGCACCGCACCAACGCTGCGATATTCTAAAATTCCACAGATGTATGTCCGGCTTCCGTCCACGCTTGCGGCATATACGCACACGTGGGATCGGATGCCCTTAGGTCTCCGGTGAGTGCATACGCTGTTGATCGTGACCCACCACAGAGATCGTGATACTCACACACCGAGCATTTTCCGTGCCAATGATTGGGGTCACGAAGCGCCTTAAAGGCCGGCGAATGCGCATAAATATCTTTGATTGAGGTTTCCTTCACATTGCCGCAGTGCAATGGCAGGAAACCGCTCGGATATACATCCCCAACATGATCAATGAAGACAAATCCGGAACCCGAGTTCACCGCCATGGGAGGCCTAGGAGTCCTAGGCCGTTCAGGAATGGCACCCAGGAGCCTTGTCGTTTCCGCTGTGAGATAGTCGTAAAGTTCTCCACCTTTATACGGTGGTAGCTCGCCAGATGCGCGCAGCTTATGCTGGATGACCACGCGACGATATTGCGGGGCTTCGGTGGTTTTGATGGCGATTCTATTGGCGACGTCGGCAAGCCAATAAAGAGCGTCTTCTCGTTCTTGCGGGCTCAGCGCATTCAACGCTGCGCCACGCCCCGTAGGCACTAGGAAGAAGACGTACCACATCTTCGCCCCCATCTCCATCACGGTTTTCAGGAGCAAAGGTGCCTCTCGGATATTATTTTTGGTCAGGGTCGAATTGATTTGCAGCCGGAAACCCGCATCAAGAATTGTCTGCGCCATCGAGACTGTGGCGTCAAAAGTTCCACTAAAACCACGGAAGGCGTCATGCGTCTGGGCCGTGGCCCCGTCCAATGACATCGACATTGCTTTGCCGCCGAGATCATGAAGTCGCTGAATGCGTTCTGCAGTCAAACGCGGGGTGACCGATGGCGACAATGACATCGAAAGGCCCTGCTGTGTCCCGTATTCCACGAGTTCTTCCAGGTCTTCCCGCTCAAAAGGATCGCCGCCGGTAAGAACCACTAACGGTCGTGGCCTGTCATAGGAAGCTAAGTCCCGAAGAAGTGCAAAGCCTTGCTCCGAGGTGAGCTGTCCGGGGTGAGGGTTATGCTGAGCATCCGCACGGCAATGCTTACACACAAGGCCACAGGCTCGCGTAACCTCCCAAATCGCAATAAAGGGTTTATGGCTTATATCGCCACGCACGCGTCGTACCGCTTTAAAAGCATCAGACTTCCCCGATAACGTCGAAGAATGTGAGGCGGACAGCGATTTCAGTGGAGACGCGGCCATGGATGGATCCCTTCAACAACACAACAGAAAGTCATTCTTTTGGATGACTTTATTTACAAACTATCCTCCTACTTTTTCTGCCGTTATTCTAGGAAGGGCATCCGAAGAACGCGAGTAAAACATAGTGAGAATGGACACGCTGATATCACATGTTTTCCTGCGAGAGCGACACCTTCAATAGCCGCTCCCATAGTTTCTCTATCTGAGGTTCAAGCTCTGAAAGGGAACGGGAATTATCAATGACAACGTCAGCTTTCTCCAGACGAGCAGCATCACTCATCTGGCGCGCGATGCGATTCCGCGCGTCTTGCTCTTCAATACCCCGGAACGCAACTAGCCGCTGAACTCGAATCTCAGCCGGGACATCAACAACCACAATCAGATCCACCTCTGCAGCAAGGCCCTGTTCGAGCAAAAGCGGATGATCAAGCACCGCAACACGATTTCCCTCTTCACGGGTTTGAACCAGACGATCCTTAATCCGGCGGCGGATTTCAGGATGCGTAATCCCATTCAATAGCTGCGTGTGTTCCTCATCGACAAATGCCCGTCTGGCGAGCAAAGAACGATCAAGAACGCCATCCACTACCACGTCTTCCCCGAAGGCTTGCGCCAACTCCAAGAGGACCGAAGATCCTGGTTCCACAACCTCGCGAGCAATCTGATCGGCGTCGATAATGCATGCGCCTTTGCGCGCCAGCGCCCGTGACACCGTGGACTTACCGCTCCCAATTCCTCCAGTTAATCCAACAATGATCATGGATTAAGCCTAGCGCCGCCACGTTGTACTGCATAAGAAAACCGCCCCTTCACGTTGTGTAAAGGGGCGGCGTGGTTCCATGCGGAGAAAGAACCCTCTAATTAAGCCTTTGTGGTAATGACCGTGGTGTCAAAGTCAACGTGTGGTGCTGGAGCACTGTTAACCTCATCAAACTTAACGGTATTTGTTACCAAAACCGGGGTGATCATGTTGTAGCCCTTGGACGTGATGAAGTCCTTATCAAAGCTGATAAGCTTCTGTCCCTTGGTCACATGCTGTTTCTTTTCCACATGCACGGTAAAACCTTCTCCACCCAGCTGAACGGTATCAATACCAACGTGGATCAAGAGCTCTACACCGTTGTCTAGGCGCAGCCCAACGGCATGTCCGGACTTTTGAACAGTCAGGACCGTCGCATCTTCAGGCGCAACAACATCCGCACCAGAAGGAACGATAGCGATACCTTTACCCAGCTTTTCTGCAGAGAAAATCGGGTCTGGAACCTCAGACAATGCAACAGCTTCACCTTCAAGTGGGCTGCTCAGCAAGGTAACAGCGCCGGCTTCCAGAGCCGTCTTGGTTGCCACGGCCGTTGCAACGGCTGCGCCACCAGCGACAGGAGCTGCAGCGGGTGCAGGCGCAGGTGCGACCTCATTGTTCTCAGCGGCACGATTAGCAGCAAGGTTTGCAAGAATTTCAGCCTTTTCTTCCTTACCGCGGTAATCGAAGAAGATAACCAGGAAGAACGAGGTGAAGAAGGCCGCAGCGATGGCGATAGCGTAGCCGCCAATGGGATCCATTGCAGGGATTGTGAGCAGCGAGGTGAAGACGAAGGCAGAAGCCTTGATGTCAAAGATGCCGGCAACAACGCCACCGACAAAACAACCGGCGAGCAAGCGTGGGTAGCACTTCTTAAAGCGCAGAACCACACCGTAGAGCGAAGGCTCAGAGATGCCACCCAAGAGACCGGCCATCACGCCACCCAGCGAGACCTGACGCATCTGTACGTTGCGCTCCTTGATGGAGAGAACCAGAACACCAGCGACAAGACCAAAGCAAGCAAAGTTCCATGTACCCATGGGGCCCTGGATGAAGTCATAGCCAAGGGTTGCAAGGTTGGAAACCATGATTGCGTTAAGCGGCCAGTGCAGACCCAGCGGAACCAGGAATGGGTACAGCAGCGGAATAATGATTGCCAGCACGAATGGCGAGAAGTCATTAACCGCGTAGAGGAAGTTGGAGATGAGGTTACCGATTCCGATACCGAAAGGACCGAGCAGGAATGCGGCCGCGGGAACCATAATCAGCAGGGAGAAGAACGGTACGAACACCATCTGGACAGCGCTTGGGATGATCTTCTTCAGTCCCTTTTCCACAAAGAATAGGCCGATAGCAGCGAGCAACGGTGGGAAGACCTGGCCCGAGTAGTCATTCAAAACCAGTGGCATGCCAAAGATTTCAACGGTGTCGCCTGCTTTACCCATCGCCAAAAACTCAGGAGTAAGCAAAGCAGCGGGGATGGCTGCACCAACCCACTCATTAGCACCAAGCTTCTTCGCTGCAGTTGCGCCGATCATCACAGGCAAGAAGTAGAAGACAGAGCGCCACATAGCGTGGAGTAGCTGATAACCAGCAGGCTGTTCCTCAATGGGGGCACGGAAATCTTGCCATCCAAAGGTGTCTGCAAGCACCAGCATGGTGATAATCAGCGAAGCACCCAGCAAGGCCCACAAAATGGGACGGAAAGTATCCGAGAGGAACTCAAAGGAATAGTCCACCCAGGAGTACTTGCCACGCACTCCACCGTACTGCTTCTTGGTAGAAGCATTTCCACCGTCGGAGTCACCGGCAGCCTTAGAAGACATACCCGGCAGACGAACGATGTCCTGGTAGTAATTAGCAACACCGCCGCCCATCACTACCTGGAGTCCGCTAGATCCCTGAGGAACGACACCAAGAACATCACTATTAGAGTCCAGAGCCGTTTGGTCTGCCTTGGACTGATCATGAAGCTGGAAGCGAAGACGCGTAGCGCAGTGCGTGAGCGATGCCACGTTATCCACGCCACCAACCTTGTCCAAAATGAACTCAGATGTCTGCTTTGTAGACGCCATGAGCCTACCTTTCAAACGTTGTGTTTGTTCTGTTCCCAACGTCGACACCTGTTCAAATGGTCACAGTCGGAACAAAAACCGGAAAACAATCACAATCCTAGTAAGAAAACGGGCCGGATACAACACAGAAACAACAAGTTCAGAAACTCCTCCTTTTCCCCATTCCCCCCGCTCAGCCCCCCTCTTTAACTTTCCCCAGTCCGAGAGCCATTACAGGCAGCACCACTCCCCCTGTACTCCCTATTCACCCAAGCGCCATATGTCACTCTTTTATTTTTACTGTTTTCAGCATCACATTTTATTGACATGAAAACCAACACCAATTTCAACTCTTATTGGTAATCTCCTCTTTCGGGGCACGCTAATCCCCACCTCTATCCCTCTACATCCCCGCCGAATCATATAGGTCTATTTGTCCCTTGATATGCCTATATCCCATGAGGCAGAAGAGTCAAAGGATATATACCGTGAAAATTACGCCAATTAAGACTTCAACCACCCTCGTTGCCATAGGCATGGCTGCAACGCTCAGCGCATGTGGCACCTCCGCCCCAGAGACCGCCAAGGAGACAACTACCCAATCCGCCGATTTCTCCCCAGTTACTATTAACAACTGCGGAGTAGACGTCACAGTTTCTACGCAGCCACAGCGCATTATCACACTTAACCAAGGCGCCACGGAATCTCTTTTAGCTCTCGATTCTCAAGACACAATCGTTGGCACTGCGTACCTCGACGACGAGATCGACCCTGATGTTGCGGATGCATATAAGAAGATCCCTGTCCTCTCTGATAAATACCCATCGCACGAAGCTATCGTGGAAAAGCGCCCAGACCTTCTCGTTGCTTCTTATGCTTCTGCCTTCGGGGAAAAAGCGGCTGGTTCCCGAGAAGAGCTGGCCAAGCTCGGAATTTCTACCTATTTGGACCCATTTGCGTGCCCAGATAAGACAAAGCGCGCTAAGGCTTCCTGGGAGTCAATCACTACCTCCATCATGGAACTCGGAGAGATATCCGGACACAAAGACAAGGCAGAGTCCTTGAAATCAACCATTATGGAAGCTGTATCTCACGCAGAGTCCGCAAAGGTCGCGCAAGGTAAGAAGGTCTTCTGGTGGGATTCCAAAACCGATACTCCTTTTGCGGGCGCAGGTCAGGGTGGCCCGCAGATGCTTCTAAACACCGTGGGAGCCAAAAACATCTTTGAAAACCTGGAGGGCAACTGGGCCGAAGCCTCATGGGAAGCCGTACTCACGGCAAACCCTGACTATATTGTGGTCGCCGATGCCAGCTGGGATACTGCTAAGGAAAAAATTGCTTATGCAAAGAACGATCCCGCGCTGAAAGAACTCGATGCCGTTAAGAATGATCGTTTTATCACCATCCCGTTCTCCGAAAGCACCCCCAACACCCGGACGTATAAGGCCATCAAGCGCCTAGAAGAGGGCTTTGCTAAGTCATAACAAGCATGTCACTTAAAGTTACGAGCATCCTTTCGGCTGTTCTTATCCTGCTGCTACTCCTAGGAATTATTTTTGGCGTTGCCTCTGGAGTGGCGGAGCTTAGCCCGGCAACCGTTTTTCGCACGCTCACAGGTAGTGCGCCTGACCCGATTACTTATCACATCGTGGTAAGCCGCAGACTTCCCCGGGTATTGTCTGCGGTTGTGGCGGGCGCAGGCCTGGCACTCTGCGGAGCCATTTTGCAGACACTTACGCAAAATCCACTCGCAGACCCCTATATCTTAGGAATTTCAGGCGGATCTTTCCTAGGGGCAGCTTTGGTGATCACAGGAGGGGTGTCGCTCGCTTCCATGGGTGCTTTTAGCGCCATCACAATAGCTGCTTTTGCAGGCGGTATCCTTTCACTGCTTGCGGTCTTTAGCTTATCGACGACACGCTCCGGGGTACTTGAACCACAACGCATGATCCTGGCCGGTATTGCGATAGGTCAATTAGCCTCCGCCGGGGCCAGTGCACTTATCTATTTCGGCGATAGAGATGCCGCCCAACGTATCCAAGCATGGTCTTTAGGTTCTCTAGCCGGTTCTCAATGGTCTGGTCTTCCGATAAGCGGAACGATAGTCGGCGTTCTTCTTTTTGCCGCCTTGTACTGTTGCCGCGCCCTTGATGGTTTTTCTTTTGGCTCCGATGCCGCACAAACGCTTGGGGTAAACGTCAATGTTATCCGCTGGACTCTCTACATAGCTGTCTCTTTATCCACGGCTACGCTCGTGGCACAAGCCGGGATTATCGGTTTTGTGGGACTCATCGTCCCGCATTTTGTCCGGATGATCGTTGGCCCGTTGCATGGCTATGTCATTCCTCTGTCGGCTCTCGTCGGCTCAGTATTTCTAGTATGGACAGATATAGCTTGTCGTGTGGCGTTTAGCCCCCGCGAGCTCCCATTAGGACTGATTACCGCAACTATCGGTGTGCCGGCATTCCTCTTTGTTCTTCATCGGCAACGGCAGGCGCACGTATGAGTAACTCCGGCAGCACTCCCCACGCACTGAGCGTTTCCCATCTATCGTGGAGCGCTGGTAAAACGACAATCCTTAACGATGTAACTTTTTCTGCACCTGCAGGAAAGGTCACTGGAATTATTGGCCCCAATGGATGCGGAAAATCTACCCTCATCAAGGCCGCACTTGCTCTCCTCAGCCCAGATTCGGGCGAGATCCGGGTTAATGGTTTAGTTCCCCATTCCCTATCGTCGAGACGCTTAGCCCAACTAACTGCGTTACTAGCACAGCATTCACAAGCCCACGTGGACTTAAAAGTGGAGGACATTGTTGCTCTAGGGAAAATACCCCATCAACGAGGCTGGGCAAGTCCTGCTCACGTTAACCAAGAGGCTCTTGCGGAATCGCTAGCCGCTGCGGGGATTGCGCATCTTCGTGGAAGGCTCTGGTCTACGTTGTCCGGCGGAGAACGTCAACGAGTTCAGCTCGCCCGAGTTTTCACCCAAAACCCGGAGGTCCTCTTTATAGACGAACCGACTAACCACCTCGACCCAGGCGCAGCTTGGGAGATTATGGAGGCAATCACCAAACGCGGTGTGTCTGTTGTTGGAGCCTTCCATGATCTGAATTTGGCAGCTCGATTCTGCGATGTCATCGTGGTGATGAGAAACGGAGAAATTCATGCCTACGGAACCCCCGAGGAAACTCTTACGCCCAAAATTTTAAGAGAAACATACGGCATTACGGTTTACGTCGATAAGCATCCTGTCGACGGACGTCCCTTGATAATTCAAACCGGAGTTACACCGCGATCATGACTCATACCTCGACCGGAATATTGATAGTCCACGCCACAGGCCAAGACAAGAGCAAGACCGATACGTATCGTGCCGTCGCTGAGCGTTATCGCACTCGCAATTCGGGGGCTATTATCGACGTTTGTGCACTCAGCGGTCCAGGAAGCACTTTAGGCCAGGCTCTGAGCAGTCTTCATGCTCAAGGAGTGCAAGAGATACGAATTATCGCACCAGAGCATGATAGCGATCGCACCCGTATCTCATGGATTCGCAGAATTGCCAAACATTGGCACTCGCAGCAAGAAGATCCCCCAGATGTTGCGGTGTGTGCCTCTGCGGTTCAAGAATCCGCTCTCATGAATGCCATCGAAAACGCAGATAGCGGGGAGATGCGCGGTGTCACCACAGCGGCTCCCCTACTAAGCCCGGCGTGGGAACAGATCCCCGATTTTACGCATCATGTTCTTGTCTGCCGAGGCCCTAGGTGTTCTGCGTTGGGAGCTGATGCCGCCGCACACGCGCTATCTGCAGAGCACACACGACTCGGTTTGACCGACGACGACGCACTTATCACTCAGACAGGCTGTCTTTTCCCTTGTTCGCTAGGCCCGGTGATAGCGGTTTATCCCGAGGGTATTTGGTACGAATACGTTGATGAAGAATTAGCTCGAAAAATTGTGGCGCAGCATCTGTGCAACGGCACGCCGCTTAATCAGCATTGTGCAAAAGACCTAAGGACATAAAGAGAGCGTCTAAGGAATATTCCTTAGACGCTCTCTTTATTGAAGTACTAATTCAAGATTAGTTACCGGCGAGCTTCTCGCGAAGAGCAGCGAGCTGCTCGTCAGAAGCCAGGGAGCCACCCTCAGCCTCAGAAGCTGCTTCGGCCGGAGCTGCCTCAGCGGTCTCAGAGGAGTAGTTAGCTTCCTCGCCAGCTGCTGCTGCCTCTGCAGCTGCAGCTACGCGGTTCTTCTCAATCTGAACAGTGTGCAGCTGGAAGCGACGCTCGGACTCTGCGTAGCGAGCCTCCCATGCCTGACGCTGCTCGTCGAAGCCTTCCATCCACTCGTTGGTCTCCGGATCGAAGCCCTCAGGGAAGATGTAGTTGCCCTGCTCGTCGTAAGAGTCAGCCATACCGTACTTGGATGGGTCGAACTCTTCGGTGTAATCCTCGTCAGCCTGCTTGAGGGAGAGGGAGATACGACGACGCTCGAGATCGATGTCGATGACCTTGACCATAGCCTCGTCGCCGACGTTGACAACCTGGTCCGGAACCTCGACGTGGCGCTGTGCCAACTCGGAGATGTGGACCAAGCCCTCGATGCCCTCTTCGACGCGAACAAACGCACCGAATGGAACAAGCTTGGTGACCTTGCCCGGAACGATCTGGCCCACAGCGTGAGTGCGAGCGAAGACGCGCCATGGGTCTTCCTGAGTAGCCTTCAGGGACAGGGAGACGCGCTCACGGTCGAGATCAACGTCGAGAACCTCAACGGTAACCTCATCGCCGACAGCGACGACCTCAGATGGGTGATCGATGTGCTTCCAGGAGAGCTCGGAAACGTGGACGAGTCCGTCCACGCCGCCGAGGTCGACGAACGCACCGAAGTTGACGATCGAGGAGACAACGCCCTTGCGGACCTGACCCTTCTGCAGCTGGTGAAGGAACTCAGAGCGGACCTCAGACTGGGTCTGCTCGAGCCATGCACGACGAGACAGAACAACGTTGTTGCGCTGCTTGTCCAGCTCGATGATCTTAGCTTCGATCTGCTGTCCGATGTATGGATCCAGATCGCGAACACGGCGCATCTCAACGAGAGATGCAGGCAGGAAGCCACGGAGTCCGATGTCCAGGATGAGGCCGCCCTTGACAACCTCGATGACGGTACCGGTAACCGGCTCGTCCTTCTCCTTGAGCTCCTCGATGGCGCCCCATGCACGCTCGTACTGTGCGCGCTTCTTGGACAGGATCAGACGGCCTTCTTTGTCTTCCTTGGTAAGAACAAGAGCGTCGATCTGGTCGCCGACCTCGACGACCTCGTCCGGGTCGACATCGTGCTTGATGGAAAGCTCGCGTGAAGGGATAACACCTTCAGTCTTGTATCCGATGTCGAGCAAAACCTCGTCGTGGTCAACCTTAACCACGGTGCCCTCGACGATGTCACCATCGTTGAAGTACTTGATGGTTGCGTCGACAGCTGCGAGGAAATCCTCAGCGGAGCCAATATCGTTGATGGCTACCTGAGGGACGTTGTTGGTGGGCATATGTTAAGTGCTCCGAATTAGGTAGGAATAGTTGATGGACAGGAACGTATCTCTCAAAAAATCACTACTTAAGCTGCGATTTTGATCCCGCTAGAGCCGTACGCCATCCTCCTACTTGGGACTAACATATGACTTAAGCACAGACACGCTCGCTCAAGGATAGTGCATTTTCCCTGCTAGATCAAGATTGACACTCCGTGTTTCTTCCCCCATTGTTGGCACGGGTTAGTCTTCAAGACTATGAGCAGTTTAGACCCCTGCATCCCAGATGCGATCACCGTTTCCACCCGCGAGGCCGCCCACGCGAGCCAAGCATGGTGGGACAGCGATGCACAGCGCTATCACGACGAACACCAGGAATACCTATCCGGCTTTTATTGGTGTCCTGAAATGCTCGCCGAGGAAGACGCTCACCTACTGGGAGACGTCCGCAATAAGCGGGTATTAGAAATAGGCTGCGGCTCTGCTCCATGCTCACAGTGGCTCGCTCGCAACGGCGTTGGCTTTATCACTGGCTTTGACCTATCACTCGCGATGCTGCGGCACGCAGATCAAGACTCTACCCCGCTCCCGCTGGTCAACGCTGATGCACAATCACTCCCCTTCAAAGACGCATCCTTTGACATAGCGTTTTCAGCTTTTGGTGCTTTTCCTTTTATCCCCGACATCACCGCAACACTTTTCGACGTCTCCCGAGTCCTCACCACCGACGGCCGTCTAGTGTTTTCCGTCAACCACCCCATGCGCTGGATTTTCCCTGATGATCCAGGCCAAGCCGGACTAATAGCTTCCATCCCGTATTTTCAGCGCAGTTACGTCGAAGAAGACGAGGAAGGCCGGCCTACATACGTAGAGTTCCAGAGAACAATCGGCGATTGGGTACGTGCGCTCACCCAAGCGGGCTTTATCCTCCAGGACATCATCGAGCCGGAATGGCCCCACGATCTCACTCGTTCCTGGGGTCAATGGTCACCGCTTCGAGGAAAAATCTTCCCCGGCACTGCCATATTTGTGGCTCATAAGGCCTAGGATTTGGCCCCTTCTTTGTCGTTTTTTGAGAACGCTAGAAATTCCGTCCTGGTGTTTTGCAAACACACGCCCGCTAGCGTTCTCAAAAACGACATTTTTGGCTTCCTAGCGCCAAGGCGGCAGGCCACAACAAATGAATCTAGGGAGGGTGTTCAAAAACGTCCACGTCTCCTTTTTTCGTTTTTTACCTCCGGAACACCACACCACGAAAAAGCGCCACCTACCAGTACGAAGCTAGTAAATGGCGCTTATAAGTGGTGCCCCTGGTGAGACTCGAACTCACACTGCACGGGTTTTGAATCCGTTTCCTCTGCCAATTGGGATACAGGGGCGCTGCAAAAAAATATTAGCGGACGTGAGCGTAAAAAGGCTAATCCGCTCGTAGATGGGGAAAAGTTGGGATTTTTATCGTAAAACTTGGGCCTAGTGATGGCGGGGAGGTGAGCGAAACAAAAAATAACTAGACTAACCACGTGACTTCAACTAGCAACCGTTTAATGCTTATCGACGGCCACTCGATGGCGTTCCGCGCGTTTTATGCGCTGCCGGCCGAAAACTTTTCCACATCAGGTGGACAAGCGACCAACGCTGTCTATGGATTCCTATCGATGCTCTCTTCTCTTTTGAATGAGGAGAAGCCGTCTCACGTGGCGGTGGCTTTTGATATTGGCCGGAAGACTTTCCGCACGGATATGTTCCCTGAGTATAAAGCTCAGCGTGAAGCCACGCCGCCAGAGTTCAAAGGCCAGGTCGAGCTCATTAAAGAGGTTCTTGAAGTTTTGGGGATCACCACCCTGGAAAAAGAGAACTACGAGGCAGATGACGTCATCGCTACGCTGGCAACCGCCGCGCAGCCACTGGGATTTGAGACGCTCATTGTTACGGGTGACCGTGATTCATTCCAGCTTGTCAACGAGACCACGACCGTTCTTTACCCGATGCGCGGGGTCTCAGTGCTCCATCGCTTTACCCCTGAAGCCGTGGAAGAAAAATATGGTCTCACACCTGCGCAATATCCAGACTTTGCTGCATTGCGAGGAGACCCCTCAGATAACCTGCCCAACATTCCCGGCGTGGGCCCCAAAACGGCCACCAAATGGATTGTGGAGTACGGCAGCCTCGATCAGCTGCTGGAGCACGCTGATGACATCAAAGGCAAAGCTGGTACGAGCTTCCGCGAGCGTTTAGAGCAGGTTCGGATGAACCGAACGCTGACGGAGATGGTGAAAGATCTTGAGCTGCCGTATTCTCCCGACGAACTGGGTCTCAAACCGGCTCAGGTTGCGGGCGTGGCTGAAAAATTTGATGAGCTTGAATTTGGCACCAACCTGCGCGAGCGCGTGATGGGAGCGGTGGGGGCTGATGCAACTACGGCAATTACGGAAGAGCGTGCTGAAGTCACCGTGGAGCAGACAGCTCTTAGTGAGTGGCTAGCGCAACGTGAAGGCGAAGGCCTTGCTGTATATGTGCGTGGACGAGGTACTCCGGCAACCGGAGATGCTGAGGCTTTAGCGATTGCAGATAAACAACGTCGTGTAATCGCCATCGATCTTTCAGATATTGACCCGAAAGATGAAAAGGCTCTGGCACAGTGGCTGAGCAGTGAAACCCCCAAGTATTTGCACGAAGCAAAAGCGGCTTTCCATATGCTCTCCGGCCGTGGTTTTGATCTCAACGGAATTGCGCATGATACAGCCATCGCCGCATATCTACTAAGGCCGGGTCAACGAACGTATGATTTGAAAGATGTTTATCAGCGCCATCTGCAGCGCCAGCTCTCTGGAGAAGAATCTCAGGGGCAGCTTTCGCTTCTCGACGCTCCCGGCTCAGAAGAACTCATCGATTCTGCCATTGCGATTCTTGAGCTTTCCGAGGAGCTGACCAAGCAACTAGAAGCTATTGATTCGTTCGAGCTATACCGCGATCTTGAATTACCACTCGCCTTGATCCTGGCACGGATGGAAGCCGTTGGTATTGCAGTTGACGTGGAAACCCTGGAAGATCAGCTAAAAGTTTTTATCGAGCGAGTTCAGGAGCATGAAGAGGCTGCTCGACATATCGCGGGTGATCCATCCTTAAACCTTTCGAGTCCAAAACAGCTCCAAGTTGTTCTCTTTGAGACTCTGGGCCTGCCTAAAACTAAAAAGACAAAGACGGGATATTCCACAGCCGCTAAAGAGATTGAAGCGTTGGCTGTTAAACATCCAGACCCTTTCCTCGATCATCTTCTTGCGCACCGTGAGAATCAGAAGCTGAAAACAACGCTAGAGGGACTCATTAAAGCAGTCGGATCAGATGGACGTATTCACACCACCTTTAATCAGACTGTTGCCTCTACGGGGCGTTTAAGCTCGACAGAACCCAATCTGCAAAATATCCCAGTGCGTACGCAAGACGGCAGGAAAATCCGATCAGCATTTGTTGTGGGCGAAGGGTATGAAACACTGCTCACCGCGGATTATTCCCAGATTGAAATGCGTGTGATGGCCCACCTTTCGGAAGATCCGGGTCTTATTGAGGCGTATCGTAAAGGCGAAGATCTCCATAATTACGTAGGCTCTAAAGTTTTCGAGGTCCCGGTGGATCAGGTGACGCCAGAGTTGCGTCGTCGAGTAAAGGCGATGAGCTATGGCTTGGTCTATGGGTTATCGGCCTTTGGTCTCGGGCAGCAGCTGAATATTCCTGCTGGTGAAGCTAAGCAGATTATGACGAGCTATTTTGAGCGGTTTGGTGGAGTAAAACAGTATCTGGATAACGTGGTGGAGCAGGCTCGAAAAGATGGGTTTACCTCCACGTTGTTCGGTAGGCGTCGGTACCTTCCTGAGCTTGGTTCAGATAACCGAGTGGCTCGCGAAAACGCAGAACGTGCTGCGCTTAATGCCCCCATCCAAGGAACAGCCGCAGACATTATCAAGGTTGCAATGATCCGTGTTGACCATGAGCTGAGAAAGGCTGGGGTTGCATCTCGCGTGCTGCTGCAGGTTCATGACGAACTCGTGGTGGAAATTGCACCAAATGAGTTGGAACAGGTGCGTGAGATAGTGGAAAAGGAAATGGATGCGGCCATTTCTTTGCGTGTGCCACTTGAGGTTTCAGCAGGTAGCGGCCCTAACTGGGAAGTGGCAGCCCACTAGGCGGTAGATACAACAGCTGAAAGTGCGTTTGTTGGCAAGGCAGCCTTCAAGCGCACTTTTGCTTTTCACTTGTTGCGCCCTGCTGCTTTGGTTCTAGGAAGCCAAAATGTCGTTTTTGAGAACGCTAGAAATCTTGTCCTGGGATTTTACTAACGGCACACTCGCTAGCGTTCTCAAAAACGACATTTCTTATCGATTTCCCACCGATCTCCTCCACTCCCCGTCACAGCTTTTCTTCTTCACAATGCCGCGCAGGTTTGTGAGCCATCAGGACTTTCTTTAAAAAACCGTCTAAGGTGTCAAGCTGTACATTTTTAACAACTACAGTGGCCGCTTTCTTGCAACGGCCACCTAGAAGAAAGCGGTTCATGGCAGCCACACCCCAAGCGACTACCAGGTCCTCATCCTTCTCCGGTTCCATTGTGCACGTCATCGCAGGCGGACTTATTGGTCTTGCTGAGATGGTTCCCGGCGTTTCCGGCGGCACTGTTGCGCTCGTCGTAGGTATTTATGAACGAGCTATCCACAATGGCCATTCCCTACTCCATTTAGTTCGCACCATGTTTACTAACCCATCCGGGTTAAAGGAAGCAGCACGACGCGTGGAATGGCTCTTCCTCGCATGCGTCGGATTTGGCATGGTGGCCACGGTTCTTTTGCTTTCTTCTGTGATGCATAATTTCGTGGAAAATCATGGACAATCTGCTCGCGCCCTCTTCTTGGGCATGGTGGCTGTTTCTATTACAGTGCCATTGCTCATGATTTCCCGAAAAGACTATTCACAAAAACGCGTCGCCATCATTGCAGCTTTCATCATCGCGGCGATCCTTACTTTTATCGGCACAGGTTTTACGTCCGAGGAAAAAACTGATCCGTCGTTAGTCGTGATCTTCTTCGCTGCTGCGATAGCCGTATGCGCCCTGGTTTTGCCTGGTATTTCTGGCTCTTTCATCCTCTTGTCTTTGGGCCTCTACGCTCCAGTCATCGGAGCGGTCAGCGACCGTAACCTCACGGTCATGGCCGTGTTTGCGCTCGGCGCATTGACCGGAATTGCATGCTTTATCAAGATTCTGGATTACCTGATTACCGTTCACCGAACAATCACGCTGGCTACCATGGCGGGGTTAATGCTTGGTTCGCTACGTGCATTGTGGCCTTGGCAAGATATTTCCGGCTCCCCTGCGGCACCTTCCGGAAACATCGGCATGACTATTCTTTTGATCCTTGTCGGAGGCGGAATTGTGGCAGCGATCATGCTGGTAGAACGTCGTTTTAATACCAAGACCAACACCGAATCAGAAAACGCTTAGTCTAAGGCTTTCCCTTAAACTCCACCGCGTTCGATTGAGCAAAGCCATGGATGCGATAGCTCCCCTCGTGCAAGATATTGCGAGGTTGCATCGATTTCCATGGCTTTTAGCCTGTCGATTAAACATAATATGTAGGAAGCGGTATTATTTCCTCCATGAAATCCCGCACCCGTGTCTTGGCTTTGTGTACTGCGATTACACTTGCCGTCTCGCTCAGCGCGTGTGTGACCAATGAAGAACAAGGTCACCCCGACGGCTGGGAAGAGGTCTCGCCGCCCGCAGTACCCGACATCGCTGCTCTAGTCCCCCAGCCTCTTGCAGAAAAGGGAACATTGGTAGCAAGCTCAAACCCGCCATTCGCACCATTTGAATTCAAGAATTCTCGTCATGAGATCATCGGGATGGAAATGGATCTTATGAGGGCAGCGTCATCGGTTATGGGGCTTAAGTATCAACCAATCGAGCAGGATTTCTCCCTCATTCTCCCCTCTCTCAGCGCCGGAACCATCGATGTAGGCGCCTCTGGTTTTACGGACAATGAGGAGCGGCGGAAAAATTATGACTTTGTTGATTTCCTCTATGCGGGAGTTCAGTGGGGGCAACAAGTCGGTTCACCTATCGACCCAAATAATGCGTGCGGTCTATCCATCGCCGTGCAACGTACAACAGTCGCTGACACAGATATCGTGCGTCCTATGAGCGATGATTGCGTAGCTCAGGGCAAAAAGCCTATCGAGGTCCTGGCCTACGAGACCAGTGATCAGGCCGCGACCGCGCTTGTCCTTGGCCGTGCCGATGCTTTTGTCGCAGATTCGCCGGTGCTGGCCTGGGCAATTTCTAGGTCTGAAGGGAAGCTAGAAACAGTGGGATCCATCAGCGATGCCGCGCCCTACGGCTTTGCAGTACCTAAGGGATCTCAACTCGGTACGGCACTAGCCGCTGCGCTGCAGCACCTCATTAAAACTGGTGATTATCAACGAATCCTCAAAATGTGGGGAATTGATGAGGGTCTTGTTTCCTCAGCGATGATCAACGAAGTACCTATCGCTCAATAAGCACCCCTCTCATAACCGCCATCCCTAAAAACACAAGGAAACTACATGACTTCCCCACAACCAAAACCCATCCAAGCGAAGCCGCTGCGTCACCCCGGCCGTTGGGTTGCCGCCATCCTTATTCTTCTGGTGTTCCTCTGGTTTATCATCAGCGCGGCCACCAATGAAGCATATGGTTGGGATACGTATATTCAATATCTCTTTGATACTCGTATCGCCTTAGCAGCAGGCCACACTCTGGCCATCACGGTCTTGTCCATGATCCTGGGCGTTGTCTTAGGCTGTGCCGTGGCCGTCATGCGCATGTCACCTAATCCAGTCCTGCGCACTGTCTCGTGGTTCTATCTGTGGATATTCCGTGGAACTCCGGTTTACGTCCAGCTCGTCTTCTGGGGTCTCCTCGGTTCGCTGTATCAAACAGTCAACCTTGGTTTTACAGAAATATCCTTGGAAAATGCCCTCTCCAATATGTTCCTACTCGCAGTTTTGGGACTCGGACTCAACGAGGCCGCATATATGGCAGAAATCGTCCGTTCTGGATTGCAGGCGGTTCCCGAAGGCCAGACTGAAGCTTCCAAGGCCTTGGGCATGAGCTGGTGGATGACCATTCGCCGTACGGTCCTCCCCCAAGCGATGCGCATTATTGTCCCTCCTACGGGCAACGAGTTTATCTCTTTGCTCAAGACCACGTCCCTGGTCGTAGCAATCCCTTACACCGCTGAGCTTTACGGACGCGCCACCGATATCGCCGCAGCACTGTTTGATCCGGTACCCCTGCTTCTTGTGGCAGCAACATGGTATCTGGCAATTACCTCGCTGTTGATGGTCGCGCAAAGTTACTTGGAAAAGTACTTCGACCGAGGCGCAACACGTGAGCTGACTGCTCGCCAGCTTGCAGCGCTTGCCGACGCAGAAGGCACCCTCCCCAAAAACGTCAATATCGTCGCCGAGCCTCCTACGCGGCAGCACCGACACCCACATAACCCGCAGAAAGGCGCTTGATAATGGCTGAAAATCTCATGATTAGTGCGCAACAGTTGTGCAAAAACTTCGGCCAGATTGAGGTCCTCAAGGGCATCGATCTTGAAGTTCCTCAGGGATCTGTGACCTGTCTCATTGGACCCTCGGGTTCCGGTAAATCCACACTTTTGCGGTGTGTTAACCACCTGGAAAAGATCAACGCTGGCCGCTTGTACGTGGATGGTGAGCTGATCGGTTATAAAGAGCGCGACGGGATTCTCTACGAAATTTCCGAGAAAGAAGCCGCACGTCAGCGCGCCGATATCGGCATGGTGTTCCAAGGCTTCAACTTGTTCCCGCACAGAACCGCAATCGAAAACATCATAGAGGCTCCCATTCACGTCAAAGGTGTGCCGGAGTCCGAGGCTCGCGCCAAAGCCATGGAGTTACTCGCGCAAGTCGGTTTGCAGCATAAGGCGGACGCTTATCCGGCTCAGCTTTCTGGCGGTCAGCAGCAGCGCGTAGCCATCGCGCGTGCAGTAGCCATGGAACCCAAACTTATGCTTTTCGACGAGCCCACCTCCGCCCTCGACCCAGAGTTGGTAGGAGAAGTTCTGCGAGTGATGCGCGACCTTGCAGAAGGCGGCATGACCATGTTGGTAGTCACGCATGAGATGGGCTTTGCCCGTGAAGTCGCAGATACAGTCGCCTTCATGGATGGCGGTGTGATCGTTGAAATCGGTGATGCTCGTCAGGTTATTGATAACCCTCAGCACGAACGCACCAAGACGTTCCTCTCCAGCTTGCTCTAAAACGCTTTAATTTTATGCCCGAGGCTCTGAGAACACAGCGCCTCGGGCATTGTTGTAGCTATATGTTCACGGTTCCGCTGATAGTAAGCCTGCATTGTCCGCCTACCCACAGGGCGTCGGCACGCTGCGAGACAAAGATTTTTCCGGCCCGCCCTAGTACGGCCCCCTGACGCGCTGAGTAGGAGGAAGGGACTATCTCCTCACCGATAAGCCATTGGGCTAGCCCCGCATTCAGGCTCCCTGTAACCGGGTCCTCCCCTATGTCTGGGTTGAAGGCGCGCACTTCCATGGCATCACCGTCGCTGGGATCCAGGAGGCTAACCACTCCAAGCTTGAGCCGTCCCATCAAGGCATAGTGTGGATTAATGCCTCGTATGTCGACTCCTGGGCTAAGCAGAACGCCGATCCAGCCTGTTCCGTTGTCAATTCGCTGAATCTTCACGATGTCATCAAAGGTTATGCTCAAGGCCTGCGGAATGCGTTGGATCTGTTCCGGAGGAAGCGGCGCAGTATCCAACAGAGCAGGCGCCTGAAAAGACAACACGTCTTTATCGATCTGTATCGGGATTAAGCCCCCGGAACATTCCTGGATAATATGCGCTCCCTGCATCACTCCGCCAGCGGCAAGCCACGCGGCCGCAGAGCCCAAGGTGGGGTGTCCGGCAAAGGGAAATTCTTTGGTGGGGCTAAAAATTCTGACTCTATAGTCTGCGTTGGGAGTGGTTGGCTCAAGGAGAAAAGTAGTTTCCGATAAATGTGTCCATGCTGCAAAACGCTGCATCTGGCGTTGCGATAACTGGTCGGCATCATGGACTACCGCCACGGGGTTACCGCTTAGAGGTCCGGTGGAGAAAACATCAACGTAGGAAACACGCATGAGTTAACTATATGTGCCTTAAGGTCAGAAGAGCCCTACCAAGCCTCGGAGCAAAACCATAACGCCTCCTAGCGTTGCCACGCTCAGAGAAATCTTTCTTGCCGTAGAACGAGGAATCTTTTGGGAGGCTCTCGCACCAATAAAAATTCCGGCAATCATGCCGAGTATCCCAAAAATCCATACCCAGGGAGTCACCGATGCCACCGTTCCCGCACCCGACGCTACTTTTACTGTCAAGGAAACCAGACCTGAGACTATGAAGATTGGTTGCAGCGTCGCCGCAAAAGGTACTTGCGGCCACCTAGCCACCTGCGCGTAGACGGTAATAGCTGGTCCTGCGATTCCTGCAAGGGTATTCATAAAACCGGCGATAATACCTGCTACAACAGCGGGTGCTCTTCCTTGAGCGTGGGGAATACGTTGAACTCCAAAGGTCACTGTGGCGAGTGCGCCCAGTAGCAAAGTTCCCACCACAACCTGCAGCGTTGGTCCTGACACGACCCTGATGAGCCATGCACCAGGAATCGCGCCAAGCACGAGTACCGGAGCAATAAGCCAAAACTTTTTCCAATCGATGCTCTTGCGCACGATCACAGTGGTCATAGTTGCGTTGATAGCCGCTAGGAGGTTGACCACCAATATTCCTTCTATCGGCCCCATGACGATGCTCAGAATCGAACCAGCAACTAGCCCCAACCCCATGCCGGATACTCGCTGTAATAACGATCCGACAGCCACGATCGCAAAAACCAACAGCGCGAGACCCATACTGCTCCTAGCATCCAAAAGATTTGAGTGTGACTCAAATTACCAGAATCGCACACACATGTTGACGCGTCCCCCATATTCGGGACACTGTTTAATCGCTAGCCGAGTTTTTGTTTCATTGCCGCAGAAACTGCAGCCGGGAGCATGTCATCAACGTTTCCCCCGTATTTAACAACCTCTTTGCACAAAGTTGAGGAGATATAACCATAAGCCGGATCAGTCATCAGGAATGCCGTGTCAATCCCTGATAGCTTCCTGTTCATCTGTGCCATCGGAAGCTCGTACTCATAGTCAAGGGCCGTGCGCAGTCCTTTCACCAGAACACTCACGTCATGAGCGTTTGTGTAATCGACTAAAAGCCCGCCCCAATGGTCCACAGAGACGTTGTCCAGCCCCCCGACCTCTCGTACTGCCGCCCGAATAAGATCTTTGCGCTCTTCAACGTTGAACATTCCGGAGGGTTTATTCGGATTCGCAGTAACCAGTACGGTCACGTGGTCATACATTTCGGCGGCACGGCCGATAATGTCAATATGGCCTTTTGTTACAGGATCAAAAGAACCGGGGCAAACAGCATGTATGGACATCAAGCATCCTTATTGTTAAACGTAGCGTGCACAGTGCTGTAGTAACTCAGTCTGAAACAAGTTCTTGGTGATATACGGCCATGTCCATGCGCGCGATTCCAAAAGTCCGCTTTTTCAGCTTCTGCGTGGTGGGGACAAAGCATGCAGGCCATGCGGTCTCCGGCGACTCGCGATGACGCTCTACGACGACCGCTGCGCCGTCGACAAGCGTAGGAATCAGGGCCACAAGCATCTCCTCAACGTCCGAATCAGGTAGATCATAAGGAGGGTCTGCGAGCACCATGTCAAAGTATTCTTTGGGGGCGCTCGCCACATACGTGGAGGCCTTCATTTCCGCAACCGTAACGTTAGGATGCCCAACAACCTGCATATTGTGGCGAATAATCTGCACGGCCTTGGGGTTGTTTTCTACCAATACCACTTCATCCGCGCCGCGGCTCGCCGCCTCAAGGCCAAGCGCCCCGGATCCGGCAAAAAGATCTAGCACCTTCGCACCGACAAAGCCAAAGCGCACCTGAAGAGAAGAAAAAAGTCCTTCGCGAGCACGATCTGATGTAGGCCGCGTTCCTTGCTCAGGTACTTTAATTGTGCGGCCTCGGGCTTCACCAGAAATAATTCGAGTCATCTATGCTTCCTCCACGATAAGTAGCACGTCCCCGCCCATGACATCGTCAAAGTTGTCTTTAGCCAAAGTTGCTACAATCCCTGGCCCCGGCGCGATGATGGGGGCCTCAAGCTTGATAGCTTCGACTGATGCGAGCTCTTGACCGGTATCGACGGTATCGCCAAGTCCTACTTTGTAGTGGACTATGCCGGCGAATGGGGCACAGATTTTCATGCTTTTAACCATAGCGTACGGTTTGTGAGCCTTTTGAGCTTAGGTGGGGTGGGATTGCTCTGGTAGTGCGTTGATCTGTTTATGTTTTATCCAGATAGTCTTGCGAGCGGTCGTCGATGTCGCTCACCATGGATCGGGCTGCTTCTGGGTTGTGTTGGACTATGGTGGCGGCGTCGTGGTTGGCGCGTTGGATCAGTGCTTTGTCTTTGATAAAGCTGATGCGTTTTTGGGAGGCTCCTGATTGTTGGGCGCCTAGGATGTCTCCTTCTTGCCGGTATTCGAGGTCTATTTCTGCGAGGGTAAAGCCGTCTGTAGTGGCGGCAACTTTGTGGATGCGTTCGCGCGCAGGGGTATCGGGTTCTGCGGTGGTGTGGAGGAAGCAGATTGATTCTTTGCCGCCTCGTCCGACGCGTCCGCGTAATTGGTGGAGTTGGGAGACTCCGAAGTTTTCGGCTTCTCGGATAAGCATGACGGTGGCGTTGGGTACGTCTATGCCGACTTCTATGACGGTCGTGGCTACGAGGATGTCAATCGTTCCTGCGGCGAAGGCTGCCATTATGGTTTCTTTGTCTTCGGGGTGCATGCTTCCGTGGAGCATTTCTACTCGCAGGTCGTTGAAGATTCCGTGTTGTAGGGCTGTGGTGGTTTCTTCTACCCCGCCGTGGTTTTTCACTCGAGGGCATACCACGTAGATCTGTTGGCCTCGTTCTACTTCTTCTCTGATGCGTTTCCACATGCGTTCGCCCCATGTGGGGTTGTCGGAGCTGACTACAAAGGTCTTGATTGGTCGGCGTCCGCCGGGGAGTTGGCGGAGTGTGGAGACGCTGAGATCGCCAAATGCGGTCATGGCGATTGTTCTTGGGATGGGCGTGGCCGTCATGACGAGGAGGTGTGGTGTGAGTTCTGTGTTTCCTTTTGCTCTTAAGTAGTCGCGCTGTTCCACCCCGAATCTGTGTTGTTCGTCGACGACGCAGAGCCCGAGGTCGTAGAAGTTGACGGTGTCTTGGATAAGGGCGTGGGTTCCGATGATGATGTCGGCGTCGCCGGACATGATGTCTAGGAGTGCTTTTTTGCGTTCAGCTGTGGGTAGTGATCCGGTGAGTAGTACGACGGTGAGTTGGATGCCTGCGGCGGCCAGCGTGGCTCGGATGCTGTGTGCGTGTTGGGTTGCAAGGACTTCGGTTGGGGCGAGAAGGGCGCATTGTTTGTGGGCATCGACGGCCTGGAGCATCGCGATGAGCGAGACGATGGTTTTTCCGGATCCGACTTCTCCTTGTAGCAGGCGCGACATGGGAGTGTTCTTCCCTAGGTCTTCTGCGATTTCTTGTGCTACCTGTTGTTGGCCTTCTGTGAGTGTAAAAGGCAGGGCTTTGAGTAGCGTGGCGCGAAGGCCGGTGTGGGAGGTGGGCATGGGGAAGGCTTGACGACGTTTCATGTCTGCGCGTCGCAGCGCCATCACTAGAGCGATGCTGAGTGCTTCGTCGTATTTCAGTCTGTTGAGGTAGGGTTCGGCTCTCTCGCAGTCTGTCTCGTGGACACCCCGTAGTGCTTGGTCGAGCGTAGGCATGTCATCGGGTACGAAGTCTCCTAGTGGGTCCACGATAGGAGGGGTTTTACCCAATATCTCGTGTATTGCTCCTAGTATCCGCCATGTGGGCATGGCTTTTTTGGCTGGATATACCGGTATGTATGTGAGCGAGTTGATGATGTGGGTGACGTCGTCAAGCTCTCCTGTAGTGGATAGTGCTTGTAAGCCTCCCGAACCACGGGTTTTGGCACCGGGATCGGGAAAAAGGAAAAAGTCTGGATGCTGTAGTTGTGGTTTGTCTCGGAAAAATTTGAGTTTTCCGGTGAACATGCCGCGTGCGCCTGTGGTGAGGACTTTGGAGATCCAGTTAGCGCGGAAAAACGTTGCACTGGTGGTGACTGTACCGTCGGAGATTGCGATGGTGTAGATGAGGTTTCCGTTGCGGTCTCTTCGCTCGGTGGTGGAGACAATCTCCCCTATGCATGTGATGATGTCGCCTTCTTGTGCATGGCCTGCGCTCAGGCCTGACCCGTGGGCGGCATAGGCTCTGGGTAGGTGCATGAGGAGGTCTTCGGCGCAACGATATCCAAAGTGTTTGGCAAAGGCCTTGGCTTCTTTTTCAGGCAAGAGTTGCGTGAGTGGTCGCGTGTCGTGCCAGCCCAGCATGGGTTACTCCACTCCGATTTCCACGAGGCTGTCCACGTGGTCAGCTAGGTAGATGGTGAGATCAAGTTCCGAGTTGGGAGGTAGCATTGCGGCTATCTCGGACTCGTTAAGCCCAAGTGATTCTAACGCTATGATCGTGATGCGTTCTCCGCCGCCGTCCAGCATTCTGCGCACGGCTTGTTGAGCACAAGCATAGATGTCTTCATCTACTGCAATCGTCTCAGACCCCATTGTGGCAACGTAGTCGTCTTTGGCGCAGGCACCAGCAGCGGTGAGGGCGGCTTTTGAGGTGGGGCGGATTTTGGCCGTACGCATGCCAGTGATGGCTTCAGTCATGGCATAGGTATCGACGGCGAGTGCTTGGCTGGAATCGTGCATTGATAGTGCTGCTAACCCACGGACGAGGCTGCCTGTGGGCAAGATGGTGATTGATTGCTTAAACGACCGCGTCGAGCGTTCCACTGACGCCATCTCTCCTCTGGTGAGCATGCCGTTGGGAAGCAAGATCACTTCGGTCGCTCCGCTTTCATGCGAACGAGAAATGAGCTCGTTGACTATTGCCACGCCGTCTGTCAGCGGGGTGGGTTCCTGGCCGAGGTCGGTCGAGCCGACGATGGCAAACTGTTTGCCTTTTCGGACTACCACAAGTGCACCAGCTGCATTGTAGAGCTGGGCCAGTGTTCCTTCCGGGGCAAGTGCTAGCACGATTCGTGTTGGGTGGTCTGTGCCGCCGAGGGACGGTAGTACCTCAATCCTAAGGTCGCTGACCTTTCCCATGGCATATGCCTGTTCGATGACTCGTCCGGCGTCAAATGTGTGGATATGAATTGTCCCAGCTTTTTCGCCAATGCCCGCGATCACAAGGCTGTCTCCTAATGCGAGGAGTTCGCCGCGTAGTGCATCTAGGTCAACGTCCTCGATGTAGAACATTACTTCCAGGAAAGCTTCATGCCCGTGTTGAGAAAAGCTGCGGGAGTGTGGCCTGTACGAAAGTTCTGCCGAGTGATGAGAATCGTGGCCCGCGGCCTCCCCTTGAAAGTCTTGACCGCAGTGAGCCGCATTCATGGGGTCTGTGAGCACGGCATCGACAAGGGCGTCCAGAAGGATTACTAGTCCTTGGCCTCCGGCATCAACAACACCTGCTTCTCTTAACACGGCAAGCTGTGAGGGGGTGTTATGCAGGGCTACTCGCGCTGCCTCCGCAGCCACTGTGACAACCTCATAGAGGTTGTCGGTGTCGCAGGATCGAGCAGAAAACGCGGCAGCACGCAGCACAGTGATCACGGTGCCTTCAACGGGGTCGGTAATCGCTGCGGCCACAAAATCAAGTGCGTTGAGAAGTGATCTCCGTATGCAGGAAGCATCAATAACACCCGAGTTTGCGGCCTGCGCGATGCCACGTAGTACTTGGCTTAAGACAACGCCCGAGTTTCCCCGTGCCCCGCGTACAGCACCGGAGGCCAGTGCTGTGGCGACGTCGGAAGCGCTCAGTTCTTGGGGCTCACCGTGCTGGGTTTCTCCCCCGGCGCTGGCGATCAGCTGGTGGACGGCTTCTACTGCAGCGTGCATGGTATGCGCCATATTTGAGCCGGTATCCGCGTCTGGTACCGGAAACACATTCAGGCTGTTGATCTCTGCCCGGCGCGCGACGAGCTCATCTGTTGCGCATTCCGCCCAGTGTAGGAGGCTGCGTCCGCTAAGAAACGTGATGTCGGGCATGGTAGAAAAGTTTACAATCGCCAATCGATGCCGGAGACTCCGAGGTCTTGAAGCAAGCTGTTTGTCCTGCTAAAGGGGCGAGAACCAAAGAATCCTCTCGATGCGGATAGCGGTGATGGGTGCGGGGACATAATGCAGGGGGTGTTCCCCAGGAATGCTTTGGTTGCTTGTGCGTCTCGTCCCCATAGGATAGCGACTAAGGGGGTGTTGCGTGCAGCGAGGGCTCTGATGGCTACCTCGGTGACTTCTTCCCAGCCGCGTCCGCGGTGGGAGCCGGCTTTACCTGGTTGGACGCTAAGTACCCGGTTAAAGAGTGCGACTCCTTGACGCGACCAAGGGGTCAGATCGCCGTCGTGGGGTGCGGGGATGCCTAGGTCTTGCGATAGTTCTTTGAAGATATTGCTAAGACTCCTAGGTAGTGGGCGCACGCCTGGTTGGGTGGAAAAGGACAATCCCATCGCGTGACCTGGGGTGGGATAGGGGTCTTGCCCGACGATGAGGACTTTGATCTCATCAAAGGGGTAGCTAAACGCACGCAGTACGTCTGCACCTGCGGGTAAGTATCCCCTACCTGCTTTTATTTCTTCCCGGAGAAAATCTCCCATCGCGTGGATCTGTTCTTCTACAGGGGCCAGCGGCTCTAGCCACGATGGGTGGACTGGTAGGGGTTGGCGCTGTCGTTGGGGTGCAGAATTATGTGGGGCACCGTTGTTCGATGCAGTGTCGGTCATTCGTGTTCCTCGTATGTATGTGCTGTGTTTTACTGCGGTTGTTCAGTGATGCTTAAAAGCTGACCCAGCCGTCGTCATAAGCGGGTGATTTTCCGCCGACGAGTACTTGTCCATGGTCGTGGCCTACGTGGAAGAGTCGTTTTCCTACGGTTCCTATGGCTCGGAATCCTGTGGGAGGTGCGCCGGCAGTGGTACCCATGAGTGTGTGGTCTTCGCCCCCTCCAAGGACCCATTGCCAGGGGTCGGCGTCGAGAAGCTCTGCGGCTTCCAGCATCAATGGTGTTGGGGCGATGGCTTCTGGGTCTAGGTCCATGGATACGCCGGATTTTTTGGCCATGGTTCTTAAGTCCACGATGAGTCCATCCGAGTTATCGGTCAGGGAGCTTACGCCTGCTGAACGCGCGACAAAGCCGCGGCCTTCTGGCACGATGGTCGCGCAGTGTGCGGTTACCAGTGGTAGGAATTTTTCTGGGATGTCTGTGCGTCCAAAACGCTTAAGGAGCGCGTATCCGGCGGCAGATTCGCCGATTCCTCCCGAGGCGATGATTGTGTGTCCTGGTCGTGCGCGGTCAAGGGAAAGCTCTGGGAGTGAACCGCCTAGTTGTCCCACGGCGGTTACTGCGATCACGATAGCTTCGCCGTCTGTGATGTCTCCGCCGACGAGTTCTGCGGAATAGTCTTTTACCCGGGAGGAAATGCCCCTGGCGAGTTCAGAAACAAAGTTAAGTCGGGTGTAGGCCGGCGCTGAGATCGCTAGGAGGGCTGCCACGGGGCGCGCTCCCATTGCCTCGATATCGGCAAAGTTTTGGGTGATTGCTTTGCGGCCTATCTCTGCAGGGGTTGACCAGTCGAGGCGGAAGTGTCGGTCTTGGACCAACATGTCTGTGGTGACCACTGCCCGGGAATTCGCGGAGGCATGTCCAAGTACTGCGGCGTCGTCGCCGTTTCGGGAGCTGGGCGCATGCGCGATGATCACGTTGATCGCGGCGCGCTCTCCTACCTCGGCAAGCGTCGGATTCAGATGTTCTTTCACTAGTGTTCTCCTCCGTCGCGTATGTTATGACCTTATTTCTACAGTGTGCAGCAGTACACGATGCAATCGGCGGTGCGACCCGATCTTGTTCATCGCAGAAACTATGATTATTCCTTATGCAGAATGAAGCTTCTTTCAAACGAGGGCCCATCGCACTCGCGTTGGCATTAGCCATTGTATTGGTCGTGGGGGTGCTTGGAGGAGCGAAGCTGGTTTACGATCGGGTAGCCCACCGTCCGGTAGCAATGACTTCTGCAAATTCCCCTGAGGCGGAAAGCCCCGAGTGCGCATCTCTTATTGGTGCGCTTCCACATAAGGTTCTCGGGCACAAGCGTGCCGAGCTTGCCGATCCCGCCCCCGCTGGTGCGGCAGCATGGCAGTCAGATTCCACCCACCGAGTAACTTTGCGGTGCGGAGTCAACCTTCCGTTGCAGTACACGCAGCTTTCGGAGCTTTCGCTTATCGACGAAACATCATGGCTAGAAGTCAGGGATACCACGCCGGGATCGACGTTTCGCACGTGGTATGCGGTAGACCGTTTTCCTGTGGTAGCACTGACGGCTGACGACGCGGGGCTTGGAGAAGCGACATCGCCCATCCCAGAGCTCTCCACAGCAGTCGCTTCTTTACGCAAGGAAACGGCACAGCCCAACCCGCTTCCTCTTCAGTCGTTGCAGCAAGATGCGGATCCTCGCACAAACGCTCATTCGGATCGTTGTACCGAGTTGATGTCAGATGTGCCGGAACGTTTTGGGGACTCTCCGCAGTATTCTCGTCGTGATGTGCCAGGACTTCCAGCTGGTTCAGCAGCGTGGAGTGCATCAGGCTACGAGCCTGTTATGGTGCGTTGCGGCGTTGCCTTCCCAGCGGCATATGAGGCTGGGGCACGTATCCAACAGATAGATTCCGTTGCGTGGTTTGAGGATACGACCTTAGGTAACGGAACCACGGCGTCAACCTGGTATGCGCTCGGCCGTGACGTGATTGTGGCAGTTAGCGTGCCGCAGAACTCTGGCAATGCAGCGCTCGTGGAGTTGACCAAAGCCATAGAAAAACACACAGCGGAGTCATCTGTCACGCGCTAATTAGTCCCAAAGCAAAGGGGTAGGCAACAGGTCTTGTGTTGCCTACCCCTTTATTTTTAATGCTTTGGTTTTTTATTGAGCCAGTGCCTGATCGATCAGGTGAGAAAGCAGCTCTGCATAACCTATCCCGGTGGCTTCAAACACCTGCGGATACATGGAGATCGGGGTAAAGCCCGGCATCGTGTTCACCTCATTGAGGACTGGCCCCTGGGCGGTGATAAAAAAGTCCACGCGAGAAAGGCCTCGGCAGTTAAGTGCTTGGAAGGCTTCTAGCGACAGCGATTGGATGAGCTTGGTTGTTGCCTCATCAAAGGGCGCTGGGATGGTGGCTGTGACTACGTTGTCTAGGTATTTGGTATCAAAACCATAGAAGCCTTCTTCGCCTTCATCAACGTCTTCTAGCTGTGCAGGCACTGAAGCAATCAGGGAGCCGTCGGCACGCTCAAGCACGCCGCACTCTACTTCTACGCCTTTAATCTCCGCTTCCACGATCACTTTGGTGTCATGCTCTCGGGCTAGGGTGAGGGCAGCATCGAAGTCATCCCACTCGGCTACGCGGGAAATTCCGATGGATGATCCGCCTCGTGCGGGCTTAACAAACACAGGGAGACCCAGCATGTGCTTATCGGCATCTGTGAGGGTTTCGTCCCCACGCAGGATCACTTCTTTGCCCACGGGCAGGCCTTCCGCCGCAAGAAGTTTCTTGGTGTACTCCTTGTCCATGCCGCAGGCAGAACTCAATACTCCGGTGCCCACATAAGGAATGCCAGAAAGCTCGAACATTCCTTGAATGGTTCCGTCCTCGCCGAATCGTCCATGCAGAGCCGGGAAAATCACATCAGCATGTGCGTACAGCGTTCCGTCCTCATACCGGAACTCACCGGCAGAACGAGGGTTCACGGAAAGCTTTACTTCACGGACAAACTCCACCTCTGGCATAACGCGATCCACAGTCCGCAGCTTGGTGGCGTCGGTCTCCCCCACGGTCCACACGCCATCACGGGTGATGCCTACGGGAAAGACCTCGTATTTTTCTGGGTCGAGGTGAGACATAATCGCCCCGGCAGAAACGCAGGAAACGGAATGCTCTGAGCTTTGGCCGCCATAAACTACGGCAACCCTGACACGGGGATTTTCGGAAGGATTCTGAGTCACAACCACAAACTTTACCTTGTGTGCTACTCGGATTTCTTTGTACGCCCCATCAACGCCGCAACCATGTCATGAACACTTGCGCCCATATGGCACACACCGTAGACAGCACGAGTAATAGGCATATCTACTTCATGGATTTCTGCCAGACGGGAGATAGACATCGAAGAGATAACGCCTTCTGCCACTTGCCCGTTGGTAGCGGCCTTTGCGTCTTCTAGCGTCTTTCCTTCTCCTAGTCGCGCGCCAAAAGTACGGTTACGAGACAACGGTGAGGAACACGTAGCCACCAGGTCACCTAATCCGGCAAGTCCGGCGAAGGTACGCGGATCAGCACCCATTGCGGTACCCAACCGGGTAATCTCTGCCAAGCCGCGAGTGATCACGGTGGCCACTGTGTTTTCCCCGAGTCCTCTACCAGCGGCCATGCCGCACGCTAATGCAATAACGTTTTTGCAGGCTCCACCGATTTCACAACCAATAACGTCTGTATTGGTATACGGGCGGAAGTACGGGGCGGAGAGTGCAGCTTGAACTTTTTGGGCGTTCGCCTCGTCGGTACAGGCAATTACTGTTGCAGCTGGCTGTTCCTCAGCGATCTCGCGGGCTAGGTTTGGCCCGGAGAGAACGGCAATCTGAGTATCGGGAGTCCCAGCGACTTCAGCGATTACTTGGCTCATCCGCTCGAAAGTATCTTTTTCTATGCCTTTAGCCAGGCTCACAAGGATCGCGGTCTGTGGAATCGCAGCGGCCCACTCGGATAAGTTGTCTCTTAATGTTTGGCTAGGCACGCCCAGCACCACAATGTCAGAATCCTCAAGCGCCTGCGCAGGGTTATCCGTGGCACGCAAGGCTTCCGGAAGAACTATGCCAGAAAGGTATCGGTTGTTGGTGTGCTGCTGGTTGATCTCAGCTGCGACTTCAGAACGTCGTGCCCATAGGCGAACATCACACCCTGCATCTGCAAAGACCTTAGCCAGGGTTGTTCCCCACGATCCGGCTCCCATTACCGCAACTTTCACCGCATACTCCTCTGGTTGCACTATTGGACACTTCAGAGCTGCCGCCACGATGCGTGCGCTCTGTTTTACTTCACTCACGTCAATGTACATGGATATAGCAACTTTGTTGGCTTTAGGCTCTCTGTTGTGCCTCGTCCCTGCCATATGTCCGAGAAATAGTTAGGACTCATGAGCAACAGTTATTCCCTGTATCTGCGTAGCCTCGGTGTAGTGTTTGTGCTCATGAGCAGCCCACGCTAACGCTGTCCGACGAGTTATGCGCGCCCACCCAAAGACGTTGGTCAAGTAGCTAGGCTAGATATATCCACACTTCCACCACCCCGTCATCATTCGCCACAGACCGCCACAGACTAGAGAAAGCTACAGCGATGCATAAAACCAGTCACACCGAAGCGACTAAGGACCAGCAATCTTCACTTGCTATTACGGGAAGATTCCAAAGCATCGTGGCCGAGCCTGCGCAGGAATACAGACGCTCTACTCTTGCAGCAGGAGCGGTCTTGTGGCGTGGCGACCATACCGATCCTGATTCCATCCAATACGCAGTGATTCACCGACCGCATTATGACGACTGGTCGCTGGCTAAGGGAAAAGTCGATCCAGGTGAATCTTTGCCGGTCACGGCAGCGCGCGAGATTGTCGAGGAAACTGGATTCCGCGTGAGACTGGGAAAGCTACTAGGCAAGGTCACGTATCCCATCGGCGACCGCACCAAAGTGGTCTACTACTGGACTGCCGAGGTCCTAGACGGAACCTTTACCCCTAATAATGAGGTGGATGAGATCCGCTGGCTCGATTTTCACCAGGCCCGCGAGCTTCTCAGCTACGACGTGGACAAAAACATCATGGATAAAGCCCGCAAGCGCTTTGAGGTTCCAGCGACTACCCGCATCCTGTATGTCCGGCATGCACGAGCTTTCCGACGCAGCAACTGGGCAGGCAACGATAATCTGCGCCCCTTGGACAAAAAGGGACGCAGACAGGCGCAGCTGCTCGCCCCTTTGTTGGAGGCGTTTCGCCCCACATCCATTTATTCTGCCCTGCCTGACAGATGCCAGCAGACCGCTGCCCCGTTAGCTAAGGCCCTGGGCCTTGAGGTTTCCGTAGACGCAAAGCTTGGCGACGAAGGCTGGTTATCCACCATGACCGACTCCCAAGCAGCGTTCTCTCGGATTATCGATCAAGGCGGAGTGTCCGTGGTCGTCGCACAAGGCATGGTCATCCCTGACACGATCGCCTGGCTATCAGCCTCCGGCAGACTCCCCTTGGAAGAAATACCGGCAAAGAAAGCCAGTGTCTGGGTTCTATCCTTTACCAACGGCGAGCTGACAGGAGCCGATTATCTTGCCAGCCCGCTTCCGGCAAAATAGTGCAGCTTCTACTGGGTGACGGGTTTAAACGATGGTCGGGATTGCTCGTAACGAGCGATCTCTGATTCCTGCCTAAGCGTAAGCCCAATGTCGTCGAGGCCTTCGAGCAGACGCCACCGCGTGTAGTCGTCTACGTCGAAGGTGTAAACGGAACCATCGCATTCCACAGTTCGGGTTTCTAGGTTCACCGTTACCTCTAGACCCGGCTGTTGCTCTAGCTGCTTCCACAGGAGCTCAATATCGGACTGTTCCATTTTCGCGGCTAAGAGCCCAGATTTCCCTGCGTTCCCCCGGAAAATATCCGCGAATCGAGAAGACAGCACCACCCGGAATCCATAGTCCATCAGTGCCCACACCGCATGCTCGCGGGAGGAGCCTGTACCAAAGTCTGGCCCGGCAACGAGCACTGAGCCCCTGGAATAGGAAGGCTGGTTGAGCACAAAGTTGGGGTCATTGGTGCGCCAATTGTTAAAGAGGCCGTCGTCAAAGCCCGTGCGTGTGACCCGTTTTAAGTAGACTGCCGGGATAATCTGGTCTGTGTCCACATTCGAGCGGGTCAGTGGTACTCCAATGCCCGTATGGGTTGTGAATTTATCCATAATTGTTCACTCCTCGTCCAAGTCCGCTGGGCTAGCCAATGTCCCTTTAATAGCTGTTGCTGCTGCGACTGCTGGTGATACTAGATGCGTTCTCCCCTTAGGACCTTGACGGCCCTCAAAGTTCCGGTTAGAGGTAGAGGCAGAGCGTTCGCCAGGCGCCAGTTGATCCGGGTTCATTCCTAGGCACATGGAACACCCTGCTGAGCGCCACTCAGCACCGGCAGCGATAAAGATCTTGTCTAGTCCTTCTGCTTCTGCCTGTTGCTTAATCATGGTTGAGGAAGGAACCACGAGCATCCGTACTGAATCCGCGATGGTGCGACCAGCAAGAATTTCTGCGGCTGTGCGCAGGTCTTCCATGCGTGCATTGGTGCAGGAACCAAGAAATACTGTGTCGATCGCAATATCTCTTAACGGTGTCCCTGGGGTCAGCCCCATATAATCCAGCGCTTTGTGTGCGGCGGCTTTCTCATTATCGCCAGCAAAGTCTTCAGGCGACGGGACGTTTTCACTGAGCGGAAGCCCCTGGCCTGGGTTTGTTCCCCAGGTGATAAAGGGGGTGATTGCCGAGCCATCGATGTCCACCACGGTGTCAAAAACAGCACCCTCGTCTGTAGGCAACGTCTTCCAATACTCCACCGCTTGATCCCAGTCTTGTCCTTGCGGGGCAAGCTCTCGGCCTTTGATGTAATCAAAAGTGGTCTGGTCGGGTGCAATCATGCCTGCACGCGCGCCAGCCTCAATGGACATATTGCACATTGTCATGCGCGCTTCCATAGACAGCTTCTCGATGGCCTCACCGCGATATTCAATAACGTGGCCTTGTCCCCCGCCCGTCCCAATCTTGGCGATGATCGCCAAGATGAGGTCCTTGGCAGAAACCCCGGGCTGCAGTTCTCCAGAGACATTGATCGCCATGGTTTTAAAGGGTTTGAGGGAAAGCGTTTGGGTGGCCATCACGTGCTCCACCTCTGAGGTGCCAATGCCAAAGGCCATAGCACCAAAAGCGCCGTGCGTGGAGGTGTGGGAATCGCCGCAGACGATAGTCATTCCGGGTTGAGTCGCCCCCAGCTGGGGTCCCACCTGGTGGACGATACCTTGTTGCGCGTCCCCCATAGCATGAAGACGAACACCGAATTCCGCACAATTCTTGCGCAGTGTTTCCACCTGTGTGCGAGAAACCAGGTCATTGATTTCTAGCAATGATCCTGCCGCAATGCCTTCCGTGGGAACGTTGTGGTCCTCGGTGGCAAGGTGTAGCTCAGGGTGCCGCATTGTGCGCCCAGCCATGCGTAGGCCGTCAAAGGCTTGGGGTGAGGTGACCTCGTGTAGGAGTTGCAGGTCAATGAAGATAAGATCAGGCTGGTCGCCCTCGCCGCGTGAGATCACATGGTCACGCCACACTTTTTCTGCAAGGGTTAACTTCTCTTCTTTCGATGCCACGGGGCTGGTCATGGATCGAATCACCTCTTTACATAATCAATTCCATACTTAAGGATGAATCCCATAAAATGGAATGCTAGTATCGTGTCATGGGAAAGATTAACATAGATCCAGCCGCCACAAGCGGTATTAAGGTTCTCGACCGCGCAGTAACCATAATGCTGACCGTCGCAGAGCACCCCCTCTCTCTGACAGAGCTGTGCGAGGCCACCGATCTCCCCCGCGCCACCGCCCACCGTTTAGCCACCGCGCTGGAAACGCACAATATCCTCACGCGCACTTCCGACGGAAAATGGACAATCGGCGCCGTGCTCACCTCCCTTGGGGCAGGAAGCTCCACCAAGCTTATCGACGTCGCCACCCCCATCATGGCGCACCTCATGAACGTCACAGGCGAATCGGTACAGCTCTACCAACTCGCCGGAGCAACCCGCGTATGCATCGCTGCGCAAGAACCCGCTATCGGACTCCAAAACACCGTCCCGGTAGGAACACGACTCCCCCTGACCGCGGGTTCCGCAGCGAAAGTCTTCCTAGCGTATTCCTCCCCCACACTACGTGAGGCCATGCTAGACGCGGGAGCGCAATTTACCGCAGAAGACCTCGAAGAAGCCCGCAGCAACGGCTGGGCCGAGTCGATCAGCGAACGCGAAGTCGGCCTGGCCAGCATCTCCGCCCCAGTCTTTGATAGCGAGGGCCTGTTTATCGCGGCACTATCAATTTCCGGCCCCACCGAACGGCTACGCCCCGCACCATCAACACTCTGGGCGCGCGACCTTACCCTCGCGGCCCAACGACTATCAGAATCTCTATAAAGCTCCGAGCTTTTCCACCATAATCCCCATCTGCCGCAGCACAGGATTATCTTCCCCTAAGCGGTCAGCAAGCACGCCATACACACTTGCATACCACCATTGCTGACGTTCTTTCCCTGCATTAAAGCGCTCCCACAGAGCATCCCCTAGATCATCATAATCTTGCAGTATGGAGGCAAGGTTATGAGACTTATCCGCAGCGCATACGCATAGAGCTGCTTCGGAAGCGGAGCGAAGATGCTGCAGGTAGGCGTCGCTACGCTCCTGCCAGGAAGACAGCGACTCGTCCTTGGTCACTTCCCCCACGATTTCCAAGACTCGTGGGCCAAAAGTCTCCTCGATCTGCTCTGCTGAGAACTCGTCCGGCGCATCTTCGAGGACGTCGTGAAGCAAGCAAGCTATAAGGATGTCCTCATCGTCTGTCATGGCGCTGGCGATATTCATCACCGCAAAAACATGAGAAACGTACGGGATAGAAGTTCCTTTGCGGTACTGATTCCTGTGGGCCACCGCAGCGATGTTTATCGCATTGAGGAGGCGCGGAGAAAGGGCTAATTGTGCGTGTGTCATGCTTCCATCCTAACGGCAGCAAGGGCATCCAAAGCGCTCTATGCCACAGTCAATTTGCCCTACCGAGCACAGCCAACAGTGGTTAAATCACATTCATGACCACCATATTGAACGATGTTCAAAACTTAAAAGAACGCGTACTCGCAGGTGAAATCATCGACCGCGACACCGCCCTCGCGCTTCTCGACGCACCCCTCGATGAGCTTGCCCAAGCCGCCGATGACATCCGTCAACACTTCTGCGGCAACGGCTTTGACATGTGTTCCATCATCAACGCCAAAAGCGGACGATGCCCAGAAAATTGCACCTTCTGCGCCCAGAGCATCCGCTTTCCCAACATTGAAATAGACAAATACCCGCTCATCACCGTCGACGAGCTGCTTACACAGGCCAAAGAGAACAAAGAAAAAGGCGTACTCCGCTTCTCTATCGTCACATCAGGGCGGAAATTACGACGCGACGAAGTAGAGCGCATCTGCGAAGGCGTGCGCCGAATCCGCGCAGAAATAGGCATCGAAGTCTGCATTTCCGCAGGCCTTCTCACCGAAGAACAATTCACCTTGCTACATAACGCAGGGGTAAGCCGCGTTCACTGCAACTTAGAAACATCACGCAACAACTTCCCCAACATCTGCACATCCCACACCTTTGAAGACAAAATAGAGACGCTAGAAGCCGCCAAGCGCGCCGGGATGAGTCTCTGCTCCGGCGGCATTCTAGGCTTAGGCGAGACCTTTGAAGACCGCATCGATATGGTCATCTCCGCCCGGGAACTCGGCGTAAAATCCATACCGGTCAACGTCCTGGTAGCCATCGAAGGAACCCCGCTCCAAGGGATGGTCCCCGTGGCACCAGAAGAAGTACGCCGCGCAGTAGCCATCTTCCGGTTCCTCTGCCCTGACGCCGCAATCCGGCTCGCCGGCGGACGCGAATTACTTGGCGACCACGGCGAAGCCTGCTTTACCTCCGGCGCCAACTCGGCCATCAGCGGCGACATGCTCACCACTACTGGCTCTACCATTGCCAGCGACTTGGCGCTGGTCAAGGAGCTGGGGTTTGATGTGGCGCTGGATCATGACGATTAAGGCAGATTAGACACTCTCCATACCAGCAGTTTTCTTCGCCTTTTGCTCCTCTTGTTTTCCATATCAAAACTAAGGGGCTGAAGTACGCTTACAGTGCATATAGCCAAAGTCGGCATTAAACAAGTTAGGTGATTGACATCAACGAAAAATCGCTGAAGCAACCAGCGCATTCAGACCCAATTTTTAATGGATCATTATTTTGGTCCATTAAAAGCAAGCACTCTGCTGTGTCCTTCCTCTGGGGTTCTTTGCATCACATTGATACGTCTAAGATCGTCTTGCCGCTTCCAGCGCTAGATGACCTGATGAATACAACCGACACACTCATCGTGGAAGTAGATACCGAGCGTATAGAAGATGGATACTCGAAAAACCTCCTGGCGTCGGAAAATGCGTACTTTGATTATTCCCAGCTGCTAAATAAACCCTATCTGGAAAAACTTCTGCATATCTGTAAGGAACAACCAGATTCCTTGCTTGCTTCTGCCCCGATCGAATCAGTATCGCCGGAGGTTATGGCTCTACTGGTTTCAGCACAAAAGGAAATGAAGTCCAAGCTATACGGGACACCGAATCTGCAAATTGAGAGTCGTTATATCCAGCGCGCTCGCAAAGCGAAGAAACCGATAATTGAACTTGAGACCGTGGAAGAACAATTACAAGCGGCTTTGACCTCCAACGATCTCTCGAAGCAAATCGAGGAACTCAAAACGGCAATTGATTCCTATGACGCTGACATGCCAGATGTTTACGCTCGATACGCGCAGCAAGATTTACGACTATTAAATACTAAAGAATTTTTCCAACATGCAATGATCCAGCGAAATAAAACAATGGTTCAAAGGCTCATCCCCCACTTACAACGCCAATCGGCTTTTATCATCATCGGAGCAGCACACTTACCTTATTCAACTGGTGTACTGGCCCTATTGGCAGAGGCTGGGTATCAGATCACACCATGTGTTTTGCCTGTAGGTCAGGGATGACCAGTATGTCGTTTTGAGAACGCTAGCAGCTACAAGCGCTGCAAAACCCAAGAAGCAAATTCTAGCGTTCTCAAAAACGACAATTACTTCCTACCCGCCTCTCAAAATCACGCGGTTTGAGCAAGAAAGCCGGTGCCCCTTTGTTAAGGAGCACCGGCTTTCTCTGATTCTTAGGCCTATAAGGGATGCGATTACTTCTCTAAGAACGAGGAAACGTTGATAATGCCTTCACCTTTTTGGAAGACAAAGCCATCATAAATAGTGGGATTATGCACGGTAATCAGTTGTCCGTACGCATAAGGCCGCGCAATGATGGTCTCTGCGTATATCTTCTCTAGCTCCTTGACCAGGCTTTCCTTTTCTTCTTTTGACCCGGACTTCACGTAAGCATCAGCACGTTGGTCAAACGTGGGATTCTTATACTTGCCAAGGTTAAAGTCTCCCAGCGTTGGGTCTGATGCACCCATCTGGACGATCGTCGATGCTCTCAATTGCGTTGGCCCCGACCACCCAAAGATCGTCATTTGGTAGTTAGGCTCCTGGGAGACGTCAAAGCCAGGCCACACATGCTCGTCAAGGGTGTCTGAGTCCATGGATTTTACGCGGACATCGAGACCGATTTTTGCCAGTTGCTGCGCAATGGTTTGTGCTGCGGCGAGCCGCAAGGCAGATTCTGAAGAAAGAAGCTCGATGTTAAAAGGCTTGCCGTCTTTGTTTGTGCGGAAATCGCCCTCACGCTTATATCCAAGTTTGTCGAGCATCTTTTCTGCCTTGGCGGTATCAAACTCATACTTGAGCGACGTATCTGCCCACGGCGAATGTGGTGAATAAAAGCCTGCGGTGGGATGGTCGGCATGCCCCAGATAAACCCGCTCGATAAGAGCGTCCTCGTCGATGGCAAGGCTGATGGCCTGGCGGAATTCCACGTCTTTAAAAGGTCCCACGCTTGTATTCATGTAGATCATGTCATTTCCAAACCCTGGCCCGCTGGTTACTTTGAGGCTTTTCTCTTTCTCAAAAGTTTCGGCGAGCTCTGGCGCGAGGGCGGAGAATGCTGTCAAATACTCTCCCGATTTTAGCCCCTGGTGGATAGCGGCTGAATCGGTGATGATCGGCATATTCAGCGTGCCGATTGCAGGTTTCCCTAGGAAGAATTCGTCATTAGCGGTAAGCACGTACTTCTGTCCTGGGACATATTCGGTCAGTGAGTAGATGCCGGTGCCCACGTGTTCGGTGACTTCATTGGCCTTTTTATCTTCAAAGACATGCTTGGCAATGATCGGCATATCCGTCAGTACTTCCTCAACAAAGTAAGGATTTGAGTCGGCCAGAGTGAAGGTCACGTGGTTTCCGTCGACATCCATAGAGGAAATCCGGTTCGCAATGTTCTTCCAGCGAGCTCTGTCACTGCCTTTGGCGTAGTTGAAGGTGAATGCTACGTCTTCAGGCGTTAGTTTCTTCCCGTCATGCCAGCGCACGTTATCGCGGACCTCGATGGTGTACTTGGTGTAGTCACCATTGACTTCATATGACTTTGCTAGATGCGGTTGAACTTGTGCATCCTTATCGACGCTAAAGAGCGCGTCATACACTAGACGCAGGGCGGTAAGTCCGGGGCTTCCCGTGACGTAGCTGTAGGGATTAAGTGAGTTTTCATCTCGGTGAATAGGGATCACCGCGCTTGCGACCTTACGCCCCGACGCTGTGTTAGTCGAGGGTGACGACCCTTGAGTGGTACAAGCGGCGAAGCTCAAAGCCATCACTGCCGCACATAGAAGGGAGAAGACTCTCCGCATGAATTTTCCTTTCAAAAATGCCCGCTACCTGGACATATTGAGGTGACGTACATAGGCGGCAAGATCATTCGCCGCACAATCCATCTCCCGAACGTACGGTAGTTGACTAGTTGTTAAATCGTTGTTGGCCGTGATGTGTTCGATCATCTTCCCCTGACGCATCACAACGGTTGAATCTGCTATCCCTTGTGCAAAGGCAAGGTCATGCGTGACCACCACAACCGCAGCGTCGTGCTTCATCTCCGCAATTATTTCGCCGATTCTTTGGGTGTTTATGGGGTCCACCATCGATGTCGGCTCGTCCATCACGATGAGATCTGGTTGTATAAGAACGGCGCGTGCGATGTTGATACGTTGTAGTTGTCCTCCTGATAACTCGTGGGGCCGACGCTGCGCTAAAGCTGAAAAATTCAGTCCTAGGCGAGAAAAAACCGAGTCGATACGGTGAGCGTCGATGCGTTTTTTCGCAAACTTGAATGGTTCCGCCATGCTCTGCTCTATGGTGAGCAGAGGGCTTAAAGACGTATACGGGTCCTGCAGAACAAGCGCCGCCTGCTGTGCAGGAAAGACGCGCCCTGAGGTGGGCTTGATCAGGCCCAACAACACGTTGATCAGAGTTGTTTTGCCGCTTCCGCTTTCACCCACGATGCAGACAACATGACCCGTGGGGAAATCGAGAGATACGTCCGAAACACCGACCGTCTTCCCATAGCGCTTGGTAATCCGCTCAACGCGGATCGGGCAGGTACTCATTGGCCCTCCTCGAGGGAGACGACAGAATCCGCCAGAGCACTCATAATCCGCGGATCGTGAGAAACGAGGATCGCTGATAATCCCAGATGTTTTCTCAGCCTGTCCAGGAGAGCCACGATATGTGCTTCCACCAGTACGTCGAGACCTGTCGTTGCCTCATCAAGCACGACCATCCGGGGGTTGCAGGCCAGGGCGAGTGCGATACAGACGCGTTGCCGCATCCCTCCTGAAAGTTCGTGAGGAAACTGTGCCGCAACGTTTGGAGCAAGCTCGACGACGTCGAGAAGCTCGCAGATACGTCGGTGCGAAAAATCTACGTTGTTTGCTTTGCAGGTTTCTTCAATGGTGGTTCCGATGCGAAACGACGGATTCAACGATGACATTGAAGACTGAGGTACAAGCGAAATATCACGCCACCACCGGTGCGCGCCCATCGGCGTGCCAGAAAACAGGATTGTCCCCTCGACGCTCGTTCCGGCTGGGAGGTTGCCAAAGATTGAGCGAATGATCGTTGTTTTTCCGCTTCCGGAACTTCCCATCAGGCCCACGAACTCGCCTTCTCTTACCTTGAGGTCAAAGTCTTTGACCACCGGTTTTACCGCTCCCGGATACGTGACTGAGAGGCTACTGACATCAAGCAATGGCATGAGACAACCTCGCGTCTGAGCGTTCTTCAATCTTGTAGGCCAACATCATGAGTGAAAAACTCACCACGATGATGCACATGACCGCAGGTAGTGCCCAATAAACCCAGGTACCAGTGGTGAAAGCGTGCCGGGCTTGGGCATGATGCAGGATTGTTCCCCACGATGTGGTGGTGAGAGCACCGATTCCCAGAAAAGCGAGCGTGGATTCTGTCAAAATAGTCGACTTAAACCTCAAGACATAGCGATAGACGAGCATGGGGGCGAGTTCTTGTAGAACGTGAACTCGCACTATATAGAGGTCAGATGCCCCCATCGCGCGGATTGTTCGGATGTATCCGCGCCGCTTAATGTCAACGACTTCACCACGCACAAGACGGAGAAGATAAGGCCAGCTCATGACCGTGAGGACAAAGACCATCGACCAAAAACCTCCTTGCATGATCGCAGCAAGGAGCAGTATCGCCGGAAGCGCAGGGACAGCCATGAAGAACTCAGCTACCCGCATGATCGCACAATCAGTAGCGCCTCCGCGAAGCCCCGCAATCGCCCCTCCTACAAAAGCGATCGTGAGCGTGATCAGACTGGCCACAGTCGCGATAGCTAGTGAGTGCCGGGTTCCCATAATGAGCTCCGACAGGATGTCTTCTCCCAGGTGGTTCAAGCCGAGCCAATGCTTGGCGCTCGGCGCGCTAAAAGGGCGGCCTTGCTGCACGGAGGGGTCATAAGGCGCAAAGGCTGGCGCGAAGATCGCAACGATTACAAGAATCGCAATAATAACGAGGGGCCACCAAGATCTGAGAAATTTCATGGTTATATCTCCGCCCCGATGTTGACTCGGGAATACAAACGATCCGATAGGTAGCTGCTAGCCAACACCAAAAGCGAGATTGCAAGGAAACTCGACTGTATGAGCGGATAGTCCCTGTTAAACACTGCCTCAGTCATAACCTGGCCGAGGCCGGGGTACGAGAAGACCGATTCCACAACAAGCGAGCCGGAAAAGAGATAGCCCACGTCGATCATGAAGATAGTAAATACCTGGGTTAAAGCATTGCGCGTGATATACCACCGACGCACGCGGTCCTCGCTGATATTGCGTAGTCGCGCAAGCTCAACATAGCTGTTGTTGATAACGCGTAATGTCCCCTGGCGCATTGCAATGAAATACGTAGTAATCGTGCCAAACACCATCGCTAGGAGTGGGAGCGTTAGGTGGTGGGCAACATCCACGACCCATGCGATTCCCGAGTGTTTGTGCCACAGGTCTACTGCCCCTCCTAGCGGGAACAGGCGCCACGTGGCAGCAAACAGCGAAAGCAACACAATGCATACCCAGAAAATAGGAATCGAACTCATCAAAGCTGCCCCGACAACATAGCGGCGGTCTTTGCCCTCGCCTCGCTTAAGCGCGGAACGACGTCCCAGCCACGCACCGATGAAGGTGGAGAGAAGCAAGTTTGCGCTGGCTAGGAGCAGCGTCCACGGTGCCGCACGTAACAGGATCGCGGTTATAGACTCTTTTTTGGCAAAAGACGTTCCCCAATTGAGCGTGAAAAAATCGCGGATGTAGAAGAAAAACTGTTGCCACAATGGCTTGTCCAGCCCGTATGCCGATAGAAGGTTCATCCGGTCTGCTGCGGTTAATTCGCCCACGGCATCACCCGCGACGTGCTTGAGCGGAGAGCCAGGCATAAACCGGGGCAGGGCAAAATTCACGATGAGCAACGCGATAAACACGAGTGCGTAGAAGTATGCGCTTCGATTTCGATGCATCGACGGTGGCTTTTCAGGCTCGCGAATGGCGGTGTGGGCGCAGGGACTGGACGATCTGCATGCGCTATAGGTGATCGACGTGGAACATGCCTACCTTGCGATATGCCTCAGCAAACGCAAAGTGACCATGCCCCAAAGAACCGTTGTTCAAGTAAAGGGCCCTATTGAACTCGCGCAGGGATTTCTTGCCCCGCTCAAGGTTATCCATCGTGGCCCAGCCCGGAACAATTTTTTCCATGGTCTCCGAACCGTGGTAGCGATCATAGTGCTGCGCAGAGAATTCCAGCTGAGATTCTAAAAGGTCAAGCGCCCCCTGCTTTTCCTCCCACACATCTGAAATAGACACGATGGTGTTGGGTGAATCAGGACTCATAAAGTAGACCTCAGGCAGCGCCACAGGATCACCGAGTTCGACCCGCCATTGGCGAGCTGACAGCGCAATCGAGTCCAGAATCAAGTTCATTGCTTCACGACGATCCGGGTCAAAATCCTCAACGGAGTGCTCGGGATCCTGCGTAATCAGCACTTCAGGGGCCGCTGCTCGTATCGCCTTAACGATCTCAGCCTTATGGGCCACATCATTTTGTATTTCGCCCAGTGCAAAGCCAAGATAATCAACCGAAATTTTAAGTTTTTCACACGCCGCGGTGACCCCTGGGCGCATCTCCTCACCGCACAACATAATTGCGGCGCTCGACTGGCCGCCCCTATTCGCGTTTTTAAGAAGCGCGCCTCCCACTTCCACAGCTTCCATTCCGTATACGCCTAGCAGCATGATCCGTTTGCCAGCTGGAGCGGTTGCCATGGTGAGGTCTCCTTGGTTATGGCCAAATATTGTCGAGCATTACGCGCCAATCATGAATCTATGAAGCTAGATTCGTAATAACGCCTTAATACTCTAATAAACAATTGAATATTTACAAAGTATGGTGAGCTTTCCTATGAGTTATTGCAGAAGGAATACTTTGTCGCGGCCCCAGTGACGGCCGAATACTCTCGGAATGGAACCGTACTGCCGTCAATCGTCGGAGTGAGAAACTACGTATCAGCACAGACTACTGATTGATGCTATAGCTCTGTTCGAGGAGCATCATGAGGTAGTCCAGATCAGTCTTCGGAGTGACCTCGACGCGGTATTCACCGTTTCCCCAGTGTCCAATCTTCACCGGATCAGCCAAGTTTTCCGCTATTCCTCGTGGATCTTCAAGAGTACTGCTCTTGACATTGATAAACACCCAGAGCTTGGTCTTCTGAACAACGACGTCGACCACGTTGCGAGTCATCTTGAACGCTACATAGAGTTTCTTGGGCTCGAGTTCCATCTCTTGATCGAGGCCGAGGAGTCGCTCCTTGAGTTCTTCGAAGAGCTTTCGGCTGGCCGGCCCTGACTTCGCAAGGTGATCATCCAGCGTATAAGTGACCTGCAGCGGCTCAGGCTTCTTCTCGACGCTGGTGCCCAGTTTAGGGACTCCCTGGAGCTTCACCTTCTGGTAACTTTCCGTGTCCAAGGTGAGCATGTTGTTCTCGAACAACTGATAGCGCATCAGCTCAATCTTGATCGGAAGCAGATCTGCGGTATCGGTATCAAACTTGCTGTAGCTCTCGGCTACACAAATCACCCGTGGAGCATCCCACTGGACCTCTTGCTCGACGCCCTTTTCTTGGCAAAGGACGTGGAACGAGTCTTTGTGGTCGAGCAACCAACGCAGGTATGAAAGTCCCTGATTAATGACATTCTCGTTCTGACCCTTCTTGTACTCGATGATGCACGGATTACCGTCATCATCGATGCCAAGGGTATCCATCCGGCCGCCAAAGCTGGTGGAGTACTCACTAGCCAAAAAGCGGACGCCAAGGATCTCGTGCAGACTGCCCTCGAAGATTTTCTGGATGTCTCGCTCCAGAACCTTCTTCCCGTTGACGGTAATCATGGGCTTAACCTGCTTGGCCGAGTCCTGGCCCACTTCAAAGAGAATCATACAGCGATATTATATCAGTTTGACCTGGGGTTTTATACCACCCAAGGGCTCGCATTTCAAAACAAAGCGAGCCGGCCAGGGATTGGGCGGTTGGCCTAGTGCGCACTGGTGGGTGTCCTTCCAGCTGGGATACCCAGCTGGCAAGGCTCATTCAACTTTCCGTTGAAGATTTATTCCAACTCACTCGACTTGAACTTGTGCGTTCGAAACAGTGAATTGTCCCATTGAGCTTACTTTTTCTTCCGCCTCTGTTCGATCTCCTTGCGAAAACTATCGAGCTCGTCGATCTCCTTTCTAAGTTCGTCTGGGGTTAGAGGAGTGGACAGATCACCCTCGGGTGCTGCATGCCCTCGAAACTCCTTGGAGTGCTTCGACATTCCAAGATCGACACGTGCTATGTCCTCATTGCTTATACCGGTCACGTACCTAAGCCGCTGTGTTTCAACGCTTCTCTTGAATCTAGTCACGACTCCACCCAAGAGCTCTTGCTCAACAAAAATCTCCCAGCACTCACGAATGGCGCCGGAGATATCCCGAGACTCTCGCTCGTAAGCCTCGTTATCCCCGGCACGATAAATAGGTCCAGCATCTTGGATTCTCGCACGAACGGATCCGATTTTGCTTTTCAACTTAACGCTATTCCAATGTCCTTTTTCTGTCAGGACCCCAGTACCATCCACGGTTCGGTTAATATGTTGATAGCAGAGCGCTGGAATCTCAGAATCGCCGGAAGCAGTTCGTTCCTTATTGAAACGTTCATGCTCTTCATATAACTCTCGAACAAAAATAACGTCATGGGAGAAAACTATGACTTGTCGGTGCGCTGATTCAATCACTAGCCGTCTTGCTACGTATCGCCGATAGTCCTGGTCCAGGCTGGAGACTGGGTCATCGAACACAAGTACTGATCCGTCACCCGACTCAGTCAAATCAGCAAAGAATCCCGCAATGGCGGTCATCCTATGCTCTCCTTCGCTCAGTACATCAGCGACCGGCTCGTCCCGAGCGTCTTCGAGTATCACCTGGATATAGTTGATTCCTCGCGAAGCTTTCCGAAAATTCAGCGCTACTGGAACCCGATCAATTCCAAGCACTTTGGTTTCTTGCTTGAACTGTTCGCAAACTTTATCCACATATTCTTTCGAAAGCACCTTGTTTTGACGCGTCGCACTGCTCGTCGAGCAGGCAGACTTCGCCTTTTTGATTGCTTGCAACAACACCTGGCGATCATGCTCGTTACGCAGGGTCTCAGCGTTATCGAAAAGCCGCTTTTGAATGCTCAGTCGATCAAATTCTTCGTGTAACTTTCCCACGGCTTCGGCAGCGCTGTCCGCAGTTCGAAATTCGTCGATCTTGGACTTTTCTTGCGCTTCAAGTTGTTCGAGTTGCTTAGATGCCTCCCGCGCACTCCGAGAAAGATCTGCCCAGTTTAATGGCTTGGAGAGCTCATAACTGGCCTCCGCGATCGCCTCCCTGTCCAGGAGAGATTGCCTAGCATCTCGGAAACTCATGAGCACTGACTCGATTTTCTTTGATAGGTCAGGATCGTAAGAAGAAACAAGTTCGATGTGATCCTCCGCATTCGGGATCATCAAGGCTGTCAAGCGATCTGTTTCATTTTTCAAGTTCGCATTAGCCCGATCCAAGACCTTCCTGGCTTCGTCTGCTACAAAAGTCTCGAACTTCTCAAATAGTTTTCGAGCGTCGTCCTCAAGATCCTGCTGGCACAATGGGCAAGATTGTAAATCAGACATTCTCTCGTCCCGATTTTCTGGGTCAAGGGAATGCGCGCACGCAGCACTCCAGAGCCGCTGCCAGGTAGCATTACCGGTTCCAGGAGCGATGTTCGGATCACGGGCCAACATTCCGGCCGCATCCTCCACAGCTTTGAGAGCTGCGTCTCTCTGCTTCAACAGCTCCGGCATTTCACGGGAGGAATTAGCGTCCAGTCCCTTCTGCAAAGCTTCAATTTTGCCCCGGAGGGATGCAATCCTGTGCATTCTATCCGTAGCTTGTGACACAAGCTTGGCCGGGCTGTTTTGAGTGAGGTTTGAGATGAGTCCTGGAAGTTGCTTGACTCGTTTCTCCTCCTCCGGAGTCAGGCCTTTGAGCCCTTCAAGCAAACTAATGGCAGACTTTTGGCCCAGTGCCGCAACAATCCGGACACCGGCGCCCCGGTTTAGCTCTGAAAGATTCGGCTCTTTTGAGGAAGTTTCAGTTCGCTTCGATTCGACTGCATTAGAGATTTTCTCAAGCGCTGCTGCATATCTTGACAGTGCTTGAAGCTCTGGTGGCACGTAAGCCACCTCAGCCGCCGCTTGAAGGTGCATTCTCGCCGACAGCGCATCAAAGACCCTAATTCGGCGAAGCTCTTCGCGCGAGCTGTCAGAGGCTGCCATCCATGTAAACGCCTTCTCGCCGGCCTCGCCCATTTTAAAGCTAATCACGGCTGACGGATTACCGGACTCCTCATAAACGTTCGAAAGAACTAAACTTGGCGCCCGACTAACTGCCACCTGCTTGATAATTCGCGTATATCCAGACTTGCCACTTCCATTGCTACCCGCAACAATGTTCAGTCCATTACTTTCGAAATCCAGGCGGGCACCTGGAGCCAAGTGGTTGGCATTAGCAATATGCTCTATGCTGCGCAACTCGACTGGCGCACTCTCTGAATCAGTCTTAGTCAGATGGGAGGTCAACAGAGGCTCGAGCACGACATTGGAAATCGGCGCTGGAACAGAAATCCAATCCTCGTTTTTGGAGCATTCATCACTAATCACGATGTTGGCATAATTCTCCAGGGAGTCGAAATCGAGAACTTCACCTTCACAAATCCGGCGGAGCAGATCTCGCTGCCAATCACTCTGTTTGTCTGCCCACCCAACTAACCGTTCAGCAAGATCCTGCATAATTAATCAATTCTCTCCTGACTAGTAAGCCCAAAGAATCGTTCAAAGAACTCACCGAGCTTCTTCAAAACTCGGCTCTTCTTTTCACCGTGCCCGCCAGTCGGAGCAAAACGAGAAACCGGCGGCAAAATCCTCGTTATAGCTGTACCTGAGGACTGGATCCCACCATCGCGAAAGGCCATCTCGACGAATACGTTTGTTTCCACCGCACTCAAGTTTTCTTCTTCGATAATCCGGGAGAGCTCTACTTTCTTCCGCTCGGCAATAAATGCTTGCCACTCTTCATCAATTGCGCCACTGGTAGAAACCGAATCAACGAAAGCCTCGACCAGATCCTTCTTGTTGCGCAGGCTCGGGCTGGCATCGACCGCGCGAGAGATCTCAGCGCGGATCTCCTTGTCATCACCATCTCCACGCTGCTCGCGATACTTCTGCACCAACATGAGGACGTAATCGACATTGATTTCGATCTGCTTGACCAGTTCGATCTCAAAGACCACATCATCATTGATTTCTTCTTTCTCTGCCTCTTTCTCCTGTCGGTACTCCGCGTAAAAGTTGAGGTAAATGCTGCGGTAATCCTGATCCTGGCGATCAGACAGGATGGCGTTACCTTGGAAATCGTCAAAGGAGGTCAGGATGTTCTGAAGGCGAAGTACAGCACCGTATAAAGCGATGAACTCTTTCTGTTTCACCTCCCCGACAATTTGCGTTCCGAGTGGAAACTCGTCCAAGAGGTCTCCGACCTTCTGGGCGTACTCGTCGTAGTACTCGCGGTAAGGCTTGAGCAGCACCACTCCCCTAGCGTCTTTATTACCGAACAGCGCAATTGCGTCGTTGGTCTGCTCCTCAAGGTCCCGGAAGCTGACGATATTGCCGTAAGTCTTGACCGAGTTCAGGATCCGGTTGGTACGCGAATACGCCTGGATCAAACCATGCGATTTTAGGTTCTTATCTACCCACAAAGTATTGAGGGTGGTTGCGTCAAAACCGGTGAGGAACATGTTTACCACAATGACCATGTCTAACTCACGATTCTTCAACCTAAGCGAAAGATCCTTGTAATAGTTCTGGAACTTATCCGACGAAGTGTCATAACTAGTTCCAAACATCTGGTTATAATCACCAATTGCTGATTCCAGGAAGTCACGAGACGAGGCACCCAAGCCACTAGTATCGAAACCTTCCTCGTCGAGATAATCCTCACTCTCAACCTCGTTAGCAGCATAGGAGTAGATCAGTCCGATCTTGAGCCGCTGATCAGAGGGCAGATGTTTTTGTTGCTCGACGAATTCAGAATAATAGCGTTTAGCAGCACCAATGGACGCCGTAGCAAAGATCGAATTAAAACCGCGGACCCGGCTACGGCTTTTCTCCGCAATAATCTTGTTTCTGCCGCCGGCCACCTGGGCAACATTGGCAATAATGGAATGCTGGTAGCTACTTGAACGCCGGGTCTTCTGATCAAAGTGCTCGAGAGTGTACTTGACAACCTCGCCAATGCGTTTAGCTGAGAGCAGCGCCTTCTCTGTATCGATAGCGGAAACCTGCTTGTCATCGACTTCACCAATCCGAACGGTATTGACGTAGTCGATGCGAAACGGCAGTACGTTCTTGTCAGTGATCGCATCTACGATGGTGTAGGTATGCAGCTTCTCACCAAAGACCTGCTCAGTAGTTCGCAGATGCGGTTTGCCACTGGTACCGGCATTCTCAGCGAAGATCGGTGTGCCTGTAAAGCCGAACAGGTTGTACTTTTTAAACGCCTTCGTGATTGCCTGATGCATGTCACCAAACTGCGAGCGATGGCACTCATCAAACACAATGACCACATGGCCATCATAGATAGCATGGTCCTTGTTGCCGGAGATGAACGTAGAGAGTTTCTGGATCGTAGTAATGATGATCCGAGCGTTCGGGTCTTCAAGCTGTTTCTTGAGCACGGCAGTTGACGTGTTGGAGTTGGCCGCACCTTTCTCGAAACGATCGTACTCGCGCATGGTCTGGTAGTCGAGATCCTTACGGTCTACGACGAACAACACCTTGTCCACGCTAGGTAACTTCGAAGCCAGCTGAGCCGTCTTGAATGAAGTCAAGGTCTTTCCAGATCCGGTGGTATGCCAGACGTAACCACCTGCTCCAATGGTGCCCAGAAGTTTATAGTTGTCTGCCACCTCGATGCGCTGCAGGATCCGCTCGGTAGCAACGATCTGGTATGGACGCATCACCATCAGGGTGCGATCCGAAGTCAGAACACAATATTTGGTCAGAATATTTAGCAGAGAATGCTTGGCAAAGAATGTCTTGGTAAAAGCCGTAAGTTCATAAATCGGCTTGTTCTGTGCATCCGCCCACCACGACGTGAACTCGAAGCTATTCGAGGTCTTCTTTCCACGCGATCTGCCGGCTGATTCTGCCAGATGAAGTTGGCGAGTCGTGTTGGAGTAGTACTTTGTCAGCGTGCCATTGCTGATCACGAACAATTGAACATACTCAAATAGACCAGAACCTGACCAGAAGCTCTCTCGCTGGTACCGATTGATCTGATTAAACGCCTCGCGAATATCCACGCCGCGGCGCTTGAGCTCAACGTGCACCATTGGTAGACCGTTAACCAGGATGGTGACATCGTAGCGGTTAGCATGCTTAGCGCCGCCCTCCCCCGCTCCGATCTCGTACTGGTTGATTACTTGCAGGCGATTGTTGTGGATATTCGTCTTGTCTAGCAATGTGATGTTCTTTGTCGAACCATCGTCTCGACGAAGCAGCTGGATATGATCCTCGTGGATGCGGATGGTCTTCTCGACGATGCCATCGTTAGCGCCGGCGATACGCTCGGAGAAAAACTGCTTCCACTCCGCATCCGAAAACTCCATCCGGTTGACAATCTCCAGCTGTTTACGGAGATTGTCTTCCAGTTGGGATTGGGTGGTAATCGGGAGATAGTCGTAGGCCTGCGACTCCAACAGTCGGATGAGTTCTTGTTCGAGCTGAGACTCTGATTGATAGGCAGACTCACTTGCCGGATCGGCCTCATACTCTGCCACTACCGTGCTCTCGTTGCTAACAGCAATCGGGTCGTATTTACGGGGTGTCAGATCGCTCATGAAGCCAGCTCCTTAAAGGTAAGAAGCTTGTCACGGTAATACTCGTATTGCTTTCGGCGTGCGGCAATTTCGGCCGGTAGGCCAGAAGAAAGGTCGTTGACAAGGGCATCGAAGGCATCAAGCAGTGAAGCTGCCTCTTGCTGTTCCATAAGGCTGGGAACAGGAATACGCACCTGGTTCAATCGAGACACAGAGAGTCCAGGCTGAGCAGATTTTGTCGCATATTGATTAAGATTCATTTCCGTCAGCATGTGATAAACCCATCGAGAGTCTATTCCGGCCTTCGGCACTGCGACGACTGCATGTTCCGTCGCGTAGAACTCACCCTCGACCCAGTTAACGTTCCCGCACAACGCACCCTGCCGACCAATTAGTGGATACGATCCATGATGACTGCCAATCGCAACGAACCCACGAACGCCATTTCCACCAAAGCATCGAACCCCTCTCTCTGCACTAGCGATGGGAGAAATCTCTGCAGCTTTGATCGATCTTCCGGCCTTAAGGTCCAGACATTCACCTATCGTCTGCCACTCCGCCGAATCAACGAAGCTAAGTATCTGCCCCCGATAGTACTCATACTGCTGTTTTCGTGCTTCCAGCTCTGCTTCCAGCTCTGCTTCCAGCTTAACAAACTGATCGAGAATATCGACGATGACACGCTGAACTTCGAGAGGAGGAACGGGGAACTTGAATCTTTTGAACCCGACCATATCGACTGAAGCAAAACTAGACGTTGTGGTATTTTTTCGACACCACTCACCAAGAACAAATCCATAGTAGTAAGCAAACTTCATAGTCAACCGGCTAGAAAACGCTGGTTTTAGTGACAATGAGGTAAATCTCTGATTGGAGAGATGCGGCACAGTTATCAAGGCATGCTCACCAATAGTCGCGGAGGTCGCGACCAATATAGAGTTTGCAGGAAATAGTTTTCCACCTTTTACTGCGGAATCAGATATCTTCTGAAGAGAATTGTCTAGGATTCGTCCGTTCTCGCGGATATCCTCCATCCGAAACCACGGGACGGAACCATCCTCCCAAAAAGTCGAATTAGACTTTGAAGGCGTATATCCGTTCCGAAGGTCAAATAGCTCCGAGACTGCAAGGTACTCGACACCGTCTGGACACAGATCCTTGATCAACTCGTCAATCCGACTCATTTCACCTCCTCCAGCTCCGCCACAATCGCATCGATGGACATCCGCAACCGGGCCTGACGTTCCACGATCTTCTCGATCTCCGCATTGAGCTCCACGATGTCAACTACCTCGCGGATATCCTCCTTCTCCACGTAAGACGACACAGCGACGTTGTAGTCGTTCGCTGCGATATCTTCGTTAGCCACCAGCTCGGCGAAATGTTCGACACCGCTTCGCTGGGTGTAGGTTTCCAGGATTTTGTCCTGGTTATCGCCCGTAAGCTTGTTCTTGTTCCCGGCCCGCTTGAACTCTGCCGAGGCATCTATAAACAGGACAGAGTTGTCCTTCTTCGACTTTTTCAGCACCATGATGCAGGTTCCGATGGTGGTTCCGAAGAACAGGTCCGGCGGTAGCTGAATGATGGCATCAATATAGTTATTGTCGATGAGATACTTGCGGATCTTTTTCTCAGCCCCTCCTCGGTACAGCACACCAGGAAAAGAGACGATCGCTGCAGTACCGTTAACCGCCAACCACGACAGGATATGCATCATGAAGGCCAGGTCGGCCTTCGACTTCGGCGCCAACACTCCCGCAGGAGAGTAGCGAGGATCATTGATGAGCACTGGATTCGCATCCCCCTCCCACTTAATTGAATACGGAGGGTTAGAGACGATCGCCTCGAACGGTTCATCGTCCCAGTGTGCTGGGTCAGTCAGCGTATCGCCGAGCGCAATATCAAACTTCTCGTAGTTGATGTTGTGTAGGAACATGTTGATGCGCGCCAGGTTGTACGTCGTCAGGTTGATCTCCTGCCCGAAGTATCCCTGCCGGACTCCGCCCTTGCCCAACACTTTCTCAAACTTCAACAGCAGCGAACCCGAGCCAACCGCAGGGTCATAGACCTTGTTTACTTGTTTCTTGCCCACCACTGTAATGCGAGCAAGCAGCTCAGAGACCTCCTGTGGCGTGTAATACTCACCACCTGATTTGCCCGCTGAGGACGCGTACATACCCATCAAGTACTCATAGGCATCGCCGAAAATGTCGATTGTATTGTCGGCAAAGTCCCCCAGAGGAAGGTCACCAATGGCGTCGAGCAGCTTAACCAGAGCCTGGTTGCGCTTCATGACCGTATTGCCGAGTCGATTACTGTTGACATCCAAATCATCGAAGAGTCCCTTGAGGTCATCCTCGCTATCCGTTCCGACAGCCGAACCCTCGATACTCTTGAAGACAGCCTCGAGAGTTTCGTTGAGATTCTCATTCTTCTTGGCATTGCGGCGCACGTTAACAAACAGCTCTGAGGGGCGAATGAAGAAGCCCTTCTCCGCGACGGTAGTTTCTCGACCGAACTCAGCTTGCTCATCCGGGAGAACAACATAATCAAAGTCTGGGGTGCCAGCTTCGCGCTCAAGCTTGTTCAGGTACTCGGTCAGATTTTCGGAAATAAAACGATAGAAAAGCATTCCCAACACGTAAGACTTGAAGTCCCACCCGTCAACGCTACCTCGCAGGTCGTTAGCGATACGCCAGATTGTTTTATGCAGCTCCGCGCGCTGATCTTCTCTCACTTCAGGAATCACTTTCTACTATCTCCTGTGCCAACAAGGACGGCATGTTTGCCACTTACACCAACCAGACTGTTATCCATTCTGGTGTTATCAATCAGCTTATCTAGGGCCCATGACATGCGCCGAACATCCCAACACACAAAGGAAAACTGCTTGATGACTTACACTTTTCATATTATGGCATGAGCAGCATTTTTACTGAAGAACGGCACCGATAACATCATCAATGAAATTCGAATACAAATTCGATACCTGCACCCCAACACAGTCATATCAAATAAGCTTCACCCCAAAGGGAGCCGACTCTCACAGTTCTCTTACCAAATAAGTCATGGGCATCAGCGTTTGGCCACTGCCAAGGGATATACGTATCTCCTGGCAATGATTGAATATTTAAAAGCTGTCGCCACTGAGGCAGACCCTGATCTCACGATAGAACCGTCAACAATAGCCCTTCACAATACGGTTGCGGCGCAGCGTCTTTTATTACCAACGGATTATTCGAATTATGCAGATTTTAGTATAAGTATGGGCTGACAGTTTAATACGCCATCTGTTCATTCAATGCCATGACAAGGGGGGCATTCGAAGTTCTCTTCAGAAAAGATGAAGAATGAAACGCTCTACGGGAAGAGGTAGAAGATTCCTCAAAGTTTTGACGATGCGATTGCAGATCATATGGGTTGTTTATAACGATTCACCGACCAAGATCAGCCTTGGACGGATAAGCATCGCAGGGTATCGAATGTTTAGGAGTGCGCGATAATGAAAGCGTCTAATAAAAACGCCTCTCACTCCAACCCCGCCTGCATAACAAAAACCACCCAAAGCGCTGAGCTTTGGGCGGTAAGTGGTACCCCGTACGGGATTTGAACCCGTGTTACCGGCGTGAGAGGCCGGCGTCCTAGGCCGCTAGACGAACGGGGCAAGTCGTTCATCGCAAGCTTTCGCTGCGGACTCATAAGATATTAAGTGCAACTGCCATGAAGTAGCAAATCGGCACGTAGATGGCCAGAAATCAAAATCCCCACCGCCTAGAAAGACGGTGGGAACCCTTCTTGAGTAGATTAATGGTTTCAGCACTAGGGGCTCTTCCTTATCAATCTTGAGGAACGCTCGAATCTCATCGACATGTAATGCGAAAGTTTCGTAAGCCGGCATCTCGCCGCTTCGTCCGCGCAACCCTGAAGGGGAAGTATGTCGGGATTGCTAATACCTCTTGAAACTAAGGGACGTTACCGCTCCAGTAGTTCTTAGTAGCTCCGGCTTCACGCATCCCTGGCGTTTAGAAGTCCGGATTAGGGCACTGCCGGCGTTGAAAGAGCTGCCGACGCGGTAACCGGAATGTTCTGTTGAATCACTTGCTGCCACGCAACCTCCTTTGCTGGCTCGACTAGCGTGAGCTGTCGACCATGAAGGCCAGTCCCTAAGGAGGCGTTAGATTCCTAGCAGCGTCGTTTTATTTCCTCTAGGATCTTCACCCTTAAAGTTGTGACCTAATCGGTCCGACACCTCACAGTCTAGGCGGGTCACACCTCGTTGTGAAGCACTTTTGCTAAATTTCCTCAAATACCCAGCTCAATAGGATTTTATAAGCACTGTCCCCGATCGGCATTACTCGACATTACGGGGACAGCGCCTTTTATCAGAGGTCAAAATACTCCCATACTTCACGCGTCATCTTGCTGCGTTCTCCAAAAATCTTTTTGGTCAGCCACCAGATTGGTGCTCCCACTTTCTGGAGAAGCCCCATGCGCGCAGTCTGAGGAATTTCCGGCAATGCTGGCCCACCCAGATGCGCCGCTACCACTTTGGACATATCGGTTTGGATCCAGTCGTCTACCCGCTGCCCCTGGATCGTGGTAGGCGTGCTGCTATCACCGGTATAAGAGACGTGCCTGGAGGTCGCGCCAAGTGCCAGGGAGGTTTCTGCAAGCCCAATTTTGCTGTGCAGCGAGCCGACGATGTTGATGAGGCGATCCATGGCCATGTTGCCAGTCAGATGTTCTTGGGTAATGCCAAAGATCTTCGCGCTATCCAGGTAACGCATCAAACTTGAGGTTTCCTCGGCTACGATTTCCAAGGCATTGCGCTGGGCGTCGTTAAGCCATGTGTTGCGCGATGCCGCGTAGAAGCCGTCGCGAACCGGCTGCGGCTCCCCATAATAAAATCCAGAGAGGATCTGGCCAAGGTAAGGCCCCACGGAGATGACAAAGCTGCCGTCTTTAAACATCGAGCCCAAAGAAACGCTGGGACGGTCGTAATTAATCTCTTTGCCCTCTTTGGTAGCCCATTGAGCTACCGCAGCCAGTGCCCCATTGGGGATCACACTGCACACCGGGTCGCCCGAGCTACACACGGAACGAACTTTTCCAGGCAGGTTGCTAAAGGCACCAGCAGGACGTGGGCTGGCAATACCCACCGAACCTGGGTCTGGGAGACCATAGTTTGTGTCAACCATGATCGCCCCATTTTCTGTCACCCTGCCGGAGTAACCGGTGGTCGTGGTGGCGCTATTAGCCGTTATGCGCGACCGACCAGGATCCGCTAGGAGGTACGAGGCGAGAAGTTTTTCCGCAGTCACGCCTTTAATCTCACCGCGCGAAATACGCTCAGTGATCGCCCCGGCGATATCCGCACCCTGGGAGTATCCAGCCAAGATAAAGGACGTCCCTGGGCAAGCGGCAGCGACTTCTTCAACGTGCTTATGTAATGTGTCCACGCCGCCCCGGTAGGAGTCACCGTAGGTTAAAAAGCGATCGAATCCGGTTTTGCTTCCGCCACCGACAACACCGATCGAGGAGTAATACGGAGTTTGCCACACGCGCACATCCGAATGCAGACGAGCAACGTGCTTGGCAAAGTTTGTTCCGCCGAAGCTGAGGATGTCTTGGGGGTCATCCAAGGGGCTTGAGTTTCCCGATCCCCCAGTTACCGCAATCTCTATCCTCGGACACTGCGCCGGTTGCGCCCCCGCTACCGGTATTCCCACGATAGTGCTGCCAGCGCATGCTACTGCCACCAGGCCAAGATAACGCTTTATCCCACCACCCATAAGCGACCTATTCCTCCCTGCATCTTCACATCAATCTCAAACCACTTGGAATGTGCCCACATAAAGTGAACGGATAGGAAAAAACTCCTTTACGTTAAGCAAATATATACCTTTAGCCTGGATTGTTTGAAGGCTTACCCGAAAATTCCCCAAAAATTTCCCATAACCATGCAAAACTTGTCACACCCCACCTAATAACAGGATAAAACATGAAAAAACCACCCAAAGCATTGCGCTTTGGGTGGTCATTTTGTACCCCGTACGGGATTTGAACCCGTGTTACCGGCGTGAGAGGCCGGCGTCCTAGGCCGCTAGACGAACGGGGCATAGAACTTTTCTATCAGAAGCGATTTCTCGCTGCTGGCCTACCAGGACTCGAACCTAGAATGACGGTACCAGAAACCGTAGTGTTGCCAATTACACCATAGGCCATCGCTTAACAGCTTGGTTTGTTTCTCAACACCTTGCTGTGCAACGGGAACTAATATAACCACAACCACTAGAAGTGCACAAATCTGGTGGTCATAGCCCTTTTTATAAATGCTGCCGGCTCAAAAAGTTCCATGCAGCGGTAGAAGCATTGGGGGCTTGGTTCCATACGTGACCTTGACCCAACACTCGCATGTGTTCGGTCTCGGCAGCGCACCCGTTAAATCTTTCGATCTCAACATCCCCAACCTTGAGCTGCGTCGGCTTTTCCGGCAGGCAGCCGTTACGCTGCGAGACAGTGGCAAGGTAGTCCGGAACGGAGTGATATGGGACGCCATGACGATGTCCGCCTTCATAAGCCACCACATGGTCAACCGTGCCGTGTATATCCAGCGTAGGCACCGGCTTCCCCTTACATCCTGCGGTAACCGGAAGATAGTACGCGGATGAGACACTTACGATTCCGGCAAAGACATCAGAAGCATGACACCCAAGGATCGCAGCCATTCCCCCGCCGTTAGACATACCCGCGGCGTACACGCGGGTGCGGTCGATCAGATAATCGCGGTCGATGGCGTCAAGGATCTGCTTAACAAACGCTATGTCTTCCCCGGGAGCGGCAATTGAATAAGGAGCTCCTTCCCAAGAGTTTTCACGCCCAGCAGGAAAAACTAACAAGGCATCATTGCCGGCTTCCCCATCAGCAAATTTGGATTCACGAGCAAAGTGCTCAGGGTCTACCCGCCATCCCGCAAACGCAAACAAGACGGGAGAGGGCGCCGGCCGCTCCGGCCTGTAGTTTTTCCCCACGTGTAAGAGATACCTACGACGAACGCCATTAGCTGCTGTGATCTCTATATTGCGCATCTGGCCAGGCAGAACGGACGGATGCGGGTTATACGTGGAGTCAAAAGGATAAGGACCGGAAAACACAGGCACTGTTTCCGCCGCACCGCCGTAGGGTGCAGCAGCACTCTGAGCAGGAGCATCGTTGTCTTGTGGAATGGCGGGAGTTTGCCTCACCACACTTTTGCTCACCAACGTAGGGTTCGCTTCAACGTCAGTAATTAGAGAAATCGGTACGGCAAGACAACCAATGAGGGCAGCTGAGGCGACTGCTATCGCCACACGACGATCCCGCGTCAGAGCCCTCCACGCGCGCCTTTGGGCCGTGGGCCGTGCATGGCGCGGCCTATAACCTTCGGTGTGCGAGGTTTTCTCGCCGAATCCAAATATCACAAAGATTTACTTTAACTGCTTTATCGGCATTTTCAACGGTACATTCATTTACGGCGCGTCTCATTCACCATCAATCGCAAGCCCAATCTTATAAGCCCATCCTGTTCCCCATAAGCCATGGTTATGCATCAACTTTTATAAGGATGCAAAAATCCCCGAACCAGCGGCTAAAACAGCAGCTTAACCTGCCTGTATGATTGCCGGTTCGGGGTTTTTCTCGTTTTACTTTCCATCGAGCCCACTGGGCACTAAGCCCACCGAGCTACTGCCCTACTGTGCCGAGTAAGGCGTCACCTTAAGGACAGCACGCAAGCGGTTGAGCGTGGATTCACGGCCCAAAAGCTCCATCGACTCGAACAGCGGCGGCGAGATAGCCTGGCCGGAGACGCCCACACGCAATGCGCCATAGGCAACGCGTGGTTTGAGCTCCAGGTCCTCGATGAGGGCCTTCTGCAACGCAGCCTCGATACTAGGAGTGGTCCACTCGCCAAGGGCTTCCAGAGCCGCAATGCCGGCTTCCAGTGGCTGCACAGCGGTCTCTTTGAGGTTCTTCTTTGCGGATTTCTCATCAAGCACGAGGTCCTCATCCGCGGTATCGAGGAATTTCAGAAGCGCATAGGCGTCGCCAAGCATCTTGATGCGGGTCTGAACCAAGTCGGCGGCGATAGCAAACTTCTCCTCTGGGTAATCCGCAGAGAAATCCGTGTACTCCGTGAGGTAGTCGCGCAGGCGCTGTTTGAAGTCTTCTGGGGCCAGAAGCCGGATGTGGTCGGCGTTAATGGCTTCAAGCTTCTTCTGGTCAAAACGAGCTGGGTTAGCCAAAACGTTCTTCACATCAAAGTTGGCAACGAGCTCATCTACAGAGAAAATGTCCTTCTCCGAAGACAGCGACCAACCAAGCAGCGCGAGGTAGTTCATCATGCCTTCAGGGATGATGCCGGCATCTCGGTGGTTGAACAGGTTCGACTGCGGATCGCGCTTGGAGAGCTTCTTGTTGCCCTCGCCCATCACAAAGGGAAGGTGCCCAAACTCAGGAGTCTGCTCCGCCACCCCGATTGCCTTCAGCGCCTCATACAGCGCCAGCTGCCTAGGGGTTGAGGGAAGCAGATCCTCGCCGCGAAGAACGTGCGTGATGCCCATGAGGGCATCATCAACCGGGTTAACCAGCGTGTAGAGCGGTGCCCCATTGGAGCGGGCCACTACATAGTCGGGCTGGGTAGCGGCCTTAAACTCGATCTCGCCGCGCACCAGGTCATTCCACTTCCAGTCCTGGTCTGGCATGCGCAAGCGCCAAACCGGCTGGCGGCCCTCGGCCTCAAAAGCGGCGATTTGTTCTTCGGTGAGGGTGCGATCGTAGTTATCGTAGCCAAGCTTGGGATCCTCACCCTTAGCGCGATGGCGTTCCTCTACCTCTGCTGCTGTGGAATACGCGGGATACACAAAACCTGCGGTTTTAAGCTTCTCCAGTACCTCAGCGTAAATATCCATGCGCTGGCTCTGGCGGTATGGTTCGTGTGGTCCACCGACCACTACGCCTTCATCCCAATCCATCCCAAGCCACGTCAGGGAGTCAATGATTGCTTGATAAGACTCTTCAGAATCACGGGCTGCATCTGTGTCTTCGATGCGGAATACAAGCTTGCCGCCGGTGTGACGGGCCTGTGCCCAGTTGAACAAGGCTGTGCGCACCATACCCACGTGTGGAGTTCCTGTGGGTGATGGGCAAAAACGTACGCGTACTTCAGACATGTCTTTCATCGTAGACCAGTGCACTAGACTGGTTTGTCATGTGTGCCCACCGCCCCTCAACTGCGCCCGACTTTTTGTTGTCACGTGCCCATGGTTCCATCCGAACCCAAGGCGCTCAGAAAACCTTCTCCGACCCCTGGGAAGCCATAGAAGCGCTACACAACGGCACCGCAGATCTTGTGGTGGGAGCCCTACCCTTTCGCCGTGATCACGCGTGTGCGCTGACTGTGCCGGAAACGGTTATCCGGGAAGAAGGACCACTAGAGCCGCATGCGTATTATCGCCACGGTGAGGGCAGCATTATGCATGCCCATCTCGATGCTCTGGTACCCGAATTGGATGAGCACCGGGATCGCGTCATCGCAGCGATTGAGACGCTCAAAGCAAGCACGTTAGAAAAAGTCGTCCTGGCGCGAGCAGTGGATATGCGTTTTGATCCCCCCGTGGATCCACGCCTGATAGCTGCACGTTTGATCGATCTTTCCCAGAATCGCGATGGATTCATCGCAGACCTCTCTCCTGCTGGTGAAGACTTTGTGGGCGCAATGCTTGTGGGCTCTTCCCCGGAAGTACTGATTAAAAAACAGGGGTCAACGATTTCCGCGTACCCATTAGCTGGTTCGGCTCCCCGCAGCGCAGATAAGCTTCTCGACGCCCGCGCGGGGGAAGAACTACGCCGTTCACCGAAAGATCTCGCCGAACATTCCTACGTTGTCGATCACCTGCGAACGCTTCTCGCGCCTTTGTGTTCCTCCCTTGATATCCCCCAGTGCCCAGAGCTCACGCGGACTAACGAGATGTGGCACCTAGCTACCCCCGTCGTGGGCACGCTCAAAGACCCCGCGATGACCGCACTAGAACTCGCGTTGGTCGTGCACCCCACTCCTGCTATCTGCGGCACGCCGACAGACGCAGCCGAAGAAATTATCGGAATTGCTGAGGGCGACCGCCGCTTTTATTCCGGAGCCGTGGGATGGTCCGACGCAGCCGGCGACGGTGAATACATGGTCGCCATCCGGTGCGCGGAGGTTAACGGAAGCGGAACCGCCGCACGGGCGTGGGCCGGCGGCGGCATCGTCGCAGATTCCGACGCGGATGCAGAGGTCGAAGAGACCTCCGCAAAGCTGCGCACTATCATGCGAGCACTCGGACTCTAGCTCTGATTAAGAGCCCTGCTTAAGACGCGCGACGAGCACATTGTCAAGGGTATGGCCGTGACCAAGCCCGGTAGCCACATGACGCTCACGGGACTCATTGATCACGATTGTCCACTGCGACGCTGGCAGCATTTCTGCGATGCGTGAGGGAAAGAGATAGTCCTTTAGCACGTCGGGACTCTGGTGCCCCGTAGCGATCATCTCTTCAAGATCGTGGTGCACGAGAACAAGGTAGCCGCCTGGGGCCACCAAGCTGGTAATCGCTGCAAGCCCCTCATCCCCCTTCACGGGAATATAGAAGCCGGTAACTAGGCCGTAGCGCTCCTGCAACGCCTGTGCAGTGCCAGAATTATCGGGTAGCTTTGCCACTTCAAAATCCGCAGCGATCCCGCGTTCTGTTGCCGCAGCTATGGCACGAGAAATAGCAATCTCCGACGGATCCACCCCCACGGCTTTCCAACCATGCTCTGCCAGCCACAGAACATCCGCACCCTCGCCACAGCCGACATCAAGGCTCTGAGAAGGTGAGGCGTTTAGATCCAGCTCCTGAATCACCGCCACTAATGAGCTATTAGGGTTGCCCGACCACACCGGTCCTGCTGAATCTGTATAAATATCATCCTCTGGATGCCTAGGAGGGGCATCGTGATGTGAATGGCGGTGTTCAGTAGTCATATGCAAAAAGCTACCGCACTGGCGCGTGCCGTGCAGTAGCTTTTTTACAACGAGACTTCCTGTTATGCCCGCTCTACGGGGTTTCCGAGGCTTCCCAGTCCTGGGATTTCTACCTCAATAAAGTCGCCTGGGACCATCTCCGCAGTACCTGCTGGCGATCCGGTGCAGATCACATCACCTGGCAGAAGCGTGAAAGAAGCCGTGATGAACTCTATGATCTCGCCCAGGTTCATAATCATCTGATCAGAGTTGGAATCCTGCTTAGTTTCCGTCACGCCATCATGTGTGAGGTGAGCTTTGATCGGAAGATTGGTGGTGTCAATAGAATCCAGGTCTGTTTCAATCCACGGCCCAAGCGGCGCAAAAGTGTCGATTCCTTTAGCGCGTGCCCATTGGCCGTCTGCAAATTGGAGATCACGGGAAGAAACATCGTTAATGATGGTGAACCCAAGAACGACAGACTTCCAGTCTTCCTTCTTAACATTTTTGCAAGGCTTGCCGATCACCATAGCCAGCTCGCCCTCAAACTCCACCTTGGTGGCAAACTCCGGAATCCTAATGGGCGCACCCGGGCCAATGACGGCGGTCGGAGGCTTGAGGAACAGCGTAGGAGGAAGATGCTCTGCGCTCTTTTGGAAAACTTCTTTAACGTGATCCGCATAATTGCGACCAATAGCCACGATCTTGGACGGAAGCATAGGGGCTAACACCCGCACGTTTTCTAGTTTCCACTCCCGACCCGTCTTTTTCGGCTCGGTAAACGGAGTGCCTTCAATTTCTTTGCACACAGTTTCTGCACCGTCGCCCTCGACAACGCAGAAGCACATGCCATCTGGGGTAGCTATTCGTCCAAAACGCATAGCAAAGATAGTACTCACTCAGTCGATTTTTCCCACCACCACGGTTTTTCTGGGGTATCGCGTGAGGTACTGGCTTCCGACGAATCCCATCAGCTGGCACACATGGCGGCACGCACTTTTACATACTGTCAACCAAATTTTTCGCCTCAAGCAAGCCTAAGCCTGGGTACCAGATCCGCGCCTTTTTCACAGCCGCAACCGTCTGGCCTGTAGCTTTTAACGCCCGCAGCTCATCAAGTTGCGCCTCAGAAAACTCCCTCAGCTCCCCGCCTGTTGTCCGTTTCAGTTTTTTATCTGAAATAATTTTGAGGACGGACCCCGTAATAAACAGTATGACCCCAACCACACCTATCCACGTGATAAGAAGATTCTCACCATAGTAAAAATTGTGTCCAATCATGAACAGCAAGTAGACACAACACAAGACGAGGCACGCGCGATAAAGGTAGGTCTTCATGGCTCCACTTTACGTGCCCCCGGTAGTTATACTCACAAAAATTTTATTATTTTATAGAGACGTTATCCGTTCAACGCTAGATAAAGCTCCGCGCACGCCAAAGCGTCTGTCAGCGCATTGTGACTGCGGTAATGGGGTAATCCATATCTATTGCGTACTCGCGCAAGCCTTAAGTCTTCTCCCCGCGGATACGTGCCCATACGTTCCATATGTCTACGCTCTAATTCCATTGTGTCCACGTATGGCACCCGCAGCGGCGCTCCGAAGTGCCGACGGCAAGCAGCATCCCCAAAGCGCACTTCTATAGGGGCAAAGTGGGCAAGGAGTACGCGCCCACGGAGGGCGTCGAGAAGCATGCCCACCGCGCTCTGTTCGCTCGCCCCTTCTTCCAACATCGCGTCCGTAATGTTGTGGAGAGCTGCAGACTTACCCACAGAATCCCTGTCCAGGTTGTCCGGCTTAATCAACACATGTCCAGCACCTGCGAGTTGTATTTTTCCATCATCGATGGGCACCCAACCGATGGAAAGGATTCGTCCCTCCGTAGGAAGGAGCGCAGTCGTTTCCATGTCTACCGCCAAGAGCCGGGTGTGATCGTTTTTCTCCGGAAGCTCTTGATAAACCTGCGCCAACGGCCCCTGCGCCTTGCGGATGGCGTTACTCCCCCACCACATCACATGCTCCGGGTGGGATATTTAGTGCTCAACGCTTGCTGCATCCCCTTGATGATGTGGAAGGCATCGCGCACATGCTCACGATCCATCTTTCCGAGCTGCTCCGGATCCACGTGATAGCTTGGCGCATTGCCCACGCGGAGATCCGTTGCCTGATGATCAAACGCAATGGTGTTAAGCACGTCAAAAGCATCCAACAGGTCATGTGCGCCTTTTTCAGACACGGCCCCGAGGCTCGCCGCAGCATTCAGCCTCTGACGAGTGTCCAACGCATCTGCCCCACAGGTCAACGCATACAAACGCGCCATCTGAACAATCGCGTGAATCCCTCCCTTTTTGATGTCCAAGGTATGGGCATAGTCACCGCCGCGTTCCACCACAAAACCACGGAAAAAACCTAGTGGCGGTTCTCGTCGTGAAGCAACCGTTGCAAGGTGGGCATGGAAACGCCTCGCAGAGCGCGCCTGATCCAGGGAGCTGGTGCGGACGTTGGAGTACAAGGACTCATCGCCATGCACGAGCCTCATGTCAAAGAAGGTCTGCGCAAACATGAGAGCCTCTGGCTCAGGTGCAGTAATCCACGAGGTAAAGGTAGATATCCACTCGCTTTCGGCGAGTCGCCACTGTGGGTTAGATGCCATCATGTCTCCAGGACAAAGCACCTGACCGGCCAGGGCTAGGCCTTGACACACCCGGTTGGCGAGCACCGTGAAATACTCACCGTGTTCTTCCGGCTTGAACGCATTGGAAAGAATAAGGGCGTTATCTTGATCTGAGGCAAAACCCAATTCTTTGCGCCCTTGGGAACCCACCACAACAAACGCATAAGGAACGGGAGGAGGACCGAGTTCTTCTTCTGCAAGGCTCAGCAATCGACGCGCCACTGCATCCGCCGAGTGAGAGAGCAGCGCCGATACTTCCTCCGGGCGTGCTGAACGCTCCACGAAACGTGCTGCTACGTCCTTGCTGCGAGCGAAGACCTCTGCGAGTTCTTCCGCAGAGCTGCGCCTGGAAATATCCGCGGTGATGTAAATGGGATCATTGCGCAACAACCGCATGATGTCGGGAGAACTGACGATTCCCACAAGCGGCTTCTGCGGCTGTGTTGTATCACGCACGGGGAGATGATGGATGCCGTGTTCCGCCATAATCATCATCGCCTCAAACGCTGGCGTTGTGGTAGTCGCCGTTATGGGGTTCAGGGTCATGATCCCCGACACCGGCAAGTTGACGTCCACATCATCCGCGACGACTTTACTGCGCAGGTCGCGGTCAGTCACGATTCCACAGATGTCCTCATCAGTAGCAACAACCAGCGAAGACACATTTTTATCTCGCATAACACGCGCCGCAGACTGAATAGATTCCGTCGGATGCAGTGTGGCGGGCTGGGTGGTCATAAAATCCCCCAGCTGCGCCCGCAGCGATTGAGAGCCGTCGTTGTTGCGCACCTGTTCAGCCGCTGCACGCATCCGAGTTGATTGGCTAGAAAAGAAACGCGTGAAACTAGCATCCTTCTCAGCGACAGCGAGGAAATCCGCGCGAGTAATAGTGATCAGGAGGGAGTCTTCCACTGCGATCATCGAATAGCGATTCCGGTTCTCTCCGAGAATCGTGGAATAGCCAAAAGAGCGCCCGGCTTCTCTCCTATCCAGGAGCACTCCATTTTCATCAGTTATATCCACTGCACCGCTGCGGATCACCCAACACAAATCATTGGACTCTCCGCAGCGTAAGATAACCGAGCCACGTTTGCAGTAGCGTATCTCGGCAGAGCGTGTAAGCAGCGCACGCGATTCCGCAGGAAGCTGGGCGTAAGGTGCATTTTCTGCAAGGAAATGCTGCACCTCGTCTAGTTCGACGGTCATGAAGCGAATCATATATCGTGAGTTAGCTCACGTCACGAAAATGAACCTTTAATAGGTCCTTTTACACCCGGCCGTCTTCTTTCAGGGGGTTCCTCTTTCCTACTCGCCCCTGTGCTTCTTCTATCCGCGCAGTGACGACGCGATGCGATCGCCTACCTCTGAGGTCACAATTTTTGCGCCAGCGCGCGCAGAAACATCCGCAGCAACCGCAGCGTCGATTCGGCAGGCGTTTTCCTCGTCTCCCAGGTGACGCAAGAGCATTCCCGCAGAAAGGATCGCTGCCGTAGGATCTGCGATACCTTGACCGGCGATATCCGGGGCTGAGCCATGAACAGGCTCAAACATCGACGGATTAGCGCCGCTTGCATCGATGTTTGCGGAAGCCGCAAGACCAATTCCTCCGGTTACTGCGCCCGCGAGATCAGTGAGGATGTCTCCAAACAAGTTGTCCGTCACAATGACGTCATAACGCGATGGATCGGTAACCATATAAATCGTGGCGGCATCAATATGGTTGTAATCGACCTGCACTTCTGGGAATTCCCGAGAAACCTCATCTACCGTGCGCTGCCACAGATCACCTGCATGAACCAAAACGTTAGTCTTGTGCACCAATGTCAGGTGTTTTCTGCGCTCCTGAGCCCTCCGGAATGCATCACGGACCACTCTTTCTACGCCATAGCGGGTGTTTTGTGAGACCTCGGAAGCGACCTCATGGCTCGTGCCCTTTCGCAGCACCCCACCATTTCCGCAGTACAGACCTTCTGTCCCCTCTCTCACCACGACAAAATCAATGTCGCCCGGGTTAGCCAGCGGAGACGTAGACGTTGGGTACAGCTTTGAGGGGCGCACATTGACATGATGATCCAGCTCAAACCGCATGGCGAGCAAAAGACCGCGTTCCAAAACTCCTGGCGCAACTTCTCCCGGCGCGCCAATAGCACCCAGCAGGATTGCGTCGTGTTCGCGTAGTTCACCAAGGTCGGCTTGGGTGAGGAGTTCTCCAGTGCGCAGGTATCGACGTGCCCCTAGGTCAAAATTGGTGACGTGGATGCCATCGCGTACCGCATGAAGGACTTTGAGTGCTTCTGCTGTAACTTCGGGACCGATTCCGTCGCCACCAATAACCGCTAATTTCATTTTGCGGAACCCCTTTTCTCACACTGTGGAATGTTTCTGGCAGTGTATCAAACCTATTGATGATGCCGCTAACCTCCTACTGACCAAAGCGGCATACCGTCCCCCTGTTCTTGGGGTCCCGCATCCATGTAAAAGAGATATCCCCGCTTATTGCGCTACACAAAGGCGGTTTCAGGCAATAAGCGGGGATCGCAGAATGCGATTAGGCGTCAAAATCTACGGCAAAGGATTCTGCCTCAATTGACTGCGCAATTGCGTCCACCAGCGACTCGGAGGCAGGCTTGTCTATGCGCAGCACAAGCGTTGCACCCGTTCCTTCAGAGTTTTGAGACAATGCAGCAGCGTCGATATTAAAGCCCGCTGCACCGAAGGCCGTTCCGACCTTACCCAAAGCGCCAGGTGTGTCGGTGTATTGGAAGAAGACGTTGAAGCCATGCGCGCGCAGGTCCAGACCGCGCTTGTTGATTCGCACGATCTTCTCCACATGCTCAAGACCCGTGAGAGCACCGATCACGGATACGGCTTCACCGTCTGCCCCAATAGCTCGGACCTCAAGAACAGAGCGATGCGTAAGGGATTCGCTCGCCGTGGTGACATCGAGTTTCACTCCTCGCTCTTCAGCGATTCTCGGGGCGTTCACAAACGTGACAGGCTCTTCTATCACTGCGGAGAACAAACCGCGTAGGGCGGAGAGCCCCAGGGCGTCAATGTCTTCCGTGGAAAGCTCACCGCGAGCCTCAACTTCCAAGGCAACCGCAGCTTTATCTAGCAGTTTGCCGGCAACCAGCCCCAGCTTCCTAGCCAGGTCTAGCCATAGCGCGACTTCCTCGCCGACTCGGCCACCGGACACGTTCACTGCGTCCGGGACAAACTCGCCAGCCAGTGCTTTAAGCACGGATTCAGCCACGTCTGTTCCTGCGCGATCTTGAGCCTCCACAGTTGAGGCACCCAGATGCGGAGTGACCACAACCTGCGGCAGCGCAAATAATGGCGAGTCGGTACATGGCTCGGTAGCAAACACATCGAATCCTGCGCCACGGATGTGTCCGGAGGTGATGGCGTCGGCAAGCGCCTGCTCGTTGACCAGGCCGCCGCGCGCCGCATTAATGATGATTTGCCCCGGCTTGGCTTTAGCCAGCAGCTCCGCGTCAAACATCCCTTGGGTTTCTGCGGTCTTGGGGAGGTGGATGGTGACAAAGTCTGAACGTCCCATCAGCTCTTCCAGGTCAACCAATTCCACGCCGAGCTGAGCAGCGCGGGCGGGGTTTGCATAAGGGTCATAGGCGATAACCGTGGTTTCAAAGGCTGCGAGCCGGTGAGCAAAAAGCTGACCGATGTGGCCGAATCCAACAATTCCTATGGTTTTCCCGTAAATTTCCACGCCCGTAAACGAGGAACGCTTCCACTCTTGTCCGCGAAGCGACGCATCCGCAGCAGGTATCTGCCGAGCGGTAGAGAGTAGGAGGGAAATTGCGTGCTCGCACGCAGAGTGAATGTTTGAGGTGGGGGCATTAACAACCATGACTCCGCGTTCAGTAGCGGCAGCAATGTCTACGTTGTCTAGTCCAACACCCGCACGGCCGACGATCTTGAGTTTCGACGCCGCATCAAATACTTCTTTATCCACAGTGGTTGCAGAGCGCACTAGCAGGGCATCTGCATCGGTAACCGCTGCAAGGAGTTCTTCCCTCTTGGGCCCATCGACCCACCGGACTTCAACCGAGTCACCCAGAGCATCGACGGTGGACTGCGCAAGTTTATCTGCAATTAGAACGACAGGTCGGCCATTCTGGCTCACGGTATTCTCCTCGATCCGTAATGTCCGGATACTCTGACACGACCGCGCCACAATACCCGGGCCCACGCCGGTTCGCTGGCGTGCGACCTCCACAGTGTAGATGAGGAGTCCTACCAGAACCTACTGGTCGACAGTTTTCCGATATGACGCTCGCCTAGCGCGAAATTATTAGCCCAAGTCGGGGGGAATGTAGAAGCTCTGCCATCTCAGGAAGTGCAGATTCCTCCCCACATTCAGGATCCTTGAGCACCCCTCCAAGCCACCCTTGAGGAAGGCGATCAAAGCTCTGCCCGATCTCCCTCACGCGTTCGCCCGAGGCACAGCGCAACCAGGTCCCAGCCACCGGAGCAAGTGTTGGATAATGCAGCTCCGGAAGCGATGTTGGTGATTGGCTCAACACCACCAATGCCTTTTGCGGCAGCCCATGCTCGCGCACAAATCGATCGAGCCAAGCGGCAGCATCCGTAACCGAACCATCATGGCGCTCTGCACTCACGGCCACGCCCATTGAAGGGAACATAAGTATGTCCTTGAGCGCAGCAAGCTTTGCGACGCCACCAGTAACCGCTGGATCAATAACCAAAAACCCGCGTTTGCCTTGTTCTTCTAGCCCCTGAGCCCATTCCTTGGCAGAACGAATGTCCTGGCCGTCAAAGGAACCATGTGTTTCTGAAAGATGGAAGGCTTGAGTATCGCTTGTATTATCTGCGCGTTTGTCCACAGCCCACGTCGCAATGATTGGCTGATGAGAGAAAACAAGCCCATGTCCGCTGTGAGGCCACACTCGCGTCTTCTCCCCAAAACGAATGACCTTGGCCAAGTTTTCCGCCGTACCAAACTGAGAGCCTAGGGCAATGAGTGCTTCATCGGAAAGGCCTGCAACCATCGACATCGTCTCTTCGCTATACCTAGGATCAGCGACGGGCATCACCCTGATCGTGGCACCATAGGACCTGGCAGTAGCTACGGCAGCAATCCCAGATTCCGGACTCGCAATCACGATGGGCGCCGCCTCCGCATCCCTTTTTGATTGCAGAGGAAACGCCATAATCTTCTCTTGACTCGGACCTGACGGAGGTTGCGGAGAGTCTTCTAGCGTCAAAAGGGCAATATCCGCAGGATTGAGTGTTGCTACCTTTTCAAGCGCCTCCCCCTCCGAAATTTTCCTCGGCGTAAACTTTAGCGAGGTCAGTCGGCCCAATGCCTCAAAAGAACCATCGTCTTTGATTACCCGACGGCTCCCATCCACAGAGCTCAACGGCACATCGCCTACGGCCAGCACGTACCTGGCACCCAACCGGCCAATCTCCGCGATGACTTCCGCCCGCGATTGATCGGTCATGGTCAGCATTGGCGCATGGGCGACCACCGCAATTGAGGACGCGCGCAGTTGAGATGCCATCGCGGAATCGGAGACGACAACCGTATCGGAGGCGTCGAAAAGCAACTGCGATGCTGCTGCGCCCGAATCATAAGGGGTGCCGATCACCTGTGGTTCGGGTATAAAACTCGATGCCACGTGACGGTTGAGATTGCGCACCCGAGCTTCTTCCAGCACCGAATTGACGAGCGCATTCTTGCTTTGTTCTGCCCGCCGTGCCGACGTTGAACACGAGACAAGAAGCATGGCCACAACAAGGACAAGAAAGCCGCGCGCGGCCAGGCCTTTCTGTGAAAAACCACGCAACGGATTCTCATACGGCGTCAACATAAACCCCGAATCCATAGCCTTGCGCGCCGTATCCCCATGTCCTGACGATAAGACACTTTTTACTGCGGGCGGAAGGCATCAGGACCTTCTTCGCCGCCACCCAAGTTCTCCTCATCGACGTCCATCACCGCAGAGCCACCGATAGCCTCTTCGATCATAGCGATCAAGCGTTGGCGCCGGTCTCGGAAAAACTCATTGGCATTCGCGCTCAACACAAGATGTGGGTCCATCATGTGCGTGGCTAGTACCTCATCAAACTCCTGATCGTCCATCAAGGACTTGGATTGTATCCTCGCCAGGTAACGAGCAGGAGAAGATCCTTCTATCATCACGTACGTGCGACGGCCCATCGGCGTGTAATTTAACACGCTGTCAGCCAGCACTCGATCCACGTCATTGTCATCGCACCATACCTCCGGGAAAACCGGACGGAAGTGCACTCCCAAGGTCGCCGCATTATGCCGATCAAAGGCCTGCCCTGTACGCCAATCCCGCGCGCCTCGACCCATCAATAAGGCATAGATTCCTTTATAAAGGCCAGACTCGGGACCGGCACTGAGCAACCGCGATTCCACAAACCGGGCATTACGGATAGATTTTGGAGTCTCTACCTCATTATCCTTGCCAGCCTCGGCCGCCCGGATCCAAGAGGTGACCTCATCCACATCAGTTCCCATGCGGACAGTAAGCGCTGGCGAACCGTACAGCTCCCCGAAGACCCCACACCAGAACCACCTGTTTAGGCGGTTCCACGCTTCCTGCTTGGACAGCAGGCCAGGTTCCTCCGCCAGCAGCGCAATAATCACGGCAAGGGGAATCAACTGTGGGGTGTAAGGCACCTGTGAGGTGGACAAAATGCACCGCTCGCTCATGTAATGAGCTGACTCATGGAACGCCGCACGCATCTTTTTGGCTGCCGGAGCATAGTCCGCCACGCTCAATTTCAGGATCGATTCCCTCTGTGCACTCGCCTTACCGTTGCGTGCAGAGACATACAGCGCCACAGCTGTGAGAAACTCCGTCTTTCCTATTCCATCCAAAGCCGGGTACTTCCTGAGTACCTCGTCGGTTTTCTCCCAATCTCTTAGCAGGTCAAAATCTGGATCCTGCGCAGCAAACAATGAGGTAAGAAGCTCAAACACATCCATCTGCATGCCAGAAGAATTTGCCTGAGCAAAGATAGAACCTATGCCACCCTGAGCGGTTGCCCTGTCGAGACGCACCATCGGAATCGAATAGCCAGCAAGAGGCTTGACCACCTTATTGTTAAAGCGGCGAACATTATCACGCGCCTGGGCATCTGCCCCAGCAGCCATGTCAAAGAGCATGTCCGTAGCCTCATCCGACAACAAAGCTGACACGGGGATACAGCCATGAGCCAGCGCCGCCTCGCGTGAAGTGATGCCGCCTTCTGGAGTCTCTGCAAAATGGGAACGAACGACGCCCGACTCATCCACAGAAATTACGGCCTCGTCCGGCATAACCTCCGAGGAAACAGCTTTTTCTACATCCACATAAAAACGACGACGAACATTCTTGCTGCGGAAATCGACTGACTCCACGAGTCCCTCGCCACGCAAGCACTGATACAGGGAGGTAAGGCGCTGTTGCCCGTCGAGAAGCAAAAGTCCCGGTGATACATGATGCTCCGGCGCTCCCTGAAGGGGCCGCGGCCTAAATCGCATGGGCTCGTTTCGAGTATCTAACGCCATCAACGCGCCGACCGGATAGCCTCGCAATACGGTAACGAGTAACGAACGAATCCGATCCACGTCCCAGCAATACGAACGTTGAAAATCCGGTAGTTGCAGGTCACCACGATCAATGCGGTTAAACAAGTCTGCAAGATCATAGCTTGGCGTAGAAAAACCCATGGGCATGATTCTAGCCATCACAGCCCGTAGGTGCAGAGTCCGAAACATATGATGCGCAACGCTTCCTACACATCGTCACGTTAAGCCTCTACCCGAGCCCTTGATGCGTGGTTTATATCAATCAGAAACGGCGACAATAATCCTCGTGAGCATCGTGCCCCTGTTCCTCAATCTGAATCGTAGCGTGTGCGACTCCCACGCTCTTAAGATAGTCCTGTGCTGCGTCAAGAGGAGCACAACCTGCATCAATATGCTCATCGACAACAAGGTGACACGTCCCCATCGCTTCATGTCCATCTATGGTCCACACATGAAGGTCATGAACCTCCACGACCCCGCGAATGCCCAGCAGCCCTTCTGCAATGGAATCAAGATCATAGCCAGCAGGAGTTCGCTCCAACAGCACCCCGAGTGCACTCCATGCCAAAGCCAACGACCTTGGCAAAATGAGCGCCGCGATCGCGAGCGAGGCCACCGTATCCACCCACAGCCACGACGTGAGATAGATAATGGCTGCCGACACAATCACAGCAATGGAACCCACCATATCTAGCACAATATGCAGGTAGGCACCCTTGACGTTGATGCTCTCATCTTTATGCCCATGCAGAAGGATCGCTCCCACGATATTGGCCAACAAACCGACCACTCCGATCGCTAGCGTAAGAGGCGCATCAATCTCGGTTTTCTGCCCCAACCGCTGAATAGCCTCCACCACGATCCATACGGAGATCACGGAAACTGCCACAGCATTAAAAAACGCAGCTATAACCTCAACCCTTTTATTACCAAAGGTGGCTTTTACAGAAGCAGGGCGCCGAGCTACGAGCATGGCAGCAAGAGCAACGATCAAACCTGTGGAGTCAGAAAGCATATGCATTGCGTCAGAAAGCAAAGCTAAAGAACCAGCCCAGAGGCCACCCAGCAGCTCTACCAGGAAAAACACACTCGTAACGGCAACAACAGTCAGAAGTGCTCTCATACTCGACGGAACATGTCCATGAGAGTGCTCGTGACCATGTCCATGCTCGTGCGTGTGCGTGTGCTCATGCTGCCCGCCATTACGAGAGCCAGTCTTTTCCTCTGATCCTTGTCCCCTATACATGCGCTTGACCCTACACCAAATTTCCATTAAATGGAATTATTGAAAATATCGAACATCACCTCAGGGGATCTTTCTGAAATAAAAATCACACTTCTGTCATTTTATTAAATTCAACCTGTGCTATACCTTAATTGTTGACATGTTCTCAATTACATTTAAGGAAAATTACATGCTGCGTATAAAACGCCTCTTAACCCCAATTCTTGCTGTCGCACTGTTCACAACGGCTTCTCCTGTAGCCCAGGCACAGCAGCAGGAAAGTACAACCACGACCATCAGTGCAAGCACCCAGAGGATCGGTGACGTCACTCTCACCCGCAGCATCACTGTCGACACACCACAAGATGGACCCCAAACAGGAGACGGCAAAACGGTCACAGTGAATCCAGGCGACACCATTAACGTCAAACTCGAGTTAAAAATCCCAAGAAACAATATTGCCTTTACCGATTTTATGGAGCACCTCTCACCTATCGGTTCTTTCGACCCAAGCACTGGAAAGAAAACCATTTTCTTTAGAAAACCAGAAGGGACCGCTGTAGAATCCCTGGACAAACTCCATAACAGAACATTTGAGCAAAAAGATTTACAAACAATCGAATCTATAACGCATGGTACTAGCATTTTTGGCACCGCAGGTGCTCAGATAACGTACGAATACTCCTATACTGCAGCCAATCAGCCTGGCACCTTCGTCACAAGTTTTCAGATGAAAGACCCAAGCACAAAAGAATATATGGAAAAAGAACTGCCCCTTACCGTCGTAGTTAAAGACACTGATGGAGGAAGCATACTGGGCAAAGTCTTCGCGTGGATCGGAGGCATTGCCGGCATTCTTACGCTTATCGGTGGTGGCGTGTGGCACCTCATCAAAAATGTCCTTCGTCTCTAATGAGGGAACACAGATAGCACAATAAAAAAGGGAGCACCTCGACTTCATTACCTAGTCGCGGTGCTCCCTTTTTATGTATTAGGCCGTCGCATCGAGTGGGTTTTTAACCCAACTCATGAGATCACGCAGTTTAGTACCGGTCTCCTCAATCGGATGCGCTGCAATTTCCTCGCGATATGCCTTCAGCTTTGGCTGACCAGCCTCTACGTCTGCGACCATATCGCGAACAAACTTTCCAGATTGGATATCTGCGAGAACTGCTTTCATGTTCTCCTTGACTTCAGGCGTAATGATTCGTGGCCCTGCCATGTATCCGCCCAGTTCTGCGGTCTCCGAAATCGAATAATTCATGTTCTCGATGCCGCCTTCCCAGATGAGGTCAACAATCAACTTCATCTCGTGAAGAACCTCAAAATAAGCCATCTCCGGAGCATATCCAGCCTCCGTAAGAACCTCGAAGCCCTTCATCATGAGGTGTTCGAGCCCACCACACAGAACAGCCTGCTCTCCAAACAAGTCTGTTTCAGTCTCTTCACGGAAAGTAGTCTGGATAACCCCAGCACGCGCTCCACCGATGGCGGCCGCATAGGATAGCGCAAGGTCGCGGCCCTCACCTCGTGGATCTTGATCCACAGCGATCAGGCACGGAACGCCTTTGCCGTCGACGAACTGACGACGAACCAAGTGACCAGGTCCCTTTGGGGCGACCATACCCACTGTTATGTCACTGCTTGGCTCAATCAGATTGAAATGAATGTTCAAACCATGTCCAAAGAACAGCGCATTACCTGGCTGAAGATTGGGTTCAATATCAGTCTTAAAGATTTCTGCTTGAGACGTGTCCGGAGCCAGAATCATGATGACATCCGCCCACTGCGCAGCGTCGGCATTGTTTTTTACTTCAAAGCCAGCTTCCTCTGCTTTTTCTGCAGACTTGGAGCCCTCGCGCAAACCAATAACAACCTCAACCCCGGAATCCCGGAGACATTGAGCATGAGCATGCCCTTGTGATCCGTAACCAATAACGGCTACTTTGCGCCCCTGAATCAAAGAGAGGTCTGCGTCTGCATCGTAGAGAAGTTCAATTGCCATAATGATGTATACCTTTCCGTTACAACTATGCTATCAACCCACGTAGCGAATAGTACGACGTGGAAATGAAGAAATGTTTTCCAAAGCTAGAGAAATCTGAAGCACATACCGGGTTCTGAAATACTTTTCTTTCCAAGAGCTACCGGTTACCCGGTGCCATTGTTTTTGATCCGCGATGCAGGGCAATCTGCCCAGATGAAATCAATTCCAGCACCCCAAAGGGTTCAAGCACGTCCAAAAGGGCGTTGAGTTTTCCTTTGTTGCCTGTCGCTTCAATGACAACCGAGTCAGGTGCAACATCCACGATTCGAGCGCGGAAGATATTTGCGGCGTCAACTACCTGCGGACGATTCGACGCATCTGCAGCTACTTTAACCAGCATCAAGGCTCTAGCAATAGTGGTTTCTTTTTCTAGCCGTACCACTTTAAGGACTGGAATTAACTTATTGAGCTGCTTGGTGATCTGCTCAATATTCACCTCGTCTGCGTCTACAACAATGGTAAAGCGGTTAACACCGGGCTCTTCGGTCTTTCCCGAGACAAATGACACGATGCTGAAACTACGGCGAGTAAACATCGCCACAACGCGAGACGTAATGCCGTCAGTGTCTTGAACCAAAACGCTCAAGATATGGCGAGAAATATCCTTATTAGTCATCACCATCTCCTAGATTTGTTCCCGCGGGGCAAGGTTTCTTTTCGCCTGCTTTTCCAAGGACAATAAAGTTGCCTCTTCGATCAAATCATCAATCTCATCGGGAGACTCCGCAGCAGATTCTTCTCCGTCAAAGAAGGGACGAAGTCCCTTGGCGTACTGAATATCCGAATTTGAGTGGCCAGCCGCAACCATGGGCCACACTTGGGCATCCTCGCCCACGATAAAATCGATCACCACCGGACGGTCATTAATTGCTCGCGCCTTACGGATTGTCGGAACGATGTCCTCTGCGCGAGTAACGCGGAAAGCAGCACAACCAAGTGCTTCTGCAAGCCCAACAAAATCAGGCATGTAGTTATCTTTTTCACGCAATTTAGTGTTGGAGTAGTTTCCGTCGTAGAACAGAGTCTGCCACTGGCGCACCATTCCCAAGTTTCCATTGTTAATCAAAGCAACCTTGATCGGCATGCCCTCCACAGCAGCCGTAGCAAGTTCTTGATTAGTCATCTGGAAACACCCATCACCGTCGATAGCCCATACTTCAGTATCGGGAGCCCCTGCTTTGGCTCCAAGGGCAGCAGGTATGGCATAACCCATCGTTCCCAAACCACCGGAATTAAGCCAGGTACGGGGTTTTTCAAAGTCCAGGAATTGCGCAGACCACATTTGGTGCTGACCTACGCCTGCCGCATAGATAGCATCGGGTCCGACTTCCTTGGATAATTCCCTGATAACCCGCTGAGGCTCGATCAAGCCGTTCTCGCTCTTTTCCCAACCACGAGGGAAATGTTCTTTCAAACCTGCCAAATATTTCAACCAGCGAGCACTGCGAGGTAGAGCAGCTTGAGAAGCCTTATACGTATTAAGAAGCGCTTCCAGAACTTCTTTAGCATCGCCCACTATCGGAACATCAACAGAACGAATTTTCCCGATTTCAGCAGGATCAATATCCGCATGAATCACTTGAGCGTCCGGTGCAAACGAATTCAAAGCTCCAGTGACACGATCATCAAATCGAGCGCCGATGGCAATCAGAAGATCACTCATCTGCATTGCTCCCACCGCCGGAACAGTGCCATGCATTCCGGGCATCCCCATGTGCAAGTCATGCGAGCTAGGGAAAGAACCCAGGGCCATAAGGGTTGTAACCACTGGAATCTGGGCATATTCGGCAAAGGCTCGCAAAGCCTCTGCGGCATTAGCCTTAATAACTCCGCCACCGATGTAGAGGACAGGTCGCCGCGCAGAAGATATCAGTTTTACTGCCTGCTCAATTGGCCGATTGTGGGGCACACTAACAGGCTTATACCCGGGAAGATCGATCTTTGGAGGCCATATGAAGTCCACCTCTGCTTGCTGGATGTCCTTGGGGACGTCGACAAGCACTGGACCTGGACGACCGGTCTGCGCAAGATAGAAAGCTTCCGCTAGCGCCTGCGGAATCTTATTCACATCCGTGACCATCACGTTGTGTTTAGTCACAGGCATGGTAATACCGCGGATGTCCGCTTCTTGGAAAGCGTCTGTGCCCAGCAGGGAACGCCCTACTTGGCCGGTAATAGCGACTAGAGGCACTGAATCCAAGTTTGCATCAGCAATAGGTGTGACCAAGTTAGTCGCCCCTGGGCCAGAGGTAGCGATACAAACCCCAACCCTGCCAGTTGCCTGCGCATATCCCGTTGCAGCATGCCCGGCCCCTTGCTCATGTCGGACTAGAACATGCCTTAGTTTTTGGGCGGAATACAACGCATCATAAAGAGGGAGGACCGCTCCACCGGGTAGGCCGAAGACAATGTCTGTACCCAGTGCCTCAAGCGATCGTACGATCGCCTCTGCGCCTGTCATGCGCTCAGGCCTTTGTGACTGGGACCGCTTAGCCATCGCAGCGGGAGAAGGCGGGACCGAAGATGTGGTCTTTGTGGTCTTTGTGGAGGCTGCCACGACTTCTAGCTCCTTGATTGTTTACGGATGTTCTGCTCGGATCTAGCCAAAGGCGTGGTTGCCTGGACTAGGTCATATGCCAATACACAGCACCGCTAAAACCATTAGTTGCCGGTTTAAACGATCTGCTTATTCAATAGTTGAACATTAAGCGGATGATGGTGGTCCGCTACGAAAAAAGCCCCCGATCAGCACTTGTGATGCTGGCGAGGGCGCTTACGTTACGACTTGGTGGCCGTTACGGCAGGCGCCGCTCGGATAGCACTACAAGTCGAATAATGTTCATAGGATGGGATACTACACGCCACACAATGGAATATTGGTGTTTTTCCTTAGCTTACCCCCATATGGTGTGGGTCACTTCTCTATTCGCACATAAGAACTAGCACACCCACCAACCCCACCAACATCGCTATCCTCGGTAGTCATGCGAACTCAATTCCTCTTGCACCAAACGTGGGACTGGTTCATCGACACGGGCCTTAACCTCCTGATCTTGGCCTTCCTGGCCTTTCTTGTGCCTCGCCTTGGGCGTTTAGCCATGCGCATCGTGGAAAAGAAGGTCATAGACGAGCATGAGGATGAGTCGAAGGCACATCTTGCTTTCGCCGGCGTGATGATCTACATCGCGCAGATGATCGCCTACTTTGTGATCTTTGTTTTTGTTTTGCAACAAATCGGCTTTACGCTCGCCGGTGCCGCCATCCCTGCCACAGCCGCATCTGCCGCAATCGGCTTAGGTGCACAATCCATCATCGCCGATTTCCTTGCAGGCTTCTTCATCCTGAGCGAGAAGCACTATGGCGTGGGCGACTGGGTTCGATTTGAAGGCGGAGCCACCACAATTGAAGGCACGGTCATCCAGATCACGATGCGTGCAACGAGGATCAGAACGCTCGCAGAGGAAACCGTCATCATCCCCAACTCTAAAGCCGGGGTATCCATCAATAACTCAAATTATTGGTCGAGCGCAGTGGTTACCATGCCTATCCCCCTCCTCGGTTCGGATTCAATCGAAGAAGCCATAGAACGTTCAACGCACGCTACCCAACGGGCTTTACGTCGCAGTGATATTGCACCAGAAGTACTCGGCGAACTCAGCGTGCACCCTTCTGTCGCCGTACATCAACCCAGCACAGTCGGACAACCTTGGACAGTGGATATGCGCTTTGTATGCCAGGTCAATCCAGGGTCTCAGTGGCTTGTGGAACGCGCGATTCGCACCTCCATCATTGATGAATTCTGGCAAGAATACGGCACTGCACCTACTCTCACAGGTTCCAGGGCAGACACCCTTGAGACATCCTCGCCTTCAGATATCGCCGATTCACTCTTCCGACCAGCAATAATCGCCAACACGGATACCCCGAAGACGGCTGCGTCGACTGGCTCCACAGACGAGATATCCCGGCCCCTGACTGACACAGGAAGCACCGAAACCACCAAGGTTTTCCCAGGCGCTTCCCCTATCACCCCCGCAGAAGATTCACGCACCACGGAGCTTCCCGACGCACAATCACCTAACCGCGGCAACCATGCAAAAGAAGATCCCGCAGTTGTGGAAACTGGCCTCATGGACGCCGCCATCTCCACTAATGAACAACAAGATTCCACCGATCAAGGAATCCACGATAAAGACGTACAATCACCACGCGCCTCATCCGATTCTTCTACGACAACGTGGCGTCGAATTCTCACAGTCGGGGGCCGTACCCGAGTCTCCACAACTATGCTTGTTATCGGCTTTGCGCTCATAGTTTTACTCAAGGGCTTCACGCTAGAGCCTGACGACGCCTATCAAAAGTCCCGCAGCGTAGCTCCTCCAACTCCGCAACCTACAACCTCCGTTGCGCCACCGCCTCCCCCTGTCATCACCACGCCAGAAACGACGGAAACCTCAGTACCGCAGACCTCAAGCCAACAACCTTCTTCAGAGACTCCACCCCCTGCACCGCACGGTAGCTCGGGCTCAAGCGGAGGCGCTTCAGAAGAACCAGCAAGCCCCACAAGTCCACAGGATCTTCCGGCAGACTCAACCGGCCCCACCCCAGTAGGAGATCCTCAGGCAGAAGGCGGCACGACCGATGCGGGTACACATAATTCGCGTGCAGTAACGCCTTAAGGGCTGCGGCAGACCACCCCGTTGATTCCTCGTCCATTAGGATGTTTTCCCATGAGCGAAAAACCTTCAGCCGGCTCCCCTGCCGATCCCACTAAAACCTCCGGTGCGCAATCGCCAAAAACAAAAGTTGTTTTCTCCCAAGAGCGCACCCATATCTTGGCGGCTGGCATTATGGCTGCAATGCTTCTCCTTATCATCGGCGCAGCACCGCTCTACTTGTTCTGGTTATTAGCCTTCCCCGTACTCTTTATTATCTGGGTACTCAAAACGAAGACCATCGTCGATGATTCGGGCATTACGGCTAAGTACTTTCTCCAGGCTCCCGCTCATGCGGCTTGGAAAGACATTCAGGGGATCGAGTTCAAGGGGTCCCGAGCCATGCTCAAGACCACGCATAAGACCTTCCCGCTACCTGCAATTACGTTCAATTCACTCCCCCGGTTAGAGGAAGCATCTGCAGGACGCATTCCCGATGTCTTGTCCCAAGGTAAGAAGGCCGCAGACGATAAGGTCGTCATCGTGCATCGTGACGGCTACCAAGAGATGCTCACAAAAGAAGAGTTTGAGCGACGCGAGGCTGCAAAAAATCGCAACGAGCCCTAGTCATAGAGCCTTATGAGATGAGCTATCCTACAGAGTAGGAATAATCATCATCGCCGCCTCATCCACCCATAATGAGTCTGCACGAGCCACCTACTTTCCTAGGGTGCCTTGCTAAGAGAGCACACAGTTGAAACAAGCGCTTACTGCTCTACGCTGCCACAACCCCACCTAACGCAGCACCACATCTATATAATCAGCCCACACGTTAGGAACAGCATGTTTCCACTCCGTTCACGCGTCACTACTGTCGGTCGAAACGCCTCGGGCGCTCGCGCGCTTTGGCGGGCCACTGGAACTAAAGAGCACGAGTTTGGGAAGCCAATTGTAGCGATTGTCAACTCCTACACGCAGTTTGTTCCCGGCCACGTGCATCTTAAAAATGTTGGCGATATCGTTGCCGATGCAGTTCGCGCAGCAGGTGGAGTTCCCAAGGAATTCAATACCATCGCGGTGGATGATGGTATCGCCATGGGGCACGGAGGTATGCTCTACTCCCTTCCTAGTAGGGAGATTATTGCGGACTCGGTGGAATACATGGTCAATGCGCATACTGCCGATGCCATGGTCTGCATTTCCAACTGCGACAAAATCACTCCTGGGATGCTCAACGCCGCAATGCGCTTAAACATCCCCGCCATTTTTGTCTCTGGCGGCCCTATGGAAGCTGGCAAAGCCGTAGTTGTTGACGGGATAGCGCATGCCTCAACCGACCTCATCACCGCTATCACCGCATCAGCTAATGAAGCTGTAGACGATGACTCTTTACAAGCTATTGAGGAATCCGCCTGCCCCACCTGCGGATCCTGTTCCGGAATGTTTACCGCTAACTCAATGAACTGTTTAACGGAAGCACTCGGGCTTTCGTTGCCAGGTAACGGCACTACGTTGGCTACACATACTGCACGTAAGCAGCTGTTTGAACAGGCAGGCACCATGATCGTGGACATGTGTCAGCGATACTACGGCCAAGAAGACGAGTCGGTGCTTCCCCGTAACGTGGCCACAAAAGAAGCATTCCTTAATGCCATGGCCCTTGATATGGCGATGGGTGGCTCAACCAATACGGTTCTCCACACGCTGGCCGCGGCGCAGGAGGGTGAAGTCGATTTCTCGCTCGCCGATATTGATGAGCTCTCACACCGGATCCCTTGTTTATCTAAAGTCGCCCCGAATGGCAGCTACCACATCGAAGATGTCCACAGAGCCGGAGGAATTCCAGCCATCCTTGGGGAGCTCCACAGGAACGGCCTACTAGAAAAAACTGTCCACTCTGTCCTCTATTCATCGTTGGATGAGTGGCTTGGCGACTGGGATGTACGCAGCAATAACCCTTCACAAGAAGCCATCGAGCTATTCCATGCGGCTCCTGGAGGCGTACGCACTACTGAGCCATTCTCTCAATCAAACCGTTGGGATTCGCTCGATCTAGACGCCGCCAATGGATGTATCCATGATGCTGACCATGCGTATTCTGCTGACGGAGGTTTAGCTATTTTGCGAGGTAATCTCGCACCCGACGGCGCGGTAGTAAAATCTGCCGGAGTTGATAAATCCGTATGGACGTTCTCTGGTCCCGCTCGCGTGGTTGAAAGCCAAGAAGAAGCCGTCTCCATCATCCTGAATAAAGAGGTCCAACCTGGCGACGTGGTGGTGATCCGCTATGAAGGCCCTTCCGGCGGCCCCGGCATGCAAGAGATGCTTCATCCAACCTCATTCCTTAAAGGTGCTGGCCTAGGCAAAGCGTGCGCACTGATTACCGATGGTCGCTTCTCAGGAGGCACATCAGGCCTATCAATCGGCCACATCTCTCCGGAAGCAGCTCATGGCGGCCTCATCGGATTGATCGAAAATGGTGATCGGATCACGATCGACATTCAGCAGAGACTGTTGCACCTGGATGTGGCTGAGGATGAAATCGAGCGGCGTCGTCAAGCTATGAACGCACGAGAAAAACCGTGGAAGCCGCAAAACCGTCAACGCCCCGTATCCAAGGCTCTGCGTGCATACGCCAAAATGGCGACCTCCGCAGACAAAGGCGCAGTGCGTCACGTAGATTAACACGTGTACAAGCAAAGACCCTGACCTCCGAAAATCTGGAGGTCAGGGTCTTTAGTGCTTTCCGTGGTTTAGACCAGCGGATTTACAGCGGCTCCGAACCACCACAACGCCACTGCTCCCGCAATTCCCAAGATGGCAAAGACCCACGAGCTAGCAAGTGGCCGCTTAGCCCAGCTCCGGCTCACATCAAAGGAAATAAGGCCAGGGCCAGTAAATTGCAGCACTAACGAGATAGTGGTGAGGAAGAATGCAAACCAGACGGAATCATTAAGGTCGATGAGATTCAGCGACTCCGCGCTCGCAATATGATGCACAGTAAGGAATGACGTCACAACAGTAGCCAGAGCAGCAGCGACTGGGGTGAGCAAGCCAAAGACAAGGAAGACGCCTGCCGCCAATTCCATAGCCGGTACGGCAACAGCCAACGTGCTGGCATAAGCGTAGGAAGAGAACTGATCCTGCAGGCCGTTTATGCCTCCAGAATTCCCCATCGCAAAGAACACTTGGACGGCGTCCAAAATCAACCAAGCACCAAAGACTACGCGCAGCACAAGCAAACCAAAATCGATTGTTCCGCGTTTGGCCGCAACAGCAACAGCGTGTGCGTCTACCGGTTCCGGCTGCGGTGCCACTGACGCAACCGGAGATGCTGGCGCAACCGTAGGTATTGGTGCGACCGCAGGTGCTTGCTCGACTGGGGATTCAGCAAAGGCACTAGTATCAGGTGCCGTTACCGGCGTCGGCGTTACTACCGTGCTTGTCGACGCCGCAGGTGGCGCAGGTGGCGCCGGAGGCACAGCGGGTGCGAAATCCTCATCTCTATAAGCCGCACGCTCAGTAGGAGCAGGGTCTCGGTATATCGAAGTGGGAGCATCTGAAGCAAGCGGTTGGCTATGGCGCTGAGCGTCCCGCCCTAGGGTTTGAGTATCCCGCCCTAGGGTTGCCGTCTTCTCCTCTCCCGGAGTTCTAGGAACCGCAGATTCTGCGACAGGGGCGTCCGGAGCAGATGGAGCAGCCGGTGCTGCTGGGACAGTCGAAACGGCCGGCGCAGCACTGAACACAGTGGTTTTATCTTCCGCAGGCGCAGGCTGCTTTGCCACAGTCTCTGCACTAAAAGACTCCGTGGGTGGATGCTGCACCTTTGCTTGAGAAACCACTTCTGATGTCGTGGCAGGTTTAGCGTCTGCGGCATCGTTCTCCGAAGCTAAAGGCTTCTGCGAGACAGTAGCCGGCTCATCGGTCACTACCTTTTCCGTCTTTTCCGCATCGCGAGGCGGTTCTATGAGAGGAGAATCCGACACAGCTTCCGGTGTGGATTCTTTGTGAGAGGTAGCGTCAACACGCTCTTCCTTCTCAGCAGGTTTTTCTACGTGCGGAGGCTGCACACGCGCAGATTCAGAGGAAGCGTCGCTTCGCGTTGAGGGTTGAATCGACTGGGGAGCCACGCGTCCCGCACGTTCGTAAATACTCTTGGCGGGGTCTACAGGATCTACAGTTTTCTGTGAAGATTCCTGAGGCGACTGAGGAGACTCTTCACGTGGCGATGACGCAGAGGGGGCTTGGTATGTGGGGATCTCATCGTCAAGATCGCTAGCACGGTCGGGCTTGGCATTGTCGTTCATGCGCCCCAGAATATGCGAAAAACTTGAAGAAGAGGGGAAGTCCTCGGCGCGCCCGGACGCTAAATTTTAGATGCATCCGGGCGGATAGTCTAGGAACAGGACTTCAATGCTCCCGCTAAGGCCGCTTTTTCTCGGGTTGTTACGGTAAGAGAGTACAAGGACTTTACTCGGATCTGGCGCTGCGCATACTCACATGTGAATGCTTTATTTGATGGCATCCATTGATCTGCAGTTTTTGCTTTCTTAATGCGGTTTGCTTCTAGCGACGTGGCCACCAAGTTGATCGGATCGTTGGCAAAGTTACGACGCTTTTGCTCGTCCCATGTGTATGCGCCGGCGTACCAGGCGTTAGCCAGAGGAACGATATGATCGATGTCTACGCCGTGTGTTTTCTTTCCGCCGCGAACAAAATTAATGGTGTTTCCAGTATAAGGATCTACCAGTTTTCCTTTTTCTATAACGCAATCTTTGGTCTTATTCCGAACAACTATGTCGGTGAGATCTCGACGCAAGATGTCGTTTCTGGTGTCACAACCATTATGTCCACCTTCAACATCCACATCATCACTCCACGCTTGACCAAAGTGGTCCCGGCTGTATACCGGCTTTCCTCCAAGAGCATCGTCGATAGGAAGCGATTCCAGCGTCGCAGCATCGGCAGTTGCCGCGAAAGTTTCAGGGGCGATCCCCTCTTGAGGCACCTCTTGAGCCGGGAGTGGTTGCGCGTCGATGAGAGGTAGGGGTGCATCCTGCGAATCTGCAGCACCAGCATTGGATACCCACTGACTAAAAGCACCTGTGAGATTTCCAGAAAACAGACCAATGCTCGTTACGATCGCAAGGGACAGGATCGTCGCACGAATAAACGCTCGTTTTATTGCACGGGGCAGGTTATTGGTTCTCATATTCATAATGATTTAAATGTAACAGTCCATGCTAACGATTGCATGTAAAAAATCTCACAGCTTTAGGCAAACCTTATCACGAATTTAATATTAAAAAATCTATACTTGATGACATGTCACCAGCACCCTTGCATCCCAATTCCCCAGAAGAGGAACCAGAGAACACCACCACACACAGTGAAGACTTCGACGGCTACGAAAGCTACACATCCAAAGACAACGACGGAGAGTTCCAACGCGACACCCTTTATATCGACGATCGCATTCTCTCCACCGTTGACCACCCCACGCCGCAAAAAGACGGTCGAACGCTCTGGCCCGTTGAGCCGGGACGCTATCGCCTCATCGCTGCCCGTGCCTGCCCGTGGGCGCACAGAGCAGTAATCACACGCCGCCTTAAAGGTCTTGAAGATGCCATCTCTCTTGGGTTAGCAGGACCAACCCACGATTGGCGCTCTTGGACGTTCGATCTCGACCCAGGAAAAGTTGATCATGTCCTCGACATACCAAGGCTTCGCGACGCCTATCTCAAGCGATTCCCCAATTACCCACGTGGGATCACCGTTCCGGCGATCGTCGAGATTGCTTCAGGAAAAGTAATCACCAACGATTACCCCAGCATGGTGCCCGACCTTAACGATCAATGGTCCGCATACGAGCGTCCCGGCGCGCCAGACCTCTACCCGTTAGAGCTGCGCAAAGACATCGACGCACTAACAAAGTTTATGTTCACCGAGATCAACAACGGAGTCTATAGATGTGGATTTGCAGGAACTCAAAAAGCTTATGATGCAGCCTACGATCGACTTTTCTCCGCTCTCGACACCATCGAAAAGCGGCTCTCTTCTCAGCGCTATCTCGTAGGACGTCACATCACACTCGCAGATGTCTACCTTTACACCACTCTCATCAGATTCGACGCGGTGTACCACGGTCACTTTAAGTGCAATCGCAATAAAATTATGGAAATGCCCATGATCTGGGGATACCTACGTGATCTCTTTCAGACCCCCGGGTTCGGCGACACCACAGACTTCCACGAAATCAAGCAGCACTACTACATCACCCATGCCGACATAAACCCCAATCAGATCGTGCCCAACGGCCCCGACTTTGCCCAATTCTTCACAGAGCATCATCGGGAAGCTTTCGATGGCACGCCTTTCCGTGAAGGCGTTTCCCTCCCCACCCCACTCTCCTACTCAGAGCGGCTAAAAAATCCCGTACCCGGACAGGCGCACATTCCCCACTCTTAGGAGCTCACTAGGCCAGAGGTTCTTTTCATCGCAGCCATCCTTAGATCAGACATCAGCGCATCAAATACGTCGGCTACTTCTATCAGATTTATCAACTCTGCATACCCCGTTACGCCGCACCACTCACGGGGCGCAATACCTGCGATGCAGCCGAGATGACCGACTCCGTAAGTCGGTCAAGGGACGGCGACTCTAGCCGCCACCGCTGCCAATACAGCGGCACTTCAAAAACAGTGGAATCCAGCATGACTACTTCACCACTTTCCAGCAAAGGCGCAGCCTGAGATTCCGGCAGCAATGCCCACCCCAAGCCCACCCGAGCCGCTTCGAAAAACGCTTCTGCAGAAGGTATTTCAGACACTCGACGCCGACGCGGTACCTGGCCTAATCTGCGTTCAAGATCTCTATCCTGCAACGCATCCCGTGGGCCAAAACGCAGCACCGGCATCGTATTCCAGTCCACTGTCCCATCTTGATGGGTGTAGCGATCTAAAAGCCATGGGTTTGCCACGGATACGTAGTGGAATGCTCCCAGCGCAATTGACTCACAACCTGATGCAGCTTTGGCCTCACCGGTAACTGCACCGAGCACATCTCCACGTTTGAGAAGGTCAAGCGAATAAGCCTCGTCATCGACTCGAACATGCAAGGTAGCTGAATCCCACCGTGCAACGTCGGCAAGCACTGGCTTAAACCACTCAGATAACGAATCCGCGTTGACTGCCACGGTCAGCGGGACGCGGTCGATACGCTCGTGGAGCTGAGCGTTTGCCTCAGCCTGTAGTAGTTCCATTCTGCGCGCGGTGTGGAGCAGGATCGTGCCCGCATCGGTGGGAGTAGGGGGTGATGTTCTACGAATGACCACCCGGCCAATCTCTTTCTCTAGCGCCTTGATTCTCTGGCTTACTGCGGACGGCGAAACCCCCAAAATGGAGGCTGCGTCTTCAAAGCTTCCCTCATCTATGATCGCGGACAATGTTTGCAGGTGAAGTGGGTTCATGAAGCTATTCTAAACCAAGTGTAAAATCATTCATTTTACTTAACATTACTGCACGGTGCATTCTTGAGACATGAGTATTGCAATCGCTGGATTCCTGATGGGTTTGTCCCTTATTGTTGCCATCGGCCCGCAAAATGCTCTCATTATTAGACAGGGCGTCAAACGTGAGGGCGTCCTGGCCGTGCTTCTGGTCTGCATCATTTCCGATGTCATCCTGATCTTTGGTGGCACAGCAGGCGTTGGTGCGCTTGTGGAACGCGCGCCGGTAGCCCTCGTGGCGTTGAAGTGGCTCGGTGCCGCGTATCTCTTGTACTTCGGTATTAGCTGTTGGAGGGACGCTCTTAAACGACGTGGCGACGCCCTCACTGTGGAAGAATCAGAGCCCGAGTACGCCGAAAGCTCCGAAATGCATTCCCAGCAACACGGCAGCTCTAGCCTGATTACTGCCCCTAAAACGCGTATAGGAAAGCCTGCACGACGTTCCACGGAACAGCAGAACAAGGCACACGACCCCCGTCCCTGGGTCAAGCCCGTCTTGGCAGCGCTTGCTTTTACGTGGCTTAACCCTGCCGCGTACATCGACGTTTTAGTGATGCTCGGAGGCATCGCGAATCAGCATGGAGAAACTGGGCGCTGGGTCTTCGCTTCCGGTGCTCTCGCGGCAAGCTTTGTATGGTTCCCGTTCATCGGATTTACGTCACTCCGATTTGCGCATGTACTTGCTCGTCCGACAGTTTGGCGCTACATCAACATTGCCATCGGCATCATCATGTTCATCATGTGCTTCCGTTTGCTGATGCACTAACTGAGTGAGGGGAGAAGGCAGCGTGCCCTCTCCCCTTTTACAGTATTTTACTGAGGCTCAGAGTCCGAACCGTGAGTCTTCGATTTCGTTGCTCCAGCCCAGATGTTGATTCCACCGTCGTTAGCAATCGTATCGATTTCATTGAGTTCTTCAGTGGTAAAGCTCAGATTGTTGAGCGCATCAATGTTTTGATCTAGCTGTTCAACTGAAGAAGCTCCAATCAACGCACTAGTAACGGTCTCTACCCCGTAATCTCCTTGCTCTCGCAACACCCATGCAATTGCCATCTGCGCAAGGGTCTGCCCACGCCTCTTGGCAATCTCATTGAGTTTGGCCACCATCTCAAGGTTGCTAGGAGAAAGCATGTCCGTTCCCAAAGACTTCCCAGCCGCAGCACGCGAGTTTTCTGGAATCCCATCCAAGTAACGGTCAGTCAGCAACCCTTGTGCCAGAGGGGAAAACGCGATAACCCCGAGGCCAGAATCAGCAGCAGATTCCAGGAGGGAATCACCGTCTTCACCGGGTTCTTCCACCCAGCGATTCAAAATGGAATAACTCGGCTGATGAATAAGCAACGGGCAGCCCTCTTCTGCCATCATCGTCGCAGCCTCACTAGTGAGCTCTGCACCATACGATGAGATCCCCACATAGCGGGCCTTACCCGAGGCCACAATATCGCGCAGCGCGTATACCGTTTCCTCCAACGGGGTGTCTGGGTCCGGGCGATGGTGATAGAAAATATCCACGTGATCTAGGCCGAGCCGAGATAAAGAAGCATCTAGAGAATCCATCAGATACTTCCGCGAGCCACCGAAACTATAAGGGCCTGCCCCCATATTCCAACCGGCTTTGCTTGAGATCACTATCTCATCGCGATACGCCTTGAGATCCTCTGAAAAAATCCGACCAAAATTCTTTTCCGCAGATCCTGCAGGTGGGCCGTAATTGTTGGCCAGATCAAAGTGAGTGATTCCCCGATCAAACGCACGATGAACAATTGCGCGCTGTGTTGCTAACGGTTTGTCATCTCCAAAGTTATGCCAAAACCCGAGACTGATAGCAGGAAGCCTCAGACCTGACTGCCCGACAATCCGATATTCCATATCCTTGTAGCGATCCGCGGCAGGAACGTATACAGGTTCTGTTTCTCTTGAATATGTCATACCTACCAGTGTGCGCTCACTCACCGCTCGTTGTCGAGGACAAATACAACACCTTTGAATTTTAATGCAGTGACCAAGCACAATGAGGCGTGCCACGATAGCTAGTGGATTTTTACTAGCGCATCGTGGCACGCCTCATTGCGTTTTTAGCAGCGCGGACGCATTGCTCTTTTAGCTCAATTAGGCAAGCTTCTCCGCAATGAGCTTATTTACTTGAGCTGGGTCAGCTTTACCTCGGGTAGCCTTCATCACTGCTCCGACGATTGCCCCTGTGACCTTTGTGTTTCCAGCTCGGTACTTTTCTACGATACCGGGATTAGCGGCTAGTGCTTCTTCGACGGCCTTTTCAATCGCACCGTCGTCACGCACAACCTCCAAGCCACGAGAAGCAACGACCTGATCGACGTCGCCTTCACCGGCAAGAACGCCGTCGACGGCCTGGCGTGCCAGCTTATTGGTCAGCTTTCCTTCTTTAACCAAAGCGGCTACCCGAGCAACCTGAGCTGCGCTAATTGGCAAAGCGTCAAGGTCTGTTCCTTGCTCGTTTGCTTTCTGCGACAAGTAAGCAACCCACCAGGAACGCGCCTCTGCTGGGGTGGCCCCTGCCTCGACAGTTTCAACGATCAGATCAAGCGCACCTGCGTTAACAAGGTCACGCATCTCCTCATCTTTGAGATTCCACTCCTGCTGGATACGCGCACGACGCACCCAAGGAAGTTCAGGAAGCGTCGAGCGGATTTCCTCCACCCATTCACGCGGTGCAATAACCGGTGGGAGGTCTGGGTCATTGAAGTAGCGGTAGTCTTCAGCGGTTTCTTTAGGACGCCCCTTGGATGTGGTCCCGTCGGTTTCTTGATAGTGGCGCGTCTCCTGATCGATCGTCCCACCATCTTCCAAAACCTGAGCCTGACGCTGCATCTCAAAACGCACTGCCTGCTCAACGGACTTCAAGGAGTTGATGTTCTTGGTCTCCGTGCGCGTACCAAATTCGACGGTTCCAACAGGACGCAGCGACACGTTAGCGTCGCATCGCATCGATCCCTGATCCATACGAGCATCAGAAACACCCAAGGCTTTCACAAGGTCCCGAAGCGCCCCCACGTAAGCACGCGCAACTTCCGGAGCTCGCTCTCCAGCGCCTTCAATTGGTTTGGTAACGATCTCGATGAGTGGGATACCTGCACGGTTGCAGTCGACAAGCGAAGCCGTAGCTCCGTGAATACGTCCGTCGGCACCACCGAGGTGAGTCAGTTTTCCGGTGTCTTCTTCCATGTGCGCGCGCTCGATCTCCACGCGCCACGGGGTGCCATCATCCAGTACAACATCAAGGTAGCCGTCGTAAGCGATAGGCTCGTCGTATTGTGAAATCTGGTAGTTCTTTGGCTGATCCGGATAAAAGTAGTTCTTACGAGCAAACCGGGAGGACTCTGCAATTTGGCAGTTCAGTGCAAGACCGATCTTGATAGCCCACTCAACGCCTTTGGCGTTAACCACAGGCAACGCACCTGGCAACCCTAGGGAAACTGGGTCAACGTTCGCGTTAGGCTCGGCACCAAAATGCGCCGAGGGAGCAGAAAACATCTTAGTTTCAGTGGCCAACTCCACGTGAACTTCAAGGCCCATGACAGGGTCGAATTTCTCCAGGACCTCATCAAAGTCCATCAGGTCATACATTGCAGCGGTCATGACTCGAAATTCTAGTTCATCGCTTCCATTAATGGCTCATTGAGGTTGTCAGAACGCTGCTCCTCATGCTCATGCTCAAAATCGGTGCGACTTTCGCGGACTACCAAGGAAAAGCAATGACCCTTCCTAGGCTTAAAAGTAGGAAGGGCCACCACGAGTCTTTTATCCGAAGAGCGCTCTAGCAGTCCGATACCGGGCCTCAGGAACTACCTTCAACGTTCCTACGGCTTCTTCCAAAGGAATCAAGTCAATATGCTCACCGTGAAGTGCCACCATCTTGCCAAAATCCTGCGTATGGCATGCACGTGCAGCATGGACACCATATCGGGTTGCCAAGACACGATCATAGGCAGTTGGGGTGCCACCACGCTGGATGTGTCCAAGCACGGTAGTACGCACATCGTGGCCTAGGCGCCTCTTTATCTCTTCCCCGATCACCTGACCGATGCCGTTAAAGGTTTGATGACCAAACTGATCTACGCATCCTTGGTCAAAGCTCATCGTTCCTTCCTTAGGCAAGGCACCCTCAGCAACGACGATAATTCCGTATTTCTCCCCCATTTGGAAACGACGTTCCATTGCTTTGCAGACCTCATTGATGTCAAAAGGCTGCTCCGGGATGACTGTATAGTGCGCACCGCCTGCCATTCCGGCGTGCAGCGCGATCCATCCGACATGGCGCCCCATCACTTCCACAATCATCACGCGGTTGTGGGACTCTGCCGTGGTATGGAGACGGTCAATGGCATCGGTTGCTACTGACACCGCTGTGTCAAAACCGAAGGTGTAATCGGTTCCGTTGACATCATTATCAATAGTTTTTGGCACGCCGACCACAGGGATCCCGTTATCAGAAAGCCACTGAGCACCTTTGAGCGTGCCTTCGCCGCCGATAGGAATCAATGCGTCAATTTCTGCATCTGCCAGATTCTCTTTAATTTGTTCAAGTCCTGCTTTGAACTTATCTGGGTGAAGACGACCAGTTCCCAAGATCGTTCCGCCGCGTAAAAGAATACGATCGATATTTTCATCGTCGTACAGTTGAATGCGTTTGTCTTCCATGAGACCAACCCAACCGTCCTCGTACCCCACAACGGTAGAACCATATTCGGAACACGTGCGGACGATACCGCGGATAACAGCGTTGAGTCCGGGACAATCGCCACCGGAGGTTAAAGTCGCAATTCGCATAGGCTTTAGTCTAGTCCTTCCTGCCACTTTTGTGTTTGTTTATGCCCGCACGGAAACCGCTAGTCCCCTTTTTGTTGCGAATACCCTCGAACCTGTGGGATTTATCACCTGGCCAGAGTCCCCCCCCCGGACGTCAGCACAAGGTTTCAAGAACCGCCACCACAGCCAGATTGCAATAGTTGCTTCAGCGCAGCCATATATTCCTCATATTTCAGAGTCCCCTTTTCTGTAAGAGACACCCACACAACATCTTGAGAACGGCTGGCGCCATAATCACGAAACCGACGCACATATCCTACGGACTCAAGAAAACTTAATTGTTTGGATAGTGATGATTCACTCAAACAGGTAAGCTCCCGAAGCTTAGAAAACTTCATCTCATTACGATCGGGAATCGCTTTTGCCGCCCATAAAGTGGCACAGATTTTCGTCCGCGGCACAGTGTGCAAATATTCGTCCAACAACACAGGGCTAGCGGCTCCCGACGACTGCGTCTCTTTTTCTTCCATATCAAGACATCGCTTCCGAGTACTTGGCAAACCAGAATATGGACACACCGCTCAACAACGTCGCTAGGATAACGCCCGCCACGATGCCGAAATCTCGTGCTGAAGAGACAAGAAAGGGGCTCAGAATAAGCAGCATGTACCCTGCCAGCGCCCATTTTCGCTGGCCAGGGGGAACGTCGTGAAGCCACCACTGTTGCATGGGTTTCCCGCTACCTCGCACGGCTTGCCGGACTCCTCGTGTCCGATAACCGTACACACCTGCAACAATGAAGATAACCAAAAAGAAGAAAAGTACAGAGATGCTCAGCCAAGGAATCTCAATGAGTTGAGAATAAAAGATGGCCGAGACCAACACTCCCATGAGAGTTCTCCTCCACTGAGGGGAGCTTGCTGAGACTTTGTGTTGAGCATCTTCAGCGGTAGCAAGAAGTTCACGCAGATCCACTTCTGGCTGCTGGATCTCTTTATTCATTCCTACAGCCCGCGGGAACTGTCTATCACCCATAGCTTTCTCCCCTTTGCGCAGATTGCGGATATGTAGCTCCTTGCCGTGCATTGGGTCAGCTACACAGCACTGTTCCTCGCAACGCATAAAAGGGCGAGGGATCCTCGCCTAAAACGTTACTTTCCCTGATGGAAAATGTACATAGTTTCCATCAGGGAAAGTAATCAAAAGCAATCAGGAGAGATCAGATACTTTAAGAAACAAACTCCTGGCCAGCTACAGAGCTAGGAAGCGTCAGCTTTGGAGCCATCTCAGACTGTGGAGCAAGGTTGAACTTTTCTAGGCCCTTACGCACATGCTCGGCGGCATCGATGTTGAGGGAACCCGAGGTCCACATTGTGTATGGCAAATTGATAAAGCGATTCTCTTTTACCGCCGGAAGGTTCTTGGTCGCAGGATTTGCGCGAAGCGCTTCTACTTTTTCGTTGAACTCCTGACCTGGGTAATCCACAAAGACAAAAGCATCCGGGGTAGCAGAAGCGATCTTTTCCCAACCCACGCTGGTCCAGGTGTCCTCGATATCACCTGAAGCATTCTGGGCGCCTGCTGCTTCCAGAATCGCCTGCGGAGCACCAAACTTTCCAGAGGTGTAAACAGCATCGCCTCTTCCGGAGTCAAAGACGAAAACATTCGGCTTCTTATCCGCTGTCTTGAGCTTCTTCAAGGCTTCAAGTCGATCAGTGAGGTCTTTCACTGCGGATTCTGCTGTTTCCTTGTTATTGGTGATGGCTCCGATGTTGGAGATATCCATCTGGACAGCTTCCCATGGGTCATAGACTCCACGCTTATCGGATCCACTCTGCTTGCAGGACTCGCTCAGAATATAGGAAGAAATCCCCTGCGCTTTCAGGGATTCAGGGGTGAGGTTCTTTTCCTCAGAGAAGCCATAATTCCAACCTGCGACAAAGACGTCCGGGTGCTTTGCCACTATGGTTTCTAGGGATGGGTAGTCCTTGGACGTTTCGTTCAGAGAGTCGACTTGCTCGCCAAACTTTGCACGCAGGATCTCCTTATCGCGCTGCAACGAGCTGACGTATTTGATCTTGTCACTGGCACCTGCGGCAAGCGCAATAGAGATGATGTTGCCATCATTGACAAATAGCTCGTTAGCCTTGTCAAAAGTTACTTCCTTGCCACAGTTGGTGACGGTCACGCCGCTGGCTTTTGCAGCAGTTGATTCTTTAGCGGAATCAGAAGTAGCGCCACCACATGCGCTAAGAACAAGGGATACCCCAAGAATGGGGATAATAGCTTTCTTCATGGTCATGCTCCTTAATAGAGAGAGAAATCTTAAAGTGAATCAATGATGACGTGAGAGCTGCTGGCACCGGGATGCCGGGTTATAAAAGCTTCCACCTCAAATACCTTGCGCAAGGTCTCCGGGATCAGCACACTCTCCGGAGGCCCTGAAGCAACCACGCCACCGCGATCCAGAACCACTACGTGATCAAAATGGCTCATCGCTAGATCGAGATCGTGGACTGTTGCGATGATTGTGCGCCCAGAGTCTCGTAGTACTTTGAGCAAGTGCAATTGGTGGTGCACGTCAAGGTGGTTGGTCGGCTCATCAAGAAAAATGAGATCCGTGCCTTGCACAAATCCGCGAGCAAAAAGCACTCGACGGCGCTGCCCACCAGAAAGCGACGCACATTCCATCGCCGCGCGATCCTGCAAGCCAACAAGTTGCAAGGCATCGTTGACCAAGCGCGTTTCTTCCTTGGAATCAAACTGCCACACTTTAGTGTGCGGAAGCCGGCCCAGGCAGACTGCTTCTTTTACAGTCAAATCTCCGGGGGGAGTCTCCTCCTGCCCCACGAAAGTTAGCGCCTTTGCCCGCTGTTTTGACCGCATGGAATGTACGTCAACATCGTCTATGAAAACCTTGCCGGCATGCGGTTTCCGGATTCCGGCAAGGACGCGCAAAAGAGTTGACTTTCCTACTCCATTGACGCCGACTATCGCGGTCATGGTGCCGCTGTCCACCGTAAAGTCAACATCTCGGAGCAATACTGTCCGGTCAAATCCACACGCAACGCCTGCTGCTTGAAAACGTGTCATTTTAGTCTTGACCCCCAAAATGATAGTTTTTTCTTCCCATAAGAATCAGGAAGAGCGGCGCTCCGATAACTCCAGTGACCACGCCCAGCGGAATCTCCTGTGGCGGTGCGGCAACACGGGCGAGCACGTCAACCCAGACCATAAAAAGCGCACCAAACACTGCAGCGATAGGCAAAAGACGACGATGAAGCGACCCCACGAGTATTCGTGCCAAGTGCGGAATTACCAGGCCCACAAATCCAATGCCGCCAGCCACAGCAACCATGGCACCTACGAGGAGAGCTTGCACAAAAAACAGGCCTTGGCGCAGCAACCCCACTCGAACGCCTAAAGCGGCAGCCGTGTCTGGGCCTGCAGCAAGAGCATCCATCTGGCGACTACTCAGCATCAAAATAACAAAAGCGACAAGCACCACGACTGCCGGTATGAGGAGCTTGTTCCATTGTCCTCCGGCAACTGATCCGAGCATCCAGAACATCACGCCCTGCGCAGCGCGAGCGTCAGGTCCTTTAAACACCAAAAAACTAGCAAGCGCGGAGAAAGCGGAAGACAGAACTACACCTGAGAGGATGAGGCGCAGTGGCGTCAGCCCACCTTGAGCAATAGTCACCGCATACACAGTTAACGTGGCCACAAGTGCACCAATCAAAGCACCAGCTGAGAGCGAATAAAGGCCAAAGCCGCTCAAGACGCCAAACACGAGTACTGCGGTTGCACCTACACTCGCGCCGGAAGAAATACCCAGCAAATACGGGTCAGCCAGCGGATTTCGGACAAGCGTTTGCATTGTCACACCGGCAAGGGCCAACCCCGCTCCTACGATAAGCGCAAGCAAACCACGGGGTGCCCGAAGCTCCCAAACCACTGCGTCTACTGCTTGATCGGAATAGGTCTCCCCTGCAAGGTGCTGGCGCACCACTTCCCACACTTCCGAGCGTGAATAATCAACCGACCCAAAAGACAAAGACACCACAAAACTCAGTGCGGCTAGTCCTGCAATAATCAGGAAAAGCGCTGGAGTGGCAATTTTACGCACTACAAGACCCACTTGAGTCAGTCTGTCCGCCTAAAATCGCGAGGCGGCAGTACAAGCCTGCTGACTAAGCCGGTCTTCGGACTTAGATACTCAAGCCCACAATTACGCCCTTCCCAGGAATCTAAGCCCAGTGGTATCTCAAGGTAATTGAAGTTGTATCCTCACCGCTGCGCGCCAGTTCTGGTTTTGCACCAGATTCCCGATGTGACGCTATCGCCACTCACTCAGTCACTGAAAGTCTTCTACATTATAAATGTCAAGATCCTAAGAAAACGAATCTCTCAGTGCGACACCCCTGACGCAAAAGCGTATCGACGCCCCTCTCCTACCAAACGCTCACATCGCACAAACATCTCAGCCTGTAGCATGAGCAACATGGCACAATTTATGGGTTTTGATATTAAGCCTCCCGCGGAGGTCAACACATCTGCAGTTATTGCTAGTGGCCTTATAGGAGGCTGGCTTACTGCACGCGAGACAGGTATACGACCACTTGGCGGCGTAGTCCTAGCAGCTGCAGGTGTGTGGGCAGGGCGTTCTTGGTGGGCAAAAGGTGGCGCCCCGCTCACTTCCGCTCTCACTGCAACGTACATTGGAGCATTCGGCCTTAGCCATCCGCTTGCAAAAAAGATCGGCGCATGGCCTGCGGTACTAACGGTCACCGCTGCAACGGCAACAGCCTCCTACGCATTATCGGATACTCGTTAAGTCGCTTTCTGGCGGCGTCTCCGAGGCCGGCTAGCTGTTTTCTTTAGCTAAAAGAGCAGACATAATGCCGAAGATGAGGAATCCCGCACCTACCAAAACGGCTTCGCCGTAGGCCAAGCTTGGGCTGGCAACCATGATTCGCCATTGCAATACTGCCCCGATAGCCGCTGATCCCATGACCGATCCGATCTGGCGCGTGGTGTTATACACGCCAGATCCCACTCCCATGTGGTGCAACGGAAGATCCCGCATCGTCGATGTAGAGTTGGGCGACCATACGAACGCATTACCCAGCCCATAGATGACAAACGCAAGAAGAACCCAATAAACAGAAACCTCGAGAATCATCACAAGCGCAACGCTTCCAAGTCCAATGGCCATCGTCGTAAAGCCAAAAGCTGCTATGTGGTGGGGCGAACGTTTATCTGAAAGCTTTCCGATGAACGGGGAAAATATCACAGAAATGAGTGCTTGCGGAACCAAAAATAGGCCTGCTTGAAAAGCTGTTAACCCGTGCACCTGCTGCAAAAACAACATGATCGGCAAAGGCGTGCCCGCGATAGCAAACCCCATGGCAGTGATGCCGATGTTTCCTAGTGAAAAATTGCGGATCGAAAAGAGTGACAAGGGCATCAAAGCATCTTTTCCTGCTTTTTCTGCCCGCTCTTGCTGGTAAACAAACAGTACAGAAACCACAAGTCCTACTACGATAAGAACCCAAATCCACCAGCCCCAACCGGCATTTTCACCCTCTTGGAGAGCAAACACAAGGGAAAAAACAGCGATAACAGAGAGCACCATGCTCAAGCCGTCAATGCTGCGATTGGTCGGCCGCAACCGTGGCACTAGACGGATCACTGACCAGACTGACACGATCCCAAGCGGGACATTAATAAAGAAGATCCACTGCCAACCAAACGAAGCCGTAATAAAGCCACCTAAAATAGGGCCGGTGAGGGTAGCCAAGCCCGCCACGCTGCCCCATACTCCTAATGCGGCTCCTCGTCGTTCACGAGCAAACATCCGATTAATCAGGCTCATAGTTTGCGGTGTAAGGAGGGAAGCCCCTAGGCCTTGCACTGCCCGAGCAATAATCAGCGTGATCATATTTGGGGCAAAGCCACATGCCAGAGAACTCAGCGTGAACACGATCATTCCAGCAACATAGACATTTCGTGAACCAAGCCGATCACCAAGACGACCCGTGATAAGAAGTGGCACAGCGAAGGTGAGAAGGTACGCCGAAGTAACCCAAATAACCTCGTTATATGATGCTCCCAGCTCTTTTTGTAATGCTGGAGTGGCCACCACCACGATGGTTTGATCAAGCAGAATCATAAAAAAGCCGATGCACAAGGCAATCAGCGCTGGCCAGGCTTCCTTTTCTGGGAGTGGCATAGCTGGATAGGGATCCGAACCTTGTGAGCTGTATCTTCCCGCATCAGGATCAACGTGCTTATCACGGGACTCAACGCTCATAGGCGTTCCTTCTTTCTATGAACCTGGGGCTATCTTCTTGCGCTACGTAGTGCGCATCCAGTGGTAGCAGAAGAAGCTCCCCAGCGTGCGTCGCTACCCGCTCTTCTCCTACGAACACGTCATCCGCGATACAATTTCAAGGTTATATAGACGGCTTCCGTGCCAATGCTCATTGCGCTCGTCCCACAATACACCGCGACACTACGTATACACTCTGCTGTCATGACCGAACAGACTATTGTTCTTCTCCCAACACGCGAGGTTGACCGCACGTATATTGCGCGACTCAACTTCCTCACGGATGTGTATGGTGATGAAACCTCCGAGTTAAGCCAAAACTTTATTAACGACACATATTTTTATATAGATCACTGGAATCCTACAGATGGCGGTTTTATCGCTTGGGACAATAACAGGATCCCTGCCGGCGGCGCTTGGTTGTTATGGGGAACCGAAACCAACCACGGCTACGGTTACGTCAACGAGGAGATCCCCGAGGTTGCCATTGCCATCGAGTCGAGATTTCGCGGCACAGGCGTAGCCTCTCTCCTACTCAAGGCCGCCATAACGTTAGCTAAAAATCTGGGAGCGCCGGGCATCTCACTCTCCGTGGATAAAGCAAACGCCAAGGCTCATCAGGTTTATTCACACCTTGGTTTCTCCGAGGTGTCCTTTGATGAGGCCTCGGGTTTTTATGTGATGCAAATCTTGTTCTGAAGGCTCCATCACGTACCCCTAGGCATTGGATAGTAAAACCCCTTTCCTTACCGGCACATTCCGCTAAGTAAAGAAAGGGATTATAGCACAAAAGCAGTTTACTTACGGCCTGCTTCAAATGCGGCGCCCACCTTGTACAGGCGGTCATCGCAGAATGCTGGTGCCATGATTTGCAAGCCCACGGGCAGCCCCGTGTCCTTTGCCAATCCTGCAGGAACAGACATTCCGCACAAGCCGGCAAGATTCAACGGCAGGGTGCACAAATCAAAGTTGTACATAGCTAAAGGATCAGAGATTTTCTCGCCGAGCTTAAAGGCAGTGGTTGGCGTAGTTGGGGAAACCAAGACGTCGCACTTTTCATAGGCCGCAGCAAAATCTTGAGCGATGAGGGTACGTACGCGCTGTGCTTGCAGGTAATACGCATCGTAGTAGCCCACAGAAAGTGCATAGGTTCCCAGGATAATGCGACGCTTTACCTCGGGGCCGAATCCAGCCGCACGAGACAGTGACATGACTTCATCCGCCGAATGCGTTCCGTCGTCGCCTTCGCGCAGACCGTAACGCATGCCGTCGAAACGCGCCAGGTTGGAAGAAACCTCACATGGAAGGATCAGGTAGTACGCTGCCAGAGCATCGTCAAAGTGTGGGCAATCAACTTCCACGATCTCTGCGCCCTGGGACGTAAGCTGTTCCACGGCGGCATGGAATTGCTCCAATACTCCCGGCTGATAACCGTCGCGGTCGAATTGCTTGACCACGCCAATTTTAACGCTGCTCAGATCTCCGTTTGCACCTTCCCGCGCTGCTGCCACCACAGGAGCAACTGGCCGATCTACGCTGGTAGCGTCATATTTATCATGGCCTGCAATGACTTCATGGAGCAACGCGGTGTCCAGAACGGTTCTTGCGGTTGGTCCGCCTTGATCTAGCGACGATGCACAGGCCACCAAGCCGTAGCGAGAGACAGTGCCATAGGTTGGCTTCACTCCCACCGTATTGGTGAGGGCTGCCGGCTGGCGGATGGAACCGCCTGTGTCGGTGCCAATACCGAGTGGCGCTTCACCGGATGCAAGAGCTGCGGATGTACCGCCACCGGAGCCGCCTGGTGTGCGGTCGGTGTCCCATGGGTTGCGGGTTGGGCCGTAAGCGGAGTTTTCCGTGGACGAGCCCATGGCGAACTCATCCATGTTTGTCTTACCCAAAATCGGAATGCCTGCGGCACGAAGTTTCTTGGTGACGGTTGCGTCATAAGGCGCAACATAGCCTTCCAACATCTTTGAGGCACACGTGGTTGGTGCATCCGTGGTGACAAAGACGTCTTTAAGAGCAATAGGAACACCGGCAAGTGCAGATGCTGGAGCTTCTCCACGGTCTAAGGCGGCGTCCACTTCGTCGGCAGCGGCAAGCGCTTCCGCGGCACCCACATGCAAGAATGCGTTAAGAGTGGGATCGACCTCAGCGATGCGGTCAAGATGAGCTTGGGTGACCTCACGCGAGGTAACCTCACGGGAATGAATCTTCTGGGCGAGTTCGGCAGCAGAAAGTGATGTGAGTCCGGACTCCGGCACGAGATAATTGGTCATTCGGACTACTCCCCTAGAATCTGTGGAACGACGAAACGCTGTTGGTCAACAGCTGGAGCCTGATCAAGAGCCTGCTCTGGAGTCATAATCTGTTCAATTACGTCTTCACGCATGGTGGTCTTAATCGAGTGCGGGTGACTCATCGGCTCTACCCCCTCTGCAGCGACTTTTTGAACAGCGCTCACGTTACCGATGATGCCGTCAATTTGCGCTGCAAATCGGTCGAGTTCTTCGTCAGTCAATGCCAAGCGCGATAACTTGGCCAGGTGTGCGACTTCATCGCGCGAAATCTCAGGCACTTTTCGTCGATCCTTCTCACATTGGGTACTAATTAAAATACGTAAACCTACATGCCACGCTCTACCGGCACGAGGTCATTGTCATTCTTGAACATACTACTGCACAGGTTCTCTGCTTCAGCATCTGCACCGGGCTAGCCCCTAGGAAACCGCTTTGTGACTTTCCTAATGCCCCTTAAAACATTTCATTCACTGGTTTTCCGTAGCACAAGATTAATGGGACTTTCCCTTATAGAATCGATAAACATTGTAAATACTGTCCCCTAGAGCGCCACCACATAACGTAGACAACGTATTATTATCGGCGCCTAGTATTTGATAGGTATTTTCCAAATCCCGTCCGATATACCGGACTTACATTTTTAGCGGAGCTGCGCCCTAGAAAGGCGATGATTGTTCATGTCCTACCTCATTCGTGTTCATATCCCCGATGCGCCAGGTAGCCTCGGACGCTTAGCAGAGGCCATTGGACTTGTCGACGGCAATATTTCCTCCGTAGACGTCGTCGAGTCTTTTCCCGACGGCACCGTCATGGACGATATGGTGATCGAGCTTCCTGCAGGCACGATGGCGGACGCTTTAATCACAGCCGCTCACGAGGTAGAGGGCGTAGACGTCGATTCCATTCGTCCATTTTCTGGCCGTGTTGATCGTCGTGGGCAAATCGCAATGCTGGCGTCGGTTGCCGGGGCTAATACACATTCTGATTCCTTGGCAAAACTCGTTAACAATATGCCGCAGGCGCTTACTTCTACGTGGGCAGTGCTTCTCGACGTCCACGGCGGAGTCACGCGTGTCACCGCTTCTATTGCCGCCCCTGAGGACGACGGTTCCAGCCCTGACATAGTCCCCATCGAGCAAGCGCGCACACTCATTCCTGAGTCCGAGCCGTGGATCCCACAGTCGTGGGGGCTCCTAGATTCCTCCCTTGCTGCAGCCCCGCTCATCGGGACAAACCTTGTGCTTGTCATCGGGCGTGTGGGCGGACCGGATTACCTCAGCAGCGAGGTGGAACACCTAGGAAACCTGGGAACGATCCTTGGCAGGATTTTGAATAAATAAGACAGGTGTAGAGAGCGTCTCCCCCACTGCTCTCTACACCTGATGCTTATGCCGACCCGTTTTCTAGTAGTTGGATAAAGCCAGCTTCATCGAGAATGGTGAGTCCGAGTTCTCGCGCTTTGGTTTCCTTAGAACCAGCGTTTTCTCCGACAACAACATAGTCAGTTTTTTTAGAAACCGATGTGGATGCCTTACCGCCACGGCTAATAATGGCTTCTTTAGCAGAGTCGCGGCTAAATCCTTCCAAAGAACCAGTAACAACAACGGTCATGCCTGCCAATGTCTGTTCCGGTAGTTGAGAGGTCTCTTCGGCCATAGTCACGCCGGCGAGAGCCCACTGTTCTACGATGTGGACGTGCCAATCAAGCTCGAACCAATCCTTGAAGCTTTGTGCAATGATGGCCCCTACACCTTCAGTATCGGCGATTTCTTCCGCGCTGGCTGCGCGCAATGCGTCCATAGAGTGATAGCGGGCAGCTAGAGCTCGAGCGGCGGTGGGACCAACGTGCCTAATGGATAGTGCAACGAGAACCCGCCAAAGGTCAGCTTTTTTCGATTGTTCTAAGTTGGCCAGCAGCTTGGCCCCTGTAGCATTTAGTGTCTTTTTCTTTGTCGTGTACACACGGGTCTTGAGAAGGTCTTCTTCTGTGAGATTAAACAACCCGGCTTCGTCGATAAGCACGCCCGTCCGGATAAGATCCTCCGCCGCTTTTTCTCCCAAAGCCTCAATATCAAAGGCACCGCGTCCTGCGAGATAGGTTAGACGCGTGCTGAGCTGGGCCGGGCATGACTGAGAATTGGGACAGCGCCAGTCCGCATCATCTTCTTTTTGCGGAGCAAGCCGGGTACCACAGGTAGGGCACAACGTGGGGAAAATAAACTCACGTTCAGTCCCGTCTCGCTTTTCCACTACCGGTCCAAGGACTTCTGGGATCACCTCACCGGCTTTGCGGATCACCACGGTGTCTCCTATGAGCACCCCTTTACGTTTTACTTCCGTTTGGTTGTGCAGCGTTGCCATGGACACAGTGGATCCGGCGACAAAAACAGGGCGCATAACGGCGAAGGGGGTGACACGCCCGGTCCTTCCTACGCCCACCTGAATATCTAAAAGCTCCGTGGTGACTTCTTCTGGTGGATATTTGTAGGCGATAGCCCATCGAGGGGCACGGGCTGTAGCACCCAATGCCCGCTGCTCTGAGATACTGTCTACTTTGACTACAACCCCGTCCATCTCATGGGCTGCGTCGTGACGGTGTTCTGCCCAATACAGAACTTTTTCCTGCACTTCTGCCGCTGAGTGAACCAACTCGGTGTAGGGAGACACAGGCAATCCCCACGCCGCCAACGCCTCGTACGCGTGATACTGCGACGCTGGGGTAAAGCCTTTGGTAGCGCCAAGCCCATGACAGATCATCCGAAGTCGGCGCTTTTTAACAGCCTCAACGTCTTTTTGTCTCAATGACCCGGCAGCAGCATTTCGCGGATTAGCAAAGGGTTTCCCCCCCTCTAATTGGCGTTGCTCGTTAACCGCTGCAAAATCTTCTACGGCGATGAAGACTTCGCCTCGAACTTCCAATAGCTCGGGAACAGGGAACTCTGCGCTTTCACAAAGCTGATGCGGCACATCCGCAATCACTTTTGCGTTTTCCGTGACGTCTTCGCCTATCCGGCCGTCGCCGCGGGTAGCCGCACGCCATAGTTTTCCCTCGCGGTAAATGAGGTCTAGCGAGAGTCCGTCGATCTTTAGCTCGGTAAGGTACGACTGCGCCGGTGTTCTTTGGAGCCAGTCGGAAAGCTCCGCAGCATCAAACACGTTATCCAAGCTCATGAGACGTTCCAGGTGCTCTACGTTATTAAAACTAGAGCCCAAAGCTACAGGCGCTCCGACTTCTAAAGTAGGGCTATCTGGAACTGCGAGTTCGGGGTGTTCTGTTTCAAGCCTTTGGAGTGCCTGAAACAGTGCATCAAAGTCTTGGTCACTGATCTCAGGTGTGCCGTTGTAGTACGCATCACGGTGATACCGCACTTGTTCGGCGAGTTCGTCCCATTGTCTGCGGAGTTCGATATTGGAATCAGTCACGCTAGCTAGTTTATCGTTGGTGCTTAACTTCAGCGGCTTCTGACCCCATACGCTGCCCTTCATTGCTGATGAGCCACCGGGTTACACCGGGTGTTGAAGGGATTGTCTAGGGTGTGAGTCATGAACTCTCTTGACCCTAATGTTGCTGTCTTTGATCCGATGAAGGTCTTAAGTTTTGATCTCGAGACCACCTCTGCGAACCCTCATGAAGCCCGCATCGTGTCCTCTGCGCTCGTCAGGATCGATAGCAACGGTGCCCACCCACAGGAACTTCTGGCAGACCCTGGAATAGAGATCCCTGAGGAAGCCGCAAAGGTCCACGGCATCACCACGGAATATGCACGCGAACACGGGCGTCCGCATGAAGAAGTGCTACAGGAAACCGTAGCGGCTATCCAACAAGCGTGGGCTGACGGGCTGACGCTCATTGTTTATAACGCTGCATATGATCTCACGGTGCTAAGAAAGCTCACTGGTGATTTTGTTGTTACCGGCCCGGTGTTTGACCCTTACGTCATGGATAAAGCCCTCGACCGATTCCGCAAGGGCAAGCGCACGCTTACGGATCTCTGCCAGCACTACAACGTGCGTTTAGACAATGCTCATGAGGCTACCTCCGATGCACTCGCGGCGGCGCGCATAGCGTGGATGCAAGCAAATCGAAACTTTAAAGAGGAGATTTCTCAAAAATCCCTCAATGAGCTCATGGAATTCCAAGCCGTCGAATACTACGAATTTCAGACGAACCTCAAAAACTATTTTGAGGGCAAGGGCAAAGACGTATCCTCTATCAATACGTCCTGGCCGATGCAGGGATGAACCGTACTACCGCTCACCCAAAACTAAAGATCGCCCGCATCGCGCTGCAGAATCTCCTCGACTTCCCGCAAGGTGGCTAGATCATGGGCCACCTCCACAAGAGTTGTGTCAATCCTAGGGGAAGACTGGGTTATATCTGCGTGCGCCAAGGCGTGACGTTCTATACCGAGCTCGTCGTAGAACCTGGCCACAGCAATAGCAAGATCGCGGGCATTCGTACCGTAAAGCCCTAAACCAGCGAGCATTCCCGACGCGAGTGCTTCCCCGAAGGCGTCGAGAAGCCTCGTTCCTTTAACGCGAGTAGGAGAGATGAGGATTTGATCTACTGTTGCAAGAACAGCAACGTCCACGTTGGGTTCCCTGCCAGTCTCATTAAGTAGCACCAGGTCTACGTTCTCTCCGCGCACCGCTTCTACAACGCCGGCAAGACGTTCCCCTAGGTCTTTAGGGTGAACGGCTGGGATCGTATCAAAATCACTTGTGCCCTGGATCTCCCCACGGCGTAGCGCAGAGAGCGCTGGTTCATCGATTTGTATGCGGATGTGAGCGTCGAAACGCTTATGCAAGTCAGATACGTGTTCTCTCACCCCATGCGTCAGAGCCTCTGTGATGTCTCTCAGTGCGCCAGAATCAGTGACGGCTCGATGCCCATTGGGAAGTTCCATGTGAGTCGCCAACGTCCAAGGGCCCAACACTTGTGCTTTGAGCATAGGGGTACTTCCCCACTGCTCTTGCAACTGATCCAGGTCTTCCTCCATGCGGTCCCAGATCCGGTGAGTGAGTAGCTGCGGCCGCGCGCTCAAGCGCCAGGACCTTGGCCCCTTTTCTACCGGAAGATCAGGCATCAACGTACACGTCCGGCCGACAGCATCGGATCCTAGACCGCGACTAGGAAGCTGCGGAAGTGCTCTCATATCTCCGGTTTCGCCTGCAATAACATCTGCAGCATCGATCATGCTCGTACCAGGCATAGGGCCTAAAGCGAATGTTGCCATAGAAAATCTCTCCGCAGCTAGGCGCTAGTGAGGTGCGTACCGGTGGCCTTCTGGGTGTCGTAGATTGTTCCAGACCCAAGCACAATATCCCCGCCGGCATCCGGCAAGTAAATCACTGCGGCCTGACCACGCGCCACGCCGGACAACGGCTTGTGCAGGGTGATAGTCATCGTATCGTTGTGCGAATCGACGCTCACCTGGCAGGGCACCACGGAACCATGTGCCCGAACCTGAACCTCTGCAGAGAACTCTCCGCTGAGGGCTGGGTGGAGATACTTCAAGCGGTCAGCGTAAATCCGGCTCACAGAAAGGTCGTCACGCGATCCCACGGTTACGGTTCCTGTCGCAGCATCAATATCGGTGACATAGCGCGGTTTTCCATCTGCCGCAGGCTGCTTAATGTCAAGCCCTTTGCGCTGACCAATGGTGTAGTTCCAAGCACCGTCGTGCTCTTTCAAGGGCTGCCCCTCTACATCCACGATCATGCCCGGCCTAAGACCAATATGCCGACCCAGGAACGCCTGCGTATTGCCATCAGGAATGAAGCAAATGTCATAGGAATCCGGCTTTTTTGCCACGGAAAAGCCTTGAGCTGCCGCTTCTTCACGAATCTTGGGTTTAACGGTATCGCCCACAGGGAACATACAATGCGCGATTTCTTTTTCGCTGAGCACGCCAAGCACATACGACTGATCTTTTTCCGGGTCAATAGCACGGCGCAAATAGCCGTCACCGCCATCTGCGGGCTGGGTGAGCTGAGCGTAGTGGCCAGTTACTACGGCATCGAATCCCAAAGCGATACCGCGTTCCAGCAACGCAGCAAACTTGATCTTTTCATTGCATCTAAGGCAGGGATTCGGTGTTTCTCCCGCTTCGTAGGAGGAGATGAAGTCATCAATCACGTCTTCTTTAAAACGATCCGAAAAATCCCACACATAAAAAGGAATCCCCAGTTTGTCACATACCCTGCGGGCATCTGCGGAATCCTCTAGTGAACAACAACCACGAGAAGATTCTCGTACTGTTTGCGGATCCTGCGAGAGCGCAAGGTGTACGCCTACTACCTCGTGGCCCGCTGCGACAGCTCGCGCTGCTGCCACTGCTGAATCCACTCCGCCACTCATCGCTGCAAGAACTCGCATGTGATTCCTTGTACTCCTTATATTGTCCTCAGTGCCGACCACGCCCGCTACTTGTTCAACGGAGCTATCTTAGTCTTATTCCCAGTCACTCAGCATAGGCACTGTAACCTTATCGCTCATGGGTAGGAAAAAAGGTGGTCGGGTTTCACCGGATATCAACGCTAGTAATGGGCCCGTAGCAGGGGTTTACCCCACGTCTACGGGAACAGTGGAACTTCGACCAGATTCTTTCATGTCTCATGCCTGGGAGGTCTACGTCAACGGGGTACCATCGAGCCATATATGTGAAGACCCCAGCAGGCTTGAATACGAGTACATGCGGTGGATTGCCGCAGCCGTAGAGTGGTTTGTCACCGCCCATGCATCGCCGACTGCACTCAGAGTCACACATTTAGGTGGCGGTGCCTGCACGATGGCTCGCTACTTAGCGCATCAATACCCCAAGTCGCGGAACACCGTAGTGGAATTGGATGGCGAGCTAGCTCGATTAGCTCGCGTATGGTTCGATCTTCCCCGCGCCCCGTTGTTAAAGATCCGCGTGGGTGAGGCCAGAGAGGTAACCAATTCTTTTACCGATGCAAGCCGGGATGTAATTATCAGAGACGTCTTCGCTGGCGATTCCACCCCGCTCCCGCTAACAACCGTCGAGTTTTTCCGCCACTGCCACCGCAGCCTCGCGCCGGGAGGACTCTACGTGGCCAACTGCGGGGACCACTCCGATCTCCGGGGTGCCCGTGCTGAGCTTAAAGGCATGGCAGAAGTTTTTACACACGTCGCCTGCATCTCGGACCCTGCAATGCTCAAGGGGCGAAGGTACGGAAACCTCATACTGATCGGCACAGACTCTCCGCTCCCCGACCTTACAGCGACGCAACACATAACGCGTTCCTTGCTAGGAGGCGGAGTACCTGCCCATTACAAGGACGATGCCTGGACTCGTAACTTCATGGCCGCAGGGATACCCCGATTCGATCCACCAGCCGCCTAGGCCATACCGGCTAAACGTGCACGCCTGACGACGTCGGGTAGCTGTTGCACAAGCTTCTCGACGTCCGCCTCCCCCGTTGTCCGGCCAAGAGTAAAGCGAATGGTGCTGCGGGCAATCTTTTCTTCCACCCCTGCAGCTAAAAGAACATGGCTGGCCCTGTTCACTCCGTTTGAGCATGCTGAACCGGTGGATGCTTCCAAACCAAGCGAGTCCAGAAGCATAATGAGGCTATCGCCTTCTGCTCCGGGGAAAGACACGTGAAGGTGCCCTGGCAATGCATCGTCCGGGGTATGCAGCACAACGTTATCAATCGTTTCTAGAATGCGACTGCGAAGCTCGTTGCGCAATGCCATTACTCTGCGTTGTTCCTGCTCCATCTCAGCGACTGCTTCAGACAAAGCCGCAGCCGTAGCCGCAGCCCCAGCCACATCCACGGTTCCAGATCTAATGCCACGTTCTTGCCCACCACCATGGAAAATAGGACGAGGAGCAGGCGAGCGTCGAGCCAACAACAAACCAACGCCCCGAGGCCCACCAAATTTGTGGGCACTTGCTGCAAGCGTGGTAGCCCCAAGCTCATGAAAATTCATGGGAAGATGCCCCACCACTTGCACGGCATCAACATGGAGAGGCGTACCCGCGGCGGCAGCAGACGAAGCCACTTTGTGGATCGGCTGTATCGCACCAGTCTCGTTATTTGCCCACATCACCGCAGCCACAGCAGCAGGTTCATCCAACTGTGAAAGATCCGAGACAATCCCGTCTGAACCGACGGGCAGCATGTCTACCTCGGCGCCACGCGTCTCAAGGTATTTCAGTGTCTCAAGCACCGCGGGGTGTTCTATCCCCGTGCTAACGATCCGAGTAAGATCACTGGCCTGCCATAATCCTGCAACGCCGATATTGTCAGACTCCGTACCTGAACCAGTGAATAAGACTTCAATGGGCTCACATCCGAGCAACTCGGCAATTTCCTCGCGCGCGGTGTCAAGGACGCTCCGTGCTGCACGCCCCGAACCATATTGGCTTGCTGGATTAACCAGATGAGCATTGTCTAGCCAAGCTTCTCGCGCAACCCTACGGATTGGCGTGGTTGCGGCATGATCAAAATAACTCGACTGCATGGAGGCCGATTCTACTCGGCGCTGCACTCCGAGTAGGAAGCCGGTTCCCTTTTTACACAAAGTATGCCGAGTCCCTTGATACACAAGGCTCGGCATACTTTGAAACAAAGCTCGTGCTCCTAGGCTTTCCGCTGCGCAATCTCCTGGACAAGTAGCGGGGTGATCTCATGAATATCTCCCACCACGCCCAGGTCTGCAATAGAGAAGAACGGAGCATCCTCATCATTGTTGATGACGATGATCTTCTTTGAGGTCTGCATTCCGGATGTGTGCTGAATAGCACCAGAGATGCCGAGGCCAATGTATACATCGGGAGAGACCGTAACGCCTGTTTGCCCGATCTGATACTGCGCCGAGTAGTATCCCAGGTCAACAGCATCGCGGGTAGCACCCACAGCCCCGCCGAGGGCGTCGGCAAGCGGCTCGACGATAGAACCAAAGTTCTCCGCGGATTCCACTCCGCGACCACCTGCCACGACGACCTTCGCGCTGGTCAGATCCGGGCGATCGCCCTTAACCGCTGGAGTAAAGGAGGTTACTTTTACGTCCTTCACAGCGGCAGTGGGAATCTCCATGACAGATACGGTTCCTGCTGCAGGAGAAGGCACAGCTTCCACGCTTCCGGGACGCAATGTGTAAATCGGGCTTGCGCCCCCGACTGCGGCAGAAACATCGAACGTATCGCCAAACACAGAAAGATGTGCGGTCCTATCAGGGTTGATTCCGACCACATCGCACAGCACACCAGAGGCAAGACGCGCTGCAAGCCGTCCCGCGATCTCATTACCGTGGACTCCTGCGTCCAAAAGGATCGGACCCGGCGCGGCTGCCGCAAGCATCGATAGAGCATCTGCTTGTGGGATCACGATACGAGAATCCACGTCGGCGGCCTGGGCCGCAACGATGGAGGTGGCGCCAAGCTCGGCCAGCTTAGACACGAGCGGTTCATGAGTCCCTGGGGTGCCTACGACGACGGCCGTGACGTCGCCTAGCACTCGCGCAGCGGTGAAAAGCTCTCCGGTTGCGGGAAGAACCTGTCCGTCGGCGTGTTCGACAAGTACGTAAACAGTTGACATTGTCTGTTCTTCTCCTTTTTTAGATGAGCTTCTCAGCGGCTAGGAAGTCTGCGATGGCGGCAGCGGCGGTACGCGGGTCTGTGTTGATCACGTCGCCGCCTTGACGAGCCGCGCGCTCCGTAGCAGCGGTAACAGCGGTAGCGGCATGTGCAAGCCCCACGTGTTCTGGGGCGACCCCTATGGACACCAAGTTAAACTGCTGGATTTCGGCCTTTTTAGCGGCCATGATGCCCTTGAAGTTAGGGAATCGAGGCTTATCTGCTTTTTCTGTGACAGCCACGATCGCAGGAAGCGTTGCCTCAAGAGCAAAATCACCGTCATGGGTCTCCCGGATACCGCTGATGGTATTCCCCGACAGAGTAATCTCACGCATGCTGGTGAGAGCGGGCTGCTGACGATACTCGCTAAGTATTCCGGGAACCGCTCCCATAGCGCCATCGGAAGAGGCAGAGCCCGCGACGATAAGCGCGACATCTGGAATCTGGTTAATCGCGTTATTCAGTGCCCATGCGGTTCCCAGAACATCAGAGCCAGCGAGCGCTTCATCCGAGAGAAGAATCGCTTGATCTGCCCCCATAGCGAGCGCCTTGCGCAATGCTTCCTCAGAGCCTGCCGGACCGGCGGAAAGGGCGACTACCGTATAACCAGCATCTGGATTGGACTCTTTAAGCCGCAGTGCTTGTTCCACCGCGTACTCGTTAATCTCATCGATCACAGAATCAACGTTGACGCGATCAAGAGTGAAATCACTCTCAAGCTTCTTTGTTGACCATGTATCGGGAACATTTTTGACCAGAGCCACGATTGCGGGCATCGGTGTCATCCCTTCTTTTCTTCTCTCAGAGCAGGGAGTCAAGGTGACACCCCTACCGAAAAATCGAAACAGTCTCTTGCTTTATCTCGCGTCTCGACGACGCACACGTTGGGCAAGTCTAGTGCACAAAAGTATGGGGTGGCTCATCTGCGTACTCACGGGCCTCACAAATAAGCCCCACACCTTGAGAACCAACGCGAGTGCAGAAGACTGCCATAGGCCGTTTCCCCTTAAGCCCGAGTTTCTTTCGTAGAACATCAGGGTCCACGTCTACTCCACGTACAAGAATCTCTAAACTCCCGCAATCGTGTTTTTTTAACGCAGTTTTGAGCTTTTTCAACGGCACGGATTCAATAAATTTAAAACCGCTACGTCCCGCTGGGATCGCATCACCCGTCAGGTATGCGATTCTCTCATCCAACATCCACAAGCCCTCGCGCCGGGCATAATGACGCACTAGACCCGCTCTCACGACCGCACCGTCTGGATCGATGAGGTATTTCCCTGGGGAGTCTGCCCCGACGTCGGAAGGCATAAGATCAGTAATTTTGTCTATGCGGTGACTATCGGTAAGGCATTCTGTTTTAGATGTGGTTATAACAAGCGCCTCACGGGTTTCCCCGCCACTCAGTCCGGCTGTGTATAAGCAGGCCTCTTTTACTCCCCCGTTCACGCTTGCCACGCTCACCAGTCCGTCCCACTCTGAGAAGTCAAGACCCGGGGCACATTTGATAGCCAACTCATGTCCCTGCCAGATCTCTACGAGACTGGGAAGTGGCGGAATAAGTTGCGCCGGAGAAGTAATTCTTCGCCCACCGGCCCGGCGCGCAGGATCTGCCACAATGATGCTTTCGCTTGTCGACGCCGGCCTGAGGGCATCTGCTCGCGAGTAGAGACCTCGCGGCTCGTTAAACTGGGCCATCAACAAGCGAGCCTGGTCTAGATCGCTACCGTGGTAGTCCATCCCGGCCTCGGTAATTGCAGCGCCCTCCGTGCCAATCGAGCACGTGACATCGTGGACTAGCCTTTGGGGACAATGGGCAGCAATTCTTTCAGCTCTGCGTTGGGCTACCACGAGCGGAGTTGCTTGTTGTGCCGATTCGTGGCACATAAGCCACTGGCTAGGAAGTTTTCCTTTAGCAGCAGATCGGGAACTCACCAGTTCCATCGCCGCGCGCCCATAGTCGCCAAATTCAGAACGAAAGAAAGCGCTGTCTTTGATGGCGCTTGCTTTAGTCATGGGGTGGTCTGCTGTCAGACGGCGTTCTGCATCGGCGATCTTTTCCTCGTGGGCAACGAGGAAGCGCACCTCAGCGGGATGAAAACTCACGTGTAGGGCTATCTTTCTTAAAAACGTTTGGGAGGGACATACGTGAAAAACTCTTCGTAGAGAGGATCGTACTCAGGGATGCCCTTATAAGGCTTCATATCCGCTTTTCTCAAATGTGTGAGTAGGTCGGTCACACAGTCGAACTGGTTCAGGGTCCATAGCTGCGCCCATGTGGGAAAGACTAGGCGTAGGAGTCCTGCCCTCCATCCGTCTAAGATGAGCTCAGGGGAAAACCATCCGGTGGATGCCGCCTCGCTGGTGTTTCCGTCAGGTTCTTGTCCTGGGGGTTGGACAGCGACGAAGGAAAACATATCAAATCGGCGTTCATCCTCATCGGGGCTTACCCACCGGGTCGAGGGGCGTAGCAATTCTGATCTCAGCATCAACCCGTTGCGTTCTAGCACCTGGGAGAGAGAAAGTCGGTGGCTTTCTAACGCCAAGCGCTGCGAGTGATAGGGGGTGGCGTCTAAAATCGGGCGGCCATCTGCGTGCGAGGCAAGAAGGGTGCCGGTTTCCTCAAAAAGTTCACGTACCGCAGCAAATAATAATGCTCGGGCTCTATTGCGATTAGTTCCGAGTACTCGGGCCCAATGCATCAAACTTGGACCGTCAAAAGTGTCATAGAGGGCGTCTTCATGGCTCAGCTCAAAATCGCGAGCGTCAACGCCACCGCCAGGAAAGACGGTGGTGTTAGGGAACGTGGGCATAGAAGACACGCGCTCTTGCACATACACTTCCATGCCTAGCGGCGAATCGCGAACCATCAATACGGTGACAGCAAGCTTGGCGCCACCGAGGCCCAATATCTCCTCAGGTTCGTGCATAGTCACCCCCACGATGCGCTCTGCAATCGTTCTCGTCACCTGTGAACAAACAACGCATTACTGCTGTTTACCGCCAGTTGTTGAATGGTCTAGCAACAAGTCTACTTGCGATGCCTCGTTGCGCGTTTTTGCCGTCGGGCAAAATACCGACCATCTATCTTATCCACAGCAATTGGCTGGTGGAACGCCCTGGTCAGATTTTCACTAGTGATTACATCGTCGATAAGGCCTTGTGCCACCACTGCGCCTTCGTCGAGAAGCAACGCATGGGTAAAGCCAGGAGGAACTTCTTCCACATGGTGAGTAATCATGACGATCGCCGGGGCATCGGCGTCCATCGCGAGCTCGCCAAGATAAGCCACCAGGTCTTCCCTGCCGCCGAGATCCATGCCAGCAGTTGGTTCGTCGAGAAGCAAAAGCTCTGGGTTAGTCATCAACGCGCGGGCTACCAAGACTCGCTTACGCTCGCCCTCGCTCAGCGTTCCCCAGGTTTGATCTGCAAGGTAATAGGCGCCGACTTGTTCTAAAATTTCCGTGGCTCGCCCCAGATCCCACTCTTCATATTCTTCCCGCCAGCGCCCCAAGATCGCATAGCCTGCGGAGATAACCAGGTCAGACACCTTCTCATCCGCGGGGATTCGGTTGCCCAGAGCGGACGAGGAAACGCCGATCATTGCACGTAGATCGCGCATATCAGTCCGGCCGAGTTGTTCCCCCATAATCCACAGCTTTCCCTTGGAAGGAAATTCCTCGGCGGCAGCCATACGAATCAACGTGGTTTTTCCAGCACCATTCGGTCCCAAAATCACCCATCGCTCATCGAGCTCAACCTGCCACTCAACAGGGCCAACCAATGTTTTACCGCCACGTTTGAATTCCACCTCGGAAAAGTCGAGGAGTAGATCAGGGTTACGGGGCTCGATCTCAGCGTTTGTCATGCCTTCCATCATGACGGATTTCTCACTGTCCATGTGGAAGTGACACAGGTGAACTACGCTTTAAAGATAGGTAACCCATCGAAACCAGGAAGCGAGCACTGCTGAAGTGACAGGAAGACTTGCCATCGAAGACGTACGCCCACGCATATCGGGAGGATCGCAGCCTTCCAAAGCTGTAGTCGGAGAGATGATTCCCGTGAGCGCCCTCGTATGGCGTGAAGGCCACGACGCAGTGTCGGCAACACTCAACGTCACCTCTCCTAGTGGCGAGGTGACTCGCACGATCATGACCACCACCCCCTTCGACCAAGACAAAATGTTTTCTAGCTTTGTCCCTGACGTTCTTGGAACGTGGAGCTTCCGGGTCGATGCGTGGTCCGATCCTATGAGCACCTGGCGTCATGCCGTGATAGCAAAAATTGAAGTGGGCCAAGATGAAGACGATCTTTTTAATGATCTAGAGCACGGGGCCCAGCTCTTTGAAAAAGCTGCCGCAAACGCGCCGAAACCTACTGCTCAAAAGCTCTTCGCAGTAGCTGATTCTCTGCGTTCTAGCCAACCATTACGAGCTAGGGTCGCACCAGCGCTGAGCAAGGAAATCCACTCGATTCTCCGCGAGCACCCCGTGCGGGAGCTGCTCACCCGAGGACAAAGCCATACAGTACTGGTAGAACGTCGCGATGCACAGTTCAGCTCATGGTATGAGCTCTTCCCACGCTCTACTGGAGGTTGGGATGCTGATGGAAATCCCGTGCACGGCACGTTTTCTACCACGGCTCAAGCACTTAAGCGAGTAGCGGCCATGGGCTTTGATACCGTCTATTTCCCTCCTATCCATCCCATTGGAACGGTCCACCGTAAAGGGAAAAACAACACCTTGATCGCCGAGCCCGACGACGTTGGCTCGCCATGGGCGATCGGTTCTGCTGACGGCGGACACGACGCAGTACATCCGCAACTAGGAACGCTCAAAGACTTTCGGGAGCTAGTGGCCACGGCCGAGAAACTCGGTCTTAGCATTGCTCTTGACCTCGCGTTGCAGGCAGCTCCAGACCACCCTTGGGCGCGTACCCACCAGGACTTTTTTACGGTACTTGCCGACGGCACAATCGCATATGCAGAAAATCCTCCCAAAAAATATCAGGATATTTATCCGCTGAATTTTGATAACAATAAATCAGCTATCTACGCAGAACTCAAGCGCATCGTTCTGTTCTGGATTGCCCAAGGGGTCACAGTATTCCGCGTTGATAATCCGCATACAAAACCCGCCAACTTCTGGGAATGGCTCATCAGCACCATCCATGAAACGCATCCTGAGATCATCTTCCTAGCGGAAGCCTTTACCCGCCCAGCGCGACTTTATGGACTTGGCAAGCTCGGTTTCACCCAGTCTTATACATACTTTACGTGGCGTACCACCAAATCTGAGCTGGAAGAATTTGGTACTGAGATAGCCGCAATGGCAGACTCCTCCCGCCCCAACCTCTTTGTTAATACCCCAGACATATTGCATGAGAGTCTGCAGCACGGCGGACGCGCCATGTTTGCAATCCGAGCAGCTCTTGCCTCCACTTTGTCTCCGCTGTGGGGCGTGTACTCCGGGTTTGAACTCTACGAACACGAGGCAGTCTCCCCCGGCAGCGAGGAGTACTTGGACTCTGAAAAGTATGAGCTTCGGCCACGCGACTTCGCTGCGGCCCTTGAACAGGGAAACTCCCTAGAGCCTTATATCGGTGCACTTAATGCCATTCGGCGCGCACATCCTGCCTTACAGCAACTTCGGATCATTGATTTCCACAGCACCGATAATGACAACATCATCGCTTATAGCAAAGTCGATCCAGTCTCTGGTGATGCCGTCCTCGTAGTGGTCAACCTGGACCCTGAGCACGCCCATGCAGCCACCGTGGATCTCACCATGAGCGCTATCGGATGTGAAGACACCGATCACTTCACCGTCACCGATTTAGTCACGGGCGCCCAGTTCCCGTGGAATAAACGCACCTATGTCCGGCTAGATCCCTGCGCAGATGTCGCCCACATCCTGCAGCTTCCCGTTGTTGATGAAAGTAAACGTGAAGCACTCTCCTGGCGCACCCCTACCGACTATTCCAACTAATTCTCATCGTTGAAAGGATCCACTATCCCATGATTTCTTCTTCCGATCCCGTCCGTATCGACGATGATGTTCTCGGTCGGCTGCGGTATTGCCAATTCCACGATCCTCACGCGGTCTACGGCTGCCATCATATCGACGACTCCCACGCCGTCATTCGCACCCGCCAGCTTGGGGCAGAGGCTGTTACGGTCACGCTGACAGACGGGTCAACGCACGTACTATCCCCCATCGGCGATGACGTCTTCGCGGCAAGTGTAGACGCATCATTGGCCACTGATTATCGCCTCAACGTCTCGTGGGCCGGGGATAAGACGTTAACCACCGCCGATCCCTATCATTTCCTTCCTACTCTGGGGGAACTTGATATCCACCTCATCCGAGAAGGAAGGCACGAGCGTCTCTGGGATGTCCTAGGCGCGCACGTTCGTACTGTTAGCACGGAGCTAGGCGACGTCACAGGCACTTCCTTTGCCGTATGGGCTCCCAATGCCACGGGAGTTGCTGTCGTCGGCGATTTCTGTGGTTGGAACCCTAATCAGTACCCCATGCGCTCGCTAGGAGACTCGGGAGTCTGGGAGCTGTTCATCCCCGGCATTCAGGCTGGAGAAGTGTACAAGTATGCCATTCATACTCGGGAGGGGCACCGGATCGACAAAGCCGACCCGCTAGCACGCCACGCAGAGGTAGCACCCGCTACGGGTTCCATCGTCGCGGACTCTGGCTACGAGTGGCAAGACGCCGACTGGATAGCCCAACGTGTTACTCGCGACCATGCAGCTCAACCGATGAGCATCTACGAATGCCACTTGGGTTCGTGGCGAGAAAATCGGTCTTATAAGGACCTCGCATCAGAACTCGTCGACTATGTTTCCTCTCTCGGATACACCCACGTAGAGTTCCTTCCGGTCGCAGAGCATCCCTTTGGTGGATCTTGGGGATACCAAGTCTCCGGCTATTATGCTCCCACGTCGCGATGGGGAACCCCCGATGAGCTTCGTATGCTTATCGACGCCTTCCACCGCGCTGGTATCGGAGTCATCATGGACTGGGTCCCCGCGCACTTCCCCAAAGACTCTTTTGCCCTCGGACGCTTCGACGGCCAGCCGCTCTACGAGCACCCCGACTGGCGTCGAGGAGAGCAAAAGGATTGGGGCACCTACGTCTTTGATTTTGGGCGCAATGAAGTCCGCAATTTCCTTGTAGCTAACGCCCTGTATTGGATAGATGAATTCCATGTCGACGGTTTGCGCGTAGACGCCGTTGCATCCATGCTCTATCTTGATTACTCCCGCGAGGCCGGCGAATGGCTGCCCAATATCTATGGGGGCCGGGAGAATCTAGAGGCCGTGCAATTCTTGCAAGAAATGAACGCCACTGTGCATAAGACGTTCCCTGGCGTTCTTACCATCGCAGAAGAATCCACCTCATGGCCCGGTGTTACCACTCCTACTGACCACAATGGTCTTGGTTTTAGCATGAAGTGGAACATGGGCTGGATGAACGACACCCTCGAATATTTCTCCCTAGACCCCATACACCGGTCTTATCACCATAACGAGATCACGTTCTCCATGGTCTATGCCTATTCGGAACGCTTTGTGCTTCCCTTTAGCCACGATGAAGTAGTCCACGGCAAGGGATCACTGTGGACGCGGATGCCTGGCGACGCATGGAATAAAGCCAGCGGACTACGCACCCTCTACGCCTATATGTATGCGCATCCAGGCAAAAAACTCTTGTTCCAGGGGCAAGAGTTCGGTCAAGTGATGGAGTGGTCCGAAGGGCGCTCTCTTGACTGGGACAACCTCGTCGGTTGGGAAGGCGAGTATCACGAGGGAATCATCAAGCTCATCCGCGATCTCAACGTTGTGTACCAAGATAATCCTGCGCTTTATACCCAGGACAATGGTCCTGAGGGCTTTAGCTGGTCTAAATCTAATGATGCAGACAATAACGTCTTGTCGTTCATCCGATACGGATCCGCCGGCGAAAAGATTCTTGCAGTATTTAACTTTGGCGGCAGCTCTCAGCCGCATTACAAGTTGGGTGTGCCAGAAGGCGGGCGTTGGGAGTGCATACTCAACACCGATGCTGGCGTATATGAAGGAGCTAACAACCTTCTGGAACACACCATCACTGCATGGGACACCGAGTGGGACGGATACGAGCATTCCCTCACGGTTCATATTCCTGCGATGAGTGGGCAGTTTTATCGCTGGATAGGTTAAAAAACACGAAGCCGCCGCATATGCGGCGGCAGACTGGGGTTGAGCATCCCAAATTTTTACATCTAGAACAGCGCGCTGGCCATCTTTCCCCGCGCTGCAATCACCCGTGCATCTGTGGGCTCAAAAAGCGCAAACAGTTCCAATAACCGGGCGCGAACGTCATCGCGCCCTTTGACAATGGAAATGAGCCGATCAAATGCTGATTCAGGCACTCCCGCAGCGATTTCTGCGTCTGCAGCCGCAAAAGCCAAATCAACATCGTGTGGTGCTGCATCTGCAGCCGCAATCGGATCCACGTCTCCACGAGCTGTATGCAATCGCGCAAGCAACCGTGCATTATCGCGGGCTTGCAGGGCCATCTGATTTTTAGGCTCTTGAGCAAGAATCGATTCATACACAGCAATCGCGGATTCAAAGTCACCGTTATTCAATGCGTCAGTCGCTGCATCAAACCGAGGATCGGATACGTCTTCCTCCGGTTCTTGGGCTAGGCCCTCTAACTGGCCTGCTACGGCTTTGACCACAGCGTCGGTCCACTGCTTGAGAGCGTCGAGAGGCTGTCCGCCTTCAAAGTTAGCTAGCGGGCGGCCTGCAGCAAGCGCGACGACCGTCGGCAAGCCTTGAATCCCAAACATCTGCGCGATCTCTGGAGTCGAGTCTGCATCTACATAAGCAAAGATGAAGCTCTTCTGCGAGGCCTCCGCAAGCTGCGAGAAATCAGTCTTGAGTTGTTCGGATTCAGGACTGCGCGCAGTCCCTAGGAGGACGATGACGGGTACTTGCTGAGAGCGCAGCAGTACTTCTGTCTCAACGTTGTCCCGAGTAACCACGACTACAGCCGGAATACCGCCCGGTGATTGAGCCGCTTGTTGCCGTGCCTCCGCGCGCGACTTCACCTCGCCCAAATCGATCGCGCCAGCCACAAAACGATGCGGTGTGGAGTTCGGATTAGTCACTTACATATCCTCCTGTAGTTTCTTTCTGCAGCAACTTTTCTAGGATGCCACGAAGCCATCTGTGTCGCATGACTGCGTGCCACCAGCGCTGATGTTGTGGCTTTTAGGCCCCTTCTAGGCCTTCTGCAAGGTGATGCTCCACAGATTCCACTTTGGAACGAATCTGCCCGGTGTAGCCAGGCCTAATATCTGCTTTGACGACTAATCCAACACGAGGCGAGACCTCCAGGACTGCGTCGGTAGCCTTTTTCACTACCGCCATAACCTCGTCCCATTCTCCCTCTATCAAAGTGAACATAGCGTTTGTTTCATTGGGCAGACCAGAGTCGCGGACGACTTTAACGGCTCGCGAAACTGCGAGAGACATCTCAGCTTCAGAATTAGGAACTTCTGTGGGAGCAACGGAAAACGCAAGAATCATGCCTCTAAGACTACTCGGATCGCTGCACTATGCGACTGATAGGAGGTAGTTCGAGGCTCTTCCCTAACGCATGGAGGACGTCACATTTCAAACCGAAACATGGCATCACCCACATCACTATGATGAGAAAGTATGAGTACCGATATCAGCTCCATCGACATTCCTCATGAGCTCGTCACATGCCTCGACCACGTCGGAATCGCGGTTCCGGACCTGGATATTGCGGTAGAGTTCTACCGCTCTGCATTTGGTTGGGTCAATCATCACCAGGAAACCAATGAAGAGCAAGGCGTTATTGAGGCTATGGTGGGTCCCAAGAACCTCAAAGAAACCGATGGCATGATTCAGCTGTTGGCCCCGTTGAATGAGGAGTCCACCATCGCTAAATTCATCGACAAAAAGGGCCCTGGTCTCCAGCAGATGTGCCTACGCACCAGCGATATCGACGCGCTGTGCTCGTATCTTCGTGAACAGGGCGTGCGACTGCTCTACCCTGAACCAAAGACTGGTACTGCTGGGGCTCGCATTAACTTTGTCCACCCCAAGGATGCTGGCGGCGTCCTCCTCGAGCTGACCCAGCCGCAAAAGTAAACCCATCCACTTCCGTATGGTTTAAGAGCTAGGTTGACGCCTAGCTCTTTTGCTTATCGACGTTCCCAGCACGCCCTATGCCAATGCCGACGATCATCGGCCCCACGCCCGGAGTCTTTAGGCCACGCAACGATGTGAGCTATCCCTGGAGGGATATTCTGGTTACATCCAGGACAAACATAGAACTTCGTCGCCGCGTGCGACCCCATGTGGCGCATCATATAAGTCTCACCGTGTGTCCACGATGGCCCCTCTACAGCCTGGGTCCCATAGAAGCTAGCGCCATCTCTGGGTAACGCACGAACCTCGGAGACAACGCGTCGATTCCGTCGCCCCATCAGAACAACCTGAGCTCTGGAGATTCAATTCCACGCAAGTTGTCATAATCTAAGACAACGCATCGGATTCCACGATCTTCTGCCAAAGTCCGGGCCTGTGGCTTAATCTGCTGGGCAGCAAAAACTCCGGCAACAGGAGCAAGCAATTCATCACGGTTAAGCAGTTCCAAATAACGTGTAAGTTGCTCCACCCCGTCGATTCCCCCACGGCGTTTAATCTCCACAGCAACATTCATTCCATCAGAGTCCCGGCATAGAATGTCCACCGGGCCGATCGGCGTGGGATACTCACGGCGCACAAGAGAGTAGCCTTCTCCTAGGGTCTCAATGTGCTCCGCCAGAAGTTCCTGTAGATGCGCCTCAACACCATCTTTTTGCAAGCCGGGGTCCTCACCAAGCTCGTAATACAAATCGGAATGAACAGCCTCTACGGTGATGCGAAGCTGCTCCCCCTTCTTGTTCTCTACGATCCACAACGCGACATTCGCGCCGTCTTCCTCGACTATTGTTTCCGTCAACGTACACGGGGGTGTCATCCAGTTGAGCGGCTTGTATGCACGATCATCCGCGTGAATAGACACAGACCCATCGGCCTTTACCATTAAAAGACGGTCGGCTAGAGGCAAATGTGCTTCTAATCGACCAATATAATCAACCGAACAACGGGCTATGACTAAACGCATGTTCCATAGACTAGCCTGTCACCGATCGCGACGCTTACTCCGGTCAATCTTATTCTGTAAGATGGTATGGTCCATGCGCTCTAACCTGCGACTAGGGGCAGATTCCAACCACGAGACGAGTCCCATAGAGTATGCATTATCAAGTGCAATCTCATAGCGAACCCCTCGGACTTTCAAAGAGTGCACAGTCGCATCATCAGCCAAGAGACGGATCTCACTTGGGTCTAGCTCACGCGACCCCATGTAATCCACGTCCTGACGATTAATAATTAAATCTGCCTTAGGTACCAAAGAACGCAATTTAAAGTACTCAAGGGTTTCTCCCCTGTAGCGCATCGATCCATGCCTCCAGCGGCGACCCGTGTCTGCGGGAAGCCTCCTGATGACAACCGCCGAGCCTTCACTCCGGACAACCAAAAAACGCCATGCGGCAAGCAGCATGACGAGAACGATGACCACCAAGATAATCCACAGGACGACCGACATCATACGCTCCACATCTGTCACTACCACACAGCGCTACGTCTGAGTTTTGTTTAACATCCTACAACGGTTCAAATCCTGTACAAACTGAGTCTCTTGTGAAGGACAGAAACTCTAAATTATTACCAGCTCAAGAGCTTTATAAGAAAGTTTCTATACAAAGAATTATGGCCTCTCCGATTAATCGGAGAGGCCATAAAACTTAAGTGAGGAGGGCTACTGCCCTACATCCTAGGACTGTTCCTTACGACGAAGCGCCTTGAGCTCGGCTTGAGCACGAGCTTTCCCGATTGCATCGTCATCGTGCAGATGAGACTCAGACTCGGAAACGTTAACCTCGTCAGCCCATACTGCATACTCCGCGAGGATGGTGACCTTTTCCTTGGAGATGGAGAGGAAACCACCCTGCACGGCGGCAACAAGCTTGTCGCCGTTGACAGGACGGATGGTCACAACGCCATTGTCGACCAGCTGGCCGAGCATGGGCTCGTGACCTGGCAGCACGCCGATCTCACCCTCGATGGTCTGCGCGGTGACGATGCTGGCCTGACCAGACCACAACATACGCTCCACGGAAACCAATTCCACGGTGATGTCAGCCATGTGCTTGTCTCCCCTACTTCTCGGTCATCTTCTTGTAAGCAGCCTCGACGTCATCCAAGCCACCCAAGCCGTTGAAGGCCTGCTCTGGGTAGTGGTCGAAGTCGCCGTTGCAGATACGCTCGAATGCCTCGATGGTGTGAGCCAGCGGGACATAGGAACCTGGGATGCCGGTGAACTTCTCTGCCACGAAGAAGTTCTGACCCAAGAAACGCTCAAGGCGACGTGCGCGCTGAACCGTGATCTTGTCCTCTTCAGACAGCTCGTCCATACCAAGGATGGCGATGATGTCCTGGAGTTCTTTGTTCTTCTGCAGGATGTGGATAACGCGCTGAGCTACCTCATAGTGACGCTCGCCAACAACACCTGGCTCGAGGATACGAGACGTAGATGTCAGCGGGTTCACTGCAGGGTAAATACCCTTGGAAGCAATAGCACGGTCGAGCTCCGTCGTCGCGTCGAGGTGAGCGAAGGTGGTAGCTGGAGCCGGGTCGGTATAGTCGTCGGCAGGCACGTAAACGGCCTGGAGAGACGTAATCGACTTACCCTTTGTGGAGGTAATACGCTCCTGCAGAACACCCATCTCGTCTGCCAGCGTTGGCTGGTAACCCACGGCAGAAGGCATGCGGCCTAGGAGGGTGGAAACCTCGGAACCTGCCTGGGTGAAACGGAAGATGTTGTCGATGAACAGAAGCACGTCCTGGTGCTGCACATCGCGGAAGTACTCCGCCATGGTCAGGCCGGACAGCGCCACGCGCATACGAACTCCTGGAGGCTCGTCCATCTGGCCGAACACAAGAGCGGTGTCCTGGAGAACGCCCATCTCTTCCATTTCCAGGAAGAGGTCGGTGCCCTCACGGGTACGCTCACCCACGCCTGCGAACACCGAGGTACCGGAGAACTCGCGAGCGATACGGGTGATCATTTCCTGGATAAGAACGGTCTTACCCACACCAGCACCACCGAACAGGCCGATCTTGCCGCCCTTAACATACGGGGTCAGCAGGTCGATGACCTTAATACCGGTTTCCAGAATCTCGGTCTTACCCTCAAGCTGGTCAAAAGGTGGCGGATCGCGGTGGATGCCCCACTGCTCACCGTCACGGCCAAGACCTGGCTCATCGAGGCAATCACCCAGAGCGTTGAAGACGTGTCCCTTGACTACGTCACCAACGGGAACTGAGATCGGCTTACCGCTGTCGATCACAGCAGCGCCACGGACGAGACCGTCGGTCGGTGCCATGGACACGGCACGAACCAAGTTGTCGCCGAGGTGCTGAGCAACCTCAAGGGTAATGGTTTTAGCGACTGCTTCGAGGGTGACCTCGACAGTCAGCGCGTTGAACAGTGCCGGCAACTCGCCACGCGGGAATTCCACGTCGACGACCGGACCGATGACGCGCACGACGCGGCCGGCGATAGCCGCCTGCTGCGTGTTCTGCTCTTCAAGAGCTGTGGTCATAATCTAGTCACTTTCTCCGCTATCGCCGAGCGCGCTAGCGCCGCCGACGATCTCTGTGATTTCCTGGGTGATTTGTGCCTGACGCGCCTGGTTAGCAACACGCGATAGGTCCTTAACAAGGGCCGTTGCGTTGTCAGTTGCAGACTTCATTGCGTTTCGACGGGACGCCGACTCAGCAGCTGCTGCTTCGAGGAACATAGCAAACAGGCTACGAGAGACGTACTGCGGAAGCATAGCCTCAAACAGCGTGTCTGCGTCTGGCTCAAATTCAACGTCTGGAGTAGGTTCTCCTGCATTCTGCAAGATGCCCTCATCACTGATCTGAATTTCTTCGGTCTCAATGACCGGTTCGATCGGAAGCAGCTGATGAGCACGTGCGGTCTGAACCAGCATGGATTCAAACTCGGTGTACACCACGTGAACTTGGTCGAAGCCCTGAATAGGATCGCCCTCGCCCGTGTTCAAGCCCTCGCGATACTTTGCAGTACCTTTCGATCCGGCAATAAAGCCATCGATGAGGTGGCGACGCACGCTGTGGGTCTCTTCCCAAGACGGATCCTGAGAGAAACCGGTCCATGCGCCTGCGACGTCCTCGCCACGGAACTTGTAGTAGCCAACAGCTTTGTTACCAGTAACGTAGCGAACTACTTCGTAGCCGTTATCTTCCAGCAGCTTGATAAGCTCAGCTGCCTTCTTGAACACGTTGTAGTTATAGCCACCAGCCATGCCGCGGTCACTCGAAATCACGAGCACAGCGGCGCGCTTGCCGTCTTCACGCTCGTGCAGCATCGGGTGATCCAAAGAGCTAGCTGCGGCCAGGCGTTCCATCACCTTGTGGATCTCGGTGGCGTAAGGCTGTGAAGCCTCGACCCGTGCTTGGGCTTTGGTGATGCGCGAAGTTGCGATCAGCTCCTGGGCCTTGGTGATCTTCTTAGTGGAGTTGACGGACCGAATTCGGTCACGTAGCTCACGAAGATTAGCCATGGGTCTTTCGCCTCCCTTCTTTTCCTTGTGTGGTCATGGTTCAGGCCTTTACGCCTTACTTCTTGACCGACAGCGTGTTCTTCTTAACCTGGTCTGCAGGCAGAGCCTCGACCTCAGGTTCGTTGATCACGACTGTGCCGGCGGTGGTCTGGAACGTACGCTTGAACGTCTCTGTTGCGGAAACCAAGGTTGCCTGAGATTCCTCTGACAGCTGAGTACCGCCCGCGATCTGTTCAAAGACCTGCGGAGTGGTGCTGTGGAAGTACTCAATCAACTCGGACTCGAAGCGACGGACATCCTCGACGGGAACGTTATCGAAGTGCCCATTGCCTGCAAGCCAGATGGAGACGATCTGGTGTTCAACCGGCTGCGGAGCATTTTCAGCCTGCTTGAGCAGCTCAACAAGGCGTGCACCGCGATCCAGCTGTGCCTTGGAGGCAGCATCAAGATCAGATGCGAAGGTAGCGAATGCCTCGAGGTCGCGGTATGCGGCGAGGTCGAGACGAAGAGAGCCAGAAACCTTCTTCATGCCCTTGGTCTGCGCTGCGCCACCAACACGAGAAACGGAAACACCGACGTTAATAGCGGGGCGAACACCCTGGTTGAACAGGTCGGACTCAAGGAATACCTGACCATCGGTAATCGAAATCACGTTGGTAGGAATGAAGGCGGAGACGTCGTTAGCCTTGGTCTCGATGATCGGAAGTGCGGTCATCGAACCTGCACCCATCTCGTCGGAAAGCTTTGCAGCACGCTCCAAGAGGCGAGAGTGAAGGTAGAAGACGTCGCCTGGGTAAGCTTCACGTCCCGGAGGGCGGCGAAGCAGCAACGAAATTGCGCGGTATGCCTCAGCCTGCTTGGTCAGATCATCATAGATCACCAAGACGTGGTTGCCCTGGTACATCCAGTGCTGGCCTAGAGCGGCACCTGCGAATGGGGCGAGCCATTTGAAGCCCGCAGAATCAGAAGCCGGAGCAGCCACAATAGTGGTGTACTCCAAAGCGCCCTGCTCTTCAAGAGTCTTACGGACGGCTGCGATGGTGGAGCCCTTCTGACCAATAGCGACGTAAATACAACGGACCTGCTTGGTCTTGTCGCCGGACTCCCAGTTTGCCTTCTGGTTCAGGATTGTGTCGATGCACACGGCAGTCTTGCCGGTTTTACGGTCGCCAATGACGAGCTGACGCTGGCCACGGCCGATCGGAGTCATCGCATCGATAGCCTTGATGCCAGTCTGCATCGGCTCCTCAACTGGCTGACGCTGCAGCACAGAAGGTGCCTGAAGCTCAAGAACGCGCTGCTCTTCTGCTTCAATGGCGCCGAGTCCATCAATCGGCTGGCCAAGGGGGTTGATAACGCGACCAAGGAAGTTGTCGCCGACAGGGATCGAGAGAACCTCGCCCGTCCGCTTTACTTCGTCGCCTTCTTTAAGGGATTCATAGTTACCCAAAACCACAACACCGATGTGATCAGTATCGAGGTTCTGCGCGACGCCGATGACGCCGCCGGGGAACTCAAGGAGCTCATTTGCCATGACTGAAGGCAGACCAGATACCTGGGCAATACCATCAGCTGCGGAAATGACCACGCCGACCTCCTCACGGGAGGCCTCCGCGGAGTAGCTCGAGGTGTAGTTCGCAATCGCGCTACGGATCTCATCGGAGGAGATCGTAAGCTCCGCCATGTTCTTCCTGCTCTCGGTTGTTTCTTCCAGCATTATTAATTAGTTGTTTCGTCGTGTCTGGCTATACGAGGTTCGCACGGAGACGCTCGAGCTTGCCCGAGGTAGACCCATCGATGACTTCGTTGCCGACTCGGATGACCAGTCCACCGAGGAGGCTGGGATCAACCTCAGAGTGGATGCTCATCGCACGACCATAAATGCGCTCTAGCTTCTGTACCAGTGCCTGGTTTTGCTCGTCGTTCAACGGGCCAGCAGAGACAACATGTGCAACGGAACGGCCCTGCAATGCAGCCGCTTCCTTGGACAATGCATTGATGTCATCGATGGCGTTGGACTCACGGCGACCAATAACCTGAAGTGCAAGGGCCTCAGTCACAGCGGTGACCTTGCCATATAGCACCTTCGCCAGCAGTTCGCGCTTCCTCGCGCGGTCTATGCTGCGGTCATCAAGAAGCAGCGTCAATTCAGATTCCTTTTCCAGAATCCGAGACAGGCGGAAGAGCTCGTCTTCGACCTGTGCTAGCTGTCCTTGTCCCTCAGCGGACCTCAGGAGTGCCCGGCGACCCAAGGTAATCAAGCCTGCGCGGAATTCGCGGGGGTTAGACCACGACTCTCGTGCTGCAGAAATCAGCACTTCGAGAGTGGCAGGCGAAACCTTTCCGGCGAACACAGCAGAAACCAAACCGGTACGCTGGTCGGCAGTCGTGGATGCATCTGCGACGGCGATGCGCAATCCGCGCTCGTTGTCCAAGGCATCGACGACGTCGAAAAGCTCAGCGCCAGTCTGCGCTGCAGTAGCGATTGCGTTTTCTTTGGCCTCCCACAGAGCTACGTCTAGGTGAGAGATCACGCGTGCTAGTGCGTCGCGGCTCGCTGCGTGCATGGTGCTCACTTCCCTGCCGGAGACACGGTGTCGAGTTCAGCCAGGAACTTGTCGATCGTGCCGGAACGCTTCACGTCATCGGAGAGCTGGTCTCCAAGAAGACGCTCGGCAAGGCTGATCGAGTTCTGGCCCATCTCGCGGCGAAGCTCTTCAACGACCTGCTCACGCTGAGCGGCCAATTGCTTCTCACCGGACTCGATGATGCGGTTGCTCTCCTCGGTGGCCTTTGCCTTCATATCAGCTTCGATCTGCTTGCCCTTTGCTCGGGCATCTTCGCGGATTTCTGCTGCTTCGGCGCGGGCCTCTGCGAGCTGAGCATTGTACTTCTCAAGAGCTGCCTTAGCTTCAGCCTGTGCAGCCTCTGCACGCTGAATGCCACCCTTGATCCGGTCCTCACGCTCGGTCAGGACTTCTCGATACTTAGGAAGAACAAGCTTCTTAAATAGGATCGAGACAATTACGAGCACGACGAGCGACCAGACGATGTCGTAGCTGGCAGGCAAAAGAACGCTGGGGGATTCCTCCAGCGGCAATCCTTGTGCCTCAGCGAGGTAATTAATGACGTTCGTCATAATCTCGGCTTTCGTGTCGGGTGGTTGGAGGAATTAAAGGATGAAGCCTGCAACCAGACCGATGAGGGCAAGAGCCTCAACGAAAGCGATACCGAGGAACATGGTGGTGCGGAGCTGGCCGGCCATCTCGGGCTGGCGAGCCATGCCCTCGAGTGCCTTACCAACGAGGATGCCGATGCCGAGGCCCGGGCCGATGGTAGCAAGGCCGTAACCAACGGTTGCGATGGAGCCGGAAACTGCGGTGTCAGATGCAGCGAGGATGGCTTCGTTCATGAGAGGTTCGTTCCCTTTCTAAGTGCCCCATGGAATTCACAGGGCGGAGTGTCAATATTTCGAGAATTATGATCCGCGGTTCCGCGGGGTCAGTGTTCGTCGGCGTGCAACGACAGTTCGAGGTACACGGCGGACAACAGGGCAAAGATGTAAGCCTGAAGGAAAATCACCAAAAGCTCGAACAGCGTGAACGCAATCCCCGCGACGATTGTCACGGCGGACAGCGCGGTCCAGCCATTCAGCTGCCAGAAGAAGAAGTTTGTGGCAGAGAACAACAGAACCAAAATGATGTGTCCTGCGAGCATGTTGGCCATAAGACGCAGGGTCAACGTGGCCGGGCGCAGAACGAAGGTCGAGAAAAACTCGAGAGGCACGACAAGTAGGTGCAAGGCCGGAGGGAGGTTAGGAATAACCACCGACGACTTGATGTACTTGAAGAAGCCGTAGCGCTTCGCACCTGCATAAATAAACGCAACGTAACCAAACAGTGCCAGAACGAGCGGCATACCAATGCGCGCGTTCGGCGAGATGTTTAGGAACGGGATGACCGAAGGAAGGTTGCAGAACAAGACAATGAAGAAGATGGTGGCGATAACCGGCAGGAACCGATTACCTTCCTTCTTTCCCAAAATGTCTTCTGCAATGTGGATTCGGACAAAGTCCAAAAGATATTCAGCGCAGTTCTGAAGACCAGAAGGAACCAGCTTCGGGTTACGCATAGCAACTGCAAAGAATATTACGAGGACAAGCGCCATAAGCAGGCGGACGAACATCAGACGGTCGATTGTGAACCAGCCGTTCGCCACGTCGGCGAACCAGATGGGATCCGGGAAAAATTCGTGATCCAAGGAGGGTGCATGAAATTCACCCTTCATGGCCAATGTTGTAACGCTCAGCGTTCTCTCCCGCGTTCGGGCCGCATATTACCCGCTCAAGCGAGTGCGCGGTGCGATGGACGTCTGAAAACTCTCTGCGACCACCACGGACTCCGTCGCACATCAGCATGGCGATCGCAGGGGATCTCGCTTAAAAGCTTACAATCGCAAACTTAAGCAACCCGCGGATTACCCTATCAGGCAGTTCACCGAATTTCCCATACAGCCCAGCCCTATGGACACCCCCTTGATGCCAGAAACCTTAATTAAGGCAATGAGCGGGGAAAATACAGAATTGTGACGTCAATCACTGTACATACTTAGGGGTACTACCCCCTGTCCCCCACCCTCACATACTCACCAGATTCCACACCGCCAGGTTCAGATAAAAAACGGATACTTCCTCGTCTTTTATCTTTCCTACCAAGTCCCCTGAAGAGAGTTTCTCCCTAGCCCATCGGCTAGCCGAGGCGCCAAAAGTCTGCACACCAAACAAAATGTTGTTTGGTTACACAGCAGAACGGGGCTATCCCCCGATAGAAATTCTCCTACCAAGGCATAGCCCAGCGAACAAACGAACGGGTGAAGGCCCTCTAGGCCCCACCCCCTTAGCTCACATACGTCACCTTTGAGGTAATAACTCCCCAGACTTCACAAGCGAGCACCACAACCAACGCAAGAACGAGCGTGACAAGAAACGCGTACTTGTCATAAAATTCCAGATTGCGGATGCCAACAAGCACGATAATAAGAACAACGATCTTGAGCAACCATCCCCCTAGCACTATGGCTCCAGTAGTCGCAGCCGAGGTATTCGACGTAGCCAGCACGCTCAGAGCTGTGAGAAGAACAAAACCTCCACCAATGGACGCACCGAGCAACACCCCCCACATACCGGGAAGCTCCCGAGCCCAGCCCCATGCGGCCAGCGAAACCAACGTTATGAGTATTAGTGCACCGAAACCATACTTCAGGGCTCGCAATAATGGGCGCCGGTGATCGTCGTAAGGCGAAGTGCTTTGGCTGGGGTTCAGATTAGTCACGAGTTGAAATCCTATCGAGATCACTAACTATTAGGAAAACTACAGTCCATTGTGGGGCCACCTTGCTGATGTAAAGCCCGCTTGACCTCAGGTGAGAGCTCTATAACAAATCTAACCTGCTAGCCATTAAGGCTTATTTCTGTGTCGTTTTTCCCAGTTCATTGGCCCGGCGCACTGGGCCTCGCGTGGCTAGGAAAGCTATAAACATAGCGATCACAATTCCGATGACCGCAACAATGGGCGGCACCACAGAAAATGAGACAGCCCCAAAGGCCACAACGGAGACCCATAAGTAGAGAACCAACACTACGCGACGATGAGTGTGCCCCAGCGACAACAGCCTGTGGTGCAGGTGCATCTTGTCCGCAGAAAAGGGAGATTGTCCTTTACGCACTCGGCGGACGACGGCCATAACCAGATCGAGCATGGGAACAAAAACAGCGGCAGCTACCACGATAATCGGAGACATAAGAGCAATAACATCCACGGTCCCGTACAGACTCATATCGATCTTTCCACTCGCTGAGGTGGATGCTGCAGCAAGCAGAAGTCCGATCAGCATAGAGCCTGAGTCCCCCATAAAAATCCGCGCCGGTTCAAAATTATGAGGAAGAAAACCTGCACACATTCCCACAAGCGCTGCTGCAATAATGGCTGGCGGATAAGCCGATACCATGCCTCCCTGGTCGTGAAGCACCGTCATGGAGAAAACCAAGATAGAAAGTCCGGCTATCATACCGAGTCCCGCTGCTAAACCGTCAAGGCCGTCCACAAAGTTTATGGCGTTGATCAGCGTAACTGTAAACATCACCGTAACTATGGTTGACGCCACTTGGTCAAGGATGACAGTAGTACCGCCGCCAAAGGGAACGTAAAGCAATGACCAGGTCAGGCCGAGGATACTCATTACAACCGACCCGAGAATCTGCCCGAATAGTTTGGTTATGGCATCAAGTTCATAGAGGTCATCAATGATCCCAACGGTAACAATGACTACCCCAGCCCAAATCACTGCACTCATCTCCGGCGTGATCGGCTGGAACCCTCGAGTCAAGGCAGGAAGCTGGTCCGCAAGAAATACCGCTCCCAGAAATCCCGTAAACATTGCAACTCCACCCAACCGTGGCTTCGGCTGGGTGTGAACATCACGTTCACGTATTTCCCCCATGCGACCTGAACGGACCATGGAGTAACGAACGATGCCCGTGGTGAGGTATGTCAGCGCAGCGGCCACCAAAATGACAAGCGCCAATTCCCTCATCGGCACACCAGCAACACCTGCGCCCATTTAGCGTAGCGTCTCCACGTCGAGGCTCAGCACTTCTGCAATGCGCTCAGCGCTGATTGCGCCTTCGCGCAAAATCCGAGGTGTAGGACCAGAAAGATCAATAATTGTTGAGGCGGTCCCTACCGGCGTTGCTCCGCCGTCAAGGTAGGCACTCACAGCATCGCCAAGCTGTTCCTGAGCAGCTAAAGCCGTAGTCGGCGGCTTTTGCCCCGAAATATTGGCCGAGGATACAGCCATCGGACCAGTTTCTCGCAGTAGCTCGATGGCAACGGGATGAAGCGGCATGCGCAGCATTACTGTGCCGCGAGTATCCCCCAAGTTCCATTGCAGGCTCGGGGCTTGAGCAACCACAATGCTCAAGGCACCTGGCCAAAAAGCTTCTATAAGCGTTCGCATCTGTTCCGAGTAAGAGTGAACAAGCCCACGGGCTGTGTCCCAACTTCCCACAAGCACGGGTACAGGCATATCGGGGCCACGATGCTTAGTCGCAAGAAGCTTTGCCACCGCGTTATTGTCAAACGCATCGCAGCCGATGCCATAAAGAGTGTCCGTTGGCATGACAACAAGGCGGCCGTCTTTGACGGCATCACTTGCTACTTTGAGTGCAGCATTACGAATATTTGCGTCACTGCAGTCATAAATTCTGCTCACGATATATTTTCTTTCGTCTTACGGTGTAGAGGTAAATAATCTCTTCCGTCGTTTCTGGCACAACCGTTCTTTTTAAGGAAGCTTACTCGCCGTAACAAATCGATTTCGACCCGTCAGATCTTCCAAAACGGCAATCTCTCCAAATCCTCCATGTTTGTGAAATTCTTGGAGTACGGCTAGAGACGTTGCATCATCATGTTCTATCCCTACTCGCCCATTGGGAACCAAGAGTTCATGGATAACAGGAATCAACAGTTTGATCGTGTCCATCCCGTCTGCGCCGGAGAACACAGCCATTGCAGGATCGTGATAAACCTCGGGAGCAAGATCAGGAGTTTCCGGCACATATGGAGGGTTACTCACCACTACGTCTACTGTCCCGGCCAGCGACCTCAGCAGGCCCGAATCTGTTGCGTCACCAATGACCAGATTCACGTTAGTAGGAAGATTGTGCTGCGCATAGTGGGCTGCAGCAGGAGAAAGTTCCACTGCGGTCACCTTCGCCGTAGGAACAAGCGTTGCGACGTAAGCCGCTAGAGCTCCCGACCCGGTACACAGGTCTACGACGTTTTCCCCACCGCTGAGTTGCTGCACCGCCCAATCGGCAAGAACTTCTGTTTCTGGACGTGGGATAAACACCCCAGGCCCCACCTTCAGAGTAAGCGGGCCAAACCATGCCTCTCCTACGATGTGTTGCAAAGGTTCACGCTGCGCGCGTCGTGCAACAAGGGCCTCGAATTGATCCGGAGTCGGCTCGCGCATGCGTAACCCCAGTTCCATAGGGGTGCATCGCAGCAGGTGCGCAGCTAGGATCTGAGCGTCGTTACGCGGGGAGGCCACCCCGGCTGCTTCCAGGGTGGCCTCGGCGTCTCTCAGAGAAGTAAATAACACGAAATTATTTTACTCAGCTTCCAAGCGTTCCGCGCGTTCCGCGGCCCGCAGTGCAGTGAACAAATCGTCCAATTCACCGTTAAGTACTGAATCAAGGTTATTTGCCTTAAATCCGATGCGGTGATCTGAAATCCGGTTCTCTGGCCAGTTATAGGTGCGGATACGCTCGGAGCGATCCATCGTGCGAATCTGAGCAGCACGTCCTTCAGCAGCTTCTGCCTCTGCTTGTTCCTCAGCCATAGCCTGAAGTCGTGCAGCAAGAACCTGCATGGCTCGAGCTTTGTTCTGAATCTGCGAGCGCTCCTTCTGGCACGTAACAACAAGGCCCGTAGGAAGGTGGGTAATACGCACAGCAGAGTCAGTCGTGTTCACGCCCTGACCGCCTTTACCGGAGGAACGGTAGACGTCGATACGCAAATCTTTATCATCGATCTCAATCTCCGCTACTTCATCAGGCTCTGGGTACACCAGCACACCTGCGGCAGAGGTCTGGATGCGACCTTGCGACTCAGTAACCGGAACGCGTTGCACGCGATGAACTCCGCCTTCAAACTTGAACACACTCCAGGCACCATCACGAGAAGGCGTCTTTGATCGGATAGACAAAGTCATATCCTTCACGCCTCCTAGATCAGATTCGGAGGAGTCCAAAACCTCAACGGCAAAACCATGCTTATCCGCATAGCGCTGATACATACGCACAATCTCGCTAGCAAACAAAGCAGCTTCTTCGCCGCCCGCGCCTGCTTTCACTTCCATGACGATGTCATCTCCGTCATGCGGATCGCGAGGCGCGAGAAGGTCGGCGAGCTGTTCCTCAAGAACCACAACTTCAGATTCCAGACGAGCTGCCTCGTCTTGGAACTCGTGATCCTCGTGAGCCATCTCTTTAGCTACTTCCAGATCATCCCTGGCCTGCACCAGTTTGTTATTCACATTGATGATCGGCTGCAGCTCGGAGTAACGCTTGGATAGTTTCCGGAACAGCATCTGGTCGCCCATGGTTTCTGGGTCAGCCATCTGAGCTTCAATTCCCTGGTACTCCGAGACGATGTCATCGACTGCTGATACCTGGGCCATTACTCCTCCTCGGCGTCTGCAGCCATCGGAGCACTCGATGCAATCTGCATCAAGAACTCACCGTTGGATTTAGTCTTCTTGAGCTGCTTGATCAGCAGATCGATGGCCTGCTGATTGTCCAAGGCTGCAAGAATCCTGCGTAGTTTGTGCATAATGCGGGCTTCCTCAGGAACCAGAAGAAGCTCATCTTTACGAGTTCCTGACGGGTTAACGTCCACTGCCGGGAATACGCGACGCTCGGAGATCTTGCGATCCAGCTTGAGTTCTGCGTTACCGGTTCCCTTGAATTCCTCGAAGATCACGGTGTCGCCTGCAGAGCCAGTTTCTACCATTGCAGTAGCGATGATGGTCAAGGAGCCACCATTTTCGATGTTACGAGCTGCGCCTAGGAAACGCTTTGGCGGGTAGAGGGCATTCGAGTCCACACCACCGGACAGGATACGGCCTGAAGCAGGAGAAGAGTTGTTGTAAGCACGACCAAGGCGTGTGATGGAGTCTAGAAGCACCACAACGTCTTGTCCCTGTTCAACGAGTCGCTTAGCACGCTCGATTGCCAACTCAGCTACAGCGGTATGCTCGCTTGGTGGACGATCGAAGGTGGAGGCAATAACCTCGCCCTTGACGGAGCGCTGCATGTCGGTGACTTCCTCGGGGCGCTCGTCGACAAGCACTACCATCAAGTAGCACTCAGGGTTATTGGTAGCAATGGCGTTAGCAATGTTCTGCAAAATCGTCGTCTTACCAGCTTTCGGCGGAGACACGATAAGCGCACGCTGACCTTTACCAATAGGCATGATCAAGTCGATCACACGAGTGGTAAGGATCTTTGGTTCGGTTTCCAAACGCAGTCGCTGGTTCGGGTACAGCGGAGTGAGCTTAGAGAAGTCCGGACGGGCCTTAGCTTCCTCTATGGACATGCCGTTGACAGATTCAACGCGAACCAGCGGATTGTACTTTTGACGGTTGCGTCCACGGTTGTGTCCATGATGTCCGCCATGGCTATTATCGCCATTCATCCGGACCTGGCCAACGATGGCATCGCCGGCACGTAGGCCCAAGCGACGAATCATCTGGTTATTTACATAGACGTCTGCGGGACCAGCGTGGTAGCCCGACGTGCGAACAAAAGCGACATTGCTATCCACGATGTCGAGGATGCCGGCGATGTTCTGCAAAACTTCGTCTTCACGAGGCTCAATGTTGGTGTTATCCCGGTTATCGTCGCGATCACGACCACGTCGGTTACGGCGATTACGGCGATTACGATCATTACGATCGCCTCGGTCACCGCGCTCGCCCCGCTCATGATGGCGGCCATTGCGCTGACGAGGATGCTCGTTTTCAGAACCTTCACGGGATTCCCGAGTCTGCTGCTGATCTGTAGCTTGATGCTCAGGAGCTTCCCGACGTTCCTCTGCTTTCGTGCTATCAACAGGTGCGTCTTTACGTCGTTCCCCATCGTGGGAAGCCTGATCATTCTCAGAGCGATTATCTTCTCGCTGAGAAACCTGCCGGTCCTCGCGGTGCTCCCGTCGAGCACGGTTACGACGAGCGCGTCGAGCAGCCGAGCGCGATTCGTAGCGGTTTTCATCATCAGCATCGCCATGTTCCACGGATCCCGCTGCCCCATCGTTCACGTCAGCGGACATGCCCGCTTTGTCCTGTGAGGAGCTTTCTGCAGAGCCGTGCTTCTCTGAAGGGGTTTCTACACGACGAGTCGCGCGACGACGGCGCGGCTTTTCTTCTTCCACGGGCGCAGACGCCTGCGCAATGGACTCATTGGAAACCGCGTCATTTGTTGCCGCGGTGGTTCCCGTTGTCTTCAGAACTCGACGACGACGTGCCTTTGGCTCTTTAGCCGGAGCCTGATCAGCCTTTTCTTGTTGGGCATTAGAAGCCTCTGCGGCTGAGTTTTCTGCAGGCGCAGAATCCTTCTTTGCCTTTGGCGCAGTTTTTGTTTCCGTCGTGTGCTTTGCTGCAGATGCGGTACTACGTCCGCCTTGTGCAGCCTTTCCCCCCTGCGCGCCACTAATCGCGGCAATGAGATCACCTTTGCGTAGTGCAGAGGTGCCTTTCAGGCCCATTTCAGCGGCGATCTTGCGCAGCTCGGGCAGACGCAATGCAGCAAGATTACGCTGTGCGCCGTTATCTGTTGTTGTCACAGATGTCCTTTCATCGCCTTTACCAGCGGAAAAAGAAGTCACCGGGAAAATGTTCAACCAAGTAACCACCACTGGAAAGCATGCTGTGGAATTAACTGGATTCAGGTACTGATGGCGTAGATGCCCGAGAATCCCTACCGAATGCGTTAAGAACGCACACATACGAGGAAGCATTGCCCCGCCGGCGCGGCCTTGGCAGCAATTCGGTGGTGAACTTCTAAAGCGGGAACTGAGCACTGCGTCTCGGGTTACTACTCAGCGAAACGCGGTCAGCACAAAAGATTATGTGAAGCTCGTAACGCAGTCTAACGCATAAATGCGTGTGAGGTGAACTCGAGGCAATTTTCGCAACTATGGTGTAAGTCATGCTCAGTACGATGCAGCCTATTCCGCTCAACCTTGCTCAAATCCTCACCTACGGATCGAAGATTCATGCCGAAACTAAAGTGTCCACATTTGAGGGCGACGCTATGCAAGAAACCACCTTTGCTGAGATTGCGGCTCGCGCCGCAGCCCTTGCACACGCCCTCCACGATGAGCTGGGGATTACTGCTGACCAACGCATAGCATCAATGATGTATAACTGCGCAGAGCATCTAGAGACACTCTTCGCAGTGGGCTGCATGGGAGCTGTCTTTAATCCGCTCAACAAGCAACTGATGAACGATCAAATTCGCCATATCATCAACCATGCAGAAGATCAGGTTATTGTCGCCGATCAACGGCTAGCCAAACAGTTAGGCACTATTTTGAACGAAGGCTGCCCTTCAGTCCGTTCAGTAATTTTTATCGGCCGTGACGATATTGCAGCAGCAGCGCGCTTTATTCCTAATAACATCACATGCTACTCCTACGAAGCCCTTTTAGATGGCCGAAGTACAATTTATGATTGGCCAGTCATCGAAGAAAATAATGCGGTTGCCATCTGTTACTCCACCGGTACCACTGGAGCCCCCAAAGGAGTTGTTTACTCTCACCGTGCCCTTTACTTGCAATGCATGAATCTACGAACGACAGATTCTTTAGCAGTTACGCACGGACAATCGTTTCTCTGTTGTGTGCCGCTTTATCACATCCTAAGCTGGTGTGTTCCTGTCGCTGCTTTTATGTCCGGAACGCCATTAGTGTTCCCTGGCGCAGATGTATCCGGTCCTTCTCTAGCAAAGATCATTGCCACAGCTCTTCCTCGAGTCGCGCATGGAGTGCCAACTCTGTGGATTCAGCTCATGGTGCACTATATGCGCCATTCTCCAGAGCGCATGAGCTTACAAGAGATCTATGTTGGAGGATCCGCAGTGCCTCCTATTCTGATCAAATTGTGGGAAGAACGCTACGGCGTTGATGTAGTGCATATCTGGGGAATGACAGAAACACTCGGCATAGGGACAGTTGCGCGCCCGCCATCAGGTGTTTCTGGCGAAACGCGGCGAAGTTATCGAGTAAGTCAGGGTCGCTTCCCTGCCTCCTTGGAATATCGCGTTGTTAACGATGGCGAAGTTATGAGCGCTACCGACCGCAACCAGGGAGAAATCCAGGTGCGCGGAAATTGGGTGACAACCCGTTATTATCATTCACATTCTGAAGAAGGCACAGGTCCCGCTTCAATGTTCCGGGACCACCACGTTGAAGACGCCCCCGGACAATTTACTTCCGATGGTTGGTTACGTACTGGTGACGTAGGTTCTGTGACCCGAGACGGCTTCCTCACCATTCATGACAGAGCTAGGGATGTTATTCGATCAGGCGGCGAGTGGATTTACTCCGCAATGCTCGAAAATGAAATTATGGCAGCAGCCGTGGTTGTCGAAGCCGCAGTCATCGGTTACCCAGACCCCAAGTGGGGCGAACGCCCCCTCGCTGTCACTGTGGTCTCCCCAGAAATTCCCCGCAATCACGAAACGGCAGAACGCCTCCGCTCACGACTCCGCGATACCTTCCCTAACTGGATGGTCCCGGAATATTGGGCCTTCGTTGACTCCATCGACAAAACTTCCGTAGGCAAGTTTGACAAAATCGACCTACGGAAGCACGTTGCCGACGGCGATTATGAAATCATCTCGCTACTCGGCCCAGGCCATTCCGAGGACGATTCCCCTCAATAATCTGATCAGAGCCCATGAGTTCGCTGGGCGGAGCCAGCAGCCAACCACCGGGCCTTACCAACCCCGAAGTTATGTGACCTGTGCCATAGATGTAAGTGGAAGTGATACAAGACGTCTTTTATGCTAGAAATAGACGTTACAAACCACGCACCAAGAGCATTCTCAGCTAGGGTGCGTCATTTCCATTTGTGTCAAGGTTTGTTAGATGAGGACAATCCATGAGCCAGCGAGCGCCCCGCCCTACCACAGAACTTTTCCCCGAGGCCCTAAGCCTTAGCCAAAGACAACGCGATGTATTAGACACCGTCGCAAGTTTTGAAGACGGCGCCAAAATCCAAGAACTCGCCGCCACCCTTGGCATGCATATCAATACCGCTCGCGGCCACTTAGATGAGCTTTTAGAACGCAAGGCGATACAAACTGTCCCCGCTCCTAGTAAGGGCAGAGGACGTCCCTCGCTAGTCTACCGATCCAGGATCCCCGACAATAGGGCTGTGGCCTCGGAATACGTAACTCTCATCAGAATTCTCGCGCAGCGTCTCGCAGACGATAATGCTTCCCTGGAACTAGCCAGGGAAATAGGTCTTGAATGGGGACAGGTCATGCACAAGACCTGTAACCCACGAAAAACCCCTGCGATCCTCGCTCGACGCCTCCGCCTCATGGGTTTTGACCCTATTGAGCATGAAGATGAGCTACGCCTTTACTCATGCCCCTTCATCACAGGTAATGAAAAACCCACCAGCTTTCTCTGCGCCGTTCACGACGGAATGCTCCAGGCTTTAGTCCTTAATACAGACCTTGATGTGAGCCTCGAGCCGGACGAGGATCCCACATACTGCGCCGTCAAGATCAATAATGACGCTGAGCGCCGCTAGGAAACAGTGACGGACACCGGCTGAGCAACCTCCAGAGGGAGCACGCGCAAGCCGGCCTCGCGGGCGTCGTTAAGCATGGACTCATCGACCGGCTCTGTGGATAGCACCATTACGGTCGGGCCCGCGCCCGAGAGATACGCAGCGTACCCCTTATTGCGCAGCCGATTAACCCACTCCGCAGTTACGGGCAATACGTCGGCGCGATATGGCTGGTGCAACCGGTCGCGTGTTCCCTCCCACAAGAGCTCTGGGTGATGTTGCAAGGCAACAGTCATCACCGCGCACCTGGACACATTGAATCGTGCGTCCACGTGAGTCACATCCGTAGGAAGGACGCGACGGACAGCCTCTGTCGATGCATGAAAGTTTGGTACCAGTGCAGTCGCCATAATCGACTCGGCAACAGGGATAGTAACCGCCCTATACTGAGGCTCTGTCCTGCCATCAACTGGAATCTCAGTCCATGAGACCACAGCCTGCCCTAGCACAGACGCCGCCGCATTATCTGGATGACCTTCAAAAGCAGACGACAGCTGTACCAATTGTTCATTGCTTAGAGGACAACCGGCTAGACCATTAGCAGCGCATACTCCAGCCACAGCTGCGGCTGCAGAAGACCCCAGGCCACGAGACTGTGGAATGGAATTATGGCACACCACTTTCAGCCCGGGAGCGTGTGCATCCGCTGCTTTAAGCCCAGCACGTAGTGCTTTCACCACGAGGTGCGAACCATCTAATGGCAGCTCCCCCCGCCCTTCGCCAAAGACTTCCACGCTAAGACCCGAGGCGACAACTTCTACCTCAACCGTGTCATACAACGACACCGCCAGCCCTAATGTGTCAAAACCAGGGCCTAAGTTGGCGGAGGAGGCTGGGACGGTGACTGAGACCTTTTTACCTACTTCAAGCTCAATACTCATAAGTTACGCTTACTCCCCCACCAAACGAATCACGCTGCTGATCTGCTTAACGGCATCGGAATTCTTGATATTTTCAACGGTTTTCTCCAAGTCCGCCTCAAGAGCCGTGTGTGTGACTACAATAAGCCGTGCGTGTCCGTCTTTTTCTTCCTGCCGGATCGTACTAAGCGAAATCCCATTGCTAGCAAAAATCTGCGCGAGGTCCGCAAGAACGCCAACGCGGTCTTCCACTTCCATATCGATATGGAAGCGCGTGAGAACTTCTCCAAAACTTGCAATCGGTAGGTTTGCGTACGTTGACTCTCCTGGAGCGCGCCCTCCGAATACTTTGTTGCGGGCGGCGCCTACGATATCGCCAAGCACTGCCGACGCAGTGGGGTTACCACCTGCGCCATTTCCGTAAAGCATCAAACGACCTGCTGCCTCAGCTTCAACGAATACGGCATTGAAGGACTTACTCACACTTGCCAGAGGATGGCTCCGAGGAACCAGAGTTGGATGGACACGAGCAGAAACTTTTTCCTCGCCGTTTTCTCCCTGCAGCCGCTCACAGATAGCTAAGAGTTTGATGGTGTAACCAGCCTGCTTTGCTGCCTCTATGTCCTCCGCAGTGATCTTAGAGATGCCCTCGCAATGCACATCATCTGAAGTAACTCGGGTATGGAATGCTAGGGAAGCCAAAATAGCCGCTTTACTTGCGGCGTCATGGCCTTCAACATCGGCAGTCGGGTCGGCTTCTGCATACCCCAGACGTGTGGCTTCGGCGAGCATATCGTCATAGGAGGCGCCGGTGGAGTCCATCGCGTCCAGGATAAAGTTAGTCGTGCCGTTGACAATTCCGGCAACAGATTGCACCTGATCACCAGCCAGAGAACGGCGCAGAGGCCCGACTACCGGGATCGCTGCAGCTACAGCGGCCTCAAAGTAGAGGTCAACGCCTGCCTCATCAGCAGCTTGCGCAAGCTCAGCGGAATGCGCAGCTACCAGCGCTTTGTTGGCAGTGACGACCGATTTTCCAGAGCGCAAGGCTTTGAGGATCAGCTCACGCGGGTAATCAATGCCACCGATGACTTCTACGACGATGTCTACGTCGTCACGCTCAATGAGCGAACGAGCGTCGTCGGTAAGCACCCCTAGCTCATCGGCCAGGGAGCCCTTGTGTTTTTCTTTGCTTGATGCAGCCACGCCCTTGATTTCAAGTGGCCCACCAGAGCGGCTCTTGAAGTCGCTAGCGTTCTCAGTGAGAAGTCGCAGCACTTGGCTGCCAACTGTTCCATAGCCCAAAATGGCAATACCTACCGGGGCCCCCTCCCCTTTTCCAGGGTTGAACGTGGCGCTGATGTGCTGTTCAGTCGACATGAGACTCCTTTAAGGCAAAAAGTAGGAACACTAGCTTTCGAAGCATTGTAGCAGCGCCCTTACCGGTAAGTTCCCGTTCAGGGGACCCACGCTCTGTTTCCTCCCAGCCTAAGGTCCCCGCGTTGAGGAACCGAACGCTGTGAGTTCTTTAGCGCAATCGAGACGGTTAAAAAGGAAAGAAAATAGCTGAACATGCTTGTTAGCGTCTTCACCATAAAAGTCTTTAACGCAAAAGCATGTCCAGCTATTTTTCTTGTATTGCTACCGCCGCGACCGCCGTGCACCCACAGCGGTCACTTACTATCCCTCGTCCAAAGCAAGTAGATCCTCGATGGTCTCGCGTCGAACCATCACGCTAGGCTCTCCCGCTTTAACGCTCACTACTGCTGGGCGCCCCATCATGTTGTACCTGCTACTCATTGCAAAACAATAAGCTCCAGTAGCTGCCAAAGCTATAAGGTCGCCCTCTGCAATTCCACGTGGGAGCTCCCGATCATTGATCAGAATATCCCCCGCTTCACAATGCGATCCTACGACCCGACTGGGGACAAGGTCTCCCCCAACGTTACGATTGATTACCCGAACGTCATACTCAGCCTCATAAAGCGCTGGGCGAATATTATCGCTCATACCACCGTCTACGGCGATATATCTCCGCAGTTGTTTATCCGTCACATGGACGTCTTTCACAGTTCCCACGGAATACACCGTCACAGTGGACGGTCCCGCGATAGCCCGACCAGGTTCAACTAATACCTCGGGGGCATCAATGCCCAAGTTACGGGCAACCTCATTCACTGCCCCCAACAAATCTTGAGCCACGGAAGTTACGTCCAGAGGAGTCTCATCTTCGGTGTAGGCAATCCCGTAGCCGCCGCCTAGATCTAGTTGTTCTAAGTCGATACCCAGTTCTGCATGAATCTTTGAATACAGCGTCAGTACCCGCTGGGCCGCCAAGCTGAATCCTTGAGCATCAAAAACTTGCGAACCCACATGACAATGCAAGCCAATCAAGTACAAGGGTTCAGATTCAATAACACGCTTTGCGGCTGCATACGCTGATCCAGAGGCCAAAGAGAATCCAAACTTCTGATCCTCATGACTCGTAGCAATAAACTCATGCGTATGTGCTTCAATGCCGGGCTTGACGCGCACCATCACCGGCTGAGTAACACCTGCCTCAGCTGCGACCTTTTCTAAACGCTCCAATTCCGTCATCGAGTCAATCACGATGTGCCCGACTCGGTTAGCTACCAAGAGGCGAAGAAATTCCTCGCTCTTGTTGTTGCCATGAGCCGTTATGCGCTCAGGAGGAAACTGAGCGCATAACGCAACCTGGAATTCCCCTAGAGAAGCAATGTCAAGGTTGAGGCCTTCTTCTTCCACCCACTTAGCAATCCGGCGAGTCAAAAACGCCTTGGACGCATAGTGGACCTTTTCGGCTCCACCAAAGGCAGCGGCCATGTCCCTGCAGCGGCTACGGAAATCGTCTTCGTCTACAACAAAAACCGGAGTTCCGTACTGCTTAGCTATATCGGATAAAGAAACTCCCGCAACGGAAACTTCACCATTAGCTTCTCGACGCGCACCTCTAGGCCATACATGCGATGGCAGTGCGTTAAAGCTCTCCACGGCTACATACGCTCCGGCGCTGTAACACCGACCAATCCCAAAGCATTAGCAAGAACCTGGCGGGTGGCATTAGCCAAGGCTAGACGTGCAGTATGAATGGGCTGTGCGCTTTCGCCAGCTTTAGGAAGAATCTGACATGAGTCATAGAACCGGTGGAACGTTCCTGCCAGTTCTTCCGCATAGCGCGCCACGCGATGTGGCTCGCGCAGCTCAGCCGCAGCCTTGACTACTGCAGGGAATTCTCCCAGCGTACGTATCAGATCGCCTTCGCGATCGTGGGTCAGTAGCGCAAGATCGGGGTCAATAGCAGTTATCCCCAGATCGCCGGCCTTCCTAGCGATCGAGCACAGACGTGCGTGCCCGTATTGGACGTAGTAAACCGGGTTATCGCTGCTCTGCGATTCCCACAGCGCAAGGTCGATATCAAGACTAGAGTCCACCGAGGACCGAATCATAGAATAACGGGCGCCATCAATGCCGATGGCCTCCACCAAATCATCCAAGGTAATTACGGTGCCAGCACGCTTGGACATGCGCACTGCTTGTCCATCGCGAACCAAATTCACCATCTGCCCGATGAGGACCTCTACGCTGCTGGGTTCATAGCCTAGCGCTGCCGCAGCCGCACGTAAGCGAGAAATATATCCGTGGTGGTCGGCCCCGAGCATGTAAATGCACAGGTCATGTCCGCGTTCGATTTTGTCGGCCACGTATGCGATGTCACCAGCAATATAGGCTGCGTCACCGTCTGATTTAATCACAACGCGGTCTTTGTCATCGCCATAATCGGAAGACTTCAGCCACCATGCTCCGTCTTGGAAATAGAGGTTTCCGTTTTCCTTGAGACGTTCGATCGCTTTATCCACGGCACCCGATTCGAACAATGAGTTTTCATGGAAAAAGACATCAAAGTCCGTGCCAAATTCATGGAGTGATTCCTTGATATGGCTAAACATCATTTCTACGCCAGCAGCGCGGAACGTCTCCGCCATCTCTGCCGACTCCTGAGAAAGAACATCAGGATGCGCTGCAACCACAGCTTTTGCTATGTCATGGATGTAGTCTCCGCCATAGCCATCTTCTGGCGTAGGCTCCCCCTTTGCCGCAGCAATGAGCGAATTAGTGAATCGGTCGATCTGGCGCCCATGATCGTTGAAGTAATACTCCCGTGTGACGTCAGCACCTGAAGCCTCCAAGACACGGCCTAGAGAATCTCCAACCGCTGCCCACCGGGTACCGCCTAGGTGAATTGGACCTGTCGGATTCGCGGAAACGAACTCTAGGTTTACACGAGTCCCCGCATAGAGGTCTGAATGACCAAAGGCCTCGCCTGCGGCAAGAATCTTAGCAACGATCTCCCCCTGAGCCGCCGCAGCAAGGCGAATATTGATAAAGCCCGGGCCGGCAATACCGGCCTCATCGACGGCTTCATCAAGAGCTAGGGCGTCGGCAAGCAACTGCCCCAGCTCACGCGGATTCATTCCCACCTTTTTAGCTACCTGAAGGGCAACATTCGTGGCATAGTCCCCGTGTTCGGGGTTGCGCGGGCGCTCCACGACCACCGTCTCAGGCAGAACCGAAGCATCGAGGCCACGTGATTCAAGGATGGTGGTAGCAGTGCGCTTAATGAGGTGTGAAAGATCCGCTGGTGTCATGGGTTAGCAGTTTAGCCCACAACCATCCATCCGAGAACTGGGGTGGACTGCAAGTAAATGATGATGCACAAGTAAACCAGCAAACCGAGGGAATACTTCCACGCCTGAGCCATAATCTTGCGCTCGCCGTTTTCCATCTGAACAGCGCCAGCGGCAATGGTCAGGGTCTGCGGGCTCATCATCTTACCCAGCGTTGCACCAGCGGTATTGGCACCCACCAAGAGCGTCGGGCTCACACCCACCTGAGAGGCCGTCGTGGCCTGCATCTGAGCGAACAGAGCGTTTGCAGAAGTAGCGGAGCCAGTAACCCACGTTCCGATCCAGCCCAACAGCGGAGATAGCAGCGGGAATACCGATCCTGTTGCTGCCAAGAAAGCGCCGATAGAGGCAGTCTGACCGGACATATTCATGGTGTATGCCAAGCCCATCACCGCTGCGATGGTAAGGGCCGAGTAACGCATCTTATACGCGCCCTTGCCAAGCTGAGCCAGACCTGTACCAAAGTTCATTGGGTACTTTCCGCCACGCGAGAACGCGGTGTACACGCCGACCGTGATCAGGCCACAGAAGAACATGATTGTGCCTGGGGTGGACAGCCAGTTGAAGTTGAAGATGGTGTTATTAACCGGCTCACCCGCAGCATTAACGATGTGCCCGTGCAGCCCTGGCCACTGAATCTTCATATCCGTGGACTTCAAAGCTGCAGGGATGTTGACGCCGATCTTCCAGAGGCTGGTGAAGGAGAAGACAAAGACGATGAGAAGGTACGGGAACAGCGCCAAAACGGTCCGCTCCGTTGTCAGGTGGAGCTCATCAGCGTTGATGGACGATGCCTGATCTTCGGGGGTAGTTGGCTTCCATACGCGGAGGAACAGAACGCCACACGTGAGGGAAAGGAGGCAAGCGACGACGTCTGTGAGCACATAGGAGAAGTAGTTGGACCCGAGGAACTGTCCACCACCGAAAGCCACGCCCAGCAAAAGTGCCATTGGCCATGTCTGGCGTACGCCTCGTGTGCCATCCATGATCAGTGCCAAAATAAACGGAACAACCAGGGCAATCAAAGAAACCTGGCGGCCAGCCATCGCAGCTACCTGCTCACCCGGGATCTGAGTAAGCAGACCACCCGTAGTCACCGGAATAGCCATAGCACCGAAGGCAACGGGAGCACAGTTTGCCACGAAGGTCACCAGAACGGCTTTGATTGGCTTAAGGCCGATAGCCAGAAGCATTGCGGCAACGATAGCAATAGGGGCACCGAATCCGGCGAGGGCCTCTAGGAGACCGCCGAAGGCGAAGCCGATCAACATTGCCTGAACGCGCATGTCGCCCCGACCAATCTTGGCAAAGATCGTACGAAGATCGTCGAAACGTCCAGAAATAACCGTGAGGTCATAGACCCATACGGCCATCCAAATGATGTATACGATCGGGAAAATACCAAACGCTACGCCTTGAGAAAAGGCGAGTACCGCCAGGTTGGCAGGCATGTGAAAAAAGATGATGCCGACTAGAAGGGCCACTACCACGCTCGCAAGCGCGGACCAGTGGGCCTTCCACTTGAGCACCATCAGGAACACAAAGAAGCCAATGAGCGGCAATATGGCGCACAGCGCCGAGAGGCCAAGGCTTCCGCCTACAGCATCCGTTACAGGTGAAAACACTAGTTGCTTCTCCCATCTCGAGGGACTTGGGTCACTACTATTCTGCGATGAAATAGCTACCAACTCATAATTTACGTTCTTTTTGCAGTAGGTCACACCTTTGGTTGATTTTCAACCACCGCTTCCGTGTATTTATCACCACACTTTTTCTGCTGTATTTTTCACCACATTTTGTGGCAGAACGCGCCTCAGTGCGCATACATGCACCACACCCCAATCCGACCCCTCTTTCCCCATATTTTGATAACACTAACGTTTCGTTAATAAGCGCTGGTAGTCCGGGGTTATTCAGATGTTATTTCAGAGATACACCCGCTAGTATTTGTTATGTCCAGTGGCGCGTAACGCTTCCGATTATTTGGAACGCCACAACAAACTGCCACGTTTCCCTCGAAGCAAGGAGCAATTACCGTGAGAGTAGCGCTCTTTTCCACTTGTATCGGCGACGCCATGTTCCCCGATGCATCCAAAGCAACTGCACTCGTATTGTCCCGACTTGGTTATGAGGTCGTCTTTCCTAAAGACCAGACCTGCTGCGGCCAGATGCACGTCAACACCGGCTACCAAAAGGAAGCCATCCCACTGATTCGTAACTATGTGGATGCGTTCACCGATCCTTCCATCGATTACGTTGTCGCCCCTTCAGGCTCCTGCGTCGGCGCAGTCCGTGAACAACACGAGCACATCGCAGATAGGTATGGCGATAAGACTTTGGCAGCTGGCGCACGTGATGCAGCTAAGAAGTCTCTTGATCTCCCCGAGTTCCTCATTGATGTCGCTGGAGTGGAAGACGTCGGAGCATTCTTCCCACACAAGGTCACGTACCACCCTTCCTGCCACGGTCTCCGCTTTATCAAACTGGGTGACCGCCCTTACCGCCTACTCTCCAAGGTGGCAGGCATGGAGCTTGTGGAACTTCCCAACAAGGAAGAATGCTGTGGGTTCGGTGGCACCTTCTCCCTGAAGAATGCCGAAACCTCCGCTGCAATGGTCTCCGACAAGACTCGCAACATCGAGATCACTGGTGCTGAGTACATCACCGGTGGCGACTCTTCTTGCTTGATGAACATCGCCGGAAACCTGTCCCGCAAACACGTGGGCATTCGTGCCATCCATATCGCAGAGATCCTAGCCTCCACCAAGGAGCACCCTTGGACTCCCGATTCCGCCGCCTACTCCCGAGAGGTAATGCTGTGAGCGTCTCACTTGGAACCCCCACGATGCCACCTCGCGCATCGGAAATTAGCCAGCTTCGTGGCGACGAGAACTTTGTTCATGCCGCGCACCATGAGCTTTACAACGCAACCCAGCGTCGTAATTTGACCAAGGCAACCACCACGATTCGCGGTAAGCGCCTCAACGTCACGGCAGAAATGCCCGACTGGGAAGCTGTCCGTGAAGCAGGTTCCGGAATCAAGCGCGACGTGGGACAGCGTCTCGACGAGCTCCTGGTCCAGTTTGAAGAGGCTGTCACCGCACGCGGTGGACACGTCCACTGGGCCCGCGACGCTGAAGAGGCCGGAAACATCGTGACCAAGCTGGTTCAGGAGACCGGCGAGAAGAACGTGGTCAAGATCAAGTCCATGGCAACCATGGAAATTGGCCTCAACTCCCGCCTCCGCGAGGCCGGCATCTCCGCACGCGAGACCGACCTTGCAGAGCTCATCGTTCAGCTGGGTAAGGACAAGCCATCTCACATCCTGGTTCCGGCTATTCACCGTAACCGTGCGGAGATTCGCGACATCTTCATCCGCGAGATGCCCAACACTGACGACTCCCTCTCTTCCGAGCCTGCTGAGCTCGCAGAGGCATCGCGTTCCTTCCTGCGCGAACAGTTCATGAAGGCAAAGGTTGCTATTTCTGGTGCCAACTTTGGCATTGCAGAAACCGGAACCGTCACCATCATGGAGTCCGAAGGCAATGGCCGCATGTGCCTGACCCTCCCGGAGACCCTGATTTCAGTCATGGGCATCGAGAAGATCCTCCCCACTTTCAAGGATCTTGAGGTCTTTTTGCAGCTCCTCCCCCGTTCCTCCACCGGCGAGCGCCAGGCACCTTATGTCTCCACATGGTCCGGTGTGACCGAAGGCGACGGCCCGAAGAACTTCCACATCGTCCTTGTCGATAACGGACGAACCGCAGTTCTTGCTGACGAACTCGGCCGCGAAGCACTCAAGTGCATCCGCTGTTCTGCGTGCCTCAACGTTTGTCCGGTCTACGAACGCGCCGGTGGCCATGCCTATGGCTCGACCTACCCAGGCCCCATCGGAGCGATCCTGTCGCCTCAGATGACCGGCATGAAAGATAAGCACGATCCAAACGCCTATCTCCCTTACGCATCCTCCCTGTGCGGTCGATGCAACGAGGTCTGCCCCGTCAAGATCCCATTCACGGACATCCTGCTGGAGCTTCGCCACAAGAAGGTCGAGACAGATGCTCCGAAGATCGAGAAGGCCCTCATGGGCAGCATGCAGCTCGCATGGGGCAATGCGAAGCTCTGGAACATGATCACCCGCATGGTCTTTATGGGCCGCATCCTTGGTGGCTCCAAAGGCAAGATCACCCACCTGCCGAGCTTCTTGTCCGGATGGACTGATGTTCGCGACACCGCTGTTCCACCAAAGAAGTCCTTCCGCCAGTGGTTCGATTCCGAGGAAGCACAACAGTTGCTTGCCGACGCCCGCAACGAAGGCATCCGCCCCAACGATCCTGCTGCTAACCAGAAGAAGGAGAACTAACCATGGATGCCAAAACTGAGATCCTCGAGCGCATCCGCAACGCCAACAAACTTGCTGGTGTTCCCGAGGGTGCTTATCCAGTAGTCCGTGAATACATCACTAAGACTGAGCTCCCCCGCGAAGAGCTCAAAGAGCTGCTTATTGATCGCCTCCTGGATTACAAGGCACAGGTTGTTCAGACCACTGACGCCGAGCTAGCTGACAGCATCGCAGAGGTCCTGAATTCCCGTGGAGCCAAAGAGATCCGTTACGCAGAAGGTCTTGATGCCGCACTGTTCGCGGACTTTGAGGGCAAGGCCGTAGCCGACGATCATGCAAGCGATCCCCGCCTGCTTAACGACGTCGACGCTGTGGTCACCGACTCCCACGTGAGCTCCGCTCAAACCGGTACCATTTGCCTGGTCTCCAACGAGGTTTGTGGGCGCCGCGCGCTGACTCTCGTGCCTGACTGCCACGTCTGCATCGTCCGTATGGACAACGTAGTCTATGGCGTTCCAGAGATGGTTGCACAGCTTGATCACACGCGCCCCAACACGATGATCTCCGGCCCTTCCGCCACGTCAGACATCGAGTTGAACCGTGTTGAAGGTGTGCACGGTCCTCGTACCCTCATTTGCGTGGTTGTAGACTAGTCTCCATAACCCCCACGTCACGCCCCCTTTGACTCCGTCGATAGGGGGCGTCTTCGTATTTTTGAGCATTATGAGTTAGAATTACATCCGTTGTATTCAGCGCGTCTCCGTAGCTCAGTGGATAGAGCATTGGTTTCCGGTACCAAAGGTCGCAGGTTCGAATCCTGTCGGGGACACTTTTAAAAACCTCCTCCTACCAGCAAAGTTCTTGGTGGGAGGAGGTTTTGCTTTATCTTTTTGAGCGTAGATTTTTGTTTTTTGGATGTTTCTTGGCCTCTTGTCGTGGAAATGTCGTGGGCTTTTCACCATCAAACCAGCATCACAAAACATAAAAGTCCCCCACCAGTCACAGCTAAACCGCTCCTCATTGGCTAGCTTGAGAAAGCAGACGCCATCTAACAGGGAGCTTTTCTTTTTGAAAGCACGAAGTTCTCTCACCAGGCATCAACGAGAACAACTCGTTGATCTCGTTGAACAACGAGCTTGGGTAACACTGCGCCGCTGTACAAAACCACACCGAAGAACTGTCAGAACATGTTTTCCCTAGGACTACAAAGCTTGAAGAACTGACCCAAGCCCTCAGCGTAGCCATCGCAGAAACCTCTCACCTCGGCGATAAGGTCAACGGGGCATTATCTCCCCCCCCCACAGGCGAATCATCCTGCTACCAACACGACTTCGACTCTTAGGCCAAGAAAGCACCCGAGCCCACGAACTCGGACATGCGTTTTATGACGACGACACTGACGGTGATCCACAATTAGGAAGGCATGCTGATCAATTCGCCGTGCGAATACTGATCACCCCCACCAAATACCTCCTCGACGAAACGCCCCACAACAGGCACCCAGGCGCAATAACATATGAACTAGGAGTACTTCACCCCCTTTATCATTTGGAAAACCTCTACGAAAGGAAACAGACAGAATGGGCATCGACCAAGCAATCCAAACGCTTGCCTCCAAAGTGCGCGAACTAAAACCAATCATCGAAACGGAAGAAGCCACAAAAACCGCCTTCATCATCCCGTTCATCAGTAATGTCCTTGGTTACGATGTAACCGACCCCCGGGAGGTCATCCCCGAATACACTGCCGACATCGGAGTCAAAAAAGGCGAAAAAGTGGACTTTGCCATCAAATCAGGGGATGACTTCCGGTTTCTTATCGAGTGCAAAAAGGTTGGCGAACCCCTCCGCATCGACCACGCGAACCAACTGGTGCGGTACTTCAATGTCACCGATACAGAATTTGCGATCTTGACCAATGGTGAGGTCTACGAATTTTATGCGCAACTTGATGCCGCCAACCGCATGGACGAGAAGCCCTTTATGACCATCGACCTAGCAAACATCGATGCACGGGTGTTCCCGCATCTGGAAATGTGCACCAAAACAAGGTTCGATTCAGAAACCATTGCGGCAAGTGCTGAACAACTGAAATACATCTCCGAGATCCGGAAAGTTCTCGCCCTTCAGTTCAAGGAACCCGATGTAGATTGGGTGAAGCTCATTGCCTCACGTGTCACAACCCGCAGAATGACGGCGCAGAACCTTGAAGTTTTCACGGGACTTGTAGCGACTGCTCAGACGCAGTTTCTGAAAGATGAAGCTAACAGGCGACTTCGATCCGCACAGGACTTTGACGAAATCTCAGGTACTCTTCCTACTCCGGAGCGCACGGAAGCCTCTCCCGAGCTCTCCTCAGAGGGAGACGAATCCGGCATCGTAACCACTGAGGAAGAACTCCAAGCATTTGGCATCATCCGCGCCATTTGCTGCAGTGAAGTCCCAATAGCAGATATCGTCATGCGCGATGCCAAGACGTACTGCGCGATTCTTTACAAGGACAACAACCGGAATCCTATCGCCCGGCTTTATCTCGACCGCCGGGTCCCGCGTATCGGCATTTTTGACGCAGTACGCGAGGAGCATCTTTTCGATCTGGGCGCCGTAGATGAAATCTACGAGCACACAGACCTTCTAAGGGAACGTTGTCGCGCGCTCAAGGGCGACTAGGCCCACGTAGCATACAAATATCGCAACGCTACCAAAGGTAACCTATAACCACTTATATGAAAAGCACCGCAAATGCCCCCAAGCGCTGGGCCTTCAAACTACCCGCTCCGCTACTCTCCCGTTACAAAACAACTGTCTCATCTGGATACTCAACGAAGTAGCCTCCAGGGTGGGGAAACTGCAGGCCTCTACATCCAAGATGTGAAGGCCTGCAGCGTCGTACCACAATAAATCGAAATACTATGATCGTCAGATCAGTCATTTCTCTCGGACTTTCAAAACGCATGAGCGTCGCGTGGTTATCACATCAGATGCCCATAATAGACATGCTCGTTCCTTTGTCGAACAGGAAAACAGAGTTCAACTGAATATGGATCCGCCTCTCATGACATCATAGCTGGGAGGACTGATCATAAGGTGCCCAGAGCCGTAGGAGAGTTAACCCGGATTTCCCTTTTCATTACCCTGCACAAGTTGCGACATGCGATGCTTGGCCTGACAATGTCCGCAGGGAGAACGCGAAGACAGCGCAGCGGCAACTGAAACACACATCGACCAAGATAACGGTGGGTATATACGTGGACCTTTTTGATGAGGTTTTAGATCTGTCGGAGATAATTTTAAAAATGTCTGTCTACCAGCAGATTAATCCGCCCCACTAGTTCAATCGACGCAAACCAGCTAGCCACTAGTGGGAAGGTTTTACTCTTGCTTTTGACACACAACCTTCTGCAGCCCATCCTCAACACCCCGAACCTGCATTTCCATAGACAAAAGGCCCTTTTGCCGCACGGTATGAGGACTTTGTCTATGGAAATGCAGGATTGAGGCAGGATTGAGCGCCATTTTCATTGCCTTATCCGAGAAAATATTGCCCGTTTGTCGTTTTTGAGAACGCTAGAGAATTCCACCTGGCGTTTTACACACAGATCCCCTCTAGCGTTCTCAAAAACGACAATCACCCCTCCACACCCCAACACCCCCTTTCACCACCGACAAAAGTAAAAAATTATAAGTGTGATTTAAAACAAAATTAGTTAATAAATAAATTAATCTGAGCTAATTTTGTAGATGAAATAACCACCCCTTTTACCGAAAGGAAACCTCTTGAAGATTCGCAAAATAACCACAAAACTGGCGGTAGCAGCAATCGCAGTCGGACTCACCTCGGGGGTAGGCGTAGCCAACGCCGCATCCTATGGCAAGTCCAACCTCGAATGGTGCAAACGGCAGTTCCCTAAGGAGATCAACCTCTGCGAATACATGGACAGCATCCACACCCAAGCAGAAGAAGCACTACGAAAAGGAGACCTTAAGCTGTTTGAGGCATTACAAGCAGATATCAGACACACCCTTCTCCTACTGCGTGATGGAGGCAAGAACCCAATCCCTATACCGCATCAAGCGCAGTAATCTTCCGGAAAAGTTCACTCATCAAAAGCGGGAACCATCACCACATTTGTCCCCAACTCGGTGAGGCGCTCAACGATGTCCATATCAATATCGTTTGTCGTGATCACCGTGTCCACCTGGTCAAAAGTGGCAACCCTGTGCGATGAGACTCGGGAAAATTTTTCCGGAGTAGCAAGGACAACGACGCGTCGCGACGCTTGAAAGACCGCACGTTTAAGCGTCGCCTCGTTGAGATTTGGAGACATAACTCCGACCGACGGATCACAGGCACAAACGCCTATAAAAGCAAGATCAAAGCGCATAGAGAGCACAGTTTCCACAGCTGCTGCACCCCAGATCGCTAAATCTTCATTATTCACGTCACCACCGGGTATCAAAACAGATGTTTCCGACCCACGCGCTAACGCAGCCCCTGCATAAAGGGATAGTGCTAGCGCGTGTATGTCTTTTCCAGCCAAGAGCTTCGCAGCTTCTAACGGAGTCGTGCCAGAATCCACGAGCACGCTAAATCCCGAATCAACCATTCTCGCCGCTTCCTTTGCTATCGCCCGCTTAGCGGCTGGTTGTTCATGCTTACGAACCTCCAGCGGGTAGTGCGCACCACGTCGATGTGCTGGCCGAGCCCCACCACGAACCCTGTCCACTGCCCCCAATGCATCCAATTCAGACAAATCGCGTCTAATTGTCACCGCAGAGGCTCCCGTAATTTCGCATAACTGCGCGATCGTTTTCCCTCCAGAGTCCACTGCTCGAATGATGACCCTGTGCCGTTCATGCTGCTCCATCCCCTTATTCTAGGCCCCAATTTCGATCATAAACAATCGTCGACAATGATCGATATGGTTCCTATCCTTTTACATAAGAATTAAAAGAGCCCACCTCAGGAACCTTTTCGGGAGACGAATCACCATGATCAGCACCACAGGAATCTATGCCAGCACAGACCTCGCCCACGACATCCTCCGCAATCTTCCACCAAAGTTAGCCGCAGTGACAGTGCCCTGGGAAGCAAATGCCACGTCACAAGCCGCAAAGCTAGAAACTGTGGAATGCGCCATTATCGACGTCAGCAAGGGGATCACGCGCGAAGCCATCGCCGCCTTGCAGGCAAAACCGGTGCTTATTATCGGTGACACAGACAGCTTCCACGCCGACAACTTACGCGGTCACGGAGTTAAAGTCATGGAGTCTTCCTCACGTGCGCTTGTCGACGTCCTAGCTAAGTTCTCCGCTCATGTGGATACCGAATTAGGAAGGTTGGCCGCTTAATACACAAAGGCGGTCATGATCACTATCGATCATGACCGCCTTTTGACAAGTCCTAGTACCTGGGCATGATAAACCAAGCAACAATATAAAGAAGAACCTGTGGTCCGGGCAGGAGAATACTCGCAACAAAGAGAAGCCGAAGGAGAGTGACATTAATTCCGTAGGTCTCCCCGATACCACTGAGGACTCCGCCCACCCAATTCTGGGTAGTGCTCCGGACGAGGCGTCGCCCATAAAAATGTGCATCCATGTTGAAAGTCCTTCTCTGTCGAATATCCGATTGCCTTACCCCTTCATAATGACGCAATCAGCAAGACCCCCACATCAGGGAAACCCCTGAAAAATCCCCGATCTATCCGCCCACATACTCATCCGGGTCAAAATCCACAGCCGAGATCTTTTCAAAATAATCGCGCAAGACCACTGCATGCTCTGGAGTCATCGCGTCAAATACTAGTTTCCTAACGACTTCTACATGGCCAGGTGCCGCAGAACGCAACCGCTCTTCCCCTTCGCGAGTCAGCTGTACATAAACACCCCGAGCATCGTCCGGGCACCGTTTCTTAGCTACCAGACCACGCTTTTCCATTCTTGTGATCTGATGAGACGTGCGACTTCGATCCCAGTTGAGAGAGACACACAGGTCGCGCAGGCGGATAATATGATCAGGACTTTCCGAAAGGTTTACTAGAACCGCAAACTCCGGAGAAGTTAGCCCTGGCCCCGCCTGCAACGTATCGTCGATTCCCCTACTAACTTTTCGATTTGCAGCAAGCATCAGACGCCACAGGGATTGTTCTTCATCATTGAGCCACCTCGGAGTTGTCATGAGTGTAAAGACTAGACCCATTTCCAGCTAAATGAAAATAGAGAAAGTGCGACAGACACTAGAATTTAGGGCCAATTACCTGCAATAATAAGATCGGAAAATTTCTTTAGGGCTTTAGTTGACATATCACCAAAGTAATGTATGGTTGAGATTGTTGATACGACAGCAAAAAATAAATTTATTAGACAGGAGCACCCCATGAGCCATCTGAATGGAACTTATGTATTAGATCCCGCGCACACCACTATCGGTTTCGTTGCACGTCACGCCATGGTTACAAAAGTTCGGGGTCACTTTAGCGATTTCGCTTCCACAATCATCGTGGATGAGTCGACCGGCACTGTTAATGCAACTATCCAAACCGAATCGATTACCACTGGCAATGACGATCGCGACAACCACGTACGGGGCTCCGACTTCTTTAATGTGGCAGAGTTCCCCGAAATGACTTTTGCTTCCACCAGCGTTTCCGTGTCTGGCGACAAAGCCACGGTCACAGGTGATCTAACGATTAAAGGTGTGACCAAGCAAGTAAATCTTGATGTATCCATCGATGGGATCGCAGAAGATCCTTTTGGTAATACGCGATTGGGTTTTGAAGCCAGCACCAAGATCAATCGAACTGATTTCGGTGTGGACTTCAACGCTCCTCTTAAAACCGGTGGCGTTTTGCTTTCTGAAGAAATAAAGATTGAGATCGAAGGCTCTGCAATCAAACAAGCATAGGCCCATACGCATTAAGGCGGCAGCTATCTTTCAGCTGCCGCCTTTTGCTTTATGTCAATAGTTCCGCCATATCGTACTGGTGTTTTCCTACAACATAAGAGTACCGATCAGGCACACATGTTAAAACGAAGACCTGCGTGTTTTTCCCTAACTCACTAAACAGCATAGCCATAAGCCGTTGCCGTGTTGTGTCTGTGGAACCTAAGGCATCATCAACAAACACCGGCACGGATTCATCGCTTACCAACCCAGCCACTGCAAACCGAGTCAGAATTGCCAGTTGCTCTTGCGCCCCTCCTGAAAGATCTTTGACGGCAACAGTCTTGTTTCCGGAAGTACGAGCAACCACTGCTAAGTTCTCATCCAGATTAAAGCTCACCTCGGTACCAAACACGGGGGCAGCCAACCGCGCTAGCTGCTCAACAAAAGGTTGCGCATATTGTCGCCGAGCTTCTTCTCGGTTACGAACCAACGTCTCAAAAAGCAGCTTCGCTGCCTCAGCTCTGCGTTGTATCGAATTCAGTCGACGTTCCGCCACTTCAACAGCCGCAGTGGCCACATCTACTTTTTCTGCTACCCCTGTAGATAAAGAAATCATCTCTTCCAGAGCCCTAAGATCAGCATCGCTGGTCAAGATGGTTCGCTCTAAGTCAGCTACTTTCGCTTGTGCCCCTTCAAAGAGTCCCTTGGGTAACGATGCGTCCACATCAGCAGATAGCGCTTCAAGTTTTACGACCGCTTCTTCATGTCTCTTCTGCACGCCAGCAAGGTCTTTTTCAAGTTTTTCAAGCGGAGCTTGCTTTTCTTCCTGCTCCAGAGCTTCACGATTCGCAGAAATTCTCTTCTCTGACTCCTCTACCACAGCACGCTTCACCGCCGCGTTTTTCCTCGCGTTGCCGTCGATCCACGGCGCCAATGAGATTTCTATGTGCGCGATGTTATGCCCGAGTTCTTCAATTCGGGTTTGGGCTGACTCTATAAGTTCTTCAAACTGAGCTACAGTCTTGTCCGGCTTGTGTGCTTCTTCTAGCTCATCTTCAAGCACAGTACTCTGCCGTTGGAGGTTTTCTACCTCCATTGTTTTCCGTTGTTTCTCGTGCAGGAGCTGTTGCGTCTTGTTTTCTTCAATCCGGCCTTGCCTGTGCCAGTTCCGAAGTTCTTCCAAATCAGCGGCTTTACCAAGTGTCACCTTTAATGCAGCTTCTGACTCTTCAACTTCAGCATTGCCCACACGCGCCGCGGATCCTGGAGAAAAAGTTGCTTCCACGGAACCGACTTTGAGCATAGTTTCTGTACCAATAGCAAAACTTTGAGCTACATCATCGGCATGAATCGAGACGCCATCCAGCGTTACAGAGGCGGGCTCATCTGAGCGAATCAGAATAGAAGCAGCGCTTGCATCTCGTAATTCCACCGCAACTCGATGCTGTGCGTAGGCATGTTCAGCCTCTTCCAGTTGGGTATCTGTCACACGAGGAAAACTCGTAATTGCAGCGAGTTTTTTATCCAGAGCTGCTAGTTCGTCCTTAGCTGCGGCTAGCTCTTCTTGATGTTGAAAAGCTTTTGCTAAGGCACTCTCCTTCCGAAGAGAAGTCAGCTGCTCTCGTTCCTCTTTTAGCTGCTGCTGTACCTCTTGTTTTTCCTTACTCAACTCAGAAATATGTTTTTCTTCTAGCTCAGCCTTGGCTTGTTCCTCCACTAAACTTTGCTTCGACGCAGCCAACTCAGCTTCCTCAGTTGCCTGGTACTCAATCTTCTCTTTCCGCTGAAGAAGTAAGCGATCACTATATTCAACCTGTTCAAACAGTCGATCAACTTCTGATTGCACCAATGCAACCTCTTGTATGTGCTTTTGTACCGCTTCCCACTTTTCTTGTGCTTCTGCACATTCTTTTTTGGCATAAGGAAGCTGTTCCTCCGCTATGGCTTTCCGCTGAGTGGTGGCACTAATACGGCTAACTCGGCCTTCGAGTTCACTGCTCCTACGAGTCGCCTCGTCAAGGTCACTCTGTGCTTTATTCAGCTCATTAAGAGCTTTATCTAACTCACCATTTTTCTTTATTTTCTGTCCCGAATAATAGCGCTTGAATTCCTTTTCAGCGGCAGCAATCAGTTCATTATCTTCAGCTTTGTTAATTGACTCCCCAGTTCCTAATGCGGCACTTAGTGAAGGAATTCCTGCAGCAGCAAATGTAACGTCGTACTTTCCTTGTTCCATGAACAAAACATCACGTAAATGGGCGTCTAGATGCTCATCAAGAATCGCAGAAAGCTTATTTTCGGCCTCTCTACCTGCATAGTTTCCAGGAATGGGAGCATGAATCACAAGTTCAGCGGCCCGAGAGTTATTCCATGTCTTAGAAATTGTAAAAGTGTATGGGCCGATGGTGGCAGTCAAAGAAGTTTTAGTAGGGACATCCTTATCCACAGGTTTAATGTCACGAATGTTCTTTTTACCCGTAGAGTATTGTTCTCCCAAAGTTATCGAGATCGCCTCCATAATGGTGGACTTGCCCAACTCATTATCACCAGCGATCACAATAACGCCTTTTTCTGGGAGATCACGCAATTCCAGATGTTCAATGGAACGCATATCCTGGATTTGTATGTTATGAATACGCATCGTGAATTATTGCTCCTTGCTCAGCCGGAATAAAAGATTGACCGCATCGCGAGCAGTCTGACTATCCGCTGCTGCGAGTTCCTCTAACGTAGTTTTGGCAAAACCATAAAGGCCTAGATCGGAGAGTTCTTCCTCGGATGGCTCGACATGAAAATCCATGAGCCTAGGCCTCTCATACAACGCCGCAAAGATGGGTTGAAGTTGTGCTATCTCCTGTTCAAGATACTTCATTGTAGTCAGTGAAACAGTGCCCTGCAGCGCATATTTGACTACGGTTGTGGACTTATTTGGATATGCCTCAAGCGCTGAAATGAAAGCTTCCGCTTCTTCTTGGGAGTTGATAGACGCAGTAAGCGCCTCAAAAACCCACGACCCGCAGGGAACCTTTGTCACCGTGGCGGTACCTTTCCCTGCCGTTACCACTAATACATTTCCGGAATCAGCTTCACCGCCACCAGTTGCTGCTTCATAAAAATCGGTCGTTTCTGGTGCTCCCGAGTACCACATTCGACCTGTCTCCCCTACTGCTTGGGTTGAGTGTGTGTCACCCAGCGCAATATAGTCCACGGACGCGTCAGCAAGTTTGCTTTCCGCTAAATCTAGGTTTATTAAATCGGGAATGATGTCATTTGTTCTAGCTTCAGTTTGTCCGTGCCCCACTGCAATTCGAATGGCATCAGTAGGCGCCAGCGTTGCTAAAGCATCACCTAGAACGTCGTATGTAGCACGCTTGGTTTTCAGCGGTGCGCCCACAACCTCAACGCCTCTGCGCACCTCAACTGGTTTGGAATCGGATAATACATGGACGTTTTCTATATTTTCTGCCTGGTAAAACAACGAATCAGCAATAAGTGGATCGTGATTTCCCGATAAAAGATATACGGGCACTGGAAGTTTCTTTAATGCTTCCAAAGCCCTACCCGATGTTTTCTTCTCTAGAGAATTGTGTTCAAAAACGTCGCCTGACATCACAATGAACTCACAGTTCATCTCTTCCGCAATAGCGCCTAGACGAGTGATGGCGTTGATGCGGGCGTCGTCGAAACGCGCCTGGGCATCGGAATCAAGAAACCATCTGATCATTCCGATCTGAAGGTCCGATGTGTGCAAAAAGGTGACGGTCATGAACTTTATCTACCATGCTCCTTCAACACTAAAGACACCCAGCCACCCCTACTCGCGGGTGAGATGATAGTACAGGTCTTCGATATCCGCGACGGCCTTGAGCTCGTCGATAGAGGTCAAAGACACTAAACGCATGGCTTTACGCAACAAAGATTCGTCCGAGTCCTCTAAAGCTGGTGCTTTTTTAGGAGTAGGAAGATCTGGCAAGGTTTTTCCGTCCCAAAAATGGCTTTTAACGTCGCGTTCGCTAATGGAACGCGCTTGCATCGTGAGCGACTGCTCTAGTTTGAGCAAGTCCAAACCGCGCAATTCAAAAGCTAAAAGTGGTTCTGCTTCAAGCCGATCCGCCGCAGCATAGGCTACTGCCACAGCATGCTTGCAACACACCACATGATCAGGGCAATCACACCAAAACTGTGCATTTGACCCGATCAAGATCTCAGCTGCATCCTCGCTGAGTTTCCCCTCTTTTGCTCGCTTGATTCCGTTAGGCAATTCAGCTAGCTCGGCAGTAACAGCAGCTAAGTCATCTGTATCGCGATACGGCAGAGAAATAGCCACGCGAAATGGCTCATTCTGGGACCCAACTACATCAGCAGAAATCGTCGAGTTATCGAGTTTCACGTTAAGAACATTGCTATTTCTGGCGTAATCGCGCCCCCTTTTCAAACGACCCTGGTCTGTATGGTGGTGCACAAGATCGCGCACTTTGCGCGCCACCGCGTTAAATTGCGTGGTTTCTCGTAAGGCCGGTAGCTCCTTGGGAGAAGATACTCGCTTCTTTGCCCCGAAGTTTGCATAGATGACGTTATCTTTGGAAGGACGCTGAGGCATGTTAGGTGTCCCTTCCTCTATAGCTCATGAGCATGGCGAGTTCTTCAGGAGAAAGTTCTGTTAGCCAGCCTTCTCCCTCGCCGACAACGGCGGAGGCCAGCTCAGTTTTGCCGTCGAGAATATCCTGAATCGATTCTTCCAACGTACCTGCGGTAATCATTTTATAAACGGTGACATCTTTGCGCTGCCCGATCCTGAAAGCACGGTCGGTTGCCTGGTTTTCTACTGCAGGATTCCACCAACGGTCCATATGAACAACTATGGATGCAGCCGTAAGGTTCAAACCGGTGCCACCTGCTTTAAGAGACAAAATCATAGCCGGCGGCCCCTCCGGACTCTGGAAATTCTCCACCATGCGGTCACGCCCGATCTTGCTTACACCGCCGTGTAGGAAAGGAATCTGCGTGCCAAAGTAATCCGAAAGATAAGGAGCGAGAATTTCTCCAAAAACCCGATACTGTGTGAATATGAGGAGCTTCTGTTCCGATTCCACGGCGTCCGAGACCAGACGCATAAGCTCTTCTACTTTCCCTGATCGATGCTTACCTTTTACGGTGATGTCGGAATCATCACCCAAAAAATGCGCCGGATGATTACAGATCTGCTTAATTTTGGTTAAAGCAGACAGCACTAAACCGCGTTTAGAGATTCCCTCTGCCTGGTCAATCTGTTTCTGTATGTCTTCCACATAAGCCCGGTACAAGGCGGCTTGCTCGGGTTTCATGTCCACAGTCAGGATAATTTCGGTCTTCTCTGGCAGATCATCGACGATACTAGGATCAGTTTTCAATCTCCGCAGGACAAAAGGCGCAGTCAATGCACGGAGCCGCTCCGTCATAGCCTCATCCTGCTCACGCTCAATAGCCCTGGCAAAGTGGTTTCGGAAGAAAGACGCAGAGCCTAGGACACCCGGATTACAAAAATCAAGAATTGATCGCATCTCAGAAAGACGATTCTCTACCGGGGTGCCAGTCAACGCGATCCTATGTTTTGATGGCATCGATCGCACGGCTTTGGAAACCTTAGTCGCCGAGTTTTTAATCTGCTGCGCCTCATCTAAAGCCACGCGCTCCCACTGTATTTGGGAGAGAAGCTGATGATCTCGTGCAATCGTTCCATAACTGGTCACTACGATGTCGCTTGCCTGCACTTTTTCTAGGAAGGCCGCGTCGCACAAGCGGGACGAACCATGATGGACAAGAACCCGCAGGCTAGGAACGAACTTGTGAGCTTCCCGAGCCCAGTTTCCCACTACTGATGTGGGAGCTACGACTAGTGTAGGACCGCGCTGTCCTTCTGATTGTTCTGCTCGCTCCGCGGCCTCCAGTGACAGCAACTGTAGTGTTTTGCCCAACCCCATGTCGTCGGCAAGCACAGCGCCAAGGCCATTATGAGACATCCACGCTAGCCAATCGACGCCCCTACGTTGATATTCACGCAAGGTTGCATGCACGGTGTCCGGTAGCTCAATACGCTGAGGCGCGGGAATGTCTTGAGAAACAAGTCCACCAACCAGGGCTGTATGCCACGTTGATCCCTGAAATTCGACTGGTTCTTTTTCCGCGGCTTTTATAGCGATTTCGCGTAGCTCAGCGAGAGTCACCTGCCCAAAATCGGCGAATTCGTTATTAAAGCGTTCAGCAAGGGTTTCAGCATGAGCCTCCAACTGCTGCCATCCAGGTTGATCATTCGCTTTAGCTAGCTGAGCCACCATCATCGCGTGATCCAGCTCTGCGCGTTTACGTTTCCGAGACTGCGCAGCCAGTTCAGACATGTACTCACTGATTCGTTTCACTGCCGCGGTATCTGCCATGACCCATTCGCCGCGAAGACGGATAAGCCCGGATTTAGAACGCACCAGCTCATTCATTTCTTCATCGCTGAGCTCAACACTTCCTACCGAAATGCGCCAGTTATAATCAACGATTTTATCTAGGCCGATCTTGGCCTGCGTCGATGATTCTGCCGGATCTCCGATGGCGATATGAGCTTTTGTCTCCTGCTGGCTCCATGCCCTGGGCAACATAACGGCAAAACCCCGAGACTTCAGCGTGCTCACAGCGGAACCGATGAACTCGACTAGCTCGTCCGTAGAGAGGTAACAATCCCAGTCCCCTGCGTTTTCCGCCCGTTGAAGCGCATACCGTTGAAGAGAGTTTGCGTGTTCCCTCGTCGGATCTAGCAGAGGCGTAACCACAATCGCTTCCCGCACAAGCGCCTGGAGTCTTTCCACCGTCGCTCGATCGAACTTACTGACCACGATGGGTTGCGGAGAATCTACGCCAGACCGCACCTGGACACGCACTGGCCAGAGGATGTCTATGGGGTCCATGACAGAGTCGTCTTCTTTAGGTGGCTCCTCAACGAGGAAAACGATCTGTAGATTTACAGAGGCAATAGAGTCTTTCCAGGAATTAAGCGCAGAAACCAACTGGGCGGTCCCTTTACGCAGCGCCGTGCTGTGGAGCAAAGCGCTAGAGAAATTGTGCCACTCTGTGGGCCGCGGCTCGGCAGCTAGTTCCTGCAACAGCGAATGCGCAATCCAATGGGGAAGCTCATCTGCAATATCTTCAGCAACGGCAGTCCCGCCGTTTGCCACTAGTACACCGGGCGCCGCAGCTGTCATCTGTGCTATCCATCCGCGTTCCGAAAGCCCGGAAGAAAGCTGCCACATGGGCCACCACTGATGGTCGACAAAACTCATCTTGATGGTGACTCGCCCAGCTCTGACAAACTGCGTCAGTCCTTCATACATACGGACTAACCACACAAGGTCGGGAGCAATACTTGAGCGCTGATCCACAGTAGCCGTCATGGGGGTAACTGCAGCGATGGTGGCTAGAGTGCTCACCGCTTGTTCGGGGGTAAACGCCACAGTAGGAAGAGGAAGAGTAACCTCTCGTCCTTTGGGGGTAAGCAACGTAGTACGCACCCTATGGTTAAAGCGTTTTCCTGCAAGAATCCCCATAATTTGCGGGGGAAATGTCCCCTCCGGCACAGAATCAGCTGTCACAATTTTGTGGCCTTCCACCTGTTCTATCCACAAATGCAGACCAGAGGCCTTGAGCCAAAGTCCATGGAGCAGGTGGGTAGTCATCTACTTAGTCTTACCAGCTTGTGAAGATATTCCGTAACGGTCAGGTAGTGTTTGAGAGAATAATTTTTGGAGGTTGTGGTGTCTGAACATACGTGGTTCATCGTTGCCATCATGATATATATGGGCGCGATGCTCGCGATTGGCTATTGGAGTTATAGAAAAACTGACCAATACGACGACTTTGTGTTAGCCGGGCGCGATCTTAACCCCTTTGTAGCAGCTTTATCAGCTGGCGCCTCAGATATGTCTGGCTGGCTACTCATGGGCTTGCCAGGAGCTTTGTTTGTAACGGGTATGTCTGAACTATGGATCGCAGTGGGGCTACTCATCGGCTCGTGGGCTAACTGGAGATGGGTTGCCCCGCGACTACGCGCATATTCCGAGGTTGCTAACAATTCCATCACGCTGCCTTCGTTCTTTGAGAACCGTCTCATGGATCAATCCCGCGTTCTACGCATTGTCAGTTCCATCGTTATTATCGTATTTTTCACCTTCTACGTATCTTCGGGGATGGTATCGGGGGGACGTTACTTTGAGTCCACCTTTGGAAGTGCCTATATCGACGGCATGATGATCGTTGCTTGCATCACGGTTGTTTATACTTTCGTCGGTGGTTTTCTTGCGGTTTCTTACACAGATGCAGTGCAAGGAACCATCATGTTTGTCTCGCTGGTCATCGTCCCAGTTATGGCGCTTATCTACCTAGACGACCCCTCCTCAATCTGGTCATGGGCATCTCATAATGATTACGGTCCGCACACCGACGGCATCGGCAACCCCCACTACTTTTCTATGATCTCCGGTGTGTCAGCGGCAGCCTTAATCGGCAATCTGGCCTGGGGATTGGGGTACTTTGGACAACCGCACATCATCGTCCGTTTTATGGCACTACGGACGCCTTCCGATGCGCGACGCGCACGCTGGATCGGTGTGGGCTGGATGGTGTTGTCCATCGCCGGGGCCACATTCACAGCAATAATCGGCACAGCGTTTTTTGGACAGCACAAAAACTTCTCCATCGTGGATCAGAAATCCTACGAGACAATCTTCCTCGACATGGGTCGTGTACTTTTCCACCCTCTTATCGGTGGTCTCATCCTCACGGCCGTTCTTGCCGCCATCATGTCTACGATTGCTTCACAGCTTTTGGTCACGTCTACGTCTTTGATCGAAGACCTCTTCAAGGCGTTCAAGAAAACCCTTCCTAGTGAGTCAGTGATGATCAACCTCTCTCGCACTGCAGTGGTTGGGGTTGCCGTTGTCGCCGGAGTACTTGCCATTAACCCTTCCGATTCCATTCTCGGCCTCGTAGGCTTTGCGTGGGCAGGCTTTGGATCAGCCTTTGGCCCCCTCGTCTTGTGCATGCTTTATTGGCGACGCCTCAACGTTCCAGGCGCAATCGCCGGTATGGTGACAGGCGCTGTCGTGTGCTTCGCATGGGGAATGTCGCCGCTAGGAGATGTCCTCTACGAAATCGTCCCTGGATTCTTTGGCGGAGGAATCGTCATGATTGTGGTATCCCTTGCAACACCTCCGCCACAAGCCAAGGTGCTGTCCACATTTGATAAAGCCAAAGACCTCACAACTCATACCGAAGAAAACCCCACCCTGGCAGCTTCCCACGCTACATCTGCGTAGGAACCGAACGAGCGCCGCGTTCCGTCTAAAAGGAATGCGGCGCCTTCTTTTCTTTCTCCTAGCGACAGCCACACTATTGCTGATTGCTTTCACGATTCCCCATTCGCGGGAATTCGCGGACCTCCCCACCGTCAAACAAAGAACGACGGTCCTCGGTTACAAACGAGAGTATTTCGGAGCCTCATGGGGCCCCGCCCCTCATTCACGGTGCAATACGAGAGTCGCGGTTTTAGCCGCCACGCTTAACGACGTCCACCTCACAGCTTCGTGCTCGTTAAGCTCGGGGTGGACTCTCGATCCTTATTCTGGAAGAAAGATCTCTGTCGACGGCACCGCAGATCCCATCGAGCTCGACCATGTTTTCCCACTATCCGCAGCATGGGACATGGGCGCCCACGCGTGGAGTGCAGAGCAGCGTCTTGCTTTTGCGAATGATCCGCTGAATCTCGTGGTTGCTTCTAAAGAACAGAACCAGCAGAAATCAGACAAATTACCCTCAGAATGGCTTCCTACTCAACGAGGTCATCGATGCTGGTACGTACGTCGATTAGCGGCGGTCGCGCAGAAATACCAGTTGCCGCTTAGCCGGTCGGATGTCTCGGTCATGCGTAGACAATGTTAGTGTGGTATTTCTCACCCAATTTTTTGCGAAAGGCTTCCAGTGGGAACTTTACTAATTATTCTCCACGTGCTCACGGCCGTTCTCTTCCTCGGCCCTGTTACTGTCGCGGTTTCTTCTTTCCAGTCTCGTGCTGTAGAAGCTCACAACGGAAACGCTACCGCTCAAGGCTCTGCGCTAACGCTCTACAAGATCACGCAAACCTACGGCATGCTCTCGCTGTTGGTTCCGCTGATCGGGTTCGCTGTGATGTTCACCAATGATAGCTACTGGTCAGATGGACGCTTCCACGCATCAATTGCCCTGGCAGTCGTCGCTTGGGCTATCTTGATTTTCCTCATTATGCCTCGACAAAAGAAACTCGTTGGCGCACTTGGGCTCCTTGAAGCCGACGAGCTTGAAGCTGGAAATTTTGAAGTCGCAGATTGGAATAAGGCTAAAGGTCAGCTCTCCATGTTCGGCGGAATTTTCTCCCTACTATGGGTCATTATCGCCGTCTTGATGGTTCTTTAAACACAACGCACACGAAGGCGGGTCTCACATCAGCTCATGTGAGACCCGCCTTCTTACCTTTTATCCTTCGATGTTAAACATCCACAACGTGCCAAAGCGGTCGCGCAGCTGTCCAAAGGATGCTCCCCACGGAGCCGTTTCTAGCGGCATATGGATCTCGGCGCCCTGCGAGAGTGCCTCCCATTGGGCCTCAATCTCGGTGCGGGCGTCGACGCCCCCGGTAAGTGCGATGACGGTATCGTCGCCTGCGACAAGCTCGCGCTCCGGGGGCACATCTGCGCCGAAAAGCACTTTCCTGCCGGCGTCGCGAAGCTCACCGTGCATAATCCAGTCGTTGGACCATTCGCTGCCGCCTGCTTGATCCGCGAAACCAGATTCGCCGTAGGTCATCAGCGTCAAGTCAAGGTCAAAAACATCTCGATAAAATTCGAGAGCTTCCTTCGCTTGTCCGCGGAAATGTCTGTATGGTGTCACGTCAGCAATCATGTGGGCAATCATACGCCTCATGTGGTTCAGAGAGGTATAGGGTTAGCGAGCAGTCGCTAGCTCCCACCCATCCCCCTTCCTAGCGAAGGTAACGCGGGAAGAAGGCTCGGCTTTTTGGTTGCACAAATCGATGGCGTCGCGGTGATACTTTTTAGACTCATATGCGCCCTTGTCATCGAGCAAGACTAGGTAATTGTCACCTGGTTCGGGGCCATTTTCTGGAGTATCCAGAGAAGGAAGCCCTAACCTTTTCTCCGCAGCTTCTCGGGTATCACCAGGGCAGACAGCAGCAAGATATTGCCATTCATCGCCAAAAGTGTCATGAACATCAATGGTCACAGGCGATTCCTGGTTTTTCAGCGCTTGCTCTAGCAAGTCATTTTTCACAAGCCATACCATAAAAACACCAAGGATAACCAACGTAGTCACCACAAAAAGCACGGCTAGGAAGTTTCTGTTCATAGCGGAAGCTCCGATATGTAAGACAATAGGAGGGTACGGAATATATTCCGTACCCTCCTATTTGTACTAGACCTTAAGCGTCTATCCTAGCCGCGGTAGCGGTCACGACGGTCACCGCGATCACGACGGTCGCCACGACGATCATCACGGCGGTCGTCCCTGCGATCACGACGGTAGCCACCACGACGGTCGTCCCTGCGATCTCCACCGCGACGGTCGTCGCCACCACGGTAGTCATCGCGACGGCCCGGACGTCCGTTGTCCTTCTCGATGTTAATCAGCTGACCCGAGATACGGGTGTCGCGCAGATTATCAAAGACGGATTGTGGAAGCCCCTTAGGAAGCTCCACCAAAGTGTGATCCACAGCAATGGTGATACGACCAAAGTCCTTGTTGCTAAGTCCACCCTCGTTCGCCAGTGCACCAACGATAGCGCCTGGACGAACGTGCTGACGCTTGCCTACCGCAAGGCGGTACACAGCCATATCACCGGAACGCTCAAAGCGAGAACCACGGTCACCTCGGTCGCCACGGTCACGACGCTCACCGCGATCGCGACGGTCGCCACGACGATCATCACGCTCAAAGCGGTCACGACGCTCACGACGCTTCTCCGGTGGCGGTTCCTTCATCAAGAACTCGCTACCCGCACGGGCCTGAGTAGCCAAAGCAGCCGCAATGTCCTCAAGCGGAGTGTCATGCTCTTCTGCGTAGGCCTTGATCAGATTCCGGAAAATCGCAACCTGGGAATCTTCTAGCGATTCCGTGATCGAGTCTGCAAACTTTGCTTTACGAGACTCGTTGACCTCATCGACCGTAGGAAGATCCATTTCGATGAGCTCTGCGTTAGTAGCACGCTCGATGGAACGCAGCATACGACGCTCGCGTGGGGTAACAAAGAGAATCGCCTCGCCGCTACGCCCGGCACGGCCGGTACGTCCAATGCGGTGAACATAAGACTCCGTGTCGTTAGGAATGTCGTAGTTGAATACGTGGGTAATACGCTCAACGTCTAGACCACGCGCTGCTACGTCTGTAGCCACAAGAATGTCTAGGCGACCATCCTTAAGCTGGTCCACAGTACGCTCACGCTGCGCCTGTGCAATGTCACCATTGATGGCAGCAGCAGAGAAACCACGAGCGCGCAGCTTTTCTGCAACCTCTTCGGTTTCATGCTTCGTGCGTACGAACATGATCATCGCTTCAAACTCTGTAACCTCAAGGATACGAGTCAAAGCATCCAGCTTGTTGCGGTGAGCAACATTTAAGAATCGCTGTGTGATGTTGGTGTTGGTCCGAGTCTCGGACTTCACCTGAATCTCACGAGGATCCTTCATATACTGCTTGCTCAAACGACGAATGCCATTAGGCATCGTTGCAGAGAACAGGGCAACCTGCTTATCAGCAGGAGTGTCCTCAAGAATGCGCTCAATATCTTCCTGGAAGCCCATGCTGAGCATCTCATCTGCCTCGTCAAGAACGAGATAGTTCAGGTTGGAAATATCGAGTGAGCCCTTTTCCAGGTGGTCAATAACACGACCTGGAGTACCCACGATAATCTGCGCACCACGTCGGAGGCCTGACAGCTGAATACCATATGCCTGTCCACCGTAAATCGGTAGGACATGAATGTCACCGAGGTGGTCTGCAAAAGACTGGAAAGAGTCAGCAACCTGAAGTGCAAGCTCACGAGTAGGAGCAAGGACCAGCGCCTGCGGGTGGCGCTTCTTCACATTGATACGGGAAAGGATCGGGAGGGCAAACGCAGCGGTCTTACCCGTACCCGTCTGTGCCAGACCCATCACATCGTGTCCCTCCATGAGGACTGGGATGGTCTGCGCTTGAATAGGCGACGGCGTTTCAAAGCCAACCTTGGCGACTGCCTTAAGGATTGCGTCTGGGAGGCCCAAAGCCTCAAAGCCATCGTTACTGTCACTGTCCGCTTCTTGTGCGGAGCCGGTGTCCTCAGAAGTGTTCGCAACCCTGGAGTCGTCTACATCGGCAATTACATCATCAAGTGTGATGCTGCCTTCGTCTACCTGCGAATTGTCCTGAGATTCCGACAAAATCTTCTCATCCGGCTCGTTAGCGCCGCCGGTGGCGTCATCGGTAATGCTCATTGCTCAGTTAAACTTACGCTACGCAGCACGATTTTCCTAGTTATACGCTCAAAGGTGATAACTATAGCCGATTTCGCCAGATGCGACCACTATCACTTAAGTTCGTAATTAGATAAATACCTCCCACAATCTTTGGGTTTTTTAAAAGTTTTCCTAGCTTATGGAAGCTCTAGCCAGCCCCATCTATGTCCTTTCCCTTGTTCATAGCAACCTCCTAGCCCCTTCCCCTGGCCGAGCAATAAGGAATGTAGGAGAGGGAAAGCCGCGCTGACAAGCAGCTTTTGCTATCCGTTCTGCAGTCTCAGTAACTTTGTCCGCGTCCACAAGGGTAATAACACTGCCTCCAAATCCCCCACCAGTCATACGTGATCCGTAACACCCAGCTGCTTGAAACGCAGATTCCAGCTCCTCAGTGACTACCTCATACTGATCTCTAAGAGACTCATGCGACTCCTGCATCAAGCGACGGAAAGCATCCATATTCTCTTCCTCAAGAGCAGCAGCAGCCTGCTGTGCACGCAGAGTTTCCTCCACGACATGATTGACGCGTCGATATGCTTCCTCGCCATTTAAACCACCGACTTCTGCCCACTGACGCGCCCGAGTAGGGGCATCATTAATGTCTCGCAGTGTCTCGCCGGCACCGCCCAACGCGGCAGTCACGGCGTCGATAAGGCCGCGTCTCGACGCATACTGCCCATCATTAAGCGTGTGCGGCGCGTTGGTATCTGCGATCAAAAGGGCTAGCCCTTTGGACGCTAAATCAAAGGGCACTGGTGTGGTTATCCCTGAACGGAAATCAATCACAAGCGCCTTGCCCTGCTGACCAAACAAACTAGAGCGCTGATCCAAGCCCCCGGTCGATGCCCCAACAACATCGTTCTCGGCCCTCACACAGGCGTCGACAAGCTGTGGCAACTCCTCATGACTAGGAGGTCTGCCGTTAGCGAGCTCAAATGCACCTACTACCGTGGAGCATTCCAAAGCTGCTGAGGAAGAAAGCCCAGAGCCCAAGGGAACGTCAGAAACGATAGCTATATCGTATCCCTGAGTTTTATGGATAACACCCGACTCGGTGCCAGCCCATATGGCGCCCACAACGTAACCGGCCCAATCGTTAGGATTGAGTGGGCCTACCGAGTCAACGTTGATATTTTTAGTTAATGTTTCTCTGTTTGGTGACAAAGACACCAGGTTAAATATTCCGGTAGTGTTCGGAGACATCGCAACAGCAGTAAGCTGCTCCAACGCAAAGGGGATGGAGATACCTCCTGCGTAATCCACATGGTCACCAATAACGTTGACGCGCCCTGGTGCTCCCCATACTCCTGCAGGATCGTAATGGTAATGCGTCTGGAACAATTGTCTTGCGTCTTGAGCAATATGTTCCGGGCTTCGAGTCTGGACCCAACGTAGCTCTGACATTTAATCCCAAACCTCTCTGAATCTTTCGGCGATTCGTTCTGGCGTGGTGTCGTTAATCCATACACCCTGACTCGACTCACTGCCAGCTAAAAATTTCATGCGGTGCGGGGACCGCATCAAAGAAAATAGTTGTAGATGCAAGCGGACAAGGCTGCGCTGATCGGGGTCTACCGGCGCTTGATTCCACCCAGCGATATATGGGGTTTTTTCTACGCCATCGAAAAACCTGTCAATAGACGTGTACAACCGCTTGAGCAGCACCGCTAGATCGTTACGTTCCACACTTGTTAGCTCAGTAAAATCAGCTACATGCCGGTTAGGCCACACCATAACCTCCACAGGCCATTGAGCTGCTGCAGGGACAAAGGCCGTGAAATATTCCGTTTCCGCGATAATCCGAGTCTGTGCCGCCCTTTCAGCGGAAAGAATTTCTGCGAAAAGCTCTTTGCCGGGATTTTTAGTGGCAAAATCATGTGCTTGTTCTGTTATAGCGGCAATACGCGGGCTCAAAAATGGATATGAGTAAATTTGCCCATGGGGATGCTGCAGCGTCACTCCTATCTCTTCTCCCCTATTTTCAAAGGGGAAAACCTGCTTGACCGTAGGCAAGGCAGATAAAGCCGCTGTTCTATGTGCCCACACATCTATGACCGTCCGGATCCTATTAACCGGCAAATCTTTGAATGATGTGTCCGCGTCCTCTGTAAAACACACAACCTCACAACGCGCAAGCGCTGGCTTTCGCGGGAAAAGATCAATCCCGTCAACGGAATGCTCCCAGTCCTCCCCCACTTCGATATTCATAGAGAAAGAAGGAAACCTATTCTCAAAGACAACAACATCGTATGTAGGGGAAGGGATTTCTGTGGGATTTTCTCCCGGCAACGAGGGCGCCAGCGGATTCTCATGAGCTGGAGGCATGAAAGTGCGATTCATCCGATGGGCTGCGTATGCCACCCATTTCCCGGTCAACGGATCCCGACGTATTTCAGACAGCGACTGTGCCACGGGGAGGTCGCGGGGATCGTGAAGAACCCGTTCACCGACGCGTACCTCGTGGTCATCGTAATAAATGATGTCGCGACCGTCGGAAAGCTTGGACTCAATGATATTCATTAATGACCACCGGGAAGAACCGACTCGTCTATTTTTGTTTCATCAATAACAATCGGACGTAACTTCGCCCATAGGAAGAAAATAGCGCCGACAAGAAGCATGGCGAGACCCGACCATAAGTTGTCTTGGGAACTCTTTGCTACGCCAGTATCCGGGTTAATGCCAGGGTCGAGCGCAAAGCTGCATATGACGAGGATAAGCCCATAAAGGCCGATAAGAGCACCAATAACGTTACGGATATCAAAAGCTCCGGCCAGGTGTTGACTCGTTGCCTTCGGCGTACGCGGAGTCGAAGTATTCTGTGACATTGAATTCTCCTTAAGCTATTTTGTTCGCAGCACTACGCGAAGACGACGTTGAGGGCAACAACAAGGACTAAACAGACTATTCCCAAAGGAACGGTACGGCGATACCATGGTTGATTTTCTTCCGAATCGTCCTGGAAGTGGTCCTTTGGAGTAACCGACTTTACAAATCCCACGAGCTCAGCGTCCGGTTTAGGCTGAGTAAAGAATGTGACGATAACGGATACGAGTATGTCCATCACAAAGGCGATGCCTGCTGCTACAAAGGCGGTTCCTTGACCCGGGAGGTTGAAAAGCGTGGCGGCAGAATCGGTAAATGTAGCCAGATACCAATAGATGATTGCAGATGCCGTTCCTGCCACTAATCCCGACCAACCAGCATGGGGGGTCATGCGCTTCCAGAACATTCCCAATATGAAAGTGGCAAACAATGGGGCGTTAAAGAAGCCGAAGAGGGTTTGTAGGTAGTCCATGATGTTGCCAAAGTTCTGTGCAAGAAGCGCAGTAAACACGGCAATCAATGTTGCTGCCACCGTGGCAAGCCGCCCGAATTTGAGGTAGTAGTCGTCTTCTCTGTCTTTAATCACATAGGTCTGCCAGATGTCATACGAGATGACAGTATTAAATGCAGAAATATTTGCTGCCATGCCTGCCATAAATGAGGCCAGCAAACCGGCGATTGCAACGCCAAGAAGACCGTTGGGCAAGAGATCGCGCATCAGGTACAAGATGGCGTCGTTAGGCTTACCCGCGGGAGCGTCTCCCATTAGTTCTGCAACTGTCACGGAAGCAACCATTCCAGGCAAGACCACCAGGAATGGGATAAACATCTTGGGGAAAGCTCCGATAATCGGAGTCTTGCGAGACGCCGAAAGAGATTCTGATGCCATCGCGCGTTGCACTTCTACGAAGTTCGTTGTCCAATAGCCAAAGGAAAGAACGAAACCCAGACCAAACGTAATACCTAAAACTGAAATAATCGGATTCTGGAATCCCGAGATTTCTACGCCAGGCCATGTATGAAAGTGCGTTTCCGCAGTAATTAGCCCCTTAAGGACTTGCCAGCCACCAACCCGATTCATTCCAATGATCGTGATCGGAAGAAGCATAGCCAAGATCACAAAGAACTGAAGAACCTCGTTATAAATTGCCGCAGATAGGCCTCCCAGAGTGATGTAGGACAGCACGATCACAGCCGCAAGCACAAGCGCCACCCATAGCGGCCAGCCAAGTAATGCATTGACCACTTTTGCCAGTAAGAAGAGGTTTACGCCAGCGATCAGTAGCTGCGCAAGGGCAAACGACAACGCATTGACAAGGTGCGCAGCATCACCAAAACGACGCCTCATGAACTCAGGGACAGAACGAACTTTTGATCCGTAGTAGAACGGCATCATCACAATGCCTAGGAACACCATCGCAGGAACAGCACCGATCCAGAAGTAATGCATGGTCTGGAACCCGTACTGGACACCATTAGCAGACATGCCAATAATCTCAACCGCTCCCAGGTTGGCAGAGACAAAGGCTAGACCTGTCACCCATGCCGGGAGCCCCCGGCCAGAAAGGAAGAAGTCAATGGACGAGGAAACTCGGGCCTTTGCGGCCCAACCAATACCTAGGACGAAGACGAAGTACATCGCTACGAGGGAGTAGTCGACCCAACTTGCGTCTAGTCTCAATGCGGATTCCATAATGGGCATCCTTTGTTCGTAGTAAATGAGGGAAGATTTTTATAAAGCCGAGATTCGCACCGAGCACTCAAAAGGCTCATGCACGTCGATGGAGTTAATACCTGTATTTAAAGCATTGGGCGGAACAGTCATTGGCTCGATGGCTATTGCCCTATCTCGTCCGGGGTATGGCATACCCCAGGCAGAATCGGGAGTAAAGACTTGAAACCAGCGCACATTATCGCTGCATTCCATAGCTACGCCACGGCCATCAACGACAACAGTTGTACGAACCGGACCGCTGGATGCGTAATAGCAGTTATCCAGAAGGTGTCCGGCAATAGGTAGTCCGGTGTCTAAGGGAAGTGATAACGATGTAAGTTCTCCGACGGGGAGATTGCGTTCTCCAAGTGGAAGTTCTTGATCCACCCCTAGGGTGAGCACAGCACGATCTACCTCCTCCCCTAACGGAGAAAGATATGTGTGCCATCCCCACCCAAATGGACCAGTACCGAACGCTCTAAAATGCGCATGTAATCCATCGTCTTTTAACAGATACTTTGCTTCTATCTCCACGGGCCAAGGCCAGCCTTGATCCATTCCAAGCGAAATTTTTAGCACTACGCTGTCCTGCGAATGCATCGCTACAGTCCATAACCGATTGTGAACAAGCCCATGTATAGCGTTATTGCGGGCCGGCTCAGTGAGCTCTAATTGATGCCGTTGTCCCGAATAAACGAAAGCTCCGTCAGCTGTTCTGTTTGGCCACGGCGCCAAGACAACCCCGGAAGACAGCGGAGGGTTATCACTGTCGGAATAGGTCTCAGTAAGGGGCTTATTGTCAAAAGACAAAGATTTAATCCCACCGCCAAAGGTGTTTATCTCTGCTTTATAACGACCCTGTGCAATAGTAAGGACCTCGCAGCGACCAGAACCACCTCTTGGCATGAGGATCCCCCCTTTCGCTAAGCGACTGTTCTACCTCCAGAGTTACCGCCGGCGCAATCACCCGTCAATCACTTTTTTAGTTTTTCCCCCGAATAGGTTTTCCCCGTGTGATGCGTATGCCTTTCCTTTCATTTGTTTAAGCATTCGGGACTTATCAAGCATCTTTGCTTGTGTTGCCTCCACACCCTCCACGCCCAACAAGACCCTGTCGTTGCTCGATCACTTACCGTTGCCACAGTTTCGGGTATCCGGGTACAGGAGAGGGCAAAGAAAATAACGTTCCCCCTCAAAGAAAGGAAAAGTGAACACCCCCTATCTAAAATTAGAACAAGTGTGCTATTTTGTGAGCTATGATGTTCCCTCAGCTTAATAATATTGCCCACATGAAACTCCCCCGCCTTCGTATGATCCCCGCACCCATTCCAATGCCTCGTTACTCCGCTGAGCAACGAGCAGTGCATATAAGGCGCTCCCACCCCGAGACGCTAGCCGCTATCTGTAGCACTATTCGGCACCCACGATCGCTAGCCCGATCATTGCCTTCCTGGAGGCCACCTTCGATCAAGGTCATTAGCGCCGGAGCGAACAAGTCCATCAGACCCTTGGAAGAAAAAGAACTTAATATAGCAGTCACACGTCACCGCGTAGGGCCACGAGCCCGCAACCTTCTGCAGGGCTACGGCGCACCAAAATCCCCTGCATACCTGGTTCAAGTACGTATTACCAACCCGCAGGGTTTCCCTGTCTCGCCCGAGATTGCCGAGGGGTGGATTCGAGCCATTATCCCACCTGAGTGCATTGCATGTGTGCATGAACTCACCGAAAAAACAGCTCCCACTTTCCTATGGTTCGTTGACGGCGACTTTCAACCGATGATTTCTCCCGCCTCCATATTTCAAGGCGAGTCGAAAGCAGCGTAGACAGCCATCCCCCCCTGCCATTATTCACGCGAAAAGGAAACGTTATCCCGATTAGTCGTCGGTAGCATCGGAATCGTCGAGATCAAATTCTTCATCGTCTTCTTCCGTAAAAATGTCATACACATCTACACTATCCGCGTCTTCGTCGTCGAGTGGCACTAATTGTTCTTCCCAGTCATCGGCTTGATCTGCGGCAAGGCTAAGAACGTCGAAAAGTTTGTCAAAGTCGGTGAACGTGCCCAACTCGAGTATTTCGCTAGCTTCCTCAGTTAACTCAGCAGCAACGTCGAAAAAGAGGCGCTCATGGTCTTCCTCAGACAAAGCATCTTCGCCGTTGGGACTCCACAGCTCTTCGATGGCTTGATCTACGAGCTCATCAAAGCTTTCACCAAAAGCAACGAATGTCACCATGGCCGTCGGCTCACCGTCAACGACTTCAACAACCACCTGAAGCTCAGAATTTGCAGCGACTTCCGCATGAACCATATGGGGATTTTGAGGATTTTGGAAGAAATCAAGGTCCTCAATACGCTCATCTGTTGCATCGAGCAGATCACGCAAAACAGTAACGATCTGATCGGTAGCAACATGCTCAGCCACAGTTTTTACGGCGTCCTTGACGGAAAAGACAACAGAGACAAGAGCCGCTTCAAAGTTCTCATCGTCCTCATCAACATCCGCTGCAGCAATATACACGTTGGCTGCTGGCATTAGCGGATCAATCTCAACGAACTGAATCTCCAGATCGGAGGTAATTGGTACAAACATGACGTCGTCATGTACTCGAGACTCCAAACCCTCTTTGTCTAGGGCCGCAGCAATATCCTCGAAAAAGCTCATGTATTGGTCCACCTTTCTGAACTTGCTCCAAGCCTAGCTAAAGAATTCCGCTGCAGCGACCAGAGCAGCTTCTCTCTCGTTTTTGTTGTGGTGTGGACACGAGGTACACATTCCTGCGATGGGAGAATGAAAGATCATGCAACAGGAACTTCTGTGGGCTACCAGATACTCTGGCTCTTCCTCTCCTAGCGAGCAGATCTGACTATCCACAATCTGTTCTATTCGCACAGCCGGGACAATAACTCCTGCCCCCTCGCTGAGTCCTGCTACTAATTCCGTAGCTATGGCCACCGCACGACGTGTTTCCAGTTCATCGTTTCCCACAGTCATAGCTGGCTGTATCAGACCGTCAGCAATCACCGCCCACAAAGGCGCCGGACGTAGCTCGGCGTGCTGACACAGCGTGTCGACGAGCGGAGCTACCGCCTTTCCTAGCGCTGCACCCGCCGCGCGATAACTTTCCGTACATGTCTGAGGGCGCCACCCATACCAATAGCCCGGTGCGAACTCCGGGTCATCACGGCGAAAAAGAATGCCACTATCTGGTTCCAAGTTCACCGCCATGCCTGTAGACACCATCATCATCACTGAAGGGGCCACTATGTCCCCCATCAATGTATAAAGCCATAGCTGCCCACAGTGCTTGGGTGTTGTAAGCGTAAAAATGTCTTTAGCTGCAGTTAATGCGTCACACACAGTGGATGGCGAGCATAATTCAGAAAACGTGATCTGGTGTTCTGTCGGACTCACGGAAGGAATGAGTCTAGGGTGTTCGGCGCAGATTCGGTCAATCGCCCCCTCCACCTTCCTACTCACCGATGGCGTCACAGCGTTCCTCCTTCTATTTCCAACGGGCCCAAGCGCGTAGGACCTGTGTCCAAACCCAGAGCGTGCAAGAGATCAGGCCGGCCAGTTCCCCACTCGGTCATATCGTATCCGGACCATGCTTGCCGATAGTTCTGTTCCGGGTCATAGATCAGTCGGTTTTCTCGGTCAAAAACCATAGTGGCGCGCCCTGGTAAATGATCTCCGGCAAGACGGTACTGCGGCCATGTAGCTCCGGGGTCACCTTGATGTATGAAATTTCCCCACATCGTTTGCATGTGATCCCGTAGAGCCTCTATTTCTGCACGTGGGGTAAACACAGTAAGACCTGACATCCTTGAGGCGCTAGTATCCCCGAAAATAGATGTGAGCTCACTCGAGTGCATGGCTCCCAACCCCAACCAGCGTAAAAGTGCCGGAGCGAAATCAAAACGATACATCCACGTAGCGGCCACCTGTTGATGTGTCTCTGCTACCCGCAGGCTGGGCGCCCAGAAGATGCCGTCGGCAAGCAACCGAGCAAAGTCACTGCGGCGTGCCCCGTAATCATATGCAGCAAGTACTGCGTCGGCACCTTGAGGATCGAAAACGCGTAGGAAGCGATCAGCTGCTCGGGCGCGTGCTGTCGACCGTAGATAAAAGCCTTTAGCAAAAGAGGTTTCGTCCACATTCGTTCCGACGATCAAAGGAACTTTATGTTGTTGCCCTGAAGCAAAAACGTCCAGGGGGTGTGCAAACAACGTAGTTCCGTCGACAGTGGGCGCGTAACAAGAATTGAGATAAAAAAGCTCCCTCGTTCGCCACATCATGGATTGCCCGGCGCGCACGATGTCTGCGACTGGTCGCTGTCGCAGGCCAGCGAGGGTCTTTTCCCCTCCTAGTCGCGAAGCAAGTTCGTTTGCCCATAGGACGGACTGGGCGCGTGAATGTATGGCGGCGATAGGAGGGGATTGTGCGATTACTCGGTGGAAGAGTCCAGCCGCTGACGGCACACACATGAGGGTCAGCGCCGCTGCCCCACCCGCTGATTCTCCCATAAGCGTGATGTTGTTGGGGTCGCCACCAAAACGTTCGATGTTGTGACGGATCCATTTCAAAGCAAGGAGTTGGTCCAATATTGCGGGGTTGGCAACGCAGTCGTCTCCTAGCGACCGCATATCAAGGTATCCCAAAGCGCCTAAGCGAAAATTGATGGATACATAGACAACGTTCATGGATTGGACGAGGACGTGTCCTCTTAGAAGTTGTTCGTGGGAGGACCCTACGATGAACGATCCGCCGTGCAGGTAGACAACTACGGGGAGCACCTGTGGAGAGTCAGGACGAACAATATCGAGGTTGAGGCAATCTTCGTCGCCTCGAATTTTATCCGAGGGACCATACGTTGGTTGCGGAGCGACGTTGCCATAAGCCACACATTCGCGTTCCCCTGTCCACGAGTCCATTGGTCGAGGTGCACGGAATCTTTCGGCTTTTCCGTAAGGCACACCGCGCCACGTCAACACGCCCGTCCCTTCTTCCACACCGATAGTTGTTGTTCCCATAATCGTTCCGGAGGAAACATCGACTCGGAGACGCTGGGCGCTGGCTGCACTCATATGTTCTACAGTAGGGGACATGGTTAATCACGTCGACCGCGATACAAAACTGTGTATTTCCCTCGCTGCGCGTCCGTCTCACCACGGTGTGCGATTCCACAACTGGCTCTATGAGCGGTTGGGGCTGAACTTTGTGTACAAGGCGATAGCTCCTTTGGATATCACTGCTGCCGTGGCAGGTATCCGGGGCCTTGATATTCGTGGGGCTGGTGTTTCCATGCCTTATAAGCAAGATGTCATTCCGCTTATTGATTCTCTCCACCCATCCGCCGAGCGCATCAATGCAGTTAATACCATCGTCAACGACAACGGGGTTCTTACCGGCTATAACACCGACTATGTGGCGGCCGCGTCCTTGCTGCGTTCGCACGAAGTCTCTCCTAGTTTGTCGGTAGCTGTCCGAGGCTCTGGCGGTATGGCTAATGCTGTTGTTGCTGCTCTTGCTGATCATGGCATGGTGGGCACCGTAGTCGCGCGTAACTCTGTCACTGGCGAGGCTCTCGCTCAGCAATACGGATGGAGCTATGCCGAAAGTGTTCCGCACGATAGCGAGATGCTAGTTAATGTGACACCGCTGGGGATGACGGGCGACGACCACGATGTACAAGCTTTCACGGATGAGGAAATCAGTGCCGCCTCCCTTATTTTTGATGTCGTTGCCTATCCGGTTGAGACCCCTCTAGTGCTCGCTGCACAGCGACTAGGAAAGCGGGTAATCAACGGCGGCGAGGTGGTCGCGCTTCAGGCTGCCGAGCAGTTCGCTCTGTACACAGGAATCCAGCCGAGTTTTGAGGATGTCGCAGAAGCCGAGCGGTACGCGCAGTCGCCTGCCTGATGGTGTTTGCAAGCGACATACTTTCAGGCCATACGTAGCCACTCTCATGTGCAGGTAACGGTTTCTGTCCCAATTGTGGCTATATCGTGACCTAGTTTTTGGAACATCTCGCTGCGCTGGTCGTTAAAAACAATGAATACTTAATCCGTATTTCGCCCATATATTGTAAGGATTGGAATCAATGGGAATTGTGAACAAAGCCATTACTTCTGTCACCGATAAGGTGCTGTTCAGAGGTAAGGATAGCGACCAGCCGATCACTGATACTTATGGCTCCGATCCCCAAGCCTTGGCCAGCGAAGCCGGTCCCGCAGGACGCGTCCTCATTAAGACCCTCGACAAAGCGGTGCACTTACAGTCCTCGGCTATTACTGGCTATGTAGATTGGCTGCGCTCACGTAACCCTGAGGCAAGTCCCCAAGAGATTCAGCGTCTCATGGATAAACACTTCATGAGGCTCGCGACTGGCACTGGAGCCGGTGCGGGAACCGCAGCCGCTGTTCCGGGCATTGGTTTTATCACTGGAGCGGTGGCAGTGAGTGCGGAATCGCTCGTTTTCCTCGACGCAGCTGCTTTTTACACTGTGGCATCCGCATACTTGCGCGGCGGCGATATCCGCGATCCTGAACGTCGAAAAGCTCTTATCCTCGTAGCAATCCTGGGCTCTTCAGGTTCTGCCCTTGCCGACGCCTCCATCAATGCCGGTAACTCCGTCGCTGCGATCTCGCGCTTATCGGTTCGCAACCTGGGAGAAGTGAACAATCAACTTCTGCGCATGGCTCTTAACCAGGTATCCAAACGGCTCAGGACAGCATGGATCGGAAAGATCATGCCCATGGGTGTAGGAGCGGTACTTGGCACCGTGGCTAATCGCAAACTTGCTTCCAAAGTGGTAAATAACACCAATGAGTCTCTGGGGCCGCTCCCCGCGACTTTTAGCTCCCCTGCTCCGAGCAAAGATTCAGTTCCAGAACCCACAGAAATTGCAGCTGCGGCGTTGAAGGACTAACGCACAAAGGACCCACGCCTATGACACCCAACGTTGGCCGCACTCTCCTAGCCACGTTGTGGCGTCAACCCGTCGTTGTGGTCGCGGCGATCCTTTCGACGGTGTTTACTACGCTTTTCGACGCCACCATCCCCCTCCTAGCCGGCTCTGCAGTCGATGCAGCTACGGGCTCCGCAGGACACTCTGTGTCTGCGGTCGTATGGATTTTGGTTGCTGTGGCGTTATCTCGGTACGTGTTCCAATTCGGCCGCCGTTATTTTGCGGGTGTTCTGTCCAACGCTGTCCAGCACGGTCTCCGCATCGATGTGCTGCGCTCGCTTCAGCTTCTCGACGGCCCCCGCCAAGACCAACTCATCACCGGGCAAGTAGTTTCTCGATCCATCTCGGACCTCAACCTGGTGCAAGCCATGGTGGCTATGTTCCCGATCCTCCTGGGCCACTTCCTCAAGATTGCCATTACATTAATCATCCTGGCGTGTATTAACCCGTGGCTGATGCTTATCGCTGTGGTATCCATTCCTCCACTGATTTGGTTGTCGCTTCGCTCCCGCTCCACGCTTTTTGCCGCGACATGGTCGGCACAACAGTCGGTGGCCAACTTGGCCACGCACATAGAAGAAACCATCACGGGCGTTCGCGTGGTCAAAGCCTTTGCACAAGAAGACCGCGAAGTCGCCACTCTAGATGCGCTGAGTAGGAGGGTTTATTCCGAGCAAATGCGCTCTGCCCGCTTAACTGCTCGCTTTAAACCTCTCGTCCAACAATTGCCCAACATTGCGCTAGTGCTGGGCATTGGTCTCGGTGGTTTCCTCGCGTTGCGCGGCCACATCACTATCGGATCTTTTCTCGCGTTCAGCGCTTATCTGACTTCCATGACCGCAGTCGTGTCCATGCTTGCCGGGATGGTGATCCAGGTCCAGCTTGGACTTAGCTCTTTTGACAGAGTGATGGACGTTATTAATTTAAAGCCGGAAATCGCAGAACCAGATCATCCCGTTGCCGTCCCCGAGGGCCCCTTAGGGATAGAGTGCGAATCCGTCAGCTTTGAAGGGATTCTCAAAGACTTTTCCTTATCTGTAGCTGCTGGAGAAACGGTGTCTTTAGTCGGTCCCCCGGGGTCCGGTAAAACGATGCTTGTCCAGCTACTCACAGGTTTCTACAGACCCGCCGTCGGATCTCTGCGAGTAGGAGGGGTGGATTATTCTTCCATTTCCCGTTCAGACCTCCGCGCCGCCATAGGCTGCGTCTTTGACGAACCTTTCCTCTATTCTGCAACCATCCGCGAGAACATCGACATGGGACGTGGGTTAAGCGATGCGGACATCTTTCAAGCAATCCAATGGGCTCAAGCGAAAGATTTCATTTCCGCGCTCCCCCAGGGCATTGACCAGGTTGTCGGCGAACGCGGCCTGACGCTATCTGGTGGGCAACGACAACGCATTGCGATAGCCCGCGCCTTGGCCACCCGCCCACGCGTGCTCATTCTCGACGACGCCACGTCGGCCATCGACGCTTCTACAGAACGCGCGGTCTTCCAGTCCATCCGCACAGAACTATCCGACACCACCATTATTACGGTGGCGCATCGCCATTCCACTCTGTCTTTTTCTGATCGCATCGCACTCGTGGAAGATGGTCGGGTTACGCGCGTAGGAGATGGGGAGGAAATGCGCGGGGATCCGCAGTTTGCGCATTTGATGGATCTCTCCCCTCCTACGGACGAAAGCGGCGAGGAGGGTAGTGTTCCCTTTGATTCCGGTGCTGAGCCTCACTGGGATTCATTGTGGCCGGTCCTCGCGGCAGAGACAGATGCACGTTTGACGATGAGCTCCTCGGCTATTCGCGCTGCTGCTTCCTTGGCAGGGGCTAAGCCAGGAGGCAGAGGGGGCCGATCTGCTGCGGCAGCTATGCCAGCGACCCCGGAGCTGCTTGCTCGAGTTGATGCGTTGCCGCGGGCGTCGGAAAGCCCCGGTCCCCCTCCTACGGAAGAACTAAGCCAGGTATCTGCACATCACCTTTTTGGATCGGTGCGGACGCTCATCCTCCTTGTTATTGGGCTTTATGTTGTTGGGGTTGCCGCAGGCCTTGCTATTCCAACGCTGGTGCGCCGAGCTATCGACGATGGCGTGACCCAGGGTAATGCGAGCGTGCTCTGGGAAATCATCGCAATTGGTCTCACGGTCGTCGTCATTGCGTGGGGTGCAGATAGAGCCACCACGATTCTTACCGCACGTACGGGAGAACGGCTTCTGTACCACCTCAGGGTCCGCTCCTACGCACACCTGCAAAAACTGGGGATGGATTACTACGAGACCACGATGTCGGGAACCATCATGACGAGGATGACCACCGACATCGACGCGCTCAATTCTTTCCTACAGACTAGTTTGGCGCAGACTGTCGTCTCGCTAACCACGCTGATAGGGATCCTCGTGTTACTGGGATTCACCAACGTCACGCTCTTTCTTATCGCGTTAGTAGGAGTGCCGGTGGTAGCCGTCGCCACGTTCTTCTTCCGACGCATCTCATCACGGCTCTACACCAGGGCACGCGAGGAAATCAGCAGTGTCAACGCTATGTTCCAAGAAGCCATGAACGGCCTCAAAGCGTCCCAGATGGCAGGCATGGAGGAATACACCATTGCAAGTTTTGCCCGTCGCGCAGCAGCTTATCGACGTACCCGTATCCAGGCGCAGACTGCCGTCGCCGTTTATTTTCCTGGCATCAATGCAGTCAGCGAACTCTTACAGGCAACCGTTCTTGCGGTAGGTACGCAGCTTGTTGTGAGTGGACAGATCAAGGCTGGAGTACTTGTTGCCTTCCTGCTCTACCTGGACAGGCTTTATACGCCTATCCAGCACTTATCACAGGTCTTTGATTCTTATCAGCAGGCCCAAGTTGGTTTTCATCGCATCTCCTCCCTCCTAGCGACACAACCATCTGTGTCGCTAGGAGGGGATCAGCGCGTCGCGGCGGCGGGGCCGATCGAGTTCTCTGATGTCTCTTTCTCCTACTCGCCAGATACTGAAGTCATACGTAATTTTCATGCTCGCTTTGAGCCAGGAAGCACAGTCGCTGTGGTCGGGCCGACCGGGGCGGGTAAATCCACAGCCATCAAATTAGTGGAACGTTTTTATGATCCCACCCGGGGATCCGTCTCTTCCTCGGGGACTGATCTGCGGGAACTTCCGCTTGCCCAATGGCGGCAACGAGTGGGCTTTGTTCCCCAAGAAGCGCATCTCTTTACAGGAACAGTGGCCGATAACATCGCATACGGGCGTCCCGACGCATCACAACAAGAGATCACCGACGCGGCACGACGGGTGGGAGCACTCACCGCAATTGCCGCCATCACGGGAGGTTTCCACGCGCGCGTAGGGGAACGAGGGCGAGGTTTGTCTTCTGGACAACGTCAGCTCATCGCACTGGCACGCGCAGAGATGATCGAGCCTGACGTCTTGCTCCTCGACGAAGCAACCGCAACGTTAGATCCGGCGTCGGAGGCAACGATCCTGAAAGCGTCGGAACGCCTTACTCGCAACCGAACCTCCATCATCATCGCGCACCGCCTTGCGACGGCAGCAAAGGCCGACCAGATATTACTTGTTGACAAGGGCACAATTGTGGAGAAAGGAACCCACGAAGAACTCCGCACGTTTGGGGGTATTTACTCCCGAATGTGGGCGCATGGCGAAGGAGAATTGCGCAGTTAGAGGCCTTTATGCGGTGAACTTTCCAGCAGTTTCCTCCTAAGAACGAAAAACTTTCCTGTGGATTTCGTCGTTGGGGGGAGAAACCGGTTAGCCTATATAAAAGCTATTACAGTGTGAATAGACGTAAGTAATCTCACAAAGAAATGAGGCGAGCACCTGCAGTGAGCAGCGCTAGTACTTTCGGCCAGAATGATTGGCTGGTAGACGAGATGTTCCAGCAGTTCCAGAAGGATCCGCAGTCCGTAGATAAGGAATGGCGCGAACTTTTTGAAGAGCAGGGTGCACCCAAGAAATCGGGCACTCCCACAGAGAACACGTCCACTCAGCCCACCCCTTCGGCGAAGAAATCCGCCGAAGTCGCAGCTAAGAGCGAGAATAAACCAGCTCAGGCGGCTGCCAAAGATCCTAAGCCCGAGAAAAAAGTGAAGAAAACTCAACCTTCCCCCTTGGAGCGCACAGGTGAGATGCCCCAAGCCGGCGAACAAACACTAAAAGGCATCTACAAGGCTATTGCCAAAAACATGGATGAGTCGCTCGAGGTTCCCACGGCAACCTCGGTTCGCGATATGCCTGTCAAGCTCATGTTTGAAAACCGGGCAATCATTAATGAGCACCTCAAGCGCACCAAGGGCGGAAAGGTCTCGTTCACACACATCATCGGTTATGCGGTGGTCAAGGCGACCATGGCTCATCCCGATATGAACAACTACTACTCAGTTGTTGATGGCAAGCCCACGCTACATACGCCTGAACACATCAATATGGGGCTCGCCATCGATGTGCAGCAAAAGAATGGCACGCGTGCACTCGTCGTAGCAGCTATCAAGGAGGCAGAGAAGCTCTCCTTCTCTGAGTTCGTCGCCAAATATGAGGACATCGTCGCACGCTCTCGTGTGGGCAAGCTCACCATGGATGATTACTCCGGTGTGACGATCTCCCTGACTAACCCCGGTGGAATTGGTACCCGCCACTCTGTGCCTCGTCTCACGCAAGGACAGGGCGCGATCATCGGCGTCGGCTCAATGGACTACCCAGCAGAGTTTGCGGGAGCTTCCCAAGATCGCCTCGCCGAACTTGGTGTGGGCAAGCTCGTGACTATTACATCCACGTACGATCACCGCATCATCCAGGGCGCTGAGTCCGGTGAGTTCCTCCGTACGCTAAGCCAGCTATTTATCGACGATGCATTCTGGGACAGCATTTTTGAGTCCGTAGGCATCCCCTACTCCCCTATGCGCTGGGCTCAGGATCTCCCCAACACCGGCGTGGACAAGAACACCCGCGTTATGCAGCTTATCGAGGCATACCGTTCCCGCGGTCACCTCATCGCAGACACGAACCCACTGCGTTGGCACCAGCCGGGTATGCCAGTACCAGATCACCGCGATCTCGATATTGCTACCCACGGACTCACGTTGTGGGACCTCGACCGCACATTCAATGTTGGCGGTTTTGGCGGCAAGGAAAGCATGACGCTGCGTGAGGTGCTCAGCAAGCTACACGCCGCATACACACTCAAAGTTGGGTCCGAGTACACCCATATCCTCGATCGCGACGAGCGCCTCTGGCTCCAAGATCGCATCGAAGCCGGCATGCCTAAGTTCACCCAGCCGGAGCAGAAATACATCTTGCAGCAGCTCAATGCCGCACAGGCCTTTGAGGATTTCCTGCAAACCAAGTACGTCGGACAAAAGCGTTTCTCCCTCGAAGGTGCAGAAGCTCTTATCCCGCTCATGGACTCCTCTATCGACACCGCTGCGGGCCAGGGCCTGGACGAAGTCGTTATTGGCATGCCACACCGTGGCCGCCTCAACGTCCTCGTCAACGTAGTTGGAAAGCCACTCGCAACTGTCTTCACCGAATTTGAAGGACACATCGAGCCTAAAGCTGCCGGTGGCTCAGGTGACGTCAAATACCACCTTGGTGCAGAGGGCAACCACATTCAGATGTTTGGCGACAACGAGATCAAGGTCTCGCTTGCAGCCAACCCTTCACACCTTGAAGCCGTCGATCCGGTTTTGGAGGGAATCGCTCGCGCCAAGCAAGACATCCTAGACAAGGGCAAGGACGGATATTCCGTCATGCCAATGATGCTCCACGGCGATGCAGCTTTTGCAGGCCTTGGCATTGTCCAGGAGACCTTGAACCTCGCACAACTGCGCGGTTACACCGTCGGAGGCACCGTTCACATCGTTGTGAACAACCAGATCGGTTTCACCACCACGCCAGATTCCGCACGTTCCAGCCACTACGCCACGGACTTGGCTAAAGCCTATGGCTGCCCCGTCTTCCACGTTAACGGCGACGACCCCGAGGCAGTCGTCTGGGTGGGCAAGCTGGCTACCGAATACCGTCGCGAGTTTGGCAAAGACGTCTTCATCGACATGATCTCCTACCGCCGACGCGGACACAACGAAGCCGACGATCCATCGATGACGCAGCCTGAGATGTACAAGCTTATCGACGCTCGTAAGACCGTCCGTGAGCAGTACAAGGAAAATCTTCTTGGCCGCGGCGAACTCACTGCCGAGGACGCAGAAAAGGTCCAGCGCGACTTCCACGACCAGATGGAATCCATCTTCAACGATGTCAAAGAATCTGAGAAGAAGCCCTTTGAGGCACAAGCGGGCATTACCGCTTCTCAGCAGGTTCCTCACGGTTTGGAAACCAACATCTCGCGCGAAGACCTCGTGGAGATCGCGCAGGCCTACGCCACTGCCCCAGAGGGCTTTGAGTTCCACCCACGCGTGGCACCAGTAGCCCAAAAGCGCCTGGACTCGGCGCACAACGGTGGAATCGATTGGGGTTGGGCAGAGCTCATCGCTTTCGGTTCTCTCGCTGCCGGCGGAAAATTTGTGCGGTTGACGGGTGAGGACTCCCGACGCGGCACCTTCACCCAGCGCCACGCAGTGGTCTCTGACCCTCGCAACGGCACAGAATTCAACGGACTCAATGAACTCGCAGAGCGTAAGGGCAACGGCGGTAAATTCCTCGTCTATAACTCCGCCCTCACCGAATTCGCAGGTATGGGTTTTGAGTACGGCTACTCCGTAGGAAATGGCGAAGCAGTAGTTGCTTGGGAAGCGCAATTCGGCGATTTTGCTAACGGCGCACAGACCATCATCGATGAGTACGTCTCCTCAGGCGAGGCAAAGTGGGGCCAAACATCCTCATTGATCCTCCTACTCCCACACGGTTACGAGGGCCAAGGCCCCGATCACTCTTCTGCGCGAATCGAGCGCTACCTGCAGCTCAGCGCCGAAGGAACCATGACCGTAGCTCAGCCGACTACCCCGGCTAACTACTTCCACCTGCTACGTCGTCACGCACTTGGCGGACTTAAGCGTCCGTTGATCGTGTTCAGCCCCAAGTCCATGCTGCGTATGAAGGCTGCTACCTCTGATGTCTCCGACTTCACCGAGGTAAAGAAATTCCAGTCAGTGATCAACGACCCGCGGTTTACCGACGGCAACCTTGACCCATCCAAGGTCAAGAAGATCATGCTGGTTTCCGGCAAGCTCTACTACGACCTGGCCAAGCGCGCAGAAAAGGATAAGCGCGAAGACGTGGCAATCGTCCGCATCGAAATGCTGCATCCGATTCCGTTCAACCGTCTCCGCGACGCATTCAACTACTACCCGAATGCCGAAGAAATCCGCTTCTGCCAGGACGAGCCCGCTAACCAGGGGCCGTGGCCATTCCTTCACGAGCATCTTCCTGAGCTCATCCCAGGCATGCCCCCAATGAAGCGAGTCTCCCGTCGCGCTCAGGCATCAACGGCAACCGGATTGAACAAAGTCCATGCAGTTGAGCAAAGCCAGCTTCTCGACGAAGCCTTCGCCGACTAGCCGCAAAGCACAATAAGGGGTGAGGTACAACGTTGTACCTCACCCCTTATTTTTGATCTCGGCCTAAAGCTTGGCGTCTTTGAGGAATTTCTCCACCGGTGCTGAAGCACTCATACTTTGTTCTGCTTCCTCGACAAGCTTTTGTAATTTGCTCGTAGACAGCGAACCCGAAACTAGATTCAAAATATTACGATTGTCCCTCGTAAACACTGGTTCGCGGTACACCGGTACAAGATTCTGAGGCAGCTCTAGGGTTTCGCTCTCGCAACCAATCGTGTTACTAGGATCGGTGGCATTCACATTATTTCCTAGCGACGCCATCATTTCCGAGTACACAGTTTCCCGCCACTGATCGGTAGTGGAGGCCGCTTTGTCTTTGACGTATTCGTTGGAAAGCTCCCGTGCCCGATGCGAATTAGCTAAGGTAAGAATCTTTCCAGTACAGCTGATATACAAATCAGCTTCCCCCTGTGAGATTGACCTAAGCGGGTCCGTCTGCGACGTAGTCGCGGATACCCTAATCACAGCTTCTCGTCCAGCATGCTGAAGCGCCTGACTATAAGCTTCCCCCAACACTACTTGTTCCCAAGAGCCAGGATCGACTGCAATCACTATCACTTTGTTCTGGTCCGGTACAGGATCCGCGGTCGGTTCAAAACGGGCACATCCGGTTAAGGCGATACCACCCACCAGTAGCGATCCAATTAATGCTGCTCGACGGCTCATGTCTGTTCAGGGTGCCTTTCATCCACGTGACTAGGAAAGGGGGCTTTGGGAGAGTTTAGCTTGCTTTAGTAAATATCCCAGCCCCGCCCCTCTCCTAGTCACAAGAACCCTAGAGCACCCTTGAAGTTGTCGACTTCGTTTAAGCACGTAGACTGGTAAACCATGAGTCAAGTGACACGAGTGTACGCCGGCCGCCTCGCCGGAATGGTAGTGCGCGGACCAGACACAGATGTTATTGGTCGAGTCCGTGACGTGGTCGTTAATGTTCGTCCTAGCGGCCAGATGTCACGAGTCCTGGGACTTGTGGTGGAAATGATGAATAATCGAAGAATCTTTCTGCCCATGCTGCGCGTCGCGGCTATCGAGCCTCAAGAGATCAACCTTGTTTCTGGTTCGGTTTCACTACGTGGCTATAAGCCTCGGCATGGTGAAGTAGCGGTGGTTGGTGACATCATCGGCTCCAAAATCCATGTTGACGATCCCGAGCTTGATCAATTGCATGGGCGCCCTGTTGAAGTCGCCGACGTAGAGTTAGAACGCACACGAACGCGTGACTGGGCTATCTCGCGTGTCGCGGTGATTGGAGAGCGTCCTAAGTTTGGCCGCCGACCTGATCTGTTTACCGTCCCGTGGTCCCACGTACACGGTATCTCCGCTGCCGGTGTTGGCCTTTCCGATGCCGCGGCCGAGCTCATAGCGGGCTTTGAGGACATGCGCCCTGCGGACGTCGCCACGGTGCTTTATAAGCTTCCAGAGCGCCAGCGTGTCACTGTGGCTAGTGAGCTTGACGACGATCGCCTCGCCGACGTACTTCAAGAGATGTCGGAAGATCGACAAGCCGAACTAATTGAGACCCTGGACATCGAACGAGCCGCAGACGTTCTTGAGGAGATGGATCCTGACGACGCCGCCGACCTCCTAGGCGAACTCCCCGATGACAAGGCCGATGTGCTCCTGGAACTCATGGATCCAGAAGAATCTGCTCCAGTTCGCCGACTCATGAGCTTTAGTCCCGACACTGTGGGCGCTCTTATGACTCCCGAGCCGCTGATTCTTGCTCCCCAAACGACAGTCGCGGAAGCTCTCGCCCTTGCACGGAATCCCGATCTCCCGACGTCCTTGGCATCCTTAGTGTTCGTCGTCCGCCCTCCTACTGCCACGCCCACCGGAAAATACCTCGGATGCGTGCACTTGCAAAAACTCTTAAGAGAACCCCCCAGCGCCCTGATCTCCGGCATCCTCGATCCTGATCTTCCGCCGCTCTACGCCAGCGATTCGCAGGAAACTGCCGCGCGATACTTCGCCACATATAACTTGGTGTGCGGCCCGGTGGTTGACGATGAAAACCACCTCCTAGGCGCGGTGGCTGTCGATGACCTTCTCGACCACCTCCTACCGGATGACTGGCGAGAAACCGGTATCCGTCCCGTAGCACCGATCTCTAAGGAGGGCTAGCCCATGGCAGAATACAATCGCACTGACCTTGACACGCCCTTTTTAAAGAAGCGCCGCAGATTCTTCAAGCTTGATGACGACACCGTCGGCGCCTATGCCGAAAAAGTCGCGCGGTTCTTCGGAACCGGCACCTACCTCATGTGGCAAACCATCTTCGTGGCCGTCTGGGTGGTGCTCAACTGCGGAGTTTTTGTCTGGCAATGGGACCCCTATCCCTTCATCTTGCTCAATCTCGCGTTTTCTACGCAGGCTGCGTATGCGGCCCCTCTCATCCTCCTAGCGCAGAATCGGCAAGAAGATAGGGACCGCGTGTCGTTGAACGAGGATCGTCGACGAGCTTTCGAAACAAAGGCCGATACCGAGTTCATCACGCGAGAGCTTGCTGGCTTGCGCCTAGCAGTTGGCGACATGGTCTCCCGCGATTATTTAAGACATGAACTTGAAGATCTTCACAACATGCTCGAACGCCTTGAAGCAAAGCTTGACGACGAAGCCGCATCCCGCATCGCCCTCATCCACGAGCTTAACGACACCGGCCACGAGGAAATATCTGATCCTACTCAAGGCGATCTCTACGACGACGAGAAGAACGACTACAAATAAAAATAATGACTACTCAACATAACCTTTCTGAATCCACCGTGCGCGCAGCCCTCGCACGTGTCGAAGACCCCGAGATTGGTCGTCCCATCACTGAGATCGGAATGGTGAAATCCATTGTGATCAACGGAAACGACATACACGTCGAGATTTACCTGACCATCGCCGCTTGCCCGATGAAAAACACTCTCACTGAAAATACTCGCGCTGTTCTTGAGGAGCTTCCGGGAGTAGGAGAGGTGAGTGTCAGCACCGATGTCATGTCCGATGACCAACGCCGGGAACTTCGCCAAACGCTGCGCGGCAGCACCGAAGAACCTGTCATTCCCTTCGCACAACCGGACTCTACTACCCGCGTCTTTGCAGTTGCGTCGGGCAAGGGCGGCGTAGGAAAGTCGTCTATGACGGTGAACCTTGCCACGGCTTTGGCGTCGAAAGGCTTAAAAGTAGGTGTTCTCGACGCAGACATCTACGGTCATTCTGTCCCCGGCATGATGGGCTCTGAAGACCGTCCGCATGCTGTGGACGACATGATCATGCCGCCACAGGCTCATGGGGTGAAGCTGATTTCGATCGCTCACTTCGTGGAAGGAAACGCCCCAGTGGTTTGGCGTGGCCCTATGCTGCATCGTGCGATACAGCAGTTCCTAGCAGATGTTTTCTGGGGCGATCTGGACATTCTCCTACTCGATCTCCCCCCAGGAACAGGTGATATCGCTATCTCGGTGGCCCAACTCGTTCCTAACGCCGAGCTTCTCGTCGTCACCACACCGCAGGCGGCTGCGGCGGAGGTGGCTGAACGTGCTGGGTCGATAAGCATCCAGACGCATCAGCGCATCGTCGGAGTCATCGAGAATATGTCTGCCATGGTGCTTCCCGACGGCACCGTCATGGATGTCTTCGGTAGCGGCGGCGGCGAAGCGATGGCCGAGCGACTGCGGACGCTCACCGGCGCAAACGTCCCCCTCCTAGGCAGCGTGCCCCTCGATCCACGACTGCGCGAAGGCGGAGATGCTGGAGTGCCTCTTGCTCTAGGAGCTCCGGATTCTCCTGCTGGCCAAGCGATCCATGCGATTGCAGACAAACTCGTAGTCCGAAGGGAATCCCTTGCCGGCAAATCCCTTGGCTTAGGAGTCACTAGGAAAGGTTAAGTAATGTCGTCCCAGCTAAAGCCCTGCTTTGGCTGGGCTTTTTGTGTTTCTGATGGCGGCGGAATTTGAGGCTTTTCGACGCCCCCCTGCTTCTCGCGGTACGCCTGTCCTGCAGTGCCATCTTCCATGATTTTTTTCGGGTCAAAGGTGTCCATGAATTCCTGGTCGCCGTCGAAAAGCGCTTTTGTCAAAGCGGCTTTGGGTCCCATGCGCTGGATAGAAGCCAATTTGTTAATCGGCTCCCGAAGCTCTTCAAAGTCAGCGCCAAAATCTCCGTTGAGCTCGGCTTTGGCGTTGTTGATCGCCTTCTTTGCCGCATAGGCAGCGGCGCGAACATCTTCGATGACTTTGGGAAGACGCTCGGGCCCAATGATGATGAGGCCCAGCACTAGGAGAGTGATGATCTCGGGCCAACCGATGGAAGAAAACACACTTATACCTTAGCGGGAGTTGGGCTCATCAAGGTGTTTCAGTGCGGCCATTCGAGCGTTGCGCAGATTCTGGCTTGTTTTCCTAATGTTTCGGGCCATACCGTCAATCTTGTCTAGGAAGGTTTGTGGGGTAACCACCATGTCCTCTGCGTTGGGCCCTTCCGGGCAGGAGTGAGCTATGCCCTGTAACTTGGCTAGGAGATCAGAGGAAGCACGCATTTCTGAATGCGTGGAACCGCGGAGTCGGTCAGCAGCACGACGCTGCCGATCTACCTCGTCGCGGCATTCTTTGCAATGCACGAGATGTATTTTTGCGCGATGGGCTGCGACGCTGCTGAGTTCATCGTCGACAAGCGCGGCTACGGCTTCCGGGTTAAGATGCTCAACCGAGGCAAAGTGCCGAATCTTTTCGACCCTACTGTTGCGGTGTTCATGGTTCACTCTTTCCACCTCCGCCTCGTACTCTACCGTTGTTTTTAGTGAGACATCGGTAGGAGGAGTTGGGCTTCCTCATTAGTCGCCGCCGCAGCCTCCAAACTCGCACGCAGTTGGGAGCGTCCGCGGTGAATCCGTGAGCGAACCGTGCCCATTTTCACGCCTAACGTATCCGCGATTTCGTCGTAACTCATGCCCACGACGTCACACAAAACCACTGCGACGCGGAAGTCCGGGCCAAGATCATCGAGGGCCTTTTGCAGCGCTGGGTCCAGGTTGGAGATGTTATAGGCCTGCTCCGGGGTCATGTCGGTACCTGGCACGCGCTCGTAATCGTCGGGCAGAGCCTCCATCCGAATCTTGGAGCGATGCCGGACCATGTCTAGGAACAAGTTGGTGGTGATCCGATGCAGCCATCCTTCAAAGGTGCCCGGTTGGTAATTCTTCAGCGAACGAAAGACACGCATAAAGGTTTCTTGTGTCAGATCTTCTGCGTCGTGCTGGTTACCGGAAAGTCGAAACGCTAAGCGATAAACACTGTCCGCATGCTCTGCAACGAGTTCTCCCCACGTAGGCATTGCCCCAGTACCAGCATCAAATGCAGCAGTTCCATTCAGCTCAGCCGTCTCATGTGTCTGATCCAGGCCTGAGGTAAGTGAAAGGGAACCGCTGTTCGATGTCATGAAACGTATTGTGCCCGACTCTTCTGGGGAAAACCAGCTAGAAGACTGGAAAAACGCTGTCAAAACCTAATCTTTCCCAAAATGTAATCAAACATGGCTTTTGGTAACAATTCCCATACGCCACAGATGTCACAACCTGCGCGTTGTGCACTATTTCCCCGATGTTTTACCTAGACTTAACCATTGTGAATGCTTCTAACGATTACCTCCGCGACTACATTGAGTCGACCGCCATCGTCGGCGATGTCCTCGCCGCTGCGTGTGAGGATGCACAAGAGTTCGGCCTTGCACTTCCCGATACGATGACGGGCACTCTCCTCACCACGCTAGCCGCTACCGCACGTGCTCAGGGGGCTATCGCTGTCACCCCTGCTGCGGGTGTCGTTGGGCTTCATCTTCTCGCCGGCTTAAGCGACTCCGGGATCTTAACGTGCATCGACCCCGAGCCAGAGCATCAAAAACGAGCCAAGCAAACGTTCCGCGACGCTGGCTACTCGCCATCGCGTATTCGTTTCCTTCCCTCCCGCCCGCTCGACGTCATGGGACGACTGGCCACAGATTCTTACAACATTGTTTATGGCGAGGTCTCCCCCGTGGACCTCAAGGCCTTCACTGATGCTGCTCTCCCCCTCCTAGCCACTGGCGGCGTACTGGTGCTCGCTGATTCGCTTCTCGACGGCACGCTTGCCGACGCGACTAGGAAGGATCGGGATACCGTCGCAGCGAGAGAAGCAGACGAGTACATCTCTTCCCTCGATAACGTGATCGTCGCGCGCCTCCCGCTAGGAGCCGGAATCACGCTGGTCACCAAAAAATAACTGGGTGCGCGACTTTGTATAGTCGCACACCCAGCCGTATGGCGGCCTTTTAGACCACTTGGTTTTTACCTACAACGACCACGCCACCGGGGCTGATTTGGAAGCGTTGCGAGTCCCGGTCGCGGTCCACGCCGATAAGCGTTCCGTCACAGACCACAACGTTCTTGTCCAAGATGCAGTGGCGTACCACTGCGCCTTTTCCGATTCTTACGCCCGGCATGAGAACTGACCCCTCGACTGTGGCGCCTTCCTCGATAACAACGTCTGTGGACAACACAGAGTTTCTCACTGTTGCTGCAGAAATAATCGACCCCTGTGCCACCATCGACGACTGCGCAATTCCTCCCTGCACGAACTTCGCTGGTGGGAGATCGCCAAGATCGGTAGAGCGAATAGGCCACTGCTGGTTGTAGAGATTAAAAATAGGATGCACGGATATAAGGTCCATGTGGGCCTCATAGAACGCATCAATTGTTCCGACGTCTCGCCAATAGCCACGGTCTCGTTCCGTTGACCCCGGGACTACGTTTTTATTGAAGTCATAGACGTTGGCCTCACCCAAAGACACAAAGTACGGAATTATGTCCCCACCCATGTCATGGTCGGAGTCGACATTGGATTCGTCTACCTTGAGGGCGTCGATAAGCGCTTTGGTGCTAAAGACATAGTTGCCCATGGAGGCATAGGTCATCTCTGGGTCGTCGGGGGTCCCCGGCGGGTCCTGGGGCTTTTCGAGGAACTCCGTGATGTTGTTGTTTTCATCTGCCTGTATACAGCCGAAAGCGCTTGCCTCGTTGCGTGGGATCCGGATTCCGGCCACTGTCACAGACTTGCCCGACGCAATGTGGTCAGCCACCATCTGCTCAGGGTCCATTCGGTAGACGTGATCTGCCCCAAAAACGATCACGTAATCCGGCATCTCGTCGTACACCAAGTTCAGAGACTGCAAAATAGCGTCTGCCGAACCCTGGTACCAGCGCTTTCCTAAGCGCTGCTGGGCTGGGACAGACGCAATATATTGGCTGGTCGGACCGCTAAACTGCCACGATTGTGAAATATGACGGTCAAGGGAGTGCGATTTGTACTGCGTGAGCACGCAAATCTTCAGATACCCCGCGTTAACCAGGTTAGACAGGACAAAGTCGATCAGTCGGTAGGTGCCGCCGAATGGGACTGCAGGCTTTGCCCGGTCCTCTGTAAGGGGATAAAGGCGTTTACCTTCTCCTCCGGCGAGCACGATTGCTAAGACGTTCTGTTGGCTCCTCACACTGCCCAATGTAATGGTAAATGATGAGTTCCGCAGGAAATCTTCAGCACTGGGATACATAACACTCAACAAAATGTCGGCGACATAGTTACTCTCAACAGTATGAGAGTTGCGATGTTATCTAAGGAATACCCACCAGAGATCTACGGCGGCGCCGGCGTTCACGTCGCCGAGTTGACCCGCTTTATGCGCCAAATCGTCCCTGTCCAGGTGCATTGCATGGGGGCACCCCGAACGGAACCTGATGTTTACGTCCACGGCGTCGACGAAGCCCTAGCTGATTCCAACGCAGCTATTGCCACGTTATCCACTGGGCTTCGCATGGCCAATGCAATACGCGACGTAGATGTTGTCCACTCTCATACGTGGTATGCGGGACTAGGAGGGCACCTCGCGGGACTTTTGAACGGTATCCCGCATGTGGTCACCGCGCACTCGCTCGAACCAGACCGCCCGTGGAAACGCGAACAGCTAGGAGGAGGCTACGACATCTCTTCCTGGTCTGAGCGCAACGCCATGGAAAATGCTGATGCCATCATCGCGGTTTCCGCGAAAATGAAAGAATCAGTGCTCGCTGCCTACCCGCGTATCGACGCCGACAAGGTCAAAGTCGTACTTAACGGTATAGACACCGATCTGTGGCGTCCCCGCCCCACGTTCAGCCAGGCAGAAAACTCTGTGCTGATGGAGCTTGGGGTATCTCCCCACCGCCCGATCGCAGCCTTTGTAGGAAGGATCACACGGCAAAAAGGCGTCGAGCATCTTATCAAAGCCGCACGCCATTTTGACCCGGAGATTCAGCTGGTCCTCTGCGCCGGTGCCCCCGATACTCCGGAGATTGCTGCACGGATCCGTGGTCTCGTCGAGAAGCTACAAAGCGAACGCGACGGCATCATATGGGTCCAGGACATGCTGCCCAAGGAGAAGATCCAAGAAATTCTTAGCGCCGCGGATGTCTTCGTGTGCCCCTCGATCTACGAGCCCTTAGGGATCGTCAACCTAGAGGCCATGGCCTGTGGTACAGCCGTCATCGCCTCAGATGTCGGGGGCATCCCCGAGGTCGTTGTAGACGGACACACCGGAACGCTAGTCCACTATGACGAGACCGACACCGAGGGCTTTGAACGCGACCTAGCGCACGCGGTCAACGAACTCATCGCGCGTCCCCACCTAGTCGAGGCATATGGAAGCATCGGACGAACCCGCGCGGTCAATGATTTCTCGTGGGCGTCGATTGCGCAGCAGACCATTGATGTTTACCGTTCCCTCTCCTAGTCGCACGTCCCCTGCAAGATCTAGGAAGCGCGACTATTCTAGGCGAGCATGAGTGACCATAAGGCTCTGTTAACTGAGCGCCACACTATTTTTCAGAGTTCACTGATGACCGCGCTTCTCGACGGCATCTACGACGGCGAAATCTCCATCAGCGAGCTTCTCGGCCACGGAAACTTTGGCATCGGCACGTTCGATGCACTCGATGGAGAAATGGTCATTCTAGACGGGGTCTGCTACCAGCTACGCGGAGATGGCTCAGCACGCGTAGCTACACTCGATCAACGCAGCCCTTTCGCCATAGCAACCAACTTTGTGCCACGAATCAGCGCAGATGCACCACACGGGATGAAACGGGAAGAGCTCAGCAGGTTCATCTCTTCCCTCCTTCCTAGCGAGAACTACATGTACGCCGTCCGCATCAGAGGAACGTTCAGTCATGTGTCGGTAAGAACTGTCACCAAACAGGAACGCCCTTACCGCCCCATGACGGAAGCAACCTGCGATGACGCCGAACTCGTATTCCACGACACAACCGGAACTATCGCGGGATTTAGGACTCCTGTTTATGAAAAAGGCATCGGTGTCCCTGGTTGCCATGTCCACTATGTAGACGATGCGCGTACTGCCGGCGGGCACGTCCTTGATTTCACCATGACCCACGGAACCATAGAGGTATGCCCTGGCACTGACCTACAGCTCAGGCTTCCTCTCACCCACGATTTCAGTATGGCGTCCTTGGCACCAGATGACTTAGACCAACAAATCCACGCCACGGAAGTAAAGAGCTAGGAGAATAATTCATGGCACACCGCCCCGAACTACATGTCACTCCGGAAACAGGCGTCCTCGACGCCCCAGCGGGAGCACTTTTCGACGGCCAAACGTGGCATGTCTTCCACCAGTTCCGCCCCAAATTAGACTCCGGGGCTCGATGGGCTCACACTGTGGCAGACGAAACTCCTTTCGACTGGGATATTTGCGACGACGTCCTAGCCCCCGACAACGACGAAATCCGAGTGCGTGCCGGGTCAGTGACGTCTACGGATAACACTGCCCATCTTTATTTCACTTCCGTCTCTCCTAGCGGCGACTCCGTTCACTTAGCAGAAATCGCAGAAATCGACAGTACAGCCGCTGACATCAGCGACGACCCTTCCATGATCGACCCGCATGTGCGCCGCGTAGGAAGGGTGGTCGACGACCGCGAGGGGCTCAACAACTTCCGCTCCCCCTGCGTGGTCCCTAACTGGGCTACCGAAGACGATCGCGAGGAGGGACATAAAGGTTGGATCATGCTTGCCGTGACAGGCGACGTAGCCTCTCCTACTCTTGCCATCCTTGACTCACGCGACGGAATCGATTGGTCCTTGCGCGGCCCGCTAAAAATCGTCGGGGACTCCGGTGTTGAGGGCGAAAGACTCGTAGCTCCACGCATTATCCGGCTTCGCGACGAAGTCGACAACAACATCTACGACATCCTCATCGTTACCGTAGAAACCGGCGGCATCGACCGCTCGGGGTACCTCGTCGGAACGCTCAGCGGCCGCATTTTCACCGTCGACTCTCCCTTTGAACGACTCGACTACGGGCACGACTTCACCCGACCACGCAACACCAACTACACCGCCGAGGCACTCAACGACCTCGACGAGCACCGCTACGACACTGCTTATGTGTTTGGGCTCATGAATGGAATCGGGCGTCTCGACGACCCCAGCAAGCACTTAAGCTTCCTCGAAGAAAAATGGGCCAACTGCTTGTCATTCCCTAGGAAGATGACGTTGCAGGGCGGAAAGATTTACCACACGCCAGTAACCGGCCTTCCTAGCGCCGTTAAAAGCTCCGACTACGCCTCCATGTGGACGTCCATCATGGATGTGCCTGAAGGAGAAGAAATTACCATCGAGCTGCACGACTCCACAGGCCAAGTCGCAGCTACTATCACCCACCGTGGCGATTTACTTGAATTAGACAGGTCTATGAACCCCCAGCATCTCGGCGATGATATTGCTATCGCTCCGCTGACTGAAGGCGATACAGACTCGATGACAATCATTGTGGATGGGTCCACCGTAGAGGTCTTCGCCGATGGAGGGCAGGTGGCAATGGCCAGCCGTGTGTACTTCAACGGACACTGCGAGGAGTTCGCGGTTGTTCCTAGCGAGGGTGCAAGCATCTCTCACACCGACGAAATCCGTCCGATGAAGAGCGTCCTTTTCACAGACGAAGACGAGGAAGGACCCGTGCGTTAATCTCACGGCACGCAAACAAAAGCCGGACCCGGGAATGAAAAATTCCTGGGTCCGGCTTTTGCGTCCGTAGGAAAAGGAGTTAGGCCTTTGTAAAACGCGTAATCATAGCCCTCGCCGTCACGTCCATCACTGGTGGCAACGTTGCGATCCTCTCAGCCAGAACATCTGGGTGGATGTGCCGAGCCGAGGGGCTCATTCCAATTTGGGTGGCTATAGAGTCCTGATCTAAGCGCATAGTGAATTGGACAGGTTCCGGCTCTCCTACTGGCGTAAGGTGACCGGCGGCCTGATCGATCATCCTTTGCACTTTCCCTTGCTCCACATCAATGATGCCAAGAGGATCGCGCAGCTCGCCAAGGTGGCCGGTATCGGCGGTGAGCACGATGACTTGGCCACCTGGTTTAAGCACACGGGCAAACTCGGAAGCATTCCTGGGCGCAAAGATGACGGTGATGGCGTCTATAGAGGCGTCTTGGATAGGAAGGCGGGACCAGGCGTCAGCGACTACGGCTCCTACGCGCGGGTGGCATTTTGCCAAAAGTTTGGCGGCGGGGACGGATACGTCGATGCCGAGCCCGACGGAGTTGTCGACGTCGTCAAGCGTGTGCGCTAGATAGTATCCCGTTCCGGCGCCGATCTCGCAGATTGTGGGGCGGGCGTCGTCGGCAACGCCGGCCTCGTCGAGGACGGTATGAACCGCAGCGCTTACGGCTTCCACGAATGGTGCAAAGTGCCCACTGGATAGGAAGGTTTCGCGGGCGCGGATCATCGACGTATCATCGCCGGAGTAACGCAGACCAGCGCCTCCGGCGAGTGTCACATAGCCCTGACGTGCAACATCAAAGCTGTGTCCTGATTCGGACACTAGCCGCGTGGAGTCGTCGACCAAGCTCAGTGGTGTTCCGTCAGTAGGATCGGCAAGAACATCAATGACATGTGAAAGCACGCTACATGGGCTCCTTGATCAAATAATTTTTATTGAGATACTTCGGTCAGTAAAGCACCAAGTTCGGCGGCTTCTTCCTTGTTAAGCTCGATGACCAAACGGCCACCACCGTCGGTAGGAATCCGCATCACAATCTTGCGGCTCTCGAAAACAGCTTCCATCGGCCCATTACCTGTACGAGGTTTCATGGCTGCCATGCAATCACCGATCCCTTACACTCTATTGCATTGAAAAACTTTGTCGATAAAACTATCGACCATCACATCCAACCAGTCTACTCGCTTCTCCTAGGAAGTGTCTGACTACGCAGCTCTCTCACCTGCTGCTCGAGCTCCCCAATCACCGCATCCACCTGATCTTGGCGATACCCACGCAGCACCGTATCAAATCGCACCGATTCCAGGTCGCCACGGCGCACAGCATCCACATTCTGACTCGTCAAGCCTATCGACGCCGCCAACGGCTCCACGGCTTCCCCACGCCCAAACAACATTCCTAGAAGCCACGACAGCACAGCGACGAAGATCACTAATAAAACTATGAGCACAATCCACGACACCATAGCAGCACGAGTCCTTTCTATTTGCTCCCTAGGATAAGGACTTTAGCGCAGGCCTCTCTCCTACTCGCGGCTTCACCACACCAGCACGGCTCAGGATGGTCTCCGCCACGACGTCAGCCATCGGAGCAAGTTCCTCCAGCGGCCGATTGCGATGGGCACGCCTGCCAACGTTCACCTCTGCTATCGCGGCCGAACCGTGGAGGCGGGCGACGTCGATAAGCAATCCAACTTCCACCCCATAACCATCAACGAAGGGCAGGCTGCGGGCGGTGTCAGCGCGGATCGCATATTCCCCTCCTAGTGGCTGAGTAATTCTTGCGAGTTCCGGGAATACAGCGCGCAGCAGTGGCTTTGCCGTTAGTTCAGTGACGCGCCCGCCGCCGCTAGGAGAGGAAGCGAAAGCCCGCTGGTACGCGGCCTTGACTAGGTGAATGCCCGGGTCGCATAAAGGTTCCGCCAGATCGGTCACAATCGTGGGCGCGATCTCTGTTAAATCAGCGTCTAGGAAGACGATGACGTCGCCGGTGGCGGCGGCTACTCCTCGCCAAAGGGCCTCCCCTTTTCCTACTCGCGGTGGCAGCGCCACAGGTTCTTTCCAGTTCAGGACGCGAGCTCCTGCCCGGCGCGCCTCGGCCGCAGTTGCATCGGTGGAATCAGAATCGATGACGAGGATTTCCCATGGCTGCGCTGTAGCAGCCACGCGCACAACATCTCCTACCGTCGCTTCCTCGTTGAGCGCAGGAATCACCACAGAGATTTTCACGCCAGACCTCTGGTTGTTTTCCGTGGAGGAATCGTTCCTTGAATCGCCGCCGTCATCCTAATCACGTCGATTGTCTCTTCTATTTGATGCGAACGAAACGCCGCCACGCCTCGTTCCGCAGACCACGCCGTTGCCGCCAAGGTTCCAGAGACACGCTTATCGACGCTCCGCTCAAGCGTTTCCCCAATAAAGTCCTTATTGGACAATGCCATGAGGACTGGCCAGCCGGTCGCCACGATTTCATCGATTCGGCGTAAAAGTTCGAGCCCGTGAAAAGTATTTTTACCGAAATCATGCGTGGGGTCGATGAATATCTTGTTCTCTGGCACTCCTAGGGACACCGCGTGTTCCGCTTGCCGCGTGGTTTCGTCGATAACTGCGGACACCACGTCGTCGTAATGCACGCGATACGGCCTTGTCCTAGGGACCACTCCGCCGGTGTGCGAGCAGACATAGCCAACTCGACGATCGCCAGCGACCTCCACGAGCTCTGGATCGTGGCCTGCCCATGTGTCGTTGATGAGTGATGCTCCTGCGTCGACAGCCAATTCGGCGACCTCCGCACGCCACGTGTCCACCGAGATGGTCGTCTCAGGGAAGGCTTCGTGCACCGCAGCGATCACCGGCACTACACGGTCTATTTCTTCAGAGATTGATACGAATTCGCCCGGTCCAGCTTTGACCCCACCGATATCCACGATCCCGGCGCCGGCCGCAATCACCTCGCCAGCACGCTCGACTGCGGCGTCGAAAGCATGGGTCGCACCGTGATCGTAAAAGGAATCGGGTGTCCTATTCACGATCGCCATTACCGTGGCCAAGCCTTCAGTGCCTAGGAAAGCGCTCCTAGGCATCTTGGGCTTTATCCTTCACGGGTTCAAATAACGTTGTGTGCGTGCCAACAATATGAGCGACGGCTTCTTCCACCGAATCCGTGACTAGGAAGAGGTCTAAGTCTTTCTCCGCGATCATTCCCTCTGCAACGAGGTGGTCTTTTAGCCACTCGACCATGCCGCCCCAGAACCCCTCTCCTAGTAACACGATGGGAAAGTTGGTCACTTTGCCGGTTTGAACCATGCAGAGAACCTCGAATAGCTCATCGAGTGTCCCTAGACCGCCGGGTAGGCAGACAAAAGCTTGAGAGTATTTGAGGAACATCGTCTTGCGTGCAAAGAAGTACCTGAAGTGGAGGCCTAAGTCGACGTACTTGTTAATGCCTTGCTCGTGTGGAAGTTCGATGCCCAGACCAACGGAGAGGCCATCTGCCCCACAAGCCCCTTTATTAGCTGCTTCCATGAGTCCGGGGCCGCCGCCTGTGATGACGGCGTAGTTGGCATCGACAAGTTCTTTTCCTAGGCGCACGCCCATGTCGTAATAAGGGTGGTCGGAGCCAATTCGTGCAGAGCCGAACACCGTCACGGCGGGAGGCAGTTGGGAAAGCGCATCGAAGCCAGTAACGAACTCGCTTTGGATGCGTAGGACGCGCCAAGGGTCGTCGTGAAGCCAGCTGTTGTTGGCAGGGAACTCTAGGAGGCGTTGATCGTAGGTCCCGGCTTGCTCGTCTTTGGATTCACGGATCAAAACGGGGCCGCGCAAGAGGCGTCGTTTTTCTGCTGAGGGTAGTTTTTCTGCGTTCATTCTCTCTCCTAGGCGCGTAGGTAAGCCAACAAGGTGTTGGAGACATCTGTGATCATGTGGACCGGGCACTGCTCGTCCTTCTTATGGCAGTAGGAAGGGTCGCCAGGACCAAAGTTAACTGCGGGGATTCCCATTTCAGAAAAACGCGACACATCAGTCCAACCATATTTAGCACGGAATTTTCCACCTGTTGCGCGTAGGAGAGCAGCAGCGGCCGGACGATCCAGCCCAGGGCGCGCCCCTGGAACCGCATCATCTACCTCATAGCTGACGTCGCTAGGAAGGGAGAGGGTTTCCAACAAGTGCGCCATCGCCTCATCGAGGCTGCGATCCGGAGCAAAACGAAAGTTCACAAACATCCAGGCTTCATCGGGGATGGTGTTGGTGGCCACGCCAGATTCGCAGTGCACGATGTTGAGGCCTTCGTGGTAGAGGCAGGCGTCGACAAGCTTTTCCTGCGCCTCGTACTCGGCGATGCGGGAGATAACCGGCGCTAGGAGATGCATGGCATTCGTTCCTAGCCACGAACGTGCCGAATGCGCCCTCACACCGCGTGCTGTGATCCGGAGGCGGATGGATCCTTGGCAGCCGGCTTCGATGACGGCACCTGATGGCTCTCCTAGTAACGCGATGTCACCCTGGAGCCACTCAGGATGCGATTGTTGCAGATGGCCTAATCCGTTGAATTCGCTGGAGACTTCCTCACCCTCGTAGCAAACGATCGTCAGGTCTTGCGTTAAGCCTTCGGCGTTGGCGAGTGTGGCAAAAGCGTGCAGATATACAGCCATGCCAGATTTCATGTCGACGGTTCCGCAGCCAAAGAGTACGTCGTCGATGAGAGTGGAAGGGACGTTATCTGCTGTGGGGACTGTGTCGATGTGCCCGGCGAGGATAACTCTGCTTCCTAGTCCCCGATGCGTGCGAGCGACCACGGTGTTCCCATGGCGTAGCACCTCGACGTTAGGAATGGACTTCAAGGCTTGTTCGATCAGATCCGCAATGTGCTTCTCGTGGTGAGAAGGGCTTTCAATATCCACGAGTGCGCGGGTGAGTTCAATGGGGTTAGCAGTCAAGTCCAACATGACTACACAGAATACAGCCCGCCGTGGCAAGGCGACTCAATGAAGTTAGTGAAACGTTGACGTGGCTACTAATCTTTTCACCATGATTCACCACGGCGCCGACGCCACAGGGATAGCAAACATCGCCATGGACGGAACAGTCCTCGACACTTGGTACCCCGCACCCAGACTCACCAGCTCCCCCATGCACCCCACAGGCACCACCCGCCTAGGGGCACACCACATATCCCCCAAGCTCCTCAATCTCGTGCGTATCGACGAAGACCGCCGCGTCGAACAAATCGCCGTGCACACCACTATTGCGGACCTTTCCTCCCCTCCTATCGATGCTCACGACGTCTACCTCCGACTCCACCTGCTCTCCCACCGCATCGTGCGGCCCCATGACATCAACATGGACAACGCCACCGACCTCCTAGCGATCGTCGCATGGACAAACAAAGGTCCTTGTTTGCCTGATGACTTTGAAAACGTCCGCACGTCCCTGCGTTCCCGTGGACTCATCCATGTCTACGGGATCGATAAACTTCCTCGCATGGTGGACTACGTCGTTCCTAGCGGCGTAGAAATCACTGAAGCCGAACGCGTGCGACTAGGAGCGCATCTCGCCCCGGGAACCAAAGTTCTACGCGAAGGCTACGTCTCTTATAACGCAGGAACCCTGGGATCAGGACGTGTCGAAGGTCGTCTTTACGCAGGAACCGTCGTAGGCAACGACCTCGACCTCGGGATCTCGGCTTCCCTAGTTCCAGACAAAAGCACTAAACGCCTCCGAGTAGGAAATAACTGCAGGCTCGGGCTTGGTGCCGCCGTCATCGGGATCGACCTTGGCGACAACGTAACCATCTGCAACAACATCGTGCTCGACCCGGCAACACAAATCTACGATGCCTCCTCACAACAGCGGTGCACGGCCGAATCACTGCGCGGAAAATCCAATTTTTGTGTCCAGATGGAGTTCGGGCATCCGGAGCCGGTAATCCACTCCTTCTCCTAGTCAGCGCACCTGCACGAGGGTAGGGACATAAAATTAACTAGTGGTTGATTATATTCCAAGCGCATGTGGGGTTAAGGTCTTCTCATGACTGAAGCAACCTCCGAGACCGGGCTCGGAAGCGGACTTAAGACCCGGCACCTCACGATGATGGGACTAGGATCGGCGATCGGCGCCGGCCTCTTCCTAGGGACGGGCGTAGGAATTGCGGCTGCCGGCCCTGCTGTCCTTATCGCCTATATCATCTCCGGTATCTTCGTCGTTTTTGTGATGCAGATGCTAGGAGAGCTTGCGGCAGCACGTCCTGCCTCCGGTTCCTTTTCCATCTACGCGGAACAGGCATTCGGCCACTGGGCAGGTTTCAGCCTAGGTTGGCTTTATTGGTTCATGCTCACCATGGTCCTCGGCGCAGAAATGACCGGCGCGGCAGCGATTATGGGTCAATGGTTTGGTATCGACCCATGGATCCCAGCGCTAGTGTGCGTTGTATTTTTTGCAGTGATTAACTTTGCCAAAGTTGGCGGCTTCGGCGAGTTCGAGTTTTGGTTCGCGTTTATCAAAGTTGCGGTCATCATCATTTTCCTCGTCGTTGGCATTTTGCTTATCTTTGGCCTCCTACCGGGACACGACTACGTAGGAACGCAGCATTTCCTTGGCGACGGATTCATGCCCAACGGAATCACAGGAGTCGCCACTGGTCTCCTAGCCGTGGCTTTCGCGTTCGGCGGTACCGAAATCGTCACGATCGCAGCAGCAGAATCGGAAGATCCCAAAACCGCCATTGCCACGGCAGTACGATCAGTCATTTGGCGAATTTCTACGTTCTATCTAGGCTCGGTGCTCGTCATCAGCTTCCTACTCCCGTACAACCAAATCGGCGGGGCGCAGACCGCGGCACAGTCGCCTTTCACCATCATTCTGGGAATGGCCAATATTCCAGGTGTGGTTGGTTTCATGGAGGCCATCATCGTTGTTGCTCTGCTCTCCGCTTTTAACGCGCAGATCTACGCAACCTCTCGTTTTGTGCATTCCATGGCGCAACGAGGAAACGCCCCTAGGATGTTTGCGTCGACAAATCGCGAGGGTGTTCCTATTGCGGCAGTGCTCCTCAGTATGTTTTTTGCCTTCGCGTCCGTTGGGCTTCAGTATTGGAACCCCGCAGGCCTCCTCAGCTTCCTACTCAACGCAGTAGGAGGGTGCCTTATTGTCATCTGGGTCATGATTTCGTTGTCCTACATCAAGCTGCACCCTGAGCTCGTGGAAAAGAAAGAGATCACTACGGTCCGCATGTGGTGTTATCCATGGCTCGGCTGGTTTACTGTTGTCGGCTTTATCGGACTCACCGCGCTCATGCTTTCCGACGACTCCTCCCGCAGCCAAATCACCTCCGTAGCCGTTGTCTTTACAACCCTGGTTATCCTGTCATTCCTCACTAGGAAAAAGAGTAAGTAGACTCCCACACATGACTTCTGCACTAGCTATTGGACTTGCAACAATCACCAACGATGGAACCGTGCTAGACGCATGGTTCCCGGCTCCGCGTCTCGACGCCCCCACCGACACCGAAACCGTCATACTCCATGGCGACGATATTCCCGCCGAGTTCCGTGCTCTCGTTGGCGAGGATGCGGATAGAGGTGTGCGTCGTGAAGCAATCCGCACCGGAATCTCAGATCTCTCCACCCCTCCTACCGACGCCTACGACGCATACCTGCGCCTGCATTTGCTTTCGCATCGGCTAGTTAAACCACACGGTCAAAACCTCGATGGGATTTTTGGGCTCCTCACCAACGTTGTGTGGACCAACTACGGTCCATGCCAGATCGCCGACTTCGAGATGACCCGTGCGAAGCTCCAGGCTCGCGGCCCAGTCACTGTCCATCTCGTGGATAAATTCCCACGCATGGTCGACTACGTCCTTCCTAGCGGCGTGCGCATCGGTGATGCTGATCGGGTCCGGCTCGGCGCTCATCTGGCCGAAGGAACCACCGTTATGCATGAAGGATTCGTTAACTTCAACGCCGGAACCCTAGGCGCGTCCATGGTGGAAGGCCGCATCTCTGCCGGCGTCGTGGTAGGAGATGGCTCGGACGTCGGTGGCGGCGCATCCATCATGGGAACGCTTTCTGGTGGAGGGAAGCACGTTATCTCACTCGGCGAACGCTGCCTCCTAGGCGCTAACTCTGGCTGCGGCATTCCGCTCGGCAACGACTGCGTCATCGAAGCAGGCCTTTACGTCACTGCAGGCTCCAAAGTCATCGTCCGCGGTGCTGTCGCTGAAGCGATGAAGCTTGACGACGGCGCCAGCACCAAAGCCCTCCTACTCGCAGGCGCAAACAACGTTTTGTTCCGCCGCAACTCCATCAGCGGTGCTATTGAAGCGACTGCATGGAAAACTGAGGCAGTCGAGCTCAATACTGACTTGCACTCAAACTAACCCTCCCGCATCACACCTAACGACTATCTAGCAGGGGAAAAGAACGACGGCGTCGCTATTCTTCTCCCCTCTTGCCTCGGAAAGACCCCCTGTCATGACAAGCGAAAACACCACGCGACTAGGAAGTGGACTGAAAGTCCGACATCTCACAATGATGGGACTTGGATCAACAATCGGCGCCGGCCTCTTCCTAGGGACAGGCGTTGGTATTAAAGCCGCGGGCCCCGCTGTGATTGTCGCTTATATCATCGCAGGATTTATCGCTGTCATGATTATGCGCATGCTCGGCGAGATGGGATCCGTAGTACCAGCTTCCGGCTCTTTTTCTGAATATGCAGACGCTGGAATTGGCCACTGGGCAGGTTTTATCCAAGGGTGGGTTTATTGGCTCGCCACCGTCGCTGTCCTAGGCGCAGAAATAACCGGTGCTGCGGGATTTGTTGCATCGTGGCTAGGAGTGTCACCTTGGCTACCAGCACTTTTCTTTGTTTTGGTATTTGGCACCATTAATCTCCTACGCGTACGAGCCTTCGGTGAATTCGAGTTCTGGTTCGCTTTTATCAAAGTTGCAGTCTTGGTTCTTTTCTTGGCCGTCGGCTTCCTCCTAGTCACGGGTCTTTTACCCGGCCATGACTTTGTAGGACTCAATCAGATCGAAAACGAAGGGTTTATGCCCAATGGTGTCAGTGGCATCGCTGCGGCTCTCCTAGCGGTTGCTTTCGGTTTTGGCGGCATCGAGGTCGTGGCTATTGCATCCGCTGAATCTGAAGATCCGCAACGATCTTTGGTCAACGCCGTACGAACCACGATTACTCGCATCAGTATTTTCTATCTTGGATCCGTCGCCGTGATCGTCCTCCTCCTACCCTACTCATCGCTAGGAAAGGCTCAGAGCGCCGCTGAGAGTCCGTTTTCTCAGGTCTTAGCGATCGCCGGCATCCCTGGTGTCGTAGGGACGATGGAAGTTGTCATTGTTTTAGCTTTGTTGTCTGCGTTCAACGCTCAGATTTATGCCAGCTCTAGGATGATGATGTCTTTGGCGGAGCGTCGACAAGCGCCTCGGATGTTTGCACGGGTGAACAAACGTGGCGTGCCGACTACCGCGATCCTTTTATCGGTGATTCTCAGTGTTGTCATGGTGGTGCTCAACTACCTCGATACCGGTTGGTTGCTCTCTTTCCTACTCAATGCTGCGGGTGCATCGTTGCTTACGGTTTGGACGTTCGTTGCGGTTTCCCAGTTGAAGCTGCGTCGTAGGCTTGAGGCTTTGGTTCCGTCCCTAGGAGTGAGGATGTGGGCCTACCCATGGTTAACGAGCTTCACCCTCATCATCCTCGCCGGCCTCGGAGCACTTATGCTCAGCGACGCACATGCGCGGATTGAGTTGTTGTCTGCGCTAACGATGGTCGCAGTACTTTTCCTAGTGAGCTTGGTTGCTGTTAGACGACCTTTTGAAAAAGCGCAACTGCCTGGCGAGAATTCCACAGATATAGGAACAGACTAAGACATATTCCACAGGTTTGTGGCGCTCAGTCCCTAGGAGAAAGAGGGAAGCCCCTTCCATGTTTTAGCCTCATCGCTATGAACATCGAAGGGGCTTTCTCCGTCTATTCCACCAGCGGCATTCAGATTGCCAAGTTTCTATTTGAGCTGAGCGCGACGACCTCCAGGGAGGATATCGCCGCACAGTTTGGTTTCCATCCTCAGTGGCTAGGGTCAGTGCTGAAGTTGGGCCGCGATTTGTTTGGGGAGAAAAGGGCGTCGAAACAGCGTCAGGAAGCTATTGCTATAGCTGAGGCCAATCACTTGGGCATAGAGATCCTGCGAGTTACCAATGCTGCGTTGAGCAAGCTGTCCGGGGAGGCGTCGATAAGCAGGGAGACCCTCCGCAAGCGGTTGTATCGGTGGGCTCGGGGCAAGACTGTGCTTGAAGCGAAAGCGGAGGCAGCGGCGCAAGTCGTCGCGCTCAATAGCGAATGCGGGAAACCACAGCAGACGCCGGCTGCTCGCATATCGCGCAACACTGATGCAGATGGGATGCGCCATGTGCATGCTTCGCTTCACGACGACGATGCCAGCGCCATCAGCGAAAAACTTAACTCGCTGGCACGGCACTTACGACGCCATAACCCCACGCTCACATATTCGCATGCCTTGGCGCTGGCGCTGAAACAGAGCATATTGCAGCATGATGCTGCAAACATTCCGCGTCGTGAAGGCCTCATCCTCCTACCCGCTGATGGTCTCACACACATTGGCGACGGCATGCTAGCCACCACGGACGGCGCCCTCATTCCTGCTAAAGACCTTGCAGAGCATCTCCTAGCGGATCTCGGCTACGCCGTCATCTACGCGCTTAATCAGGACGGCGTCCCTGAGCCTGTCGACCTTTTCCGCACCAAACGCTACGCCAACAAAAAGCAGCGCCTCATCCTCACCGCAGATCAACTCACCTGCGCCGACCCACGCTGCCACAGGCTCGCTAACAACTGCGAAATTCACCACCTCCAAGCGTGGCAATTCGGCGGAGAAACAAACCTCAAAAACCTCGTCGCTTGCTGCTCAACGCACAATAAGCTTAACGACGACAACCCTCTCCTACCCACCAACGGACACTATATCCGCATGCCCCATACCGGCCGAGCCGGCTTACAACCCCCATCCCACACTGCACGACCGCGTGCCAGCATCCTGCCTCTTGCCAGAAAATCTGGCCGCTATTGGGCCTGCCAGCATTTTGGGGTAGCTGTCTAGCCTATACCGGCTCAGCCACCTGCACGACCACCGTCTTTGGCTTCCTAAAAGTCCACACCTTATTGATAATAAAGTTCACTGGCATTGCCACCACAATCGAAATAGCACTTGCCCAGTAGAACTTTGTGCGCAATCCCGAAGAGTCGTCGAAAATCACTGGCGACAACGCAATCGGCGACGTCGGATTCATCAGCAATGTGGCCACCACCTGGCTCACAAAAAACGCTCCTACTCCCGTGAGTAGGAAGGGGAAAAAACCTCGCCACCACGACGTCATATGGGCAGCTTTAAACGTCCACATCCTATTCAGCTGATAATTCCAGGTATTAGCAACGATAAACGCAATCGTCATAAAAACGTGGTACCAACGAACGTGGAAAGAAGAGCCTAAAAGATTGTAGAAGGCGTCATGCTCGGACACCTCTCCTACCCACCAAGCAATTTTCTTGGCCAGGACTGTGACCACCAAGTTTACTACGGTGCCGGATCCGCCAACGATTCCGAATTGGATGAACTGTCGTAGGCTCCTAGTCATCCGTATTTTAGAATTCTCGGACACCGAGTCTCTCCTCCTAGTGGGCAATTAACCTTGTTGATTGTAGCGGTAATCGAAACTTCTCAAAACTCCCGACACAAGATTCATAAACTCTCTGTATGTCACATAACGCTCTAGTGGCTGTAAAAGACACTTTTCCTATGTGGCACTAAAAAGTTTTCTCACCTAGTTCTGTGCCCTGGAACAAGAAGATAGCGAGAGCAGCGCCACTAATCTTTAGTCTTGCAAGCGCGCCGCAAACGCTGCCACTCGCTCATCAGAGGTTGTCAGCGCAATACGAACATGTTTTTCAGCGCTAGGGCCATAGAAATCTCCAGGCGCGACAAGTATGCCCCGATCAGCAAACCATTCCACTGTGGTACGACAGTTTTCTCCTCGTGTCGTCCACAGATAAAGGCCTGCTTCTGAGCTTTCGACGGTAAAGCCAGCGTCGACAAGCGCGCGTAGGAGAGTTGCGCGGCGACGTGCGTAGCGTAACTTCTGGAAGGCTTCTTGATCATCATCGTTGAGCGCTGCGGTCATTGCGGCTTGGATTGGGCCAGGAATCATAAGGCCTGCATGCTTGCGCACTTCAGTGAGTTCAGCGATAAGCTCCGCGTCGCCGGCTAAGAAACCTGCTCGGTAGGAAGCGAGGTTGGAGGTCTTTGAGAGCGAATGGATCGCTAGGAGGCCTGTTTGGTCCCCATCGTTGACGCGCGGATCCAGGATAGATACCGCTTCGCCTTCCCAGGTCAGCCCTAAATAGCATTCATCGGAAGCAATGATGACATTGTTTTCGCGCGCCCATGCCACGATCTCGCGCAGTGTCTCGATGCTGAGGACTTTGCCGGTGGGGTTGGATGGAGAATTGAGATAAACAAGGTCGATGTCTTCGGGACTAAGAAGGGTGTGGGGGGCATCGCTGCGCGTGGGAGTGGCACCGGCAATAAGAGCGGAGACCTCATAAGTTGGGTATGCCACCTCGGGGATTACTACGGTGGAGTTGATCCCTAGGAGAGAGGGTAAGAGCGCAATAGCTTCTTTTGTTCCGATAACCGGCAGCACTCCTCCTACGGAGGGGACGTTGTAGCGCCTGGCTAGGGATGCGGTTATGGCGTCGCGAAGTTCGGGCGTCCCGATGGTCTGAGGGTAGCCAGGAGCTGCAGCGGCCTCCGCTAGTGCGAGGCAAATGCCTGGAGATACTTCGTCGACAGGCGAGCCCACAGATAGATTAATTATTCCGTCTGGGTGCGATTGCGCCTTGGCTTTTGCTTCTGCGAGGGAGTTCCAGGGGAAGTCGGGAAGCTTTGTTCCTAGCGGGCTGCGGCTCATGGTCCGTCCTTTGAAGATGTTTTTACGCCTGTGGAGGGAGGTCGGCTACAAGTTTGGCGTCGAAGTCCTGTGGGCCGAGTTTGGCCGCACCACCTGGGGAGCCGAGGTCGTCGAAAAATGCAGCGTTGGCGTCGTTATAATCCAGCCACTCATCTGGAACGTCGTCTTCATAAAAAATTGCTTCGACCGGGCACGCAGGTTCGCAGGCTCCACAGTCGACGCACTCATCAGGGTGGATGTACAGGGAACGCTTTCCCTCGTAGATGCAATCGACTGGGCATTCCTCAACGCATGCTCGATCCATGACATCAACGCAGGGCTGTGCGATTGTGTACGTCATTGCTTATAGATCTCCACTTCACGTATTCGGATGATTCGATTCATTATGTCACTTTCCGCGCAGCAGAGGCCAACCGCCTCCTACAAAACCTGCGATCATGAGTAGGAGGGGGCGAAGGCTTGCCCCAAGCAACTGGTCCCCCGTCACGCCTCCCGCCACCATGAGCCCAAAAAATCCCAACGCCCACGCATACATCGGGATAAGCGCAATGGCTGATTTTTTAGTCCACAACATCGCCGTTCTTGTCAGAACCATGTTGAATAAGAATGCAATTGCGACGGTATAAGGCACAGGCACTGGCCCGACCCAAGTGTTGAGATAGACGATTTCTAGGAGGACGGAAATAACCCCTCCTAGGGAGAGCCAGAAAAGTCCCCATGCCGCTTCTCCCCTACTGAATTCTTGGTACACGTAGGAGCGGTTGTCATCGCTTGTTATGTGCTCAGCCACTCTTTTATCTCACTAGTTCTGCAACAATGTCGAGGCCACTAGGAAGGGGGCCTTGGCCCATCTGGTAGCACTCCGTGCGTAGGAGAGGTTGGGCGATCAGGTTGCTTAGCGCAAAAACAGCCGGCGCCGCGTTCGGATCGCTAACGGCAGCGATGGCCGCATGGGGGTTGGTCGCAGTTGTGGATCCGTCTGCAATCCAGAGTTGGGTTGCATGGGCTTTCATCGCTTCCTTTTTCCTAGCGAAGGCCTCGTCGCTCAGTAGGATACGGATGTCAACGTTCTCGACGCACGCTATTTCGTCTGGGCGCGGGCGTCGCCAAGCTTCGGGGACGGCGCTGATGGCATCGAGTCCGGCGTCAAGATCTGTTTTATCCGTGACGGCCCAGAGGATGCGGGTGACGGGCACTCGCCGGACGGCTTCATGCGTGATCTTATGCGCTTGAATGTGGTCTGGGTGCCCGTATCCCCCGTCGGGGCCGTAGGTGATCACGAGGTCGGGATTAGTCTGCACCAGAATCTCGGCGAGTTGCTCTACTGCTTCCTCACCGGAGGAGATGAATGCGCGGGGATGTTCATTTGCTTTATCGCCGATCATTCCCGAGTCGCGCCAATATCCCGCCCCGCCAAGGTGCTTCCCTCGCGCGCCTAGGAGAGAGAGGGAGCGTGACAGCTCCCCAATCCGGAATCCCCCCAGCTGATCGGCCGAGTCTGCGACGAGCCCTTGGTAGGGTTCGCCGATAACTTCCCCTTGTTCTCCTAGCGTGCATGTCACCACGGTGACGTCAGCACCACGGAGCGAGAGTTCTGCGATGAGTCCGCCAGTCCAAATGGCTTCATCGTCGGGGTGGGCATGAACGGCTATTACTTTTTTGCCGATAAGATCGCGCATTAGTCCTCTTTGGGTGTCCAAGTGGCCAGAGCTGCAAGGTCTTCTGGCCACTGATCTAGCTGTGGATCCGGTCCTACGATACCGCTGCCGCGCACTTGTAGGCGCAGGTCCTTGGTGATCTCGGTAGTAAAATGTTGACTTGTTTCGATATTGGCCGCAATCGCATTGAAGTCCTCTGGCGTGCGAACTCCAGCGAGCACTTCGCTGATTTCAACATCGGTTTGTTTGTTGCACCAGTTGGTGAAATTGGTGGCTGGTTTGGGCCGTGAGCATTGGTAGCGATCAAGATTGTTCGCAGAATTCCACGTCATGATGGCGTCCACGCTGCCGTCGATAAGCTTCGTGCCTAGGAGAGAGGTGGCGTCCGTCGTCACAAGCTTCGCACCCACTCCATGGCGCGCGAGAAGATCCACAAGCGCGCGGGCGGCGTTTTCTGCGTGTGGATCCGCGGGGTCAACGCCGATCCTCACATCCCTTCCTAGGGACGCAAGCAGCTCCGCATGGGGCTCATAGCTTTCCGACGCCACCACCAAATCACTAGAACGCCCCATAGCCAGCTTGGCAATCAGTCGGCGGTCCACCAACGACTGCAGCTCAGCCCGTTGGGCCTCGCTCAGATTAAGGTTGGCAATCAGCTGGAGCGCCAGGGGGCTTTCCTGCGTGCGCACCTGGGTGTTCGGCATCAGCTCAAACGCCTCGCGGGCGACCTCCGTAGGAGTGATGTCAAGGTAATGGATTTGCCCCGTCCGCAGCATCTCAGCACCTTGGGTTACGTCGCGAACCTCGGAGAAGGTAATCGTCTCATTTTTCGCAGGGTTTTTGCCCCAGAAGCGATCATTGCGATTCAGCGTGAGGATTCCTCGTTGCTTGTCGACGCTCGCCAGCGAATACTTCCATCCAGAAGCCGGAATGCTGTGGGCCATTACTGAGGTGAAGCTAGCGTCGCTATCTCGCAATAGGTGGCTGGGTAGCAGCGAGGAAAAAAGGGTGTGCCAATCGGCTACTTTTGCAGAGAAATCCACGTCTACCGTGCGCCCACCATTAGAAGAACGAATGCCAGCTATTGCTCGATACTTTGATGCTCCCAGAACACCCGGGTTTGTCGACTTCGCCTCCCACAGATATTGGAAGTCGGACACTGTGATGGGGGTTCCGTCGCTCCACTGAGCTTCCGAGCGAATGGTATACCGCACCGTCTGAACAGCGCCCGTGCCGGTAGGAGGAGCTATCTCCTGCGCGGAGGTAAGAAGGTCAGCATTAATCTCCCCTCCTACGAAGGCGCTAGGAAGGACCAGGGAGGCAAGCGCACGAACAAACACAGAGTCATCCGATAAGACGTGTGGATTTAATCCTCCGGTAATCGGATCTATGCCTATAGACACCGACTTTTTGGTTTTCTTTTCCGGCTTCGGTGCCACCGAGGTACTGCTGGCAGCACTACTGACAGGAGTAGATTCTGGTTCCTTTTCCACCGGCGCGGGACCAGGGTTTGCCGAACATGACACAAGCACCGCGGCCGAGACTGTTGCTAGGAAAACGCGGTGCTTGTTCATCATGCGAGCTATCTTACTTGTTGCGTGCTTTCTCACGTGCACGGGCACGGCCACGTTCGGTGGCATTGAGAATAACCTTGCGTACGCGTAGGACGTCTGGGGTCACTTCCACGCACTCATCCTGCCCACAGAACTCCATGGCTTCATCGAGGGAAAGCACATGCGCCTTGGCCAGGGTGACGGTGGCATCAGCAGTAGCTGAACGCATGTTGGTCAGCTTCTTTTCCTTGGTGATGTTCACATCCATGTCTTCATCACGGTTGTTAGCACCAACGACCATGCCTTCATAAGCTTCCATGCCTGGCTCGACAAAGAAGTTGCCGCGGTCGGAAAGCTGGGTGAGAGCATAAGCGGTGATCTGACCAGAACGGTCCGCCACGAGGGAACCGGAGGCGCGACCCTTGATTTCACCTGCCCATACGTCGATGCCTTCTGAGTAGGAGTTGGCGATGCCGGTACCACGAGTCTCGGTGAGGAAGATGGTACGGAAGCTGATCAGGCCGCGTGCAGGAACCTTGTATTCCATGCGGACCCAGTCATCAGAGATGTTGTCCATAGACAGCATCTGCCCCTTGCGCGCAGCCATCAGCTGGGTGACGTTGCCCTGGTACTCCGATGGAATATCAATGACCATGTGCTCATAGGGCTCGTAGAGCTTGCCGTCGATAGTCTGCGTGACTACCTGAGGCTTGCCGACGGTCAGCTCAAAGCCTTCGCGACGCATCGTCTCCACGAGGACCGACAGCGACATTTCACCACGGCCCTGAACTTCCCATGCGTCTGGACGCTCAGTAGGAAGGACACGGATGGACACGTTACCGATCAATTCCTGATCCAAGCGTGCTTTCACCACACGAGCAGTCAGCTTGTCGCCGCCACCACGGCCAGCCAAAGGCGAAGTATTGACACCGATGGTCATGGAGATCGCAGGCTCATCAACGGTGATACGTGGAAGCGCAACAGGATTTTCTGGGTCAGCGAGGGTATCGCCGATCATCACAGAATCAATGCCAGAGATAGCAGCAATATCTCCTGCCACTACCTCATCTGCAGGCACGCGAGTCACACCAACGGTGCGCAGCAGTTCGGCGATTTTAGCGCTCTTGGTGTGCTGGTTGCCGTCCTCATCGTAGTGAATCCAGGCAACCTGTTGTCCCTTCTTCAACGTACCGGAGTGCACGCGGATCAAGCCGATGCGGCCTAGGAAGGAGGAAGAGTCCAAGTTGGTCACGTGTGCCTGCAAAGGCCCATCAACATTGACGGTGGGTTCTGGCATGACGTCGTAGATGACGTCGAAAAGCGCTTGTAGATCTTCAGCCTCAGGGATATTTCCGTTGCCGGGGTTTTCCACAGATGCCTTGCCTTCACGGCCAGAAGCGTAGAGAACCGGCAGGTCGAGCAGCTGCTCTGCGGCTTCTGCAGCCTCGGGGTCGTCCAAAGCTGAGGCCAGCTCTAGGAGGAGGTCCTGGGACTCCTCGACGACTTCGTCGATACGTGCGTCCGGACGGTCAGTCTTGTTGACCAAGATGATCACCGGCATTTTGGCGGCGAGTGCCTTGCCCAGAACGAATCGGGTCTGTGGTAGCGGACCTTCGGAAGCGTCGACAAGCAAAACGACGCCGTCCACCATGCTCAAGGCGCGCTCAACCTCGCCACCGAAGTCAGCGTGGCCCGGAGTATCGATCACGTTGATAACGAGATCGTTACCATCTTTGCCCGCGCCTTTACGACGAATAGCCGTGTTCTTGGCCAGGATGGTGATGCCCTTTTCCTTTTCTAGGTCTCCAGAGTCCATCACGCGGTCGACGAGCTCTGCGTGTTCATCGAAGGCGCCTGACTGACGCAGCATAGCGTCTACAAGGGTGGTCTTTCCGTGGTCAACGTGCGCAACGATGGCTACATTGCGAAACTCTGGACGGGTCAAAAGTGTCTCCTGAAAAATTGGATGCGCCTGGTAAAATCACGTCGCCGAATCATGCGAAGAGTCCGGGCGCATAGTACAGCGCTGTTACATTACTCCACTTACCCACAACTGTGCACGTTAGAAACGTAGATACAGCAACATGTAACAAAAAGATCACGATGAGCGACGTGTATCAAGAGAGGAATTTTTCCGTTCCCCCACATTGAGAATATTAGTTAGTAACCCTTGACACTATTAAAGCAGTGACTACTGTTATTCGAGTAAACTCTTGTGATTATTGTGACTTGCTATTGTATTTATTGGCTTCCCTCGCCCAATAAACACGTCTCTCTACACGGCAATAGCAAATCCAATAGCTAGGAAGGCTGTACGTGCGCCGAATTACCCACGCCATCACCGCGACGCTTCTCGCGGCTACTTGCACTCTCACCTCAATCGGTGGTGCAACCGCTATGCCTGCACAACCCCTGCCGGCAGCGCCGCTTTTGTCGTCCTCGTCGACGGTTGACCTCTCCTCCTGGCTCCCCCTGGACCAACTCGGACGCCCGAATGCCGAAACCCTCAGCAAAGCGAAAGACTTTGCCAACACCCTGCCTGAACCAATCCGCAACCAACTGCTCGCAGCCGTGGCCTTCATAGAAGGAACCGGGCAGGGGGAAATTAAAGTCCCCGACAATGGTCCCCAGTTCAACCAGTTCCTCTGGCCCAGCATCGCGGGACGCTGCATCAGCGGGCAACTGACTGCCACAGGGTCAGCAATCGCCGTTCCCGGACCTGCAGAAATTCCAGCACCAGGAGCAAAAGAAGGCGAAACCGCCTTTGTTTTCACTGCGCTAGGGACCGGGAAACTCGCCCCCAACGAGCATCAAGCAATGAATGTCCACTGGTTTAATCTTTCCACGTTGCAGGGCGGAAGTACTCGACTCGTCGGCCACGGGATCAACCCGGATGGACCTAGCACCGTATCTGGAACTGCTGACACAGGGAAGGGACGCGTCATTGCACTCATCGAGGGAACTATTGCCACAGAGGCAAGCCCCTGCACGTTCCTACCCACGGCTGCACTCTTCGAGGTGAAATAATGGTTGACCTGCATCCAGTGAAAAAGGAAACCTTCGACCCATCGTCGATGACCAATATCGACCCCAAAGGTTTTCAGCGACGCGTAGACGACTTTCACTCCACCGATTTCGGCCTATACATGGCCCGTGGCGCGGATCATCCCAAATTTGGCTATCTAGAGTCATGGCTCCTACCCAGCTTGGGATTACGAGCAAACATCTTCCATTTCCGTGAAGGTGTCAACGAGCGGCAAGATTTTTACTTTGATGTCGCCGATATTTCCCGCGAAGACAACATGTGGGTCACCCGCGACTTGTACGTGGACCTCATCTCTGTAACCGGGGAACCAGTCAAAGTGGTAGACATCGATGAACTCGCAGCAGCGACCTCAGCTGGCATCATCACCGCTGAAGAAGCCGAACGCGCAATTGACGCGACCCTCCTCGCCGTCGAAGGAATAACCCGCTACAACGACGATCCCATGAGCTGGCTTGCTTCCCTAGGCTACGACCTAGAATGGGCCGACACCGTCAAACTGGAACCCGCACCATGATCACCATCTATCACAATTCGCACTGCTCTAAGTCGCGCGCCGCACTGGAGTTCGTACAGGAGCGGGGGCATGATGATGTGCAGGTCATTAATTACCTCTCTTCCCCTCCTAGCGAGGACACTCTTCGCGACCTCCTACGCAAAGCAGGGCTAAGCCCCCACGAGGCAATACGGACAAACGAGCAGCTCTACCAAGACCTAGGCCTCTCGCCAGAAACTTCCGACGACGATCTCATTGCTACGATGGTAAAACACCCCCGGCTTATTCAACGGCCGATCGTATCCACGGATAAAGGCGTACGCCTTGCACGTCCCACGGAAGTAATAGAGGAGATTCTCTAAATGCGGCTTTTTCGCCGATTATCTGCTGTCACCACCGCCGTCGCTCTCTCGCTAGGAATAGTTGCTCCTAGTCACGCAGTCGTCGGCGGCACTGCAACCAATCAACCCAGTCTCGCTTATGTGGGACTAGGAGAGCAGCAATGCACAGGCGCTCTTGTAACTCCTGAATGGGTATTGAGCGCTCGGCATTGCCTTGGCGCCGGCCCATCAACTATCGGCGTCGGCGGCCAGGTCTTCCGTGCTGTCGAACAAATTCCCCACCCCACCGCAGATATCGCGTTAATCAAACTCGATCGACCATCTGGCACAGCACCGATGACGCTTTCCAGCAACAACCTGTCTTTTGGTGAAAAAACCATCGCTGCAGGCTGGGGCGGGATCACCCACGGCCACGCGCAGTGGGCGGAGGCTACAACACAGCGCCGTGTCACCAACGTCCCTGGCCCTGATCGCCAGGCCGTCTTAATTGAGCAATGGATCAGCCACGGAATCCTCCGCCAAGGCGATTCCGGAGGCCCGTTGATGGAGGGCAACGCTGTGGTCGGCGTTCTCAGCATGACCAGTCACACAGGTACGGTCGGCTGGTACACGCCTGTCGCGGAGCACACCGAGTGGATTTCAGCCATAAGCGGAGCGTCCAAACCGCCCGCTGCCGACGCTCCTAGCCCGCTTATCGACGCCACTGCTTTCCCCACCGTCATCCCACTTCCGAGTTTTCCGCTCCCCTTCGGCAGCCGCTAAAACATCTCGGGTTGGTTTTGTAGCTCACACATAAAGCGAGGTCCTCACCAGAACTGGTGAGGACCTCGCTTTTTCTATCTCCTAGGGACTAAAGAATCATAATCACGACCCCGCTTTATCCCGTAAGCATATCCCGTTAACCACCCTACAAAAACCACGCCTACTGCATAGACAGCAACCATTATCCAAGGGATATCAAACCCCCTGAACGGATCATCTTCGACGGGTAAACGGATAAGCTCTGCACGCTCTAACGCGAACAGCCAAACCATAGCTCCCACTGCGCCGATCAAGGCTACAAATAGTCCTTGCATCGCGCTGAATCGTCGAATCAGCTTCTTCTCCCCTCCTAGGGAGAACATCGTGGTGACTTCACGACGAGTCTCAAAGCTGGCCAACGCCACTAGGAGGAGGATGAGGCCAAAGCACAGCACCCACGATAGGAACAAAACTACTGCCACTTCAAACCGATCATGTGACGTTGACTGCTTCGACACCATGACATTGGCAAAGTCATCCCCAGAGTAGTCTGGGTTCAGCTTCTCCCACCAGCTAAGCTCCGAGCCGCCTACTAAGTAAGAAGCCCGGAATACTGCTTCTGCGCCCAAAGATCGCGCGGTCTCTGGAGAGACGACCACGGCGTTAGTACGAGCGCCTGGCACAGCCATCGCAAGAAGTTCATGATGGTTGCCGTCTTTGTCAGTCGTTTTCCCCTTAATATCCACACTGATTTTTCCTGATTCAACGAGATCCGGATTAAAAGCCACTGCCCCGCCGTGGACAATTGTCTGCTCCAAGCGGTCGATTACTTTTTTGTCGAGACTTTTCAGCTCGCTGTCGGCCAGCATGCTTATAACTGATGGCGTCACCACATAAACAGAAATTTCGTTATCCCAGTTGTTAAAGGAGCTAAAGGAATCCAATAGCGACAACGTAGAGTCTGAATCTGGCACTTCCTTACTAGGAGGGAGGACGTTAATTTCGCTGAAGCTCCCCCGCTGCGAGGAGTAATAAGAAGCGTATTCGTCGACACGCAATGGTGCGGAATGCTGTGCTTGCTTTTTACGAATAGCTGCTTCATAAGGACTCGAGTCCGAAGCCACTGCTTCGTTGGCTGTTATCCGAATCGCGTTGACATGGACCTGCGGCCTTAGATCAGCGGAACCTGTGACGCTTAGGAAGAAAAAGACGCATATCATCATCGTTCCAGTGATCGCGCCAACCGCAGGCCCTGTTCTGGACATGCTTCGGAGGGCATCGCGGAGCCCCAGTCTCATGCTCAGAGGCATTCGACGACCGAGCTTCGCTAGGAAGAGGATTGTGGCCGGCGCCGATATAATCGCACCAATAATGACCATCACTGCCCATACCCCAATAGGCTGCTCGGGTTTCGAGAGCACAATGCTTATCAATCCCAGAATGCCAAGTGCTGGCCCCACAAAGTAGAGCGGCCTCAACCTCACAATGCGTGTCGACGCCCCCTCCGCCAGCGCTTGAACAGGCTCCATCGAGGCGCTGCGTATCGCAGGAAGCATCGCTGCACAAAGGCCAGCAATGACAGCTACAGCCACCGACAAAAGTGCAATGTCCCAGGCAAAGCCGAAGACATACACGCCTTCTATGCCCCACGGAAGAAGCATCCCAAGGAATAGGCCAGCCACCGTTCCTAGTAAGGAGCCCAGCAAGCCGACGAGTGCCCCCTGCCACAGCATAATCTTCCTCAGTTGCCGGGGATCGGCACCGACTGCTGCCAACAAACCAGTTGAACGAATTGATCGCCGTGCAGCAACCGCAAAAACTGTGCCGACGATACTCGAGACCAAAATAACCGCGAGCGCCCCCACGGACACAAACATAAGGAATTCAACGTCTACATAGGAAACGAGAAAGGACGAGTATCTCGATGGGATCACTCGCTCCACACTATGAATCGAGACTCCTTTCTCCTCTTGGCTTACGGCTTGATCCACTATGCGCGGCGACTCCCATTCCACAGAGACTCCTTGAGGAAGCCGCGCACTTACTAACTCCGAGTCCCTGCCAAACTGAGCCACATTAATGTCTTCTTTATTCAAGACCCCCACCGCTTTAGCCACACCGTCCATCACATTGGTGGAGCGATCATCGGTTCGCTCTGCGATGGTCAAAGTCAAAGGTTGCGCGCCTGCCCACGGGGTAAACTTCACCTTCTCTCCTACTCGCTTGCCTAGGAGAGAGAGGGCGTTGTCGCTAAGAGCGATCTCACCGCGCGCTGGCACTTGTGGCTCATTCTTCGCCTGCGGAGATGTTTTCAGAGCAAGGCGAATATCCGCGCCATAGGAGCTAGCAACCGAGGTCTCGAGTTGCCACACCGGGATAAAGGTATCGGCGATCTCGGGAACAAGGTTCTTAATGCGCTCGATATCCGGCTTTTCCAGCTCCTCGCGGTCTCGCACGCACCAGGTTGCGTCTTTTTCCTCGTCTTCTGAGCAGACGGTGTTGCTGATGTCCGCATAAGTACTAGGAAGACGGCCCCTATCGTAGGACTGAGCCGAGAATCCCAGCATCGCATTGGTAAATGCGCATATCACCATGATCGGCAGCGCGAAAAGAGCAATTGCTACGCCCGATCGGATTTTGTGTGTCGATAGCTCGCGCCATGCCAGACGTCTAGAAAGCGAAGTCACTATTGAGCCCCCTGCAATCGTCCGTCACGCAAATACACCGTGCGATCTGCGTATGCGGCAAACCTCGGTTCATGCGTCACTAGGAGGCCGGCTGCGCCTTGGTCGATGCGCGACCGCAACACAGTCATGATGGCTTCCCCGGTGGTGGTGTCTAGGGCGCCAGTGGGTTCGTCGGCAAGCAATAATCGACGATCGCCGATGAGAGCACGCGCGATGGCAACACGTTGGCGCTCGCCGCCCGAGAGCTCTGCGGGAAAAGAGTCGCCCACGCTAGGAAGGCCGATGGCTTCCAACGCTGCGGCAGCTTGTGCCTCGCACTCCTTCCTAGCCATGCCGCCGAGTTCAAGCGGGAGTCCTACGTTTTCGGAGGCGGTAAGAGTCGGAATGAGGTTGAAGTCTTGGAAGACGAAGCCGACGGATTCGCGTCGCACGCGGGCGCGTTCTTTGGCGCTGAATCCGCTGGTGTCGCAGCCGTCGATAAGCACTCGCCCACGAGTAGGAGTGTCCAAGGTCCCTGCAATATTAAGGAGCGTCGATTTTCCCGCCCCCGATGGTCCCATAACCGCGACGAGCTCGCCGGCTTCTACCGTAAGCGACACCGACTCGAGAGTCATCGTTGTGCGAGAACCGTCATCATGAATTTTGCCGATATTATCCAGGATCAATGCTGCTGGTTGAGTCATCATTGTTGTTGTCCTTCTGCGGGGATCTCTAGAGTCTCTATGTGATCAAGCCATCTCGACTCTGCTTCAAGATTGAATATTCGCCTCTCCAGTAGGAGGCGGGCTGCGGTTCGCTGCGGTGCGAGTGCCATTTTTTGCTTCACGACGTCGCGAAGTTCCCACATCACAGCTTCCCGCTGCCGCTGCACCATCTCTCCTACTCCCGAAGCATTGGTGGCTTGAGCCATCGCAATTTTGATAACGAGCTCATCGCGCTGATTTTTAGAAAGCAGCGTGGGAGTGCTCCACCATGCCTCCAATTCGTCCCGCCCGTGAGCGGTAATGCCGTATACCTGCGCAGTATGACCTGTGCTGCCCTCTACTTCTCCTAGGGACTCGACAAAGCCGTCGCGCTCCAGCCTTTGGATTGTCTGAAATACCTGACCGATGTTGAGGGGCCAGGTGTGTTGCGTGAGTTCATGAAATTGTGTCCGCAACTCTCCTACTGGCCGTGGCTTAGCCGCTAGGAGGCTGAGTAGCGAATGCCTAATGGTCATACAGTTGCCTTCTTTGTAGAGTTTCTTATCACCAAAGAGATGGTTACTCGGTAACCATGATTAAAAGTTACCGAGTAACCTTTAAGAGTGCAAGCTTTGCATGAAAAAAGAGAGGAGATTCGCAAAGAATCCCCTCTCCTAGTGACAACGAGAACTAGTAGTGCTCACTACATCCCGGTGCCGAGCTCCACACCCAAGCCAGGAACAGAATCAATGAGGTTACGCGTGTACTCTTCCTTCGCCGATAGGAAGAGCTCGTCAGTCGTTCCTTGCTCCACCACGCGCCCTTTTTGCATCACCACAACTTCATCCGCTGTTTGACGCACCACGGCAAGATCGTGCGTGATAAACAGATAGCTCAAATTGAGTTCGGACTGCAGATTGGCCAGCAGTTGCAGAATCTGGTTCTGCACCAGAACGTCCAGGGCTGAAACCGCCTCATCCAAGACGATGATTTCAGGGTTTAACGCCAGCGCGCGAGCTACGGCGATGCGTTGGCGCTGACCGCCGGAGAGTTCGTTGGGATAGCGTCGCATAGCTGAACGCGGCATAGCCACCATGTCTAGGAGGTCGGCCACGCGCTTCTCTCGCTCTTTGCGATTTCCTACCTGATGCACGACAAGCGGTTCTTCGATGCATCGGAAAATTGAATACGTTGGGTCCAACGAGCCATAGGGGTTTTGGAACACCACTTGCAGCTTTCGCCGCATCGCAAAGAGCTCCTTCTTCCCTAGCGTGGATAGGTCCGTGCCCTTGTAGTAGACCTTGCCTGAGGTTGGGTCAATAAGGTTGAGGACCATATTGGCCACAGTTGATTTACCGGACCCTGACTCTCCTACTAACGCGAGGGTCGTTCCTTGCTTAAGGGAGAAGCTGACGTCGTCGACAGCACGCAGCTCGGCTTTTTTACCACGCTGGCCACGAACATCGAAAACCTTGGTGAGATTTTCTACTCGAATGATCTCTTTGCTGTCCGTCTTTTCAGAAGCAAGGATCTCGGAGCTTTCCACCCCATGCTCTTGCGCCGATTGAATGCGGGCAGAGGCTAAGGAAGGCGCAGCTTTAACCAACCGTTTGGTGTATGGATGCTGCGGGTCGCGGAGAATCTGGAGGCTGGGGCCGGACTCGACGACGCGGCCACGGTGCATCACCACGAGGTGTTCGGCACGCTCAGCAGCCAAACCAAGATCGTGGGTAATAAAAAGAACTGCGGTTCCCAAGTCCTGAGTGAGCCCACCCAAATGATCCAGGATGCGCTTTTGTACCGTCACGTCCAGAGCCGAGGTGGGTTCGTCGGCAATGAGCAGCTTGGGACGCGCAGCCAAACCGATACCGATGAGAGCTCGCTGACGCATGCCGCCGGAAAATTCGTGCGGATATTGCTTTGCGCGGCGGTGGGCGTCGGGAAGCCCTGCTTCTTCTAAAAGCTCTGCGACGCGAGTATCCATATCAGAACCCGGGACCACATTGTTTGCTTTCAGTGATTCCTTTACCTGCGTGCCAATGCGCCACACAGGGTTGAGGTTGCTCATGGGATCTTGAGGGACAAGACCGATCTGTGAGCCTCGGTAAGCCTGCATTTGTTTATCGGAAAGCTTTGTAATGTCTTTTCCGTCAAACAAGATTTGTCCGCCCGTTACTTTTCCAGTTCCGGGGAGCAGACCAATGATTGCCATTGCGGTGGTGGATTTACCCGAGCCAGATTCACCCACGATAGCCACCGACTGGCCGGGATAGATGGTCAGGTTGACGCCTCGGACGGCGTCGACAGTGCCAGTTGAGGACGTAAAGGAGATTTGTAGGTCCTTCACCTCTAGAAGCGGCGCATTATTATTTTCACTCATTGCTCTTATCGCTTCCTAGACTTCGGATCAAGGGCGTCACGGACTACATCGCCCATCATGATAAAGCTCAATACTGTCGCACCAAGCGCTACCGCCGGATAGAACAGCACCATGGGCTGAGTGCGCAACGATACTTGGGCCTTAGCGATGTCCCCGCCCCACGAGACAATGTTCGGTGGGAGTCCAATACCTAGGAAGGAGAGGGTAGCTTCCGCCACAATAAACGTTCCTAGCGCCACCGTCGCGTACACGATAATCGGGGCCGCAGCATTAGGCAGAATATGGCTGCTCAGGATCTTCCACTTAGATGCACCCACTGCACGCGCGGCAGTAACGAATTCCTCGTTTTTAACCGACAGCACGGCACCTCGAGTGATACGGGCAATGTTGGTCCATCCAAACATAGCGAGCACCACCACGACCGTCATAACTGTGCGCTCCTGCTTAAACATCTGCATAACCACAATCGCCGCTAGGACGAGGGGGACGGCAAAGAAAATATCAGTAAGCCGAGACAACAAGGTGTCCAAGATGCCGCCAAAGAAACCAGCGGCAGCTCCAATAACGGTTCCTATGATCACTACTGCAAGAGTGGTAAACACTCCTACTGCGACGGATGCCCGCGCACCGTAAATCATGCGCGCATAGATGTCGCAGCCTTGGCGATCAAAGCCAAAGGGATGTCCTTCGGTCGGATCTGCCAAGGATTTGGAGAGTTCACAAAAACCTGGATCCGTGGACGTGAACATCTGCGGAATGACAGCGAGAAGCACTGCGGTGAGAATCAACGCAGCAGAGAACCAGAACAGTGGACGTCGGCGCAGGTACTTCCACGCTTCGCCCCACGTGGAGGTGGGCGCAGATTCGTCGGCAACGGCATCGACGGCGCCCAAACCTGTCTCATCTACATCTGCGATAAAGTGCTCCTGCCCGGGGCGGGGCTGGAAAATATTGTGATTATGCATAGCGGATCCTCGGGTCAAGCAATGCGTAGATCAAGTCCACGACGAGGTTAGCGATGATATAGACGATCACGAGGACCGTGGTAAAGGACACGACCGTGGTGGGCTCGCCTTTAAGAATTGCCTGGTACATGGTGCCACCGACACCGTTGATGCCAAAGATTCCCTCGGTCACAATAGCTCCACCCATAAGTGCACCAAGATCAGCGCCTAGGAAGGTGGCTACGGGGATCAGCGAGTTCCGCAAGACGTGCCTCATAGTCACGCTTCTCCCGCGTAGACCTTTCGCCCGAGCGGTGCGTACATAATCTGCCCGCAGGTTTTCTGAGACTGATTGCCGTGTCAGGCGAACCACGTAGGCAAAGGACAACGCTCCTAGGACGATAGCCGGCATGAGAAGCGATTTGACTGATGTGTTCGATCCGACGGTTACCGGAAGAATCCCCCACTTCACGCCGACAAAGAACTGGAAAACAAAACCAATCACAAACGATGGAACGGCAATGACGATGAGCGACATGACGAGCACGGTGGAGTCGAAGATTCCGCCGCGCCGCATTCCTGCGATCACGCCAAAGCAAATGCCAAAGACAGCTTCAAAGATAAGCGCCATGACGGCAAGTTTTATGGTCACGGGGAAGGCATGTGCCATAGCTTCCGCGACAGGGCGACCAGAGAAGGTGGTGCCAAAGTCAAGGGAGAAAATACCCTTGATATACAGCAGATATTGGACGATAAATGGCTTATCTAGATTGTATTCTGCCTCAATTCGTGCCCGGGTAGCTTCCGTCAGACCACGGTCTCCACCGAGGGCTGCGACGGGGTCGCCCGGCATGAGGAATACGAGTGCGTAGAGCAGGAATGTCGCCCCAAAGAACACTGGGATCATTTGGAGCAAGCGGCGCCCAACATAGCGCAACATATGCAATTTCCTTAAAGCTTGTTAACGATGGCTGAGCCCCGCGCAGAGACCACGCGGGGCCAAGCAACAAACGTCTTATATGACGGTGGGTTTTAGCCCTTGGTGATTTGTTCGTACACAGGAACGGACTTCCAGCTGAAGACCACGTTGTCTACGTTTTGCGAGTAGCCACCGGTCACATTCGAGTACCACAGAGGAATAGCGGGAAGTTCCTTAAACAGGATCTCTTCTGCTTCCTGGTAAAGCTTGATTCCTTCTTCCACGGAGGAAGCTGCGGCAGCATCGTTAAGCTTCTTGTCAAACTCAGGGTTGGAGTAGTCGCCGTCGTTGGAGCTAGCATTGGTGGCGTAAATCGGGCTGAGGAAGTTGCCTAGAAGCGGGTAGTCGCCTTGCCATCCGGTGCGGTATGCGCCCTTGATAGTGCGGTGAGTGACCTCGTCACGCAAAGACTTGAAGTCCGGGTATGGCTTGCCCGATGCGGAAATTTCCAGATTGTTCTTGATTTGGTTGGCTACCGCATCAACCCACGACTGGTGTCCGCCGTCAGAGTTGTAGGCAATGGTGAACTCACCGGTAAATGGCGAGATAGCGTCGGCTTTTGCCCACAGTTCCTTAGCCTTAGCAGCGTTGAATTTGGCGACATCACTTCCGGGCAGCCCTTCCTTATATCCATCGACAACTGGGGATGAGAAGTCCTTGGCCGGAGTACGGGTCTCTTGGAAGATAGCCTTGGTCACTTCTTCGCGGTTGATCGCCAGGGAGATAGCTTGGCGACGCAACACGCCTTCCTCACCCGAGAAGTGCTCAAGCTTCTGCGGGATAGTGAAGGATTGGAAAACCGCAGCCGGCTGGTTAACAGCGCGCTCGCCTAGCTCGCTCTTAAAGGTGCCAAACGCAGAATCCGGAATGGCGTCGAGAACGTCGAGGTTACCAGCCAGGAGGTCGGAATACGCAGCATCCTGAGAAGAATAGAACGTAAACTTCACGCCGTCGTTCTTAGCCTTACGGTCCCCGGTGTATTCCTCATTGGGCACCAGGGTGATGGACTCGTTGTGGTTCCACTCCGCAACCTTGTAAGGGCCGGAGCTGATGGGCTTTTCACCAAAGGCCGCGATGTCATCAAACGCCACATCTGGAAGCGCAAAGTACGCGCTATATCCTAGGCGAGCAGGGAAATCCGACACGGGCTGGGAAAGCTCAATGCTAAAGGTCTTATCATCGATAACCTTCAGCCCTTCAAGCTCCTTTACGCCGGTGTCAAAGCCCTTCACCAGCTCAAAGAAGGACGCATTGCGCTGATCGTTGGCCACAGCGTAATTCCAGGTCTTGACGTAATTCTCTGCTTTGATGGGAGTTCCATCCGAGAACTTCAGTCCGTCTTTCAAGGTGACCTTGTAAGTTCGGTCCCCCTCAAGGGTGATGGACTCGGCCTGCTCATTATGTGCCTTGCCATCCGAGTCATAGCGAACCAACCCCGAGTAAATAACATCCACGATGCGTCCGCCACCGGTCTCATTGGTATTGGCGGGAATCAGCGGGTTCTGCGGCTCCGAGCCGTTAGCCAGAACATAATTTTTACCGGACTTGCTACCAGAGGAGTCCGAGGAGCAAGCAGCGAGGCTCACAGCAAGGGCCGCGGACATACCAACGGCGAGAGTCTTCTTAAGCGTCATTTACGACCTCCCAGGGGATGACGGACATCTTTCGCAATAGTCTCCAACCGGAAACGTGGTCATTGCTTGCACGAAATCCTAGTCCGTGACGCATGTCATTCATAAGGGCTACAGACGTGCCCAGGTCACTAAAACTGTCCACTTATAGTTTCTGTAAAAATTTCGCCCCTCCTACCTGCACGTCAGACGAATGGTGAGTTTCCCCATATGATTTTAAAGTTATTATCTTGTTACCAAATGGGGGTGAGATTCTTACCCCCTTAAGGCGGGAAAAACCACATCCCGAGACAACGGGGCTAACCTCTCGGAATCACTGTCGAGCCCAAACCACGCGATTTCCGCAATTTCTTCGTACACGGTGTGCGGTTTTTCTTCTCCGCTATAGAGAAACACGTCACAATCAACGGTCGCCCCCGGCTCGTTGGCAGCTGGTGCCTGATAACGCCCGATTGCTTCTAGTTCATCAGTGCCCATATGGATATGTAGCTCTTCAGCGATCTCCCGAATCGCCGCTGCCATGGGATCCTCCCCCTTCTCCAATTTCCCACCAGGCAGCATAAAAAAGTCAGTGTTTCGCTTGCGAACACTCGCTACTTTTCCGTCGTTAAAAAACACAACTGCCGCGATTCTGATAATCATTTCTCTCCTAGCCATAACCGCACATCCACATCCGGGAGCTTTGCACAATGAGCCCGCTCTTGAGCCGCCCATATGTCCCACCACGGCTCGTAATCAGGGTCACGCGCCAAGGCCCGCGCCTTCCGCCACGCTTCCGGGCCGTCAAGAACAACGCTAAAAACATAACCCTTGCTTCTCGACGCCGCCACTGTCTCCCTCGTGATCGCCCCAACGCCTTCGATCACCAGGTTCTTAGCTTGCACAGGCACCCACTCACCCCGCCGGTCGTGCTGCCAATCCCACCGCCAGTACCCAGAGGCCTCACCCAAGACCTCCTCAGCCACGATCCGAGAACCTTCAGCAAGGCCATGCCACCCTGGATAAATATCATCGAGATGAACCAATTCGAACCCCAAGATCCCCGCCAGCTTCCTAGCGAGTGTGGTTTTTCCGGAACCGGAGGGGCCGTCGATAAGCACAATCATGCGCCCAAGAACCTAAAACTTCCCGTGTACACGGAAACCGCAATCGCCACTGTCGACATCGCGCCGCATGCCGCGAGTAGGAGGGCGTCACGACGCCCAAAGGTTGAGGTTCTCGCCCACGTCCTATCCGGATACCGGCCAAACCCCCGAGCCTCCATCGCCGTGGCTAGCTTCGCACCGCGTCGCAACGCTAAAACAAGCAGGCCAAACGTCACAGAAAAAGCTGTCTTCATGCGGCCTTTGTCATCCAATCCCCTCGCCCGGCGCGCCCGGCGCAGCGACTGCCAATCCCGACGAAACAGTGAAATAAGCCTGGTACTGGCCACTGCCCCGATCACAAACCGAGACGGCAACTTGAGCACCTGAGCAAGCCCATCTCCGAGTTCCGTGGGATCGATGGCCGTGAGCAGCACAATGACCGGTAGCCCTACGGCCAAGACACGCACCATGATTGCGGCGGCGAGACTCAAAGAATTATCCGTCACATGGGCGAAAAGGAAAGACGCATACTCATGCCCTTCGGGCCTGCCGTATAGGGCCATCGAGAGCCCGGCTATCGGCGTGGCAATAAAAATGGGAAGGCCTCGCCGCGCCAGCACTCGCCAGCGCACCCCAACACAGGGCGCACACACCACTGTAAACATCACTGCAATCGCTGCCGACACGATATCCACGCTGATCAAAAGAGGCGTGGTAAACAGTGCCAGGCCGAGGACGCGGGAGACCGGGTTTACGTCCTTGATGAGGTTCACAGCTGAATCTCCTTGTCTCCTAGCGCCGCGCGGTACAGCGGGTCATGGGTAATGGATACCACTGTGGTCCCGTCCTCCGTGAGCTGACGCAGTAGTAGAACAAGCTCCGTAAAAGTGCGGCGATCCTGACCAAAAGTTGGCTCGTCTAAAAACACCACGTGAGGTGTGTTTACCAAAATGGTAGCCACAGAAAGACGTCGTTTTTGACCCCCGGACAACGTAAAAGGATTCGCTTCCGCCAAGTGGTCCAGGCGGAGCGTCGCTAGGAGAGAGTCAGTGCGACGACGCACCTCGTCTTGGGACGTTTTCGCCCCTCGTGCTCCAACAAGGAGTTCCTCGCGCACCGTTTTAGCCACAAACTGGTGCTCAGGATCTTGGAAGACGTACCCCATACGGGCAGCAAGCGCTGTCGAGGACCAGGTATAAGGGTGGGGGCCGAGCTTTCCGGCGATTGCCGGGGCTACCCGCACTTCCCCTCCTAGGGACGGAAGTAATCCTGCGAGGGTGAGCAAGGTTGTTGTCTTTCCAGCGCCGTTGGCCCCGGTAAGTACAGTCGAATAACCCCGAGGTATAGCAAGGTTCAGCGAGTCATGTAGTGGAGAGTCCCAGCCCACGGCCAAATCATGCGTGGTCAGCGCGTATTCCGCTGATGCGCTCACTGGCTGTGCCGCGGGTAGGAGGGGATCGTTGCCCGGCACCCACACGCCGCCTTGAGCGAGTTCTTCTCCATGCTGAGAAATCACGGTATCGGCTGGGCCATCAGCGATGATGCTTCCGTCATCGCCTAGCACGATAATGCGGTCCACAAATGCGAGCCACGTATCCACGCGGTGCTCGATGATTATTACAGTGGCGTTCGTGGCATCCGCGGCGGTTTCCACTGCTGCCACCACGTCGCGGACTCCTTGTGGGTCCAGGTTGGCGGTGGGTTCGTCGAGAAGCAATAAATCCGCGCCCATAGCGAGCACTCCAGCAAGTGCGAGTCGCTGTTTTTGACCTCCCGACAGCAACGCCGTGGGATGGTACAGAGGCAGCTGCAGACCAACGTGGTCCAAGGCAACAGGCACGCGACGCCATATCTCGTCCCTAGGAAGGCGGAGGTTTTCACAGCCAAACGCCACATCATCTCCTACTCGCGAGGAGATAACCTGTGAATCCGGGTCCTGCAGCACCATCCCAGGCGTCGCATGGACCTCTAGGAAACCTTCGCCTTCCCCTTCATCGGCGCCTAGCACGCCCGCCAACGCAGAAAGCAACGTGGATTTTCCGGCACCCGACGCCCCGAGTAGGAGGATGCGTTCCCCACGGTCCACCTCAAGATTGATGCCCTGCAAAGCATGCTTGATACGACTTGAGTGACGGTACCCAAAATCCCGTGCATAAATCTGAGGGGGCATTCCTATCTTCCTATTCAACAAGGTGGTGCTGGGAACAGTATTTTTAGTCCAGTCGCATACGGCCCAGCCCAGCCGACGCAGCGACCGCCTCTCATCTTTGTGGCGCGCGGATAGATGACACAGGAAAGGCCATAATTATCGTTTTTGAGAACGGTAGAGCGTACGCCACTGATAAAAGCCCAGGAAAGCTTTTCTTGTGTTCTCAAAAACGACATTTCCCCTTCCTAGTCGCATAACCAGCTACGTGCCACGCGCGGAAAATCCATGGCACGAGCTGAGTGGGAGCCGAGCGAGAGCACTAAACCCGCGCGCGAGCCTCCCGGCCTGCGGCGAAGCGGTCCAAAGCACCAGTTGAGGCCAGCGCTTTAACCAAGAGGTAGCTTACGAGTCCCGCCAAAATCGCACCGGAGACTGCCATCGCCCCTAAATACGTCAGGTTAAACGCAAGTGTCTTGGCGTAGTTGGCACTCAGGAAGAGCTCGAGGATGAATGCGCCAACTCCAGCACCCACACCCGCAAGCATCGCGACGACCACACCAAAGCGCTTATACAAGAAGGCAGCCAAAATCAGTTCTGCGCCCAAGCCCTGCGCCAGGCCTGAATACAGTGTTTCAATCCCCCATTGATTTCCGATTCCTGCGGAGACCGCAGCTGCCAGAACTTCCACGAATACCGCAGCGCCAGGCTTGCGAATCACAAGCCCACCGATCACGCCTCCCATCAACCAAATGCCGGTGGCGATGCCTCCCAGACCAGGAGTAAGTGCGTTAGCCGCCTGGTACCACGCGTATCCAACGGAGTTCCACGCCCAGAAGATCAATCCGCAGGCGATGCCCAGGACTGAAGCAATAACAATATCCACAACGCGCCACGACGCGCGCGCGGAAGCAGATGAAGATACAGATGTACTCATGTTTTCTCCCTATCGCCGGCATTATCCGGATCAGGTTCCTACGGTTTGGGGCTTTACGACGCACCGTATAGCGACCCATCTCAGCTCAAGGCGTATAGCCCCTTAAGCACCCGTTTTCTTTGTACAATTATGTGCGCGGGACAGTTTACCTCTATCGGTGTAAAAGAACATCAAGGATCAGGCGATGCATTCGTGCTTCTCTACCCCCGCGCTCCGCCATCCGCACCACAGCTCCTACTTGAGCATCCAGCTCGCTAGGAAGGCCGTCGAGAATATCTCTTTGCATCGAGCTAGTCGCATGAGCAGCCTGACTATCAGCGAATGCAAGCGTGGCGTCCACAATATCTGCGGGAAGATTAATCCCTAATGCACGCCCGGCCTCTTCGACTTCCCGCATCAGGTTTTTTAAATCCGCTCGGTATGTTGTGCGAATATCTCCCAAAGGCTTCTCCACAAGAGCGCCTAGCGCACCAAAGCACGTGACAAACATAGCCTTTGCCCAAATGTCTTCCATTACTGCGGGATGAACAATGGGCTCAATGCCCGCCTTAGCTAAAGCCTGCTGCAATTCATTGACAGTGTCCTGCGTTGCGGGGTCTACCGAACCAAAGGTAAAGCTCAGGACACCTCCAGTGAATTCGACTTCCGCAGGCCCCTTCCTAGTAAGGAAACTGCGCACCACACCTGGGATCACTGCAGCAGCACCAAAGGTATCGATGGCTATCTGTGGCATTTCCACAGAATTTTGTGTGGTCACCAGCACGGCGCCGCGGGGCAGCGCTTCTGGCAATTCGGGGGCTGAAAGAGTCTTCGTGGCTAGGAGAACGATGTCTGCCGACTCTACTTCTGAAAGAGAAGACACCGCCTGCACGGGAACGTCGCGAAGCCCCTCGGGCGTGTGAATACGCAGTCCCCTGCTTTTTAGTGCCTGCAGACTCTCATTTCGAGCCACAAAAGTAACATCTGTCCCAGTCTCATGAAGCAAAGCGCCGAAGTATCCGCCAACCGCCCCGGCGCCGATAATAACGATGTGCATGATCTAGACCTTATGCCACAGTGCTTTCTTGTTGGGGAGATGACTGGATCCCCGCTACGATGGAATTTCTATATTTCCCTCTCACGTTAGGATTTTCTCATGGCTGGTGGCCTCGCTGCCCTTCTCGACGACGTAGCCCTTATCGCCCGAGCAGCTGCCGCCAACGTTGATGATGTTGCAGCGGCAGCTGCAAAAACGAGTGCCAAAGCCGCAGGCGTAGTGGTCGATGACACCGCAGTGACCCCACAATATGTCAAAGGGGTGGCACCTGCCCGGGAACTTCCTATCATCTGGCGTATTGCTAAAGGCTCCATCGTTAACAAGCTGCTCATTATTTTGCCTATTGCGTTGCTGCTCAACGCCATAGCGCCGGGCCTGCTTACTCCCATCCTCATGCTTGGAGGCGCTTATCTGTGCTTTGAGGGGGCAGAAAAAGTCTGGGAAATGGTCTCCGGCAAGCAGCACGCGAGTGAAGAAGAAGCCGGCGATAAAGACGAAAACACTCTCGTCCGCGGCGCAATTACCACCGACCTCATCCTTTCTGCAGAGATCATGGTTATCTCGCTGAATGAGGTAGCCGATAAGAGCATCTGGATGGAAGCCGCAGTCCTTATTACTGTCGGAATTTTTATTACCGCAATTGTCTACGGAGCGGTTGCCCTCCTAGTCAAGATGGATGACTTTGGACTAAAACTTGGCACACGCGATTCAGCTGGTGCCAAGCGGCTCGGCAGAGGGCTCGTCACGGCAATGCCCAAGGTACTCAATGCTATTTCCGTTATCGGAATGCTGGCCATGTTGTGGGTGGGCGGTCATATCGTGGTTGCCGGGCTTGCGGAGCTTGGGTGGTGGCATCTTCCGCATGACGTGATCCACGATCTTGTTCACCATGTGGAGCACTTAGGCAAGTTTGTCCGGTGGGTTGTGGAAACAACATGTTCATTGATCTTCGGCCTTCTCCTAGGCGGCATCATCGTGGCCGTAGTCGAGCCGATTCACCGTGCATTGCACAAGAAAAAGCATTAACCGCTTCTAGGCCCGCGCCTACCCCTATTGTGTAGAACCCCGATAAGATTTCTTATCGGGGTCAGTTTTCGTGATGCGTCAACATAATTCACTGCGTATGCTGATTCTTCGTATTTTCACCCCAGATTCATTAGCCCCTCTTGCCGATCCGGCTCCCCCCCCACTCAGTGCCTTAACTCTAGGAGCAACTGCCTCATGTCCCAAGAATTCATCCGAGTCATCGGCGCACATGAAAATAACCTTCGCGGCATTACCGTAGACATCCCCAAGCGCAAACTCACCGTTTTTACAGGTGTCTCGGGATCAGGAAAGTCGTCGTTAGTGTTTGGCACGGTCGCCGCGGAGTCGCAACGGCTCATTAATGAGACCTACTCCACCTTCGTACAAGGCTTTATGCCCACGTTAGCGCGTCCAGACGTAGACGGACTGGAAGGTATCACCACGGCCATCGTGGTGGATCAAGAACCCATGGGCACCAATTCACGTTCCACAGTAGGAACGGCAACAGATGCCACCGCGATGCTTCGCATTCTGTTCTCCCGAATCGCACAACCGTCCGTAGGAGGGCCTGGGGCATACTCGTTCAACGTTCCTAGCGTCCAGGCCTCCGGCGCGATCTCCGTAGGAGGAGGGAAGAAAGAACACGTCAACTTCAAGCGCACCGGCGGACAATGCCCCACGTGCGAGGGCATGGGCCGAGTGAGCGACATTGATATGTCTGAGTTGGTGGATACGTCGTTGTCGCTTAACGACGGCGCCCTCCTAGTCCCAGGATACAAAGTGGGGTCCTGGGTGTGGAAGACTTTCGCGGAAACAGGGCTGTACCCGGCAGACAAGCCCATCGATGCGTTCACTGAAAAACAAAAGCACTCGCTGCTCTACCAGGAGGCAACAAAGGTCAAGTTCAACGGGTTCAACTACACTTATGAGGGCCTTGTTCCTAGGGTGAAAAAGTCTATTCTGAGCAAAGATCGCGAGTCGATGCAAAAGGCTATAGGCGAGTTTGTCGACCGCGCCGTAACCTTCATTGCCTGCCCCGAATGCGGCGGCACGCGGTTGGCTCGCCATGCCTTGGAATCCAAGATCAATGGAAAAAACATTGCCGAGCTGTGCCAGATGGAGATCAAAGACCTTGCGGAGTGGATGCACGGTGTCACTGATAAATCCGTTGCCCCATTGTTGGAAGCGATCCAGCACAATTTAGAGAGCTTCGTCGACATCGGCCTGGGCTACCTCACCTTGGATCGCCCAGCAAGCAGTCTTTCTGGTGGTGAGGCTCAGCGGACAAAGATGGTGCGCCATCTAGGCTCCGCGCTCACCGATGTCACATATATCTTTGATGAGCCCACCGCCGGCCTGCACCCGCACGACATCGAGCGGATGAATCGCCTGCTCCTGGAGCTCCGCGACAAAGGCAACACCGTGCTCGTTGTGGAGCACAAGCCTGAAACCATCGCGATCGCCGACCACATTATTGACCTAGGCCCAGGCGCAGGTAGCGAAGGCGGCATACTGCAATATGCGGGGGGCTTGGCAGGACTTAAAACATCAGGAACGATCACTGGCAAGCATCTCGACGACCGCACCACCACCAAAGCCAGCGTCCGCGCTTCTCGCGGAGTCATCGAGATCCGCGATTCCACACTGAACAACCTCGACCACGTTGATGCAGATATTCCGCTGGGAGTACTCACCGTGGTTACGGGTGTGTCTGGGTCGGGAAAATCCTCTTTGATCGCATCGCTGCCCAAAAACGATGACATCGTCATGGTCGATCAGTCCCCTATCCGCGGTTCCCGCCGCTCAAACCCCGCCACGTACACGGGCACCCTGGAACCCATTAGGAAGGCCTTTGCAAAAGCCAACGGCGTAAAACCCGCGCTATTTTCTCCTAATTCCGAAGGCGCGTGCGCCAACTGCAAGGGTGCGGGCGTGGTGTACCTCGACCTGGGGATTATGTCTGGCGTTGACCTTCCTTGCGAGGTCTGCGAGGGGCGGCGTTTCGACGACTCCGTCCTGGGCTATCACTTTGGCGGCAAAGATATTGCCACTGTTTTAACTATGCCTGCCAAAGAGGCCTTGGAGTTCTTCTCCTCAGTAGAAGCCAAAGTCCCGGCCGCAGCCAAGATTCTCAAGCGGATTGTCGACGTCGGACTCGGATACATCACGCTCGGTCAACCGTTGACCACGTTGTCAGGTGGCGAGCGTCAACGCCTCAAGCTCGCATCGCATCTGGCCGAGAAAGCCACCACTTTCATCTTGGACGAACCGACCACGGGGTTGCATCTGGCGGACGTCGATAAGCTCCTTGCCCTATTGGATAGCCTCGTTGACGCGCACAAAACCGTGATTTGCGTAGAGCACCATTTGGGAGTGATCGCCCACGCTGACCACGTGATAGACATGGGTCCCGGAGCAGGTTCTGCCGGCGGGCGCGTTGCTTTTTCTGGGACGCCGCAAGAGATGATCGGCGAGGCGCATACTCTCACTGCGCAGTACCTGAAGTCTTATGTGAGCTAACCTCTCCTACTCATCGCGCCATTAGGAGAGGGGCATGTTAGGCAATGCTAACATTGCTAACTATGTTGCCTGATACCCATATCGGCTCATCCCCCACCAGCCACCGTGGGATGAGTCCACTTTCTGCCTGGCTTGTGCCGATATATGCGGTGCTGAGCTACTTCGCCGCGGGCATTGCTCTTGTCATTATGGCTTCTGCGCTTACTCGGTATATTCACGAGGAGGAGGCCCATCCCCTCTCCTACGCAGCAGCCGGCGCGGCCATCCTCGCCGCGAGCTTGTTCACCGCCTTAGATATTCGCACCGGTGCACGCACTGCGCGCGACCACGAACGCCATACGCGGCATCGTCTTTTAGCAGCGCTCTACTCTGCGCCAACCATGTCTAATCGGGATCGAAAAGAATTTCATCCCGGAAAACTCGTCGCACTCTTGACCGATAACGTCGAGCGAGCTGCAGAATTTCGCCATGCTTATTTAGGTTCCGCACTGGCAGCCATGGTCTTCCCCATCGCTGTCGTCGTCTACATTGCCGTTGCTTATGACTGGCTTTTGGGGCTTAGTATGCTCGGCCAATTCATCCTTGTCCCCCTCCTCCTACGCGGCTTCATGCGATTGTTCCGGAGCCGTTCTGCCGATTCACGGCGCAAGCGAGCTGGACTTTCAGAAAAATATCTCGACGCCATCAGAAATCTCACCACGATCAGCATCATCACTGCTGGCAGTCGGGTGGAACAGCAACTACGCGCAGAAGGCGAACGCAACCGTGGCGCCACCATGAAATTGCTGGCAGGCAATCAAGTGGTGATCATCGTTATGGATCTTGCGGTTTCGCTTGTTCTTATCTGCACCACCGTTGCGATTATCGCTGTGCGCGTTTCCAGCGGATCCCTCTCTCCTAGTCACGGTTTAGCGTCCGTCTTCTTGTTGGTTCTCCTACTCGCACCGCTAGCCCAGGTCGCTGGTTTTTTCTACGTCGGCATGGGAGGCATCGCCGCGCAGCGAGCGATCAAGAAGTACCTTCACACGCACGAACGCACAGAGGCCGTAGATAACGATGACGCCGGTTCGATGGAGCATGGCAGCTCCTGCGACGCTATCGTCGTCGATTCGCTGAACTTTTCCTACGGAGAGACTCCGGTACTCACCAACGTCAGTTTCACGGTTCCACATGGGGCAAAAATAGCTATCGTTGGCCGCTCTGGATCGGGCAAATCGACGCTGCTCCACCTCCTTCGCGGTCTCCTCCCCACGACTCCCGGCGCGATTACTATCCGAGGCCTAGACGCAGCAACAACGCCTCTCAACAACATCCGCACCGCCACCGCGACCGTAGCGCAGCACACCTGGCTCTTTAGCGGTTCGATCGCTGACAACCTGCGCATCGCGCGCATCGATGCCTCAGAAGCCGACATGTGGGAAGCACTTTCGCGCGCCAACCTAGCCGATGAGGTACGCAGTATGCCCCATGGCCTAGACACCGACGTCGGCGAGCGCGGGGCCTTCCTCTCCGGTGGCCAAGCGCAACGACTATCCCTTGCCCGCGCCTTATTATCCGGCCGCGACATTGTGCTTTTCGACGAACCCACCAGCCACATCGACCTCGAATCCGAGGCGCTCATCGTCTCTGCGATCCAACAACTCCCCGAGAACATCACAGCCATCATGGTCACTCACCGCCCCGCCCTCCTAGCCGCAGCCGATACCGTCTACACAATGGAAGCAGGTGAGCTGCGATGACCGCGACAACTACGATGCCACCGTCACTAGGAGAGGTTGTGCGTTGGGTGCTTTCGATCACCCGACCCGTCCACGCTCCGCTCTATTTTTCCATCGTCATGCGCATTATCCAGCTCAGCTTAGGAATTATGATCTTTGGGTTGGCTGTACAGGGCGTAGTAGAAATCGTTGTGGGCACTGGGCAGATCACCCTTGTCCTCATCACGTTGGCGGTGTTGGCCTGCATCAAAGCGCTCGCTCACTATCTCGAGCAGTTTTCCGGTCATTATGTCGCGTTTAAGGCTCTTGAGTTGCTCCGCGGTGCCGCTTTTTCCCGACTGTGGCCCAAGGCCCCCGGGGTGTTGCGTTCTACTAAATCTGGCGACCTGGTCACCTCGCTTACCAGGGACATCGACCGGATTGAGGTTCTTTATGCCCACACTATCGCCCCCACGATTGCGGGAGTCACCGTTCCCCTAGGATTCGGTGTTGCATGGGGTCTACTTTATGGCTGGCAGCTGTCTGCAGTTCCCCTTATTTTTGGCTTGTTTTCTGCGCTTGTGGTTCCGTTAATTGGGGCGAAGCAGTCCTTTGATTCCACGCAAAAAGTATTGATCAGGCGCCGTGAGCTGGCGCAGCACGTCACGGATTCGGTGTTCGGCGCCGAGGAAATCGTCTCCTACGGACGGCAGCAGGAACGGCTTGAGCAGAGTTGGGGAATTGCGGGGGACGTCGCAAAGCTAGCTATGCCCGCCGCCCACTATCGTGCGCTTCGGCGTGGAATCAACCTCGGACTCACCTACGCGTGTGTGCTCGGCGTGCTCATCGTCGGAATCGCAAGCAACGCAAACCCCGCCGACATAGCGTTCATTATGGGCGGTTGCCTTCTGCTTTTCGACGCCCCACGCGGCCTAGAAGACGCCGCCGGTGCGCTCGATCACTCACTTGCTGCCGCACGCAGACTCCACCACATCTGTCACCTCCCAGCTACGGTCAACGACGGCACTCTTAGTGTTGATCGCACGCAACCCGTCACGATCACCTGGGACAACGTTAGCTATGCATATCCCGACGCCCCGGAAAAGCCGATACTGCAGGGGTTTACGCACACCATCACAAACGGTGAGCATGTGGTCTTTGTTGCGCCGTCAGGAAGTGGCAAATCCACGGCAGTCCATCTCCTACTCAGGTTTGATAACCCCAGCAGCGGCGACATCCTACTCAACGGAATTTCCGTGTCTCAGTATCAGTTGACAGAACTGCGCAAATCCATTGCGCTTGTGCCGCAGCGCAGTGAGTTGCTAACCGCAAGCATCAAATCCAACCTCCTACTCGCGTGCCCCGATGCCACCGAAGAAGCCATGTGGCATGTGCTTAGTGTGGTGCACTTAGATCAAGAGATTCATCGCCTACCACAGGGCCTGGATTCACTCACCGGAACCGAGGTTGCGGGGCTATCCGGTGGACAAATGCAGCGCTTATGCTTGGCACGAGCCCTGCTTACCCAACCATCGGTGCTGGTTCTCGACGAATTCACCGCCAACGTCAACGCAGAGCTGGACCAGGCAATCAGAAGCTCGCTTAAGGAGAATTATCCAGAGCTTACGATCATCGAAATCTCACATCGTGCGCACGAGCATGGTGATGACCAGCGGGTTATCTCTTTACCCTCCTAGCGAGAAATGCGCGGAATAGCAGAAGGAGGGACCAGATTATTCTGATCCCTCCACAGCACCTCAGCCTAAGCCTTTTTGACCACCGAGGATTTCAGGTAGATCCGCCCGAGGCTGGGCACAGAGGCATCAATGTCGTGGCCATTGACAGGCTGATCGAGCAGTCGGATGCTCTTAACTTTTGTCCCGACCTTGATGGTTCCACCGCCACTGCCAGCGATTTTCAGGCCTTTGACCACAGTTACGGAATCGCCGTCGGCAAGCAGATTACCCACGGCATCACGGATGCCTTTGTCTTCTGCAGACGATGATTCGTCGTCGTTGTCCGCGACGAGGGTCCATTCATAAGCGCACATCGGGCACACGAGGAGCGCACCTTGTTCATAGGTGTACGGCTCCGAGCATTCAGGACACGGAGGAAGTTGATCTAACATTGAACTTAAATTACACGACATTCCGCTGGAATTTAACTTCTACAGGGATCGCCATAGCAGCTGCTTATAGCCGATGTCCCAGGACTGTGTGACACGGATTCTACACAACACTCACTACTGATAATCATTGCTAATAGTGGTACCATCGCCGAGTGTCTTCAAACTCGTCCTCCCCCTCCGCGCGCGACCTGCATATCCTGCTCAAAGGCCATACAGACGGCGGTATCCAGCAGCTCGCCGATCGTCTCATCTCACCGAATCCCACACCCCACCTGGCGCACCTATCCACAGGGGTCAGCGCATACACCTGGTGCCTCCTAGACACCTTCATCTTGGCCGGACTCTTCGCCTGCGACGTCCAGATCGAAAGCCGACCCCCGTCAGCAGCAACACCTCTGAGTATTTCGCTTATCGACGACACGCTCACCGCCAACCCAGACTTCGTCGTTTCTTTCCCTCTTACCTGCGACGAAAACGGCGCCCACTTCACGGAGGCGTTCTGCCCCTACGCAAACCTCTTTCCGACGATAGAGCATTATCATCATTGGGCTCCCCGACAGCCACGCCCCACCGTCCCCATCAGCGTCAGTCACGCACACTCCATCGCAGCCGATTTCGCCATGGATATACGGGCGCACAACAATAGCTACGAAAGGGCTGACGTGCTTCCCCTGGCAATCGTCTCGCACTAGTACATGCGCAAAGATAGCACCGCGATGAAGAACGCCCCGGCATCGAATCTCCCGATGGAAAACGATGCCGGGGGGGCGAAAAGCCAGAAGCCATTGTGGCCATTGTGGCGCGGAGCAGTCCGACTAAACGTTGAACTTAAACTCCACCACGTCGCCGTCGACCATGACGTAGTCTTTGCCTTCCTGGCGAACCTTGCCCTGAGCCTTTGCCTCAGCCATAGAACCAGCGGCATCGAGGTCTGCGAAAGAAACGATCTCCGCTTTAATAAAGCCGCGTTCAAAGTCGGTGTGGATCACGCCGGCTGCCTGAGGAGCAGTGTCGCCCTGGTGAATGGTCCAGGCGCGGGATTCCTTGGGGCCTGCGGTGAGGTAAGTTTGCAATCCGAGGGTGGCAAACCCGGCTTTGGCCAAGGAATGCAATCCGGGCTCGGTCTGTCCTACGGATTCGAGAAGCTCCATAGCCTCGTCCTCTTCGAGCTCAAGCAACTCGGTTTCGGTCTTTGCGTCTAGGAAGACGCAGTCCGCTGGGGCCACGAGGGCGGCGAGTTCTTGCTTGCGGGCGTCGTCGGTAAGCACTTCCTCGTCGGAGTTGAAGACGTAGAGGAAAGGCTTTGCCGTCATCAGGTGGAGCTCGCGCACCTTAGTCAGGTCCAACTCGCCGTTCTTTGCGGCGCTGAACAGCGTGCGATCATCTTCCAACACGGCTTGTGCCTTCTTGGTCTCTTCGACCACCTCGGCCAAGTCTTTGTTCTTGCGCGCATCCTTTTCCAGACGCGGCAGGGCCTTTTCGATGGTCTGCAGGTCTGCAAGGATCAGCTCAGTGTTGATCACGGCGATGTCCGACATGGGATCGACCTTGCCGTCGACGTGGATCACGTTGTCATCGGCGAATGCTCGCACGACCTGGCAGATCGCGTCGGCTTCGCGAATGTTGGCTAGGAAGGCGTTGCCCATTCCCTCACCCTCAGATGCGCCTTTCACAATGCCGGCGATGTCCACAAAGGAGACAGTCGCGGGCAGGATGCGCTCGGAGCCGAAAATCTCGGCCAGGCGGGTCAGGCGGACGTCGGGAAGCTCGACGAGGCCGACGTTCGGCTCGATGGTGGCAAACGGGTAGTTTGCGGCGAGGACGTCGTTACGGGTCAGGGCGTTAAAAAGGGTGGACTTGCCAACGTTAGGCAGGCCGACGATTCCAAGTGTTAGGCTCACAGGCTCACATCCTAGCAACCTCGCTCTTAAGCCCAAACGCACACGCCCCGGAAACCCCTATGCCTTATACATGGGAGTTCCTGATCAATAGCGCTATGAGTTCATTCGGGCGGGGTGGCTGCGACAGTCGCTACCGATGCATACCGTGCGTATAAGGCACAATGTTGTTGTGACTTCGAATACTTCGCCCCACGACCACTCGGCCACAAATCCCCTGCCAGAAGAGCTCGGGGCGCTATTCGATGCTGAGGATAACCGGATGAACCAGCACGTCGCCAGCCCCGCGTCTTCGCAGCCCACGGCGACTCCGGGGAACACCGAACCTGTAGAGCCGCGCACGGAATCGTCGACAAGCTCCTTGCCTGACGAGGAAGCAACAGCCATCTTCGAGGAACTCGAACCAAGCTCCGAGCGCACCCATATTGACCGCTCTGAAATTATTGCTGACGGCGTCAAAGTCTTAGCCCAATGGTGCATCCGCATCCTGATCATCGCGGCGACGGGCTTTGCCGGCTGGTACGTGATTAAACAATTCTGGCGAGGCCTTCTCCCAGTTATTTTGGCGTTGATCGTCTGCACAGTGTTGTGGGGTCCCACGGCATGGATGCGCAAGCGAGGAGTCCCCAGCGGTCTTGCTGCACTCGTGAGCATCCTTGCCAGTTTTGGCTTTTTCGGCGGCCTCATCTGGGTTATCTCCCCCGATATAGCTCGCCAATCACAGACGTTGTACTTCCAAGCATTTGAAGGGATTCAAAAGGTACAGCTGTGGCTTCAGGGCCCCCCTTTTAATCTCGACTCAGATGAGCTCAGCAATCGCATTAATACTGCGGTGCAATGGTTCCAACGCCAAAGCGGGACCATCGCAGGCGAAATTTTCTCAGGTATCGGCATAGCTACCTCGGCCTTAGTCACCATCGGTGTGGTCTTGGTGCTTACGTTTTTCTTCCTCAAAGACGGAGAAGGATTCTTGCCTTGGCTGCGCAACATCGTGGGCAAGCGCGCAGGCTGGCATCTCACAGAGTTACTTACTCGCTCCTGGATCACGCTCGGGGGTTTCGTCCGCGCTCAGGCTCTGGTTTCGCTTGTCGACGCCATCTTCATCGGAGCAGGCCTCATCCTACTCGGCGTTCCTATGGCCTTAGCCCTTGCCGTGCTCACCTTTATCGCTGGCTTCATCCCCATCATCGGAGCGTTTGTAGCCGGAGCCCTCGCCGTTTTAGTGGCACTTGTATCGCTGGGGCTTACCAAGGCAATCATCACACTGGCCATCGTTCTTGCGGTGCAACAGCTAGAGGGCAACGTGCTTTCTCCCCTGCTTCAATCGCGAGCAATGAATCTGCACCCGGTGGTCGTTCTGGTGTCTGTGACTGTGGGCGGCGGGCTGTTTGGAATCATGGGCGCTTTCCTAGCCGTTCCCACTGCCGCAATGATCGCCGTCCTCTTCCGTTACCTCCAAGACATGACGGCATTACGGGCTGGAGAGAAGTCAGCCGATGAGATCACTTTTGTTACTACCGCCGGTTCCATCACCGGAAAATTTGGCGAACGCCGCGGAAAAGAACTCTTAGAAAAGCGACGCCGCGAGCAACAAGAGCAAAAAACCGACGCTACTCATCATGCCTCCGTAGAGGGGACAGATACCAGGACAGGAGCTATTTCTCCGTTGGATAAGCTCAACGATCTTGTTCACTTCTTTGGCAAACATAAATAAAAATGCCTCTCGACGCTCCCGCGACACAACCTTATTAAATTCCTAAGATCGCGCTCGTTGCGTAAGATAACAAACGTGTCACAAACGTCCGAAACTCGCCATCAATCCCAGACGCAGCAAGCGTCCGGGAAGTTTTTCGGCATCTCTGTGTGGTCATCGATGTCGATCCTCGCGGCAGCGTTGATCACTGGACTATTGATCACGCTATCTACGGGTGTCATTGGCTGGCCTTTCCTAGCGCTTTTTGCCATCTTTGCTATCGTTTTTACGCTGCTTACAGAACCACGAGGCCTCTTCCTCATGGTCGCGAGCATTCCGTTGCTCTATTCCATAGCGGTCCTGGCTACCGGATGGTTCCTCGTGCAAGCTAATACAGCAGACGGGGCTCCTATCCGCAGATCTCAGGTCATCACAGCGGCTTATCCGTTGACGCAGCATTTTCCGTTGCTTATCTCGGTCACCGTGGGGGCGGCGCTCATCGCTGTTGTGCGCATCATGCTTTTGCGTCGTGGGGAAAAACGCATCACCGACGTCAAGACGAGCAACAGAATACGCCAGACTGAAGCCAACAATCGCAGCCGCAGCGCGGCAAGAAAAGCACGCGCTCAGGCCCAACGCAACCGCAGCGAGGCCACGGGATCGCGAGTCACTGTCGACGAGCTCATGCGTCGTAATCGCGAACAACCCCACAAGCCACGGGCGTCGCGCCCTTCGCTCAACGACCCGGAACAGCGTGTGCCTCGCACATATGCACCTCGTCCGCGATCCGCACCTGCACAAGGCCCGGTTCCTCACGCAGAGCCACGCCGCCCAGGCTCCGAGCGCATGCCTCAGCGAAGCCAGGCGCCGCATCCCCAGCCCAGGAGGGTGGCCCCCGAGCGCCCCATGCCGGAACGCAAGCTCATCGATCCTGAGCTATCGCGCCGCAAGACCCGGCGTTTTGACGACGATCTTTATAGCTAACAATAAAATTCCCCCCTTCCTAGTCACAGACAGAACTGAACTGTGACTAGGAAGGGGGGATTTTTATGTCTTTAGTCTTTAACGCGAGGCGGACGCAGCTCGCGAGGAAGCGCGAAAGTGATCTTTTCTGCGGCAGTGGTAATTTCGCTGACATCGGTGAAACCGAATGGTTCGAGGTACTCCAAGACTCCCTGGACCAGAATCTCCGGAACAGATGCCCCAGAGGTCACTCCCACGGTGGTCACGTCATTGAGCCATTCGGGATCAATCTGGTGAGCGTAGTCCACCAGATAAGAGGCTTTAGCTCCTGCCTGTAGTGCCACCTCGACCAATCGTTTTGAGTTGGATGAGTTCTGCGAGCCAACCACGATCACTAGATCAGATTCCTCAGCAATAGCCTTGACCGCTACCTGGCGATTCTGGGTGGCGTAGCAGATGTCGTCGCTAGGAGGGTTGTGGAGGTGGCTAAACCGCTCGTGCAGCTTATTCACAATCGTCATGGTCTCATCAACTGACAACGTGGTTTGCGATAGCCAGATCAGCTTCTCGTTGTCCAAAAAATCTGGAAGGGCGTCCACACCCTCAACCCCGTCGACAAGGTGCGTGACATCAGGAGCCTCACCTGCAGTGCCTTCTACCTCCTCGTGGCCCTCATGGCCGACGAGGAGAATGTGGTAGCCGTCGCGAGCAAAACGCTTCACTTCATTGTGAACTTTGGTCACAAGCGGGCATGTTGCGTCGAGAGTTTTCAGGCTGAGTTGACGCGCCTCCTCGTGAACAGCCGGGCTAACCCCGTGCGCGGAGAAGACGAGGTGAGCTCCCTCGGGGGTTTCGTCGGTCTCGTCGACAAAGATGGCGCCTTTATCGGCAAGCATGTCAACCACGTAGCGGTTGTGGACGATTTCTTTACGCACGTACACGGGCGCGCCGTATTTTTCCAGAGCGCGTTCAACGGTTTCTACGGCTCGGTCTACTCCGGCGCAATATCCGCGAGGAGCCGCTACTAGGACGCGCTTGCCTTCGGTGTTACCGTCGCTGTGGCTGTGGCTCGCGCTGGAAGTAGTGACGTCATGTGGGCGTTGGTCGGGTGAGGTCATGACGACTAGCTTAAACTACTGCGCGATGTACCGAGACACTGTGCCGTATGCTTTACGAGAACATATCTTTTGCAGTGAAACGAGGATGGAGGCCGTACGTGGCTAGTTCGCCGAGTGCACCGGAACAAGCATGGCCGGTTCGCGAGCTCAACGCCAAGGTAAAGGGCTGGATTGAAAAGCTAGGCCACGTGTGGGTTGAAGGTCAGATCACGCAGCTCAACGTGAAGCCAAGCTGGAAATTTTCCTATATCACGCTGCGCGACCCTGAGGCCGAGGCCAGCGTCCAGCTCACCTGTCCGACCCAACTTATCCGCTCACTCGCCACCCCTCTGTCCGACGGCGACAGAGTTGTGGTCTACGGAAAACCCGCGTTTTATACGGGTCGCGGTTCTTTTTCCCTGTGGGTCACCGACATTCGCCCCGTAGGTATAGGAGAGCTACTCGCTCGCATCGAACGGCTGCGCCAGCAGCTCGCGCAGGAGGGGCTTTTCGACGCCGCCCTCAAACGCTCCCTCCCCTTCCTACCCAGAAACATCGGTTTGATCACTGGCCGAGGTTCCGCTGCGGAGCGCGATGTCCTTGCTGTTGCCCAATCTCGTTGGCCCGAAGTCACCTTCACGGTCAAAAACACTGCGGTCCAAGGAGCCCGCGCAGTAAGCGAAATCATTGCGGCACTAGATCAGCTCGACGCTGACCCCACTGTGGATGTCATCATCATCGCGCGCGGAGGCGGTTCGGTGGAGGACCTTCTGCCTTTTTCTGAGGAGGCCCTCCAACGCGCGGTTGCTGCAGCCACCACTCCTGTGGTCTCTGCGATTGGTCATGAACCCGATAACCCAGTCCTAGATAACGTTGCGGATCTTCGTGCTGCAACGCCTACCGACGCAGCCAAGCGGGTAGTTCCCGATGTGATCGCAGAGCGAGAATTGATTGCAGAACTGCGCTCCCGCAGTGCGGCGGCGCTGCGTAGTTGGGTGCAACGCGAGCAGCATATGATTCAAGCTTTGCGTTCCCGCCCTGTTCTTGCGGATCCTTTATCCATGGTTCGTGCGCACACCGATGACCTGAACAGAATGCTCACCGGTATTCGTCGTGAGATCACCTATCAGCTCAATAATGAGCGAGCTACCGTCGGTGCTTTGCGCAGTCAGGTCTCCGCGCTTGGTCCCTCTGCCACGCTGGCCCGTGGTTACGCAGTAGTTCAAGTTATTCCACGGGATGGGACGCCACCAGAGGTGGTGACAACGATCGACCAATCCCCACCCGGCAGCCAGCTGCGCATTAGGGTTGCCGATGGCTCGATCACTGCCGCAAGCATGCAGACCTCACCTGCTGATTAGCTTTACACACAACGCTCTTATCTCAATCAACAACTAACAAGGACAACTTTGATGAATAGCGACGTGATTGGACGCGGAACCGGCGAAGACTCCTTCACCGCCATCGAACAACTCAGCTATGAGCAAGCCCGCAACGAGCTAGCTGAGATTGTTCGCATCCTGGAACTCGGTCAAATGAACCTAGACGAGTCCCTCACCTATTGGGAACGCGGCGAAGCTCTTGCCAAACGATGCGAGGAACATCTCGCCGGAGCAGCACACCGCGTAGAGCAAGCTCTGGCACAAGGAACAGAAAAAACCGCCGCCAAACACCCTGCCGACGACGGAGAAGACGCCTTCTGAGTGGCGTCGTAAAGCTTTTTGTTCCTATTGCGTGGATATCGGCTCTGCTTTTATCACCCGAGAGATGAGCTCATCAAAGTTTTCCTTGGGTGCAGCGCCGCTGACTAGGATGCGGGAGTCTCCCAAGTCTGCGATCCACAACGCACGCACTCCTTTTTCCTCGGAACTGTATTCCGAAACGGTGACGCCCTCTACGGTGTGAGAACCAGTTTTTTCGCGAACATGTGAGTCAAATGCTGCAGCAGCTTCCTTCTCCCCCAACCCAGTTTGTTCCAGCTGAATAAAGGAAGCCCCATTAATCACCCAGCCCACAACCGGCGCAGGAGTTCCCCCCAAATCATCCCGGCGCGCGGAATTAGCTACCCATCCAGGTATCTCCCCTGGATAGCGCACTGGAAACCCCATGCTGCGGGCTTCCAGGTGAAGATACGTCTTTGCGTCGACGGCATGGACGGGGCCATTTTCCGGCGCTCCTTTGTTAAAACTGCACATCCCGGTAAAACCAATGCTAAGAGCAGCAACAAGAAGGATCACGCCAAGAGACAACACGATGTCTCTGCCGTTCTGATAAATACGAGGTTTCTCCACAGCCACGCACAACAGTATGGCACGTCTAAGCCACGACCGTGCGAAGAAGTCCTTTCCTAGCCGCTTCTTTTCCGCTTTTCTCCTAGGAAGACTCCCCCTACAGCCGTAGTGCGATGCCCTTCTCACTAGTTCAATTCTGCGCGAGAGGTCACATTTCCACACTTTCGGGTGTGCTGGTCAACCACCATAGGCCACGAGGGTGCAAGAATGTATGGGTATCAAGAATCCCCCGCTAGGAAACAACCCTCGGCGAGGGACCTCGTTAAATTTCTGCAGAATATACAGGCGCCACAGGAGGCCACCCTCATGACCAACCTTCATCCAGAAATTCCAGACCGTAACCTAGCCCTTGAACTCGTGCGTGTCACCGAGGCCGCAGCTTTGGCTTCAGGGCGATGGGTCGGTCGTGGAATGAAGAACGAAGGTGACGGCGCTGCCGTCGATGCAATGCGCAAACTCATCAATTCGGTCCAGATGCGTGGCGTCGTGGTTATCGGAGAAGGTGAAAAAGACGAAGCTCCGATGTTGTTCAACGGTGAAAACGTGGGAACCGGTGAAGGCGCTGAGGTGGATATCGCCGTAGACCCTATCGACGGCACCACCTTGATGGCGGAGGGTCGCCCCAATGCTATCTCTGTGCTTGCCGCTGCAGAACGCGGTTCCATGTATGACCCATCCGCAGTGTTCTACATGAAGAAAATCGCGGTGGGCCCTGAGGCTGCCGGCTCCATCGACATCGAGGCTCCGGTCGCACACAACATCAATGCTGTAGCAAAAGCAAAGAACATCGCGCCTGATCAGGTGACTGTTGTGGTCCTTGACCGTCCTCGTCATGCAGACCTTATTAAAGACATCCGCGAGGCAGGTGCAAAGGTCCGACTCATTCGCGATGGTGACGTCGCCGGCGCCGTAGCAGCAGCCCAGGAGACCAACTCCGTGGACATCATGATGGGCACGGGTGGCACCCCCGAGGGCATCATTACTGCATGCGCAATGAAATGTATGGGCGGAGAGATCCAAGGCATGCTCGCTCCTCGCGATGATGCCGAGGCTGACCGCGCACGTAGCGCGGGTCACGATCTCAGCCAGGTCCTTCTCACTAATGACCTAGTCAGCTCCGATAACTGCTTCTTTGTGGCGACCGGCGTAACCAACGGAGATATGCTCCGCGGCGTGAGCTACCGCGCGAACGGCGCGACCACGCGCTCCCTTGTTATGCGTTCCAAGTCCGGGACAATCCGTTACATCGAGTCTTCCCACAAGCTACAAAAACTGCAGGAGTATTCGGTCGTCGATTACTCCAAAGTAACCAAATAAGACTCCTTAAACCCAAGGTGGCCTGACCAAATATGTAGTGAGGCCACCTTGGGTTTACCCCCGCGCTGCGGCATTCCCGCATTGAAGTGCGTCACATTACCCGCCGGCCCCATATCCTAGCCACATACGGCAGCTTTTTTCGGCATACTTGTAGTCGTGTGAGTACATCGTCTTACCTTTTCCAGAGCTTATGCATGGGAGGGGCGATGTCCACGACCAAGAGAAACTTCGTATCTACAAAGGTGGATCATTCATGACTGAGCAGCAGTACCGCATTGAGCACGACACCATGGGTGAAGTAAAGGTTCCGATTGATGCCCTATGGCGAGCACAAACTCAGCGCGCTGTGGAGAACTTCCCCATCTCAGGTCGTGGACTGGAATCCGCGCAGATCCGCGCAATGGGACTGCTCAAGGCAGCTTGCGCACAGGTAAATAAGGATCGTGGCCTCCTCGACGCAGCACAGGCAGATGCCATCATCGCTGCTGCTAAAGAAGTTGCAGAAGGCAAACACGACGCACAGTTCCCCATTGACGTGTTCCAGACAGGCTCCGGCACTTCCTCCAATATGAACGCCAACGAGGTCATCGCCTCCATTGCACATGCAGCCGGCGTTGAGGTACACCCCAACGACCATGTCAACATGGGACAATCCTCCAACGATACGTTCCCCACGGCTACCCACGTTGCAGCCACAGAGGCCGCTGTCACCGACCTGATCCCCGGCTTGAAAGTTCTCCAGGAGTCCCTAGAGAAGAAAGCCAAGGAATGGGAAAGCGTGGTTAAGTCCGGCCGCACGCACCTTATGGACGCCGTTCCCGTCACCTTGGGCCAGGAGTTCGCCGGCTATGCACGCCAGATCGAAGCTGGTATCGAACGCGTCGAGGCTACGCTTCCGCGACTAGGAGAGCTGCCTATCGGTGGAACCGCCGTTGGCACAGGCCTTAACACTCCCGCCGACTTCGGCGACAAGGTCACTGCAGAACTCGTAAGCTTGACCGGTGTTAAAGAGCTGCGTCCGTGCGTCAACCATTTTGAGGCACAAGCAGCCCGCGATGGCCTGGTGGAGTTCTCCGGTGCAATGCGCACCATCGCCGTATCGCTGACTAAGATCGCCAACGACATCCGCTGGATGGGTTCCGGCCCACTCACCGGTCTCGGCGAGATTCACCTGCCTGACCTGCAGCCCGGCTCGTCCATCATGCCTGGCAAGGTCAACCCGGTCCTGTGTGAGACCGCCACCCAAGTAGCTGCCCAGGTTATAGGCAACGACGCCGCCGTTGCATTCGGTGGTGCTCAGGGCGCATTCGAGCTCAACGTCTTCATCCCGATGATGGCACGTAACGTGCTTGAGTCTTCTCGCCTCCTAGCTAACACGGCACGTATCTTCGCCACCCGCCTGGTTGACGGCATTCTGCCAAATGAAGAGCGCATGAAGACCCTCGCAGAGTCCTCGCCCTCCATCGTGACCCCACTCAACTCCGCTATCGGCTATGAAAACGCCGCTAAGGTCGCCAAGACCGCTCTAAAGGAAGGCAAGACTATCCGTCAGACGGTCATTGATCTTGGCTTTGTAGATGGTGACAACCTCACAGAAGAAGAGATGGACAAGCGTCTCGACGTCCTCGCGATGTGCAACACAGATCGCGATAAATAAGTAACTAGTAGCCACGCTTAAGAGCTGGGAAGGCATCCGCATGCCTTCCCAGCTCTTCGTCTTTTCTAGGAGAAAACCTAGGCTCCACTCTCCTACCAAAATTTTGCACAGGGTAAATTGTTGCACTAAGTTTACTTTTATGGCGAACGACCCTGAACTCCCCCTACGCGAGCGGAAACGCCGACAAACACACGCATCCATCGAGGACCATGCAACCAGGCTCGTCCTTGAGCGAGGCTTAGAGATCGTCACAGTAGAGGATATTTGCACTGCAGTCGGCATTTCTAGACGCACCTTCTTCAACTATGTTGAATCAAAAAACATCGCGGTTTTTGGCAATACGCCCCGTTCTCCCCAGCCAGAAGAGATTTCAGAGTTTCTACACACAAAGCACGACAAACTCCCCCACGCGTTAATGTCGTTAGCCCTTAATAATGCGTTTTCCGGAGAGCACACAGACGCAGTACTTCGAGCCGAGTTGCTTCGACGCAGAAAAACGATCAGCCAAAATAATCCAGAGCATGTCAGCTGGTCAAAACAAAAGATCACTCTCTTCCAAAGAGAACTCTCTGCAATCGTCGTAGATTATTTCGCCCAGCATCCCGATCTACGCGTCCTAGAAACACCTGCAAGCGTTGAAGCAGAAGCCATGGTTCGGATCGTTATCTCTGCAATTCTCATGGGATACCACCAATGGACCTCCGACGAAACCGGAAGTTACAACGATCTAGTCCGCGCTTGTTTCCACGCCCTCGACATCCTCATCGCCTTTGCCAAGAAAAGCTCATGACTTTTTCAACGACATCCCCCAAACAGCAGCCACCACGCGATCGCCCCATAGGATGGATCATCGGCGCGCTCATGCTCAGCATGCTCATGGGCTCGCTCGGTCAAATGATTTTCTCCACTGCATTACCCACAATCGTTGGCAGCCTCGGCGGTGTCCATCATATGTCTTGGGTCATCACGGCTTTCCTCCTAGGGCAGACCATCGCGATGCCGCTTTTTGGAAAACTGGGCGACCTCATGAACAGAAAACCGCTCTTCCTTTTTGCCAACGCCCTCTTCATGGCAGGCTCGTTACTAGGAGGGCTGGCACACTCCATGCCCGTTCTTATCGCAGCACGAGCAATCCAAGGAGTGGCCGGCGGCGCGTCAATGGTGTTATCCCAAGCCATTACTGCGGAAGTTACTTCCGCGCGAGAACGCGGAAAATATATGGGTCTCATGGGAATGGTCTTCGGAGTTTCCTCTGTCCTAGGGCCTGTCATCGGAGGTTGGATTACAGACGGCCCCGGCTGGCGCTGGGGCTTGTGGTTTAACCTTCCCATCGGGGCAATATCCATAACGGCGATTGCTCTATTGCTCAAACTCCCTTCCAAGAAACGAGAGTTTCGTTTTGATTGGTGGGGAGCGACCACCATGGCTTTAGCCACAACGTCTTTAGTTCTTTCCGTTACGTGGGGCGGACACGACTATGCATGGACAGACCCGGTGATCATTGGGCTTCTCCTCTGCACTCTCCTACTCGTCGTGCTACTTATCTTCATAGAGCTACGGGTTCCAGAGCCGATCATTCCCCTTACGCTTTTTAAAAATCGGAACTTTGTCCTCACCACCGGAGCAGGGCTATCAGTTGGCGTCATCATGTTCGGTTCTATGGCGTATCTGCCCACTTATCTTCAGATGGTTCACCACATGAGTCCCACAAGAGCCGGCCTTACCATGATGTCCATGATGGGTGGACTCATTGCCGCATCGATCACCGTGGGGAATCTGGTAGCAAAGACCGGCCGATATAAGGTCTTTCCGCTCGCCGGACAGATCACTACCTCTATAGCACTTGTTCTTATGGGTTCCCTTGCTTTCGACGATTCCCTGGTGCGGGTGTGCTGTTATCTTTGTGCCTTTGGTATCGGGATAGGAAGCACCATGCAGATTTTGGTGCTCATCGTCCAAAACTCCTTCCCGCTATCCGTAGTAGGAACAGCCACCGGCGCCAACAACTTCTTCCGCCAGGTGGGAGGCACAATAGGCGCAGCACTTATCGGTTCCATATTCCTAGGCAACCTTGGTCGCCAGATGTCGATGAACCTTCCTTCTGCAGTTGAACACGCAGTGCGACTAGGAGGGGATCCAGAACAATTCCACGTTGTAGAAAGCAGCGGCAAACTCACTCCAGCAGCCGTCGCCGCGCTACCAGACATTATTAAAAACGCCATCGCCGTGTCCTACAACGATGCCCTCACGCCCGTTTTCCTTCTTCTTGCACCGATCTCCCTGATTGCGGTAGTGCTTCTCTCCTTGATAAAGGAAAAGAAGCTTGCCGAGACAGTCGAGACAACGGTGTCCAAGCCCTAGCCCCAACCGTTTTATCACCCCATAGCAAAAGACTGCACTCACAACGGAGTGCAGTCTTTTGTATCGTCTTAGCTGAGGTCTAGTGCAGCGGCAGTATGATCATCTATTTCCGGCTTAGGAAGTAGTTTTTCCCAAATATCGGTGTCACGCCATTGTCCCGCCATTTCGCCATATGTCATTTTTGCCAGGTGTCCGAGGGTCCCTACTTTTTCAAACCCGCGCGATTCGTGCAAGCCCGCAGAGCCTTCATTTTCTGGAAAAATCCACGAATGAATAGACCATATTCCTAGCCCTTGGCACACGTCGATAAGCTTATCTAGGAGAGCCCCGGCGACTCCCCGCCCTCTGGCATCCGGGTGAATATAGATCGAATCTTCCACAACCCCGCGGAATACTGAGCGCGAGGAGATGGGAGCTGCGGATACCCACCCTAGGATCTTCGAGTCGTCTTCCGCATCTACGGCAACAAAAAGTGTCTCGGGAATCTTAGTCCCCGAGAACTTTTCCCAACTGGGTGCCTCAATCTCATAAGAGGCATGTCCAGTGTTCAACCCGAGGAGATAGATCTGTTGAACCTGCCCAAAGTCTGTCCGACGCAACGGTCGGATATAGAAATCCTTTGTGTGCATGTGTTCAATTCTGTCTAATTAGGACCTTGTTAGCCACTCGGAAGGTCAGCTTTCCTAAGAATCGTGGGATTGAGACCCTTATTTCTTCCGGATCTCCGCTGAGTATTCCCCTTTTTCATCCCGGATCCATGAAATAGTGCCTTTTTCAAATGTTTGACTCCAACCGCGGGAAATAGCTTCCTCGTCGTCGAGCGGCGCCCCGAGATCAGAGTTCACGCCGCCTTGCGCGATCCACGTTTCCGCGATTTTGCCTATCACGGGCTCAACGTCATCGTTTTTATAAACGAGGTACTTCCCGCCCTCAAATGAGGCCATATATGCACCCCCGCCAACGTGTTCGACGCCCGTGAGAGGCCCAAAGTTTCGGGCTTTACCTATTTTTTCCGCCAACTCTGAGGGAATCTGTATAGCGGTTCCGTTGGGTAGGAAGAATTGGGTCAATGCGCTGTCATCGTCACCTTGAGGAAAATCTGCCAGCTGAGAAAGCGATTTGGAAGCACCAGCTGTGCTTTCCACCGAGTTTCCAGATTCCGAAGGCGCATCAGCTGACACCGTATCGTGCGTTTGAGCATCAGTAGGAAGCAAAGAGCTCGAAGCTGGTCCCGCATTGCTAGCTTTATCCGTTGCGGATGAACATGCCGTTAGCCCCGTAGCAAGGAGCACACTAGCTGCTAAGGCTTTTGCCCCATTCCTCGCTAGAAGACTGTCTTTAGACATAAAATCACCCTCTGTGTGTTAAGCCGTAGTGCAAACATACTGCGGAGCCGATTGTGAGGGCGAACCGACCTTTTTAGCAACCGCCTACGCTAATCGTTAGCAGATCGAGACCCGATGGTTACATCTCTGTGGCGCCTTATCGACGCCCACGTGGTTTTGTTTTTCTCCCCACGTTCTGCCGCTGCACCTTTGCTTTTTTGCCAGATTCTCTGCGTTGTTGTTTAGCCAAGCTTTTCTCCCTGGCACTGAGTTTCTTTTCACCCGATTGCCGAGAAGAATTGGGCTTTCGGCCTTTGGCTATTCCCACAAAATCTTGAACGTCTTCAGCATCGCGGTCCTTTTTCCATGCTAAAGCTATGGAAGTCTGCCCCACGTGAGTAGGAGAGGCAAAGTCTCGATGCTCTATAAGCTTTCCACTCATAGCCTTGATAAGCGGACGGGGCGCGATTGCGTAGCCGACGTTTGCAGCCACTACTTGCAAGGCAGAGCGCAGTTCATCGATGTCTAGTTCCAAGGCGTCGCTGATTCGATAATTGCAGATCTCGTCTTCTAGGTCGGCGTCGCAAAGCTTATCCAGGAGCGTGAGCGTGTGCTCTTTGGGCAGCGCTATCCCCATGCTTTCTTGATATAACCGCACCACATGGAGATCTGCACTGCCATCAATGCGGGAATCAGGCAGTCTTACCAGGGCTATATCCACGGAATCTTCGAGCAGTTGTGTCACAGGATCAGGTGAGGCAGCGCTACGGATTCCGCCGTGCTGGGTGCGGTCATCAAATCGGCGCAGCCACTTGTCCGGCTCGGTGCCAATGACAAAACTTAAGCTCATCATGGAAAACAATGCTACCGTTGAACGCGTGAATGAAGAATCTGTACGTAAGCCGTCTGGCACTGCAATGAAGCCCCAGACCGCTGCGAAGAAGTTGGGCATCTATTTGCCCGCCACTCCAGAGGAGTTCCAAGCTAACGCCCTCACCCATGAGGAGTTTGTGGCACTTCAAAGCAATCCCCCTGAGTGGCTGCAAGAATTGCGTCGTACGGGACCGCACCCACGTCCGGTTGTCGCACAAAAACTCGGTGTCACCATCACCGCGCTTAAACGCAATGATATGGACAAGGCTTTGACCACGGCGGAAATCAAAGCTCTCTTGGAAAATCAACCAGAGTGGTTGCGTGCTGCACGCACTACCCTGGCCAACTCACGCAATGAGTCCACCAATAATGCGACTTCAAGCAATGAGGATAACAATAACCGGGACTAGTTCCTACGGCTTCTCCGCTCGTACCGACGGCTGAAAATGGGTAACCTTACCCGTTTTTCAGCCGTTTTTTAACTTTCTTCAGTGCTCCTACCTGCTTTTATGCACCGTTTTGACATTAAGCTCCAGTAAGAAGTGTGACACGTCACCAAAGCCCTTATTTGCCAACAAATTCACTTGATGAATTTTTGCACTTTGTGCAGTTTCGGGCGTATTCTCACATTCCATGGCGAGAATCAACAGAAACGCCTGCGGGAACCGTGCAGTACCGATGGAATCCCACAGAAAAATAAAAAAAATCCGTACTCATCAAGCTATCGAAGATAGCGCAACGCGCCTTGTACTAGAACGTGGTTTTTCCAACGTCACTGTCGAGGAAATTTGTGAACCCGTCGGAGTGTCCAAACGAACATTCTTCAACTACTTCGCAACAAAAGACGACGCTGTCTTAGGCACAGGCCCGCGAAAACCTACACAACAAGAAAAGGAAGCTTTCCTCTCAACTGAGCATGAGGACCTCCCCAACGCAGTCCTCAGCATGCTGGTGAAACTCATCTTTGACCCCACCCGTGATGAATATTTTTCCGCTTCGACGCAAAAACGCCGTAGGGAAATCTGGGAGAAGGACCCCGTGCTCATGCAACAGCACTTTGGTCGTTTTCACCAAACAAATTCAGAGTTAGAAAAACTCATCACCAAATATCTTCGCACCCACCCAGCTGCAAGAAAAACAAAGCTCGAAGAACAACGTGAGGCCACAGTGCTCTGTGGAATTGCTTTCACCACCATCAAGCTCGGGTTCCAGTCTTTTAATAACGACTATCCCTCACCACAGCAGCTCCGTGACGCTTGTGAAGGAATGTTCTCCGCATTCCAAGATGTTTTCCGAGCAACTCCCTAAAATTCCCCTTTTGCGTCTTACCAGCCCGCATCAAGACGCCCTTTTATAATCTAGGACTTTCCCATGAACACCATTGATATCGATTCGGTGGACGTCGAAAAGCAAGAAAAGCACAAAGCTTCTCGACGTCGCACCAAGCCCAAAGCAAAACGGGAATCGAGCATGACTCCCGAGGAACAAAAACGCGCCTGGTGGGTGCTCTCTGCGCTCATGGTATCCATGCTGCTTTCCAGCCTGGACCAAATGATTTTCTCCACAGCACTTCCTACCATCGTCGGCGAACTAGGCGGCGTAGACCACATGATGTGGGTTATCACCGCCTACATGGTCGGAGAGACCGTCATGCTGCCGATCTACGGCAAACTTGGAGACCTCATCGGCCGTAAGGGGCTCTTCATCGGAGCGCTTCTCATCTTCCTCATCGGCTCCATCTTTGGTGGCATAGCCAACACCATGACCATGCTGATCGCTGGACGCGCGATTCAAGGCATCGGCGGCGGCGGACTCATGATCCTCTCTCAAGCGATCATCGCCGACATCATCCCGGCCCGTGAACGCGGCCGCTATATGGGCTGGATGGGCGGAATCTTTGGCCTTTCCGCTGTTCTCGGCCCTCTCCTAGGCGGTTGGTTTACTGAGGGCATTGGCTGGCGATGGGCATTCTGGATGAATCTCCCCCTCGGGGCAATCGCAGTTGCTATTGCGATCTACTTCCTCCGCATCCCCACCCATGAAAAGAAACCTTTTACGTGGGACTACCTGGGAACTGTCTTTATGATCATCGCTACGGTTTCCCTGATACTCGTGACCACCTGGGGCGGCTCTCAATATGAGTGGTCTGATCCGCTGATCATCGGCCTGATTATCACTACGGTCATTTCCGCAGGTCTCTTAATCCTCGTTGAGCTCAAAGCAGCTGATCCGCTCATCCCGCTCTCGTTCTTTACCAACCGTAACTTTGCGCTCACCACTGCTGCTGGCTTGGTCCTGGGAATCACCATGTTTGGCGTCCTAGGCTACCTTCCTACGTACATGCAGATGGTCTCCGGCATCTCTGCAACCGAGGCCGGTTACATGATGATCCCCATGATGGTCGGCATGATGGGACTTTCTATTTGGTCTGGTGCACGCATCGCTAAAACTGGAAAGTACCGCCACTTCCCCATCATCGGCATGGTGGTCACGCTCGGCGCACTCGCGCTGTTCCACACGCTTCACACCGATATCTCTCTCTGGCAGATCGGCCTTTACCTCTTCATCCTCGGCGTTGGCTTGGGATTCTCTATGCAAGTCCTGATTCTCATCGTGCAGAATACGCTCCCGATGGACGTCGTTGGCTCTGCAACCGCCGTGAACAATTTCTTCCGTCAAATCGGCGCTTCCCTGGGTTCTGCCCTTGTCGGCGGCATCTTTGTTGGAAACCTTTCCTCTCTCATGGCTGAACGACTCCCGGGTGCTATCCAGCAGCTTCCTCCTGAGCAACAACAAGCTATGGCTGCGCAAGGCGGACTTGATTCCAATGAAATCACCCCTGCTCTTGTCCACCAATTGCCTGGCCCTGTGCACGATGCTTTCGTTTCTTCCTACAACGACGCGCTTACTCCGGTCTTTGTGATTCTCATGCCGATCGTGGTTCTGGCACTCATCCTGGTATCACTCATCAAACATGAGAAGCTTCGCGACACCACTATCTCGCAGCAGCCTCACAATTCCGATGCCGTGACTGAAACAGAAGAACCCGCATCCGATTCACCTGCTACCAAGGCCTAAAATCTCAACATGTAAGCCCCCGATCACCAGCGTCACAAAGACGCACGGTGCCGGGGGCTTTCTCGTATTACCTCGTGTGGATTAGAGCAGCTTCCAATCCTCTAGACCCTCATACAGCGGGTACTGTTCAGCGAGCTTGGTCACGCGTGCCCGCAGCTCAGCAACGTTAGCGTTTGTTCCCTGAGCCAGCGCCGTACCAATGATATCCGCAACCTCAGCAAAGCCAGCGGTATCAAAGCCACGAGTAGCCAGTGCCGGAGTACCAATGCGCAAACCGGAAGTGACCATTGGCGGACGAGGATCAAACGGGACAGCATTGCGGTTAACCGTAATGCCTACCTCGTGCAGCAGATCCTCTGCTTGCTGTCCATCCATCTGGGAGTTACGCAGATCCACCAAAACCAAGTGAACGTCGGTACCACCAGTCAAAACGTCCACGCCTGCAGCCTTGCAGTCTGCCGAAACGAGGCGCTCAGCAATGAGTTTTGCACCCTCAAGAGTACGCTCTTGACGATTCTTGAACTCCTCAGTAGCAGCAATCTTCATGGCCACGGCCTTGGCCGCGATAGCGTGCATGAGAGGGCCACCCTGCTGGCCTGGGAAGACTGCAGAGTTGAGTTTCTTCGCATACTCCTGCTTGGCCAGGATCATGCCCGAGCGCGGACCTCCTAGGGTCTTATGCACCGTGGTAGAAACAACATCCGCATAAGGAACCGGGCTTGGGTGCAAGCCCGCAGCAACCAGCCCCGCAAAGTGAGCCATGTCCACCCACAGCTTGGCACCGACCTCATCTGCGATCGAACGGAATGCCTCGAAATCCTGCTGACGTGGATATGCAGACCAACCAGCGATCAATACCTGTGGCTTCTCCGCTAGTGCTTGCTCCCGCACTTTATCCATATCAACCCGGAATGTCTCGGGGTCAACCTCGTATGCGGCAACCTCATAAAGCTTGCCGGAGAAGTTCAGGTGCATACCGTGGGTCAGGTGCCCACCGTGTGCCAGCGACAGCCCCATAATTTTGTCGCCTGGGTTAGCCAACGCCATGAGCACAGCGGCATTTGCCTGTGCACCTGCGTGTGGTTGAACATTTGCAAATTCCGCACCAAAGACCTCTTTTGCGCGATTGCGCGCCAGGTCTTCTACGATATCCGCGTTTTCACAGCCGCCATAGTAACGACGGCCTGGGTAGCCTTCTGCGTATTTGTTAGTAAATACGGAGCCTTGTGCCTGCAAAACTGCACGAGGCACAAAATTCTCAGAAGCGATCATCTCAAGGGTGGATCGCTGACGATCAAGCTCGCCTGCGATAGCACCTGCAACTTCGGGATCCAATTCGCTCAGCGACTGGTTGCGGATGTCATCTGTCATTGCTGGACCACTTCACCTTTCTCATTATGTAGCCGACCAACAACGCATAAGTGTGGCCGGTAGGGGCACTACGCGAATAATTCTAACTAATCACAAGACCCACAACAGCTTTCGGTTGGAAAAGCAGCTGCAGCCTTGGGTTTGTTGCACCCCCGTAGACACGAGCTCCATTATGTGCAAATGAACACACTTTGAGATTACGCCCCCACCAATTTCGGGGAGGCAAGCACCGCCATGCACAATAGACGTCATGGCTCGCCCGAAAGATTCCAGCCCATACCTTGACTTCGACCGTGATTCCTGGCGGCGTCTTCGTATGTCCATGCCCCAAGTTCTCACTGAGGAAGAGGTCATTGAGCTACGAGGAATCGGTGAAAACATTGATTTGGAAGAAGTCGCAGAGGTGTATCTGCCGCTGAGCCGTCTCATTCATCTACAGGTTCAAGCGCGTCAAGAGCTGACTGCAGCAACAGAAACCTTCCTAGGCGAAGATGCCGCCCATGTTCCGTTCATTATTGGGGTTGCGGGTTCTGTGGCTGTGGGAAAATCCACCACAGCGCGTCTACTCCAGGTACTTTTGCAACGATGGGAAGAGCATCCGCGAGTCGATCTGGTCACCACAGATGGTTTTCTTTATCCCACGGATGAGCTGAAAAAGCGTGGGATTTTGGGTAGGAAGGGTTATCCGGAAAGCTACGATCAACGGGCACTGCTGCGCTTTGTCACCGACGTAAAATCCGGAAAACACCACGTTACGGCACCTGTGTACTCCCACACTCTCTATAACAGGGTGGAAAACCAGGTGGCCACGATCTGCCAACCAGATATTTTAATTTTGGAGGGGCTCAACGTACTCCAAACCGGTCCGACCTTATCGGTCAGCGATCTTTTTGACTTTAGTGTGTACGTGGATGCCGCCATCGAAGACATCGAAAGATGGTATATCGATCGATTCCTCCACCTACGACAATCAGCATTCCGTGCCCCAAATGCGCACTTCTCTCATTACGCCGACATGTCCGACACTGCTGCGGTCAATGAGGCTCGCATGATCTGGCAGACCATCAATCTCCCCAACCTGGTCGAGCACATCCTTCCTACGCGGGTACGTGCTTCCTTGGTGCTTGGTAAAGATTCCAACCATAAAGTGCGGCGCGTAAGAATGCGCAAAATCTAGGAGGCTGCGCTGCGCGCCCACTCTATGACAGGTTGTAGCTTGTCGACGTCCACCTGATCCACAACCTTGTTATAACCAGCGATAATGCTCTTATCATTCGCATTTTTCAATGGTTTAGCCTTTAAAAATGCCACAAGCGACGTCATTGCCGCCTTATGAGTAGAACTGAGCTGCGAATAGTCCAACCTACCCGGGAGGTAAAAACGCGCGCAGCTTTCAGGAGCAGAGCTTCGCATTTGATCGCGTTTCTGGGCGGCGTCGAGAAGCGTCATCCCTACCGCTACGAGCGCAATCGGATGAGTTTCATGGTATCGCTGCGCGACTTTGATGCCGGCGATACTCGGGCCATGAACCGGGCTGAGTATCACCACGGGGTGTCCGTCGCTAGGAATGGGGACGTCGAGCACTCCGATGCTCAGGGCGTCTACCGATTGCGCTAGTGATTCCGCATAGTGTTTGGTCGAGCCATACACAGAGTGGAATCTGACGTGAATCATTTTCCAAACCTGCGGCTTCGTTTGGAGTATTCTCTGAGCGCGCGGAGAAAATCGAGGCGACGGAACGCTGGCCAGTACGTGTCCGTGAACCAAATCTCTGAATACGCTGCTTGCCACAGGAGAAAGCCAGACAATCGCTGCTCCCCCGAAGTACGAATCACTAGATCGGGATCGGGCTGCCCCGAGGTGTAAAGGTGCTTAGAGATAGAATCCACGGTAACTTTATCGGCTATTTGCTCCGCTGCAGTACCAGACTCGACCTCTCCGGAGATGAGCTCACGTACCGCATCAACGATCTCCTGACGACCTCCGTAGCCTACCGCTACGTTCACGGCCACACCCGTATTATGAGCGGTCTTCTCCTGGGCGTAGTTCATGCGCTCCGCAACTTCCGTAGGAAGTAGATCCAAGTGCCCCACCAAGCGAAGTCTACAGTTGGTCTCTGGGTCGGCAAGCTCGTCTACTACATCCCCGATGATGTCAAAAAGCATATCGAGCTCGTCGCTAGCTCTGCCTAGATTCTCTGTGGAGAGTAAATAGACTGTCACCAACTCCACATCGGTGTCTTTGCACCATCGGACCATTTCACCGACTTTTTTAGCACCTACACGATGCCCGTGGGTAACATCGGCAAACCCTGCCTCACGCGCCCACCTGCGGTTGCCATCGCACATGATGGCAACGTGCGAAGGTTGCTTAGCGCCTGCGATCTCTCCCAGTAAGCGCTTTTCATAAAATGGATAGAGCACCGCCTGTAGCGCCGCCTTAAGCGGCGATGTAAGGGTCTCTTTCATGTTGTTGCTCCGCCTTCTTATGCAAGGGCGCCATCTAACGCAGTAGCGCACTACCGACAACGTGTCAGCTTAGAACCAGTACTTCTTGCCTCGATCAAGCACTCCGGCCTCTGCCATAGCTTTATCCAGCGTCTCGGTATCAAAAAGGTCGATCCCGTGTGCTTCCGCAAATAACCGACGCCGGTGAAGGCGCGTATAGCGACGTCGAAATGCCCAACCAATGTAGAGCACAGCAACAAGCAACGCGATCAGCACAAACCACCCGATTGGGGATGCTTTTCCAAACTCAGAGCCCACCGGACCAGTGATGGTTTGAGCGAGGTAGGTGATCGCGTTGGCTGGATCAACCGTATTCATCTAAGAGTTCTCCTCATAGTCACTGCTAGTCACTGTTACGTCATCCTCACCAGTTGCGTCCGCTGAGAATTTTTCTGCATTACTTCAACATACGCGTTCCCGTATGCCGGCGATGCTGCGCTACAGGGGAACTGATAAATTCTAGCGCGGACTCACTTTCAGAGAAAACACACTTTTATTAAATAAGGTCTCGTTTTTGCTCTCGCTCCCCATGCTGCACCACTCTGCTTCACTTAGAGTGGTTAAAAACGCAGGAAACGCCAAGAAAAGTTCAGTTGCCCGACCATCAGCTCGTACCGCTTTTACTTAGCTGTGAATTAACCAACACTTCACATTATGGGCGATTCAGGTCTTTATACTCTCGATCAATTCCAGCAAAGAGGTCATTTTCTGGAATGGCAGTAGTTACGCGTGTTCTTGCCAACTCAAATTCCTCAGTAGGCCATAAACGCTGTTGGTCTTCCACCGGAGTACCAAAGAAAGCCCCTGCAGGATCTATTTGCGTGGCGTGGGCACGCAAAGCCTCATCACGCTGCTCAAAATATTCTTCACATCGAATTTGGGTGGTTACACGCGCCATGATGTCCGCACGATGAATCTGCCATCGCTCAAGCATGTCCACGTAAGGGCTTTCTTTCCCCTCTTGAATCAGCAAGTTGTGGAACATTTGCATACGTTGTCGGATAAACCCATGTGTGTAATACAGTTTGAGCGGCTCCCACGCAGCTCCAAGCTCTGGTTTATAAGCTGTCTGCCCTGAACGATCCCAAGCAAGCATAGAGACTTCATGGACCTTAAGGTGGTCAGGATGAGGATAACCACCATTTTCGTCGTAGGTAATGATCACGTGTGGCTGGAACTCTCGAATCACTGCAACGACCTTATCCACTACTTCCTCGGTGTCCGCAAGCGCAAAGCATCCGGGTGGTAACGCAGGTAAAGGATCTCCTTCAGGCAGCCCTGAATCGATGTAACCCAGCCAACAATGGTGAGCACCTATGGCGCGAATTGACTCCGCCATCTCTTTCCTACGCACCTGCGCCATATTTTCTAGGATTCCAGGTTTATCCATGGCCGGATTAAGGATGGCTCCCCGCTCGCCACCAGTGCAGGTCAAAACGAGCACGTCGCAGCCTTCAGCGGCGTACTTTGCCATCGTAGCGGCACCTTTGCTGGCCTCATCATCTGGATGAGCATGTATAGCGAGAAGACGCAACCCGCGCATAGGAGTGGTCCTTTCCTAGCTAGTCATTTGTTCTTCAACTATAAAGCCGCAGTTTAGTCGGAGTTGCTAGTGCAGGGGTGAGTTACTGATCGGATACTATGATGTGTGCACAGGAGGCGTCGAGAAGTCGCCCACGCTACCCGCGCTTCGCCGCAGATGCTGGAGCAATAAGCGAGATGGCGGGTACAGGATCTCACCGAGGAGCGTAAGAGATGGCACCACAAGAGCCTTCGTCATCAAGCAGCAGTAATACCGCCCGCGCACGCTACTCGGATCCCCAGAAACCACAAAAATCATCTAACCTAAGCGGCAAGCTCCTTGCCATTCTGGTCCTCGTTATCACCGCTGCAATCGCGGTTGCGCTCATCAAATTTGTACAGCAAGATCGCCAAACAAAGATTTCTGGGCAGATCGCCAATGTTATGCAGGTTGATGACAACAATTTCGCTCTCACTGTCGACGTAACCAGGGACAATACGGACGTCGATCATTACTGCATCGTTACGGCCCTAGACTACGAGATGGCCGAAGTAGGACGTCGCGAATTCTTTTTGCCCAGTGGAGGGGATAAAACTCAGCGTATCGAGGTCCCTATCAAGACGTCTAAGGGCGCCGTATCCGGAAATCTCTATGGCTGTAGTTCTTCCATCCCTTTCTACCTGAACCGTAGCTAACCACATCAAAGGACACGCACAGCCTCTTAGCAGGATCTCCCAGCCACAACATCTGTGGTAGAATCCCAGCAAAAGCGCGCTATCCGCGTGATTCGGCCCCGAAACGTAAGTGTTGCCGTGCCAAACCGCACGTAAATTCTTTTATTCGGGGCCATCATCATGGCAACAGAAGATACCTTGAAGCGTCTTTCGCCTCTTAGGTTCCTCGCTGCCATTGATTTACATTGCGGATTGCCTCGATTACCAACGTGTAGAGGGATACGGATTATGGCCGAAAACCAAAAGCAGTACATCACCCCGGAAACCAAGGCTAAGCTCGAAGAAGAGCTCAATGCACTTATTGCACACCGCCCCGAGGTCGCAGCTGAGATCAACGAGCGCCGCGAGGAAGGCGATCTCAAGGAAAACGCCGGTTACGACGCTGCACGTGAAATGCAGGATCAAGAAGAAGCTCGCATCAAGCAGATCTCCGAAATCCTCGCTAACTCCACCACCGAGCGTGTAGGTATCGTGGAAGGTGTCGCCCACATTGGTTCCGTAGTGCACGTTTACTACAACGGTGATAAGAACGATAAGGAAACCTTCCTCATCGGTACCCGTGCGGCAGCCTCCGATAACAAGGACCTGGAGACCTTCTCTGAGCAGTCTCCCCTCGGTGCTGCAGTTGTCGGCGCTAAGGAAGGCGAGACTCGCGAGTACACTGCTCCCAATGGCAAAACCATCACGGTGACCGTAGTTACTGCAGAGCCTTACGACTCCACCAAGGCCGCTACCATGCGTAAAAACTAATGCGCTGCATCGCCCGCTGCTTTTATTCCCTTATTGCAGCGGGCTTTTGCCTTTCCTCACTAGCGTGCACACCTGCTTCCCACGTGGACTCACCTAAAAAGATTGCTACGGCAACGAGCGCGCGCTTAACTGCTAGCGTGACGACGCCACCATCAACTCGAGTACCTCAACATCGCAGTAGCTCATCACGTTCCAGTACGGCAGTAACCAGCGAGCCTTTTCTCTCGCCTTCACCCCCTCTCCTAGCGCCTGGTCAGGTTCCATCATTCATTGACTGCGTTGGTTCTCCGACTACTAAACCTCGCAAAATCTCTTTATCATGCACTGATAAAAACAACCGCGTTGTTGATATCACGTGGTCTTGGTGGAATTCTTTTGAAGCCGTTGGCACTGGATTCAGAGAAATGGAAAAAGCCACTCGTACACCGGTGACAGTCACCTTAAGAAATCCACTACAAAGTGCAGAAGCTATCGTTTTCGCTGATGTTTATATCGATGGAATGATAATTCCCTTATAACGCAAAAAGGTGGCTGCTTCCTAGGAAGCAGCCACCTTAAAATGCGTATTTCGTATTTACCTCTGGTTGAAGTAGCTCAGGAGACGGAGAATCTCCGTGTACAGCCACACAAGCGTCACAGCTAAGCCGAGTGCCACGCCCCATGCATTCTTGGAGGGAGCTCCCTGACGGATGAGACGGTCAGCGATATCAAAATCTTGCAAGAAGCTCATCGCTGCTAGTCCGATGCACACGAGCGAGAAGATAATAGCGATAGGGCCGCCATTATAAAGTCCGAGGTTCACACCGAAGAGGCTCAACACCAGGTTACCCACCACAAGAACGAGAACACCGATGATGCAGGAGGTGAGAATCCTGTTGAACTTAGGCGTCACTTTCACTGCGCCTGTCTTGTACACGTACAGCATTCCCAGGAAAACGCCAACAGTGCCCAGCACTGCCTGACCGATCAAGGTTCCAGCGTTTTGCCCGCCGACAAGCCAACCAGACAAGACAAGCGAGATACCGCCTACGAACAATCCCTCAAATGCCGCATAGGTCAAGGTGATAGGCGCAGAGCCAAACTTACGACCAAAGGAAGAGATCAGAACAGTGATCAGACCGCCGATAGCGCCGACGCCCGTCAGCATCAACGCAATGCCGGAATTCACCTGGGCAATTCCGAAGTTAAGGATCGCAAACGCGATGATGACTCCAAGGGTAATTCCCGTTTTAGAGACAACATCATCCACGGTCATGGGACGATCGTTAACCTGCGGATCAAGCTGATTGTAACCATATCCCCCATAGGGGTTATCGATCTGCTGCTGGTAGCCCGCCTGGGTCTGTCGTTGGCGGGAACCCGTCAGAGAATTTAAGACCGGATTGCTACTGCGCATGGGGCGACACTTTTCCTTTCGCACCGATTCATTTTCTATGTACTACCTAGAAACGATACAGGTAACACTTTTGTTCCCGTAATTAAAAAATGCCTCGCTCTTTACTTCCTAGAGCGTTTATGGGCTGGGGATCAAAAGCTTTTCCGCAGCAACTCTCTCGTTTGCCGCAAGAGGGCGCAATTCCGCTGTGGTTGCCGGATTTAAACAGTGTTTTAGCGCATCCATGAGCGTCAACCCCTCGTTAGCATGTGCCAACGGAATCGGCAGCGCTATCGAGCCCGCCGCAACATCAACTCTGGTGTGAGTCCCAGAAGGGATAGTCACTGTTTCTCCCATGCCCACAAAACGACAATATCCAGGAGTAGTCACAGTTGCAGTACCTTTATAAATCCACAACGCTAGATCCTGCTCAGCACGAGCAAAGGTGGTTGTCGCAGGAATGTGTGGAGGCTCCCCTACGCTTCCCATCCCCGTTGCACTGCCTGTAAAAGCAGATGGTGTCAATCCAGTATGCCTTCTAAAAGCTCGCGTCAACGATGAGGTTGCACTGAATCCCACCAAATTTGCGACCACTGAAATCGTAAAATCATGAGGAAGAAGAGTAGCCGCAACAGAAACCCGATGAGCCGCACGCCATTCACTAAAGGTGAAGCCGGTTCCCTGCAAGAATTGACGCTGCAATGTCCGTGAGCTCACGTGAAAACGTTGAGCAAATGAAACGAGTGAAGTCTGATCTGCTGGGTTAGCAACAAGTAATTGAGCGACCATTTTTGCAGCACCGGCCTGCGGAGCAGGGGGAGGGCATGCACGCTCACTAAAAAGGCTTGCTATCTCCGGGGATAAGTTCTTCTCCCCCATCAGGCTCCGAGCAAACTCATACACCATACGATGAGACCAACGGGATCCTAAGTGCAAACGCCTAGTATTTCCTTGGAAATGAAAATCTGGGAACGTAATTGGCAGTACCACTCCATGCCCCGAGACAAAAGCACCTACTGGAGCCACCACTATATCCCCAGCCATCACTGCAACTACCCGATCCGGCGCGTTGACAGTCGCAGTGCCTTGATCGCACCAAAGTAATACCGTGCTACCGAACCTAGAAGTATGGGAAGTCACGCTAACCCTTTCTATTGCATCTAACGTAAAATGCAATACTTTTGCGCATCATTAATCATCGAGAAAAGTCAAAGCCACACGTGATACGTGATGAGATACTTCCTCGATATCCTCAATCTTTTATATAGCCCCATAAAGGTGCCTTTATGCCACATACTACAACATAGGTTTCCCTAAGCATACTTCCATAGGCTGATAGAGAAATATACTTCACACAAAATTAAAACCACCGGACGCATCACAGCACCGGTGGTTTTAAGAGAAAATAGCAGGTAGTTTTCCTAGACAGTGAGCCGAGACTTTCTATATGAACTGTCATAAGAAAGAGGCCTCAACGAGGTAACACCAGTATGTCGTTCACCGCGATTTTCTAGAACATACGTCCATGCGGAATCTGCATAAGGATCAATCACACCGAGATGATACACAGCGCTATCAAAAGACTCCTTTTTCGCCGCAGCTGAAGATTGGAATCGAACGTTATCGTAAGTCATAGCTCTGCCTTTCAAGGATGGTAAAGGACCGATTTTTATGTAGAGCCATACTTGATGGCACTACATCTTTTTTTTCAATGACCCCATGCTAAAACCGGTCCCTTGCAAACCCCTCGGGCGTAGCTGCCAATCCGCTGTGTATTTCCTTCCAATCGGTTTCCCGCTGTATTGCATCAGCAATCCCCGCCCCATAAATGCAAAAAAAGAGCATCCCAGCAAATTAGGTCGCAACTGGGATGCTCCTGCTGTGCCCCCACTGGGACTCGAACCCAGACTGAATCGATTTTAAGTCGACTGCCTCTGCCGATTGGGCTATGGGGGCAACGCGCCTGCTTAGTTTAGACCGAATGTGGCACGTACTCAAAACCTAGGTTCTCACGCCGGGGGCGCCTGTTCATGCGTTTCTGCTAATCCAGCAATAATTCCGTCCAGAATATCCTTTTCAGAAATAACAATTCGGTCGACTACAGCCTTACGACGAAGCATGTCTAAAACGCCATCCACTACCACGGCACCACCCGCAATAACATCTGCACGCCCCGGATGCATCACAGGATGTGCCGCTCGCTGCGCAGCTGTTTCCGCAATCAACTGCGCGGTTATCACCTGAAGCGCGTCCAAGCGCAGTCGAGCATCGTGTATGGCGCCAGGATCATAAGATTCTAGCCCTAACGCCATGGCAGCAAGCGTAGTGAACGTACCTGCACACCCCACAAACGTAGAAGCCTTCTCAATAGGGACGATCTTCTCTACTTGCTCAATACGCTCGGTTACGTAATCACGAGCTATCTCAATTTCGGTGTCCGTAGGAGGGTCTGCCCGCATAATGCGCTCTGTGAGCCGCACGCAACCCATTTGAGCAGAATGCGAACCATAAATCTCACCCTCAGAATCCCCTACGATAAATTCCGTAGAGCCTCCGCCCAGGTCAATGACACAAAAAGGCCCAGATTCACCATCTAGATCCGAAACCGCACCACGGAAAGACAAGGAAGCTTCTTCCTCACCGCTAATTACTTCCGCCCTTGCTCCAGGAGTGATCTGACTCAGGAGGGTGCCGGTCATAGTAAAGAAATCATCTTTGTTCCGTGCATCCCGAGTTGCAGAAGTAGCTACCATACGCACGGCCTGTACACCGTGTTCTTTCATGAGTTCTACATAACGAGCAAGAGCCAAACGAGCACGTTCTATAGAATCTGGAGCTAATTCACCAGTACCATCCACGCCCTGACCTAGGCGCACTATTTCCATCAACCGGCATACATCGGTAGCAACACCATTATGTACTTCGCTGATCAGCAGCCTGATTGAGTTTGTACCGCAATCAACAGCGGCAAACTTGGTCACTGGGCTCCTCCAGGAACGTCTGCGTGACTGAAATCAAAATCCGAAAGGTTGATTCCCAGATCGGAGCATGTGGGCCAATCTTCTGGGATAGCACTTCCACGCAAGCCAGCGTGCTCGGCAGCCATAGCTACGGCCTCCGTACCTAGTCTGAAGTGTTCCGGTCCCTCCGCTAATGCATAGGCGATAAGAACATGCAGGCATTTTACCCGATCGGGCATGCCTCCACCAGAGAAATCTGTCCCTAAATCCTCAATTGCATTCCTTTTAGCCAAGAAATGTTCATGAGCCTTGAGGTAATCAGCACGCAATTCTTCGTCGTTTTCTAGACGATCGGTCATCCACTTCATTACATGAGCGACTTCTAAGCGAGATGCTTCTGCGGTAAGACGAGGCTCAGTGAGGTAGTAGAGAGTAGGAAAGGGGGTACCGTCGTCAAGCTTAGGCGTAGTCATCACGACTCCAGGAACCCCATCGGGCGTGCGATAAGAAATTTCTATCACTCCGCGCGGCATACGGCCCAGTTGTTCGGCAACTACAGAAAGATCGGCTTGGGAAACACTCATAAGGTGTATTGTCTCACGCCAAACGTGAAACTTCGATTTTGGATCACCTAATGCGCATAGGGTTAAGGTGTGACAGGCGGAGCCGGAGCTTCTGTGGGGATAAGGGGAAGGTGCATTTCTGGACCATCCGCTCCTCCGGTTTCTTCCTCAGATGCTTCCGGGATACTCACGGAATCCCACAGCTTTTCAAACCACGGGCGTGAGTCATCATGGTTGATGTTCTCCCCTCCCCCCATGGGCTCTTTAGCTTCGAGTTCTGGGGTCAGCACTCGGTACGCACGTTCCCCACGCGCAATGACGCCAAGTCGTGTACGCGCTTGTTCCCTGATGTAAGCATCGGACTTGTATTTGTCTAACTCCGAGAGCAGATCGTCCTTCTTTTGCTGCTTCTGTTCGATCGAAGAGGTGAGACGAGCAATGTCGGCCCGCTGCATCATGTATGTGTGAAGGGGCCGAAAAATCATCACAACAAGGATCACTAGGACTATCCCCACAATGATCAGGCCTCTGGCGTGCAGGTGAATACGCTTCCGCGGTAGTTTGAACCCACGCGTTCGCTCAGGGCGGTTGACTACCGGAACCGCACGCTTTTTCTTAATCACCATAGGAGCAACAGTTTAGCGCTATCTGCGCTTCCACCGCTTAACGCCACACAAAACATCTTTAACAATAGAGTAGGCGCCGTAGGTTTCCTGTCTTTTAAGAAAACCTACGGCGCCTACCATGGGTATCAAATATATTTGATACCCATGCGACCTTTAACCTGACCTATATTTAGTCCCTATGTTTAGTCGCGGAAACGCGGGAATGCAGAACGACCTGCATACACAGCAGCGTCTCCTAGCTCCTGCTCAATTCGCAGCAGCTGATTATATTTTGCCACACGTTCGGAGCGAGCGGGTGCTCCGGTCTTAATTTGACCACATCCGAGGGCAACCGAAAGATCTGCAATCGTGGTATCTTCCGTCTCTCCGGAACGGTGAGACATCATTGTGCGGTAACCATTGCGGTGAGCAAGATCAACAGCATCGAAGGTTTCAGTCAGGGTGCCGATCTGGTTGACCTTCACCAAAAGCGCGTTAGCAGCCTTCTTATCAATGCCTTCCTGCAGGCGAGCAGGGTTGGTTACAAAGAAGTCGTCACCAACGATTTGTACCTTATCGCCGATAGCCGCGGTGAGATTGGTGTAGCCCTCCCAATCGTCTTCTTGCAGAGGATCCTCGATAGACACAATTGGGTACTGCTCAATGAGATCTGCATAAACTTTCGCCATCTCCTCGGCGGTATGCTCGCCGCCCTCAAAGTGGTACTTACCGTCTTTGAAGAATTCCGAGGAAGCAACGTCCAGAGCCAGAGCTATATCCGTACCTGGCTTCATGCCAGCCTTTTCAATTGCCTCAACAATAAGGTCAAGAGCAGCCTTGGTGGACTCTACGGAAGGAGCGAAGCCGCCCTCGTCGCCAAGCCCTGTGGAAAGGCCCTTAGATTTGATCACAGATTTGAGTGAGTGATAAACCTCTGCACCCATCCGCAACGCCTCGGAGAAGCTCTCAGCACCGATAGGCGCAATCATGAACTCCTGAACGTCCACACCAGAGTCAGCATGTGCGCCACCATTGACGATGTTCATCATCGGAACAGGAAGAAGATGTGCGTTTGGGCCACCGACGTAACGGTACAGCGGAAGGCCTGCAGACTCTGCGGCAGCCTTGGCCACAGCCATGGAAACACCCAAGATGGCATTAGCACCCAGACGCGACTTGTTCTCAGTTCCGTCGAGAGCGATCATGGCTTGGTCGATAAGGCGCTGATCGTCAGCCTCTGCACCCGCAATAGCGTCAGCGATTTCCTCGTTGATGTTATTGACGGCATTGAGAACGCCTTTACCCAAGTAACGATCGCCGCCATCGCGAAGCTCATGTGCCTCATGGATGCCTGTCGATGCACCCGAAGGGACACCAGCGATGCCATGAGCCCCATCATCAAGGAAAACCTCTGCCTCGACGGTGGGATTACCGCGGGAATCGAGGATCTCGCGTGCGAAAACGTGCATAATGTCAGCCACTGTTTAGCTCCTAATGCGTTGTGGATGCAAGTTGTTCTTGCTTTGCAAGTTAATCACGTGATGCTGGTCCCAGCACATCATAAGAATGATCTTTTCCTTCAAAGAAGTTCCACCATGGAAAAACGTTCTTTGCAAAAATGTTGACCAATCAAACATTAACTGTCCGAATCACGCGTACATATCCAATTATGCCAACAATTCGGAAATTTTGGCGGGCAGTAGACGTGAGTTATTACACAGCCGGCTGACGCAACGCGTAGGAAGCTGCAGCGTTTCGCACCTTAATTAAATAGTCATTAGACATATTGTATGCATGCAACGCCGACGTCCATCCTTCTTTAGTGGCTAAATCCCGACCGTCGCATAGCATATTCGCAGCACTCAGAGCCGCGTCGTCGATCTGATTGGGATCCGCTACACCGTCGCCATTAGCGTCGCGTCCGTACTTTTTCCATGTTTCAGGGATGAATTGCATAGGACCAACCGCTCGGTCATATACGGTGTCTCCATCAAGACGTCCGTTATCCGTATCAGGGACCTTAGCAAAACCGGGTGATCCATCAAGCGGAACTCCGATAATCGGAGGCAGAACAAAACCGTTGGAGTCTATTTCTCGACTTTCAAACAGATGACCTGAGTATGTCCCATGCCGAGTTTCCACATACCCCAGTCCTGCAAGCGTCCCCCAGCTTAAATGACATTCCGGCCAAGACTCTGCAGCGATAAGCTCCGCGTTAGCATACGCGCGTATAGCTGCAGAGCTTATCGACGTATCAGCCGCAATAGGATCGGCCCAAAAAGCAAGCTTGTCAGATGTTCGCCCCGGAGCATGTATATCTATCCGAGGAACCTCCGCCGCTCTAGCTGGCGGCACCGACGTTGGAACGTCTTGTAGCTGCCGTACAGGAGACTCTCCCTCTAAGAAAGAAAGAGCCCATCCCACAAGAGAAATAACGAGGATCACCGACAACACAACACCCATCCCGCATCCTGCTGCGCGGCGAAATCCTGAACCCATGGCGAGTTATTCTACAGAAAAAGGCCTTCGGAGGACTAAGGCAGTACTCTACGGTTACTTCACACCCCACCTACGGGTTGCGTCGATAAGCTAACGTTACTTCCCAGTTTTTCGCTTCCCAGCGGACCATAACCGCTCCTGCTCAGAGACAGGAACCACGCCCGTGGAACCGTCAAAAAGATAGGGCTGACGCTTTTTCATCTTTTGAACAAAACTGGCTGCCACATCCTCAAAATCAAAGGATCCCCTCCTAGCCGCTATCTCCGCGTGGAATAGCACCTGCAACAGCACATCGCCGAGCTCCTCCATCAGTTCTTCATCCAAAGCCCCCTCACGGATAGCGTGGATTACTTCCGCACTTTCTTCCTCAAGATAAGGGATGAGGGAATGATGGGTTTGCATCTGTTCCCATTCTCCGCGGCGTAGTGCGTGAGCCATCACAACTCGCGCCTGCCTCACGGCTTCTTTCCGGGAAGCAACCTCGAGTATTTGCGCACCACGGTCGATTGTCTTAACAACAACAGGATCCGCTTCGTTGGTACTCGCAACGATCTCTTCTGTCCCCGCTTGCACACATTTCGCAAGAATTCTTTGAGCCTGTACCGGCACGTCATCTGTAAATGTGATTTTTCCTGAGAGTTTCTTTAATATTTCTACAGGAACCATTGTGGGCCAGCGCGGGTCTAGGAGGAGAACCATCATGTTCAATAATCCTAAGCCCTCACCCCTGCCTACAACTCGTTACTGAATAAGGACCAACAATCGATGAGCAACCAAAGCCTGGTTCAGTTGCTTCAATATTGAGTAGTTCACGCAGAGTGTAAGATTCGTAGGACTGAAAAGCCTTACTTTTCTACTGAGTGAATACATGTATTTTGTTTTCAGCCTTAGTCCTCTCGTTAATTGAGTGCAGTGTGTTCCCCCAAGTCCCTAGTTATTTTGTTTCATACGTAATGAGGTATCCATGAGCCTTGCAGCCTCCAGCGCTGACAAGAAATCACAGCACACGGTTCGCATCTGGACTCTCATCGGCCTAATCATCGGTTCGACTGTCGGCTCAGGAATCTTTTCTTTGCCGCAAAATATTGCATCAGTGGCAGCACCGGGAGCGATGTTCATCGGCTGGGTCATCGCAGGTGTAGGCATGCTGGCAGTGGCCTTTGTGTTCCAGATACTCGCGCATCGCAAACCACACCTTGACTCCGGTGTCTACTCCTATGTGCGCGCAGGATTAGGCGACTTCATCGGGTTTACCTCGGGTTGGGGCTACTGGCTAGGCAGTGTCATCGCACAAGTTGGATATGCCACGTTGTTCTTCTCCACGCTAGGACACTACATTCCGCTTTTTAATACGGACCATCGCCTGGCCTCTGCCATTGCAGTGTCTCTGATGACATGGCTTATCTTTGGTGTTCTGTCTCTAGGAATTAAGCAGGCCGCTTTTATGAATGCGGTCACCACGGTAGCCAAGTTGCTTCCTATCCTGGCATTTATCATATTGGTCATGTTCTTGGGCTTCAGCTGGGATAAATTCACCTTTGATTTCTGGGGCAATTCCACCGGAGCCTCCGTTTTTGACCAGGTCCAAGGCATCATGCTTTTCACCGTATGGGTATTCATCGGTGTTGAAGGCGCCTCAGTGTATTCCAAGCAAGCCCGCACGCGTGCCGACGTCGGACGCGCTACCGTATTCGGTTTCTTTACAGTGCTACTTTTGCTCGTCACCGTAGCAACCCTGTCCTATGGTGTGCTCACACGTGAAGAGCTCGCAGCCCTTCCTAACAACTCGATGGCTTATGTGTTGGAGGCTGTCGTCGGTCCCTGGGGCGCAGGACTGGTCTCCATTGGCCTGTGCCTGAGTGTTCTCGGCGCGTATGTCTCCTGGCAGATGCTTTGCGCGGAACCAGTAGCCATGATGGCCTTCGACGGACTACTCCCCCGACAGCTTGGAAAAATCAATGCCTCCGGTGCACCTTGGGTAGCCCAGTTAATTTCTACAGCAGTAATTCAACTCTGGGTGATCGTCTTCTTTATCAACCAGACCACATACGTGTCTATGGTTCAGCTCGCCACTGTTTTATACCTCGTCCCCTATGTTTTCTCAGCGTTCTATCTCATCTTGTTAGCGACTCGAGGCAAAGGGATTTCGCACCCTGCAGCAGGCACTCGCTTTGATGATTCTGGCCCAGAGGTCAGCCATAAAGAGAATCGTCGCCATCTCGCTGTGGCGCTCCTTGCCTTTGTGTACTCGCTGTGGCTGTTCTACGCCGCGGATCTGAAGTACGTGCTCTTCGGGGCCTTGGCGGTTCTTCCCGGCCTTATCCCCTACGTAGGGACCCGCCTCTATAAAAAGGAACCTGTTTTCAACGCATTCGAGTGGGTAGTGGTTTCGCTCATCGCAGTTGCAGGGTGCTACGGAATCTACGGCATTATCACTGGGACTATGTCTCTCTAAAAAGCCATTTCCAAAGGCCACACTGTTTTCTCTAGAACAGTGTGGCCTTTCTTTTTAGCTCGTACAACTTAATGGGATAAGAACTACTCCCGTGTATATTCCGGAGCGAAACTTACTGCGCTGGTGCTTTCACAGCGTTATCAACGCATCCGATACTTCCTCCTACGCGCTTCACGTTTGTCCTCATAGTCCTCGTCGTCATTACGCTCGCTCCGTCTAGTAACGGTACGTTGAGCAGTGCGCGCCCGCCCAGGGCTGGGTGATTCCCCCACGGAGATGATTTTTTCAGGCACGGCTTCCCCCGTAACTGAGATGCGTGGTATTTCAAACATTTCCGATAGGAAGTCTGCTACCCATTGGAGGAGGGCGACGTCGCGAAGCGGCTTATCGGTAACGTTGCGCCCCTCCTTAGGAAAGGACAGCTGGATAGCCTTAGCCGCAGCTCGGTATGTCGCGGAAGGCAGTAGCCGTTTAAGCCGGACTTGTTTGGAATCTGGGAGTTCCACCGGATGGATCTTGATCCGCGTTCCCTGCACACCAATGTCGCTGATGCCCGCGGATCTGGCGAGGTGCCGTAGCCGAGCCACAGCCAGGAGGCGTTTGACCTCTTCAGGCAATGGTCCGTAGCGATCCTCCATCTCTTCTACTGCGAGTATCAGATCGGCATTGCTTTGCGACGCCGCCAGCTTCCTATACACCTCAAGCCGGAGTCGTTCTGCGTTGATATACGACTCTGGGATGTGCGCATCCACCGGCAAATCGATGCGGATTTCTTTTGGCCCGTCATCGGTGGCATCGATGATTTTTCCGTCTGCAAGGGCTCGGTAGGCCTCCACGGCTTCACCGACAAGTCTCACATAAAGATCAAATCCTACGCCTGCGATATGGCCAGATTGCTGCGCACCAAGTACGTTACCGGCGCCTCGCATTTCCAGGTCTTTCATGGCCACTGCCATACCAGCACCCAAATCGTTGTTCTGAGCGATGGTGGCCAGGCGGTCGTAGGAGTTTTCCGTCAGTGTTTGTCCCTTGGGATACAGGAAGTACGCGTAACCACGTTCCCGGGAACGCCCTACGCGTCCGCGCAGCTGATGAAGCTGCGAAAGTCCCATATGATGTGCGTTCTCCACGATGAGGGTATTGGCATTGGCAATATCCAAACCAGTCTCCACGATGGTGGTGCACACCAGCACATCAAATTCACGATCCCAGAACCCCTGGACAGTTTGTTCCAGCAGTTCCTCACTCATCTGACCATGCGCAACAACAATACGAGCTTCCGGCACTAAGTCTCGCAGGTCTCTAGCTTTCTTTTCAATATCGGAGACCTTGTTATGCACAAAGAACACCTGGCCGTCTCGCAACAATTCGCGCCGGATAGCTGCAGCAATTTGCTTATCTTCTTGTGCGCCAACATACGTCAAGATGGGGTGGCGATCCTCGGGAGGAGTCAAAATGGTCGACATCTCGCGGATCCCAGCCATAGACATTTCCAAAGTTCGTGGGATCGGTGTGGCAGACATTGTCAGCACATCGACATGGGTACGCAGTGCTTTGATGTGTTCTTTATGCTCCACACCAAAACGTTGTTCCTCATCGACGATGACCAATCCGAGGTTCTTCCACTGAATTCCTGTTTGAAGCAGGCGATGCGTACCGATCACGATATCCACGGTGCCGTCGGCAAGCCCTTTTATGGTTTCTTTTGCTTCAATCGTGGAGGTAAAACGGCTTAAGCCACGCAGATTCACCGGGAATCCGGCCATACGTTCATCAAACGTGGACAGATGCTGCTGCGCTAGCAACGTGGTAGGAACGAGGACCACCACTTGTTTGCCATCCTGAACAGCCTTAAAAGCGGCCCTCACAGCAACTTCTGTCTTGCCATACCCCACATCTCCTACAATGACGCGATCCATGGGGACGGGTTTTTCCATATCCGCTTTGACCGCCTCGATGGCCATCATCTGGTCTTCAGTTTCAACGTATGGAAAGTTGTCTTCCATCTCATGTTGCCAGGGGGAATCAGGTGCAAAGGGGTGTCCCGGCGCGGATTGTCGCTTGGCATAAAGCTCAACGAGTTCACCGGCGATTTCCCGAACTGCAGCGCGAGCCTTTTTCTTAGTGTTCTTCCAATCGGAGCCCCCCATCTTGGATAACGAGGGTTTCTCGCCTCCCACGTATTTGCTCAGGAGATCAAGGGAGTCCATGGGAACAAAAAGCTGGTCTGCAGGTTGCCCGCGTTTTGCCGGTGCGTATTCCAGAACGATGTATTCCCGTCGCGAGGTCTCGTCCCCTGACGTAATCGTGCGCTCGGTCATTTTGAGGAATCGACCAATGCCGTGGGTTTCATGCACCACAAAGTCGCCGGTCTTCAGCGCAAGCGGATCTACGCGGTTGCGTCGTTTAGCTGGACGACGCTTTGCTCCTGCGATATCGCCCACGCGGTTACCAGTGAGATCGGTCTCTGTGACGACGACAAGAGGCAATGCCTCGGTTCCAGCTTTTTTACGGACTTTGGGAAAGACGAGGCCCGCGTGGCTAAGCGCCTGGTAGAGAGTCACTTCTCCCGGCGTGGGCTCCCAGCCCGGTGTGGCTACCTTTGTGGGGATGCCTTTTTCTTTGAACCTATCCACCATGCGCTTGATCGCACCCTTAGCTGGGGCGATAAAGGCAGCCCTACCGCCTGCGGTGGTATGGGCTAGCAGCAGGGACATCATCTCTTCAATCTGAGAGAGATCACCGCGCGGGGTGGGTCCTGCTTCAAAGTCGAGGGGAAGAGTGTCCGCATCGTCTGCTTCAAACATGCCAGAAGGCGCAAAGGTCCACCATGAGCACCCCGCCTGGCGCGCGGATATTTCTAAAGACTCATACGAGCGATAGGAGCTAGCTTCTAGATCTAGTCCTTGGGCAGCAACCGGCCCAGCGGCCCCCATTGCTGCGGCCTCCCACCCCGCTGCAAGGAACTCTGCGTCGGTGGCCTGCAAATCCGCCACCCTGGTGCGAATTTTTTCTGGGCCGACTGCTATCACATGTGTGCCCTGTGGCATGAGCTCAGGGAGTGTAACCAAAGGGGTATCTACGAGCGCTGGGATAAGCGCTTCCATACCGTCCGCAGGGGTGCCCTCCGCCAGCTTGGATAAGAGTTCTTGCAGCGTGGGGTTTCCCTGATACTTCAACGCTAAATCGCCGGCGCGCTCTGCTACTCCGGGTGTGACGAGGAGTTCGCGAGCAGGGAAAATTTCCACAGCTTCGTGGGAAGAATCCGGGATTGCCCTCTGGTCAGCCACTGAGAATTCCCGGATCTCCGTAATCTCGTCTCCCCAGAATTCTAAGCGAACAGGTCGATCCATAGTCGTGGGGAATATATCGAGGATTCCGCCTCGGGTAGCAAACTCCCCGCGCTTAGCCACAAGATCAACGTGTTGATAAGCCCTAAAAACGAGCTGTCGAGTGAGCTCTTCTAAGTCATAATCTTTTTCTGCCTCGAGGAGGAGGGCATTACGCCCCTCTGCGTTCTGAAGAATCGGTTGGCTAATGCCGCGTGCGGCTGTCACAACCACGCGCAGATCACTCAGATGTGACAAGATCCTAGCCCTCTGACCCGCCACATCGGCGGCTGGGCTAAGACGCTCGTGAGGAAGAGTCTCCCATGCGGGGAACCAGGCTACAGAGTCCCCCAGCATTGCCCGAAGTTCCGCAGTGAGATCCTCGGCTTCACGCCCGGTCGCCGTGATAACCAGTACTGGGGCTCGGTGAGATAACGCTCCGATAGCCCAGGGACGAGATTGATCTATGCCGGTAATATGCAGCGCTGGGTCACCAACGTGTTCCAGCAGTCCCTTGATTTTGGGGTCTGTCGCCGCAACTTTGAGTAGCCCCGCAAGCATGGCGGGATGGTGGCTGTTAGCGGCTGCGTTATCAGTTGACAACAAGAAACTCCTCAAAAACTACGACAAAGACTCGGGCGATCTATCCCCGATTGCTCACAGAAGAGCCGGTGAAAACAAAGCTTTTAGTGGGACCCTAAAGTCTCCGGCTTGTTTCCGATTTCTGACAAGGACGGTTCAGGCTCCATACCTGCCAGACCGTTCCAACAAAGATTCACTATATGAGCCGCGACCTCTTCTTTTGTGGGCCCACCGAGCTCTTCTTTTTGATCCAACCACCATTGAGCAGTCATGGAGACCATTCCCACAAGCGCCTGGGCGTACAGAACAGCATTTTTGGGGTCCAGCTCTGATCGTTCAAAAGCCTGTTCCAGAAGATACGAGACCTGCACGACGGCGTCGTTAAGCAACGTGGAATAGCTACGAGCCTGGCCCGCCTTCATATCCCGTACTAGAATCTGGAAGCCATCAGTATCTTCTTCCACATATGTAAGTAGCCCTAGCACGGCTTGTTCGATGCGCGCTCGCGAACGACCAGTCTGCAAAGAATCGGTAATCGCTTTTTCCAGCCGAAGCATCTCACGGTCAACGACTACAGCGTAGAGCCCTTCTTTGCCCCCAAAGTGCTCGTAGACCACTGGCTTAGACACCCCCGCACGAGCAGCAATTTCTTCTACGCTCGTCCCCTCAAAACCGCGCTCAGAAAACACGCTGCGCCCAACCACAATAAGTTGTTCTCGACGTTCTTTTCCAGTCATTCGCTTTCGGACCATATTCACTACCTTATCGTGTCCTACGCAAACGCTGTTCACGCCATCTAACAACTACTGAAAATCGTCACACAGGTTTTCTATACACAAAACCCCGACTCCACAACGGGTGTGAAGACGGGGTAAAAATGCTTCCCCACCAGGACTCGAACCTAGAATGACGGTACCAAAAACCGTAGTGTTGCCGATTACACCATGGGGAAAGATGAGGCCACCGATAATGCTTAAAGCATTAGGCGGAACCACCGAAGGAGATCATACAATATTTTCTCTCCTTTGGAAATTTTAGGATTACACCCTCAAGGATTTCTTTGCGAAGTCTCCTCGCGACTGCATAATCACCGCGCGTGTCGACGTCACCAAGCACAGCGTCACCGTCCCCACCAAACAGACGGTGCCAAAAGCACCCAGCCACGTAAAAAAGCTTAACCCGGTACCTCGGGCAAACAGCGTGGCTCCCAGCGCCAAAGTGCCAAGGGGGAATGTCATCGCCCACCATCCCGGGGTAAAAGGCATCCGCAGGTAGAACCCTCGTATGGTCATCGCCACGGCAAATATCACGAGAGGAATCCCCACAATGAGCATGATCCAGCCGTAAAGATTGGCCAGATTATGCATGGCTGCTTGAGTCCCCGGGAGTACAAGGTGATCAGTCTGAAAGGCCATCGCTTGTGCTGCAGCTGTCGACTGTCCCACAACGCCCAGGGGTATCCATGCTGATACGGACGCAACAACAGGGATGGGTTCTACCCGCCATTGATGGTTGTAGGAACAAGCGAAAATGATAGAGCCGACAAACAGCGAGAGGAAAAAGCATGCGATGGAGACAACCTGCACGTAGGGATCAAGGGTCTCCGACACATGCGGCACCAAGTTGGCTCCCGTCGTGGAAGAAACCATGGGCCCCACTACGGCCAAGCCCCAAATGGTTGTAGGTGCGCCACGGTCTACGCCTATCAAACGGGTCGCAAATCCAAACGCTGAGCACACGCCCACAACAGTGCCAAACACCCACATTCCAGTATTAAGTCCCCACACAAAACCTAATAATCCTGGGGCGAAAGAAGGAACGACTACGGTACTTGCAGATCCCACTGAGAGGTACCCCATAGAGACCGTCGCCCAAAACGGCATTTGTGAGAAATCTGTTATCGAACGACTAAAAACACTGGGATTACGCACAACGCGAAACACAAAGCCAAAGGTCAAACCAACCAACAGCGCCCATGCAATCCCCAGAACAACAGCAGAAAGGATATGCGCGCCGGGCAGATGGGACGCATGAGTGTGAAGCAAGTTTGCCAAAAGCCCGGTTCCCATCACAGAGGGAAACCATGCAGGACCCGCTGGCGGAAGAGGAATACTCGAACCATGACCAGGCTTGTTGCCGTGCATGGGAGAATTCCGAGCATCGGTAGAAACAGAACGACGAGATTCCAAAGACACTACTGTTGTCCTTATTGCTGATAAAACGTATTACTGCGTATAGCATTCACTACTTAGCTATTTTTGGGTAACCAGGTCGTCGCTACGCCGCGTATTAGTGGCTATGTCCGTGTTCTCCTGCCGGATGTGTCAGCGTGTAATCCGTACGCAGATCGGGCATTTCCCCTTTATTAAGCATCATGTACTGCCCCATCATCCCTTGATCCTCATGGAACAACATATGGCAGTGATACATATAGGGGTAATGATTATCCCTATACTGTCCAAAGACCACGGCAAGAGTCGCCGTAGCTCCTGGAGGCAGGGTGATGGTATCTTTCCAGCCTTGCGTTGTTACGACGGCATCTGTGCCGTTTAAACTCAGAACTTTGAACGCACAGTTGTGTATATGAAAGTTGTGTATCCAATCGGAATTTCCGTTGGTCACAACCCATTTTTCTGGATCTGAATGCGCAATAGCAATGTCCACTCGATGCATGTCCATCGACTGCTCATTTATCTGAAACGTGTTAAGAACAAAGGTGCGCTCGATCGAATGCTCTGTGTTAGGCAACTCACCGGCCGAGGTATCTAGTACCTGAGGCAATTGTTGCGGTTCAGAAGCGCTGCTTTCAGGCCCCTTGATCAACAAGACTTCATGTGCATCGTGGAGTCGAAATTTAGCCGTGTACTCGTCTTGCGGAACTCCAAGATGATCCGCAAAGCCGATGGACTGCAACGATACTTCTTCCCCCGGGGCAATATCTACAACTATTTCCACTCTTTCACCAGGGCCAAGCATGACACTCGTTGCTTCTTGGGGAGACTCTAAAAGCCCTGAGTCAGAGGCAATGATATGGAACGAGCGTGAATCGGAAAGCGCAAGGTTATGAAACCGCATCGTCGAACCACATAAAATTCGAAAGCGAACCCGGCGCGTTGTTGCCTGGAAGTGTGGATTAGTTATGCCGTTGACATAGGGAACGTCGCCTAAAAGCCCTACCGTGTCATCGATCGTCTCGTCGAGAACGCCGGCTTCCGTAAAATTCGCGTCCATGAGAATCAAGGGCACATCGTCTACCCCATACTCCTGAGGCAGATCAAGAGACTTTGAAACGTCGTCTTCAAGGATGATCATTCCAGCCAAGCCACGATATGCCTGCAGCCCAGTTTCCCCATGCGGATGAGGGTGGTACCACAGTGTGGCGGCAGGCTGTTCTACTGTGTAGCTCGCAGTCCACTTCTTCCCTGGCGCAATGGGAGAATGCGGACCTCCATCAGCACGAGCGGGTAAAAGCATGCCGTGCCAGTGCACAGCGGTTTCTTCGGTGAGTTCATTGAGCACCGTAAGAGATACGGCGTAGCCTCGCGATGCGCGGATTGTTGGACCAAGGTGCGATCCATTAAACCCCCATGTCGGAGTCTTAATCCCCGGAAGAATCTCTGATTCTCCTCGTTGCGTGGTCAAAGTAAAGGTTCGTTGCATTCCAGATTCTTGGGCCGGTGCCAGCGGCGGAATAGGTAATGCACGAGTTTGCCCGTCCCAACCCCGTGGACTCGGTAACTTCTTCCTAGTCTTCTCACGCCCTCGTTCTTCTTTCCCGCACCCAGAAAGACTAATGCCAGCAGCTGTTGCACTTGCCAGGCCGCCGAGCGCTAGGAAGGACCGTCGATTCAGCTGCATAAGCGCCTTTCATCCAATACCGTCAATAAAGTTGAGGAAGCTCAGCACCTCATCGTAGCTGCTAATACCGCTGCGTCGCAGAGCTGTCGTCTGTTCGTGGCACAGAAACAGTGATAGGGACCCTTGTAGAACACAACCCATCTTTTCGTTTTCGTCCTCTGTCGCTTCTGCACCGTATATCCGCTAGCGGCAAAAAACGTTGTGCTGACAAGATGAGCAAGTAGACTCTTTACACGTAATACTCAATGTGATCGATCAAGGAGAACGTGCACCTGTGAGCACACCTACACCTGCCGAGGCGGTGGCGGTAGTCGTCTTAGCGGCTGGGGCCGGCACCCGAATGAAATCTGAGCTGCAGAAAACTCTGCATTCGATCGGCGGACGATCGTTGCTTTCCCACTCCTTACATGCAGCAGCGGGGGTCTCCCCCGAACGCATAGTCGCTGTGGTTGGTCACGGGAGAGACCAAGTTGCCCCTGCAGTAGAACATGTTGCATCGGAATTAGGCAGAGAGATCAGCATCGCGGTCCAGGAAGAGCAAAAGGGCACTGGACACGCCGTGCAGTGTGCTATGGATCAGCTCAAAGATTTCTCGGGCACCATTTTGGTTACTAATGCAGATGTTCCTCTGCTGCGCCCGGAAACACTTTCTGAGCTAGCGGAGTTCCACCGCGAGGCACCTACCGCGGTCACGGTGCTCACGATGCGTTTGGATGACCCTACCGGCTATGGTCGCATTGTCCGCGACGAGTCGCACTCTGTTGCAGCCATCGTCGAGCAAAAAGATGCCGATAGCAAGACCCTCAGCATCCAGGAAGTCAACTCGGGTGTTTTTGCGTTCGACGCACGCATCCTCGCGCATAGTTTGACACAGCTGGACACGGACAACGCACAAGGCGAGCTGTACCTGACCGACGTCCTCGGCATCGCAAGAAGCGAGGGGCATACCGTCCGGGCTTACCCGGTGGCAGACCCTCACGAGCTCGGCGGAGTCAACGACCGCGTACAACTTGCTGAAGCCGCTAAAAGGCTCAACACCCGCACCGTAGAGGAAGCCATGCGCGGTGGCGCTACCGTCATCGATCCCGCTACCACGTGGATCGACGTAGACGTGACCGTGGGCAGAGACGTCACCATCTACCCGGGTACTCAGCTACGCGGCAGCACCACAATCGCTGACAACGTGGAGGTGGGCCCGGATAGCACCCTCATCAACATGGTGGTGGGAGAAGGAGCTCACGTCATACGAACCCACGCCATGGATTCAGAGATTAAAGCGCGTGCTTCTGTTGGCCCATTCACCTACATTCGCCCCGGAACCGTCGTCGGCGAAGAAGGTAAATTGGGTGGATTTGTGGAAGCCAAGAATGCGCAGATTGGCCGTGGCTCCAAAGTGCCTCATTTGTCCTATATCGGTGACGCCACAGTAGGTGAATATTCCAATATTGGAGCCTCAAGTGTCTTTGTAAACTACGACGGCGTGGAAAAGCACCACACAACCATAGGCTCCCACGTCAGAACAGGTTCTGACACGATGTTTATCGCTCCAGTGACGGTCGGTGATGGTGCGTACTCTGGAGCAGGTACAGTAATCAGAGAAGACGTTCCTCCGGGAGCTCTTGCCGTCTCCGGAGGCAAGCAGCGCAATATTGAGGGATGGGTGGAGAAGAGACGCCCAGGAACTCCCGCAGCTGAAGCCGCCCGTAGGGCATCTGACCACCAATCCAAGGAAGGTTAAGCGAAAACCCCATGACTTCGCACAACTGGACTGCAAACCAGAAGAATTTGATGCTGTTCACTGGTCGCGCCCACCCTGCTCTTGCCGACGCCGTCGCTAATGAACTAGGTATCAGCACCACTCCGACAACAGCTCGCGACTTTGCTAACGGCGAGATCTTCGTCCGCTTTGAAGAATCCGTCCGCGGCTGCGATGCTTTTGTTTTGCAGTCCCACGCACAGCCGCTCAACAAGTGGCTCATGGAACAGCTCATCATGATTGATGCGCTCAAGCGCGGCTCTGCAAAGCGCATCACCGCAATTCTCCCTTTCTATCCTTATGCACGCCAGGATAAGAAGCACCGCGGCCGCGAGCCGATTTCCGCCCGCTTGGTCGCAGACTTGCTGCGCACTGCTGGCGCTGACCGCATCGTTGCAGTCGACCTCCACACCGATCAGATCCAGGGCTTCTTCGATGGCCCCGTCGATCACATGCACGCTATGCCGATCCTGACCGATTACATCAAGGGCAAGTACGACCTAGAAAACGTCGTGGTTGTTTCCCCTGATGCCGGCCGTGTGAAGGTCGCAGAAAAGTGGGCTAATACGCTTGGCGATGCCCCCCTCGCCTTCGTTCACAAGACTCGTTCCGTGGACGTAGCCAACCAGGTTGTGGCTAATCGCGTGGTCGGCGATGTGAAGGGTAAGACTGCAATCTTGCTCGATGACATGATCGATACTGGTGGAACCATTGCCGGTGCCGTGGGAGTCCTCCGCGATGCTGGTGCTGAAGACGTCATCATCGCTTGTACCCACGGTGTGTTCTCCGGCCCTGCCCGCGAGCGCCTCTCCCAGTGCGGTGCAAAAGAAGTGATCACCACTGACACGCTGCCGCAGTCCGATGAGGGCTGGGACAACCTCACGGTATTGTCCATTGCCCCACTCTTGGCAAAGACGATCCATGAGATCTTTGAAAACGGCTCCGTAACCACTCTGTTTGAAGGCGAAGCCTAAAACCACGTCAAGGCCTGGTACGCGGCCTCGTGTACCAGGCCTTAGCCATGCCCGTCGCCCTTTTGACTTTCTCCCCTGATTTTTCGTTGGATTTCTGATGCACGATTCCCTCCCCTCACCAGCCTCTGATACATACGACGGGCAGCTTGGTGCCCTCTACACCCCGACTGCCACGACTTTCCGAGTATGGGCTCCCTCAGCTCACAAGGTAGATCTGATTCTTAACCGGGAATCGGGTAGTCAGCGCATCGCGATGGCGTCGATAAGCAAAGGCACATGGGAAACCATCGTCTCGGGAGACTGCGAGAACGCGGTTTATATGTATCGCCTTGAGTTTGACCAGGGTAAGGTCGTCGAATCTGTTGATCCCTATGCGCGGGCAGTCACCGCAAACGGCGATCAAGGTGTTGTTCTTGCCCCCGGAACCCCGTTGCAACGAATGCCTGCTTTTAGTTCCCCGCTAGATGCAGTCATCTACGAGGCACACATTCGTGATCTCACTATCGGCCCAGACAACGGAATCACGCACAAAGGAACTTTTCTAGGGCTTGTAGAACCCGGTACGCGCACGGCGTTAGGTAACCGCAGTGGTCTCGATTATCTCCGTTCCCTTGGAGTGACCCACGTACAGCTGCTGCCAATTTTTGATTTCGAGTCGATCGATGAAACCGGCGACCTTAGTTTTGATGCCCAGTACAACTGGGGCTACGACCCATTAAATTACAACGTTCCCGAGGGATCATACTCCACCGATCCCACAGCCCCTGCCTGCAGAATCACAGAGCTTAAGCGCACTATCGACGCCCTCCACACAGCTGGTTTACGCGTGATCATGGATGTGGTGTACAACCACGTCTACTCCACGTCATCGTCACCCTTAGAGCGCACAGCACCCGGCCGATATTTCCGGATGACTCCAGAGGGAACCTTCTACGACGGAACTTTCTGTGGCAATGAAACCGCCTCAGAAGAACCCATGATGCGAAAATTCCTCCTCGATTCAGTTGAATACTGGGCCAAGGAATTCGCACTCGATGGTTTCCGCTTTGATCTCATGGGAATCCACGATGTAGAAACCATGAATCTGGTGCGCGAGCGCCTGGATAGTATCGACCCCTCTATCATCATCGTGGGAGAAGGCTGGCCCATGGGAAACCACCCCGAGGGGGTTCTTCCCGCACACCAGGGCAATGCAGAGCATATGCCAAGGATTGCACACTTTAATGAGTCCCTCCGAGACACTCTCAAGGGCAGCACTTTTGGAGAAGAACGCCCCGGTCTACTTACCGGATCCCACGATCCCCAGCTCATGTGGACACTCTTTAACAACATCAAAGGTGGCCAGCACCTACCAGGAATCTCTTTTACTGCGCCAGAGCAATCGGTTGCCTACGTTGAAGCACACGATAATCACACGTTGTTTGATCGCCTCCGCATCGCATTGCCTGAGGCAGAAGAAGCCGAGTTGATCCAGCGATGCCAGTTAGCCATGGAGGTCCAGTTCCTTGCTGCGGGCATTGTCTTCATCCACGCAGGACAAGAGTTTGCTCGCACCAAGTATGGCGACGAAAATTCCTACGCATCCCCAGACCACATCAACCACTTTGATTATGACCGCGCGGGGCGCCTGCATAGTTCTGTCGATCTGCTTCGCGAACTCATAGCCATGCGTAACGACCACGGTTTTATGCGACTCAACTCTTTCGAGGAGATCCGGCATACCACCGTGGCCACGGTTATTACCCCACGTCAGTTGGTGTACACGGTGGAAGCATCCGATACTGCCACACCCCCCTTCCTAGTCGCTATCAACTTTGCCAACACAGAATTTCACGCGCCAGTGGAACCCGGTAGCTACGAGGAGATCTTTGCACGTCATCATTACGTGGGGGAAGAAAACCCTCCTGTTGCAATAAGCGAGGGAAAACTTAGTGTTGCACCTTTGAGCGTAAGTATCTGGCGAATCGTGGACTAGGGAACGATAAGCTCCTAGTCACCTACCTCAGTTATGCCTCAGCCACGCTGATCATGTACATTTTTCAGCTTGATTCCGCGGCGGCATTGGTGGTATCGTAGCCGAGTCTCGGCGAGGGCGCCTTGTAAGGAGCCGTTATCGACGCGATTGTTTTTAAAGCTTATTTAAGCCTGCGAAGACTCGACCAAGACATTCGAGTCGGCCGCAGGCCATTTTCTTTTGGTGCGGCCGAAGTTTTCACCTTCATAAAACTTTTGAGGAGAATTTCATGGCTAACTACCCAACCATCTCAGCTCAGCCACGTACCGAGTTTGGCAAGGGCTTTGCTCGCCGCCTGCGTGTTGCTGGCCAGGTTCCTGGTGTTATCTACGGCACCGATCTTGAAGCACCACTTCACTTCTCCGTAGACATCCTTGAGCTCCACGCACTGCTTCGTGCACACGGCTCCAACGCTGTTCTCGATCTTGACATCGAAGGCGAGAAGCACCTCGCTATGGTCAAGCACGTTGATCAGAACGTTTTGACCCTCAACGCTGACCACGTCGACCTCCTAGCCATCAAGCGTGGCGAGAAGGTTGAGGTCGAGGTTCCTGTTGCTCTCCAGGGAGAGACCGCACCAGGCACCACCCTGATCCAGGATGCTGACACCGTTCTCGTTGAAGCAGACGTTCTCTCCATCCCTGAAGAGATCGCTTTCTCCGTTGAAGGCCTTGAGGTTGATTCCAAGGTTCTCGCCGGCGATCTTTCCCTCCCAGCAAACACCACCTTGGTTGCTGATCCTGAGTTCGTTATCGCTACCGTTTCCTTCGAAGAGGTTGCTGAAGAGCCTGAGGAGTCTGCTGAGGGCGAAGCTGCTGAGTCCGCAGAAGCTGAGGCTGAGGGCGAAGAGTAAACTTTTTTCGCTTACTTACTTAAAAAGCCAGCTCGCATTTTTGTGGGCTGGTTTTTTACTGCCACAATAAGAAACCGTGACTTCACCTTTTCTCGTCGTTGGCCTTGGCAATCCCGGCCCGCAATACGCAACAACTCGCCACAACATCGGTTATATGGCAATCGATGAGTTACTCACCCGCGCCTCCCCTATGCCGGCAAAGCTCAGTGCACATAAAAAAACCAACATGATGGCAGCAGAGACTAGGATCGGAACTACAAAAGTCATCCTTGCTACGCCGCGCAGCTTTATGAATCTCTCCGGCGGCCCAGTGCGCTCAATCGCAAATTTTTTCAACGTTCCTGCTTCCCAGGTAATAGTGCTTTTCGACGACCTCGAACTCGGGTTCAGCGAAGTCAAAGCAAAACGTGGAGGCGGCGATCATGGGCACAATGGCTTGCGTTCCATTACCCAGTCATTGGGCACTAAAGATTACATCCGAGTAGGAATAGGGATAGGACGCCCGCCCGGCCGCATGGAACCCAAAGCATTTGTTCTCAAGCCTTTTAGCAAGAAGGAACTGGTGGAAATTCCTATCGCGTGTGCCGATGCAGCAGACGAAGTCGAGCGGATTATTACCAACGACGGGCTTTCTTAAGCGCTTTAGCCAGGGCAGCGTCGTCTAGCTCAAATGCTCCCTGCTTATCTAGCCTTTTGAGTACCACCGCACAGGTTTTGCAGCGCGGATTGTCTCGGCAACACTTCTTCTTGTGCTTGCCTTTCCGTGCAGCTTTTCTAATTTTATCCATGCCCATAATCGACCACTATATAAGAGCTAAACCTTTCCTAAGTACATGGCGCGAAGTGGAAGGCTTATTTTCCCGTGAGATAATCCAGTACCTCTTGCACTGTACCTGGATGAATTAGTTTGGTGCGCTCACCGACAAGGCAATATTCATAACCTTTCTTATTCCTTAATGGAGACATCATGATTCCAAGCTCGGGATAGGAACATGGCAGGTCGGGATGGGAAAGGGAAAAATTGGTTGCGATCCCGCGCGCCATCCGCCCAGAAAAAGCTCGACTACTCAGTGTTTGCCCACCTGCACTGATCATCGCTCTGTTTGCCTTGCTCGTTCCTGCCTCGCAGGTAAGGAGAAAGGCCGAACCACAACTCACCGCACTAACCCCCAAAGACAAAGCGGCTTTCACATCCTTGGGTGTTCTGATTCCGCCTGCCGCGATCAGCACTGCATCGGGATGCTGAGCATGGAGCACAGAACACAGTTCTGCGGTAGATGAAAGGTTTGGGGTTTCACGAGCATCCCATGTCAGGCGATGTCCCCCTGCCTCATGTCCTTGCACAACAAGGGCGTCAACGCCACGAGTAAGAGCCTCTTCCGCTTCCCTCACGCTGGTTACTGATGCCCATACTTCCACGCCCGCGCTATGAAACTGCCGTATTTCTTCCGCAGTAAAGCACCCAAAGGAACTAGACACTACTGTGGGCCCGTAGCCTTCTGAGCACGCAGTAAAGACTGCCTCACGCTTTGCAAGAAAGTCATTCGAGTAATCAACAGTAGGCATAGCCGGTTGTTCTATCCCCACTGCATCACATTCTTTTTTCACAAGCTGATGAACGCGATCGATCGCATCCGGGTCAGTGTGATGAGACTGCGGGTAGAAAAAATTAACCCCATAGGGTTTTCCCGCTGTCAGCTGAGCGCAGTCTCGTATGTCTTGTACGAGTAACGCGACATCTTTGTTTCCTGAGGCCAAAAATCCCAATCCACCGCCGTTAGAAACAGCTGCCGCAAGCGCGGGAGTCGATGGGCCACCTGCCATTGGAGCACCGATGATAGGACAGCTAAGCTTTTCCAGAATCCGCGACGTCATAGTCGCATGCTAGTGGAAAGACGAAATGTATGACGTTTAGAGAATTTTTGCAGCGTATCTTCACGCCTAAGGAATCGGTCAACCAGCCGTGTACAGACGCAGCCGTTGATCGCCCGACCCCCGAGTGGATCGTGATCGGGCTTGGTAACCCGGGCAACACGTACGCCAGAAATCGGCACAACGTGGGATATATGGCTGTCGACGCTCTGCTAGAGGGTACCCCGCTCATTCAACGGCGAGGTCTTCCTGTCGAGGAAGCACGTCTTAAGATTGACCAACACGAAATCGCTGTACTACGTTCCACTACCTATATGAACAACTCGGGGGAAGCGATCGCACCGATCGCAGAAGAATACGGCATTGCTGCCGATCACATCATTATTCTGCATGATGAGTTGGATCTTCCCCACGGTACTGTTCGTATCAAAAAGGGAGGAAATGAAAATGGCCACAATGGCCTTAAATCAAGCAGCGCGTTGTTAAATACTCGCGATTACCTGAGGATACGCATGGGAATTTCGCGCCCTCCGAAGGGGATGTCTGTGCCAGATTATGTCCTCGGCGATGTTGAGCACGACGAAGCTCTTGAGACCATGATCTCACGGTCTGCAGAAGCGGTGCGACTTGTTATTAGCGCCGGAATCGCACAGGCCCAACACACAATCCACTCCGCATAGCTAAGCTAAAAACATGCGAACAATCGTGATTACCGGTGCAAGTGATGGAATCGGTGCAGCTGCTGCACGGCTACTAGCTGCGCAGCACCCAGACGATAGATTGGTGTTAGTGGGAAGAAACCCACAGAAAACAGCAGCTATAGCGGAAGCTGTCGGGGCCGAATTTTTCTGCGCGGACTATTCCTCGCTCACCGATGTCCGTCGATTAGCTCATGATCTCTTAGCTGCTTGCGATCGCATCGATGTGCTTGCAAATAATGCTGGAGGTATCTTCGATGGCCCCATCATCACTGAAGACGGTTTTGAGCAAACGTTCCAGATCAACTACCTGGCACCTTTTCTGCTCACCCACGAGCTGTTCCCGCTCCTTGAGAAGTCAAACGCTCACATTATTATGACTTCTAGCCTGGCCAATGTGCTCTTTGGCCGCCTGGATTTTGATGATCTCATGGGGGTCAAAGACTACAAGACAAACCGTGCCTACGGAACCAGTAAGCTCGCAGATCTGTTGTTTGCGCGATCGCTGCATCAAAAGTTTCAGCATCGCGGAATCAGCTCGGTCTCATTTCACCCAGGTGTAGTGCTCACCAACTTCGCCCAAGAGTCCCATGGCTTCCTCAGCCGCTTCTACAAGAACCCCTTGGCAAGCAAATTGAGTATCTCTGCAGACCAAGGTGGGAAAAACCTGGCGTATTTTATTGATGGAACTCCCACTATCACGTGGCAATCGGGCGTCTACTACAACGACAAACTCCGACCTGGTGTGGTCAATCCATTGGCGCGTTCACAACGAGCCGCAGACACACTTTTCGCGCGCACGGAGTCCATGCTCGGCATCCATTTCGGCCAGCCAGACGCCACTCTTTAATCCTTCGCCGAGCTCGCCCGCCCCTCCATACTCCTGTCCGTGAGTAGGAGGGGTCAGGTGGATTCGGGACATTGCGCCAAGGCGATTATCCTTATCAACCATGAGTACTCTTTCCAGCGAAGCATCACGTCGCCGAACTTTTGCAGTCATCGCCCACCCAGACGCAGGTAAGTCCACGCTGACGGAGGCCCTCGCACTGCATGCGCACGTCATTGCAGAGGCTGGCGCTGTGCACGGCAAAGCCGGTAGGAAGGCGACTGTCTCCGACTGGATGGATATGGAGAAAGACCGCGGTATCTCCATTGCCTCCTCGGCACTGCAGTTTGAGTACGCTCCTGAGGGGCACAAAGGCGAGCCCTTTGTGATCAACTTGGTGGATACTCCCGGTCACGCAGATTTTTCTGAGGACACATATCGAGTACTTACCGCCGTCGATGCCGCAGTCATGCTTATCGACGCCGCCAAAGGCCTTGAGCCACAAACCCTCAAGCTCTTCCGCGTCTGTAAAGCCCGCGGCCTCCCCATTGTCACCGTGATTAACAAGTGGGACCGCCCGGGTCGCACGCCACTAGAGCTTGTCGACGAGATCGTCAACGAAATCGGCCTCCAGCCAACCCCACTCTTCTGGCCAGTAGGAGATGCCGGAGACTTCCGTGGGCTTGCTCGCATCAATGCAGATGGTGAAGCCGCAGAATACATCCACTTCCTACGCACGGCCGGCGGCTCCACCATTGCGCCTGAGGAGCACTACGCTCCGGAAGAAGCAGAGCAACGCGAAGAAAGCGCATGGGAAACCGCGGTGGAAGAAGCTGAGCTTCTTGCAGCAGACGGAGCCATACACGACCAGGATCTCTTCCTCGATTGCACTACCTCTCCACTTATTTTTGCGTCTGCAATGCTGAACTTTGGTGTCCATCAGATTTTGGACACTCTCTGTAGCCTCGCCCCCTCTCCTAGCGGCCGAGCATCCGACGCTAAAGCGATCTCCGATGCGACGACAGCAATCGACGAGTCACGCGACGTCACCGATGACTTCTCCGGCGTAGTTTTCAAGGTCCAGGCTGGCATGGATAAAAACCACCGTGACTCCCTAGCGTTTATGCGCATCGTATCTGGGGAATTTGATCGTGGCATGCAGGTTACCCATGCGCAATCGGGGCGTAGTTTTTCCACTAAATACGCGCTGACGGTCTTCGGACGGACCCGTTCCACTGTGGAGACCGCCTACCCAGGTGACATCGTCGGTCTCGTGAACGCTGGTGCTCTAGCACCCGGCGACACAATCTTTGAGGGTCGGAAAGTCCAATATCCTCCAATGCCGCAATTCGCCCCAGAACATTTCCGCATCCTCAGGGCCAAGTCTCTAGGAAAATACAAGCAATTCCGCAAAGGATTGGACCAGCTTGCTGCCGAGGGCGTTGTTCAAATCCTTAAAAATGATGCCCGCGGCGATGCCGCCCCGGTCATGGCTGCGGTTGGCCCCATGCAGTTTGAGGTCATGATGGCCCGGATGGAAAACGAATATAACGTGGAGACCATCTCGGATCCCATCCCCTACTCCGTTGCTCGGCGTACCACGCCAGAAACCGCAACAGAGCTTTCCAAACAGCGCGGTGTGGAAGTATTCCAGCGAACCGACGGTGAGCTCGTAGCCCTCTTTGGAGATAAGTGGAAACTCGCTTTCATAGAAAAAGAGCATCCCGAGTTCGAGCTTCTTCCCATGGTTGCAGACTAATCACGCGCTCACGATAAGCAGAAAGTCCGCAGTTCAAATGAACTGCGGACTTTCCTTTGCGCTTACCTCGATAGTTCTTCTGCAAAACGATCCGTTGCGGCTACGAGAGCGGCAACATTTTCTTTTTCACTCGCAGCATGCCCGGACGTCGGTGAGAAATGGAATTCGGCCTCTGGCCATGCCCTGTGCAGATTCCATGCGGTAACGGGCGGGCAGACAACGTCGTAACGCCCCTGGACGATCACCGCGGGGATATCCCGGATGCGTTCGATATTGGCAGGTTCTAGCAGTTCACCGTCGCGCATAAAGCCCTGATGAACAAAGTAATGGTTCTCAATGCGTGCAAACGCCAAGGCAAAGCGCTCATCCTCATGGTCTTGAGTGTCTCGAATCTCTAGGAAAGACGTCGATCCCTCCCAGACACTCCACGCACGAGCAGCCTCGAGCGCCACGGTGCGATCGCTCGAATGGAGAAGCTTGTGGTACTCCGCGATCAAGTCCACGCCAGCAAGGTGGGTCGCTCCTGATAGATCATCTGCGGCAGGCTTTTTATCCTCTGGGATGACAGAGAGGTACCGTTCCCACTTGTCAGGGAATAAGTGTGCGGCGCCCCCGTTATAGAACCAATCCAACTCGGTCTTTCGCAGCATAAAGATTCCCCGAAGCACCACAGCAAGCACACGGTCTGGATGCGTTTGAATGTATTTCAGGGATAAAGTAGACCCCCACGAACCACCAAAGACTAGCCATTTATCTATTCCGAGTTGCTGGCGTATTGCTTCTATATCCTCGACTAGCTTGTGCGTGGTGTTCACCGCCAAGGCGGCTTCTAGATCAATGTCCGGATCTGCAATATGTGGAGTGGATTTTCCGCAGCCGCGCTGGTCGATCAAGATGACCCGATACTTGTTCTGATCAAAAAATCCTGCGTTTTCTTTTGTCGTTCCGCCACCAGGACCGCCGTGGATAAAAACTGCTGGGATGCCCTGCGGATTTCCATATTCTGTGTAGGCAATACGCTGTCCGTCGCGTTCAATATGTGATTCGCCAATTGGGTCAGCTACCGGATAAAGAGTTTTCATTCTTCACAGCCTAGCTATGCAACCGCGCGTAGGAAGGGGGTTGGGGAGTTTGTGTTATGACGTGGGCGTCGAAAAGCCCGCTATAGATGCGAAACTCCCATGAGCACCAGGGCGATAGCCACCAGATAACCGGCCCACAGGGCTACGCGGTCACTATTGCACCGCGCCCACTCAAAAGCTCTACCCAAGGGGCTCTCTGGGAACGCACGCACAAATCCCACGCCTACTGCGCAGAAAAACGGAAGGCTCAGGGCAAGGGACGCATAAAGGAACAATGCGATGTAACTGAATGTTCTGCTGTAATCGCCGGTGGCAAGATAGGCCAGCCCTGTGAAAAATGGAATCGACGTGATCGATTGCGCCACTCCCAAGACAAAACCCACCACCATCGTTTTCAGGCTTGGCGTACGCAGCGGTTCAAGTAACCGTTGCACTAATCCTGTTGAGTCGCCACCTCGCCATGTAAGAATTGCTCCGGCGATACCTGTCACTATCAAGATCACACCAAACACAGGCGAATCTATGAAAGCGCGGACCTTATCTTCTATCGAATGAAACAGCGCCAGAGTGGGGATTGAAAGAAGAAAAACACCTAGCCAATCCCCCAAGATCAAAAGCGATACTATTTTTCCGTAGCGCCCCCCGCGAGGCACTAGGAGAGCCACCGCAACAATGACTCCGATGAGCAAAACGTTAACGGAGTCCATGAGAGCGTAGCTCACAGCGTGCAACACGATGAAGACTCCCTCGTCTTAAAAATCACTGACAGTGTGATCATTGATCACAGCCTTAACGAGTGTACGGATTTCCGTCAAACTTACGCAACGCGTCGCCGCGAATTGTGAGCTGATACCAGGCCTGACTCGGGTCTCTTTTCGCTTCCAAAGCACCAAGAAGATCTGAATCACCTGGGCCACTTTTATGTTCTTTGTCCAGGATTTCGCCTCGTGAGATTTTCCCCTTACACGGCATCCGCACGTCTGTACCTCCGGAAGCTCGCTCATTGGTTCTTAAAGGTCTTTCAGATTCTCCGTTATCCGCACCCCTCATAGAACAACAAACATTAAGTGGCATGCGTCACACACCACCCTGACCCACCTTTACATAACACCAATTTCCACAAGAATCTTTACAAAGCAGTAAGCCCTTCCCCCATTAGGGTGTGCCTCAAGTGGAAAAGTTCACAGGAAATATCTGCACTATCCGCTTCTTTCACTAACATTGCGGGGGTGTGCGACTGATTTGGATGTCGCCGCTCGATTTCACACTTCGACACTACTTAAGGACCTCTACCTCCCATGGCACAGGACTGGAACGATAAGCTCGAATCCGCACAAAAGATGCTGCCCCTGATTGGGCAGCTACACCGCAACAACAACGTGGTTGTCTCTGTCTTTGGCCGGTTGCTTATCGACGTCACCGACATCGACATCGTCAAGGCACACCGCTACTCACGCTTAGCTACAGAAACAGAACTTTCTCCCGCCGACACTCTCCCAATCCTGGAAGCAGTAGCACACCTGAACCTGGGAACTGCATCAATCGATCTAGGTCGCCTCGCCGTGCTTTATCGCGAGCAGGGTGGTGAACTGGAGCAATTCCTCTCCTCTGAGCTTGCTTCTGTCATTGGCGCCAACTCCGAGCAGGAGCCTACCGACGTAGTTCTCTATGGCTTTGGTCGAATTGGTCGTCTCCTAGCCAGAATCCTTATCGCGCGTGAAGCCGCTCATGGTGGGGTTCGACTCCGTGCCATTGTGGTTCGTAAAAAGGGCGATGGCGATATCATCAAGCGCGCATCCCTTCTACGACGCGATTCCGTTCACGGCGCATTCAACGGCACCATCACGGTTGATGAGGACAATGAAGTCATCTGGGCTAACGGCACCGCAATCAAGATGATTTACGCCAATGATCCCGCCACCATCGACTACACCTCTTATGGCATCAACAACGCTATCGTGGTGGACAACACCGGAGTCTGGCGTGATCGCGCGGGTCTTAGCCAGCACCTTAGCGCTAAAGGCGTCCAACGCGTCATCCTCACGGCCCCGGGCAAGGGTGATCTCAAGAACATTGTTTATGGCATCAACCACAACGACATTTCCGATTCTGATCAGATTGTCACCGCGGCTTCTTGCACCACCAACGGGATCACACCTACCCTCAAGGTGATCAACGATCACTATGGCATCGAAAATGGTCACGTAGAAACCGTGCACTCCTTTACCAACGATCAAAACCTGATCGATAACTTCCATAAGGGAGCTCGTCGCGGGCGCGCCGCTGGCCTGAACATGGTGTTAACGGAAACAGGAGCGGCAAAGGCAGTCTCAAAGGCCCTCCCTGAACTCGAAGGCAAACTCACCGGAAACTCCATCCGAGTCCCCACCCCCGATGTGTCCATGGCGGTGCTCAACCTCACCCTGGAGAAGGAAGCCTCGCGCGATGAGGTAAACGAGCTCATGGACAAAGTCGCACTGCATTCGGATCTGCGTCAGCAAATTTCCTATATCAACTCCCCCGAAGTCGTGTCTTCCGACTTTGTGGGCAGCACCCATGCAGGTATCGTCGACGGCCTTGCCACCATTGCTAACGGGAAACACCTTGTGCTCTATGTCTGGTATGACAATGAATTCGGATATTCAAACCAGGTTATCCGCATTGTTGAGCATGTAGCTGGCGCACGCCCCAAGGTTCTCCCCGAGCGTATTCCTTCAGATCAGATCTAAGCTCTCATACAAGCACTCAAGGTGCGGACTCCTCGGAGTCCGCACCTTGAGTTTTTCAATTATGTGGTGCGCCACCCGCCCATACAGGCAATACACGCGCGGACTGCCACGGCCACGCGAGAAGTGAGGACTGCTGCGAGACATGAACACATGCCCTCAACCCCATTGCCCTATGCATAGCCCTCTTTCCTTAAAGAGTTAATGAAGATCGGTGCCCAAGATCCCTTAGCCGAGATTGTGCCACGTGTGAAAAGCTGACATCTTTTCACACCTCGACTCCGGGGAGACCTTCACCTTCTTTTAGGAAAAGAAAACTACAACAATGTAGGAGCGGGTGAACGCCGTCTTTATATCCCAGAACCTCATCTGGGATTACAACCAGCTACTCCTTGTCGCACTAAGGAAGCGCTATACGGAAGCGGACGACAAAGTCTTATATCCCCACGGCGGACTATATCGATGGGAGAACCGTATTCGGCTCAATCCCTTGGAAGCCACACTCAAGCGCATAATTGCATACTGCTTTCTCTCTGGGCTCGAATCCCCGCAAGCCTGATATACATGTGCTGAAGCCGGTCTCCTGGCTACTGCTGCCGTTGTTTCTGTTCCCTTCCCGCTTAGCGCAGTGAGAACACGAGGCTTTCTTGTGCAGTTACAGTGGCGGGGTCCGCTGCCGGATTTTCACCGGCATTCCCGATCACTTCAGCTAAGTCCTCACTCTAGCAAGGCTTCACTCAAAGGACACCCACTTTAAAAAAATCGTGGGAAACCACACCTAAAAGTGTTCATCGATGTTTATGTTCCTTGTGCTTGCACTTGTTCCACTTAACGCCCCGCATGTGAACGTATTTCTCTACTGCGAGTGCACAAGAATCGGCAGTTTCACCACCTGACCGGACCTGTTTTTCTTAGGTTCGCTAGGATGAGCTGAAGATCATTCATCTTTCACGGGGAATTGAATCGCCGTAGCCCCTTGTATCCCGTGAAGTATCCCTCTTAACAGTAAAACGCCCCGCTTCACCTTGGCGTACCCGTCACTATGTCTCCCTATCTTGAAAGGTTGTTGCGAATGTTTTTACCTGCCCCCATAGATTTCAACGATGTGATCATCGACGGCGTTATTTCCCAAGCTGAAATTTCTGAAGCATTCACTCAACTACTCGGGTACGTACACGAATATGAGTTCAATGCCACGCCTACCGGTTACCAAGTCCAATTCCATACTCGACGTGGACTACACACTTATGAAGGTGTCCTAGCTGCCCATATCGATTCTGAACGTGTGTGGACATGGGCCCAGGAATACACATTTGATATCCCTGAGCTTTCTTTAGCACAACCGGCAAGCGATGAGCTTGTGGCGGCCGCACGAACTCTCAACGGCAATGGTCCTGCATATTTGGTGCCGCTCGACGACGGCACACTAGACGTAGTAGTCCTGACCGACGTGCTCCCTCGTTTATCCATATCTGCAGCATTAACCGTAGGTTTGGGCAGACTACTTGCCGCTGACCCGGACACGCTCAAGAGAGCCGTCCTGGCATACGCTGCCCAGCGAGGACTCAGTTTTCACGAAGATTCCGATCATCTTGAGGTATCTTCCCCTAGCGGAGAGGCCGCGTGCATAGATATCGCCAAAGGCGCAGTAAGCTGCCCCGAATGGAACGGAAAGAATCTCTCACTCTCCAACGTCCAATCAGATGCGGCGCTGGTATCCGCCGAACATCAGCTTTTATTTGAAGGAACCTATCCCGACGCGCATGTGACCGTAGATCCACGTACAGCTACCGCAACCATCAAATCTGCTTATGGAGAATCAGCAACCGCAGAGGCCACGATTCTGGCCGTAGTAGATGACAACTGGACATGGGCGTGGAACGATGAACAGCTCATGCACTCCCCCAGCGTAACGCGAGCACTAGGCCTCAAGGCTTTCGCAATGGATAACGGTATACCTGAGCTACTAGGACAACCCATTCCGCTGCACCGCGCCCAAGAACTCGCGCTTGAGTCCGTATCAAAACCCATCCTCCGAGAGTGGGTCCACACAGTGGCTTCCTTACCGGACGGTCGCCGCGTCATGCTCTTATTACAGTCACCCCGGCTCCAATTGCCAGCAGCAACAAAAGCTTCTATCGCAGCCACCCTTAGCTGTCCTCTCCCCTCCATGGTGAATACTCAGAGATCTATCTCCACCTATGCACATTTCCGCGGCATCGCCCCATCGGCGTTTGATGGCTATACGATTCGCCTCAGTTGTTCGGATGGAAGCGTGCTCATCTCTTTCGACGCCAATGGAGCTATCGTCGGGGTGAACTAGTCAAGAAAGCCAAGGATTCTTTCAAAAGGCTCCGGGTCAACAGCCTCTGTGTCCTTGGGGTCAAAGTGAGGCTCTCTATCTTTATCTACCAGCACTGCGCGGACCCCTTCTGCGAAATTGGGGTTTGCGCGCATGTGCTCACCCAAAGCGACTTCGTGGTCGAGTTCTTCCCGCAACGTTGAACACAGCGCTGATGCTCGCATCAAAAGGGTGGATGCTACAAGCGACTCCGGGTTTGCCCCTTTGAGCAATTCAGCAACCTGAGCAGCAAATACCCGATCAGGATGTGCGCCTAGGGCATGCTCAATTTCAGGCCAGGTATCAAAGTTAAAGGTTTTCTCGATGTTGGGGTAGAGCTTTTCTAGCTCCGATTCTCCCGGCGCGTCTGTGGAAAAAGCGTCCAGGGCTTCATCCAAGGATTCGGCGATTATCATTTCGCGGAACTCAGCAAATGCAGCGCTTGGCACAAAGTCGGTCGCCACTCCTGCCCACATCATGTCTGCAGGGCTCATGCGCCAGCCGGTTAAGACGAGGAAATTGGCTAGGGGCAACGAGCTAAAGCCCTTGAGGCCTGTCATCCGCTGAAGCATAAAGGGAACCCCCACGTCGGGGTTGAATCCGATAGCCATCTCTGGCATCGCAGCAAAAGCTTTCTCGCTAATAACGCGGTGGGAGCCGTGCACGGAGACTCCGAGTCCCCCGCCCATAGCTACGCCGTCGATAAGCGAAATATAGGGCTTGGGGAACAACGCAATGTTGTTATTCATCTCGTATTCGTCGGCGAAGAACTGGTCGCTTGCGCAGCCGTTCCCCGCGAGGATCTGTTCCCTACTAGTGCGCACGTCACCGCCAGCACAGAATGCCTTTTCCGAGGTGGAATACACAACGACTCTGTGGACGGCATCATCGTCCCACCATGCGTCTAGGGCCTGGTCGATCCGATCAATCATTTCTTGGTTCAAAGAATTCAGGGCTTTGGGTCGGTTCAGCTCGATAATTCCCGTGGTGTTTTCCACGTAGACGTTGACTACTCCCCGATCGTGGTATGTGGCGTCTATTGCATTCATAACCCCCAGTGTTGCACATCACTTGAATAATTGCAGTAGGTTTTCCAATCAGGTGATACAGACTGACGGCGAAAATGTGTCCGACGGTAGTCAGCGGTAGGCTAGTAACGCACATTCTGCGGGTTGCACGCCCGTAGTCCCGCAAAGACGCAGTCGTGCGGTTTAACAACGCTAGAAGGAACAGATGACCCCTCGCATTATCGCCACGGACATGGACGGAACTCTGCTCAATCACAAGCATGAAATCCCCGAGTCTTTTTGGCCGCTCCTCGAACGGATGCATGAGCACGAGATCATTTTTGCTCCTGCAAGCGGGAGGCAACTGTATACGCTTCTGAATCAATTTGAACGCAGCACCAAGCAGCTCTCTGTGATCGCTGAAAATGGAACCGTTGTCTACCACGAGGGTTCCATTGTGTCCGTCACCACCATTGATCGGGATCTGGCTCACGCGGTCATTGCGATGATGGATACCACGGATCTTCCGTGGGGTCTCATCCTCTGCCGCGTCGACGGCGCTTTTATGCATAAAAAACACAAACAGTTTTTGGCTGAAAGCATCCGATACTACGCGCGGTTAGAGCAGGTCGATGACCTACATTCTTATGTCGACGATACCGTGGTAAAACTAGCTATTTTTACTGAAGCTGATGCCGAGTCAATCGCCGCCCCGCTTATCCGCTCAGCCGCTCAAGAACTCAACGTGGTAGTTTCTGGCCGTCATTGGATTGACGTGATGAACCCCGAGGCCAACAAGGGAGTCGCTTTACAGGCCCTCGCGGAAGCCACTGGCACCCATATGAGCGATACCCTCGCATTTGGTGATTTCCTCAACGACCTTGAGTTATTGCAAGCAGCTGGCACCTCATACGCCATGGATAACGCGCATCCCACGATCAAAAGCATCTCCGATGCGGTGGCCCCCTCTCATGCAGATGAGGGTGTGATCCACGTTGTATCGGGCATTCTCGATGCCCTGGAAGCCCGCACCCCTAGCGCCTAGGCGAGACCAAGGAACTCTCCTCCTACTATGAACCCTCTATCACAGCTTCTCGACGCCACCCTCTTCATCGGTGGAGTCCCCATTCTCTGGCGCGAGATCATCGGTAACCTCTTTGGTTTAGCTTCCGCATATGGAGGCATGAAACGCGTCGTCTGGGCATGGCCAATTGGGATACTGGGCAACCTATTGCTGTTCACAGTCTTCTTGGGAGGAGTCTTTCATACTCCGCAGAACTTAGACCTGTATGGCCAAGCTGGCCGCCAGATCATGTTCCTCGTAGTGAGCACGTACGGGTGGTGGCAATGGTCTCGGGCTAAGAAACGCGGCATGCGTGAATCGACTGAAACAGACCCCTCGCGTTCCATCGTGAGCGAGCCTGCCGAGGAGTCTTCTGCTGTTCAGCCGCGTTGGGCGAGCAGCACAGAACGCTGGATGATGGTGGGGGTGGCCGTCGTCGGCACCGTTTTCTTTGCGTGGGTCTTTACGGCCCTCGGGTCATGGGTGCCCTGGGCTGATGCATGGATTTTCACCGGCTCAATGCTAGCCACGTATGGGATGGCCCGTGGTTGGACGGAATTCTGGCTTATCTGGATTGGGGTCGATGTTGTCGGCGTCCCTCTCCTACTCGCTGCAGGTTACTATCCTTCGGCTATCTTGTATCTGGTCTATGGGGCCTTTGTCCTGTGGGGGTTCTTTGTGTGGCTCAAGGTTCAGTCCCGCCCCGCTTCTATCCGCTAGTTCCATAAAAAGCACCGACAGCAAGCTTAAGCTTGCCATCGGTGCAATATAAGTGCGGGTGCTTTAACAAAGGCGAACTATTTCTTCTTTTTACGCTTTGTCTTTTTCTCTTCTAGTTTCACGGCTACGTCGGGAACATAACGGAAGTCAGAGCGTGGTGGCCGAATATAGTCTTTATCTTGAGGCGGACGCGTGGGAATCTCCGGCAGCGGTCGGTCAATTTTTTCATAAGGAATAGTGGAGAGAAGGTGACTGATCACGTTGATACGCGAGCGCTTTTTATCCTCTGATTCCACGGTGTACCACGGTGCTGAGGGAATGTCCGTGTGAATAAACATCTCATCTTTGGCGCGCGAGTATTCCTCCCACCGCATAATGGACTGGAGGTCCATCGGCGAGAGTTTCCATCGCCGTAAAGGATCGCTACGACGCGACTCGAATCTCTTAATCTGTTCCTCATCAGATACGGAGAACCAGTATTTCCGCAGCATAATACCGTCTTCTACCAGAAGACGCTCAAAGATAGGCGCTTGGTGCAAAAAGCGACGATACTCCTGCGAATCACAAAAGCCCATCACCCGTTCCACGCCAGCACGGTTATACCATGAGCGATCAAAGATAACGATCTCTCCAGCGGTGGGGAGCTTTTCCACATACCGCTGGAAATACCATTGCCCTTGTTCTCGCGAGTTAGGTGCGGGAAGCGCCTCAATCCTGCAAGTGCGGGGATTCAAGTATTGTGTTATCCGCTTAATGGCAGATCCTTTACCCGCAGCGTCGCGTCCCTCCATAATCACGACAACGCGAGCACCTGTTTCTACTACCCATTGCTGCATATCTACAAGTTCAGCCTGCAGCTTTTTGAGTTCTTTCTCGTAGGCTTTCTTGGAAAGCTTTCTGGGCACCTTGGTAGTTTTCTCTTCTGAGCGTTCTTTTGCCATGTGACCCAGAATACTGCTCTATCACTACAATGTGTGCAATAAAAATCAGTGTTCTTCCTGGTTAAGGAAATCTGCGGCACAGGTGATGGGAATAGTCTCGTTGTCCGGGGCTGATTCTTGCTGCCCATAATCCAGATCTAATTTTGTATAAACATCCAAGTTGTAGCCACACCGCCGCTTATCGTGTGCGGTGAGGGTGACGGGGAAACTATGAAATTTTCCTTCGGCACACGTCTCTGTGCAATCATTAATCCACGCAGTGCCGTGCCCTATCGCTTGATCTCCTCCCCATTTATTCCAGGAAATGTCATTAATCGTGTAGTTCCCGTCGGCGCAACTCAACGACAGATTTTCTGGGCCGTCGAGACCGCTTACCCGCACACAATCGAGAATTCCGGCAGCGTCAACGGTAGTTTCCACACCAGCATATAAACCTGTGACGCGAACAAGTTGTCCGGTTGCCGGTAAGAGGTCAAAACTCAGCTGATCACGTTCTCGGATAACCGACACGATTTCATCATCACCTCGCACCCCGGTCTGTGAAGACTTAACATGGGCGAGCTCATTACCGGGGATGGCTGCCAAATACTCATAAAGTTTTTGCTTAACGTGGCTATGTACGCCCGGAATTAACAAAAGGGATAACGCACCACGAACTTTTTCTCCATCGCTGCTGCCAAAAGTCTCTCGGATCAACGGTTCAAGGGGCCGAGTATTAACGCTCTCCGGTGAGACCGCCGGGGTCGGATTATCTGCAATGGCGGTAAGTGCGGCGTCGATAGTGCCTTTAACCGTGACAGTAGGAGTGACGTCTCCTGACGGTGCTACCTCATACTGAGTGACGACTTCCCCCGAGTCGTTCTTGTCTACTCGACGCAAATAATCGTTACTGGTTACTGCTACAGCTGCAGCTTCTGGTTGTTGGCCCACGTTAGCCGCGGCTGTTCGTAAAACTTCTGCGGCCGAAGCCTGCGCCGGGTGGGTATCAATAAGGCTGGGCAAGGATAGACCACCGACAGCAATCACAATGACTGCGGCCGCGACAGCAATAAACTTTCGCTGCCTGTTCCCCCATAGTTCACGCACGTTATCTCCAGCAGCATCTTCAGAATGCATAATGCGAGCAAGGTTATGTTCTGCGGTAGCTTTTTCTGCCGCGGAAAGAGCGTGATAACCATGATCTGGCGCAGGATCTGCTTTCTTCAGAGCATCCGAGAGCTGCCAAACCAGTTGTTCGTCCGGGACACCCCGTGGATGAAAATCGCGAGTCATGAGCACTCTCCCCGAGAACTACCAGAAGTACTGTATAAAAGGTTCGCAAGTCTATGGCGAGCACGATGTAGCCGGACTCGCGCCGAGTTAGCGGATATTCCCAACACTTGAGCTATCTCTGCAGGCTCCAGATTTTCCCACGCATGCAACGCAAGTATTTCTCGATCGGATAGGTTCAACCGCTCTAGAGCTGCACAGATAGTAAAACGCGCATCAACTTCTTGCATCGGTGTAGCAGCCTCCGTGGAAGTTTCTTGCACTGCCTTTTCAATCGCCGCGTTTTTGTCACGTACGCGATAATGTTCCAAGACCACATGGCGTGCTATGCCATAAATCCAAGGCAGCTCTGCCCCTTCCCTGCTATCCCATCGATTCCACGCTCGCGTAAACACTTCTGCGGTCAGATCTTCTGCGTTGTCGCCGTCTGTCCTCCGCCGTATATAAGACAACACTGCGGAATAACAGCTGCGATACGTCGCGCTAAAAGCCTCACGCCTGCACTGCGTGGTCATGTCATTCCCATAGGCCATGGCAATACTTCACTGTGTCCTTGAAATCGTGCGTGTGCCGTTCCAAGAGCACAAAAGAACTCCTCGGTTCATTCCACCGTATAAACAAGCTTTCCAATGCATCTTCACAGCGCGCGGGTTTTCTCCTAAAGAGCAGTCGGGGCCATAGAAGCGCTGTTTCCTGAATCAGGAAAAGTAGTCGTACTGCTTACACCAGATTCACAGGTCACAGTGACTGTGTGATAGCCTTCCGCAGGCCCCGGACCGATAACGTTAGGCGCCGTAATATATCCGATGAGCTGCCCCATATCAGCCGCTGGGCTAAGGTGTGTCTCTGCACCAAAAGAGGTTTTAGCCGTTGCTTTTGTGTCACCAGGAAGACATGGTGCTGCGATCATGATCTCGCTGTTAGGTTTTAACAGTCCATCGATGGTGATAGGAAAAGTTGCAGTCATAGCTGGAGCATCCCTGTGTACGGCAGCGTCAGCAGTCGAGTTTTGTGCGTTGTGATAAATAAGTGCCCCTCCGGATAGTCCTGCTACGGCTACAGCACTAAGGGCGATGCCTAGGAAGGCTTTTGACATAGTAGAAACTCCATTCTTTGAATACAGCGGAAGGCTTTCCCGCATCTACTATGTTTGTGTCTCAAACCGGCTGTGCATTACACAACAATGCGGTTTTTTAAAAAAAGAAGAGCGATAGCCACAGCTACCGCTCAACAAAAGGCCTCTACCTCAGGCTACTCCACCCGGAACTCCGCCATCTTGTCCCACTCGGTCTTGCCATCAATATGAACATTGATAATGTCCGGGGTCTCGATGAGGTACTTAGGGGTCTCCTCACAAGCCTTCTTAAAAGCATCTGACTCCACGTGAGCAACGTCGGTGCCATCTTTGAATCCTTCTACCAGCAAGAATTCATTTTCCTTCTCGGGGTTTTTAAACCAATCGAAAAAGAGGTTTCCTTCTTCTGCTCGGCACGCATCCGTGTACCACTGCATCTCATCAAGAAAAGTATCCACGTATTCGGGGCGAACCTTAAATTTCACGTTAATCAAAATCATGGTGCCCCAGTGTAGCCATCAGATCACGTGTCTGCAGAAAAGTTCCACGTTATGCTTCCAGCTGCTCGCCAAGCTCCATCCATTCCATTTCCAGCTCTTCTCGCTGCTCATTGAGCGCCCGCAGCTGGGAATCAAGTTCAGTCAGCTTGGCGGTGTCCACTGCTTCTGCGGCTACCGCCATAGCGTTTGTGATCTTCTCAATCTGCGGATCAAGCTTGGCCATCTTCCGCTCAACAGACGCCATCTTCTTATTGATCTCCCGCTCCTGTTGAGAGGTCAACGTGCGCGTAGGGGCGGCCTTATTTTCTTGAGAACCAGCAGATACGTTTCCCAGATCCACAGCACCGCGAGTCTCCCGCGCCGCCATAGCTTGACGACGTTCCAAGTACTCCTCAATCCCACCAGGAAGATTAGTGAGTTTTCCATCACCAAAAAGTGCCCACGTGGAATCCGCAATGCGCTCGATAAGGTACCGATCGTGCGAGATCACCACAAGGGTTCCCGCCCAGGAATCAAGAAGCGACTCAAGTTCCTGAAGCGTGTCGATGTCCAAGTCATTGGTGGGCTCGTCGAGAAGCAAGAGATTCGGCTCGGACATAAGCACTCGAGTCAACTGCAAACGACGGCGTTCACCACCAGAAAGGTCACCGACCGGTGTTCGCTGCCGCTTAGCGGAAAACCCAAGGCGCTCGGCTAGCTGAGAAGCAGAAAGCTCCTTCTTTCCCAGTTGGATATAAGAAGCCACCTCCTCCACTGCGTCGAGAAGGCGCAGGGTAGGATCCAGATCATCCAGCTCCTGTTTCAACCAACCGAGCCGAACAGTGCGCCCCTCAATGCGTTTGCCTTCGCTGAGCTCATAGGCTCCGGCTAGCGCCCTCAGCAACGTGGTCTTCCCCGACCCATTGACGCCCACAAGCCCAATACGTTCTCCCGGCGCGAGTCGCCATGTGAGATCCTGCACCAAGGTTGTGCCATCAGGCGTCGCAATAGTGGCATCCTCCAGCTCCACAACCACTTTTCCTTGGCGCTGCTTAGAAAACGCCATGAGCTCTACTTTGTTGCGTAACTCAGGAACATTAGCGATCAAGGCTTCGGCTGCTTCAATTCGGTATCGCGGCTTTGATGTGCGCGCCGGGGCTCCTCGACGCAGCCAAGCAAGCTCCTTCCGGGCAAGGTTCTGCCGCCGCTGCTCCATGGCATCAGCCTGACGAGAACGCTCTGCGCGCGCAAAGGTCCAGTCGTTATAGCCGCCCTCGTAGGAATCGACAGTTCCGTCATGTACTTCCCATGTCTGAGTAGCAAGGGTGTCCAGGAACCAACGGTCGTGGGTGACCACGACTATGGCTATCTTTCGTGCAAGGAGATGTTCTGCCAACCATTGAACGCCCTCAACGTCTAGGTGGTTGGTTGGCTCGTCAAGCACCACAAGGTCAAGGTCACGCACGAGTGCGGCTGCGAGATTAACGCGACGGCGTTCGCCACCCGATAGCTGCCCAACTGGGGTATCAAGACCTAAATCGATAACTCCAATCCCACCGAGCACTTCACGGACCTGAGCATTCGAGGCCCATTCAAAGGTCTGGAGTCCCAATGGGCCAAGGACCACATCGCCTACGGTCTTTTCAGGATCCAGCTCAGCCCGTTGTGTCACCACTGCCATTCGTAAAGTGGAGTTGTGGCTCACACGCCCAGAATCTGGTGGTTCAATTCCGGTAATCACTTCCAGCAGTGTGGTTTTTCCTCCGCCGTTAAGGCCCACAACGCCGATGCGATCGCCGGTTTGAATACCCAGGCTCACGTCTTTGAGAAGAGTGGTAAGTCCAAACGATTTAGAGACATTTTCCAGGTTTATCAGGTTTGCCACTAGTCTTCTTTTCCTATGGGCTCGTTGTGGTGGACATGGTAGCGCCTAGCGCTGGGCCAGTTGCGGTCGCGGATGCTCCCACAAGTCGTAGCTCCGCAGCTACGTCCTCGGCGCTTTGGGCATCTGGGCAGAGAAAGGCACAGGTGGGGCCGGATCCGGAAACAATCCCTGCCAATGCACCTGAGGCTTTACCTATCTCCAAGGTCTTTCGTAAACCTGACTGGAGAGAGAGGGCTGCCGGCTGCATATCATTGTGCAGATGCTCGGCTACATGATGCGGGTCTCCGCTGATCAGCGCTGCAGTCAAGTCATCTACGGACAGATGCGGCGTGCGTTGCATCTGATCTAGCTTGGCAAAGACCGCAGGCGTGCTAAGGCCTTGCGCGGAAAAAGCCAATGCCCAATGGTACTGACCTCGCGACATAACATGGACCAGGTTTTCTCCACGCCCAGTTCCTAGTCGTGTGCCGCCTAAAAGAGTAAAAGGTACGTCTGATCCTAAAGCACTGGCCATGGTGAGCAACTGCTTATCGGTTGGTTTTACCGTAACGTATTCCTGCATGAGTCGAAGCGCTGCGGCAGCGTCTGCAGACCCCCCTGCCATACCGCCGGCAGTAGGAATCCCCTTTTTTAAATGCATCCGTACTTTATTCAGAGGTGGACCGCCTCCAGAACGATGGAAAGCATAGACCATATTGGCAGCTTTCCACGCAAGATTACTGGCGTCGGTGGGAACTCCTTCAGCTCCACCGGCATCAAGCTCAGCTACGATTCCAGGCGTTTGATCGGTGGCAGTTCCTCGGAGCTCTACACAGTCCAACTCATCTTTAAGACTTAAGGATTGAAAAATGGTGACAAGCTCGTGATAACCATCGTGGCGTAGCGGCCCCACGCCAAGATGCAGGTTCACTTTTGAGTGTGCTGTCGCCGAGATGCGCCTGCCGTATATGAGATCAGGATTCTCTTCTAGCATGAGTTTCCTTACCCTCGGTGCTGCGCTAGTCGAACAAAATCGGATACATCGAGCTTCTCGCCTCGCAGAGTCGGGTCAATCCCGGCACCTAGGAGGGCTTCTTCTGCTGCAGCTCCGGATCCGTAGTACCCGCTAAGTGCGGCCCTCAAAGTCTTGCGACGCTGAGCGAAGGCGGCGTCGATAAGCGGGAAAACCTGCGAGCGTAGTTCATCGCCGACCGGCCAAGGCTGCTCATCTTGAGCAAAAACATCAATGCGCACGAGTCCGGATTCGATTTTGGGAGCCGGCCAAAAAACGTTTTTCCCGATCGACCCGGCACGCCGCACAGCACCGTAGAACGATGCTTTCACGCTAGGAACGCCATACACTTTGGTGCCGGGTTGTGCTGCAAGGCGATCGGCGACTTCAGCTTGAACCATCACTAATACGCGCTGGATCGATGGGAAAATCTGCAAGAAATGTAGCAGCACCGGTACAGATACGTTATAAGGAAGGTTTGCCACCAACGCTGTAGGCTGATCGATCTCTTCCGGAGTTATCTGTAAAGCGTCTTTGTGCACCAGAGTAAGACGGTCTGCGAACATCGGGGCGCGTTCTGCCACGGTCATGGGAAGTTGTTCCGCCAAGCGCGGATCTATCTCCACGGCGGTCACGGAACGTGCCGTATCAAGTAATGCCAAGGTCAACGACCCTAGGCCAGGGCCAATCTCTACAACGTGGTCATCGGCAGTAAGGTCGGCTGCAGAAACGATCATCCGAACAGTATTGGGGTCATGCACAAAGTTCTGCCCCAATTTTTTTGTTGGTGTGACATCAAGCTTCTCTGCCAAATGCCTAATTTCGGCGGGGCCGAGAAGGCGCGCGTGATCGTTTTCTCCCATGGTCCTACAATTTACCTTCCGATGTTTGGTCACAGGAAAATACTCCCTGTATGCAAGGCATGCCCTTGCTACTAAAACGCGCCAGTGAAAACGCACCAACGCCGCCGGTTCGTGCTTCTTATAACCAGAAGACTAAACCGACGACGTTGAGTCGCACAGTGGCGTGCACGTTGTAAAATCTATTTTTCTACCTTAGCGCAGACCCATCTTGGAAGTGCAGGCAGGCCATGCGCCCCAACCTTGAGCAGCCTGCACTTTCTGCGCAACGGCAATCTGCTGTTCGCGGGTAGCCAGGTGAGCTCGCGGTGCATAAGCTGTGCCGCCAAAACCGGCCCACGTGGAGTCGGTGAACTGAAGTCCGCCAGAGAATCCGTTGCCAGTATTGATGGCCCAGTTACCAGTGGACTCGCACTGCGCAAGTTGGTCCCACACAGAACCGTTGGCTACCGCAGGAGCCGACGCTGCCTTCTTGGTTCCTCGCTTAATGGTAGCTGCAACAGCTGGGGTAATGACCTTTTCATCTATGACCTCGTTGGCGGTCTCCTCACCATTAACCTTGGTCACTTTGCGGGTTACAGTGCGCTCGCCTGGCGTTCCAGCAGAGACTTCAGCTTCCTCCCCCTCTGGAAGTTCCGCATCATCAACGTAGTTCGCAGGCTCACCAAAAGGCTCGTTGGCAACGACTTCTTGGATATCTACGCGGTCGATTTTGACGTCCATGTTCTTAGTCACGGGCGCATCCAAAGCTGGAGTCACGATGTCATCGTTATCAACCTTGATGCCACGTTCTGCAAGAACGTCCTTGACAGTTGCCGCCGCGATCTGGGTAAAGACCGTCTTTCCCGCATCTGTCACGGAGATGATCTTTGGCGTCACTACGTCTAAAGACAATCCCTCGCGAGGGATCTTGGAATCCTTGTCCATGTTCAGCGCGGCAGCTGAAAGCGTGGCGTTGACTCCATCCAACTGCTCAAAGAGCTCTTCGACGGTCGTCGCGTTTGTGGTGAGGTCCTTTTCCACGCCGTCAATGGCTACCGAGACCTGTTTGGACGTCCGAACCGTAATCGTGTCTTGATTGCTGATCTTCTCAGTCAGCCCAGGATAAACGATGTCTTTGTCACCAACGGTTACGCCGGCTTTACTTAGCGCTTCTTCTACCGTGTCAGACATGGTGGCAAGAGAAAGTTGTTCGCCATTGACGTCGACGGTGATGTCCTTTTTCACTTGAGTGACGGCGACACCCCCTACTGCCAGGGAGGCCAGAACACCACCCGTTGCTAGGCGCAGCGGAATGGATCTCGAAGAATTGACTCGATTAATTCTCGACTTTTGGCGGGTTCCCACGTGTTCACTTCTCTTTGCTTTTCGACGACATTTCGCACCAGCCACAGCCGGCTTTACTTAGCACTCCGCACATATTTTGTATGTATGGAAATTTTCCATCGGGGGCGAAGCACATCGATCGGGCTACGTTTCAGTCAGCATCGATCCAACACACGAAAAATAACAATACGGTAACAAGCGCAGCTTGTCGAACTAAAACGACAAAAAAGTGTGAACTAGTTGATTCAACTCACAAAAATCAAACCACATAGTTCACACCTCCCCCATCGATACCCCACTACCCGCCCTATCAGAAGATCTAGCTCACTTAAAAGCCACCGCTATGTTCTGCGCCTCACTAGGAGGGGATTCCATAGACACGGTGAAAAGTCTCCCGCACTCCGGCAGCGAAATCTTCCACGCTCATGTTTTTAGACTGAGCAGCGCACAGTGCCGTATGCCCAATAAACGCCGGCTCATTCCGAGCCCCGCGATAAGGCTCTGGCGTCATATAGGGCGCATCCGTTTCAATAAGGATCTGCGCTAGCGGCGCACGTCGCACAGCTTCTCGTAATTCATCGTTTCGTTTAAACGTCAGGTTCCCCGCAAAACTGAGAACATAACCCCGGTCCAATGCTTCCTGCGCCACAGCAAGCGGCGAAGAAAAACAATGCAAGATGGTCTCGTGTGGAGTGGGCGCGTCCGCAAGGATACGCAACAACTCCTCATCCCCTTCCCGGTTATGAATCATCAACGCCTTGCCGCTGGAAACTGCAAGATCAATATGCCAACGCAACGCCTCTTCTTGCACTTCCAGACTTGCTGTGGTCTCAGGCGCATGGGTTATCCAATATGTATCAATTCCGGTTTCTCCAATAGCCACGCACCGGGGATCCTGAGCCATCTGAGTAAGACGCTCGCGCGCCGCCTCATCCAACTCGTTAGCACGGGTCGGATGAATCGCACAGGCGGCAAACACTCGCTCATGCGACTGTGCAGCGCTCAGCGCCAGTTCGGCCTCAGCGAGCCCATCCCCTACGGTGCATAGCTTATCGACGCCGCCAGCCACCGCCCGAGCCACAATCGCATCGACTTCCTCAGACGTGCGGGCTCCGCAAGAAGCAAGGTGCGTGTGGGCGTCGATAAGCCCCTCAAGGCCTTCCACCGGCACTGGTACTGGACGAGGTTTCTTTTTACCCATGCGCACCAGTTTACGACGAAGGCGCCCACCTCCCGCGGTTCTGCGAATGATGGGCGCCTTTACTGGTCTAGTGAGCGATCGGTGCCCATTCTGGGCCAGTCTCTCCTAGCTCTGGATCCAATTTAGCGATCAGCGGCTTAGGCTTAGACAAAGCGGTCCCTGGGACGGCATCTACGCGTGCCCAGCGCGCTTGTTGCGACGCATAATCACCCATAATCACGGGATATGTTTGACCGCTAGCAGGAATGCCCACGCCAACCGGTTCCACTGGCATGTCGTCGGTGACCTCTACGATCTGCGGCTTTGCTGCCCACACACCGTCGCGACCCAATGTCTCGTGCACCTGCTGGGAAATATGCGGCAGATAAGGGGTCAGCAGCACGTTGCAGTCTGAAACCACCTGCAACGCCGTCCACAAAACGGTGGCCAGGCGCTCGCGCTGAGTTTCGTCTTTAGCCAGTTTCCACGGTTCTTGTTCCGCAATGTAGGCATTCGCTTCGCCCACCACATGCATCGCATGAGTAATTCCCTGCTTGAAACGCGAGTGTGCGAGGGCTTCCCCGACGATATCGAAGGCTTCAGCGGAAAGGTTAAGGATCCGTTGATCCGATTCGCTCAGCTCTCCCGGGGTTGGAACCTCTCCGAAATTCTTGTGAGCCATGGAAACAGTGCGGTTAACAAGATTGCCCCAGCCGTTGGCTAGCTCATTGTTGACGCGACGAACAAACTCATCCCATGTGAAGTCAGTGTCGTTATTCTCTGGGCCTGCAACAGCGATGAAATATCGCAGTGGATCCGGACCAAACTCTTTAAGGAAGTCCTTGACATAGATGACGATGCCTTTAGATGAGGAGAACTTAGAACCGGACATGGTGAGGAACTCAGACGACACCACTTCCGTAGGAAGGTTAAGCTCCCCGAAGGTATGCACCTTACCGGCCCTCGCACCCTTTCCTTGATAGCCCAGAAGCTCAGCCGGCCAGATCTGAGAGTGGAAAGTGATGTTGTCTTTGCCCATGAAGTAATAGCTTGAGGCCGCGGGATCTGTCCACCATGCCTTCCACGCATCTGGGTTTCCAGTGCGATAAGCCCATTCAATCGACGCAGAGAGGTAACCAACAACCGCGTCGAACCACACGTAGAGCTTTTTAGCGCCGTTGTCTTCCCAGCCTTCCACCGGGATAGGAATTCCCCAATCGATGTCGCGGCTCATGGCTCGTGGACGCAGATCTTCCAAGAGGTTCAAAGAGAATTTGAGCACGTTCGGGCGCCAATCTTGGCGCTCCTTAAGCCAATCGGCCAGGGCATCTGCCAACGCAGGAAGATCAAGAAGGAAGTGCTCAGTTTCAATAAACTGTGGAGTTTCGCCGTTGATTTTTGAGACTGGGTTAATCAGATCTGCCGGGTCCAATTGATTGCCGCAGTTATCGCACTGATCGCCACGCGCTCCGTCTGCTCCACAGATGGGACATGTCCCCTCAATGTAGCGGTCAGGAAGCGTACGCCCAGTAGAAGGAGAAACCGCCCCCATGGTGGTCTCTTTCATCATGTAGCCGTTCTCATAAAGCCCTTTAAAGAGCTCCTGCACAACCGCATAGTGATTTCGCGTGGTGGTACGAGTAAAGAGGTCATAGGATAGCCCCAGACCCGCGAGGTCTTCAACGATCTGGCGGTTATACCGATCAGCGAGCTCTTTGACAGACACTCCCTCTTTATCTGCCTGCACTAAAAGTGGCGTACCGTGCTCATCCGTTCCTGAGACCATGAGGACGTCTGCTCCGGACATTCGCTGATAGCGAGCAAAAACGTCGGAGGGGACACCAAACCCTGCCACATGTCCAATGTGGCGAGGTCCATTGGCATAAGGCCAAGCAACAGAAACGAGCACACGGTTAGTCATGGTTACTTACCTTAATTTATCTATGCCCGTCCGCGTGATTCGAGGACCGCATCATAGAGTTCTTTCTTACTCACACCGTGTTCCTGAGCCACAGCTGCGCTTGCTTCTTTTAGCCGTTTACCTGCGCTAACAAGACTTTCTACGAGATCTACGATCTCGCGAACATCCGTTATCTCTTTCTGCCGAGCTCCCTCAATAACAACGCTGATTTCTCCTTTCACACCAGCGCTAGCCCACTGAGCAAGCTCCCTTAGCCCGCCTCTTTTCACTTCCTCATATGTTTTAGTCAGTTCTCGTGTCACGGCTGCACGACGATCATCGCCAAGAATCTCTGCTGCAGCGGCGAGGGTGTCTGCAATGCGGTGTGGAGACTCAAAGAAACACACCGATCGTTTTTCGTTTTTCAATGACTCTAACCAGGCTTTTCTCTGCCCTTGCTTGCGTGGAGCAAAACCATCAAAGGCAAAGTGCCCCACGCGCAGTCCCGATAGCGCTAAGGCCGTAGGAACAGCCGAAGGTCCGGGGAAGCATGTCACGGGAATCCCCGCTTCATGTGCTGCTTCCACGACGGGAAAACCGGGATCTGAAACGATAGGCATCCCCGCATCTGTGACCACCACCACTGACTGCGTTCGAGCTAGATCGACAAGGTATTGAGCACGATCCGACTCATTGTGGTCAAAATTGCTCACGACTTTGCCGGTAATTTCTACCCCTAGTGCCGCTGCTAGAGCGCGAGTCCGCCGAGTGTCTTCTGCTGCAATCACATCAGCGTGAGCCAATGCCTGAATAAGTCGAAATGAGGCATCCCCGATGTTTCCCAGAGGAGTAGCCACCACAATAATCCCACGAGGTAACGGTGCTAGAGCATCCCATATAGCTGATGCACTCGACGCAATCTGAGAAGTCGGTTCCTCAATACTCATGCTTCTTAGTCTCGCACAAACCACAGATTTTTCCGCTTCTTCCTACTGAGGCTCTCCCCGTACATACAGCAACGGCCTCATCTGATCCCGTATAGGAAGATCAGATGAGGCCAATGACTTTTAGTGTCCTGCGCTTTTATACCGTAGGCAACGTTGTTTTTGGAGCATCAGTTTCGGGCGTTTCTTGAGGTGAATCCTCAGCAGCTGGTTCTGCCGGAACCTCCACAGACGATTCTGTTTGGGAATCTTCCTTGTCCGCTTCTTGCTCCGGTTCGTGGAAAGTACTCAGGTCTTCCAGCTCGCTCATGGGACGAGCATGCGATGGCAATCCCAAAGTGGTCTCTTCCACGCTGATAGTGGAATCTGTAAATTCCACTGGCTGATAAGAAAATTCGTTATTTTCCTCAAACAGCTTTTCTGCAGGTGTCTCGGAATCTGGGGCGGATTCATCCACAAATTCATCCCGAAGGCTCTCTGTGAGCTCTTCTCGCTCCAGATTGGATTCGGTGGTGTAGCGATCCAACAAGCGAGCTTGCTTGGAACTAAATCGCTGAGTTGGGTCCAGCTTCCTACGGAACAGGTCATGAATTTTTTCACGACGCTCGCGTTCCTCACGGATCTTGGCAAACCCGCGTATCCATGCACCAGCAACAACAACCACAAGAAGAATTCCTAGGTATCCCAGCGTGGGGTATACCAAACCAACCAGCTTTTTAAAGCCTAGGAAGGACATACCGAAACCGACGAGACAAGATAGCACGTAGAACAGGTAGAACCGCTTCTGGTGCTTAGCCGTCAGGCGTTTGGCAAAGGCATAGAACAAGCCCAACGTGGTATTGAAAATCATTCCGATGATAATGAAGGACATGATCGTGCCCAGAATCGGATGAATCTCATTAACAATGGTGAGCATAGGGACGTCGTCGCCCGCAACCTTGTCTGCGGAACGGAACAGTGCCAGCGCAGCGAACGTCAGCATAACGCCAAAGACCAGGCCACCAAGCAGACCGCCAAGACCGGCTGCATGGGTGTCAAAACTATTGCCACCAATGATGATGGCCATAGAAACACCCATCATGAGAGCTAGGCCGACGTAGTTCAACGCAGACAACGTCCAGTGTGGCGTAGCACCGTTAATAGTGGAGGCAGCCGCATTGAGTGACTCCGTATCAGCGTCGCTAGTGGCCAATGCATAGACGATTGCAATGCCCGCAATGATAATAATCAACGGGGTAATCGCACCGATAACGTTGGTGATCTTGTCTACGTCGAGAAGCCCAGCTAGCAGCACTAGTACCAGCATCAGTACAGTTCCCACCCAGATGGGCAGTCCAAACTGCTGGTTGAGGTTCGACCCTGAACCTGCAAACATCACCACGCCTGTGGCAAACAGCGTAATAAGCACCGAAATGTCGAGGATACGGGCAATAATGGGGTGCGAAATGCTGGTGAGCACTGAACCGTGGTCGTTAGCAAGGAAGTAACTACCCAGCTGGATAGAGGCCATACCAGTCAGCGCCATGATCAGTCCAGCGAGTGCCGCACCTATGATTCCCATCGTTCCAAAGGCCACAAAGTACTGAAGTACTTCCTGCCCTGTGGCGAATCCCGCACCGATAACGATGCCGACAAAAGCCATAGCGATGGTGATTGATTTTTTGAGCATGGTGAAGTGCTCATTCCTTTCAACAATGATAAAAATTTCCGCTCACATGCTGTATGTGCATCGGAAAAGCATTCTTAGTGCGGCACTATATGCGCGCAGGCGTGGGAGGCGGCAAACTCTATCGTTCATGCCGCCCCCTGCACAATGGGTTTTACGAGGTTTTGGAGGCTTTGGCAGCAGGTGTGCGCTTTTTATCATGGCGCACCTTGCGTTTCACTTGTGCACGTCGTTTCTTCTCATGCTCAAGGTGAATTCGACGCTCGCGGGCAAGGCGCGAAGCAAACCGCTGCTGTTCACGATAATCAAGGTAGATTTCATCGTTGCGCAAATCTTTGAGGATCGCAAACATAAGCAACACTATGACGATCAGGAACGGGCTAGCAGCGATAATCGTAATGTTTTGCAGATTGCTCAACACATCGTCGCCACCGGTGATCAACATAGTCATTCCGATCAATGCGACCAAAATGCCCCAGGCAGCAGATACATACTTATTGGCATCGGTCTGTCCGCTCTGACTCATGGACCCCATAACGGTAGACGCGGAATCTGCAGAAGTAATAAAGAAGGTTGCCAACAAGATCACTGCAATTATTCCGGCGATCTGACCGCCTGGAAGAGAATGCAGTAGGTCAAAAAGTTGATATTCCGCAGAGCCGTCACCATAGATGGATTTACCCTGCTGCTCCATGTGAATAGCTGTGCCACCAAAAATGGCAAACCAGACGATGGACACCGCAGATGGGATGAGCGTGACGCCAAAAATGAACTCACGAATCGTGCGTCCGCGAGAAATACGAGCCAAGAACATTCCCACAAACGGGCTCCATGAAATCCACCAGGACCAGTAGAAGATGGTCCAAGATCCTAGCCATTCTCCTGCTGTACCGTCGGCGGATTCTGCAGTGCGCCCAATCATCTCAAAGAAATTAGATAGATAAGCACCGATCGATCCAGGAATAAGGTTAAGAATAGTAACCGTTGGCCCCAGTACGAATACAAAAAGTGCTACTAAGGCTGCCAACACCATATTTGTGTTGGAAATATATTGGATGCCCTTGCCTACGCCAGACATCGCAGAGAGCAAATATGCCAAGGTAAGCACGGAGACAATAGCGATAATGGTGCTCATACCAGGATTAGTGATCACGCCCGCGGCGTCTAGACCAGCGCTAATCTGTGTAGCACCAATTCCTAGAGAGCAGGCTGTACCAAAGATCGTGGCGATAATCGCCAAAATATCTACGATTCTTCCAACCCAGCCCTTTGCTCCTTTTTCACCAATCAACGGGGTGAAGGCAGAGCTCAACAGCTGCCTACGGCCTAGTCGGAACGTGCTATAAGCAATCGCCAGACCAAAAATGCCGTAGATGGCCCAAGGATGCAGAGTCCAGTGCAGCAACGTGGTGCTCATAGCGTGCCCCACGTGGCGCGGCTCATGGTTGGGAACACCGTTGAGGTAATTGCCCAAAGGCTCCGAAGCGCCATAGAACATCAGACCGATTCCCATACCCGCTGCAAACATCATGGCTATCCATGAAACGGTAGAGAATTCTGGGGCTTCGTCGTTACGCCCTAGTTTGATCGTGCCAAAGTTGCTGACTGCAATCACTATGGCAAAAACAAGGAAAACTGTGGTGAAGAAAATGAAGGCCCAGCCAAAGTCGCTCACAACAAAGCTCAGCGCGTCACTGGCAAAGGTGGAAAAGCTTGAGGTGCCAAAGATGCCCCACAGCACCACGGCAAGGACGATGACAAAGGCCGGGATGGTGACCTTCCAGTCAATTCGGGCCTCAGAATCTTCTCCCTCAAATGTGATTTTTTCTTCGGGTAGGTTCGAGGCCGCGCTGATTTTGTCTTCACCCGAGATCATCGCTGCTAACTGTGCGGTCGCACTAGTAGCGCCTGCGGAGTTCGACTCGTTATCCTTTCCGCTACCACGCCCAACCTCTTCTGTTGTTGGATTCGTGACGTTGTGGTTTTGGTCGGAAGAATCAGCAGTGATGGATGAATCTGAGTGATCCACCGAAGCACCTGATGTCTCCTCTGGATCAGGACTCTGCGCCAAAGTACTCGCAGAACCCTGTGCGCTGCTGTGATCAACAGCGCTATCCTTTGGATCAAAATGTTCGGAATCGGTCATATATCCATCATGTCTGTTAAATTTTTCGAATCAAATGCATAGGGCCGTAATACCCGGACTTACGCGAACGATAGGCCTCAAAGGGCCTCTCTCCGCACCACTACAAAGCCCCAGCAAGACACCTAAAAAACAGCGGTTATGACATTTTCACAAATTACAAAATGGTAACAATTCTTGCCGGCTCTAAGAAAAGCCCGTTTTCCGGGCAAACCCGGTCGTTTTTTTGGGGACCACCCAACACTTCTTTTCTCATGGGCACAGCCATAATCCCAAGAAGTTCATACCAGTTCTCCTACTTTCCCACCCCTTAGTTATTGGCATGAACCTGACACGATCCCAGACTGGGATGAACAGGCGACCTTTAGTTCTGTTACCCATGCGCAATAGAATGTCCCCGTGACCTCTCCTAGAAATCATGCAGATGATCGCGACTCTGCAGCACCGCATCCTCCGTCAGGAACTTCTCCACACGACGATACGGGCTGTCAACACGATGCGACTGCCACAGGAGTGCTCGATAGCGATCCACCGATAACAACTGGTTCAATGCCTCCGAGGCAACGTCGAAAAGCTCTTTTTCCCGGCAGGTTTACGCATTTTCCCGCTCCCTCTCCGCGGCGCAGATATCGTTGGAGAAGGATCGATACGATCTCAACGCTCATCATTGCTGTTTTAGCCTTGGTGACACGTTTTTTAGGAATCACTACCGCCACTGCTTCCCATACCCCGGTGTTTGATGAGAAACACTACGTGCCCCAGGCCTGGGACATAGTGGAATCTTGGATTAACCCCATCACTGGTGGCATCGAGTCGAACCCCGGTTACGGGCTCGTAGTGCATCCCCCGTTAGCAAAGCAACTGATAGCTATCGGCGAATGGCTTTTTGGTTACTCACCCCTGGGCTGGCGCCTCATCCCTGCGCTCTGTGGCACCGCTGTGGTACTTCTCACTATGGCTATCGCTCGGCAGTTGAGCGGCTCTCCTTTTGTCGCTTTTTGCGCAGGCCTCCTTGCAGTTGTGGACGGTGTGCTCGTTGTCACCTCACGTTTTGGAATGCTCGACATCATCCAGGTTCTCTTTATCGTGGCCGCTGCCTGGGCGCTGATTCGCGATCATCAGCAAATGGAAGATCGCATGTATCAAGCCTGGTCTGCAGGGTTGCTCACCGAACCTGGAGTCCGGTCGGGGTTTCGCTGGTGGCGGTTCGCCACAGGCGTCTTCCTAGGCTGTGCGCTATCAGTAAAGTGGTCCGGCCTGTACTACATGGCTTTCTTTGGTGTCATGATAGTTATCCTCGATGCTTTTCGACGCCGCCGCTACGGGGTGCGTCACCCCTGGAGCGAAGCTACGCTTTTCGACGCCATCCCCTCTTTCCTATCGCTGGTCATAGTTCCCGTAGCGCTATACGTGTGGAGCTGGAGGGCCTGGTTTGCATCCGAAACTTCTGTGTACAGACACGCTGCTACTGATGGCACCATAGAGACGTCGAGCTGGCTTCACCATCTTCCTGAAGCCATCGCAGGGTGGTTGTATTACCACCAGAGCGTCCTGGCGTTCCATGCCTCGCTCACCACATCCAACGGACACAGCCACCCTTGGGATTCCAAACCCTGGTCCTGGCTCGCGGCAACACGCCCGATTTTGTATTACTCCTCCACAAATATTCAGTGTGGAGAAAACACATGTCGTCGGATGATCTATCTTTTTGGAACGCCTGTAATTTGGTGGCTGACGGTGCCGATTTTATGCTGGGCTCTCTGGCGCATGGTGATCCACAAAGATCTGCGCTTCCTCATTCCTTTTGTGGCGTTCCAAGCGGGGTTCCTCCCATGGGTAGCAAGCTATGACCGACAAATGTATTTCTTCTACGCCACAGCGCTCGTGCCTTTTACCATCGTTATCATTTCTCTTACTTTGGGTACGGTCTATGGTCGAGGCGCCGAGCTTCAGTGGAGAAAGCTACAACGCATCGGCATCCCCCACCTCACGGTCGGGTCACTCACAGTAATTCTTTACTTAGCCCTCGCCGTAGCTATGTTCTGCTATTTCTCCCCTATCATCTACGGAATCCGCATCTCTGACAGCTACTTTAACCAGATCATGTGGTTAAACAGCTGGCGATAAGACAATAAAAGACCACCCGTACTCCTACTACCAGTAGGAGTACGGGTGGTCTTCCTTTTTAGGAATGCGGCGAAGCCGTGAGCGATCGTATCCCCTGTGAGACTATCGCCCAGCCTTTATGCGATAACCATGACCACAACAAACACAGCACGGACAAGAAAAGAAGCCCCAGCTGCAACGCAGAAGAACCAGAAAGCTCGCCAAGTATTAGCTCTTTAGCGCTCAATCCAAAGCTAAAAGTCCATAATGCACCGAATAATGGTAGCAGCCCTCCTGTGATACGCGGCTGCCATGCTGCAAAGAAAAGACCAAAAGCTAAGGCACAGCGGGTAGCGGCAGCCTCCGACAAGAGTCTTTCATGCACGGCATCGATCTGCCCTAATGCATCGTTAGCATGTGCTCCTGATTGGACAAGCAACACTATTGCCCATGCGGCCCAGCCCACGCCTACTAGCACCATGGCAACTCGCGCTAAAGCTAAGTTCCAGGCTCTCGTCGCGGCTTGTTGGCGCCACATAGGCTCTACACCAGCCAGAATGGCTTCAGATAAGTCAGGGGCACTCTCTCGTTCTGTCGCATCCCCGAAAGCGAGCGAACGATTAAAGCGAGCAGCTTCCTCATAGAACGCACGGCATTCTAAGCACGTAGATAGATGTGCATCGATAACGTCATCGTCGATCCCAGTGGGTTCGCCATCGAGCCTAGCGGACAGCGCCGCTTGCACTTGATCACAGGTCAGCACGGGTCAAAACCCCATCAAGACTTGCGCGTCCAGCGCCAAAGACGACAATCATAAACAGCGCCACAACCATGACGAGCGGATACTCTATCCCGTTGTTTACAACAAAGAGCCCCTCGGTGAGATGAACAAAATAAAGAGCAGCGCACACCAGCAAAGCCAGGGCACCCGCCACAAAAGTGGTCAACATACCCACGACCAATAGTGAGCCACCCACCAACTCGCTGACCGCGGTGAGATAGGCAGATAACTTAGGCTGTGGCACCCCGGCCGCGCTAAATTGCCCTGTTGTCTCTACAATCCCTGTGCGGAAAAACTTGTCAAAGCCATGGGCTACAAAAACGAGTCCTAGCACGAGTCTTAGCAGTAAAAGAGCTATATCTCTAACTATCGGTTGATCCATTACCAGAGTGCCTTTGGGGTCAAATTAGCTTACGCGGCGCGGTTGCTCATAATGATTGAGTCCCGAAGGATCGGAATCATTAAGGGGCGAGCGAATGCTCTCAAGGAATTCAAAATCTGGGCTGTCATCATCGATTTCTAGTACAACAGCTCCCGGGCGACGCAGACGGTGTGGTATACCCAGTTCCTCATCAGCCACGTTCCGAACACCTAGACGTGCCCTACGCAACTGTCGAATACGCCGTTGCCTCAAACGCTGCTCAGCCCTGACTTGCTGCCGCAACGCCCAAAGGTAGAAGGAAGTGAGCGCAACAACCACCGCAGTAGCGGCCCATGCCCACCCTCCTACTGAGACAGAAAGGACCAACGCCAATACCAGGGCGACTCCCAGGCCTCCTATGGTGCGGCGTCGCCTCTGATAGAGATCAGCACGTTTACGTGCATCAGCTTGTGGGTCCCATCCGCCGCGGGCACTTCTATGAGCAGCAAACTGTATTTCTTCCTCAGTCAGCTCAGAATCGCCAGCTACCAAGTAGTCCTCGGAATCCGCGAAAGTCTCCGCAGTATCGTGCTCAACGAGCAGGTATTCCTCATCCTCCACGTCCACGGGAGCAGGAGCAGACTGTGGCGTCTCCGTCGGGTACATGAGATCGTCAGGAGAATAATAGGAGTCATCGATCTCGTAGCGCTCGTTCTCATCCTCAAAGCCCTCAGAGGTTTCTGCGACTTCGCTGGCTAAGCCAGCTGCAGTATCAGCATCCTCTATGGCTTCTTCCGCCTCATCTGCCGGCGCTACAGCAGAATCATCTGCGGCTGGAATTTCTTTGACCAACTCGCCGTCCACGATCGCTGCATGCGTCTTGTTCTGCTTGGAAGAAAATTTCCCGGCAGCGTTAGTAAAAATAGAACCCAGCGTCTTATCGGAGGGTTCGTCGATCAAGGCATCCTCGACGTCATCCACTTGAACGAGTTCGTACTTTTCTTCATCCTCGTGGGAGTCAAAATGATGCGCTCGCACGTCGCTGGACTTTACGCGGGGACGGCGTCGCCCCTGTAGCTCTTCGCTTCCCCCCTCGTACACCACTCGGGTGTCGTCGAAGGCCTCGCCGGCCTTTCTAATGGGTTTTTGGCCGCGGAGCAGCCACGGTGCCAGCACAAACAACCACACCAAGACGATGAGGACGATGACCACGGTTCCGGACACGGGGTTTGCCTTTCGATGAGTTGGACGATGTGCAGCGATAGGCCATTCTCTACCCTGCGCGTAGTACACAACGATAGAGGGAGCGACCAAAAGGATGATCGCAGATCAAAGTAAGCCCACGTTCAACTTGTAGTCCTTCAGAGTATCGCTTTATCTAGCCGCTAGGAGGAGGCGCGCCGGTAACCACGTTTGTTCATCAGGCGGGTAACCGCATCCTGATGAAATTCATCATCAGTGAGAGCGACAAGAAAGTGATCGCGCCACTCCCCAAAAATATGCAGGTTGCGTTGCAGATATCCTTCTTCTCTGAAGCCATTAGCCTCAAGAATTTTGCGAGAAGCCACATTTTCCGGCAAGAAAGTAGCCGTCACCCTATGCAGACCCACTCGTTTAAAAGCGTGATCCACTCCCAAACCGCATGCTGCAGTGGCGATTCCTTGCCCCGCGTAGGAGCTATGGACCCAGTAACCTATCCAGCATTCAGAAATAGCACCGTACTGAATCCCGCCTAGCGTAAGCTGTCCCACAAATTTTCCCTCAAGCTCGATCGCAAAAGGTACTGCGTTACCCATATCCGCAAGCTGCCTTATAGAGAAGAAAAAACTCCGCCACATGCGCGACGAATGCGCGGTTTCCCACGAGTCCACAACTGTAGGTTCTACCGGCTCAAGGATCTCTCGATCGGAAAGTCGCATCATGCGCCAGGAAGCGCCGTCGCTAAGCTGCAATGGTCGAAGCCGCACTGACTTTTCTTGAGTCGCAGAAGTGCCGGGAAGTATAAGAGTCTCTGTGTATTCGCCCCAGCCGGGATGCACTGGGTCGACGGGGCCGCGCGCTGGACGGGGCTGGCGCCCAAAGCGGTTAAGCAAAAAGGACATGTGCGGGTTCTGCTATTTCTTAGCGGTTCTGAGAAAGAAAGATGACTTCAACGATATCGCCAGGCCTCACGTCGGCTGCGCCTTCTGGAATCTTGATCATGGCGTTAGCCTCAGACAATCCTGCAAGCAGATGCGCAGGAGTACCATCGGCGCCACCGAGACCTTCTACCAGATAGTCTTGCGTTTCTGCGTCACGCATGAGGCGTGCCCTGATGAACCCTCTGCGCCCAAGCTTTGAGCCCACATAGTTCAACGCGCGCGCCTTCACTGTCCGACGCTGAGCATTCCGCTTGCCTAGGCTCAACCGCACCACCGGACGGATAAACATCTCAAAAATCACGAGTGCAGAGACGGTGTTACTGGGCAAAAGGAATACTGGAATCTGATGATCACCGAGCAGTCCAAACCCCTGAACAGAACCTGGGTGCATAGCCACTCGCGTCGTATCAATATCACCTAAGTCACTGAGAACCCTGCGTATTTCTTCTGCCCCGGATCCGCCAACTGCACCCGAGATCACGATGATCTCGCTGCGCATCATGTGAGACTCCACGATGTCACGTAGTCGTCGAGGCTCCCCTGCTGCAATGCCCACGCGGTGTACGTCGGCACCTGCATCACGCCCTGCAGCGGCAAGTGCATACGAGTTGACATCAAAGACCTGGCCGAGACTAGGTTCTCTATCGATATCTACAAGTTCATGACCCACAGAAATAACCGACATGCGGGGGCGCGGATAAACGAGCACCTTAGAGCGTCCGACGGCAGCTAGAAGACCGATATGAGCTGGGCCAAGGATCGCACCAGAGCTTACGGCTACGTCTCCGGGGCGGATATCGTCGCCCACTTTGCGTACAAATTCCCCCGAACGCACAGGTCGATTCGCAATCATTCGCTTTCGTCCGCGATCAGTCCATTCTAATGGGATCACGGCATCCGAAAGCGTAGGAAGTGGTGCGCCCGTATGTACTCGCACTGCTTGTTTGGGTTGTAGGCGTAGCGGACGCTGCGAGCCTGCGGCTACTTCACCAACCACAGGAAGGGACGTTTCCGTGGGCACTGGCCTGGGCTCTGGGGCTCTGCCAAGGCCGCGCTCACCACCGACATCCACGGCACGCACCGCATAACCATCGATAGCTGCTTGGTTGAAGTTGGGTAGCGCCCGAGTTGCTTGCACTTCCTCGGCGCACATGAGTCCCAAGGCCTCAGCGATAGCAATTCGCACCGGCTCAGGCGCAACTGCGGCCTCCGTGACGAGGGCTAGCTGCTGCTCAACTGTGCGCACATCTACTCCTTAGCACCGTGACTTGCAAATATTCCCCATACCATGTGGCCGTCAAACTACGCATGCGCAATTCTTTACCGCAGACGTAGCGTTTCACCATATCTTAAGTGCGAAAGCTCAAAGCTAGCCGGAATATTCTTTTACATCCTTACAACTTTAGTTGACGCTGACTTAAGAAGTCGTACTGATTGCCTCAACGTGCTTCTTCGCTCAGGCAATCAGTTTTCCGTCAACAGCACGGTTTTACCCGATAGGTTAGGCGCCGTGTTCTTCCAGGATCTTTCGGAGAGCCTTTTTTAAGTGGGGACCATACACTGGGTCGCTCAGCCCAAAGTCAACGACAGCCGGTATATATCCACCAGGATTACCAAGGTCATGTCGCTTTCCATCGTGCACGAGGATGTGTACGGGATGGCCTTCGTCGATAAGCAAATCGATGGCATCCGTGAGCTGCAATTCACCGCCAGCGCCTGGCTTAATCCTGCGTAGGGCGTCGAAAATAGCCCGGTCCAGCAGATAGCGACCAGTCGCTACAAAATTTGAGGGTGCTTCATCTACAGAAGGTTTCTCCACCATTCCTTTGACTTTTTTGACGTGATAAGGCCCCTCGTATGTGCTCTCATCAATCTCAAAAACACCGTAGTTATAGACTTCTTCCTCCGGAACTTCAAAGGCGCACAGGACAGATCCGCCTAGTTGTTCTCGTACCTCAACCATCTTTTCCACAACGCCACGCGGGAGCACGAGGTCATCGGGAAGCATGACGGCTACGGCATCTTCATCCGGATCAAGGACTGATTCCGCCAAACCGACGGCGTGCCCGAGGCCAAGTGGTTTTTCCTGCACTACAGATACCGGAGCAATAAGTTCAGAGGCGTGGACCACTTTCTCATATTGTTCCGTTTTTCCCCGACTTTGCAGGGTCTCTTCAAGCACGGGGAATCGCTTAAAGTGCTCCATAACTTCCTGTTTATTAGGAGCTGTAATCACTGCGAGTCGAGTCGCACCCAACTGAGCTGCTTCTTCTGCAATCAGTTCAATGCCTGGAGTATCCACCACTGGCAACAGCTCTTTAGGAACCGTTTTTGTGGCCGGAAGGAATCTCGTTCCCATGCCAGCAGCAGGAACGATGACAGTCTTTACCGCGGCGCGCGTACTGTCTTGAGCTTCTTGAGGCTGCTTCATGCAGACAAGAGTACATCCGGCGCTTAGTTCTCCCCAGTTCCGCCACCTGAGATAAAGAAGTTTCTTTGCATTCTCACTGTTTTGCCAAAAGCGTATAGCTTCTCGACGCCTCTGCGCTAGCATGTATCCCATGTCAGCTGGACAGTTCGATGCTTACAAAGCACAAGAGCTTGCTTCCCTAAAACAACAAAAACGCCGGGAGCTATCCCGCGCACGTCAGCAACTCCAGCCCTCGCAACTGGCAAGTTTTAACCACACAATCATGAAGCACCTCACCGCTTTAATAAAGAAGCTCGATGCTACAAAGGTTGCTGCCTACTGCGCAGACCCTCAGGAACCAGGCGGCACTGACCTAGTCCCGACCCTTTCTCTTCTCGGCATGTCCCTATGGCTACCAGTCTCACGACCTCAAGGAATCTTGGAATGGGGCCTCTACACGCATCCAGACTCACTCAAACCCGGAGCTTTTGGCATTCTCGAGCCTGCGGGACCGTATCGCCCTAGCCGCGATGTGCTGCCCACGTTGGATCTCATCGTGGTTCCAGCCCTCGGAGCTACTCCTGAGGGAATACGGATCGGAAAAGGCGCTGGTTATTACGATCGAGCGTTAGAAGGCTCCCACACCCCCACCGTTCTCCTCCTCTTCGATTCGGAGATAGACCCCACTATCCCTTATGAAGCCCACGACGCACTCACCGACTTCATCATCACCCCCTCAGGAACCAGCACCCACCGATAAACAGTCAAATAGGACATGACATCCTTTTTGACGACATTGCGCACTCCGAGTTTTCGACGGAGCATACTTTTACGCCGTTTCTTTGCAGGTATCCTCTGCCTGCTTGCCGCTGCCATAACAGTGCGCCAACACCATGAACCTCACACAACGGTGTTTCGCTACAGCCGGGATATTCATCTGGGCGATCTTATTGAACACAAAGACCTCCAACCCATGTCCATTCCCACGCGCTTCCTCCCCGAGAACGCATTAACGCCAGCGGAATCCGCACAAGTTTCACACCAATCAAATTCCAACCCATCACACACTGCACCCACACCACCCCCGGATATTTTTCCTTTAGGCCCGGAGAAAAGCACTCGCAGAATTGCCATTTCCGCACGTCCACGCGGCGCAATTGCGGTGCAGACCGACTTTTTACCACCCTCCCAAGACATAGCCAGTGTGATAAATAGCACAGCAAAAGATCAGGGAGAGGCACTTAACTTAGTGCCTGTTCGGCTTGCTCAGCCGAATCTCAGCCGCCTATTGCACCCAGGAGACCGCGTAGACCTCATTACGTCCGAGTCCACACCCGACTCTGATTCCGTAGTAGCTGCAGGTGGATTAGTAATATTCGTCCCGGAATCAGGGCCAGATAAGCAAACGAATCGTGAACACAGCGCTCTTATCGCTTTTCCAAAACCTGAGGCCCAGCTAGTCGCAGCAGCAACATTGCTAAAGCCCATGTCAGTTATTATCACCGGAACTCGAACCCAAACCCGGTAAAAGAGTTTCCATCAAGCATATGCGCTAGAACACTATCGGTATTTCCATTAGCCTGAGCAGAGTCAAGTTTTGAAAAGAGGAATTATGCTCAAAGGTTTTAAAGACTTCATTCTCCGCGGAAACGTAGTCGAGCTGGCAGTCGCCGTCGTTATTGGTACCGCTTTTACCGCAATCGTTACCGCATTCACCAACCACCTCATCAACCCTCTGATTGCTTCCCTCGGTGGTGCAGATGTTTCCGGTCTCGGTTTCCACATCCGCTCCGGCAATGAAGCCACTTTCTTGGACTTCGGTGCCGTCATTACCGCAGCACTTAACTTCATCATCATTGCAGCCGTTGTGTACTTTATCCTGGTTGCTCCTATGAACAAGCTCAATGAGATGGCTGCTAAGCGCAAGGGTATCCAGGAAGAAGAGGAAGCTCCTGCTTCCATCGAGGCAGAGTTGCTTGAAGAAATCCGCGATCTCCTGAAGAACCAGAGAAACGGTACCCTCTAAAAGAGGTTAAATACCGCGCATAAAAGTGGAGCCGACCTTCAGCAGGTCGGCTCCACTTTTATTGTCATTATTACGCCCCATAATGCGGCGGCATTTGTTCTTTCCAAAAAGATACATCGGCATGGCTAGGAGGAATTGGCTCTCCATCCAGTGCTACAAAACGCTCATCGTCAGCGCTACTGGCTACACTAACGTTCTGGGGCGCAGAGTCTGCGGATCTATCGTAATCTTTCGCCGAAGACTCTTTAAAAACCCGCCGTCGTTTCCTGGTCGTCATTATTAGTTCTTCCACCTAGTCAACAGAATAGCTACGCAACTGATCGATAAGGTGATGAACAAGAGGAGCCAGGGTTGCCATACCATCCCGAATCGCCGCGCGGGAAGGTGCAAGATTCACGATTACTGTAGAGCCCGATACTCCAGAAATGCCACGAGACACACAGGCGTCCACTGCCCCACACGCCAAGCCAGAAGAACGTAAAGCTTGAGCAATACCTGGAACATTTTGGTCCAATACGTCTCGTGTAGCTTCGGGCGTTCTATCGCGAGGACCCACCCCAGTACCGCCCACGGTAAGCACTAAATCGACGCCACCGACCACCCCAGTCTCAATAGCCTTGCGGATCTGTGATTCCTTTGATTTCACCTCCACTACTCCATCGACGCTAAACGTAGCTTCAGTCAGCAACTCCGTAAGGAGTCGATCAGTATCCTCACCCGAACTAATCGTGTGGTCGCTGACTAGAACTATTAGAGCGCGGCGGGGAGCGTCGAAAAGCACTGTCTCTTCGGCCTCATGAGCACGAAAAAACTCCTCATCAGGCTCGCCGATATCTAAAATATCGCGATCAATGAGCTCCGGCGTGGGTATTCCGTCAATAGATGTGCTCATCATGGCCTTTCTTGCAGCAAAAACACTCAACGCAGATAGCTAGCGTTTTAAGGGGAAAGAGGCGAGGCATTGTCCTCTCATGACTCTTGTTTTAAAACTACTCACTAGTCAACGTGACGTCTACAGTTCGTGGATTCTCGCCGTTTTCATTAACAACAGTCAGTTTAACGGTGGAACCGAAATCGCTGCTGCGCACTGCTGCGATAAGCGCGTCGGCACTATCCACGACGCGGCCATTGATCTTAGTAATTATCTCGCCGGGCTTTAAACCTGCTTTGCTGCCCGGATCACCTTCCGTCACATCCGCGATAACTGCGCCTTTCACTCGAGCGTTAGAGACGAGTTGGATGCCAATCATAGGCTGTGTGGCTTTGCCTGTCTCAATCAACTGTGCGGCAACGCGTCGTGCAAAATTAGAGGGGATAGCAAAACCAAGCCCGATGGAACCTGCCCGCGGCGCACCCGCTTGTGGCTGGCGCTGACTTAAAGAAGCGATAACAGAGTTCACACCGATCTGATTTCCATCCGAATCCACCAAAGGACCACCGGAATTACCTGGGTTGATCGCAGCATCAGTTTGAACTGCATCTATGAGTGAAGACTGCCCCGTCTCAGACCCGCCAGCACGGACAGGCCGGTTCAGGGCCGATACGATGCCCGACGTCACCGTCGCGGACAATCCAAGAGGAGAACCAATAGCAACAACCTGTTGGCCTACCTGTAGTTTGCTGGAATCACCAAAATTCATCACTGGCAGCCCTGAAGCTCCCTTAATTTTTATGACAGCCACATCTGTATTCGGGTCTCCAGCAACAAACTCAGCATCATGCGTCGAGCCGTCATTCATGGCCACAGAAACCTTTGCTCGGCCTGAGCTAGCTTCTGCCACTACGTGGTTATTGGTCATGACATAACCGTCTTCTGAAATGATGGAACCCGAGCCTTCGGAGGATCCAGTTTCTGTTGTAACGGTAATCGACACCACGGAAGGCAACACCTTAGCAGCTACCGATTGCACCGAACCTGCCGGAGCGGTCTTGTTTGTTGTATCTGCGACAGGCTGTTTCAGTGATTCGACAACCGTCGACTTAGTGTTATTGGTGCTCACCTTTGAGGCATACACGCCTGTAATAGAACCGGCGGCTACCGCTGCAACCAGTGCAAGCGCTGTTGCAGCGCCCAATCCGATTTTCTTTTTCTCCTTAACAGGTTGCTCCGCGACCAGTGCCTCACCATCCAGCATCTGCTGCTGGGGTGGCTGCGAAGTCCCCTGCGTGTAAGTGGGATTCGCTTCTTGAGGCCCAACGCCATGTGACGGAGTCCCCTGCATAACGGACTCTTCAGCCGTAGAAGAAGTATTCATCGCATAAGGATTCTGAACCTGATCAAACTGTCGGGTCTCAGACACTGGAGTCTCTGAGTTTTTCCCAACGTAAGGATTATGTTGGTAACTATTATTCTGTCCAGTATCCTGCCCAGGCTGAGGGCTCTGCTCACTGTTATTCGCTGCAGAGTTGAAATCTTTGCCAAAGCTATTGGTGTTATCGGTGCCAAATTGATTAGTCATGGTGATAACTATGCAACCATAAACTGCGCTGTCTCTGGTACCTATCTGGTGAAAGAATCTAGAAATCCTGCGAGTTGGCTGTGAGAAAATATCCCTCGAACATCGAAAAAAAATCGTATCCAAAATACGACAGTAGGACTTGATGCTCTACACCAAGCCCTACTAAGCCACGTCATTTTTCTTTAGGTTTTACCGATTTTCAGCATTTCCCCCGACGTTCTGAATGTTTTGTGTGCCGTAGCCGACGCATTTCTTCCAGGGTCGACGGCACTTTACCCGAGTATTGGATCAGCTGTTTACGGCACTCAGAGAGTTCTTCATCATCTGGGAATCCGGGGAGAAGGACCGTCATCAACGCTCCGCCATCGTCCGATTCTCCAGCAACGATCGTTCCACCATGACGCTCAATCGTTGATTGGACGATAGCTAGACCAAGTCCCGATCCAGGAGTCGATCGTGCCTGCACTGAACGATAGAAGCGGTCAAATACTTTCTCACGATCTTCAACAGGTATTCCAGGTCCAGAATCAGCAACCATGATGCACACCGTATGCGCGTCACGCTGTTCCATCTTCAGACGTACCGTGCCACCGTTCGGTGACCACTTAGCCGCGTTATCCAGAAGGTTAATAATGGCTCGTCCCAAAGCGAAGCTATCACCATCCAGATACCAAGGAATCGTGGACATCTCGAACTCAACGTCTGAACGTCGACGTCGAACACGCACCAGCGAGGCATCGATAACGTCAACCAGATCCACTTCTTCCAAAGCTTTTTCTGGTGTGTCTTGACGTGCCAAGTCCACCAAGTCTCCGATGAGCGTAGAAAGCTCCTCCATTTGAGCAATCACGTCTTCTTGAAGCGCTCGCTTATCTTCCAAAGAGATCCGGTGGTTATCCGAATTCTGCATCATCATCAATAATTCGATGTTGGTGCGCATGGAGGTAAGCGGAGTCTTCAGTTCGTGCCCAGCATCTGCAACCAACTCCGTTTGCCGTTGCCTTGACCGCCGTAAGGCTTCTAGCATTTCGTTAAAATTGTTGGCCAACTGTGCAATCTCATCGTTACCTGAGACCTCAATCGGGCGTAGATCATCCGTTTCCGTGATATACCGAACAGCATTGCGCAACCGAGAAATCGGACGAAACACAGTCGAAGACACCACTACTCCCGTGCCAAAGGCAAGGAGTACTCCAAGACCTGCCACAACTAACAGGGCAATGCCCAACGTCGTGATCATTCGGTTAGTCTGCGTCATGTCTCGCGCTAGCATTACCGTTGCGCCTATATTAGAACGCTTGACCAGTACGCGTTCTCCGCTCACAGTGCTTACTCGATAACCTTCTGTCTGTGCTTTTTCAGAAAGAACAGGGAGATTATCGCCCACAGCATGGGTCCATCCTGGAGCAGAAATAGAAATGCGGGTATCAGGATTGTAATCCTTGAACCGTTCAACTTCAGCTTCTAAGGAATTAAAGAAAGCAGGATCCGTAGAGCGTTCAAGCATCGCAGATGCCTTGGCGTCCAACGAGTTATCTACTGATCCCCGCAGTGCCGCAGACACACTCCAATAGGCAGCGATCATCATCATTCCAACGGCGATCGCCACCATGGAGGCCGTGAGCAGAGTGATCCGCCACTTCAGCGGAGTATCACTTCCGGTGACAGTCTTAGGACGGTCATCTACGCCCAGAACGCCTGAGGAATCGGTCCCCAGGCCGTATTCGGGGCGCCGAAGGATCACGGTGCAGTATCCCTCAAAACATAGCCAACGCCGCGCACGGTGTGAATCAGACGAGGCTCGCCCTCAGATTCAGTCTTGCGACGCAGATAACCGATGTATACCTCAAGGGCATTTCCTGAAGTGGGGAAATCATAACCCCATACCTCTTCAAGGATTGTGGAGCGGCTAAGAACTCGACGTGCGTTAGCCATCAACAGCTGCAACAGAGCAAACTCGGTACGGGTTAGGCTGATGTGCCGCCCTCCGCGAGTTACGTCCCTGGTGTCAGGGTTCAGTTTGAGGTCATCAAAAGTGAGTTCCCCTTGGCTCGGGCCACCGACAGCGTCAGCAGCTGCGCGACGTAGTAGGGATCTAACACGCGCAAGCAATTCTTCCAAAGCAAAAGGCTTAGGAAGGTAATCGTCTGCTCCAGCGTCAAGGCCAGCCACGCGGTCAGAGACTCCGTCCCGGGCGGTGAGGACCAAGATAGGACGGTCGTCTCCTGCACTGCGCAGAGTGCGGCAAACTTCAAGCCCGTCCATCCGAGGCATCATGACATCAAGAATGACCAGTTCTGGTTGTTCTTTCTCGATTACTTCGAGAGCTTGAACACCATCTTCAGCGAGGAATACGTCGTACCCGTTGAAGGACAACGACCGACGCAGGGATTCACGAACCGCTTGTTCGTCATCCACCACAACAATTTTCATGTGTCCTATTGTGCCTTTCCGTCTTAGGGTGATGCTTAAGCCTCACCTAGAACCACCTGTGAATCTTTATATATGCAAAAAGAGCCGACTTCCGGAACTTGGAGTCGGCTCTAAGCGGTCAAAAGACTGACCCAACAGCTCTACTAGAACTGCTCAACCTCAACGAGACCAAGCTGAGCTGCCTTTACCAGACGACGTGGAATACGTACGGTCTGGCCGTCGATCTTCACTTCCTGAAGAGCAACGTTATCAGCTTTCCACTGGGAACGACGAGAGCGTGTGTTTGCGCGGGACATACGACGCTTTGGTACTGCCATTTTTCTCTAACCCTCCTCTTAAGCCTTCTTTTTACGGCGGGCCATGCCACCGAAACGACGCTGGAACTTCTCGACGCGGCCAGCGGTGTCCATGACACGCTGTGCACCGGTCCAGAAGGGGTGGGACTCGCTGGTAACGTCTACGACGATCAGCGGGTACTCGTTACCATCTTCCCAAGCAACCGTACGGTCGCTTGAAGCGGTCGAACGAGTCAGGAACTGGTGACCAGTACCTGCATCTTGGAAAACTACCGGATGGTAGTCAGGATGAATGTCTTTCTTCATAGCTCTCGATTCCCTCAGGATTGAAACTTCAGGTCGGTTCCCTACATCTTCACTGGCCAAAGGCATCATCATTGCCCATTGCAATGACAGCCCGCCCGGCAGGGATCGTGCCTGAGTTGGGTTCGCGATATCGGCCATCTCCACAAAGGAGTAGGACAACTTGAAACACTGTACCCGTTACCACCAAAAAATAGGAAATTTTCCAACATGAGCTATGCCAGTACAGAGCCAATCCCCTACAGATCTTTCACATAGGCAACACTGGTTAAAAAATACAACCCACAGCAACCCCAGGGCCCCATCCCGCTAGCCGGAACACCAGTTATATATATAAGCCATTTATCGCGCAACACACTCTAAACAAAAGAAGCCCGCAAAACAGCACTTCATACGCGAGAGATGTGATTCACGCTGCCTACTCTGCAGGAAATTAGGTAATTCAGCTCCAGACCGGTATGGTTGTCTCTTGCTGTTGTCGAAATTGTTCGTTTATCGCCCCGTCAGCACTGGCAGCGCCCCATTTCTCATGGAGCGGCGCAGCCGCAGGTTGAACGTGGGCGGCTAGGAGAAAGAAACCTATGTCGGCTATTTGCCAGGTTACGGGACGCAAGCCGGGTTACGGCAAGTCGGTCTCGCACTCGCACCGACGCACGTCTCGCCGTTGGAACCCCAACGTGCAGCGTCGTAAGTTCTACCTGCCCTCTGAGGGCCGTACCATCACCCTGAATGTTTCCACCAAGGGCCTGAAGGTCATCGACCGCGATGGCATTGAGTCCGTGGTTGCAAAGATTCGCGCACGTGGGGAGAAGATCTAAAAGATGGCACGTAACGATATCCGTCCGATCATCAAGCTGAAGTCTACGGCTGGCACCGGTTACACCTATGTCACCCGTAAGAACAAGCGAAACAACCCCGATCGCATCTCTTTGATGAAGTACGATCCGGTGGTCCGCAAGCACGTCGAATTCCGCGAGGAGCGATAATCTATGGCTAAGAAGTCCAAGATCGCCAAGAACGAGCAGCGCAAGGAAATCGTCGCCCGCTACGCGGAGCGCCGTAACGAGCTCAAGGCAATCATCAAGAACCCGAACACCTCTGATGAGGACCGTATGGATGCACAGTTCGAGCTGAATCGTCAGCCTCGCGATGCTTCTCCTTCACGCGTCCGCAACCGCGACTCACGCGATGGACGCCCTCGTGGCTTCCTCCGTAAGTTCGGTGTATCCCGTGTCCGTATGCGCGAGATGGCTCACCGCGGTGAGCTTCCGGGCGTCCGTAAGTCCAGCTGGTAATCAGGGAGTTTTCAATGAAGCGCAATAACATGAAGAAGGCGCGGATGGAGCAGTCCCGCCGCCCCAAGAAGAACCCTCTCAAGGCCGCAGGCATCGAGAAGGTGGACTACAAGGACGTCAACACCCTTCGTCAGTTCATCTCCGATCGCCACAAGATCCGTTCACGTCGCGTGACCGGTCTTACCCCGCAGCAGCAGCGTCAGGTTGCAACTGCGGTTAAGAACGCCCGCGAGATGGCTCTCCTGCCGTTCACCAGCCGCTAAATCGACTGGGAGAACAAACAAACACGCTCTGGGGTTTTCTCCCCTAGTGCGATGACAGCCTAAGCGCCCGTCCGTGTATTCGGATGGGCGCTTCGTCGTATAGACAATACCGGTCTCTAGCACGGAAAAAGCCGATACCATTGCTAGGAAGTTCTGCCCAAGAACGTCGTAAAGCTTGCAGCTGGTATTTTAGTTGTGTAGTTCTTACATGTTGGGAGGCCCCTTGTTGCACGAGTCATTAACCGAGCTTTCCGAGTTAGCGCCACAATGCGCTGACACACCTACAGCACGAGGCGTGTTAACGGAAAGCCAAGATCTAGTGCGTAACGCAGTGGCGCACGGTGAACGGCCGCAAGCCCTCGTCGAATGGTTCTCCCGGCTTGTCTCCGATGTCCTTCACAGCGAGGGAATAGCAGAAATCACTGGAGGCGCCGAGATTATTCTCACTGGCGCTATCGGACGTGGCGACGCACTCCCATCCTCCCCAATCAAGTGGCTGACTGTTGGCCCTGCTGAAGTCTCTACGACAGCACTCGACTCCCTGCTCGCCGATGTCGGCCTAGTTACCGAGCACACCCGTTTTGGAATTCAGCCCCGCACTAAGAGCGAATGGCTAGGAATGATCTCCAACGCAGACGGCCCGGAACTAGCACTTTTTGCAGACGCGGGATCCTGGTGTTTGCAAGAAGTTATCGCCCACGCAGACCACAAGCTTTTGCTTATCGACGCCATCAACCAGCGTCCACCAGCGCTACGCCTCCACGAGGGGCTCCCTGACAAAGATGCACCTGTCGACGTACGGCAAGACCTCTTATATCCCATCATTGCCATTGCGCGTTGGGCAGGTGTTGCCGCAGGCTCTACAGATTTCTCCACCCGCCGTCGCATCAATGCTGGTGTAGAAGCTGGATTCTTGTCTCAAACCCAAGCAGATTTCCTCCGTCAAGCATGGGAAAGCGGCCTTGACCTTCAGTTCAGGCGGTGGACTGATCGCGTGCATTCTCATAAAGCAACGGTGGATAGTCTCCCGGCTATTCAGCGCAGCATTTTCGGAGCTTCTTCTCGAATGGTCGCAGATGTAGCTCGCGCGCTCGCCGCAGACCACAATGTGCAACTAGTCTAGTTTTTGCATGCTAGAAAGGTCTTAAGGCTCTGTGAGCATCCTCTACCAAAAATAAACTAGCCAGAATCAGTTATGCCACTAGGTTTATTTTCGGCTTAGTGTATAAACTAACCTGTTGGTTCTGTGCCGCAGAGACGCAGAGTCAAGGGAAAAGGAAGGAGAGTGGGTAATCACATGGCAGGAGCTGTTGGACGCCCTCGGAAAAATAGTCCGCGTCGCCGTGGCAGTACGGCACGCGAAGAGATTTTGGATGCCTCGTCGGAGCTTTTTACTGTCCAAGGATTTGCTACCACTTCCACTCATCAGATTGCAGACGCGGTCGGTATCCGTCAAGCCTCTTTGTATTACCACTTTCCTTCTAAAACTGAAATCTTTCTCACCCTGCTGAACTCCACAGTTGAGCCCTCCACTGCATTAGCGGCAGATCTAGGTGAGGCCGAGGTACCCGCACCGCTACGCTTATGGGCGCTGACTGCTGCCGAGTGCCGGCTGTTGCTGTCTACACGGTGGAACGTAGGCAGGCTTTATCAGCTCCCCGTTGCGGCATCACCTGAGTTCTCGGAGTACCACGCACAGCGCACCCAATTGCGACAAGTATTCCACGATATCGCCGCGGAAATCGCTGGCTCCGATGATCCTCGAGTTGATCTCCCCTTCCATATTGCGATGTCAGTCATTGAGATGCGACCAAATAACGGTGTTGTCCCCGAGCCGCTCAAAGACGATAGTTTGCCGCCTCTGGCGATTATGCTTGCCGACGCCGCCCTGGCAGTCGTAGGAGCCGAGCTCCCTGCGGATCGCATAGAACGTACCCTGGAGCTCTTAGCTGCAGTGGATAAAAAACATTCTGAAGCTTAGAAATTCTCTTCCTCAAGGCGCCAGTGGGTCATCCCTCCGGCGCCTTTACTCTTAGCATTATGTGGCAGCGCCTTTGATGCGGTTAAGCAGATTAAAGGCCAAGGTAATCAACGGAGTATCCACCATTTCCCCGTCGAGTTTAAATGCCCCGGAATGTCGGCTGGACTCCTCCACAATCCGTTGCGCCCACGTAATTTGTTCTTCTCCCGGATAAAAGGCCCGCCGTACTACGTCCACCTGTCGAGGATGAATACAGGGATAGAGAGCGAACCCCATCCGTGCGGAGTCCAAAGCTTCTAGGTAGAGTCCGTCTTCATCAGAAAAATCCTGATACACCGCATCCATTGCCCACTTTCCGGCAGCAGCAGCATGAATCAGAGTCTGCGAACGCGCATACGCCATGGTTTCTCTGTAACGCCCGGGAGTGGATTCGTCGCTACGCTGCCGCGAATATGCTCCCCCGAGTCCTATTGTTAAGTCGTCAGCCCCCCAATAAAGCCCCACGACAAGCGGATGCTCAGCAAAGTGCTGAATATTGACCAACGCCGCGGGAGTCTCAATGATAGGGACGACGTTAAAGCCGTCTAGGTTCTCCGGCAAGCGCGTCCCAACCTTGGGCACGATTATATTGCGATATTCTGTCTCCCGAACAAAAGCGATGTCCTGACCATAGTGGTCATCGGAAGGCCCTACGACCCGGACAAACGTGGTCGTAGGGTCAAGGTGTGCATTTCTAATATTTTGGTATGCGGATTCCCTATTAACGTCCCCCGCGCCGTCTTCTAGATCAAGGATCACTAAATCCGCGCGTTGTGCAGCCTTAGGAATAATTTCTGCACGATCAGCCGGGGCAAAAAGAATAGCGGGGCCAGCAAGCTTGAGAGAATCAGTACGCATAAGTACTGAGGCTACCGCCTTGCTCAAGGTCTTGCTGGCCAAATGCTGCTTGATATGAGGCACAGTTCTCCAAGCCTTCACTAGCTCTTATTCGGCTGGATTCTTGATCTCCTGATGATCTGGGTCGTGCCAATCCACATAGGCGTTGTCCTTGGTAGTGAGTCCCTGGTGCGGATGTTCCGGAACTTTGGCCAAGATATTACGACGTGCCCGGCCCGCACGGAGTTGCCGTTCAACGCGTTCTGCCAGCACCGTCAGGGAATAGTTGATAAGGATCATAAGAACCGCAACCACTATCAACGACGGCAAATAATTCCTATTAGTTGCCGATGACTGAATACCCTGACGAACAATCTCTACATAACCAATCTGATATCCCAATGCGGAGTCTTTAAGTGCAATCACGGCCTGAGCAATAAGTGCCGGAAGCATTGCAGCGACCGCCTGTGGCAAGAGAATCTTCCGCATCGTCTGTCGGTGGCTTAAGCCCAGTGCCTGAGCAGCCTCAGTTTGTCCCCTAGGAAGGGCGCGGATCCCGGCTCGCAGGATTTCTGCGATGACGGCTCCGTTGTACATAGTCAAGCTGAACACCACTGCGGTAAACGCCAACTCTCGCGGCGGAACCACTTTGTACACGGCAAGTGCTTGATAGCTAAAGATAATCAACAGCAGCACTGGCACCGCCCGGAAAAATTCCACTATCGCTGCGCATATCCATCGGAGCACTCGACTCCCGGAGAGCCGTCCCAGGCCAAGAAGGACGCCTAAAACTACCGCGAGAATCACAGAAGACAATGCTGATTTCAGCGTTCCCACGAGTCCGGGAATCAAATACGTATTCCAGGTCCTAGCATCCGTAAAAGGAGTCCACTTCACGGCATCGAGCTGCCCTTTAGAGTGCAAAGCAAACAACACCCAGCCGATAAGAACGATAGCTACTACAACCGTAAGAACCGTATATATCGCGTTTCTGCGTAAAGCGTTGGGCCCTGGGGCGTCGTAAAGCACTGTCGCGCGAACACTCATCTTTTCACCGCCATACGGGTAGATAACGCGCCGAGGAAGTATCCCATGGGCAGAGTAAGAGCCATGAAACCTAAAGCAAAGCACCCAAAGATCACAAAGAGCTGGCTTGCGTGGTTTTCAATGACCTCTTTCATAAGCAGCGAGGCCTCTCCTACCCCAATCACCGACGCAATCGTGGTGTTTTTGGTCAACGCAATCAAAGTATTTCCCAACGGCACAATCGCCGCCCGGATAGCTTGAGGGAAAACAATCTTGTTAAAGGTCTGAGAGAAACTCAGCCCTAGTGATCGTGCAGCTTCCGCTTGCCCAAAATCAACCGTATTTATTCCCGAACGCAAGCATTCAGAGACAAATGCCGAGGTATAGAGAATGAAGCCCAACGTAGCTAACCGGAAGTTGTTATCAGCCAAAAAGGTTGCGCTTCCTCTACTAGCCAGTGACAATCCAAGAGTTTGGTAGAGCCCGAAAGAACAGAAGAGCACGACCAAAGTCAGAGGGGTATTGCGCACTGTATTTACGTACAGTGTGGCCAGCGTGCGGAGAATACGCACGGGCGACACCCGCATAGCGGTGAGTAGGGTCCCACCCACCATCGCTCCAATGGCTGCGAGCACTGTGAGCTTAATGGTGACCCAAAATGCGGGGAGAATAGCAGGCCCTAGCTGGGACCACATGGCGTCCATGAGGTTATGCCTTCCTGGTCAAGGAAAAAGGATCGTTACTTGATAAACGTGAGGTCGCCAGGCTTACCGGATGTCACGCCTGCGGCAGCATCCCCGAGGTTCTTCTTGACTAACTTTTCAAATTCGCCAGAAGAATTAAGCTGATCCAGGGCCTCGTTCACGGCCTTGGTAGCTTCCGTATCGTCTTTTTTCAGACCGATGCCGTAGTGCTCGTCCGTATACGGGGTGCCATCGTCCTTAAACATCTCTACGACCTTGAAGGATCCCTCGTTTTGCTGGGAATAGCCATTGAGGATTGTTGCGTCAGTGGTCAGCGCATCCACGTTGCCCTGGCGCAAGGCCTCAACACAGGAAGAATAGGTGTCGTATTCCTGGAGCTGCACGCCCGGCAGTGATTCCTTCACCTTTTGAGCAGGCGTGGAGCCCGAGACCGAACAGAGGATCTTGCCGTGTTCTAGGTCTTTTACTTCTTTAATCCCGGAGTCGTCTTTTCGCACCAACAATGCCTGATGAGTAAGCAGGTATGGGCCACCAAAGTTCACGGACTCTGCGCGACTCTTGTTAATCGAGTACGTGGCCGCAATAAGGTCTACTTCCCCGTTCTGGATGAGAGTCTCGCGCTGTGCAGAGGGCGTCTCTCGCCATTCCACGTCTGGGTGCTTCCAGCCCTTGGCGTCAGCAATGTGATTGACCACGTACTGGGCGATATCTACATCGAGTCCAGACATCTCCCCATTTGATTCTTTGATGCCCAAACCGGGCTGATCAAACTTGGTTCCCAGAGTGACCTTCCCAGATTCAATATGGCTCAGAAGGCCAGCACCATCGCTTTCGCTACTACCGCCACATGCCGAGAGAGTAGTAAGCGCCAACGTGGCTGCAACTGTGGTTCCGATGATGCGAGTGTTCGTGCGTGTCATTGTTTCTTTCCTTAAAACTAGAGGGATATATAAGGTCTCGAGAGGTTTAATGGGACAGGATTTTCCCAAGAAAATCCTTCGCTCGATCCGATTGCGGGGAGGCAAAGAAGGATTCCGGGTCTGAATCCTCCACGATGCGACCGTCTGCCATAAAAAGCACTCGATCTGCGGCCTTTCGGGCAAAACCCATCTCGTGGGTAACACAGATCATTGTCATTCCCTCACGCGCAAGATCAGCCATAACATCGAGAACCTCGTTAACCATCTCGGGGTCCAAGGCTGAGGTGGGTTCGTCGAAAAGCATGACTTTTGGCTTCATTGCAAGTGCTCTTGCGATAGCGACGCGCTGCTGTTGCCCGCCAGAAAGCTGAGCCGGGAATTTATCCGCTTGGTTGGCAATTCCTACGCGTTCCAGTAGCTGCATCGCCAACGAGCTTGCGTCTTTTTTAGCCATCTTTTTCACGTTGACCGGGCCAAGCGTGACATTCTCGCGGATCGTCTTGTGAGGGAAAAGGTTGAATTGTTGGAACACCATTCCGACCTCGGAGCGCAACTTTGCGAGCTGTTTTCCTTCTTCCGGTAGTTTGTGCCCATCGATAAAAATTTCTCCGCTATCGATGGTTTCAAGCCGGTTGATGGTGCGACAGAGCGTTGATTTTCCAGAGCCTGAGGGACCTAGGACCACCACGACTTGCCCTCTGGGCACGTCAAGATTGATGTCCTGCAGAGCGTGAAAGTCATCAAAGTACTTGTTCACTCCCCGCATGGATACCATCAAGCCACGCTCGACTGTGTTCTGAGTCATAGCGAGAAGAGTAAATGACCTAGGTCAACTTTCCTAGAGGGGAATATTCTCAGCTTTGCGGACGCATGAACAAAACCCCCACACACTGCAACTACTTGCACAGAATCAAACTTTCACCCACCCCAAAAAGGGTGATGGCAGTCACATGTGCAAGAGACTCCCCTTCACGCTTCCCACATTTATCCGCAAACGCAAAGCCGGCCTTGCACTGACATCTATCTCCCCCATATAGATGCCCGCAAGGCCGGTGTTCGCTCTAGTTTTTAATGCGCAAAGTGGCGAGCACCCGTCACATACATTGTCACTCCGGCTTTCTCTGCGGCCTGAATAACCTCAGCATCACGAATGGAACCGCCAGGCTGCACTACCGCTTTTACACCGGCGCGCGCAAGGACTTCAAAACCATCCGCGAAGGGGAAGAACGCATCCGAGGCAGCAACGGCTCCCTGAGCGCGCTGCTGTTCTCCAGCCAAGCTATTAGCCCGCTCAACAGCCAGTTTAGCTGCATCAACGCGGTTAACCTGACCCATGCCCACGCCGACAGTTGCCCCATCCTTTGCTAGGAGGATGGCGTTAGACTTGACCGCGCGAACGGTGCGCCACGCAAATTCCAGGTCTGCAAGCAGCTCAGGGCTAGCGGCTTCACCTGCAACAAGTGTCCATTTTTCCGGGGCATCTCCCTCAGCATCCACGAGATCTCGACGCTGAACCAACAAGCCACCGGAGATCTGACGCTGTTCTTCCTGCTCCTGCGGCGGTTCTGGTGCGACAAGAATGCGGATGTTTTTCTTCTGGGAGAGAAGCTCCACGGCTCCGTCTTCATACGCAGGGGCAATAATCACCTCGGTGAAGATTTCCGAAACCTGCTGCGCCATGTCCACGGATACTTCACGGTTAGAAGCGATAACGCCACCGAAGGCCGACACCGGGTCGCATGCATGGGCTAGTCGGTGAGCTTCTGCGATAGATGCGTCCGACACTGCGATGCCACAAGGGTTAGCATGCTTGATGATGGCAACGCAGGGGCGCTCATGGTCCCATGCGGCACGCCACGCAGCATCCGAGTCGGTGTAGTTGTTGTAGCTCATCTCCTTGCCATGCAGCTGCTCTGCCTGAGCCAGACCTGCAGGAGCGTTCGGATCCACATAAAGTGCCGCTGACTGATGCGGATTCTCACCGTAACGCAAGACATTCGCCCGTGAGTAGGAGGCGCCGATCCACGGAGCGTACTCCTCCGAGTCATCCGCGATTTGTTCCCCCATCCACGTAGCAACCGCAACGTCATAGGAAGCGGTGTGGCGGAAAGCGTCGACAGCAAGCTCCGTACGTTCTGCCCGAGTAAAGCCGCCGGCCTGGATAGCCTCAGCTACCGCCGCGTAGCGCTCAGGAGAAACGACAACGGCAACAGAGGGGTGATTCTTGGCTGCCGCGCGCACCATCGAGGGACCCCCGATGTCGATTTGCTCCACGCACGCGTCAAAATCAGCACCAGAAGCTACCGTCTGGGTAAACGGATAGAGGTTCACTACCACCAATTGAAATAGAGAAACGCCCAGTTCATCGAGCTGGGCGAGGTGGTCGTCTTTACGGGTATCAGCCAAGATACCTGCATGAATTTTAGGGTGAAGCGTCTTAACGCGCCCCTCAAGGCACTCAGGGAAACCGGTGAGGTCTTCCACGGGAGTGACAGGGATTCCCTGCTTCGCGATTGTGGCCGCGGTCGATCCTGTAGACACAATCTCTACGCCAGCTTGGTTCAGCGCATGGGCGAGTTCTTCGAGTCCAGTCTTATCATAAACACTTATCAAAGCACGTTTGATCTGCTTGCGGTCATCACTCATATGTGAAGAAAACCTCTTCTGATTTTTGCTCCGTTGTGGCGGAGTTCAACACGGACACAATGAGTTTACGCTCCACATGTTTGATTCTTTCATGCAGGTGGGCTTCACTCTCCCCCGGCTCTACAGATACGGGGACCTGAGCAATAATCTTTCCAGTATCCACACCTTCATCAACAAAATGCACGGTAGAACCGGTTACTTTCACACCATATGCCAATGCATCGCGCACAGCATGGGCGCCAGGGAAAGCCGGCAACAACGCTGGATGGGTGTTGATAATCCGCCCCGGAAACTTCTCCAAAAAGGTTTTCCCTAGAATCCGCATAAATCCGGCAGAAACGACGAGAGCCGGAGCATGCTTCTCGACGGCCGCCGCAAGCAACGCATTCCATGCTTCACGATCGTCTCCGGAGGCATACGAGACCACTTCCGCAGGGATTCCTGCGGATTCCGCGCGAGTGATTGCGGGACACGGCACATCTGCGACCACTCCCACAACCTCGTAAGCCCCCTGATGATCGATGATTGATTGTAAGAGCGTCCCCGAGCCGGAGGCCATGACGACTATCGGTAAAGCGGCTGACTTATAGTCAGTTTTTAAACGCGTTTCATTGGTCACCGAAACAATGTTAGCCGGAAACAGCTCATATAGACGTCACCCCCGTTTTTTAGGCTTCATCCTTTTCTTTTTCCGGTCGAGCCTCAGTTTCAACGCTTTCCTCATCCTCTACGACCTCGAGATCCTCAGGATCGTGGATATCATGAGCATCGGCGCTTTCTGCTGATTCTTCTTTCCCTTCGGCCATTGATTCCTTAGCCTCCGGCTCCTGTTCTCCATTCGCTTCCATAGCCGCCGCGCGCATCTCGGCTTCCTCTAAAATTTCAGCGGAATCGAGCCCCTCTGCGCTGAGCTCATAAGGCTCATCTGCAACCTCCTCAGGAGAGCTTTCTACCTGTTCTTGTTCCTCCGTTGTGGATTCTTCATCAGATTGTTCCCTGTGCCCCGACTCCGCTTCTTCATCTGCGACATCCTCAGTCTCACCTTCATGTGCCTGTCCTAGCGCACTAGCGGCCGCCACAGGAGCCTCAAAGGCTGGATCTGCAACAGAGTGTGTACTACCAAGGATTTTTGCGCTGTTACGGCTTTCCTTATAGCGCTCAAAGGTCACTACCGTCAGAGACACCACGCCAACTACCACCATGACCATAAGCGGAGTGAGCCACATCAGTGGCCCCACATAGCCGTAAACACCCAAGCATCCGCCTGCAAAAAAGGAAAGAACTAAGGTTCCAATTCCTGCGGCAACCGTGATTGTCACTGCATTCAAGAAATCGCTGACTCGGTTCCACAACGCTAGAGAGACTGCGATGAGAGGAACAAGTACTACTGCCATAACAGCCGGCGCCATCGATGCTGGCAATGCAGCAAACACTGGCACAGGCGGAGTAGGAACAAGAGTTGCAGCGAAAAGAGAGACAGAGCCTCGTCCTAACTCCATCGAGGAACCAACGATAATCGCCAAAGAAGAAACAATCGCATTAGGAAGATATGCAAGTGAAACGACCATCACCCCGACTATGCCGGCAGTCGAATACCCCTGAAGCGATTCCAAGAACGCTCGATAATGCACGGCCAGTGAAACGAGAAAAACAATAAAAGCCGCCAAAAGCAGATAGCCTACGGCTCGCACCGCCAGCAGTACTGAATCGACAACCCACAAGGGCACCCCATAACGGCGCGCCAGCGCTCTCCAGAGACGCGTTCCCATTCCGATCATGAAGGCACAAGCATGCAACAGAATAGCTGTTCCTACCGCCGCAAAAACGTTGGGCGAAGCCACATCAAAAACCGAAGAGGCATCCCACAACATGGCACACGCCGTAAGGGTGATAAGAGCAGGTATTGCCAAAGCCCCACAAAAAAGGATCAGTAGATCATGCAGACTGATCCGATCTTTAACTGCTTTATAGACGCGTCGGGCGACCAGCGTCACTACTCCGATCGCCGGGAGTATAGGAAGCAACGATAAAGAGATTCCTCGACCAGACACTGGGGCTAGATTAAGTGCCAGCCATGTCTCAGCTACTGTAGCGGGCATCGCCGCCATGGGCGTAGAGGTTGCGATGAGCACGATCAAAGAAAAGATAATGATCGCAATAAGCACTATCACGTTGGGAATGAGCACAGTTGGTAGCAGCGAACGGAGGCTCGCAGCAAACGTTGTTTTCTCCGGCGCAGATGCAGTGTCAGACGCTTTACGCTGACCGCCACGGGATAGCTGCCCGCTTCGTTCATCTCCTCTGCCACCTATAGAGACAGGGCGCGAACGAGGTCGCCGCGATGGTCTCGCGTTAGGACTCGTCTTCTTACTCATTCCATTAACTGTGCCACGTAACATCCAAGTTTTGGTCTCGGCACGACGCGATATCCCTCATCATCTCCTGTTAATTAGTGTTACTTAAGTCAATTGGCGAGGCGTTCGAGCAACTTCTTTTCATGATTTATCCCTAATATTGGCCAAACAGCTTGCTCGTACTGTTATAAACCGCTATCGTTACCCCTCGGAACATAACAAGTTGATCACAAAAGCGTTACCGAAGTAACGATTCGGCGGCGAGATGAACTTCAGAAACATAGTCAAAGGGAGTAAGCCTCATGCAGCAGACACAGCACGTTGTCAGTGGCAAGCATCGCAAGCAAACTTCTCAGGCAAAAGGTCGAGTTGCTTTCGTTGCCCTGGCCACCGGAGCTGTCTCCACTGCCGGCGCTACGGGTGCTGCACTAGCTCACACCACTTCCCACACTGACACCGCTGATTTCAAGCTCACTGCAGATACTTCCGCTAAAGTTGGTGACTCTGCTCCCCAGATTCTGGCGATCCAAGAGTTCAAACCAAACACCAATCTCTCCGATCAGCTAACAAAGGCTATCAACTACAACGAAGAACGTGCTCTTGCAGACGAAGAAGCACGCAAGCCTAAAATTGTTGTGCACTCCCCCGCTTCTGGAACACTTACTTCCCCCTACGGCATGCGCTGGGGCACTCTCCACGCAGGTATTGATATTGCTAACGCAATGCACACCCCGATTTACTCCATCATGGATGGTGTAGTCATTGATGCAGGCCCAGCGTCCGGCTACGGACAGTGGGTTCGAGTACGTCATAACGACGGCACAGTCACTGTGTACGGCCACGTAGAGACCATCAACGTCTCAACTGGCCAGACTGTCGCAGCCGGTGATCAGATCGCTGGAATGGGTAACCGCGGCTTCTCCACAGGCGTGCACCTCCACTTTGAGGTTCACCCCGGCGGTGGCGCTGCCGTAGACCCAGTACCCTGGCTCAATGAAAAAGGCATAAGCGTATAAAGCCCCCGGATAGGAGTTCTCTCCTATCCGGTTTTGTTTTATCTTGTGCAGACTCTCCTAAGAAGCTAATAAAACACCAGCCTCGGAAGGACCAAAGGCTGGTGTTTCTCACCGTTTAAAGCTTTTCCATCGGAACTGAGCCGATCAGCATAAGCCGTACTGTTCCAGAAGAACCAAAATCAATAGTTACGGAATCCGCGGGACTACCTTTATCAACCTTGGTTACGGTGCCCAGACCATATTTATCGTGGTTCACTCGGTCTCCGACAACCAACGAAAGATCGCTGTTCTTTGTATAGTTTGGCATTGTCTTCTTAGGCTTCGGAGTAGCACCATACCGCGGCGATCCCCACGAGTCGCCGCGTGCAGAAGCAAAACCTGTGTTCCTCCCCCAGGAAGGCTGACCCCATGAGTCGAAAGAGTTTTCTGGTTCTTCGCGCCGCCAGTCAAGAAGATCCTCGGGGATTTCCGTCAGGAACCTCGATGCCGGGTTAGTTACGGGATTCCCCCAAGAAGAACGCAGCATAGCTCGGGTGATGTAAAGGGTCTTGCGTGCCCGTGTTATTCCTACATAAGCAAGCCGGCGTTCCTCCGCGAGCTCTTTGGGATCCCCAAGCGCACGCAGATGCGGGAATTGGCCATCTTCCCATCCCATAAGGAAGACCACCGGAAACTCCAGCCCCTTGGCCGTGTGCAGCGTCATAAGGGTGACCAATCCTTGCTCGTTATCAGGAATTTGGTCGGCATCAGCCACAAGGGAGACCCGCTCTAGGAAGGCCTGCAAACTACCCGGTTCTGGTTCTCCTTGGCCCCCTAAGTCTTCGAGTTCACCGCCGTCCATCTTGGTATAAGCCACCTGGTTGGCTGCTTCCGAGGAAAATTCTCGTGCGACAGAGACAAGCTCATTAAGGTTGTCCAACCGTGCGCCGTCTTGTGGATCGTTACTCTTTTCCAGCTCCGCTTTATATCCTGTGATATCAAGTATCTGAGAAATCACATCACCAATATCCGGCATTCCGGTGATCTCATTGACGGATTCGGCTGCACCGGCCCGCAACCCAGCCATCATGTCCACAAACCCGGAAATCGCATTGCGCCCGCGTGCCCCTAAAAGGCTTATCTGCCCTGCGGCAGCGTCGATAAGCGCTTGTTGGAAGCTCACACCTTGGTTCTCTGAATGCAAAGTGAGGAACGCTACCGCTTTGTCGCCGATGCCTCGGCGTGGAGTGTTGATAATCCTGCGGAGAGAGACTGTGTCCTCCGGGTTATCCAGTAACCGTAGGTAGGCGATGACATCCCGAATCTCTTTGCGCTCGTAGAAGCGGGTTCCCCCCACAACTTTATAAGGGATACCAGAACGCATAAATACGTCTTCCACTGCACGAGATGAGTTATTTGTGCGATACATGATGGCTATGTCGCTGTAATCCACCCCTTTATCCGCGAGCGCGTCTATTTCTTGGGCAATAAAACGAGCCTCATCATGCTCGTTATCCGCAACATATCCGGCGATGGGTTCTCCGCTGCCTAGGGCTGTCCACAGTTTCTTTTTTCTTCGGTTCTCGTTTTGGGAGATCACCGAGTTAGCTGCGTTGAGAATCGTCTGCGTTGACCGGTAATTCTGTTCCAAGAGCACAGTCGTGGCATCGGGATAATCTCGCTCAAATTCCTCAATATTGCGGATAGTCGCGCCACGGAAGGCGTAAATGGACTGATCTGAGTCTCCGACAACGCATAGTTCGCTGGCCGTTGGGCCTTTGCCTACCAACTCATGAATGAGTGCGTATTGCGCGTGGTTAGTGTCCTGGTATTCGTCGATAAGCACATGGCGGAATCTGCGCCTGTAGTACTCGGTCACTTGTGGGTGCTCTTGGAAAATACGGACGGTCTCTCCGATGAGGTCATCAAAATCGACGGCATTTGCTTGCCTTAAACGTCGCTGGTACTCGACGTACACGGCAGCTACCGTTGTCTCATACGGGTTCTTTGTACTTTCGGCTTCTGCGACTGCGGTCTCGGGAGAAATCAGCTCATTTTTGAGGTTGGAGATTCCCGCCCCCAATAACCGCGGTGTGAACTTCTTGATGTCTAAGTTCATGTCCTTGGAGATCATCGCAAGCAAGCGCTTCGAATCATCCGAGTCATAGATAGTGAAGTTGGTATTTAATCCAGCGACCAACTGGGCTTGTTCCCGCAAGATGCGTACGCAGGTGGAGTGGAAGGTAGACACCCACATTCTGTTGGCGATTGGCCCCACAAGGTGAGCCACGCGCTCTCGCATCTCAGCCGCAGCTTTATTGGTAAACGTAATAGCTAGGATCTGTCCTGGCTGTACGCCCCGTATGCGCATGAGATAAGCGATACGACGTGTGAGCACTGCTGTCTTGCCAGAACCTGCACCAGCCACGATAAGAAGCGGTGATCCGCTGTGTTCTACTGCCTGCTGTTGCTGTGGATTAAGTCCCTGCACGAGATCATCAGCCATCACAGGCACGCTGGTCTCAGACAAGCTGGCGGCAGGCTTGTCCGTTGTTTGAGCCGGAGACTGATTTGCTGCAGGGCTCTGGGCTTGAGTGCTAAACGGAGACGACTCAGCTGGTGTCTTTGTGGAGGTGGCCCACTCACCGGCCCAATCGCCGAAGTCAAAACCTTCTTGTGTAGGAAAATTGTCCGAGTTATTCATCGCTATCAAACCTACAACGTTGCTGTGACATCGCCACTGCGGTGACTATTTTCAGGCTACTAGCAGGGAAAATCATCCTTCTCTTGTTTTTCTCTGGTTTTCCTATCCCCAGTACGTGCATCCGTGGCACAATATCTCCATGAATTCTGAGAAAAACTTTAAGGTACGAACCCCCACGGGCACCGACGATCCCCTTTCCGATGCGGAAATCCAGCAATACCGCACGGAGATCGACCGCTTAGACAAAGAGATTCTTGCAGCGGTTAAGCGCCGCACAGAAATCTCTCGAGCCATCGGGAAGACCCGCATGGGTTCTGGAGGTACTCGGCTGGTACATACCAGGGAAGTAGCCATCATTAACCAGTTCCGTGCGGAAATCGGCGAGGAGGGGCCAGCTCTCGCCGCTATCCTGCTCAGACTCGGTCGAGGCAGACTCGGCTAAGCCTGAGTAGGGAGCGCGTTGGAGTCATTGCGTCTGCGACGAGATTAAAGCGGCAAAGCAATTAACTTTGGCTCAAGGAATTCGTGGATTCCCTCGAAACCGCCTTCTCTTCCTACACCGGATTCTTTGACTCCGCCAAAGGGCGCTGATGGGTCTGAGATCCCGCCTTTGTTAACGCCCACCATGCCGGCTTCAATACGCTCAGCGATACTCAACGCATGCGTTATCTGTTCGCTGAACACATATGCGGCTAGCCCGAAGGGCGTGTCATTGGCCATTGCTATGGCTTCTTCATCATCCTGGAACGTGGAGATGGCAACCACAGGGCCGAATATTTCTTCGTGAGCGATACGGGCATCCGGAGAAATATTCTCCAGCACTGTCGCTGGGTAGTAGAAGCCGCCCTCCGGAAGCCCTGCCGGCAGCGACTCCCCTAGAACCCGAGTAGCGCCGTGGGCGAGGGCGTCGTCGACAAGCATAGTGACCTTTTCTAGCTGATCTTCGCCGGAAAGCGCACCAAAATCCACGCCTTCTTGTGTCGCGGGACCTTGGGTAAAGGACTTCATGATCTCAACGACTCGGTGCAGGAACTCGTCTTTAATCGACTCATGCACCAGGAACCTGTTAGCGGCGATGCAGACTTGTCCAGCACCGCGCATCTTAGCGGTTGCTACAGCTTGGGCAGCAACAGAGATGTCTGCGTCTGCCAGCACCACATACGGCGCGTTTCCGCCAAGCTCCAAGGACACTTTCATAGAGTGCTGAGCAGCGCGTGCCGCGAGCTTTTGCCCGACCTCAGTTGACCCTGTGAATGTGAGTTTGCGCACCCTAGGATCGTCCAGCATATCTGAGATCACCGAAGAATCCGCCGTGGGCAAAACAGAAACCACGCCCTCCGGAAGACCCGCTTCTTTGAGGAGGCGTGCCAGATAAAGCATGCTCAAGGGAGTCTTAGACGCGGGCTTGAGAATCATTGTGCACCCGGCTGCCAACGCAGGTCCCAGCTTGCGAGTTCCCATTGCCAAGGGGAAATTCCACGGCGTAATTGCCAAAGACACCCCCACCGGTTGTTGATGCACAATCAATCGGGCATTTCCTGTGGGACTATGCCGATAATCTCCGCGTACCCTCACTGCTTCCTCTGCGAACCATCGGAAAAACTCCGCCGCGTAGGTGACCTCCGCGCGAGAATCGGGCAATGCACGGCCTAACTCTAGTGATTGGATCACAGCTAGTTTTTCCGAATTGTCCAGGAGGGCTTTGTAGGCATTCCACAAGATGTCTGAGCGTTCGCGCGCCGAGGTTGCTGCCCACAGCGGTTGCGCCGCTGCTGCTTTATTCAGGGCTTCCTCCGCATCGTGTTTGCTTGCCGACGCCACCCGCGCCAGGATGCTCCCATCGGACGGATTAAGGACCTCAAAGGTTTCTCCTTCATGTCCATCGGTGAACTCGCCGCCGAGAAAGATCTGCGTGGGTACGCCCTCTGGCAGCCTCATCTGCATAGTCTTTTTCTCTTTTGAACCATCACTCATGCCTCCACTATGCGCTTATTCAGACGTTCTCGCCATGATGTGACCAACGCTGCCCTAAGACAGAAGACATGTTCGGGGTAGTTTAGATACCGTTGAGAGTGTGTAACTTTCCGAGCGGACACAGATTATTGCCCGCTCGGTCACGGTCTCGTATAAAGCCAAAAAGAACGGAGCAAACCATGTCCTTCGATATCACCGCTACCCCAGAGTGGACCGAGCTTTCCCAATGCCATAAAACAGCGGCTTCCACGTCGCTGCGAGAGCTTTTTGCTGCCGACGCAGACCGTGCACGGAAATTTAGCTTTGACGCCGCCGGTTTGCATGTTGACCTTTCCAAGAACTTCCTAGACGACAACACCGTCGAGGCGTTTGTAAAAACCGCCAAGGCTGCGCATTTGCACGAGCGCATTAAAGCCATGTTCTCGGGAGAGCATATAAACAACACGGAAGACCGTGCGGTCCTCCATACTGCACTGAGGATTCCTGTCGAGGCTGATTTAGTGGTCGACGATCAAGACGTGGCAGCCGACGTCCACGAGGTGCTGGGCCGCATGCGCGATCTTGCAACAGCACTGCGCAGTGGCGCATGGCGCGGCTACAGCAACCACACGATCAAGACGGTAGTGAATATCGGCATCGGCGGATCGGACTTGGGTCCGGCCATGGCAACCAAAGCCCTGCGTACTTACGCAACCGCAGGAATTTCTGCCAAGTTTGTCTCCAACGTAGACCCTGCAGATATGCATTCAGTTCTTGATGAATGTGACCCAGAGTCCACCCTGTTCATCGTCGCTTCAAAGACCTTCACCACCCAAGAAACCCTAGCCAACGCTCATGCTGCAAAACGTTGGCTGCTTGAAGCCGCTGGCGGTGACCAATCGGCAGTAGCAAAGCACTTTGTTGCTGTGTCTACGAATGCAGAAAAGGTTGCCGAGTTTGGCATTGACACCAAGAACATGTTCGGCTTCTGGAACTGGGTGGGAGGTCGTTACTCCGTCGACTCCGCCATTGGGTTGTCCCTGATGGCTGTTATCGGCCCCATGGACTTCATGCGCTTCCTCGAAGGCTTCCACGCTATGGACGAGCATTTCCGCACTGCGGACTTCCACGAGAACATCCCGGTGCTCATGGGTCTGCTCGGAATTTTCTACAACGATTTCTTTGGCGCAGAGACCCACGCTGTACTCCCCTATTCTCAGGATCTCGGCCGATTCCCGGCCTACCTACAGCAGCTCACGATGGAGTCCAACGGCAAGTCTGTCCGCCGCGATGGTTCTCCAGTTTCTACCGAGACCGGAGAGATCTACTGGGGAGAGCCAGGCACTAACGGCCAGCATGCGTTCTTCCAGCTTATTCACCAAGGAACCAAGCTCGTTCCCGCCGACTTCATCGGTTTTGCCCGTCCCAAGCAGGACCTTCCAACGGCAACCGGCGAAGGCTCCATGCATGACTTGCTGATGAGCAACTTCTTTGCTCAAACCAAGGTCCTGGCCTTTGGCAAGACTGCCGAGGAAATTGCGGCCGAGGGCGTTCCAGCAGAACTCGTCGCCCACAAAGTCATGCCAGGTAATCGCCCCACAACAACGATCCTGGCAGAAGAGCTCACCCCGGCAGTTCTCGGTGCGCTTATCGCTTTGTACGAGCACATCGTCTTTGTCCAAGGCGTGATCTGGGATATCAACTCTTTTGATCAGTGGGGCGTAGAGCTGGGCAAGCAACAGGCCAACGACCTTGCGCCAGCAGTAGCCGGAGATAGCGACATACAGTCGGGAGATTCCTCTACCGACGAGCTCATCGGCTGGTACCGCGCTCACCGCAATTAACGTGGCATAGCAAAGCCCTGCACAGTGCTTGCTCATACGCAGTGTGCAGGGCTTATGAGGTTTATTTACATCTTCACCATGGGTTCGTAGCCAAAGGGAATCGCGTCGCTATCAACGATCTTCTTGCCAAAGGGGAAGCAGGTAACAGGGATCATCTTGATATTCGCGATAGCAAGCGGAATACCAATGATGGTGAGCGCTTGCCCCACTGCAGTGGTCAAATGCCCCAGTGCGAGCCAGAGCCCCGCGACGAGGAACCAAATCACGTTACTCACGCCGGCGAGGGGGTTGGAACTGCTCGTAGACTTCACCACAGTTCTACCAAATGGCCACAACGCGTACTCAGCCATCCGGAAGCTAGCGACGCCCGCGGGGATCGTCACGATGAAAATACACGCGATGGCGCCAAAGAGTATGTATCCAAGAGCCAACCAGATACCGCCAGTAATAAGCCAGAGAAGATTAAGTATAAGCCGCATAGTCCCCACCTTAATCAATTCTGAATAAGGACGCTTGGGCGTTTAGGGTTCAGGATAAAAGGGCTGGCAGTGCGGGCACCACCATATAATGCGCTCTAATTCTACAGAGGGGTCGTCGACAAGCGTGCTCTGGAGAATCCGGGTACCGCATCGCCGACACGGCTTGTGATTACGCCCAAACACATAGGTCGTCTCCCCTGGACGTTTGATGCCTGTTGTGACTCGAACTGGGGAAAGTCGGTTCGCCCACATAAGACGACGTGCCATAGTCAGTATGCGATCTACGTCGGTGTCGCGTACCGGGGTGGCAGGGTGCACTCCGCAGAGAAAACAGATTTCCGCCCGGTACTCGTTGCCTATTCCTGCCAGGTTTCTTTGGTCGAGTAAGGCTAACCCGATGGCACGGTCAGGAGCCGAGAGTATCCGTCGCCGAGCTTCGTTGTATCCTGTGGATTCCCAATCAGCTCCCAGTACATCAGGGCCCAGATGTGCGATGACATCGGGATAATGGGATGTGGGAAAAATGCGGACAAATCCCAGAGAAAAGCCCACCACCTCAATCGGGTCTTCATGCGGTGTTCCGTCCAACAGCAGTTGCACGCGAGCTGTATGAGCGGGTTTGGTCCACCGATCACCTTTCAGGTGCACCGCCCACGTTCCCTCCATTTTCAGATGGGTGTGGAGGATCTCTTCCCCTATCTGCATAAACAGGTGTTTCCCATAGGGCCATACGCGTTCCACTGTGCTCCCAGTAAAGGTGGCAAGAGCATACTGTGGCACTCGTATGCTGGTTCCCAGAACCTTTCGGCTTTCCATAAAACTCAGCCGACGGGCTAGCTGGTAGACGGAATCTCCTTCAGGCATAGCAGCATTGTAGCCATGATGTACCTGCCGCTGCGTCAACCGTATGAATCGTTATCAGGTACAACGGACACCATGAGTACTGCGCATCCTTCTCCCCTTGATGGTCGCCGACCTAAGCGCTCGGAGCTTGCCGATTTTAAAGACAAACCGGTGTCGGACAGGTTCCCTCCTCCCGGTACTGAGCTCCGGTTGCTGATCGTCGGGGTCAATCCAGGTCTGTGGACTGCTGCAGTCGATGCCCCTTTTGCTTATCCCGGCAATAGATTCTGGCCTTCTTTAGACAAAGCCGGAATCGTGTCTCCAGCTTTCGACGTATCCGAGGGCATGAGTGATGCCCAAGAACAGACCCTTTATGAGCTCGGCATCGCTATGACCAATCTGGTCCCACGCGCTACTGCTCGCGCGGATGAACTAGAAAAAGACGAGCTGATAGCTGGCGCGCATCGCGTCATCGAGTTGGCGTGTGAGCTGCGACCCCAAGCCGTAGCAGTGGCCGGTATTACGGCTTTTCGTACAGCCTTTGGAATGAAGAAAGCCGTGCTAGGTCTACAAGACACAGAGACGATTAAGGGATGGCCCAAGGACGTATCTTTGTGGGTTGTCCCCCAACCCAGCGGACTTAACGCCCATGAGACGATTAACTCGCTTGCAGCTCAATGGCGGGCGGTATGGGATTCCACCACTCCACCACACAGCTAAGCTGCTAGCGGTATCCACCAGATCTAAAGCCACGATGAGGAGGCTTTGTATGGTGTTCTCTCCCAGACCGTGGGTCTCCTGAGCCTGCTATGTCTGCAGAGTCCGAGGAGTCTAACTCGTCCAATGCAGATGCAAGGCTGCGCCCTCTACGTGTGTGACTCTGGTTATTTAAGCCACCTGCTATCCGCAACCCACGGGGTGTCACGCCAGCGCCCAGTGCTCTTAGCAGCTCTAGTTCGGGTGATCGCAAGACCGCCACTCCATTTATTTTTTCTACAACTAGCGGCTGAATCCTGCCTGCCCGTACCGACTCTGCAAGCGCGTCGAGAACGATACTTAAGAACTCTTGCTGTTCGATTCCTGTGGGCGGTGCACACAACGTGAGGCTTCGTCCACCTCGCGTAAGGTGCGCGGCGAGGAGGCCGTCGATGAGCACAACGATGGCACCAGCCGCACGTGTCGGCCCCTGCTCCGGCCACGGTAACGCCGCCCCATAAGGGTTGGCGGGATCTGCCGCGGCAAGCACATATGCGTTCGGCGAGCGGGTGCCAGAAGGCCAGCCTGCAACATCAGGGGTATCGGATAGCCCGCGAAGCCGGTCAATCACCGCCGGCGTGGAAAACTGAGCAGCCCCCAGTCCCTCCACGATGTAGCCGCGCATTGCTTTCCCGGATTCCTCGAAACCAGAGAGCACTTTATAAGCAAGGGCAAAACCGCCAACAACGTCCTCTGATACAACGGCGCCGCGGGTAACCACGCCATATCGATCCAACCACGCCTCACCGTGTGCAACCGACCTGGCTGTGGCGTTGTCATCCGCTGCCATAGTTGCGGACCAGCGTCCCACCACATCCGGCGGTTGGGCTGGTCTATGGGCATGCGCAAAGCCTGTGCGCCCCATCCGTAGTCGACTGCGATTGGGTCGTCTTTGGGCTCTATGCGCGGTCTTTGTTCCCGAATTCGCCGCAAGTCGTGCACGAATCGGTGCAAACCCGTCCGGGCTGACTAGCCCAGCCTCAAAAAGCTCCCATAAAGCGGCACCAAGCTCCGCAGCAGACGACTGATCCGAGGAGAGTCCAAGATCTGCCGCAGTTTCCCGGTGGATATCGGCAAAAAGGAACCCGCCACCGCGAGACAGCAGCGTCATGACCTTGTGTTGAGTCTCGGATAGCGTCGCCGCCTCCGCGTGGGGAATCAACTCTGCCGCGTAATCGCTAGGAAGAAGCATCACCCACGGATCATGTGCACCGGCGCGTCCGGCGCCGACAACGATAATCTCACCGTTATTCGTGAGCTCGTCAAGATCTAGCGGCGAGTAGTTTCGAACCCGTTGCGGCAACACCAATGTCTCCCACGCAGAAGCTGGTAGTCGCACGCCCGCGAGTTGTTCTACCGCGTTAAATACTCCGTCCGCCCCAGAGAGCTCCGGGGTTTCTCCTACTGGCGCAACATGCTGCCATTCAGGGAGGAAACGTCCAAACGTGGCATGGCTCACCGGTTGGGTCTGTTCCCTCACCGCAGCCAGGGATCGGGCCCTGATGATTTTTAAAACCTCAGTGGCAACATACTCCGGAGCATCGCTGCCTTGCCTAAAACGCCCTGCTACGAGCTTGGATTGCGTACATAGCTTTTCGACGACCCCATGCGCGATCCCCGCGGCCAACCCGAGGCAGTGCTGAACGTCCATGAGGGTAAAAGGTCCTCGCACCCGTGCCCATCGCGAGACTATTTGTTCCAATGCATCGGTGATTGTCTCCACCTGCGCGGCAACACCTGGTGGGATGGGTATGCCCAATGCGTCTCGTAACAGGGGCGCATCCAGAGTCTGAGCCAGGTGCTCGACTCCGGCTATTCGTACTTCCATCACTCGCCCACGCAGCTGCTCCATGACGTATTCCAGAGTCATCGGAGGATCAGTAATCTCTGGAAGATCTGTCACGGGCACGGGGCCTACAACGCGAAGAGTATCAATGAGTTCTTCTGCGGTCCTCGCCCTACGGTGTGGGGCTTTACGCTGCATGATGTCATGTACTTCCGCGATGATCTCTGGGTCTAAGAGGTCACGTAATTCCACGGTGCCTAGGAGGCTGGCAAGCAACGCGGGGTCTAAGGCCAAGGCAGCAGCACGCTTTTCTGCAAGCGGACTGTCTCCCTCATACATAAAGGCGCCCGTGTAGTTAAAGAGTATGGAGGAAGCGAATGGGCTGGGCTGAGACGTAGTCACCTCTGCGATTCGTATCCGCCGTTGCTGGATTTCTTGCAAGAGCTCGACCAAGGCTGGCAGATCATACACATCCTGGAGGCACTCTCGGACGGTCTCCAAAATAATGGGGAAGGATGGGTATTTGCGGGCGACGTCGAGAAGCTGCGCGGCGCGCTGGCGTTGCTGCCATAAAGGTGCACGCTTACCGGGGTTACGTCGAGGTAGCAATAATGCGCGAGCAGCGCACTCTCGGAATCTGGAGGCAAACAGCGCGGAGTTGCCCACTTGTTCGGCAACTATTGCTTCAATATCATCCGCGTCGATCACAAAGAGATCGGCTCCAGGTTCCTCGTCGGATTCCGGGAGACGTAATACTATGCCGTCATCGGAGGCCACCGCCTGTGCATCCATGCCTGTGCGCTCAGATATTCTCGCGCCTACAGCAAGCGCCCACGCAGCATTGACTCCCCTGCCATAAGGAGTGTGTAAGACGATTCTCCAGTCGCCGAGCTCGTCACGAAAGCGCTCCAGCACCAGTGTCTTTTCATCGGGCACAATCCCCGTGGCTTCCTCTTGCTCGCGTAAAAACTGTAGAAGATTCTGACGAGCAAACGCGTCGAGTCCGAGTTCTTCCAGTTCTACAAGATCGTCACTGCGATCTTGTTCGCTGCCTGCTAAAGCGTGACGACGCCCCACAATCCTACGGCGAAACTCCCCCAGCGCTTTACCTAATTCCGCAGGACGTCCAGCTTGGTCTCCTGTCCAAAAAGGCAGCCTCCCGGTGTGGCCCGGCGCGGGAATCACCAGCACTTGGTCGCGCGTAATCTCCTCAATCCTCCAACTGGAAGCGCCCAGTGTAAACACGTCGCCCACCCGCGACTCGTACACCATCTCCTCGTCGAGTTCTCCTACTCGCCTGGGGGCAGAGTCGGCCCCCGTCGAGCCGGCGAGGAAGACACCAAACATGCCCCGATCTGGGATAGTTCCGCCACTTGTGACCGCTACCCGCTGAGCTCCGGGACGCGCAGTCAATGTGCCGGTGATGCGATCAAAGACAATGCGTGGTTTCAGCTCTGCGAAGTCTGTCGACGGATACACGCCACTTGCTAAATCGATGACTGCGTCGAACACCGCTCGTGATAAATCCCGATAGGGATACGCACGTACAACAGTGGCATACCATTCTTCTACGTCAAGGTCTTCCACGGATACCGCTGCTACGGTCTGCTGTAACAGCACATCAAGTGCATTCCTAGGGACCTTCAATTCCTCGATCGCGCCTTCACCCATGCGTCCCACTACCACCGCCGTTTGGATGAGGTCGGCACGGTGTTTCGGATAAAAAGCACCTTCAGAAATAGCGCCCACCATGTGACCGGCGCGCCCCACTCGTTGCAGCCCTGATGCAACTGAGGGCGGGGACTCCACCTGGACAACAAGTTCCACGGCGCCCATGTCGATGCCGAGTTCAAGAGAGCTAGTGGCTACCACGGCTTTCAGGCTGCCCTCTTTGAGCATTCTTTCGGTCAAGGCTCGCTCATCTTTGGAGACTGACCCGTGGTGTGCTCGCGCAATAATCGTGGGTGCTAGGCCCGCCACGTCACTGGCCTTCATGAGTTGCGCGGGTGTTCTGCGAAGTTGCGGGGAAAGTGATTCCGGGTCGTGTTCTTGCGCGTAAATCTCATTGAGTCGGCTGGTGAGCCGTTCCGCAGTCCTCCTGGAATTCACAAAGATTAGCGTGGAGCGATGCGTCATCACGTCGTGATAAACGCGTTCCTCAATAAACGGCCATATCGATCCCTGCGTAGGAAGGGCGGATTCTGACAAAAGTTCCGTCTCCGATAGCGCGGATCCGAGACTGCGGGGGTCGTCGTATACGGCTTCCCCGATGGCGGAACCGGACTGTGCCATGGACACATCACTCATGTCTGGAATAGGCACTCTGACGGTAAGATCCCACTGCTTTTCTGCGGGTGGATCCACGATGTCTACGGGGCGGTCTCCCGCTAAAAAGTGCGCTACTGCGTTGATCGGACGCACTGTTGCCGATAGGCCCACTCGCTGGATGGGTCGACCTGCCAGGCGTTCCAGTCGTTCTAACGTGAGAGAAAGGTGTGCTCCACGTTTTGTTCCGGCCACCGCATGGATCTCGTCCACGATGACAGTCTCAACGTTTTTCAGGATTGCCCCTGCTTTGGACGTCAGCATCAAATACGCAGACTCAGGGGTAGTAATCAGGATGTCTGGGGGTCTTCTCACCTGCCTGGCGCGTTCTGCCGCCGGGGTATCCCCAGAACGAACTGCCACACTAATGTCGGAATAGTCCAGCCCTAACCGGGCAGCTACGTGGTTGATACCGGTAAGTGGTGCACGAAGGTTGTTTTCTACGTCTACCCCCAATGCCTTCAGTGGTGATATATAGAGCACTTTGACGCCTTGGCCCGTGCCTTTGTCCGCTGAAGAGCCCTTATGGGGTGCAGGGAAAGCCACGGTTTGACCACCTGCCGTGGTCAAACCATTGATCGCCCACAAGAACGCAGCGAGTGTTTTGCCAGAACCAGTTGGAGCAACAATGAGGGTGTTTCCACCGGCTGAAATCTTTTCCCACGCAGCTTTTTGTACAGGTGTCGGAGCCGCAAAGACCTCTGCAAACCACGTTGCTACCTGGGGGTTAAAACGTGACAGCACCGGAGCTTGTTCCTCAGAGCGCTCGTAGGAAGAGTCCTCATGGGCAGCAGCACGAGGCGTCTGCGGTTGATGGGGCTGGGATTGCTCGGGCTGCGGTTGCTCGTGGTGTTCATCCGACGACATGCCCTTATTTAACACCGTATGAACCATATGAGGAGACGACGGCGTCATTATGGTGCGGTTATTCCTGTTGTCCCTATTGTTCCGCGGATGATTTTTCTTGAGCCCGTAGGCAAGAGGGGGCAAGAAGCAATGAAAAAACTCACAAAACCAATACGCTGGTGTTCTAGTAGTGCGAAACGCCCGCGCTCCACTAAACTTTAGAGTCATGACTGCTCACTTTGACGACGCGACCCTAACCAAGCGACTTGCCCAGGGAACGGGCGAAATACTCAAAGGGGTAAGAAACGTAGGTCTTTTGCGCGGACGTGAACTAGGCGACGCAGGAGACGATCTGGCACAAAACTGGATTGCGCGTGTGCTGGAACAGCACCGTCCCGATGATGGATTCCTTTCCGAAGAAGCCGCAGATAACCCAGAGCGCCTAGGCAAAGATCGCGTGTGGATTATCGATCCGCTCGATGGAACCAAAGAGTTTGCTACGGGGCGTCAGGACTGGGCTGTGCACATCGCTTTGGTGGAAAACGGCATACCAACCCACGCTGCGGTTAACCTCCCCGACTTGGGAGTGGTGTTCCACACGTCTGAGGTTCGCGCGGTGCGCGGCCCCTACGCAAAGAAGATCGCAGTCTCGCACAACCGCCCTCCTGCTGTAGCCACCCACGTCGCTGAAAAACTAGGTTTCACCGCCGAGCCGCTCGGCTCTGCAGGTGCAAAAGCCATGCACGTGCTTCTTGGCGACTACGACGCCTACATTCATGCCGGCGGCCAGTACGAATGGGACTCTGCGGCCCCCGTTGGAGTCAGCCTTGCTGCAGGACTGCACTGCTCGCGTCTCGACGGCTCCCCCTTGACCTACAACAACAAGGACACCTACCTGCCGGATGTTCTCGTCTGCCGCCCCGAGCTTGCCGACGACATCCTCTCCATGGCAGCCGCCTTCCGCGAGGAAAACGGCTCGTACTAGTTTCTTTTGCCTCCCACTCGGATTACTCAAGTTTGGTAATGCGCACAAGCGGCACAGCTATCCGCAAAACAAATATCGCCCATCGGGAGCTTGTAACACGAACTGGAACCCAAAATGACAGCTGGTGAGATAACTCTGGCTAGGACTTATTTCCTAGCCAGAAAGCATGATCTTCCTCAGTGCTACGTCCGTTATTTGGAGCGGGTTGAACGTGTCAAAGAATTCACGACAGTTTATCTCGTTGCTGACATGGAATATCCCGAGTCGAATGCTCTGGTTCGCGAAAACTTGTTGTTTGATTTACGGAACCAGAGTGGTGGCTCTTTCAACGAAGATGAGTGGGATTTGTACAGCTACTCCACGGTGCTGGGCACGATTGACGAGCCGATTGCTCCAGGGACAGCTGTTTCTCGGTTGTGGGAAGACATGCTGCTTGCGGATGAAGATGAATTCCCGCGGTCATTTATCAGCCAGGTTCGATTCACGCTTATGTCGCGACCGGAGTAAAAACACTAGCACCAAGGCACCGTCAGTAGTCCAAATCCACGCACACCTCAACGAGCTTTGAGCCGTGCCGATAGGTCCGGCAGCTGGTTTTGCGACATCGTTAACTAGTATTTGAAGAAGGCTTGGGTTCCTTCGCAACGAGTCTTCACCACGTTAATAAACCCCTCGTACGGACTTTAAACTACTAACGTGACGCAGTCCTGTACTGATCTTTCCCAACTACCCTAGAGAAATAGTTAGGAAGCCACCACGAAAGTGGACTAGGATCAGGCATCATGATCTCCACACCTTACGAGGACCTCCTGCGCACAATTCTTTCTGAAGGATCTCACAAGGATGACCGCACTGGCACCGGAACCACGAGCCTTTTTGCACAGCAAATGCGCTTTGATCTGAGCGATTCTTTCCCTCTGATCACTACAAAAAAGGTTTATTGGAAAGGCGTTGTGGGCGAGCTCTTGTGGTTCCTGCAAGGCTCATCAAACGTCAAGTGGTTGCAAGACAATAACATCCACATTTGGGACGAATGGGCCTCCGAAGAAGGCGAGCTTGGTCCCGTGTATGGCGTGCAGTGGCGCAGCTGGCCTACGCCTCATGGCACCCATGTTGACCAGATCAGCGGCGCTTTAGACATGCTCAAGCATAATCCGGATTCCCGACGCAATATTGTCTCAGCGTGGAACGTCGCGGAGCTAGAGAATATGGCACTGCCTCCTTGTCATCTGTTGTTCCAGCTCTACGTCGCAGATGGGAAGCTCAGCTGCCAGCTATACCAGCGCAGTGCGGACATGTTCCTAGGTGTGCCCTTCAACATCGCCTCCTACTCAGCGCTCACGCATATGTTTGCGCAACAGGCGGGCTTGGAGGTCGGTGAGTTCATCTGGACCGGAGGTGATTGCCATATCTACGACAATCACCGCGAACAAGTGGAGACCCAGCTCGCCCGTGAGCCTCGCCCCTACCCGCAGTTAGAGCTAGCAAAGGCCAAGGACCTCTTCTCCTACGACTTTGCGGACTTCCAGGTCATCGGCTACGACCCACATCCAGCAATTCGCGCTGAGGTCGCGGTCTAATGTTGCGGGCAATTTGGGCGCAGTCCTGCGACGGGGTCATCGGCAATGGGGTGGATATGCCCTGGCATCTGCCCGAGGATCTCGCTCATTTTAAAAAAACCACGCTTGGCTGCCCAGTCATCATGGGACGCAAGACGTGGGAGTCACTGCCGCCAGCCTTTCGCCCGCTGCCTGGGCGCAACAACTACGTACTTTCCCGCTCCGCAGCTGGTCAGTGGAGCACCGGTGCCTGCGTGGTGAGCGAGCTACCCGACGTCACAGACGCGTGGGTCATGGGAGGCGGACAAATTTATGCGGCAACCCTACCTAAGGTGGATGAAGTAGTACGCACCATCGTGCGCATTGAGCTTCTCGACGTCCTCGGCGACTCCGCGGTTTCCGCCCCTGCGCTTGGCCCCGAGTTTGAGATCGTATCGGAAACTGAGTGGATGGCGTCGATAAGCGGAAAAGTGCACGAAGACTACCAAGCAGCAACTTCCCCACAGCCGCTGCACTACAAATTCCAAAGGTTGCGACGCACTCCCTGAACCAGTCATGATGGTGGGATGAAAGAACACGTAACTATTTACGCGGCCGACTGGTGCCCCTTCTGCCAGCGACTCATCGGTGCACTCAAGCGCACCAACACTCCGTTTACGCTTGTCGACGTCGAGACCGATGCCCAGGCCTCCGAATGGGTCAAATCCGTTAATAACGGCAACCGCATCGTCCCCACTGTCAAGTACTCGGACGGCACCACCGCGACCAATCCTCCAGCCTCCGACGTTCGCCGCAAGCTGGAAGAACTCACCGCTTAATCCGTCAGCTCACGGAGCAAGTAGGTATCCATAATCCACCCATGATCGGCGCGCAGCGTTCGCTTCAGATCAGCGACCTGCGCGCCGATCTCTTTGACGTATCCCTCCCGGATGGTCTGCTGTGGCGTGCCTAGGAAAGCGCCCCACCACATGTAAGTGTGCTCGGTGGCAACGTCCATCCATGCCGACTTGCCGTCAAGCATGACCACGCAATTCCGGCGATCTTTTTCCGACGTAGACGCAAGATTGCGTCCCGTGGTGATATGAATAGCCTCGCCGATGCGGTTGAGCAGAATCCCGTGCGCCGCAGTAAGAACCTGAACAGCGGTAATCCCGGGGATTACCTCAACAGCGCACTCAAGGTCCTCGAGCTTCTGCATATGCTCGATGATCCGCAATGTGGAGTCATAAAGTGAGGGATCTCCCCACACAAGAAACGCTACGGTCCCGCCCTCCGAAGATGCACCCCGGATCGCCTCTGCAAGGAGGTTCGCGCGCTCTTTATGCCAGCGCAGTACCTCTGCATCGTAATCCTTAGGGTCACGATCCCGCTCCGGATCGGTCACCGCCACAATCGGCGTTCCTGGCGCATGCGCATCCACAATCCCCTGGCGTAAAGCCAGCAGATCCGATTTGGTCTCCCCCTTATCAAGCGCGACCACCGCTTGAGCGCGACGAAGCCCCGAGATTGCCTGCAAGGTCAAAAACTCGGGGCTACCTGCGCCAATTCCTATAACAAGTATTGTGCGCACAGTTGTTTATTCGTCGTCTTCATCATCGTACAAAGCAGCGCGATCAACCTCGGTGAGAAGAGCGTTCACGTTGGCATAATCGATGGAATGCTGCTGATGAAGGTAGCGATCACACACTGCAGACAGCTGCTTTGCATCAAACTTATTAAGCGTTAAAATCCGACGGCTGGTTCCGTCCTCTGTAGTCTCATCAAGAGCAAGAACGGCAGTTCCTTTTTCCTCAACCACAGTCGCGGTAATGGCACGACGCTCAACATCGTGAAAAATAGGGTGCTTGTCAGTCATGACATTTTCCTCCACACTTTGAATCTCTCAACGAGCAACTGCTTCCAGCATAGAGGCCAAAGCACACTTGCGGGAAGCTTTTCACTTCCCAATACCAGCCAATTCTTAACTTCCTAGCAGTGTGCGGTATTCTTTTTGCCGAAGGCTCTTAGATCTCCATGATCTTCCTCGATGCCTTTGCGCCCTAGTAGCTCAGTGGATAGAGCACGGCTCTCCTAAAGCCGGTGTCGGAGGTTCGATTCCTCTCTGGGGCACTTTTAAGAACCTCTTTTACCTGCACTTTATGGGTAGAAGAGGATTTTATTTTTGCTGTTTTGGGCTTTTCGGGATGCTTTATCGTGGGATATATATTCTCCCATGCGCTAGCCTCCCCATCTAGGAGTCTCTCAGCACAGACAGTTTCCCGGGGTAGGCTCTTCCGCGAACACACGAATTCCTGATGTTCAGGACGGAGCATGCTAAAACTTTTGACATGAAGAGTGACAGTATCTACAACCACGGAGGCGAACAACCGCCATCCATGCACTCTACATTCCTAAGCAGAAAGCCTCCGTTTTCAAAGACCCAAGTTAATAAGCAGGGTAGCCAATGGCGGGACGGAGAAAAATTTAATTCTGACGTCCTCGATGAGTTCTTAGCATATAACGCAGAATTGATCGAAGAGCTCATTAGAATTATCCAAAACGCTATTGGATGTCTCCTTCGCCCTATGGAGGAATCTGTTGATTCCTCCATAGAACCGGATTCAGACGCTTATGTCCTCACTGCTCGAGTTAAGACCAAAGACACTCTGTTAGTGAAGCTGCGAAGATTGAAGACCACTCCCGTACTAAATATTCATGATGTAGCCGGTATCCGATTTGACTGTAGATATGTCTTTATCTGAGCAACTCGAACTTGCCGAATACTTTTGCCATGAACATCCGTGAAGCAGGCGCAACTAGAGTAGACGTTAAAGATTTTCGGCTGGAGCCACACTCCGGATATCGTGCCGTTCACTTACACATACGATCAGCTGCAGGACGGGCTGAATTACAAATCCGGACCGCGTTACAATCAAAATGGGCCAACCTGTATGAAGAAGCCGGCGACGTACTTGGCCGAGACATCAGGTACCTCCATGAAGGCGCCGAAATACCTTCTGGTGCAGATAAAATGGTAAGAGAATTACATGATTTGTCGACCCTTGCTAGGCGGGTAGAAGAACTTTCAGATGTAAAAGGCAAAACAACTCAAGAGTTGAAGGAACTACGCCAGTCTGCATATGACATAATGAACCGCATCCATAGCGCAATAAAGCAAATCCGTACAAAGTAAGCTAGAGCAAGAGGTAAGTTCGATGTCTTCATTTCTGATTAAATATCAGCGCCGTAGCGGCGTCCTTGACATCCAAGCCTTCGATTCTTTTGTTGAAGCTACAAAAATGCGTCTCAAACTTGATAAAGAGAACCACGATCCAGATCTTGAAATTGTGGCAGTACTCGGAAAAAGCGAAGAGCATATACGAAAATCCCATTCTCGCTACTTTTCCGCAGCCTAAATCGTTGTATTTATATGCCTCGTAAGCATGGTCTGAACTCCTCCTAGCCCAAAATCAGCCTCTACTAGTGGGATCCCTATGAGCTGGTAAAGCTAGATTCGTGGCCATTGAAATCTTCTTGCTTAACAGGGGTGTCCCTAATAGCAGGACACAAAGCTATAAAAATATGGAACGCTTCCACGATGGAATACAACCAACGCAGAAGCGTTCCGCTCATCTACCTCAAACTTTAACGTCTAAAGAACAAAAAAATCGACCTAAAAAAATCAACCAGGCCAGGAAGAGCATTAGCAAGAGAAGACCAGCCATATACACCCTCCGGAGACACAACACATGCAGGTGTCCCACTCGGCGAACTGCTTATAGGATAGTTCGGCCCCTCCGGCACACTCCGATTGGCCAAGTCATCTTCTGTAACAATGTGTCTGTACGTAAACGTTACCGAGTCACCATGTCCAAGGATGAAATTCTTGTTCTTATCAGGGTTCGACCATTCCAGTGCAGGCCTAGGTTCAATGGTGAATGCCTGACCGTTTTTCATCACCAGAGGATCTCCAACAAGGTGAGCCTCACCATCTGCCTGCGTACCAGTGCCGAAACCATTGTCGTAGTTATTGTTAGTGAACTTGACGCGAGTCTCAACTAGATCATTCAAAGCTGGCTTCGCGCGCAAAAACGCAGGAACATGACGTTGTTCCTGCCCTTTAACTTGAATAGATTGGATTTCTGCAGAGAACCCTTCACACTTTTTATCCAACCATGTAGCCGAGAACGGTTTGACAAGCATATCCCCTGCACGTGGCATCTCCGCTTCGGCTAATGCCGGCGTTGAAGTGGTAAATAAAGACACAGCCAGCGCCACACTAAGAAACTTTTTCCAACTTTTCACACATATCCCTTAACTCATAGTAATTTCTTCCAAAAATACCATAAAACTTAATCTTAGCTTATGTAAAATTAAGATTGATTGTGTGCTTCTTTTTACGCATCCCAGCAGACAAAAATCCCACACCAGTTTGAATAGGATTTTCACGCTAAAAACCCAGGCAGATTCCTAGTGATGAAAAATAGCTTTAATCCTTCGCACTCCGTTTGAAGAACAGCCGGACGCATCCCTCCCGAGCCTGCATTTCCATAGACAAACTCCTCATATCACGCCGCAAAGTCCCCTTTTGTCTATGGAAATGCAGGCTACGGCACCCCGCCTCCCCAAAAATTGTCGTTTTTGAGAACGCTAGAAATCCCCACCTGGCGTTTTCACACACGAACTCCCGATAGCGTTCTCAAAAACGACGAATACATGCGAATACAACAGCCTCAGAGGAAACCTCTGCTGTTTTCCCCGCAATGTTCCGCTACGAGTTGTTCATCGTGGGTAACAAAAACAACTCCTATCCCGCTGCGGCACAAATCATGCAGCACCGCCATTACGCGTGCTGCGGATTCTGGGTCAAGCGCAGAGGTTATCTCGTCGCATAGGAGAACTGCCGGTTGTGTGGCTAGGGCTCGGGCAATGGCAACGCGTTGTCGTTGCCCACCAGAAAGTCCCGAAGGCAAGCGATAAGCAAGTTCCCTAGATATGCCTACGCGTTCGAGCAGCTCTATCGCTTGTTGCGTAGCCTCTTTACGGCCAATCATCCGCCGTTTTCCTGCTCTCCCTAACCACCGCTTCTGGGTAGTGGCATCGCGTACGGCACGAGCAACCGCGTCGACAGCTCGCATCTTTGGGTTAAGGGTGGATGCCGGATCTTGAGGGATTATCTGCAATTTTTTCGCATGCGATCGCGGCCACGGTGTGGAAGCCTCACGGTGTATGCCGCTGCATTCCACTGTTCCTCGTCCTTGAAGATTGCTTCCCACTAAGCACCTCAACAGTGTTGATTTTCCACTGCCAGATGCCCCCATAATGGCAAGTATTCGGCCAGGCACAACGGTAAAAGATAGGTCTGAGAAAAGGGTCGTCCCCTCATCGGTTGCATAGCTTAGGCCCGAGGCCCGCAAACATAAGCTCGGCTCTTCCTGCAACGCCATGCCTGCCGCCGATTCCCCGCGCAGAGTCTGCGCCGCATCTCCAACAGCATCAGCAGTCGCACCGCCGGCAGCACCCGCCACATCGCCAATCACACCACCAGCAGCAACACCCGCATCCCCAGCCCCCTTATCGCCAACATAAACATGCGCATCCAGCAGATCGCGAAAAACCCCAAGCCGGTGCCCCGTGATAATGATGGCAACCCCGGAGTCGGCCACGCTGCGTAGGAGGGATGCAATGGTCTTGGCTGTTACGGGATCAAGACCAGCAAAAGGCTCATCTAGCGCGATAACGCGGGGTTTCCTAGAAAGTGCTCGGGCTAAGGCCACTCGGCGTTGTTGTCCACCGGAAAGTTGGTGGAGGCGCTTTGCTGCAGTTTCAGCGGGTAGTCCCACGCTGCATAGGAGCTCTGGAACATCCGCTGTAGGAGCTAGCTCGGTGAGCATCGCGTGGATCGTCATGAGAGGTGGGAGTTCGGCGCCTGGGTCTTGTCCCACAAAGGCGACTTCTTCGCGGCGAAAGCGCGCACGTTCCGCAGCACTGAGTCCAGTGGGATCGACTCCACATACGGAAAGAGTCCCGGTTACCACAGATCCCGCTGGTGTCTCTCCAATCAGGGCAAGCAAGAGGGTGGTCTTCCCGCATCCGCTAGGCCCAACGAGTGCCGTAATGCTGCCAGCCTGGGCGCATACTGAGGTGGCGGGAACAAGCTCACTGGCCCCCAGAGTCACTGCGATATCTGCCCGAATAAGAGGGCCGTTGGATGGCGTTGTCATCGGGTCTCCTTCTTCCCTATCAAAGCCATGACCGCGATGGATACCACCGCCAGCATGATTGCCGGAGCCAGGACGGCAAAGGGGTTGAGGGAGATTCCCCCGGCATTGTCGCGCACCATGGCTGACCAGGCGAACTCCCCCAAACGGGCTCCCACGCCAAGGAAGCTTGCCACGGCTAGTAGGTGCAATGCCTCCACCACTCTTAAGCCCCATACTGAACGCACTACTGCAGACATGTTGGGCAAAATGTCGCGCATAATCACGGAGATATCAGAAGCCCCCGCGTTACGAGCAGCTTGGACATACCCCGAGTGCGCTACCGGGTATGCTGCAGCAGCGATGACCCGTGCAGCGTAGGGCGAACCGACGACCACTGCTACTGCGACCAAAAGCCATAGGCCAGAATCCGGATACAGCACGGAGACAAGCAGAAGCACGATAACCGCTGGCACCAAGATCGTGGCGTCGGCGCTTGTCTCTACGATGAAGCCTAACTTTGGCCTTAAAACACCAAAGCAGCCGACGACAGCCCCTACCGCTGTGGTCAACGTTCCTGCAACCACAGCGGTGAGGATAAGCGCTTGTCCTCCATGCAGTACAGCACTGACTACGTTGCGCCCCAGATGGTCAGTACCCAATAATGCGCTATTTCCTGCTGTATCAAAGGGCAGGCCTGCCGCCGCAGTCGGCGCGGGCAGATGAAAAAGCTGGGTGACGAGCGGCCCGCATATGGCTGTAGCTAATACGAGCAGTGCAAGTATTTTCCGTGTCATACATTCACTTTCGGGGTGCACACGACTTTGAGAATGTCCGCCATCGTCAGTAGGAGGAGGATCAGTGCGCCAGTCGTCGCCAGGACCGCCAGCAGCACGGAAACATCGCGCTGAGAAACGGCCGTGGCCACGAGTAACCCCACGCCAGGGTGGTTAAAGAGCGCTTCTACTGAGACTGTGCCAGCAATGAGAACACCGGCCGAAGTTGCCATTGAGGTGGCAAAGCTAGGAATCGCCAACGGCAGCACGTGTCGTCGTAGCAGGCTCGTACCCGTGATTCCCGCAAGGACGGCGCTTTGGACAGGTCGCGTGGAGGTGGCGTCGATAAGCGCTGCGCGTAGCACTCTGGAATTCCACGCAACCTGAGGTATCACAAGCGCGAGCACGGGCAACACGTACATAGCCATTGAGCTGGGTAGGCCGCCGTCGATAATCGTGACGGCTGGCAGCACCCCTAGCCCCAGGGCGAACACCGCCACGAGAAAGACACCGATCACGAATTCCGGGAGCGCAATAATGCTTGTCGACGCCCACTCTAATCCCCGGGACAGCCCCGACCGAGGTGGCCGCTGAACCCACCAGATAGAGGTTGCGATCGATAGGACCGCGGTAAGCACAAAGGCGATTCCCGTGGTGGTGATTGTGACTGGCAAGGCCGTGGCCAAGAGCTCGGAGATAGGCCTTCCGTGAACAGATACCCCAAAGTCACCGGTCAACGCTTTCCCTAGCCAGTGGAGAAATCGCGTCGCGGGAGGTCGGTCTAACCCCAGGCTTTGTTCGAGACTAGCGATCGCCTCGGGGGTTCGGTTTGCGCCCAAAAGCGCGGCTGCTGCATTTCCTGGAAGTCGATCGATAGCCAAAAAGACAAGACCTAAAACCACGAGCAGTGCACCCGCGCGAATAGCGAGCCGTGGAAAAAGCCAGGTACAAGCACGGGAAACTGCTTTTGGCACGTTTTAGGCCTTTTTTACGGTCTCTAGGAGAACACGTCCGTAACCGGGAGCTTTGGGCAAACCGGACAGGCCTTTGGCAGCAATGTCCACGCCGTCTGATGCGCCCCAGACCAAGTAGCCGCCACGCTCGAACTCAATTTTTTGGAGTTTTTTGCTGAGCTGATCAATCTTTGCCTGATCGGTAGACGCGAGCAGTTCAGCATAAGCAGCATCGAACTCGGCATCGTGGAAGTTGGACTCGTTTGATTTAGCTGCCCCGTTAAGTACTTTTCCAGCAAAGAAGAGCACAGAATCGTTGGTTCCCCAGTAGCCGCAATACAGGTCCGCTTTGGTCCAGGTGCTGTCATAAAATTGGCCAGACTCCTGCTCTACCACCTTAATGCGCACCCCAATCTCCCCCAGCTGCTCGGCGATAACCTTCATCGCTTCGACCTGGCCGGGAGCTTCTGGGGTGACAAAAAGATCGTAGGTCTTGGAGGTATCAAAACCGGCTTGATCCAGCAATGTCTTTGCTTTCTCCACATCACGGTGGCGCACCAGTGATGAATCGATATTGGGGTCACCGGTACCCAGGATGTCATGAGCAACGCTGCCGTATCCTGACAACGCCCGCTGCACTACCTGCTCACGATCAACGCCTAGGCGCAGGGCCTCGCGGACTTTCGGATCGGCAAAAGGCCCATCGGACGTGCGCATGATCAAAGGAATCACGGAGTCGTGAGAACGCTTAATGATCTGAACATTATCGTTGTTTTCTGCAGACCGCGCCGCAATAGGGCCTACGGCCTGTGCAAGATCAATCTGTCCAGCGAGCAGTGCGTTGGTCATAGCCGTGGTGTCTTCAAAAGGAACAACGTGGATCTCTTCAAAGCCTGCTACCGTGCCGTGATAGTCATCGAATCGCTTCAGCTTTGCCGATCCATTATCCCAGCTCATCAGCTGGAAGGGGCCTGATCCCACTGGCTTCTCCGGCGAGGAGCCTTCCTTCATTACAAAAGTCATCAGGCGTGCGAGCATCGGCAGTTGGCTGTTGGGGGTCGCCGTCTTCATGCGCACGGCGCGTTCGCCCGAAGCGACGATGGACTCTGGTTCCACGGGGAGTCTAAAACCATTGGCTTCGTCGGAAAGCATCTTCGTCAGCGACCACACCACGTCTTTAGGTGTGACTGCAGAACCATCGTGGAACTTTGCGCCAGCGGCGATGGTGAACTCCCATTCCATGGGATTAAGCTGCTTCCACTGTTCCATGAGGCGTGGGGCAACAATCTTGTCTGCGCCGGGAACCGTCAGAGCCTCCCAGATGAGAGAGCAGATAAGCATGTCGGAATCATTGGGCAGCAGCTTATAGGGGTCTCGCTGAGCACTTGCGGTCTTACCTAGTGCGCCGACTTTAAGGACCTTTCCCGAGGCCTCCGAGTTTTTCCCCGACGAACCATTGTTTGAGGTGTTGCCCGAAGTGCAGCTCGCCACGGTAAAGGCTCCGAGGCCGAGCGCCGCGATGCTGGTTAAGAACTGGCGACGAGAAAGGTTGCTCATTTTCCACCCTGATTGTTTCGGAATTCCAACAAATATTTTTAATTTGACTTAAAGAACCGCAGGCCATCTTCCCACGCCTGGAATGATCTGGCAAGGCTGTCCTAAATGTAACCCGCCCCACCAGCGAAATTGGAAATAAATATCATTTAAGTCTTTACGCATGATTGCAAAAAGGTTAGCCTCACCTTCATGCAAAAAATCTTTATAGATCATGCGCTCTCACACCAGTTGATTAAGTCTGCCGACGAACTCGCCGCACTCTCGTCCGTTAACAGTCCTGAATCTGCCGCAGCTATCGATACGCTTCTTGACAATGAACTCGCCGATCTACGCGACGTTATCTGCCTCGATCCACGCCAACACGCCACCCTCATTTCGGGACTCCCCTTCCCCGCAGTCAACGGACCCACCCCGGCCTCGTGGCAAGAATGCCGCGGCAAAGTCCGAACGTGGCGATTCATGCTTGCCATAGTGGCATCCGCGGTGGGACGTCCCTTCGGCTGGCTAGGACAGCAAGAAGGACGCCTCATTACAGATCTCGTGCCTACCAAAGGCCAAGAAGCACAACAGGTGGGTGCCAGCAGCAGCACCCCGCTCACCTTGCATACCGAGGATGCTTTTCATCCTCGGCGTTCCACTCACTTTGCACTGTTTGGACTCCGCAACCCCAAAAAAGTAGGGACGACTCTAGCTCCTTGTGATCAAGCCTGGAAACGCTTAGATTCGGATTCCCGCAAAATCCTTATGACTCCCGGCGCGGTCATCCTGCCCGACGACTCCTACTCTGACTTTGACAACTCCGCCCCAGACTCCATGACTGCTGTATGGGAACGCGACCATGGTCTCGGTTTGCGCTTTGATCCCGCTTACACTGATCGTTCAACCGGGTCACGGCGCTGGTGGCAAGCCTATGAAAAACTCGCCGCAGCACTCGATTCCGTGACATATTCAGTACCTATTGCACCAGGGCAGCTAGTAATCATCAACAATGACACCTGCGTACACGGCCGAGTCCCTTTCACGGCAGACTATAACGGGACCGACCGTTGGATGCTCCGCATTAATATGATGGAGCACAATACCCAGCGTTTAACCACTGAATCAGCGGAACCCGGTTACGGACAGCGCATCCGTTGCATCGATGGGCAGGTCCTATGACCAGCACACTCCGTATACTCCGCAGTACAGATCTCTCCCACGTTGTAGTCGAGCCCCAATCAGTTCTCAACGCCGTACGTACTGCACTTACAGAACTGGGGCACGGGAGTGCCGAATGCCCCGAGAAAATCACAGTCAAGGTACCCACCAGCGTGAGCTACTCGATGCTGGGCCGCAGCTCGGCGCTATCTACCGTGGGTTTTAAGACTTCTTTCACACATTGGAAACCACGCAACGTCGACGGGCACCGCGAAAAATCCTACGCAACTACACTCACGCTTTACGACGACACCACCGGCGCCCCCATCGCCATGATGGATGGTGCCCCCATCGGCGCGTTAAGAACCCCCGCCGTATCTGCACTTTTGGCACGAGCCGCCGGATGCAGACCTACATCGGCACTCGTTATCGGTTCAGGGGTCCAAGGACAACAAGCCTCCCCCTTCCTACTCACAGAATTTCCCACCTTGTCCCGGCTCATACTCTCAGGGCATCACCCGGATAGTGTGAAAAAAGCAAAGGACCTTGCGCTTAAAACAGCAACGTCACTAGGAAGGGAGATCACCGTTGATCTGGTCGATAACTCTGCGCCAGTAGCACGTGAATGTGATCTTGTTATTGGAGCGGCCGGGCCCGATACTCCCGCGGTGGTTACCGCCCAGGATCTCCAAGAACATGCCACCGTCGTGGTGGTGGGTCATGGCATCGATGCCAGCGTCTGCCATCAAGCGGAGCGGATTATCACCACAAGCGAGCAGCAGATGCATCTCACCGGAACAGACTTTGCAGATGAGCAAGGTGTCATGCCTGAAATAACTGCCGAGCTTCCCACGCTTTTAGCTGACCAGAGCCCATTGGGGGCGTCGTCAGGCATTACTTTCTGCTACAACAGCGGCCTTGTCCTTACAGACATCGCAGTGGGTTCTGTTTTCGCGGCCGCAGCCATAGAACAAAACCGCGGGGTGGAGGTGGACCTATGGTAGCTGCTCCCGTTTGCCGTATGCCGGTCCCCGCATGGCAAGAAGAATTAGCGCATTCACCGACCTTGGAAAGCATCGCGCATGTCGCCCGTGGGCCTTTCCATGTCCTGTACCCGCGCGCTTTCACAGACACCGCGAAACACTGGCTCGGCACCGCTGCAGACACCGGAATCGCTTTTGGTCTGCGCTTTGGCAAGAAATCCAACAAATCCGGATGCTTTGCTCGGTGCCTCGCCGATATATGTGCCCAGGGATACGACGCCGGAATCGACGTTGCCAGCACCGACGAGTTCCACGCTGCTCTCTGCGCAGGAGTGCCCGGGAAACAACTCGTGGTTACCGGCCCAACGCCAACCGCTGACCTTATCCGGCTTGCTACCTACCACGGTTCTCTTCTCACGGTCTCTAGGCCTGAGGACCTTGACGCGATAGCCAGGGTCATGCACGATATACAGCCGATAAAAAAGCTTAGGATCATGCTCCGTCTTAGTTCTCGCGGACCACACACACGCTTTGGCATGAGCACCGAAGAAAGTTACGCCCTAGCGCAGTCGTTAGAGTCTGGTCACCACCGAGGACTTCCTGTGAGCATCATTGGTGTGAGTTTTCATTGCAATGGATACGACGTAGACGAACGTATTCAGATGTCTCATACGGCGATAGACACCGTGCTTAAACTGAGAGAATGGTCTCCGGCTTCAGTTGTATCTATCGGCGGTGGATTCCCAACATCGAGCGTCTCCCCGCAACTGTGGGATACCGTGACCGAGCAGCTTATGCCTTTCATGTTTGTCACCGGAAAAATTCCTGGTGACCAATATCCTTTTGCCTCCGACTGCGCAGGCGCAGAGGCGCTACGGCATATCCTCACCCGAGGAAAGACAAGCGTTAAAGACAGGGCCATTGCCCACGGAATCACGCTACTGGCCGAGCCGGGAAGAAGCTTGTGCCAGGCAGCAGGAGCAAGCTATTTTCCCGTACTCTCCTGTCATAGGCTTCCCAACGCAGAGGGAAACGTAACCGTTGTAGAAGGCACCAGCCTTAGCCTGTCTGAGCAGTGGTTTGACTCCGAGTATTACCCGGATCCGTATCTCATCCGTGCGGGGAGAATCCTTGATCAAGGTGAACCCACGAGCTCCGCCGTGGCGGGATCTACCTGCCTGGATGGCGATTACCTAAGCCGGAGGTTTATCCGCTTCCCCGATCGTCCCCAACCCGGTGACATTCTGGTCTACCCCGATACGGCGGGCTATCAAATGGATTCCAACGAATCCGCGTTTCACGGCAAAGAGCCTCCCAAAAAATTTGTCTTTTCCGCTACCCCACATCATCACTTCACGGAGGATTTTTCATGACCAACACCGTTGTTACCCGCGTATCCCAGCTCATTGGCAACACCCCGTTGTTCGAGCTCGTCGCTACACCTTCCGGAAGCCGAGTCTTGCTCAAGCTCGAACAATTTAACCCTTCCGGAAGCGCAAAGATTCGCATGGCAGAATCCATGATCAATGCCGCAGAAGCAGAGGGCAGGCTCCAGGCTGGCGGCACGATTGTCGAGTCGACCTCAGGAAACACGGGGCAAGGTCTGGCGATTCTTGCGGTTGAGCGCGGCTATAAATTTGTGGCTGTGGTGGATAATCACTCCTGTAAAGACAAACTCAATGCCATGAGTGCAATGGACACTCACCTCGAATACGTTGCTGCAGAAGGCGATGACGCGCTTGCGACCTCAGCGCGCGAGGACTACGCCGAAGAACTTGGCCAACAACCCGGATGGGTTTTTATGAAGCAACACGACAACGAGGCCAACTCCAAGGGCTACTACCCCGCCGCAGATGAAATCATAGAAACGCTCGGACACTGTCCGTCGCATCTGATCAGCGCGGTGGGCACAGGAGGGAGCCTGTTCGGGGTGACCGAACGACTTAATGAGCTGGGCTATCGGCCACACACTATAGGGGTAGAACCTGAAGGGTCAATCGCTTTTGGCGGACCCGCGCATGACTATCGGCAATCGGGTACTGGTACTCCTGAGGGAGCCGTTATCGGCACTGCGGTGCGCTATGATCTCCTCGATGTGGGGGCAAAAGTCTCTGACATCGCTGCTTTCGCGGCTTGCCGGACGATAGCAAAGCACACCGGACTGCTCCTCGGGGGTTCCGCCGGCGGAGCCGTTATTGCTGCATTAGAGTTGCTTCCTACGCTGCCGGCTGGCTCCACGTCAGTAACCATGGTCTGCGATGGCGGCGAAAAATACTTAGATACTGTCTTCAATGACTCGTGGATGCACTCTCATAACCTGCTTGATTCCGACCTTGAGGAACAAATCTGGAAGCATATAACGGCATTGCGTGAGGGAGAATCCCCTGCCCCGCTAAAACTCACCCGAGTCTCTTGGTCAAAGGAAAAAACGTGCGTCTAGCTAGCTCTGGTTCACAAGATCCCGGCTCTTTGCAGAGGCAACTTCTACGGCTTTCCCTCCCCCTAGCTGGAACTCAGCTGGCTAACATCGCGTTATCCACTACGGATACCATCGTGATGGGATATCTCAGCGTTGCGGCCCTGGCAGGTGGCGGTCTGGCGGTGATCTGGTTTAACCAAATTCGCACGATGGCGGTCGGGCTTCTCACTCCCTTGGGCAACCGTATTGCGCAAGTCCATGCGCGATACGAGCATAATCCCAGCACTGAGCTGCAACAAGAGATTCGCAATCTCACGCGCACTGGCCTGTTCTTAGCAACAGCGAGCGGGATTATTGGTGCAATCCTTCTCGTCCTGATTAGTTACGCACTGCCATTCTTCGGCCAGCCGTCAGCGGTTACTGACGCCGCTATCCCCATGATGTGGGCTCTAGCGCCTGGCCTCATTCCGTGTCTCTGGTTTCAAGTGTCACGGCAGTTTTGCGTAGGACTAGGCAAACCGCAATCCCTCTTGGGGATCACCCTCGCCATGGTCGTTGTCAACGCTTTGCTGAACTTTGCTTTCGCCTTTGGCTACGGGCCGTTTCCCGAGCTTGGCTTGGTAGGAATCGGCCTATCCACCACGCTCGTTCACTGCACGTCTGCAGCCGCTTATTTCGTCTTAATCAACAGAAATCCCGACATTAACTCGTTCCATGCCATCGACTTTTGGCGTCGCGACGCAACCTCATTCCGCTCCCAGCTCCTACCGCAGCTACGCACTCAGCTGCGTTTAGGTGCTCCGGTCTCAGCCACCTACGGCGCGGAAGCCGGCATGTTTTCGGTCTTAGCCCTCATCATGGGGTCTTTCGGCGCGGATGCTCTTGCGGCCCACAATGTGGTGTACCAAGTTACGTTCATTGTTTTCCAAATCGGAATCGGTTTTTCCCACGGCAGCTCAATATTGGTCAGTCGTGCATTTGGGCTTCACGACGTCCACCTCTCCCGACGTATCGGCCTGCAAGCGCTAGCCACCATGATGGGGGTCGTATCCATATCCGCGATTTTTTTCCTTTTCACACCCGAATTTGTACTCCGTCCTTTTATGCGCGATGCCACCCCCGAAGCACTGGCTCTCGCGGTGTCTTTGCTCATGATCGGCACCCTCATGGAGTTCGTAGACACTGGCCAAAACGTAGCAATCGGGGCGTTACGCGGCATCAATGACACCTCAACAGGCCTTAAAGCTTCCCTCGTAGGCTATTGGGTTGTAGGGCTTCCCGCTGCCCTAGCGTTTGCCTACGGTTTTCATCTCGGCCCCCATGGAATCTGGTGGGGTCTAGTCGCCGGACTAGCAACGTCGGCATTCCTTTTATGGACTACCTTCCTACGAAAAACCCAGGCTTTAGAAGAAACGTAGACCCGCTACCTGCGGGTACACATACGACAAAGATTGGTAGCTGTCCTGTGATTCAGGAACAGCTACCAATCTTCTTTTCTCTACGTATATGCCTCAAAAATTCATTTAAGACGCCAACACACTTCAGCTAAAAAATTTTAAAAATTTAGCATTTCCGCTGGTGTAGACCCTATCCCATTTCTTTCTTCGAACAATCCATCGCATGCTGAACATCCAATGTCATAGGGGCTTCATATTTTCTATATCAGACAAGCACCGCGGTCCAGACTTTCGTGGAAACCGCGACCTATATTTTCTGCGGATGCTGTGCTCGCGGTGTTTGTCGCCCATAACAATCGCTGACTATTCCCTCATAGTCCATGTTCAAAGGAGCACCGATGTCTGCACCTACCCCTCAGCCAACCGATAACCCATACACCCAACAGCCTCCTGCCAAAAAGAAAGGTGGATGCTTTAAATGGGGCGCCATCGTTGGTGGCGGTCTCCTCGTCCTCGGAATTGCGTCTTCTCTGGGCGGTGGCGGTGACACCAACACTTCTGCGGAATCCCCAACAACCCAGCAGCAAGCTATAAATAACATTGCTGCAACGCCGCAGCACAACGACGTTGCCACCACGCCTCAGAAAAACGACGTCGCTGATACCCCCGATGTCCCACGTGAATTCAAAAATGCATTGCGCAGCGCCGAACAGTATTCAAAGCTCATGCACATGTCTAAAGCCGGTATTTATAACCAGTTAACATCCGAGTATGGGGAGAAGTTCAGCCCCGAAGCAGCACAGTATGCAGTTGATACGATCAAAGCCGACTGGAACACAAACGCATTGGAAACAGCAAAGAAATACCAAGACACTATGGCGATGTCTTCTGATGCAATTTATGACCAGTTAATCTCTGAATACGGAGAAAAATTCACCCCTGAGCAGGCACGTTATGCTGTAGACAACCTTCCGCAGTAATATTGCTACTTGAGATAGTAGCCCGGTATCGAGCCACCTTGCCCCGCCAATAAGGTTTTTGGGCAATGGTGGCTCTACCATTTATTCCATGTTGTATGCTTCTTCCGCGTTTTCTGCGGAGATTACTCTGGTAGCCGAGACAAGCCAGACAGATACCCTTGTGTCCTTTGCGTGGATCATGGCAGCCGCGCTTGTAGCCCCGCTGCTTTCCTACGCCACGGGAAAACGTATCCCCGCCGTCGTGTTACTCATTGCTTTCGGATGCCTCATTGGCCCCCACGTTCTGGGCCTGGCGTCGGAAGCCGGAGGCGTTGGATTAATCAAAGAAATCGGCCTAGGTATGCTTTTTCTTCTTGCCGGCTATGAGATTGATCCGGAAACCCTCCGAGGAAAGGAAGGACGATCCGGACTTTCCACATGGATTATGTGTGCGGTGTTGAGCTTCCTTGGAGCTTTTGCCATCTTGGGCTTTGATAACGCTTCCACAGCGATCGTGCTTGCTATCGCCGTTACGTCCACGGCGATTGGAACGTTGCTGCCAATTATGAAGCAACAGAATCTACTCAACACCTCCGTGGGGTCCTCCCTCATGATCCACGGCGCGATCGGAGAGATCGCCCCCATTCTAGCCATGGCCTTATTGCTATCCGCCCGCTCAACATGGACGACAGCTGCTGTCTTGTTTGCGTTCTTCCTCATCGCCATTGTGGTGGCTATTGTCCCCAAAACCGTTAAATTGTTCCTCCCATGGATGGGACGTGCGATGGTCGATGGGGCGGGATCAACAAACCAGACAGTCCTGCGACTCATCTTATTAATGCTTGCCATCTTGATGGCTGTCGCAGCAGTCTTTGAATTAGATGTGGTCCTCGGAGCTTTTGCTGCAGGTTTTATCCTGCGACAAATGGTTCCGCAAAAGTATCGGGTAGCGCTGGAACAGCGTCTAGATATTGTCGGCTACAGCCTGCTTATACCGGTATTCTTCATTTGTTCAGGCATGGCCATTGACCCCGCAGCGGTAGCAGAAAAACCTTGGTTCCTCCTCATTCTTATTCCGCTGATTTACATCACGCGTGGTCTTCCAGTCTTCCTACGGGAGATGTTCTTTAATACCGGCTCGGGGCTTAAAGATCGGAGAGAAAAATTACAGCTGAGCTTGTTCGCAGCGACTGCTCTACCCATCATCGTGGCAGTTACGGAAGTCGCCACGGCTTCCCACATATTGAGCCATGAGAATGCGTCCATCATGGTAGCTGCGGGCTCTATCACTGTCCTTCTCTTCCCATTACTCGCTAGTCATCTCAAGCCAGCGAAAGCTTATACGGAGTCCCCGCAACAGGTTCAGGACGTCTCACATTCCTAAGAGTGGAGAGCAAGCCTTTTGTGGCGTGCTCCCCCTCGTTCTTTACGCCCCGAGGTGTTACTGTAGTTAAAACTATTGCCTGTAGCATCAAAATTCACCTCATGAGGCTTAAACACACCCAAAAACCTCATTTGTGTCATGTATCTGAGTTTTGCTGCCGCCTGCATATCTCTGATCGACCCAGCACTTTTACACTGCTTGAAAGACAGGAAAGTCATTTAGCATGCCCAACTTTGATACTCCGATTTCCAGGCGTGGATTCCTCAAGGCATCTGCTGCCTTTGTCGGTGGCGCTGCTGCACTGGCAGTGGCTCCTGCCGCATCTGCCGCACCCGGACCGATCCTGGGAACTGTCATCGATTTTGCCGCCGGAGTCCCTCGCGCACACGACGTCAAAGCAGCAGGACATATTGGAGCCGTCCGATACGTTTCCCAACGCCGCCCCGGCACTGAAGGCTGGATGCTGGGTAAACCAGTTACGCTCGCAGAGACCACAACGAATGCCACTCTAGGACTCGCCACTGCGTCTGTTTACCAGTTTGGCAAGGATGCTACTGCAGATTGGAAACAGGGTGCCGCCGGTGCGGTAGTCCATGCACCACAAGCTATCGCTCTCCACATCGCCGCAGGAGGCCCTAAAGGTCGCCCGATCTACGTGGCCATTGATGACAACCCAACGCGCGCCCAATACGACCACCAGATCCGCCCATATTTGCAGGCTTTTGGCTCGGCACTCAATGCCGCTGGTTATAGTCTTGGTATCTACGGCAACTACAACGTGATCGACTGGGCTATTGCTGATCGTCTTGGTTCTTTCTTCTGGCAACATGATTGGGGCTCCAACGGCCGAATCCACCCACGCACCACGATCCACCAGAAAGCTGGATACGCAAGCAAAATCTCCGGCATCGGCGTGGACATCAACAATGTGTACGCCTCGGATTGGGGCCAATGGCTCCCCGGCGCAGCTCCGGCAGCACCACCGTTTATTCCCGGGAACCCTGCTCCTGTAATTCCGGGCCTCCCTGATCTCCAGCAGCTCTCGTCCCAGCTTCCTGTCAATATTCCTGCACCACAGCAGGCGCAGATTAACGCTGTACTTGACTTGCTCAAGATGATTAACCTGCGCTAGCGCAAACATAAAGCGGCGGCCTAGTACAAGGTCGCCGCTTAGTTATTTCCTCAAGATCTGATGCTGAACTAGATCAGTCAAGTCTTTTTGCGTTCCCACCACAGCTGCAGCCACAACAAAATCGGCTCCAAAAAACACCGACGAGTGTAGAACTCCATCATTTGACCAGCCAAGTTTGGTTCCCTCCACCCCAGGCAGCGTGTACGTACCAAAATCTTGCACAGTGCCATCGCTTGCTTTGCTCGCAACCGAGCGCATGGCTGTAAGAACCTTAGACTCGGGATTTTCCCGCAGCAGTTGGACAATAAAATGAACCACATCATACGTTGACGTATACGAATAGCCCCAGCGGCCAACAGTTTTTGTAGCCTCTAAGTTATATTTCCTGGCTGTCACGTCTATGCAATCTGGGTAGGCGTCGAAAAGCTCGTCTGCTATATCGTCGTCCGATTTTTGGATCATCCGAACAGCTTTTATCTGTTCTTTACGAGTTCCATGCTCAAAAACGTAGTCCGCGATATACAGCTTGCTCAGACTCAGAGCAGGCCGTGCAGTTCGTTCTGCTGCAGTTCCACGGTGCTCTCCCGTGCGCACATTCACATATGTAACTTGGTCCCGAAGCCAATCCACACCAGGCGATTGCAATGGCTCTGCGGTATCAAACACGAGTGGAGCGCTGGGAATATCTGCGGCTGAGGCCTTAGGTTGCCCTAGTGTGGCAAGGGCAGAATCACCAGAAGGCCCCTCCCCCGATACAAAGGGAAGGGCCATAAGAGCGGCCGCGGAAACAATCAGCGGCACGCACTTCCACCGCGGTAGATACGGCGCGCAATATTTTGTCGCACCCGAACCACTATCCATGCGGACAATAATAGTGTCCGACGCTGATCGCTCAACGCCGGACACCACCAGATACCCCGAACACCGCGGCAAGCTCCGGTGATGACTCACCGCGGAGGTCTATGAACGGAAATCCATGAAGTTACGGGGATACGACTAGGTTCGGGACTAGTGATCCACTGGGGCTTCGACACCAACACCGGTGAGGGAACGAACTTCCATCTCAGCCTGCAGGTCATCAAAGTTATCGGGCTTGCCCACCAAGGTTCCGATGTAACCGGCCAGGAAGGCCAGCGGGATGGAGACGATGCCGGGGCTGGTCAGCGGGAACCAAGCAAAGTCGACGCTTGGGATCATCGATGTAGGCGACCCCGATACTGCTGGGGAGAAGATAATCAGCAGCAGTGCTGCACCGAGTCCGGTGTAGATCGAGGCAACGGCACCTGTGGTGTTGAACTTCTTCCAGTACAGCGAGTACAGAATCGTCGGCAGGTTTGCAGAAGCAGCGATAGCAAAGGCAAGGGAGACCAGGAAGGCCACGTTTTGCTGCATTGCCAGGATACCCAGAGCGATAGCCGCGACACCGATCACGATAACGGTGATCCGGGAGACACGCACCTGCTCTTCCTCGGTGGATTGTCCATCGCGGAGCACTGCGTCGTAGATATCGTGAGCCACTGATGCAGAAGCGGTGATAGCGAGGCCAGCCACCACAGCGAGAACCGTAGCAAAGGCGACTGCAGAAATCAGAGCCATGAAGACAGGACCGGCAAGTTCCAGAGCGAGAAGTGGAGCTGCAGCATTCGCAGTACCTGGCGCGGCCATGATGCGGTCCGGACCAACGAGAGCGGCAGCACCGAATCCGAGAACCAGAGTCATCAGGTAGAAAGCACCGATCAAGACGATTGCCCAGGTGACTGAACGACGTGCTTCCGTTGCGGTAGGCACTGTGTAGAAGCGCATCAACACGTGTGGCAGACCAGCCGTTCCAAGAACCAGCGCAATACCTAGTGAGAGGAAATCAAGCTTGGATGTTGCCGTAGCTCCATATTTTAGGCCTGGCTCCAAAATCTGGGAGGCGTCGTAACCCTTCTTTGCCAAGTACTCGGAAGCTCCATGCGTGGAAACAGCCTGATCAAGAAGGGTTGAGAGACCGCCTTTTACCATCACAAAAACCAGAACTGTCATGATGGTCACGCCACCAACGAGAAGCACTGCCTTGATCATCTGAACATAGGTCGTGCCCTTCATACCGCCGATCAGAACATAGACGATCATGATAACGCCCACAACAGCAACGACGATCGACTGAGCTGCCCTACTGTGCAGGTCAAGAAGCACGGAGACCAGCGCACCAGCACCCGCCATCTGAGCGATCAGGTAGAACAGCGAAACAAACAAGGTACCAAAAGCCGCAGCCACACGGACTGGCTTCTGCTTAAGGCGGAAAGACAGAACATCAGCCATAGTGAAGCGCCCGACGTTACGTAGTGGCTCTGCGACGAGGAGCAGAGCGACGAGCCATGCAACGAAGAAGCCAATGGAATAGAGGAATCCGTCGTAACCGCTGAGTGCAATAGCTCCAACGATGCCTAGGAAGGAGGCAGCCGAAAGGTAATCGCCTGCGATAGCCAAACCGTTCTGCTTTCCAGAGAAGGTTCCGCCACCGGTGTAGAAGTCGGAGGCTTCTTTGGTGGATTTACCCGCACGCAAGACGACGGCCATCGTAATCACGATGAAAGCGACGAAGACGATAATGTTAAGGACTGGATTTCCGGCAGACGATTCCGCTGCTAGATAAGAGGTAGTCATGTTTAGCCCTCCATTTCTTCACGAATCGCACGTGCACGCGGCTCGATGTTCTTGTTTGCATACTTGATGTAAACCCAGGTGATCACAAAGGTGGTCAGAAACTGCGTCATTCCTAGGATCACACCTAGGTTGATCGAGCCAACCACTTTCGTACCCATAAAATCTGGAGCATAGGTCGCTGCGATAACGAATACGAGGTACCAGACGAAGAACGCGATGCTCATCGGGAAGGTGAAGGAACGGTATGTTCGCTTCAGCTCCTTGAACTGGGGGCTCACTTGCATGGCACGAAACTCTGCTGCAGTTGGCTGCCGCACGCCATGCGCCTCAGTTGGTGCACTCATCTCGAATGCTCCTTTCCTCTGAAGTGTTCGGGGGTTTCAGACGTTGAGAGTCCAACCCGTGAGAGCCGGGTCACAAACTCAATGGGTAAAAGTTACCTAAGTCACAAGATATTTGGATAGTAAATTTCCCGAACATGACCCACTCCAGCACACCAGCCACCCCCTAAAACATTCTTTTACTGCATAAATAAGAACGCAACCCCACCCCCAAATTTTCCACAATCAGACTTTTGCAAATTTTGTTAATCCCATATCCACAAGTTTTTGCGGTTTTACTTTCCGATTTCTTCCCTCTATCTTGAAGTCCCACCCGCCACGTTTCACCGCCCCATTCTGACCACAGAAAAGGTGGGCCCGACAGAAGGCCCACCTTTTATCCGCAGTACCAACCCCAGAGTTATCGCCCCTTAAACTGCGGCACCCGCTTTTCTGCCCGTGCTTGCCGCGCCTCCTTCATATCCTCACTGGACCAGCACTGAGAAAATAACACTTGCGATCGCTCATCCAACCCATAATCAGTCTCACCATGGTTCAGCGCCCCCTTGAGTTGGCGCACAGCAAGGGGCGCCAGCCCCGCCATCTCATGAGCAAAAGCAACCGCTGCAGCATGATCACCCCGGATTACGGCAAAGCCACTAGCCAGGGCCGCATCCGAGGTCAAGGTGGCACCGGCAAGGAGTAGATTCCTAGCAAAAGCACCTCCACAGAGCTTTTGGACACGTCCTATCGTCCACCCATCAAGCGCAAAGCCCAAAGACACGGCCGGAACTTTAAACCAGGCCGATTTCCCAACGACACGGAGGTCACATGCCAATGCAAGCTGCATTCCAGCTCCCACCGCAGGCCCCTGCACATTGGCTATTACCGGCACATCAGCCTGAATAATCGAACGCAGCATAGTAAAGAGCGCATCATGAAAATCGGAGCCATACACTGCCCCATCCGAGCTTTGCTCACCCACAGAAGAACCAAGATCTGCGCCTGCGCAAAAGGCCCGGCCCACCCCGCTAATCACGATCGCGCGCACCGACGCATTATCGACGGCAGCAGCAGACGCCTCAGCAACCGCATGCGCAATTGCTAAGCACATCTCACGCGAGAGAGCGTTCCGACGCTCATCCCTATCCATAACTATGTGCCGCACAAAGCCATCAGACGATACCTTGACAGTTTCCACCCCACCCAGAGCCCGCGGGGCATCGCCCTCCCGAGCGTGTTCAAGCAATCCCATCTCTCCTCCTACACGGGGTCCTTTTCACTCTTCACAGCACAAGCGCTCTGTACTAGATCACCCACTGCACATCTGGCGGGCGTCGAAAAGCTTAATCTTCTAGACCCGGCCATTCGCGCGGATCCGGGAAGGCCCTTCCGCCGGTCGCGTCGAGCGCGGTCATGGCCTTGAGCTCTTCTTCACTGAGTTCAAAATCAAAAATATCGATATTTTCGCGCTGCCTATCAGGGTGAGCCGACTTAGGAACAACCGAGCACCCCAGCTGTACAATCCATCGCAATATAATCTGAGCAGGTGTTTTTCCGTACTTCTGTGCAATTGCAGCCACCGCAGGCTCCCGCAAAGATTCCCCGTGCCCTAAGGGCGACCACGCTTCCGTAACCACTCCCAACTTGCGGTGAATCTCCCGTTGATCAGGTTGAGAGAATCCCGGATGCAATTCAACTTGGTTCACAGCAGGAGCAATGCCCGTCGCATGAGTTATCTCTTCAAGTACTTCAGGATAGAAATTGGCTACGGCTACCGACTGCAACTGCCCCAAACCCTGCAGCTTTGCCACAGCTTCAAATGTTTCCACATACAACCCTTTTTGGGGACACGGCCAATGCACCATATAGCAATCGACATAGTCGAGACCGAGCCTTGTAAGAGAATCCTGGAACCCACGCTGAACTTTATCCGCACCATGCATGTCATTCCATGCTTTAGTGGTGATAAAGAGCTCATCTCGAGTCACATCGCCAGCAACAATTGCATCGTGAATAGCTCGGCCTACTTCCTGCTCATTTTTATACAGAGCGGCGGTATCTATGTGGCGATATCCGAGATCAATTGCGCTGCGCACTGCAGTGACGGCATCCTCACCGCGTAATTCCCACGTTCCCAGCCCGATAATCGGCATTTCGGTGGCATCATTGAGTGTCACGGTAGGAACGGATTGTGCATCAATCATCATCATTCACCTCTCAGGAGTCCCGCAGGCTTAAACGTTGAAGACGTTAATCAACAGCTCTCTTTGAAGATCGCCCGTTGAGCGTCGCAATACTGCCTTGGAGCCGATCTTAGAGAAAACCAAGAAGCTTCGCTTGGTATTCATCCGTTCTCTATCTTTTCACTTCACCCAAGCACATCCTTCTGCCCAACGATGGCGGGACAAAAGAGAAGAGCGAGAGACGTTACGACTGCACCCTTGACATACCTATGCGTTAACCCGTAACCCATTAATCACAATGCTTCAATCTATCCCCCTTGTTCCAATGCTTTTACCTATATCTTTGACGTTCATCTCAGCCTTGAAAAACTTTCCCGAAACGAAAACACCCAGTTCAGGGCTAAATATTTTCAATACGGGAGCATTAAGAACAAGAGCGATATATATACAATTCTCAGTTTTCGCTACAATGTACCCAACAGCTATCGCGCACGCGCATACTGTCTTGCTAACCACACCCCTGGTTAGGCCTTTATATAGGTAATTTCCACGAAAGGAAAAACATGTCTCGCACATTGGCACTCCGCGCTGCAGTAGCACTGGTCGGAGTTTCAAGCATTGCGGTCCTCAGTGCTTGTTCGAACTCAACAGCAACAAAGGACTCCGCAGACAAAGCCATGACCTCCGCGGCTTCCACCGCAGCCAACTCGCATGCTTTTGCTACCGCTGAGCTAAAGAACCAATCCGGTGAAGGTGTAGGCACCGTCGAGTTCGACAAAACCGCTGCCGGCACCAAAATTACAGTGTCAGCAAAGGGCCTTACCCCAGGTTTCCACGGCTTCCATGTCCATGACAAGGGAGTTTGTGAGGGCAACTTTAAATCTGCCGGCGAACACCTGCACGGTAAAAACCAGCCGCATAGTGAGGGCTACCACCCCCACGCAGGCGATCTTCCCTCTCTGCTAGTAAATGCAGACGGCACAGGACACCTTGAGGTAGTCACCGATGCTATTGATGAAGACCTGCTCTTTGGCGCAGACGGCACGTCCTTGATTGTTCATGAAGGACGCGACAACTACGCCAACATCCCAGAACGTTACGCTCCCAACGGCCCAGATGAGGAAACCCTCAAGACTGGTGATGCCGGCGCACGTATCGCTTGTGGCATCATCACCAAGAAGTAAGGACTTCTAAAGCCTCCGGCTTTGCCTTCTAACCCAAACAGCAAACCCGTGCACAGGACTTCCCCGTTCTCATGTGTGCACGGGTTTTCGCCTACTCGGACGATTCCCACCAGGTACCCCCAGACACGCTTTTGTCCAGATTCACGCGTCTTTTCCCTTTTAAAACCGTTATCGTGGTCACATGACGCGCACATCCGCACACGAATTGATTACTGACGTTCTAGACTGCGACTCTTTTTGTTCTTGGGATACTCCCCCACGCTATGGAGATATTTCCGAGAGTTACCAAGAGGCCCTGGCTACTGCCCGCAAAAAATCTGGTGTGGATGAATCTGTTATCACAGGGGAAGGAACCATCTGCGGGCATCGCGTAGCCATTATCCTCAGTGAATTTTCTTTTCTCGGTGGTTCTATCGGCGCTGCTACTGCTCGCAGAATTATCAACGCCATCCATCGTGCTACGGCTGAACGCCTCCCCCTACTTATTTCTCCTTCTTCAGGAGGGACGCGAATGCAAGAGGGCACTCCTGCATTCGCGCTTATGGTGTCCATTACCACCGCGGTCTATCGACATAAGGATGCGCACCTGCCGTTTTTGGTATATCTGCGTAACCCCACCACCGGCGGAGTAATGGCTTCTTGGGGATCCGCAGGACATTTCACTTTTGCAGAGCCAGAAGCACTCTTAGGTTTTCTGGGGCCTCGGGTAGTAGAACTCACCACAGGAAGTCCGATTCCCCAAGGGGTGCAGTCTGGCGAAAATCTTGCCGCCAAAGGCGTTATAGACGGAGTAGTTTCTCCCCAACAGCTACGAGCAGCGCTTAACAAGATAGTCAATGTGCTGCTTATTCCTTCCACCACGAGCAGCCATACGCAGCTCCCAACTCCTGAACAAAGCTCCGTTCCCAGCGCGTGGGAAGCTATTACTGCTACGCGCAGAAACGATCGCCCCGGAATCCAGTCGCTCCTATCTGCAATAGGTGAAGCGAACTACATTGAGTTATCAGGAAGCGGCGATGGAAGAATCTCACCATCTGTTGTCGTCGCCCTGGCCCGGATTGAAGGCCGCACGGTAGTCGTCGTTGGACAAGATAGACACGCACAACCCCCCTTTGCAGATTCCCAACTGGGAACAGAGGCGTTACGATGCGCCCGACGAGGTATTCAGCTAGCCCACGATCTGCAATTACCGTTGCTTTCAATCATTGATACTCCCGGCGCGGAGCTGAGCGCGCATGCCGAGGAAACCGGGATGGCCGGCTCAATCGCTCGTACCCTGGGAGAGCTCGTCTCTGTTGATGTTCCCACGGTCTCCGTTATTTTGGGCCAGGGCTGCGGCGGGGGCGCATTGGCACTGCTTCCCGCGGATAAGGTTTTGGCCGCCACTCATGCGTGGCTAAGCCCACTGCCGCCCGAGGGGGCATCCGCCATCATTTATCGCGACGTTGACCACGCCCCAGCCATGATGGAAGAACAGGGAGTGTCCGCCTTCGCGTTGACGTCGGCAGGCATTGTCGACGCAATTATCCCCGAGCTCCCCGATGCCGCAGAAGAACCCCAGTTGTTCTGCGAACGAGTTCTCCATAGTATCTCCGCCGCGTTCACAGAGCTACAGCTCGCACCCCAGCGAGTAGGAAGAGAACAGCGCTTACGTCACTATGAAAAGCTTGCCGACGCCCTCAGCTAGCAGCCAATAAAACCAAGAACCGCGCTGTTTCTTCAAACAGCGCGGTTCTTAATTTATTCTACGTGGAAAGACTTAGCCTACGTTGAGCAGGTCAATCATGAACACCAACGTGCGTCCGGACAATGGGTGTCCTCCACCTGCTGGACCGTATGCTGCCTCTGGCGGGATGGTGAGCTGACGACGTCCGCCCACTTTCATTCCTGGGATTCCTTCTTGCCAGCCTGCGATCAAGCCAGACAGCGGAAACTCGATGCTTTGGCCACGATCCCATGAGGAATCGAATTCTTGGCCGGTTTCAAAGTCCACACCCACGTAGTGAACCTCGACGAGTCCACCAGGCTGCGCTTCCGGACCGTCACCTTCGACGACGTCAAGGATAACAATGTCCTCTGGCGCCGGACCTTCGGGCACCTCAATCTGGGGCTTTTCCATGGATCTCTAACTCCTAGGATCGTTGAATGGGGATGAACTCGGATTCCTAGCCTGCCTCGAACAGCTGAGGGCAAGACGAGGCACGCGAAAACCGAGCGCGTTTATTCCACTTTACTGGGAATTCGCGCGCTCGGCCTCAAAATGCAGCTCAGCAAGCTTTGTGAGGAGCTGGTTTTGCGTCGCTTAGCGCTGTTCGCGTGGCGTCACTTTACGCAAAGTCTCACCGGTGTAAATCTGGCGAGGACGGTTGATCTTGGTCGTGGTGGCCAGTTGCTCACGGTACTGTGCAATCCAGCCTGGAAGGCGACCAATAGCAAACAATACGGTGAAGAAGTCCGTCGGGAAGCCCATTGCCCGGTAGATCAAACCAGTGTAGAAGTCCACGTTGGGGTAGAGCTTACGGGAGACAAAGTAGTCGTCAGAAAGCGCAATCTCTTCTAGCTTCATAGCCAGATCCAGCAATTCGTCCCCGCCCAGGTGCTCCAAGATCTCGTGAGCAGTTTCTTTCACGATCGCCGCACGCGGATCGTAATTCTTGTACACACGGTGACCGAAGCCCATGAGGCGAACGCCTTTTTCTTTATTCTTCACGCGGTTCATGAAGTCGGTTGCGTCGCCGCCATGGTTCTGAGCGATATCGTCCAACATTTCCAGAACAGCCTGGTTGGCACCGCCATGCAGCGGGCCAGACAGCGCGTTGATACCACCTGCGATAGCAACGAACATGTTGGCCTGAGCAGATCCGATCATACGGACTGTCGATGTAGAACAGTTTTGCTCGTGATCTGCGTGCAGGATAAGCAGCTTGTCCAGGGCTTTAGCAACGACCGGATCGACTTCATAAGGCTCTGTGGGATAGCCAAACATCATACGCAGGAAGTTCTCGCGAGCGTTCAGAGAGTTATCCGGGTACATGTACGGAGCGCCCTTAGAAGCACGGTACGCATAAGCCGCAAGCATCGGAACTTTAGCCAGCAAACGAACCGTTGCCTTATCCAGCTGTGCCTCGTCCAGAGGATTGAGCTGGTCCTGGTAATAGGTGGAAAGGATGTTCACCGATGATGCAAGAACAGACATCGGATGAGCGTTACGCGGGAAGATATTAAATTGTGCCTTGAAGTCCTCATCGAGGAGCGTGTGGTGACGGATCTCAGAGTTAAAGCTGTGCAGCTCCTCCACCGTCGGGAGATGTCCCTTGATCAGTAGATAAGAAACCTCATTGAAGGTTGCGTTCTCTGCAAGGTCCGCAATGTCATAGCCGCGGTGGCGCAAGATGCCGTTGTCGCCGTCAATGTACGTAATTTTCGACTCGGTCGAACCGGTGCTGACGTAACCGGGATCGAATGTAACGAGACCGGTCTCAGAGAGCAGTTTGTCTAACACAACGCCGTCGTTACCCTCAGATGAGTGAATGAGATCCATCTCATATTCACCACCGGGGTAGTGGAGTACAGCCTTGTCTTTGTTGTCAGTAGCCACAGCTTCCCTTTCAATTTGTACTTAAATTAACGCCTATTCAGGTGTAGAAGGACGCCGTATTAATCGTTAAAGGCGAGACGCCGTTGCCCAAAACTATAACCTTTTCGGACTTTTAGCATCGGCACGGTGTCTCCTTATACGACGGCTGGAAGGTATCGCTACCCCCATTCAGCACGTAGTGTCCATCGGGAAAGTATCTAAATAAGTGCAGGTTACCGCACTCAGTCAGAGCAATCTAGCACTAGGCGCCGTCATTCTTTTCACAAAATAACTGCACCCATCCCAGCCGAGTATGAGCCAACAACTGAACATACAAAGTTCACTTTATGCGTCACTTCGCTCATAAAGATGTTGGCCAGCTTTACAGCTTTTCGGTCGAGCAATTCACAGCTTAGCAAATTTTGTGACTCACCCTACAGTGTGTCACTTCACCCCCAGCCATAACCCACAACATACTGCAAGAATCACCCACCACACCCCCTTAAGCAACCCCGCCCCAAGACCATCCTGCAATGATGCAATTTGCTAATTATCAAACCTAATTATCAACAGAAAAGACCTAGTAATTTATGCACTTTGCCGGTACTATTCGGACTGGCTGTGACATTCAACTCACACGTTTCCGTGAGAGTCCGAGGCAGCGTCCAATCTCTAGAAAGCATGAGCATGAACGAGTTCCCCGTACTACCCAGCAACCTTCTCCCCGTTGACCCTCGATTTGGATGCGGCCCTTCAAAAGTCCGCACAGAGCAACTCCTAGCGATCACCGAAAAAGGTCGCACAATTATGGGAACTTCACATCGTCAACCCGCAGTCAAAAACGTTGTGGGCAACATTCGGGAAGGACTTTCCTCCCTATTCAATCTGCCCGATGGTTATGAAATCGTCCTTTCTCTCGGCGGAGCTACTGCCTTTTGGGATTGCGCTACCTTTGGCCTGATCGAATCCAAATCCGGACACCTCACCTACGGCGAATTCTCTGGAAAATTTGCTAGTGCAGCAGCCAAAGCCCCCTGGCTACAAGAACCCACTGTCATTTCCGCAGAACCTGGCGATGCACCAACCCCCGTTGCTTTAGACGGCTGTGACGTTTTAGCCTGGGCGCATAATGAGACGTCCACGGGCGCTATGGTTCCAGTAACCCGTCCGACAGGTTCCGAGAGCCAACTGGTAGTCATTGACGCAACCTCAGGAGCGGGGGGACTTCCCGTAGAGATCGATCAAGCTGACGTTTATTACTTCTCACCCCAAAAATGCTTTGCCTCCGACGGCGGTCTCTGGCTTGCCGCGATGAGCCCGGCAGCTTTAGAACGTATCCAGAAGATCAATTCTTCCGATCGATTCATCCCAGATTTCCTCAACCTGCAAACAGCCGTCGATAATTCCCGCAAAAATCAGACTTATAACACACCTGCGGTATCCACGCTGCTCATGTTGGAACAGCAGGTTCAGTGGATGAACAGCCAGGGCGGGTTATCTGCCATGGTGCAGCGCACAATCGCTTCTTCCGATGCTCTCTACCAATGGGCTGAGGCTCGTCAGGAAACAACGCCTTTTGTTGCTGCACCAGAAAAACGCTCTCTTGTTGTGGGAACCATTGATTTTGATGATTCCATCGATGCTGCACAGGTGGCTCGAATTCTTCGCGCGAATGGGATTCTTGATGTCGAGCCATACCGCAAGCTCGGACGCAACCAACTGCGCATCGGCATGTTCCCAGCTATCGAGACTTCAGACGTCAGAATCCTGACATCCGCAATCGATTACATCCTGGACAATTCACTCGCTCTCGCGTAACGGCGGCAACACCCCTTAGGTGGCGTCGAAAAGCTTAACGACGCCACCTAAGATCCCACAGTTCTCTCAGTGCCCATGACAGCCACCCCATGGCGCTTCCACAAGCATTCATCCCACATGCCGGCCAAGCACCGGCCGTTGGAAGCATCGCTGCGTTAAAGTAGAGGATGGTTATGTCCATCATCACAGCAAAGGAGTACTGATGCAGGAACTCGTTCTCATACCAAGCGAGTCCACGAAGACGTCTCTTGTCTTCCACGCCGCTGAGTCCCCTGAGGACCAGTACTTCCTCGTCGTCGACGACTCCTTGCGTGCCGCGCTGTTGGGAAAGACCTCCGAGGATCAATCCTCTGCGGCGGAGGATACCGCTGACTCTGATTCCCCAGCAGATACGACAGAGATGTCCTCCGAACTGGAACAGGTTCGTCCTGCTGAGATCGCCACGGTTCCCCCGGCAACAGACGCACATGGACAACGAGAGCTGCGCGCCAAAGAAATGGACCCTCGACTCTCTACTCCGCTAGCCATGAGACCGCGGGAAATCCAGGATCGGATCCGCGGAGGCGCAACTGTAGCTCAGCTCGCAGAGGAAAACGGGGTCACAGAATCTCGTATTGAGCCCTATGCACACCCAGTCTTGCTGGAGCGTGCACGCATCGCAGATATGGCTAAGCAGTCACATCCCGTACGCGATGACGGGCCAGCACGTCTTACATTATGGGAAGTATTGGCCACTGCGTTTGCAGCTCGCGGTCTTGATCTATCGACCACACGCTGGGATGCATATCGCGACACTTCCGGACAATGGATCGCTACCGTGTCATGGAAATCTGGTGTCAGCGACCTCACCGCAGAGTGGTCTTACCACCGCAATAGTATGTCCTCTACCACCGCAATTGCACGAAACGGAATTGCCGCAGATCTTATCGATCCCGATTTCATCCAACCCGTGCGAACAATCTCCCCAGTAGGAAGGCCACGCGCGGTTGAGGTCTTTGATGCTGCCCCGTCTCCTGAGGTTTCCGATGACCCACACGCCGAGTCGGAGATTGAAAAAACTCGTGATGATCTTCCCCCTATCACAGATGTCGAAGAGCCGCAGCGAGAGATTTCTTCTCAAGATTCCATAGAAGTTTCTGGAGAGGGATTCTTCCAGCGTCCAGAGCAACAGCCTAAAGCCCCCTCTAAACGTCGCCGCAAAGCTGTAACTCCCCACTGGGAAGACGTCCTACTTGGTGTACGCACCAACACTAAGCGTCCCCGATCCTAATTAACTCCCACCCCGTTTTATCGCTTCCCTCCCCTTTTACTTCTTTGCGATAAGGAACGATTCTTATGAGCACACCCGATTATGGAGATCCCTCAGCTCCGCGTCACGACGCCGTGGTGACCTTGTGGTTTGTTACAACCGCAGACCCCGGCGCGGTTATAGCAAAGCAGCCCCGAGCTGACCGGGGGTTTGGCCGAAAACTACTAGCCCAACTAAATCCGCGCTGGCCAATCACTCCCATTGGCCAGTTTTCTTTGAATCGTTCAGCGCAGGCTTCCCCTCATGAATTCTATATCGCGGGATTTGAGGGGCTTTCGATCATCCAAACAGGTGTAGCCGACGCCACTAACCTATCCGAACTTAATCCAAAACTTCGTTCTTGTATCCCAGCAGCAGATGTCTACGCCTTTGCAATCAACGAGGAGACCGGACTGGGAGCTTTTGCACATTGGACCGGCGATGCCCTGCGGCGGTCCTTTTCCGCCCGTAGAGAGCGAGTATATGAGGATCTGGGGCTGCCGGAGCCCTTTGAAAACCCCTATTGGGCAGGAGAAAAAGCAGAGGATACCGGAGGCATTACCCTGCCTTTCTGGCCCATTGAACTCGTGTATGAGGCCCAAAGGCAATGGCTCGGTTTTGACGTCGAGGATGCATCCGACATCAACGTAGCAGCCTTTGCCGTTGACGGCCGACCCGAGCCCAAACTCGTGGATCATCCTTCCGACCAGAAAAAGAGCATTCAGTCTTTGGTCACCACAGCTTCTTCCAAACTCGGACTGGGAGAATCCCGAAATGACTATGACGACTATGAACAGCATGGCTCCGAGCCGCCGGTCACCGCAGAGCTGGCCCGTTACGCGGAAGTGTCAAAGGATGTGGCCCAGCACCTCGCTGTTGCTGCAGGGAAAAAGATTCGAACTTTTTCCCGCAAGCTAGCTGAAAAACTGAGACACACCGACCGCCCCTAATTACCTCAGTGACCTGTCACGCTCATAAAAGGCAATAGCTGCAGACGTGGCAAGGTTAAGCGAATCAGTTCCGGGTGCCATCGGAATGCGAGCTCTCACGTCAGTTGCGCGCATAGCGTGCTCGGTAAGTCCTGGGCCTTCGGCACCTACTAAGAGTGCCACTTTGTCATACGGGCGCCCGGTGGCGTCGACAAGCGCATCTGCAAGGTGTTCGGCCTCGGGATGAGGGGTCAGAGAAACCAGATGGAAGCCTGCTTCTTTCAGTTCCTCTAGTTCTCGCTGCCATGTTGTTCTTTTACCACCAAAATGAGCAAAAGGTGTCCGGAGCACATGCCCCATGGAAACACGCACGACGCGGCGGTAGAGAGGGTCCGCGCAACCATTGCCAAACAAGATGGCGTCAACGCCCATCCCTGCGGCATTACGGAACATTGAGCCAATGTTCTCGTGGTCGCCTACCCCCTCGAGTATGGCAACAGTGCGTGCTTCAGATATGGCTTCTGTGATGGATAGCCCCGTCACACGGTCGGCTGCTGCTAGCAGTCCGCGGTGCATGTCAAAACCAGCCACGCTCGCCAGCGTCTCTCGGTCCAGGGAGTAGACGGGAATATCGCGTACCAGCTCGGCCATCGCAGGATCGCTAAGAAATGATTCGAGTTTTGCGGGAAAACCAATGAGACACCGAACCGGAAAACGCGATTGCATAAGCCTGCCAACCACCAGCGGCCCTTCGGCAATGACCAAACCTTTGCCGCCAGGAAGATCTGGCCGATTGTCGGAATGATTCAAGTCTCGGAAATCATCAAGACGCGGGTCTTCGGCATCTGTGATATGCACAATGTTGAGCGCCGATGGAGTTGGTTGTTCAGTCACGCATTACATGTTATCGCGGGTGGGGATTCTTCAGCGCCTCGGTAGCTCGAAGAACCCCTTGTGAGAACGTCAAGAGTTCCTCATTTAATAAAAAACTCCCGATCAGGCACAGGCATGCCGTAATCGGGAGTCTCATGGGACATAACGCTGTCCCTTAATGCTTAGCCAAGAGCCGACATAATCGGGTCTATGGAGAAGTACATCACAAACAATGCGGAGACCAGCCACATAATCCAGTGGATTTCTTTGGCTTTTCCGGCAAAGAGAGTCATCAGGGTGAAGGCAATGAAACCGACTCCGATGCCATTAGCGATCGAGTAGGTAAAAGGCATGATGACGATGGTGAGGAAGGCTGGGAGCGCAATGTTGAACTTTGTAAAGTCAATCTCGCTCACCTGTCCGATCATCATTGCGCCGACCACGACGAGGACCGGTGCAGCTGCTTCAATCGGCACTATCTCATACAACGGTGTAAGGAACATCGCGAGGAGGAAGAGAAGACCAGTGACCACGTTAGCCAGGCCGGTACGAGCACCGTCTGCAATACCAGCAGCGGAGTCAACGTAAACAGTCGCAGAGGAAGCAGAGGCGCCGCCACCAATAATTGCGCCTGCGCCTTCAACAACAAGCGCCTTCTTCATGTCCGGGAGTACGCCGTTGTCGTCGACAAGCCGTGCTTGCTTTCCTAGTGCCGTCATGGTTCCCATTGCGTCAAAGAAGTTAGCCAACACGAGGGTAAACAGCAGCAAGGTAGCTGCTAGGGCGCCAACCTTGGTAAAAGCACCAAAGAGAGAGACATTACCGACGAGGGAAAGATCTGGGATTCCGCCAAAGCCCTCCGGGATCATCGGGATTGCAAGACTCCAACCTCCGGTGGGGTTATCCACGGAAGAGCCAGCACCAGTCAAGGCTTCTACGATCATGCCGATGATTGTGGTAGCCACGATGCCGATGAAAAGACCGCCGCGAATGTTGCGGATTACCATGAAGCCACAAATCAGCAGGCCGATGATAAAGACGAAGGTAGGCCACGAAGCAATCGAACCATTGGTGCCCAATCCGACTGGGACAGTAGTGTGTGCAGCGTCTGGGAGGCGACGCACAAAGCCGGCGTCGACAAGCCCGATAAGAGCAATGAACATGCCGATACCAACGCTCATAGCGGCGATCATCGGCTTAGGAATGGCGTCAAAAACCGCTTGACGGAAACCAGAAACCGCCAGGATGACGATGATCACGCCGTCGAGGACTACCAGGCCCATGGCCTCTGCCCAGGTCAGCCCCTCAGTGGAGACCATGGAGACTGCAACAAGGGTGTTGATGCCAAGGCCAGCCGCGATACCAAAGGGGTATTTGGCGATAACGCCAAAAAGAATCGTCATTACGCCAGCTACAAAAGCAGTAGCTGCGGCCACCTGCGGAATACCAAGTACTGTTCCCTCGGAGTCAGGACTCGTCCCTAGGATGAGAGGGTTAAGGATGATGATGTAAGCCATCGCAAAGAACGTGACCACACCTGCACGAACTTCGGTTCCAATTGTTGAACCACGCTCACTGATCTTGAAATAGCGATCGAACGCGCCGCGAGACTTCTCAGTCTGCTTCGGCGCTGCTTGATCAGAAGTAGGCATAGAAGCCATCTGATTCGCTCCAAATGTTTTAAAAGAGGGATACCTCGGAAAAACTTCCGCAAAAAAGATATTCCCATTCAGGAGCAATTGGATCAAACCGAAAATAGCCGACACACAGCGGATTCGTCCCTAAAACGAGTCATTTTTGTCGTTTCTTGTACCTCAAAAGGGACATAATCGGTGACAAAGCTGCTGCCCAGAGGTGGGGGTTAAAACCACCATATTTATTGGTTAGTACCAGCTGAAAAAATTTCTGGTTTCTCATCATCAAAGGGGCTATTTTCTGCTACCCCAAGCGGCTCAGCGGGCGGGGTATCGGTATGCGCACCGCATCCATAAGTCGTATGCACTACCCGGCCATCTGCCGAGTACTCATTGACGCATACGCCAAAATCATTTCCTACTGGTTCTACGAGCGGAAAATAAAACGCACATCCGCCACAGTTGTGGGCTGCTTTTTTCGCGTATTCCGATGAAGGCCCAAAAGCTCCGTCTTTCCACCGCTCCGAGGCTGTCTGGATTCCCACCTTTGTGAGTTTCTTCGGAGTGCCAAAATCATACGCGGCTTGTTCTGGGTCTTCAGTAAGCCGCGGGTCATCTGGTCGAGGCGGCATAAAGTCATTAGGACCAAGATCTCCCGGCTGGACTCGTTGGTGGTAAGGAACCCAATCAGGAGCTTGCAAAGCTTCTTGTCCAGGCACAAGAGCAAGTTCGCTCACAGTTACCCAGCGGGAGCCACTTGCACATGCGACCACCACGTTCCATTCCCAGCCGTTATACCCAGGCACGTCGGCGACAAAGCGATGTGTCGCAGAGGTCTCACTGACGTTTCTTACCCCGATGTGGGCTCCGACTCCGCCCTCCCCCAGTTCCTCTAGGGCGTGTCGTGCGACTGAAAGCGCCTTAGCACTCAATAACGGGCCGGACTGGCTATTTTTAGTATTACGTCTGTTCGGCACTCCCCTATTATCCAGCATCTACCTACAATCATCACATTGAGGGCACAATAACTGCTATGCGATTGCACCGTTTCACCCACACGATGAAATCCTTTACCTCACTGCTGCCACTGCTACAGCAGCCACGTCCTCCGCGTAGGAAGACACCCGGCATAAAGGTTTTTTCCATGGGGATGCTCTCCATCGCACTTGGCATTACGTCGTGCACTTCTCCCGCTGAGGTTTCCCAACCATCACAAGAACCTCTCGAGCCGCCGTTAGAGCTACAAGCAGAAATAATCTCCCGCCATGATTTCGACCCACAATCGTTTACTCAAGGACTCGAAGTAGACGGTGAATCCTTAATCGTAGGAACGGGCGGATACGGAACCAGCTCGATCTACCGCGCTTCTGTGGACAATGCCCAGACACTACGCGAGGCGCTTCCCGATTCTTTGTTTGGTGAGGGCATCACAGTAACTAAAGGTGAATCACGAAAAATATGGCAGCTGACGTGGAAAAATAATATTGCAATCCAACGCGATCCTGACTCATTGGAGGAAACCGCACGTGCTACGTATTCGGGTGAAGGCTGGGGATTATGCGCATTTCCAGATCGCTTAATCATGTCCGATGGCACGAGCAGCCTACGCATTCTCGACCCACTAACTTTTGAGGAAATAAAGCGGATTTCTGTTCGTATGTCCAACGCCCAGGGACAATCCATACCAGTAGAAGGAATCAACGAGCTGGAGTGCGTTCCTGCAAGCTCGGAGGCACAAACCGATACCGTTTATGCAAATAAGTTTTTGTCCACAGACATTCTGGGCATCGACGCGACCAGTGGTGTTGTCAGAGAGCGTATCGACGCCTCCCATATCCCCAACAACGCACAACCAGACATTGACAATGTGCTCAACGGCATTGCCCATATATCTGGCACAGACAACTTTTATATCACTGGCAAACGGTGGCCGGATCTCTACCGCGTCCGGTTTGTCCAGCGCATATCCCCGTAATTCTCCAGGCGAGGTAATATTGCTCACCATGGCTAGTCGCAAAACTCGACGCAGAAACCTCATCCAAATTACCGCCCTCATCGTGGCTGTAGCAATAGTGGTAGCGGGGTCGATAGCATTCCAAACGTGGTGGAATAACCGTCCGGAAAAGGAACCGCGTGAAGTCGCGATCGAGGTTTCTTCGCCCTCATCTAGCCAAGAGGTTTTTCCTTTTAGCATCTGCGAACCCGGCGTCACATGCCCGGAAAACACCGTTCCGGTTATAACTGTGAACGCGGATCAGGAGCTCACCGTCAAAGTTCCACCACAGGTTTCTGACCATGACTGGTCTTTACTGAAAATCTATGACGATCCCGTAGCAAATGACCAGTCTTTTTACACCGCACATGAGACATCCGAAGTCACTGTTCCGGTTTCCACTCCCCTGAAAAAAGATTCCCAGGATCGCACAAAACTTGTTGTTATAGAAGTCTCTTCCGTGCTCATAGGCCACGATGAGAAAGGCGAGGAAACTCCTTATACAGTTACCTGGTCTATACGCACCACAGTGACTTAAAAAGTTTCTTTAAAAGACAAATACCGACTATAAAGACATCTCGTTCTTTATAGTCGGTATTTTCTTATGCTTCTAGGAATCAAGTTCCTTTGCCACTGCTCGAAGGATTCCAGCAATCTGACGTCCGTCTTTACGCTCTGGGAACCGACCGCTTCTCAGGCTTGGTTGCACCTTGAGCTCTAAAATGGTCACAAGATCCGACACCATGCCGTGAAGTTCCTCAGGGCTATGCTTATGCCGATGCTGTGGCCTACGCGTCTTGGGGGCCTCCAGGATTTTTATACGCAACGCCTGAGGTTTCTTCCCCACGTCCGCAAAATCGAACTCGATTCGCTGACCTTTTTCAAGCTTATCGACGCCCGCCGGCAACACGTTCTTGCCCACGTAGCAGTCTTCGTCTCCAGGATTAGAAACGAATCCGTAGCCCTTTTCGGGGTCGTACCACCGAACTCTGCCAATCGGCACGACAAGACTCCTTCCATATTTTATCTACATGATCCTCATGGTTATCTTGCGATATTCGCACACAAAACCGCAGCAAATCACGCAATCAAACACTCAGAGTCAAGTATGACAGGTACCTAGTTTCACTGACTCCCACACCAGCCTTATCCGCCGATCCGAGATTTATCGCACGTTTCCCACTGAAGCCAGCAATAAAAGAAACCACCGCGACTGATTATTATTCCTCAGACGATGCGGCGGCCTATGCACTATTTTCCCAGGGAAAGTTTGAGACAGTAAAAGTCAAAGTATAGCTCATTTCAAGAACCTCTCAAGACGCTGTCACATCCACCTCACACGATCACAATAAAAACAGCGATAAGGTGCAGATTTCTAAAAAACGCCTTCTTTTTAGCCTCTGTGATAAAAAATTTCCATCCCATAACAACAGCATCTGACCAGCGTTTTTCCAAAAAACTCCCAGGAATTTCGCCACTAACAAGAAAGAAAAACGTGACACAACCGTTATAAACCAGTACCGTGGTCAATCGAGCATCGCGTAGGCCACCGTCCGATATCTTCGCCAGCCCCTGTCTGGATATCGAGCCGGTCTACGCACAAGGTGCAGAGGAATTGACCGTTCGCGGTTGGGCTCCGGCCCAACCAACTACACACAACTCACTCAGCAGACAGGGGCTCGTGGTTGGCCACCACACTCGGTACATACGCATCGGGTGTGCGGTTCATTCTCGTCAGATGCGCGTTTTGTCCTAGAGACAAACCACACGCCTCTGGCACTTACCATGATTCTCGGCGGCACAACGAGAGGAAACTTTCTTTAATGGCACGTCACGCTCGTAAGTCCGCTTCTGCGCTGGCTAAGATTGCAGCTTCTACTGTTGCAGTCGGCTCAGCCGCTACCCTATTCGCTCCTACAGCTTCTGCTGCACCAGATTCCGACTGGGATCGCCTTGCAGGTTGCGAATCCGGTGGTAACTGGGCAATCAACACCGGCAACGGCTACTACGGTGGCATCCAGTTCTCTGCAAGCACATGGAACGGCTTTGGCGGTGGACAGTACGCACCAACTGCCGATAAAGCTACCCGTGAGCAGCAAATCGCCGTCGCAGAAAAGGTTCTTGCTTCTCAGGGCTGGGGCGCATGGCCTTCCTGCTCAGCAAAGCTCGGGCTTAACTCGGCACCCACGCCACGCGATTCTGTAGCATCCGCACCAGCACCGCTACAGCAGATTGTTGATGACGCACAAAACTACGCAGCTGCATCCGGCCAAAACGCCGATAAACTTGCCGTCGATGCGGTTTACAAGGTAGTCAAGGAGCGCCTTGCTGGCTATGGCATCGGGGTTCACCCTGAAATCGATGCCTTCTACCAGGCAAACAACAACAATTTCGATGCCTTCTACCAGGCAAATCGCCAGGTAATTGATACCGTTATGGGCATGTAAAACACGCCTAAAATTTAAGTCCCGTTACGCCAATCTCTTTGGCGGTAACGGGACTTATCTCTTTTTGCGTACAAAAACGCGGCGCCCTCACTTGTTAGACAAGGAAGGCGCCGCAGATAGTGGAGCTACAGGTTACTTATTCACCCGGGTATAAGGGTGAACATAACCAGTTTCTTCTGCAGGGACAGGTAGCTCGATGTCGCCCCACGGGCTATTAGCACCAGCGACTTTAGCCACAAGCTCGGTCACAGCGTGCCCGCCACCCGGGACGTGTGCAGGCCAGCCCGGATCGACGTATCCTTTTTTCTCCATGTTTGCCATGTGTCCTATTGTTTCAAACTTTAGGGGTAAAAGTCATCTGAAAGAGCAACTAAACTGGGATACCATCATGCGCTCTTCTTCTGCTGCTTATACGTGGCCCCTTAGTTTCCGCGAGTGGTTGAGTTCCCTCGACGAGGAAAACCTCGCAGCCATCCTGAAAAATAGGCCCGACGTCACCCACCCGCTTCCTCCCGGAATATCCTCATTAGCTGCTCGTTTACAATTACGTGCATCATTGGCACGTGCATTGATGTCTCTCAACGCATTCGAGCTCTTAACGCTTGAGGCGGCCAGTTCCCTTGGAGCGGAACTCGAACCTGTGGTTGCCCCCAATCTGGTGGATGCAATCCGCCACTATCTTGGGGGACAAGCCCCTGACAACCTCGATGTACTCGTCAAAGAAGCTGTCACCGCACTTGTACTGCGCGCTCTCATGTATGGTTCCCCCTCGTCTTTCAAGGTTGTCCCTGAGGCGATGAATGCGCTTCCTACCGGGTGGCAATTATTTGGAGTGAGCGCACAAGAAGAAACTGATTTCCAGCAGATTCTGGATGCATTGGATGAACGCGATCATAAAATCCTCGCTACCCTTGATCGATCCGGAGGCACAGGAATAACCAAAGATGCTGCTCCTGACGCAGACCCTCAGCGACAGATACCGCGCCTGATCGCGCAAGGGCTTCTTATCCGGGTTGACTCCACGACTGTTCGCCTCTCTATGCCTGTGAGATACCTTCTGAGAGGCCAACAGCCACCGCTTATCCCTGTGCTACCGAGTACCCGCGTGGAGTTCGCTGCGTCCAGCAAGAATGACGAGAACAGCGCAGGAACTGGTCTAGAGGTAGTACGCCTTATGCGGATACTTCTTCGAGAGCTCGGGCATGATCCCATGCCTCTGCTAAAAGACGAAGTTTTGGGAGTTCGTAGCGTCACCACGCTCACCCGGATTCTTGATTCCGACGAGCTCACAGCCCTCCGGGTTATGTCCTTGGCCATGTCCTGTGATTTGGTCGCCCGAGGAGTACCAGATCCTCTCCCCGCCGACGACACAGGAGGTGACTATCTCTGCCCTACTCACCGCGCCGACGAATGGCTCGTTTCTCCGCTGTCTCACCAATGGTCACAGTTAGTGTACGGCTGGTATTTCCATGGGGTTTTGCGCCCCTGGGTGGTCAATACCCTAGATGATAAGGGCAAACCCCAGCGCTTCCTTTCACCAGCCACATGGAATGAAAAACTACCGTCGCTGCGTGAACTAACCCTGCGGACTGCTGCACAGCATTCCACGTCTTCAGGCATTTCCGACCATGCACTCCGAGCACATATCGGTTTTGCAGCCCCACTGCGTGTGTCTAGGGTCTCCCCTGAGCATATTGATCAACTCATTGCAGAAGCACGTTGGATCGGCGTGCTTACCGCAAGCAATGGCACTACTTCTGTACTGGATGCCCTTGTCAACGGAACCGAAGCCACCGCGCTTTCCTGTCTTGATCAGATCACGCAATCCTTAACTCCTGCCGAAGTCACGCAGCTCATCCCGCAGGCCGATATGACAATCCTTGCGCCTGGGCCACTGCCCCAGCTTCTTAGGCAAGAGATGACACTTTTGGGCGAGGCCGAATCAATGGGGCTGGCTAGCGTCTATCGCATCACGGAATCAAGCGTACGACGTGCCTTAGACGCAGGGCGTACGCCTGAAGAGCTCACAGGTTTTCTCAGAGCTCATGTCCTGGGTGAGCTGCCACAATCTATCGAGTATCTCATCACCGACGTTGCGCGTCGGCACGGCTCTTTAAGGGGCGGGCCCGCCATGAGTTATCTACGCTGCGCCGATGAAGCTTTACTGCTAGAGGTAAGCCGAACCTCCGCGGCGGAAGCTGTCGGGCTCAGACTCATCGCACCCACGGTTGCTATATCGCAGGCGCCTCTGGCTCGGGTACTGCAGGTGCTGCGCGATGAGGGTTTCCATCCGGTTGCTGAAGATGCCAATGGCATCAGTATCGATATCCGCCCCGCGCCTTCTCGTGTGTCCACACCACTGCGGTCGCAGCACCCAGAAGAAGACAATGAGGCGCACATTGCTGCCGCTATAACGTCTATTCTGCGACATGATGCGGCCAAGGAAGCCGTCGCGGCTGGTACAAAAGCAACGGTTCATGGTTCAGGAGTTCTCAGCGCGCTGCAGTCTGCGATTCGTGCTAAACGCACCGTCACGCTCGGATTCGTGGACAAACATGGACACGCAGTGCATAGGCTGGTCACACCCATCACTGTTTCTAGCGGTCAGCTTTCTGCTGTAGATCCTGTCGACGGCGCCATGCACCGTTTTACCATTCACAGGATCACCGAGGTAGTAATCAACCAGTCCGAGTAACAACCCACATCCTGCCGATATAACAGCGTATTCGTGCATAAAAGCTGGGATGCCAAGTCGCTCAATGCCATAATGGACAGTCTGTATTTCCCTTGAGGGTTGAGGAGTGTTTCCCTGTGGCATTTGGTGACGGTCCGCTGATCGTTCAGTCGGATAAAACCGTTTTGTTAGAAATCGACCACGCCCAAGCCGGTGCAGCGCGAGCTGCGCTAGCCCCCTTTGCGGAGTTGGAGCGAGCTCCTGAGCATATTCATACCTATCGGATCACTCCTTTAGCTTTATGGAACGCCCGTGCCGCAGGTCATGACGCAGAAGGCGTTGTCGATGTATTAGAAAAATTCTCGCGATTCCCCGTCCCGCAGGCTTTGCTTATCGACGTCGCCGAGACCATGTCTAGGTACGGTCGAGTACGGCTGCACAAGCATCCTGCGCATGGTCTTATTCTGGAATCGGCAGAACCGGCAATTCTCGCTGAGTTGATTCGCCATAAGAAGATCCGTCCCATGTTAGGTGCACAGATCGATGAAGAAACGATCGTTGTGCATCCTTCTGAGCGAGGTCGACTCAAACAAGAGCTGCTCAAAGTCGGCTGGCCGGCTGAAGATCTCGCAGGCTATGTGGATGGTGAGGCTCATCCGATTGCGTTGTCTCAGGAGCATGAGCACTGGGAGCTACGCGACTACCAAAAGATGGCTGCGGATTCTTTTTGGGAAGGAGGAAGCGGCGTAGTCGTGCTCCCTTGTGGGGCAGGAAAAACCATGGTGGGAGCCGCTTCCATGGCCCAGGCACAGGCCACTACTCTTATTTTGGTCACCAACACCGTAGCCGGACGACAATGGCGCGATGAGCTGCTACGGCGTACAACGCTAACACCAGAGGAGATCGGCGAATATTCCGGGGAGAAAAAGGAGATTCGACCGGTGACCATCGCAACATATCAAGTGGTCACGCGTAAAACCAAAGGAGAATATCGTGCCCTTGAACTCTTTGATTCTCGTGACTGGGGGCTCATTATCTACGATGAGGTTCACCTTCTTCCGGCACCGGTCTTCCGGATGACCTCCGATCTCCAATCCCGCAGACGCTTAGGCCTTACTGCAACGCTTGTCCGGGAGGACGGTCGAGAAGGCGATGTATTTAGCTTGATTGGGCCAAAGCGTTACGATGCCCCCTGGAAAGACTTAGAACAACGCGGGTTTATCGCTACTGCAGAGTGCACTGAAGTCCGCACGACCATGACAGAAGAAGAGCGCATGCTCTATGCCACGGCAGAAAACCAAGATCGCTATCGCATTGCTGCCTGCGCGGACTCCAAGCTTCGCGCCGTCGATACGCTCCTGCAGCGCCATCAAGGCTTGCCGACGCTCATCATCGGCGCTTACATCGACCAATTAGAAGAACTCGGGGCACGTTTTGGTGTTCCTGTGATTGAGGGGAAGACAAGCAATAAAAAGCGTGAGGAGCTGTTTAACAAATTCCGCGCTGGTGACATCACCACTCTCGTGGTCAGCAAAGTAGCTAACTTCTCTATTGATTTGCCGGAAGCCGCAGTAGCCATCCAGGTGTCCGGCACCTTCGGTTCGCGGCAGGAGGAGGCACAGCGGCTAGGAAGGCTGTTACGCCCAAAGTCCGATGGTTCAGAGGCGCACTTCTATAGCGTTGTGAGCCGCGACAGCCTGGATAGTGAGTATGCAGCCCACAGACAACGATTCCTAGCCGAACAAGGCTATGCATACCGGATCATAGATGCAGCCGACCTAGTTTAGACAGTTAAGCTATAAAAGCAGTCCAAGGCTGCTTTCCGCGTATTTCTACCAAGGAACCTGACCAATCATGCACAAGTTTTCTTTCCCTATCGACTCCAATTACGCCAAAAAGAATAATGAGTTGTTAAAGGACACCAAACGCTTACAGCTTTCAGCTGGCCTTTTTGGACTGATACAGCTTGCCATCGGCATCGCCTTGTTCTTGGCCCTAGGAGGGACTTTTGGCGGGATAGTCTTTGCAATTTTTGCGATCATGGCCCTGATTAGCTTTGCGATGATAACCGTGATCCCTAAAAAAGTAGGAACCGCAGAAAGCCTCTACCAGAACTATCCTTTAGCAGCAGGAATGATCGCAGAAGTTAATCCCCGCGATTTTGTTGTCATGGCATTAGTCAATGCAAATGTTGATGATCAGGCTCCTCCCACGTGGGCTCTGGCTACCCGCAACATCACCAATCTTGAAGGCGTAGAGCGCACCGTGGGCCAACGCGTCCCGGTGGTCGCTGTTGCAGGACAACGCTCTGTACACAGCCAAGGTACCTGGGATCAGATTTCTCCCATGCCCATCGGCTGGGCTACCACTGATCCCACCATCATTGAACGCGCCATCGAGGAAATACCTGATGATCAGTGGAACACATTGCACAAAAACCTCACCCGATTGGACGACGTTAAAGAAACCAAATTTGATTTGCTGGTGATCGACTAATGCAGCATACTCCCGGCGTGCAACGCCTGAACGAATTTGGCCAGACCATCTTTGCCACGATGAGTGCAAAGGCTGCAGAATTTCATGCGGTCAATCTTGGTCAAGGTTTTCCCGAAAGCGATGGCCCCGCGGCCATGCTCGAACGTGCTCAGCAAGAAATAGCCCAAGGCAACAACCAGTATGCGCCCGCTCGTGGGATTCCTCTTTTGCGCCAAGCCATCGCCAGAGCCCGAGAACGGCACTTCGGTGTCTCCTACGATCCTGATACCGAAGTACTTGTGACGGTGGGCGCAACCGAAGCGATTTCCGCCACGATATTGGGTCTGGTAGAACCCGGCGAAGACGTCCTAGTCTTTGAACCCTATTATGACTCTTATGCTGCGTCCATCGCGCTCGCTGGGGCGCGTCGTATAGCTGTTCCACTCATTCCAGATGGACGCTCGTGGACACTCGACATAGATGCTTTTACAGCTGCTATTACCCCTCGTACGTCCATGGTGATCATCAATTCACCGCACAACCCAACGGGCGCTGTTTTTAGTGAACAAACACTCAGGGCCTTCGCCTCGGTCTGCGCTGAGCATGATCTCCTCGTCCTCTCTGATGAAGTTTATGAACATTACACCTTCGGTGATCACACTCATGTCCCGGTAGCGAGCCTTCCAGGTATGCGAGAACGCACCATTACAGTTTCCTCCGCGGCTAAAACGTTCAACGTAACCGGCTGGAAAACTGGATGGGCGCTAGCCCCCGCACCGCTACTCGACGCAGTATTCAAGGCAAAGCAATTCATGAGCTACGTCGGTGCCACCCCATTCCAGCCCGCTATCGCTTACGCGCTAGAACATGAAGACGCGTGGATCCGCAGCACCGTTGCAGAGACCGAAGCTAAAGGCGTTCTGCTTTCCGACGGCCTGCGCCAAGCAGGATTCAACGTCTACGACACTCACGGCGCCTTCTACGTTGTCGCCGATATCTCCTCTATTACTGATAAAAACGGCAACCAATTCTGCCTCGATCTTCCTCAAGAAAAAGGCGTAGCGGCCATCCCCATAGAGCCTTTTACAGACTCTTCCGTGGGCTGGAACAGCGCTGTTCGCTTTGCATACTGCAGAGACAGCCAAGAGATCCTCACAGCGATTGAGCGACTGATTGCCCCTGCTTTTTAGGGGGGTTGTTCGCACCCTTCTAAAAAGTTTAAACCCCTTAGCACCCCTTCTATTCGAGGGGGTGCTAAGGGGTTTGTTTGTGGGTACACAAAAAGAAGGAGAGTCTAAGCACCACACCCACCCCCACAGGGTAAGGCATCATACCTAGACTCTCCATAATTTTTTTGTTTGTATCAAATTTTTTGGTTGGCGGCGACCTACTCTCCCACACCCTCCCAGGTGCAGTACCATCAGCGCAATCGGGCTTAGCTTCCGGGTTCGGAAAGGGACCGGGCGTACCCCCGACGCTATAACCACCAACACATCCTATATAACACAACACACACGTGTCATGTCAGACACTGCACAGTGAACACAAGCAACAAAACTCTTCTTCTTTTTAAACGCTCCAGGCACAACACATTCACACCACATAAGGTGGTTGTTTATCGGTAAATTAGTACCAGTCACCCTCCAAGTGTTACCACTCTTCCAGATCTGGCCTATCAACCCCCTCGTCTAGAGGGAACCTCAAAAGAAACCTCATCTTAAAACAGGCTTCCCGCTTAGATGCTTTCAGCGGTTATCCCTTCCGTACGTAGCCAACCAGCCCTGCCACGGGCGTGACAACTGGCACACTAGAGGTACGTCCGTCCCGGTCCTCTCGTACTAGGGACAGCCTTCTTCAAGTTTCAACGCGCACGGCGGATAGAGACCGAACTGTCTCACGACGTTCTAAACCCAGCTCGCGTGCCGCTTTAATGGGCGAACAGCCCAACCCTTGGGACCTACTCCAGCCCCAGGATGCGACGAGCCGACATCGAGGTGCCAAACCATCCGTCGATATGGACTCTTGGGGAAGATCAGCCTGTTATCCCCGGGGTACCTTTTATCCGTTGAGCGACACCACTTCCACAAGTAGGTGCCGGATCACTAGTCCCGACTTTCGTCCCTGCTCGACCTGTCAGTCTCACAGTCAAGCTCCCTTGTGCACTTACACTCACCACCTGATTGCCAACCAGGCTGAGGGAACCTTTGGGCGCCTCCGTTACATTTTAGGAGGCAACCGCCCCAGTTAAACTACCCACCAGGCACTGTCCCCAACCCAGATCATGGGCCAAGGTTAAGGTGCTCAATCCGATCAGAGTGGTATTTCAACTTGCGACTCCACCACACCTAGCGGCGCAGTATCACAGTCTCCCACCTATCCTACACAAACCGAACCAAACACCAATACCAAGCTATAGTGAAGGTCCCGGGGTCTTTTCGTCCTGCCGCGCGTAACGAGCATCTTTACTCGTACTGCAATTTCACCGGGCCTGTGGTTGAGACAGCAGGGAAGTCGTTACGCCATTCGTGCAGGTCGGAACTTACCCGACAAGGAATTTCGCTACCTTAGGATGGTTATAGTTACCACCGCCGTTTACTGGGGCTTAAATTCTCCGCTTCGACCCCACAAGGGATCTAACAGGTCCTCTTAACCTTCCAGCACCGGGCAGGCGTCAGTCCGTATACATCAACTTCCACGTTTTCGCACGGACCTGTGTTTTTAATAAACAGTCGCTTCCCTCTATTCTCTGCGACCACCGTCAGCTCCATCAGTCTGTCACCAACAATGGTCCCCCTTCTCCCGAAGTTACGGGGGCATTTTGCCGAGTTCCTTAACCACAGTTCACCCGATCGCCTTAGTATTCTCTACCTGACTACCTGTGTCGGTTTAGGGTACGGGCCATAATGACACTCGCTAGAGGCTTTTCTCGACAGTACAGGATCACCAACATCAACCAAAAAGGTCTACGCATCACGCCTCACCCTATATGCAGCACGGATTTACCTATGCCACGGGCCACACGCTTACACCACAATCCAATAAGTGGCTCGGCTACCTCACTGCGTCACCCCATCACTTGGCTACTACCAACGAAGGTCCCACGCACAACCACACACACCCACACAAAGTATGAACACATGCAATTAATGGGCGGTTAGTACCACTGATTCACCACTTGTCGCATCACCACGGGTACCAGAATATCAACTGGTTATCCATCGACTACGCCTGTCGGCCTCGCCTTAGGTCCCGACTCACCCTGGGAAGATTAGCTTAACCCAGGAACCCTTAGTCATCCGGCGGAAAAGTTTTCCACTTTTCATTCGTTACTCATGCCTGCATTCTCACTCGCACACACTCCACACCCGGTCACCCAAATGCTTCACCACATGCACGACGCTCCCCTACCCAACCAACAAAAAATGTTGACTGCCGCGGCTTCGGCGGTGTACTTGAGCCCCACTACATTGTCGGCGCAGAACCACTCGACCAGTGAGCTATTACGCACTCTTTCAAGGATGGCTGCTTCTAAGCCAACCTCCTGGCTGTCTTCGCGATCCCACATCCTTTTCCACTTAGTACACGCTTAGGGGCCTTAACCGGCGATCTGGGCTGTTTCCCTCTCGACCAACGGAGCTTATCCCCCGCAGTCTCACTGCCACGCTATAACATTACCGGCATTCGGAGTTTGGCTGACATTGCTAAGATTGTAGTCCCGCTCAACCAACCAGTAGCTCTACCTCCAGCAAGAAACACGCAACGCTGCACCTAAATGCATTTCGGGGAGAACCAGCTATCACGGAGTTTGATTGGCCTTTCACCCCTACCCACAGCTCATCCCCTCAGTTTTCAACCTAAGTGGGTTCGCGCCTCCACAAAGTCTTACCTCTGCTTCACACTGGCCATGGGTAGATCACCCCGCTTCGGGTCCAGGACATGCCACTAACAACACCCTCGTTAGGATTCGCTTTCGCTACGGCTACCCACCAAAAGGTTAACCTCGCGACATGCCGCTGACTCGCAGGCTCATTCTTCAAAAGGCACGCCATCACCCCACAAAAGAGGCTCTGACGGATTGTAAGCACACGGTTTCAGGTACTATTTCACTCCCCTCCCGGGGTACTTTTCACCATTCCCTCACGGTACTAATCCGCTATCGGTCATTACAAGTATTTAGGCTTACCGGGTGGTCCCGGCAGATTCACAGCAGATTCCACGAGCCCGCTGCTACTCGGGGACATGCACAACCAGCGCACACATGCTTTCACGTACAGGACTCTCACCTTCTACGGCAGGCGTTCCCACACCACTTCCGCTAACACATGCACAAACCAGCAAAAAGATGGCAGCCTTTTTAACGCACACACCCCACAACACCACACACGCAACCCCTGCCAGGTATCACACGCACATGGTTTAGCCTCATCCACGTTCGTTCGCCACTACTAACGGAATCACAATTGTTTTCTTCTCCTACGGGTACTGAGATGTTTCACTTCCCCGCGTAAACCCCCACAACAGCTATGAATTCACTGAAGGGTAACCACACATAACTATGGCCAGGTTTCCCCATTCGGACACCCTCGGATCAACGCTCTATTGGCAACTCCCCGAGGCCTATCGCGGCCTTACACGTCCTTCATCGGCTCATAATGCCAAGGCATCCACCGTGTGCCCTTAAAAAACAACACACACAAAATATGCAAACAAAAAATACCAAGAACTAAAAAGAATAAAGATTATTACTCGCGTCCACTATACAGTTCTCACACAACACAACCACCCCCACACCAACAACAACCCACACAGGCCATCACCAGCACAAAAGCAGCCACAAGAATCAACACAACAGTGCATCATCCCAGACACCCAACAGCATGCCAACACAACAAACAAACAATCCTACAACCAACACAACACAACAACACACCATCACACAACCATGCACAGCCACCATCTGATTAGCAGCACACAATCACACACAACTTTGCTCCACCCGGATTTACAAATAAACAACAACAAACACCAACCAGTGAATGCTGGAAAAATAAAACTCCTTAGAAAGGAGGTGATCCAGCCGCACCTTCCGGTACGGCTACCTTGTTACGACTTCGTCCCAATCGCCGATCCCACCTTCGACCACTCCCCCCAGAAAACTGGTTGGGCCATGGGCTTCGGGTGTTACCAACTTTCATGACGTGACGGGCGGTGTGTACAAGGCCCGGGAACGTATTCACCGCAGCGTTGCTGATCTGCGATTACTAGCGACTCCGACTTCATGGGGTCGAGTTGCAGACCCCAATCCGAACTGAGGCCGGCTTTCAGCGATTCGCTCACCCTCACAGGCTCGCAACGCGTTGTACCGACCATTGTAGCATGTGTGAAGCCCTGGACATAAGGGGCATGATGATTTGACGTCATCCCCACCTTCCTCCGAGTTAACCCCGGCAGTCTCTCATGAGTCCCCACCATAACGTGCTGGCAACATAAGACAAGGGTTGCGCTCGTTGCGGGACTTAACCCAACATCTCACGACACGAGCTGACGACAACCATGCACCACCTGTATACAAACCACAAGGGAAAACGTATCTCTACGCCGATCTTGTATATGTCAAGCCCAGGTAAGGTTCTTCGCGTTGCATCGAATTAATCCACATGCTCCGCCGCTTGTGCGGGCCCCCGTCAATTCCTTTGAGTTTTAGCCTTGCGGCCGTACTCCCCAGGCGGGGCGCTTAATGCGTTAGCTACGGCACGAAAGTCGTGGAAGACCCTCACACCTAGCGCCCACCGTTTACGGCATGGACTACCAGGGTATCTAATCCTGTTCGCTCCCCATGCTTTCGCTCCTCAGCGTCAGTTACTGCCCAGAGACCTGCCTTCGCCATCGGTGTTCCTCCTGATATCTGCGCATTCCACCGCTACACCAGGAATTCCAGTCTCCCCTACAGCACTCAAGTTATGCCCGTATCGCCTGCACGCCCGGAGTTAAGCCCCGGAATTTCACAGACGACGCGACAAACCACCTACGAGCTCTTTACGCCCAGTAATTCCGGACAACGCTCGCACCCTACGTATTACCGCGGCTGCTGGCACGTAGTTAGCCGGTGCTTCTTATACAGGTACCGTCACAAAAGCTTCGTCCCTGTCGAAAGAGGTTTACAACCCGAAGGCCGTCATCCCTCACGCGGCGTCGCTGCATCAGGCTTGCGCCCATTGTGCAATATTCCCCACTGCTGCCTCCCGTAGGAGTCTGGGCCGTATCTCAGTCCCAATGTGGCCGTCCACCCTCTCAGGCCGGCTACCCGTCGACGCCTTGGTAGGCCATTACCCCACCAACAAGCTGATAGGCCGCGGGCTCATCTCGTACCGAAAAAACTTTCCACCACACACACTAAAGTGCGGTCCTATCCAGTATTAGACCCAGTTTCCCAGGCTTATCCCAGAGTACGAGGCAGATCACCCACGTGTTACTCACCCGTTCGCCACTCGAGTACCCCCGAAGGGGCCTTTCCGTTCGACTTGCATGTGTTAAGCACGCCGCCAGCGTTCGTCCTGAGCCAGGATCAAACTCTCCACAAAAAATCAGTCCAATAAAAGACCAACCAGGCTTCGTGAAAAGCCCAACCAAAACTGGCAAAAAAACAAACAACCAACAAAAAATAATCCATTGATCATTCATCAAAAAAATAATGAAAAAAGTAAAGCAAAAAACAGTGATCATCGATGCCTTGACGAGACAACACAACAACCACCCAACACCCACACACTGTGTGACTATTGTTTGTTCACATGGAATCCCACACCACAACCCACACAGGGCCATAAGCATGAAACACAACCATGTTTCGCATAAACAACTCATTTCCTTAGCACAACATTTTTACAAGCAAGCCACACTTGCCGGCCAAAACTGTGTACACCGTGATCATCACATAAAACATCATGTGATAACGCATCATTGTTTAACTACAAAACGTAGCTATCACCATGTCAACCATAAAATATATTTATAAGTACATTGGCACACTATTGAGTTCTCAAACAACACACCCACACCCCACACACCAACGATATTGGCGTGTACTGAGATGTAAGAATAATTTTTGTTTATCGCCTGCTTGTTTTCCTCTCGCCTTACACTCACTGATTCACAACCACCTTCGTGGTGTTTGCCTCTGTGAGGGGCGCTGTCGGTCGCGGCGACTCACATAAAGTTACACACCACATAAAGAACACACAACTTGCCAGGTCAGAACGTGTTTTTCACGCATTCTTTAAGCAATGTTCAATCAACAAGGCCGTAGAAAGCATCAAAGCGCCGTAGGAAAGGAGTTCCTACGGCGCTTTGATGCTAGTGGTAACAGGCCAGTGGCCCATCGGGTCCATCTATGACTCGTACAGGAGTATTGAATATCTGACTCAGTATCTCGCTATCCATCGCGGTAGCTACTGGACCAAAATGCGCTACGTTTCCGTCTTTAACCGCACAAATGTAGTCGGCATAGCGCGCTGCAAAGTTGATGTCGTGGAGAACCACTATGACTGTTCGTCCTAAGTCCCGTGCGATATCGCGCAGGTGACGCATCATTTCCACGGAATGCGCGATGTCCAAGTTATTGAGGGGTTCGTCGAGAAGCACATAGTCAGTTTCCTGTGCCAGCACCATAGCCACATACGCGCGCTGGCGCTGTCCACCTGAGAGTTGATCGAGGTAGCGATTTTCTAGTGGACGCAGGTTAAGAAAATCGATGTACCTAGAAACGATCTCCTCATCCTGTGCGGTTAGCTTCCCTTTTGAGTAGGGAAAGCGCCCGAAGCCGACAAGCTGGCGCACGGTAAGCCGGGTGATGAAGTGATTTTCTTGTCTCAGAATGGAGACAATCTTTGCAAGGTCCTTGGATTTGGTAGCTGCAACGTCGTAGCCGGCTACGGCGATCTGACCGGCGTCGATAGGCAAAAGTCTTCCGATCATCGTCAACAGCGTGGACTTCCCTGCTCCGTTAGGGCCGATGAAAGCCGTGATGCCGCCTTGAGGTATCTCAAGGTCCACAGGACCGATGGAGACTTCGCTGTTGTAGTTCTTTGCTACGTGATCTAGCTGAATCACAGGCGCCCCTTTTTCAGAATGACGATAAGGAAAATAATTCCGCCCACTAGTTCAATGATGATGGAGACCACACCTTGGGCATAGAAAATATGGTTCATTACAAAATATGCAGAGGTCAGGATCACAAATCCCAACGCCCATGCCATAGGAAAGACGTACCTGTGGTCAAAAGTATTCGCACACTGATACGCCAACGTAGCTACCAAGAATCCCAGGAATGTCATGGGCCCAACCAGTGCAGTTGAGGTAGCCATCAACACAGACACCAACACCAAAGTAAGTACTGATAGCACTTTGTAATTCATTCCGGCGTTGATTGCTACTTCGCGTCCCAGCTGCAGTAGATTGAGCTGCCTTGCCATCACAAGCAGCGCCCCACCAGCCACGAGTGCCAAAGGTATGGCGATCGGGAAATATACGGGGTCTGCATTGCTGATTGACCCGAAAAGCCGTGCGGTTAACACGTCGAATTCGCTCGGGGTAAGCAATCGTTGCATAAACGTAGCGAGGCTACCTAGACCAGCGCCGATAATAATTCCGATGAGCAGCAGCGCATGCATATTAGAGTTCTTACCGGTGAGCAACCATGCGTAAAGTACCATCGACAGACCAATCATCAGCGCAAGTTGCAGAAGGAACATTGGCACAGTACGTGACTGCATAAGCCCCACGGAACCAAAGAAAAACACTGTCGACGTATGAATCACACGGTATAGCGACTCAAATCCCATAATCGACGGTGTAATGATTCTATTATTTGTCACCGTTTGGAACGCCACTGTGGCCAAGGATTGGCAAAAAGCCACTAGAGCCATCGCAATGATGGCATTTGTTCGGCGTTCTGCGATAAGCCAAAAACGCTGCGTACCAAAAGGCATCGGATTTTTGTATACCAAAAGACCAAATGCGCAAGACAAACCTGCAAAAACAATGATCGAAAGAATTATCCAATAACGCTTTTGCTCCCGGCGCGTCTGAAACGCCCCGGATCGTCGATTGGCGGTTAAGCCCTGTGTATCAGCCACGCTTGTTTCTTGTTCCAGTCCCCTAACCACGTCGAACCTGCCTCACAATGAGCCCCACAAAAACAACTGCTCCAAACATGCCCAACACCACGGAAACCGGCACTTCAAAAGGAGAAATAATGGTGCGCGAAAGAAGATCGCAGATAGTCACCAGGCCTATTCCGCTCAGACACACCCACGGTAGATTTCCCCGCAGGTCATCTCCTCTGAAGATGGAAACCAAATTGGGAATAATAAGCCCCAAGAACGGCAGATTGCCGATGACTACAGTGACAACGCCAGTCGCAAGAGCGATCAGCGACGTACCAATGAGCACCATACGGTTGTAATTGACACCGATATTGGTTGCTATATCTTCCCCCAAGCCCGTGGCAGTTAAACGATCCGCATAGAAAAAGACCGCGACAACCACTAGTGCTACCGCCCACAGAACCTCGTATTGTCCTTTAGACACAGAGGTGAAACTTCCTTGGAACCACACCCCTAAGGTCTGCAAGGTGTCAGTTTTTAGTGCAACAAAAGTAGAAACCGAACTAACCACGGCGCCCAACATGATTCCAACGATCGGAACTACTAGCGAAGAACGTAGGGAGACTCTGCGTAAGAAAAGGAAAAAGACCATTGTTCCGGCAAAAGAAAAGAGCACTGCGGAAAGCATTCGATCCAGAATGCTGGCCTGAGGGAACGTCAGCATGCAAAATAACAGCCCCAGCCCCGCCCATTCCGTAGTTCCTGTGGTAGTTGGTTCCACGAATCTGTTCTGCGTGATCATTTGCATCACAAGACCAGACATAGACATCGCAGCTCCTGCCAAGACAAGCGCTACGGTCCTTGGAATCCGAGTAATTCCAAAAATGTCTACTTCTCCGCCAGAGAAAATGTCATATTCGCCAGTGAGAAGAGACACTATAAGCAATCCGACGACGGCACACGTGGCCAAAAGAAGGCGGACATTGAAACGCTGCATCAGCGTAGTATGTGTTTTCATAAAAATCGAGCTCTACGAGCGAATACCCGTGATGAACGGCAGAACGGGGATTGCTCAGCCTCTCGGCTAGCAATCCCCAGTCTTTTAATAAAGTCCACCGCACACGGCACAGATGTTATTTACCTTGCTCGAAAGCATCGGCAATCGAATTGAAGATCTTCGTGTAGGTGATGATCGACTCATTGCGGTAGGTGTCCTGCGGGGCAACAAGTACTTTTTGGTTCTTTACCGCAGCAACTCCTGCTAGCGCCTGATTCTTAGCGATCACGTCTTTAGCAGGGGTGTACTTTGCATCGTCAGCCATGATTGCTCCATCGCGGTCGAGAACAAGAATCCAGTCAGGATTCGAGTCCGCGATTGCCTCGACAGAAATGTCATCACCCTTGTGGTTTGAGGAGGCACCCTCAATCTGTAGGGCAGGCTTGAGACCCAACAGGTCAAAAACGGGACCGTATACACGGCCAACATGCGGTGCGATGTAGCCGATTGCGCCACCGGATACGTTCACAGCCATGACTTTGTCAGATCCGTTGTAAGCCTTCTTTGCCCGAGCAACGGCATCCTCGAAGTCTTTCACAAGCTTCTTGGCTTCGCCTTCTTTGTTAAAGATAACGCCCATTTCCGTCACTTGGCGCTTAAGTTCTGCGTCAAAGGCTTCGCCGTCGCGAGGTTCAAAGTCCACGATAGGGACACCGGGGTTAAGCTTCTTCATCTCTTTGTAGTGCTGGGAAAAGCGCTGGCCGGAGATGATCAGGTCCGGGTCGGTAGCCACCATTGCCTCTAGATTGGGCTCACGGTGAGTTCCCAGGTCCACGATCTGATCGTTGTTAAGGAAGTTAGGCACGGTCGACGGCGCGATCGGCTTAGGTACGGCAACAGGAGTTACGCCCCACTGATCCAAAACTTGGAACGTGCGGTTATCCGTAGCAACAACCCGCTCAACAGGAGTTTTAATCTCGACTGTTCCGTAGTTGTCCTGAACGGTCACGGTATTTGCACTCGACTGCGCGTTGGTAGCGCTGTCTTTAGTACCGGAATCGCTACAAGCGCTCAATGCAAGGCCAGCCGCCGTAAAAACCGCAGCGAACTTAGTAAATCTGGAGACCATAAGACCCTTATCCTTATCGAGATGGATTGGCAAGCCTCAGTAAGCACAGGCTTGCTTTCACTCGATCCAAGCTATAGAGACCCTCAGGAAAAGACAAGAATTTTGAATGCCCCTCAGCCGGCCATTTCACCCCGCCCCTATCCATGCAGGTCACGAGCTAGTAAAACAAAAGCCTGAACCCATAAGGGGGTAAACTTACTTACCCCCAGACACCCAAAAGAGGTAGAGCATTCACTCACTTCCCCACTTTTGGAGTTAGCAATGAAGATAATAGTTTGACTCACTGAACTTTCTTGGAGTGAGGTGTCTGCAACCCCGGCTGAGGCGTTTCCCGTGGATGCCGTAAAGCCTCTCTACAATCGGCCACTTTCTTCGAACATGTAGGCCAACAAGCAAGCATCGATGTCACATCCTTTTCCCATACTGAGCACATACGCACAGTACGAAAGGAAACACCATGCTTTTTAACGTCATCGTTGTTCTTTTAATGATTGCCGCCGCGGCAATGCTGATCACGGTGGCCTTTCATAGTGATCTTCAAAAATCTCAGGATCACCAAGAGGTACAGACAGACCACCACAGCCACACTCCGGTTGCGCCACACGAGCCTCCCATTTCTCAAGAAGACCTGGCAGCATCCATAAACGCACTTCAACAGCGCTTCCGCTCCGCGCCAGTAACCGAGCGCAACCTCGCGGTAAAAGACAATTTTTCTATTGCACCCAGCGCCGTTCTCGATCTGGAACAACTTGGGATTGAGCACAGCCACGCTATAGAACTTATTGCCCAAGCTAGTTCCACGATACAAACAGAGCGCCATATCGCTGTCTACGCCGACAACTTTTCCTTTTGGTTTACTACCGACGGCGCTACGTTGCTCAACGCGCACGAAGAAAGCGCTACAAAATCAACAACAAAGCCTGCTTATCGACGCCACCATGCACCTATTCCCCCACGTAAAACACAAAAACCTACTCGCAGGCCCGTGCCCCAAAATACAAAAGAATTCCTTCTAGTTCTGAAAGAATTCGGCTTTACAGTCGAGAATGGAAAAACCCATTACAAGGCAAGACATCCCCAACACCCCGGACGTATGTGCGCCTTTGCCAAGACTCCGTCGTGCCATAGGGCAATCCATAACGCTATCTCGACAATCCGACACGTGTTTGGGATTGATCTACGTGCAGCGGAACCCGATGTTAGGGCGCAGGCTGCATAGAACAACACAGCCTGTTCTGCACATGGCGTGAGCCGCCCCGTTCCCATACCATGTGCATCAAGCAGATCAACTAGACATCCACAAAAATGCCTTTTTCTTGATCAAACTTGGTCACATCACCCTTGCCGATGTCGTAGTGATACGCCTCCAACTTGAGGTCACCTGCTTTCACCCGATCCACCACAAAAGCGTGAGACATCAAGTTATCCAGCTGAGCCGCCGCATTAGCCTTTTCCAGGCGAAGCGAGAAATCTTCAGCGTTACGATCCCCATCGAGGCTGGCGAGCACTCCCTCTGAGCGGGTCAACCAATCATGAGTAGCCGGCAATTTCTGTGCATACTCATCGAGATGCTGCAGCGCTGCCATACCTCCACAGTTGGAGTGTCCGATAACAGCGATAGTGGAAACACCCAAGCTGGACACCGCGTACTCTACCGGGGCAAGAACTCCGAACTCTGGCTTGCTAGCATGCGGGATAATGTTGGCAATATCGCGTAGGTGGAACAACTCACCAGGCTTGGCCGACAAGAGGGTCTCCGCATCGATGCGCGAATCCGAGCATGTGACTACGAGCGTGTGCGGGGATTGAGAATCCGCCAAGCCCTCATAGAGTTTTTTATTGTCCGGGTAGGTGGAGTCTTCAAATTTGTTGATCCCATCGATAATAGGATCACCAGTACCACTGGCTGCTTTGGTTGGCTCAGTTGTGCAGGCGGCAAGGGCTGTGGCCCCCGCCCCGAATCCCAAGGCCTGTAAAATCTGGCGACGGCTGTATGACTTCCTTGTAGGCATGTGCAAGCTCCAGTCTCTAGTCGTACTTTTGATTCAAAGGTATAGCATTTTTGTTCTAGCCGACGAGCTGAAACAAACAACGGGATCGATGATCAGACAAACACACAATCCCGTACTAACAAAGCAGAAACATCACGTGAGCAGAGAAAACAGCAACACCTATTCACGTAGCATCTAAGGCTGCACTAACTACGAGCATCTGTGAGAAAACTCTCTTAAAATCGGTGCGAAAACATAAATGTACAGAGCCGATATGTCGTCAATGTCGCGAGACTCGACCAACAAAATATCGTCCCATAGGTTCGCCTTCTATAGGTACTTCATGCCACGTGTGGGCCACATATGAAGATATTTGTAGCGCATCATCTATCTTCTGCATTTTGTGTTTTACAGGTAAATAAGTAAAACCCCGCTTACCAAGGCGGTAAGCGGGGTTAGGTGGTGGAGCTGCCGGGAATTGAACCCGGGTCCTACGCAACCTCGCCAGGGCTTCTCCGTGCGCAGTCCGCGCATAGATCTCTACTCGGCTCTCCGGCTAGGACGAACACATCCGGATGATGAGCCCAGTCATCGGTAAAAGTCCCGACCCACCCCGTTGACACGATGGAATCAGCAAGTCTCTTAGTCGATGCCAGACACTAGGTCAGAGACAAACCTAGGCTGACAGACACGCAGGTCGCTACAAATTAGGCAGCGAGGGCGTAGTCGCGCTGAGTCTTCTCGGCGCTTATCAGTTTGCTACGACGCTTACGGTGGTCTCTAGCCTGCACCGGCACGCTTCCCCTGGCTCAATCTACGCAGTCGAAACCAAAATCAGCCCCTCATGCGACTACGGATTGGGATGCTGTGCAGCATATCCGTAGTTTGGATTATCCTACTCCGTGCAATGAGCAGCTTCAAGTCCTCCTGCGGTACGTGCTGTCGAGGGGACGTCGATAAGCTGCAAAGACAGGGATATTTTATGCGTGGATGCCTTTAACGCGGCGACCAAGTTCCCGAACCACTTCGCGCTCTTCGGTCCTGCGCTTGATGTCTTGGCGCTTGTCATAATCCTGTTTACCTTGGGCAAGGCCAAGTTCCACCTTGAGCCGTCCGCCAGAAAAATAGAGAGACAACGGCACAAGCGTCTTGTTGCCGTCGCGCACTTTACCCATCAGCGAGTCAATCTCGCGGCGGTGCAGCAGCAGTTTACGGGTCCTCTTGGGGCTGTGGTTGGTCCACGAGCCCATGGAATAGATCGGGATGTTGAGGTTGCGGAGCCAGACCTCGCCCTCGTCAATGGTGGCGAAGGCATCGACAAGGGAGGCCTTGCCTTCTCTCAGCGATTTAATTTCTGTACCGAGGAGGACAATGCCGCATTCGTAGGTCTCTAGAATCTTGTAATCATGGCGTGCCTTGCGGTTAGTCGCGATCACAGGATTGTTGTTTGCAGCTTTTTTCTTCTTCGCCATAATGCCACTGATCGTACCTTGTGCCCGCCTTGCACATGCAAAAACCTTCCACACCAGCTTGATGTGGAAGGTTAAAGTTCTCACGCTACTGCGCCAGTTTACAACCAGCGGCTCATGCGTGGTTATTTACGCACATACCAGCGGAGCGTAATTTGAGCGGTGATCGCTGCAAAGACCACTCCGATCACTGCCACAACCGGGGCCACTGCCCAGATGTCGGAGCTCGTCACCCGTGCAATGAGCTGGGAATCGTAGAGTCCCTTAAGGGTCTTGTCCACCACCCATTCCTTGCCGCCAAACAAAGCCACTCCGGAGAGCACAGCGCCAAAGAGTGCAGCGATCATGGCTTCAAGCACAAAGGGGGCTTGGGTATACCAGCGAGACGCGCCCACCATGCGCATGATCGAAATTTCTTCACGACGATTAAATGCAGCAATTTGCACCATGTTCACAATCAAGAACACTGCCGCAATCGCCTGAATCGCCGCGAAAATGAACGTTGCGTTGCGAATAGCGTCAAGGTTGTTCGTCGCCCCACGCAGATCATCTACCTGATCCACAATGGTGGTTACTTGTTCCAGGCCACGGACCGCATCAAGTGGCTTGGTGTCTAGCGGGTCTACAAGGCGAACGTGCAGCGCCGCCGGCAGTGCATCTTTAGATGTTTCTGCGACAAGCTGCGGGTCTGTGTCCTTGAAAACCTCGACAAAACGCTGATATGACTGCTCGCGGCTGCGGAAGGTAACAGATTCGATTCCTTCTTGTCCGTCGAGCTTTTCACGCACCTGCTTGCATGCGTCCGATGCGCAGTCTTTGTCATTGGCAGAGATGTCCTCGTTCAGCTGCACCATGACTTCTACGCGGTCAAGATAAATACTTTTTGTGGCTTCAGTCATGTGTGTGACTAGAAAACCGGTAGCCAGAAGTGCTAGAGAAATAGCCGTGGTAATGATGAGCGCAATGGTCATCGTTATGTTACGTCCGAGCCCGCGGAAGGCCTCTCGGAATACAAATCCAAGTTTCATGAGGTTCCTTACCTATTGCATCTATTGAGCTTCGCCGTAGACACCGTGGGCATCATCACGCACGAGCTTGCCCAGGTTCAGTTCAATAACACGACGGCGCATGTCATTGACGGCCCTCGCATTGTGAGTGGACATAACCACGGTTGTACCCGTCTTGTTGATCTGGTTCAGCAAAACCATGATGCCGTCGGAAGTTTCGGGATCCAGGTTGCCGGTGGGTTCGTCGGCAAGCAAAAGCAACGGCCGGTTGACAAAGGCGCGGGCTACGGCCACGCGCTGTTGCTCGCCGCCAGAAAGCTCATGAGGCATACGGTGTGCTTTTCCAGAAAGACCCACCATCTCAAGAGTTTCGGGCACTAGTTTGTTAATGCGGCTTTTCCGTGTCCCAATAACTTCTAGCGCAAAGGCCACGTTGTCGTAGACCGTCTTCTGTTGCAAAAGACGGAAATCCTGGAAGACGTAACCGATGTGCTGGCGCAGCTTGTTAATTTGCCGGCCATGCAGCTTATTCACGTGAAAATCGGACAAGTAGAGATCACCGCTCGTGAGGTTCTCCTCTCTGATCATGAGCTGCAAGAAGGTTGATTTTCCCGAGCCGGAAGGGCCGATGAGGAAAACAAACTCGCCTTTATCAATAGTGAGCGAGAGGTTATCCAGCGCCGGCCTGGTAGACGTTTTATATGACTTGGTGACTTTGTCGAACGTGATCACACTTGAACACCTTAGCCAAACCACTGTGGCAATTGAAACGTTTGTGACAAATGGGATCGAATTTAGCGCTACAGGCGCCATGCGTAACGACGCCCCCCCCCCCCGCACCCCATACATGCGCCACGCCATGGAGATATCACACCGCCACCCTGGCCGTACACATAATTACATCTATATGTTTAGATATCTCCCCTCCCCTCAATCACCCCGAATGGATAAAGTTTTCATAAATCTATGAGACGCATCACTTTTATCGCGTTAGACTGGCGCCCATCACTTCCCCAAAGATCGGAGCCCAGAAATGAGCACGACTTCAGAGCAGAAGCTAGAAAAAAGGCACGACGCGCCTCCCAAGCCGAAAGGATTTCTGGGGTTTGTGGAGCGCGTGGGCAACCTACTCCCCGACCCTTTCTGGCTTTTTGTTATTCTCGCTGGACTGGTAGCCATCAGTAGCTGGGTGGGGTCAAAAGCTGGCATGAGCGCCATTAATCCCCAGGACAATTCCCCAGTTGCCGTCACCAATCTCCTCACCAAAGAGGGAATAAGCACAATGCTTACTGAGGCGGTGAATAACTTTGTGTCTTTTCCACCTCTCGGAGTCATCCTCACAGTTATGCTCGGAGTCGCTGTAGCCGAGCACTCTGGTTTTATTAGTGCACTTATTCGAGCCATGGTAGCCAAAGTCGGGCCACGCACACTGACCTTTGTTGTGGCACTGGCGGGAGTCACCGGTTCTATTGCATCGGATGCCGTTTATGTCATCCTTATCCCCTTAGGCGCCATGAGCTTTCGAGCACTGGGAAGATCGCCGATCGTGGGTGCAATGGTGGCCTTCGCTGCATCATCGGCAGGTTTTAACGCCAGTCTGATTCTGAACATCACTGACGTACTACTGGGCGGAATTTCCACATCTGCGGCACAACTCGTGGACCCCGAGTACCACGTTTCTCCCCTGGCAAACTATTTCTTTGTAGTGGCCTCATCTATCGTGCTCGCTCTGATCATCACGCTGGTCACTGAGCTTTTTATCAAAAAGAAAGCCCGCGAGTTAGTAGACCATGACCGCATCGACCATTCCGAGCTCACGTTTTCCAAGAATGCGGACGGATCTCCCGGCGCGCAATCTCACAAAGATAAGACAGATGACGATTTAGCCGAAGAAATCAAGCTCCATCCTGGCGAGGCCCGCGCCCTTGCGTTTACCGGTGGTGTTTTTGTGCTCATGCTTGCCGCATACTTTGCGCTGCTGTTTATCCCAGCGTCACCGCTGTATTCAGAAGAGGGAGCACTGACGAGCCCCTTGATTAAAGCCATCGCGGTTCCCATCGCGATGATGTTCTTAGGGTTAGGCATCGTCTATGGCGTTGCTGCTAAAACGATCACAAGACTGGGAGATATTCCCGAGTTCATGGGGCGTGGGCTCAAAACTCTCATTCCTATGATCGTCTTGTTCTTTATGGTCGCGCAGTTCCTGGCATGGTTTCAATGGTCAAATCTGGGCATGTGGACTGCGATTAAAGGGGCGGAGTTGCTCCAGCAATGGGACCTGCCGGTCTACGTATTATTCGGCGCGCTGGTCGCTATGGTCGCTTTGCTCAACTTGGCTATTACCTCGGGCTCGGCCCAGTGGGCCCTTATGGCACCGGTGATTGTTCCCATGATGATGTACATAGGGGTTTCTCCAGAGGTCTCGCAGATGCTCTTCCGCATAGGCGATTCTCCGACAAACATCATTACTCCTATGAGCCCTTATTTTGCTCTAGCACTGACGTTCCTCCAGCGCTATTACAAGCCTGCGGGTGTGGGAACCCTCATGTCCCTAGCTCTTCCCTATTCCATATCCATGCTGGTGGGATGGTTCTTGTTCTTTGTCTTGTGGTACTTCTTGGGTATTCCTATCGGCCCTGGAACACCTATTCATTATGGATAAGGCCAAATTCTAAGAGCTAAGCTGCTACTCTGAGCTATCCTCAAGCGATGAAGATTGCAATTATGGGGTATTCCGGCGGCGGAAAATCAACGCTTGCCCGCCGCTTAGGCGCCCAGCTGGATGTCCCAGTTTTGCATCTTGATTCGGTTCATTTTTCAGCCGACTGGGTGGAGCGAAACCTCGCAGAAGAAACCGCAGACGCCGAGTCGTTTCTCAACACGCATAGTGATTGGATCATCGACGGCAACTACTCGCTTTTATCTGAGGAGCGTCGACTAGCTGAGGCTGATCGCATCATCGTGATTCTCGCACCGCGCGTGATCAGATTATGGCGAGTTGTGCGTCGTTTAGCCTGCTACTACGGCACAACGCGACCAGATATGGCAGCGGGATGCCCGGAGAAAGTTGACTTTACTTTCCTTACATGGGTGCTGTGGGACTCGTGTACAAGGGCAAAACGCAAGCACTACCTGGAGATCGCGAAGAAGTATCCGGGAAAAACTGAGATTCGCCGTCGATAGCATAGCTTCTCGACGCCCCTCTCCAGGGCTTCCCCTCGTTATTGTTCCTGCTGCTGTGCCATACGCCAGCGAATGCCGGCTTCTAACAAGCCATCGATGTCTCCGTCGAGCACTTTTTGCGGATCATTGACTTCATAATTGGTACGCAGATCTTTCACCATCTGATACGGGTGCAACACGTAGGAGCGCATTTGGTTTCCCCACGAGGCGTTGCCACCAGCACCCAGGGCATCGAGTTCAGCTCGCTCTTCTTGGCGCTTCTTCTCCAGGAGTTTAGCTTGGAGAACTCGCATGGCAGACGCCTTGTTTTGGATCTGGGATTTCTCGTTTTGGCAGGTGACCACGATCCCCGTAGGAATATGCGTCAACCGCACAGCCGAGTCAGTGGTATTCACGGACTGCCCGCCGGGCCCGGAGGAACGATAGACGTCCACACGCACTTCAGAGTCTGGAATGTCGATGTGGTCCGTCTGCTCAACCACCGGGAGAACCTCGACCTCAGCGAATGAGGTCTGGCGGCGTCCTTGGTTATCAAACGGAGAAATTCTTACTAGCCGGTGTGCGCCTTGCTCCACAGAGAGCTGGCCATACATGTATTCACCGTGGACAACGAACGTCGCTGATTTAATACCCGCTTCTTCCGCATAAGAGATGTCATAAATGTCGACCTTGCGGTCGTTCTTTTCCGCCCAGCGGACATACATGCGCATCAGCATCTCTGCCCAGTCTGCAGCGTCAACGCCGCCTGCCCCAGAGCGAATGTTGATCACGGCCTCACGGGAATCATATTCGCCGGATAGCATGGTTTTCACTTCTAGAGACTCAATCTCTGCGGTGAGCTCGGCCAGCTCTTCGTCGGCAAGCTCGGTGCCGTCGCCCTCTTCTTCGGCGAGTTCGTACATCACCGGGATGTCGTCGATACGCTGCCGCAGGCCTGTAAGTTTCTTCAGCTGTGCTTGCACCGAGGATAGCTCCGTGGTCACCTTCTGAGCATGGTCAGGGTTATCCCACAACGTGGGGTCGGAGGCTTGTTGCTCCAGCTCACGGACGCGCGATGCTAATTCCTCGGGGTCCATGACCTTTTCGATCGTGGTCAAGGTTGCATCAAGTTCATTGAGAGCAGCGAGAATTTCCGGGCGCATGAAGAACTAGTTTAGCAGGATACATATCCATCTTCTGCTTTGCACCCGCTGTTCCGGCTGCTTTTTAACAGACAAATAGACACTGTGCTGCGATAATCAGCGAGGAAGCTAAATCCAAGGACCTATTCCTCATGTTTTGTGGGGTTGTTACTCCGCCACGGTTGGCAACTCTCCTGGGAAAAGGTGACAATGGTAGATATGGATCAACCTCGGGATACTGCATTACATTCCTCGTTAGCTGACATGATCGCAACGATCACCAAGACTTTTGTTATCGCCCACGATCAAGACTCTGATGAGCACCTAGCACAAGCGCTGGTGTTCAATGCGGGCCGCTTGGCGTGGAGGATGCGCGAGCAGGGAGTATCTACAGACTTTAAGACCTCCCTCTCCGACGTAGTCACGGATGCAGATCGTGCAGCCGAGCAGTTTGTCACAGGTGTGATTAGCGCGCTTCGGCCGGAAGACGGCATCCTCGGCGAAGAAGGCACCCACAAAGCTGGAACCTCCGGACGCACATGGGTCATCGACCCAGTTGATGGAACCTATAACTTTATTAGCGGTTCAGATTATTGGTGTTCCGCCCTTGCACTGGTAGAAGGCGATCCTGCGCATCCGGATAAGGTCTGTTTCGGTGCTGTACACAGGCCTGCGATGGGATACACCTGGTTTGGTGGCAAAGATATTCCTACAACCCGCGACGGCAAAGCCTTGCCAGCGTTAGAGAATAAATCCACTGAGCTCATCAGCATGGCCACGTATCTCAACCCTCCTTTCATCGCTGAGCCGGCACTGCTTAACGCATGGCTTTCCCTCGCACAGAGCTTCCTCAGCTGGAGAATGATCGGGGCGGGTTCGGTTGACCTGGGTGGAGTTGCTGACGGCGCCTTGGGCTCTTATGTCCAACACACTGTCCAGGATTGGGATTGGCTCCCCGGCCGTGCTCTCGTGGAAGGCGTAGGCGGCACGTGCATCAAAGTTGAAGCCGCGGGTGTGACCTGGTGTATTGCTGCGAATCCGCAGGCAGCTGATGAAATTGCAACGATTCTTCGCACCTTACCTCCTGCGAATTAATCCGACCCTAGTTTTTACAACGCATCTCAGGAAAGCTGGTGTGTATGACTTCTTATAATTCTGATCTTGAATTTGCTCTATCACTTGCTGACGCCGCCGATGCGATAACCTTCAAACGCTTCGACTCAAGCGACCTGGTTGTAGATTCCAAACCAGACATGACCCCCGTAAGCGATGCCGACCTCGCCTGCGAAAAGGCCCTCCGAGCACTCATCACCGCGCGTTACCCCGACGACGCCATCCTCGGGGAGGAATTTGGCGGTGACGTGGAGTTAAAGGGACGACAGTGGGTCATTGATCCCATTGACGCCACAAAGAACTTTGTGCGAGGCGTCCCTGCCTGGGCAACGCTTATCGCTTTGCTTGTCGACGGCACCCCGGTAGTCGGTGTGGTCACAGCGCCAGCTCTAGCGCGCCGTTGGTGGGCGGCCTCCGGTCAAGGGGCATGGCGCACCTTCAACGGCGGAACCCCCACAAGGCTGTCGGTCTCTCACGTTGCAGACTTAGACCACGCATCCCTCTCGTTTTCTTCCTTCAGCGGTTGGCAAACCCTAGGTTTGGACGAGCGCTTTATTGACTTAACCGAGCGCACGTGGCGACTACGTGGTTTTGGAGATTTTTGGTCTTACTGTCTCGTCGCAGAAGGCGCGGTGGACATCGCAGCAGAACCGGAGGTCTCACTCTGGGACCTAGCGCCCTTAACCGTATTGGTAGAGGAAGCCGGCGGCACTTTCACCTCTCTCACGGGTGAACGAGGACCGCACGGCGGTAGTGCGATTGCGTCCAACGGCCTACTCCACGCCCCGGCGCTGGATGTTTTGGGTACGCAAAAACAAGAGTCATGTGATTAGCTCCCAAGATTAACTATTAAAAGGGCAGGTGTCCGCTGTTTACTCAGCGACACCTGCCCTTTGTTTTATCTTCTATTTCACGATTTTAAAGCCAGCGCCAACACCATTCTTGGCGTTTATATCTGCGATAACGGCATCCATATTGGTGGAAATCGTAGGCATGAACATCGGCCCCTGCCATGGGGTATGGCATGCAAGAGCTTGGTTATTGATAGCACCTCTCTTGATGATCCCCACGACGCGATCTCCCACGATCACCGGTGCACCAGAATCGCCCTGGCGAGCACAGATCTGTGACATTGAGGTGCGCGCGTCTTTAGTCCAGATATGTCCACAGGAGTGTCCGGTGGCCACACCCTGCTTGCATGCTGTTTCTCCGGCATTAGGGTTGTGGCCTCCCACCGAATTAACGCGAGTCCCGTTGTACTCATTGGTTACCTGCGCATTAGAACCAAGCTCAATAACCGAATAGTCCAAATGTTCACCGCGAACGGCAACCGTTCCGCTTGGACCAATCCTCCAAGAGTCAGCGGATTCCACGCTTTGCCCCACTGCACCACAGTGCCCCGCGGTAATGGCTACTGCGCGCCCTGCGGCATCGTGTCCCGTCGCAGCGACGGTACACAGAGAATGCTTTCCCACATACACAGGGGTTCCTGGGCCGTACAGGGACATCCCGCGTTGTTCTGCGGCTAAGGATTCAGCTGGGATATCTGGCGAGTTGAACCAGCTACCGGCTACCCGATTGAGGACTTTCCCGGGGTGTTGTGCCATGAACTGCGAGAGTAGATCCGTGCGCCAGTGATAGTTAGGGCCATCAATGATGGGCTCAAAGGTCTTTTCCCGTTGTACGACCTCGGGGATCGTACGGCCTTGCGCATCTTTGTGCACTGGCTGGGTATGTGCACGCGGAGTCGGTGTCTGATGAATAGCTTGTGGCTTATGAGGCTGCAACGCTTGTCCTAGAGCTGCTTGTGCCTGTGCCCCTGCTGCTTGAACATTCGCATTAAAAGCGTCCATGTCAGATTGTATACGAGCAACCGCTGCGTCTGCAGAGGCAACCGCTGCAGGGTCTACAGGAGGGGCAACGATGCCTGCTCCACGCAGCTGCTCAGCCACCTGATTCACCCACGTGGAAACCGGAGCCTGCTGCGGCATAATCTCAGAAGCCCCGGCACCTGGCGAACCGAAGACCGCCATCCCTGTGATTGCTGCTGTGATAAACAAACGGCGGGTATGGTGGTTGCGGTTTCGCATGTACCGAGGCTTCCTTTTCGCTATTCAGACGAGCATTTCCCACTCATATAACCATGTATTTGAGCGTACGCATAGCCCGCCACACCGACGCGAATTTAATCGATGGTAATAAGCGCCTGACCTCCCTGAACGGAATCACCGACGGCAACGCGAACGCTACTGATGGTGCCCGCATTAGGAGCCGTAATCTCGGTCTCCATCTTCATGGCTTCGAGGATCAGGAGCACCTGGCCGGCCTCGATCTCTTCACCTTCTTCAACCAAGATCTTGAAGACCGATCCGGCAAGCGGAGCGACGACAGCGTTTGCCGATACACCGGAGACGCTCGCGTTGGCTGGTTCAGAATGGGTTGCGCCTGAGCCGCCACCAAAGTAGATGGGAGCGATCTGACGCTTCTCCTCTTCCACCTCGACCTCGACAGAATAGGCGATCCCGTTGACTGTCACGTTAAGTTTCATGTTTTACCTTCTACCTTCGGATGCCTACAGCTGACCCGGAATGTGATGCTGGACCTTCTGCCGTCCCTGCGCTGCCCACGTTCTTTCGCGGGAGTAGTGGACTGCCTTAATAGTGCCGCGATTGCCCATGAAGGCTGACACCGCAGCAGAAATAGCAATGATGACGTCTTCTGGGATGGAAGCGTCGGAACGCTTGCGCAGCTCTTTAAGCTCAGCTTCCGCCGCATCAAGCCGCGCTGAGAGTTCCGCGACTAATTGAGCAAGTTGCTCGCTGTTTGATTCGCTCACCGTTGCTCCTTATACCGGACCTAGGCCGTGCTTCTTGGCAGGGCGAACTACTCGCTTGTTGGTCAAGACCTCAAGCGCATCTGCAATATGCAGGCGGGTTTCTGCGGGATCGATGATGTCATCAACCAAGCCACGGGAGGCTGCCATATACGGAGTGGAGAAAGTCTCCTTGTACAGGCGGATGAGCTCATCGCGCTTGGCTTCCTTATCCTCTGCGGCTTCGATCTCCTTGCGGAAGACCACATTGACTGCGCCTTCTGCGCCCATCACTGCGATTTCTGCAGTGGGCCATGCAAATACGCGGTCAGCTCCCAGGTCCTTCGAGCACATAGCTAGGTGCGCTCCACCGTAGGATTTACGCAGCTCCACCGTAATCTTTGGCACGCTGGCTGCCGAGTACGCGTACAGCATCTTGGCACCGTGTCGGATGATGCCACCGTGTTCTTGAGCAACACCCGGCATAAAGCCTGGAACGTCCACAAAAGTCACCAGCGGGATGTTAAAGGCGTTGCAGAAACGGATGAATTGGCTTCCCTTGTCCGAGGAATTGATGTCCAGCACACCGGACATCACGTTTGGTTGGTTAGCCACAATGCCCACGGTACGGCCTACGATGCGGGCAAATCCCACGACGAGGTTTTGTGCATATCCAGCCTGCACTTCAAGGAAGTCGCCACGGTCTACAACGCGCGAAATAATATCGCGAACGTCATAACCGCGCTTTCCATCGACCGGAACAATCTCCCGCAGCTCCTCATCGGGAGTAACGATTGGATCTGGCTCAACAACTGGTGGTTCTTCCGTATTGTTCTGTGGCAAGAAGCTCAGTAACTTCTGCGCGATGAGGATCGCCTGCTCGTCATCATCAGCAATGAAGTGGATGTTTCCGGCCTTAGACATATGAGCGTCTGCTCCGCCTAGAGCATCTGCGGTGACCTCTTCACCCGTGACCGACTTAATCACGCCAGGGCCAGTGATGAACATGTTGGCCTTACGAGTCTGAATGATGAAGTCAGTCAAAGCAGGCGAATATGCAGCGCCTCCAGCGCATGGGCCCGAGATAATCGAAACCTGTGGTACGAGTCCGGAAAGAAGAACGTTCTGGTAGAACACCTTGCCGTAGCCCGAAAGGGAGTCGATTCCCTCTTGCACGCGTGCTCCGCCGGAGTCGTTGATGAAGATGAAAGGAGTTCCAGTGGTCGCAGAAGCTTCCATCATCGCTGCGACCTTGTTGGACTGAGTCTCGCCAGCCGATCCGCCCATCACGGTGAAGTCCTGCGATGCTACGTGGACGGCACGACCAAAAATCGCTCCCGAGCCAGTGACAACGCCGTCTGCTGGTGCGACTGCTTTATCCATGCCAAAGTGAGTGGTGCGGTGCTTGGCAAACATGCCGATTTCGCGGAATGTGCCTTCGTCGAGAAGCGCTGCGACGCGCTCACGAGCTGTCAGTTTGCCCTTTTCATGCTGCTTTTCGATTTTGGCTTCGCCGCCGCCTAGCTCGATCTCATGACGAGCCTTAGCGAGCTGGTCTAGGCGCTCAGACATAGTAGGTTCTTGAGACATGTCTTCGGTTCTCCTTTACTCGGCGGGCTCGACCTTGACGGTCTGGCTGCGGCCGCCCACGGTGACCTTGTAGGTAATTGGTTCGAGAACGGCCTCATTCTCGCGGGTCTTGATCTTTGATGGGTCCTTACCCACGTTCTTTGGCCCTTCGGGGCGGTTCTTAAAGAACCCTGGAGCAACACCTGGGAACAGAGCATTGGTAAGCACGTCTTCGTCCGTGCCATCGCAGCCTTCAAGTTTGTTGGCTTCCTCCACAAGGTGATCCCACTCTGGCTCAAGGAGATCAGCCGGACGCTCAGTAATGGCTTCCTTCTTGGTCTGAGCCTTTGCCTGTTCAACGATCTCAGGATTTCGCTCGCCGATGCACTCGCCGTAGTAGCCAAGCATGAGGTCCGCGAATTCTGCAGTCATGACCTTGTAACGTCCCATAAGGACGTTGAAGACAGCCTGGGTTCCCACGATCTGGGAAGACGGCGTGACCAGCGGCGGGTATCCGGCATCCTTACGGACGATGGGGACTTCCCGCATCACTTCATCAATACGATCTCCCGCACCTTGGGCGGTGAGCTGGCTTTCCATGTTAGAAAGCATGCCGCCAGGAATCTGGGAGAGGAAGATGTTGGTATCCACCAGCGTCTTGGACTCAAATTCCTTGTACTTCGGGCGAATTGCCTTAAAGTGATCGCGGACGTTGATCAGACGATCCATGTCTAGATCTGTGGTGTAGTCGGTTCCCTCAAGCATCTCTACAAGGGACTCAGTGGGGTTGTGTCCCGGGCCGAGGGAGAGCGAAGAAATGGCAGTATCCACAACATCTGCGCCAGCTTCAATGGCCTTCATCAAGGTCACGAGGGTAACGCCAGTCGTGGAGTGGCAGTGGACGTTAATCTGAGTCTCTTCGCCATAGGTTTCTTTAATCGCGCGGATAACATCGTATGCCGGCTGAGGCTTCAACAGCGCTGCCATGTCCTTCAGCGCGATGGAATCTGCCCCCATGTCTAGAAGCCGGCCTGCAAGCTCAACATATCCTTCGACGGTATGCAGCGGTGAAACGGTGTAGCAGATGGTTCCCTGAGCGTGTCCATCGACCTTCTTCACCGCACGCATAGCGTGCTCCAGGTTGCGTGGGTCGTTGAGAGCGTCAAAGACACGGAACACATCCATGCCGTTTTCCTTGGACTTCTCAACGAACTTGTCCACCACCAAGTCTTCATAGTGGCGGTATCCCAGAAGGTTCTGCCCACGGAGCAGCATCTGGAGCTTGGAATTTGGCATTAATTTACGGAAGGTGCGAAGTCTTTCCCAGGGATCCTCGTTAAGGAATCTGATGCATGCGTCAAACGTTGCACCACCCCAGCACTCGACGCTCCAGAATCCTGCCTTATCTATGTCCTCGCATGCGTCAACCATGTCTTCCATGGCCATACGAGTTGCAAACAAGCTCTGATGCGCATCGCGTAAAGCGACCTCGGTCACTCCAATTTTTCTTGGGCTCATAGTTCACAATCTATGCGGATTTAGGTTCAGTTGCACGGCAGATTCACACGGAATAGATCACAAAACCAACAAAACCCAAATAAAAAACCGACCAGACTGCGTTATTCTCTAAGGTAAAACGGCTTTTTGCGCTCGAGAATGTCCGATCAAATATCCCGAAAATTACCTGTGAAGTTTTTCACTAAAATGAAAAAATCATAAATTGGTCACAATGAATTACCGGTGTAGCCATACGCATAAAAACCGGGCCACGCAGTAACGTACTGTTCCGCGCGACCCGGTGAACGTCGACAAGCTTAAACCTCTATAACGCTCTCTCGTTTTTCTGCAATTTCCCGTGCGTGTTCCGCACGGCGCTTTTCTACCTGCCCACGGGTTGCATACCATCCCAGTACAAACAGCGGAACCGTGCATACAGATGCCACCACCGTCAGGAATCCATCCCAGGAACCAGCAGCAATCAAAATAACGATCAATACCAAAAAGCCCAGAGTTATCCAGTTAGTCACAGGAGCCCACGGCATCCGGAATGCAGGGCGTTCCTCTACCGCCTTAATCATCCGCATATGGCACACGATGGTAAAGGCCCAGTTAACAACCACACAGATTGCAGTCATATTAAGCGCGATATCAAAGGCTTTACCCGGAACAAGGTAATTTATGACCACGCCGATAAGCACCACTGCAGAGTTCAACGCGATGCCACCAAAAGGAACACCTCGCTTATTAAAAGCCCCCAACATTTCCGGAGCCGTCCCAGCACGTGCCATGGTACGCATAGTGCGCCCAGTGGAATACAGACCAGCATTGAGCGAAGACAAAGCCGCAGTAATAACGACCAGATTCATAATCGTGCCAGCAGAAGGAACGCCTATCGAGTCAAAGAAGGTCACAAACGGCGAGACGCCCGCAGAATACGCAGTATATGGAAGCACCAAAGCTAGCAGCATAACCGAGCCGCAGTAGAACACAATGATGCGCCAAATAACACTGTTGACGGCCTTAGGCATTTCTTTCTCAGCGTCCTTGGTCTCCCCTGCCGCCGTACCAATGAGCTCAATGCCAAAGTACGCAAACACCACGCCACTGATAACAACGACCAAAGGCAGGAATCCCATGGGGAAAATTCCGCCGTGTTCAGCAATATTGGCAAAGCCTGCCGGTTGGTCCACTACGATGCGGCCCGTCACCACAAAAAAGATTGCAACAGCCATGAACAAGCAGATCGCTGCGATCTTAATCATGGCAAACCAAAATTCCATCTCACCGAATACCCGAACAGAGATGAGATTAAGGAGCAGCACAATAACCAATGCAGCTAAAGCAAGTACCCATTGCGGGATATCCGAAAAGAGGTTCCAGAATTTTAGATAAATCGCGATAGCCGTAGTGTCCGCAATTCCTGTCAAGGCCCACATCATGAAGTAGACCCATCCCACTACAAAACCAGCCCGCTCTCCCATGAATTCACGAGTCCAGGAGACAACAGCACCGGAAGACGCGCGGTATAAAACAAGTTCTCCTACGGCACGCAAAATAAAGAAAGCAAAAAAACCACAGATAAGATACGCCAAAACCAACGATGGCCCCGCAGTGGCCAAACGCCCACCGGCCCCCATAAAGAGTCCCGTACCAATCGCAGAACCAAGTGCCATCATCTGGATATGACGTGAACTCAGTGTTGTTTTGTATCCCTCCTGATCCGCTGTAAGAAATGAGGAGTCTGTATGAGTCATAAAATCTGACCGACCTTTTCGGACCAAGCCCAGCACATTGTGCACTAAGCGATAAAGAGAAACTACACGGCGAAAGCTATCAAGTAATAGTTATCGATAAAGCTTTTCGACGCCGCCGCACAGACTTTCGCCACATTGTGCAGCTAAAAGCCACTTTCATCAAAAAGACATAGCAACATAGCTGCAATGAAGATCACAATTCAACTAAAAGTTTTTAGCGCACTAATAAAGACAGTAAAAACACGAAAATACGTCTTTTGCACAGCCCTACGATAAGACCGCGCTACAGAGCACACAGAAACCTCTCTTTAATCCTCACAACGGCAAACCCCTTACAGGTCTTCCAGTTGGCGGTGAAAGAACCGTAAGGGGCTTGATGACAAGTAACGAAAATCAATAGCCAGAGCTACAAAAATATAAGACTAGATGCCTTGCTTCTGCTCTGCATAAAGACGACGCAAGGCCTCATCCGCCTGGAATTGATAGTCTTCAGCTTGAGGATCAGCACTCTGTCGCAAGATGCGAGCGTTCTCCTTGGCCCAGTTGTAATAATTACAAAGATCATGCTGATTTTCACCAAAGGTCTCGTGACACCACTCAAATGAGTGTTTTTCTGGTGAATACGTAGAAGCTTGTGCCGAAGTGATCGCTGCTGCAGAGCCCGCCAGCAGAGTTGCGCCCGCAATGGTAAGGGTGATCTTACGAATCTTCAAGATAAAACTCTCCCTAGATAGAAGTGGAAATTAAAATGAAATGCATCCGATCAGTGCACTTAGGAACTTACACTTTTTTCGCAAAAACTAAAATTATCCTAATAAATTCCGCTTAGTAGACTGAGGTTTTTGTCACTTTTTTTAAAAAAAGAATCAGAACTGCGAGGTCCCTAAACCCTGGAAGAAACTTTATTTACGCAGGCAGGTGCGGAAATCTTTGAAATTTCCCCGCCCGCATAGACCCACACAAAGGACACATTCTTTCATTAGTGTGAAATAACACAGTGTCCTATTTTTATCTTTTCCCATCGAAAATATCCCTTTTGTAGGCGTTGACTTCTCCCGCTAGCACTAAGATTTCAGCCTTATTTACCTGTGTGATATTCGTGACATAAAAATAACTGGAGTATGTCTTTATACGCGACATACTCCAGTTATTTCGAGTTATAGAAAACTATTAGTTCCTAATTTCCCCGATTGATTCTTGTGTAGCTATTGTGTTTCACCGATTGCGACGTACCAACAACATGCCTATCCTCACTAGCAAGAACGCAGCCAAAGCAATTCCTAGTGTATTAGCACCAGTCTTTGCCAATGAAGGCTTATCACGCTTGGAAGCGGTCTTTACCTCACGAGGTTTCTCCGCCGTCGGGTTCTTTTCCATCGGCGCTACAGGTGTAATCACCGGTGGTTGTGACGGTGACCCAACAATAAAAGGTATCAACGGGATGAGCGGTATCAGCGGGAGGATCGGAAGGAAATTGAGCGATTCATAGCCATTGACCACCGTTACCTTGTAGGTCACATGTGCGCTAGAAATCTTGAACTTCCCATGATCAGAGATGGCGTGTTTCCACTGTGCCCCGCTGATCCTGGCGCCTTCTCCCCTCACCGCACACTCAGCATCCAGGGAATACTGCCTGTGAGACTCAACCGGCTTAACCTTAGAGACCTTTACGGTAGCTTCAACATCATTACCGAGGTGTATTTGAAGATACAGCCGCGACCTTCCAGTTACTTAACGACGCCCTCCACACACCCACCAACTGCTCCCCAATCTAGAAAGTGCCTACAGCCTTCCCATAGACGATTAATCGCTTCAAAGCTGACCGCGTTATCGTCCTCTGCGCCTGTGATAGTCACTATGCATTTATTCCCAATTCCGTTAAAGCCAGGACATCGACAATAAACTGAGATTTTCATCAATTTATTTTCCAAAATAACAAATAAGTAACCTTAACCCGCCTGCGTCAGACATATACAAAATTCAGCATTTGAATCAATTAATTAAGAAAACCCAATTAATTAGCGTCCTACAATAACCTTTAGGTCAAAAACGCCAATTCCCCACATACACCCCGGCCAGATTCCCCAATAGAACTAAATACGGCCCTTTATTCACCCCGGTAACTTTTTAAAAACAGGAACGCTTGCATCACAAAGCTATCCAAAATATTTGCCACACAATCAAGCAAAACGGATCAAAGTAAAAAGATATTCGCAGATCTCCCTACCGGACATTCCAAAATCCACCCCTGATAGTTTCCCTCAAATAAAAATGCAGGGTTATCCAAAAGATTGTTTACTCCCCCCCCCTGTCAAATTGCACCCTATCCCCATGTTTACCCCCGCGAATGCGTCCAAACTCACATTTAGACTTTTTATAAAGTCCACTTGGGATGTTAGTGGAAAAATTTCCATGACCAGCAAATTTAAGAAAATAACTATTACAACTAGTGTAAATACCAATTTTTCATCAATTTGCACACAAACTGAAGATGTTATTAGATTGAGATCCCAGTGTTCTTATCTTCTTATTCAGCAACACTGAGCATACAAGGCATACAGATTACATCTGAGGCGACAGCCCACTGGCATCAGGGTCTCCAATAGCGATTTTGGAGGCAATCCCAACCCAATTGAAAGGAACTCTTTCGGTGGGAAATCCATTCCCGTCCGACGACCGTACCTGTGCAATTTACGGCGTCGATACAGTCCCCGACCCACGCACACTCGTTGATATTTTCCGCGAGACCGTACATCACTATCCCAACGCCACCGCGCTTATTGGCACAAACGAATCTCTGACTTATAGCCAATTGGCAGAGCGCATCGACGACCAAGTAGAGCGTCTTGCTCAGCTTGGTATTGGGCGTGGAGCCCGTATTGGCATTCGAGTTCCATCAGGTACCACCGATCTCTACATAGCAATTCTGGCCACGATCTGCGCGGGAGCGGCCTACGTACCTGTTGACTGGGACGACCCGGACTCTCGTGCAAACACCGTCTGGGAAGAAGCCAATGTCACCGCGGTCTATGGTGCAGAGCTTTCCCTCGACCTCCGAGGCAACGATCTCGCTCCGGTTACTCCTTGCGAGCCCACAACAGCAAACGACGCATGGATCATCTTCACTTCCGGATCTACGGGTAAGCCCAAGGGCGTAGCCGTATCCCACCGTTCTGCAGCAGCACTCGTCGATGCTGAAGCACGCATGTATCTAGTCAATGACCCACTTGGTCCTCAAGATCGTGTCATGGCAGGCCTCTCCGTAGCCTTCGATGCTTCCTGTGAAGAAATGTGGCTGGCCTGGCGTTATGGAGCCGCTTTGGTCCCTGCCCCTCGGGATATTGTTCGTTCCGCGGATGCTCTTGGTGAATGGATTACAAGAAACAAAATCTCCGCTGTCTCCACGGTACCGACCCTCGCTTCCTTCTGGCCTACTGAATCTTTGACCGCAGTGCGCCTATTGATTTTTGGCGGAGAGGCTCTTCCCGTAGAGCTTGTCAACCGACTCGCAGCCCCAGGGCGCGAGCTATGGAACACCTATGGCCCAACAGAAGCAACCATCATCTGTTCCGGCCATCTCATGAAACCAATAACGGATAAAGAACCCGTCCGAATCGGCCGACCAGTACCCGGCTGGCAATTAGCCATCGTGGATCCTGAGACCGGTGAACCCGTACGTTGGGGAGAAACTGGTGAGCTACTTGTAACAGGTGTTGGTCTAGGCCGATACCTCGATCAAGAAAAAGATGCCGAAGCCTACGCTCCTCTGGAGTCCCTAGGTTGGGAACGCGCCTACCGAACCGGTGACCTTGTTGTAGCAGAACAAGAAGGAATCATCTTTGCAGGCCGTGCCGACGATCAAATCAAATTCGGTGGACGTCGCATGGAGCTTGGTGAAATCGATCGAGCCCTAGCCTCCGTACCTGGGGTAGCTGCAGCGGCAGCAGCTAAGCAGACGACGACCGCAGGATCCGACGTCATCATCGGTTATGTTGTCCCCGAAGAAGACAACGGCAAACCCGGCACTATCGATCTGCACAAAGCTCGCACCCATCTATCCACTGTTCTACCTGGTGGAATCGCGCCAACCTTGTGCATTGTCGACGAGCTCCCTATGAAGACCTCCGACAAAGTTGACCGTAAGGCTCTTCCTTGGCCGTTACCGGATTCCCGCGACTCTGTTGAAGCCTTGCCGCAACATCTACGTTGGCTTGCCGATAAATGGATAGACCAACTTGGCCCTGTTCCGATCGAAGCGGACTCCAGCTTCTTTGACCTCGGTGGCTCATCCGTTGCTATCGCAAAACTAGCCATCGCTCTGAGGGAATCGCATCCCGCGTTGGACATCGGAGCACTATACGACAATCCCACCTTGTCGATGATGGCCGACTACGTAGATACGCTCCACACTGACACCGAACAGCGGCCACTACCACAGAAAATCCCATGGTGGTCCGGTATCGTTCAATTCCTGGTCGTCTGTGGCATCTACGCTGTCAACGTTGCTCGCTATGTCGTCGGAACGATTTTTGTTGTCTGGGCACTCGGATTCTTCTTCTCTGCAGCATGGGTTCCTACCGTTCCATTCTGGCCGGTGTTCATCGGTATGGTCGTGCTCTTTTCCACTCCAGGAAAAATTCTGCAGGCCGCGGTTGTGGCTCGCGTCGCTACTTTCCGTATCCAACCTGGCGACTACCCACGTGGCGGCTGGACTCACCTGCGCATCTGGTCGGCCGAACGCTTCTTAGCCTATCTCCGCTTAGAACCGCTCCTCGATACTCCATCAATGTCGCTCTTGTTCCGTCTCTTTGGTTGCACAGTAGGTAAAGGCACCACGCTGGCAACGTTCCCACCAGTCACTGGGCTAGCAACAATCGGCGAGGGTTCAGTTTTAGAAAGCGAAGTCGATATCAACGGACACTGGATCGACGGCGATACCTTTTATCTCAGGCCTATCACCATCGGTGAGCGGGTGCGCGTTGGTATGCGAACCTTCGTTTCCCCTGGATCGACCATTGGCAACGACGTAGAAATCATTCCTGGCTCCTGCGTCACCGGAGCAGTTGCCGAAGGCCGGTGCTACAGCGGAAATCCGCTAAGCGACAACGGTCCAAGCAGGACCAGTTGGCCGAGCCAAACGCCCAAGGAAGCTATCGCCGACGGCATGGTCACCGGATTGGGATTCTTCTCCCATCACCTGCTGTACATCCTTGGATTGTCGTTGCTGAACGTACTACCTGTTCTGGCAGTGCTACCAGCGACCTTCCTGATCTTGCCCACGGTAATCAATAACTTCCAGTACCAAGAAGTCTTCCTGATCTTGGCGGCATGGACGCCATTTTTCGCGATTCTCACCATCGTTTGCTGGCTAGCGTTGGTCGTCATCTTGGTTCGCCTGTGTTCGCTGTTGATCCGGCCAGGTTATTTCCCGATTCACTCCAGCACTGGCTGGGCTCTATGGATGACGCACACCCTGCTACAGAAAACGCTCACTTCCACGTATTTTGTATACGCCGGTTGGCTCACACCTGCTTTCCTTAGGCTCCTCGGTGCCCGCGTTGGCAAAGACACTGAGATCTCTACAGTCGAGACGATTCCGCACTTAACAGCCATCGGCGACCGTTGCTTCCTTGCAGATCATTCCATGTGTACATCGGCACGTTACAACAACGGCTGGGTCCACGTCGGCACGACTGTCCTCGGTGATGGTTCATTCGTGGGCAACTCCGGGATCGTCGGCCCCGACCACGATCTCCCCGCCGAGTCTTTGGTTGCGGTTCTCTCTTCGACTCCCGAGCGCCCAGGCAAAGGCACATCGTGGCTTGGCAGATCGACGAGACAAATCCCGCGCGCGCATATCGACGCCGACGTCGCACGCACCTTTAATCCTTCTACCGGTCTCAAAGTAGCCCGAGCGTTCGTCGAATTGTTCCGACTGCTACCAGTCATCGTCGCTGCTTATCTTGACCTCCTCATCGTCTGGCTAGGCACATTGGCATACATGTCGGGCGGACGTGGGTGGGGAGGAATCCAGGCAGTTTTGCTTTGGGCTTTCCCCATCGTTCTCGGAGCAGGAATTATCGCCAGCCTCGTACCAATCGTGTTGAAATGGCTGCTTATAGGTCGGTTTACTGCAGGACATCGAACACTATTTTCCACCTTCGTTTGGCGCGGCGAGCTCATCGATAATATCGCTGAGCTTCTAGCGGTGCCTTCGCTCATCAGAATGTCGCTTGGCTCACCGCTCTACAACTGGTGGCTGCGCCTCATGGGTACGCGCATCGGGCGTGACGTATGGTGCGAGACTTGGTGGCTCCCGGAGTTCGATCTGATCACCCTCTCTGATAGGTCAACGATCAACCGAGGCACTGTCCTCCAAACCCATTTATTCCATGACCGGGTTATGGCTCTGGAAACAGTAACCATGGGAACAGGTTCCACGCTTGGCCCCAACAGTTTCATTCTTCCGGGCTCATCAATCGGCGATCGGGCGACTATCGGCCCTGGATCTTTGATCTTGCGTCAAGATGCTATCCCTAACGACAGCGTCTGGTCAGGAAACCCTGTTTCCTACGTCGAAGATCCTCAAAGCATCACCGCTTTTGATAGCACCATCCAAGACACTCACCCTAAAGAAGCCGTTCTTACCAGCTAGTGGATTGATTTCACCACATCCAAGGAATCGACAATGACATCACAGATATCTACGCAGCCTCAAACACCGGATGCTGCAACCAGGCCACAACCAGGCCCAGCACGTGTCCGTCCTATCTGGGATGGCGAAGCCGAGGTACTACCCCAGCCATATAGCCCGCCGCCAGAGCCTGAAATTCGTCCGTCCCGATGGAACAAAGAACTTGCTTTTGGCCCGTCGGCTGACCCGCGACGAATCATTGGTATTGACGCAGCCCGTGGATTCGCTCTCGTAGGAATGATCGCCGTGCATGTGCTGCCGGCATATAACAAATACACTGACCAACCCACTTTGATCTGGCAGTTGTTTGGTGGGCATTCTTCTGCCTTGTTTGCGCTGCTCGCGGGAGTGACTATTGCGCTTCTTACCGGCGGAAACATGCCTCATGTCGGTAGCTCGCTTCACCGTGACCGCATATCGCTGGCAGTCCGCGCACTGATCGTCTTTGTGCTCGGCCTAGCTCTCGACGAGATCAATCTGCCGGTATCCAACATCTTGCCTTACTACGGTCTGCTGTTTCTGCTTGCTGTCGGGGTTGTCTCTCTACGGATTCGCACTCTGCTTATCCTCGCAGCGGTATTCATTACGACTGGTCCCCTAGCGATTTTCGCGGTCAACTCTTGGGGCGGATACACCACTACGCTTAATCCCAGCTTCTCTTCATTGATTAGCCTGCCTGTTGACACCATCATCACGCTGTTTGTCGGTGGAACCTACCCGGTAGTCACGTGGATGGCATACATCTGTGTGGGCATAGCTCTGGGGCGTATGAATCTGCATTGGTTAATTACGCAAACCAGGCTCATCGCTCTCGGTGCGGTCGCCACCATCACCGGATTCCTTAGCTCAACTTTCCTTATTGACTATGTAGGTGGGTTCACCCAGCTGTACTACCACACCGATAATTACGATGTAGAGGACATTCTTCGGGTCATTGACTTCGGTCCGGAGGTTCATATCCCCACAGATACATGGTGGTGGCTGGCTATTAATGGCCCCCACGTCAACACACCGTTCTCCTTGCTCACTTCTCTTGGAGCAGCAACCTTGGCGCTCGGTTCTTTTCTCGTGATCACCCGGATGCTTAAGAATCTATTCATCCCTCTGATCTCTGCTGGAGCAATGACGCTGACACTGTATATCTCACACATACTTTTGATGGCGGCGTTCAAAGATTCTACCGAGGCACTACCCACGCTCTGGTTCATTCTTCACGTTCTAGGCGCTTTACTCTTTGGCACCGCATGGCAACTTGCTATAGGTCGTGGACCGCTAGAAGAGATCGTGTCAAAAATCTCCAAACGGGTGAGCAAGACTCTCATCCCAGTTCATCCCAAAACCGTCAGTGCTGCAGAAAACTAACTGAGAAAGAGAACACCATGTCAAAGTCGCACTGGGCTAAAACGCATTACTCATTGGGAGCTTCGGCCCTTAAACTCTCCGTCGTCGCCGCACTTACCACTCTGATCGCAGCATGCGGAGCAGACGAACGGGCAGGATTCCACCCACATCCGTCTAACAAAGACAAGCCAACGTTGGAGAAAAAGGTCACCGCTAATAAACATAACGATGTGGTGAACAAGAAGGACCTTCCAGAGCCTAATAAGGCAAACGCTGAACAGCCTTCTGAAGAACTCTCTGAACAAGCAGTATTGCTCTATCCCAACGGTAAAGAAGTCAAAATGACTCCTTTTGGCACAAAACTGAAATTCGGTGAACCCGCGCATGTAGTTACTGAGGACACTGAAGGCCGTTATCTCGTCTGGGCTGTCACGGCCCACGACGGCGTTCGCCTACCATCAGAGCGGGTCAGCCTCCTCAACGCCAGTGAAACTGACGAGGTTTCACATTTCATGTGCTACGCCTACGACGTTGAATTCCTAGGAACAATCCCCAAAGGTTCTGACGATCCTCTCGCGCTCTCCGGGCTTGCCGACGCCGAACACACGGCCGTCACCGCCCCTACCCTGATGCCAGCAACTGACTCGGGCGACAATGCCCTCCATCTCAACGGTGGCGCAGACAACGCTTGCGGTATCCCCGCATCCAACCGCATACCGACATCGGAGTCACAGCTGAAGGTTAACCATGTCTACGCACGCGGAAGCATCGGAGTGTTCCCTAAAAATCAAGACTCGGAGAACAACAAGCAAACGCAGTCTGTCCGCTTTGACTGGGACCAATCTGGTGAGAAGTCTCGTGAATCGCTCTATTGGAATTGATTGTCCCCATGAACTGTCCCTCGGCTGCCACTCCCGTCGGACAGTATGGAGACCAGGACATCGGCTTAGTGGTCCATCATCGTTACGGGCGTCTGATGATACACCTGGCTCGGATGAATACTCTCCCGGTGGATACGAATAGGACCGAGTCCTGACGCCCCTGCATGTACTCGCGCATGTCCGACTCTCGAAACACTCAGGTTGTGGGATACCTGTCGTTCTCCGCCACAGGCTCTCCTGTTGGTGGTTCAAGACGCTAATGCCTATGTCTGTTACATTTCAGTATCAAACCTGCTAGCATCATGGCCATCCCGTGAGTGTAGAAAATCGCCTGAAAATCGTTGAGAGGGAGGGGCGACCTCGTGACGATGAGTCGTCATTCCGGACTAACTTGTTCATACCCGAAGCGGCAGTATCACTGCAGAGAGTGTGGGGAGCAGATGGATCAGATCGATGTCGCCGAGCCGTTGGCATTCCTCGACAATTCTGCAGGCACGGAGGGCTTCCGAGCCCTTCGGAGCGGTGATCCTACATGGTCGCTCTGCTGCTAACGGTCGCCGCCGTCGGCGGCCTCGTCATCGCGGCCGATGCGACTGGCGCTGACTCTGCAGGCTTCGTTATCACGGTAACTCTCATGGGGTTTGGCCTTGCTCTCTTCGTCGGCGAATCACTGGAGCGCCGTATCCCGGGCTACCAATGGGATCGAATATCCTTCTCACGTGACGCCAGCCGCCGATGGGGAGTGCACTTGTTCAACGCTGTCCTGTCATGGATCGGATGGAACAGACTCATCTTCGCCATGCGGGGGGATCGAGCATCCAAGACAGGGAAAGACTGGGACCCACGGCCTATGAGAGCAGCGGCAGCTGGTCATGCGTGGGCGTTCCTACTCCATACCGCCACTGCGGTCTGGGCGAGTGTGACTGGAGGGTGGGTGCCCCTTATAACCCTCCTAGTGATCGGGATCGTTGGCCACCTCTACCCGGTCCTGCTGCAGCTCTATGTACTGACCAGATTGAGAACAGAGCAGGGGAATCATCGACAGACGTCCATCGAATGAGAGACGTCGGAGGCACTGGTCTGGTTCAAAAGTCCACGATGGCGTGCGTCAAGTCATGTGAGATAGTCCTGAAGGACACAGCCATACCGGCATGTTCTCATTCTCAGTCGGCACTTTACATAACTCCTCTGTATGTTCCTCTCACACCACCAGCCCACGCTGTTCAGAGCACCGAGCCGGTGTCCCGTGATCTGGGGTCATCCGCCTCCAAAACTAATTGGAGGCGAGCAAACACGTCGCTATGAGATGGTCAAGGCGCCGCACGTCGATCTTCTTATCAAGCTTAATTTTGAGATTTCCGGCTCTTGTCCATAGTTCAACCTCCGCGTTGAAGTCGAAGCGCCCCGCGTCCTCAGTCGACCACATCATGATCGAGGAATACGGGATCGAATAGATTTCCACTTTCTTGCCGGTAATTCCCTGAGCATCGCGAACGATCAGACGTTTGGACGTGAAAATCGCCGAGTCTCGCAGAGTTTTGTACGCCGCATAGGCCTGTTCCCCTTGTACAAGAACTCCGACAACGTCCTCGGGAATTGGGATTTCTTCGAAGAAGATCCACTCTGTGATCTTAGAAGTTTCCATAACAAGCCCCTTCACCTTTTATAACAACTAATAGCCACATCGTATTCTCATTTGGTTGGTGTTTAAAGATGCAGAAGACACGCTATGCCTGATGTCTATGCTGAAGCGAGGCTCACCTTTGAGGGGATACGGCTTCATTGTGCCTCATAAAATTATTTATGTTCTCCCCTTTTCCCTCTAGATTGAAAGAATGATTACTATTGCGACAACGGATGAACAGTGCCGCGAGATAACCACTTTTTTGACCAACGAAATGGGTCCAGAAAGCCTATTTCTCACTTTCCCTCGGTCCCCTCAAGACCGGTATAGTCTCGGATACCTCGTCGGTTGCTGGGACCAAGATGTTCTCAAAGGGGCAGCTTTTATCCGCCCACTGTGTAAAGAAGCCGATACACTCATACACAACACGAACATCGAAGCAGACACCCGCCACGATGCACAGACTTGGTTGGCGAGCAGGACTTTAATGGTTGAATTAATCGCCACCACACGCCAAGAGCGTCGTCAAGGCATCGCAGCCAAGATCCTCTCCGTAGTCGAATCTATAGCGATCAGCGACGGTTGCAAAGCAATCCTCGCCGTCACAGAAAACGATCGAGCCTGCAGCTTGTTTAAGAAAGCAGGCTACTTGGTCTTTAAACCGAATGTCGCGCTGGCTCTCACGTGTGACAAAGGTGCCAAACCACAAGTGTACGGCTTAATCCCTCCATGTGACGGGACGAACCTAGTTCTGAAAGAGCTCAACAACACTGATGATTTCACTTTCAACGTCACGCATCTCTACTCGCGAAATTCTCAGAATGGAGATCACGTGATAAGACCTATAACCCATAACGCTTTTAGACTCTACGAGCAATGATCCTTCTTACGGCTGCTGCTAGCGGATAACAAAGCAGCCCCAGCCGTCCGCAGATAGGTCTGGGGCCAAGGGATTTTACCGAAGTAAGCAGTTTTTTCGTGTGACCACCCCTATTGCTTCCGAGTTGAACTTACTCGACCTTAATAGGTTTTTCAAGGTCAAAACTAATTTGCAGTCGCGGATCTTCTTCCCCATCGCGTTCCCCAAACGCAAGAAACCCCCGATTCGTTTTCACGAACCGAGGGTTCCAATTTAGTAGCGGGGGCAGGATTTGAACCTACGACCTCTGGGTTATGAGCCCAGCGAGCTACCGAGCTGCTCCACCCCGCGACGATTGCTTTAGAACAAGCTGTCCTGTGCAACGAGGAGTAACTTTACATAGAACCAATCAAACAGGCAAATCCCCAGCACAACGGCTATATAACCGAGCGCTGGGGATCTTGATTAGCTTTCTGGACTACCCGCCTGTGGTGTGGCGATAATCTTGGACAGCTTTATCCAACTGGTCGAGAGCACGACCGTACTCCTCATTGGACTTGCCCTTAGCAGCCTCCAAGCCCTTAAGCGCGTCGTTGATCTTCTGGATCGCATCTCCTGTTGCGCCGGTGCCAGAGGCAGGCGCTGATGGCTTAGGCGATTCCTTCTGATTCGATTGGTCCTTGTTGGCGTCGTCTGCCTTTGGTGTCTTGTCTAGGTTCCGAGCCTCGCCAAGATCCTGAGCAGCCTTGGGGTCAATTCCTACCTGTGATAGCGCTTCAGAAATGGTTGGGGCATAGCCAACCTTTCCTTGGTAGGAAACAAGCACGCGGAGAAGCTTGGGGAACGCCGAGGCTTGGTCTTTACGCTGGGAGTACAAAGGCTCCACGTAGAGGATCTCGCCGTCACCGACTGGGAGTGTCAAGAGATTGCCGTTGAAGAGATCATTTGTGTCCCGCCACAGTGTGCGGTCAGAGGCGATCTGATCTGAAGACATCATGGTGTCCTGAGCCTGCTTGGGGCCCTGAGTCAGGGTGTCCGTGGGCAGGACGCGCACGGTGATCTTGCCGTAGTTGTCAGGGTCTGAGCTCACAGACATGTGCGCGGCTAGATACTCACGCTGAAGACCACGGAACGGGGTGATCAGCTGGAAGCTCGGCTTCTTGGTGTGAGGGTCTGCAGCAACCACGTAGTACGGAGGCTGCGCTATGTTCTGCTGACCTTCGGATGCAGATGGATCGCTTGGCACTGACCAGAAGCGGTCGTTGGTAAAGAAGTCGCGAGCGTCATCGACGTGATAGCGAGCCAGCATCTTACGCTGCACCTTGAAGATGTCTTCCGGGTAGCGCAGGTGGTTCATCAGAGCCTCGGAGATCTCCGACTTTGGTTTCACGGAGTCTGGGAATACACCCTTCCACGCCTTGAGTACGGGATCTTGCTCATCGAATTCGTAGAGATCCACGCTGCCGTCGTAAGCATCTACTACGGCTTTCACGGAGTTCCTGATGTATCCCACGTTGTCGGTGACAAGGCGCTGTGCGCTGTTGCCAACCTGTGCGGTGGTATCGGTAGTCGCCTCTGACATAGAGGTTCGCTCCGAATACGGCAGAGAGGAAAGCGTGGTGTATCCGTCCACGATCCACTTGATGCGTCCGTCGATTACTGCAGGATATGTCGTGGAGTCTGTGGTCAGCCACGGAGCCACGTTATGTACGCGCTCGCGGGGATCACGGTTGAAGAGGAGCTTCGAGTTCTTATTAACGCGATCCGACAGAACAAGGTTGAGTTCCTGGTAGCGGACAGCAAATGCCAAACGGTTAAAGAGATTACCGATGTTAACTCCACCTTCACCCTTATACGTGTAGGTAGAAGAGTCGGTATCATATTCCACAGGATTGCCCTGGTCAGAGCCCACCACTGCGTAATCTGCGCCGTCGCGAGCAGACGCGATCACGGGGCCGTAGTACGTGCGAGGCTCTTTGACCACAATGCCGAGTTCTTTTGCTTCTGCGTCTGTCGACTGCAAATCCGACACTGTGTACACGGGGTAGCCACCGCGTGCGGATCCAACGTCGCGAGCTACCTCGTCCACCTGATTCGCTTGGGCTGCGACGATGCCATTTCCGTGGGTGTACACCGTGTGCCGGTTAATCCAGTCCTTCTGGTTTTCTTGAAGCGCATTCGGATCAAGTTCCCTGGCTGCGACAACAAAGTCGCGTAGTTCCCCGTCGATAACATAGCGGTCCATCGCAAGTGACTTAGGGAAGCCGTAGAAGTTTCGCAACTGCTGCTGCTGGGTAAAGGTCGGGGAAATAATCTCTGGATCCAGCAGGCGGATGTTGCTCACTGTCGCAGAATCCGAGGCTACTTTCTCCGAGTTAGGTCCTTGAGCGCCCCAGTTATTCAAGTAACTTACCTGGTCATCAGTGATGCCATAGGCAAATCGAGTCGCCTGAATGTTGCGGGAGATAAATTCTGATTCTTTCTCCGCGCGGTTCGGGGAAACGGAAAAACGCTCCACCATGAGCGGCCAGATACTGCCGATAGAAACCGCACTGACCACCATGAGGACGGTGGCCGCAGCCGGGATTCGGAGGTCTTTAAGCACAACAACCAAAAAGAAGCAGAGTGCTACCACTGCAGCAATAACCAGCAGCACAATCTTGGCTGGAAGAACAGCGTTGATGTCTGTGTAGCTACCACCGGTAAAGGTCTCGTGGCGGTTATTGAGCAAGTCATAGCGGTCAAACCAATAGGAAGCCACCTTCAGAAGCATCCACAAACCTGCAGTTACGGAAAGCTGAACTCGCGCATAGGAAGAAATACTTCCCCGGACCCCTGCAGCTTGGTTTCCTACTCGGATACTCCCTAGAAGGTAATGCCCAATCAAAGAAAGAAGGAACGCTACTGCAACAAGGATCGATAGCGTGCCCAGTCCCAGACGCAGCGCCGGGAGCATGAAGGCGTAGAAACCGTAGTCCATTCCGAACTGAGGATCCGACACACCAAAGCTTTGGCGGTTAAGGAATAGCTGAACAGTTTGCCAGTTCTGCTGACCTAGGAAGCCTGCGACAAAAGCGATAACTATGGGAATAATGGTCAAGAAGCGTTTAACGCTGCGTTCAACCACCGCGCGATACTGCGGAATTGGTCCCTCTAGGTCAAAAACATCGAGTTCGTCGGGGCGCCCGCGATATGTGAGCCATCCGGAAATCCATGTGATGATTCCCGCCACCAGCGCAAACACCACAAACAACGCAATTCGAGTCAGTATGACCTTGTTAAACACCCCCCTAAAATTAACTTCACCGAACCACAGCCAATTGGTGTAGAGACCAATTGCTGTGGGGACCAGCGCACCCAAAATCACCAGAAGGACCACAATCCGGGTGAACAGCTTAGGTGGACGACCGATCGAGGGGGACGGAGGCGTAAGGCCGTTCGCCAACTCGAACTCCTTTATTTCATTCTGTGTAGGGGCACATTCGCGGAAATCAACAGGGATCCCATGCAAAAGTTTTCTACGATGGACAAGGTAATGTCCTAGTCTACGGCAGTTTCTTCACAGGTGAATGTAAAGGATTTTTTAATGAGCACTCCTGACTACCCCATCCAAGCGTTAAATAAGGCAATGCTTGAGGCAGTCGACTTCATTCACGCCGAAGGATGGGACGCCTCCCCTACACTATTTGCCCTGGTCCCAGCGGAATTAGTGGGTTCAGCCATTCCGGAAGACGACGACTCTCCCCTCGCGCTCGTGGTCCAAGATAATCTCCCGGAGCATATACAACCAGGTTCAGAAGAACTTGGGGATTACATCTCCCGCATATCTTGGCCGAGCCAAGTGATAGGCGCTGTTTTGGCCCAAGAGATCATGTTTAGGGATTCCTCTGACCCCACAGCAGGCCCCCGCCCGGCGCGCCTTTTCTCCGGTGTTCTCCAGGGCGATCATGAGTTGACTCTTTTGCAGATGCGTCCCTCAGAAGAAGAGTTGGAAGCACGCGGTCCTTTTGCCGCCGATGAGATCGAGCTTAGGGGCGGACCAGGGGTCGCACCTGGCGTTATCGCCGCTTTGCGCATGACATTGGATTAGAATCGAGTTGTTTCTGCCCGACTTATGCCTCAGGAGCTGATTCTGTGTTTCCCTCCACTCTTCTCCGCATGCCGCTGAGTATTCGTGCTTTTCGACGCCCAGCATGTGCCCTCGCGCTGTGCGGTCTTCTAGGGGTGACAGCGTGTGGCAGCAATCAGGAGACTCCGACCCCTGAGGCATCAGAAACGTCCTCCCAGTCTGTGGCAGAAACTACGAAGACTGCTCTGCCTAGTGAGCAAGAGACCAGCGGGGTGGCGTCGACAAGCTCGGAAAAGGCCAAGAAGAATCCCAATCTGGAGAAGGCCCGCAAGCAATTTGGGGCACTCGCACCTGAGGAGTTTTTTGATCAGTTTGACTCGTGCGATGCAAACGGAGTTCAAAATTCGATGGCTTGTTCTGGGGAAAAAATTGGTCAATTCCAATTTTTTAAGTCCGATTCTAAAGCCGCATCTACAACGCAGCTGCTCACGGAGCTTAGGAGCTCACGGGTGGTAGAAGATACTGGGCGTCGCGTTGTTGGGTGGTCCACGCTGGGGAGTACCGCAGTTATCACGGTGGTGGACAACGATGAGGGCCTGGTTATGCAGCAAATGGTCTCTACCGATGAAAAAGATCCAGCGGAACAGATCTATGCGCTGGGCTTAGCGCAGCGTCCGCAGGCAGAAAGCTCCGCTATGGAGACTCCTGCGACTACAGAATCTGCGAAAGCTAAGCCCTAGCCATTTACTTTTTACACGTCGTGTACTCGCCGCCAGTGTTATAAGCGTCCATTTGTTTGATGGCATCGTCCAGAGAATCAACGCTCAAGACGGTCATGCCGTCATGATTTCGGCTTACGGCCTCTGAGCAGTTCTTGGCAGGGGCAAGGAAAAGCTCTGCACCAGCGTCTTTAGCCGCTTGAACTTTATGTGCGATTCCGCCAATAGGGCCCACGGTGCCGTCATCATCGATGGTGCCAGTACCGGCCACAAACTTTCCGCCGTTGAGGTCGCCTCCACTGAGTTTATCCACCACAGCCAGTGAAAACATGAGCCCAGCCGAGGGGCCGCCGATGTCTTTAAGGTGATAATCGACCGTGATTCCGCCAGCGGGTTTAGCGGCCATGCTCACCCCTAAGAACGGAATTGCGGGATCGTTGGGATTCTTGCCCAGTTTCACTGTAGCCTCGTGTTTTTGTCCGTCACGTCGATACGTAATGGTGACGCTATCGTCGACCTTTTTCTTCCGAACTGTCTCGCGGACTTGTTTGGGGCCGCCAACAGCTGTGCCGTCGATGTCCATTATCACGTCGCCTTCTTGGAGAATCCCATGTGCAGCAGATTCTTCGACGATACTCGCGACCTCTGTTTCTACAGGACGACCCAGATGATTCATCGCAGCGATGGTCGCGGAGGCTTCCGATGAGGAGAAGGCAATCTGGTTTTCTTGGTTAACCTGATCCGGAGTTTTGTTCTTGGGATAGATGCGCTCCAAAGGGATAAGCGTGTCATCCGTAAACAGCCATCGGCTAAGCGCCTGAGCCAGGGTCATCCCGCTGCGGATAGACACCGTTGTCATGTTGAGGTTACCGCGAGTCTTATCAACGTCTGCGCCACCAATCTCCACAACATCTTGCCCGTCGATCTGCCCGAGCGTGTTAAACGTAGGACCTGGGCCTTCCGCCGCATATGGCACGGTCAAATCAATATCAGTCCCAGGAACATGATCGATGGTGACAAGGGTTCCCAAGACGACGATGGGAAGGGCTCCCAGTGTAAGAGTGCTTAGACGACGTTTCACGAGTCCTTAGGGTACATGTTCGCTCACAGCGTTGCCTCCAACATGGCACAAATAGCACAAGAATCGGTACGGTTATGAAGCATGAATACCAATGGATTCGGTTTTTCTTTCAACTTCGGCGGCAATGGCGATGATGATAACAACGGCCGCAACAACAACCCCTTTGGCGCCGGTGGCTTGGGAGACATGCTGAACCAATTCGGGCAAATGCTCTCTGGAATGGGTTCCACGATGAATTCTCCCGAGGGACAGGGCGCAGTGAACTATGCGCTCGCCGAGCGGATTGCACGGCAACAGATCGGCTCTTCTGCTGCTGCGTCATCCAATGACACCGCCGCGGTAGAAGAAGCCGTCCGCCTCGTGGAAATATGGCTTGACGACGCCACCATTCTGCCCGCATCCGGCAATACCGTGGCAGCATGGGATGCTTCTTTGTGGCTAGAGAAGACTCTTCCCATGTGGAAACGACTCGTCACCCCGGTAGCTGAGAACATGGCTCAGGCTCAGGTGGACTCGCTACCTCAAGAGGCTCGCGAGATGGTGGGCCCCATGATGCAGATCATGAATCAGATGTCTGGCATGAATTTTGGCATGCAGCTAGGCCACGCACTAGGTGATCTTGCTACTCAGACTATTGCTGGCACAGATTTCGGTCTCCCTATCGCCCCGACAGGTGTCACCGCCGTACTGCCCGCTAACCTGCGCAAAGAAACCTCTGGTCTAAAAATTGAGGACCGCGAGGTCATGGTCTATCTCAGCGCACGTGAGGCAGCTCGTCAGCGACTATTTAAGCACGTTCCATGGCTGCGAGAACGGCTCGTCTCTTCCGTTGAGGAGTACGCAGCAGGACTCGTTATCGACACGTCTCATATCGAAGAAGCCATGCGTGACTTAAACCTGGAGTCTGGCGACCCCACTGCGATTCAAAACGCTATGGAACAGCTCCAGGGCCTCGACATGAGCCCTCGTATTACCTCACGTAACTCCCACGCAGCGTCTCGGCTAGAGACTCTTCTCGCACTGATCGAGGGCTGGGTGGAAATAGTGGTGACTGAGGCCATGGGAGACCGCATCCCGTCAACAGCCGCCCTGAACGAGGCATGGCGTCGTCGTCGTGCTACCGGAGGTTCTGCAGAGCAAGCGTTCGCCAAAGTCGTAGGGATTGAGTTCGCTGCTCCCAAGGTCGCTGAAGCTCAAGAACTGTGGCGCCGAGTAGGGGTCGCCGTAGGTACTGAGCGCCGCGACCACGTGTGGGATCACCCAGATTTCTTGCCCACCGCCGAGGACCTCGAATCTTCCGCTGAGTTCATCGACGCGCTTCTCGACGACTCCTCTGGCACCGATTTTGATCCCATCGCAGAAATCACCAAGTTGGAGGAAATGCTCGCTTCTGAGGGTGAAAACCCCGAAAGCAAGGAAAACCCCAAGCCGGAAGATGACTCCGACGATCAAGGTCCCAAGAAGCCCTAACAACCGTTAAACCCCGAGCTAGCCTCCTAGACTGCACGCTAGCTCGGGGTTCTCTCGTATCTTTAACCGCTCACCCGTTGCATAGCCTCCAAAAACCCCTTCGCCCGCTCTGCATAGGGAGCACGATCTGCCCATTCCCAAAACTCTTTGCTGTGTCCGTTGTGAATGAACGTGTGCACGAGCTCATGGATAATCACAGAATCCACAACGTAATCGGGGACTTCTCGTAACCGATGAGAAATTCGTATTTCTCCCGTGCTTTGTGAGCACGACCCCCAGCGCCGCCGTTGGTTGGTGACCCATTTGATGGAGCTTAGGTTAGCTTTCCCATCAAGGTAGCGTCGATTCAGATACTGCGCGCGCTGGAAGAGCTCATCATTCGATTCTGCGGTGGATTGGGTCTTTCGTTTCACTTTTGCGGACATCTCAGCGATCACTCGCTGTTCATCGCTTTTGCTCATTGACTCCGGGATTCGGATTTGCACGCGCCCGTCGATAAGCCGAGCAGAAACGGTGCGTACCCGACGCTTCGAGCGGATCACTTCCACAGGAAGCTCGGGGGTGTTTTTACGGGGCATGACAAAAATGGCTCTCTGTGCTGAAATTACCGTCATGAACACGGGGGGAAACGTAGTTCTCAGTCCCAGTCATCAAGTATTGGTGCGGACTGAGGGGATTCAGTTTGGACTCGACTCAACGCGTGCAGGGATTTTCCCAGCACCACGCGAGCTTATCGATGCACTAGTTCCGATACTTCGCAGCTTACGCGAGCCGCGGGCAAAAGGTCAGATAATTTCTGAACTTACTTCAGCAGGACTCCATCCTGTTGCTGCGCGAGGACTCCTGGAAGACCTCCTCGCCCACGGCGTCATCAGGACACAGAACAAACCCCGGGCGAGTGCAGTTATCGGCAATGACCCGCTGGCAGACGCTATATCGGATCTTCTAGAAAAAATCGGGATGAACGTACTGCGTTCAACCAATTTTCCCAGTCCAGACGATTTTATGGATCATATCCAGCGTCGAACCCTCGTGATTGTGTGCAATCCGCGCGGAATAGAGTCCAACATCGAAGATCGAGTTAACACGCATGGTTTCCTCCTGCCGGTACGGCTTATCGACGCCCACGGTATCGTCGGCCCAGTCCGATTAGAAGGAAGTGGCCCATGTCTCGCCTGCGGCGATCTCTACCGCACTGATTCCGACCCCGAGTGGCCGGCGCTTCGCGCCCAATCGATGCTTTCTGGTCGCCCTTTTCCCGCGACCCCGCACCTCATCGCAGCCACCGCCGCGCACGCCAGCTTTGTTGCTCAAAGCCTTCTCTCACAGCCTGACAACACCTACGCTGTTATCTCACCATCGCTTATCCCCGGCGACAGCCTTCAAGTTTCTGCCTATTCCACAGAAAAGCTTCCTCGCCTTTCTGCTCACCCAGCGTGCCCGTTCTGCTGGGGTTGTGAGGATCAGCGGAATTGAGCCAAAGTTTCCAGCAAGCTACTGCCGTACTTTTCTACTTTCATCTGACCGATACCGGAAATCTGTAGTAGGTCATCTGTGGTCGTTGGGCTGGCCTCAGCAATAGCGTGCAGGGTTGCGTCTGTGAAGACTATGTAAGCAGGCACACCGCCTTCTTTAGCCATGTCTAGACGCCACGCCTTCAGAGTCTCAAACACCTCCTCGTCAACGCCCGACGGGCAATCGACGCATCTTCTCATCACGATTTCTGAGGGGGAGCCCAGGGATGCGCCGCACACACGACAGCGCTTTGAACGCTTACTGCGTGGTGGGACGGCGATATCGATAGGCTCTTCCACAATGCCGTCAAAGAACCGGCTTCTCTTCCGTGTCGCGCGTCCGCCCTCCTGACGAGCTTTTGCCCACGAGCACACAAGGTGCTCCCTGGCACGAGTAACACCGACGTAGAAAAGCCGGCGCTCCTCTTCAATGTGCGAGTCTCCCCCCTTAATCGCGTGGGTGATCGGGAGGGTGCCGTCGACAAGCCCTACAAGGAACACCGCATCCCACTCCAGGCCTTTAGCCGCATGTAAAGACGCTAACGTCACTCCTTGCATCGTCGGAGGGTGTTTTGCGCTTGCTCGCTGATTGAGTTGGTCTAGAAGTCCCTGGATATCCAGATCCGGTGTAGCTCGAGTCAACTCCACTGTGAGCTCAGCGAGGGCCTCTAGGGACTGCCACCGTTCACGAGCCTGCGTGCCTTCTGGTTCTTCCGGGGTTAATCCCAGAGGTGCTAACGCCGAGCGCACCAAGGTCTCCAAGGCGGAACCATGAATCGACTCTGTTCCTGCGCGCTGTGCAACGCGAACCAGTTGAGACATTGCTTGACGAATTTCCGCGCGCTGGAAGAACTCACCGCCACCGCGCACCTGGTACACAATCCCGGCATCCGCGAGGGCTTGTTCAAAAGCCGCCGACTGCGCATTAATTCGATAAAGCACCGCGATTTCCGACGCTGCGACTCCCTTGTTCAGGAGCTCTTTAATCCTGCTCGCTACGGCACGTGCCTCAGCGGGTTCATCGTCGAAAGTGCAAAATTCTGGTTCCGGGCCAGGCGGGCGCATTCCTTCCAAAGTCAAGCGAGTGCCCGCCACCCGACCCCGCGCTTTCCCGATCACTGTATTGGCAAGGTCCGTTACTTGAGGAGTCGACCTATAATCTCGCTGTAGCTTGACCACCGTCGCGTGAGGATACTTACGAGAAAACCCTAAAAGATAATTGGGAGTCGCTCCCGTAAAAGAGTAAATGGTCTGATTAGCGTCCCCAACCACAGTAATGTCATCGCGCTCCCCCAGCCATGCGTCAAGCACTCGTTGCTGCAACGGCGTAACGTCCTGGTATTCGTCGACCACAAAAGTGCGATACTGCTCCCGAAATTCCTCTGCAATCGCAGTCGAATTTTCAATGGCTCCTGCTGTGTGTAATAACAGGTCATCGAAGTCTAGGAGCATGCCCTCACTTGTTGTTTTAGCCTGCTCATATCTGCGGTATACCTCAGCGATTTTATCTGCGGCTGCGGGAATCTTACGATCCTTCACGTGCGCCACATAGCGGTCAGGCGTTATCAACGTAGCTTTTGCCCACTCGATCTCGCCTAGGAGATCTCTCACATTTTCCGTAGTCGTTTCTATGCCTACTGAGCGCGCAGCCTTGCCGACAAGCGGAAACTTGTTATCCAGCAATTTCCACGGCAGATTCCCGGCCACTTGCGGCCAAAAATACGACAACTGGCGCATCGCAGCTGAGTGGAACGTCTGCGCCTGTACTCCTCCTACACCCATGACGCCCAGCCGGTGCCGCATTTCCCCCGCAGCACGACGTGTAAACGTCACCGCCAGTACGCGATTAGGACTAGCCATGCCACGATCAATAAGGTTGGCAATCCGATAGGTAATCGTTCGAGTCTTACCCGTTCCGGCACCCGCAAGAATGGCTACCGGCCCGCGAGGAGCACTAGCGGCAGCCCTTTGGTCGCTATCCAGATCATTGAGATCAATCATCGTTTTTGTTTACCCAATCCCACATCATGTCATGCGCGATACTGCCCGGAGCTGGAAGCTGGATGGTGCCTCGAACAATATCTTTACGTGTTACCCAGCGAATCTCTGTGAGCTCACCATCGGGTTGTACCACAGCATCCATGTCTGTTGTCCGTGCAGTCATCCCCACCATGATGGCCCCACTATAAGGCCACGATTGACTCTTTACATAGGAAACATGAGAGATACGTCTTCCAGTTTCTTCCCACACTTCTCGGGTCAGTGCTTGTTCAAACGTCTCCCCCATTCCCAGGTATCCGGCGATCAAGGAAAAGTACCCACGGCGGTGAGTATTTTCTCCCAAAAGTACATACTCGTCAGACTCTGACGTAATCAGTCCAATCACAGCAGGATCAATGCGAGGAAACACGTCCTTTCCGTCGGGTGTTCGGCCGACGGTAGGAGTGTTGTATTCCAGCTGTTCCCCAGATGCTGGGTCATAGACCATTACTTCACGATTACGTAGGACTGCAATAGCCGTTGTTACCCATGGGATGTGAGACCGCGCTGCTGTGCCTGTTATCGAATCCACCACATCAGGGGCGACTCGTTGCACTAACAGCTGATCCGTCACGTTAAAGGCAGGGACATCCGGCCTAGGAGAAGACAGCACTGGATTGCCCTTACGGACGGGAACTCGTCCAGCGGGATCAACCAGCAGGCACTTCTTAATCGGAAACATCCTCACTGAAAACTCGTCGGATATACAGCAGCCGATCGCCAGGTTCCACGGTCTCTGCCTCTGGAGAATCGATCCTATACAGCTCGCCAGAGCGCACAACGCCAAGGACGATATCTGCCAAGTGCCGAGGATTAGCGCCTACCTCATCTTCACCCACCGGGCGTTCCGCAACGGAAAATCCCTCATCGGGGGATAACAGATCTTCCATCATCTCCACCACCGAAGGCGTTACCGTGGCTAAACCAAGCATGCGGCCTGCGGTCTCAGAAGAAATCACCACTGAGTCTGCGCCAGATTGCTCCAAAAGGTGCTGGTTCTCGGATTCCCGCACACTAGCAACAACCCACGCACTCGGCGCCAGCTCTCGCACAGAAAGCGTTACGAGCACCGCGGTATCGTCGATATTGGGTGCTACGACGACAGCCTTTGCCTTGGGAACGCCGGCAAGTTTGAGCACCTCTGATTTAGTGGCAGAACCATTAACTGTCACAAGCCCCGCGGTATTCGCAGTCTCCAGAGCTACCGGATCGGTATCCACGACAACGATCTCTTTAGGAGACACACCGTCCGCCAGCAGTGCCGAAACTGCCGAACGTCCTTTAGTTCCATATCCAATGACCACGGTGTGGTTTCGCATGCGTTTCCTCCAGCGCTGGATTTTCCATGCTCGGCGCGATTCCTCTGTGAGCACCGACAACGTCGTGCCGACCAAGAGGATAACGAATGTCAACCGAAGCGGGGTGATAATGATGATGTTGAGAAGACGTGCCCCCTGCGTCACCGGTGTGATGTCGCCATAACCGGTGGTGGACAAAGAAACCGCCGAATAATAAAGCGCATCGATGAAGGTCAGATGCTCGCTGTAGCCACCTTTGTCAAAGTAAACAATCAAGGCCACAAGGAGAATCAGCACCAACGCATAGCCAAAACGCCGAGCAATCAACCGCACTGGGCTGATCAACGGGTTTCCGGGGATACGAATAACGTTGAGCAGGGTATGCTCTGGCAACTCGGTGAGTTCCTCATCCCCGAGGTATCGACCCGCATCGCGGTTGGTCAACGGCATTATGCTCCTAGGTTCTTCTCAAAGTGCTCATCAAGATTACATGTTCAACGTAAGCATGTGAGCTAACGACGCCTCATCCGGAAGCTCGCTGGGCTGATAACTAAAATTGCGCCCCACATAATGGAACAACGCTTGTACTTCTGATGGGTCAACGCCCTGCAGCCGAGCCCACGCTAATCGATACACTGCCAGCTGCAGCGATACAGAACGACGCTCCGCGGCTTCTGCCGGCGGCTGTCCTGTCTTCCAATCAACAACAACCCATTGTCCATCCGCGTTCTTAAACACAGCGTCCATACGTCCTCGGACTATATGCTCGCCGATAGACACTTCAAACGGATGCTCCACGTATTCAGGAGTTCGGTCCGCCCACTCGCTGTCCAAAAATCGGGCTTTCAGAGTCTCCAATTCTGTTCCGTCCAAGGCATCATCAATGCCAGGAAGCTCATCAGCATCCAACAAAGCCGTGGCACCAAAACGGTCTTCAATCCACTGGTGGAAAGCAGTTCCGCGTTTGGCATAGCTATTGGGTTTGAAAGGAACTGGCCGGCGACGTCGTCTAGCAAAAGCTTGGGGATCCTGCGAAAGGTTCACGATGTCCGAGGCCGTAAGCTCAAGGCCTAATTCCACAGGCACAACCGGAGTGCTCAGCTGCTGATGTTCCTCGATAAGCGCGGTGACCTCTTGTTCCCATCGCTCAAAAAGATCTCCATCTTTTATCAGCGCAGGAAGCTCCACCATGGCTTTCTTGACCGCATCTACTCCCTCGGGCCGCAACTCTTGGGGGAAAACTCCAGTTTCTGGAAGAGGAGGTTCGAGGGCATCATCGGTATCGCCGTCAAACCACTCCACCACGGAGTCTGGCACTTTAGTGCGCAACATTTCAAGATGCGTGTAAGGCCCCGGAGGGGAAGCCTTGGTGATATCCGTTGATGCTGTAACCAGTACGCGTTCCTCTGCACGGGTCAATGCCACATAGAACAACCGCGCATTCTCTTCTTCCTCTACAGCTCGAAATTCTGCAATGTGGGCGTCTCCCTGCTTTTTCAGATCAGCTGGGGATTCTGGGGAATCGATATACCAAACAGGAGCTCCCACCAAAGAGTCGTCTTCTCGTGCGTCTCCGCGAAGCGCCGATGGCACGGCGGACTCGTTGCTCAGCCATGTCGACGTTCTTGTCTTATAGGTGCTGGAATCTGCATGCGCAACGCTCACGATCTGCCACTCCAAGCCTTTAGCTTTATGCACAGTAAGAATCTGAACACGGTCAGAACGAACCTGCACCTCGCCGGGTTCTAGGCCGTCCTCATGGCTTCTACTGAGCTCAAGGTAATCCAAAAACTGGCTCAGCGTGGCATGGGGAACCCGAGCAAAATCCGAGACGACCTCTGCAAAACGATCAAGATGTGCAGTCCCCGGGGCTCCGTCGGCATGGGGGTCTTCTCGTTGTAGCACTTCGGTACGAATCCCGAATACTCGCTCGATGTCTGCAAAAAGATCCGGCAATGAGTGCCCCAAGCTATGGGTACGCAGATACCTCAATTCGGATGCCAGCAAGCGCAGCCTCCGCAGCCCCTCATCGCTATAGCGAGTTGAACTGTCCTCTTCTCTCGGCGCATCAAGGTCAGCGACGGCCTCTGCCAGTCCCACAACTGCTTCCGGCGCCTTAGGCAAAGTTTCCGCGATTATTTGTTCCAGACGCTCAAGTGGATCAGTCTTTTTCTCTTCTCTATCGTCTTTTCCTCGTCCCGCGAGGTTAGCCGCACGATTAGCCAGCGCCAGAATATCTGCTGCCCCCAGCCCCACGTGCGGACCGGCTAGGATCCGCAGCGCAGATTGTGTGTCTTGGGGTCTAATCAGCATCGCCGCAACTGCGATCATATCGGCCACCTCGGGGACATCGATAAGCCCAGCTAAGCCAACAATTTCCACGGGGACTCCCCGCGCTTGCAGCTCTAAAGCGATGGGAGCAGAGTGCCGTTTTTTTCGGACCAACACAGCGGCGGTAAAGTTCTCGCCCCGATTTCTATAAGCCTCCGCCAACTCGTCGGCTATAAATTCTCGCTCTTTTTCCGCGCTAGGGAAAAAGCCCAAGGTCACTTCCCCGTGTGGGGCACCTTCACGGGAAGAGAGCGGCTGTACTGTTCGGCGAGGATTATCCGGGGCGCCAAGGACTTCCCTGGATACCTCATTGGCCAGTTGAAGAACCTCGGGAGGATTACGGAAGCTCACTGTTAGCTCGCGTTTTTGAGCGAGGTCATCGCCTAAAGCAAAGTCCTCTCTAAAGCGCTCAAGATTGGCAGAAGTAGCCCCACGCCACCCGTAGATCGACTGCATCGGGTCTCCCACTGCGGTGACTGCAGCTCCGCTGAAGAGGCTACGCAACAATACTCGCTGCGCGTGACCGGTGTCCTGGTACTCATCCAGCATCACCACGGAATATCTATCTCTTTGGGAAGCTCCTACCTGCGGATTTTCCTCAGCAAGCCTAGCGGCGAGCGACATCTGTTCCCCGAATGTCATGAGATTATTCTGAGCCAGGTGTTGCTTGAGCATCGCAACCATGGGCAGCATCTGCTTGCGAATTATCTGCCGCTGTTTCCACCCAATAAGGGTCTGGTTCAACCCGCGTTTCGACGTCGCCTCCACGTCATCCAGCACCGATAAAAATGCATCCGTCTCTTCCACAATGTCTTGCGGCGAAACGATATGGTTGTCCATGTCAGACACCAAAGACAAGAGTTTTTCCGTCGCGCTCACCGGTTGAGTCTGCGCGTCTAGGGCCCCCGAATAGTTGATAACGATGTCATAGGCGATCTGAAAAAGCTCAGTCTCTGTGATCAACCGTGATGAGGGCTCCACGGGTAAAAGCAAACCATATTCGCTGATCAAACTACCAGCATAGGAGTCGTATGTAGAGACCGTTGGGGCGATAGCCTCTAACTTATGAGACAGCTCCCCGCTTGGATCAATGTCTTTCAACGCATCCATACCTGCAAGTTGTTCAAGCCTGCCTCGGATACGTTGAGAGAGCTGTTGGGCAGCTTTCCTGGTGAACGTCAGCCCTAAGATGCGATCGGGATCCACCATGTTATTGGCCACCAGCCATACCACGCGAGCAGCCATGGTTTCCGTCTTACCAGCACCCGCACCAGCTACTACCAGCATAGGTCCGAGTTCAGCGCCTATGACAGCCGCTTGCTGCGGCGTAGGAGGGAATTTCTGCTTGAGTAACCGCGATAACTCAATCGGATCTATCATGCCGGGGTCATCCTTCCTTCGGGCTGCGCTGGACATATGTTTTTTATCGAGCACTGTGAACATCCATCGTTAACAATTGCTACAAGGCTGGGGCCAGTCAGACTCTGAACCAACGGCGGCAACAAGTCTGCAAATTCCTGTAGTTCCTCTGCAGTCTTTGTCGCTTGCTCGCGAGTGCTGATTGTCTTTGTTTTCGAGCCTGGGTACACCAGTACCGCTTGATCGACTTTCAGCGATCCATCACCGTTTCCGCTGATCACATCGCCGTTGTCGCTAAGCTTTCCTTTACTCAACGCAAGCTGGTATGCCGTCAATTGCTTGTGATTTGAGACATCCTTTGCGCTGAGTACGTTGGATCCCGTCTTGTAGTCGATGATCCGATAATCCCCGTCACTCGTACGCTCTAGTCTGTCTATGCGACCTCTGATGGTGATGCCTTCTGCAATCCGCGTATTTACTAAGGTTTCTACTCCCACCAGCTCATACTTTGCCGCAGATTCCGTTATCCATTTTTCTAGCCGCTCAATTATGTGCATCCATGCGGTCTCTTCAGATTCTTGCCGCCACGCAGGGGCATTAAGCAACTGAAGGAATGCTTCAGTGGTGAGCTTCTTCGCTGTCTCCGAGTCCACTCCCCGAGCAAGTGCTTCCGCGTATGCGTGCGCCAAAGAGCCTTTGAGCATCTGGAATGGTGTCTCTTCTTCCTCCACAACGGCATCGAGTCGGGCACGCAAAGGGCACGCCAAGCCTTTCTCTATCAGAGAAGGCGAAATAGACCTCTGGTCTAACGGCTGATCCGTAGAGGGGCCACCTTCACCCCACCATTCTTCAGGATGAGCCCCCGGAACTCCTGCCGCTGCCAGTCGTGCGAGCTGACGAGCAGCTTGATCTCGACGCCGCTGGGGTGAGTCACCATTGCGGACTTCTCGACGCAACTCCGCCACCATGGCTGGAACGCTCAAGAGCCGAATATAGTCTTCCAAACCTGTGGCCTCGGGTGCCAAAGGCACAGAAAGACCAGTGTACGACGTCTCACTCTCTTGCGAGGGCTGCTGGAAGCAGGAAGGATCGAGCTCGTCCATAAAACGCGATGGCTCGGCTACGTCGTTAGCGTCAGGAGCTTCTACAGCGGTGATATAAAGACGCTGCGTGGCCCGGCTATTAGCCACGTGAAAGAGACGTCGTTCCTCGTCCAGACGGTCTTTAGAACGCATGACGATGGTATTAGGGTCGATGTCTGAATCGACAAGATCCGTCAGCTCTTCCTGGCCAAAGAGCGTCCCGGTTTCACCAAGAGAAGGCCAACTCCCCTCCTGCACTCCCGCAACTACCACCGTATGCCACTGCTGTCCGAGCGCCGCATGCGCTGTCAGAAGCTGTACCGCTTGTGTGCGGATTTGGCGTCGGTCGCGCACCCCTGTGGGTAATTCTTGTTCCGCTATGTGTCGCATAAAGGACACAATGCCGGCAGTGGGGCGTCGCTCCACCCAGTCGCCCGCAGCATCAAAAAGCGCCATTGCGGCATCAAGATCACGATCCGCCTGAGAGCCTGCGGCGCCACCCCTTAGGCTTACTGCCTGAAGGTGATTGGCCAAACCGGTCTCATGCCAAATCGCCCACAGGATTTCTTCGACACTACCGGGTTGGGCCCCCCGCGACAGCACGTTTCTGATTCTTTCCAGAATCTGTAGTTCTCTTTCAGAAAGAACTTCCTCAGCTTCTCCCGCTAGGGCAGCCTGCTCGTCTGAAGGGCGGGGGTTAATGAGTATTTTTAATAGTTCTACGGCACGCCGGCTACCGCCACGTCTCATCTCAACTTTACGCAGTCCGCGATAAAGCCGGCGCAGGGTCACAGAGTCTGCGCCACCGATGGGACCAAGGAGGAGGTCTTCAATGTCACGGTTGTTGAGCTCCCCGTATATCGCCCTCACGGCAAGAATCATCGAGGAGACGATGCGCTGTTCGCTCAAAATGATGTCTGTTGGATCAACCTGCACCGGAACGCCTGCGGCCAGAAGCGCACGCCGAACAGGCGTGACCAGTCCCGTAGAACGCACGATCACTGCAATCTCATCCCACGGAACCTCGTCAATCAGGTGAGTCCTACGAATTGTGTCTGCAATGTACTCAAAGTGTTGCCCTTGGTTTTCAACAATCCGCGCCGTAGTCTCAGGTAGCCGTCGAGAAGCTTCCAATACCAACTGATGATCCACAGGATACGTAGTGAGAAACTCTGGGGTTGCGCCACGAAAATGAAACACCGACTGTTCTGGGTCTCCACCGATGATGCCAAATTCTGCGTAGCGCAGCAGCTCGCTAATAAGTTGTGCAGATTTAGGGTCAAGGTGCTGAGCATCATCAACAATGATTGTCTTCCACCCCTGATCTGGAATCTGATACTCAAGCACAGTACTTACGAGTTCGGAAGCACTCAGGCTCTTCGCTCCGCCCAGAGCCATCGTTTGCTCATATTCCCGCAAGAAAGCCCCGGCAGCGCTCCACATCGGCCGACGATGCATATTCCCGAGTCTTTCCAGGTCTTCTGGGCTCAGCCCTCGTTCGACTGCACGTAAGAGAAAATCTCGAAGACCACGAGCAAAACCAACAAGGCCTAGCGCATCACGAGTCTCCTGCGGCCAGATGCGTGCTGCTTCTGGATCCTCGTTGTGGCCTTGTAACAGCTCCCTAATCACCGCATCTTGTTCAGCACCTGTAATAAGCCTCAATTCTTCTCCGCTTAAGCTGCGTAATAACGCAAAAGCAAGAGAGTGCACAGAGCGCACCATCGTGGTGGCAGCCGTGTATGACTCTCCAGAAAGACGTGCAGCAATCCCGGCGCGCAAACGAGTAGCGCTTTCCTTTGAGGCTGCAATAACAAGAATGCTTGAAGGATCTACTCCGCGTCTCAGACGTTCTGCGACAGTATCCATGATCAACGTAGACACGCCCGAGCCAGCAGGGCCAATAAGACGCCATAGACCGGTTTGATCCTTAAAGAGATCATTGTCCCAGTCCTGTGTCTCTACATGGTGGTGTGCAGAAACGATGCGTACCCGCGGCGCAGGTGGCTGCCTAAAAGCTGCTCGTTGAGAATTCGGATAGCCCGAGGTAGCCGCCGCCTCTGGTGCCAAAGGTGTTTCCGAGGTCGCTGAGAAGTTCATGCCTCATAGTGTGACAGATACCTTTGACATCACGGCCTTGGCTACCCACTCTAAATTCGTTCCTGTATTCGATGTGGCATCAGGATGAAGAGCGTGCACTGCTGTGCGATACGCCAAAGCACGTAAGAGTAGCTGGTCAAGGTGAGGAACATGGGAAAAGCGTCCAATGACCCCCTCGTCTACTGCACCGACGCAGAGGGCGTCGATAATGCTTAGTGCGGCCGTATAGCCATAAGGGCGAGCTACCCCCATCACATCTGTCACGGTGGGTGCCTGTACGCCGGCGTAGAGCGTCGTGGCAAACATATCGGCATGAACAACCTGGTTCGGAGCATCTACGTCGCGTAACAAAAGTTCGACTTTGGGCATGATATTGATTGCCGTTAAATGACGCGGGATTGAATCTTGTAAATCAATCGCCGATGTCGGGGACTCATGCCACGCTATATGGTCTGCAATGGAAAAAATGTCGGTGTCATCCACCTCTCTAAAAGAAGCGGGTACGTCCACGGTGCTCAGCGCAAGGTCTAGGCGTAGTGCAGCTGCCACGGTTTCATCGACACGTCGAGTAAGTATTCCCGGTACAAAACTCGACGCACGCCATCCTGCGTTGATAAACCTACCGTCGGTGGATTTGATCGGACGAACGATGCGTACGCCTTCTGGCTGTAATTTTTCTCTAATCCGAGAAGACCAAGCCGCACGCACGGGATGCGCGACCTGCGAAAAAACTACTGACCCGACTTTCCAACCGTAATCCCATGCTGCGCCCATGGCGCGAGCAGGTTCATCCGGCGCATGAAAAACATTGCGGACGTGAGGGGGAAGAGCCGTGAAATCCATGATTTGTAGCCTAATAGAATGCCGGGCCAACGAGGGCGTTAATCGTGATAACTCTTAGCCAAAAGGATAAGGCCAAGGGTTTGCGGCACACACTGCACCGTCGTCTTTGTACACTTCCGTAGCGTCTATCTTAGATAGTTCTGTGTTAGACAGGCTTAATGTCTGCTGCATCATGATGGGTGCCAACTCACCATTGCCTCCACATGGTTCATGAGCCGCGTATCCAATACCGTGACCAACCTCATGATTGATGAGGTATTGACGATATGCGCCTAAGTCGCCTTGGAAAGGAGTTGCTCCCCGAATCCACCGGGACTCATTAATCACTACGCGGTTGCCGTCAGAATAAAAACAGCTGGTCTCCATAGCGATATCATGCCCACACAACCCATGCGTCGTATCCACCGACGATAGCTGGATTCTGAGATCCGGTTGAGCATCCGGGCTATCTGCTACGTGCTCAAACGCGAATTTTTCATCGTGCGCCCAACTCTTGGGATTGGTCAACGTAGCGTCAACCATAGCGGCGAAGGCATCGTCACCACCAAAGGTCTCAGCTTTAATGCCGTTTTCAATCTCAACCACGTAAGTGAACTTTTTTTCTTTCCCTTGTCCGGCTTTCGCACCTGGGGTTCCTACCACTCGATAAGTCCCCTCGCCTTTTTGTGTGAACTCGGCCCCTGCAGGCAGCTCAACTGCTGCAATCTTAGGCTGTTCTTGGTCTGCTGGATTGGGGCCTTTGAGAGGAGGCTGCCCTGTTTCCGAGGTTTGAATGGCGGACTCGGTAACCGGGTGCGCGACTGATTTTTCGTCGCTGGGGTGGGTGACAAAAACGTCGACAAGTACCCACACGGTGATTACGGCGAGTACAGGAATGGCATATGCTCTCCATCCATAATCGCGAGCGAATCGGACAAAAAAGCTTTCCTCGTGTGGGCTCTTCAACGCTAGGCTCCAGAGAAGCCTACGGTACGGGCGCTCGAGGTCCCGACCTCTACATAAGAGATTCGAGAATTACGCACCAGGTACTGATTTCCCTTCTCATCTGTCAGCGTCAACAGGCCAGTGTCATTAGCTAATGCCTCAGATACTCGCGCCACGACCTCATCTTGGGTCTCGCGGCTAGATATAACAAGCTCGCGCGGGGAATCAGAGAACCCGATTTTAATGTCCATCTTCGCTCCTAAAGTTTATTGTTCTGATGGTCCTACCGTTGTGAGTTTGCCCTTGTACCTGAAGTACATGTCAGCTCATGTCTCTGTGCTTCCGTGCACTAGTACATACCGCAATCTCAACGGCGCCTAAATAGCTCTCCCATCATACCGTTGTATGTTGCTTCACGTTGAATACAGAGACAATCACTGTGCCCTGCTAGTTTAACGTCTTATAGAGCGTTCTTCTCCTCACACTTCACCCAGTATCAGGACCTCCTTGGCCTCTTCCTTCGTATTCCCATTAGTATCGGAAGAGTGTCAGTTTCTACTCATAAACCCACGTTCGCCGAATTAGGTGTCGCTGCTGAGATCGTCGACGCGCTTTCTGAACAGGGAATCACACATACGTTTGCGATTCAGGAGCTTACGCTTCCTATAGCCCTTGACGGTCGAGACATTATCGGTCAAGCACGCACCGGAATGGGCAAAACACTCGGATTCGGTGTCCCGCTTTTGGATAGAGTATTCGACGCTGCGGATGTCGCTGAGCTCGATGGGACCCCGCGTGCACTCGTCGTTGTGCCTACCAGGGAACTGGCGCAGCAGGTAGGCGAAGATTTAGAGCTCGCAGCCCGGCACACGCCGGTGAGAGTTACCACCGTATACGGCGGGCGTCCGTATGAGGAGCAGATCCACGTTCTGGATAAAGGCGTTGACGTTGTAGTGGGCACCCCTGGCCGGCTGATTGATCTGCATCAGCAAGGCCATTTGATCCTCGATCACGTCGCCATTCTTGTGTTAGATGAAGCCGACGAAATGCTGGACTTAGGGTTTTTCCCCGATATTGAGAAACTTCTGGGGGCTCTGACTCATCAGCATCAGACGCTCTTATTTTCTGCAACAATGCCGGGACCAGTGCTCACCCTCGCCAGGACCTTTATGTTGCGCCCTATCCATATACGGGCTGAGGAAGTCAACGCATCCCATACTCACGCGAGTATCGAACAGGTTGTTTTCCAGGCACACAGAATGGATAAGACCGCAATTACTGCGCGCGCGCTTCAGGCACACGAACGTGGAAAAACTATTATTTTCACGCGCACCAAGCGCACTGCCGCAGAGCTGGCAGAGGACCTTGCTGGCAGAGGCTTCCGAGTCGCAGGTGTACATGGCGACTTGGGCCAGGCAGCACGCGAATTATCGTTGAGTATGTTCCGTGATGGCCGCGTAGACATACTAGTTGCCACCGATGTTGCAGCGCGTGGTCTTGATATTGACGATGTCACTCATGTGATCAACTATCAGACTCCTGATGACCCCATGACGTATGTACATCGCATTGGTAGGACAGGACGTGCTGGCCATACCGGCACAGCAATTACTCTTGTGGGATACGACGAGCTCACCAAGTGGAAGATCATTAGCGATGAACTGGGACTAGACAACCCAAACCCGCCGCAATGGTTCTCCACGTCCCCAGAGCTTTTCGACGCCCTCTCAATCCCAGAAACCGCCGGGGAGTCAGTCGGTCAGCCGCTTAAAGTAGCCGGAAGCAACAGAGGCGCCACCAGTAGCAGGCGCTCGAGTAGTAGTCAGCGATCCAACGATGCCGCATCAGCAACACGGAGGCGCCGTCGCCGATGACTAAGAGCTTGCGCAGGACGCGGAAGGACCTGATCGCTGCCACGATTATCGCGGGGATCAGTATTACAGGTGTAAGTATTGTCTGGGCCACTGCTCCGATTAACAAGGTCACGCACTCCCCTGCTGCCCAATCAATGAGGTCCCCAGCAGTTCCGCCAGTTCCGGTGCACTCATTAACGCAGCAATGGGAAACTCCCGCCGATCAATTAACCACCAAACCCATCATCGCGGCAGGCCTGGCCATTTCTTACGACGGACGCAGCGTTAACGCCATTAACCCCGCGACGGGTACTCCCGTATGGTCTTACGCACGCCCTGAGCCGCTATGTTCCTTGGGTCAAGCCTGGTCCAGTGTCGTTTTGGCTTTTCATACCGGACGAGGCTGCGGCGATGTTGTTTCCCTCGATGCAGCTTCCGGAACGTATAAAGCAACGAGAAGTGCCAGCGCTAGCGATGCTGTGGTGCCGCTTTCCTCCAATGACAACGTGGGTACCGTGTCTTCTGAGCGAGTGGAGCTTTGGCGCTCCGACCTCGTGCGTACCGTGGAATACGGTGACGTCCCGATCAAGCAAGAGGCGAATCAACAACCACATGAAGATTGCGAAATTTCTTCAGCTCTTTCCCGAAAAACGCTTTTAGGCGTAACCGAAAAATGCGAGCACTCCTGGTGGCTGCGATTTCAAAAAACGGTTCCAGAAGACTCTCGTGTCCCAGAAATCACTCACGATATCCACATTTCTGGCGACAACGCACGCATCATTGCCATCGGCCAAGAGTCCGCAGCTGTTTTTGTATCCACCCCAAAACCCCGCATCGATTCCTTTAGTAACAGCGGAGAACGCACTGCATCTATCGAGGTGCCCGCAGTGAATAACGATGCATGGGATCACGGCCCTGCCGTGGCAGATCTGCCACACCACATCACTTGGTTCGATGGTGAACGCCTTTATCTATTCAATCCATCGTCCCTGCATGTTGAGCATGTCATCGATAATGTTCTTGGCACAGGAGTCGCTATTAATAACAAGCTTTATGTACCCGTGCTAGATGGAATCGCAGTAATTAACTGGGATACCGGAGAAACCGAATCCGTCTTTGCTGTTGATAGAGATCGCTACGCCGGCTTAGTTTCTCTCGGCCTTGCAGGTGACCATGTAATAGAAAAACGAGGCGATCACCTTGTCGGATTAGCGTTGAGCTAAGAGTATCTTTATAAAAACGTCTCCCCAACAACGAAAAATCTGGAAACTTCATTTAACCTAAAAGAATACTGATAGGAATCCTGTATACTGGTGAAATGAGACACAGACTGTTCAAAGCCGGGGCAGCGATTCTTTCACTCATCGCAGCAATTCCCGCAGCTATAACCCCAGCTTATGCACATGCGCCAATCCATAATGCAGTTATTTTTGGGGATTCGGTTGTAGCCAATCCAGACCTTATTCGCTATGGCGCGACATGGTTAAACATCCCCACTCCGCAGCCCGCTACCGAGCGAGGAGAATGTCCAACGTCTCCACACAGCTTTGGAATTGTGGCCGCCGAGCTCCTTAAACTCCGAGCAGATAATTACTCTTGCCCAGGCGCCGTAGCGCTGGGAGATAAATCGCTTTTCTCAGCTAGCCGACGTTCAGTGTCTCTCCAGATCGATCAGGCAGAGAGTCAACGAACACTCAACAAAAACACCAAGCGCGTATTCATCTCGCTTGGCTTTAACGATACTTATTCACAACTCGCGCGCGGTCGCACTGATGAACAAATCCGCCATGAGTTTGCCGCAAAGATCAGACAAGACGCTGCACGAATCCGCAAACTAGCACCACATGCCCGCATTCAACTCATCGGCTATCCGCAAATTACCGATAACAGCTCCGTATGTTTATTCCACGTTGGAAATAATCTCCACGACCGAACCTTTGCCCCCGAGATCGCGCATCTTGAGCAGCTCGCCCAGGACATGGGACGAGACGCAGCAGCGGCTTCCGGAGTCGAATTTGTAGACCTCAAAGGAGCAACCAGGCATAACCACATGTGCGCTCCAGATAATCAACGTATGTGGTCAGGCATTATCGACGGCACCGCAGGCCATACGAACCTCCCCTTCCACCTCAATGACCGCGGACACAAATACGTAGCAAACATTTTGGCAAAGCAGTAACAAGTCTCACATAAGCGTGATGCCGGCAAGTTTCCCCTTGCCGGCATCACGCTTATCTTTATTTTTTAATAATTACGTGCAGCCCAATCCACAGCACGCGGACTAAAGAGCATGCCTAAAGCTACAACCGCAGTCAGGCCCGTTACCGCAGAGAAAAGAAGTGCACCACCGTTGAACATGTAATACGCAATGGGCAACAGCAAGATTTGGAGCATAATTACAGGCCCCCGCCCCCATCGTTTACCCCGGTTCATCATAAGAGCCCCAGCCAAAACAGCCCCAAAGACGATAAGAAAGAACACCGCGGTCCCGTACCCGACCCATGTATTGGCATTATCAGATTCATAGACAATCGACGCATCACGGTGACCAGTTGCTTCCCGCACAATGAGAAGAATCGCATAGGCGATGCCAATAAGCGACTGAATAGCGGCAACCCAACCAGCATAGAGCACTGGTCGTGGGGGGAAATGAGTGTTCATGTTCACGGCGATTGAGTGTAGCTCAACGCCGTGCCCAAATCATCAGTTTCTCCCACAATCTCGAGGACGCCATCGGATATACAGCCTTCATCAATTCACTCTTTTAGCAAATAAAGGCTTTGCTAAATTAACAAAGCACCCCTACAGTGAAGAAAATTTCCCATGCAAAGCATTGCATTTAGCCCTCACCCAGCTTTCGCCAACCCTCCTCTAATACCTGTCAACCACCCCAATTTGACGCGAAGCCTCCCCGCACACTCCTATACAAACTATAAAAACACCAGGTGAGAAGAGTGACAACCGTCTGCAAAGTTGCAAAACCTCAAGATTGAGACACATCCACAACCGATATCAAAGTGTGATCCTACACACATTTTGCTCTTACCCCTAGCCAAGCGTGAGCGGACATGTCATTATTTGCAGGTACCTCAGGCGAGCAAACAATGCATTCGCCAATACTTCGGGCTACCGCGAAGGAACCACACGTCCCCACTGATACTTGAGCAGCCACACCCCCCTATGGCTTGCATAAAAGACGTGTCCCTATTTTTACCGCCAGTTTTATGGTGGGTTTTCTTTGCGCGCCCCCCGTTGTTCTTACACTTGTAGCACGTTAGGAGATCACCATGGATTGGCGCCACGAAGCCATTTGTCGCGACGAAGACCCCGAGCTCTTCTTCCCCGTGGGCAATTCCGGCCCAGCGCTAGCTCAGGTAGCAGCAGCTAAGGTTGTGTGCAACCGTTGTCCTGTCACCTCGCAATGCCTCGCATGGGCACTAGAAACCGGTCAAGACGCTGGTGTCTGGGGCGGCATGAGCGAAGATGAGCGTCGCGCTCTCAAGCGCCGTAAAAACCGCGGACGCGGACGCGCTCGTATCTCTCTCTAATCTATCGATTTCCTGAGACCTACGGCCACCTACTAAAGTGGTCTTCTGTTATTCACAATTAGCTAGCGAAGGAGCACCACATGAGCAAGCGTGGACGTAAGCGCAAGGATCGCCGTAAGAACAAAGCAAACCACGGTAAACGACCCAACTCTTAAAGTCACGGTCTATTACTAGTCAAGGGCGCTCACCTTAAGGTGAGCGCCCTTTGCTTGTGGTCGAAACACAACTAAAGCTCGCGTTGAGTGATGATCGTAGTCCGCTCAACCTGAATGGAATAGGAAATTTTCTCTCGCAAACTCGCGGGCGCTGGCCCACAACAGCACTTCTTTAACAGTCTCCTTAGGCTTTCTTCCGCCGCAATCATTTCGGCACATCCTGGGCATTGGGCAATATGGGCATTAAGCCGTGCGCATTCGACCTCAGTAAGCTCCCGATCTAAAAGCGCATACATGTGCACATGCAGATCCTCACAGTTACAGCCGCAATCATGCGAGTCTTTTTCCGACATTATGCCTTCGCCTTTCCAACTTTATGATTCTCCGCTGCTGTATCCATGGTTCCAGAGCTGTGAGAAGCAACCGAGTCTTCATTCGCAGACGCAGTTTCGCTCACGCCAATTCCGTGGTCACGTGCCACGTCTTTCAACGCTTCTCTGAGTTGTTTTCTTCCCCGATGCAATCGGCTCATCACTGTGCCGAGGGGGGTCTCCATAATGTCAGCGATCTCTTTATAGGCGAGACCTTCCACATCCGCGTAATAGACCACCATCCGATAGTCTTCGCTCAATTCATTCATCGCTTGCGCAATACGCTGGTTAGGAAGGTTTTTCAGTGCCTCCACCTCAGCGGATTCCAACCCCGTGGAGTCGTGTGAAGCAGTAGCTAGGAGCTGATAGTCAGTCACATCTTCCGCGGAGGATTGCACCGGCTGGCGTTTCTTTTTGCGGTAGGAGTTGATATAGGTGTTCGTCATGATTCGATAGAGCCATGCCTTGAGGTTGGTTCCTTCTTTAAAAGAAGCAAACGCTTGAAAGGCCTTGATATAGGTCTCTTGCACCAAGTCTTCGGCATCTGCGGGATTCCGTGTCATCCGCAGCGCACCACCATAGAGCTGATCGAGGAGCGGAAGGGCCTCAGCTTCAAAGCGCTTCTCTAGCTCAGTTGTTTTCGTTGCCACTGATCTCCTTAGAATTGGACACTATCAAGTCTAGTAGGAGGTACCCCGTGAGTAAGAAGAAGCATTCGGCAGCAACACCCGCGCTGGCAGTGCTGGCTTCATCCGGCGTGGACTATAAGGTCTCCAGTTTTGAAGGCGGGACCGATCATTTTGGGGATCATGCAGCAGCGGCTCTGGGGGTGGAACCTGAACGCATCTTTAAGACACTGGTTGTTGATCTCACCGCGGGGAAAGGACCCAAGCGTCAGTTAGCAGTGGCGTGTGTTCCTGTCACTTCTAAATTAAGCCTGAAGAAGATTGCTGCGACCCTTGGCGCCCCCAAGGCAACCATGGCGGACCCTCATGACGCCTCAAAATCGTCCGGATATATCCCCGGCGGTATCTCCCCCATAGGACAAAAAACAGCGCTGCCTACCGTTATCGATGAAACCGCAATCCTCTTTGACACGATCTTTGTGTCTGCAGGACGACGCGGCATGGACGTAGAGCTCAGCGCAGAGTCGCTCGCGTCACTCGTCGATGGGCAACTTGTCGACGTTCAAGCCAATTAGTTCCGGATAATCGTTTCTTATGTTCCCCACTGCCTTATCCGCAGGGTTGAGAGAAAAATCTCCAGCATCGCCAGGAGACAACAAACGAGCCGCTTGGCCCGGGCTCCCCTGCAACCACACCATGAGTTCATCCGCGGCCAAGAAGCGCGGCATTCGATGATGCACGCGGTCTAACGGCGGGAGTGAGTCCGTAGTAATCATCGTGGCCGATAGTTGTTGGGCTCCGGTGTCCCAGAGTCCGGCTGCCCATACGACTGATCCGGTAGTGATCCAATAGGGCTGTTTGTTATGCCACTCGTAATAGCCGTCCAGGGGTATAAGGCAGCGTCGAGAAGCAAAAGCAGCACGAAAGCTCGGTTTCTCTGCCACTGTTTCTGCGCGAGCGTTAAAAAGCGGAGTCCCAGAATCATCCTGCTTCCAGCTCGGAAGTAACCCCCAGCGCGCAGGCTCTATTACGGCCTCCCCCGGCGCGTCTCCAGTTCTTAGGATCGCGATCTTTTGGGTCGGAGCGATGTTGTATCTGGGTGCCGGCAAACCCATGGGAGCGTGCACCACGGTAAAGCCAGGCACCTGCAAAAGCTGTTCATCGGTGGTACACAATACGAATCGACCGCACATATACCTCATTATGGCCTTATGATGGTGGAATGTGTGTTTTGTGGGATGCTCCGACTGTTACGGGCCCGGTATCGGCAGTGGTAACAGTCCCAGGTTCTAAGTCCATGACCAACCGTGCCCTCGTGTTGGCAGCCCTCGCAGACTCACCTTCACAGATAAAAGGCGCATTACGCAGCCGGGATACTGATTTAATGGCCCAGGCGCTGGCAGCTTTGGGCACAGATGTGCGTGTCAACGCCCCCTCATCGTTTATTGTCACCCCAGTTCCTCTTCACGGCGGTGCTGTCGACTGCGGTCTCGCAGGAACCGTCATGCGCTTTGTTCCGCCCTTAGCCGCACTTGCTCAGGGCACCGTGGAATTCGATGGTGATCCCCAAGCGCGTACGCGTCCCATGAACCAAATATTAGATGCGCTGCGCGGAATCGGTGTGGATGTCCATGGAGACTCACTCCCCTTTAGTGTCTCTTCCACGGGGGCACCGCGCGGGGGTGTCATCGACATCGACGCCTCTAGTTCTTCGCAGTTCGTCTCTGGGCTCCTCCTCGCCGCACCTTGTTATCGCGATGGCCTCACCGTCCGGCACATAGGCGACACACTTCCCAGCACCCCGCACATTGAGATGACCGTGGACATGCTAAGAAGCGCAGGCGTGCAGGTCGACGACTCCGTGGGCAATCAGTGGACGGTTCATCCAGGACGTATCTCTGGTCGTACCTGGCATATCGAGCCAGATCTCTCCAACGCCACCCCCTTCCTCGCTGCGGCAGCCGTCACAGGCGGCACTGTCATCATCCCGGGATGGCCGCAGCAGACCACCCAAGCAGGGGACGCGATTCGCTCCATCCTGAGCCACATGGGCTGCGAGGTATCCTTCACCACCTATAAGGGCACACCAGCCCTTCAGGTCACAGGCCCTTCCGGCGCGCTTCACGGGCTCTGCCTCGATATGGCGGATATCGGCGAACTCACCCCCACGGTCGCAGCGCTTGCCGCTTTAGCTGCAACTCCTTCTGAGCTCAGAGGTATCGCACACCTTCGAGGCCATGAAACTGACCGGCTCAAAGCGTTATCAGATGAGATCAACCGCATCGGCGGACATTGCGAGGAGCTTGCCGACGGCCTCCGCATCACTCCTCGCCCCCTCCATGGGGGAACCTGGCACTCGTATGCTGACCATCGCATGGCTACTGCAGGAGCGATCATCGGGCTCGCGGTGCCGGACATACGCGTGGAAAACATCGCAACAACAGCAAAGACCCTGCCGGATTTTGACACCATGTGGTCTGAGATGGTGAGTAACTAATGGCACGAAAATCATCAACGCACCGCTGGGATGAATCCGATGTACGAGTCAGGCCGGGTAAAGGCTCTCGCCCCAGGACCAAAGATCGGCCGAGCCACAACGACGCCCTTTTTGGCATGGTCGTAACTAAAGACCGAGGAAGATGGGGCGTAGTATTGGATTCCGCGGATCCCACGGCAGAGCCCATTGTGTGTATGCGAGCCCGCGAAATGGGACGCGCTGCGGTGGAGGTAGGTGACCGGGTAGGAGTTGTCGGCGATACCTCTGGCCGTGCTGGTTCACTCGCACGGATTGTTAAGTTGGAAGAACGCACCAGCGTGCTGCGGCGCACGGCAGATGATACTGACCCTTATGAGCGAATCGTCGTCGCTAATGCGCACCGCTTGCTCATCGTATGCGCGGTTGCCGATCCCCCGCCCCGTGCAGGGTTTGTTGAGCGGGCACTCGTTGCTGCTTTTGTGGGCAATCTTCAACCGATTCTCTGTTTGACCAAGTCTGATCTTGCAGACCCGACCGAGTTCGCGGAAGAATTCAGCTCTTTAAATGTCCCGGTGGTCGTCTGCGGTATCGACGACCCGATCGCGCCAGTTCAGGAGCTTGTTACCCAATCCGTTACCGCAACCATCGGACATTCTGGTGTGGGCAAATCAACGCTAGTCAATCGACTCGTCCCCGATGCTTTCCGTGAAACGGGCAGCGTATCAGGGGTAGGGAAAGGTCGCCACACATCAACTCAAGCAGTAGCTTTGCGGCTTCCCGACGGCGGCTGGATCGTGGACACCCCCGGTATCCGATCCTTCGGCCTCGCGCATGTCGACGCAGACGCAGTGGTCGGGGTTTTTGAGGATCTCTCCGCAGCTGCTGAGAACTGCCCGCGCGGATGCACTCATGCAGGCCCTCCTGCAGACCCCGAATGTGCGCTCGATCAGTTTGACGCAGATTCTCCCACGGGTCGGCGAGTAATCGCGGTGCGCAAGCTGCTAGCCTCGCTGCGCACCAACACCGAATGGGATTAGCGGGTTTCTTCTATTTTCGTGTGGATCTGCCGGAGTACGCCCGTATGACATCGCGGACACCAGGACGAATCCGCTTGAGCAGCTGCAGACCAGTTTTCAGTCCCACACGCTTGCCGGAGCTGTCCACTCCTAGTTGCCCCTCAATACAAGGATTGTCCGTAAATGCTCTGTTTGACCTCACTTCTGGGGCGTTGTCGGGGCTGGCCACCAAATATTTATTGGGGAGGGCAAGCTTGAGCAAAGTCTTTTGTACTTTGAACAATTGCACGGGGAAAGAGTCAATGTTGTAAGGAAGATCGTATTCTTCACAGATCGCACGAACTTTCTTCCCCACCTCCGCTAGCCGATTCGACGGCATGTCAGGGAAGAGGTGGTGTTCGATCTGATAATTCAGATTTCCGGACATGAGAGTCAAGAGCTTTCCGCCGCGGAAGTTGGCTGACCCTAACATTTGGCGTAAATACCACTGATTGCGGTCTTCGTTTTTGAACTGTTCCTTGGTAAATGTTTCAGTCTCATCAGGAAAATGTCCACAGAAAATCACGGCATACGCCCACACTGATCTGGTGAAGTTGGCTAGCGCATTTGCGGCCACGGCGCGTGGATAATTCCGACCTGCTAGTGCTGGGTATAAGAGATAGTCTCGTGATACTTGCCGGGCAGCTTTAGAGGTGGTCTCCCAGAACTTTCCTTTGGTTTCATCCCAGTCGGTCCGCTTGGAAAAGAACTTTCCAAGTTCAACATCGTAGTAACCCACGGCCCATTGGAACATCGTGGCAAGCACGGGATTGATCACAGGCTGGAAGGCATGCAGCGGTGTCCATTGTCGGTCACGGGTAACACGAAGAACGCCGTATCCCACGTCATGGTCCATCCCTAACACATTGGTGTAGGTGTGATGAACGTAATTGTGTGAGTGCATCCACTGGGAAGAAGGACACACGATGTCCCATTCCCACGTCGTCGAGTGGATCTCTGGATCATTCATCCAGTCCCACTGCCCGTGCAAGACGTTGTGTCCTATCTCTAGGTTTTCCAAAATCTTTGCGGTGCTAAGAAAAGCGGTTCCGGCCCACCAACACTTCTTATTGCCGGCAAAGATAAGGCTTATGCGCCCAGCAACTTCCAAGGCTCGCTGTGCTCGAATAAGCCTTCTAATGTAGGCGACATCGCGTTCTCCTAAAGATTCAGTGACCTCTAGTTTGATTGCGTCGAGACGCCTTCCGATTTCCGCTATATCGTCGTCGCTGAGATGCGAGTACGCCTGAATGTTATCAATTGCCATTGTGCCAAGACTCCTTTATACGCCTATGGTGAGATCGCCAGCCGCCACACATACACATGTTCGTACGCGACTTCCTGGTTCATGGGTTTCCCCTGTGACTAGATTGTGAGCATGCCCCTCAAGCAGCGGCCTGACGCAGGTATGGCACACCCCCATGCGGCACCCGAACGGAAGGTTAACCCCTGATTTTTCGCCAGCTTCCAAAAGGGTTGTCGCACCATCTGCGTGAGTATTTCCCCGGTCTCCGAATGTGATCACTCCACCTTGTGCGTCACTGGCGCGGTCGATAGTAAACCTCTCTGAGGTGATGCTGACGCCGCGTTTTTCTGCCCACGCGTGAGCGTCGTCAAGCATGCGCGAAGGACCGCAAGCAAAGATCGCGCGTGACGTAATGTCAGGTATAACGTGCTCATAATCCTGCGGAGTAAGCCGCCCCTCGCGAGCTGTAATACGACGGATGACCTGCAGCTGTGGATTTTCTTGTTCCAATCGCGTGAGCTCCTGATCAAAGAGCAGATGATCGGAGTCGTGGACGCAATACACCAAAACTGCGTGACAACGCTCTAGCTGCTTACGCTCAGCCATCGTGCGTACCATAGAAATGATCGGGGTGATTCCAGTCCCGGCAGCCAAGAAAGCAATCTTGCTAGGAACCGGCTCGCTCAGATGAAAGTCCCCAGCTGGGGCAAGCATCCGGATGGTCGTGCCCGGACGCACGGAGCCCACCAAATGGGTGGAAAGCTTTCCTTTTTCCACCGCACGAACAGTGATTTTTAATATGCGTGCGTGTGGATCGGGAGCGTTGGTCAACGAGTAGCTTCGCCATACAAAGCGACCATCAATTTCTACTCCGATCCCAATGTATTGGCCTGCGTGGAAATCTGTTTCCACTCCCCATCCCGGAATGATTGAGAGGTGAACAACGTCGCGATCACGACGCACCTCCTGTATTTGCCCACGTAGTTCGCGGGTGCTCCATAACGGGTTAACCAGGACGGAGTAGTCATCGGGCAAAAGCGGTGTGGTGAATCTTTTGAGCACTCCCCGAAGAGATGCTAGTCGGTCACGTGCCATGGATAAACCTCAAATTGTTTCCCTAGTAAAAGTTACTTTGCAGTAGCTTACGTATCCGTAGGTTTGTTGTCCACTATTCCAGGGAAAAATAAAGAAAACCGTTGCGTACAGCCCTTTCAAGGACCAACGCAACGGTTGAAAACTAAAACCCGCTATATCCTCCGATATAACATGATTTTCTCAGAGGCTAGAGCAGCTCAATCAGAGCGCCCAACTCACTGGGGTCATACCACGCAAGGAAATTATCCAGCGCGTCCCCAACAATCAATTCGGCATCCTCTACGCCCAAATCAGCCTCATCAATAGCCTCAATAGCCTTAGCCGTGGCTTCCTCAGACGATTGAACGTCAACGTGGATTGCAGCCACCGAATCCAAAGACACGGCGGACGGAGACAGCTTGACCACGGACTCCCCCATCTCCGGGTCTAAGGAGACATTCTCATCCGCAATATCTGCAGAAATCACGACCCTACGGTGCGGGAATTTCTCCTCATCCCCGACCGCGAGCAACCTGATAGAAGCCAAAGCCGCATCCTCGAACGCCGAATGGGCTATCTCGTCCTCATCACCCGACGTATAAAATTCCCGAAGCGCAGGGGTCACCGCAAATCCGTACCCCGATCGCGCAGAGATTTCCCCTTGTTCGCTCAATTCTTTAAGCAGGGAGAAAGTCGCAGGAACATAGACGCGCATCAGAAGTCACCGCTTAGACCAAACAGCCCCGAAAGCTCAACGACGGTGCGATCAAATTGCTGGTAAAAGACTCCCACAAGGCCGCACTCTACTGCTGCGCGGACGTTCAGAATCGAATCATCAACCATCACGCAGTCACGCATAGGCAAACCAATTGCATCAGCAGCAGCCTGGAACGCAGCCTCTTCGGGTTTCTCTGCGCCGATCTCACCGCTGAGAATGACGGCATCGACGATTCCTTGCGTCTGAAGAACACGAATAGGGTCTGCGCCAGGGCCACCTGGATCATTCGACAGCACCGCAGTGCCGATCCCATTCGCCCGCGCAGCGGATAAGAGATTGCGCCAGCGTCGCTGGTCTTCTACCGGCCCATCAAGGACACCTACATAATCGACGATTAAGCCGCGCACAGCTTGCCTACACCTCACGTAATTATTTCTGGAAAAAAGAATTGACCTTGGCTATTGTTTCACATTAGTCAAAGAGAACGCACGCCCACGTGTCTTTTTTGGCTGCAAAACACACAGAGCCTGCCTTGGAATCGTGTTCTCTTAAGGAAAGCCTACATGCTTGTCCCGATTCCTGGACTCAGCTACCTCAAAACCTTCACAGTGGATTCATCCCAACATCCCCGCGAGTTTTCCTACGCACCAACGGATTTTAAACGCCTACAGCTGCCCGATTACGTGCACAAAGAATCCAAGTCCCTGATCTTTATGGCATTGAACGCTGCCTTTGGCATCCGTTCCATCTCTCCACTGTGTCACGAACAATTCGACGATCAAGTACACCGTCTCATCACCGCTCGTCGCCGCTCAATGCCAGCCGTACGCGGGCGCATCGTCTTGGAAGCACTTCATCTGCGTCCACGCGGTCAGCTTATCGACGCCCTCGGCTCCGCCAACATAGACAACCAACACATCGGCTATCTCGCCCAGTTTGTGCCTCTCGACGCAACAACCCGCAGGCTGCGAATGCGAAGCCTGCGGGTTATCTAGAGCGTAGCGCTGTTTAAGCCTCTACAGTCTCATCTACGGCTGGCGCCTGGAACTGCTTGCGCAGCAAGAAGAGCTGGCGCACAGTTTCCTCTTTGATTCCATCCTTCATGGCGTTGAACATATCGCCACCTTCTTTTTGATACTCCACCAAAGGATCGCGCTGCGCCATAGCGCGCAAGCCGATACCCTCCTTGAGGTAGTCCATCTCATAAAGGTGCTCACGCCACTTCTGGTCGATAACGGGGAGGATCACCATGCGCTCGATGTTGCGCATCTGGGCCTCTCCACCGATGGCAGAAACGTTTTCTTCCAGCTCGGCATACTGCTTGTGCGCATCCTCAAGGACGGCAGCGCGCAAGTCCGCTTCGGACAGTTCGCCTGCTGCGCCGTACTCGGTGCCGTCGATAAGCTCCTGGGCCTGCATGGAAGGACCATAAAGGGACTCAAGTGCGTTCCAGAGCGCGTCAAGGTCCCAGTCTTCGACGTAGCCTTGTGCGGTTGCGCCGTCGACGTAAGCACCAATGGTGTCATCGATCATTCTTTGGATGTTGTCAGCAATATCTGCGGACTCAAGGATCTCACGACGCTCGCTGTAGATAACCTTGCGCTGCTCGTTCATGACCTCGTCGTACTTCAAGACGTTCTTACGCATCTCAAAGTTCTGGTTCTCCACGGAAGCCTGGGCACCCTTGATGGAGTTGGTGACCATCTTTGCCTCAATGGGCACATCGTCTGGAACGTTGAGACGATTCATCATGTTTTCCATGGACTGCCCGACAAAGCGAACCATCAGCTCATCGCGCATCGACAGGTAGAAACGGGTGGTCCCTGGGTCGCCCTGACGGCCAGCGCGTCCGCGCAACTGGTTGTCGATACGACGAGACTCGTGGCGCTCAGTGCCTAGGACATACAGACCACCAGCGTCGCGTACTTCTTCAGCCAGCTTCTCACCGCGGTTTTTCACCTTGGCCAGCTCTTCATCCCATGCGGCCTCGTACTCCTCCGGGGTCTCCACAGGATCGAGTCCACGCTCACGCAGATTGATGTCCGCGATGATGTCTGGGTTACCGCCCAGCACGATGTCCGTTCCGCGGCCAGCCATGTTAGTAGCAACTGTGACAGCGCCTGGCAAGCCGGCTTGCGCCACGATCTGAGCTTCCTGCTCATGGAACTTGGCGTTGAGCACGCTGTGTCGCACACCACGGCGCTGCAACAGCTTGGAGAGGTACTCCGAGCGCTCCACAGACGTGGTACCCACGAGCACTGGCTGGCCCTTGGCAACGCGCTCTGCGATGTCATCCACAACGGCAGCAAACTTAGCTTCCTGAGTCTTATAGACCAGGTCTGTCATGTCCTCACGCTGATTATCCCGGTTAGTCGGAATCGGGATGACATCCAGCTTGTAAATCTGGTGCAGCTCAGAGGCTTCCGTCTCCGCGGTACCCGTCATTCCCGCGAGCTTTTCATACAGACGGAAGTAGTTCTGCAGGGTGATCGTAGCCAGAGTCTGGTTCTCGTTTTTGATCTCCACGTTTTCTTTGGCCTCAATGGCCTGGTGCATGCCCTCGTTATAGCGGCGACCATCCAAGACGCGGCCGGTGAAGTCGTCCACGATAAGAACCTCGCCATTGCGAACGATGTAGTCCTTGTCGCGGGTAAACAGCTCCTGTGCCTTGATAGCGTTGTTGAGGTAGCTCACCAGCTGCGAGTGCTCAGGCGCGTAAAGGTTGTCGATTCCCAGCTGATCCTCGACATACGCCACACCTTCTTCTTTAATGCCCACGGTGCGCTTACGCTCATCCACTTCAAAGTGAATGTCACGAGTCAGGCGTGGAGTGATCTGAGCAAAGACGCTGTACCACTGCGAAGAGCCATCGACTGGGCCGGAAATAATGAGGGGGGTACGAGCCTCATCGATAAGGATGGAGTCAACCTCATCCACGATCGCGTAATGATGTCCACGCTGCACCAACTCGTCGAGCGAACGCACCATGTTGTCACGAAGGTAATCAAAACCCAGCTCGTTGTTCGTGCCATACGTAATGTCTGCGTTATAGGCCGCACGACGCTCAGTAGGCTGCATATTGGCCAGGATGACACCAACCTCAAGGCCTAGCCACCGGTGCACGCGACCCATCCACTCAGCGTCACGCTTGGCCAAGTAATCGTTCACGGTAACAACGTGGACGCCCTTTCCCTCCAGGGCGTTGAGGTAAGCGGGAAGCACACAGGTAAGAGTCTTGCCCTCACCAGTACGCATCTCGGCGACGTTGCCAAAGTGCAGTGCTGCACCGCCCATAATCTGAACTAAATAGTGCTTCTGCCCCAGAACACGCCACGACGCCTCGCGCGCAACAGCGAATGCCTCTAGCAGGAGGTCGTCGACAGTTTCACCTGCCGCGATTCGGTCCTGGAACTCTTTAGTCTTTGCCTTGAGCTCGTCGTCGGAAAGCTCAGAAAACTGAGGCTCGAGATCGATAACATCTTCAGCGATTTTCTTCAGCCGCTTAACAGCGCGCCCCTCGCCAACGCGGAGCATCTTGGAAAGTCCAAACACGTGCACTAAGTCCTTAGAAATGTTTTAAATATGTGGTTTATAGCTGTAACTTCGCCATTGTAATCACAGGCGAAACAAATTAAAGAACCCGGATCACCTTTGTTAGAGGAAATCCGGGTTCTGCATTATCTCGTTTCCACAGGGAAAGCTAAGGTTTAGCTCTCTTTTGCCAAGGAGATAAGGCCGTAGTCAAATGCGTGACGACGATAGACAACCGATGGGCGACCCGTCTCCTCATTAACAAACATGTAGAAGTCATGGCCCACAAGCTCCATCTCAGAAAGAGCATCATCGACGCTCATCGGGGTGGATGGGTGTTCCTTGTGACGAACAACTCGACCCGGCAACACTTCTTCTACTGAATCTGCATATGGATCGTGATCGTATTGGGAGTCAGCGCGAGCCGTCTCCGCTTCCTGTACCAGTTCAGCAGCAGTCTCTCCGGCTCCCTTAGGCGCACGGTGCCCCGACAGGGAAATGGAGCGACGAGCCTTCACCTTACGCAGAGAACGTTCCATACGAGCCAGTGCTGTCTCCAGCGCGGCATAGAAGCTATCTTCCTTAGCCTCAGCCCGAGCAATATGTCCCTTGCCGGTAGCTGTGATCTGAATACGGTCAGACTGCTCAGAGCGACGTGGGTTAGGCTCGTGCTGCAGCTCGACGTGGAAGAAGGTGAGTGTTGGATCAAGACGAGCTATCTTGGCGAGTTTGGCATTAACACGTTCCGCGAAGTGCTCCGGAACTTCAACATTGCGGCCAGTGATCGAAACCTGGACGTCAGGGCTCAGAGTCTCGTTGTTTCCAGCAGGCGTGGTCATAATCACGTACCTTCCTGTATCAGCCGCCCGGTTTTTGATGAGTGGGATTACTCAGCTTTCCCTTATATCGGCGGGTTTCAACTTCCAAGAACCAGAGTACATCTGGTCATAACCATTTTGCCACCGGTTTTGTCCTACTACACATTCGATAGCCCCAAGGCTCCCCTAATTTTTACGTTTCCGCTGGTTAAAACAGCCACCGACTCTGCAAGGGTAGCTCCCGTTGTGATCACATCGTCAACAATAAGCACCGCAGACGAGGGGATCCTGGTCAGAAAAACGTTTCCAGAAAGATTTCTCCTACGCTGAGAAACATCTAATCCCACAGAATCTGCCACGGACGGACGGTGCCATAAGACGCGTTCAGTACGTAGACCGCTGGCCCGACAGATAAGCTCAACCGGATCACCACCACGTTGTTGCGCAGAACGCATACGAGTCGGCGCAGGAAGCAACACGATGTCTTCCTCTACCTCCCCTAAAGCCTTAAGATGTTCGACTGCTGCGGCTACCACCGGACCAAGGTAACGCACCGCGTCTGTACGCCCTCGCTCCTTGAGATTGATGATCGTTTTGCGTCGTACTCCGCCGAACTCACCCAGTGACCACACAGGTACGTGTGGGTCGGTCAGAGTGGTAACCCGCTGTGGAGCACGCGACCATTCGCCCATGCACTCCCCGCACATCCGCATTCCGGGTTTTCCGCACCCCACACATGCCTGCGGGAAAAGAAATTCCCACACCATATCCCCCCTAGCGCTTTTAACGCGGCACCACAATAACGGAACGCCCGCCTTCTAGCCCTTGGACCTCGCGCCAATACACTGTAGCGGAATCAGAGTTAGGGAGTTCTAGGGCCACGCGAGCATCCGTGATGTATCGGGTAGAGGAATTCGAGGCGACCGAGACCACAGGCGCAACAATATTTCCAGCAGAAAGTTTGGTTGCGATAGAACCATCCTGTGCGATGACCCACACTGGAGCCTCAGAACTCGACGTCCCCACGATCAACGAGCCATTGCTCTCCCAATCAAGAGACACTGCCGTGTCTTGGATCGCTGGCATGACCTCATGGATATTGGTGATCTTGCGCTCTCCGGCGTTGGGGCGCGACACAATGCCGATATATACGCGGCCTCCGATAATCATCGCAGCACGCACGCCACTGCGCGAGAGTTGCAGCATGGATATACCGCTTGCGGATTCCTCAAGCCCATCCATGGATACTTCCGTTTCCACGATGTCCCCGCCAGAGGAAGAACGCGCAAGACGAATAATCTTGCGTCCATCTTGCACCGTCCACAAGGATGACGCCCCTGGTTCGAATGTCGGTTTAGTCATCGTCTTAGCCGACAAAACTTCGGAATAATTTCCTCCCACGGTTCCCAGCAGCAAACTAGATTTTTTCGTGTCCCCACTCCCCACGGCGCGAACTGCTGCAGTGACCTTATCTTTGCTTGAGATCGCCACTGACTCAATATCATGCACCGTCCCATAAGAACCAGCCACTGGTGCTGCTTGGCCTCCTACGACACTACGCAAGCTGCCGTTAGTCAACGCGTAGGTCTCCGTGGACACGGATGCTCCTGCTTGTGGGTTATATTCCGCGAAGTCATCCACGGTGAGTTCTTCACTATATCGGCGTTCAGATTTAAGCGGAACCCCATCAAAGGCAAATTTGAATGGCCCTGCAGACCCCGAAAGCGCAAGCGTCCACACAAATTGCGCAGAGAGTCTCCGTATCTCATCTTGCCCCAAGCCGGACATACCAGTGAATTGATAAAAGCCATTACTCAATCCCGCAAAAGATGCACCGGAAGGCACCTCATTGACTACGCCAGGGGTGAGATTGCGCGAAGGCCCTCCAATCATCAAGGTAAGCAGCGCGCTCTCCACGCTGTTGCGCGATGCACTCGAATCCTTGAACACCCAACGTCGATCCGATACCAACGTCGATCCGCTGGTATCAAAGAAATACAGCTGCTTTGGGTCATAGTGGTTCCACAACTCATTGCGCTGCACCACAATCTGGTCGGGCAGCTCAGCTATCCGCCACTCAGAATTAACCCTTTCCAAAGTGATAGTGGTGCTGTAACTCTCGTTTTTAGAAACATACGATCCCCCTTCTTCAAGCGAGCCCACAATGTTGCCCCGCACGTCAAATACTCGGCGTGACGCTGAACTGCTCGCAGAGGAATTAATATCGATCCCGTCCAACACCAATACGCTTGTACTGGGAGACCACCTCTCAGAAGCAGCACCGGTGAGATATCCTCGTGCATGTTTATAACGCTGGGAGGGGTTCGTGCTCGCCTCGTAGAAATCGCGCAGCAGCAAGTCAGGTTCTTGCCCTGCAACTGGTGCCTGCTGCTCAGTAGAAGTGCTCACGTCAAAACCTCGGAGAGCCTGAGGATCCGAGCTACTGGGCAGAGTTGTACAAGCGCTCACCAGAGCACCGACGAGCCCGACCGATAGCCCTAAGCGAACCACTCTAGCCATACTATTTCCCCAGCCTTTCCTCGGTGTCTTCGCCTTGCTGCACATCCTGGCGCAGAGGTTCTTCCGCTATCTCTTCTCTTGCGGGTGTTTCAACGTCACCGGGTGTTTCCGATTCTTCGGGTGTTAAGGAGCCCGGAGCTGCAAGTTCGATGGGGGCAGTCGTGATATCGGAACGTGGGGTGAGTGGCAGAGTAAGCAAAAACATGGTGCCCTGCCCCGGCACGCCTGCTGCTGTTAACGTACCGCCGTGCAAGACCGCATCTTCACGGGAAATCGCCAATCCCAGCCCCGTACCGCCAGAATGACGGACTCGGGATGGATCGGCACGCCAGAACCGATTAAACACCAGCTCTTCTTGACCAGGCTTAAGCCCCACACCATGGTCTACAACAGCCACGGCTACGGCGTCTTCGGTAACGGCGCAGTGAACGTCGACAGGCTTTCCATCCGCATGGTCAACGGCATTAGCCAGAAGATTACGCAATACTCTTTCTATTCTGCGTGAATCTCCCACCAGGTTTACTGGCTCGGCGGGGATGTCGAAACGCACCTCGATGCCCAGCTCTTGCGCAAGATGCTCGACCTGCTGCCACGCCGCGTTAATGCACGCGCGAATATCAAGGTTGCTTTCTGCGAGGTCTGCAACGCCTGCGTCGTGACGCGAAATCTCTAGGAGGTCCGCCAACAGCGCCTCAAAGCGATCAAGCTCTCGCACCATAAGTTCGGAGGCGCGCTTCGCGCCAGGCGAGAGGTCGTCGGAACCATCTGCGATCATGTCTGCGGCCATGCGAACCGTGGTAAGCGGGGTTCTTAGCTCGTGGGAGACATCGGAGGTGAACTGGCGTTGTAGATTTCCGTACTCTTCCAGCTGCGCGATTTGTTTGGACAGCGACTCGGCCATGGAGTTAAAGCTCATCGCCAGACGCGCCATCTCGTCTTCCCCGTCAACTACCATGCGCTCGCGTAAGTGGCCTGAGCTAAAACGCTCCGCAATACGGCTGGCAGAACGCACCGGTGTGATCACCTGCTGAGTAAGCAGCCAGGTGATGCCCACGAGCAGCACCACAAGAACGATGGCCGCACCAGAGAACAAACCGCGCAAGAGCGCCAGGGTTGCCTCGTCGGATTCCATGGACATCACTAAATAGACTTGAGTGTTAGGAATATCGGAATTTGTGGGGGTCCCGATGATGAGGGCCTTGTAGGTTGTGCCGTTCGCGCGGTCAATGGTGGCAAATTGATAGGAAACCTGCCGTTGATCCACAAAGCTCCGAAGCCGCTCTGGGATGCGGTAGCCCTCTGGGGAAGCGATGACAGTCCCATCAGGATTGTTGACCAGGATGACTGGTTCATAGACCGCCTGATCCTCTGCTGACGCCACCTTATTGGCCAGCGCAGCACGGGCAGAGTTGAGGCGAACCTGCACGCTGCTGGAGGAACCGGTGGCCTTGATTTGTTGCTCCACGGACACGCGTGCACGGTCGATCTCCGAGTTTGCGATGTCCAACTTGGTGTTGATTAACCGCTGGGTAACAAAGCTGACCAACACAAAGGCCAGGATCATCATGACTACCAGCGACGCCGCGAAGATAGATCCGAGAACTTTGAATTGGAGCGAGGTGCGCCACAGCTCAACAAAGCGATGCCGCAACCGTTTCAGGCCATACGCAGAAATAGAACTTACTCCTGCCCAGTCTTATATCCGACGCCTCGGACGGTGAGCACAATCTGAGGATTTTCTGGATCCTTCTCAATTTTTGCACGCAAACGCTGCACGTGGACGTTGACCAAGCGAGTATCCGACGCGTTCCGGTATCCCCACACTTTTTGCAGTAATTCTTCACGGGTAAACACTTGGCCGGGCTTACTTGCCAGCTCAAGAAGCAAATCAAACTCCAGCGGGGTGAGCTGGATAATTTCTCGACCGCGGCTTACCACGTGGCCGGGGACGTCGATAGCAAGGTCGCTGATCTCAATAACATCCGCGGGTGCATCATCGGTACGACGCAGCCGTGCCCGCAAGCGAGCAATAAGCTCCTTGGGTTTAAAAGGCTTAGTGATGTAATCATCTGCTCCGGTTTCCAGCCCCAACACCACATCAACGGTGTCCGTTTTGGCCGTGAGCATCACTATGGGCACCGTCGAGTTCTGGCGGATCAAGCGGCAAATATCAATGCCGTTCATGCCCGGAAGCATGAGGTCCAGAAGAACGAGATCAGGTTCTTCCCGATTAAAGGTGTCTACTGCTAGCGCACCATCGGTGACAGCCACGGTATTAAAACCTTCAGCTTCCAGCACGATCGTAAGCATCTCAGAGATCGCTGGATCGTCATCAACGACGAGAATCTTCTGGGGCATCTGCCTGAAGTCCTTCCTCAAACAAGCGCGGAATACCCACCGCCGTCGCCCCTATGTGCGAGCTTTGCTCACACAGGAGCGCCAGAAGAAGGTCACATCCCGCCTAGCGGGTTTCCATAATGATTTTAAAACTAACTCATTTCATCGTACCCAGGGTTTGGATAATCCTGAGCGCGACATCATCGACAGAGTCTCCCGACTGCGCCACAATCCAAGGGGAAAATTGCTCTTCCTCCGCCAATCTGGCATACGCATCTGAGGTCCGATTCTGCAGGCTATCATTGGTTTCATAGCAGTCGCGAGAACGATCCTCGTCCTGTTCCTCCCGCTGTGCAGCGCGCTGGGCCGCTACTTCAGGCGAGGTGTTCAGAAGCACTTGTATATCGGGGGTAGGAAGCCCAAACTCCCCAAACTCAAGGTCAGAAACCCATGTCACCAGGTTCCAGTCCTGCGCACGGGCGGCTGAATACGCAGCGTTGGAGGCCACATACCTATCGAGCAAGATAATGTCTTTGCTCCCCTTATATGTCTGAAGCTCCTCCGCTATCTCCCTACGGTCCAGCGCAAAGAGCAGGGCCATGGCATAGATAGAGTCGCTGACATCGCCCATCTCCTGGTATAAGGCCTTTTGCGCGAGCTGGGCATGAATGGAGTCTTGGTAGCGTGGAAAACCTAAAACTCGTGCATCAAGCTTTTCGACGAGGGCGCGGACCAGCGTATTCTTGCCCGCGCCGTCGATTCCTTCAATAGCAATAATCATTAGTAACGGTAGTGCTCCGGCTTATAAGGTCCCGCGACATCCACGCCTATGTATTCCGCTTGTTCTTTGGTCAACTCAGTGATTTGTCCGCCCAAAGCCTCAACATGGATTCGGGCTACCTTCTCGTCCAAGATCTTGGGCAGGCGGTAGACCTCATTGCGGTAGCGGCCATCGTTGCGGAAAAGCTCTATTTGAGCAATAGTCTGGTCTGCAAAGGACGTGGACATCACAAAGCTGGGGTGCCCAGTGGCGTTGCCTAGATTCAAGAGGCGTCCTTCTGACAGCACGATGATTGCGTTGCCATTGGGCAGCGTGAACTCATCAACCTGCGGCTTAATTGTCACGCGCGAGACGTCGTGGCGGTGCAATAGCGAGGCCATGTCTATCTCATTATCAAAGTGGCCGATGTTGCCAAGAACCGCATGATCCTTCATCTTCAGCATGTGTTCGAAGGAAATGATGCCCATATTCCCTGTCGCAGTGATCACGATGTCTGCTTCAGAGATGGCTTGATCCACTGTGACCACAGAGAATCCGTCCATCAGCGCCTGAAGAGCATTAATCGGATCAGCTTCTGTGACTTTTACGCGAGCGCCCTGACCAGCCATTGCCTCTGCGCAGCCTTTGCCCACGTCGCCATAGCCACAAATCAAGACATTCTTGCCGCCCATCAGCATGTCGGTGGCGCGATTGATGCCGTCGATAAGCGAATGGCGCGTGCCGTACTTGTTATCAAACTTGGACTTGGTCACGGCGTCGTTAACGTTCATTGCAGGGAAGGGCAGCACGCCTTCTTCTGCAAAGTGATACAACCTATGCACACCTGTCGTGGTTTCTTCGGTGACGCCTTTCACAGATGATGCGATAGCCGTCCACATGCCAGGATCTGATTCCAGCGTTGCCCGCAGCATTTCCAGGAACGCCTGATACTCGTCGGAGTCCCCTTCCTCGCTCGGCGGCACAACGCCGGCCTGCTCATACTGGCAGCCGCGGATGACCGCCATGGTTGCGTCTCCCCCATCATCCAGGATCATATTGGGAAGCTGTTCACCCGGCCATGCAAAAATTTTATGCACACAATCCCAGTATTCTTGGAGTGTCTCGCCCTTCCAGGCGAAAACCGGAACACCCTGTGGGTTATCTACGGTCCCCTCAGGTCCAACGACAACCGCAGCTGCCGCCTCATCTTGGGTGGAGAAGATGTTGCACGATGCCCAGCGCACTTCCGCACCCAGAGCCACGAGCGTCTCGATCAGCACAGCCGTCTGAACCGTCATATGGATCGAACCAGTAATCCGTGCTCCGGCGAGCGGCTGCTCTTCGCGGTATTCTTCCCGCAGCTGCATCAAACCAGGCATCTCGTGCTCTGCGAGACGGATTTGGTGGCGGCCTGCTTCCGCGAGGCTTAAATCTTTCACCTTGAAATCAAAAGAGGTCATTTAAGTATTCCTTCTCACAAGTGCCGCGCACCTAATACATCGAAGCTCTATCAACGTATGCCGACGACATTCCTAGTGGTGTCTTCCTAGAAGTCTTTCATAACGCGTGTGTAGATGGGGCGTTACGACGCCCCTCCCCCAACAACACTTCTTATAACCGCACGCTGGCCAAAAGTGCCACCCCTGGATTAGCTCAAAGCCTCTAGGAAAGCCTCAAGGTCTTCTTCTGTATCGGCCTCTTCTAGCAGCTTGCTTGCAGATTCGTGCAAAGCCTCATCGCCTTCCCCAATATATTCCCGGATAAAGGGATAGGCACCCACCAAGTCGCCGTCGCTAAAAGGTGCTCCTGCCCAAATAGCAGCGATCGTTGCCGCAGCCAGGCCGTTAAGCTGCTCGTCTTCAGAAACTCGACCTGTTCCCGTTGCTAAAACACAGGCATCGCGCACAGCTTCTACGACGTCATCGCCGTCTAGATCGTTCAGCTCGTCGAGAAAATCAACGTTAACTTCCTCAGAGAAAATCTCACTCTCCCAGGTGCTCATGGGTTATTCCTTTCACTACATTTTATTTTTAACCAAATTATCCGGCGCATCGACGAGTCATCGCTGAGCTAACTCTATTCAATGGACATTCGAGATTTTAAACCGCCCCTCCTGTCAGATTTGGCACAGCACCACAGGGAAAGACGCCGGAGACTCCCGATACATACCAAAAGGAACATCGCAATCTTTGACAGGCATCTCAATCAAGGGTTCGCCGCAGCTTTCGATCACGTACGTACCTCTTTTATTACACCTCCGCAAAGGCAGCCGCTACTGGCTCACAAAAACTTATTTTATGATTTTCCCTATAGGAATAACTGATACTCCTAATCATTACGACGTTCATCAAATAACGATCAAAAAACTTATTTTCATCTGCAAGAAGAGCTCTTATGGATACCTATGATCTTCTTTTGCTGGCGATCCTCCTGGCGCGTCCTTTTTGCAAACACCAGCACCGCCCAGATCACGCTCAGGTTACAGAGTGCTAAAAGGTATGCTACGGTCGTTTTTGTTATCAAATCGTGATTGGATTTCTCGCATCGTTCTTGAGCGGGCCGACGAAGAGCCGCCCCCCCCTACTAACGAACGATATAGAGAGAACCCACACACCACGATGCCGACGTACGACATCCATTACGACGTTGAGAGGAGCCGACGTGGACAACACTTACACCCGCCGGTTTCTATTGTTCATTGCTGCCGGCACCACGTTAGCTGTTGCCATCGGTATCTTGGTTTGGAAGCTCGGAAGCCCCCAGACCATTGCATCAAATACAGTCTCCGATGCTGGCCCACAAAAATTGGAAGAAGCCGCAGTAACGTCTTCCTCCAGTGCCGCACCTCAGGCAGCAAGCAGCACCCAGGCTCCAGCAGCTTCATCGCCTCAAGACGACTCCTACGCTGTTCATACGCCCTACCCAGTAGCCCCTAACCGTGCTCCTCAGGTACGTCACGACCCTCTCATGCCACCCAATGCTCATGTGGGAACCGGAGGAAAGGCAATTACCCCGACCACCACGGTCTCTGCCCCCTCAACCCCACAACCACAGACAACAACTGTGATTCCAGAGACAGACTCACCTGTTGTTATCCACGAGCCTGAAGAAGAGACTTCGCAAAGCCAAAGCTCTCAGCCGCCTACCTCGATTCCCCCGGTAGTAGAGGGGTCTTCTTCCAGTCCAGGACAGTCTTCGGAGAAGCCGGACCAAAGCATAAGCAGCACTTCGGCGGAACCAAGCCCAGCTCCCACGGAAATCATCACAGAGCCCACTGCCCCTTTGGTGGACCCTTCCACCGTGCGCAAAGCGCTGAGCTCTGCGGGAACTCTTCTTAACCCGCATGCGCAGCCTCGCACTACTGCGCCACAAGAAGCTGAACCTAAGCCTGCCGCGCCAGTCCAGACCGCAGAAAAAGCACCGGTTCCGCAGCCTTAAAACAGATAATTGTTAAGAGGGAGCAGCTTGCACGTGCTGCTCCCTCTTTCTTGTATCGTGCTAAAAATCAGGTCACACGGTAGCTACAAAAAGCTGGCCCTGTCCGCGCGCCTCTACCTCAGCATCAGCTGCAGAAAGCCACAGCGCTTGAGTTGGCCCTAGGGCCACTCCGTCGACTTCCACCATTCCGGCCGTGCACAAAAGGATGGCAGGGCCGTCGTGAGCGATCTTCTCTGCGGTGTTATCAAGGTCGAATCGCTTAATAGCAAACTCGTTAATAGGTACTGGATAAACTCCAGATTCTGCCTCCACAATGGGGTCTTCTAAAGAGGAAAACTTCAGCACTCGCACGAGCTCCGGCACGTCAACGTGTTTGGACGTCAACCCGCCACGCAGAACATTGTCGGAGTTTGCCATGATCTCCACGCCAAGGCCTCGAACATAAGCGTGCAAGTTACCTGCATCGAGGTAAATAGCCTCCCCGGGTTGGAGAACAACATAATTGAGCAGGATTGCGCCCAATACTCCCACGTCTCCGGGATACTGCTCATTGAGCAACACGATATTCTTCAGCGCAGCGCTCATCCACTCCGGGGCAGTGTCTGCTTTTTCTTTCGCAGAAGCCACTACCGCGGCGATGAGACCGCGGCGATGAGCAGTGGGGATCGTAATCCATGTAGTAAACAGCGCGCGCAGATTATCGGATTCCTTGAGCGGATTATCCACGACCATCGCAATGTAGCGCTCTAGTTCCTCACAGTCGAGGAATCGCAGCATCTCCAGGGTCTTAGCCAATGGACGGAATCCTGCCATCGCATGAAACTCGGTCAAGGCGATCAGCAACTCAGGCTTGTGGTTATCGTCCTTGTAATTCCGATTATGAGCCCCAAGCTGAATTCCCTGCTCGTTGTCCCGAGCAAATCCTTCCTGAGCTTGCTCCAACGAAGGATGGGCCTGCAAAGATAGCGGCTGATCCGCTGCCAGGATTTTCAGGAGGAATGGAAGCCTCTCTCCAAATTCACTGTGCACGCGATGCCCAAGCTGTTGCTCAGGAGCGGCGGCGATGTGCTCGGCGAGGGACTCATCACCAATCTGCGATGGCCCGCCCGGATGGGCACCATACCAAAGTTCAGCGATTGGGCTGGTTCCTTGCTCTTCGCCTCTAAGTTTTTGGATGAGTGTCCTAGAGCCCCAGGCATAGGCCTGCGCACTTGGGGACAGCAACTGCATGTCATTCCTTCCGATATTCCGTACCAGTCTTGGCACCGATGTAAGAGAATACTTGTTAACTCGATAGAAAGGCAGTCGCCGCGAAGCCTCGAGCGATCATCCGCAGTGGAGTGCCCATGAGTCCAGCGTCGACAAACTCTGTCCGCTCCCACGCATTCTGTTCGGGTTCGCACCACGCAATCGTTGTCACGTTTTGCCCCGCGGGAGCTTTATCCAAGTCAGGATCAAAAAATATATCTTTAGGTGCATATGAGAAACGTCCCAGGGCAGCCCCAAGTTCCGCGGCGGGAAGACTCATCGATTCTTTCCCATAACTAGTCCATAACACAGCTATGAGATTGGCCACTGCCACAGCAGGGGCGGTGGCACCGGTATGAATGATGTGTCCGGTTATCTGAGCTAGCTGACGCGCTCTATTGGTGTCCTCATCGCGTTCTGGCGAGCACTGTAGAATCTCCGTGTCCACGCAAGAGGCATATTCCTCCAAAGCACGAGCAGTTCCTTCTGCATCGTGGTCAAGCAACCCCAGCACTGCCATCGCTACGGCGATAACGCGAAGAGGGCTTGGTCCCTGCGCCAGAGGAAGAACCGGCACAACGGCTGTGTCTTGGCTAGCGTCGTCGTGAAGCATCCCCTCTGCAGCGCTAACAAGGATTACTGTGCAGCCTCGACGTTCCGCAGTAATGAGAGCCTGAGATAGGTGCTCCGAGGAAGAACGCTCAGTAGCAATAATCACGATGTCCAGAGGTCCCACGTAACGCGGTAATTCTGAGGTAACGGTGACGGGAACCTTCAGCGGAGCATGTAAAGCTATAGCCGCCTGCGCTGAGTACGTAGCAATTGCCTCTGTGGTCACTACAACGAGGCTTCGTGGTTGAGTTCCTTGCACAGCATCAAGCCCGCCGGAGCGAACAAACTCTGCAACCACTCGTAGCTGCGCGCCTTCATGCGCTATATCGTAAAATGCCACGGCTTCTGGGTCATAGGAATGACTGGGTATAACGGCAGCATCGCTCTCGCGGAACATCTCCTGTGTATTCATTTCCTTCCAATTGTAGGTCTAAACCGGAAGGCACATTCTGCGCAGCCCTTAACAAAATACGCAAAAACTCCCGGGGATAGCGCCATACATGGCTGCATGTTCCCTGGGAGTCAGATGCTCACAGTACAAAGCTAAGGAAAAGTTACTGCTTAGGATCCTCTTGTTAGAGCTTATTACGCGCGAATAACCCCAAGGATTTCAGTAACGAGGGCATCCACTTCTTCTGAGGTAGGAGCTTCAACATTCAGGCGCAGAAGCGGTTCCGTGTTGGAAGCACGGACATTAAACCATGCTTTGGTGTCCTTGAGCTCCACCGTAACGCCGTCGAGACGATCAACGCTTTCAGTGCGATTCGCAAAAGCATCAAGTACGGCTTGCGTACGCTCAGCCTGTGCCTCAGCGCTAGCCAAACGCGAGTTAATCTCACCCGATGCCTCGTATCGAGAATACTCTGCCATCAGCTCTGAGAGCGGTTTGTCTTGTCCGCCCAGAGCCGCCAACACGTGCATTGCCGCAAGGATTCCAGAATCGGCGTTGAAGAATTCAGAGAAATAGTAGTGCGCAGAGTGCTCGCCGCCGAAGGCAGCACCGTGTTCCGCCATCTGTGCCTTGATAAAGGAATGTCCCACCCGCGTGCGTACGGCGACGCCACCATTTTCTGCGATGACCTCTGGCACGGTCTTGGAGGTGATCAGGTTATGGATGATTGTGCTTCCTGGACGCTGCGCGAGGTACCGTTCCGCAACGATGGCGCAAATAGCCGAGGGGCTCACCGGATCGCCATTCTCGTCAACCACAAAACAGCGATCTGCGTCGCCGTCAAAAGCTAGACCAATGTCTGCTTTTACCTCCGGGGTGAACTTTTGCAGATCTACAAGGTTCTTGGGATCGAGCGGGTTGGCCTCATGGTTAGGGAACGTTCCGTCTAGTTCAAAGTAGAGAGGCTTCACATCCAGCGGGAGCCCTGCAAAAACCTCAGGAACCGTGTGCCCGCCCATACCGTTTGCCGCATCCACGGCAACAACGAGCGGACGAATGTCCGAGAGGTCTACCAGGTCGCGAAGGAAGGAACCGTAATCCGCGAGGGTATCTTTCTGCGTGATGGTGCCGGGTTCGCCATCGAAAGCAGGAACACCCTCCACAAGCATGTCAATGATCGTGCCCAAGCCTGTTTCTTGCCCCACAGGTCGTGCACCAGAGCGACACATCTTGATGCCGTTGTATTCGGCAGGATTGTGGGATGCGGTGAACATTGCACCAGGGCAGTCCATGACGCCAGAAGCGTAGTACAGCTGGTCTGTTGAGGTGAGTCCCAGCGCAATCACATCAACGCCTTGCGCGGTAACTCCGTCTGCAAAAGCTTGAGTGAGTTCGGGTGACGATGGCCGCATGTCGTGGCCTACGGCGACTTTAGTAGCGCCCTCGTTACGCATCAGATGGCCAAAAGCCGAGCCTACCTCGCGGATGAAGTCAGCATCGATGTCAACGCCGACTACGCCTCGCACGTCATAAGCCTTGATGACCTTGGTCACCGATTCACGGGTACGCATCTACCAAATCCCACCTTTCAGGGATGAACAAAAGTACTCCGAAGAGATTGTACTCTGATTCTTCCCATCGCCAGCAGTGTGGCGGTGGATAACGCGTCGTGCGCGCTGCCGCGCAGCCGGCAATGAGTCCTTTAGTAATCATCCTCCGGGTCAGGAACAACCGAAAGGTGTCCACGCCTAGTGTTCTTTGACACCTGTCTGCGTTGCGCACGGTGAACAGGGTGATTAACTCCAAAATCTTGATTGGAATCGATCAGCCCACTAGTAGTTCTGCCGGCTTCCCGCACTGCCTCTGCAAGGGCTGTGAGGTCCTCGTCGTCGTCGTCAACCGCATCGACGCGCAGCAACTCCCATCCCAGCGGAGCTGTAATCTTGGACGCGTGGAATTCACACAGATCCCAACTATGCGGATCACTGTTAGGAGCCAAAGGGCCAACCACAGCGGTTGAATGTGCGTACGCGTAAGTCAACGTAGCTACGGCAGGCTTACCGCAACCGGGGCGAGAACAACGACGAAACTGATTCACGTCCATAAAGTCTAGACTCCTAGTTGAGGTTTAGGTAGCCCAGGGGGACTTCGGCGCGTTCTCCCAACCTATAGCGTTCTTAGTTTTAGTGTTATCAGCATGGATTACCGCCTGAATCGAGACCGCCACGGCAGAGGGCTACGAGGCCCCGCGTTCCCCACGGCCGTTCCGCGCTACCGTTCACGGCGTTCGCTTTTCGACGCCGCAGTGCTTGAGGCATATGCGCCCATCCAGCAAAGTTTTGCCCAACAACTTGCACATCTAGACATTGCGGTAGACACGGTTCCACGTATGCGACTCAATGCCAATGCCGCGTTATTGCCGGACGAAGTCGCTGCCGACGGACCTGTCCCACTAGGCCGCGTCATTCCAGCAGGAATAGATCACTTAGGGAGTCCCACCCGCGCCCGAATCGTCCTTTTCCGCATGCCGATAGAGCAACGAACCAACTCAGCGCAAGAGCGCCAAGAGCTGCTTACCATGGTTCTCACTTCCCTCGTAGCCAATTATCTCAACGTGTCCCCCACGGATATCGACCCAGATTTTCAGTGGTAAAACCGCCGTAAGGCATTACCAGTGATGGTGCAGAACTCGCGCTATGGCACTAACCCATAGTCAGAAGATCCCCCCGTTGCCCCTCCATACAGACGCAAATAAAGGACCGCCCAGGCATCGCACCTAGTAGGTCCTTCATATTACAAAGTCTTAACCAATATCCCGTTTGAGTCTCCGGCGCTCACGCTCAGAAAGACCGCCCCAGATACCAAAGCGTTCATCATGCTCTAGCGCATATTCTAGGCACTCATCACGCACAGCACATGCTTGACAGATGCGCTTTGCCTCACGTGTAGATCCACCCTTCTCAGGGAAGAAAGCTTCCGGATCTGTCTGGGCGCACAGGGCCTGCTCTTGCCACTCCTGTTCAACTGCACCAAACAGGTCATCTAGCGTCAGCTCTAGGGGTGTGCGAGTCCGAGGCGCGGCGTTACTGGCCATATCTTCCACGCCACCCTCCTCTCCTCGTTCATGTTCTCATATGCGAGCTCTTACGCGAAGGGAAACCACGTCAGCCCACAACACGCCACATAGATACACAGCACACTCACGCAGGATTAGCGGGATATGTAAAGCCATATAAGAAGACTATGCAGCGAATTACATACTTGAAATTCAACACTCCAACACAAGATGCCGTCAACCTGAGAGTGGATTTCCCCTTGAAAAAAATGCATTTCCCCAGCTCGCAAACTTCACGAGTCACATCTTTCACACAACATATTTCTCGGGGGCGGACGTCAGGGGTACTAGATCTAGTATCCCTGACCCAGAGTCACTACTGACCACGTAGCAACCAGCGTGTCGCTACACCTATCAAATTCTCTCGTGCTATCGCACGCTAAAGAACTTTCACATGTACCTTGAAGCCCCTCCGAAAGACTCTCCAACTTTTATTCAACCACTCTATTTTTTTAGCAGCAAAATGTCCTCAAGGGCACAAACACACGCTACTAAAATTGAGATGGTCGACACATTTTTCTAGGCGTCAGAGCTGAAGCGGATTCCAGCGGTGGGAATCTCAACTCCTGGCCATACTCGTAGCCCGTTCAAAAGCTCGCAGCGTGCACCGATCTGAGCGCCTTCACCAATAACGCAGCCCTTGATTCGAGCGTTAGCACCAATGCGAACACCATGGGCGATGATGGAGTCTTCAATGACTGCCCCTGGTTCAATGGTCACCCCATCAAAAACCACGGTGTCATCGAGACGGCAACCTGCACCGACTTCCGTACCCCGGCCGATAACGGTGCCGCCCAGCAAGAGCGCGCCATCTTTCACGCCGGCGGACTCGTCGATAAGCGATTCGCCTGTGCGCCCCTCAAGCAGCGGCGACGGCGCAATGCCACGAACCAAATCGGAAGAACCGCGAACAAAGTCCGCCGGTGTTCCCATATCGCGCCAGTATGCATTATCCACATATCCAAAGACGCGACGCCCCTCTTCCAGCAGCTTGGGGAAAGTCTCACGTTCAACGGATACCACGCGGTCAGCAGGAATCGATTCAATCAGCTCGCGGCGGAAAACATAGCAGCCAGCGTTGATCTGATCCGTAGGAGGATCTTCCGTCTTTTCCAAGAATGCTGAAACACGTCCCTCAGCGTCAGTAGGAACACATCCGAAAGCCCGCGGATCAGGGACTCGAACGAGGTGCATGGTCAGATCGGCCTGTTTCTCGTGATGTGCATCGAGAATTCCGCCCAGATCCGTACCGCCAAGCACGTCTCCGTTGAACACCATGACGGTATCTGCACGAAGCTTTTCATAAACGTTCCGGATACCACCGCCAGTACCTAGCGGCTTATCCTCAACAACGTATTCGATCTCCAGGCCCAAGTCTTCGCCATTGCCAAAGTACTCTTCAAAGACCTCCGCTTTGAAAGATGTGCCTAGCACGACGTGCTTAATTCCGGCAGCCTTAATTCGTGCAAGGAGGTGCGATAAGAACGGCACACCCGCAGTCGGCAGCATCGGCTTCGGAGTCGACACCGTCAGCGGACGAAGGCGCGTGCCTTTGCCACCAACCAGGATCACGGCATCTGTGTTACCGCGCAGCGTCGTTGTGGTCATTTTTGATGTCCTTACTTTTCTTGCTTGTCACGCACGCCTAGACGTGCACCTCCGGATTGACTCAATCAGACTACCCTGACAGAACCTGAAGTTTATGGTTCCACACAGAATGTCCAGCGACACGACCCGCTATCACACATACGGAAACGCGGCCCATGCCTCCCGATCCAGGCGTTACTTTTTCATTTTCGCCGACGCTACCGCCACAAAAGCACGAGCTTGGAGCCCCAGTTTTAAAACAACACGTATGGGCAACTGCCATGCATGGGGATGACGATCCGCTTGGAATCGATACGCCGACTCGTGATGCGCAGGGAGCATCTTTTCCGGATGCTTTCCTGCCGCATGTCCCACGGCATGCGTGATAAAAGAAGAAGGACAAAAGACATTCTCAAAACCTGCGCGGCCAAACCGGTCACCCAGATCTACGTCTTCCATATACATAAAGTAACGCTCGTCAAAACCACCTATGGCATCAAAAGCGTCCCATCGAACCAACAAACACGAGCCTGACAACCACCCGGCGGTGCGCTCAGTGGACATGTCAGCATCGTCCTTATACGCCTTTGTCCAGGGATTATTCGGCCATATCGCACCAAATAATGCATGCCCGATGCCGTTGCTTAGCGTAGGAATAGCACGCGCCGAGGGATACGCAGACCCATCGCTTTGCCGAATGTAAGGACCGATTGCAGCAGCATTCGGCCAACGCTGCGCGCATTCAAGCATGACGTCGATTGAGCCTTTGTCAAAGACCACATCGGGATTGGCTAACACGAAGAACTCCGGCTCTATGTCACCGTTTTCTCGTTTGTCTTTGAGGTGACGAGCCGCCGCGTTGATTGCAGAGCCGTAGCCGATGTTGCCGCCGGTAGCAAAAAACTCCACGCCGTCCCGTTCTTTCGCAGCAGCCTGAGGGGTTCCATCTGTGGATCCGTTGTCCGCGAGGACGGTATACGCACCCCGCGCGGTCGCTTCGCGTACAGAATCTAGGAAGGCTGCAAGGTGATCGCCGGGAGAGAAAGTAACCGTAATCACGGCTATCGGCTTGGCATCTGTTGTAGTCACCCGCTTGAGCTTAGTCGGGCATATCCGGGAATCGAGATCTGCCACGCTTTTATTCATCGTTGGGAATCCGAACACACAATAAAAACAATTTCGCAGAAAAACTACGGCTTTTAGCCCTACTTCACCTAGACTTTTACCTGTTTCTACTCCTTTCTTCATGGAGATCCAACAAATATGACCGACAAATACCGTCGTAACCGCGACATTCAGGCGCCGCCATCAGCGATGCCCGATACCAAACAAATGGGCCCCCGGCCCGTTAAGATCTTCCTCGCGTTGATCTCGTCGATAGTGCTGGTCATATCTGGCGCCGGTTACTTCACCATTGGAAAACTAGGTAACACTGTTGCTTCTGCCGGCAATCTTTCCCTAGGAGGCGACAAGGGAATGAAGGAAGCTGCCGACGGCGCAACCGATATCCTCCTCGTAGGCTCCGATTCGCGTACCGACGCCCAGGGCAATCCACTTAGCCCGCAGGAGATTGAACTGCTGCACGCAGGTGATGAGGAAAACGATAATACTGACACCATCATGGTGATTCGTATCCCTAACGACGGTTCCTCGGCAACCGCCATCTCCATTCCTCGCGATACGTATGTGCACGACAATAACTTGGGAAACCTCAAAATCAACGGCGTGTACAAAAACTATAAAGATAAGGAAGCAACCAAGCTTCTGTCTGAGGGAATCAGCGATCAAAAGACTCTCGATGAGCGTTCTAAGCAAGCCGGACGTCAGGCTCTCATCGGCGCGGTATCCGATCTCACCGGTATTACTGTCGACCACTATGCCGAGGTTGGCCTCCTGGGCTTTGTTCTTTTGACAGAAGCTGTGGGCGGCGTCGAGGTCTGTTTGAACGATAGCGTCAAAGACGAGTATTCCGGCGCTGATTTCGGTGCTGGACGCCAAACGCTTAAAGGCGGACAGGCGCTTGCCTTTGTGCGCCAGCGGCATGGCCTTCCTCGTGGCGACCTGGATCGTATTGTTCGTCAGCAAGCGTTTATGGCCTCATTGGTCAACAAAGTGCTGTCCTCCGGAACCCTGACCAACCCGCAGAAGCTATCAGACATGGGTAAGGCTGTGGAGCGTTCCGTTGTTATCGACCAAAACTGGGACGTGATGAGCTTTGCCAACCAACTGCAAAATCTTGCCGGCGGCAACGTCCGATTCAATACCATCCCGGTTACCTCGATCGATGGCACCGGAGACTACGGCGAATCCGTTGTTACCGTGGATGTGCAGCAGGTACATAAGTTCTTTGACCAGCTACTGAATGGAGGACCAAAAGAAGAGCCCTCCAGCGAGACTCCTTCCGAGTCCACCGATCATACGGTGCACCCCAACACCACTGTCGATGTTCTTAACGCCACCACTACATCGGGGCTTGCCGCCGAGGTAGCAGGGCATCTAAAGACCAAGGGATACACCATCGCAGAAACCGGCAATGCACCCGAAGGCTTGTATTCTCATAGCCAAATCTTGACCGCAGACCCGGAGTCTGACGATGCCAAGCACCTTTCCCAGGAACTCGGAGGCATTCCGGTCGTACAACATGACGGACTCGATCCGCATTCCTACGTGGTAGTTGCGGCCGGTGATTATGCGGGGCCAAAGAGCGCCGAATCTACAACCAGCACGTCAACGACAACCTCTGTGGTGGGACAACCTGGAGCAGACGAAGGGCAAGCAATAGTCTCCCCAGAAATTGATGCCGGCGGAAACGGACCGCGATGCGTCAACTAGCAATCACTCTGTAATTTCCTATGGGCTGAGGGCATCGACTTTTCCGCTTGTCGATGCCCTCAGCCCTTTTCCATGCACAGCAAATTCTTATTTCCCCTACGATGGATTCTCATGGAACTTCTGCGCACCATACTCTCCTCAGACCCCGCTACCCCACGACTGACGGTCTACAACGAATCGACCGGAGCTCGGCTCGATTTCTCTGCTCAAACGTTGGATAACTGGGCGGCGAAAGTGGCAAACATGCTGCGTGAGGAACTAGACCTTGAGCAGGGCTCACTTATCAGCCTCGATCTTCCCGCAAGCTGGCAATGCGTAGCCATAGTTTTAGGTGCAATGGCAGCAGGAATCGACGTTGAGTTTTGCCCCATCGAGCAAGCTCAGGGTGCAGTAGCTTTTATAGATTCCGAGCGTATCGACGCCTCCCCCACATTCTCTGGAGACGTTGTACTTGTCACACAAGATCCTTTTGGGCGCGGTGTTGTGGAATGCGGAGGAATAGTTCCCGATGGGATGATCGATTTTGGCCCCACTGTGCGCTTCTACGGTGACCAATTCTTTGAACCCGGTACGAGGATTGAGGAGAGCGTGGATAAGCAAGCCCTTGCCGCGATTACCCCTGGCGCACGCGCTCTGAGCACTGGTTGGACTACCTTGACAGAAATGGAACGCACCGTACTAGCGCCGCTTGCGGCAGTCGGATCGGCTGTTGTTGTCACGGGTGTGGCTAGCGATCAGCGTCTCGACGCTATCGGGCGAGCCGAAAAGGCCACAATCCGGTTGTCGTAAACCCTTCTCGCGCATATGGGGTGAATAGTCGGAGATTGATAACGAGGTTCATTCATATTTAACACCCTATTTACGGGGTGATAAGGGCCATAAGTCCTTTACTTCCACCGGAGGATCACTACCTTAGTGAGAGAACTCAACGGAAAGGTGATCCTCTCGATGAACGTCTCCAAGACCGGCGCGTCGCTTGCCGCCACAGCGCTTTTTGCTTCGGTAGCCCTCGCAGGCTGCTCCTCCGATTCCTCCGCGCCAGCACCGCAGAACACTGACGGTCGCGGCCCCATCACCTTTGCCATGGGTAAAAACGACACGGATAAAGTTATTCCGATTATTGAGAAGTGGAATAGCGCACACCCCGATGAAAAGGTCACGCTCAAAGAACTCGCCGGCGAGGCCGATGATCAGCGTGAGACCCTCGTGCAGTCGCTTCAGGCCGGCAACTCTGATTATGACGTAATGGCACTCGACGTTGTCTGGACTGCTGACTTTGCCGCCAACCAGTGGCTGGCTCCGCTCAAAGATGCTCTCCAGGTAGACACCTCCGGACTTCTCAAAGCAACTGTCGACTCTGCGACCTATAACGGCACGCTCTATGCTTTGCCGCAAAACACTAACGGCCAGCTGTTGTTCCGTAACACCGAGATCGTTCCAGAAGCACCGGCCACGTGGAAAGACCTCACCGCTAGCTGTGAAGCAGCAAAAGCCAAGCACGTAGATTGCCTCACTACGCAGCTCAAGCAGTACGAGGGTCTCACGGTCAACACCGCAGGCTTCATCGAAGGCTGGGGCGGACACATCCTGGATAATTCCGGCGCACCCGCCGTAGATTCTGAAGACTCCAAAGCCGGCGTTCAGGCGCTCGTGGATGGATACAAAGACGGATCTATTTCTAAGAACTCCATCTCCGCTACAGAAGAAGAAACCAACCTGGCCTTTGTGGCAGGAGAAACCGCTTACGCCATCAACTGGCCATACATGTACACCAATGCTGCCGAGAACACCTCCGCTGTCAAGGGCAAGTTTGAGGTTTCCCCACTCGTTGGCAAAGACGGCGTGGGTGTCTCTACCCTGGGTGGCTACAACAACGGCATCAACGTGAACTCCAAGAACAAGGCTACAGCTCTGGACTTTATGAAGTTCATCGTGAACGAGGACAACCAGAAGTCCTTTGCTGATAACTCTTTCCCACCAGTACTCGCATCCATCTACGATGATGAGGCTCTCGTGGCCAAGTACCCTTACCTCCCAGCGCTGAAGAAGTCCCTGGAGAATGCGGCACCTCGCCCAGTCAGCCCCTTCTACCCTGCTATTTCCAAAGCTATTCAAGACAACGCCTATGCTGCGCTCAAGGGTGACAAGAGTGTAGAAGACGCTACCAAGGACATGCGGGCTGCGATCCAGAACGCATCTAAGAAGTAGTGCCAGTTCCACTGAGCTCATACGCTCACACACTCATAACCACATAGACGGTTCGCACTAAGCTCCAATATCTTTATCAAGGAAGCCTGCACCGGTAAGCTCATGCTCCACGAACATGTTCTTACCGCGGGCTTCCTTTAGTGCTTTAAGGTTGAAGCGGACCAGCATCAGACAAAGGAGGTACCGTGGACACAACGCGCCCAGCGCGAAAAGTTCTTTCTCGGGAAGGAATCGTCGAAGCGCGCCGGAAACAGCACCGCAACGCTGCGTTGTTGATCGCCCCCACGCTCATCGTCCTAGCTATCGTTATTGGCTATCCCATCGTCAGGGCTATCTACCTCTCTTTCCAGGCAGACAAAGGCCTTGACCCAGTTACTGGGCTTTTCACCCAAGGCGGTTTCGCCGGGTTGGAGCATTATGCCTACTGGCTAACGCAACGCTGCGGCACGTCATCAGGAAGTGCCATCGCGTGCCCGCCCGGAGTCATATCCACTGACTTTTGGCCAGCTGTAGGCAACACGCTCTTTTTCACCGTGGTCACGGTAGCGCTAGAAATCGTTCTAGGTATTGGCATGGCTCTGGTCATGAACAGGGAGTTTCGCGGTAGGGCGCTAGTTCGAGCCGCAGTGCTCATTCCGTGGGCAATCCCTACGGCGGTGACCGCAAAATTGTGGCAGTTTATCTTTGCAGATAAGGGCATCGTCAACTCGCTCCTGCATACCCCAATCCAATGGACTACCGACCCATGGGCTGCACGCTTTGCCGTCATCATTGCCGACGTATGGAAGACCACGCCCTTTATGGCTCTGCTGATTCTCGCGGGTTTACAGATGATCCCCAAAGACGTATACGAGGCAGCGCGTGTCGACGGCGCCAGCACCTGGCAACAATTCACACAGATCACGCTCCCGCTGGTCAGGCCCGCCCTCATGGTCGCTGTTCTTTTTAGAACACTCGATGCCCTGCGCATGTACGATCTTCCGGTCATCTTGATCTCATCGTCGTCAAACTCCCCCACGGCTACGATCTCCCAACTTGTGGTCGAAGACGTGCGTCAGAATCACTTCAACTCGGCTTCTGCGCTCTCCACGCTGATTTTCCTCCTCATTTTCGCCGTTGCCTTCCTGATGATCCGCGTCCTTGGCGCAGACATCACGGGCCGTGGCGACGCCCCCAAGCCGCGCCGGCAGCGTCGTCAGCGACATCAACGGCATCAAAGCGAAAAACATCAGAAGCTAGATAACTCCACGACTCCCAAAGAAAGGACAGCTACCGCACCATGAATCACAAAATTCGTGCAGCACTAGCCAACTATATCGGTGTGGTCTTTATCCTGATCTGGGGTCTGGCGCCGTTCTACTGGATGCTGATCACCGCGCTACGAAACAAGGATTACACCTTTGAAACCACGCCGTGGCCAACGCATGTAACCCTGGAGAATTTCCGCGACGCGCTGTCCACCGACAAAGGAAACGATTTCCTCGGCGCAATCGTCAATTCTTTGCTGGTAGGTCTTGCCACCACTCTCCTCGCAGTCCTTGTCGGAGTCTTCACCGCATATGCGCTGGCTCGCATCGAGTTTCGTGGGAAAGGAATAGTCACGGGCGTTGTGCTTGCCGCCTCAATGTTCCCCGGCATCGCCCTGGTGACCCCACTTTTCCAGCTCTTTGGCGACCTCGGCTGGATAGGAACCTACCGCGCACTCATCATCCCCAACATTTCCTTTGCGTTGCCGCTGACTATTTACACCCTCGTGTCCTTCTTCCGGCAGCTTCCGTGGGAATTAGAGGAGGCAGCGCTTGTCGACGGCGCCACTCGCAGCCAGGCCTTCCGCCACGTACTGCTGCCACTTGCGGCGCCTGCGTTGTTTACCACCGCCATCTTGGCTTTTATTGCTACGTGGAACGAGTTCATGCTTGCTCGTCAGCTCTCCACAACAGCGACCGAACCTGTCACCGTCGCTATCGCTCGTTTCTCCGGGCCCAGTGCCTTTGAGTTCCCCTACGCAGCCATTATGGCTGCGGGATCCCTGGTGACCATCCCCCTTATTATCATGGTGCTTGCTTTCCAGCGCCGTATTGTCTCCGGTCTGACGGCAGGTGGAGTGAAAGCATAATTACCGCTTTCGGGTACTAGGCGCAGTACAATCATCCGCATGAAACCGCGCGATCCTCAACCCCAAGAGACTAGGAAGAAACTCGTACGCGACTCCATCCTAGGCTTCGTGGGGTTTTTCGCGTTTCTCGCTCTGGTTCAGGCCGTAGTGAATCTGTTTCAGCCACAGCCCTCGCTCTGGCCAGCATTCCTTGCCCTCATTTTGGTCATCGCGACTATCGCCCTGTGGCGAGCGTGGCGTTAACGCTGCATCGAAAATCTAGCTATCTACAGTGCTCATCCACGGCAGCATGGCTGGCCCACGCTGGGTAGTAATGAACTCCGCTTGCACTGAATACATGGCACGAATCGTCTCTGCGTGAACAATGTCCGAGGGTGCTCCCGAACTGATCAGACTCGTACGCGAATCATCCTCGCTCAGACGCCGTAGCGTCACAGCATGATCCGCAAGTGCTAGAGCATGATTCGGGTCATGGAGTGTCGCCAGCAAAGTGATGCCTTGTCCGCGCAGCATATCCATAACTTCCAGCACGCGTTGCTGATTATAAAGATCCAAATAGGTCGTCGGCTCATCCAACAATAAAATATCTGGTTCTTGTGCTAATGCTCGTGCGATCATCACCATCTGGCGTTCGCCGCCGCTTAACGTTGTGTATTGCCGGCGCGCCAGATGCCCCACGCCCAGCATGTCCAAGGCGCTGTGCGCTGCATCGACGTCCTTGGGAGCTGGGGAAGAAAACGCCCCGATAAACCGCACTCGCCCTGTCAAAACAACATCTACTACGTCAAAAGGAAAAGACACTGCGTGTGTTTGGGTCACAAATCCCAAGACTGCGTTTGGGGTATCAACGGTAATAGCGCCGCTGTGCACCGGAGTAAGGCCAGCGACCGCTGAGAGTAACGTCGATTTGCCGCAACCATTAGCACCTAAAAGCGCTGTAATTTTCCCGGCGGGAAAGGTATCCGTCACATCACGAATCACTAAGCGTTGACCATAGCCGACGCTCACTGACTCCATACTCATTCCTACTGCCATTGACCCGCCTTTGTTGATCGCAGCAACAACCAAAAAACCGGCGCGCCTACGAGCGTGGTGATGATGCTGACGGGGATCTCAAAACCCGTAGCTGTCCGAGCTACAGTATCGATGACCGCCATCAGCGCCGCCCCCAAAGCAGCAGAAACCGGGATAAGTACTCGGTGGTCCGGGCCTAGAAGCATCCTCACGATATGCGGGACAATAAGCCCCAAAAGCGCCACCACTCCCACCATAGAAACAGACAAAGCTGACACCAACGCAGATAAGACGATAAAGAGAACACGGTATCTCTCCACGTGCATCCCCGACACTTTTGCTTCGGTCTCTCCCATGGTTAAAACATTGAGTCGCCAGCGCAAACCAATCATGAAAAAGCAACCGAGAAGAATCAGTAACCATGTGGGCTTAAGAGTCGACCACGTCACCCCGTTGAAGCTTCCCATGGTCCATAACACGATGGCTTGCAACGACTTCTCATGCGATGTTATTTGAACAATCGAGAGCAAAGCAGTAAACACCGCTGAGGTGATGACACCCGACAGAACCAAGTTCACTATTGGAACCGAGTTCTTTGTTCGCGCCATGAAATAGGTCATGGCTAAAGCTACAAGAGCAAACACAAAAGCGCTGATGGACACGGGTATCCAGCGCCATACTGCGATAGCTAAAGCCGCGCCAAAAGCTGCGCCCGAAGACAAGCCCAAAATATACGGATCCACCAGCGGGTTACGCAGAACTCCCTGTAGCGTCGCTCCGGAAATCGATAGAGCCATGCCTACCAGTAAAGAGGTCACTACCCGGGGGAGTCTAATATCGGTTATCACCACGGAGACAGTTTCTTGGCTACCGCATAACCGCGCGGCAAGAGCCGCAAGCGCCTCACTCGGGCTGGCTCCATAACTGCCGAGCATCATGGACACAAAGAATGCCACGAGTGGAGAAAGAAGCAGCCCGAGAATAAGGAGTTTGCGGCCGCTCATTAAGCGTTGTGGATTCACTGAGCTGGTTTGAATCCTGGGTAATGCAGGCCGTACATATCTACAAAATACTGATCAGTTTCTGCAGAATTATCCCAGTCTTTGAAGGACTCAGGGTTGATGTCTTGTGCGACCTTGGCAGTCGCCATTGGCAGGCGCCCAGTCATCATGTCATAGAGGAATGGATCATCAAGCTCAAAGACCTGCTTGTTCTTCACCGCATCGAGGTTCTTCCACGCAGAGAAATCAACTCCGCCTACGTTCTTGCCCTCAATGACATCTGAAGGATCGATCTCCGAGTTGTACCACATGTAGATCGCATCAGGATTGAGCTTGGCCAGGGTTTCCAGGGAAACAACCGGATGCTCGGAAGCCTTGGCAGAGTTATCCCACTTAGCAATCACGTTGGTTCCACCAGCAGCCTCAATCAGGTCATTAGCACTGGATTTTGTGCCAGCGGTACCGTAAGCGTCGCCCCACATCCAGAACACAGAAGGTTTCTTTTCAATCTTGCTCGTCTTCTCCGCAATTTTGTCCATCTGTTTCTTCACAAGCGCATTGACTTCAGCACCACGCTTCGGGGTCCCATTGACATTAGCCATATCGACGGCCAACTTGTCCAGGTCTGCAAAGGAGGTCAGGAATGCCGCGTACACCGGTACTTTCAAGGTCTCCTCGATGGCAGCAATCGCTTTATCGTCGGCAGACTCTGCCCACAGAACCACAAAATCGGGTTTCAAAGCGGCAAGTGCTTCCAAGTCATAGCTGCCGTCTTGAGAAGCGATAACCGGCAGCTTGGAAAAACCCGGGTGAACGGCTTCAAGGAAATCCTTCTTAAACGTAGGCTCCCAGACTTCGCCCGTTCCCACGATCTTCTTGCTACCACCCACAGCCATCATGGTGTTCATCGCGTTTTCTACCAGGAACACAGAACGCTCAGATGCCTTGGGAAGTTTTACCTGACGACCATGAAAGTCAGTCACAGTGATGCCAGCCGCTTGGGATTTTTCTTGTGCAGCTTTTTCTGGAGCTGTGCTACATCCCGATAAAGCCAACGCCACTACCGCGAACATCGCGGTCCAGAGCGCAAATATTTTCTTCATAGTCCCTCTCGATTCCAAAATCTCACATTCAACGTAACAATGGAATGTTGAGGGCCCTATTTTTGTTGCGCTAAACACAAAGACGGAACAATGCTTACTACCTGCCGAGATGCCCCACTCAAGAAACCTGCTCCCCACTCCCCGGCCTACCTCAAAGAGCCTTCTTTATAGCATCATCACTACTTTAAAGTGGCTGCTATCAGCAGATTTACTATTGGAAGGCATCTAGACGCATCTGCAATCAAAATCATCAGAAAAATTTAATTACAGCGATAAATTCCAGCTATGAACTAAATCGGTGGGGCTAAATCAAGGGGGTGACAGCAAAGGGGCCTGACATGCCCTAACCAACGTACTTCACGGGTTTGTCGGGGCGTCGCAAAGCTAAGCTACTCGACGCCACGCTATCCGCAACAGCGAATGCGGCAACGCAAAGAGCTCACGAACAAAATTCCGCACTCTAAAGGGCGGCTTGGTCACCGCGGAGCTTACCGTTATGGGAATTCCTAGGTGCCGCGCCCACGCGAGGGTGCGGAGTTTATGAAAATCGCTGGTTACCACGATCCATATGTGGGTTTCGGGTAGGAGGGCGTGCGCGTTTTCCAAGTTCTCGTTGGTGCTGGTCGCCTCGGGTTCGATTATCAACCGTTGTGGATCTAATCCGTGACGCACCAGCCAGTCCCCCATCACAGCGGCCTCGCCTTTTCCCGAGACCACAACAGGGCCTGACGTTTGTTGCGACAACTCCAAGGCATGCTGGAGGCGCCACAACAACACATGCCCGGGTTCGGCACCGCGCACTTTAGAGCCGAGGGTAAGAATCGTCGATTCTTTCCAGAAATCAGCCGACAAAAGTCTTACTCGCCCATCAATGTGCGCTTGAGGTTAGCGTCTTTCTGCTCGACTTCCTCACGCATTGTGTCTTGATACGCAACCATTTTTTCCGTCAGGGCCGGGTCACCCGCAGAAAGAATGCGTACAGCAAGAAGTCCCGCATTCTTTGCTCCGCCGATGGAAACCGTGGCCACTGGAACGCCTCCCGGCATCTGCACGATAGAAAGCAAAGAGTCCATACCATCGAGGTCTTTGAGCGCACGCGGGATACCGATCACGGGCAGTGGCGTGGCCGCGGCAACCATACCTGGCAGATGAGCTGCACCCCCGGCACAAGCGATAATCGCTTTCAGCCCTCTCGTGTGAGCCGACTTGGCATAGGCCAGCATCTTTTCGGGAGTGCGGTGTGCTGAAACAACACCGACCTCAAAAGGAATGCCAAACTCAGCCAGGGTTTCTGCTGCTGGTTGCACTGTGGGCCAGTCGGAATCGGAGCCCATAATAAGGCCGACGAGAGGGGACATGTTTTCTCCTAGTTTTGGTAAAAAGCCGGCAAAGAACCGAGGTTAGTCCCACGTTGCGTGGACTAGATACTGTGCGGCGAGGCGGGCGTCGGCACGCGTTGCTTCAACGTCAGTACCAGTGAGATTGATGTGTCCTATCTTACGGCCAGCTCGATAGGTCTTCCCGTACAGGTGAACCTTTGCGTTAGGAAAACGACGCATAACTTCTGCAACGCGCTCCGCCATCGGCTGAGCCGGATCGGTTGCCGCTCCAAGAATATTCGCCATCACAGTAACCGGCGCGGTGAGATCAGTAGCACCGAGCGGATAATCCAATACTGCACGAATGTGCTGCTCAAATTGGCTGGTCACGCATCCGTCTTGCGTCCAGTGCCCAGTGTTGTGCGGACGCATGGCTAGCTCGTTGACAAAAATCTCTGGTTGTCCGTCCTCGCCGCGAGTCTCAAAGAGCTCCACGGCAAGCACTCCCGTGACGCCGAGCTCAGTGGCAATGCGGATGGAAAGCTCGCGACATTGGTTTTCTAATGCCTCGCTCAAGCCCGGCGCGGGTGCAACCGCTTCCGTACAAATCCCGTCAGTTTGTACCGATTCCACCACGGGCCAACTTTGCGCCTCACCGCTGGGGGTGCGCGCCACCATGGCGGAGAGTTCACGAACAAGCTGGACTTTTTTCTCACCCATCAGCGGAGTTCCGTTGCTAAGAAGCTTGTCGACGAGCTCTTCTAACTCCGTCACCGAATCCGGGAACCACACCCCATGCCCGTCATAGCCACCCCGGCACGCCTTCACGCACACCTGACCATCCACCGATTCCCAGAAAGCGCGCGCGTCTTCCACACTGGTGATCGGAGCAAATGGCGGGACTGGCGCGCCCATTTCTTTAAGACGCGTACGCATTACGAGTTTGTCTTGGGCGTTGAGCAAAGCATCGGGCTGGGGCTGCACGTTGTAGCCCTCAGCGATAAGTGTGCGCAGGTGTTCAGATGGCACATGCTCATGGTCAAAAGTCACGGCATTCGATCCGGCCACAACGCGACGCAGATCGTCGAGGTTGGTGTAATCGCCGATGATCACGTCAGCGACTACTTGAGCGGCGGAAGAATCATGAGAGCTTGCCAGAACCCGAATTGATTGCCCCAGTTCAATGGCCTCTGTGTGCATCATGCGTGCCAATTGCCCGTCGCCGATCACACACAGAATTGGCATGTCTGGTGCGTGTGCTGCTGGATTACCGCTGCTGTGAGTCACGGGTAACAACTATAGCTTGTGGGCAGAAGAGAAGGGGTGTTCTGCATTGGTGGCAAGAAAGCATCGCCTGTCTGCTTAGGGTCTCTTCACAAGCACCTTCACAATCCAGCCTCTCGCAATGCTCTCTTTAGTATCCACTCATTACGATGAAAGAAAGCTAAAAAATGAGGGAAACCACCTTGACGAAGAAAACAAAGTTTCACTATCTTTAGCCGAAATTAAAAGAAAATCATTCTCTGTATAGTCCGCACTGTGTGGTCACACATACGTAAAACAATTCTTCCGTATATGTCGGGAATACCACGACTGTGTTGCCATAGTTTTTCTATCTAATCCATTCCCGACGATTCGCTAGAACATTTAAATAAACACGCACTATATCTCTTCAATAACTGGCGCATTGTCTTCCCATATTCCGCCCGAAAAGTTTCTTTAGTGTCATGTATAAAACCAAAGAAAATACATACAGCCTCGTCAGTTCAGGAGTCTTTAAACAAGATCCTTCGGGCATCGTTTTCCTATTGTCATAATCATTGGAGCCGTAACCATGCAGCCTCTGGAAGTATCCCACCTCAGCCGCATTTTCTCCTCTGCAAAAAATGATTCCATTGCGGTTAACAACGTGAGCTTTAGCGTCCCCGCAGGACAAGTCACATGCCTCGTGGGCATCAATGGGGCGGGAAAAACCACTCTGCTAAAAATGTGTGCCTCTTTACTAAAACCAACCAGCGGTTCGATCACTGTTCATGGAGTTAACGCGCTCAAAAAACCTTTCGAAGCCCGAAAACATCTAGGAGTAGCTTTCGGCGGCGATAAGGGGTTCTATCCACGCGTAACGGTCTTTAATAATCTTCTCTTTTTCGCTGATTTGGCAGGGGTATCACGTAAAACTTCTCCGGCTGAGGTCTCTCGTGTGTTAAAAGCCGTTGATCTTAGCTCTCATGCGGATAAGAAAGCAGGAGTTTTATCACGCGGACAGATTCAGCGCTTGCATATCGCGCGAGCGCTTCTAGGAAGCCCAAGCGTACTAATTTTGGATGAGCCTACTAGCGGTTTAGACCCCGATATTTCTTTACATATACGCAGCCTTATCGCCAGCATTGCACAGAATGGAACTGCTGTATTTTTAGCAAGCCATTCTCTGGAAGAAGTCGCAGAACTTTCCGAACATGTTTTATTACTCAAAGAAGGGCACATCGTTGCAAGAGGAACAGTCCCACAAATCGTAGAAAAAGCCGGACTTAGCCGCGTCACTATGCTCCACATTCCACCGCACGCTAAGCCCGATATATCAAAACTCAGAGCTGCGGTTCCAGGTTTAGGGCACGCAGCGGTACGGCCTATTGGTAGCAAATGGTGTCTCACCGCTTATTGGAACATCCCTGATCATGAGGGACTCCTAGCTGAGCTCACATCCCAAGGCATCACAGCGGTAGATAACGTCATAGATAAAAATCCCGAGCTGGAGGATGCTTATATTCTCCTATCCCATGACACAAAAACCGGTGCTGCATGACTACATGGGAGCAACTAACGCGACTTAAACGAATGACGCTGTTTCATATGCGCCAATTCCTTACTTTCCCTTATTTTGTGCAGCTGATGTTGGTCGCGACGATAGTATCGGCCATCGTTCAACGATTGGCGGTATCTGCTTGGGGCGCTGACCCCTACGCCAGTTTTGTCCGTACGGGTTTAATTGGCACATGGGCTACGATCACCGCCGCTGGCGGGATTATTAGATTTGAAAAGTTTAAAGGCACACTGATCTACTTTTTCAGTGCACGAATTGGAGCTATTCAACCGCTCATGGCGTTGATTCTATCCATCGCATGCAGCGGGATTCTTTCATTCCTTATAGCTCTAGGTCTCTGGGTTATCCCTGGCCCTGCCAGTATCGCCATTCACTATGATGCTGCATTCCTAGCATTGTTTATCTTCGGTTTAACAATCATATGGATCGCGGGGATGGGTGTGTCCATGGTAATCGCGTCATTATTTGTGCTGAGCGATAATGCCCCAGCATTTGAGGCCTTGCTTCTTATCCCTTTGTATATGGTCTCCGGGGTCTTTGGAGTTCCGGCTCTGTCACATCCGATTCTTGAACAACTGCTGCTCGTAGTATCGCCAACGATGCGGATTAGTCACCTTCTCATGGCTCCACAAGCCGTCACACTTTTGGGATTAGTGTGTTCTCTCTTTACCGCGGCAATGTGGTTCTTGCTGGGAATAGTTTTACTTAGAACAGTCAGTAAGAAACTTTCTACTGCTACGTTATCCAGCCTCACCATTTAATTATTTTATTCCCTGAGAGGAACTCCTTATTCATGTGGTTTGCACGCTGCGTTTCCACTATGCGCATGGCTTTTCTTTCTTCGCCATTGCTAGGTACCCCCATCGCCGCAATCATAACAATAGGGTTGGCTCCGCTCCTTGAGATCCTGGGGATGTTCTTACTTGGCTCAGCTTTGCGCTCTCCCAATCCAGGAAGCATTTTTGTTCGAGCAATAATCATGTGCACAGTGGCAACAACAGCGATGTTGATTGCCACGACAATCGCCCATGACAGAGCCTGCGGTGTACTCACGGAGGTGGTGACTCGCCGCCGTCTCGATTCTGCGTACTTCGTAGCCATCGCACTTTTTGCGGGCGGTGTCAGCGCCACGAGTGCCGGTATCAGTGCTCTTGCTCTATGGATCGCAATGCCGCCGTCTATTTCGGTTATCAGTGCGTCTCTGCCGCTTTTCCCGATCGCCATCGCATTAGGAATAGGCTTGGGCCTGTGCGCATCAACCGCAGCTTTTCTATGGTCAGATCCGTATATTGTGCTTAACCTACTGGTTCCGTTTCTCCCCATCGCCCTCGGAACTATCGTGCCTATATCACTTTATCCGCAACCGTTCAGCTCGCTACTGCACTATGTCCCGCTAGCACGCAGCTTAGAGTCCCTTACTGCAGCATCACTGCGTTACGACGCTTTCTGCTGCGTAGTACTCCTCGTCATCGCGACGGGAACGCTCGTGCCCGTGAGTCGCCAAAGTCGCAAACAGGGGTCCTTGCCGTCCCTATAGTGGCCGGCCCCTCTAACCCCAATATCCACGCCCCTGATTCATGCCTTCCTCAATAGACGCAACCACGTGCTTGGCTTTGGCTACGTTTGCCAACATGATGGGACGTTGGTAGCCAGAGACAGCCAAAGAAATATTCTTGCGCTTACGGCCCACATGACGCACCGCACGCAGCGGTATTGATTCGCTAGCTCCCATGATGCCCTGAGCACGCAGGATCACTCGTTGATCGGTGACAATCACACGTTCTTTGCGGGCACGCAGCACGGGCAGCGCAAAACGCCAGAGGGCCAGCGCTGCCCATAGACCTACCACGGCGTTACGCAGTTGGATGGAGTCCTGGGGGTCACGATCCAGGTATCCGATGAGCATCCAGCACACGCCTGTGATGAGTAGGAGCTCGCAGACGGGATAGATCAGGGAGACAAGTGAGCGGGTGACGTCGACACGCACAATTTCGTCGGGTAGAACTCGGACTCGTGCCACTTATTTATCCTGAAGTCGCAAATGGGTCACGTCTCCGGCCATGAGTTCGTGGAGCTCTCCTTGTGAGTCGCGAACGCAGATAAGCCCGGCGTCGGAGACCGATTCCGCTACGCCGAGGAGTTCCTCGTTTTCCGATAGGACTACTCGAACGTCAGCGCCTATAGAGGTGCACACCTGGCGGTATTCAGACATCAGGGTGGGGTCGTTGTCTTCCCATTGGCGCAGCCGTCGGTGTAGCGCTGTCAGTACTCGAACCGCTAGTTCGTTGCGCTCGTAAGGTATTCCTTCTAGTTCCAGGCTTGTGGCATGCGGCACCGGAAGTTCCTCACGCGTGAGAGAGGTATTAAGGCCAAGGCCTATGACCACGGCGGGTTCTTCTCCTAGGCTCACGGCTTCAGCGAGGATCCCGCACAGCTTACGTCCCTCACACAGCAGGTCGTTGGGCCACTTGAGGCCGACTCCTTCTACACCTTTGAGGGCGTCGATAAGCGCTAATCCAGTGGCTAATGGCATCGTTCCGAGCCGGAAAACCGATTCTCGCGGTGGCCGGATAAGTACGGAAAGGGTGAGCTGCGCACCCGCTGGTGCCTCATAGCGTCTCCCCATGCGCCCGCGGCCCAAGGTTTGGTGTTCTGTGAGAACGACAGTCCACGCAGGTGCTCCCTCATGCGCGGCGGCGACCAGATCCGTGTTAGTGGAACCCGTCGTTGATGAATGAAGAATACGCGCGAAGGGGCCGTCATCTATTAGCTGTTCGCGCAGCCACCCGACGTTGAGAGGGGTCCGCGAGTCACGGCTACCGCCGCCGTTTTCTACGAGAGCGCTGTGCCTCGCGTCCTTATCCACTTTTTCTCCTGACCCTGTGCTCATTCGCATCATTTTAGCCGTTTGCCTCCCAACTCGTTGAGTCCTCATTACTGGTGCAATCTTGGGTTTGAATGCCGGAATAAATGCCGGCCTGTGGGCGGAATGAGTCCTTCTAAGGCTCACTAGGAGACATGCAGAAAAAATTTTTTGTACACAAAATAACCAGCATGCGGTGGGAAAACACACTTTCCTCGGAAAAAATTTAACGTTTTGCTCTGGAAACTGTCGCCATACCAGTCTATGCTGCCAAACATGACACTTTCCTCACCTTTTGTTGATGTTGCCGCACTCAAAGACATGACCACTACTGCCGGCAAGATCGCAGACTTCAAGGCGCGACGCGCTGAAGCAGGTCAGCCTATGGGCGCAAAAGCTCTGGATAAAGTTAAACAAGCCGGCAGGCTCACGGCCCGTGAACGACTCGATTACCTTTTGGATGAAGGTTCCTTCATCGAGACCGATCAACTCGCACGCCACCGCACCTTTGACTTTGGTATGCATAAAAAACGCCCTGTCACCGACGGAATCGTAACCGGCTGGGGCACGATCGACGGCCGCGAAGTATGCATCTTCTCCCAAGACGGAACCGTTTTCGGCGGCGCGCTCGGCGAGGTATACGGCGAAAAAATGATCAAGATTATGGAACTTGCCGTTGCCACCGGACGCCCCCTCATCGGCCTCTACGAGGGTGCAGGCGCCCGCATTCAAGATGGCGCAGTCTCCCTAGACCTCATCGCGCAGACTTTTTACCACAACATCAATGCTTCCGGAGTAGTTCCCCAGATCTCTGTCATCATGGGAAGCTGCGCGGGCGGAAACGCCTATTCCCCCGCTCTCACCGATTTCGTGGTGATGGTGGACCGAACCTCCAAGATGTTTGTCACCGGACCGGATGTTATTAAAACAGTAACCGGAGAAATCATCTCTCAAGAGGAACTTGGCGGAGCCAACGCTCACATGACTGCCGCTGGCAACAGCCACTTCACTGCAGCAGATGACGAGGAAGCCCTCGATTTTGTCCAAGACCTTGTTAGCTTCCTCCCCTCGAACAATCGCAGTGTCGCCCCACGCGAGGACTATGACCAAGAAGAGGGCAGCATAGAGGACAATCTCACCCCGGACGATCTGCGGCTAGACCACATCATCCCAGATTCTCCGTCAATTCCTTATGATGTTCGCAGCGTCATCGAATCAATCACAGACGACGGCGGTTATCTGGAGATCCAGGCAGATCGCGCAGAAAATGTTGTCATAGCGTTCGGCCGCATCGAAGGCGAATCAGTAGGTTTTGTTGCCAATCAGCCCACCCAGCTTGCCGGCTGCCTCGACATTGACGCTTCAGAGAAAGCCGCCCGTTTTATCCGCACATGTGACGCATTCAATATTCCTATCGTGATGTTTGTCGACGTCCCCGGCTTCCTACCCGGCGCAGGGCAAGAACATAACGGTATCCTGCGTCGTGGCGCTAAATTACTGTATGCCTACGGCGAGGCTACGGTCCCAAAGATCACCGTCACCATGAGGAAAGCCTACGGCGGAGCGTATTGCGTCATGGGATCTAAGGGGTTAGGGGCCGACGTCAACCTTGCCTGGCCAACCGCCCAAATTGCCGTGATGGGAGCGGCAGGAGCTGTCGGATTCCTACACCGGCGCGAGCTTATCGCAGCGGCAGAGAATGGCGATGACGTTGTAGCTCTCAGCGAAGCCCTAGAACGGGAGTATGAAGATCACATGCTCAACCCCTATCTAGCTGCCGAGCGTGGGCTTATCGACGCAGTGATTTTGCCCAGCGAGACCCGCGGGCATATTTCACGCAACCTCCGACTCCTCAAGAACAAGCATGTTCAGCGCCCGGCGCGCAAGCACGGAAACATCCCGCTATAGACAGCATCAACCTCACTTCTGAAGAGTTTTTCACAGCAGCACCTTCCCCTACTACCCCCATATATCTGTAGAAAACTTCAAAGCATACACCCCCAAAGAGGGAAATTTTTGCAGGTCAAGAGTCTTAATTTTCATTGCGGCTCTATATAGCAGAAAAATCCTTCAGGAACATACCGAAGTTTTTTTGAAACGCCTCACAATTTTTGGGTACTACCTTTACACTATTGAGTCATGACTGCCGCAACGATCAACGATCAGGGAACTCCAGCTCCCGATCTCACCACCACTGCCGGAAAGCTCGCGGATCTTCGCGCCCGCCTCGCTGAGACCGTGGCCCCCATGGGCCCGGCCTCGATTGAAAAGGTACATGCAGCGGGGAAAAAGACCGCTCGCGAGCGTATTGAATACCTCCTCGACGACAATTCCTTTGTCGAGGTCGACGCACTAGCGCGCCATCGCTCCAAGAACTTTGGGCTTGACGCCAAGCGCCCGGTCACTGACGGCGTGGTTACCGGCTACGGCACCATTGAGGGCCGCAAAGTCTGTGTCTTCTCCCAAGACGGCGCTGTCTTTGGCGGCGCTTTGGGCGAGGTCTACGGCGAGAAGATCGTCAAGATCATGGATTTAGCCATTAAAACCGGCGTTCCACTCATCGGTATTAATGAAGGCGCTGGAGCTCGTATCCAAGAGGGCGTTGTCTCCCTTGGTCTTTATTCCAAGATTTTCTACCGCAACACGTTGGCGTCTGGTGTTATCCCACAGATCTCCCTCATCATGGGCGCTTGCGCAGGTGGTCACGTTTACTCCCCCGCTCTCACCGACTTCATCATCATGGTGGATAAGACCTCCAAGATGTTCATCACTGACCCTGACGTGATCAAGACCGTCACTGGCGAGGAAGTCACCCAAGAGGAATTGGGTGGAGCGCACACCCACATGTCTACCTCTGGCACCTCCCACTACACAGCATCTGATGACGCAGACGCATTGGATTGGGTTCGCGATCTCGTGGGATTCTTGCCATCCAACAACCGCGCAGAAGCCCCTCGGGAAGCTGCCGAACTTATGGTGGGGTCGATTCAGGAGAACATCACCGAATCCGATCTTGAACTAGACACTCTGATCCCAGACTCCCCGAACCAGCCATACGACATGAAGGACGTCATCACCCGCATCGTTGATGACGGAGATTTCTTTGAGGTTCAGGAGCACTACGCCGGCAATATCATTATCGGTTTTGGCCGGGTAGAGGGCAGAAGCGTAGGAATCGTTGCCAACCAGCCTACCGAGTTCGCCGGCTGCTTGGATATCAAAGCATCAGAGAAGGCAGCCCGTTTCATTCGCACCTGCGATGCCTTTAACGTTCCGATCATCGAGTTCGTGGATGTGCCAGGCTTCCTGCCCGGAACCAGCCAAGAATACGATGGCATTATCCGTCGTGGCGCTAAGCTACTGTACGCATATTCCGAGGCGAGCGTCGGCAAGATCACCGTGATCACCCGTAAGTCCTATGGCGGCGCCTACTGTGTGATGGGGTCAAAGGATATGGGCGCGGACATCGTGCTTGCATGGCCTACCGCGCAGATCGCTGTCATGGGCGCCTCAGGGGCAGTAGGATTCATCTACCGCAAGGAGCTGAAGAACGCCGCTGCCAATGGCAAAGATGTCGCTGCGCTGGCCAAGGAATACGAAAAGGAATACGAGGAAACCCTCGTCAATCCTTACATGGCAGCGGAGCGCGGCTACGTGGATGCTGTAATCCCACCGAGCGAGACCCGCGGCCAGATCATCGAAGGCTTGCGCCTGCTTGACCGCAAGGTTATTAATATGCCGGCCAAGAAGCACGGTAACATCCCGCTGTAATATTCGAATATGCTTTTAGGGCGTGGTGCCGTTAGTAGCTACATACCTAACCGCGCCACGTTCTTATCCTATTCACCCGATGGCAAAAAGGATTTTCTATGTCTGATACGTCCACCACGACTGAAGAAACCACTCCGGCTAAGAAGCCCTTTCTTACCGTGGTAAAAGGCAATCCAGACAATGTCCAAGTGGCTGCGATCACCACTGTGATTGCTTCCCTGGTCCAAGATGCAGAGAAAGCCGCCGCTAAAGACCGTGATCGTAACCTCTGGGGCAACGTTGAAGAACGACTACAGCAGCCCATAACGTACAATCCCACAGCCTTCAGGAATGTAAGTTTTTACTAAGTAAACTTATAAAACGTTAACATCAGACCCCCTTCTTGCCACACTCCACACATGGAAGAAGAAGGGGGTTTACTTGTGGATAACAGCCATTTTGCCACTTTTCTCCACTTGACCATCGCGCTGGTGTAAGTTAATTTTAGTTAAGTTCAGATTGCAAACGTTTGCACCAAAGCAGGTTTTATGGAAGCTCCCCGCACTCCCGTTACGTCTTATCCGCGCCGTCGGCGCCAGTCAACAACACTTAAAGACATTGCCGCTGAGACAGGTTTTTCTATCAGCACAGTGTCCCGCGCCCTTGCACACAATCCGGTAATCCCAGAGTCCACACGTACTATCGTCGCGGAAACCGCCAAACGACTCAATTACCGCCCCAACGCTCAAGCGAAAGCACTCCGCAACCAAAAAACGAACCTCATCGGCGTCCTACTACCTAACATCTGCAACCCATATTTCAACACCCTGGCCTTTGAGATCCAGCAGGCCGCACGCGCTAAGGGATACAGTACGATTCTCTCCAATACAGATGAATCTCCCATTGTCCTCAACAGCGCACTCGACACGATGAACAGCCAGCAAGTCGACGGCATCATCGTCGTCCCGCATATTCAATCTGCAGAGAAAATCACAGAGCTTGCAGATGCCGGAGTACCCATCGTCGCAGCAGACCGAAGCGTTCTTGGAGGTTCTGTCCCTTCGGTCACTTCAGATCCACTTCCTGCAATGAAGGAAGCTATCAGGCTTCTCAGCCTCAACAACCAGGCAAAAATTGGATACTTAGCAGGACCCCAAGACACGTCCACCGGCAGAGTGCGCCTTGAAGCAATTACGTCCATCAAGGAAGACCTACGTATCCCCTCCCCCGACGTCTATTTCGGCGGATACCACTATGACGCCGGACGCGCAGGGACTCTTGAGCTCTTAGACCGCGGAGTCAACAGCATCCTCACAGGCGACATGATGATGGCAGTCGGCGCGTTGAGTGCTATCTACTCTCGCAAACTGAAAATTGGCAAGGACGTAGCACTCATCGGTTTTGATAATGCTGCCGTATTCACGCTCCAAGAATCGCCGCTTACTGTCATCGATCAGCAAGTGGAGGCCATCGGACAGAAGGCCTTTGAGATGCTGTATTCCATCATGAAAAACGATGCAACACCTGAGTCCGTTGTCATCCCTACGGTGCTCAAAGTCAGAGATTCCCACACGTTAAGCTAAAAAACGTGTTCCTACAATAGAATTAAATAACGAGCATTTTCACTGTGCCTCTATATTTTTTGTTTACATGTTTCACGGGAAACACAAAACTTGTGACTTCTCTGGTTGCTTAAGGTAGTCGCAGGGCTATGTGTTAGCTACTTAAAAGGACATGTGATCTGATTGTGCATCGGTTGCGGTAAACAAAGACACAGTGCCCGCCCACCAGTTAGGAGTAACTCACCATGCTAAAGACTGTTGCCGTCGTAGGCTCTATCAACGCAGATTTAAGCGTGCGTGTTCAGCGGCATCCCAACCCGGGAGAGACCGTCCTCGGCATGGATAGTTCCGTTTCCCCCGGTGGCAAAGGCGCCAACCAGGCAGTAGCAGCAGCTCTCCAAGGGGCAAAAGTGATCTTTGTCGGCGCTGTGGGCAAAGATGCCTACGCAGAACCAGCCCTGGAGTTACTGCGTACTTCCAACGTATGTCTGGACCACATCTCGGAGGTCGAAGGCCCCACGGGCACCGCAGTCATCACGGTTTCTGAAGACGGGGAAAACTCCATCATTGTGATCCCTGGCGCGAATGCCACTGTCGACGCCGACTGCGTCGCCACGCATGCGGAAACCATTGCAGACGCAGACATCGTGCTCCTGCAGGGAGAAATCCCCGCCGATGGATTCCGGGAAGCAATCGAGGCCGCAACTGGTCGCGTTGTGGTCAATCTTGCTCCCGTTATTCCTGTGGATCGCGAAGCATTGCTCAAAGCAGACCCCATCATGGCTAACGAGCACGAGGCCAACCTCATCCTGGAACAGCTCGGCAGTAGCATCAACAGTGATGATCCGCACGAGCTCGCTCAAGAACTATTGGCCCAGGGTTTTGCCTCAGTTGTCCTCACACTAGGAAGCAAGGGTGCACTTGTGGCAGACCCTGCGTCCAGAGTCATGGTGCCTTCGCCAAAAGTAACAGCAGTGGATACAACCGGAGCAGGCGATGCCTTCGCTGGAGACTTTGTAGCCCAATTGCTCGGTGGGGCGTCGTCTGTGGAAGCCGCCCAGCATGCGGTCCGTGTCGGGGCCTACGCCGTGCAGTATCGAGGCGCCCAAGCCTCCTACCCACACGCGGACGCTGAACTCCCCAGTTAGCCCGAATAAGATGTAAGGAATGAGAATCGTCCTTGCATCTTCTTCACCATCCCGACGCGCGATCCTCCGTTCTGCCGGCGTGGATCCCATCATCGACCCCGCTGACATTGATGAGGACAGCCTCCTTGAACAATGCAAGGACCTGCAACCGGAGGAGATTGTCGCGCAGCTTGCCACAGCAAAAGCACACGCCGTGGCTGGCCAACATCCCGGCCACATTGTAATCGGCGGAGATTCCATGCTGCTCCTCGACGGAAAGCTACAAGGAAAACCTCACACCGTCGAACGCACGATTCAACGATGGAAAGAGCAGCGCGGCCGTACTGCCCACCTCATTACCGGGCACTGCATTGTTTACGGTGTTGATGGGGCGTCGACAAGCTATCAACATGTGGAGACGTCTGTTACCAAGATTCGTTTTGCACAGGCAAGCGACGACGACATCGAAGCCTACGCCCAGACCGGTGAGCCATTGCAGTGTGCCGGGGCTTTTACCCTCGAAGCGCTTGGGGGCTGGTTTATCGACGCCATCGACGGAGACCCATCCAGCGTCATTGGCCTTTCTCTGCCTGTGGTTCGTCGAGCCCTTTATTCCTTTGGACTCAACGTTTCGGATTTCTGGAATATACAGAGTCTGGAAGAATAACGGCATGACCCAATTCAACGACATGCTCGCGCCCCCACCCGTCATGCTTCCCGTCGACGAAGCCGCCGCTGAGCCCGAAATCACCGCAGCAGTTGCACTCCGACACCCCGCGAGCCCCCTAGCATGGGCGCGTCTAGCGGAAGCTCAACTCGACGCTGTCACAACCACTGATCTCGACGCTCTCGCAGCCGCTTATGCCTTTGCGCGGACCGGCTACCACCGCAGCCTTGACCGGCTCCGCGCGAATGGCTGGAAGGGATGGGGTCCTGTGCCCTACTCTCATGAGCCTAACCGAGGTGTTCTGCGCGCCATCGCCGCTCTGGCACGCGCTTCCCAGCTCATTGGCGATCAAGCCGAATACGACCGCTGCCGACAAATGCTTTCCGACGCCGACCCTGAGTCAGTAGCAACGCTGCTTTAAACATTGCTGTTTTTAGGAAAGAATCGTCGATTCTTTCCTAAATCTTGCTCACAAACGTGCTGATTTGAGCCCAGAGAAGCGGCACCAAGGACAACGCGTAAGCGTCAGAAATATGGTTGCCGTCGCGATAGATGTAGATATTGCCTATGACCGCTGGACAAAAATCGTCTGGGCAGAACCAGTCTGCAGTATCCACAGATAGCATCGAGTCTTCGGTAAAAAACTTCTGGGAGGGATCAGTATCGGCATACACGTGCGAACGCGGCAGCCCGCACTCTTCGATGCTTCCACCGTTTTCTACGCATTGGGAGACCATCCAGCCTTCGCCCTCTGCCAGGACGAACCAAGGATTATCCCTTAGCCCGATGAACGGAATCTTTTCCTTCTTCAGAAACTCCCAGAACGTGGGATAACTCTGGGGAACTTCATCACGAGTGTGACCTTTTTCCAGAAGTGGTCGGGTGGAATTGCTGATCACCAAATCAGGACGATCTTCTGTAATCCGCTCAATAACCTTTTGGTTAAAAGTCGTGCACTCTTCAGAAAAGACGTCGTCTTTTTCTTCCTTATACATAGGGCATCCCTGGCGCACAAAGGGGACAATTTTTATCCCATGTTGTTTGCCTATCTCGTCCCATGCAGCCATCCACTGCTCTGCGTGAGAGCCACCTACGAGGTATGCCACTTTTTTAGCGTGGATATCACCGTACAAGCAGTGGTCAGGACCTAGGTTATCGTTGGCGATGATCTCGGGGTCGTCGCCAAGCAAAGAAATACAGCCGTCGGTCCACGCCGGTGAAAGCGTATTTGCGAGTACAAACGGATCCGGTTCAAAAGGAACGTTGGGAACTCGAACACCTTTGAGGGCAGCGGCACCCGGGTACAGCACCGGGTTGAGCTGTGTTCCGCTCACACGGTCAACTTCCTCTTGCCAGACAGAAGGAATCCACACTGCGGTCCAGCACAGAGTCGCCACGCACAGCGCCGCTACAGCACGAATCGCGCCGCTGGGGGTGGAAAGAGAAGCCACTGCTATGCGACTACGACCTTCCAAAGAAACCGGACGCTTTGCGTGCTGTTTAAATGGTTCCTCGATTACTACGTGAGTAAGTTGTGCCACAAGGATTGAGACGACAACCACGCCAAGGCCCAATGCCACGCTAGGCCGTTTTTCACCAAGGTAAGCAGTGGAGACAATCAGAATGGGCCAGTGCCAGAGATACAGCGGATAAGCAATCTTTCCTAGCCACAACATAAAGCGACTGCTGAGCCAGGTCGCACCTTGCCCGCCACCTAGGATCACAAGGGCAGCACCGCCGAGCGGGAAAAGCGCTGCGGGGCCGGGGAAGAGCGTTGCACCGTCGAAAAGCAGCCCCGTAGAAACCACCATCAACAACCCCAGATAGGTAAAGACAACGCTTAGTCGCTTAGCAATCCGGAGTTTTTCGGCGTATAAAACGAGCACAGCGCCGAGGGTGAGCTCCCACAAACGGGACCATGTGGAGTAGTAGTTGAGCGATTGATCTACTGAATGCAGGTACACCGCATAGCCGAATGAACCTAGGGTTATCAGGATCAACGGGATGCCCGCTGCTATACGCAGCGTCGTAACGACTTTCCGTCGACGACGCATCAGTTTCACACCAATTGCTAGCAGCCAGGCAAAGGCAATGGCCATGAGGTAGAACTGCCCTTGAACTGCCATCGACCATAGATGCTGCAGCGGACTTGTCGTGCTTGACGCCGCGCCATAGGCAGCACCTTGGGTGGCAAGCTCCCAGTTCTGAAAATAACCGATGCACGCCAGCAACTGGTCCGATAAGTTGGTGGTTCGTAGCTCTGGTATCCACAGATGCACCGCCAATATCGTGGACATCAGCGTAACCAGCAATGCGGGGAAGAGACGACGGATCGTCCGCCAGACAGGCCACCATGGGTTCAGGCTCGCGTTTGGCTTGATTGCATAACGCAGCTGCGAGCCGAGAAAAAAGTAGCCAGACAATAAGAGGAAGACGTCAACGCCGCCAGAAACACGGCCGACAAAAACGTGGAATACGACGACAAAAGCGATGGCGATACCGCGCAGGCCGTCAAGATCAAACCTGTATTTGGTAGCTTTCGCTTGCGATTGTTGAGTTGTCCCAGCGGCCATTGATACCTGAGCTTTAAACTATCCCGATTGTGGTGCCTAAAAAGTCCTTTTATTTCTTACCAAATCGGCACCGCTTTACCTATTCCGCACACGGTTGCATGGTCGACACATAGGAAGTTCTTGCTACTTTGCGTCAAACACCATCGTCACAAGCAACTCCCGCCCCCTCCCCTGGTTGGGGGTAAGGCGGGAGTTGGAGTTACAAACCTACGAGGACGCGTGAAAATACGCCACACGTCACGCATTAAAACATGGCTTTTACATCGCGAAAGGGGACGGTTAAGCGTTCTTAGCTTCCGACTTCTTTTCTACGCGTTGGATTGCCTCTTGGGCTACGAGCTCTTGGATTCCCATGTCCAATTCAGACGTAAAACCAACGCAAGAACAGTTGATTTCCCCTAGAACGTAGGTGTCCTCGCCGTCGGCGCCGTCGGCAAGCATGAAATCGGCAGTCCAGATCAGTGGGATGTTGTCGCCGCCGAGCTTCTCCGCGATCACGGGGCGAGCGTCGGCAAACATATCCACGAGCGACTGCCATGCCTCTGGCTTGTCATAGGTGTACTTTGCGCCGGAGAAGAGTGTCGCGGAGAAGTTGTCTCCGCCTGCAGCTGGTTTCTTGTGAACAACAAAGACTGGATGCGGGCCGACGAGGAGAATGCGAATCTCACCTTCCACAATGCGCGGCATAAAGCGCATGTCTACCAGCATGCCGTTGTCGCCGATGATGTATTGGTCGCAGAAGTCCATGAACTCACCGAGTTCGCGGATCTCCGTGTGGTTGTCCACTGCCTCGGTGCAGCGCAGCTTGGTATCGAGTGACAGCGCGGTTCCTGGAACGACAGAAGCTGCAAGTTCTTTATCTTCCAGCTGCACGCGCCAAATACCGGAACCGGTGGAGCCGCGGTTTTGCTTGAGTACGCGCTCGCCATACGACAGGGATGTGGGGAAAGTGCTGTGGAAGGACTCGACGTCGTAATAAGCGGCGGTATCCGAGGGGACTAGATCTGTGTCGTTGAGCTTAACCAGGGCATCCTTTGCACCGTAGGCCATCATCTCTGCCGGGGTGGACATGCCCACGAGGCCGGCGTCGGAAAGCTTAGTAAGCAGCTCAAAGTAGCCTTTTTCTCCGCCAGGAATGTTGCCTGGGTTAACGCGAGAAATATAGCCATCAAAGTTCTGCGATACATAGTCAAACAGCTGTTCAGACCACTCAGGACGGTAGAAAACTACCTCAGAATGCCACCCTTTTTCCTTGATTGCGTCAACGATGGGCAGCGTATCTTTGCGGTGACCGTTGAACTGCTTGTCACTTCCGCCTTCTACTTCGAATACAACGATGCTCTTGTGCATGTATCTAACCTTTCGGGGATCTTCGGAGGCCCTCCGGACCTACGCATGCTCGCGATGCCTTCCAAAAAGCACCTCGAACTATTAAACGAGACAACTGCTACCCAGTCGCCTAGAGAGGATCAGCGATCAACAGGACACAACAATGCACATAACGTGGCACTACTTTTTCAAACCCACCCCCGCGACACACCACCGTTAACCGCTGTTGCCGTTGCAAGCTTTACGACGCCAACGGAAGCCAGACCACAAACTAAAAGTTTCGAGATTTCAATTGCACAGGCCTGACCATGTTATTGCTGGCGTGACGCGCGGATTCATAGTCTCGTGTCACACACCTCACTTTCATCGTATTAGATCTCTAGGCTCCGAGGGATCACAACAAAGACTGCAGTAATGAAAAACACATCTACTTTTTCCGGTGACGTAGAACCCTTATATTGCATAAGCTAGAAGTATCTCGGTTGTAAAAGTTCAGGCCTGACCTCACAGTGCAGGAAATGGGAAATTGCACAAAAGGAGCGCACTAGACGACATCGTCACGGGGGCTCTTAATGTCCGTTCCCTACCACTACAACATGACCAAAAATGGTTACAGTGGTCACATCGTGGCGATTAAGGCACTGACCTCTCTCCGCCGAGTGGTTTAAAATTTTTGATATCTATCAAGAAGTGCATCCACAATTCATCAATCATCCGTAATTTCACGTAAGCGCAAAGGTCGTCCAATGCCCGCACCCTACGATCCCCATCCCCTATTCCAGGACTACGCACATCCCGAGAAACTCGTCTCCGCCTCGTGGCTCAGTGCACGATTGGGCACGAAGGGACTCCGAGTAGTGGAGTCTGACGAGGACTCCCTGCTCTACGACATCGGACATATCCCCGGCGCCGTCCGCATCGACTGGGCAAAAGACCTCAATAACAAGACGGTCCGTGACTACATCACCGGCGAAGACTTTGCCGCGCTCATGAGCGCCAAGGGCATCGCACGCGATGACACGGTGGTTATCTACGGAGATAAGTCCAACTGGTGGGCAGCCTTCACCCTGTGGATTTTTGAACTCTTTGGACATGAAGACGTCCGCATCCTCAACGGCGGACGCGACGCCTGGATGGCAGAAGAACGCGACACCTCTTACGCCGTACCGGAATATCCCGCCACCGATTATCCAGTGGTTAAGCGTGCCGACCATCCAGACCGCATTTACGTTCAGGAACTCCTAGAAAAACTCGGCGCACCAAAGCTTATCGACGTCCGCAGCGCCGCAGAATACAACGGCACCGCCGACGCCGGCTCCCCCTCTTCTGGGGTCCTAAGGCGGGGGCATATCCCCACCGCAGTGAATATTCCTTGGGAAAAATCTGTACACCCCAATAGCCGCTTCCGTTCCGCCGAAGAACTCGCCGCACTCTATGCAGAGGTCCCCAAGGACTCCGAAGCAATCGTTTACTGCCAAGTGGGAGATCGCGCAGCCCATACATGGTTCGTACTAAAACACCTGCTTGGATACGATTTTGTCCGGAACTATGACGGCTCTTGGGCAGAATGGGGCAACATGGTCAAGATGCCCATCGCCACCGGAGATGAGCCGGGCCAAGCCTAGGAGTCTATAATTACTTTCGGCAGCAAAAGCTCATGCAGTGAAATCTCTAGGAGTTTTTGCTTTGAAAAAGTGCCGAATGTGCAACAATATGTGATGCACAACGCATCGATATTCAACGGCCTGCTGAAAAATTCGGTAGGCCACTCTGCATAATCGATAACCGTTCGGACTTATGCGATTAACGTGGCTACGAAGGCCATCGTCACATTGGTCACCATACTTTCACAAGAACTAGGAGAGCTTCAGTGTCTGTGGAACAGAAGAAGATCACGAAGGTTCTCGTTGCTAACCGCGGCGAGATCGCCATTCGAGTCATTCGCGCCGCGCGCGACGCCGGCATCCCAAGCGTTGCTGTATACGCAGAGCCAGACGCCGAGGCCCCTTTCGTGTCCCTGGCAGACGAGGCATTTGCGCTCGGCGGACAGACTTCCGCTGAGTCCTACCTCGTTGTAGAAAAAATTCTCGACGCAGCCCGCAAGTCCGGCGCCAACGCTATTCACCCCGGCTACGGCTTCCTCTCCGAAAACGGTGACTTTGCAGAAGCAGTCATCGACGCAGGACTCATCTGGATCGGACCATCCCCGCAATCCATCCGTGACCTGGGAGACAAAGTTACGGCTCGCCACATCGCTCTTAAAGCCGATGCACCAATGGCTCCCGGAACCAAAGAACCGGTCAAGGATGCAGCCGAGGTTGTGGCTTTCGCAGAAGAGCACGGTCTCCCCATTGCCATTAAGGCAGCCTTTGGCGGCGGCGGACGCGGTATGAAGGTCGCCTACACCATGGACGAGGTCGCAGACCTCTACGAGTCCGCTACCCGCGAAGCTGTTTCCGCATTCGGCCGCGGTGAGTGCTTTGTCGAGCGTTACTTGGACAAAGCCCGCCACGTTGAGTGCCAGGTGATTGCAGACCAGCATGGAAACGTCGTCGTTGCAGGCACCCGCGATTGCTCCTTGCAGCGTCGATTCCAGAAGCTCGTCGAAGAGGCCCCTGCCCCGTTCCTCACAGACCAACAGCGTGCTTCCCTCCACGAGTCTGCAAAGCGGATTTGCCGTGAAGCCGGATACTATGGCGCCGGCACCGTGGAGTACCTCGTGGGCGCCGATGGCCTCATCTCCTTCCTTGAGGTCAACACCCGACTCCAGGTGGAACACCCAGTTACCGAGGTAACCACCGGACTCGATCTTGTCCGCGAACAGTTCCGTATCGCCGAGGGACAAGAACTCCACATCAAGGAAGACCCCACACCACGCGGCCACGCTTTTGAGTTCCGCATCAACGGTGAGGACGCAGGCTCCAACTTCATGCCAGCCCCAGGCAAGGTCACTAAGTACGTTGAGCCTTCGGGCCCCGGCGTACGCATGGACTCCGGCATCGTTGAGGGGTCTGTCATTGGCGGACAATTCGACTCTATGCTGGCAAAGCTCATCGTCTATGGAGAGACCCGTGATGAGGCTCTCCAGCGCGCGCGTCGCGCGCTCGATGAATACGTCGTAGAGGGCATGCCAACCGTCCTCCCCTTCCACCGCCACATCGTTGAAAACCCCGCCTTCGTTGGCGACGGCACCGGCTTTGACGTGTACACCAAGTGGATCGAGGAAGAATGGGATAACCCAATCCCTGCGTACGTCGATCCCGCGGACGTCGCTGAGGACGAGGAAGCAACCCCAAGCCAAAAGGTCGTCGTGGAAATCGACGGCCGCCGCGTGGAGATCGCCCTGCCTGGCGACCTCGCACTTGGTGGCTCCGGCGGTGTAAAGAAGAAGGCCAAGAAGCGCCGTGCTGGCGGCTCCAAGGCTGCAGTCTCCGGTGACGCAGTCGCAGCACCAATGCAGGGCACCGTTATCAAGGTCAACGTAGAAGAAGGCGCTGACGTTGCCGAAGGCGACACCGTTGTAGTGCTCGAAGCTATGAAGATGGAAAACCCCGTCAAGGCCCACAAGTCCGGCACCGTCACCGGCCTTGTCGCCGCAGCAGGCGAAGGTGTGACTAAGGGACAGGTTCTACTCGAAATTAAGTAGCAAGCCACACCAGCTTTATCTGCTTGAAGGCCGCGTGCTCATCGATGTTTCGTCGAAAAGCATGCGGCCTTTGTGTGTCTGTGCGATCATTGAACAACGTTCTAGAATGTTTGCTATGGAACCAACCGATATCAACGGCGGACGCTTCTATGCACGCCCCCTGCATAACGACGACCGAATCGATGACACCCCCGCCATCCGTCTGATCGACGCCCACTTTGATGTGGATGAAGCCCACCACCGTTGGCACGACAATTCCATGTACTCCTGGGCAGTATGCGAACAGACAAACATCGATATGATTGCTCTCGCGGTTCTCCATCTGACTACGACAGAACACGGTCTCAGCGGCATACTCGACATCGCTCCCGCAGGTGACCCCGCACGGGAATTACCCAACGACCCCATCCTCGACCAAAAGACGGTCGGCGACGGTGTTCTGGAAATCCGGGGGCCCATCGAGCGGTGGTGCGCTGCGCATGGGATCACCCTGACAAGATGATCTTTGTGGGAAAGAATCGACGATTCTTTCCCAAACTCCCCGCCGCCGCGTAAGCTGTCATGCTTTGTGGCGGCTTACGCGTTTCCCCTTCGCACCACAGAAGAGTAATCAAAACAAAGATAGGACGTCCCGTGGCGACTTCACCGCAACGCATCCCCGAGCCAACTCAGGGAACCACAACATCTCCAAAACCACGGGTGGGATTAATTCTTGGCGTCGTCGTTGTCGCGACGATGATCATGATTCTGAATGAAACGGTGCTGTCGGTGGCACTTCCATCAATCATGACCGATTTTGGAGTTACCGCCGACGTCGTTCAGTGGTTGGCCACTGGGTTTCTGCTCACTATGTCCGTCGTCATTCCGGCAACCGGCTTCCTACTACAACGGTTTACTACCCGGATGAACTTTTTAACTGCCGTGGGTCTGTTCATCCTGGGAACACTGATGTGTGCCATCGCCCCTGCTTTCTGGGTATTGGTCGCAGGGCGAATTGTCCAGGCGATGGGCACCGCCATAGTTCTGCCCTTGCTCATGACCATGACGATCACGCTGGTGGAGCCAGCCAAACGCGGCACGATAATGGGCGTCAACGCAGTTGTTATCTCAGTAGCTCCGGCCTTTGGCCCAACCTTGTCTGGATTCATTCTGAATTCTTTGTCATGGCACTGGCTGTTTTGGGTCGTGATCCCGATCGCTGTGACCGTCTTTATTCTGGGCTTTGTTGTAGTAACCAATGTGCAAGAAGTCTCTCGCGTGCCCTTCGATACAGCCTCACTAATTCTCTCAGCCCTAGCATTCGGAGGGATGATCTACGGGCTTTCCACCATGCGCGAGCTTGTCGACGGCCACTGGCTGCCCGCCGCAGTCTTCTTCGCGGGTCTAGGGGCTTTAGCGATCTTTGTGCGCCGACAGCTACGGTTGGCGCAATCAGGCCGTGCACTTTTAGACCTTTCTCCCTTTGCTGTCCGCAACTTCGTCTTATCAGCAATAGTCCTCATGCTGGGCCTCACTGCGCTCTTGGGAACGGTAAATGTGATCTCGATTTATTTGCAGGAAGGAATCGGCGTTTCTGCCCTCACCACCGGCCTAGTGTTATTGCCCGGCGGATTATTTCAGGGTCTGGTCTCACCCTTTATTGGCCGTTTCTACGACCGCGCAGGCCCTCGTCCCCTGGTAATTCCCGGCGCGATCTTGATGTTCGGGTCAATGCTTGCTGCGGCTCTCATGTTCACGGCTGAGGCTTCAGTGCTGATTGTGGTCGTTGTTGATTGCCTTTTCTGTGTAGGACTTGCTTTGGTGATGACCCCTTTGATGGCAGTCTCTTTGTCGTCCCTTCCTACACGCCTCTATGGACATGGCTCGGCGATCGTGAATACGCTTCAGCAGCTAGGCGGCGCTATGGGGACTGCGGTGATGATCGGAATTATGGCTATCGTCGCAACGCGTTCTGCGGCTGCTCCTGCAGTAGCGCAGGCAGAAGGCACGACCTCCGCGTTCGTGGCGGGCACCGTTTTCACTGGACTAATTTTGGCGGCTTCATTGTTTATCACGCCTGTTGCTGCGACTAAGGTCCATTCGACTCAACCTGAATGATAACTTTGCGTATCGACGCTCAAAGGGCGGTCACTCACATACGAGTGGCCGCCCTTTGAGGCTGTGTGAGCCTTAGGCAATAACCAGTAGTAGGTCTCCGCCTTCAACCTTGGTGGGTTGCGTCATCACGATGCGTTCCACAATTCCATCTGTGGTGGCCGAAATGGTGGCTTCCATCTTCATGGCTTCAATAACTGCAACGGGATCTCCTGCCGCAACCTTCGTGCCAGGTTCTACAGTCACGGTAACCACACCAGAGAATGGTGCTGCAACGTGTCCAACGTTGGATGCGTCCGCCTTTTCAGCGGAGGCTGTGATGGATTCGACGTTTCGATCCCGGACCAGGATCGGACGGATCTGCCCGTTGACGTTGCATACAACATTCCGCATGCCCTTCTCATCAGGCTCACCCACTGCATCGAGCCTTACGATCATAGGAACGTTGCTGTCCGCGGTATGGATGACGGTCTCTTTGCCCTCCACCAGGCCGTACAGGAATTCTGCGTCACCCAGCTTTGTGGTGTCGCCGAACTGACGACGGTGCTCCGAAAACTCCTGTGCCGGCTTAGGGAACAGCAAACGATCCAAAGTCCCGCGAACGGTAGCTTGGTCCGCCAGTGCCGCAGCGTCCTCGGCAGGAAGCTCAGCAAGGGTGTCCTTTGGCTCTTTGCGTCCGGCGAGAGCCTTGTTGCGCAGCTCTTCTGGCCAGCCGCCGGGAGGAGTTCCCAATTCTCCCCGGAGGAAAGCGATCACAGAGTCAGGGATGTCGTACTTTTGTGGGTCGGCTGCAAAGTCCTTGGGGTCGACTCCCGCGCCGACCAGGTAAAGGGCTAGGTCGCCAACGACCTTGGAGGACGGGGTGACTTTAGTGGGTCGTCCGAGCATCTCATTGACAGCTGCATAGTTGTCTTCGATGAGCTCAAAGCGATCAGCCAAGCCTAGGGCAATGGCCTGTGCCCGTAGGTTGGAAAGCTGACCACCAGGGATTTCGTGGAGGTAGACGCGTCCGGTTGGCCCGGGGGTTCCGGATTCAAACGGCGCGTACAGCTTGCGAACAGCCTCCCAGTACGGCTCCAGAGATCCGACAGCGTCGAGGGAAAGCCCCGTCGAGCGGTAGGTATTATCAAAGGCCGCCACGATGGCGGAGAGCGACGGCTGCGACGTGGTACCCGACAGCGGTGCGGAAGCGCCATCCACAGCGTCTGCGCCGGCGGCTGCCGCAGCCCAGTACGTGGCCAGCTGGCCGCCTGCTGTGTCGTGAGTGTGAACGTGCACCGGCAGATCAAAGTTCTTGCGCAGCTCAGAAACCAGCTTGGTGGCAGCGGCTGGCTTCATCAACCCAGCCATATCCTTGACCGCCAGGATGTGAGCGCCTGAGTCAACGATTTGTTCTGCAAGCTTGAGGTAGTAATCCAGCGTGTAGAGCTTCTCGTTCGGGTCAGTGAGATCACCAGAGTAGGCCATTGCGACTTCGGCAATGGTGGTTCCTGTGTTGAGGACTGCGTCGATAGCGGGGCGCATCTGGGAGACGTCATTGAGTGCGTCAAAGATACGGAAGATGTCTACACCTGAGCGTGCTGCCTCATTGACAAAAGCGGCACACACGGAATCTGGGTAGGGGGTGTAGCCCACGGTATTGCGCCCGCGCAGCAGCATCTGAATGTTGATGTTGGGCATGGCCTCGCGCAGGTGGTCTAGGCGCTCCCACGGGTCCTCGTGGAGGAATCGCATGGCAACGTCGTAGGTTGCACCGCCCCACGCTTCAACAGAGAGGAGCTCAGGTGTGAGGCGTGCGACGTGGCGGGCGGCGTCGATAAGCGTGTTAGAACGAACGCGCGTAGCCAACAGCGACTGATGCGCGTCGCGGAACGTGGTGTCAGTAACCGCGAGTGCGTCTTGTTTGCGCAGGGCGCGTGCAAATTCCACCGGACCTAGCTGGAGAAGTCGATCGCGGGAGCCCCTGGGGAGTTCCTCTTTGGATTCCGCAGGAAGCTTCTCCACCGGATTGACCACAGCGGGGCGCACACCATGTGGTTTATTCACGGTCACGTCTGCAAGGTAATCCAGGATCCTGCCCTGCTCGTCATCCGCGGGAGGTGCCTGGAGCAGCCATGGGTGATCAGCGATGAAGCCGGTGGCTATACGCTTGGACTGGAAATCTTCTTCGCGCAGCAAAGCACGCAGGAAACCAATGTTGGTAGCCACACCAGAAACCACGAATTCCGCCAACGCACGCTGCGCACGGGCAACTGCCGTTTCAAAATCCGCGCCACGGCAGGTCATCTTTACCAGCATGGAGTCGAAATTCGGGCTGATCTCTCCGCCAAGCATGGCAGCGCCGTCGAGACGCACACCGGCGCCACCTGGGGAGCGATACGCCGTGATAGTTCCGGTATCTGGGCGGAAGCCGTTATTAGGGTCTTCCGTGGTGATGCGGCACTGCAAAGCCGCACCTTCAGTATGGATGTCTTCCTGGCGCAGCCCCAGCTGCTCTAGCGTCGCGCCAGCCGCAATCATGATCTGCGACTTAACCAAGTCCACCTGGGTGACTTCTTCAGTCACCGTGTGCTCCACTTGGATGCGGGGGTTCATCTCAATGAAGACGTGGTTTCCGTCCTCATCAACCAAAAATTCCACGGTTCCTGCGCCCATGTAGCCGATGTGGCGAGCGAAAGCCACAGCATCTGCGCAGATCTTATCACGCAAGTCAGGATCGAGATGCTGCGCTGGCGCAATCTCCACGACCTTCTGGTGTCGGCGTTGCAGCGAACAATCGCGCTCGTAGAGGTGAACGATATTGCCCTCGGCGTCACCCAGAATCTGGACCTCAATGTGCTGTGGATTAATCACAGCGCGCTCAGCGTAGACGCGTCCGTCGCCGAATGCAGCAGCGGCCTCACGAGAAGCCTCCGCCGCTAGTTTCTCCAGATCCTCTGGCTTTTCGACGAAACGCATCCCTCGGCCGCCACCGCCTGCAACGGCTTTGACAAAGAGTGGGTAGACCTGGTCTTTGGAAAGAATCGCCAATTCTTTCGGATCATCTGTGGGCTCGGTCTCAGTGAGAGTCGGAAGACCTGCCTCGCGTGCTGCAGCTACAGCTGCAGACTTATCGCCCGTCAGGTCGAGCACCGAAGGAGGCGGGCCAATGAAGGTAAGTCCGTTTGCTGCACATTCCCTGGCCAATTGGGCGTTTTCTGAAAGGAATCCATAGCCTGGATACACGGCATCGGCGCCTGTTTGTTTAGCGGCACGGATGACCTCATCAATGTCGAGGTATGCCTTAACTGCGGACCCGCCCTCACCAATGAGAACAGCCTCGGAGGCAAATGACCGGTGGAAGGAGTTCCGGTCTTCCATTGGGTAGACAGCTACCGTTGAAGCCCCAGTCTCAAATGCGGCACGGAAAGCACGAACTGCAATCTCGCCGCGATTAGCGACCAAAATCTTGGAAAACGACGTCGGGTGGTGCGTCGCGGTTTTCTGCGTGGAGTGATGCACGGCTAAAGAGTCCTTGTGTTTTAACGAGACACGTAACCCTTGCCCTCAAGGCCTAGTTATCTCCTCAAGAACAACCCCAAAAAGGTGTTCCTTCAGGCAGAAAACCCAGCTTGTGAGCAGAGTTACAACGACGGTTGTTGAGTCTACCCACCCGCAACAAAAGAATCAGCATAGGTTTCCGGTTAGCGGTATATTTCACGCTTTTACTACACCTGTTATGCAAAATTTGCCGAGCTTTTTCCATCCGCACCAGGCAACACATGTAAGCGCCTAAATGGAGTTTTCTTGCAACAGCGCAAGAGCGTTCCCCATAAAACGTGCTCTCCCCCACCCCTCTTTTGTTCAATTCGTTGAGGATGCCCCTACAACGGGGAGCATCGCCACACGTCTTCCAGTCGCCGGCCCGTTGCACCCCCTAGGAGATCCCTGCAACGAGCCGCCACCGTTCCCTCCGCCCACGCTGGGCTTCCAATCTATACAGGATCGAAAAAGGCAGAAAGAACGATAGGAAGGACCTTCAGCCAAAAGCTTTACTCCAAGTCGTCGTGGCTCACAAGCTGGCGTGCAGCCTCTGTAATGGAACCAGACAGAGAAGGATATACGGCAAAGCTTTCTGCCAAGTCAGACACCGTGAGTTGGTTAGTTACAGCCACTGCGATCGGAAGAATCAGTTCCGACGCAGTAGGCGCCACAACAACGCCGCCGATAATAATGCCCGAGTGCCTACGGCAGAACATCTTGACAAAACCATGGCGCAAGGAACGCATCTTCGCCCGCGGGTTAGTCTCTAGCGGAAGAATCACCGTGCGTGCATTGACGTCACCGGACTCAATCTGATGCTGTGTCACACCTACTGCTGCAATCTCCGGGCGCGTGAACACTGCCGTGGAAACGGTTTTCAAACGAAGCGGCTTCACACCCTCACCCAACGCGTGATACATGGCGATACGCCCCTGCATGGCGGCGACAGAAGCCAACGGGAAAAGGTCGGTGCAGTCACCACCGGCGTACACACCGGGAACGTTGGTGCGAGAGACACGGTCTACATGAATATGTCCCGAGCGAGTCATCTCTACGCCGATCTTCTCCAACCCCAAATCCTTGGTATTGGGGATAGAACCTACGGTCATAAGCGCATGAGAACCAAAAATCTCACGGCCGTCGGAGGTGCGTACGCAGACACCGCCGTCTTCAGTACGAGAAACCGAGTCCACGCGAGCATGCTTCTCCAACGAGACGCCCCGCTCAGCGAGCACGGCTTCAAGTGTATCGGCGGCGTCGGCATCGTCGTGAGGCAAAATGCGGTCGCGGGAAGCCACCATGGTCACCTTGACGCCTAGTTCTGCAAACGCCGATACGAATTCCGCGCCCGTTACGCCTGAGCCGACAACAATAAGGTGCTCAGGAAGGTCTTTAAGGTCATAGACCTGTCGCCAAGTAAGAATGCGCTCTCCATCTGGTTGCGCACCAGGGAGGATACGCGGGGTGGCACCAGTGGCCACGAGGACCAGGTCGCATTCAATCGTTTCCACGGTGCCGTCGTTTAGTTCGGCCTTGATGTAGTGGAGGGTCTGCTTTGGGTTGTAATCGTCGAACGATCCCCGCCCATCGAGCACCCGCACCCCATGATTGATCATGGAACGGCGAATATCTCCAGACTGTTCCCCTGCCAAGGCCTGCACGCGGGCATTCAGCGCGTCCAGAAGAAGATTGGCCTCGCCTATCCCTTTGTTCAGCCCCATGTCATCCGCACGCCGCAGGTCAGTCTTAATATTGGCGCCCGCGATAAAGGACTTTGATGGCACACAATCGTTGATGACGGCCGCCCCACCCAAACCGCGATCCTCGATAATAGTGATCTGGGCACCATATTTAGCACCAGCAAGTGCGGCCTCGTATCCAGCGGGGCCGCCGCCGATAATGACGATTCGAGTCAAAATTCCTCCAGACATGGGTGGGCTGGTTAGTTAATCCGCACATAGTCTAACGCAGCACAAGACATGCCTTGTGACATACGACAAGTCGTGGGTAAAACAGGGGCAGCTCAGCCTTGAGCTTCTCGACGCCACCCCCTCGTCTCACAACGAAGGCTTTGAAAAGAGTTCAGCGTTGTGGTTATACCTCTCCGCAACTGCACCGAATAATTTAACCCCAACAGCAATACAGCGCTCATCTATAAGAATGTCCGCCTGATGCAGGTCACCGGGCTCTCCTACCCCGTCCCAACATCCCAGCCGCGCCATCGAGCCCGGCACATGTTCGAGGTACCACGAAAAGTCTTCGCCGCCCGATGACTGCGGTGCCTGCACGACTGCGTTGGGATCTATGCTGCGGGCGGCGTCGGCAAGCACTGCTGTAGCCACGTCATCATTGAGCACCGGGGGAACCCCCTTGTGATGAACGATAGATACCTCGCATCCTGTAGGCGCAAGAATCTGTGGAATAAGCTCGCGCAGAAGCTCCCCCATCTTCCGCCATACGGTAATGTCCGCTGTGCGAATCGTACCGGTTACCGAACCGGATTCTGGAATAGCATTTGGCGCATACCCTGCATTAATAGATCCAAATACTAATACCGTTCCGGTGCGGGGATCCACACGTCGAGAAAGTAAACCGGGCAGGTCGATCGCCAGCTTGGAAAGCGCATACACAATATCCACCGTGAGATGCGGACGCGAGCTATGCCCACCTGGCCCCGCAACATGAACCTCAACAACATCAGATGCGCTGGTAATGGCGCCTGCACGCACCCCTACGTATCCGACCTTAAGCTTGGGCTCGGCGTGGATTGCAAAGATATTGGCTATCCCCTCCAGCGCCCCATACTTAATAACATCCGGCGCACCGCCATCCATGACTTCCTCTGCTGGCTGAAAGATCATGCGAACACCCATGCTCAGTTCTGCCGATGCGAGTGCACAAGCAGTAGCTAGGGCTATTGTTGTGTGGATATCGTGCCCACACGCATGCATGACCCCGGCGTTGGTGGAGGCGAAGTCAAGGTCGTTCTGCTCGCTAATGGGCAGCGCATCTATGTCTGCCCGGAACGCCAACTTTTCTTCCGTCTCTGGGCCAATGTCCACCATCAAGCCAGTCGTGGGAAACTTGTGCGGGGTCAGTCCATAAGAGATGAGAGTCTCTGCGATGAAGTCAGTGGTAGCAAACTCCATATGGGATAGCTCAGGGTGACGATGCAGATGCCTGCGCCACCCGATCACCTCCTCCTGATGATCCGCGATCCAAGCGTTCACATGCTCGGAAATCGAAGTAGCCACGACCAACCCCTTTCATCCTCGACTGATCATCCTAGAGGGTCAACCGCGGAAAGCTACCCATATGGTGGCCACGCTAGCATTGCGTAGCAAATGTACTGCAAGCGCACTTCCGGTGTACTGCAGCAGCAATGTCTCGGGGCGCGTGGTAACTGGCACACACCTATATATGCGGGATTACTACGACAAACCACGCTAAGGCCACCATCCGACCGGGAGCAGAGTTGATTCTCCGACACACAAGGAAAGAAATCTCTAAACTTATAAATTCAGGTTAGCGACACCTCGGTCGATCCTTCCGTGACTTCACAGCTCTTATCCGTTCCACCAGTTCACGTAAGAAAAGAGGCAAAACATGTCCTTAAGATTTGGCACAGCAGGCGTCCGTGCTCCCGTGGGTCCAGCCTCCAATCAGATGAACGTAGGAAACGTCACTAAATTCACATCAGCGGTGGCCATGTGGTTAGCGGAGGAAGCCGCAGCTTCCCCTACACATCACGCAAGAACGTATCCTCAGGATCCGGTCAAGGGAATCGGCGACGTCTTCCACGATGATGCCGCTCCACTGCGCGTTGCCGTGGGGTACGACGCCCGTTATGGTTCACATGCCTTTGCCACTGCAACAGCAGAGGTGTTCGCCGGCGCCGGCTTTGAGGTCTTCCTCATGCCTATGCCCGCCCCCACCCAACTCATCCCCTGGCTCATCCGCACTTGGGATCTCGATGGCGGCGTTCAGATCACCGCATCTCACAACCCCGCTGCGGATAACGGCTACAAAGTCTACTGCCACAACGGCAGGCAGCTTATCGACGCCAGCGCGCGTCGCATCGAAGCTATTTATGATGGAATAGACGATTCTTTCCAGATACCCCGCGTCTCTGTGCGACCAAGCTCAGATCTCCTACGCCGCTACATTGATGACGCAGTCTCCACGATCATCCCCGCCCAATCAGATCTCTTACGCGTCAATTCCGACCGCGCTAATCTTCGCGTCGCTTTTACTGCCATGCATGGCGTGGGCGGACGTACGTTACAAGTGTGCCTTCAGGCCGCAGGGTTTGCACACGTCTTTCCCGTCTATTCCCAGTTGTATCCCGACCCCACTTTCCCCACGGTGGACTTTCCTAACCCAGAGGAACCCGCGGCAGTGGCAGCGTTACTGGAGCATGGGGAAGCCACCGACGCCGACATTCTCATCGCACTAGACCCAGATGCTGATCGCTGCGCCGTGGGAATCCGCACCGAAGACGGTACCCTCCGCATGCTCAGAGGCGACGAGTTAGGCCCATTACTTGCGGCTCGTCTTGTTCCCAATTGGACTCCAGAAGATGTTCAGCCGCAACCAGTCGTAGCTACTACTATCGTCTCTTCTCAGCTTCTTAGTGTGATGGCCAAGGATCGAGGATGGTTGTATCAAGAAACCCCCACTGGTTTTAAAAACCTGGCAGCCGCAGCAGCTTCCGTTGCGCACGATGGCGGGATCGCCTATGCATGTGAGGAAGCAAACGGCGTGGCCCCCGATTTGCATCGAGTGGGGGACAAAGATGGCGTGGTCACGGCCCTCGTGGCCTGCGCATGGGCCGCAGAGCTTAAGGGGTTAGGAGTGGGATTGCATCGTGCGCTACATGATCTGTATCGCCAATATGGTTATTTCACCGGTACCCAGATCGCGGTGAGGACTATCGACCCCACAGAGCTTGTTTCCGATTGGATCGCCAACCCACCGGAGTGCCTTGCCGGTATTACCGTCACAGCTACACAACTGCCGGAGATTCGTGGACTCAAGCTCAGCGGCAGCAACAAATACGCCTCAATTAGAGCTATTGTTCGGGCATCGGGCACTGAGTCTAAAGTCAAAATGTATGTGGAGGTGTCACAGGCTACCAGTGTTGAACAAGCTGAAGAGCTCCTTGCACAGTTGTGCAACGAGGTACGAAATCGTGCGCTGCGCTTTTAGCGATTGTTCAGTGGTTTTAGCGTAGCTCTACGCGTCCCCTGGAAATCAGTCTGGGATATCCCCCGGTACTGCTTGAGGCCCGGAAGGATCAACGAATCGTGGATTCTCCCCCATACGCAGCCCGTAGAGATGCTGAATATCAAAAGCCAGTGTGTCTTCAGGGGCTGCGGGCCATACGAGGTCCACTTCAAGATCAGCAGCGTTATCTTTGCAGATATCCTGCACAATGTCCGTCGCTGCAGGTAAAAGCACTGCAGGTGGCACATGCAAAGCCCGGGCCAAGCGATAGACTGTGGACATCGTGGGATCAGCGGATTTAGTGGCGCTATTCTCATTGCGCTCAAGGTTGGAGATTTGGTTGCGGCTCACATCAGAAAGTTCTGCAAGCCGGTCCTGGCTTAGGCCACGCATCTTGCGAAGGGTGCGCAACCGCACGCTCAACGCGTGACCAAAACTCGGCCACTGCTGCCAACCATTCACCATGCAACACACACTGCCCACCGCAATAGGCAAAGTCCGCACAATATATTGTGCAATACCTTGACCATTGCCACCGGATCCCTGTTGGAAAATATTCTCCAATCCTAATATGGCTTGCGGTGGACCAATAATTTAAGTGTTATAGGCAGTGGCAGGCGCTGTGTACACCTGGAAAAACGCGCCCTGGCGCGTCGATAAGCTAAGTGTTAGAGATCGATATTTCTCGGCCCGTAGAGGCGGTCGCCAGCATCACCAAGGCCCGGCACAATGTAGGCGTTCTCGTTGAGCTCCGGGTCGATCGTTGCTGTGACCAATCGACACGGCAACCCCGAGTTAGCAAGGGCATCAACTCCGGCCTGAGCAGACACCATGCACACTGCAGTAATATCCGTCGCACCACGGTCTGCCAACAATTTAATCGCATGCAGCAGCGATCCACCCGTAGCCAGCATAGGATCCACACAGAACACTGTGCGCCCAGAAAGATCCGCCGGAAGCGCTTCCAAGTACGGCACCGGCTCATGGGTTTCTTCATCCCGAGCAAGCCCAAGGAAACCAACCTGAGCGTCAGGGATCATCGACAATGCTGGGTCTACCATGCCCAGGCCTGCGCGAATGATAGGGACAATGATGGGTGGATCTTGCAGTCTAATCCCCTGGGTTTCAGCCACAGGGGTGCTCATCGGAAAGTTTTCCACCTCTAACTCTCGGGAAGCCTCATAGATCAGCATCGCTCCAAGGTCGGCCAACGCAGCTCGGAAGCCGGCGTTATCGGTGCGCTTATCTCGCATAATACTTAGTCGGGACGCCGCAAGGGGGTGGTCAACGATCGTAATCTCCATGCCCTCCATCGTAGCCTCCTTATGACAGGGAACCAGAACTACGCTCGCAAACGTCTAAGTGTTCATGAGGATCGAGCCAGACCACGCACGCACGCTCATTGCGCAGCTTGTCGACGACGCCACCGCCCCTGCCCCCATTGTGCGCAATGCTGGAGCAAATCTGCCCGAGCTTGGCAGTTTCTTCGCTGCTTATAACAGCTGCGTTGAGGCTTTTATGGCGCGTGCTACAGAGCAATGTTCCCGCGCAGAAAACCTCGCGGCCACGGCGCTACGCAACCTCGAAACTATAGAGAACACTGACACCTCCCTTGCAGCCTCACTGGAGTCATTGTGATTAACCTCGCAGCAGTCGTTTCCATGCTGAGCGCACTCGCGCCGCCTGCACAACGACTCACGCTGCCCCGCGTCTCACTTTTCCACGCTGCTGTTCCTCTAGCCGCAGCTTTCGGCTCTCATCCAAAGCTTGTCGACGACGCGCGCAGACTAGCAACCGACATAGACCAAGCACATCGAGTGTTCCCCCGAGCCCACGCCGAAATCGATGCAGTTCGTGCAGAGCTAGGCCACATGGCGGCTGATTTCCTTAAAGAAGCAGCGCTGTTATTACCCCGCGTTTTTAGTCCAATCCCTGCTATTTCAGTACCCGCACTGGCAGAAATCACGGCGTTACCGGACACATATGTTCGACTTGCCTACGCGCGCCTGCATACAGCTTCTACCAAGCTTTCCGACGTCACCACTGAATTGAACCGGTTAGCCAGCATCGGGGTAGACACCATCGAGACAGGCAGCGTTGCCTCCGATTCTTCTGAGCCACATACGCCTAATCTCAACGAAAGCACACCAATACACCAATTGCCCGGCGCGTTGGCAGTCACTGCAGCCAAAAGCGCCTTGGGAACTCCATATCAGTGGGGAGGAACCTCCACTGCAGGATTCGATTGTTCTGGTCTCACCCAATGGGCTTGGCGACAAGCCGGCGTAGAGCTCCCCCGCCTGGCGGAGCAACAAACAGTGGGCACACAAGTAACCCATGAACAGCTCCTCCCTGGCGATCTCGTGGTCTGGGACGGGCATGTAGCAATGTATGCAGGGGACGGAACTATCATCGAGGCCGGAGACCCCGTTCAAATAAATCCATTACGTACAACGAATATGGGAATGGCTTTTAAGGGTTACTTCCGACCAACGGGCTAAACCCGCTAGGATACGTAGCCATGGCTAATAAAGGAATCGTTCCCGTCAAACTGTCGCTGACTGAGGGCGACTTCTACACTCTCTGGGCGCCCGAATGGCGCGAACACGGCGCAGAATGGCAAGCATTCCTCGGAAAAGATGACGATCTTTACGTATTCGCATCCCCTGAAGAGCTTCTACTTTTCCTCGAATCCGGCGCAAAGCACGATCTTAGCGACCACCCCAAGTGGAATTCTTTTAATGCAGGAGCCGCCAACCGCGTTGTTCCCACTGCACGCCAAGAATTCGACATCGTCGGCACGCCCCAGTTACTTGCCGAGCGCCCCTCTTATGACAACGTCTCCGCAGTAGCTCGCAACTTCAAGATTGCGCGCAGCCTTGGCGACGTCACCGGCACCACTGATATCCTCGTCTTCTTCTCCTCCCACTCCATCCTGAGCAACCCCGAGCGCGGCGTCGATCATTTCGCAGGCGAAAACGGCCTTGGGGAATGGAGCGCGATCGGACGTGTGGTCCTGAGCAACTGGGACACTGTCGTCGACAGCCTAGACACTCTGATCACGATCAAAGATCTCACAGGCGATTCCGCTTCCATCGAGGATGCCTCTACCCGGATCAAAGACGCTGAAGAAGCAGCTCGCGTCGCACGCGAAAAGGCTGAAGAGGAAAAGAAGGCCAACGCCGAAAAGGTCGACCCCTACGACACCACCGCTTGGGCAGCATCCGGCATCGACCCTATCAAGGTCTCAATCGACGGCCGCACCCTCTACACATTGCGCACCTATGTTGAGGCGCAGCCCGTTTTCCTCGGAAAATTTGGTGAGATCTTCACCTTCTCATCGTCCAAAGCGCTCTTGCGTTGGCTCGTCGAACACGACGATCACGACCTCGCAAAAGTCTCCACATGGGAAGACCTCATGGTTCCGCTTAACGCCGGAGAGCTCGATGTCACCGTGCACTCCGACAACGTCTACTCCTTCAACGGCTTGTCCCGCGACATCAACTCCAGTGTCGATGCAGTAGACACCGATCAGATGGCTCGCGCCTACGAACTGCTTGCCGACGCCGCCGACTGGGCCGCAGACGACTCTCTTAACTCCTACTTCCTGGCCAACCCCCGCATGCAGGATTACATCTCCTACATGCTTGGGTCCAGCGAAACATCGGGTTACACCCCAACCCCGCCTTTCGACGACCACGCAGAAGGTTGGAAAGAACTCGAAGCGATGCTGACCAAGCGTTTTAGTAAGTTCTAAAGAATCGGAAAGAATCGTCGATTCTTTCCGGCCCTACGCATAATGCGTAGGGCTTTTTCTCTGGGATCTATTCGTTGAGACCGAGATCCTTGAGATCGATGCCCATCTCAGCGATGAGTTCTAGTGGTGGTTCGGAAAGAATCGACGATTCTTTCCGAACCTTCTCAAGATCTTTAATATCCTCAGTATCTTCCGCAAGATCTTCTGCTCCGCCGTTATCGTCGTCGCTGAGGCTGGCGAAGAAAGGACTAATGGTTGATTCGATCAGTTGAATCCGGGCAGGCTCTGGCAGGTAGGAGGCGGAGACCGCCGTCATGGTTAATGCGTAGAGGTCTTCGATCGAGTAGTCAAAGTGCTCGACGAGCTCGTTCATACGATCACTGCTTAGTAGAGCTGAGGCTGCGTTGAAACCAAGCTTATGCATGAGGGGCAGCGGATGATCTGAGAGGTCGTCGATGTCTCCGGAGTCGAGATCGTCGAAGGGATTGGTCAGCACGGGGATGCGCCGGTCCAGAACCCATGCGGAAAGTTGTCCGGGTTTAAGGTCGCCGTCGGTGACGCAGAAGTCGTCGAAAAGCTCTATTCCGTGGGTGATACGGGTGGCGCCGGCATGTATTTGTTGTTCGAGCGGGCCAGTGAAGTCGTAAGCGATGAGGTTTTCTCGCAGCACACGGGCGGTATGGGCGTCGGAGGTCACGCAGCTAAGATCGCCGGGTGTGTGGAGGCGGTCGAGTGGGGCTGGTTGATCGCCAAGATCGAGGATTATGCCCACGGGGAAGGGCGAAGAGTCCGCGGCTGCGATGGCGGCGTCAGCGGCGTCGAGAGGCACTGTGCATTCGTAGTAAGCAACGGTGTCGTCGCCCAGTTCCCGAATCCGGGCTTTGAGGTAAGCTGCGTCACCGGCGTCGCCAAGAATGACCTTTGGCATTGCGTGAAGCAACTCCGGTTTTAGGATCTTAAACTCTGTTCGAAAATCTGGGGTGTCGTACATGCATATAACATTAAGGCACAGGCACGATCATTGATATGAAAGTGTCATCAACGATCGCAGCCTTAACTGCATCATCTTTTACATTAGCGTTTGTTTTTACCCCCGCGGCGCTAGCCGACCCTACCCCGCGATCATCGGCACCTAACACCAATAACTGCGAGTACGCGCTTACTCCCCCACCCGCAGAAACCACTTCTGAACAGCTAAAGCCTGGTCAAGTTGCCCCCACGCCTCGACCTACGGTCATTAATGAATACCCGGGTGGCTGCGGTGTGACCAAAGCCAAAGGATTCAACGAACCAGCCAATACGGCCTCTGCGTGGATGGTTTTTGATCTGGACAATGGCGACGTCATCGCTACCAAAGACCCGCACGGACGTTATAGACCAGCCTCCGTTATCAAAGCCCTGCTCGCGCTTGTTGCACTCGACGAACTCAATCTGAAAGCAAAAGTAAAGATCACCGCTGAAGACGCCAACCAAGAAGGCTCTGCGGTGGGTTACGTAGACGGCGTCGAATACACCAACGAGCAGCTTCTCTACGGCCTGCTTCTCAATAGCGGAAACGACGCAGCACACGCCCTCGCGCAACGGCTTGGTGGCAATGACAAAACCCTGGAAAAGGTCAACGCTCTCGCCCAGTCCTTGGGAACCGTGGACACCTACGCCGCCAGCTATTCCGGCCTCGACGCCCCCGGAATGTCCACCTCCGCGCACGACTTAGCACTTATCTATAGCCATGCCTGGAAGAATCCAACTTTTGCAAAAATGGTGGCCACAGAACACATAGAGCTTCCCGGCAACGCCGCCACGCCCACATTCCAGGTATGGAACGATAACGGGCTCTTCCTCAACGACGAGCACGGCATCGGCGGAAAGACCGGTTATACCGACGACGCCCACCACACCTTTGTCGGAGCGAAAGATATCGACGGTCGCCGCCTCGCCGCAGTGATCTTAGATACCACCGTGGAACAGGGCCGCCCGTGGCAACAGGCCCAAAAGCTTATCGACGCCGCCTACGCTGTTCCAAAAGGTGAAAAGGTGGGGAATCTGAAAGAAACGTCGATTCTTTCCCAACCTTCCCCCTCAGAGCTACCGACTCCACCTACACCTGGCGAGGGCGATGCTCCTAGCCGCGACCGAAATCATGCCCCGGCTCTTGTCATCGGAGGCGCAATCCTAGGGTTAATAATGTTAGGGACGCTGACATGGCTCCTAGGTAGGAAAAGGAACGACAAGAAAGCGTAAAGAAAGGGGAGCCCATGAATGGCTCCCCTGATTTTATTTTTTCCTTAAAGCAGTAACTATTGCCGCAGCCGCAGCGCCTGCTGCCACTCCAATTCCGATTCCTTTACCTTTATCGTTACTGATCCGAACTTCTTCACGCACTCGAATCACTGCAGGCGCTGGAACATCAAGCTTAGCGATCGCCAAAGCTTCTTCTGTTGTGGCTGCCCATGCAGAGCAATACATCAGGATTCGCCAAACAAAGTAGAACAAAACCATTACACCGATGATCGGGCCGAAAGTAGCACCCGCTGGGTTGTTCAAAGCGTTTGAGAAGAACTGTGCGGCAAGCTGTTTGAAGATCTCGAAAAGGACCGCCCCGATGACGGCTGCGCGCACTGCAGATTTCATGGGGACCTCCCCGCGTGGAAGGTATTTAAGCATCCACAAGAAAACAAAGAAGTTAGCGACGAGTCCCAGCAGAATGGCAACTGCGAAGGTGAGAAGGAAGATACCGGGGACGTCGTCAAGCGAAAACGCAACGAGCAAACGCTCTGTGAGGCCCGAAGAGCCAATCGCGGTAACGCCGAAGGCCACGATGAATGCTAAAAGGAGGCCCACTAGCCCAAGCAAATCCTGCAGTTTTGCCTTAAAGAAATTTTCTCCGGTAACGGGATAGCACCACATTTTCGACGCTCCGTAGCGCAAGTTAGCCATCCACCCGAGCCCCGACCACAAAGCGGTTAAACCACCGATGCCAAACATGGCACCACGCTGATCAATAGCGGTATCCAAAATCTTGGTCAACGTCTCAGCAATCGAGCCATCGACAGAAGCAACAATTTTCTCCTGAATCTGAGCAAGCAAGTCAGGACGCTGCGCCAGCATCGACGCTGCAATTGCCATGATGAGCATCAACAAGGGGAACATCGACAGGACTGAGAAGTATGTAATACCAGCGGAGTACTGATTGCCGCCTTCTTTGCTATACCGCTCGTTCATCCGCATGATGTGGTCGAACCACTGCCATTTATTCCGATACTTATCCACAAATCCTGGCTCATCGGCATTGGATCGCTCAATCCCGTATTCGTCAGTTTTGTTTTTATCTTGGCGGGTTGAGGTGGGAGTTGTGGACATGAGGGATTCCTTTTGACAAAAGTTTTCTTACTAACTTCTTCCACGATAGAGACGACAAGCAAAATCCGGCCCGAGATTTCAGCTATCGGGGCCGGATCGTTGTCAACTTGTTAGATGTTTTCTGGAAAGAATCGCCTATTCTTTCCCAACCTTCAGAAAACCGATGCGCTCATACGCATCCGCGAGGGTGCGGGAAGCCACTTCGCGCGCCTTAGACGCTCCAAGGGCAAGCACTCTCTCAAGCTCTGCCCGGTCAGACATATACATGTCATATTTGGCTTTGAGTGGCGTCACAAAAGCTTCAAGGGCATCGGCCGTGTCGGTTTTGAGGGCGCCATAGCCTTGGCCTTGGTATCCGGCTACAAGGTCATCGATCGTTTTACCTGTCAGCGCCGATTGGATAACAAGGAGGTTGGAGACGCCTGGCTTGTTAGCTTTGTCGTAGCGGATTTCGCCATCACTGTCCGTGACGGCAGATTTGATGCGTTTCACAGATACTTTAGGGTCGTCGAGAAGGTTGATGAGTCCCTTAGGATTCGTTCCCGACTTACTCATCTTGGATGTAGGCTCCTGCAGATCGTAAATCTTGGCAGCGCCTTCCGGAATGATTCCTTCTGGAACCACAAAGGTCTTTTTAAAACGCGAGTTAAAGCGCTCTGCAAGGGTACGAGTCAGCTCCAGGTGCTGGCGCTGGTCTTCACCAACAGGAACGAGCTGAGGCCGATACAGGAGAATGTCCGCTGCCATCAACATGGGGTAGGTGAATAGGCCGGCAGACGTCCGGTCGGCGCCGCGCTTCGCGGATTTGTCCTTGAACTGCGTCATGCGACTTGCCTCGCCGAAACCGGTAAGGCATGTCATGATCCATCCCAGTTCAGCATGTTCTGGGACATGCGATTGGACAAACAATGTCGATTTTTCGGGATCGATGCCCAGTGCCAAAAGCTGCGCAGCTCCTGCGATTGTGCGCTGACGTAGCTCTTTAGGGTCTTGATCTACGGTGATGGCATGAAGATCTGGGATGAAATAGAACGCATCATATCCATCTTGGAGATCAATCCACTGTTTCAAAGCACCGAGGTAGTTACCTAGATGGTAGGAATCCGCAGTCGGCTGGATTCCCGAGAGCACTCGTTGCTTTTTTACAGCTTTCGGTTCAGTCATGGTTGCCATTCTAGTATTGCGTAGTCTGTCGTCCCCTATGGGAATCGCTTAATCCGTCATTGCTTTTCGACGCCCCACGCTGAGCATAAAGTCACGCGTCGCTATGAGCGAGCCACGCTCAGACGTACTAAGCGTTAGCCCCAAATTTTCATGTGCTGCAGGAAGAAAGCGATAAGAGTACCAATACCTGCGAGACCAGCAAGTATTCCCATGACAATTCCTACGATCCCCGTCGTCTTCTGTGTCTGCGACTCTTCCTTTTCTTCAGCAAGGTTGGGGCTATGTGCGTTTACATCAGCATCCGGCTTCTTCGTTTCTTCGCCTTCTGAGTTCAACAAGTCTTCCGTGCGTACCTCCAGCAAAGGCGGCTGCTCTGTTTTTTCTTCTGTAGTGTCTAAAAATTCAGAGCTATCAGTGGACTCCATGTCCTCCCATTGACCGTTGTTCCATCTCCGCTGAAACGGACCCCGATCGGTCTCTGAAAAAGTTGCTGAGGTTTTCGCTTGCGTTATCGCATGCTCAAGACCGTTGAGAGGCGAGTAATTAACCCATTGAGATGTATACCCCCACGGCTTGTGGGAAGCCACGCCGACTAGCTTTCCATTGACAAATAATGGCCCACCCGAATCACCAGACTGAGTGTTGCTGTTATCTGTGTGATAAGCCTCGAGAGCAGGCCCGCGGTACGTGGATTTTCCTACCGCTTTAACAATGAGTTCTCCCTTTTTAAGCACATTGCCAGTCCCTTTCCCCCAGCCATATCCTGTGCCGCGGGTTTCAGGGCTTATAGGGCTATAGTCCAGCTCCGCATAACGAGGAAGTTTCATGTCTTGAGTGGTGTGTAGCAATGCCACGTCAGAATTAGGAATAAACAATGGTTTATCCGCCTCTACAAAACGGTCAATTGCTACGTGATTTCCCGTTGTTCCTCGTTCAATACCTAAACGAACATAGCTTTTCTCCGCATTTTCCGGAAAACAATGTGTTGCTGTCACTACCCAATGCGGTGCAATTGCGGTCCCGGTGCAATGCCGAACCCGTATGACCATCTGCGCTAATTGATCATCACTACTTACTTCCACTCCCCCTTCCATTGCTTGAACTGGAGTGATAGCACAAGCCAGCACAGTTATTCCGATAGTGCATAAAGTAGCGATCTTACGAATTATCATTTTCACATTCCGCTAAAACGTTCCAAAAAACAAAAATGAATAAAAGTAATTTTCCATTTCGCACCTATAGAAAGGACCCCACACCCCCACACGCGAAAAGGAAACTAAAAATAAAGCTACCTCTTTCCCAGATGTTGGCAAGCATTTTAGCAGGAATACCCCTTTAAGAGGTCAATAAAAAATAAAATTAATATATTGCGCTTTTAAGTCACTAAACACTTATGGAATATGGTTTTCCAACATAAGAAAACTAAATGCTGTTTTAGGAAATAAATTTGGTTGGTGAGGGGCGTCGCAAAGCTTATGCATAAGCAAAAGACCTGCCGCTATAAGCGACAGGCCTTAATCCGAAGACTACACAAAGTATGTGTTATTGCTTTCGCGGTTCTTTGCAAAGAGCTCCTACTACTCCGCCGACTACTATCGCTCCCCCGATTCCCATAATGATGGAAGCAATCATTGAGTTAATGTCATGTGCGTTAATCATGAAGTGAGACCCAACAAACAAAACAAGACCAACGGCAATCGCAATGAAACTCTTAACCCGCATGAAAGCTCCTAGAAAATAACGTACACAGGAATGACAACCCGGTGTATCCTACTCGAAAATTCTGTGAGTGCCGAAAGCCTCCACCTTTTAATGGTAAATAACGCTCAATGGCGAGTGATCGGACCATCGCAGATCATAAGCAGCTGCTTTATCCACCCATGTCTTTTCTGCGCGATCTAGCATCGCCTGTGTCGCAGCCTGGTAGTCGATACGCCACCCTGCGTTCGTGTCAAAGGCTTGACCGCGATACGTCCACCACGTGTAAGGAGCATCCTGAGGCTGTAACCGTCGCGCCACATCAAACCATTGAGGATTTAGCGCAGGCTTACGCTTCGCATCCGACGCATACTCCACAGCACCAGCCCATTGCCCAGCATCCTCTACTTGAGAGGCCGCGTCAGGGAATGTGCCAAACACTGAATCCATAAAAGCACGTTCGTCTGGAAGGAATCCCGATTTCTTTCTATTGGTCTTCCAATTCTTCAGGTCTTCCCGACGATGGCAGATGTTCCAGTCTCCACCTATCACCATGTATTTGTGGTCCTTAGCTGCCTGTTCAAGGAAAGGCTCGAAGACGTCCAAAAAGCGATACTTCTCATCCTGCTTCTCCGTCTGGGCGGAACCAGAAGGTAGATATAGCGAGGCGACTGTCACATCATCAGTACCGTCGCGAAGCGTTGCCTGGATGTACCGACCAGAATCTTCAAATCCTTCGATGCCCACGTGGACGTCGAAAAGCTCAGAACGGCTCAAGATCCCCACCCCGGCGCGGCCTTTAGCAGCCGCCGGTGCTCCTACATAATGCCAACCAGCATCAAGCGCCGGGGCAAGTGCTGCCAGGGTGTCTTTCTCAGAAGCCCGAACCTCCTGCAAAAGCACTACGTCGGAACCGGCGCTTTCCAACCATGGGAGCATGCCCAGATTTGTTTCACTGCGCTCTTTCACGGCTGCGCGGATGCCGTTAACGTTGACCGTCGTAATCTGCATGATCTTCATCCTAACTTTAATTTGTGCTCCTTGACCTTGCCCCAGCGTCAAGCGTCACAATAGAAGCATGAACGAACTCACCATAGGTGAAGCAGCCGAATTCCTCGGCATAACCACACGAGCACTGCGGCACTGGGACGCGATTGGACTGTTGGAACCTCAATGGCGCAACCATAGCGACTACCGGCTCTACACCGAAGAAGACCTCACAAAGGCTTTTACCATCTTGGTGTATCGAGAAGCAGGGCTGAGCTTAAAAACCATCCAGAGGATTTTGGAAGAACCGTCAACAGAAAAAGAGCATCTTCAGAGACAGCTAAAGCTGCTTAAACAAGAGATTTTTAGGAAAGAATCGACAATTCTTTCCGTCGAAAAGCTACTCCGAGGAGAAACCCCCATGACCCCACAAGACTTTGCCGATACTTTTTCCCATGACTGGAGCGAGAATTACGTCGAGTACCAGGATGAGGCGGAGTCGCGTTGGGGCGATTCGGAGGAGTGGGCGGCGTCGCAAAGCACAGCGCGTTCGATGTCCGCGAGCGACTGGCAGCAAGCTAAGGCCTCAGATGCAGCTTTTGTGTCCGAGCTACATCGCGCATGGCAAGCGGGCGTGCGTCCGGGCACCGCAGCCGCGGACCGCATTGTTGAGCTACATAGCCAGCAAATTGCTCAATGGTATGAGTCGTCGCTTTCAAAACAGCTCATTTTGGCGAACATGTACGTGAGCGACGAGCGTTTTGCCGCCCACTACCAGGGTCTTGCGCCTTATCTTTTGGAGCTTGTTCGTGATGCTGCGCGGCGCGGGGGCGTTGATGTGGATAATCCGTCGTGGGCTTAGCTTGTCGACGCCAACGCCTGCTCAGATCGCACGCGGAAAATATGAGCGGGGATCCACAAGATAATGGCTGCGATTCCTAGTGCGGCGCCAGCGAGCGCAGGTGCAGAATAGCCGTAGCCGGCAGCGATCACGAGGCCTCCGAATTGTGCCCCTGCCGCGTTGGCGATGTTCAAAGCAGACTGGTTGAGGGCAGCAGCCAAGGTCTGTGCTCGGCCAGCAACGTCCATCAAACGGATTTGCAGAGAGGGAATCAGCAACGAGCCGGAAAGCCCGATGAGCCCAAAGTTGATCGTTGCGAGGACAGCGTTATGGCTTGTAAAGAAGAAACCGGCCAGGGTGACCACGATGGCAATCAATGCCCAGAAGATTCCGTATTCCACGCTCCAATCAGACAAACGTCCACCGAGCCAGTTTCCGGCGATCATTCCGATTCCATAAGCCATAAGCACGAGCCACATAAGGTTTTCGTGCAGACCAGCCTGTTGGGTCATGGTCCAAGAGATATAGGTATAGACGGCAAACATGCCACCAAATCCCACAGAACCAATGAGCAGCGACGCCCAGACCTGCCCACGGGCCAAAGCTCCCAATTCCGTCAAAGGGCTGGTTGGCTTCATCTTGGTCATATGAGGCATAAGGAACCAGAGCAAGCCAAGCGTGATCAGTCCTACGACAGTAACCAGCAAATATGCAGCGTGCCAGCTTGTGGCATGTCCCAGAGCTTGTGCGGCAGGTACGCCAAGAACGGTGGCGATAGGAAGCCCCATCCCAACAAACGCAAGCGAACGGCCCCGTTGGCCTTCAGGGGCCATCGACGCAACGGCCAAACTTGCGACGGAGAAGAACGCACCTTGTGGCAATCCTGCAATGACACGCGCCACGATAAGCACAGAGAAACTGGAGGCGAAGAAAGTCAATGCGTTGCCGGCCACAAAAGCGAATGTGAGGATGAGGAGGAGCCTACGGCGCGGGATCATGCCAGTTAATGCGGTAATGAGAGGCGCGCCGATCATCACACCTAGGGCATAAGCGGCAATGACGTGACCTGCGGTATCTTCGCTGACACGAAAATCTGCGGCGATCTGATTGAGCAGCCCCATTGTGACGAACTCCGTGATCCCCAGGCCAAATGTTCCGAGCGCCAAGGCGATCATGGTGGCGAGCCGATGTTGCTCGGAAATTTCAGTTTGTCGGGGAATCGGGCGACGCATCATTTTTTGCACATCGGACTACCTTACAGCTAACGAGCTCGTTTTTACGCAAGAGGGCTGAGCCCTCTACTGCCAGACCACCGTAAGCGGACATTTAGCGCAGAGCCCCCGCCTGATAAACAGGACAGTTGTACTGTTTTTACCCCCGACTCCCCAACCACTATCCCCAGCATATGGCCATATTCTCCCCAGTGGGGAGGCATTTGTGCTGTACAACAGGTATTCTTTTTGTTTGTACAACGAGCCCGAATAAAGAGGAGACTCATGGCAAAGATCATCTACACTCGCACCGACGAAGCACCGCTTCTCGCCACTTACTCTCTCAAGCCTGTCGTTGAGGCCTTCGCCTCCACCGCAGGCATTGAGGTGGAGACCCGCGACATCTCCCTCGCAGGCCGCATCCTCTCGCAATTCCCCGAATTCCTTGCGGAGGACCAAAAGGTCGACGACGCACTGGCGGAACTCGGCGATCTTGCCAAGACTCCGGAAGCAAACATCATCAAGCTTCCTAACATCTCTGCTTCCGTCCCTCAGCTCAAAGCCGCGGTTGCAGAGCTGCAGTCCCAAGGCTACAAACTTCCGGATTACCCAGATTCTCCCTCCACTGACGAGGAAAAAGACATCCGCGCCCGCTATGACGCAGTCAAAGGCTCGGCCGTCAACCCAGTGCTCCGCGAGGGCAACTCCGATCGTCGCGCACCTATCGCAGTGAAGAACTTTGCCAAGAAGCACCCTCACCGCATGGGTGCATGGTCGGCAGACTCCAAGACCAACGTGGTCACCATGGAAAGCGACGACTTCCGCCATAACGAGAAGTCCGTCATCATGCCTTCCGACGACACCCTCACCATTAAATTGGTGACCGACAACGGTGAAAAGGTTCTCAAAGAAGGACTTAAGGTCCTCAAAGGCGAGGTCGTAGACGGCACCTTCATCTCTGCCCGCGCCCTCGACGAATTCCTAGCAGTGCAGGTCAAGCGCGCCAAAGATGAAGGCGTCCTTTTCTCTGCACACCTCAAGGCCACCATGATGAAGGTTTCCGATCCCATCATCTTCGGCCATGTCGTCCGCGCCTACTTTGCAGACGTGTTCGCAACCTACGGCGAGCAGCTAGAGGCAGCCGGGCTCAATGGCGAGAACGGCCTTGCCGCGATTTACTCTGGTTTAGAGCCTCTCCCCAATGGCGCCGAGATCAAAGCAGCTTTCGATGCAGCCCTCGAATCGGGTGCCGACATCGCCATGGTCAACTCCGCCAAGGGCATCACTAACCTCCACGTCCCCTCCGACGTCATCATTGATGCCTCCATGCCGGCTATGATCCGAACCTCTGGCCACATGTGGAACAAGAACGATGAAGAGCAGGACACCCTGGCCGTCATCCCCGATTCCTCCTACGCAGGCGTGTACCAAACCGTTATCGCAGACTGCAAGAAGAACGGCGCATTCGATCCAACCACCATGGGCACCGTCCCCAACGTGGGCTTGATGGCACAAAAAGCTGAGGAATACGGCTCACACGATAAGACTTTCAAGATCGAAGCTAACGGCACCGTACAGGTTGTTAACTCCGCTGGCGAAGTCCTGATCGAGCACAACGTAGAGGCCGGCGACATTTGGCGCGCCTGCCAGGCCAAGGATGCCCCTATCCAGGACTGGGTTAAGCTGGCAGTTACTCGTTCACGCTTGTCCGGTATGCCCGCAGTATTCTGGCTCGATCCTGAGCGCGCGCACGACCGCAACCTCACGACTCTCGTGGAAAAGTACCTCGCCGACCACGACACCGAGGGACTCGACATCCGCATCATGAGCCCTGTCGACGCCACCCAGTTCTCCATCGACCGCATCCGCCGCGGCGAGGACACCATTTCGGTTACCGGAAACGTACTCCGTGACTACAACACAGATCTCTTCCCAATCCTTGAGCTCGGCACCTCCGCAAAGATGCTCTCCGTAGTTCCGCTTATGGCTGGCGGCGGACTCTTTGAGACAGGCGCCGGCGGATCCGCTCCAAAGCATGTCCAACAGCTTGTCGAGGAAAACCACCTCCGTTGGGATTCTCTTGGAGAGTTCCTCGCCCTAGCAGAATCTCTGCGCCACTTTGCCAACACCGAAGGCAACACCAAGGCAGGAATACTTGCCGACGCCCTCGACCGCGCCACCGAAACCCTTCTCAACGAGGGTTACTCTCCATCGCGCAAGGCGGGCGAAATCGACAACCGTGGCTCTCACTTCTTCCTTACCAAGTTCTGGGCGAAGGAATTGTCGATTCAGTCCGAAGACGCCGACCTTGCCGCCACATTCGCACCTGTCGCAGAGGCCTTGGAGGCGCACTCGGATGAAATCGCCGATGCACTGCTCGCAGTTCAAGGCACCCCTGCCGATCTTGGTGGCTACTACCAGCCCGATGACGCCAAGACCACCGCGATCATGCGTCCCGTCGCTAGCTACAACAACATCATTAGTTCCATAAAGTAGTCTCCTAAAAAGCCGCCCTGCACTCACACGTGAGGGCGGCTTTTCCCATCCCCAAAACCGCTTAGTCTATATTTTAATTCACTCACTGCCTGCATTTTCTTCAAAAAATAGACCAAGCTGTTTATTTTTTCATTGATGCAGTCTAGCGTTCTTGCCAATGCACATTATTCAGAAAGGCAAGAAATGACTACCAAGTACGACAACTCCCAATCTGCTCAATGGAGCTTTGATACCCGCGCTATCCATACCGGCCAAACCGTCGACACGGACACCGGCGCGAGGAATCTCCCCATCTATTTCACGTCCTCTTACGTTTTCAACAACGCAGAACATGCTGCGAATCGTTTCAACCTTTCCGACGCAGGACCGGTGTATTCCCGGCTCACTAATCCAACAGTCAATGCGGTCGAAGAAAGACTCGCTTCCCTGGAAGGAGGTGTCCATTCCGTCCTATTTTCCTCCGGAATGGCTGCAGAGACCGCGGCGATTCTCAACATCGCACGCGCCGGCTCTCACATCGTTTCTTCCCCAAGAATCTACGGCGGCACGGAAACCCTTTTTACAGCCACTCTTGCGCGCCTCGGAATAGAAACGACTTTCGTGGATAATCCTGACGACCCCGCGTCGTGGGAAAACGCTATACAGGACAACACTGTCGCCCTGTATGGCGAAACCTTTGCTAATCCCCAAGCCGACATTCTTGATATTCCCGCAATCGCAGACGTCGCACATAGAAACAGCGTGCCATTGATCGTCGATAACACCCTTGCCACCGCAGCACTCGTTCGACCGCTGGATCTTGGCGCCGACGTCGTCGTAGCGTCCCTTACAAAGTTTTACACCGGCAACGGTTCAGGCCTGGGCGGAGTGCTTATCGACGGCGGCCGCTTCGACTGGAGCGTCGAAAAGCACGGAAAACCCCTCTTCCCTGATTTTGTAACCCCCGACCCCGCCTACCACGGCCTCAGATACATAGACCTTGGACCAGCGGCATTTGGCCTCAAGGCACGTGTCGGACTACTTCGCGATACCGGCGCAGCCCCCTCCCCTTTTAATGCCTGGGTAACCGCGCAAGGCCTGGATACACTCTCACTACGCGTCCAGCGCCACAATGAAAATGCACAGGCCGTCGCAGAGTTCCTTGCAAAACACCCTAAAGTAGCCAAAGTTAACTACGCCGGACTCCCCAACTCCCCGTGGTTTGCTACGAAAGAAAAACTCAATCTTTCCCACACAGGCTCAGTCTTGTCCTTTGATATCTGCGGAGGACAAGAGGAAGCATGGCGCTTTATCGACGCCCTCAAGCTCCATTCAAACCTAGCTAATGTCGGAGACGTTCGTTCGCTGGTAGTTCACCCAGCCACCACCACTCACTCCCAATCCGATAGAGCTTCCCTTGAAGCTGCTGGCATTACGCCTGCCACAGTGCGTATTTCAGTCGGAATCGAGTCAATCGAAGACATAATCGCCGACCTACAAGCAGGCCTTAGCGCTATCTGATAAGACAAAGCACGTGAGACAAGATTTTTGTTTCTTGTCTCACGTGCTTTATTTAGCCCGCCCCACCCAAAGTCTATTGAACAGTTTACACGTTCATGAATGGAAGATTCCGCAAAACGCCGGACTTCATTGCAACCTGGAACAAAACAGCTACCGTAGCCACCAGTCCAGCGACTCCCAGGACGATGCTCCAAATCTTAGGGAAATTACCGAGCGAAGGGTCTTTCGGAGAATCCGGTTTTCCTGCATCAGGGACTCGACCGTCTTTAATTCCGCAGTTGTTTTTAACTGTTAGCTCAATGTTTACGTCGTCAATTTCGGGATTATATTCTGCACTATAAATTCCCATAAATATAACGTCCACTCCATCTATCACGCCATTTTTTGTACCTGGTTGAGGCCGATAACGAAGCGATTCCCCCTTAGCCGTCAAGGTCTCCCCCTTCAGGCTCCATCCCTGAGTTTTTCCATGCGCAAAAACGCCTTCGCCTTCTTTCTTATTTTCCAAGGTCCGATCAGATTCTCGATACTCAGTCATCGCTTTTCCAGGAACGTAATACCCCACGTAGCCACTGCCAGCTTCCAGGTCAAGGCCTGAGGTTTTCACGAAGGGAGACTTAATCACAGTATGCAGGGCACCATGGTGCCCACTGAAGGTCAGTGAAGAATCCTTAGTTCTAATATCAGAACTAACAACCTTCCCATCTTCGAGATGGATAGAAGAATGATCCGGATCAATCTCAAAACTAAACTGGTAATTATTTCCAGCCTTATTAGAGCCAGACTCCGTTACCGCACCTTCAGACTTCCAATTTCCCTTTGCCAATCTCTCATTAAGAATATAGTTTCGAAAACTAGTCTTAATTCCCCAATTTAGCGTTCCGCTTACAACTTCGATCGAACATTTTTCAGATGCCACAGCCTGAGGGACGGCAATACCGGCAGCAATCATGGTGGCTGCCACAGGGACAGCAAGTCGCTTAAACACGCGGGGATCCTATCTTTAGAGATTTTTAAAGGCAAGGCATACCTTATTAAAAAAGGGCATGCCTTACCTAACTCAAGAACTAAAGACTCACCCCGAATACCCCTGTGGCGTTAAACCGTCGGCAAGCCAACCTCACTTTTCATTTCCCTAGAGAGCAGTGGCCTCTGCCTGATGCACCAGGGAAACGAAATCTGATTCTTGTTTACCCCCCTGATCGCGTGCAGGGTGGACGGAAAGAGAACCATCAGCACGTTTTTCTACATGGATCGGCCATCCGTATACCGTAGACAGATTCTCGTCTGTGTAGACGGAATCGACGATTCCTTCCTTCGCAACGCAGCCATTGGCTAAGCAGACTATCCGATCGCAGTATGCGGCGGCCGCGTTGAGATCATGAAGCACAACGATCACCGCTACATTCGTTTCACGAGCAATCGTACGCATAAGACCTAAAACTTGTTCTTGATGGCGGATATCTAGCGCAGCAGTTGGTTCATCGAGCATCACTACCGGTGTCTGTTGGGCTAAGACTCGAGATAAAGCCACACGCGCACGTTCGCCCCCAGACAGAGTGATGACATCGCGTCCAGCAAGATGAGCAGCATCCGTGGCGGCGAGAGCGGCGTCGATGAGGTGGTCGTCGAAAAGCTGTTTTTCTGTGCCCTCCCAAGGACGTCGACCCATCGCGACTACATCGCGTACCAGGAACTCAAAAGAGACACTCACATCTTGCATCATGACGGCACGGACCCGCGCCAAATCTTTCGGAGAGCTAGTTGCGGGGTCGTGGCCCAAGATGTCGATGGTGCCCCTCGTTCGCTCAAGGTCACCGCTGATTGCGGCAAGAAGCGTCGATTTTCCCGCACCATTAGGACCTATCAGGCCGGTGATTTCTCCTCGACGGGCTTCAAAAGTGACCTTGTCCAGCAGAACTTTCTCACCGACGGCGACGGTAAGATCGCTTACGACGACTGCAGGCTGCCTACTCAATGGACCGAACCTTTCTTGAGCATACGACGAAGCAAGACAAAAAATGTTGGCCCGCCAACTATTGCAGTGAAGATGCCGATGGGTAAATCAGCAAAAGGAATCAACGTACGGGCCGCAACATCTGCAAAAGCAATGAGCACAGCACCCGTTAGCGCAGAGGCCGGCAAAAGAATCTTGTTTTCCGGCCCAACGATACTACGCAACAAATGTGGAACGATAAGGCCGACGAATCCAATCAGGCCAGCAAAGGAAACCGCACCGGCGGTCAGAATCGTCGATGCCGCAATAGCGATAATCCGTAATCGTGAAACATGAATACCCGTGTGGACAGCTGCTCGTTCACCTAACGCAAGAACATCAAGTTGACGGCCTAACCTGATGGCTATCAAAACTCCAGCTATTGCTATCGGCAGCACCACCCAGACATGCTTCCATTGCGATCCATTAAGCGAACCCATTTGCCAAAAGACAATCTGTTCGCGGTTTGCGGTCGGGGCTAAGTAAACCAGGAAAGAAATCAACGCGTTGCATACGGCGTTGATCGCAATGCCCGTAAGGATGAGGTTGACCACGGCCACTTTTCCCTGATGACGTGCCAACTGATAAATAATCACGGTAACCAAAACTGCGCTCATGAACGCAGCAACAGGGACAGTAAAAGTCCCTAGAAAACCGATATTAAACACGATGACGGCAGCAGCCCCTACACCGGCTCCTGAGGTCACACCGATGATGGAAGGTTCCGCAAGTGGGTTTGCAAACACTGCTTGCATCAGTGTGCCGGCAACGCCCAAACAAGCACCGACCAAAAAGCCTAAAACAATACGTGGCAGTCGAATCTCCCACACCACACTGGTGGTAAGACTCTCGTCGCCCCGATTCAATAAGATAAAAGGCAGATCTTGCAGTGGAACATAGTATTGACCCAGCGCAAGAGAGGTGACAAACGCTACGAACGCCAAACCGGCGAGGACGATAAAAAGTATCGTCCTGCGCCTAGCTCGGTGCTCAAAAACATCCTGGACCAAAGTATTACGTTTGTGGAGCATACAAAGCCTGTGCGGTTCGGAGAAGAGTCTGTCCAGTCAGCGGGCCAAATGCCAAAGACTGTCCATCAGGAATCGTGATCACTCGTTTGTTTTTACCCGCAGTCGTTTGGGCAACGCCTGGACGAGACAACAAACCGTCGATGCCGCCTGTAGACTCCAAACCTCCCGACATCATGATGATTGCTTCAGGATTAATCTTGGCCAGCGCTTCTGCATTGGCAGGTTCTGCATAAGAAAGCTTGTGCTCAGCAGCAAGGTCAACAGCGCTTAAGCCTTCGATGAGATCCTTAGCACCCGTACCGTCACCCATGATGAAAAAGACTCCGCCGTTGCCACGCGCATAAAGGAATGCCATCTTCATTGGGTCCTTTGGCGCAATGTTCTTAATAGTTTCCCGTGCAGAGTTAATCTCATTGATGCTTCGTTCTGCTAGCTTCGCGGCTTCGTCGTTAAGCCCAACAACCCCACCAAGGTTTTTAATGTCCTCAGACACTGAGTCAATAGTGCGTGTTGGCTCCATGACCACGGTGGTAACACCAGCAGCACGTATCTGATCAATGGCGTCCCGCGGCCCAATAGAGTGATCCACAATAACCAACGAAGGCCGAAGATTCAGTACAGCCTCCACGTTAATGGTGTGGCCACCTTCTGTGACTACAGGAAGATCCTTCAACGCATTCTCCGTTGAAGACACCGTACGGCCTACGATGTTCTTTGTCAGACCTAGGCCCTCAAGTGTTTTGGTATATGTGCCATAGATGTCTAAAGCCAGAATTCGTGAAACATCCGTGACCTCAACCTCATGACCATCAGCATCAGTCAACTTCACAGGCAGCTTTGGGGAAACTGAGTCTGCAACCGGTTGAACGTCGTCAAAGTTCTTTACTTCCGATACCCCTTTAAAGCTTCGAGGATCCTTCACATCCGTAGGAAGGGATTCACGCAACTCCTTAGTGGAATCATACGATCCTTGAACGCCACAGCTTATCAACGACAACGCACACGCCACTGATGCAGCTACGCGCACAAACTTATTCATCAAAAATCCTATTCTCGGCGCTGTCGAGCCCGTCTAGCTCCATAGCCTTTTACCTATGGTTGACCCGACAGCGTTGATCACATACAAACCAGCAATAAGTAACGGAAAACCTGCAACTACGACGGATTATTAAGCACTAAACGCCCCATACTACCTCCGGCGATCACAAACCCAGCAACGATGAGCAACAGATACATGTTGGGATCGATGCCTTCTTTATCGTCAGCGGCTGGTCGGATCTTAAAGTTCTTTGCACCATTCTTGTAACCAGACTCATTCAGGCTCTGATCGTCCGCAACCGACGCGCCACTATTATCTTTATCCTCTTGGTCGATTCCAGCGGATGCCGCAACACCAGATGCTTTGTTGCCGTTCTTTGCTCCGCTTGCTTTAGCAGCGCCAGAAGCACAATCTGCGGCACCACCCAAAGCAGCATCAAAATCTAAAGAATCTAGTTCCGTTCCCGCTTCATAAAAACCAGCGAAAGCTCCAGAACCTTCCTTAGTTAAGGTCGTAGTAGCCTTGCCCGAAACTTTAGAGTCTGAAAAATCCAACGAACTAAAGTTCAGGTTAGCCAGCGGTATATGCCCATAATCGCTCTTATTGCCCTGCATATCAGACGAACGAACATCGGCATAGAGCACGCCACTGCGTCCATTAAATCCAATTTCAACGTTGGAGATACTTAAATCCAACACACCATTGTGACCGCTAAAGTTCACTCCACCCACAAATTTAATTTTCCCTGAACGCTTCGAAACATCCACGGCTCCAGAATTCCCTGAAAATACAAATTGGCCACCACTGTGAGTCGCCTGGTCCAAGCTCCACTTTCCTTTTGCTATCGAACCGGTGATATACGACTGGAAAGACTTCTTTACGCCCCAGCGAGCCGAAGCGCTCTGGATTCCTACAGAACCGGCTTCACATGTTTGAGAGTTGGTGCTTCCAGAAGGTTGTTGGGAAGGCTGGGGGGCGGTTTGAGTCTCGTTTTTAGGAAGGAATTGACGATTCCTTCCAGAATCTTGACCGCTTGCCGTGGTGGCATTGCCCGCCCGGACGCCCCTACTTGTCGACTCAGTTTTCCCCGCTCCAGTCCCACGCGTTTCAAAGTCTTTCAAAGAATCAAGAAAGTGTCCTGCGTTGTCCATGAAAATCGTAGTGGCATTCATGGTGTCATTGGTCTCCGACAAAATAGCCATGGCTTCTTTATTGAAACCCGTAAAGTTTCCTTTAATCGAAGCCAGTGTGCGCTTTTTACCACCCGTCGATCCACCTGATCCGTTACCACCTTCTATAGACGGGGAGCAGCGACCATCAAGCCGTATATTTCCGTGGGTGTCATCCATCGACTCCCCAGGCTGATAAGCGATAAAGAGCTTGGCCCCTTCACTCGTCAAAGTCGTTGTGCCGCTTAAATCAACAGCGCCGCTGGAGGGATCCGCATAATTTGTGAGGTTAATCGTTGCAATGGTTACGTCATCGCCAGTGATTTGAGCGCCTCGTTCGTGGGTATTGCTCATATCTGACTCATAGGAGACGTAATCAACTTTGATTTCCGCGGAAGAACCGTTCGTAACGACTTTCCAATCGCTAAGCGTCATATCCAACAGATAAACACCGTTGCCATGATCGTGGCCTTTGAAATGGATGAGACCACCGAATGGGATGGTGGCGGTGGAGCCGTCGACACGCGCTTTGCTCGGGGTGAAGTTAAAAGCACCGTCATGTCCGGTGTCACTGCCAGAAAAGCCGATTCCTTCTGTGGCCCATTGCCCACCAGTTTGTCCAGCTGCGCCTTTAAGCATGTAGTACCTAAAGGTTTGTTTAATGCCCCAATCAAACGAGCATTGTTCTTCGGCAGCTTGAGCGTGCGGGGCAAAGATAACCGACAGCGGCGCAGCCGCAAGAGCCGCGACGCTCATCAGCCCTAAGACCAATCGACGGGGGTTCAACATGAGTGGATAGCTCCTAGAAGAGGGAGGGAATCGTCAATTCTTTCCTAAAACAACCCTCTAAAAGAACCACAGCATGAGTTCTTTTAAGGAGCTGAGCAGAGATGAGGCGACGAAAAAGGAAGTGTTACCTAACAGAAAACATGTATAGGCTACACTTACCTAATCTTCTAGTCCATCCCTTGGTATCGCGAAGGATTTTGCATGAATACCTCCACTACCTCAGCCTTTAAGAACCTCTATCCAGACGTCGATCCCACCCAAGGTTTACCCCTCAACTGGTCCGAACGTTTGTCTATTACTTTTTCTTGCGCAACGCTCGCCTTTGGAGCAGTGTTTGGCGACCTCATCATCGTCGGCGCAGGGCTGGCCTTCATACTTTTCTCCACCATCGCACCAGCACAAAAAACAGCCCGACGAATCAGAACGGAAGCAAAAAACCGCTTCCCCACACAGCCGTGGGCAGAAAATGCTCAAGGTTCTGGACGTCAACAACTTATTTTTATTCTGTTGTTTTGGGTGGCGATCACTGCAGCATGCATCGGCTTATTTTTAATCGCGCCACAGATTAGCCGCCCCCTTGCAGCTATCATCGCCGCAATAGTAGCGGGAATCCTCACATGGTTTATGCCTGGAATGAGTTCGCTATGGCGAAAGAGAGCGGGAGGACGTCGAAAAGCCCGGAAATCTAGACGCAACAACTCGTAGTATCGAGGGATGGACTAGACAGAGCTGTCCATGTAGCATGTACGCGATCCTCACGGCACACAGTCAAGGAGCCACGACATGTTCAAAACCACAGGAGAACTCACGATTGTCCCTATCGGGGACTTTCACACGGAAGCTGGCGCCACAATCCCTAACACCGTCATCGCTTATCAAGCGTGGGGCACGTTTCGTGGCGACAATCTTGTACTCGTCGAACATGCGCTCACTGGCGATTCCAACGCAATAAGCTGGTGGAACGGGCTTATCGGAGACGGTCTAGCACTGGATACGCGCCGCTACTGTGTCCTATGCACCAACGCTCTTGGCGGATGTATGGGATCTACCGGCCCCAGCACTACGCATCACGATGGCCAACCCTGGGGATCCCGCTTCCCTGCTCTTTCCATCCGCGACCTCGTACGCTGCGAAAAACAGTTCCTCGACACGCTCAACATCAATAAAATTCATGCAATCATCGGCGGCTCGATGGGCGGTGCCCGCACGATGGAATGGTCGATTCTTTACCCAGACATGCCGCGAGCTGCTTTAGTGATCGCAGTCTCCGCGAGAGCAAGCGCCTGGCAAATCGGTATTCAATCTGCTCAAATCAGCGCAATCGAACGCGACCCGCACTGGAACAATGGCGACTACTACGCCGCTGATTACCCGCTCGATGGACTTGCCGCCGCGCGCAGAATCGCCCATCTTACCTATCGAGGAGAGCTTGAGATTGATGAAAGATTCGGCACTTCTGCCCAACGCGGTGAAGACCCTTTAGGGCCTTACAGGAATGCTTCACAACGCTTTGCCGTAGAAAGCTATCTGCAGCATCAAGGACGCAAACTAGCAGAGCGTTTCGACGCCGGCAGCTACGTAGCACTCACCGAAGCCCTTAATCGTCACGATCTCGGGCGAGGACGAGGCGGCCTGAACAAAGCACTCGCGTCCATCGAAGTTCCAACGATGGTCGCTGGCGTAGATACCGACATCCTTTGCCCTTATCACCAGCAGGAACACATCTCGCGCAACGTGAAGAACCTATTAGGTATGGCAAAAATTAGCTCGCCTATAGGTCATGATGCTTTCCTGACAGAAACCCGACAGATGGATCGCATCATAAGGAATGTGTGGGAAAGAATCGACGATTCTTTCCCACACATCAGTGTCTAAGTTTTAGTCACAATTCCGAATCCCAACACCTTATTTTTTTGATCTACTGATGCCTGCTCAAAAAGCAGCGGGCCGCTACACAAAATCAAAAGAAAATACAATCATTTGATAACCAACACGCAAAAAATGTGAATAACTAACGTCATATCATTGCTGTTTCCCACCCAGAGTTTTCACCTGTGAATAACTTTCCACCAAAGCTCACTACGTCTTATTTCGGATCTAGGCTGATCCTGAAATGTTGGCTGCTTTAGCCTTCAGATGAGCGTCGGAAAGCTTTAAACAGGGAGTTTTCATGATTGGATTCAGACACACCGATACAAGCAACTCGGTATCTGCTTTTCAGATGAGCATTAATCGCCAACTTATTACGTTTTGGCTGCATCAGGTTCCTGAAACTGAAGAGGATTTTCATACTCAGATAGATGCCCTGAGTATTTCCATGAACATTTCCCGAAATGATGCAAAAAACGGACTACGCGTAGGCGTTATGCTAAGAAATTTTCCAAAATTACTGTCTTGTTTACAGGATCACTGGCACCTTGATATGCCGCGACTTGTAGTCTTGGAGAAGCATCTCATGGCTATAAATAAAGAATTATTCCCCCAGGTAGACAGCTATCTATGTGATTATTTCACTCCGCAAGTAGCTGGCCAGGTAATACCTCAGAAAGCGACGCTGTCCAAGCATATTCGAAACTACGTTGAGGGTATCGATCCTCCAGCTTCGCAAAAACCGCAGGACCAACAACAACGAGCAGCGTCTTTCAAACGAGGGCTCGACGGATACACCCGCCTCAGCGTAACCATGACCGATACCGAAGCTTGCGTACTGCAACAAGCTCTCAAGAAACAACCGGGCGAGGAGCTCATCGATTCCTTTATGGCTCTGATCGATAGCCAAATAACCACAAAAGTTATTCTCAATGTTTTTAAAGGCACCGATGGTCTCATGCGTACGGCTGACGGTGGAATCGCCGATTTCGACGCCATCGACGCCACTCGGGTAATCGATCCGGATGCTTATACTGCGGCTTACCAGCCCACAGATGAAATCCGAGTAGCTGTACAGCTACTCGACGGTTCCTGTCGTTACCCTAACTGTACTGTCAGCGCGCAGCATTGCGACATCGACCATGTCGTAAACCACGATGAAAACGGGCCGACCACTCCAGATAATCTGGCATGTCTCTGTCGTTTTCACCATAATTTTAAAACTGAGCAGCGGGTACACTACTCAATCGATAAAAATCGGATAGCTACGTGGTTTTTCCCCAACGGCGTCATCAAAAAATCGCAGCCGGGAGGAGTTAAGCGACCGCCGCGTTTTGGTCAGTCTTGGAAAAAACATGAGGACCAGCGCGTGAGAGCGCGTCGGCAAGCAAATCGCTGCTAGTCGTCGCTTTACGAGCCCAACGAATCAATCGAGTACGAAAAAAACACCATTGCGCCACCAACCGTCGATGCATACATCACATCAAACGTCCTCGAGCGTATAGAAAGAACTCCTAGTACTTTCGAATCGCAAGTCGACCTCAGAACCGCCAACCACAACAGGGCTACTCCGAGGACAAAAGTGGCACGGCGCCAATGCTCGGTAAGCGAGTAAACGCCTGAAGTGGCGACAGCGATCACGAAGAGTGATAGCCCGATGTACTGGATTCCGGAGGGAATCTTCGATTCTTTCCGGCCAATATCGTGTGGATTATCAAGAGGAGAAATTTTAACCAAGTTCCGCGCGCTCCACCACATTACGAATCAAAAATGCACGTGTAAGAGGACCCACACCACCGGGATTCGGAGAAATAGCTCCTGCGACATTCCAAACATCTGGGTGCACATCGCCCAGGAGCCTTCCGTCTTTGCGGGAAACTCCTACATCCAGAATAGCTGCGCCGGGTTTAATCATGTCTGCGGTCAACATGTGAGGTTGTCCTGCAGCTGCCACAATAATGTCGGCTTGAAGTGTTTCTGCTGCAAGATCCGTAGTCCCAGTATGACACAGGACTACTGTCGCATTTTCACTTCTACGGGTCAGCATCAAACCGATCGGCCTACCAACGGTCACTCCGCGACCGATTACAACAACTTTTTTACCTGCAATTTCGATACCAAAACGCTTTAATAAATGAATCGCTCCATTCGGTGTGCAAGGTAACGGAGCATTCTCATTGAGCACGAGTTTGCCTAGGTTGACTGGATGCAGGCCATCAGCATCTTTATCAGGATTAACACGCTCCAGTACAGCATTCTCGTCCAGATGCTTCGGTAACGGAAGCTGAACAATATAGCCAGTACATGCAGGGTCGTTATTCAGCTCATCGATAACACCAAGCAGTTCTTCTTGCGAAATATCAGCAGGGAGATCCCTGCGAATGGAACGTACGCCAATCTGTTCGCAGTCACTGTGTTTCATTTTTACGTAAGAGTGACTTGCAGGATCATCACCGACCAAAACTGTTGCCAGACCGGGAACAATTCCTTTTTCTTTCAATGCTTGAACGCGGACTTCTAAATCAGCAAAGATCTCGTCCCGGTACAGTTTTCCGTCTAATTTAATAGCAGTCACAGTACAAATTATTGCACTTTCTGGAACGAATCGTCGATTCCTTCCAGAACAGATCTAAGATTATTGCCATGTCTGCATTCGCTCATATCATTTTCGACCAGCCTGCAATACCGCCAAACACAGGGAATGCGATCAGAATGTGCGCAGGGACTGGTGCTCATTTACACCTTGCAGGCCCTCTAGGTTTCAACCTTGAAGAGAAAAATCTACGTCGAGCTGGACTCGATTATCACGATCTCGCTGAGGTCAGCGTCCACGAAAGCCTGGAAAGCTGTTTCGATTCTCTCCCACATACTCGTGTCTTTGCTTTCACCACTCATGGGGAAGTTCACCACTCGGATGTCGTATGGCAGCCTGGGGACGCACTCCTTTTTGGCACCGAGCCAACTGGTTTAGCAGAAGCAACTTTGGCGCATCCTCGCGTTACCCAGCTAGTTCGCATCCCGATGCTACCGGGACGGCGCTCCATGAATCTCTCAAATGCCGCTGCCGTAGCGGCCTATGAAGTGTGGCGCCAATTGGGCTATCCCGGCGGAGTTTAATCGATCAAAGCGCTAGTTTTTCGACGCCGACGTCCCCGTCACGTTAATCGCCCACAGGCTAGCGTCGGCAAGCGGAACATCTTTTCCGTCCACTGAGATAAGGCTCATTCCTGGGTATGCGGGTTGTTTGATTGTTACGGATACACCTGGCAATACGCCATGCTCCGCGAGATACCGCAACAAGTCTGGATCGCGATCATGAATTCGTTCCACAATCACGGTTTCACCAATTTCAAACTCGCCGAGCTCTCGTGTTGGGACAGAATCGACGATTCCTTCCTGAGAAGGAATCGGATCGCCATGCGGATCTCGTGTTGGGTGGCCCAGGTGGGCGTCGATACGCTCAAGCAATCTGTCAGAAAGTGCGTGCTCTAAGATTTCGGCCTCTTCATGGACTTCGTCCCACGTGTAACCGAGCGTGTCAAACAGGAACATCTCAATAAGCCGGTGCCGGCGAACAACTTGAGTGGCAAGGATGTTACCGGCGTCTGTGAGTAAAATGCCCCCATAGCGCTCATGATCAAGGAAGCCCCGTGCGACGAGTTTTTTTACCGCTTCAGAAGCCGTCGACGTTTTCTCAGACATTCTAGAGGCGAGTTCACCCAGTGGAACGGGCTTTCCGGTGGCTTCGTGTAGATCCCACACGTTTTTCAAGTAGTCCTGGGACTTTTGAGGGAGCTCAGAGACATGCATACTCCGTAGAATACACCGGCCACCACCGCGATCGTTCCACCGGCCGATAGGTTGAAGGCTACAGCGATCCCTAGACCAACGAGCCCTATGCTTACGCCCACCATGGGTGCGAGCCATAACAATTTGGTGGGGCTGGCGACAAGGAAGTGTAATCCTGCGGTGGGTGCTGCGATAAGCGCGATAGACAAAATCGTTCCGATGGCTGGAATAACGCACACCACTGTTGCCACAATCATGCCGAGTATCAGGGACTCAGCCAGCTTCATGTTTCCGCCTGCGGCACGGAATCCCATCTCATCAAAGCTGTAATAGACGAGGTGTTTCTGGAAAGAATTGACGATTCCTACCGAAACCACCAGCACCACCCCCGCTATAACAACATCCAAAACCCTCACCGTAAGAACTGAACCGGCTAAAAACCCTTCGATTCTGATAGGCAACGGTGCGAACCATTTGTTAAGGAAGTAGCCGAGTGCAAAGCTTACTGTGAGTATGATCCCCGCAGAGGCTTGTGATGACTGTCCACGGATGTGAGTGAGCCATCGCATCGCTACGGCCATGAGGACACACATGATGAGGGCCCCAAGGTAAAGACCATCACGCCCCAGGATCACGACGCCCACAATCGCCCCGGGGAATGTGGCGTGAGTGATGGATTCGGTGAAGAATACTCGTTGCTTCAGCACGGTGAAGACGCCGACGAGTCCACAAAGAGCACCTACGATGATGAGTTCTAGGATGGGGAGGGTGAGGACGTCGATTAGCATGGTGCATCACTCTTTTCCACTCGATGTCCAAGCCTTGATAGACCTAGCGCTAGGAAGTACATAGCTACTACGGAGAGGGCAACGGCCGCTTGCGGGGAGATCCGTGCAGAAACTCCCGTTATCCATAGACCGAAGTAACCTCCGATCAGGCCCACCGCCATAGCAATGGGGACCATGTGACGGATGCGCGTACTCACGAGGCGAGCTGCGGCACCGGGGATCACTAAGTAGCCGATGACAAGAAGCGTTCCGATGGCTGTCGACGCAGAGACGACGACGGCTGCGATTGCGACGTTGATGGCGGCGTCGTAAAGCACTACGTTCACGCCGGAGGCTTTCGCACCCAGGCGATCAAAAGCGACAAAAATCTGATTTCTCCATGTAACCACCATGATGAGGACGGCAACCGCACAGACGATAAGTGCCTCCCCTAAACGTTTGTCTGTCGACTCGAGCAATCGCCCAAACATCAACGCCTCAAGCTGCCCCGATAAATCGCCCTTTTTCAGAGATAAGACGACACCTGCGGAAAAAAACGAAGTAAGAACGATGGCGGTCCCGGCTTCCGAACGACGCGACGCGAAAGTGAGGACTACTGCCACTACTACTGCGACCACGGAAGCATACGGAATGATCGATTCTTTCCCACCAAACACCGCCCCAGCCACTATTCCAGGGAAGACTGCATGCACCACGGCCTCCGCATTGAACTCTAATTTGCGGAGATTAACAATCACTCCCACCAGCCCCGACACAATGCCAAGAACAGTGAGAAGAATAATTGGGCGCAGGAGATAGGGCGGGATATCGAGGAATTGTGCTAGCTCGTTAACCACGAGGTCCTCCATAGGCGCGGGCGATGAGGTCGGGAGTCATCACGTCGTCGATGGCGCCAAAAGCAATCTGCCTACCAGCCAGAAGCAACGCTTTATCGCAGGTTTCCTCAGCCAGCGACAGATCGTGGGTGGACACGACGACTGCCACGCCTTCGCGTTTAGCGGCATCGATGATGCGCAGCAACTCTTTGCGATTTGGCTCGTCAAGCCCGTTGAAGGGTTCGTCGAGAAGCACTAATTTAGGAGTCGCCACAAGGGCACGGGCGATGAGCACGCGCTGACGCTGCCCGCCTGAGAGCTCACCAAAGCGTTTCGACGCCCGATCCAGTAGCCCCACCCTCGTCAATGCAGCGTCAACCCTCGGATCCTTTGCAGGGTTCTTTCGCAAAAACGTGGGTTTCCATCCCGACTCGTTGTACAGCCCCATCGCTACAACGTCCTTTGCGGTCACCGGAAAAGTTAGATCCAAATCCGCAGATTGGGGAACATAGCCAATGGAATTGTTGGTGCCTCGGTCGACGATTGTTTGGAAAGAATCGACGATTCCTACAATCCCCTTAAGCAACGTCGTCTTCCCCGCCCCATTCGGCCCTATCAACGCGAGAGCCTCACCGGGATATAGTTTGCCTGTCACCCCTTGTAGCGCGACATTTTTGTTAGGCCCCTTGCCATAAGCAAAACTCGCGTTATCAAACTGAAGAACTGGTTTGTTCACGTCTAACTTTCGTGTTGTGGTGTTATCAGTATTCATGGGTCATTCATGGGTTTCTCTAGAAAAACAGGCGAGGACCTTCATACGAAGGCCCTCGTAGCTCTGTGTTTAAAGCTGGTTTAAGGGATCAGCTCAGCGAGGCTGGCTTCTCCGCAAGTTTGCCGCCCCATCCTTCTACAAGAGTCTCCACGTTGTGGACGATTGATTGAATGTACGTAACGTCAGGACCTAAGGAATCCCCGTAGAGCTCTCCACCGAGTTTCACCCCGGCGGCCTTTGCCACAGCTTCAATGGAACGCGAACTGTTGGAGTTCTCCGCGAACAGCACCTTGGCACCAGACTCACGAACCTGGGCTGCGGCCGAATTGATGTGATCGGCGGTAGCGTCTTGCTGAGCGTTGAAGTCGGAGAGCGCAGCCCCGATGAACTTCACGTTATAGTCCCGCGAAAAGTAGCCAAAAGCGTCATGCGAGGTAAAAAGAATACGTTCTGTCTCTGGGACGGATGCCAGGGAATCAGAGATCCACTTATCTAGGTCAACAAGCTTTGCGACGTACCCATCCACCCGTTTCTTATACTCAGCCGCATGATCAGGGTCGGCCTTTTCCAATGCTTTTCCAATGTTTTCCACTTGGGTCTTCGCATTACGGGGGCTTGTCCAAATATGCGGATCGTGGGTGAATTCAGGCTGGCTTTCGCCTTCTTCTGGAGGGAATGGCCACTTCGCTATAGACACGCCTTCAGAGGTATCGACAGTAGTCCCGGCAAATCCCGAGGACGTAACGGCATTGTCTAGGAAGTGTTCAAGGTCGATGCCGTTTTTCAGGAGCAGATCGGCTTTAGATAACGCGTCCATTTGTTCACGAGTCATCTCGTGCTCGTGTGCTGAAGCGTTGGGGGCGAGCAGACACGTGAGGTTAATATCGGCGTCGATGTTTTTCACGTAATCGCAGATTTGGGTGGTAGTCGCCACAACTCCGAGTTTGTTATGGTCCTTGTCTTTATTGTTGCCGGCACTTGAGCATCCGACAAGGGCAAGGGAAACGACCATTCCTGCGGCCAAACCGCGGGCAAGTTTAGACATGAAATGCTCCTGTTTGAAAAATATTCCAAAACAGAAGCTAACACCACATTTCACCTATATCAAGACAGTTCATTCAACACGTTGAACTCTCTACCCCTTAAATAGTTCACCAGCTCCCGCGCCTGCACCTGATCCAGATCCCGCCCCTGCATCAGCACTGGCCCCGTCACAAGATCTAAGCGCACGGTCTGCAGCCTCAACAGCCTCTGGATCGGCCCTTGAACCACACTAAGCTCCTGAATATGCGCCGTTTCCACCACGGCAGCGCGACGACGAAGCCACCCAAACCGCGTCGCCACATAGCCGTCGAAAAGCTTTACTGTCTGGTTACTCACATCCAACGGGGAAATCCACCGTGCCCGGCGCGGGCTTATAAAAGTGGGGTCACTCTCTCGCCGCGGATCGAGGGAAATTCCAGTGAGCTCATTCACTAAGCCCATTGCCTGGGCAAGGGTGCCCACTGGCAGCAATGTTGTCGTCCCCGCCTTTTTATCCTTAACTCCGTAGCCCACGACCGAGACCCGCACTCGCCACCAACCGAGAAAGCGCCACAATGTGGGTTGCGAAATTTCCACAGCGTGAATCCTCGACAAAGGAATTGATTGCTTTCGACGATCCGCTAGTCCATAAGACACATGGATGCTCGGTTCCTCCGTGTCATCAACAAAGCTGGACTGAAACTTCCATCCTTTATCAATCACCCCCCATGCGGAAGGGACGATTCCCACCACGAAAGGCAGGGCCGCGGCAGCTCCACCAGGAACCAGAAACAACAGTCCCACGCAACACAACCACGTCCCATGCGTCAATGCGGTGCCCAGCAAAATCTTCGAAACCTGGAGATGTTCCCCCGATTGTTCGACAGGCTCCCCCAGCAGCTCACGCCGAACGGCCTCCCCCTCCTCACGAGTCAAGTAGCCAATAGTCAACACAGAATCCCGGCCACCTGCGGTCTCTACACGTACCTCCACCACACGAAATATTCGCGCAATGACCGATTCCACAATGTCTACCGCCTGAATACGATCACGCCTGGCAGAACGCAACTTCGCATTAAGAACGCCGCGGGCAACGGTGACGTCTTGTTCCGTAATGTCAAAGCCTTCTGACTTCCACCACAGTCCTGACACCGCCCACACCACAAGCACACTCAGCAGTACCGCTCCCACGGCATAAAACACATAATCCTGATGCTCAACAACAAAACGAATCTCATCCTGGTCAATATTGACCACCAACAAAGACACAAGCGCTAAGATCCCGCTCCAAAAACGAAGCAATGGAGTTAGCCGATGCACCCTGCGCATGCCAGCTACCCGCTCCGCCCTGGACAACACACACTCGCCCTGAACTTCCGAGGTCATAGCCCGCTCATCCTCTCCCGGGCTTTCTCCGACAACCTCCGCCTAAGCTCATGAGCTTGATCGACCTCCAGGCCAGGTATTGCAGAATCGCTCGTAGAGGACGCAGTATGCAGCTCGACGCGAGCAAGACCAAAACGTGAAGCTATAGGCCCCTCGGTGACGTCGACAAATTGGATCCTGCCATAGGGCACCACGGTGAGCGTCCGCCACATTTTCCCCTTAACGATCAGCAATTCGTCGTCACGCTCTTCCCAACCGAGGTTTCGCACCTGCAAAGGAATAAGCCACGCCACCCACAACGCAGCCACCAGCGTAACGACGCCACCCGCCCACAGCCAAGAACTCCACACATATGCAGAGATGGCAAAACCAACAAAAGCGACCACGAAGCAAGGCATCAACGCAATAAGGCGAGCCGCGACGAGTTTGGAGGAAACCGGGTTCACAACGACCATTTTTACAAAGGTGGGAAAGAATCGTCGATTCTTTCCCACACATCTTCTCTATCACCCTTCCACTCACCACTGAATGAATTTATTCAAAAATAAAATCGATAAATTTAATACCCGGATCACATAGACTACAAAATATCCGCTTTACAGGTGTTTTACACGACCATATCCCCAAAAAGAACGCCACATTAGAACGTGCACGCTATAAAAATACGATCAATCACTAGACAAAGCTGTACATTTTGACCGACCTCAACTACTGTCCCAGTGATAACCGCATAACCCTTGAGGATTTCCATCTTCGCCTGAGTAAAAATAGGCACTGAACAGTGACGATCACACTGCCCCTCAGAGCCCATACACATGATTCAGCCGTCATGATCGTCCACGCAAGGGCCAATGAGGTTACCGAGCTGTCTATAGATAAGTGACCTTCGGCTGGCGTCGAAAAGCTTTCTTGCTCACCCTTTTTATTTCATAACACCCGAACAAAATCTCACTAAAGGACTCCACAATGAAACTGCGCCGCAGCCTCGCTGTTATCGCCGCATCCGCGCTCGCCGCAACGGGTTTAGTAGCATGCTCCTCCGATGCCAAGGACGGAACCACCATTAAGATCGGCACAACGGACTCCACAAAGAAAGCATGGAGCGCCTTCGAGGACAAGGCCAAGGAAGCCGGAATCAAACTCGATATCGTCGACTTCTCTGATTACTCCACCCCCAACGACGCCCTGAACCAGAACCAAATCGACGTTAACCTCTTCCAGCACCTCAAATTCCTCGCAGAATACAACGCAGGAAAAGGCGCTGACCTCACTCCTGTTGGAGCCACCGAAATCGTCCCTCTAGCTCTGTTCTGGAAAGGGCACGACTCTTTAGACGGTATCGACGGCGAATCCATCGCCATCCCCAACGATTCCTCGAACCAGGGCCGCGCGATCAACGTACTTGTCCAAGCTGGATTGCTCAAACTTAAGCACGATGGCCTAGTCACGCCAGCACCCGCAGACATCGACGAAGGGGCCTCCAAGGTCAAGGTCACCCCCATCGACGCAGCCCAGACGACTGCCGCCTACGGCGAGGGCAAGCCTGCCGTCATCAACAACTCATTCCTAGATCGAGCTGGCATTGATCCAAAGCTCGCCGTTTTCCAAGACAATCCCGAGTCCCAAGAAGCCGAGCCTTATATCAACGCCTTTGTTACCAAAGCCGATAAGAAGGATGACCCGAACATCGCCAAGCTTGTCGAGCTATGGCACTCCGCCGAGGTTCAAGAGGGAGTCAAGGAAGACTCCAAGGGCACTTCCGTTGAGGTCAAGCGCTCCCCTGAGGAACTACAGAAGATCCTCAAGCGACTTGAAGAGGCCCAAAGTAAATAACGGTTTTCCGCTTTTCGACGCCCACCCCAGCCACATCGCTGGGACGGGGCGTTTATGCCTTGTAGCCCTACAGCCCCCTAACTCACCCCAGTGCAGAGTAGACCAAGCTGTACAAAATAAGTTCGCTCGACTACTCTGCCAGCGATAACAAAAATTCAACTGATTCTCATAAACAACTGCAACATCCTGCCGAAGAATTGCCAGAAGGAAGAAAACACACGTCCATGAATATTCGTCACAGCATCGCGGCCATCGCGGCGGCGGCCATCGCAGCCACCGGACTTGTCGCTTGTTCTTCGGAAAGAATCGACGATTCTGTCCGAATCGGCACCACTGACTCCACGAAAAAGGCATGGACAGTCTGGAAAGACAAAGCGGCAGAAGCGGGAATCGCACTCGATGTCGTCGAGTTTTCAGACTTTTCCACTCCTAATCAAGCTCTCAGCCAAAACCAACTAGACGTGAATTTGTTTCAGCATTTGAAGTTCCTTGCCGAATATAACGTCAAGTCTGGCTCCGATTTGGTGCCTGTCGGTTCGACCGAGATTATCCCTCTGGCGCTGTTTTGGAAGGGCCACGATTCGCTCGAAGGAATTGAAGGAAACTCCGTGGCGATTCCTAATGACCCGACAAATCAAGCTCGTGCTTTGAATGTTTTAGTGTCCGCAGGCCTGCTCAAGCTTAAAGATGGCAGCCCTGATCTCCCTGCGCCGGCAGACATCGATAAGGAAAAATCCAAGGTCTCTGTCACTCCGGTTGAGGCGGCTTCAGCACCGGCGGCTTATGGCGAGGGGAAACCTGCAGTCATCAACAACACTTTCCTCGATCGTGCAGGGATCGATGCCAAAACCACGATTTTCCAAGACGATCCTTCTTCTGCAGAGGCAGAGCCTTACATCAATGTGCTAGTTGCCAAGAAGGAGAATAAGGACGACCCCAGGTGGCAAAAGCTTATCGAGTTGTGGCACACCCCCGAGGTGCAGGCCGCACTCGCAGAAGATTCAAAGGGGACCTCTGTGGAAGTCAAGCGCTCGCCTGAGGAGCTACAACAGATTCTCGATCGACTTCAAAAGCAATCCTAAAGTTTGGCCCACGTTTTACGCGTTTAACAGCAGAAGGCATTCCCTATGAACGGAACCCGTATCGAGTTTGAAGACATCACCAAAGTCTTCAGCTCAGGTAAGAAAAATATCACCGCACTCGATGGTGTCACCTTGACCGTCGAGCCGGGCGAAATTCTCGGCGTCATTGGTTACTCTGGCGCCGGAAAATCAACACTCGTCCGCATGATTAACGGCCTAGACTCCCCAACCTCGGGGCATCTGCGTCTGGATGGCACTGACATCGTGGGCATGCCTGAGAAAAAACTCCGCAGCATTCGTGCTGGTATTGGAATGATCTTTCAGCAATTCAACTTGTTTAGCTCTCGCACGGCTGCCGGAAATATTGAATATCCGTTGAAGCTGGCGGGCGTCGAGAAGCAGGAGCGTAAGCGGCGTGTCGACGAGCTCCTCGCATTCGTGGGGCTCTCCGATCGCGGCGGCAACTACCCCGAGGAGCTATCGGGCGGGCAAAAGCAGCGCGTCGGCATTGCGCGTGCGCTCGCCAACAACCCGGCGCTTTTGCTTGCCGACGAAGCCACCTCAGCGCTGGATCCAGAAACCACGCATGAAGTCCTCGACCTTTTGCGTAAGGTCAATCGCGAATTGGGGATCACCATCGTCGTGATTACTCATGAGATGGACGTTATCCGCTCTATCGCCGACAAGGTTGCGGTCATGGAAAACGGAAAAGTGGTCGAATACGGCAGCGTCTACGAGGTCTTTTCGCATCCGCAGACGCGCGTGGCCCAGCGCTTCGTTGCTACGTCGTTACGCAATACTCCCGACGCCATTGAATCAGAGGATCTTCTGGCGCACGAGGGCCGACTCTTTACGATCACCCTCTCCGAGGACTCGGGGTTTTTCACCGCAGCAGCACAGGCCAAAGATGCAGGAGCCGGAATCGGGATCGTGCACGGTGGCATCACTACGCTGCAGAAACATTCCTTTGGCAAAGTCACTGTCCGCCTCACCGGCGCCGATAACGTCATTGATGACTTCTTCGCTTACCTTGCCACCACCACCGACATCCAGGAGATCCAGCGATGACCACTCAGATCCTCGCCGCCAACTGGTCCCGCCTTGGCGACACCTTCACCTCCGCCATCGTGGATACCCTCATCATGGTGTCAGTTACTCTCGTCGTCGGTGGCCTGCTGGGGCTTGCCCTCGGCGTCTTGCTGTACACCACCCGCGCCGGCGGAATTTTGCACAACAAATTCATCTACACCGTTATTAATATCTTGGTGAATTTTGTTCGCCCAATCCCGTTTATCATCATGATTACGGCATTCGGCCCACTCACGCTGGCGGTAGTGGGTACGACCATTGGTCGCGAAGCCGCCATGTTCATCATGTCCATCGCCGCCACCTTTGCCGTTGCGCGCATCGTGGAACAAAACCTTGTCACAATTGATCCCGGCGTTATCGAGGCAGCCCGTTCCATGGGAGCAAGCCCTTGGAAAATCATCACGTCGGTGATCGTCCCCGAGGCCCTAGGACCGCTAGTCCTCGGCTACACCTTTATCTTTATCGCCATCGTGGATATGTCTGCCATGGCCGGCTATATCGGCGGCGGCGGTCTCGGAGACTTTGCCATCGTCTACGGCTACCGTGCTTACGATTGGGAGGTCACCTACGTAGCAACCTTCGTGATCATTCTTATCGTGCAGATCGCACAGCTCTTTGGTAACTGGCTGTCAAAGAAAATCATGCGACGATAGAAAGAATCGACGATTCTTTCCCGTGGGGCGCCATACTTTTCTTGTATGGTGCCCCACTTTTCTGTCTTCATAGATCTAACAGCTTGCGGTCAACTAAACGACTCATGGCTACTGTCTCACCACTGAATCAACAAACCAGGCTTTTCCCGTTGTCGGAGGGTTTCCACATGACGCCACAACGCCGTCCACTTCCGCCTCGTGCATGGTCACGGTCCAAGACCGGTCGCCTGATGCCTCGGTGATGAGGGAAGAATCGTCGATTCTTTCCCACACAAACTGCCCAAGCCGTGGTTTTTCGCCATTGCTCGCCACGTGCTCTGCCACCGCGACCTCGGCTACTTGTCCCTCAGGTGCCCAGATACCTCGGCCACGGCACCCGGGGAGGAAGAGCTCCCCGCGCCGTGCGGTGCGATAAAGCTCTTGCGACGCAACCTCGTTGAGCCTGCCCCATGCGTATCCCCACGGCATCAGAACCATAGAGGGAGCAAAGCGATGCCCCTTGGTATGGCTGCATTCCCAAATAGGAGCTTCTGGGAAGGCTCTGCATAATGATGCCGCAATGGGCCGACCTTTGACCGCGCAACAAACGTCTCGTTTTGCGTGGGTACAAATGAGAAGGATCGGGTCATCAACTTGCGTTGCCCCGTTTTTTCCTGGCCCCGAGAGGTCCAAAGAACAGACGTCTTCGGGGTTTTCTACTGTCAAGGTTTCCGCGATTCCTGCGGATCCAAACACTAAGTACACCGTTTTGAGTGGCTTATCGACGTGCCCAGCCCGGCCCGGCTTCCGGATCAAATAGAGTCCTACGCCCAGCGCTTTAAGTCTCGAAGACACTTCCGCAGTGAACGTACGTCCATCAAGGATGTCGTGGCTCCATGCCCCGGTGTGCTCCAGCAGCACATACGTATCGCCCACTTTGGAAGTTCCGGGTAGCGGCTCGATGTGAACGTCAGAGCACAGGTCAGTCATGACGATTAGCGTACCGTGTAATTAAGTAAGGTGCAGCTAAGCCCGGTCTGTGTGCTCAATACGCGAAAACAGCCATGAATTAAGCTGCATCACACTTGAAGCGTATCTCAATTTCACAACGATTAGCTGGAATATCGCTCCTAGGCTTCATTATGAGTCACCTGGCGCGTTACGGTAGGACACATGAATGAACATCCAGTTGGCAGTTACTCGCGTTGGAAGCTGTCCGCTGCTGCGCTTGCAGCTGCCCTAAGCGTGACGGGACTAGCCGCATGTTCTACACATGAAGCTTCTGCGCCGAACGATGCTGTTGCCTCAGCATCTACGCACTCGGAACTGCCCTCAGCACCGGCATCCTCGTCTAATGCCGGCCTGACTCCTTTAGGCGATGCCAACAAAGAAGCAAAAACGCAGCGCCCGGAGAAGTCCGAATCCATCGTCACAGGTGTCCGAGTTGGGCATCACGAGACCTTTGATCGCGTGGTATTTGATATCGAAGGGACTGGAACCCCCGGCTGGTTTGTGGACTACACGTCTTCTCCGACGCAGCAAGCAAGTGGTAACCCTATCCAGGTTCGTGGCAAGGCAGCGCTCAACGTTAATATTGACGGCACGCTGCTTCCTTTTGAGCTCGGCAAGCAGGATCCACAGATCGGCACTGTGCAGGGCGCCGGAAACATCACCGAGGTTAAATCTGCTGGCACCGTAGAAGGCCGTTCACAATTTGTTATCGGTTTGGACGCCGAACACCCTTATTCGGTACAGATTGTCCCCGATCCCACACGCGTTGTGATCGACATCCGTTCCCAGTCCTAGCGACCTAATCTAAGTCGCGAGAATGCGCCCAGCGAGTCAGCGCATGCCTATTCGACTGCTGGGTCTTCCGGAGAATATTCGAAGCATGCGTTTCGACGGTTTTGACCGATATGAAAAGCTGCGCCCCAATTTCTTTATACGTGTACCCACGGGCCAGCAATCGCAGCACTTCCAATTCTCTCCGGGTCAGCGCATCCACCACTGGATCAGAAATCTGCTTGCCTTCTTCTACTTCTCTATCGGTTTCCGGCGAATCGACGACCCCAGCCCCCATGGGATCAGGGCGGGCAAATGCGTCGAGGACAAAGCCCGCTAGTCGTGGTGAAAACACGGCATCGCCGTCGTGCACCCGCGTTATGGCGTCGACAAGCTCTGTGCCCGAAATCGTTTTTGTCACGTATCCTCTGGCCCCCGCGCGAATCACGGAGATCACGTCTTCAGCAGCATCAGAAACGCTCAAAGCCAAAAAACGCGCAGGCGTTTCGACCCCACGCAACACTGCTACCCCGCCGCCGTCAGGCATGTGGACGTCGAGAAGCACGACATCGGGTTGTGAAGCATCAATCCCCGCCACGGCCTCGCTGACAGTCCCAGCTTCTCCTACGATCTCCACGTCACCTCCGATCTCAGCGCGAACGCCCGCACGGAACACAGAATGATCGTCAACGAGAAAAACCTTCATGCTTCCTATTGTTTCTTGAAAGGCATGCGAATGGCTACCTCGGTTCCCGATGAATTATGAATCTGCACGTCACCGCCAGCGCGCTTCACACGCCCCAGGATAGAATCGCGAACGCCATGCCGGCTCTCATCCACAGCCTCAAGGTCAAACCCCGGCCCACGATCCCGCACAAAAATAGCCAGCTCCTCAAAACACTCCGCATACACATCCGCAGAGCTCTCCCCCGAATGCTTCGCCGCATTCACCATCGCCTCACGCGCAGCCAACACCGCGGACTTCGTCGATGCGTCCAATGGCCGGTCCTCCCCCACGATCACAGGCGAAATTGTTATGGCAAACATGTCTTCTACCTCGCCGCAAGCCCGCTCGATCGCCTTAAAAACCGTGGCATCCTCCCGTGGGGAAAACAACCACTGTCGCAATTCCCGCTCCTGCCCCCTAGCTAATCGACGCACCTCCGGATCCTCTGAGTGCTTCTGGATCAGCGCCAAAGTCTGCAGCACCGAATCGTGAATTCTCGCCGCAATCTCCGCCCGCTCATCAGCCGCAGCCTTTTCCGCCCGCTCTACGCTCAGCCTCTGCAACATCCGCACCACAAAAGGCACCACTAACGCCGCCACACCAGCCAAAGTGAGAACCACCGTAATCACAGCAGAACCAAAAAACTGACGATCCTGCCACTGGACAGCCGCAAACAGCACCCCCACAAAAACTAACGACGCCCCCGCCCCAATCATGGTCACCGCATAATCAGAATTAATCCGGTCATAAGCGAGCCATGCCAACAACACGCCAACACCAATGATCGCAAAAGCCGCCACAGCCCCCGAAGAAATACCTGCCGCTTTCCCAAAAAATCCTGAGACGCCAAACGCTCCGGCTAATGCTGCGACCGCTAGAAACCAGTTTGTTGATTGCGTCCACGCCGATGTTTCAGAAGTCTTTCCGGAAAGAATCGTCGATTCTTTCCGGAAAGACTTCGACGTCGTGAAGATCCACAAAGCTGTATAAGCCATCACCCCTACCCCATTGCATAAAGCTAATACGGCAAGTCCAATCCGAACTTTTACCACGCTAACCCCAAAATACCTGGCTAGCCCTGCAGCGACGCCTCCGATGACGTTGTTATCGCGGTCTCGATAGAAAGGAGGATAGGCCTGTTGCATGCATGTTATCTTCCCATAGCGTCCCTGATTCTCCATCAGGTGAGACCCTGATTTTTGATGATTCAGGGTCTTCCCCGATGTGCGTTTCTGTATAAGCGTTCACAATAGAAAGCATGAACGAGACACTTCATCAGATGTGGGACACTCGCCCAGTACGTTTACCTCGCGATCAAGGCAGCGAGGCGAAGCTCTTAGGTGTCTGTGAGGGCATTGGAGTTCGTTACCAAATCGACCCAACCTTAGTACGCATCTTTTTTGTTATCTTCGGTTTTTTGGGCGGCGGTATTTCCTTATATCTCATCGCTTGGCTGCTCATGCCAAAGTATTCGCTTGTGAAAGCACCTGTAGATTTGTTGCGTCAAGACGCCTCCATCAAAGACAACAAAATCTTGCGTAGCGAACGAAACACCGGATGGGTCTTAATCCTGGTGCTCTTTGTGATAGTTTTTTCATCCGGAAACTCAGATACAGCGCTGTTTGGGGCAGGTCATTTTGGCGCATTCATCGCGTTCTTCCTCGCGTGGTATCTGTTGCACCAACGCACCCCTGAGCCCCCAGCAGGATTGTTGCAACAGCACACAGATACTTCAGGTCCGCACGTAGATCTGAGCTCTTATAGTCCGGTGGATGGATTCGATGCACCGTTTACCGCACAACAGCCACCCGCATGGGATCCACTAGGAACCGCACCTTTTGCCTGGGATCTTCCGGAACCTGGCCCAGCTCCACAGCCTAAGAAACGCCGTAACCCGTGGATCAGAGGACTGATGTGGTTCGCTAGCGGCATTGTCATCGTTGGCATCCTCATCGCTGCGTTGCTTGGTCCTCGGGAAGGAATCGACGATTCTTTCGGAGACATCGACGCACGGCCCGCCACCGCCACACAGCTTGCAGACTCCTATACTCTCCGAGCCGGCGACATTCACCTCGACCTTAGCCGTATTGAGTCTTTGGATAAGCCTCGTCAGGTTCAGGTTCAGACAAAGGTCGGAGACGTGCACGTCCGATTGCCGGAAAAAGTACGGGTGGAGGTCAGCTGTGAGACACGAATCGGCGATAAGCACTGCACCGAGGGAGTATATAACCCTGATGCGCAGGGTGAAACACTGAAGCTGCGGGTGACCAGTGCCATTGGCGATGTCACGGTGCAACCGACGAGTTAAGAATCGAGTTGAGTTCGGACCTCTTCACAGAGGTTTCCGAGCTCGTACCAGTCGGCTTCGTCGATATGCTCAAGGCGATAGTCCTCGGGGCTGAGAGCATAATGTTTGAGGGCTATGGCCAAGGGGAGGATGCGTTCGGAGGTGGCGTCGATACGCATCATACGATCGTGGGGACCGCCGATACGCGCAAGGTTAAAGCGCCCCACTTTCTTGGATTCTAGGATCAGCACCGAGAGGTCAAGAACCACCTGGAATGCTGAATCGAAGTGAAAACCGCCTCCGTCGAGGGACGCCTCGGTGTAGTTTCCGTGGAGTTCGTCGAGGTGAAAATCTTGGAAGATTTCCTCAATGGTGACTACTTCACTTTTGGAGTCAAGGTACTGCGTCAAGGTACGACTATCAGCAGAATCGCCGAAGAATCTTCCCCAGTAGGTATCAATAATCATCGCAGTATCCTTCCTCGTGCGTTTACTGCAACCAGAGTCTAGACCCAATTATGCGCCGTTTGTATTCGCGAAACACACTAATAAAACGCCAATGGCTACCGACAACTCGGTAGCCATTAATCAGCGCTTACTCCCACTCGATGGTTCCTGGGGGCTTGGAAGTGCAGTCGAGGACCACGCGGTTAACGTCTGGCACCTCGTTGGTGATGCGCGTAGAGATCTTCTCCAAGACCTCATAAGGCAAGCGCGTCCAGTCTGCAGTCATCGCGTCTTCGGAAGAGACCGGGCGCAGCACAATCGGGTGACCGTACGTGCGGCCATCGCCTTGAACGCCCACGGAGCGGACGTCGGCAAGCAACACCACAGGGCACTGCCAGATCTGATCGTCCAAGCCAGCGGCTGTGAGCTCGGTGCGGGCGATAAGGTCGGCGGCGCGCAAGGTCTCGAGGCGATCCTCGGTGACCTCGCCGATAATGCGGATGCCCAGACCTGGCCCTGGGAAGGGCTGGCGGTTCACGATCTCCTCGGGCAGTCCTAGCTCTCGTCCAACAGCACGAACTTCGTCTTTGAAGAGCAGACGCAGCGGCTCAACGAGCTTAAACTCCACATCATCAGGGAGTCCGCCAACGTTGTGGTGGCTCTTGATATTCGCGGTGCCTGCGCCACCACCAGATTCAACAACGTCCGGGTACAAGGTACCTTGGACAAGGAAGTCTACGCTCGCTCCCGGAGCGCTTTCCAGCACGTCGGCGACAGCGCGCTCAAAAGAACGGATAAATTCCGCCCCGATGGCTTTGCGCTTTGCCTCTGGCTCAGTGACACCAGCCAGCTTATCTAGGAAGGCAGCTCGCTCGTCAACTGTTACGAGCTTAGCGCCTGTCGACGCCACAAAGTCCTTCTGTACCTGCTCACGCTCGCCGGCGCGCAGCAGGCCGTGGTCCACAAAGACGCAGGTGAGACGATCACCGATAGCGCGCTGCACCAGCGCTCCCGCCACCGCAGAATCAACGCCACCGGAAAGACCGCAAATCGCGCGTCCCTCAGGGCCAACCTGATCCCGAACCGCCTGAATAAGCTCTTCAGCGATATTTGCCGCAGTCCAATTCTGTTCCAGCCCTGCGATCTCTGTGAGGAAGCGAACCAGAACCTCCTGGCCGTGCGGCGAGTGCAGCACCTCGGGGTGATACTGCACACCCGCCATGCGCTTTTCGACGCATTCAAACGCCGCCACCGGAGCGCCCTCCGAGTGGGCAGAAACGACGAATCCTTCCGGAGCTTGAGACACAGCATCGCCGTGACTCATCCAAACTTTATGGGTCTTTTCTAGGCCTTCATGCAGTACGCCGCCCTCAACAACCAGTTCGGTGCGTCCGTATTCGCGGTTCCCTGTGTTGGCTACAGTTCCCCCAAGCGCATGGGTCATCGCCTGGAATCCATAGCAAATACCGAAGACAGGGATTCCTAATTCCAGCAGTGCTGGGTCAAGAGACGGTGCCCCGGTCTCATACACAGACGAGGGGCCACCCGACAAGACTAGCGCCGCAGGATTTTTGGCTTTAATTTCTTCAACGGTCGCGGTATGCGGAACCACTTCCGAATAGATCTTTGCTTCACGGACGCGCCGGGCAATGAGCTGCGCATACTGAGCGCCGAAGTCGACGACTAGTACCGGATTATGTTTTTGGGGAGTTTGCTGTGTCACGCTGCATACACTACCGCATGGGCTAGGCCCCTAGATACCGGGGCTTAGCGAGGGGCGTCGAGAAGCTTTATCCCAAGTGGACATGCGGATGCGGTTTTCCGTCCTTATTAGCGCGCCGAATTATCTCGTGGACTACAACTGCATTTTGCCCTTTACCGATAGCCAGATAGCGCAACATATCACGCACAGGAGAACCTGGTGACCAAGAAAAGTACACATCCACATTCCCCCGGTGGTGCATATCCACTGCGAGCGCCGCAATCGCATTAGGAATGGCCGCGGATTCGGTGCGAAGGATCGTATGATCGCCACACACGTGCCCGGTGACCACGAGCGCTGAGCTAAATTCGCTTGCGTCTCGTATCCCTACCTCTAAAAAGATGACGGGCTGAGAATCTGGAATGTGATTGCGGGCCCGGACCTCGTGTTCTTTGCGCTCGTATTCAGCTGGGTCATCGGAGCCTATGGAATGCGCAATGATCGCAAAGGGGCCACAAGTGGAATCGATGATGCGCAGTGCCTTCTCGTCATAAGAAATAATGGGACTCCGCAGTTCAAAGGCCCTACCCACGCGAGAAACCATAGATACCACGATGATCGCCACGATAAACCAAAAAGCCACTTTGAGTCCCTCGGGGCGCTCAACCATGTTGGTGATTGTGGTATAGCCCAAAACCAACGTCACCAGGCCGTAAGCGAACGGCTTCCAACACGGACCGTGTTTGCGCCGAACGTCCACAGCGGCTGAAAGCGTGACTGCTAATGCCCCGGAAAGCAAAAGAACCAGCACACCCGTGGCATAGGCCCCAGATTGCTTATCCACGTTTGCCCTAAAAATTATGGCTACGACAAAAGTAATAACGGCCACCACTTTCACCATCGGGCGCGTCTTAGCCACCCACGCTGGGGCCATGCCATAACGCGGTAGATAGCGCGGAATCAGGTTAATCATGCCGGCCATGGCTGAAGCACCAGCGAACCAGAGAATCATCACAGTGACCAGGTCATAAGCCCCACCAAAGAACGGACCAAACTGCTCGTGGGCGAGGTAGGCGAGGGCGCGTCCGTTGGCGGGGCCGCCGTCGATAAGCGAATCTGCAGGTACGAGCAGGGTGACCACGATCGACGAGGCTATGAGGAACACGCTCATGATAGATGCAGCCACCAGCAATAGCTTCCGCCCGGCGCGCACCTTTCCCGTGCGGCCTTCCGTGCCGCCGTCGATCTGAGGTATCACCGCCACTCCCGTTTCAAAGCCGGAGAGGCCCAATGCAAGTTTGGGGAAAACCAGCAGCGCCACGAGGATGATGCCCAGCGGATGTGGATGCGCGACGATCACAGAATGCCACCAGTCCCCCACCATAGAGGGGTGCAGGCCGATTCGGATGAGCCCTGTGGTCACGATAATCGCGGTCAGAACCAGATAGACGCTGACTAATACCACGGACACCCTGATCGCCTCAGTGAATCCCCGGTAGAACACCAATGCCAACGACGCCAACATAGCGATCGTCAGAGGAATCGTCCACGGGCTAGACGTCGTATGCAACAAATGCGCCGTTGCGTCTGAGGCCGACAGCGTCATGGTGATGGTGAAGTCCGTTGCAGCAAACCCGAGCAGGACAAGGATCAGGAACTTCCCTTTCCAACCACGCACAAAGTGGGACAGAACTGCGATGGATCCTTGTCCGTCTGGCGACTCGCGCGCAATACGCCGATAAACGGGCACTGCGCCCAGCATCGTCACAGCAACAAGCACCAGCGTGGCTATAGGCGCCAACGCTCCTGCAGCAACAACTGCGATGCCGGGCTGGTAACCGAGCGTGGAATAGTAGTCCACACCAGTCAGGCACATGACCTTCCACCAAGGGTGCTTGGTGGCTGGGGACTCCTGTAACCGGCGATCCCTCTTGACCAGATGCGTCATGAAAGACAGTTCTACGCCTAGGAAGGCCCAAGACCAATAGCTCTCACTGTGCAATAAATCACTACGCTACGGTTCCTAGGTTTATTGCTTATCGACGCCATCACAAAACGCCGGCCCTATGACAGGGATACCGGCGTTGTGTGGGAAAGAATCGACGATTCTATCGGATCGTCAGCTCAACTTTTTGGAAGCTCTTCAGATCCGTGTAACCGCACTTAGCTAGAGCGCGCTTGAGTCCACCAACAAAGTTTTCTTCGCCGAACACGTTTGCAGACGGCCCGTGCAAGACGACCTCGAGGCTGACGCGCTCCGTAGTTGGAATAATCCCAACGGTTCCCACAATGCCTCGTGGAAAGCGCGGATGTGCTGCAGCCGATGGCCAGAAGAGGCCTTTTCCTGCAGCTTCGGTGGCCCTGGCGAGGGGTTCTCCAAGGATGACTGCGTCTGCGCCGCATGCGATGGCTTTGACGGCTTGTCCCGAGTTATTGATGTTTCCATCAGCGATCACGTGGACATAGCGTCCTCCGGTCTCGTCAAGGTAGTCGCGACGCGCTGCAGCCACGTCTGCGATAGCGGTGGCCAAGGAGTCGTCGATACCTAAGGCTAGGTCGTTGGTGTTTGATCCACCGCCAGCGATAATGCCGACTGCACCAGCGCGCATGAGGTGAAGTGCAGTGGTGTAATCGCTGACGCCGCCAGCGATTACTGGCACATCAATCGATCCGATGAATTCTTTGAGGTTGAGTGGCTCGCCACTTGTCTCTACGTATTCAGCAGAAATGATGGTGCCTTGGATGATGAGCAGATCAGCTCCAGCCTTGATGAGCAAAGGCGCAAGCTCGCGGCACTTTTGTGGCGATACGCGCACTGCCACAACGGCCCCTGAATCGCGTACCTGGGCAATCCGCTCTGTGAGCAGATCTTTATCTAGTTCTGCAGCATGCAGTTCCTGCAGTTTCTTGGTGGCTCGGCCAAGCGATGCTAGATCAAGCTCATCTTCGCCATGCGCCTCCACGATCTCGTTGATTGCTGCATCCAAGTCTGCATGACGGCCCCATAGGCCTTCCGCGTTGATTACGCCGAGTCCACCTTGTTTGTCCATCTCGATGACAAATTCGGGGCTTGCCAACGCGTCGGTGGGATGGGACATGAATGGCACTTTGAAAGTGTAGGCGTCGATGTGCCACGTAGTATCCACATCTTTGGAGGACCGTGTGCGACGCGCTGGTACGACCGCGATGTCATCTAGGTCGTAGGTGCGGCGAGCCTCACGGCCAATTCCGATTTCGACGTAATCACGCATGATGAAAAGGAACCTTCCCGGTTTTATTAGTGGTAGTTAGGTGCTTCGACTGTCTGCTGAATATGGTGCGGGTGTGATTCGCGAAGCCCAGCAGAAGTAATTTGGACGAAGCGAGCGTTCCACAAATCATTTATCGTAGCTGATCCGGTGTACCCCATGGATGCTCGCAGACCTCCCACAAGCTGATGCGTGATGGCCTCGATGGAACCGCGGAATGGGACGCGTCCTTCGATTCCTTCCGGAACAAGCTTGTCTTCGCTCTTAACATCCGCTTGGAAGTACCGGTCTTTGGAGTAGGAGCGCTTTTCACCGCTGAGCCCGCGGCCCTGCATTGCACCCATGGACCCCATACCGCGGTAGCGCTTATACTGCTTTCCGCCCACGACGACGATCTCGCCGGGTGATTCGGTAGTTCCTGCCAGCATGGATCCCAGCATCACAGAGGACGCTCCAGCTGCCAGTGCTTTTGCTAGATCGCCGGAGAATTGCATACCGCCGTCTGCGATAATTGGAACTCCTGCGGCATGAGCCGGGACGGAAGCTTCCATAATCGCAGTGATCTGGGGTGCGCCCACGCCTGCGACGACGCGGGTCGTACATATTGAGCCAGGACCAATACCGACTTTGATTGCGTCGGCGCCTGCTTCAATCATGGCTTTTGCGGCCGAGCGAGTGGCGAGGTTTCCGCCAATCACATCAACGCGGTCTCCCCATTCCTTCTTAACACGGGAAACCATATCCAAAACACCACTGGAGTGCGCGTGCGCGGAATCGACCACGAGCACGTCCACGCCGGCGTCGACAAGCGCTCCAGCACGAGTCCAGGATTCCTCCCCTACTCCGATGCCGGCGCCAACCAACAGTCGGCCAGTGCTGTCCTTAGAAGCATGTGGGTACTGCTCGGTCTTTACAAAGTCCTTCACCGTGATCAGACCGACAAGTTTTCCTTGCTTATCGACGATCGGCAGCTTCTCCACTTTATTAGCGCTAAGCAGATTCAACGCCTGCTGCTTTGTCACGCCTTCTTCTGCCACGACAAGCGGCATCCGGGTCATGATCTCCGAGACTTTGATGCTGAAATCTTGCTCAAAACGCATATCGCGGTTAGTGCAAATTCCCAAGAGGGTTCCGTTGTCATCGACTACCGGCAATCCGGAGATTCGGAAGCGAGCACACAGTGCGTCCACTTCCGCGATGCTCATGTCGGGGGAACACGTAACTGGATCTGTCACCATGCCAGATTCAGAGCGCTTCACTGTCTCTACGTGCTGGGCTTGTTCCTCTATGGAAAGGTTGCGGTGCAAGACTCCCATGCCGCCTTCGCGCGCCATCGCAATCGCCATGCGTGCCTCCGTAACCGTATCCATAGCTGCAGAGACGATCGGAATGTTGAGCGATATATTGCGGGTAAGCTGCGTAGATGTAGACACTTCACTCGGAATGACGTCAGATGCGTCAGGGAGAAGGAGAACATCGTCAAATGTCAGGCCAACGAGAGCCACTTTGTCTGGGTTGTCGCCACCAGTAGATACGCGCTGCTGCGTCATCTATGTACTCCTACCAAAGGTAAATATGTGACCGCTGTGGGTGCATGCATTCGGGAAAAAGGGCGTTTTCACGCTCTACCTAGACTAACCCCTACCAGCATTTTGCAGGAATCCACAGGTGGACTTGCAGATGCTTGCCCATGCTTAGACAGACCAATATGGTTAAGCACGTGAACTTTGACTGGCAAATGCCCCGCGACCCCTTCGCCGACGATCCGAATGACCCCGCATCGTTTTTAGATGAAGACGAGCCCTTGCCACCACTCAGCGAAGCTGAGAAAAAACACATCGAAGAAGACCTGCGGCTGGTTCAGCGGTTCAAAAAAGTCCTACAGCCCCGTGGTATCAACGGGATTTTCTTCCTCTGCGAAGACTGCAACGAGGAACACTATTACGACTGGGACATCATGCTTGAAAACATCCGAGCCACCCTCAATGGCGAGCTTAGCCCAGTCCACGAGCCAAGTCTCAACCCCAACACCCAAGCCTATGTCCCTTGGGATTATTGCCTAGGATACCTCGACGGACTCGAGGCTCCCCGCTTCTTCTAGTCGCGGCCGAGCCTCACAGCCCCTGCCGTGGCTAGTGGATCTGGAATTGATCCGGCTGCGGCAGCTCAACTACAGGGGTTGGCACAGCCGTCGAGACAACAGCCGAGCTACTTGGCGTTGTGGAACGATCAGTACTTGGGGCCACTGATGTAGAACGTGCCGGGGTGGGCTCCACAGTCACGGTCTCCGTTACCGTGGTAGTCACGGTAGCAACTACTGGTTCAGCAGAAGCTTCTGGCTCAACTGGTGGAGGGACTGGGGTTACTGTAGTGCTGCGTTCAACCTGTTTGATTCTTTCCTCAGCCTGCGCACGATCGCGAGCGTTGAGTATGTTGACCAATTCTCGAGCTTGCTCAAGCAGTTGGCGCGCACCCTCCTTATCGCCCTTCGCATTAAGATCATTTGCTTGATCCAGCTTTGAGGCAAGAGCTACTACAGCCTCAGTATTTGTGGTTTGCCCAAAGAATTTTTGATTCAACGCATACAAGGCGGAGCCTTCACCTGCGTTATAAATAGCGGTGCCGCCACCGGCAATGATGAGCGTTGCCGCCGCCGCACCAACCAAGGCATGAGCAAAGGCGTTACCCCACCTACGACGAGGAAGCTCAATAACCTCGGCCACGGGGGCGTCGATAAGCGCGGAAGACTCCGGTACTGCGTCCTCTACCGGGGCGAATTCTCCGGTGGGGAACTCCTCCGCCGAGCCAAGACCTAACATAGCCAGAGTAGGAGCCTGCGGAACATCAGTCTGGATCTCAGCACGGGCTTCCAAGAACAACCGAGCCAACGGGTCCTGCCCATCGGTAGGGTCAACGCCCTGAGATAGGTGCGTCAGAAACTGGTCGTCTGCCTGCAACTGTTCAACAGATTGCGTGGCCTCGACCTCGTCTCCCGCCCAGCGGCGTTCTGTCATCCTTAGTTCTCCTGCTCTAATGCCTTGCGCAATGTGGCAAGTGCTCGATGTTGCGCTACGCGCACTGCACCTGGCGTGCTACCAACGATCTCCGCTGTTTCTTCAGCCGAGAGCCCCACAAAAACTCGAAGAGTAATAATCTCGCGGGGCTTATCACCTAGTAAATCGAGAAGTTCCTTAACTCTGTTACTACCAGCCGCTACCAGCGCAAACGATTCCGGTGTGTCGAGTTCCACCTCAGTTTCTGGAACATCCTCAGTGGGATTTGCAACATCACGGGAATACGCCCGGTGAGCGTCAGCGACTTTGTTGGAGGCGATACCGTACACAAAAGCCATGAACGGCTTCCCCTGATCGACGAACTTGCCTATCGACGTAGCCACCGCCAAGCAAATCTCCTGCGCCACATCCTCTGGGGTGGGATGTCGCCCGCCGCTCAAGCGGATACGCGAGTAACTCAACACCTTCGGGTAAATGATGGAGATAACCCGCTGCAGCGACCGAGAATCACCCCCGGCAGCGCGCGGTACGAGACTTGAGAGCTCAGTCTCTGCTTCGGCCACTGCTAGCCCTTTCTTTTCCATCACTCGTGTGCAGAAACCGAGCCTTCTAAGCACGGTTACTGGCGGCGCTTCTAATTCAGGTACGAATCACCGCGTTTATCTAACGATACAAAAAATAAATAATACCTAGGACATAGCCTCAGTTATCAACTTTAGCCTTAGCGAGGATTCTGGAAAGAATCGTCGATTCTTTCCAGAATTTCCTCCCTCTTCCCTCTTCGTCCATGCCTTGTTTACTTCGTGCCTTCACAATCAAGAACGCACCCTCATATTTAGAGTCTGCCCCAGCCCACTGGCACGTCTGTGACATGCCACTGATATAAGGAATCACCCTTCATATGAACAACATTGATCTATTACCGGCTCCGCAAGCTCAATTATGGGATTGGCAATTGCATGGAGCATGTAGGGGAACCCAATCGGAAATTTTTTATCATCCCGAAGGCGAACGCGGCCTGGCCAGACGGTCCCGGGAACGTAAAGCAAAAGAAATTTGTGCTTTATGTCCTGTTATGCGGAATTGCAGACAGCATGCACTTCAATACGCTGAGCCCTATGGAATCTGGGGTGGTCTCTCCGAATCTGAACGCACAGCACTGTTAGGGCAGAGGACCAGCTAAAAGAGCAGGTGTCCCCAAGCGCCGGCACCAGGGTGTTCTAAACAGAAAATCCCGAGCGTTGGAAACCAGCGCTCGGGATTACACCGTTTATCTAGTGGTGATGGTGGTGGTGTCCACCGGCTTGTGGTTTAGCCTCAACAGGCTTCTCCACAACAGATGCCTCGGTGGTCAGAACCATGCGAGCAACAGACGTTGCGTTAACCACTGCGGAGTGGGTGACCTTGACGGGGTCGATGATGCCCTGTTCAATCAGGTTCCCGTATTCCAGGGTTGCGGCGTTGAAGCCTTCCCCGTTGGGCAGCTCAGCGATCTTGGAGACCACAACAGCGCCGTCGAGACCTGCGTTGTCGGCGATCCAATAAGCCGGCTTGTTCAAAGCATTAGCCAAGGCGTTAACGCCAACCTTAGCGTCGCCCTCGAACTCTTCAGCGTATACGCGCAGTTCCTTCGCAATCTGTACAAGCGCGGAGCCGCCACCAGCGATAACGCCCTCTTGCGCCGCAGCACGAGCAGCGTTGATAGCGTCCTCGACTCGCAGTTTGCGCTCGGAGACTTCAGTTTCCGTGGCCGCACCAACTTTGATCACTGCGACGCCACCAGATAGCTTGGCCAGGCGCTCTTCAGCTTTTTCACGATCCCAACTGGAATCTGTGTTTTCGATCTCGCGACGGATTTGTTGGCGACGATTCTCCACTGCGTCGGAGGTTCCCGCCCCGTCGACGATGATGGTCTCATCTTTAGTCACGGTCACGCGGCGAGCGGTACCGAATACCTCGACGCCAGCCTCATTCAGGTTAATGCCAACCTCTGGGTCCACCACGGTGGCATGAGTGACCACAGCAAGGTCGTCCATGAATGCTTTACGACGCTCACCAAAATACGGAGACTTCACAGCCACAGCGCGCAGCGTCTTCCGGATGGAGTTCACCACGAGAGTCTGTAGAGGCTCGCCCTCTACGTCTTCCGCGATGATAAGAACCGGCTTGTTTGCTTCGACGGTCTTTTCCAGCAAAGGCAGGAAGTCCGGCAGCGAGGAGATCTTATTGCGTACGAGAAGGATGTACGGATCATCAAGCTCGGCACGCTGAGAATCGGTGTCAGTGATGAAGTACGGGGACAGGTAGCCCTTGTCAAAGGACACGCCTTCGGTCACATCGAGATAGGACTCGATGGACTGGGACTCTTCAACCGTTACTACGCCGTCCTTGCCCACTTTTTCCATCGCTGCAGCGACCATGTCGCCAATCTCAGCGTCACGGGAGGAGACGGTAGCTACGTTGGCGATGTCCGCAGCAGAAGCTACTTCTGCTGCACGCTCGCGAAGCTTCTCCACGGCTTTATCAGCCGCTGCAAGGATTCCACGGTTCAGTTCGACTGGGTTAGCTCCAGCGGCAACGTTGCGCAGTCCCTCAGTGATAACTGCCTGTGCCAGTAGCGTCGCGGTGGTGGTGCCGTCGCCAGCGATATCGTTGGTCTTTACCGCCACCGATTTCACTAGCTGAGCGCCGAGGTTCTCAAAGGGATCCTCAACATCGATTTCGCGAGCGATGGTCACGCCATCGTTGGTAACCGTCGGGCTACCAAAAGCCTTTTCCAGTACCACGTTGCGGCCACGGGGACCAAGCGTTACTTTCACCGCATTAGCCAGCGTGTCCACACCCTTCAGGATGCCTTCGCGGGCTTCCTGGTTGAATGCAATCAGCTTTGCCATAGGTAGGTCGCCTTACTTCTCAATGATCGCGAGAACGTCGCGAGCGTTGAGCAGGAGGTATTCCTCACCGTTGTACTTCAACTCGGTTCCGCCATACTTGGAGAACACAACGGTGTCGCCCTCTTTAATGTCCATAGGGACGCGGTCATCACCGTCAAAACGGCCAGGACCTGCTGCAACAACCACACCCTCTTGTGGCTTTTCCTTAGCGGAGTCTGGGATAACCAGGCCAGAAGCAGTGGTGGTCTCAGCTTCGCTGATCTGGACGAGGACGCGGTCCTCAAGGGGCTTAATGTTGACGTTAGCCACGATATACCTTCCGTACAATGAAGTTTCTCTTTGTGCCGGTTGCGGGAATTCCAGCACAGCCGTCGTCGCGGGTGAACAACTGTGTGAGTACAACCTACTGGCACTCTACCCGTGCAAGTGCCAGCACTCAACAAAGTTATCTGCCAGCGAACTCCCCTGTTTTACATATCTGCATACACAAGCGGAATTTCCACTTCCAGCGAGGTGTCGGTACCAATGCTCAGCCCCGATTGCGGTGCGCCCTCGTGAATAAGCTGCGCCGCCACGGCGGCGATCATGACCCCGTTATCCGTGCACAGCTTAAAGCGCGGGACACGAAGCTCGATACCCGCCGTCTGGCAGCGCGCCGCCGCTAACTCCCTAAGCCGTGAATTAGCCGCTACTCCACCCCCCAGAAGCAAAACCTTGGCACCCGTGTCTTGGCAGGCAAGAATCGCCTTGTGCGTCAGTACATCACACACAGCTTCCTGGAAGGACGCACACACGTCTTCAACGCTGATCACGGTTTGCTCGCGTTCAGCTTTTTCCACGTAGCGTGCCACGGATGTTTTTAGGCCAGAGAAGGAAAAGTTGTAGCGGTGCTCACCGCGCAGATCGTCGGCACGCGAAAGTCCCCGAGGAAAGCGGATAGCCTTGCGGTTCCCCCGCGCGGCGAGCTTATCGATCACCGGGCCGCCTGGGTACCCCAGGCCGAGCAGCCGTGCAACTTTGTCGTAGGCTTCGCCGGCGGCGTCGTCAAGCGTAGATCCCAGCTCTTTCATTGGCTTGCCTACAGCCTGGACCTCCAGCAGCTGCGAATGCCCGCCCGACACCAAAAGCGCGATGGCATGAGGCAGCTCCTCGCCCTCCAAGTTGGCCACTGCGACGTGCCCGCCCAAATGATTCACTCCATAAAAAGGCACGTCCCACGCCGCGGCATAGGCCTTAGCTGCGGAAGCCCCCACTAGCAAAGCACCGGCAAGTCCAGGCCCCACGGTCGCAGCCACCGCATCAGGCTTATCGACGCCCGCCTCATCCAATGCCCGGCGCATCACCGGCACCATCGCCTCAAGGTGCGCCCTCGACGCAATCTCGGGGACCACGCCGCCAAAGCGCGCGTGCTCTTCCATGGAAGAGGCCACTGCGTCGGCGAGGATCCGCATGCCCCCATCAGGCGAAAGCTCAATAATGCCCACACCAGTCTCGTCACACGAGGATTCGATGCCAAGGACAATCATGTTATTTTTCACTCTCTTCATTGCTTTCCACAGCCGATGGCAGCCGCACCATCACATAGGCATCCGCGCCTGAGGGCTGATAGTAGTTTTTCCGGACCCCTTGGCGCTCAAAACCATACGACTCATACAAGCGTATAGCGGGCTCGTTGGTTGTCCTCACTTCTAGGAACACTGGCCCTGCAGCGCGATCTGCCACAAACATCATGTTGTCCATCATCAGACGAGCCACTCCGCGACGCTGAAACTCAGGATCGACCCCGATGGTATGGATCTCAAACTCTGGGTCATGAGCTGGTCCCAACATCGCCAAGCCCGCATATCCCAGAATCTGGCCTCCATCAAGAGAATCCACAACCGCAATATACAGCGTGTGCGGATGGTTCATTGCTCCTCGCAGATCCTCTACCGACCATGGGTTTTCCTCCGCAAAAAGCAGCGTCTCTAATTCCGCACATCGTGGGGCGTCGGCGGCAGTTAGTTCTCGGAGAAACATCTACAGCTCTACTTCCGGGATCGCCGAAGACCTCGGTTTTGGCGCTGGTTCTTTCGCGTCAGGACGCCGCAAATACAGTGGTTCCAAAGGCTCAGGTGTCTCCGAAAAATTGGCTACAGCGACGAGGTATTCCGGCAAGGGACGCACATTTACCTGTGGCACATTCGCCACAGCTTCTGGAAGAAGCTGACCTATCTTTTCGGGAATCGAGACTGTGGAGATTCTGGAAGGAATCGACAATTCTGTCGGAGAAACAATGCTCGGCCCCATCGTCCGAACGCCATCGGAGTAGAGCGACCAATAGATCTCTTTGCGGCGTGCATCCGTGGCCACGAGAACCTGGCCATCTAACTGCGCCGCAATCGCATCATGGGTGCAGACCCCGTGTACTGGAATACCGAGGGCATCGCCAAAGGCTGCCGCGGTAACCATCCCCACCCGAAGCCCAGTGAAAGGCCCTGGCCCACAACCAACCACGATGCGGTCAATGTCGGCAAACTGTTGTCCTGATTCTTCTAAAATCTCCACAACAGTAGGAGTCAGCAGCTCATTATGCTGCCGACTGTCTGTAAAAATCCGTTGCGCGACAATAGCCCCGGTAGCTGCATCAGCAGGAACTCGGACGAGTCCGACTATGAGATCAGGGGTGGCGGTATCCAAAGCAAGAACAAGCACGCTTAAGAAGAGTAGTCGCTTCTTAAGCGTGCTTGTTATAAGGACCCAATTCTTTCTCGGAATAAACCGAACATCAGGACCGTCCTGAGCTGCCAGTCCCGGTGAATGAGGGCGTTTTAGTGGCTGGTTCCAATCTTCCACACACCATCTTGCTTAATAAATGGGATCAGGGAAGAAGTCTCAAAACCACCCTGTGGGCCAACGGAACATACATCAACCTCATTACGGTTGAGCTGTTCAAAGCGGATGTCTCCATCGCCGCTCGCCATTACAAGGTAGTTCACGTCCTCGGGGACTTTGCCGCCGTTGAGGTGCAAGTCAGTGGTATCGATTCCGTAGTTCTGGGCGATGCTCTGCTCAGTAGCACCAGGGCAGATCATCGCGCCGGCTACCCACTCCGGACCATAAAGATCGCTCAAAGACAGCGCAGTAGCATGGACACCGGAACTACTAATTTTACGCAAGGTGCTTTCCAAAGCTCCTTCTTTGTTGGTAGTTCCGCTCCGGCCATGCGCCATGGCGATCATCGCGATAATAACAACGAGAAAGGCAACAATAATAGCGGCAAGTAGGCCACGGGCAAGTTTGTTCATGGGCTCGTAATGCTCCTGGATTACACAATAGGGGTGGGTCAACCGTTATGGAAGCCTCTTGAGCTAAAACCGTACTACGTCGAGAGCGTAGAGTGCTGCACCGACTGAATTTTCTCTGAGTGCACGCAGCGCCCCGCATCCCCCGCGTTAGTGCGAGGATGCGGGGCGGCGTCGATAAGCCTGTGCCTTAGAGCAGCAGAAGCAAAAGCATCTGGCTAGCCACGATCTTTCCGATCATGGCTGTGGGGTACACCGTGGCATAACCGCGCGTGGCCAACTCGGTGCCGGTCTGCCCGTTCAAATAAGAAATAATCGCCGGGTTCGTGGTTACACCAGCAGCCACCCCCATGGCCTCATCCCACTTCAGCTTGAGCAACGGCATGCACACCGCTGCGGTAATCAGCGCAGAAGCCAACGTGACCACAAAACCTGCCGCGATAAGTTTCAGCGAAGAGGGGTCCGTCAGAGCATGGCGGAAGCCAACGCCTGCCGACGTTCCCACGCCAGCGAGGAAGATCGCCAAACCAAAAGTACTGATTGTGCGGTTTGCGTGATACGGCAACGGCCAGTGAATAGGACCTGTGCGATGTACAGCGCCCAGGATCAAACCGACCACAATAGGACCGCCACCAAAGCCCAAAGACAAGGTGTTTCCGCCGGGCAGCGGAATCGGAATGGCGCCGACGAGTAGGCCTAGAGACAAGCCGATGGCGAAGGGAAGCAGATCGACGTCGGCAAGCTGGCGCTCCGAATCGCCGAGGAAACGACGCACCTCATTCATCCGATTCTTCGGCGCAATCACGCGTACGCGATCGGAATAGTGCAAAACATCGTCGGCTTCTGGAACAACTTCAGCGTCGCCGCGGCGCAACCGCGCGATAATAAACCCAGAGCGCACAGTGTCCAGATCAGAGATTTTCCGCCCTACGACGTGCTTGCTGGAAACCGTCACCCGCAAATACTCAAGGTCGGTGTCTTCAATCTTTACGTCCACTGGCGCGCCTAGCTTGGCGATCGCCCGCTCTAGCGCCTCAGTCGTGCCGTTAATCACCAGCACCATGCCTTCAAAAAGCCGGTCGCTGGGGGCTGCGAGCGAGTGGAAGCTATCGGAATGCACCACACGGGTAGCGATGATCTCTTCACCAGCTATCGACGGAAGCTGAGCGATAGTTCCCGTGATCCTCGGGCCGATGCGCACACCAGTCCACTCCAGAGGATCCATCACCAGGCCCTCTTCTTCTGCGTCTTTAGCGTGGTTAACTTTCAACACACGCGCACCAATCGCAGCAACCAAGATGGAACCAATCACGGCACCGGGATAGGCCAGCGAATACCCCACCACGGGTTCTGCTACGAGAGAATCGTCGATTCCTTCCAGAATCGCCACCATTGCGGCCATGCCGGGAGTAGAAGAAATAGCTCCCGCGAACATACCTGCGCCCGCAGCGCGCGAACCAAGATCGAACGTCGTGATAAGTGCATAAGAGATACCCATAAGCACCATCAAGAGACCGATCACGTACAGCGTGAGCTTCCAACCGCGGTGTCGGAACTCAGCAAAGAAAGCGGCACCGGCATTCAAACCGATGGCATACACAAACATCGCAAGCCCTAACTGGAAAATCAGCGGGGGCAGTTGCAAAGCTGGATGGATAGTAGAAAGGGCGAGTGCGACGAAGAGAACGGCCGCAGCGCCGAGAGAAATGCCGAATAGGCGGATCTTCCCCAGAGCTAGTCCCAACGCGAGGATGAGGACCAGAGTGATAAGGGGTTGCGTCGCAAGATAATCGAGCACGGCGCTTCGAGACTCCAATCTGAAAGTACAAGGACGTGTTCACACAGAAGCCGGATGCAATCGACGCGTAACGACGCCCACCGCTTCCCCACGGACGCGAATCCCCAGCGCTCACAACAACTGACATAGTTTTCAGGCAGCACAAGAATTTAAGGGATCATGGGGAAGCCAAAAATTCAGGGGTCGCTCAAAGCGAGAGCCGTTACCTGAGAGGTCAATCGTAAAAAGGTTGACCTGAAACGTCAGTGTTCTTGTGTGCGGGGATTCACGTGGATCCGTCATGCCTTGTCAGACCACGGATTCCTTCCATGTGCATGGTTTCTGCTCGTGAACAGACAACATTCTTATATGGGTTATCTAAAAACACAATTCCGTCACATCATTTTGTCAGCTGCAGCCAGCTGCTCTGACCACGCCGAAGACCGGACAACCGACCAGGCGCCCCGCCGAGTCGGTACCGAGAATGCTATGAAAGTCCATAAATCTAGAGAAACAACGCCGTGAGCTGGGGATACGTAGATTTGCCAACGGTTGAGTCGATTAGGAAACTACTTTTTCCCATCGGATGATACGCGCCTCCGACTCAGGATTTTCCCGATGCGCAGTGGTGCGGTCGATGGATATCCGCAGGTAGGAATCAGAAATCTGTTCCACAAGCTCGCCTCCCCACTCTGCCACCACCACTGCATCTTCGAGTTCTGTTTCCAAATCCAGCGAGTCCAATGCGCCGATGGGGTCGGACGCCCCGGCGGTTTCGTCGATAAGCCTGTACGCATCGACATGGATAAGCGCCGGGCCACCCACAAGCGACTTATGCTCGCGCGCGATAACAAAAGTAGGTGAGGTAATACGTCCTTTGACCTGCAATCCTTTGGCCAGGCCTTGGGTGAAGGTGGTCTTACCGGCGCCGAGGGGACCATCCAAGATAAGCACGTCTCCTGCTTCCAAAGCCGAGCCCAGTTGCTCCGCTAGGGCCTGAGTGTCGGCAGGTAGCTCAAGGCGACGCTCGCCGCTGGAAGGGAAGGAATCTCTCATACTTAATGTGTCTCCTCTGACACTAGGAAAGCCGACGTGTTTTTCATCCTATATTGCCCACAATCCCAGTTTTAGGGTGATTTTTTGGGGGATTCTGCTGCGCTATCATCACAATTTTATTGCACTGTTTCCGCCGCGTTAAGCGCCGCGCTAATGGGTTAGTCCCTGTGCTCAAATACTCGCACAGTACGACCGCAGGGTCGACAAACAAGTTCATAATTAATTGTTCCTATAGCCGTGGCGAGTTCCGTTGCTGTCATTCCCGTGGGGCCGAGGATAACTGCCTCATCGCCTTGGGCCACGCCGTGGGGATTCCCTCCTAGGCTCACCACGATCTGATCCATGCACACGCGACCCACTTGCGGGTACCGCCGACCACCAATCGTGACCTCCAGGTGCCCTTGCGCCGAACGCGGCAAACCATCGGCATAGCCGACCGGAACGACGCAGAGATACCCGCCTTGTTCCGCACGCCACGTGAGGTTATAGCTTGTCCCCTCCCCCTTGGCGATCGGTTTTACTACCGTTACTCGCCCAACCCAGGACATTGCCTCACGTAAGCCATGGTTTTCACCAGGAATTGGCTCGTGTCCGTAAAGAGCCAGACCGGGGCGAACCATATCAAAATACAAGTCTGGTCGATTCAGCGTCGCCGGCGAATTGGCAATGTGATTAACGGGCAGCTCCAACCCTAGCGAGCGCCCAAGCTCAATCGCTGCGAGAAAAGCCTCCACTTGTTGTTCCGTCTCAGGGGAATCCGATTCATCCGCGCTGGAAAAATGACTAAACACGCCTGTGACCTGGATATTCTCCGCATCCCGCAAAGCGCAGAAGGCTTCTTCCCAATCCTGTTTATCCACGCCAGAGCGGTGCAAACCAGTATCCACTTTTACTGTGACGCGCACGAGGTTCTCGCCATAGCTTTCCGACGCCCGCACCAAGGCCTTAACATGCGCAAGCGAGATGGCAGCCAGATCGATTCCTGCAGCAATCGCCGCCCCAAGGTCTTGCTCCGGCGACCAAATCCAGGAAAGAATCGACGATTCTATCCCACCTTCCCTTAATGCAAGGGCCTCCCTGATGGTCGCCACGCCAAACTGATCCGCACCATTTTCTTCCATGACAGTGGCTACCTCCACTGCGCCATGGTTATACCCATCAGCTTTTACCACGCACATCAGCTGTGCACCTTGTGCCGCAGCTTTGTCTTTAATCAGACGCGTGTTGTGTGCGATGGCATCCAGATCGATACGGGCCTCGAGCAAGTTCATGGTGAATCATTGTGCCACTGTTATTTTCCCCACGAATAACGAGCACTACTTTTCAGGGATTTTCTCAGCAAGCTCCCCCAAAAATGCCTCATCACAATCCACTGGCGATACTTCTCACCCATAACACGTACTAATTTCCACTATCCTTGGACAATGTGGCTGATAAATTCTCAAAGCATCTAGCAACCCTATCCAAGCGCGGCCGGCATCGCGTTCTCGTTGGCGACCTCGATTATGCAGGTTTACCGGGGAAAATTTACACTCCCGCTGAGGGCAACGGGCTTCCTGCCGTTGTGTTTGCCCACGATTGGATGAAGGATATATCCGTTTACCACGCAACGCTGAGGCATCTTGCCAGCTGGGGTTTTGTCGTAGCAGCGCCGAACACGGAAAAAGGTTTCTCGCCAAACCACCGTGGTTTTGCCGCAGACATAGAAACTAGTTTGCAAATCCTCACCGGAGTGAAGCTCGGTAGTGGCAACATCACGGTAGCCCCTGGCCGCCTCGGAATTGTCGGTCATGGAATGGGAGCAGGTGCGGCTGTTTTGGCGGCAACCAACCGGCCACAGCTGGCTGCGGTGGCGGCCCTCTATCCCTCGCAAACCACCCCCTCGGCTGAGGTGGCGTCTCGTGGCGTCGAGGCACCCGGGCTAGTCGTGGGGACGGAAGACAATGCACTCTTCGATTACGGTAACGCTGCTAAACTCGCGGCGCATTGGAAGGGCGACGTCGCTTATCGCGAAATCGACGGCGCCTCCCATAACACGATCACCGAAGACACCCTGTTCAAGCTCGTCACCGGACAAGGGCGTTCTAAGGCCGCTTCACGTGAAAAAATCCGTGGTCTTGTCACCGGTTTCTTGCTCCACCGCCTCACTCATGAGAACAAGTACTCGGCGTTCTCCGAACCTGAGGCAGAATCCAAGAAGATCACGTCTTATTGGGGCGACGCATTAGAAAAGCGCGCTCTTGTCACCGCCGACCCAGAAGCAATCTAAAGCCACACTCTTTACTTGCAAGAAGCCTCTCACCCGAGAGGCTTCTTTTCATATTCTGCGCAATACGCTTTTCACGCGACCGCGCCTTCTTCGGTAAGACATCTGCTCCCGTGGCGAACTTACGGTGTCCCTCTGATCACTCCGGAATTTTTCCGCCGCGCGGGCCTCTCCACGCTGTCTGACTTTCTCCGCAACCTCCTGCGACTTTTTCAATTCGCGTTCAAATTCTTCCATTCGCTTTGCCACGGTTGCGCGAAATTCCTTGGCAAACTCCGCATAATTATTGACGGTAACCTGTCGTTGCCTTTCCGCATTCTCAACGCGTCGTTGAAATTCCTCTTCAGCGTTCACCATGCCCCGGCTTTCTTGATCTCGACTCCCTTATTTCCCTGCGGCACGCATTCTTGTTGCTTGGCTATAAATTTCTGTTTATCCACACCCTTTGGTTCTTCCGCAACGGGCGGAGGCACCTTCGACACTTTCGGCTCCTCCGACCGCGGTTGTGGCGCAGGTTCTGGTATCGGCTCTTCGGGCTTAGCTGGAGCTACCGTTTCATCCGTCTCCTCACAGTCAGAAATGCTGCCCAACCACCCGCAGGCTGCCTCAACCAGCAGACTCAGTCCTATAAGCGCAGCTCCCACCCCAAGTGCTCCTAAAACGCCACACATCCCCTCATGTTTTTCCCCATGATCAGGATGCGGTGCGGGGGCCTCCAACACTTGTTCCTTTTCCACGTTTTTCTGTTGCACAAAAGACTGCGGCGTTGTTGACTCCTGTGTGCACTCTTCTGCAGCCGCTGTAGCCCCTGCCAGGGCACACTCCGCCTGCGCTATCACCGTTATCGCCTGCCCTTTAGCTACAACGGAGGCCTCCCGTGTGTCTTGCCTTCCGCATTCTTTGCTTAACGACGCCCCCAGCTGGGAATAGCACGACTCAATAGCTTTGTCCCGGTCTGTGCAGGTTATGGCTATCACCTTGGCGGCAGAGTCTATGCAGTCGGCTCCGGCTTGAACGCAGTGAAGAAAACCATGTGGGTCTTCCTTTTTATCTATTGTGGCTATCTGCCCAGCCAGTTTTTCGATGGTCACGGTCAACTGGGACAACACGGTAACTATGGTCTTATTCGCATGCGCGTCGACGTCGTCGATAGCGTCCCCAGCATGATTAGCTTCCTTGGCGAGGTTCTTAGCCCCGATCAGCCCTTCCAGCCACGTCGAGGCAAGATCCATAAGTCCGCTAGCAATGAGCGTCATAGCACATTGCTTCACCACGTTGAACAGCACAGACCATAATTTGTTCTTGGCAGAAAAGTTAGTTTTCCCCACGGACTCAGCAGCTGCTTCGCGCAGCACCTTAGTATTAAGTCCCTCTGTGCTCGACGCCGCTTTTTCTATCTCTGAGCTACTCAACGCTGGCCCAGAATAGGTTCCCTCTGAAACCATCCGCAGCAAGTTAATTGCTCGTTCATACTGCCTAAGATCGGGTTTAGCCATCAGCCCTCCCCTGATATGCATAAGAATCCCATTGCTATGCCCCGCTGGCCTTGAGGCTTGCAGAATGCGTGAGGTCGGCGTCGATAAGCTTCTGCACATCAGTCAATGCTCTGGTAGCTCCCCCATGAAGCCGCTGCAGCCGCATTCCGTTACTACGATGAATCAGCCGCAACGCCTCAGAAATCTTTTCTCCGTGGTGAGCAAACGCCTTTCCTAACGCCTCCGGGTCAAGCTCTGGCGGCTTTCCATGCTTGTGCTCTTGGCGATCAAGTTCCCTAATAAACCTTTTAATGATCCCCACTGCGATAGTCGGCTCAATGAGCACATCAAACACAAAATCCCCCTCCAAACGTCATCGTGCTTATAAGGCTTAGACGTATGAAAGGGGTTCTGCGGTTCCAACTATTAAATTTTTGATACCAATGCCGCTAATTCACCAGCTATTCGACGCGCCGTCTCTTCCTCTGCGGCTTCCACCATGACGCGGAAAAGCTCTTCCGTGCCTGAGGGACGCAACAATACGCGCCCGGTCTCGCCGAGCTCATCGGTAGCACGCTCTAGCGCCGCCGCAACTTCTGGATGGTCCCGGATTATGGCTTTGTCAGAAACCGGCACGTTAATGAGCACCTGTGGCAAAACTGTCATTGCCTCGGCAAGCACTTTTAGTGATAGCCCTGTCTCTGCCATGCGAGCCATGAGTGATAAGCCGGTCAATGTGCCATCTCCGGTCGTGCCATGATCTGGCAACACGATATGGCCCGATTGTTCGCCACCCAGGCTATAGCCGCCAGCATTGAGCTCTTCAAGCACATAGCGGTCGCCGACTTGAGTAGTCATGAGAGTAATGCCGGCATCTTTCATCGCCAGGCGCAGTCCCAGGTTGCTCATCACGGTAGCCACGAGTGTGGATTTGCGCAGCTCGCCATTCTCTTTCATCGCAAGTGCAAGAATCGCCATGATCTGATCGCCATCCACAACATTGCCTTCTGCATCAACAGCTAGGCACCGGTCAGCGTCACCATCGTGAGCAAGCCCCAGATCCGCACCATGTTCCCGCACCGCTGCTGTGACCTGATCTATATGGGTAGAACCGCAGTTATCGTTAATGTTGTAGGCATTGGGATGGTTGTGGATAGCAATGACCTTGGCACCTGCCGCGGCGTAAGCCAGCGGCGCTACCTCGCTTGCTGCGCCATTAGCACAGTCCACTACCACGGTGATGCCCTCAAGCGATTGCGGGATCGCACCTTTTAGATGCTTCAGATAGCTTTCCTGCGCGTCTACGGCCTCTTCTATTACGCGACCAATGCCGTGCCCCGTGGGGCCACCATCTGAGATGGTCTCCATGACCGTCTCGATCTCGTCTTCCACCGAGTCCGGAAGCTTATGTCCGCCTTTGGAAAAGAACTTTATGCCATTATCCGGCATCGGATTATGGCTGGCAGAGATGACAACGCCCATGTCTGCACCATAAAAATCTGTCAGGTACGCAACTGCTGGGGTCGGCAAGACGCCTACCCTCAGCACATCCACTCCCCGGCTTGCCATTCCGGCGGACAACGCTGCCGCCAGCATCTCGCCAGACACACGAGGATCGCGTCCAACCACGGCGACTGGACGTCGGCTGGTGCTGCGATTGTCTTTGGTCAATACCTCGGCAGCTGCAGCCCCCAATTTCAACGCTAGAGAAGCCGTAAGCTTTTTATTGGCAAGGCCGCGGACACCATCAGTTCCAAAGAGTCGAGTCATGCGTTCTATTATGCACGCCTAGCATTATGTTCTTATAGTTGGCTCCCTGAGCACTACACAGCATTTATCTAGCACCTGCTGACCGCTGTCCGTCGCGCTCTATTGCCATCTGTGCCCCGTTGCCTCGTGCTGTACTTATGAAGTCTCCGGCCATGGGTTCTACGCCAACGGCTATGGCTCTTAGGGTAAGACACGGACTCAAGAAATCACCCAGCCAACCGGAAACGGCGAAAGCCGCCCCACCAAACGGCGAAGCGGCTTGAACCAGCGAAAAAAGATTAACGCTTGGAGTACTGCGGGGCACGACGTGCCTTGTGCAGACCAGCCTTCTTACGCTCGACGGCACGTGCGTCACGGGTCAGGAAGCCAGCCTTCTTCAGGGCTGCGCGATCTGCCGGGTTGTAGACGTTGAGTGCACGAGCGATAGCCAAACGGAATGCGCCCGCCTGGCCGGTCGGGCCGCCACCGGTGAGGGTAGCCTGGATATCAAACTGACCATCGCGATCAATGAGAACGAGAGGAGCCTTGATCAGCTGCTGGTGCAGCTTGTTCGGGAAGTACTCCTCCAAGGTGCGGCCGTTGCAGGTGAACTGGCCGGAGCCCTCAACCATGCGGACACGGACGATGGCGCGCTTACGACGACCAACAGTCTGAATCGGGCCTTCGTGCAGAACTGGAGCTGCGGTCTCGACCTCAGCCTCAGGTGCAACGACGTCACCAATGGTGTTGGTGAACTCTTCAGAAGCTGCAACTGCTGCGGCGATATCCGCTGCGTCTGCCTCGAAGTTCTCGGTTACGTTCTGATCACTCACTGGGCCACCTGCTTGATCTCGTAGGTCTCGGGCTTCTGAGCAGCGTATGGGTGCTCAGAACCTGCAAACACGTGAAGCTTCTTTGCAGAAGCACGGGAAAGACGGTTGTGCGGCATCATGCCACGGATGGATTCCTCGATCACGCGCTCTGGGTGAACCTCAAGGGAGCGTCCCAGCGTCATGGTCTTCAGACCACCCGGGTAACCGGAGTGACGGTAGCGCATCTCGCGCTCGCGCTTGTTGGAGGAAATGTGAACTTTGTCAGCGTTGATAACGATAACGTGATCGCCGCAGTCAACGTTCGGTGCGAACTGAGGCTTGCCCTTGCCACGCAACAAATCAGCTGCGTGTGTAGCAAGACGACCCAAGACCACGTCAGTGGCGTCGATGACGTACCACTTGCGGGTGATGTCACCGCTCTTCGGGTGGTAAGTAGACACTGATGACTCCTTTTAAGTCTGTCTAGAACTGCCAGCCAGGTGTTATTCAAGAGGAAATCACGAACGGCGGCCGGTGGTGACCCGATCGTGGACTGCTGCACCGCGTCAACGGAGCTCTGAACACACAGGCGCCTAACATTACGCGATCTGTGAACGTTAGACAACTTTATTGAGAACACAGAAAAAAGGGGCACACGACGGTCGTATAAGTGTCTAAGTGTCGTATGCCCCCGGTTCAACGATGACGGAAGAAGTGCCCATTCTTCCACCCCGTACTCATCACAGCCTGCCTTGGTTTTCTTTGTGACCAGCTACGAGTTCCGCCATCGACGCTCAATCGCGGGCTATCCCCACGAAGCAGCTGCAGCTCTATTTACTTCGCTCATTCTCTCGTTTCCAGCTCGAACTGTCTGGGAAATCGTAGACAAAATTGTATTGAGCTCATACGCTGCCTGATCCCATTGGGATTGGGCCTCTTGATATGCCAAAGCGGAATCTCCTTCCCATGTGCTTACCATCGGGCGAATACCGGTCTTGAGATCTTCAAGTAACGAGCTAATTCGACCCGACGTAGATTGGATGTCCCCCGCTGCGCCTTCAATGGCAGCAAATCCATACTTAATCATGTATATCGTTTCCTTGTTTCAAGTTTCAGCAGATAACTAAGCGTTTTATAGAGCAAGCCCCTGCGCCCCCACGGAAGCAAAAGCTGCTTTGTTATCGGTCTCTGTTTGATCGAACGACGCCGCATTGCTACGAATGTTGTCTGAAATAGATTGCAGCGCCATACGCAGCTTGCCTGCCGACGCGTCCCACCTCTGCATTAAGCTGTCAAAACTTACCTGAGCAGCACCCGCCCAAGAACCCCGGATCCCATCGACGATTCCGCGCAGTCGAGCAAGCTCCGATTGCACCTCGGCATTAGTGTTATCGACGCGACCGGCAGTAGCCATCATCACGTCAGCTTCCGTTCTAAACTGACCGGACATAATCCCTCCCCCATAAAATTGTGTGTATTTTCTTCCCCTACGCGGGGTTCCTATCAGCTGCTATGACAGCCTTGATCTTTAGACGTAGCATTGCACCTTTTTGGTTCCCGCTTTTCTCTTTTTCTTCTGAGTCTCAGCTCCCACTCCCCCTTCAGTCCAGCGTCAAGAGCTACGCACGGACACGCTTTCTACCGCCTTACGGCATACTGCACGCTGAGGAATAGTGGACATCCGCTTACTGTGACACCCAACGGAATACACGTGTCCGTTGTCTACCCAAGACCACCAATGCGCATAGGATCCGTCCCCGGGACGTTCTTCATAGGACACCAAGCGGGTTGGCTTAGTTATTCCCAGAGTTTGTCCATGGTTCAGCGTGGGATCGTGGGTGATCATGGCATCTAGCTCCGCATAAACAGCTTCCACGTCGGCTGACCCCACGGGGTCTATAGACAAGAGGATCCGAAGTTCTGGGTCATCGCCGGTCGCTATAACCATTCCACTCGTTCCTTCTTTTTCCGCCAAATGGTAACTGCTAGGTAAAAGCACTTGGATGCGAGCGTGGTGCAAAACCACATCCTTGTTGGAAGATGCAGCGACACTTGGCGTTGGTACTGGTCTCGTCTCAGAGTGGGTGCCCTGTGCACCCCTCTGCTCTTGGTCCCCCACGCTTTGCACCGGTGTTACTCCCGTAGAGGGAGATGTAAGCCCTTTTCCCATCGCCCACCACGAAACTCCGGCCACAGCTATAACGAGTACTACGAGCAGACCATGAAAAGGGTGCAGTTTCTCCGCTAGTGCGACACGTCTAAAAGGAGAGGTTTTCGCCCGGACAGTTTTTCTCCGTGCATCGCGTGCTTCGTTATCCGGTTGAGGTTCCCACGTATACTCAACGCAATCGTTTTTTGTGGGTTCTCGCTTTGTAGAGGAAACCTCCCTAGTCGATACTGCTTCCACCGATACCCCATGTTCCAACAGCTGCTCGGTGAGAATCTCTTTTACTGTTGTTTCCGCAATAATGTGGATTGTTACTGCAGGCCACTGAGGCAACAACTGCTCAGCTTGTTCGACGATTTTGTCAAGTGCCCATCCCTCTTTAATCCCGGCACTCGTGAGGTCATAACGGAACGCGTCTTCTGTCCCTTCAAAGACCGTTGCCGTATCCAAGACAGTAATCACCAGATCATATGGCTTATTCATGGTCTTCTCCCTCAGAATCACCCGCCACTGTGCACTCAGCTTCCTGAGCAGTTAAGCGAGTATCTGCAACAGCCACTTGGAGAACCCCCTTGTTACTCCCGCGTTCCACCAAAATTCCGCGGCCCGGAGGTTGCTGACTAGGACGTATCCCCCATAAAGGTCCATCGTCCCTGTCGCCGTCGAGAATGATAACCGTGGGCTGTTGATCCCTAATTTCCGCGAGAAACGGCTGGTACAAGGCACGCTGCATACCTCCAATTTTCCTGCATGCCACCACGTGCAAACCAATGTCTTTTGAGTGCGGTAGAAGCTCAAGCAGTGGGTACAGGCAACTGTCGGGAAGGATATCGAGATCGTCGATAAGCAAAAATATTTCCGGACCGCACCACCAGGAACGGTTTTTTAGTTGCTCCGCAGTCACATCCGAACTAGGCAAACGTGAACGAAGAGTCACAACCGTATCGCTGATCATGCTTTCTGTGGTCTGGGATGTCGCAGAATACGCCGCGAGCATGTCCTCCTGCACCGCCCCCAGGTGGGCCCGGCGATGATCGATCATCACGATACGAGCGTGGTCCTCCCCTATAGCTTCAATTCCTTTGACGATCGTGCGCATTAATGTACTTTTCCCACAGCCTTGGCTTCCTACGCACAGCAAATGGCTCGATTGCTGGGGACTCCACGTCAGTGGAGTGAGCTTTTTGCCGCCTAAACCAAAAGGAATTCCTTGCTTTTCGACGCCCACCGTCAGCTCCGAGACTCCTATCCAAGAGGGAAGCATCTTGAGTTGGGGCACAGCACTATCTCCCCTATCTGTGCAGGCTGATACGGCTTGTTCTAGGTCTGCCGGGGTGGATAGAGCAAAGAGGACGTGCTCCTTATCTATATTCAGGCCCCGACCAGCAGCAAGCGGAAGTTTGCCTTGTGCTTTTCTATCGATAAGCGAATCCAAAGGCTCTGCCAGCTTGAACTCAATCCTCTGCGGTATCAGGTCCCGGATCTCGGGACGCAGCGCAGTCCATCGCGGAGTTGAGATCACCAGATGAACATGCGCGGCTAGCCCGTCAGAAGCGATACGAGCAAGAGGTTCAAGCAGGTCGTCGAAGGCCTGACCCACCACGTGCCAACCATCGACAACAAGAAAAGTGTGGCGTTCTTCAGGAGAATCGATGAAGGATACGACCTCGTCTATGATCCTTCGCACCTTTTCTGCCTCAGTGCGGTGTGCAATCCCAGCTACATGCGGCAATGCTGACGTCGAGGCAAGGCCTGTTCCAGCGAGGTCCAATACATAAAACCGAAGGGTGCGCGTCGAATGCGAGATGGCCAAAGACGTCATGATCGTGCACAACGCGCTACTTTTCCCGGTCTGCGGCCCACCGCAGAGTGCGGCATGTCCGCTTTGCCCAAGGAAATTCATGATCAACGGGTCCTGACGCTGCAAATATGGACGATCGATAATACCGACCGATGCAACCAAAAAGGCCTGGTTGAGGTCCAAGGAGTTGAGACTCATGGACTTTGGGAGCGGTGGGAGCCATATACGATGTGCGTGCAGTTGTTCTTGCGCTGCAGCTTCCACGCTGGCAGAGACGATGGCGTCGACAAGCGTGGTCCCTCGAGCATCAGATTTCTGTTCTGCTTGTCCTGATTGTTGTCCAGAGTCTTCCCATCCAGTCCACAGCCTCACTGAACGGCCTTTATTGTGTTCGACGTTAAGGTTCTGCATGGGGCCTGACACATAGGACGCCCTGAAACGTTGCAGTGAGCCTGCACCAGTAGAAAGAAACCCGACACCTGGTTGATTGGGCAGTTCGTAGGCATCAGGCACTCCCAGTATTTGGCGGGATTCTGCAGCAGAAAACGTCTTTAAACCAATCCGGTAACTCAGATGTGAATCCAGTCCGCGCAGTCTTCCTTCATCGAGTCGTTGACTCGCGAGCAGAAGGTGTATATGCAAAGAGCGTCCTAAACGTCCCACTGCCACAAAAAGATCGGCAAAGTCGGGGTGTTGTCCCAATAACTCCGAGAATTCATCAACGATGATGAGCAGCGCCGGCATGGGAGCTAGCTCTGGTCGGTGCTGTCTCGCCGCAGTGTATTCACTGACGTTGCTAAAGTTTCCGGCCTGGCGCAACGTCGCTTGACGTCGATTCATCTCCCCCGAGATCGCATCATGCATGCGTTCCACAAGCACAGCTTCTTGAGCCAAGTTAGTAATTACTGCAGAGGTATGGGGTAATCGGTCTAGTCCTAAAAAGGTGGCGCCACCTTTGAAATCTACAAGCACAAAATTGAGATCTTCCGGGCTATGAGTTGCAGCAAGGCCCACGACCAACGTCCTCAAGAGCTCCGATTTTCCGCTACCTGTAGATCCCAGGCACAGACCATGCGGCCCCATTCCGCCGTGCGCCGATTCCTTAATATCAAGCACCACAGGCTTCCCCGATGAGTTGAGCCCAAAAGGAATACTCAGCCGCTTGTTCTTTAACCCTCCGGTTTTCCGACGTCTCCACAAAGATCCCACGTCAAGCTGCCCGGCGATACCGCGAAGCCCTAAGAGCGCACGCAGATCAGAGGAGGCCGCACTCTCGGATTCCGCTCGTTTATACCTGGTCAGGAGTCTTGCAAGGAGCAACGCTCCACTGCTGCTCAAGGTTTCAGGAAAACCAATGTCCTCGACGCCCTTTTCTGTGATTACGCCAAGGTCCGAGCCTGCCTGCAGCACAATCCCTTCTTCTTCAGCCCGCAGGCCTAGATCTGAGTCTAGGTGTGCGTCAATAGCAATAATCACGTCCCACCGGCTCGCATCAGATGCCCCTATTTCCTGGCTCTGTTTGTCCCTGCAATCCACAATGGCGACCCGATGCTGTGCGCTTTGTGGTGTTCGACAATGCGGAAACCATTTAACAAAAGACCAATCATCATCAGAACCTGGGACGTCCCTCGCTACGGTATTTCCTACGATGAAATCTATACCCACGGCTTCCGGACCATGGTGAAAGCACAGCTGCGCGACGATAGCACGGACTAAACCACGCGCGTCATCTCCTAGAATATTGATAACTCGAAACGCCTGTAACTGCATGGTCAGTGGCATATCGTGGACAGAGCTCAAAGCCTGAACCGTCGAACGTAGCGACACCGCACAGACCGGATCCAAATCTTCTGCTGCACCCGAATCCGGCACCTCAAATGGAGTGCATAACGCGGTGCTTCCAGTGCCAATGCGCACTTCTAAAGCATCGGAGGCATCCCCCAACCGCTCCCACATCCGCTCAGTTCCTGCCATCGACCACAACTCATGCGACGAAGGATGCCGGTATAACTCATGTGTTCGCTGTGCATCAGCATTGTCCGTTGCTTTTTCGCGCAAAGCCACCAAGTGTCGTAGATATGTTCTGCGCATCTCCGCTGTGTCTTCTCCCGGCGCGGGAGAAAACATCATAAGCAAGGACATCCCCATCATGAGCGGCAGAGTGAGCATCATTGGGTTTAATGTTCCACCTGAAATCACCAATAGCCCGACCATCGCGATGACCGCGCCCACCATAGCTAGCGGCATGAGCATCTTGAGCAGCGGCACAGATTGCGCACGCACGGCTTCCGGAACAGGCTCCGGTTGTAGAGTTCCTACTGGAAGCGGTGGCGCGGGCAGCCGTTCATCTGCACTGAGCTGTGGAATTATCCCGTGATCGATCTGCTTACTGGGTGTATTTTCCTGCGGTGACGTAGGCACATAAGAGGGTTCTTCCCTTACCAAGATCTGCTGTTCAGCAATGTGTTCGCCATCGTTTTCCTGGATAGTCGATACGGCGGCACGCACCATTTTCCCCCCTTGTGTGCACGTGGAAAAGTCACTTCCCCGGTTCCCCTTGACGGCCCCACCCGAAGTTCCCCCTTGGGCTAGACACTGAAGCGATCATAAGTCAGGATGGACAGTACTTGGTAGGGGGTACCAACAAAGAGGGGGGATTTCTTTTGATAGATCAAGATATTCGGCTTCATTTCCGCATTGAAACACCTGGGGATCTCACGCCAGCTGTTTCCTGCGTTAACGTAGATATTTCTGTCCCACGGTCATCTGCGTTGGTAGAGGTCATTCCGGATATTTTGTCGCTCGCGGGAGTAGAAGCGGGGACTACGCCGTGGCAATCTATCACGGCTTCTGGAGTGCGTATCGATGCCTCCGCTCCCCTTCATGCTACGAGCCTTCCTGACGGTGCCGTTGTTCTTCTACGCCCACACCAAGCGTCGAAAGCTCCTGTTGTGCGTGACTCTGCAGAAACCCTCGCGCAGAGCAGCAAAGCTTCTCTTCCTCCACGTGGTATCGCTACTGCTACAGAGGCCTTGGGGATTATGGGTTGCGCTTTTCTCATCATGCGCATAGATACGCTCGGACCGCCCGAATTCCGCTGGTTGATCCTGTGTGGTTTAGCAATGCTCGCGTATGTATGGACCCGCAACCCCCTGGTGTTAACAGCGTTCTCCGGTTTTTGTGCCTTCGCGGCAGGTTCTTTTGTTGTGCCTTTCTCAGCATCAGAGGCGGGAGCATCTGACATCGCAGCAGCGGTCTTAGCAGCCGATATAGCACTTATAGCAGGTTCGCTCTCGCTACATTTGATTGCTTCTCGACGCCTACCCCACACCATCACAGCCTCGTATGAAAAGGCGATCGACCACTTACGGACTCTCAGCGCGATCATCTCTTTTGCGCTATCGACTTCTCCTGTAGCTGCGGCGGGCTGGCTCTACCATTTTCCGGAATCACAACCACACAACTGGTTTTTAGGCGCGGCTAGCGCAGTAGTTGCATGCGCACTTACTGTGATAGTCCTGGCCCCAACTGTGGCAGTCAAGTTAGCTGGTGTTGAGGTCCCACGTCTTCCCAGCGCGGGTGAAGATCTGAGCGTCGCGGACTCGCAGACTTCACCTCAATGGTTAGAACATCAAGCCAGAAAATCCCTGTTGCTGTTGGAGGGCATAGTGGTGGGGGCGTCGGCAAGCGCTGCCCCGTCGTTGCTCATTATTGGTTATCTAGCAGACGGCAACGGATTCGCCTTCGTGCTCTGTATATGCGTCATTATCTGTACAGCAGCACATTCGCATCGTCATGCAACCGGTGTGTCGGTATGGATGCTGTGGATGATCTCCCTCGGCGGAATTCTCGGATTGTCTCTAGCCACTGATGTTTCCGTTCAATGGCTCGTGATAATCCCCTTATCCGTCTCGTTGTGTGCTCTCACTGCTTCCTTCTGGGCCAAACTTTTGCCTCGATTCACACCCGTTACTGCATTATGGATCGGCAGATGCGAAGCCTTGGCCCTGGCCGCGGTATTTCCGTTATCGTGCCAACTCATGGGGGTATTTTCCCTGATCCGGGGCCTGGTATAACTATGTGCATCTTTCGGTTTCCCAGCCTGGCTTTCGCTCTGGTGATCATTGTTCTTTGCCTCGGTTTCTGTCCACTGGCTTACGGTCAAGAACACTCGTGCGCTCAAGCAGCTCATGCGTCGGCAGAAAATATCCGCAAACAAGCCTCCGTCTCTCAGAAGTTTCGCCGAGCTCACCGCCACGCCACTGGGTCTGGTATTCGAGTCGCGATAATAGATACCGGTGTCGCGCCTCATCCACGACTTGGCTTAGTCGAAGACGCAGGCAGTTTTATCAACGATGGAACACGTCGCGGCAGCCTTCATGATTGTGATGCCCACGGCACTACTGTCGCCGGAATTATTGCAGCACGCGATGGCCCCGACGGAGTAGTAGGGGTAGCTCCTGCTGCAAAGATCATTTCTATCAAGCAAACGAGTGCGTGGCAGGAATACTCGACTCGCACAACTCCTGCGGGGAATCTCTCTACGCTGGCTCAGAGCATCCATGCAGCCATTGACCATGGTGCACACGTGATCAACATCTCGGTAGTGTCATGTGTGCGCCAAGGAACCCTCGTAGAGCTTTCCGAGCTACATACAGCCCTTGACCGCGCTGAGAGGTCAAACGTCGTTGTGGTTTCCGCCGCAGGAAATGCAGGTTCTGGTTCATGCGAACCAGGCGATCATGTCTACCCAGCTCACCTAAATACAGTGCTGGCCGTTTCCGCGTTACACAGCAATGGACTTCCTACGCAGTATTCTTTACCTGCTCCGCATCCGTTGCTCAGCGCCTTGGGCCACGTCGCAGCAGCGTTATCGCACGAGGGTGACGGGCTATCCCAGGGGACCCATAAAGATCGCGATGTTGTGCCTTTTGAGGGAACTAGCTTTGCTGCCCCTATTGTTGCCGGCACCGCCGCGTTACTCCGGGAGCGCTATCCACAAGCCGTTGCTGCTGAGATCAGGGCTTTGCTATATCACAGTGTTGATCCTATGACCGGAGCCGTCGACCCTGAGCTAGCTCTTACTCAGATTTTTCCACGGGCTTCCCCACAGCCACACTCATCACTCGTGACAGTGTCTCAACCGAGCCGGCATGAAGCACACGGGCGGATGATCGTTGCTATTGTGACGGCGTTACTGCTCATAACGCTTACGGCCACAGCGTTGTTGCTTTCGCGTATGCATCCGCGATCTGACCAGTATCTGGCAAGCTAGCCGATCAGCATACGCACTATGGGGTCTAGAAACGGTACAAACCCCAATTTCCATAGCAGTAGAACAATTGCGATTCCAGCGACCCAAGCAGCCACTAAAGTGCCGGCGATTAGGGAATAACGCGTCCTTTTGGGTTGCACGTGGTACCAAGAAAAGAAGCGATCATAAAGCCTCACGCCCCATGCTAAAAGGCCGCTTGCCCAGTGCAATTCCAAAGATAAAATTCCGATTCCCACAAACACGGTAAGCCATCCAGGCCCGGGAAAAGGAATGGTAATAATCCCCACGATAACGACCAACCATCCAAGAATGAGAACGGTGGGTCGTACAAGGAATCCAAAACGATGGCGTTTAAGACTCTCATGGCGCTGATTGATGTGAGCAAGCTTGTCCGCAACTGCATCACGCATCGAGCTCATGCGCGTTCCTTTCCTCTTGCGGGCATGGTGATAAAACGTATATGTGGTCCTTCGAAAATTTTCAGACTCGAAAGAAAAGTCTACACACTAGTAGAGCGGTGTTAATGCGGCTTCCTTGCTCAAGGTAGTTCCGGACGGCAGCAGTCGGAGAAGAAACCATGCCACACGTTGTATCGTATGAATACCTAAATGCTCTAACACCGCATTATGAGCCAACTGATGGCGCAGGCCATGCTCCGAAATCAGATGCACTCCTGCGCCTGTTTCTACAGCTATGGTCCCTCCGGTACCCACAAAGTGCGTTGCCACAGACTCTCCTGAAAGTTCGACCGCAGTCGTAGACGCCGTAGCAGAATTGGTAAGCCCCACAGATGTTCGCGATTCCATATCGTGGGCAAAGGACACCGATACACAGATATCTGCTTTATGAGGATCCTGCCAACGCAACGGTTTCTCGGGCAGAGCTACCTGAAGGTCTATGTCAGGTCGCGCTGTCATCTCTGTTCGTGAGACAGTCTTGAGCTCCCAACCTAAATCTGTGAGAACATCCTTTTGTAGAGGGCTAATACGTACAACCCCCAAGTCATTCTTTAGCCAGTATTCGCCGCCTGCTACAAAAAGTTCCAAATTCCCCACGGGGAGGTGGAACTGGGGTGATTCTGGGATAATCTCCAACACGTCGGGTGCTGGATTCCACCGTGGCGTCGCAAAGTCAATGCCGAGTCTTCGCCGAATGCTCCTGCCCTCGGGAGTCTCAGCTGACGGAAGAAGCCTCCTAGTTGCAGCGGTGACCACCACGTCGCCTGCCGGACTCGTTGCTAAAAGGGCTTCGTCATCCCCAAGTTTTGGGGCTTGGTCGAACGCGGTGTCCTGGTTGATAAGGAATGTCGTCCGTGGGGAATCCAACTCCGATGGTGCAGAAGTAGAGGTACAGATTTGCCAGAGAGGCTCTGCTTTGAGGGCTTCGTTGAAGATGCTGGGTGCGTCTGCGATCCCGATGGGAGCTGCTATGCGCTTGGTCCTTAGTACTGAATCACCAACCTTGACCGGCGTGGACGATTCCTCCACGGCAAGCCGTGCGGATGTCAGATTAGTCACCGGGTGCAGTTGTTCTCCGACACGTACAAAGAGGTCACCTCGTTGCGAGGACAGGATACGTGCGTCGCCGGGGTCGGGGTTCGGGCTAAAAAGTGCTAGTGCGCCTGCGCCCAGTGCCACAAGCCCAACCGCACTGAGTCCAAACGCCAGGGCGCGGCGCAGCCTTCCTAGTGGGTCATGGATCATGCGGACGTCGCCAAGCAAAAGCCCTAGCTCTATGCGCCGAACAAGAAACCTATGGCCTGAGACTTGGGCCTTTGTTGCAGGGGCGATACCTCTGCGTTGAGCTGTGTTCTCGTGGGGAGTTTGTGTTGTTGCGGCCATGGCATCCGTCCTCATGCGCATAGGGAATTGGCTAGACAGCCCCTGGGAATGGGCCATCTAGTTAGACGGATGCGGATGCCTTAGCGGTTCCCTGAAATATCGTCAGCGGTGCGCACTGCACGGGTAACGTCTGCGCGAGCCAGCAACTCGCTATCCGCGGGATAATCGACGCCCACCAGGCTTAGCCCTTTGGCTGGTGCAACGGGGACGCGGGAGGAACGTGAGGTTTCTGTGAGCAAAGAATCGGCGAATCCTTCCGGCCGTTTCCCCTCTCCAATGACTAGACAGCTGCCGACGAGCGACCGGACCATGGACCAGCAAAAGGCGTCAGCCGTGACGTGGGCTTCATAGAGCTGTGGCTCCAGTGAGGTGGAGACGTCATGCCATGTGAATTCTTGCAGGTCACGAATCGTTGTTGCGCCTTCTCGATACTTGCAAAAGGCCGCGAAGTCGTGCAGACCGATAAGGACGTCTGCGGCTGCTTGCATCGCGTTCATGTCGATCTGTTTCGGCCAGTGAGCTGTGTCCGTTGCGCGAGTAGGAAGAGCGCCTCGCGGGTGGGTGGTCAGGCGGTAGACGTAGTGACGTCGTAAAGCAGAAAAACGCGCGTCGAACCCTTCCGGGGCTCGCGTGCACGCGTGGACTCGCACGTCCTCCGGCAACAGGCGCGCCAGGCGTCGTACCAGGTTGCACGGGTCGCCGTCGATACTGCGAGTATCCAACGCAGCCTCCGGAACATCAAAGTGTGCCACCTGCCCCGCAGCATGAACCCCGGCGTCTGTGCGGCCTGCCACGGTCAGCTCAATTGGGTGTCTCAGAATAAGCTCAAGCGAATCCTCAAGCACTCGTTGCACCGTGCGCAGCTGGGAGGTTCCCTGACGCGCCCACCCATGAAAATGAGTGCCATCATAAGCCAGATCGAGGCGAATACGCACAGTTGGCTGGTTGGTCTCCATATTGTTTTCCTCCACGAAGCAACACTGGTTGCTTTTCGACGCCCACCTCAACCCCACATTCTCTCAAGCACAGGGTCGAGCGCATTCTAATCTAACAAAGGGCACGCCCACATCTGCTGCCCCTATAGCAAAACGTCCCTCATCTGCGTTTATCAGCGATGAGGGACGTTTTATGTCCAGGCTTTAAAGCCTTAAAGACTACTTCTCTTCTGCAGCCTCGTCGGTGGAGGTCTCTGCAGCGGTCTCCTCGACTGCTGGCTCCTCTACCTTCTCAGCTTCCTTGGAAGCAGCTGCGCGGGTTGCGCGGCTTGCCTCTGCAGAAACAGTCTCCTCAAGAACGAGGGAGATCTGGCTCATAGGAGCGTTGTCACCCTTGCGGTTCTCGAGCTTGATGATGCGGGTGTAGCCACCCTCGCGGTTCTCGAACTTCGGAGCCAACTCGTTGAACAGGTATGCAACGACGTCCTTATTCGGAACGAGCTTGAGCACGTTGCGGCGGTCCGCAACAGAGCCGCTCTTAGCCTTGGTGATCAGCTTCTCTGCGTAAGGACGCAGGAGCTTAGCCTTAGCATCGGTGGTCTTGATAGCGCCGTGCTCGAAAAGCTGTGCCGCAAGGTTAGACAGAATGTGCTTCTGGTGGCTTGCGGAACCGCCGAGACGGGCGCCCTTCTTAGGGGTAGGCATTGTGTACTCCTCGTGTACAAGTTTTATTGAGCGCTTGGGACCTTGGCCGCAATGGTCAGGCCCCTACTGGGCTTCTTACTCGGAATCTTCCAGATCCGTGTCCACGTAATCGCCGGTAGCGGCGTCGTAGCCCTCGAGTTGGGTGGGATCAAAGTCCTCAGGAGAGTCCTTCAGGAACAGACCCAAGCCAGCGAGCTTGATCTTGACTTCGTTGATCGACTTCTGACCAAAGTTACGGATATCCAGCAAATCCGACTCGGTGCACTCTGCGAGCTCACCAACGGTGTGGATCTCCTGACGCTTCAGGCAGTTGTAGGAACGAACGGAGAAGTTCAGGTCCTCGATTGGCATGCTGTAAGCAGCGATGTACTCGGTCTCTTGCGGAGAAGGACCGATCTCGATGCCCTCAGCGGCGGTGTTCAGCTCGCGTGCGAGGCCGAACAGCTCAACCAGGGTCTTGCCAGCAGACGCAAGAGCGTCACTCGGAGCGATAGAGTTCTTGGTCTCAACATCGATGATGAGCTTGTCAAAGTCGGTGCGCTGCTCAACACGAGTAGCTTCGACCTTGTAGCTCACCTTGAGCACCGGGGAGTAGATCTGGTCAACAGGAATGCGACCGATCTCGTTGGTGCCTGCGTAGAGAGAAGCCGGGACGTAGCCACGACCGCGCTCGACGATCATCTCGATATCAAGACGACCCTGCTCATTCAGCGTCGCAATGTGCAGATCCGGGTTATGGATCTCCACACCGGCAGGCGGCTCAATGTCGCCAGCGGATACAACGCCAGCGCCTTCCTTGCGGAGGTACATGACAACCGGCTCATCAGAGTCGGAAGACAGAACCAGACCCTTGATGTTCAGGATGATGTCAGAGACATCTTCTTTCACACCGTTGATCGTGGTGAACTCGTGAAGAACACCATCGATCTTCACGCTGGTCACTGCAGCGCCCGGGATGGACGAAAGCAGGGTACGACGCAGCGAGTTACCAAGGGTGTAACCGAAACCCGGCTCAAGCGGTTCGATAACGAAGCGCGAACGAGCGGAATCAACGTATTCCTCGGTGAGGGTGGGGCGCTGAGAAATGAGCATTTAAGAACTCTCCTGTGAGTGACGACCGCTATTTGACGTCTATAGGCGGAAAGGATGAAAGGACTTAAAGAAGATTCCTGTCGCGTCCTGCCCCGCGGCCTCCACAGTATGGAAGCCACAAAGCAGGAGAACAGAAAATTACTTCGAGTAGAACTCGACGATGAGCTGCTCTTGCAGCGGAACGTCGATCTGAGCGCGCTCTGGCAACTGGTGCACGAGAATGCGCAGGGTGGACGGAACGACCTGCAGCCATGCTGGCACAACTGCGTCGAGGAGGTTCTCCTGAGCCTCTTCGAACCAGATCATCTTACGAGACTTCTCGCGAACATCGATGATGTCGTACTGAGAAACCTTGTAGGAAGGAACGTTGATCTTCTTGCCGTTCACGGTGAAGTGTCCGTGGGAAACGAGCTGACGTGCCTGGCGGCGCGTGCGTGCGAGACCTGCGCGGTACACAACGTTGTCGAGACGAGCCTCAAGCAGGATGACCAGGTTGTCACCGGTCTTGCCTGGGAGACGGTTAGCCTCTGCGTAGTAGCGACGGAACTGCTTCTCCATAACACCGTAGGTGAAGCGAGCCTTCTGCTTCTCCTGCAGCTGAAGCAAGTACTCAGACTCTTTGATGCGTGCGCGGCCAGCCTGTCCCGGAGGGTAGGGGCGACGCTCGAATGCCATGTCTCCGCCGACGAGGTCGACGCGGAGGCGGCGGGACTTACGGGTTGCTGGGCCGGTATAACGAGCCATTGTAAGTTACCTTTCCTTTCCTATTAAACGCGACGACGCTTCGGTGGGCGGCAGCCGTTGAACGGCTGAGGGGTGACGTCGGAGATGGAGGTCACCTCAAGGCCGGCAGCCTGAAGAGAGCGGATAGCGGTTTCGCGGCCCGAACCTGGGCCCTTGACGAATACGTCAACCTTCTTCATGCCATGGTCCATTGCCTTGCGAGCAGCGTTCTCAGCAGCGAGCTGAGCTGCGAACGGGGTGGACTTACGGGAACCCTTGAATCCGACGTGGCCGGAGGATGCCCATGCGATGACAGCACCGGACGGATCCGTGATGGAAACGATGGTGTTGTTGAAGGTGGACTTGATGTATGCGTGGCCCTGAGCCACATTCTTTTTAACTACACGACGACCAGTGCGGCGAGCCGTGCTGCGAGTCTTAGGAGGCATGAATTACTTCTTCTTTCCGGCGATCGTCTTCTTCGGACCCTTACGCGTACGTGCGTTGGTCTTGGTGCGCTGGCCACGGACGGGCAGGCCACGGCGGTGGCGCAGACCCTGGTAGCAGCCGATTTCGATCTTGCGGCGAATGTCGGCCTGAACCTGGCGGCGGAGGTCACCCTCAACCTTCCAAGTTGCTTCAATGACGTCACGAAGAGCAGAGACCTGCTCATCAGTGAGGTTGTCAGTGCGCAGGTCCGGGGAGATGCCGGTCTCCTTGAGCAGCTGGGCGGCACGGGCAGGGCCGATACCGTAGATGTAAGTGAGTGCAACCTCCATGCGCTTGTTGCGCGGAAGGTCAACTCCAGCTAGACGTGCCATAAGGGCAGTACCTTTCCGGTTGTTACGGTGGTTTTCTCCATGCTCGTCCTTACCAAACATCACTTTGCCCGGACGGATGCCGGACGATGGGATGAGATGCGCAAGGCTTTGGCCACCGCGGCCAAAGGTGTGGGTGATGCCGAGGCATCAGTGAAGCATGGAGGCTTCAAAAGAAATAAACGACTGAGTCGAATTATTTGTAGCGGTAAACAATGCGACCACGGTTCAAGTCGTAAGGAGAAAGCTCCACGACTACGCGGTCCTCAGGGAGGATACGGATATAGTGCTGACGCATTTTGCCACTGATATGAGCAAGCACCTTGTGTCCGTTATCGAGTTCGACGCGGAACATTGCGTTGGGCAAAGGCTCGATAATACGACCCTCAACCTCGATTGCGCCTTCCTTAGCCATAGCCTCCACATTCCTGACATCGGTACTGAAAATTTGGTTGAATATCCCAACCGATTCATCATTACGATGCCGCATAATCACTGCTTATTACAGGTGTTTCACCTTTTGGCAATACACCAACGAACAACAATACAGCGCCCCGCCCGAAAAGCCAAGTTTTTTCTAGGCTCTTTATCAGCCCCAGCGCTCGCTGCAGGTTATGACTTATTAGCTTCTCGACGCCCACCCCCTCACCCTCACCCCACTATCCCCAGGTGCTACCCCATAAAGAAAAGGCCACGGACATCTTCTCACGATGCCGCAGCCAGTTCTTATAAGCCATAAACCTACGTTGCGATTAGTACACGTAGACGACGTCCCCAACCTGCAGTTGATTAAAGAAGGTCACAGCATCGTTGTGGTTGAGGTGAATGCAACCGTGTGAGGCCACCTGTGGGCTTCCCTCATGGAACGCAATGCCGTTGTTGGTGAAGTACACAGAAAATGGCATAGGAGCGTTATTGAATTCTCGGGAGATTTCATCTTTAATCTTGCGATTAACGTGGAAAATACCCTTGGGGGTCTCATGGCCTACGCGTCCGCTGGAGATTGGCACCGCACCATAAGAGACCTGGCCATTCTGTTGGAGCCATGAACGCTGCCCGGCCAAGTCAATGCAAGCACGGGCAAATGCTGGGCAAGAGCCGGTGTCAAAAGCTGGGCGGGCGGGAGCCGGCGCCGGAGCAGGAGCAGGCACGACTGGCGGCGCAGTCCGCTCTTGGATAAGACCAGGGAAAGCGAAGTTAACAGCATTATCAATGGATTGCTTCACCATAGTGGCGGCGTCGACAGGCGAACCGGCATCGGCTTGCGCACGCAAGTTATTACGCAGATCCCAAGCTCCGTCACGAGTCTGACGACCAAGGTTCTGCAACTGTTGATCAATAGAGCTACTGAGGTTGCTCGATCCGAAGTCCTGTGCGGAAGAAGTGGCAGCCTGGCTCACCAGAAGAGCTGCGGAAGTTGCTGCAGTTCCAACCATCGCCGCAATACGACGACGAGCCATGGACTGCTTCGCATGACGGGGCTTATACGACATGCTGACCACTATATCCCGACTGAGCAAAAACTTAGGAAACTGAGCACACCCGACTCGGCGTGTCGCACGTAACAATTCGGCAACTTTTAGCAAGAGATAAACAAAAATGGGCGTGTAGATTCTGCTCCACACGCCCATTTTTTAGCGATTACATTGTTCTCGCCGTTTTAGGCTTTAACCCCAAATAATTTCTGTATCCCATCCCATAGCGATGCTAAGAAACTGAAAATGGGTGCAAGTCCTGGCAAGACTTGCAAAAGACCTTGCCAAAAACCTTTATTTTCGGTGTTATCTGCGTCTTTACCTGTTTTGTTCTTCTCTTTCTCCAACCTAAGCGCCTCTTCTGCTGCTTTTTGAGCAATCTCGGCAGCCTCTTTAGCCTCAGCGAGAACCTTTGCCTGATCTTGGGATTTTGCTAATTCCTCCTCAACCTTGGCCAATTGCTCTGCAAGGGCTTTAGCCTCATCCTCTGCCTTTGCAGCGGATTCTTCGGCTTTCGCCGTAGCCTCCTCAGCGGCCTTAACCTTGGCATTAGCCTCTTCCGCAGCAGTAATGGCTTTCTGCGCCGCTGCCTTAGCCTTGTCCAGAGCTTCTAGCAGTTCTTCCCTATCAATCTCAAGATCCTCTAGCTCCTTTGTTAGCCTTACGACGTTCGCCGTAGCCTCCTCAGCCTTAGCCGTCGCAGCTTTCGCCTCTTCAATGGCCTTGGCCAAAGCGGGATCCGGCAGATCAGTGATACCCAGGGCCTTATTACTCAAGCAATCAGCGCCCAGCCACGCCATGTTGAACTTGGCAAACTTGAGGGTCATGCCAGTATCAAATGTTCCTGTCTCATAAACCATGCCGATATTTCCATCGGCCATAGGAGTCATGACCGAATATTGGAAACGACCAGATTCGATCTGGCGCCCATGCGTCCACGACCTACCATCGTCACACGAGGCCATGACCCAGCCGTTATTGCGTCCATCTTTGTTATGTTCATGATTCGTGCGTTTATCAATAGGAGCAGAATACAAGAGCACGCGGGCCGCAGCACTCCCCTCGGGAGCATTAGGATAGGCCCTGATCAGAGAAACGTTAATGCCCGTGTTGTGCTTAGTAGGAAACTGCGGCGGAGCAACAACAGTACGTACCGGGTCAGACCAGGTTTCTCCCTGGTCTGACGAATAAGCGGTCCAACGTGTTTTATCATTGTCCTTCGAATTCATCATGATGCGGCCGTCCGACAGTTCAACGAGCTTGCTCTCATCACCGTTGAAGGTTCCATCGCCTGCGATGCCTTCACCGACTTCCCAGGTGTCTCCACCATCATCCGAATAAATCGAAAGATTTACTACCCTATCTTGCGATCCATATTTCGTCTTCACCGAAATAGGGACAAGTAAACGACCTGCATGTACCCCATAAGTGAGTTGAATCCCACTTCCCGAAGTCACAAATCGCCCGTATCCAGGAACAGCCGATTTCCCTTGCGATTTGACTACAATTTTTTCAGTCAAATCACTAATGAGGCGCATATTCCCCCAGGTTTCACCATTATCCTGAGATTCAATCACCACAGTATCCTGAACGTCACGGCGTTGTATGGCAGCATCGACATCACCTTTATTCACCCCTGCGCCAGCTTGAAAAAAGCGCTGATCATATCCACGGACGAAAAAAGCAAATATTTTTCCGTTAATTCGGTCTACAACCAAGGCAGGGTCCGTATACGAAAGCCCACGTTCATCTGTAGTACCTCGTGCAATAAACCCCCCACCACTAAAGGTCTCGCCAGAATCATCAGAACGATACATCTCAATGTCTGTCTGCTCTTTAGGAGATTTTGCATTCCCGGGGGTGTAAGGAGCATCCCTGCACCAGGTCTTGCTTTGAGCATCCGGACCATACCGATTATCAAAAGCCACCAAAAGCGTCCCATCAGCAGCCGTAGCAATAGCAGGAATACGGAAACACCGCTGACCAGCTGGATCCACATCTCGCAGTGTCTTTACATCAAAGACCGGATTCTCGTTTGGTTCAGGAAGCTGCCCCTCCCCTACTGCGCCACGCGCTACGGGCGCAGGTGGAGCGGCGTCGAAAAGCCCATTGTTATCGAGGGGCGCAGTTGCAGGGCTGGGGGTTTCTTCAGCAAAAGTTGTAGGGACCGCAAGGCCTTGGGCAGTGAGAGCAAGCGCTGCTGTGAGAGTTATCAGCGCTTTGCGAGTTCCACGGCGGCGTGAATCCGTCATTGGAAACTTCCTTCCTTGAGATGGATGAAACACACAAAAATGAGACAGCCAACACATCAGACGTCCGACCTCCTATAGCGACAAGTACCCCACGGTTCACAATGGATTAGGGACACGCATCACATTCAAAAGATTTGGTGATAGAACATACAGATGGCGTTACTAAGGAGACTAGCAACCACAAAGGGGCGCTTAAAAACCTTTGCTTTAAATGTGTCCTTCTCCACTAATGGGGGTAATACACACGACATTACGCTGAAGTCACAAAATAATAAAGCATTTATAACAAGAAAAATGGCTATGTCCAGCACAAAGCGCGCAAAAAGTGACCTAACGACACAAAGGCACAGACCGTTAGACCACTTTTAGGCAGAAAACGTGTAACTACTTCCGGGGGGTAAGAATTCGGGGGCCCTCATTCGTCGCCGCCACAGTGTGTTCCCAATGCGAGGACCATGAGTCGTCATCCGTGACCACAGTCCACTCGTCTTCGAGGACAAGGGAATCCACAGACCCTAGAGTCAACATGGGTTCAATCGCCAGAACCGATCCCTCTTGGATCATCGGTCCCCTACCAGGCTTCCCCTCGTTAGCCAGATAAGGCTCCTCGTGCATCGTCTGGCCGATGCCGTGTCCGCCATATCCGTCAACGATTCCCAATTTCACACCAAAGCGTTTTTCCGCCTGGCGCGTTGCTTTTTCCAAGGCATGGGAAACGTCGGTAAGCCTATTCCCCGGCACCATCGCCTTCATGCCTTCCGCAAGCACCCACTCGGTGGCGTCGTTAAGCGCTTGGACGTCCGCAGCGAGCTCCCCTATGCCAAAGGACCAGGCAGAGTCCCCTACCCATCCTTCAAAGGTCGCCCCGCAGTCGATAGACACCAGGTCGCCTTCCCGCAAGATCGTCTCCGCGTTCGGGATTCCGTGAACGATCACTTCATTCACCGATGCGCAGATTGAACCTGGGAAGCCTTCATAACCCTTAAATGTGGGGATAGCACCGTAGGACCGAATGGTCTCTTCCGCAACCGCGTCAAGCTCAAGAGTACTTACCCCTGGAGCTGCGGCGGCTTTAACGGCCTGCAACGCCTTACCCACAATCTCACCTGCAGCTTGCATCGCATCAAGTTCCGCGGGCGTTTTAGCTGGAATCACTTTGCGTTTGGATCGAAACCCCATCATCACATCACTTTCATGCCCTTTATCAGGACGTATTCTTCCGTTCTAGCCGCAGCGAACGAATAACTTTATGAATTAAAAATGCAAAAACCGAGCACTGACAAACGCTATACACCGGATGTATAGCCACACGTCAGGCTCGGTTCGCAGTCAATCAGGTTTTATTTTCCTAGGGCCTCAAGGGTCCGGGAATTAATATCTTCAACGGTACCCTCAGCGGTGATAGCAATAATCCGCTCGCCGTAGTGGTCAATCAATGGTGCGGTTTCATCGCGGTACACCTGCAGACGAGTACGAATCGTCTCCTCGTTGTCATCTGCGCGTCCGCGGGCCAGCATGCGCTCCACAACAACGTCCTCGGAGACCTGGTAGTTGATCACGCCGTCAAGCTTGGTACCAAATTCTTCCAAGAAACCTTCGAGGATTTCTGCCTGCTCCACGGTACGAGGGAAGCCGTCAAGAAGGAAACCACCTTTAGCGTCTTCTTCCTCCAAACGAGACTTCACCATGCGTGCGGTGACATCGGTGGGAACCAACTTGCCGTTATCAATGTACTGCTTGGCTTCAATCCCCAGCGGGGTGCCCTCACCAATATTGGCCCGGAACAAGTCGCCCGTCGAAATGTGCGGGATGCCAAGCTTTTCGGAGAGAATCGCAGCCTGAGTGCCCTTGCCGGCACCGGGAGGTCCAAGGAGTACAAGACGCATTATTTGAGGAGTCCTTCGTAGTTACTTTGTAGAAGCTGAGATTCGATCTGCTTAACTGTAGTCAGTGCGACCGAGACCATAATCAGAATAGCTGTGCCGCCAAATGGTGTGGAGCCTGCAGAGCTTGCCCCTACCCCCAAATCGAGGGCGATGTTAGGAAGAACAGCAATGATACCAAGGTAGAGAGCACCGACGAACAGCAGGCGGTTCATAACAAAACCAAGGTATTCAGCAGTGGGGCGACCAGGGCGAATACCTGGGATAAATCCACCATACTTCTTCATGTTTTCTGCCTGCTCGTTCGGGTCATACTGAACCGAAACGTAGAAGTAGGAGAAGAAAATAATCAGGACGAAGTACAGCACGATGTACTGCCATGAAGACGGGGTCTGCAAGTACTGAATAACATTGCGCTGCCACCAGTTATCAGAGACCTCGTGGGAGCCGGAATTGATGATCTGCGTGATCAGCACAGGCATATAGATGAGCGAGGACGCGAAAATCACGGGGATAACACCGGCCTGATTAACCTTCAAAGGCAGGTACGTAGAGGAACCGCCGTATTGACGACGTCCCACCATACGCTTTGCGTACTGCACCGGAATACGGCGCTGACCTTGCTCCACAAACACAACGCCGACCACGAGAATGATCACGGCTACCAATACAACGGCAAAGACCACGCCGCCGGAAGAATTCAAAATGTTTGCGCCATCGGAGGGAAGTCGAGTAGCGATACCGGCAAAGATGAGCAAAGACATACCGTTGCCCACGCCGCGCTCAGTAATAATCTCACCCAGCCACATAACGAGCATCGCGCCGGCAGACATAACAAGTACCAGCATGATGAGAGTCCACAGGCCCGCATTGGGCATCAGCACCTGGACGCCAGAGCCCAAAAGCTGCTTACGGTCTGCCAAAGCAACGATGCCGGAAGACTGCAATAGAGCTAAGCCCAAAGTGAGATAGCGGGTGTACTGGTCCATCTTTGCTTGACCAGACTGCCCCTCTTTCTTCAGTTCTTCAAACTTAGGGATCACCACAGTCAGCAGCTGCACGATAATCGAGGCCGTAATATACGGCATCACGCCGATGGCAAAAATCGACAGCTGCAGTAGCGCCCCACCCGAGAACAGGTTGATGAGCGAGTAGACACTCGAGGAGTCTGAGGTCAGCTCACGAAGACGCCCACTGATAGACGCGTAATCTACTCCGGGTGACGGAATTTGTGCACCAATCCGGTAAAGGATGATCAGCGCAAGGGTGATCAAAATCTTCTTGCGCAGATCCGCGTCCCGGAATGCCTGAAAAATGGCGGACACTTAGCCTCCTGGCTTCGCATACCCCCGTGATGAGACCACAGCAATGAATCAACGCAACGCTGATCATGCTTCCGACTTCATCGCAAAGGATGGAAGGTTTAAATAAAACTCGTTCGCTCTAACCGTTGAATAACGCAATCTTTTTTGCCGCAGGCGACCAGAGAAATCTCAATCACAGAAAAAGCTAGCTTCAACTGCTGTTTTGGAAGAAACCCTGTTACAGGCCATTCTCCCTTTCTCCTGCCAGTCCTGCTTACAAAAAGCTCGCATTCCATCAAAAGTTGAGGTTGGACATGATTGACCGCTTTACTCTACCACCGCACCCCACCAACTACACAGTTAAGGTTATTTTTAGCTTTAGGATCCCCTAAGCGGTCATGCCTTAGCTCACCCGATACTTCTCCCCCTAAAGATGAGTCATACGTCTCAAGTTTTTTCATTTTTCGCTCGTGTCACGCACTTTCCCCGTACAATAACGATGTCTATGCCCAATTACTGCGTATAGCTCATACCGAGGGCTTTGTCCTCATACACGCTTCCACGCGATTCTTTACTACGGACCGTTCGGCACGTACCTGCCGATGAAGAAATGGAGTTGCCTCACTATGGCATCAGTGACCTTTGAAAAAGCATCTCGCGTTTATCCCGGCGCGAATAAGCCAGCTGTCGATGAATTTGACCTCCATATTGAGGACGGCGAGTTCCTGGTCCTCGTGGGACCGTCAGGCTGCGGTAAATCCACTACTTTGCGCATGTTGGCAGGCCTTGAAGACGTGAACTCTGGCCGTATTTCGATCGGTGACCGTGATGTAACAGACATGCCTCCGCGCGATCGTGACATCGCCATGGTTTTCCAGAACTATGCGCTGTATCCCCACATGACTGTCCGTGAGAACATGGGCTTTGCGCTGAAGATTGATAAGAAGCCCAAGGAAGAAATCAATCGTCGCGTTGAGGAGGCTGCTCGCACCCTTGACCTCACCGAGTATCTCGATCGCAAGCCAAAGGCACTTTCCGGCGGTCAGCGCCAGCGTGTGGCGATGGGCCGCGCTATCGTCCGCAAGCCTGAGGTCTTCCTCATGGATGAGCCTCTCTCCAACCTGGACGCGAAGCTTCGCGTGCAGACTCGTACCCAGATCGCTGCTCTTCAGCGCGAACTTGGTGTCACCACCTTGTATGTGACCCACGATCAGACCGAGGCTCTAACCATGGGCGACCGAATCGCGGTGCTTAAGTTCGGTGTACTGCAGCAGGTGGGAACGCCTCGTGAGCTCTACGATTTCCCGGCGAACGAGTTTGTCGCTGGCTTTATTGGTTCCCCGGCCATGAACTTGGGAACGTTCACGGTTGAAGGCGATCATGCGGTCTTGGGCAAGGCGCGAGTTCCGCTAAGCCCAGCAACACGCGCAGCCATTACTCCGTCTGATAACGGCAAGATCATTATCGGTTTCCGACCAGAGGCGCTTGAGGTTGTTTCTGAAAACGATCCGAATACCATTCCTGTAAAGCTGCACTTGGTCGAGGAGCTCGGCTCCGATGCCTACATGTACGGCAAGCTTGAGGGTGGCGGATCACTAGGCTCTGGCACGGACGCTAACCCCGATGACGAGTCCACTGATGAGATCATCATTCGCACCGCTCCGCATGCAGCGCCTCCTATTGGTTCCATCGTCCATGTCCGTATCCGTGAGGGCGCTCAGCATAACTTCTCCAAGTCCACGGGCGTGCGACTTCCAGAATAAGCACGTTTAGCTCTTACCGCCGCTGCCCACACGGGATCTTCCCCGCGTGGGCTTTCGTGCAATTAGCCTTCGCCCTGTCTTTTTGCCCCTTCGAATCCTCCGTGAAAGAATTCTCATGCCTGCTACCCCCTCTATGCAGATAACTAACGGTACGATCGCCCCAGCATTGCTGCAGCTGCCCTGGTCACTACCGTTAGAAGACTGGCCGGAAGAGTATTTGGCGTCGCTCCCACGTGGAATTTCGCGCCATGTGGTGCGCTTTGTAGGGATCGACGGCAAAGTGTTTGCGATCAAAGAGATCGGGCAAAAAGTTGCCTACCATGAGTACAAAACGTTGCGGGATCTTAATCGCTTAGGGGCGCCGTCGGTACGCCCTCTTGCAGTCATTACCGGGCGTGTCGACGCCACCGGGGAACCCCTCACAGCGGCACTAGTCACGGAGCATCTAGAGTTTTCTCTGCCCTACCGCGCGGTTTTTTCTCAGTCCATGCGCTCGGAAACCGCCACCCGGCTTATCGACTCCCTTGCAGTGCTTTTAGTCCGCCTGCACCTACTGAATTTCTTCTGGGGTGACGTCAGCCTCTCCAATACGCTGTTTCGTCGAGACGCAGACTCTTTTTCTGGGTATCTTGTCGACGCAGAAACCGGCGAGCTACAGCCTAAACTCAGCGATCAACGCAGGCTTTACGACGTCGACATCGCACGGGTGAACATCATCGGCGAGCTTATGGATCTGCAAAGCGGCAAACTCCTCTCCCCTGACGTGGACGCTATAGAAATAGGCAACCGCATCGTGGAAAAGTACACCTTATTATGGGAGGAACTGACCGCCGAGCAAACCATTGGGCCAGATGAGCACTGGAAAGTGCAGCAGCGCATCGACAAGCTCAACGCACTGGGCTTTGATGTAGGAGAGCTCAAACTCACGAGCTCTGATGAAGGCCAGTCCGTGCATATTAGGCCTCGGGTGGTCGACGCAGGGCATCATCACCGTGCGCTCATGCGGCTCACAGGCCTAGATGTGCAAGAAAACCAGGCCCGGCGCATACTCAACGCCATTGAGACCTACCGGGCAATACATTCAGATAGTCACCGGCCCATGAGCACAATTGCACATGAGTGGTTGACCCATATTTTTGAGCCTACGCTTGCCGCTATCCCCCAGGAGTATTCGGCGAGACTGCAGCCCGCGCAGATATTCCATGAGGTTCTCGAACATCAATGGTATCTCTCAGAGCACGCCGGGCATGAGGTGCCGCTGGAGACTGCGGCAGCGCACTATGCAAAAACCATCCTGCCTCACCGGCCAGACGAGGAGCGGATGCTAGACCAAGACCCCCACGACGAGCTATCGGAGGATTAAGCAGGTGGCGGGGGTCGTCGATAAGCTTTTTAATCGCGGTACTTGTCGTTTCCCCGGTTAAGCCAGGCGTACACGGCTCCCATACACACGCCTCCGCCTAGCAGGTTACCTACAAAGACAACCGCCCAGTTGTGGGCAATATGAGCAGCATCAAAATGAGCTGGGAGTGTCTCGGCGCTGAACCCGACCAAAGAGACAAGACCAAAGTTTGCGATAACGTGCTCCAGCCCCATCACGGTAAACATGCTGATGATAACCGCCAGGGTAAGAAGCTTGCCGGAAAATTCCTTCATCATGGCCACCCCAATGATGCCCATGTTGACCACGACGTTAGCCAGAATTCCCTCGATGAGGAGTCCCAAAGATGCCTTGGCCAGTTTAGTTTCCGTAATAGTGGAGACCAGACTCTCTGCATCCACGTGGGAAAATGCGACTGCTCTGCTCAGCAAAAAAGCCACGAGCGCAGAACCAACAAGGTTAAAAAAGGTGCAGACGAGAAGCACGAGGGTTGCCTTGGACAAAGACACCTTTTTATTGACCACCCCAAACCCGAGGTACATCATGTTACTGGTGGCAAGCTCGGCGTTGAGCAACACTATGGTGTACAAGCCGACAAAGAACATCAATCCAAAGACCGGGTAGCCCACGCCGGGAACGATATGATCGAGCTTTTGGCCGAGAGTCACGGCGAAAGCTGTTCCAAGGGTGAGGTAAACACCAGCGAAGATGCAGCGGACAGAGTACCGCCAAAAGTCGGTGTCAAAGAGGGCGACTTTCTTTGCTACTGCTGAGGAGACTTTATCGTTGAGAGATGCGGGCGCGGTCAACGTGCACGACCTTTCCTAAATCGAGATGAGTCCGCGCTGCGCCCCCGCGAAGGGGTGGTCTCGGTTCGCGCGAACGTAACAGATCGATGTTAGAGCATCTCTTCTTTATTTGAGGAGAGTGAGAAACTATTCACATTCTCAATCCAGCCCTCAACTCCGCCTGAGCTGCCTAGCACGGCGGCTTTACTGCCTTTTTACATCAGCACCGTGGCGATCAACCCCACGGACAGTAGGATCGCAGGGTATGCCCATGGAATCCAGGCTGCCGGCAACTCGCCTTCCTCGTCGAGTAACGGCTGGCGGTAATGCAAAAATACTGTTCCCAGTGCCGGCGAAATAAACATCGCCGCACCAAAAGCACCAGCTGAATACATCATGCGATTCTCTGCTCCCCAGAAGAGATAAAAAATCATGATGAATCCGAGTAAGGCGACCCCCATCGGGATGATTCCCAAACGTGTTCCCAAGGAAAGCGCCACTATCCAAAATATCGCGGCAAGAGTGACACCCAACATTGCTGCCCACCTCACCGCAGTAGACAACTGCGCCGTGGTGTCGATAGCTGCCAGTACCACGAGAGCTATCAGCAGTACCCACACAGGATTCTGCGACTCAACGCTCCACACTCGACGCTCCGACGCCAAATCGTAGGGCACCTCGCTCACCACGGCGATAATGAGCGTCCACCCGGCAAGGCGCCATCGGTTTACTCCACGTTTAATTGCCAGCGTATAGAGCCAAGCGACGAGTGGGATTGCGCACCAAGAGATGACCTCCATCACGATTCCCACGGTCAATAACCACAGGCCAGTATCTGCGTACCCCCCGTCTATGGGCCACAACAGGAGAGATCCCAGCGCGGATGTAATGATGAAAAACCCTGCTAAGCCAGCTAATTTATGAGAACTAAAGCCTCTCTGACGTTGCTGAGCATTCATTCATTTCCTCACTTCTGCTTACACGCATCGCACCTCAGGTTTTCCTGTACTGCGCTCCGCGGCTCTCCGGTGGTCTTTATCAATTGTGTCCATTGCAGCGGGATGCCCTCGTGTTACTTGATCTATGACCAACACGAGGGCACTTGTTGTATGAACAACGAGTTTTACTATCCCTTAACGGAACCAGCCATTGACTCCTGATAGTAACGCTGCATCACGATGAACAAAATCGTGATGGGGATAGAGATACACACAGCACCTGCGGCAAAGCGTGCAAACCAATCGTAGATATATTCCTTTTCCAGCATCTTCCATAGACCGAGAGAAACCGTGTAGTTTTCCTGTGTCCGAGCGATGGCTTTTGCAAGCACAAAGTCCAACCAGGGGGTCAAGAATCCCACAATCGCTTGATACACGATCATCGGTTTGGAAATCGGAAGAATGATCTTGGTAAAGACCTGCCACCTGGTGCAGCCGTCGAGAAGCGCTGCCTCATCCAACGAAATCGGGATCGTATCCATGAATCCCTTCATCACGTAAAAGCCCATGCCAGTTCCGGCGGAATACACGATGATCAACGCCAACGTGGTGGTCCATCCTTGGGTGAGGCCAATCGCTTTAAGGATGAAGTAGATAGCCACCACCGACATGATGCCGGGGAACATTCCCAGAATCAGCGCGGTGTTCATATAGACCTTGCGGAATCGGAAACGCAGACGGCTCAGGGAGTAGGAGACAAAAAGTACAAAGACAACGCTGATCGCGCAGGTAAAGCAGGCAATGATCAGGGTGTTTAAGAACATCTTGGGGAAGTTCAGCACTGAGTGATCAGTAAAGAGCTGAACATAGTTGTCCACGCTGTATTCCGTGGGGAAAAAGGTGCTGGTGTACGGAGCAGTGTTCTTGTTAAAGCTTTCTGCTACAACCCAGACGATGGGTACCACCCAAATGATTGCGAGGATGGTGAGAAAGAGATGAACAAGGAAGTCGACAAACTGTCGTGTGCGACGCTGGCTTCCACGGATCCCTACTTGTTTGGTGCTCATCACTGGAATCCTTCCTCGTTGCGATAAGAGCCGCTTCGTCGATACGTAATCAGTGCCACTGTGGAGAGAACAATGAAGGTCAAGATACCGATCACCGCACCCACGTTATAGTCACCACGATCAACCGTGAGTTTGTACAGCCACGTAATCAGGAGATCTGTTTTACCAGCCGAGGCGCCAATCGGTGTTGGGTCGCCTTTGGAAAGCATGTAGATCACATTGAAGTTATTCACGTTCGCGGTAAATGTGGTGATCAGATACGGCGTCATCACAAAGAACATGTAAGGCAACGTCACGTTGCGGTAGGTTTGCCACCAGCTGGCGCCGTCGAGACGCGCGGCCTCATAGAGCTCGCCTGGAATGTTCTGAAGAATACCTGTGACCTGCATGATCGTGTACGGGATACCAATCCATAGGTTGACAACGATCACTGTCACACGCGCCCACGTTGCATCCGTGAAGAACGGCAAGCTGCTATCAATCCAGCCCCAATCCAGCAGCAGGCGGTTCACAATGCCCTCTGGCTGCAACATGCTGCGCAACACCAGAAGCGTCACAAACTGCGGAACAGCCACAGACAGGGAGAAAATCGCGCGCCAGAATGCCTTTCCACGGGTGGTCTTGCGCTGAATAATCATGGCCAAGAACATGCCCAGGAAGTAATTAAGGAATGTGGCAAAGAACGCCCACACCAGAGTCCAGGTGAGCACACCGACAAAGATCTGCAGGTTAACTTCACCACCAGTGTTAGAGAACACCTTGCCAAAGTTCTCTAGCCCCACCCAGTCAAACTTCTGAACATTCCGGGAATCATAGCTGGTAAACGCCATGCTGATCATAAAAATCAGCGGCAAAACCGTGAAGATCAAAATGCCGGCCGTAGGAAGCGACATCAGCATAATCGGTGCGTCTTCATCAGTTAACGCATGCAAGTCTTCTTTCAGCGTACGCGCGCGTCCTTGCTTCTCGACGAACGTCTGTGCCTTGTACGCACTGCGCAACGCGATCGTAGCTAGCCACAGGAAGACGATAAGAAGAAAGATCGTGGCCACGCCTTCGAGCAACAAAACAACCGACGGCTCACTGTTTTTATAAACCCAGAATCCGTCTACTTTGACGCGACCTTGTTCCCCAGTACCAAGCCCTGGCAGCTCTTGCAGTGCCTTAATACCTTTGCTTATAAACAGCGCAATAGCGACTATCTCTATGCCAAGGAACACCGCTCCCTTGAGAAACTGTTTACGCAGTAGGTTGCCAAGACCAAAGACAATAAGCGATGCCTTTGTCATAGCGTCTCCGTTAGCCCACGCGTTAGACAGCGAATAGAGACTCGGTTCGTCGTTGCGTTTTTGCGTCTTTGGCTTCGGTTTGGTTAGCAGGCCACCGCGGTGGACTCCAGCTTTCATGAGCCCGCACTCCCCTTCCTGTGGCTTTTAAAAGTGTGTTCTTTTGAAAACTGCTACGCACACGTTGAGCCCAGCACGCAGACTGGGCTCAACATACGCATACTCAGGGATTATTTTTTGTTAAAGCTAGAGGTCCAAGCATCGGTCTTAGCCACCGCATTCTCAGCGTTGACCTCACCGTTGACCAGGGCCTTGCCAAAGGTGGTTGCAGGATCCCAGAAGTCAGACATTGGCTTCAGGGTTGGCTGCAGGATCGAAGCATTGGCAACGGTCTCAAACAGTGCGACTGCCACAGGGTCAGCTGCGATAGCAGCATCCTTTGCCAGCGTCTTATCTGCTGGGATAACACCGTTCTTGTCAAAGTGAGACTTCTGAGACTCAGTGGAAGCGAGGAAAGCTGCAAACTCAGAAGCTACCTTCGGGTTCTTGGTGTTGGGGTTGTAAGCAATTGCCTTGGAACCGGAGAAGGCCTTCATCTGAACATCCTGGCCGTCGAGCTTGAAGGTTGGCAGGCTGGCAACGCCATAGTTATCGCCCAGAGCCTTCTTGATGTTCTTTGCATCCCACGAACCGGAGAACACAACATCTACGGAGCCATTAGCTAGCCCACCGATGCCGGAGCCCTCGGCGTCATTGACAAAGTTGGGGTTCTTCACAACGCTTGTCAGATACTTGGTTACTTCGCCAGCCTTGTCGCCAAGCTTGATGCCAGCGTTTTCATCCAAGCCGTCCTTGCCAAAGAAGGAAGCACCCGCACCTGCGTAGAACGCTGGATAGTACCAGGAGTTAGACATAGGGAAAGAGACCTTAGCCTTAGACAGCATGGTGTCAAAGGACTTAATGTCTTCCTGGTTTAGCTTTGCCTTGTTGTAGTACATGAACCAGGTGTTCGGCTCAATCGGAAGGCCATAAGCCTTGCCGTCTTGTCCCTTCACGCTGGCGGCGATGGTGTCTTCTGCCTGCTCACCGAGCTGCTTCATGCCGGCGTCGGAAAGCTCACCAACAGCGCCCGAATCCAACAGCGAGCCTAGGCGGTCATTAGCGTAGACATAGACATCAGCTGCTGCCGAAGGATCCTGGTTTACGGTCGTTGCAGCCTGATCAGCGCCGACCACCGAGTTCTTCCAGGTGATGTCATAGTCCGGATGTGCCTCTTCAAACTTCTTTTCAACGGACTGCAACCATCCGTCTGAGCCATCCTGGTCTTCCTGAGAGCTCCACACGCTCAGAGTGATCTTGCCGCCCTTAGAGTCACCCGAAGCACTCGACCCCTTGGAGTCCTTGTCGCTGGAACAGCCGGCCAAAACGAGGGTTGAAATGGCTAATACGCTGAGGGCCTTCTTTGCGTGGATCTTCATCCACTTCACCGCCTTTAGAGATTAGGGGGATAAGTTGGGGGACGACTACCTTTTCTTCATGCCCGGATAAGGCATTTTTGAAGTGGTAATCACCTGTCAAACACTTAGCTTAACTGCCTGTGACACTTTCGAGTAACCCGAAAGTTTATGCACTAACTCACAGAACCCCATATTCGCAGTCCACTCACCCTTTTTGCAACCCCCACCTGCATTAACCAACCAACTTTCCCCCTTTTCGAGGAAAACCCAATAAGAGAAAAAGTATCAATAAAGCAGCTTCTAGCTGGTAATAGGTCAGACAACTCTCAGCCCCTCACAACAAAGAAGACCCCCGAAAAGACCACCCCAAACGGAACAGGTAATAACCAACATCGGGCAGAGTGAGATCTTGCACACCATGCCCAATAACCGCGCAAATACCCGGAGATACCTCTAGCCATTCCCCGCATAAGCCAAAATATCCCCAGCCAAAGCATCGGAATCCCAGAAAATAAGAAATCCCTAGATGCTTTTACACATCTAGGGATTTCGAGCTAACGACGAGTTGCACTCGGCCCCGAAAGCCGCGCTTTCAGCCTTTCAACCTGATCTTTAATCTCAGGATTGTGCGCAACCAGCCCCTCAAACAACTTCGCTTGATCATGACTCAATCTCTTGTAGTGATCTCGCTCTTCGGAAGCCCGCATCAAATCCGCTTCAAGCACACGGGGATCTTGTCCGCCACCAGACTGCAGTTTTTCATAAGCACGTCCAAGCTCCCAAACCGTGCACGGACCCGATTGCTTCAGCATGCGAGTCTTCCCATCAATTTGCACAGGAACCTCTCGAGTGCAGGTCCAGGTATCACCCTGCTTCTCCACAGTCTCACGAACATGAGTTTCTTCCACATCATTGCCTGTAAGTAAAACCTGCGAAGCCCCCGCCACAGAGCCACCCAGAGCTAGACAGCACACCGCACCGGCAATAATTGAAGCTTTGATTTTTTGCATGAGGGATCCCCTTTTGAGAGTTGAAAAAGACGCACTATAGGGACTGCCTATAAAAATCCCCAGCGCGTTAGGTTATTTTCATGTTAACCTTAAATAAGGTTTTGGTCAATTTTCAATAACCTAAAACACAGAAAAGTGGAATCGGAACAAGAAAAAGCCGCACCCACCACCGCAAATGCGGAGTAGGTACGGCTTTTTAGTGAGAAAATTCTCAGTTAACTGAGAATTAAGCCTCGGCGATCGAGCCGCCAGCGGCTTCGATCTTTTCCTTAGCAGACTTGGAGAACTTGACACCGGAAACGGTCAGCTTAACGCTGATCTCGCCCTCGCCAAGAACCTTAACAGGCTGCTTTGCACGAACGAGGCCGGCAGCTGCGATGTCTGCAGCTGCGATCTCGCCGCCATTCGGGAAGGCCTTCTCCAGGTCAGCAACGTTGACAACCTGGTAGTAAACCTTGGAAGGGTTCTTGAAGCCCTTCAGCTTTGGCAGACGCATGTGGATCGGCATCTGGCCACCCTCGAAAGCAGCAGAAACCTGCTTACGAGCCTTGGTGCCCTTAGTACCGCGACCAGCGGTCTTACCCTTGGAAGCCTCACCGCGGCCAACGCGGGTCTTTGGCTTGTTTGCGCCCTTTGCAGGACGCAGATCGTGGAGCTTAATTGGTTCGCTCATGTTTTACTCCCCTGCCACTTCTTCGACAGACACCATGTGGCGGACCACATTGATCATGCCGCGCACTGCGGGGGTGTCCTCGTGTACGACGGAGTGGTTGATGCGCTTGAGACCAAGAGCAGCCATGTTCTTGCGCTGCTTCGGGTTTGCACCAACCAGACCCTTATGCTGAGTAATCTTCAGGGCCATGGTTACGCCTCCTGTCCTGCGCGTGCGCGCAGCATACGAGCCGGAGCAACTTCTTCCAAGGTCTTGCCACGACGAGCAGCGACCTCTTCAGGACGGTTGAGCTGCTTCAGGCCAGCAACGGTAGCGTGAACTACGTTGATGGCGTTGTCGGTGCCAAGAGACTTGCAGAGGATGTCCTGAACGCCAGCGCACTCAAGCACTGGACGAGCTGCGCCACCGGCGATAACACCGGTACCAGGTGCAGCCGGACGCATCATAACGATGCCTGCTGCTGCCTCACCCTGAACTGGGTGAGTAATGGTGCCGGCAACCATTGGAACGCGGAAGAAGTTCTTGCGAGCTTCCTCAGCACCCTTTTGGATTGCAGCTGGAACTTCCTTGGCCTTGCCGTAGCCAACGCCGACCATTCCCTTGCCGTCGCCGACGATCACGAGAGCGGTGAAGCTGAAGCGACGACCACCCTTCACGACCTTGGAGACGCGGTTGATGGTAACGACGCGCTCGATGTACTGAGAGCGCTCGTCCTGCTGCTGGTTACGACGATCATCGCGGCGTCCGCCACGGCGATCGTTCTTCTTCTGGTTGTCGTCGGCGGAGCGTCCGCCGTCACGCCGTTCACGTCCCGGCATTACGCAATCCTTCCGTTGATGTTCATGGAGATAGCGGTCATTAGAACTTCAGACCACCTTCACGAGCTGCGTCGGCCAGTGCAGCAACACGGCCATGGTACTTGTAGCCAGCGCGGTCGAAAACGATCGACTCAATGCCAGCAGCCTTAGCGCGCTCGGCGATCAGCTGACCGACCTTAGCGCCTTTAGCTTTCTTGTCACCCTCGATTGCACGAACTTCTGCTTCCAAGGTGGATGCAGCAGCCAAGGTGTGGCCAGCGAAGTCGTCGATGACCTGAACGTGCATGTGGCGAGAGGTGCGGTGGACGACGAGACGTGGGGTCTCGGCGGTACCACGCAGGTTCTTGCGGATGCGGTTGTGACGGCGTGCGCGAGCGATGCGACGACGGGTGGAAATGTCCTTGCCCACAGGCAGACGCTTGCCGTTGTTGTTCTCGTTGTTGCTCATTGCTTACTTACCCGTCTTTCCGACCTTGCGACGGATCTGCTCGCCCTCATAACGAATACCCTTGCCCTTGTAAGGATCATCCTTACGGAGGCGGCGGATGATGGCGGCGATCTGTCCGACCTTTTGCTTGTCGATACCGGAGACAGACAACTTGGTGTTGCCGTCAACAGCGAACGTGATGCCTTCCGGAGCCTCGATCAGGACCGGGTGGGAGTAACCAAGGGAGAACTCAAGGTTCTGACCCTTAAGAGCAACACGGTAGCCAACACCGAAGATTTCCATCTTGATGGTGTAGCCCTCGGTGACGCCAACAACCATGTTGTTAACGAGCGAACGAGACAAACCGTGCAGCGAACGGTTCTTGCGGTGATCATCCGGGCGGACCACGGAGATCTGTCCGTCTTCAAGAGAAGCCCGGATTGGCTCTGGAAGTTCGAAGCTCAGGGTTCCCTTAGGACCTTTAACCTCAACGAGCTGGCCGTCGATCTTGGTCTCAACGCCGGACGGAATAGCGATAGGTGCCTTACCTACACGTGACATATTTCGTCTCCTCCCTTACCAGACGTAGGCGAGGACTTCTCCGCCTACACCCTTCTCGGTAGCCTGACGATCGGTCAGCAGACCCTGAGACGTGGAGATGATAGCCACGCCCAGGCCGCCCAGGACCTTCGGCAAGTTGGTGGACTTTGCGTACACGCGCAGACCTGGCTTGGAAACGCGACGAACGCCCTCAATGGAACGCTGACGGTTCGGGCCGTACTTCAGGTTCAGAGTAAGGGTCTTACCAACCTTTACTTCCTCAACCTTGTAGTCAGCAATGTAGCCTTCTTGCTTCAGGATCTCAGCAATGTTTGCCTTGAGCTTGGAAGAAGGCATCGACACTACGTCGTGGTGCGCGTGGTTTGCGTTGCGCACGCGCGACAGCATGTCGGCGATAGGATCTGTCATGGTCATAAAAGTGACCTGGCGCCTTTCTCGTTGCGGTTCCTACCCACCTTTAAACGTGCGTTACCGCGTGCTCTCGGGCCACTTACGCTCCCCAAACTCAGTAGCTTGGGGCGCTCGCTGCCGCATGTCCACACGGTCGCATAAGGCGGGGGGCCTACAACAAAGTAGGTATGAAAATTTGTACATGGTCTCGGCTGCGCCTTCATAAGGGCGCACGAGTCCAAGTGGCCAGCGTACTCTACGTTGTTCTTCTTGCCAACTTTTTTTACAAACTTTTTTCGACGCCTGTTTTCCTAGCTAATCGACGCTCACCGCACCGTGCTCATCCACCGTTACAGTTGCGGCCATAGCACGTGCCAAATTAATCCGTTGCCAGGACCCTCGCGGACTCTGATCATCTAACGGGTAGCCAGCCTCTGACGCTGTTTGACGCAGCACTTCAGCACGTTGTTCCCATGTCAGCTGCGGAAAAGCAGATGCCAATAGTACGGGAGCGGCCTGTGGCACCACCATCGGCGCTTCTGGGGAATATACGCGAGTTTGCATCCCGTAGGTCATGCGCTCTGTGTATTGTTGCACCGCCTGTTGCTGCGCCCCTATGTCTGCAGCGCACTCGGACAGGTTCTTCCCACAGCGCCATTCCAACTCCGCACGTAGTTCTGCTCCGGCAGCATCCAATGCCGCTCGCATCTTTGGATCATTAAGACGGTCTGCTGCAGCCGCATTCCCCGTCATTCGTCCGCCAATCACATCCAACGGGTAGTGAACCCCAAGTACTACGCGATTGAATCCTGCTTCCGAGCCCCTATTCAATAGCTGAGCTGAGAATTCAGGCAACATATAGGCCCACAGAGCAGTCGTCCATGCCGCCTGGTTCGTGTGCCCCGAGGGGAAAGAACCCGATGTTGGATACAAGTCATGATGATCAACTCGGTACTGGCGAATCGCATCGGGATGTGCAATGTATGGGCGTGGATTACGGAAAATGTTCTTTTCTACGAATGTGGAGCTTGCTGGTCCCCCGGCGCGTGCCGTCCAGCCGCCAAGAAGCATCTGTAGTTTAGGAAGCCGATTCTCTGCGAGCGCAGTGCGCAGATGCCCTCCAAGTGTGGGGCCTAAAGCATCCGAAAATGCCATGAGTACGCCATCACGCTCAGTGAGAGCGTCGTGCTGCGCCCGGGCCACGGTATCTGGAGCGGCCTCATTATTAATGCGTATCGACGTCGCCGAGTTTTCTTCTATCGCTTTCGGATGGTTCCTGCGCAGGTCTTCAAAGTTAGACACCACATCGTAATAAGTTCCTCCGCTATAAGAACTGATATCGGAGATGTACCCCACGTAATCTGCCGGGCTAAACGGTTGCGGAGTCGGGGCACCAGGATGCACAACAGGCGGAGCAACCAGGGATGAACCTGCTTGTGCTTCTGGGGGTATAGGAAGGGAAGATTGTGCGTTTACTGGTGCGGTTAAAGCAAAGATACAAGCCGTGGTACATAACGAGCTCAGTAGTCGGCGATTCATCTTGGACAAGGTTTCTCCTTAATAGGTCAGCCGCAGCCTTGTATATTTTCAGCGCCGAGTCTCTGAGATGTGCGGACCGTCGTGCCGCTACCATTCCAAGTGCTCAACGTTATTTTCACTTATACCAAGATATGAATCGTGTAAGCAGAGTTCCCGAGGGTTGGGCCTCTTAACAGTCGCAATCGATCAGAAACAAGAGAGCCCCTGGAAAACACGTTCTTTTCTTTACTACCCCGATAAGAAACGCCCATCCTGCATTTTTATTCTGACTACCCTGCCCCCTTAAGGAAATTTTCCTAACGCCTACCCACACCTTTCCACGATAAAAAATTCATTATGAAATGCATCTCGTTTTCTTTTTTAAAGTAGTGCTCTGTGTGATGGTGCTTTCCTGAGCGCTGCAGTATTCGGCGAAAACATCACTGGTCGTTCCGTTACGACGATCGCCGCTGTTTATAATCCTGTCCACGCCGATGCAATAGCATCACAAACGGGGAATCGGATCACCAGTTGGTCTCTGCCGTGAAATATTTCATGACCATTTGGAAGATCTCTCGCTCTTCGCAGAGTTTCCCAACTTTCCAGCTCTCGTCTGCGCTGCACATCAGAGGTTTCCTAGGCTTGCTACACCAATTGTTCTACGCAAGCACGTTTGCTAGTGCCGACGTCTTCAGCCACGCATACAAAGCTCGGTGACAGTTCACTACAGGGTTTTAAGTCCAGTTCAGGGCCCTAAAATTCGAATGCATTATCTTAAGGATTTCTCTCGATACCGTGCAGCGAAAATTGGAGTGACAAGTGCACCCAATCCACCTCCGGCCATCAGGAAATATGCAACGGCCTTAATGGCAAACCCACTGAAAACCGTGGAACCCAATATAAGAAGAACCGCCCCAGCTACCGAACAAAGCACGCTCATTAGAGTTGCTAATTTGAAACGCCAATTCCAGTTAGAGAAACTCCCCTGGTCTCCAAAGCCATTTTTTGGATCTACCATAATTTGTTTCCTTTGTTAGTGATCACTTTTCGAGCACATCAAAAGTTCATTGCCTCATCTTTAAAAAAGATCCCGGAAAAGAGCCTATGACTTGCTGTATAACGCAATTTAAAATCACAAAATATTGCGACCCTTAGGAGATTGTTTGTGAAAGCTCTGCTGACCGTCTCCAAAGAAAAGGCCAGACCATTCCCCGCTTCAAAATAACTATGACAGACAAAGAGCGGTTGCTAATGGAGCAACTGCTAGAACAAGTCACCAGCACCAACATAAGGATTCACAGGAGCACACAGCATCGAGGCTCCTTTACACACGATTCTTAAGAATCATGATGGAGAAGGACCTACTTACTAAGTATCGCCAATCTTTCAAGAAGACTCCGATCACTAATCCCGACACCAAACACCATAATAACCTGCTAGATCACCAATTCAATCCCCATTGCGTTGTCAGCAGCCCCCCCCAGGACACCGAAAATTCATAACATGTCCATCTATATTCGCAGGCAACAAAAGTAAAACGCCCTATGACAATCATCTTGTGTATCGATCAGATTCCACGAGCTTTCCTGCCAATTCAATGAACGAAAAACGTGAAGAAAACAAGGGGCACAACACCCCAGTCACCACACTTGCTCGCCATGATGCGTAACGAGTCTTTACTCCCCCCAGTCCAGGAAATAGTAATCCTAACTTCCCCTGTTCAACTAAAAGCATCAAATATACAAGAAAGCTTTTTCTATCGACCAGCGTTATCGATATCGCGGTCGCATTGTTTTCTTTTCGGCTTCTTCGTAGCGGCACCGAGTGGAACGGTTTTTGTCAGCATACGTCCATTGCCATTGCATTTTTAGTCGCAGCAACTATCGTTTTCGTCATAGGCGTTGTACAGAAAAGCTCCAACGAACCAGAAAAAGATTCTTAAAACCACACGCCCTAAGCCAGCTGAGTATGCCATCCCCCAGCGCACTCAGCCGGCTTACGCTCTTTTAACCTTTCTAAAAGAGCACCTTGGGATCCGCTCCGGTAGCCAGAGCTGCCGCGAGCACAATACGCGATTGTCCCGCCCGCAAGTAATTCGAGCCAATCACGCCCTTTTGTGCAAGAGTAGCTCCGCCGCCTGCGCCGCCGTAGGTGCCTTCCACGAGCCCGGCATCCACACGTGTGGTCATAACTATTGGGATATTTTTCTCCGCAGCAGCCACGATTCCCTCTGCGATATCGCCACCGACGTTTCCTGCGCCCATCCCTTCAATGACCAGAGCCTGTGCACCGGTGGAGATGGCGGCGTCGACAAGCGCACGAGGCGCACCCGGATAGGCCGCAATAATGTCTACCCTGTACGACTCCAACGGTTTAAAGTCCAGCGGCTTAGGCCGTACCAGATCTTCGCCAGCATTAGTGCGGAAACCATCTTTTTCAGAGGTATGAGATTTGTATGCTCCTCGCGCCCGAATCAATGTACCGCCAAAAGCAATAAAAGTGCCTTTTCCTTGGTTTTTGGGATCTGTTGCTGCGGTAACAGCCAGCGTTAGGTTGTCCGGACCGTCGGTGTGGGGATCGTCGAAAGGCAGCATCGAACCGGTAAAGACCACAGGTTTATCACCGCTAAGGAAGGTGTCCACGGCGATGGCCGATTCCTCCATCGAATCAGTACCGTGCGTAACAATTACGCCTGTGACGTTGTCTTCCTTCACTGTCTTAAGTACTTCGCGGATGATGTTGTCTGTATCCTTCAACGTCATCGCAGAGGAATCCAACTGGCTTACCTGGCGTACTTCAATAGTGAGCTTATCTTTAGAGAACTTTTTATATACGGGTGCTACAAGTTCTTCGCCGCTTACCGTGGGGACCAAAGCTCCATCAACATTGGTGCTAGCAATAGTTCCACCAGTAGATAAAACGACTAAATGACCAGAGATCGCTGAATAATCTACGTGCTTGTCGCTGCTGGAGTCGGCACCACTGGGCTGAGAATCTCCCTGCGAACACGCCGTAAGTACGCCTATACTGCCGGCGGTCGCTAGAGCAGTGGCTCCGAGAAAGCGGCGGCGAGAAAAAATTTGTGTCATGTGATCCTATCTTCCTTCTTGCTACTCAATGCGGCCAATGATTCCATTCACCGCAACGCTTATAACTGCTGTCGCGCAAATACCAAAAGCACCTTTGCAGGGATGTGATGCCAGTGAAAACTACTGTCACAATCATGTGCCCATACAAAGGTGCTCATCGGTGTTCTTTATGCCTATTCCGCGGCATGCGCTAGACAACGATAGAAAAACTAGCTACACGGCATCAGCTTAGGAAGCACAACCTTAGCCAAACCGCCAAGGGAGGTCTCGCGGTACTTAGAATCCATATCTTTACCGGTCTGATACATGGTGGCAATGATCTGGTCTAGCGATACCGTCGGGTTCGACTCACGCTGCAAAGCCATATTTGCGGCGTTGACGGCCTCCACAGCAGCCACGGCGTTACGCTCGATGCACGGAACCTGCACCTGGCCGCACACGGGGTCACAGGTGAGACCCAAATTGTGTTCCATTGCGATCTCAGCTGCAATGAAGACCTGCTGCGGGGTTCCACCCATAAGTTGCGCAACACCGGCCGCTGCCATCGAACAAGCGACGCCCACCTCTCCCTGACAGCCGACCTCAGCGCCAGAAATAGAAGCGTTCATCTTGTAGAGCGCACCGACCACCTTGCAGGTAAGGAAGTAATCGGTGTACATCTTCTCGTCCACAGGCGCCACCAACTTATCCCAATAAGACAGGACAGCGGGCAGTACTCCACAAGCACCATTTGTCGGAGACGTAACTACGCGACCGCCAGCGGCGTTTTCCTCGTTGACAGCAAGTGCGAACATATTAAGCCAGCTCATCATGCGCAATGGCTCATTCTCACTCGTATTTTCCAAGCGCGTCCGCAGTGCTTTAGCACGACGTGGAACACGCAGCTCACCGGGGAGGATTCCTTCAGTACTCGATCCGCGCTCGATGCCAGTACGCATCACATTCCAGACTTTGGCCAGGTGAGTACGCACATCCTCTTCCGAGGCAGCGGCCGTCTCATTGCGCCACTCTAGCTCCGGAATGCTGAGCCCTTCGATATCGCACATCGTGAGGAATTCTTCCGCACTACGATAAGCAAACGGTACAGAAGAAGTGTCCTCATCGGCTGCACCGAAGTGCTCCTCATCCACGATGAATCCGCCGCCGATAGAGAAATAGGTTTTATGCAGAAGCACTTCTTCTTCAGAGAAGGCCGTGATGGTCATGCCGTTTTCGTGCAACTGTAAGCAAGTGTTGTGGAAGACGATGTCCTTCCCGCGTGGGAAGTTCACCAGTTTCTTTCCACCGGAGAGAGGCAGACGCTGAAGAGAGGCTACCTCTTCCAAGAAACTTGGCATTGCATCGATGTCCACGGACTCTGGTTCAAAACCAGCAAGCCCCATGATGATGGCTTTATCGGTTGCGTGTCCGACACCGGTGAGGGACAAAGAGCCATAGACGTCTGCTTGTACGCGAACGGTGGCGTCGAGAAGCCCTCGTGCCTCGAGTTCATCGGCAAAGGCCTTTCCTGCCTTCATCGGGCCGAGCGTGTGTGAGCTCGAAGGGCCGATGCCGATCTTGAACATATCGAAACTACTGATAAACATTCTTGCTCCTAGGGAACAGTGCGAGGTTATCGCGGGAAACTATGGGGTGTTTTAGATTGCTTGAACGATGTTGTAGAAGATCGTGCCAAAGGCAACAAGACCCATGAAGAAGATGAAGTAGTTCGAGAGACGCCCACGGTACTTCTGCAGAGCAGGAACCTTGTGGATGGCATACATCGGCATCAGGAAGAGGAGGATAGCGATGGTAGGACCGCAAAGTGTCTCAATCATTCCGAGGATGGAGGGATTCAACCAACCGACAAGCCATGCGGTGACCAGCATGAAAGCCAGCGTGATGAGTGCAAGTTTACGATCGCCCTTAGCCTCAGCTGGAGCATCCGTACCCTTCTTAGCGATCAAACCCTGGAAACCTTCTGCAGCGCCGAGGTAGTGGCCCAAGAAGGACTTAGCCACAGCAATCATGGCGATGATGGGAGCAGCCCACTGGATGACGGGATTATCAAAGTGGTTAGCCAAATAGGAAAGGATAGTGATGTTCTGTGCCTTTGCTTCGGCCAGATTCTGTGGGGAAAGGCTTAGTGCACAAGAGAACACAAAGAACATAACCACGCAGACCATAAGAATCTGTGCAACCCGGAGGACCTTACCGGTCTTCTCATCAGCATGAATGCCATACTCTTCACGCTTTTCTACCGCAAAGGAAGAAATAATGGGCGAATGGTTAAAGGAGAACACCATAACGGGCACCAAGAGCAGCAGGGTTACCCAGATGCTGTGACCAGTAGCTGCCTTAGCAGACTCCAGGGAGAAGGTGCTGAATAACGCTGTGTTCCACTTAGGTACCAAGTACAGGGACAACAGAACCAGAATGCCGATGAATGGGAAGACCAGCACGCTCATAGCCTTGACGATGACGTCACGTCCGAGGCTCACAACAAAGATCAGGCCACCAACGAGGATGAGGGACATGATCCAACGAGGCCATGGGGTCACTCCGAGCTGGTGCTCCAGGAATGAGTTAACGGTGTTCGTGATGGTAACCGAGTAAACAAGAAGGATGGGATACACAGAGAGGAAATAAAGAATGGTCATGAAGGCACCAGCCTTCCGACCAAAATGCTCCTCAACAGCATCCGTGAGGTCTCCGCCCTCTTTAGAGGTAGAAAGAACGAAGCGCGTCAAGCCGCGGTGTGCCCAATACGTCATGGGGAAGGCGACGATCGTCATGACGATCAGCGGGATGATACCGCCAATGCCTGCGTTAATAGGAAGGAAAAGGACACCGGCACCGATGGCGGTTCCGAAAAGGCTCAAAGCCCAAACGGTGTCACTTTTACGCCACTTCGGTGCCGATGTCGAGTGAGACGGCGACGAGTCTGACGATGATGAATCGGCCGAGCCTGAGTTTGCTGGCACGGAAATTGTCTGCGACATGGGTTCTCCAAAAATTCTCGCGAATTCCAAACCAAAGAATTCAGGAAGTCCTTGTCGCTCTTATCCGTCCCCTTGACTTGCCCTGCCCCATCATGATGGGACCTCAGCATAAGCACTAGGAAAACAAGAATAGGAGCCAATGGCGACATGTGACGCCAGTTACCATTAACATCCTTCTGTCTTTGGTGTTACATCTGGACAATAACCACGGAAGTATGCAGGTTAAAAATATTAACCGGCTATTTTTGTGTAATTAATATCTCCCTAGCAGACCCTTGCTTCTCCAAAAACCAATTGTTCACTAGATATCACATGAGATATCCCCCGTTTGTGCAGCTCAACAAAACGGACATCAGTTACCCCACAGCGTAAACTGACACGTATTTTTTCTTTCTATAATTCGACAGACTTCCTAAAGAATGGGATCTTTATCACCATAGAAGGTGTGCTACTTCAACAAAATCTGTATTTTTTACCATTTTCGGAAGAAAACAAAAATGTCCGATTACTGCTTTTCTTTTCCGGTTCACCCCCTAACCGGATAATTTTTAGGAATACTGCGCTGAAGATTCCTCAAAAAATCAAGAGGAAAAGCGCCAGAAGACGCAAAAACAAAGCCACCCACTACCGATTAGTGGGTGGCTTTGCTTTAAGCTATCTTTACATAGCTAAGGCTCAATCAGGATAAGAACTCTTAGTTCTCAGCCTTCTTGAAAGGGAAGCCCAGTTCACGCAGAAGCGCGCGGCCTTCCTCATTGTTGGTTGCAGTGGTAACAACGGTGATGTCCATACCACGAGGACGGTCAACCTTATCTACGTCGATTTCGTAGAACATGGTCTGCTCAGCAAGACCGAAGGTGTAGTTGCCGTGTCCGTCGAACTGCTGGTCAGAAAGACCACGGAAGTCACGAATACGAGGCAGAGCAACAGTCAGCAGGCGGTCCAGGAACTCCCACATGCGGTCGCCACGAAGGGTAACGCGTGCGCCAATCGGCATGCCCTCACGGAGCTTGAAGTTAGCGATGGACTTCTTTGCACGACGCAGCTCAGGCTTCTGACCGGTAATAAGGGTCAGATCCTCAAGTGCACCGTTGATCAGCTTGGAGTCACGTGCAGCGTCGCCGACGCCCATGTTGACAACAACCTTGGTCACACCAGGAATCTGCATGACGTTCTCAAAGGAGAACTCTTCATTCAGTGCGGTGCGGATTTCTTCGCGGTAGCGGGTCTTCAGACGCGGGGTGTAGTTCTCGCTCATGATTAGATGTCCTTCCCGTTACGACGCGAGATACGGACCTTCTTGCCGTTCTCATCGAAGCGGTAACCGATACGGGTCGGGTTACCGTCGGAGTCCAGAACCATGACGTTAGAGACGTGGATTGGAGCTTCCTGGGTGACAATTCCGCCAGACTCAGCGCCGCGCTCTGGAGCAGAGTTAGCAACGTGCTTCTTTACACGGTTAACACCCTCAACGAGGACCTTATCGGCCTTCGGGAAAGCCTGGATGACCTTACCCTTAGCACCCTTATCGGGGCCGGAGATCACTAGAACCATATCGCCCTTATGGACCTTCATTCTTAGATCACCTCCGGTGCAAGAGAAACGATCTTCATGAAGCGCTTGTCGCGCAGCTCACGAGCAACAGGGCCGAAGATACGGGTACCCTTAGGCTCGTTGTCATTCTTGATCAAAACGGCAGCGTTCTCATCGAAGCGAATGTAGGAGCCGTCTGCACGACGGGTTTCCTTCTTTGCACGAACAATAACAGCCTTAACGACCTCGCCAGCCTTGACGTTGCCGCCGGGGGTTGCTTCCTTGACAGTCGCGACAATAACGTCGCCGATGCCAGCAAAGCGTCGAGTGGAGCCACCAAGAACACGGATGCACAGAATCTCTCGTGCACCAGTGTTATCGGCAACCCGCAGACGCGATTCCTGCTGAATCACTATGGGTCTCCTGACCTGGATGTTTGTGCGGCAGATTTCCGAACTGACGCACGCGGTCTATGTACTACCACCTACACATTCTCAACGAACCATAAATGGTCGAGGGGTCTCGGCCGCGGCACTCGGAAACTAGCACGCAATCAGCCGACCTATATAGGCAACCTGAACATTTAACCATAAGGACTACTACCCCAGCAAGCCTGACCCAACCACGCTTCTAAAGCCCATTTTCGACACTCCCCACCCCAAGCCACACCCTCGCCTAGAAACACTCCACAACCCGCGGCCAACCCCCTACAGACCACCCCCAAAAGAGGAGAAAATGGGTAGTTTCCATTGTGAAGCTTCCTTACAAACAGCCTGTTGACCAATAGGAAAGAGTGGAATAAATTTAGTTTCCAACATTTATTCCTCACTTTCTAAATTTCCAAATTAAGGTTACTGCCATGTATTAACGAACAAAAAAGAGCGCTAAGCACCTAAGGGCGTGATGGAAATAATTAATTTAACCTTCCTTGAAAAATCACACAAAAACACGTCCAACTCTGCTAATTTTCATAATTAATATGAACTGACTCACGTTAGAGGAATGTAGTGACCCTCTTTACTTTTGACAGTTAAGGCTTCACCACATTCCCCATAAAATTCCGACAGGCAGCCCATCCTATGATCAAGTTTTTAGTTAAGAAAACGCTTGGCTGGTTGGCCATGATTTTTCTCGCGGTGAACCTTACATACTTTCTCGCGTCTTTTTTCCTTAATCCGCGTTCAAACTATGTAGGCCGTCGGCCGCCTGTACCAGAATCGCGTATCGACGCAATACTGACTCCGCTTAATCTCAACGACAAAGAACCCCTCCTTGAGCGCTGGTGGCACTGGCTTTCCAACATCATCCTTCACTGGGACTGGGGTTCTTCTCCCCTAGGCGATTCTGTAAATTCTCAGATCTCCTATCGGATCTGGGTTTCTGCCCAGTTACTGCTTCTCGCCACAATCATTTCCGTGCTACTTGGCGTAGGCATAGGTGTTTTCACTGCTTCTCGCCAATACAAAGCAGGCGACCGAGTATTCCAATTCATCTCCATCTTGACCATGAATATTCACGTCGTGGTGGCATCGATCGTGGTCGTATGGCTTGCTATTAAAACTAACCAGACCCTAGGCACCAACCTCTTCTTTGTCACAGGATCATCATCTGTCGGTGTTGAGGGATTTTTACCCAAACTTATCGATTACGCACAGCACCTCATCCTGCCCACCGTTTCGCTCATCATCATCTCTTACGCGAGCTACCACTTTCTCCAACGCTCAATATTGCTCGACAACATCGACGCCGACTATGTGCGTACTGCCCGTGCAAAGGGACTAACAAGGGCTCAGGCTGTGCGTCGACACGCTCTACGTACGTCCATCATTCCTGTAGCTACCACCGTTGCATTCTCCATACCTGGAATTTTTACTGGTGCGATCATGACCGAAACGATCTTCGGGTGGCAAGGAATGGGGCAATATTTCGTCTCCACTATTAATAAAAATGACATCCATGGAGTCGTCGCAGTCGCGGCCTTTGGTGCTCTTATGACGGCCATAGGCGCAGTCCTCGCAGACATCTTCGTTGTCATCCTCGATCCACGAGTCCGGGTGAGCTAACATGCGCAAGGAATACCGTAATAACGGCGAAGACCGACACGAAGATCTTTCACCAAATGCTCTGCCTACAGCAGATCTCACGGTTTCCAGTTCTCCGCTGACGCAAACCAATACGTCTAGTGTCACAGAGACGGAAATCCTCAATGCCCAGCAAGGTATTGAAACAGCACATGTCTCGGTTCAAAAACCGATGAACAAATATCGCCTCTACCTGCGCCGTTTCCTCCGCAACAAGATGGCAGTAGTCGGATCGATAATCCTGTTCTTACTCATCCTGCTTGCAATTTTTGGTTCGCTGCTAGCTCAGTGGGACTTTGATGACCCAGACTTTTTAGCTCTAAGCAGCCCACCGTCCCCGGAACATTGGTTTGGCACAAGCTCTTCGGGAAATGATCTCTTTGCCATGGTCATTCATGGCTTGGGTCGCTCACTTACCATTGCCATCTCTGTTTCCCTTGCTACCACTATGATCTCCGCATTCGTCGGTGCCACCGCTGCATTACTGGGTGGTCGTCCCGAGCGTGCGATCTTAGGAGTTATTCACTTCCTCCTGGTCATCCCTTCCTTCCTTATCATTGCTCTCATCGTCTCCGGTTCCGGTGGTGACTGGAAACTACTCATCGTGGTCCTGATTGCATTCGGATGGATGTACTACGCCCGGGTGATCTGGTCTATGTCGATTTCCCTACGAGAACGTGAATACATCAAGGCAGCCCGCTATATGGGGGTCTCCAATTTCACTATCATTCGCCGCCATCTTATTCCCAACATTGGCTCGCTTCTTGTCATTAATGCCACGCTAGGGGTAGTCAGCGCGGTCATGAGCGAAACTGGTTTGTCCTTCTTAGGCCTTGGAGTCAAGATCCCCGACGTCTCACTCGGAACCTTGCTCTCTACCGGAGCAAATTCACTCTTATCCTCACCATGGGAATTCTATTTCCCGGCTGCCGTGCTTACTCTCCTCACCGTCTCCATGGCGTTCATTGCAGACGGTCTCCGCGACGCGCTCGATCCCAATTCCGCAGCAGTTGGAAAGGCTTAAATCATGACTAATCCAGTCCTTAGCGTCCAGAACCTCAATGTCACCTTCCCTTCAGAAGCTGGAAACGTCAACGCAGTTCGCGGTGTTTCTTTTAACCTTTATCCCGGTCAAACCCTTGGCATAGTGGGAGAATCTGGTTCCGGAAAATCCGTAACATCTATGGCCGTCATGGGTTTGCTGCCCGACTACGCCACAGTGACAGGCTCTGTTCAACTTCATGACCGCGAGCTCATCGGGCTTTCCGACGACGCCATGTCGAAAATACGCGGCAAAGAAATCGGAATGATCTTCCAAGATCCGCTCTCGGCCCTAACCCCAGTGTTCAATGTAGGGTCTCAGATCGTCGAAGCTTTGCGCTGCCACCAAAAAATCTCTAAGGCCAAAGCATGGGACACCGCTATCGAGCTTCTGGACCTCGTTGGCATACCCGATCCCAAGCGGCGCGCCCTTGCGTTTCCTCACGAATTTTCCGGTGGCATGCGCCAACGCGTTGTAATAGCCATTGCCATCGCCAATAATCCGTCAGTTCTTATCGCGGACGAGCCCACCACGGCGCTCGACGTGACCATTCAGGCCCAGATCCTCGACCTGATCAAGATGGCGCAAAAAGAAACTAACGCCGCAACGATCATGATTACTCATGACATGGGCGTTGTAGCGGGCACTGCAGACAACGTGATGGTTATGTATGCAGGACGCCCCGTAGAATACGCCGGAGTTCACGAGCTTTTCAGCGAGCCTAAGATGCCTTATACCGTCGGCTTGCTTGGTTCTATCCCCTCTGTACACAAGCGCGAAAAGGTCTCCCTTACCACTATTGAGGGAAGCCCTCCGATCGTGGTTAATCTGCCCGACGAGTGCTCTTTTGCCCCGCGGTGCCCCATAGCCACAGCTGAGTGCCGTACAACTGAGCCTGGACTCCTGCCCATTAATGATAAGCATCAGGCAGCGTGTATCCGCTCTGCCGAGATCTCCCACGGAGAACTTCATGGCGCTCCGATTTTTCCTACGCCTCCTGTTCATGAGGGTGCCCTCATACGGATCCCTCGAGAGAAACGCTCCTGCGTTCTGAGTGTCTCTGATCTGACTAAAACCTTCCCTTTGGTCAAGGGTGCTCTCTTAAAACGAACGGTGGGAGAAGTCCGAGCGGTGAGCGGGCTGACCTTTGACATCAAAGAAGGTGAATGCTTTGCTATCGTCGGCGAATCTGGCTGCGGTAAAACCACCACGCTGCTAGAGATCATGGATCTGGCCCCGCAAACGCCCACTCAGATTCGATTAGGTGAGCAAGATGTCGCGGGCATATCCAAGCATCAACGGCGACTCCTGCGCAAAGATATTCAGATCGTCTTCCAAGACCCCATGGGAGCTCTTGATCCACGGCTCACTGTCGCAGAAATCCTCCGCGAGCCTCTCGATGCCTTGGGATGGGACGGCGATAAAAATGAGCGTATCCGCGAGCTTATCCAATTAGTCGGGTTAAACCCTGCCCATATTGATAGGTTCCCCGGCCACTTTTCCGGTGGCCAACGCCAGCGCATTTCTCTCGCCCGCGCGCTTGCTGCCAATCCCAAGTTGATTGTCCTGGATGAACCCGTTTCCGCTCTCGATGTCTCTGTTCAGGCAGGGATGTTGAACCTCCTCGATGAGCTTAAAGCACGCCTAGGCATCAGCTACCTCTTTGTGGCTCACGACCTCTCCGTTATCCGTCATATCTCTGACCGCGCCGCAGTAATGTACTTGGGCCGTTTTGTCGAGCAGGGCGATACAGATTCTCTCTTTGATAATCCGCAGCACCCCTATACCAAAGCGCTGCTCTCGGCGATTCCGCTGGCGGATCCCATCGCCGAGCGCAATCGAAGACGGATCATCCTCGCTGACTCGCAGCCTTCCCCTACGGAGGAAATCACAGGTTGCGCGTTTCGGGGACGATGCCCGCTCTACGCCACGCTTGGCGACGCCCACCAGCGTCGATGTCGCGACGAAGAACCGGAGGTACGCCGAATAGACAATTCAGAACAATCAGACCATCTTCACGCTTGTCACTTTGCGGGTACTCCTCTCAATTAACCCTCTCAACTTAGGAAGAAAGGCATGACCATGAAACTCAGAAGTCCCAGCGGAAAATTAGCCGCTGTGTTTGCTGCAAGCGCGTTATTCCTTGCAGGATGCGGCAGCGACTCCCCCGCGTCGAAGGACGCTCAGACTGCCGATACCATCAGTGTCGCTGATTACAATGCCTTGGATCGCGACAAGGTCAAGCAGGGAGGCACATTCACCACTGCTATTGGTGAAATCTCCGAACAACAGAATCGCCACCACGCAGATTCCACGCGTTACACCACTATGCTGTGGGAATGGTACAACCCGACAATTATTGATTCCACTCCAGAAGGCGAGTTCTCTTTTAACAAGAACTACGTAACGGATGTCAAGGAAGAATCCTCGAATTCCAAAACCAAACTCGTCTACACCATCAACGACAAAGCTGTCTTCAATGATGGAACTCCCATCGACTGGCGTGCTTTTGAGACCACGTGGAAGATCAACAACGGCAAGGACCCTGCGTTTGTTCCTTCAGCCACCGACGGTTACGAGAACATCACTTCCGTGACCAAGGGCACTACTGACAAGCAAGCTGTCGTAGAATTCGACAGCACCTACCCCTGGTGGACAGGCCTATTTAGTATCATCGCTCATCCGGCTTTGAATGATCCACATAATTACAATGATTATGTAAAGAAGCTGCACCCGGAATGGGGCGCAGGACCCTACAAGGTGGAATCTATTGATTTCAACCGAGGCGAAGCCACGTTCGTCCCCAACGAAAAATGGTGGGGTGACGCACCAAAGCTAGATAAGCGCATCTTCCGCCAAATGGACACCGCTGCGGCCGTCAATGCCTTTAAGAATGGCGAAATCGACGCTACAGCTGTTCCGTCGAAAGACCGCTACGCCGCAGTCAAGGATATGCAGGGTATCGAGCTTCGCACCGGACGCTTGCCTAAGAACGCACTGCTGTTGCTCAACGCAAAGTCCGATATTTTGCAAGACATCAAGGTACGGGAGGCAGTAGCTCGTGGCCTAGACCGTAAGCTGCTGTCCTCTATATGGTTCCAAGGTGTTCCCTACACCGAGGATCCTCCCGGATCTCTCATCAGCTTCCCCTTCCAGAAGGACTATCAGGACAACTTCTCCAAGGTAGCTACCTTTGATGCGGACAAAGCTAAGGCCATTCTTGATGAAGCCGGCTGGGTTGAAGGCCCCAACGGGATCCGTGAAAAGGACGGCAAGCCCCTAGCTATTCGATATGTTTTGGTTGGTGAAGATGAGCAGACTACATCTGTTGCTAAAGCTAGCCAAAAAATGCTCAAAGATATCGGTATCGATTTGAAGATCGAGACTCATCCATCTTCTGATTTCTCCAAACTTGCTACCAGTGACGACTACGACATCTTCCCCATCGGTTTCAATGCCGGAGATCCTTTCGGCGTCGCGTACTTTGGACAGATGTATCTCTCAGATTCCCAGCTCAATCGTTCTCACGCGGGAACCCCTGAACTTGATGCTAAGATTCGCGAACTCCAGGCGCTTCCTACCCGTGAGGAACAAATCAAACGTGGAAATGAACTGGAAGTAGAGGCTTTCGCTCGCTACGGAGTAATCCCTGAGTTCAACGGCGTTAATATTGTCGCTGTGAAGAAGGGACTTGCTAACTACGGCGCTTATGCTTTTGCTAGCGTCCCTGTAGAAAACATCGGCTGGGCTGCCGAATAAAATAATAAAGCCAGACCATAGCTCTGAACTGGGCTTGGTCTGGCTTTACTCTTACTACCCGCAATAATCTATTGCATAAGAAAACGCGGTGTATATCTCAATTCCTCAAGATATACACCGCGTTTGTTATTAGCTAGGAGCTAATTCTCTGTCAAAGACTACTTAGCCTTCTCGATGATCTCAACGAGACGGAAGTGCTTGTCCTTGGACAGCGGACGAGTCTCCTCGATGCGGACGAGGTCGCCGACGCCGGCGATGCTGTCCTCATCGTGTGCCTTGACCTTCGAGTTGGTACGAATGGTCTTGCCGTACTTGGCGTGCTGCTTGCGGTCCTCAAGCTCAACAACGATGGTCTTCTGCATCTTGTCAGAAACCACGTAGCCGGTGCGGACCTTGCGTGCGCCCTTTTCCTTCTTGTTCACGTTTGCCTCACTCATGTTTAAGCCTCAGCTCCCGGAACCTCGGACAGGCCCAGCTCACGCTCGCGAATAACGGTGTAGATGCGGGCGATGTCGCGCTTTACCGTGCGAAGGCGGCGGTTGTTGGTCAACTGGCCGGTAGCAGCCTGGAAGCGCAGGTTGAACAGCTCTTCCTTGGCCTCGGTCAGACGGGTCTTCAGCTCCTCGGCGTTCAGCTCGCGAAGCTCGTGTGCGGGGGTACCGTTAGCCATTAGAACTGGTCCTCCTTCTTAACGATACGAACTTTGCAAGGAAGCTTCTGGCCTGCACGGCGCAGAGCCTCAAGAGCTACCTCTTCATTCGGGAAGCTCATCTCGAAGAGGATACGACCCGGCTTGACGTTAGCGATCCACTTCTCCACAGGGCCCTTACCGGAACCCATACGCACGCCGAGCGGCTTCTGGGTCAGCGGACGATCCGGGAAGATGTTGATCCACACCTTGCCACCACGCTTGACGTGGCGGTTGATGGCGATACGTGCAGACTCGATCTGACGGTTGGTGATGTAGGCAGGCTCAAGAGCCTGGATGCCGTAGTCACCGAAAGTGATGCGGTTACCGCCCTTGGACACGCCACTACGAGTCGGACGGTGCTGGCGACGGTATTTGACGCGCTTAGGGATAAGCATTCTTAGCCCTCCTGCTTCTGCTCAGCGCGGTTACGACGCTGGCCACCGCGACGCGGGCGTGCGTTGCGGTCACCACGGCGGCGACGCTCTGCGGGTGCATTGATCTCGCTCTCACGACGACCACCGACGACGTCACCCTTGTAGATCCACACCTTGACGCCAATGCGTCCGAAAGTGGTGTGTGCCTCGTAGGTGCCGTAATCGATCTCGGCGCGGAGGGTGTGCAGCGGAACGCGACCCTCATGGTAGCGCTCGGTGCGGGACATCTCGGCACCGCCGAGACGACCGGAACAAACAACCTTGATGCCCTTGACCTGTGGCTGGCGCATTGCAGACTGGATAGCCTTACGCATTGCGCGACGGAATGCCACACGGTTGGTCAGCTGCTCGGCGATGGACTGAGCCACCAGCTGAGCGTTTGCATCAATGTTCTTGACCTCGAGGATGTTGAGGGCGACCTGCTTGCCAGTGAGCTTCTCCAGCTCTTTGCGCAGACGGTCTGCCTCAGAACCACGACGACCAATCACAATGCCCGGACGAGCGGTGTGAATATCGACGCGGACGCGATCGCGGGTGCGCTCGATAACGATATCGGCGATACCTGCACGGTCCAAGGTCTTTACCAAGTACTCGCGGACACGGATGTCCTCAGCAACGTACTCGGAGTAGTTCTTGTCGGCGTACCAGTGGGACTTCCACTCGGAAGTGATGCCCAAACGTAGGCCGTGAGGATGGATTTTCTGGCCCACTACTTGGCCCCTTCCTTCTGGCTCTCAACAACCACGGTGATGTGGCTAGTGCGCTTGCGGATCTGGAAAGCACGACCCTGAGCGCGGGGGCTGAAACGACGCATGGTCGGACCCTCGTCAGCAAAAGCCTCAGAGATGACCAGGGAGCGGCGATCTAGACCGAAGTTGTTCTCAGCGTTAGCGGCTGCAGAAGCAACGACCTTTGCAACCGGCTCAGAAGCAGCCTGCGGAGCGTACTTCAGGATTGCGAGTGCTTCCTCGATGGACTTGCCGCGGACCAGATCGATCACGCGACGTGCCTTCATAGGAGAGACACGGACGAAGCGCGCGGTAGCGCGTGCGGAGGTGACAGATTCACTCATCGCTTATCGACGTCCCTTCTTATCGTCCTTGATGTGACCCTTGAAGGTCTTGGTGGGTGCAAACTCGCCGAGCTTGTGGCCGACCATAGAGTCGTCCACGAACACTGGCACGTGCTTGCGACCGTCGTGGACGGCGAAGGTGTGGCCAATGAAGTCCGGGAGAATGGTGGAACGGCGGGACCAGGTCTTGATGACCTGCTTGGTGCCCTTTTCGTTCTGAGCATCGACCTTTGCGAGGAGGTGCTCATCGACGAACGGGCCCTTCTTAAGGCTGCGTGGCATCTAAGTTTTCCTCCTCTTAGCGCTTCTTGCTCTTGTTCGTGCGACGACGCGACACGATCATATTGTTGCTGTAACGGTTGGGGTTGCGGGTACGACCCTCTTTCTTTCCCCATGGGGAAACAGGGTGACGACCACCCGAGGTCTTACCTTCACCACCACCGTGTGGGTGATCGACCGGGTTCATAACGACACCACGGACGGTCGGGCGGACGCCCTTCCAGCGCATACGGCCGGCTTTACCCCAGCGGATGTTGATTTGGTCAGCGTTGCCGACCTCGCCCACGGTTGCACGGCAACGGATATCCACGCGGCGGATTTCCGAAGACGGCATACGCAGAACTGCGTACTTACCAGCTTTACCGAGGAGCTGGATGGAGGCACCAGCGGAACGAGCCAGCTTAGCGCCTGCGCCCGGCTTCAACTCGACGCAGTGAATGGTGGTACCAGCAGGGATGTTACGCAGCGGAAGGTTGTTACCAACCTTGATGTCTGCAGCAGCACCAGACTCGATCATCTGGCCCTGCTTCATGCCCTTAGGAGCGATGATGTAGCGCTTCTCGCCATCTACGTAGTGCAGAAGCGCGATGTTAGCGGTACGGTTCGGGTCGTACTCAATGTGAGCGACCTTTGCGGGAATGCCGTCTTTGTCATTACGACGGAAGTCGATGACGCGGTACTGGCGCTTGTGTCCACCGCCCTTGTGGCGAACGGTGATGTGGCCGTGAACGTTACGGCCGCCCTTCTTAGGGAGCGGGCGAACCAGAGATTTTTCCGGAGTCGAACGAGTGATCTCGTCGAACATGGAAACGGAGCTCTGGCGGCGACCCGGGGTTGTCGGCTTGTACTTACGAATAGCCATAATTTGTCCTTACCTCGAACCTTAAGCGGCGGAGCCGCCGAAGATGTCGATTGCGTCGCTGCCCTCTCGAAGCGTCACGTAAGCGCGCTTGGTTGCCTTGCGTACGCCGTAACCGGAGCGAGTGCGCTTGCGCTTGCCCTCACGGTTAGCGGTGTTAACAGAAGCAACCTTGACGCCGAAGATCTGCTCGATTGCGATCTTGATCTCGGTCTTGTTGGCGGTAGGAGCAACGAAGAACACGTAGGTGTTCTGCTCCATCAAGCCATAAGACTTCTCGGAGACGACCGGGGCGAGAATGATGTCACGGGGGTCTGCGATCTTAGCCATTACTTCTCCTCCTGAGCCGCGCCGGTGACGCGGTTGATGAAGGTGTTCAAAGCCTCGACAGAGAACACAACGTCATCAGACTTGAGGACGTCATAAGTGTTCAACTGATCAGCGAACAGGATGTGAACGCCGGGCAGGTTACGAGCACTCTTCTGTGCGGTGGTGTCCTCACGACCGACAACGAGAAGAACGTTGCGACGATCGGTGATGCGCTCAACAAAAGCGCGTGCGGACTTGGTGGAAGGAGTCTGACCAGCGACCAACTCGGTGATCACGTGGATACGCTCGTGGCGAGCGCGATCCGACAGTGCACCGTACAGAGCAGCCTTGATCATCTTCTTCGGGGTGCGCTGGCTGTAGTCGCGTGGCTTAGGGCCGTGCGAGATGCCGCCACCGGTGAAGTGAGGAGCACGGATCGAGCCCTGACGAGCGCGGCCGGTACCCTTCTGACGGAACGGCTTGCGTCCGCCACCGGAGACCTCAGCGCGGGTCTTGGTCGAGTGAGTACCCTGACGCTTTGCAGCAAGCTGTGCGTTGACAACCTGGTGCATAAGTGCCACAGAAGCTTCACGATCGAAGATCTCTGCTGGCAGTTCGACTTGACCGTCGGTCTTGCCCTCAGCGGTGAGGACGTCCAACTTTAGGTTGGTCATGCGTGTGCACCGCCCTTCACTGCAGTCTTAACGGTAACGATGCCACCGCGGTTGCCAGGAATAGCGCCCTTGATCAGAATCAGGTTGGCATCTGCATCAATCTTCTGAACCTTCAGGTTCTGGGTGGTGACGCGATCATTACCCATGCGGCCTGCCATGCGGGTGCCCTTGAAGACGCGACCTGGGGTAGCGCAGGCACCGATGCCACCGACGCGGCGGTGTGCAGCCTGGTTACCGTGGGCAGCGCCCTGACCTGCAAAGCCGTGGCGCTTCATAGCACCTGCGTAGCCCTTACCCTTGGTCGTTCCGGTGACGTCAACGAAGGTGATGCCTTCGAAGATCTCAACGGTAACGTCCTGACCGAGCTCGTATGCAGAAACGTCGTTCATACGGATCTCTGCAACGTGACGGCGAGGGGTAACGCCAGCTTTCTTGAAATGACCAGCTGCAGGCTTGTTTGCCTTGCGAGGGTCGATGTCGCCGTAGGCGATCTGGATGGCGTTGTAGCCATCGGTTTCGATGGTGCGAATCTGGGTGACCACACACGGCCCAGCTTCAACGACGGTAACCGGGATTACTCGGTTGTCCTCGTCAAAGATCTGGGTCATGCCGAGCTTGGTGCCCAGAATGCCCTTGATCTCAGTTTCACTCATAAGTTATTCTCCGCTGCCAAAAATTTCGTCGATCACTGAATATTCACGTCGACGCTGGCCGGAAGGTCGATGCGCATAAGAGCGTCAACCGTCTTCGGCGTCGGGTCGAGGATGTCGATCAGGCGCTTGTGAGTGCGCATCTCGAAGTGCTCGCGAGAATCCTTGTACTTATGGGGAGAACGAATAACGGCGTATACGTTCTTTTCGGTGGGCAACGGCACCGGGCCGACGACACGTGCACCCGTACGGGTCACGGTCTCGACGATTTTGCGTGCAGACGCATCAATCGCCTCGTGATCGTAGGCCTTCAGCCGAATGCGGATCTTTTGTCCCGCCACGCTTATCCTCTTCCTCGCTTGTCCCACATCCTAGGGATTGGTGGGAATCGCTCTTAATATCTCTATAACGTTGTCCGGACCTTAAGGGCCTGGGCGCAACGCCAGTTCTTACTTGACTGTCTATGACGACTTGGTGGAGTTAGTGGACGTGGACACAAACACACGCCATAACACCTGACGGGGTACAAGACCCGCATGTCAAGCCGGAAGGGACCTAAATATCTCGCGATAAGCGTGGCCCTTACGTACTGCCGCTGTTTATTTGCCATGCCCCTTCACTCCGGCCCTCAAGAAAAACGTGCATTGCACTCAATCTCTTAAGGATCCTTCCGTTTCCCTCTTTACGTTTCCGTTCAGAGGTTCACCATGAAGGTGTCATGTTTGCTTCACCAGCAGTAATTCAAAATCTTCACACTCATATGCGCGACCATTTTGCACTTACTGTGTCAAAGCAACCTTTGTATTTAAACATCAATAGCCATTCAGCACAACCCTTCTCGGAACTTTCTCCACACTTTTCACGTGTTTTCCATCACATAGAAAGATTTCTAGCTTTTCGACGCCCCCGCGTTCTTATCACGTCGCCTTGCCTAAAAATTGTCCACATCGTTATCCACATAGAGCAGTCCTCCCCTCCCCTTTTAAGAAAAACCCTTTTAGTATGGAGTACGTAACTTTAGGGGCTACAAAACCGGCTGCGTACTTGTTACACCGCCACTCATAAGGAGGATCGTCTCATGTCCGACACACAGAATGCTCCAGCAGTAGAAACCTCAACTACTGGTTCCACTACCGCATTAGAAACCACACACGGCAGGACTGTCATTGAAGACACCGTCGTGGCAAAGATCGCTGGCCTAGCCACCAGAGAAGTATCGGGGGTCCATGCCGTCGGCGGCAACGCTGCACGCGTAGTCGGGGCACTGCGCGACTCGATTCCCGGATCACGCACCAATCTTCAACAAGGCGTTGAGGTGGAAGTTGGCGAACGGCAAGCCGCCGTGGACGTTGCCATCGTCGCTGAATACGGAGTCGCCATTCACCAGTTGGCGCAGGCAATTCGGCAGAATATTATTACTGCCATTGAAAGGATGACAGGCCTTGAGGTCACCGAAGTTAATGTCACTGTTCATGACGTCCATCTGGAGCTGGATGAAGACGAAAGTGAAGCCAACGATTCTCCTACACATACCCGCGTCCACTAAGGAGTCTTCATAGTGTCAACCCCGCGGCCATCAGGACTTCCTTCTCTCCCCTCATACGAATCTGCGCATGCACTAGCAGAAAAGATCCTTGGGATTGACGGTGTTGCGGAACTCCGCGGCGGACGTTTTGGTGAGGTAGCACTCCTCTATCCACGGCGCAAAATCACCGGGCTCAGATTAGATGATGTGCAGGGCCACCAGGCCCTTGAGGTAAATGTTGCCGCTTATTACGGATATAACTTCGCGGAGCTTACCCAATCAATCACTGCTGCTGTGGCGGATTCTGATTTCTGCGATGTTACTTCGATTGACGTGGTCATCAGCGACGTCGTAAAGCTAACCCAGCTCAAGGAGCTTTAATGTTTCAGAATAAAACCCTTCTCGGCGCAATCCTCGGCGTTTTGGTGATCTTTGCAATCCTGTCGGGTCATTTGCTCACGCTCCTCATTCTGGCGGTCGCTGGAGGCATAGGTGCCCTTATCGGCGCGCACTTTGATGGAAAGATCGACTTGTACAAGATTTTCCACGACCTCGTTGAGAATCTCCGACGCGGAGGCCGCGGATAATGACAGCCGCTCCGGTAACCATTACGGATCGGGCGCTTACCAAGCTAGCTAAAGCGGCGGTGAACTCAGTCCCCGGCACAGTACGCGTTCCGCGCCGCGCTGGCCGCTCGCTTCCGCGTATCGACGTCCGACGCGATGATCTTCACTCACCTCCCACGGTAGAAGCCTTCATTGCAGTATCGTGGCCCAGTCCGGTGACAGCCGTGGCCGAAAATGTAGCCACGGCAATTGCTGAGTGGTTTTCCGTCTATGCGGGCATTCAGGATGCTCCGGTGAATGTTGTAGTCACCACACTTAACCACGGCACACGGATTGAGATCGCACCGGAACTGCAGTCACCCCAAGTAACGCATCCCGTGGCTCCTGAAGCCCAATCACTCATGCCCATCGTCACCGCACCTCTGCGCCCGCTTAAACCAATAATTATCCAAAGAATTGAGTCAAGGAGGAGCCATGGATAGTCCCACTGCTATCAAAGGACGTCCCGCCGCCCGCCTTGCCGCAATTCTTATTGGACTCGTGGCTATAGGCATTGGCTTTGTCGCCGCGCGAGAACTTTGGTGGGTGCGAACTGAAGGCCACCACGGCCACGCCTGGTTAGACCCAGTGCTTCGTTTCATCTCTGACGTCACATATCAGCCATGGATGTTGGTTGCAGGGGTAGCCACGGTGATTCTCGCGCTGATCTTGATAGCTATTGCGTTCAAGCCCCGACCGCGCACTCACGTGGCGCTTATCGACACCGCCACCTGTTATGTACGCCCCCTTGATATCGCACGCCTAGCCACGCTAAACGCCAAGCAGGTCCCTGGGGTCAACCAAGCGCACACCACAGTAAATGGTTCTGCTCGCTCCATCAGAGTGGTCGCATCAGTTAATTCACAGCAGCTTGGGGAGGCTCATACATACGAGGAGCGCATTCGCTCTGCAGTTGAGCCACTTACTCTGAAGCTGCACACGCGTCCCAAACTCAAAGTTGTCGTGAGAGGTGAAGGTTAATGAAACGATCTACGGCTAGTTTCGACCGTCTCCTTTGTCTCCTCGTCGGCGTTCTTCTCGGTGCGCTGGCTGTGTGGACCATCGCCCTCAATTTTGATCTTCCATGGGCACAGCACCTCGCTGATCTCGCTGAATTTCCTCGTTGGTACCAAGCCTCTCAGCAACGCTGGTTCGATGTTGCTTTGTTCTTCGCTGCGGTCATCTTCTTAATCAGCGGAGTCTGGATTGTGGTTGCCAATATGCGCCGCAATCGTATTTCTCGCGTCGCGCAGAATAACGGGAAGATTAGTGTCAACATAGACCACATAGCAGAACTAGCAGCCGAAGACATAGGAGAACTCGATCCTGTCATCTCCGCTCACGGGCATGCGGAAAGGCGCGGTGAAGAAACAGTCATCGCCCTCACTATCCTCTTGGAATCGGTACCAGATGCTCTAAGCATCCAGCAGGCACTTCAGCAGCTAGACCAGGACATAGCAACAGCGTTACCAAACACTCCCGTGCGTACCGAATACCGCGTGCATATGGCTAAAGTTGAAAATTAAGGATAAAGCCGGTCGACGCCCGCCACACCCCGCAATAGCTCGGGGTCTACCGGGGTTCCTTCCCTAAAAATTGAGAGTTCTCCCGTGGGCTCAAGAATCACGCACTGCACCATGTCTATGCGGTGTATCCCAGCTCGTCTAATGGCGAATCGGACGTCCGACTTAGCCAGGTGAGTCTTACGCAATTCTTCAAAGATCCACTCACCATGCACCAGCACTATGCGAGGACGTCCGTCAAAGGTCTGCCGTAAACCAGAAGAAACGCTGCGCGCGGCCCCGAACATCGCTTCCAGCAGCATCAGAGTTATCAACCCGATCACACCAGCGGCGAGCGTCGGCGGATGTCCGATGATAACGCGACCTGCCACAGCCCCAACCATCGTGAGGACCACCGCGTCAAAGGCTGTCATACGGGAGAGGACTCGTGCACCGAATATTCGGATCATCAGTAGGAAAACAAGATAAATACCAACCCCCGCAATAACCACAACGGGGATGCGCCATGGCTCGATGGTTAGTTGCTCTACGAGGATAGGTTTAAACTCCTGCACCACAAGAACTTTACCGGCAGTAGAAAGATCAGTGACGTTACCCAAGGATAATTGCTGTGATAACTGGGAGTTCGACTACATGGCGTTCCTTAGTCAGTAGCTTTAGCGGCTTTTCCATTTCGGGCAACCACGCCTGCAGAACCCAATATTCATTGGTCTCCACCTCACGACGCCTACGCACAAAATGACGCGCTTGATGGCCTCGTTGGAGAACCACGGAGGCGTCGGCAAGCTCAATCACGCGCGTATCCGTGTCTTCCACCAACATCGTCTTCTCAATACGGCAAATCGTGTCCAGGCGATGTTCGATGCCTTCGTGGTCGGCCACAACGAGGGGTGAGCCGACCCGTGCTTGCACGAGAGATTTGTAGTTCCACCAGATAGGTTGCTGCCAACCGCGAAGCAGCGCAATGCGCTCCGGGGTAAGTACTGCGGTGATGTTGTTGGCAAGCAGCACGCTGTATTGCCCAGTGACCTTGGAGAGCGTCCCGGGATAGGTGGTGGCAATCGTCATGCATATGTCCTGGGCATCTTTATCGGAGATTCCCCACGTGAGTCCGTGTGTGCTCAGCATGCCCATGAGCGCAGCAAAATCCAGATCTGGCTGGCCTTCCCACACTTCTCGGACGGCATCAAGCATTCTATCCATGCGGGAGCGATCGATCATGGGTTCTGATTTTATCCCACGGCATAAAAAATCCGCCCTGGCATATAAACCAGAGCGGATTTTTACAAGCCTAGCAGCGAACTGCTAAAAGATCATTACTTGATGATCTTGGTGACGCGGCCAGCGCCAACGGTGCGGGAGCCCTCGCGGATAGCGAAGCGCAGGCCCTCGTCCATAGCGACAGGCTGGATCAGGGTGACGGACATGTCGACGTTGTCGCCAGGCATAACCATCTCGGTGCCCTCAGGAAGCTTCACAACACCGGTAACGTCGGTGGTGCGGAAGTAGAACTGAGGACGGTAGTTGTCGAAGAACGGGGTGTGGCGGCCGCCCTCGTCCTTGGAAAGGACGTAGACAGAGCCCTCGAACTCGGTGTGAGGTGTGTAAGCGCCTGGCTTAACAACAACCTGACCGCGCTCGACGTCTTCGCGCTTGATACCACGGAGGAGGAGACCACAGTTGTCGCCAGCCTCGGTGTAGTCGAGAAGCTTACGGAACATCTCGATACCGGTAACGGTGGTCTGGGTGGACTTTTCCTTGATACCGATGATCTCAACGTCTTCGTTGACGTTCAGCTGGCCACGCTCAACACGGCCGGTAACAACGGTGCCACGACCGGTGATGGTGAAGATGTCCTCGATAGGCATGAGGAATGGCTTGTCGGTCTCGCGCTCTGGATCCGGGATGGAATCGTCGCAAGCCTGCATGAGCTCGAGGATGGACTTGGTCCACTCCTCGTCGCCCTCGAGAGCCTTAAGAGCGGAGATGTGGATGATTGGAGCCTCTTCATCGTAATCCTGCTCTGCGAGCAGCTCACGGATCTCCATCTCGACGAGCTCGATGATTTCCTCATCGTCAACCATGTCGCACTTGTTAAGAGCAACAAGGATGTAAGGAACGCCAACCTGGCGAGCGAGCAGAACGTGCTCACGGGTCTGAGGCATTGGGCCGTCGGTAGCAGCAACCACGAGGATTGCGCCGTCCATCTGAGCAGCGCCGGTGATCATGTTCTTGATGTAGTCGGCGTGACCCGGAGCATCCACGTGTGCGTAGTGGCGCTTCTCGGTCTGGTACTCAACGTGGGAGATGTTGATCGTGATGCCACGCTCCTTCTCCTCCGGTGCCTTGTCAATGGCGTCGAAGGCGAAAGCCTCGTTCAGATCCGGGTATGCGTCAGCCAGAACCTTGGTGATAGCAGCGGTAGTGGTGGTCTTGCCGTGATCGACGTGACCGATGGTACCGATGTTAACGTGCGGCTTAGTACGCTCGAACTTAGCCTTTGCCACTGTGTGTCCTCCTGGACTTCGTGGTGGCTACGATTTCGCAGCCACGAGTTGACAGTTGCTGTACATTCTGACCGCTAATTCGGCAGTCTGGCAGTACAGCTATTTACTAATGTGCCAGTTACATGATCCTAGGGTCACACGGTGTTTTTATCAAACCACCGAAGGATCCAGATGGATCTTACAGGGTAACGGCCGGCTCAGCATTCCGCAGGTGGAAATACTCAACGAGCCGCTACCCCTTTCGTACCGCCCTTTTCCCCACCAGCACAGGAGGGAAAAGGACATAGTACGAGAGGGCTTAACGCTTAGGCAGTGCCGTTGCGCTCAGCAACGATCTCGGTTGCTACGTTGGTCGGAACCTCTGCGTAGGAATCGAAGATCATGGTGTAGTTAGCGCGGCCCTGGGTGCGAGAGCGCAGGTCACCAACGTAACCGAACATCTCGGACAGCGGAACCTTTGCCTTGACGACCTTGGCACCAGCACGGTCATCCATTGCGGAGACCTGGCCACGGCGAGAGTTGATGTCGCCGATAACGTCGCCCATGTACTCCTCAGGAGTAATAACCTCAACAGCCATCAAAGGCTCGAGAAGAACTGGCTTTGCCTTTGCAACAGCCTCTTTAAGAGCCTGAGAGCCAGCAAGCTTGAAGGCCATTTCAGAGGAGTCAACCTCGTGGTATGCGCCGTCGATAAGCGTTGCCTTGATGTTTACCAGCGGGAAGCCAGCGAGGTAACCGTACTGCATTGCATCCTGGATACCTGCGTCCACGGAAGGAATGTATTCCTTCGGGATGCGGCCACCGGTAACGGCGTTCTCGAACTTGTAGATTGCGGACTCGCCCTCTTCCAAGGTCTCCACCTCAGGAGCGTAAGGCTCGATGCCGATGATGACCTTAGCGAACTGACCGGAACCACCAGTCTGCTTCTTGTGGGTGTACTCAAGCTTCTCGACGGTCTTACGGATGGTCTCGCGGTATGCAACCTGCGGGTTACCAACGTTAGCTTCGACCTTGAATTCGCGCTTCATGCGGTCAACAAGAACGTCGAGGTGGAGCTCGCCCATGCCGCCGATAACGGTCTGGCCGGACTCTTCGTCGAGCTCAACGGTGAAGGTTGGGTCCTCTTCAGAAAGCTTCTGAATAGCGGTACCGAGCTTCTCCTGGTCAGACTTGGTCTTTGGCTCGATGGAAACCTTGATCACTGGGTCCGGGAAGTCCATGGACTCAAGGATGATCTGGTCGTTCTTATCGCAGAGGGTGTCACCAGTAGTGGTGTCCTTCAGGCCGATGAACGCGTAGATGTTACCAGCGCGTGCCTCGTCAACAGGGTTCTCCTTGTTGGCGTGCATCTGGAACAGCTTACCAATGCGCTCGTTCTTGCCCTTGGTGGAGTTGGCAACCTGAGCACCAGGCTCAACAATACCGGAGTAAACGCGAACGAAGGTGAGCTTGCCAAAGAACGGGTGAGCTGCGATCTTGAACGCAAGAGCCGAGAAAGGCTCGTCGACGGAAGGCTTACGCACCAAGTCCACAGACTCGTCGCCGACCTTGTGTCCGTGAACCTCTCCAATATCCAATGGGGTTGGGAGGTAGTCGATAACAGCGTCGAGCAGTGGCTGAACGCCCTTGTTGCGGTAAGCGGTACCACAGAGAACTGGGTAGATCTCAGAGTTAACGGTCAGCTTACGGATACCGGCCTTGAGTTCTTCGATGGTGAGTTCCTCGCCACCGAAGTACTTCTCCATGAGAGCCTCATCGGACTCAGCAACGGTCTCAACGAGCTTCTCGCGGTATTCAGCAGCCTTGTCAGCCAAGTCAGCTGGGATCTCCTCGATAACTGGCTCAGCACCGGTCTCAACCTTGCCGCGCCACGTGATGGCCTTCATCTCAAGAAGGTCAACAACGCCATCGAAGTCATCTTCAGCGCCGATAGGCAGCTGCATGACCAATGGCTTAGCACCGAGGCGATCGATGATGGTCTGAACGGTGAAGTAGAAGTCTGCACCTAGCTTGTCCATCTTGTTCACAAAGCAGATACGGGGAACGTCGTACTTAGCAGCCTGACGCCACACCTGCTCGGACTGAGGCTCAACGCCCTCTTTACCGTCGAACACTGCAACTGCGCCGTCGAGAACGCGAAGGGAGCGCTCAACCTCAACGGTGAAGTCCACGTGGCCTGGGGTATCGATGATGTTGACCTGGTTGCCGTTCCAGAAACAGGTAACAGCAGCGGAGGTAATGGTGATGCCGCGTTCTTTCTCCTGCTCCATCCAGTCAGTGGTGGAAGCACCATCGTGGGTCTCGCCGACCTTACGGTTGATGCCGGTGTAGAAGAGGATACGCTCGGTGGTGGTGGTCTTACCGGCGTCAATGTGGGCCATGATGCCGATGTTGCGGACCTTGTTCAAGTCCTTAAGCACTTCTTGTGCCACAGTTGTCCCTAACTTATGTAGCTGGAGTGGTCTTTTGCCCTAAAGCGATGAACGCTGTAGGAAGACGCACTCACTGCACGGATAGTTCGTGTTTATTCTGCCAAAAACTCGTTGATTTCTCAGCCGAGTTCCAACAAAACGTGAAAGTTTACGAGATCTTTCCTATGGAAAAGTGACCCAACTGGCGGTGCGCAGCTTCTCACGTCTCCTTGTCGCCGTGGTTTTACACGTGCGCAACGAGGGTGAAAACTCTGAGCCGCCCCAGTCGGGTCACAATACGCATACGAATTACCAGCGGTAGTGGGCAAAGGCGCGGTTAGCCTCAGCCATCTTGTGGGTGTCCTCGCGACGCTTCACAGAAGCGCCCAGGCCGTTCGCTGCATCAAGAATCTCGTTAGCGAGACGCTCGATCATGGTGTTCTCGCGGCGCTGACGGGTGAAAGTGACCAACCAACGCAGAGCCAGGGTGTTTGCACGACCCGGGCGAACCTCGACAGGAACCTGGTAGGTAGCGCCACCGACACGACGGGAACGAACCTCAAGGTCAGGCTTGATGTTGCCAAGAGCCTTCTCAAGGGTAAGAACAGGATCAGTACCGGTCTTTTCCTTGCAGATGTCCAGTGCACCGTAAACGATACGCTCAGCGGTGGACTTCTTGCCGTCCAGCAGAACCTTGTTTACCAGCTGGGTAACAACCTCAGAGCCGAAAACTGGATCTTTAACGATAGGACGCTTGGGAGCTGCATTCTTACGCATTGATTACTTCTCCTTCTTTGCGCCGTAGCGGGAGCGAGCCTGCTTACGATCCTTCACGCCCTGGGTATCCAGTGCGCCACGGATGATCTTGTAGCGAACACCCGGAAGGTCCTTCACACGACCACCACGAACGAGCACCATGGAGTGCTCCTGGAGGTTGTGGCCCTCACCTGGGATGTAAGCGGAAACCTCAATGCCGGAGGTAAGGCGCACACGGGCAACCTTACGCAGAGCGGAGTTCGGCTTCTTAGGGGTAGTGGTGTACACACGGGTGCACACGCCACGACGCTGCGGGGAACCCTTCAGGGCTGCAGTGGAAACCTTTGCAGTCTTATCGTGGCGGCCCTTGCGGACCAGCTGCTGAATAGTAGGCATAGCCGTCTTTCTCAATCGGTACTTTTCTTCGAAGCTGAAAACCTCGAAGAAGTTATCGCTTCATGTGCCTGGCTAGTGCGGAATAGATCTTAAAAGACCCTAGACAAACCAAAAAAGGGGCTCTTTTCCGGGGCCGCTTCCGCATTTACCACAACGCTTCAATCCACTGTGGACTGGTGCGTAATCTTTTAAAGAATCACGCCCCGGCACCAACCAGGCAAAACGTCAGGCTCCCACCATCAAACACGTGGGACTAGCACACAACCTACAGCATCCACCCCATACAAGCAAGCCCAAGGCCTAAAAAGCGCAACATGGCAAACCGACCACCACAGCGTTGTCGCTTTTGAGAACGCTAGCCCCCTACCTACCAACAAAAGCTCAAGAGAAAATTTCCAGCGTTCTCAAAAACGACATTTTACCGCGACCGCACTCTATTCTCCCGCTAAAACCACAACCCCAAGCCCAGAAGAGCGGGCTCCTTCATAAAAGTCAGTAAAGGAGCGAATTGCCTCCCCAAGCCCAGCTTCCTGCACCGCACTGCTATCCACAGAAGAAAGGTCCGACAGCACTTTTTCTACGCGTTGCGGCGCAACAATCCCTACCATCGGGTCTCCCACAATGATCTCTTCCCCATCAACCGCGGCTGTACTCAGCCCTGCCGAATGCAACAGCTCCTGTACATCCATCCATGCGGCAGCAACGTCAAAAAGCTCTCCGTGGCTGCCCGTATAGAGGGCCTCCACCAGATCGTCATCTTTAATACGAAGGTCATCGAGAATCCAGTCCTCGACTGCCACATAAGAGTTGTAAGACATATTCATTCCTCCACCATTTTCTATTGCAGTCGCCGAGACTACCCGCAGTGGCGCCAAGAGTGTCACCCCACGCTATTAAACTCCCACCACCACAAACAATAAAGTAATGCAACTCACAAATGGATAAAAGTCGTGAAATGAACGACAAATGTCACGCCCACAAGATGTACCAGCGTTTCCGCAAGGCAAGCCACAGTCACACCACAACATCTAGTAATTGATGACATTTCAACAACTATATACTGTAGTTACAAAGGGATAATTCCGCCTATGTTATTCCCTATGAGCGAATCCCATGTTAATTCCCGTTCCACTATCGAGGAATACCTCGACCGATCGGACTGGCGCGTCAATGCCAACGCAAACCAGGACTACTCCCTCGGCGGAATGATCCTCAATTCGGCGGGAAAAATCACTGCCAATTATTGGTTGGATAACGTCTTCAGTCCAGAAGCCGGGCAAGCGCATCGCGATGGCACCATCCACATTCATGATCTGGATATGCTTTCCGGCTATTGCGCAGGCTGGTCTTTGCGCCAGCTTCTGGAACAGGGATTCAATGGTGTTTCAGGCACAATCTCCTCACATCCCCCCAAGCACTTCTCTTCCGCATGCGGGCAGATAGTCAATTTCCTTGGCACCCTGCAGAATGAGTGGGCCGGAGCACAAGCGTTCAGCTCTTTTGACACATACATGGCCCCCTTTGTCCGCTTGGATAACCTCAGCTACGACGATGTCCTCCAACAAATGCAGGAGTTCATTTTCAATCTCAATGTCCCCTCGCGCTGGGGCACACAGACGCCGTTTACCAATCTCACTTTCGACTGGACCTGCCCCGAGGATCTGCAGGACCAGGTTCCATTCATCGGCGAAGAGCCACAGGCTTTTACGTATGGAGAACTGCAAGCAGAGATGGACATCATCAATCGCGCATTCATTGAGGTCATGAGTGCAGGCGACGCGGATGGACGCCCCTTCACTTTCCCCATCCCCACGTACAACATCACCAAGGATTTCGACTGGGATTCGTCGAATTCCAAAGCTCTCTTCACCATGACCGCGAAATATGGTCTGCCCTATTTCCAAAACTTTATTAACTCCGACCTTGATCCCGGCATGATTCGCTCCATGTGCTGCCGCCTGCAACTGGACCTCCGCGAACTGCTCAAACGCGGTAATGGACTCTTTGGCTCGGCGGAGTTGACTGGTTCCATCGGCGTGGTCACTCTCAACTGTGCCCGCTTGGGGTATCTCCATGCTGATGATGAGGCAGGCCTGCTGGCAAGCGTCGAAAAGCTTGTTGAACTCGGCATAGAAACCCTCGAACGCCGCCGGGCTTTTGTGGCTAAGCAAATGGACGCGGGCCTTTACCCCTACAGCTCTCGGTGGCTGCCGAGCTTGGACAATCATTTCTCCACGATCGGAGTTAACGGCTGCAATGAGATGATCCGTAATTTCACCCACGACGCCTACGACCTCACCGATCCTCAGGGCCATGCTCAGGTAGCTCGCCTGCTTGACCACATCAACGAGCTCCTGGTCAAGGCCCAAGAACGCACAGGCCATCTGTTTAATCTTGAGGCCACCCCCGCAGAGGGAGCCACCTACAGGCTGGCCAAGGAGGATATTAAGCGCTACCCCGGAATCCTTCACGCTGGTACGGATGAAGAACCCTATTACACCAATTCTTCTCAGCTGCCGGTGTCTCATACCCCAGATCCCTTTGAAGCGCTTGCGCTCCAGGAAGATCTGCAATCCAAGTACACCGGCGGGACCGTGCTCCACCTTTACATGGGGGCCGCTATGAGCGATGGGGAGGCTTGCGCAAAGCTTGTCCGACGTTCATTGGAAAACTTCCGTCTCCCTTACGTCACGATCACTCCCACATTCTCCATTTGTCCCACCCACGGCTATATTTCCGGCGAGCACCCAGAATGCCCCGATTGTGGAGAAAAGACTGAGATGTGGACCCGAGTGATGGGTTACTTCCGTCCTGTTCAGAGCTTTAATACCGGAAAGAAGGGCGAGTTCCATGAGCGCACCTACTTTGCGGAAACCCTTGCCTGATACGGCGACTGCCCAGCTGCCGATCGCGGGGATCATTCCCTTCTCCGCGACGGATTGGCCGGGGAAACTCACTGCAACAGCCTTCACCCAGGGGTGTCCCCTACGCTGTGTGTATTGCCATAATCCGCAGTTGCAGGACTTTACGCCCGGCGCGCACTCGCTTGCGGAGTTTCTCTCCTTTTTGGATTCTCGACATGGGCTTATCGACGCCGCCGTGATCTCAGGTGGTGAGCCGACGTCCGTCCACGGTCTAGCAGATGCGATAGCCGCTATCCATGGCATCGGATTCCCCGTGGGGATTCACACGTGTGGTTATGCGCCGCGTCGCCTTGCTGAGCTGGTGAGGGACCCTGCCACCACTCCGGATTGGGTGGGGCTCGATATCAAGGCTTTGCCCCGGCATATGCATGAGGTCACAGGGTGTTCGCCCCGAGTGGCAGTGTCTGTGTGGGAATCGCTGCGGATTCTGCAGACCGCTGGGGTGGCGGTGACGCTGCGCACCACGCTGTGGGAAGGCTCTGTTATTGAGCAGAATCTCGACGAACTACGTTCCTTGGTTGCTGCCCGCAGCCTGGAGGCTTCTGCAGAGCTTGTTATTCAGCATGCGCGGGCTGCCGACGGAAGCCCCTGGGTGCCAGGTCATTCCGAGTAAAAGTCCACGTTTAAAGATCTCCAAACACCAGTGCGCCGACCCCTATCGCGGTGAGTAATGCAACCACAAAGGTGAGTGGGACAAAGCGCACAACAAATCCAGTGCCCCACGCGCCGCGTTGCATCGCCATGAGTTTGACGTCCACCATCGGCCCGACCACTAAAAACACGAGTTGAGCTGTGGGCGGCATCATGGTGAAAGAAGCGGCGATAAAAGCATCCGCCTCTGAGCACAGCGCGAGGAGCACCGCTAATGCTGCCATAGCCAGGCAGGCTAAAACTGGCCTATCTCCAAGGACCAGGAACCATTCCCGTGGAACGATGAGCTTAAGGAGCCCGGCGAGCAACGCCCCCAGGACAAGGTAACCGCCAGCGTTGAGGAGATCGTGGAGAAAAGATTCCCTCAGTCTTTCCCATTTATTGGGTGCATGATGCTGGTGGGAGTGGCCTTCTCCGTCAGGCACGTCGATGCTCCCACTCATCCAGATCCATCCCACCAGCACTGCCGCGCTCAGAGAAGCCACAAATCTGGCGATCACCATGCGTGTGTCTCCGCCAAAAGCAACCGCAGTGGAGACCAGCACCACCGGATTAATCGCAGGGCTGGCGAGGAGGAAGGCAAGGGCCGCGGCTGGAGGTACTCCCCTGCGGACAAGCGACTGGGTAATTGGCACCGATGCACATTCACAGGCAGGAAGCAGCATTCCAGAGGCTGCGGCCGTGGGGACGGCGAGGCGTTGGGAGCGCGGTAGGCGTCGAAAAGCAGCCTCGGGTATAAAGACCTCGATGAATCCTGAAATGATGACGCCGAGGATCAAAAAGGGTGTCGCTTGCAACACAATTGCGATGCTTATCTGAGCCCATGCCTCCGCGAGCCCGTGAAGCTGAATCAGCGGCCCAAAAATGAGCAATGCACTGAGAATCATGAGAGAGACGATCGCGCCGTACTGGCCAACTCTGTGTCTCATAAGTAGGGCTTCTCCGGCTGCGGGATCTGTGTGACATGGTCTATCTTGAGCACCGGAAACTGTGGATTGAATTTCTCCGAGTGGGGTACGACTTCCGCTGTGATCTCATACCAGTTGTCCTCTATGAGTTCTGCGTCCCCGTCCAGCGACGCGGTGTAGGCCATAGCGTCCGCTGCGCAACAAAAAATCTTATAGCGACTAAGCCGCCATGTGCCGTCTACCGAACGCGAGGCGAATCCCGTCACAGCCACGGTCTTTCCCATCATCGATGTGCTGTCCGAGCGTAAAAATCGGGCCGTGAGCTCTTCCATAGTGAGCTCGTTGGTCCCATAACTACGCAGCGGTTCCATTGGAAGATCGTCTAAGGAATTTTTCCGCGCTGTCGCACCAGTGCTTTCCGCTGTATAGCGTAACGACGCCGCCCCCAACGCAGTCGGTGCGCAAAGCGCTACGAGCAGCACGGGGAGGAGCAACAGCCAGGAGGTAGCGCGCATCGGAGAATGCGAGCACGGATACCGGTGAGCGCTATATGAGCTCCACCCACCAAGCCCTATCAACAGCAGTCCGCTCAGTAATGTCCAAGGACGGAAAGCCGGTTGGAGGTAGTTGTTGATTCCACCTGTAAGTGACTCCACAAGCAGCAGCACTCCGAGAGCTGCAATCACAAAAGCACCGACGGCAACGCCCTTGGTGGATTCTGTGTGTGACTGCCCAACATTCATGTATTAGAGGGTGCAGCCTTTCTTCCAACCTGGCAAGTCCTCCCCTGTTTTATCGATTGGTGGCACGGCTGCACCTCTTCACCTGCGCCAATTATTTTTGCTAACGAACATCCCGTTTAGCGTTGACCCACAACCCAATAGCTAGTGGTACAACAATCCACGCCACAATAAGCCCTATGTTGTATGCCAACGGCTGCACCTCAGCGAAGTTCCATCCGGAAGTGAAAAACTCAGCGTTTTCTTTTCCATATTTAGTCAACTGGCTGACACGTTCTCCGGGCGATACCAACCACAGAGGAACAAAAGCATCGCTCTTTGCCGCAGCTACGCCTAGAAGGCGCTCGATAACCAAGAACCAAGCAAGTGGTATCGCCATAGCTGCTACTCGGCTACGCGTCAGCGCAGCTAAGCCCATCGCAATGAAGCTAAACACTAAAAACAGCACGCCGTCTCGCAAAATTACTAATGCTTCCTCGTTGAGCAACGTAACCCTAGGAATCACAAGGAGCGCTACATAAACAAGGGCCACACCTATCAGATAATTAAGCAGAAGAAATCCTGATACCACCAACGCCCTTGCGCTAAGCCACAGGCTACGACGCGGTTGTGTCAAGAAAGCCTGGGCATGCATGTGATCATTAAACTCGCCGGCTACGGCCGAAGCAGCAAAAGATATAGACATCATTGCAAAGATCATCGCACCTGGAAGGGCAAACGCCCAGTTAACTTCTGAGCCTTCGGCACTAAATAGGCCTATAAGCACGGCAGGACCATACAGCGAGCCGGTAAGAAGAATCGCCCATATCCAGGTGCTTCGTAGAGTCAACAGTTTGGTGGCTTCTGAGCGCAAAACATTTATCATGTGGTTGCTTATCCTTTTCATTCCTATGAGCAAAACTGTTAATGAGTAGCGCTCGAAGCTGTGTCTTCCACAGCACTATCCACGGCTTGTTTAGTGCGGTATTCCTGGGATTCAGCGGTGGCCGCGAGGAATCTTTGCTCCAGATTGTCTTGCTTAGTGCTTAAGCCGAACACAGGCAGACCGGCGTCCAGGGCAGTCATAGCCACGGCCATGCGCACAGCTTGTTCGTCTGTGTTTTTATCTACACTGACGCTAAATCCCACAGTGTTGTGCAGGTTGACAATGTCAAACCCTTTGTTCTGTAACTCCGCCGCGAGTTCAGCAGCGTGCGGTGTTTCTACCTCCACACGAGTGCCATCTGCCAGGAATTCTTCAAGGGAATACTCACCGATCATTTTTCCTCGCCCAATCACTACCAACCGGTCTGCGGTTAATTGCATCTCCGAGAGCAAATGGGAAGAGACTAAGACGCTTCGTCCCTCAGCGGCAAGGTTACGAATCGTGGTGCGCATCCAGCTCACACCTTCCGGATCAAGACCATTGACAGGCTCGTCAAGGATGAGGTGCTGTGGGTCCCCCAACAAAGCTGCAGCCACGCCGATGCGCTGTTTCATGCCTAGGGAGTAACCACCGATTTTTCCTTTAGCGGCCTTCTGCAGTCCCACAATATCCAGGCATTCTTCTACCCGACGGTCGGAAATACCTGCACCCCGTGCCAGTACTCGAAGGTGATTGCGCCCAGATCGTGCAGGGTTAAACCAATTTGCATCAAGGATGGCCCCAGCCATCGTAGATTTGTTTTTTACATCCTCAAACGCTCCGGTGTAGTCCTCAGTAGAAAACTCGACATTGCCTTCTGTAGGTGCATCCAAGCCAAGTATGCATCGCATTGTTGTGGATTTACCGGAACCGTTTGGTCCGAGGAATCCAGTCACTGTCCCATCTGGAACGGTGAAACTCAGATCAGCGATAGCTGTCTTGGAACCATACTTCTTGCTTAGATGTCGAACTGTGATCATGCTTTCCATGATCCGTTAATTCTCAACTCTTGTAATCCTGCCGGGGGCCGATCTTTTATGTCACCCCTAGGTATGACAACGCATAAGTACCGTCCACCTAATTACCTACAATTAGTATTGCGCGCAATAGTAATCTCGAAATGCTGTTTTACCGAGTCCAACGTCACAACATTCCCGACCGACAACATCATAAGCTGGACATATAGGCCCGACTCAAGCGAATAGTCTGGGAAGTTCGTAACACAGCCGGGCATCCGAGGAAACGCACCGGAAAGGTTTATCATGCTACCGAGTATCCCCGCGCCCGATTACCCAACGCTATTTTTCTTCGAGCGTGGCGACTGGTGGGACTATGCAATGCTCATCATTGTCACAGCTGCGCTTGCTATCACCGCTTGGCTAGCCCAGAGAAATAAATGGGTAGTTCTCTTAGTCTTTATAGTCGCACCATTATTGCTCACACTATTGTGGTGGCCGCACTCTACCGAAGGAACCGCGTCCTCGGGATGGTTTGCCATCGTAAAGCAATATTCGGCCTTGGCTGGATCCCTCTGCTTAGTAGCCTTGCAATATATCAAAAAGCTACGACACAACTACTGGTACCTCACCATCCCTCCGGTGATCTTAGCTATCAACATCCTGGAAGCAGTTGTTCGAGATTTTCAGGCCTATAGCATCCACGACTTTGACCCACATCAGCACATGGTTATATGGGGCGGACCTTGGAACATCATGAACGGCGTTGCGGGAATCCTCAACCTCTTAGCCATATCCGGATGGGTTGGCATCTTTGTTGCTAAAGGCAAGTCTCGTGCAATTATCTGGGGCGATCTCACGTTTGGCTGGATCATTGCTTACGACGTCTGGAATCTCTCCTACTGCTACAACTGCCTCACAGACCGCGCCTGGTATTCCGGAGTTGCCCTCTTACTGTCGTGCACAATTCCCGTGTTCTTCAAGTTTGGCCGAGGCTCGTGGATTCAATTCCGCGCTTACACCCTCACCCTATGGTCCGCCGTCGTTCTCACATTCCCAGCTTTTACAGAAAGTTCCACCTTCGCCCATCGTTCAGCACACAACCCCACAGCCCTTTTCATTCTGGCCGCACTGTCCCTCGCACTCAACATCGCAGTCTTTGGCTACCACGTGTACAAGGTCATGCGATATCGCAGGAATCCACTTGTTCAAGAGGTCTATCCTGAGAGTAAAGAATCCACTGCGCTCATACGTACGCATGCCACTCCCGAAGACCAGGACCGTATAGCCGCCAGGCTGGGCTCCACCCCCGAGGCCCTGGGATACAGAGATCCCATTGCGCGCAATAACACAGAGGGAAATCTACTGCCACGCTAAACACACAAAAGCCCGCAACAATATTGCACACAACATGTACATTGTGCGCAAATATTGTCTAACAAGAAAACTGCTTGCTATCCTTTTGTCTTCTTGCCCCATCCTTTAAGGTATGTGCGTTCTTTCTTTTGCCTTATTTGTTCTTCCCACGAGAACTTTGGCTCTTCCCAATCGTTAAAGTAATCCGGATCAATTATCTCTGACCAGGGTGTTCCCGGACCAACAGGAGGCCATGCGGGGTCATCGGTCTTTGGCGGGCGAATCTCCGCGACTGCCGGGCAGCTGCGTCCATATTGAAACCATTGCGTGTAAGTATCTTCAAACAGTGGGGTCCCATCCCACCGACCGGCAGGTACCTTTGATCCAAAGTATCGCCCGCCCAGAGTACCGCGCATGAATTTTCCAATATGCTGCTGCTTCTTTCGGAACTCCGCAACACGCTTAATATAGATGTTTTGCAGACGCGTCATACAACCACCGATGAGCTCAATATTTACCCAGTTGATCGCTTTAGGCAACGGAGCATTCGGTTCATATCCAATACGCCAGTGGTTGATCAACCGAGTACGCTCACCTTTAAGCGGGATCATGTAGAAACACCATGCCGCAGCAAAATGATCCATAGATGGGTACCGGAAGGCATAGGATCCTGGGGCAGCTGGAGGATTTTTAGTATCAACCCACTGAACGAGGTATTTACCAGGAACAACATCAGCCCATTCCATAGACATCCCCTGATAATCAAAGGCTGCAATATCGCCAGGCATCATTGAGTCTGGCTGCTGGAATTCTTCCTGTATTTCATAGCTGTTGTAGAACGGTAGCCGAGCAAAAGTACGCTCAAGCCACTCTGAAGAAAACGAACCTGTTTTATTGGCACCTAGCTGCTTTAATATCCGCCATACCGCATACGCCGGCGCGTCGATGTCGATAGCGTAGGTAGACGAGTAACCATTGTCATAGTTAGCATCGATAAGGTCATCGCCAGGATACGTCCATGCTTGCTCTTCCGGGGTTGCTTTACCACTGAGCTGGCTAAACGCATACATTCCCCCGATCGTTGTCGCACTTAATGCGCCTATCCCCCAGGCTGCACGCGTGCCAATGCTCTTAGATTTTTTCTTCCCCATGCTGTGCTCAACCGCCTTAGCTAGTCAACGTTTGCAGGAACACGGAGATGTGCTCCCGTAGCGGGCCAAGGGCACATGCATCAACTACCTATCGCGCAACGCCCCTTCATGCGTGCCCGTGTGTTAATAACCTCATTCTATCACCGCGATAACCTACGGTGGTAGGGTTAAAAACTAGTTACATCCCACAATTGGAGGCATGAGCAATGCATTCGCTCTTTCTCTGGGAGATAGGCACCCCTCTTGTTTACATCACTTGGGTTGTAGTTTTTGTTGCCCAAGTAGCTATCTCAGAAATTAATCGCCGCTGGAACTGGACAATATTTTTCCTTTGGACGTTCGGCGGCCTCGCCCTAATGCCTTATGCCGCACTACACGGCACTCCTATGGTCGGCTGGTTCCCCTTTGGCAAATACGTGATTATGGTTGCCACAGCGACGATGACAGGTTTTCTCCTGTGGTACGGAAAGCGAAACCCGATCAAAGCGCATCGCTACGCCATATGGTTTGGCGTGGCACTCTGGATCGGGCTCGCGGTGAACATCATGGAAGCAAATATCCGCGATGTCACGATTTTCTTTGAATCAGACAAATATCTGCAGTGCGCCACCGATCCCGCCTGCTTGAAGTCCATCAACGATGCACATGTAGGCATTGACATGATTAACGGGCTACCGGAAACTCGTGGTGTTACAGCGCCCGTCGGAAGCCCCGAATGGTATTCCGCAGTAGCCGCTAATTTCCGCGCATCTGGTGTAGGAATAGACCCAGCCACCGGGTTCCGAACTATCGGTGGATATTGGAATCTGCTCACCGCCGCCGCGGGCGTGCTCAACATCGTCACAATCACGGGCTTAGGAAAGATATTTGTTACGTCCAACAAGGACCGAAAAGTACGCGGACTCATCTGGGTAGACATGGTGTGGCCCTGGGTCATTGCTTATGATCTTTGGAACCATGCATTCTTATACAATGCGCTTGCCGACTACACATGGTACTGCACCCTTGCGTTGCTTTTAGCTTGCACAATACCCGCGTTTACCTGGGCAAAGGGTCAGTGGATCTGGTTCCGTTGCTTTACGTTGATGTTCTGGATCGCCGCGAATAACCTTTTGCCAGAGTTCTTGGTTCCGCCGAGCAGCATCACCAACTTCTCCACGATGAACCCCGTGGCAAATGCTGTGTGTGCGTGGGCTGCGTTCCTGTTCAACGTGGGGCTCTTCTTCTATTGGTTGTACAAAATCCGCACCACCAAGCGAAACCCGCTGCGCGATCCTTTGTACCCAGAGCTCAAAGAGTTTCGCACCATCATGCGAGAGCATGCCGATGATGCCGACAAGTATTTTGTCACCGACATGATTAAAGAAACTCCTGAAGAGTTAGGTTTTGCGCCTAAGTCCTCCACCCCACCGCCAGATGGCTATGTGGGAACAATGCCGTGGTGGCGCAGCGATAAGCGATACCCTAAGCCGCGCACCCCACTTTCGGCTGATCCAGCGCTCGCAGCCAAGAAGATTCCTTCCGACACCACCTGGGATGTGCACAGCTAGATCGGTTTCTTCGTCGTGGGTCAGTTACCTAAAAGCGCATCCTGGGTAACTAACCCACGTTTAAAGGCAAAAAGCACCGCATGGACTCGGTCGCGGGAACCGGTTTTGGTCAGGACTCTCCCCACGTGTGTTTTTACCGTGGGCAAAGAGATAAACAGTTGTGAGGCAATCTCTGGGTTGGACTTTCCCAAGGCGATCAACTCAAGAATTTCTAACTCACGCGGAGTCAACGGCTCGGCAAGACCCTCGTTTATATCCTTAGCGTCGCCAATCTGTTTGTTCGCCTGTCCCGATCTTATTCTTCGAAATAATTTGGCGGTGGCCGCCGGGCTGATCACTGCGCTTTGCGCCCCGACTGATCTGACGGCATCGAGCAAATCCTCTGGCGCGGTATCTTTGAGCAAGAATCCTGAAGCCCCGTTTTCCACCGCTTCCATTACGTAATTCTCGCTGTCAAAAGTGGTCAGGATAATCACCCGAAGCGGCTCATCATTAGGCCCCATAGCGCCTCGCGCTACCAGCTCTTTAGTGGCTGAGATGCCATCCATGATCGGCATTTGTACATCCATCAAAACCACATCAACGGGCTGTGCCATCGCACGGTCCAACGCTTCTATTCCGTTGTCTGCTTCCCACGCAATGCGAATATCATCTTGCGAGCCAAGTACCATGCTAAAACCGGCTCTCACCAGCTGTTGATCGTCGACAAGCCCTACGCTAATCATGTCCTCTTAACCTCTTACAACGGAATTTCAACGTCAACGCGCCAGCCGCCGGCATTGCTTATCGACGCACCCCATGTCGCCTTTCCACCATGCAGCAAAGCGCGCTCTTTGATGCCTGCCAAACCACGCCCCACAGAATCGACTGTGTCGTTCACAAGGGCTTCACCTTGCGCGTTGTCCACTGTAATACGCAGGATTTTGTCTTTGGGCAAACCCCAGTCCAACGTAACGTTAACCGCCGTCTTCCCCGCATGTTTGAGCACGTTTGTCAGGGATTCTTGAATAACACGAAAAACCGTTAGCCCACGAGATTCGTCGACTGTTACGGGCTCACCGTGCACGGAAAAGTCTATCTGCAATCCTGCGGCGCGGGCTTCGTCGATAAGCCTTCCTATTTCATCGAAACCGGGCGTGGCGTTCATGTCTCTCTCGTCTTCCTCACCCGAGCTTTCCCTTAATACGGTAAGCAATCCCCGCATCTGTACCAATGCGTCTCTTCCCACCGAAGAGATAGTTTCTAACGCTTCGATGGCAGCTGTCGGATCTTTTTTCCCCGCGTATCGTCCACCATCTGACTGCGCGATCACTATGGCCAAAGAATGCGCCACAATATCATGCATCTCACGCGCAATACGGTTTCTTTCCGCTAACGCTGCCAGCTCAGCCTTGGCACGCAACTCCTCCAGCGCTTGATTTTTCCGCCTGGTATTAAGTCCTATTTGCCACCACAGAGAAATGGAAATAACAATAAAAACCAGAATCCAGGCTGCCCCAATCCAAAAATTAGGTTCCCTCACTGCACTACCGTCAATGAATGCTTTTCCGCCGAGGGCGTTACTCACCACAATCACAGTCAGACCGACAACGCTGCCGACCACAAGCGCTGCAATCCATGCCCTTCTATGGCGCTGGATATACGCAGCGATAAACCAGGATTGATAGCACACAGCCGCATACCCTAGAAGAGCCACCAACGGGGCTCCCCAAGCTATCAGCAGCAGCGCAAAAACCACGATCCACAGGCCCAGCAATCTGCGATACCGCTGAACAAGCAGCCCAATAAAAAGCGCTATTCCACCAATCCACAGCAAAGCAAAAACTATCGAAAGATGCATCTGCTCACGCGGAGACACCGCTTCTGGTTTGATAGCAGTATTCTGCACAGCGATCAGGAAGAAAAAACCGCCCACCAGGCTCTGCGCCACTAACTGCGACCAGAACCCGCGATCCTGGAGCCATCCGCACGTACCCATGCGCTTTGTGAGCGCAGAAAAAGATTTCATGATAAACAAAAGCCTAGAGCAGCTGAATCCCTGTATGCATCCGACCACAGTATGAATATCCCAGCTTATCGACGCCCTCAGCGCCCCTTTAAAAAAACGTAACAGGGGCCTGCTGCACTCTACGATGCAACAAACCCCTGCGGTTTCAGCCTTATGCTGTTGTTTTAGCTTCTGTTTTAGTTTTGCTTACGGCGTACCGTGAGAACCGCACCAACGGCAATCAATACAGCTGCAAGAATCGTAAGCACCCACACGTTGGCACCTGTCTGCGCGAGGACCTTCTTCTCCGTCTTGTTCACGTTAGCAACGGGAGTCTCGGTCTTCTCTGCAGGCTTTGCTGGACCTTGCGGAGTAGCGTTAAAGCGTGCTGGCTCTGCGGTGTTCTTGGCGGATGAACCATTGGAGGAGAGACCCAGGGCTGCAGCCACGATTCCCAATCCACCCAAGGGCAGCAAGATCCACCACGGGAAGCCCGAAGGCTTTTCCACTAGCGGCTCGTCTTCTTCTACCGTCACGGTCTGCGACTCAGCGTCATAATCCTCATGCTTTGCCACAACTGTCTGCTCATCATTCTTTTTGAAGAGCTTTTCAAAGACAACGAGCGTTTTACCTGCGAACTTTCCATCTACATCAAAAGTAACGTCAACGGAGCCGTCGGCAGCCTCTGCAGTGAAAGTCTTCTCCGCCTTGATGCCCGTGGATTCCTTGGTGTCTTTATCCATCAGCTCGCCGCGAAGCACGTACTCTTCACCCTGCGTAAGACCCGTGTATTCCACGGTGTCTACGATGGTGCCACCGTTGGCAGAGAGAGTCTTGTCTTGATCAGCGTTATCCAGTGCGGTCGTCTTCAGCTTTGGCTCTGGCGAAACTTCCGGTTCCACAGGTGTTCCGTCCTGAGGATTAACAAATTTAACACTCAAGAGATTTTGGAAGCGGAGTGATTCCTGGGTCTTGTTGCTGTACGGAGTGTAGATGGCCAAGGTAGCTTGCTTGGGATCTACATCTTTGAGTACGACCGGAGACTCTGCTTGTCCGGTAAGGATTTTGAAAGCCTGGTTAATTTGCTGATGCCCTGAAGTAGCCTTGTACAGGTAATTCCCCCAGTCGCTATCCGACCAGTACCACACAGCCAGCTGAGTAGCGTAACGGAACTCATTGTCTGTGAGATTCAGGGCAGCCTTCAGGCCTGCCGCGTCACGGCTATACCCGTTATAGATCGCCTTTAACACGCCCGCATCAGGGTCGCTGCCTTCTCGCCAACGGTGAGCAAATTTTTTCAGAGAAGTATCGAAGTTGGCCTTGTACCTGAGGTCAACACCAGAGTTGTAATAGTTTGCCGAGTCAGATGGCTGAGCGTCCTTACGCATCGGTGGGACTGAGTTCATATTAAAGCAATACGCAAGCTCAGTTTCTTCCTCCGTTGCAGATTCCGGCTGCACCACGAGAGGCGGGACGGGAGAGAATTGGTGAACTCCGTTACCGTAAGGATTTTGGATTGCTACGCGGCTATCCACGTAACCAAGGTATGGCTCGTCATTTTCAACAGCACCAGCGCTAACACTCGAGGTGAAAGAGAGCGCTATGCCCGTAATAAGTGCGGCCACCCTTTTTAAGGTATTCTTCTTCATTTTTCTTTCTGAGTGAGTCCGAGGCCTTCTAGGTTTTCACAAGAGTGTCAACCACCCATACATTGCCCAGAAGTAAGGAAAAGCACGGAATACGCCTTGAAGAACCTGTGCACATCCAGCTTACAAGACGCTAATTCTAGGAATATACAACAAAGATTTACAACGTACTATTCGTTGAAAATTTATATAAAAACAACAGGTGAAAACGCTCATAAAACACCATTTAAGTGCATAAATAAAAAGTTCACCCCTGTAATAACCCCTGCTTTTCTTTTGAAAAAAATCACACTTTTCCCTAAAGGATTTTCACATTAAGGAGACTCAGGTAATTTCGCAAAAATCGCGGATGAGAGATTTAGCTAAAAACCGATGTTCTTCCCTCCAGGAACCTCGGATACCCCCACGTATGAACGTCGTTAGCAATTATCGTCGGCTAGCGGATCCTTTCCCCCAAGGAGCATTTCACAACGCTTGTAATCTTCAAGCGACGCAAAGTGCCGAGAATACAAGTCCGTGTCCTCATCAACTTTTCCGTAGAGCGCCGGAGCTACATCGACAATATGCCTTAAGATCACAGCCTTATTTTCCGAGGATTCTCGCTGTTATCTGCCAACTCAAATATGGCAATTCCCACATATGGTTCCATAACCACATGGTTACCATAAAAGTGAAAACGGAAACAGGAATCACCATCTCTGCCCTGCGACACGTGCGAGCCACATCTCTTATTAAGTCGCCCACATAGCAAAAGCTCCCTAGGAGGTCTAATTTCTTAGACCTCCTAGGGAGCTTAGGACTATGACCGCTTAGAGGTCGTAGGCCTCATCCAGTGGCACGGAGGCGCCGGTGAACTCACCATAGCCGTCATCGCCATAGATGGAGTCTCCATAAGTCGGGATTGAGTAAGCCGCATTGCGGGCTGCCTCAGTCGGCTTAACGGAGATATTGCGGTAACGGGAAATACCGGTACCGGCCGGGATCAGCTTACCGATGATCACGTTCTCCTTGAGGCCGATCAGCTTATCGGACCGCTTGTTGATGGCGGCGTCGGTAAGCACGCGTGTGGTCTCCTGGAAGGACGCGGCGGACAGCCACGACTCGGTAGCCAGCGATGCCTTGGTGATACCCATGATCTCCGAGCGGAGCTCAGCAGGCTGACCACCAGCGGCAATAGCCTCGGCGTTAGCGGCCTTAGCCTCCGAAAGATCAACGAGAGTACCTGGGAGGAACTCAGTCGATCCGGACTCGATGACGGTTCCACGACGCAGCATCTGACGGATGATGATCTCGATGTGCTTATCGTGGATAGCCACACCCTGTGCACGGTAAACGTCCTGAACCTCGTCGACGAGGTGCTGCTCAACACCACGGCGGCCAAGAACCTCAAGTACGTCATGCGGATCAGCAGGACCACGCAGCAGACGATCGCCCACGTTCACGTGGTCGCCCTCTGACAAGGTGCGCTCGATCATGGCACCAGGGTTGGACTCCATAGGAACCCGAACGGTAGCCAGACCCTGACGCTTAGAAAGCTTCTCGTAGACCACAACATCAGACCCATCATCTGGGTTGATAGTGAGGGTGTAGAAGTTGCCTTCATCCTCAAGGTGGACGGTACCTGCAACAGAAGCAATCGGAGCACGGTTCTTAGGAACACGAGCCTCGAAGAGCTCCTGAACACGAGGCAGACCACCGGTAATGTCGCCACCGACACCACCCTGGTGGAACGTACGCATTGTCAGCTGGGTACCAGGCTCACCAATGGACTGAGCAGCCACAATACCCACTGCTTCTCCGATGTCAACGAGCTTGCCGGTAGCCATGGACTTGCCATAGCACTTAGCGCACACGCCGGTCGGGGTCTGGCAGGTAAGCACGGAGCGAACCTTGACCTCTGCGATACCCGCAGCGATGAGCTTCTCGATGAGCTGGTCGGTGAGGTTTTCACCAGCCGGCACCAAGACGTTGCCTTCAGAATCCTTGACGTCGACGGAAGCCACACGGCCAGCGACAGAGGTCTCAATGAGGCTGTGTCCGGTGTAACCGGTGACGTTGCCCTGAGCATCCTTAACCTCGACAGCCAATGGGACACGAATGCCCTGCTTGGTGCCACAGTCGTCCTCGCGGACGATAACGTCCTGCGCGACGTCCACCAGACGACGGGTGAGGTAACCCGAGTCAGCGGTACGCAGAGCGGTATCGGCAAGGCCCTTACGCGAACCGTGAGAGTTGTTGAAGTACTCAAGAACCGACAGGCCTTCACGGAAGGAAGTCTTGATCGGTCGGGTGATGTAGTCACCCTTTGAGTTCACAACCATGCCCTTCATGCCGGCCAGGGTCCAGATCTGACGCATGTTACCGGCAGCACCGGACTTCACGATCATAGGAATCGGGTTGTCGTCCGGATAGAGCTTCTCGACGGCATTACCAACCTCGTCGGTAGCCTCCTTCCAGAGCTCAACCAGACGGTCGTAGCGCTCGCGCTCGGTCAGAGCACCCTGCTCCCAGTACTTGCGCTCGATCTTTGCAGCCTCGGCCTCATAGCGGTCAAGGATCTCTTCCTTGTTAGGAAGAACGAGCACGTCAGACATGGTGATGGTCACGCCGCTTCGGGTTGCCCAGTAGAAACCGGCATCCTTCATCTTGTCCATCGTCTGCGCGACAGTAATCATCGGATAGGTCGCAGCGAGGTCGTTAATCACGTCGCCCAAGAGAATCTTGTTGGAGCCGCCGCCCTTACGGACCATAACGCCCTCAAGGTATGGGTAGTTCCACGGCAAGAGCTCGTTGAACATGATGCGACCAAGGGTGGTATCAGCCAACCAGGTCTGTCCCTGCTCCCAGCCCTCTGGGAACTGTTCTGCCTCGACATCAGTCGGGGGACGCAGGTGGCTAATACGCACCTGAATCTTAGCCTGAAGACCAAGAACACCACGGTCCCGAGCCATAAGGGCCTCAGCATAGGAGGAGTACACACCGGTTGCTGGTCCGGTTTCGGTAGCAGGCTGGTATGCACCCTGTCCACCGATCTCATCCTCAGTCTTGTCCATGGTGAGGTAATAAAGGCCGGTCACCATGTCCAGACGTGGCATGGCAAGTGGCTTACCGGATGCCGGGGAGAGGATGTTGTTAGAAGCAAGCATGAGGATGCGAGCCTCAGCCTGCGCCTCAGCAGACAGCGGCAAGTGCACAGCCATCTGGTCACCGTCGAAGTCGGCGTTGAAGGCTTCACAGGCAAGCGGGTGCAGCTGGATAGCTTTACCCTCGACGAGCTTAGGCTCGAAGGCCTGGATACCTAGGCGGTGCAGGGTAGGTGCACGGTTAAGCATTACAGGATGCTCAGAAATTGCTTCTTCCAGAACGTCCCACACCTCAGGGCGCTGACGCTCAACCATGCGCTTAGCCGACTTGATGTTCTGCGCGTAATCGTTTTCCACGAGGCGCTTCATAACAAACGGCTTGAAGAGCTCAAGAGCCATGAGCTTAGGAAGACCACACTCGTGCAGCTTCAGCTGTGGACCAACGATAATAACGGAACGACCAGAGTAGTCGACACGCTTACCCAGCAGGTTCTGACGGAAACGACCCTGCTTACCCTTGAGCAGATCGCTCAGGGACTTCAGAGGACGGTTGCCAGGACCAGTGACCGGGCGACCACGACGACCGTTGTCGAATAGCGCGTCGACGGACTCCTGCAGCATGCGCTTCTCGTTGTTCACGATGATCTCGGGAGCACCAAGATCGATCATGCGCTTGAGGCGGTTGTTGCGGTTGATCACACGACGGTAGAGATCGTTCAAGTCGGAGGTAGCAAAACGGCCACCATCAAGCTGAACCATCGGGCGCAGCTCCGGCGGGATCACCGGAATGCAGTCGAGCACCATGCCAGCTGGGTCATTGCCCGAGCGCTGGAATGCAGCAACGACCTTGAGGCGCTTGAGAGCGCGCATCTTCTTCTGGCCCTTGCCGTTGTTGATGATCTCGCGCAGCTCTTCTGCCTCAGCGTCGAGGTCGAAGTTGCGGATAAGGGTTTGGATAGCCTCCGCACCCATGCCACCGGTGAAGTAATCCTCGTAGCGATCAACGAGCTCTTCATAGATGGTCTCGTCGATGATCATCTGCTTAGGAGCAAGCTTGATAAAGGTCTGCCAGATCTCCTCAAGACGGTCGATCTCGCGCTCAGCACGCTCGCGGATGTGCTGCATCTCTTTGTCTGCAGCCTTTTGCACCTTGTTGCGAGCGTCAGCCTTTGCGCCTGCTGCTTCAAGCTCAGCGAGGTCTTCCTCTAGCTTCTGAGCACGCTCTGCGATCTCAGACTCAGCGTCAGCCTCAACGTCCTTCTTCTCCAAAAGCATTTCTGCCTCAAGAGTGGTCTGGTCGCTGTGGCGAGCTTCCTCGTCAACACCAGTGATGATGTTGGCAGCAAAGTAGATGATGCGCTCAAGGTCCTTTGGAGCCAGGTCCAAAAGGTAGCCAAGACGAGACGGAACGCCCTTGAAGTACCAAATGTGGGTCACGGGCGCAGCCAGCTCGATGTGGCCCATGCGCTCACGACGAACCTTGGACTTGGTCACCTCAACGCCACAGCGCTCACAGATGATGCCCTTATAACGGACGCGCTTGTACTTACCACAAGCACACTCCCAGTCACGGGTTGGACCGAAAATTCGCTCGCAGAAGAGGCCGTCCTTCTCCGGCTTCAGGGTGCGGTAGTTGATGGTCTCCGGCTTCTTGACCTCGCCTTTGGACCAACGACGAATGTCGTCGGCGGTAGCCAGGCCGATGCGGAGCTCGTCGAAGAAGTTGACGTCGATCACGTAACTCCCTTTCCCCCCGGTTTTCCCAGGGGATCGTTTCAAAAAGTGATGATGCTTTAAATTCCGCCTGCTCAGCAGCGTTAACCGCCAAGCAGACCTGGTGTATTAGGCGATGTCGGCGTCGGAACGCTCGTCGCGAGACAGGTTGATGCCTAGTGAAGCACCAGCCTGGTCGAACTCGTCGTCATCCGAACCGGACAGCTCCATCGGAGTGCCGTCTGCAGAAAGAACTTCCACGTTCAAGCACAGCGACTGAAGTTCCTTGAGGAGCACCTTGAAGGACTCAGGGATACCCGGATCCGGAATGTTCTCGCCCTTAACGATTGCCTCATAGACCTTCACGCGGCCGACCACGTCGTCAGACTTGATGGTCAGAAGCTCCTGAAGTGTGTAGGCAGCGCCATAAGCCTGCATTGCCCACACCTCCATTTCGCCGAAGCGCTGTCCACCGAACTGTGCCTTACCACCCAGCGGCTGCTGAGTAATCATGGAGTAAGGGCCAGTGGAGCGTGCGTGGATCTTCTCATCAACCAGGTGGTGCAGCTTCAGCATGTACATGTAGCCGACAGACACTGGGTATGGGAAAGGCTCGCCAGAACGGCCGTCGAAAAGCTGTGCCTTGCCGTTTTCGTCCACCATGACGTCACCGTCGCGGTTTGGACGGGAGTTGGCAAGAAGACCAGCAACTTCCTCGTTGGTAGCGCCGTCGAACACTGGGGTTGCGGTGAGCGAACCAGCGGGGACGTCGTAAAGCTCCTCAGGCAGAGTCTTAAGCAGCTCAGCGTTAGCAGGATCCTCAGGATCGATCTTCCAACCGGCAGCAGCCAACCAACCAAGGTGAACTTCCAGCACCTGGCCAATGTTCATACGACGAGGCACACCGTGCGTGTTCAGGATGATGTCAACCGGGGTACCGTCAGGCATGAACGGCATATCTTCCTGCGGAAGAATCTTGCCAACAACACCCTTGTTACCGTGGCGACCAGCGAGCTTATCGCCGTCCTGGATCTTGCGCTTCTGGGCAACGTAAACGCGAATCATCTCGTTAACACCAGGTGCGAGATCGTCATCGTCTTCACGGGAGAAACGACGAACGCCGATGACCTTACCGGTCTCGCCGTGAGGAACCTTCATAGAGGTATCGCGAACCTCGCGTGCCTTCTCACCGAAGATTGCACGCAACAGACGCTCTTCAGGGGTCAGCTCGGTCTCACCCTTAGGAGTGACCTTACCCACCAAGATGTCGCCATCGCGGACGTCGGCGCCGATGCGGACGATACCGCGTTCGTCGAGGTCCTTGAGCACATCCTCGGACACATTCGGGATCTCACGAGTAATCTCCTCGGCACCAAGCTTGGTGTCGCGGGCATCAATCTCGTGCTCCTCGATGTGGATCGAAGTAAGGATGTCCTCTTCCACAACACGCTGGTTGAGGATAATAGCGTCCTCGTAGTTGTGGCCTTCCCAAGGCATGAACGCAACAAGGAGGTTACGTCCAAGCGACATCTCACCATTGTGAGTACCGGGGCCATCTGCAAGAACCTGTCCAGCCTCAACGCGGTCGCCCAAGTTCACCAATGGGATCTGGTTGTAGCAGGTGCCCTGGTTGGTGCGCTCGAACTTGCGCAGCATGTAGGTCTCGCGGGTGCCGTCATCAGCCATCACGGTGATGAAGTCAGCGGAGACGTTTTCTACAGCGCCAGCCTTCTTGTTGATGATGAGATCGCCGGCGTCGTAAGCAGCACGACGCTCCATACCGGTTCCAACGAACGGAGCTTCCGAACGAACCAGCGGCACAGCCTGACGCTGCATGTTCGCGCCCATGAGGGCACGGTTAGCGTCGTCGTGCTCAAGGAACGGAATCATGGCGGTAGCCACAGAAACCATCTGACGTGGGGAAACGTCGAGGTAATCAACGCTTTCCGGTGCGACGACCTGAATGTCACCATTCTTCACACGCACGGTAACGCTGTCCGCAGTGATCTTGCCGTTCGCGTCCACCTCGACGTGAGCCTGGCCCACCACAAAGCGGTCTTCCTCATCTGCGGTGAGGTAGTCGATCTGATCGGTGAGAACGCCGTTTTCTACCTTGCGGTAAGGGGTCTCGATGAATCCGAAAGAGTTCACTCGTGCATAGGATGCCAAGGAACCAATCAAACCAATGTTCGGACCTTCGGGAGTCTCAATCGGGCACATACGGCCATAGTGAGAAGCGTGAACGTCTCGAACCTCGATGCCAGCGCGCTCACGCGAAAGGCCACCTGGGCCCAGAGCAGAGAGACGACGCTTGTGGGTAAGGCCAGACAAGGAGTTGTTCTGGTCCATGAACTGCGAGAGCTGAGAGGTGCCAAAGAACTCACGGATGGCAGCAGAAACCGGGCGCACGTTGATCAAGGAGGTAGGAGTAATAGACTCCGCGTCCTGAGTTGTCATGCGCTCGCGAACCACGCGCTCCATGCGGGACAGACCCACGCGGACTTGGTTCTGGATCAGTTCTCCGACAGTACGCAGACGACGGTTACCAAAGTGGTCGATGTCATCTGTGTCCACAGGAATCACATCGCCGTTTGGTGCAACCATGGTGCTCTCGCCTGCATGGAGGCGTACGAGGTACTCGAGGGTGGTGGCGATGTCCTGCTCGGTGAGGGTCATCAAGCCCTCGTTGTCTCCACCAAGACCGAGTTTGCGGTTCACTTTGTAGCGTCCAACCTTGGCAAGGTCGTAACGCTTCGCGCGGAAGAAGGCGTTGTCTAGCAGTGACTGTGCGAGGTCACGAGTCGGCTGCTCGCCAGGACGCTGTTTGCGGTAGATCTCCAGCAGAGCCTCATCGGTGTTAGCTACACCGTCTGACTCGAGCGTGGACATCATAATTTCGGAGAAGCCAAAGCGCTCCGTGATCTGCTCGGTGGTCCAACCAAGAGCCTTGAGCAGAACCGTCACCGGCTGGCGACGCTTGCGGTCAATACGCACACCAACGGTGTCGCGCTTGTCCACGTCGAATTCCAACCATGCACCACGAGAAGGAATCACCTTCACAGAGTGCAGCGGACGCTCGGTGGACTTATCAATCGTCTGGTCAAAGTAAACACCAGGCGAACGAACAAGCTGGGAGACCACGACACGCTCGGTGCCGTTAACAATGAATGTTCCCTTGTTGGTCATCATCGGGAAGTCACCGATGAAGACAGTCTGGGACTTGATCTCCTGAGTTTCGTTGTTGATGAATTCTGCAGTCACATAAAGCGGCGCAGAATAGTTAATGTCCTTGTCTTTACACTCATCGATAGTGTTCTTCATGTCCTCGAAGCGTGGCTCCGAGAGAGACAATGACATATTTCCGGAATAATCCTGAATCGGAGAGAGCTCCTCCAGGATGTCTTCCAGTCCGCTGGTTACGCGGACGTTTTCACCCAGCTCCTCCTGCTGGCGGGCACGCCACTCAGGCGTGCCAATGAGCCATGCGAAGGAATCTAGCTGAATATCGAGAAGTCCCGGGACCTCAATAGGTTCCGTAATTTTGGCGAACGAAAAACGTTCGGGAGCCCCGGGGATGTCGGCCACTGACTTGGTCTGGCGGGAGACTGCCAAGATGGGTCCTTCCAGCACCTCACGCGGCGGTGGCCCCGCAATATTGACCACCATAACCGCTGGTAATTGAGCAATCGGTCTGCTGAGGAGATAACACACCTAGATAGCACGGAATGACCTTGTCAAATTGGTTTTTTCAACCAGACTGATCAAGGTCCTCGAACTAGCCAGATACGTACTCCAGCGCAACGAAACAGCCTATACCATACTTCCGCCCTTGTAAAGGGGGGTGCCATATTAGTACCTCATCGTTTGCGAGGCCAAAAAGCGCCGGCGGCTCCAACAATAGTCAGAATCACTCCGACTGCAAGCACAACATAATTAATAATCCGAACAAGCTTGCCGTCCGACACGCCGGATGCCTGGTGTAAAAGCTCGGACACGTGATCTTCGCTTACTTTTCCGTTAAAAGTAAGAACGTCCTCACGCTTCACACCTTCTGCATCGCCGAAGTAATCGTCGATTTTTTCTTCCACGTCAATTATCAGACCAGTTTTCTGATCAACCAACCAATCCCTAGTGCCAGAGTGGAACAGATAGCCGGGTGTGGTGTTCTCTCCATCGCGGAAAGACGTGGTGTTCAGCGCCGAATGGTAAAGCTGCGCAACATTGGTGGGCTGAATTTCTTGCCGATAACGATATAAAGTACGCCCTTCTTTAACAGTTTCCTCTGTAAAAACCGCGGGGAGAGTCTTGCGCAGAGTCACGTCAAAGACCTCATAGGTGGTTTTTTCTGCGTCAGTTGGAAATTTTAACCATTGCCCATCAATAGTTACGCTGCGCGTGGGACTAGCCAGCTGATCTGCCACTGTGGCCTGAGACGTTGCAGCTCCACTGCGCCGATCAATCGAATAAGACCATACGGTGGCGCTGATAAGCCGATCAAGATCCTTTTGTAGGCTCTCACGCATATCAGTAACGCCGACCCGAACCGTAGCAGTATTTTCATCGCTTGGAGGCAAAATCTCCGTGTGAAACTGACGCGTTACAGGAGCCTGGACCACAAGGTCCTTACCAACAACGCGGGTCGTAGCTTTTTCATCTCGCAGAGTAAGGGTGGTGTGCGAGAGGTCGAGCGGCAAGCGGGCATCACTCATTAAAAAGCTAGGAGCCAGTATCCCCCACGCAACAAGCGCGAGACCAAGCCCTAGGCCTAACACTGCGAGGATCCTTGACCGAGGAAGCATGACGGTGATGTTACCTTCTTTCTCCGGTCTCAGTTCAGATGGGGTCTTCAAGCAGTGCCTACCGGTCTCACGCTTTTGCGAACAAGCCCGCAAGCAATATTAGGCTATTTCCGCTTTGTGATGTTCCTAGCCTGGGCAAAGAACACCATTCCGCCGAGCATAGCCATTGCACCCAACCCAAAGAGGAACCCAGTCCACCACCCGCGTTTTCTCATAGACTCACCTGTGGCAGCAATCTTCTCATTGCTGGCCTCTTGAGCTTCGTCTGCTTTGTTGTCGGGGGTCTTCTCTGCAGGCTTTGCTGAGGCCTTCTTCTCTGTAGACTTTTTAGCTGGCTTCTTCTTGTCCTTGGACGCGTCTTTGTCTTTTGCCGAGGACTTAGCAGAGGAGCCGCTAGAAGACGAGGTGCTTCGTGGTTTGTTTGGCTTTGCTGCGCTGCCACCACGGTCGGAGCTTCCGCCACGAGAAGAACGTTCTGGTGTGCTCGCGTTCTGCCCAGATTCTCCTTGTTCACTGTGTCCTCGCTCAGCGCGCGAAGAGTCGTTCGAGGCAGGTTTTCGCTGTTCCTCTTTCTTCCCTAAGTCGTTGGCAGTAATCACTTTGAAGAGCGAGTCAGTTTGTCGAGACATGGTAGTCAGCTCCCGATCGAGCTCACGGATGTCCTTAGCCAAATTTTTTAGATCAATCGGAACAATCGGAGACGGCACAGGAGGAACAGTGTCTTCTTCCGGCTCTTTAGGTTCTTCCGTCTTAGGCTGCTCAGACTCAGGTTCCTTGGTTTCTGGTTCTGCTTTCTCCGGGTCTTTCTGAGGAGCGTCCGCCTCCGGTGTCTTCGAGGTAGAGGTCTCTGACTCTTGGGACTGCGATTCCTTAGGCTTGTCCTTCTGGGTCTTTGGCTTCTCCTTGTTGTCCTTTTTACTTTCCGGCTCTGCAGAGTTTGTTGCTTTAGGTTCGTCCTTCTGAGCAGCTTCCTTCAAAGGCGTTGCATTGACAGACGTCTCTGTAACCTCCTTACGTGGCGTCTCTTTTTCTGCGCTAGCGGTTCCCACCAAGAATGCAGCGCTAAAGCTATACTTTTGGGCCACAGCTTGGTTGTGAGCTTCTTGGTCTTCCACAAAAAATGTAAACGTTGCGGTGTACGCTCCCGGAGCCGTAAAGGCAAATGCCTGGCGATAAGAATTTCCGCCCTCGTATTCCCATGCTTGATCTAGGTCTTGGGAGTCAAAAGCTACTTCCGCTTTCTCCTCGCGCACTTCTGCGGTCACCATGCGCCCGGGGCCATGATAATCAGAGAGAGCTACCGTGATCTTTTTGGTAGCTGGGACTTTTTCAAAGTTAAAACCCACGGAAGGAACATCTAGGTTGGCGTCTTTTTCCTGAGGCAAATACCAAAGAGGAGCTGAATCTTTTTTATCCTTCAATCCCAGCAATTCTCCTGGAACTCGCGCCTTATCGCCAACCGTAATCAGCGCTTCGCCGGAAGCGTATGCCTTAGGAGCTGCGGAGTCTCCAGTGAGCTCGTCTTTTTTGTCCTTTGCCACTACCAGGGATGCCATGTTCCGGGGTTCTTGCTGCCCCGCAGCCGTTTCCCCCGGAGTCGTTGGAACCGTAATGCTCAGGTCACCTTTACGGAGAACTGTCTGCGGCGCCTTAGACTTTTGAGCAAGCTTCTCCCACAGCGAGCGGACTTCTTGATCAGTCAGCTTGCTGTTGTCTTTGCCTGATGCCTCGAGCTTTTTCCCCTCTTTTATAAGCTTCTTTTCCAAGCCCTCAGCGGCCAACTCAGGTTCCTCTAGTGGGATTTCCTCCAACCCCTCAGCCCCTTCGGGCACATCCTCGATATCTTCTGTCGGGTTAGGGGTGGGCTTCTTATAAGAAGTCGCGGCAGCGCCAATGGGCAGGGTAAAACTATCGAGTTGTTTTCTCGTGGACTCTAGATCGAGCAGAATGCTGCTATCGTCCGCTTTGCTTTCCGACGCCGCAGTCGGTTCCGTCTCAGCCCCCTCTTGCGCAAAAGCCCAAGGATTGTGCAACCCACAGAGAGTCACTGCTAAACCAACGCCAACCAGTGGTCGTCCAATACGAGTAGTAATTCGTTGTTGCCTCATGAGAGAACGGCTCCTTGTGAGTTGTCTGCCGAAGTGCGGCGTTTGAACAATCCGTGGCGAGGTGAAAGACACCACGAAAGCAGGAAAAAGACTGTGGCCACGAGCACGATGGTCGCCCCTGTGGGGAGATCCAAGGCCCATGAAAGATATACGCCGACCAGGGATGAGCACGTGCCAACCCCTGCAGCAATCGCAGACATAATACTAAATTTGTCTGTCAACATTCGAGCAGTCGCTGCGGGAGTGACCAACAACGCAAGCACCAAGATATTTCCGATCGTTTGGACAGAAATAACCACGGCTGCGGTGACTGCAACATACAGGAGGACGTCGAGAAGCATCGTGGGCAGATTCATCGCACGCGCGGTCTCCCGATCCAAAGTCACCGCAGTCAGTTGCGGCGCAAGGAGAGCTAATAACACGATCACAACCAGCCCTACAACGGCAGTAAGAATGATGTCTTCCGTGGATACTCCGGTGATAGAGCCGAAGAGAAAGCTGGTCAGTGATGCCGTATATCCGTCGACTTGAGAGATAAAAACCACACCGGAAGCAAAAGCTGCAGCAAAGAAAATGCCGATAACCGTGTCCTCTTTTACGCGTCGCCGCTGTGAAAACACCGCAATGAGCAGGGCTACTACCGCGCCGGCCACCGCTCCTCCCACAAGCACTGAGCCTTGCAAGACAAAGGCAATGGCAATACCAGGAAAGACCGCGTGAGCCACGGCATCACCCACAAAAGCCATACCGCGTAGCACCACATGAGTGCCCACTACCCCACATACAATCGAGCTGATCACGGAGATCAGCAAGGCCTTAGGCAAGAAGGCCAGGGCAGGGTTGCTCAAATCAGAGAAGAACTCCACGAGCGAAATCATGACGCTGGCACTCCTTTCTGCGCACTGCGCGCGTCCTCTCGACGTAAAGCACCGACAGACACAAGCAAAGGCGAGTGCTCACTCACGCTGAAAGTCTCGATCCATGGCTCTGGTCGCTCCAGGTCCTCCGGCGCTGCATCCGCAACGATCTGGCCGTTGAAAAGGAGAATGCGGTCACAGGAGCTCACCGCTTCGACCAAATTGTGGGTGCTCATCACGATAGCGGTGCCTTCTTTGGCCAAGCGATGGAATAGCTCCAGCAGGGATTCGGCGGAAGGCATATCCAACCCGGTAAAGGGCTCGTCAAGGAAGAGCACCTTTGGAGCAATGGAAAGCGCACGCGCGATAAGAACTCGCTGTTTCTGCCCACCAGATAGCTCACCGATAGGCCGGTCTGCTAGGTGAGTCATCCCCACCATGTCTAGCGCGCGGTGTACCGCATCAAAGTCCTTTTGCCCGGCGCGCTTGAACCAACCGATCAGGCCTGTGCGCCCATTCATCACAAGTCCATGCACGTCGATGGGATAATCCCATGCAAATTCATGACGCTGCGGCACATAACCCGCATGATTACGCACGCCGCGCCCCTGGGTGCCCGATATAGTTACATGCCCAGAATCTGTTGGTATGAGGCCCAAAAGCGCACGCATCATGGTGGTTTTGCCGGCACCATTGGGGCCGATCAGGCCTACAAATTCTCCTGCGCGCACATCAAAATGTATGTCCTTCATGACTGTGCGACCCCCCAGGCTCACGCCTAGACCGCGCACCTCAATGACGGATGCAGCACTACTCATCGTTGCCCATTCTGTGCAGCTGTTTCTTTACGTTTCTTTGCCGATGCCCGCATGCGGAGCCCAGCAATCACAAATCCAAGGGCTATAAGGATCATCGCGATGAAGATCCATAGGGCCACGGAGCTTGAGTTCTCCTCGGCAAGCGCATCCTTTGTTTTAGTGCTTGCCGACGCTCCCTTATCCCCACTCTTTGTTGAGCTCGGGAGGAACTCGCCATCCCACTGTGCAGATTTTGCTTTCTCCAAAGATTCTTTGCCCACTGCAAAGGTGAGCACTTCGGTGATCTCTTTGGTTGTGCCGTCGAGAAGCGGAATAAGTGCACGAACTGCCACTTTGTGCACTCCTGGCTTGGTAAACACCCAGTTAGCATGCGTGTGGGTATTCAGGTCTACCCACATCGGCTGGGACTCGTTTTTTGCTGATGTCCACAGCACCTGAGGTTCTGCAAAACCGCCGTTTTGTAGGAATAAAGAGAATTGTCCATCGCCTTCATGGCCTGCAAATTCCAGTGTGATGCCACGGTCAGCTGTTTTGGTCAGTGTTGGATTTTGAGTATTCCAGCCCAACCATGGCACCCCGTGCACCTCGCTTTGCGGAATAACCCACACCTGAGAACCAGGCTTTGCCCCCGTGAACTCAAAGGATTGCGATTCCTCGGGCAAAGTTTGTTTGGCGCTGTCATCCACAAGAAAAACGGTGTCTGATAGGTGGCGCCACTTGGGCGGAAATTCCGAATCATCTCGTACCAAGAATCGGGTTTCCCCAGAATCTGTGTTCACCACAGGGCCTAGATCGGCGTGTCCATGATCGAATACTTTTTGGGTGCCGAGTGTCACCACGTCCTCAGCGTCCGTCACTGTCTGCTCTAAAGATGGATCATCCTGCGTCTGCGCTAAAGCAACTGCTGGGAAGGCCGCGTGAACAGTACTTATAGCGGCAACAGTGGCAACTGGCACCGCAATACTAGACACGATTGCCATGCTGGTTGCAAGCATTCTGACGCGTGCCCTGTTCACACAAACAGCTGGGACCCTAAGTTTAAGATTGATAGACACTGGTTTTGCTCCGATTAATGATGGATGCCTCAGAAAACATAAGGCGTTCGCTCTAATAAAAGATGGAATGAGTTCTTCTGGTGCTGAATGCTTAAGACGTGTCTCGGCGCACCCCTAGGCATTGCTGCAGGCTTGTTGCATTTGCCCGCATCAGGTCAATGTAGGTAGTTACGTCTTCATCAAAAGAGTCTCCTCGGATGGGGCAGACTCGAATGTTGAGCCTCTTAGCTGTTTCCAGCAGGTCCGTGGAGGCGACTGCCAACTGTGGTTCCAAGAACACCGCTGGTACATGGAGGTTCTTCAGCGTGTTGGTCAAAGCTATGAGGTCACGAGCAGAGGGTTCAACCCCTGGATTTGGAGTAACAAATCCTGCTACATCAATCCCGTAGGCGTGAGCTAGATAGGAATACCCATCATGAGTGGTCACCAAGTGGCGGCGTTCCTCTGGGATAGACGCAATCGTGTCTGTTACTTCCTGATGTAACCTGCCTAGCTCGCCGATATACGCGTCTGCATTCATCGTATACTCGCGCGCACCTTGCGGATCAGCAGCAATAAGCTCGTCCCTTATTGTTTTTACAAATGCAATAACGTTATCCGCGTCATGCCACAGGTGCGGGTCTACTTCCCCATGCACGTGTTTGCCCAACACAGCTTGCGGAAGAACATAGACCTCATCCCCAGGGGTCCCCAGGAAACGAAACTGCGGACCTGCCGGGATTTTTTGGAGCGTATTGTTGGGGACCTCTATGACCGTCGATGCAGCATCGTAGACGGTCGCGATGTCCTTACCATCAGCAGCGTCCCCTTGAATCTCAATTTTTTTGTTATTCAAATTGATAGAAACATCCTGATGGCCCTGTTCGAGCACCGTAGCAGAAGCATCAGAGGGTGCGCTCTTAGCGCTTACGCCGACAGCCATGGTGATAGAGCTTGCGCCTACCGGGATAGGGCGGGCACCGCGCTCGGTGACCAATTCCGCTTCAATGTCAATGACGTACACGCCAGGCTTGCTAAAGGCCCAACTCACATGCGTATGCGCAGCAGCGGGCAGAGTGATCGTATCGCCCTCGTATCCGCGCTCAGGGTGAAAGCCGTCGCGCGAATTAAAGTACACCTCAGGTGTGCCAAAAGCAGTGGTCAAATACGCAGCAGCGTCCCCCGGCGCCTCAGCGCCGTCTGCCCCATGAACACCAGTGACGTGTATGTTTACTTCGCTATGTGAGTTTGCGCCCAGCTGTGTTCCCGTGCCTTCTACACGCATGCCAAGCCACACAGAATCCAAGGTGACGTCCTCGACTAGCTGCAGCAAATGCGCACCGTGCTTGGTAGATTGCTCGCCAAGAGCGACAACTTTAGCGGGCTTTACCGCAGCATTATCAATGGCGCGCAGCACAGATTGTTGTTCCAGAAGAAGGCCGTTGGTAAAGATAACGTCCGCATTAGCCACGTTGCGGACGTCGCGAAGCGAAGGCTCATACGTATGCGGGTCTGCGCCCCGAGGCATGAGAGCAGTGACTCGAGCTCGGTCACCTGCTACATTGCGCGCAATATCCGCCACGATCTGCGTAGATGCAACAACGTCCGTGATGCCGTCGGCACGGCTAGGAAGATCCTTTGTGTCCGTTCCACACGCAGTGGCAAAGAACGCGCAAGCAATCAATGCTCCAACCCCCGCCTGTTGTTGACGGGTGCTGAGTATCGTCTTTGAATACATGATCAGCGGCTATTTGTTGCGGGTAACAGCCTTAACCAAACGAACTGTTCCAGCGCCGAACACCGCTAGACCAACACCCAAAACCAAGAAGGACGCCGTCATATAGGAAGGACCGGTCTCCGGTAAAGACTGACGCTTTGCGGGAGATGCAGCCGGTGCAGGCTTAGAAGATGTAGGTTTTGAGGATGAAGAGGAGCCAGAGGTGGAACGAGTTGAAGATTCGCTAGACGGACGGCTCTTCCGCTCATCATCGCCGCTGCGAGCTGATACAGCAATGGCTTCTCCCTCACCATCGCAGCTTGCTACCGTGTTCGGTCCTCCGTTACCGACGCTCCACACGTAACGCGCGACATTACTCGTTGCACCATCTGCGGCTGCTTGCACGCACATGGTGTAGGTACCGGGCGCAGTAAACACCCAGTTGGTGTGCACATGTGCCGGCTCCTGCTGAACAATGGTCTCTCCGCTTCTTACTTCAAAGCCTTTATCAGCCAAGATCGGTGTGTTGCCGCCAAAAGAACCTGTTTGAAAAGCATAGATCTGCCCGGGTCCAGAAACTTTGACAAAATTGATGTCGACTTCACCAAAACCACCCGAGCGAACACCATTGGTATCCCAGCCAGGCCAGATGAGATTTGGGTCTTGGGTTTGCGGCAGATAATAGCCGGATGTTCCCACCTCGGGGACCTGCGCCGTCTTATCCGTCCATGCCTCTTCTTTTACGCGCAGCGTCACAGAATCAGGATCATGCAGCACATGAGAACCGGTTACGTCCTCTTTAAGATTAAGTTTAAGGTTTCCCCCCTCAGCCGTGACGTTAAAAGCGTCAATATGTCCAGAATCAAGCTCTAGATCTTCCGCCCACGCCGCCGGCGCAAAACTGGCGGATAATCCGACAAGAACAACCGCACTAGCAGCCGCGATCCGTGAAGTACGTGAGGAGCGAAGAGGGCGAGTGAACACGGAATTCCTTTACAAATATGGCATTTTTTAGTTCTTTACCTCAGCTGTAAGGTTCAGCCGAACGACCTAACCATAATGGGAATTGCGTTCATTTGCAATAAGCGTGCGACCTCCCGCCCCTATTGGAGTTTCCCCACAGAAGCATCACTGCCCTAACGGCCGCAAACAGCAGGAAAGACAAAACTCCCACCGGGAAAGCATGATGCTTATCCCAACGGGAGTGATGTATTCAGTAATCGAAAGATTACTTGAGGGTAACCTTTGCGCCAGCCTCTTCGAGCTTAGCCTTAGCAGCCTCAGCGTCATCCTTGGATGCAGCCTCGATGATTGCCTTAGGAGCGGACTCAACGAGCTCCTTAGCTTCCTTCAGGCCCAGGCCGGAAACGATCTCGCGAACAGCCTTGATCACGCCGATCTTCTTAGCGCCAGCATCCTCGAGAACGACGTCGAACTCGGTCTTCTCTTCAGCAGCAGCCTCAGCGCCAGCAGCGCCTGGAGCAGCAACTGCAACAGGAGCAGCAGCGGTAACTTCGAAGACCTCTTCGAATTCCTTGACGAACTCAGAGAGCTCGATAAGGGTCATCTCTTTGAAAGCCTCAATGAGCTCGTCCTTGGTGAGCTTAGCCATAGTGGTAATCCTTTCGATTGCGGGCTGTGCACCAGCCCAAAAGTATGTGGTTTTTGTTTAGGTACCGAGTCCGGCGACCTAAGCTTCCTTCTTCTCCTGAAGCGCAGCGCCGAGGCGTGCGACCTGAGAAGCAGGAGCGTTGAACAGGCCAGCGGCCTTTGCCAAGTTGCCCTTCATGGCGCCTGCCAGCTTCGCAAGAGTGGTCTCGCGGTTGTCCAGCTCGGCGATAGCGTTGACCTGATCAGCGTTCAGGGCATCGCCATCCATGTAGCCACCCTTGACTACGAATGCCTTGTTGTTAGAAGCGAACTTCTTCATCGCCTTAGCGGCATCAACAGCCTCGCCCTTAATGAAGGCGATAGCAGTCGGGCCGGAGAGGAGATCATCAAGGCCCTCGACGCCAGCTTCTTTAGCAGCCAGCTTCAGCAGGGTGTTCTTGGCGACGGAGTACTGGACATCCGCACCGAGGGTACGACGCAACTCAGTGATCTGAGCAACGGTCAGTCCGCGGTATTCGGTGATAACGATGGAGTCGGTATCTGCAAAGCGCTCTTTGAGCTCTGCAAGCGACGATACGTTCTTCGGGTTTGCCATTACTTCGCCTCCTTCCTCTTGTATCTCTTGGGTATCTGATCCGCCGAGGCTTTTCCACCGGCGTTAGCCAATAAAAAAGCCCCGTGCAAGAGCACAGGGGGCGCACATACTCCGAAAGGAGTGTGAACTCTAAGTGTCTCCTGCGTGGGCCGTTCCAATCTCTTGGAATCCTTCGAGCCTAAGGCTGACCGACGGTCTTCGGTGAAACTTGAGTACGAGCCGAAATCGACTCATTCAAACTTCGAGCGATAACGCTAGTGCACAACGCTATCTTTAGCAAATCGTAAAACTCTGCCTAGCGTTTCCGCCTCGTTAGCTCGGCTTTTAGTCCGCAAAAGGATAATCCGTATAGCCGTGAGGTCCGCCCACATAAAAGGTATCCGGATCAGGAATATTCAGCGCTATGCCTTCTTGCCACCGACGCACAAGATCAGGGTTAGCAATAAACTCACGCCCCACGGCTACCGCGTCAGCGTGACCTGACTCAACGATGTCAGCAGCCTCTGCGTACTCGGTATAAGAGCCGAATCCTGAATTCAGGATCACAAATCCACCAAAGCTCTCTGCCAGCTGACGGACAAAGTCGCTGCGGTAATCCGCGTGGAGTATAGATAGGTACGCGAGTCCTAGGCCGCGGATTTCGTCGAGAAGCACCTGATAGGTGGCTAGGGTCTCCTCACGGTCGGTTTCTAATACACCTTGAATGTTGTGCTCCGGTGAAATACGCAGACCCACCCGGTGCGCACCGATCTCATCTGCCACTGCTTGAACAACCTGAATTACAAACCGTGCTCGGTTTTCCGGCGTGCCACCAAACTCATCCGTGCGCACATTGGAGGCTGGACTTAAAAATTCGTGCAACAAATAACCATTCGCCCCATGCAGCTCCACACCGTCGAGACCTGCATCAACAGCACGACGGCTAGCAGCGACAAACTCCTGTTTCACTCGCTCAAGTTCCGCTGTTTCAAGTGCATGGGGAACAGGAAGATCGACTTTTCCTGCAGGCGTGCGCATCTGCGTTCCTGAGGCCAGTGCACTGGGGGCCTCAGGAGAAACACCACCGTTCATCGACTCATGGCTCATACGTCCAGCATGCATAACTTGCATCACGACGCTCCCACCCGCCGCATGCACGGCCTCGGCGACCTTGCTCCACCCTTCCTGCTGCGCACTATCTGTGATGCCAGGTTGTCCGCTAAATCCACGCCCACGAAGCGTCGGGTATGTTCCCTCCGTAACAATCAAGCCTGCCGACGCCCTCTGCGCATAATACTCAGCGTGTAGTGCGCCAGGAACGCCGTCTTCACCGGCGCGGAGCCGCGTTAATGCGGCCATCGTAATCCGGTTTCGAAGGTTTAACGCCCCCGCTTGGGCAGAAGTAAAAAGTGACGTCATGGCAATCATGCCTTTCTCTGGATATTAAGGAGGTCTTGAAGCCATTCAACAGCTCCAAGACCCGCCTCATTCCGCGCCATGACTCCTGGCTGTTCAACACGGCATTTTTACGCCAGCGCACCCATCGGATCCCAAACCGGAAGAACATGAGGGGTTTTGGTTAATGCCCGGCGATACTCCTCCGGGAGACGCGAAGCTGGCACTGCGACTTCAAAAACATACTCCTCAAACCAAGAATCACTCATCGTCCAGAACCCCTTGTCGGCCTCATCCGCTCCCCAGGAGTTCTCCACCCGCCAGCGATTCACAGTTGTGCCGTCTTCTGCCAGATCCATGCCAGTGAATACCATGGCATGAGTCATCAAAGAATCGCTCGTTAAAAGCCGCTGGGCCTTCGACATATCAAAATCCACGCCATACAGCCCCTCGTAATCAAACAGGTGAGCATCCCACAGACCCGCATCTGCATAGGCTTGCACCTCGGTATCACAGCCGAACCACACCGGGGTGGCGTCGAGAAGCGAATCCCGAACCGCATCGCGCAGTACCTCTATGGGGGCGTTGACGTACGTTACCGGTGGTGCCCCAACAACATTGCCCAGGTATTCCACCGTATAGAGCTCACCGAATGCATTGCGCGGATCATTGACCACGCACACATAATCGCTGAGATCATGAGGAAGATAGCGCTGCGCAAACTCCAGCGGAGACATCGTGCCCTCATTTACAAAGGCATCATCTTTGGTGCGGTACTGCCACTGGAATGTCTCAGGAGGCACTCCAAGATGCGTAGTAATCACTTTAAAAGCGCTTTCTAATGCTTCTTCTCGCGCGCCAGCCACGCCTGCCCTTATCCGCAGGGATCCCCGACGCAAAACAGAGGCCAGATCTCGATTCATGGCGTGAGTATTGCTGCTAGAAAACGTCTCGGGCATCGCGTACTGCGGAACCACGCCATACTTGTGCACCAAAGCAACAAACATATTCCACTGCCCGCCATCATCGATCGGGTCGCGCAACAGCTTTTCCACGGTCCGATCTGTCAGTTCCCGGTCACGTAACTCATCCATTGCGCAGAGGAAATAGTTTGCCTTTTCTACTTTGTCCCAAAAATGGATGTATGTCTGGGATAGCTCAAAGTCTTTGATGGCGGTTTCCTTCATGATCGCGCCACGCAAAGAATTAAGGCCCGCGAAGATCCAGCATCGGCCGGAATTCTTTTGGTTAGCCACTGCCCAAGAATCCACTTTGGTGGACACAGACGTATCTAGGGAACGCAGTACTTCACGATCGAGCGCAACCTTGGTAGCTGAGCTCACCGCGACGGCATTACGCGCTAACCGCAGAGTCGGATCCTTGAGCAACTCGGCATTTGTAGCAGACACCGAGTTCATAGTTAGTTCAGTCATGAGTCTTTAAGTTCCTTAAACCTTATGCGGTATCGGTGTCTAAAACATCAGGTCATAAGCCGGGAGACGGATAGGCTCCATGTCCAAAGCTTTGTGTAGTGCCTCTGGGACAAAGTCGCGTTTTAAGGCAACATAGAAAACATTTTCTTCAAACCACTCATCCGACATAGTGGCGTATCCCGCGCCCACAGCCTCGGTCTTTTTGTCGTGCAGCTTAGTGCCCCACGAGTTTTCTACCCGCCAAGCACGTATGGAACCATCGGGGTGACGATCCAAACCACTAAGCACCATTGCATGAGTCGGCTGCGATTCCCCGGAGATAAAGCGCTCTTCTTTTGTAGAATCAAGCGCCACGCCGTACACGCCGGCCAGATCAAGGAGCGAGGTGTCCCACACCCCCAGCTTGCGGTTAAACTGCCTGCTCACGTCACAGGCAAACCACACTGGCTCCCCCGCTTCGATACTTGCAGCCACGGCCTCTTTGAGCACGTCCATCTCCACGTTGATGTAATTGTGCTCTTGTGCGCCCACAACGTTGGTGCACAATTCCACCAGAAAACGAGTGTTCTTTGGCTTGTCACTCCGTGGGTCCTCGGCAAGAACGACCATGGTGTCTAGGTCTGGCAGATATTCCTCCGCAAACTCACGTGGTGTATATGTCCCCTCTCTGACAAAGGTGCCGTCTTTCGTACGGTATTGCCACATAAACTCAGTTGGCGGAGCCCCCAGGTGAACAGTAATCACGCGCTGCGCGTCTCGCAGCGTGGTATTCATGATGTCATCGGCTTCCGCGTCCGTCTCCGCGTCCCGCATCCGGCATGCCCCGCGACGCAGCACGTGGGCCAAAGCTCGGTTCAGCTCCTGAGTGTTTCCCGCCGACTCAACTTCTGGCATCGCATAATCCGGAACCACACCATACTTGCGCACCAGGTTGCCAACGTAGCTATACCATCCCCCATCCTCAGCAGCGAAGCGCAACAGCTGAGCAATCACCCGATCATCACTATCCTGATCGCGGCGTTCCCGCATCTCCGTTAAAAAGAGCTGGGCCCGCTCCAACTTGTCAAAGTACTGCACATAGGACTGCGAGAAATCAAAAGTTTCCAGATTAAGCTTCTTTGCTAACGCATGACGATGCACGTTCAAAGCAGCAAATAACCAACAGCGTCCCGAGCGTTTTTGATCCGTCACGGCTAACGAGTCAAGCTTGTGCTCTACGGTGTGATGAAGCTTGACGACGGCCTCTCTATTGAGTGCTGCGTCGTTAATGCCCACGGACGTAACCGCATTACGAGCTAGGGTTGCAGCAGGATCGTCGAGTAGCTGCGAGAGCAAACGCGCACGTGTTTCTTGACTAAGCGGGACAAAGGAATTCATGCTGACGGTTATACACGTAAGCTCCCACAGAAACCACAAAAACACCCCCTGTCCACAACATATGGGACAGGGGGTATTCCATGCTTAACGCACGTACACTACGAGTTTTTACTCAGCGGTGTAGTTCTTCTGGATGGAGGTGTCAACTGGAACACCAGGGCCGGAGGTCGACGCAAGGGTGACCTTCTTCACGTAGATGCCCTTAGAAGAGGAAGGCTTGATGCGGTTGATCTCATCGAGCAGTGCGCCGTAGTTCTCAGCGAGAGCCTTAGCGTCGAAGGAAGCCTTACCGATAACAGCGTGCAGGTTAGCAGCCTTGTCAACGCGGAAGGAGATCTTGCCGCCCTTGACGTCAGCGATTGCCTTAGCAACGTCGGTGGTAACGGTGCCGGTCTTAGGGTTAGGCATCAGACCACGAGGGCCGAGGACGCGAGCAACGCGGCCAACCTTAGCCATCTGATCTGGGGTTGCGATTGCAACATCGAAGTTGATGGTGCCAGCGGTGATCTGCTCGATCAGCTCGGTGGTGCCAACGATGTCTGCGCCTGCTGCCTCAGCCTCGGTAGCCTTCTCACCCTCAGCGAAAACAGCAACGCGAACGGTCTTGCCGGTGCCGTTAGGAAGGGAGACGGTGCCGCGAACCAGCTGGTCAGCCTTGCGAGGATCCACGCCAAGACGGATAGCAACGTCGATGGTTGCATCGTAGTTCTTGGAAGAGGTCTCCTTGACCAGTTCAGCAGCCTTCAGAGGGGTGTAGAGACGACCCTTGTCGATCTTCTCAGCGGCGGCGCGGTATGCCTTAGATTTGTTGCCCATTATCAATCCTTTGATTTTCTAGATGAGGATGTGTGGTGTGCGGGCCGGAGCCGGCCCTGCCACGGAATAACTGAGGAATTAGTCCTCAACAACGATGCCCATAGAACGGGCGGTGCCAGCGATGATGCGAGCAGCGTTATCGATGTCGTTAGCGTTGAGGTCTTCCATCTTGGTCTGAGCGATCTCGCGGACCTGCTCCATGGTGACCTTGCCCACCTTCTGGGTGTGCGGGACGCCGGAGCCCTTCTGCAGACCAGCAGCCTTGAGCAGCAGCTTAGCTGCAGGAGGGGTCTTCAGCTTGAACTCGAAAGAGCGATCTTCATAAACGGTGATCTCAACAGGAACAACGCTGCCGCGCTGGTTCTCAGTTGCAGCGTTGTAAGCCTTGCAGAACTCCATGATGTTCACGCCGTGAGCACCAAGAGCCGGACCAACTGGCGGAGCCGGGTTAGCCTGGCCAGCCTGGATCTGCAGCTTAATAAGGCCGGTGACCTTCTTCTTCGGAGCCATCGTTTACCTGCTTCCTTGTTAACAGTAGTAGTGGCGATTCGATGGTTATAGGAACCACTACCACCGTCCGGATGCCGAGCCCCGAGCCTGTGCCGCAACACTATCGCTGCTGCTCAGCCCGTAACCCGGCCACCGGGAATGTACGTTTCTTTGCGCAAAAAACACGCGTTTTACCATGCTACAGCAAACCCCGCCACCTGCCAAAACTTCATGCAGATAGCGGGGCAACGGAGAAAAGGTCGAGCACCACATGCGGGGCGCCGGCTCTTGCCTTATCAGACAAGAGCCAATCTCATTAGCTAACTTTTTCCACCTGGTCAAAGTTCAGTTCGACCGGGGTCTCACGACCAAAGATAGACACCAGTGCCTGCAACTTATTGTTCTCAGTGTCGATAGCAGAGATCGTTGCAGAAACGGACGCAAGCGCACCGGAGAGAATCGTGACAGCCTCGCCGACCTGGAAATCAACCTCAACCTTGGGCTTGGTGGATGCGCCCGGCATAGCCACAACTTTCTCGCCCTCAGCGTTTACAGCGTTGCTCTCGCCGCCGTCGCCAGCCACAGACTCCTGCGGCATGAGGAACTTGGCCACATCGCGGTGCTTCACCGGCGTTGCGTTGCCCTCGTTGCCCACAAAGCTGGTCACACCAGGAGTGTCGCGAACGACAGACCAGGAGCGGTCATTAATGTCCATACGAACAAGGACGTAGCCGGGAAGAAGCTTGCGCTTAACCAGCTTGCGTTTGCCGTCGCGAAGCTCAACAGCCTGCTCGATCGGAACCACAACGTCAAAGATGGAATCCTCAACCTCAAGGGTCTGCGCACGCATATCCAGGTTGGTCTTCACTTTGTTCTCGTAACCGGAATAGCACTGAATAATGTACCAAGAACCTGGCAGCTTCTTCAGCTCACGCGTGTACTTACGCAGACGCGCCTTGTATTCAGCATCGCCGTCCTCAACAGCACCCGCAAGCGCAGCTTCTGCGTCTACTTCCTGCACAGGCTGCTCGACTGCCTCGTCCAGCTCGGGTGCAGCCTCTGCGGCTTCCGTCTCCGCGGCGATGGTCGCCTCTAGGGCGTCGTCAAAAGCCTCGGCAAATGAACCGCTATTGTTCTCGTCGCTCATATGTCTTTTCTCCTGAAGTGTTGACGTTCGGAATTCATGGTACCCCGAGACGTGCAATAAATTATCCCGTCGATCCGAAGGATCTGACGGGACGTTTTAGCTTTACGCTCATCCTAGCTAGCGAGTAAGAGCCTTCTCAACTCCCAGCCCCGCAACAAAATCTACGCCTGCAACGAGTGCAGTCATGAGAATAAGAAATGCGAAGACGATAAGCGTGTAGTTGACCATCTGCTTAGCAGTAGGCCAAATAACCTTCTTCATCTCAGAAGCCACTTCAGGAACAAAGGCAGCAACCTTGTTGCCCTTCTTGCCCTCATTGTCTCCCGCAGGTGCGACCTTCTTGGCCTCATAAGAAGAAGTGGAGGTGGTATTCACACCAGCGAGCTGGCGCTTACCGGTAGGACGCGATGCGGCGCCCACCTTCTCAGGCTGTTGTTCAGTCACAGCTCTCCTCGTTGTTGTCTACGATGCAGGTTATACGACGCAATTACTTATCGCCGCTCCCAGAGCACCTCTTTACCGCTACCGTACCTTGACACGCGCCCATAAAGCTAACGAGGTAGCAAAGGAGACGCTCAATGCCGTACAAGCATTGGCCAAAAGGACCCTGTCTTGAGGATAGGCATACTACCTGTCCCCAGTTATCGTGAAGACTATATCAGACTTCCTTAAGGCTAGGAATTAATCGCCATGGCATCTATCAAAGCCAAGAGGGATACACGTTAATAGCAAAACCGGTAGATGCTACACATCTACCGGTTTCTTTTGCAGGGGCGACAGGACTCGAACCTGCAACCTACGGTTTTGGAGACCGTTGCTCTACCAATTGAACTACGCCCCTAGGCCGTTGTTTCCGATCACTCGAAAGCAACATGGGCAACCTTACTAGACCACCCAACAAAAGGGAATTCCTATGGAAAAAGCACCGGAAAGCATCCCAGTGCATAGCCATTCAGCATATTCCCTAGTAGCGATGGCGAGAATTGAACTCGCGACACAGCGATTATGAGTCGCTTGCTCTACCACTGAGCTACACCGCCCCACTCCCCTACCTGAACAATGCCAGATAAAAGAACAGAGCCCCCTGACAGAATCGAACTGTCGACCTTTTCCTTACCATGGAAACGCTCTGCCGACTGAGCTAAGGGGGCACAGCCTCTTGTTGTGAACCAGAATTCTCTGGGCCGCTCCGTTGAAGCCTCACAAAGATTAACCCGAGTATGGCAATTAATACAAATCACCAGTTCATAGCGCATTTAGAGGCCTAAAACTACGACTAAAACATTTATAGATCCTCTTGTTTCAAAGAAACCCCTAGCCTCCCAGACGCTTCCACATCCGATTGTCGTTTTTGAGAACGCTAGCCCTCCAGCTCCCCGCAAAAGCGCAGTTCACTTTTTCTAGCGTTCTCAAAAACGACAATCCCCACACACCACATGCAATCCCCCAGCACTCCAACACCCCAGAAACGCCAAAATGCCTCAGCATTTTACTGCTGAGGCTTAGTTGGTGCCAGGTAGAAGATTCGAACTTCTGTAGGCAATGCCGACGGATTTACAGTCCGCTCCCTTTGGCCGCTCGGGCAACCTGGCGTGCTCCACGTTCATGGTGCGCTACATACTGTACTACGAATCTAGTAGACAAAGGCAAATCGGTACGCTGACCTGCTTTTAACCAACTCGCTGAACGGTAAAGCGAGCAAGATTGCGCAGTGCATCTGTTGTTGCATTCTGAGGAAGAAGTTCCAGTTGGCTCTCCGCCTCATTGAGGTAGCGGTGAACATCAGCGAGCGCTTGCTCCCGCCCCGTAGATTGAGCGAGCAGATCAAGAACCCTGGCGACGGTCACGTCATCAGTCAGCGGCCCCGTAAGGGTCGCCCGAAGCTCCTCACCTACTGGTGTTTGCTCTCGCAAGGCATAAAGGACGGGAAGGGTGAATACACCTTCTCGCAGGTCGGTCCCCGGGGTCTTACCCGAGTCCTCAGAAGCCGAGAAAATATCGATGATGTCATCAACGATCTGGAAGACCATCCCAATTGCAGCACCATATGCTCGCAGCGCCTCAATGTGAGCCGAAGTCGCTCCGGAATGCAGGGCACCAAGGTATCCGGCGGAAGCTATAAGCACTCCCGTCTTTTCCCGGATCACGGCCATATAGTGTTCGATCGGATCGTTATCTCCGACTCCGATAGTTTCTCGCATTTGGCCAGTAACCAGGTCTCCAAAGGTTTCAGAGAAGTGGCGTACTGTGTCCGTACCCAAGTCGGCCATAAGCCGTGAGACATGCGCCAACAGAATATCACCAGCCAGGATGGCCACGGAGTTACTCCAACGTGCGTTAGCGCTTTCTACACCGCGTCGTTTAGCAGCTTCATCCATCACATCGTCGTGATAGAGGGTAGCCAGATGCGTCATTTCAACGACTACGGCAGCTTTGATCACGTCCTCAGACACGGGGCGATCCCCGTACTGTGATGCCAAAAGGGCGAACATGGGCCGGAAACGTTTCCCGCCGGCTTTCGCGAGGTGTTTGACCTTCTCCACAATGAAGTCCTCGCCGACGGAGAGCTCCTTTTGAAGTAGTTCCTCGACACGAGTCATGCCGACGGAAATATCCTCGTTGAGGGCGGGGTTACCGAGGTCAACTCGCGTACCGGTGGACGTGCTTAATCCTTCGGCACCGTTGCTCATTCCAAAACTGCCTTTACAAGGTCATGGCAGTAGCCATCCACGTTAGGATGAACTAACCGCGCTTAGCGTTCTACAACTAACCTCCTAACCGTAGTCGAAACTGCCATGCTTACACACCCCGGGGTGTGAAGGAAGGCCTATAGCTGTCACAATGGTGCGCGTGAATGATTCCGTTTTTTCTGTAGACGTGCTCGTGGTGGGTGCTGGCCCTGCCGGTTCCACGGCAGCTATTAATGCCGCCCAGCGCGGCTTAACGGTTTTGCTTATCGACGCCGCCACCTTCCCCCGCGACAAAACCTGCGGCGATGGTCTCACACCCCGTGCGGTGCACCAATTAGAAAAAATTGGGATTGATGTCACCTCTCGCTACTCCTCCAAGGGCCTAAAACTGCACGGCTTTGGAGGTTCCGTGACTGCGCCGTGGCCCACATCTTCCTTTGGAACGATCGGCTCTGCCATGCCGCGTACAGAGTTTGACGAGTTACTCTTCACCACAGCTCAACAGCACAGCAACGTCCTGGTTTGGCAAGGTGTCACGGCGGTCTCCGTGGACGCAGACCCTCATAATTCGCAGCCATCAAGTGGGAGTCCCAAGGCTGGCCGCATCCGCACTGTCACTGTGGACGATGGCCGAGTCATTGCTCCTACTTTTGTCATCGTCGCAGATGGCGTGCGTTCTACTTTTGGGAAAGTGCTGGGCCGACAGTGGCATCGCGGCGAGGTGTACGGGATCGCAGCGCGGTCTTATTGCGAGACTCCTCGCGCAGATGACCCGTGGATTCATTCACATCTAGAGCTTCGCGACGACACCGGGACCACGCAGCCCGGATACGGATGGATATTTCCGTTAGGCAACGGCACTGCAAACGTCGGCTGCGGCGCTTTGTCCACGGACACCCGTCCGGCAAAGGTGAACACAAAAAAGCTTCTCCGAAGCTACGCAGAGCAGAACAGCGAGGAGTGGGGCTTTGGAGCACCACAACGCGTTGCCTCCGCGTTATTGCCTATGGGAGGCGCGGTAAGCAACGTCGCGGGCCCTAACTGGATGCTCATTGGCGACGCCGCAGCATGTGTGAACCCACTCAACGGTGAAGGCATCGACTATGGCATGGAAACCGCAGCGCTGGCAGTCAGCCTGTTAGGCACCGATAAGGATCTATCTCATGCCTGGCCAGAGTTGTTGCGCTCCACTTACGGGGAAGCATTCATGCTGGCTCGCACCGCCGCACGGTTGCTCACCTACCCGCAGTTCTTACCCATCGCAGGTCCGCTCGCTCTACGCAAACCACTGGGCAATGCCATCATGCCAGCGGCTGCACGGCTCATGGGCAACCTTGTCTCGGACTCCGATCGTGACCTCGTTGCGCGTCTCTGGCGCTGCGCAGGCGCGGGGGTCAGCCGGTGGCGTCGTGATAGCCCGTTGTGGTCATAAGGCTGCTCTGCATACGCGTAGCTTTACTGCAATGTGGCGTTAACCATGCTTTTTCTGGTGGAGCTCCATCTTGAGGCCTCCTAGACTGAGAAAGTATGCATACCTCGAAATTAGTTGTTGTTGGCGTAGGCCACGTTGGCTCCTACGTTCTTAGCTACGCAATGGATTCAGGCCTCTACTCGGAGATAGCCACGATTGATATCAATCCGGGTGTGTCCAAGGGTGAGGCCATAGATCAAGCTCAATCCACGGGTGTCCCGGGCACTGCATACACATACTGCCACCCAGGCGATTATTCTGATTGCGCCGACGCGGACGTGATTATCGTCGCAGCTGGTGGATCGATTCTTCCAGATCCTGATGATCCCGAGCGGATGCCGGATCGAGCCGAGCTCGCAGAGATGAGTGGCGCGGTGGTTCGCGATGTCATGGGAAATATCTCGGCGCATACCAAGGATGCCGTGGTCATCTTTATCACCAACCCACTAGACGCTATGGTGCACATCGCAACCACGGAATTTGATTATCCCACCGAAAAAATCTTTGGAACTGGCACCATGCTAGATTCCGCACGGATGCGTTGGATCATAGGAACTGAGCTTGGGATTGACCCCAAATCGGTCACCGGTTACATGATGGGCGAGCATGGCTCTACGTCCGTTCCCATTCTCTCCAGGGTCAACGTTCAAGGCCTCAGCTGGGATGAGCTTTCTACCTGGCGCGGCAGCCCTCTTCCCACTGCACCGGAGATCCAAGAGCGGGTGATTAAGGCAGCCTATGACGTCCTCTTGGCCAAGGGATGGACCAATGCGGGTGTAGCACGATCAGCTAATGAGCTGGCTAAGTGCGTGTTGCTTAATGAGCACTCCGTGCACCCCATCTGCACCCCGCTCAATGGTGAATATGGGCTCCACGACGTTTCTATGTCCGTGCCTACCCTCATCGGCAATACCGGCGCGCTCCGCAAGATGCCACCACCCCTCAACGATTGGGAATTGGAGCAGATACACAAGTCTGCCGAGTTCATCCGCGAGACAGTACAACGCGCCAGCTCCTAACCGGAGACACCTTTAAGGCCTCCTTGCTCAGGTATAACAACGCAAGGAGGCCTGTGTTGTTGTCTCTATCCGTTGCCCCCAGGTTTTACCGCTGAGTGCAACGCAACGATGCCGAAGGAAAGGTTCTGCCACCCCGCGTCAGACCAGCCGTTGTTGTTGATAGCACGAGCCAACTCTTCTCTTTCAGGCCATGCTCGGATGGAATCAGCAAGGTATTCATAAGCCTCTGGGTTTGTTCCCACAGCTTTAGCTATCAACGGTAACAACCTGGTTAGGTACTCTTTGTAGATCGTCTTAAAGCCAGGAACGTTGGGAGTGGAGAACTCCGCAATAGTGAGACGACCACCGGGTTTGGTCACCCGCGCCATCTCCCGAAGCGCCGCCTGAAAATCATGGACGTTCCGTAGACCATAAGAGATGGTGACTGCGTCAAAGGAGTTATCGGCAAAAGGCAGCTGCATCCCGTCGCCCACCACTTTGGGGACGTCTCGATCTTTGCCTGCTGCGAGCATTCCCTGCGAAAAATCGCAGGCCACAACCCACGCCCCAGACTTCCCTAACTCTACCGTAGATACTGCAGTACCGGCGGCTAGATCCAGAACCCGTTCGCCGGGTTTAAGGTTCAACCGTTCGCGGGTCTTCTCGCGCCACTTGCGGTCTTGCCCAAAGCTCAGCACGGTGTTCGTGATGTCGTAGTTTTTACCCACACCGTCGAACATTTTTGCCACGTCGAAGGGGTTCTTTTCCAAAGATGCCTTAGCCACGGTTGTCCAGTGTAATCATCGCTTCTTGGTAATAGCGGAAGAGTTGGTCACAAATTCGAGCCCATGACTTATCTTCCACGCTCTGGCGTGCGGTTTTGCTCAAATCCTCGCGGGTCAAAAAGACATCATGGACGGAGCGTGACAAACCCGCCAGTGAGTCGTCGATAAGCGGTAGCAGTACGCCCGAGCCACTATCTACCAAATCTCGCGGCCCTCCCTCCGCCACGGACACCACCGGAACCCCAGACGCCTTGGCCTCCTGGATTGTCTGGCAAAAAGTCTCAAACTCACCAGGATGCACAAACACGTCAAAGCTAGCGTAAGCCTGAGCCAGGTCAAGCCCAGTAAGCGCTCCGGTAAAAATCGCGCCCGGGAGCTGCGATTCTAAGTTTTTTCGTTCTGGGCCATCACCGACGATCACCAGCTGGATGTTGTTGTCACACGCTAGGTCAATCAGTCTATGCACGCCTTTCTCCGCAGCTAGCCTGCCCACATATCCCACGATGATGCGGCCGTCCGAGCCCCAGCTACGCCTGAGTTCGTGGTCTCTGCGATCTGGATGAAACAGCTCCAGGTCCACTCCCCGACCCCACGTTTTGACGCGCTCGATGCCATGCAGTTCCAGGGATGCTACCGCCGAGGTAGAGGGTGCGAGGGTGAGCGCCGCTGCATTGTGAAAAGCCCGTGTCCAGGCCCAACTAGTGCGTTCCAACCATCGCAAATGATATGTGTGGCTAAAACCCGCAATGTCTGTTTGAAAGACTGCCACGCATGGTATTCCTAGCCGCCTAGCCACAAATGCGCCTCGGGCAGCCAGCGCATAAGGCGACGCAAGGTGCACAACATCGGGCCTAAAGGCTCGCAACAACTCCCGAATCCCTACGGGGACCCCGATGGGCAAGGAATTGATCAGCGGCACCATAACGGTCGGCACGCGATGGATGGTCGCGCCGCAGTAAGAACGTATTTCTTCCTCACCATCCCGCGCACCCGGCGCGATCACCATGACCTGATGACCGCACCTCTGAGCATGTTCCAGGACACGCAGCACTGAATTGGACACCCCGTTGATAGAGGGGAGAAAGGATTCAGCGATTATCGCTATGCGCATGTTTCCTGTACCACAGGGTGACAGCCCACCACAGGGCCACTGCTATGGCAAGAGACACCACCCAGGTGCTCAGCGCCGGTATGAGTGCAAGTGTCCATCCCCTACCCTGCACTTTTACCAGGTCTGGATTGCTTTTGGCATAGGTGACCCACACCCGTTGCCCTTTGCCCAGGCCCGTGGGATAGAGCAAGCCGCCGCGCGGAGAATGGTAGGTGCCGTCTTCATCTTGATATTCCACTGTGGAGCGAAATGTGCCCACGTCAATGACTTTAGCCAGAGTGCTCCCTGGTGATTTTGCTATCTCGCGGTCGTTAAGGGCAGGGCCTATCACCATGCTGACGCAGCCAATCGTTGCCGCGGCAAAAAGCGCCAGTACGGCTTGGTGTAAGCGTCTCCTGATACTCGATGGCGGATAGTGCGGCAGCCTGCTCACATGTTCACCTTCTTGGCCAGCGCCTCGTGCATGGCGCGGCGATCAGCACGTGTGGTTCGGGCTTCAATGAGGGTAAAACCTGCCGTGTCGGTGGCGTCGATAAGCTTTTCGACGAGCCCCTGCACATCAGTTGCACAGTGATATTCCACGCCGTATGCGGCAGCCAGTCTTTCAATATCCACCCCGTGCGGAGTGCCAAAGGCTCGCTCAAAGCTGTCCCGCAGCTGGGGGTTTCCTACCTCAAGGGTCTCAAAGATTCCACCGCCGGAATCATTAGCCACCACGATTGTCAGGTTTTCCGGCTGCGGCGAATCGGGACCGATGAGGAGCCCACCCACGTCGTGGAGGAAGGTCACGTCTCCCATGAGCGCCACGGTACGAGCAGCGCGGATTTCCTCGGGGTTTCGTGTTTGTACGGCCAACGCCACGCCGATCGCTTGGGACACTGTGCCGTCGATCCCAGCTGTACCGCGGGGTGTATAGGTGTCTACTGCGGAGAATGGCAGGCCAACAAAGGATGCGTCGCGGACCGGGTTTGATGCCCCCAGCACGAGGGTGTCGCCGGTAGCAAGTGTGTCCGCTACCGCTGCGGCTACATGGAGTCCGCTGAAGCTAAAGTCCTGGGCGAGTACATCCCGGACGGCCTCCGCCCCCAACTCGGAGGCAGCTTCGCAGATCTTGAGCCATTGCTTTGAAGGTTGACCTGTGGTTTTTACCCGAGTCCCAACTTTTTTCGCGCTGCGAGTGGGGTCGGTAACTGTGTCAGTACGCGTTAGTACGGTTACCTCGATCGCTGGATCAGCGATCAGATCAAAGACACTCCGGTGCAGCGTTGGATGCCCCACTACAATCACCTGCTCCGGCTTGGTATTGACCACGTAGCCTTCAGCGGAAACCTGCTCATGAGCAAATATCCCGGCTGCCAGCGGGTGCACGGGGTGATAGGGGGCAGGGGCGCTTGGCTCGGCAATAGTGGGGACATCTTCCAGCCCAGGCACGTCCCATGCTTCATCGCCAGCGATGACGAGGGTGTTGCGGCTGAGGTCTATTTCTACTTCGCCGTGATCTACCGCTTCACTTTTGATCGGTGTCTTTTTCACATTCTCAGCAGGCGACTCCGGCAGGGAGTCGCCCACCAAAGGCGTATCCAGCTCCACATTGATATGAACCTGGTCTTTGTTAAAGGCCGCATCGATGAGTTGTACGTCTGCAAGCGTAGCCACGGAGGTTGTAGGAACGACTCCGAAGATCCCTCTTTGGTTGATCGTTTGATTCGCTCCCGTCCCCTGCAGTCGCGCCGGGCGATCCGCCGAAATCATAGCGATGGGAGTGTGTGAGTGGTAGGCCTCCACGATCGCGGGCAGACAATTGGCCACCGCGGTGCCAGAGGTGGTGACGATTCCTACATGCCGGCCGGACGCCCGCCCCATGCCTAGCGCCAAGAATGCTGCGCTGCGCTCGTCGATACGCGTATGCACTCGGATATCTCCCCGCGCAAGCAGCTCCAAGGACAGCGGAGAGTTACGCGAGCCGGGGCATATCACCACATCGGTGAGGTGGCGGGCGAGTTCGGCAGCGACGGCGCGTGCAAGCTGGGGCGATGACATCATGTCCCATATTTTAGGCGTTCCTGCGCAGCCAATGACAGTGGGGCATGCACCACGGCTTTTGTTTTAGTGGGTAAGGAATTCCCACGAGTCTTGTAGCCGTTGCAGCCACGCGTCGCGGCGGTGACCGCTCACGCTCAGATCAGACAGTCGATCGGAGTCCGGAGCGAGCATGTCCACAGCCATATGCCCGTCGATGATCTGGCGCGGTGCAGTGATGTCTTCTACAAAAAGTCGCTGTGTGGCCAGCCCTGCCGCAGCCGGAGGCACATCAAAGTCTTCATCATCAGTGTGTTTGGGTAGGGCCGCCACCGCCGCCAGCCCGGCGTTCATTCCCACGCCTGTGTCAAGAGCACTGGCCACCGTAATGTCCAGGCCGCGCGCACGCATGAACTCGGCGATCTGGAGCAATGTCCGAGGGCCTCCCAGTGGTGCGGCTTTCACCACCGCAACGTCTGCCCCCTGGGCCCGTGCCACCTCATAGGGGTCTTCTGCCCTGCGTATCGACTCATCCGCAGCGACCCGAACAAACAGGCCAGCCCGAATGAGGCGCTGACGCAACTCGACGAGCTCCGCAACCGTCGCACAAGGCTGCTCCATATAGTCCAGGGGCCCCAACTGCTGGGCAGCGGAAAAGGCTTGGTCAACAGACCAACCCCGGTTCGCGTCAACGCGCACTATCGCCGAGGGCAGTACCTCCCGAACGGCAGCCACACGAGCGACGTTATCCGCAAGCGACTGTCCTTTCTCCGCAACTTTTACTTTGAAGGTTCTGCACCCAGCAAAATGCGCCATCACCTCAGGTACTCGCCCGGAATCCACTGCGGGAATAGTGCCGTTGACCTCCACGCAATCGCGCATCGCCTCCGGCGGACCCTGGTACGCCATCTCGAGGCCTGAAGAAAGCCAATGAGCGGATTCTTCAGGGGTGTAGTCCGCAAAAGGCGCGAACTCTCCCCATCCAGCGGGGCCTTCGATGAGGAGGGCTTCACGTGTGGTCACACCACGAAAAGGCACCGCCATAGGGAGTGCAACCACGTGCGCTCGCTCAAGTATCTCGTCTAACGTGGCACCCCACGTTGATAGGGGTTTCGCTTGTGTCATACAGCTAGGTTACCGCCCTGCCACCAATCTTCGTTATTAAGAATAAAAATGTTTGCCTCATTGAAGATGGGCAGGTTGCACATATCCTCGGCCGCAAGAAACCAGCCCACTAGAACAAAACAGTAAAGCATCTTCAAAAATGAAAAACGTCACTTTTAAATTGGAATGTGATTGATACTGCTAGCGTAATGAATGATTGGTTATAACCAGCCATCGTGGGAAGGACTGCCACATGCTCTACATCGTTATCGCCCTGTTGGCCGTCGCCGCAGTCGTTTATCTGATAGCTAAAAAAGTCCACGCCGCCGCAGCCATTTTCTTTGTAGGCGTACTACTCCTCATGGTCGCCGCCCTCACAGGGCGAACAGAATTCCGTTCCACAGATATAGACCCTTCTGGAAATTCACTCTACGACCAATTACTCGTGGTAGAAGCCCTGTTTAAGAGTCGTTTCTCTGGAATTGGCATGGCCATTATGGTGCTCTTTGGTTTTGTCTCCTATATGCGACATATCGGTGCTGATGCCAAGACCGTGGTCATCCTTTCTGCACCATTACGTCGCTTTAGAGGATCTTATTGGCTTGTTCCAGTGGGCTTTCTCATCGGCAACCTTTTGTCCCTTGTGATCCCCTCGGCTTCAGCTCTGTCACTTCTTCTCGTCGCCACGCTTCTACCCGCGCTCATAGCCGCAGGGCTTACCCCTCTGACGGTGGGGGCAATCGTGGTCACTTCTTCCACAATCATCCCCACTCCCCTAGAGGCCGGGTTGATTCAGGGCGCCGATCTTACCGATATGACGGTCACAGAATTTGTCTATGGACATGTCGCATGGGCAACCGTTCCAGCACTGGTCATCACTGCTTTTGTACACATGTGGTGGCAACGTCATTGCGATATCGTCGACGCACGACATCTCCACGAAGCCCCACAGCAGGACACAACAAACCTGGAAGTAAACGATTCCGATGCTGCTACGAAAGACGCACTGAAGCGCGCGTCTGGCTTACCAGGCTATTACGCGGTCTTCCCACTACTTCCCCTGCTCCTGATTATTGTTTCGGCTCTTCTGAAACATCTCGGTGTGCTCCCCTTTGAAGCTGGGATCCTACCGGTTACTGTGGTGTCTTCTCTTTTTACCGCGCTCTTCATCGAATCCTTACGCAAACGCACAGTCACAGATGCCGTCGACTCTGCCTCAAGCTTTTTCAAAGGTATGGGTGAAGGCGCTGCCGGCGTAGTCGCACTATTAGTGGCCGCTGCAGTATTAGTCGAAGGCATCACTCAAATGGGCGTGATCGACATGCTCATCAGGGCAGCCGAAGATTCCTCCGGCGCAGCTGTACTCATCATCCTCATTTTTGTCGCAACAACCGCGGCCATGGCCACCCTCACAGGATCTGGCACCGCACCCTACTTTGCATTCTCTGAGGTTGTCCCTTCTTTGGCAGCACAGTCTTCTATTCACGCACCTCAAATACTTACTGCTATCTGGGGTACTTCTAATCTGATGCGCCAAGTTTCTCCAGTCAACGCCGCAGTTCTTATTGTCTCCGGCGCCATCAATGTCAATCCGATCCGACTGGTCAAACGCACACTTGTCCCCATGGCTGTTGCGACGGTACTCAATACGCTGTTTGCCTTCTTGTTTATCGGCTAGCCCGCACACTTTCCCGCACACTTATCTCACTGGCTAGAACAAGAGACCTGCAAGCGGTTTTAGCTAAGCTGAGCAGTATGACACTTCTTGCTGAAGCCCTCTCTGAGCGCGCCGAGGCCCAAGCTCGCTTAGAAAACCTCCGTGAACGCCTCATGTCCGTCGCGCGTATCCAGGAAGGCGACGTTCCCGATGAGGATCCTGCCGTACTGCTCGCCGAAGCTGAAGCTGTGGCACGGCGTATCGACACCCTCGTGGTTGCTATCAACGCAACCAACACCGCCACCGCGTTCGATGAGACCAAAAACCTCACGCAAGCCCTCGCAGAACGCGATGGTCTGCTCCGGTTGCGCCGGCTTTATGCGGATCTGGCCAAGGTCGCCGGCACTCGTCAAGACCGCTACTCGCGTACAGAAATCAAGTTCGTCTCTACCCTTCCGGTAGCCGAACTACGGGCGCAAGCCGATGCATACGCTCAGGCATATCGCGAATTGGATACCCGCATACAGCAGCTCAATTGGAATACTCCGCTGGTTGAGTAACCTTTTACATGTAGTTGGTAGTCCAAGAACAGTCAGCGAGCGCACCCCTTGCTCAGAAGGCTTATCTGAGCTCATGGCGCCCAATAGCGGTATAAGGGCCGAGGTGTTCGTATCACCTCACAGTACTCATTACCCCGCCGCACTGCGCACATGAGAACATGCGGCTTATAGTCCGCGGCACATCGCACAATTCACCACCACCGCGCTGGGGCTATTTCTTGGATGAGGGTCGGGTTCGGGGACTACATTCTTTATTTATGAGCGAGCAGAAAAAATACAGCACCGACAATCCTTTTGATGCGTCTCAATGGAAGCCCGTCGCAGGATTCGAGGATCTTACTGATATTACGTACCACCGCCATGCAGGCGAGGGGAGGGAAAATGGAATTGTACGCATAGCGTTTGACCGCCCAGAAGTCCGTAATGCTTTCCGTCCACACACTGTCGACGAGCTCTACCGCGCGCTCGATCATGCTCGTCGCACGCCCGACGTAGGCACGGTACTTCTCACTGGCAACGGTCCGAGTGAAAAAGATGGTGGCTGGGCTTTCTGTTCCGGCGGAGACCAGCGCATCCGAGGCCGCTCCGGGTACCGCTACGCGACCGAGCACGCTCACAACGACGCCGTCGCAGACGAATCAACAGTGGATACTGCCCGTGAAAAGGTCGAGGGTGGCAGGCTGCATATCCTTGAGGTACAACGCCTCATTCGCACCATGCCAAAGGTAGTCATAGCAGTAGTCAATGGGTGGGCTGCCGGTGGTGGACACTCCTTACATGTTGTGTGTGACATGACGATTGCCTCCCGGCAGGAAGCCCGCTTCAAGCAGACTGACGCCGATGTGGGATCCTTCGATGCCGGCTATGGTTCCGCATATCTAGCAAAAATGGTGGGACAAAAATTTGCCCGCGAGATCTTTTTCCTTGGCCGTGCATACGATGCAGAGACGATGCAACGCATGGGTGCTGTGAACATCGTGGCCGATCACAAGGATGTAGAACAAGAAGCTATCCAGATGGCGCGCGAAATCAATGGCAAGTCTCCTACCGCCCAACGCATGCTCAAGTTTGCTTTTAATCTCACCGATGATGGACTCATGGGCCAGCAAGTCTTTGCTGGCGAGGCTACCCGCCTGGCCTACATGACGGATGAGGCCGTGGAAGGCAAAGAAGCTTTCCTAGAAAAGCGCGACCCTGACTGGAGCGAGTTCCCCTACTACTACTAGGAGATACCTTGATTGGGGCATGGGATCGGGGCCAGGCGTTGTTAGCACTAAACTTTAAGTGTGCATGTACTTGAGCCTCTCGTTGTTCCCGCGCATGACCCTGCCAGCATCCTTGACAACCTGGAGCAGGCCATCGTGGGACAACGCAGTTTTCTGCCCGTTCCGTCCAACGATAAGGATCGGGCAGATCTTCTGTGCAGAAGCCAACGGGTAGGCCAGCCCATTGACCCGGATATCGCCCTAGTCATGAGCACGTCCGGTTCCACCGGGATACCCAAGGGAGCTATGCTCACCGCACGCAATCTCGTGTCCTCTGCAGACGCTACGCATCAGTTCCTTGGTGGTGAGGCTCAATGGCTGCTAGCCATGCCGGCTCATCATATTGCGGGGATGCAAGTACTGGTTCGCTCGCTGATCGCTGGTTATGATCCCGTTGTCGTCGATGTTTCACGTGGTTTCAACGTGGCTTCCTTTGCCACTGCCGCCGCAAGTGTCGAGGGCGAGCGCGTTTACACGTCACTCACTCCCCTACAGCTGCTTAAAGCAATGGATACTTTGGTGGGAATCGAGGCACTTCGAACCTTTGCTGCGATACTCGTGGGCGGTGCGCCTTTGCGTGCCGACGACCTCCGCGCCGCCAAAGAACTCGGTATCACCATAGTGACCACCTACGGTTCCTCCGAAACGTCTGGAGGCTGTGTATACAACGGTCGGCCGATCCCCGGCGCGAGTGTGCGGGTCGTCGGCGAGAGAATTCATCTGGGTGGCCCCATGGTCGCGCAGGGCTACCGGAATATCCCCGATCACGACGCTTTTGTTGAGCCCGGGTGGTTTGCCACCTCCGATGCAGGAACCCTCACCGACGGAATACTCGATGTCACCGGAAGACTAGATAATGTCATCGACTCTGGCGGATTAAAGATCCACCCCGAGGTTCTAGAGCGCAAACTTTGCGACGTTCGCGGCGTCACTGCGGCGTGCGTGGTAGGTCTGCCGGATAGGCGATTCGGACAAGTTATTGTCGCAGCATATGAGGGTAGCGCACATCCTACAGACATCATCTCTGCGCTTGATGACCTCCCTCGTTGGCAACTGCCCAAGGACATCCGCCGGGTGGAATCTTTGCCGCTCATCGGCCCCGGAAAAGTCGATCGTAGGGGCGTCACCGCTCTTTTCACACAACAGTGAGACAATGGACAGCATGTCGAAAGCTACCTTTGCCGATTGGAAAGAAGGCGCACGCCCCCACACATGGGCTAATGCCTTTGCCCCTGTCATTATCGGGTCGGGCGCCGCTGCCCAGGCTAATGGTTTTAGCTGGTGGCGAGCCCTGCTGGCGCTCGTTGTCGCATGGGCCCTTATCGTAGGCGTGAATTACGCCAACGATTATTCTGATGGCATCCGAGGCACAGACGATGACCGCACTGGCCCACTTCGTCTTACGGGATCCGGGCTGGCGCAACCAGCTTCCGTGAAACGCGCCGCTTTTCTTGCTTTCGGAGTGGCAGCAATCGCCGGTATCGCGCTGTCTTTAGCAAGCGCATGGTGGTTGATCGCTGTAGGCGCTCTTTGTATTCTCGGCGCCTGGTTTTACACCGGTGGGAAAAACCCCTATGGGTACCGTGGACTCGGCGAAGTATCAGTCTTTGTGTTCTTTGGTCTTGTTGCTGTCATGGGTACCCAGTTCACTCAGCTCGGCAGAACCACATGGGTTGGTTTTGGCTGTGCCGTAGCGGTAGGCGCAATGTCTGCCGGGGTAAATCTTGTGAACAATCTCCGCGATATCCCCACAGACTCTGTGGCTGGAAAAACGACCCTTGCCGTCATCCTTGGGGATAGCGCAACACGACGCTTGTATTGCTTTCTCGTGTCCATACCGTTCACGGTTTCGCTAGGCTTCTTCCTCATTTCCCCCTGGGCCGGCATCGGAATCATTGCGCTTCCCCTTGCAATAAAAGCAGCAATCCCCGTGGTGAAAGGACGCCAAGCCAAAGAGCTCATTCCGGTGCTAGGTGCTACAGGAAAAGCCATGGTGGTATGGTCCGTGGCCACCGCACTAGCGTTAGCGATTAGCTAGTTCGCTTTTCACCCAATCCTTCTCAGCCTTGCGTTGTGCACTCCACAGGGCCACAGCCTCAGTGGCGTGTACCCGGATACCTTTAAACACAAACATCGACAGCGGCATGGCCACGATTAATGCCAACGTGGCCGAGATAAGGATTGGCACTGGGGCTCCAATGGCCACCGCGATTCCCTGAATGATTGCGGTCAGCACGATAAACAGCGCGCATCGTGCGAGTCCATACACGATGACGGCCTTGCGGGCAGCCGTCTTTACCTGCGGGTCGACGATCGGTCGAGAATTCTCTGGCATTGCAGTTTCGCTCACACACAGCACCCTACTCAACAGTTCTTCTTTCGGGGTAATCTAGGCTCACAGTCACATAACCCCATAACTTTATCTTTTTGAAAGGATTCTCCGTGGGCCGTCTTATTCTTCTCCTCCTCCTTATCGCAGCCGTTGTGTTGGTGTGGAAGGCATTTGGCCCTAAAACGTGGCAGAAAAGTGTTACTCCGGAACCTCCCCGCATCAAGGGACCAGATGACGATGAGGAATTCTTGTGGCGTTTGGAACGAGATCAGTTTAAAAAGCGTCGCGCGGAGGAAGAGGCAAAGCGCAAAGCTGCCGAGAAAAAGAAGCGCGAGGACACAGAAAATCCTGCGCATCCCGAACGGAAAAATCCACAGGACAACAAGGACTTAGGCGCTTAACCTCGTATTTTGTTGACATATAATACTTTAGAAAAGTTTTACTTGAGAAATAGTTGCCGTTATAGTGCTGTGCATGAATTCTCCCTCGAATAAAGCACAGCGTCTTTTTAGCGCGCTTGCCGATCCCATGCGGATTCGGATTCTTTACCTCGTGGCAGAACACCGCGAAGGTATGAACCGAATGGAGATCACTAGTACGCTCGGGATCGCGGCGCCCATTTTGGCGCAGCATATGGCCAAACTCGCAGAAGCAAACCTGATCTGCACGCACAAAGATGGAAAGCGCATCAGCTACCACGTAGTTCCTGAAGAATTCGCACGAGTTCAAGAGCTTTTCCTTGCTATCAACGCCAACCCACGCATCAGTGCGTTCCTCAACCGACCCCGTTAATAAGCAAAACCCCTCAGCCGTATCAACGGCCAAGGGGGAACATTCACATCTTATATTCGGTTAATTCAGACCCGCGTACGAGTGCAAACCAGAGACCACCATATTGATAAAGAAGAGATTGAATACCATGGTCACAAGCGCCGCAATATTGATCCACGCAGCCCGCGAGTCGCGCCAGCCAGAGGTAGCGCGCGCGTGTAGATAAGCCGCATAAAGGATCCATGTTGCAAAGGCCACGGTCTCTTTAGGATCCCAGCCCCAGAAACGCCCCCATGCACTTTCTGCCCAAATGGCCCCCAAAATAATACCTAGGCCAAAGACCGGGACGGTGATGATCGCGGTGCGGTAAGCGATGGCGTCGAGAAGCTTCGCAGACGGCAACGGCTTAGCCAACGCTCCCATTATTCCCTTTTCTTGACCTTGCGCCTGATACAAGCGCAACAGATACAACACAGAGGCAACACCAGAGATCATGCCGATGGAAGCGCCTATAGATACTGTGGATACGTGAATCGGGAACCAGAACGACTGCAAAGCGGGTACTACCGGCGCAGAATCCGCATAGAGCTTTGTTCCGCCGAAAAAGAGTAGAGCCAGAATGGGAGTCAGCACCCACGGCCACAGCACTCGCATCTCCCGGCGCTGCAAGAAGAATGCAGCAATTCCCACCGTAAAACAGCTGATGACCAAAACATATTCATAGAGGTTGCCAAAGGGGAACCGTGAGGCCGACAGGCCACGCAAGATCGCAGAGGCAGCGTGGACAACAACACCCAGCCACACAATCATCTGGGTCATACCAGCAAACTTTTCCGCGGAGGCTTCTACCTTAGAGATACGCTCATCCGAGAAGTCCGCTTCCTGGCTAAGCCCACCGGCGTTACCAACAGCGTTGTCGGACTCGTTCCCCACCGCAACGAGCTCTCGCTCGTCCACTCTTTCCCGTTTCAGGTCAATGAGTGTTCTCGTCCTCATATAGAAAACAATGGAAAGAACAAGCGCAATAAAATAGATGACGAAGCTCGACGCAAATGCCATATCGGATAGCGACGCAAGATTCGAGTTGACGTTCATGGTACCTCTAATCAGAGTTAGTGATCTCGGAACAGAATACCCGTAAAAAATTTGATGTCTACCACACCGGTTCATGTTCCTCTTATGATCAGAGTTTTCACCCCGAAAGGCGCCATTCTTTCGGCCTCCTGCATGCATTATTTCTCATCGAAAGGACACATACATGACACCCCAAGAACTACTTGCGGCATGGCATGAACAGCAGACGGCTTTCATTGAGCATCGCGACCTCAGGACTCGCACGATCATCGATGTCCTCAAAGCACGTTATGCCGACACTCCCATTACCGTCCTCGATCTTGCGTGCGGCCCGGGCAGTCTGGGGGCGGAGATTCTTCGGGAGCTGCCCAGTGCCACGATCATCGGTGTAGACCGGGACCCGGTATTGCTACGTCTGGGCACAGAAACAAACCAATTCGGCGAGCGCCTTCGCTTTATCGACGCCGACCTCACCGATTCTCACTGGATAGAACAACTTCCTGCCACGGACTTTGATGCAGTTATCAGCGCCACAGCATTGCACTGGTTCGAGCCCGATCAGCTGTCTCGGCTCTATCTAGATCTCACCCGAGTAGTGAAACTTGGTGCGATCTTTATGAATGCCGACCACCTGCTGTACGACGCCCACCACAGTCCAACCCTAGCCACCCTTTCTGAGACAATCCGGGAGGACTTCCGCACCCGCGCAGTCGCCTCAGGCGTCCTCACATGGGAGGCCTGGTGGGAAGCAGCCTTCCAGATGCCAGGCTGGGAAAAAGAAACCGAACTGTGGCATCAGCGTTGGGCAGACAAATCCCCCACGGTGAAGGTGGACACGGCCTACCACCTCGCGGCTCTGCGCTCCGCAGGGTGTACAGAAACCGGCCACCTTTATCAGTGGCTCGATGACTATCTGATCTACGGCATCTGGCCCACAAACTAGGGGCTTTTAATCCTCATCAGGGTCGGGAAGCCCAAGGATGCGTCGGTGAATCCGCTCGTATTCACTTCCCCACCCAGCGCGGTCAGTTCGGGCTAGACCTGCGGTCTCCACAAACGTAACGGTGTCTGAGACGGGCCGCACGCGCACCCAGATTCGCCGGCGTCGGATGAGCAAAGAGCCAGCGAGCGATCCCAATGCTATGACGGTGAAAAAGAGCACCCAGAGCTGCGCGGGGTCGTGGCTAATCTGGTAGTTGGCAAATTGTTCGGCACCGTCAAATGAGACTACTGTTCCGTCGTCGAGAGTCACGGACTGACCCACACTCAAGTTGACGCGTTCCAGCTTCTGTAGCTGTCCGGAGTGGATCAGGGAGCTGTCTAGGCTAAAGAGGTTCTGGCCTCTACCTGAGTCCAAGCCGTTGTCGCCCCGGTAGATGTCAATGGCTACCGCAGGATCAGTCATAGCCGGATACCGGGAGGTCAGCAGAGATTTGTTTTCGCCTTCCCATGAGGCGGTCGGTGCAAACAGCCCTTGAATCGCCAGCTGGTTTTGGCGCTTTTCAAAGGCATCTTTGTACATCCCGGCCGGTGGATCAAAACGAACCACGCCGTCCGACAGGAAGTTCATAAGGTCAGTGGGCTGCCATTGAACGGTCTGGGTTCGCTTTTCCCCGTTGGGCCACGTAACGGTAAACGTTGGCGCGTAGCCGTGGCCTTGCAGATACACTCGATCGCCAGCGATGCGCAGTGGGTGGTTGACTTTGAGCGTGTACTGTTTCCACGTCTCGGTGTCATTAAAGATCTCTTCACCCTCTGCGTAGGAGACCAAGGAAGTGAACATCTTCGCTTGGCCATTGGGGAGATAATCGGCAGAGAAGTTGTGCGCGATAAAGCAGAAGGGGTTTAATCCGGTGCCGTCGAAAAGCGAGCCGGCACGGAAGGAATCGTAGTTTGCTGTCGCGGTGTTGCAGAATTCCGTGCTCTTTGTTTTATCTTCGCTGGCAACGATGATCACTTGCCCCTCGTAGAAAAACAGTTTGCCCACTGCAATCGCAACCAACATACCCACCAAGCCGAGGTGGAATGTGAGGTTGAAAAACTCACGGAGATACCCTCGTTCAGCAGAGAAGGAACGCATCCCGGCGCGATCTTCCTCCGGGGTGTACTCCGCCAACTTCCAGCCTTTGAGCTGTGTGCGTATGTCTTCTTCTACGTCGGGCAGCGGCTTTTCGACGTTTCCCTCACCATGCAGCGGCAACCGGCTCAGGTTCTTTGGAGCCCGAACCGGGTCGGTCTTCATAGCTTTGTAATGATCCCACGAGCGCGGGATGATGCATCCAATGAGCGAAAGGAACAGCAGAGCAAAGATCGCGGTAAACCAGGTGGAGCTGAAGACGTCGAAAAGCTGCAGTTTGTCATAGATCTCGGCGGTTCGGCCATTATTAGCGATGTATTCCGTAACCTTTGACTGGTTGAGGGAGCGCTGTGGCAACAATGCGCCGGGAATCGACGCCAACGCCAGAAGAAATAGCAGGGCTAACGCCGTGCGCATACTCGTGAGCCAGTGCCATGCTTTTAGTGGATAGCTCAGCAGCTTCCTCGTCCGATTACTCATTCACATGCTCTTTCTAAATAAAAGTTGCACCGTACTCGACGGTCCACTGGCGCACCCAGTTAATAAACATTCCCCACGTTCCGGAGACTAACGCTGCGCCGACCACGATCAACGCCACTCCGCCCACTATCTGAATAGTGCGCGAATGGCGTCGCAAGACCCCTACGCCGTGCATCGCACGCGCAGACCCCAGGGCGACAGCCACAAACGGCAGTCCCAATCCAGCACAGTACGCGAGGATAAGGGCTACTCCCCTAGCCGCGGTGGTCCCTTCTGTGCCAGCAGAAATAGAGATAATAGCCGCCAGGGTAGGCCCCAGACAGGGAGTCCACCCCAGAGCAAAAACTCCTCCGAGCAGCGGCGCACCCAACCACGTCGACCAACGTTTGGGGGTCATGCGCTTATCTTCTTGCAGGAACGGAACCCATCCCAAAAACACCACGCCCATGAGCACCGTAACCACTCCGCCGACACGCATCAATGTTTCCGCGTTGAGGGTAAGGGCACTAATGGCACCAAAAACGGTTGCCGTAGCTAGGGTAAAAATCACGGTAAAGCCAAGGACAAAGAGGAGAGCCGCACCAGTCACCCGCCAGCGCCCCTTCTTGGCTACCTGCGGGCCCTGCTCGCCGAGTTCCATCTCAACACCTACTACTCCCGCAAGGTAGGACATATAGCCCGGCACCAAGGGGATCACGCAGGGGCTGGCAAAAGAGACTAAACCCGCAAGCGCTGCGGCCAAGAGGCCAAGCAGTAATGGCCCGGTGGCTGCAGCATCTGCGATCTGCTCGCCAATACCACTAGCTAAGACGTCGGTCATGCGATTTTTTCAATCACATCGATGACGTCCTTGGCGGTGATTTCCCGTAGAAAAACCGCTGCTGGACGATGCTGTTTGTCCAGGATAATTGTTGTGGGGACCACGGCAGCCGGGACTCCTCCGAGCTGCGCGGCAGACTTAAACGGCGGATCATACAGACTGGGGTAGGTCAGCCCATTATCTTTGACAAAATCTTGGGCAATCTGTTTGGAATAATCGCGCACGTTGATTCCCAGCACTGTGCCACGCTTTTCCTTTTCCAGGTATTCCTGCACAGTTTGTAAGTCGTCGGACTCACTGCGGCAAGGCGCGCACCATTGTCCCCATGCGTTCAACACAACGATCTGATCTTTGTAATCATCAAGACTGATCTTGCCGTCTGAGGCCAAAGACTCACCGGAGATGTTCTTCACCGGAGCACGGTCGGCCTCATCGTAGAAGATTTCCGTCTGACCACCTGGGGAATGGAATTGGAACGTCCCGCCGATGGCTACCGCGTCTGTCCCCGCAGTGTCTTCGGAGCTACATGCGCTCAGTACGCACAGGCTCGCTATCATCGCCGCAGCGAGAGTCCTTTTCACTGTTAGATCTCCTGTGCTGGTTCCGTGTAGATATAGTCAACGAGCTGGCCGCCTTCAAATACCAGCGAGCTCACGCTAGCCAAGTTACACTGCCGTACCGCTGGGTTATGTGCCAGTGGTTTTCCTTGGACATGCCGCTGAACACACACAATAGGCAGCTGATGGCTCACCAAGATCGCCTCGTGCCCTTCAGCAGCACGACGGGCGTCTTCCACCACCTCCATCATGCGATCTCGTTGATCCACATAGTGCTCGCCCCAGCTGGGTAAGAGCGGATTTGCCATGAGCGGCCATCTGACGGGGTTCCATAGTTGGGACCGCAAGCCCTTGACGCGCAGACCTTCAAAGCGATTGCCGGATTCCAGCAGGCGGTCGTCGAGACGCACGTCAAGCCCTAGTTTCTCCGCAAAGGGCGCCGCTGTCTCCTGTGCTCGTTCCAGAGGCGAGGACATCAAGACAGTCACGTCGTGTCCCACAAAGGAACTAGCGGTACGAGCCGCCATGCTGCGTCCGCGTGAGGAGAGGTGGTAGTCAGGGATTCGCCCGTACAGGATACGCTCTGGGTTAAAGACTTCTCCATGCCGGACGAGGTGGACGATAGTGGTACTCATGAGGCCTTTCAGTGCTTGTGTGCGGCCGCCGCAGCCTGGGCTGCTGGGCGTAGGGCGTTCTCGATCTTCTCGAAATCTTCGTCGGTAAGCGCCGCGGACACAAACCACGTCTCAAACACGCTCGCCGGCGCATAGATGCCATTATCCATGAGCGCGTGGAAGAAAGGAGAAAAGCGGAATGTCTCAGCAGCTTTCATCTCATCAAAGTTGTGTCCTTCGCCTTCTGCGAAGCGAATGGACAGCATCGTAGCGGCCCGCTGAATATGGTGAGCCACGCCCTCACGTTCTAGCGCGGTACTCAATAGCCCCGCCAAGCGATCAGCATTAGCGCGCACCACGTCATAAACCTCAGGGGTGGCAAGCTCAAGCGACTTCATTCCGGCGGCCACTGCTACCGGGTTACCTGAGAGAGTTCCGGCCTGATATACCGGCCCCTCGGGAGCAAGGTACTTCATAATGTCTGCGCGCCCACCAAAAGCTGCCGCGGGAAGGCCACCGGAGATGACTTTGCCAAAGGTGGTGAGGTCGCCGGCCACATGGTCTACGCCAAACCAACCGCTATAGGAGGTGCGGAAGCCCGTCATTACCTCGTCCAGAATGAGGAGCGCACCATGAGCGTGAGCTATATCTTTAAGCTGGGCATTAAAGCTATCGCGCGGAGCAACCGTGCCCATGTTGCCCGCCGCTGCCTCGGCGATAATGCAGGCAATCTGCCCGTCATTTTCTGCAAATGCCTGAGCCACAGCCGCGATGTCGTTATAAGGAACCACGATGGTGTCTGCGGCGGAAGCGCCCGTCACACCTGGGGAATCCGGCAGCGCAAACGTCGCTACGCCAGAGCCTGCAGATGCCAGCAATGCATCGACGTGGCCGTGATAGCATCCATCGAATTTAATGATCTTGGGGCGGCCGGTGAACCCACGTGCCAGTCGAACCGCAGACATGGTTGCCTCGGTTCCCGAGTTGACCATGCGCACTTCCTCCACGGAGGTGCGCTCCACGAGCATATTAGCTATACGCACCTCAGCCTCGGTGGGCGCACCAAAGGACAAGCCGTTCTCCGCTGCCTTTTGCACCGCACCAACGATTTCAGGGTGGGCATGACCCAAAAGCATCGGACCCCAAGAACACACCAGGTCCACGTATTCGTTGCCGTCTACGTCGTAAAGCTTGGATCCCTTCGCCGATGCGATGAAACGTGCTTGCCCGCCCACGGATCCGAAAGCACGCACCGGCGAGTTCACACCACCTGGGGTTACTGTGCAGGCTTGGTGGAAAAGCTCACGGGAACGCTGAACGTTAGAGGAAGTCGGGATAACAGTCATGCGTACCATCCTATTACGTAACGAGCGCGCAAACTTTAGACCCACTATTTCCTCCGCGCACTGCGAAGAGCGCTCCGTCTTCTCTATCATGGCGCCATGACTATTGCATTTCTTGGAACCGGCCGAATGGGCACAGAACTAGCGCTCCACTTGCTCAAAGAAAACGACCTCGTGGTGTGGAATCGCACCCCAAGCAAAGCTGAGCGCCTGGTAGCAGCAGGTGCCACGCTGGCTTCTTCCCCCGAGGAAGCAGTCGCCGGTGCCGACATCATTGTGACGTCGCTTTTTGGTCCCGATACAGTACGAGACGTGGTTATTAGCCCTCGCCTCATCCCCGAGGGGGTGTTGTGGGTTGATACGACCACTGTTAGCCCAGAAGACTGCACCGAGTTCGCGGAGGCAGTACCCAGCTATGTCGCAGCCCCCGTCGTGGGTACCCTCGGCCCCGCCCGCGCCGGTTCTTTGGGCGTTTACGTGGGCAGCGCCGATGAGCATTACCGTCACGCCGCCGCCACACTCGTCGCCCCGTGGGCAGACCCCGAGCGGCTTGTGCTTGTCGACGCCGCCCCCAAGGCCGCTGTGGGAAAATTGCTAGCTAATCTCGCCCTTGCAGTAAGCGCCCAAGGACTCAAAGAAGCCCTACTTCTCGGTGATTCCAGTGGTTTATCTCCTGAGGAAACCCTCACCATGCTCAATTCCACCGGGTTGGCTTTTATCGCCGGGATGAAGCGCCCCTTTGTCTTAGGCGAACGTCCCACCACACCTGGCGATTTCACCGCAGATGCGATTGCAAAGGACGCTCGTCTTATGCTCAACACCGCTACCCAGCCGCTCCCGGCTGTCGCCTCCGCTCTGAACTCCTTGGAAGAACAACAACAGGCCGGGCATGGCGATGAGGATTTCTCTGTGATACTGACGCGCCGCGACAGCTAAAAATCTTTAGGCAAGCGCGCGTTTGGCCGCAGCCTTCGCTGCGTCGATCACTGCAGGAACGCCGACGCCATCGGCCCATGCGCCGGTAGCGTCGAGGCCCTGGACCTCAGCAAGAGCGTCCTTGATTGCCGCCACCGTTTCCAGGTGCCCTGGACCATACACCGGCAAGCCGCCGAACCAACGTTGGACAAAGATCTCCGATAAGCCCGCAGCGCGCCCGTCGAATCCCGTAATCGTCTGCAGATCGTCGAGGGCTGCGTCGACAAGCTCATCCTCGTCTGCGCGTGCGATGGCGTCATCGCCAAACCGACCAAAAGAGGCTCGGACTAAAGCGCCGCCGCGCTCGCCAAGGTGAGGCCATTTCTTGGAGGAGAAGGTAAAGGCCTTTGCTTTCACATCGTGAGCATCGGTGGCAACAAGGATCCCTGAATTCTCGGGGAGGCCTTCGGAATGATCAAATTTCATTCCGACCACGGCAGAGCTTGCCAACTTGATGGTTTTAAGTTGCTGCGCGGCCTCCGGCGCAAGGTTTTTCAGCAGCAGTGCAGCAGTGGGCGCTGGTACCGTCAACAGCACCTTGTCAAAGACACCTTCAGCGCCTTTGAGAGTGAATCCTTCAGCGGTCTTATCGATTGCGGTGATAAAGGCATCGATGTGAATCTTGGCCTCGCTGCGCTCAGCAAGGGTTTCATACATCTCCGCATAGCCGCCCGCGAAAGACGCGAAGACGCTAGGGGTATATCCCCGCGCTTTGTTGCGGGTCTCTCGTTCAGAAAGAAGGCGCTGGACAGCACCTGTGATGGTTACGGGCTTCCCCTCTTCTTTGAGCCGGTCAAAGGCCCGTGCTAGCTGGGGTACCGTAGCGCGCACGCTTAGGTCATCTGAAGTGGAAGAATAGACGCCACCTTGCAGCGCCGACACCACGTGATCCACCACGTCATCACCCAAGCGTTCCCGCAGGAGTGCCCCCAGGCTTACTTCTTGAGGCCACTCAATTGAGCCCGCGTCTTTCTCCTCATCAATGCGTTTGAGGGTTTCCTCGCTCACCAAGTCCCCCAGTCCCTCACTTGTACCGGGAATACCCATGATCGTGTTAGAAGGCATCCCGTGGAGGCTTCCTCCCACGTACAACAAAGAAGGTAATCCCGAGGGCGAGCGCAAGCTCTCACCGAGTCCTAGTTCTTTAAAGAACTCGGTAGTGTCTTCCCTAAAAGCTAAGTACGCTTCTGCGCCCATATCGGTAGGGCCAGACGCAAACGGAACCGTAAACAGTTTGCCGCCGATCCGATCTGTCGCCTCAAACACCTCTACTTCCACGTGAGGATCGAGTTTATGGATCTCATAAGCAGCCGTTAGTCCCGCTAACCCTGCACCGATAATGGCAATGCGCACGTGGATAGAACCTTCCTTGAAACGTAACTGTGTTGTGACTTGGGAGAACTGGTCTCCGAGACTTTTAAAAGCCGTGAATCAGCTCTACCGCACGAGTGATCGCTTCAGGATCAGTGTGCGGTAATACGCCGTGTCCGAGGTTAAATATATGCCCAGTGGCGTGTCCTGCAGCAATGGCGCGATCGGCTTCAGCGCAGATGCGCTCGATCTCAGTTTTTAACACGTCTTCTCCAGCAAAAAGCAACGCCGGGTCTAGGTTTCCTTGCAGCACCTTTGCCCCGGAACGAGCATGAATGCGCTCGGCGGCAACGTCGAGAGGCACTCGCCAATCCACGCCCATCACTTCAGAGCCAGCCTCGCTCATCGTGGCGAGCAGTTCACCGGTGCTTACGCCGAAGTGAATGCGCGGCACATCCGCTACCGCTTCCAAAATCTGAGTGGAATACGGAAGCACGTGATTGCGGTAATCGCGCTCTGTGAGGAAGCCCGCCCAAGAGTCGAAAAGCTGCATGGTCTGAACGCCTGCGTCGATCTGGGTGCGCAAGAATCGCACGATGGTGGGAACCAGACGCTGCATGAGGGCATGCCAGGTCTCGGGGTCGCCATGCATCATGGACTTAGTCTTTTCGTGGTTCTTACTGGGCCCGCCCTCTACAAGGTAGCTCGCTAGCGTGAATGGCGCGCCGGCAAAACCGATCAGCGTCTGCTGCTCCGTCAGTTCGTCTTGAATAATCTCGATACCTTGGGCTACTTGCAGAACATCGTCTTCAAGAATCGGTAGGGCATCCACATCGGCGCGGCTTTGGATCGGCCGATCCATAACGGGGCCGCGACCAGGAATGATTTCTACTTTTACCCCAGCGGCTTTCAGCGGAACCACGATGTCCGAGAACAATATCGCGGCATCGACGTCGTGGCGACGCACCGGCTGCAGTGTAATTTCCGCAAGAAGCTCTGGCATAAAACAGCTATCCAGCATGCCAATACCTTCCCGTACCTGGCGATACTCAGGTAGCGAGCGGCCGGCTTGGCGCATAAACCATACGGGACGACGCGTGGGAGTTTTCCCCTGAATGGCGTCAAGAAGTGGCGCATTGAAAGGTTGTGACATGCCACCAATAATGCACAATAAAACTCCTAAAGGAAAGCAAGCCGACCCTATTTCAGCCGAGAACCCTATCAACCATTTGATTGATAGGGTTCTGATAGCACTACCGCCGACACTCGTCGCGTTCCTCAGCTACCTACATGCTGCGCAACCAATGTGAGCGAACCTCAATAATCACGCTCGACCCCAGCATCAGCAGAGGCGCAATCATCGGGTGCAAGACTCCCGCGACTGCCGCCACAATAGCCAGCAGGTTATAGGTCCACGCAAAAATCAGATTTCCACGGATTCTACGATTTAGGCGACGCGCAAAATGGAACAACCGAGGGATCGGAGCCACGTCTGGTTTAAGCATGACCACATCGGCCGCGGGATGCTCAAGCGCAAGCGCCCCCCGCGGACCCGACATCGCACTAATCATGATGCCCACGTTGGCAACCCGGTAACACTCTTCCACCGACTCATCGCCCACCATGATATTTGCTCCATGGGAACGCACAGATCGAACAGTCTGTGGCTTCCGCCCAGGCTGCACGCCAGCCAGCACGTGGGATACTCCCACCATATCGCCGTATCGACGCGCCACCGGGTACGTATCCCGGCTGAGCATCATCGTTTCCAACCCCATCGACTCAAGCGAATCCACGGCATCCACGGCATCATCTTTGGCACCGTTGTACAGCGTGATCACGCCGCGATCTTTGTTCTTCCACCGAACAACCAATGGACTACTACCGGATACCGCAGCCGCTGCTAGACGACCATGCAAGTCAGAGAGGTTGCGCGGACGCCATAACACAGCTTCCACGCTCCGCAGTTCCTCTTCCCCGTCGCTATTGACTACCGGCAACTCCACGTGACCGCGGAAACTTCCCTCCTCGTCCACCTCCGAGTGGGTGACCTCAATCCAACCGGGAATTGAATCATCGGTAGACGCATCTCGCGCTTCGCGTGCCGCGCGCACCAGGGCACGAGACACGGGGTGCCCGCTTTCCATGGCTAAAGCACCGGCAACCCGAAGCACCAGATCGGGATTTTCCCCACGGTCAGCGGTGACTGTTTCTACAGACATCTCAGGCCTGGAAATGGCACCCACACGATTGAAAATAACCGTGTCCACCTCGTCGACGTTGCGCAGCGTCTCACCCGATTTAATCAGTGTTCCACGACGTGCAGCACCTTCAATGCCTTGTCGCATAGCCAACGACGCAGAGGTCGCAAGCGCTGCCGGAGCCACGCATCCCAATACAGCAAGCCCCGTGGCAAACGCCTGGTTCAGGTTATTAGTAATCAAGGCCCACAGAGCAAAATCCGTGGCCGCAATAACAAACGACACGGGTACGAGCATCGAGGCAGCCTTGGTAGCTATGGCATCGGAGCGATTCTGATGCACATTGGCATCCACCACCCACCGATTTATGGCAGCCAACCAGGTTCTATGGCCAGTCTGCAACACACGAACCTTGAGTTCCTTGCTGCCATTGATGCACCCTGCATACACCCGATCATTGACTTTCACTTCGCATGAGCCAATGCCTAAAGCAGTACCGTCTAGGATGCCTCCACCGCCGACCACTATTCCGTCGACAGGAACAAGTGCCCCAGCGGGAATGATGACGTCATCGCCCACATTCAGTTTCTGGATCGCCTTGTCTTCTTTCCCGACTCCACCGGCTTTCCGTTTTTTAGACACCACTGTGACTGTGGAAGCGGGGTTAGGTTTGTATTTAAGAAGATCATCTTGCAGACTGCTGCGGGCTCTTCGGGCAGCGAGCCTTCCTGCAAGGAGAATCAGGGTCATTCCGCAGGCTACGTCGAAAAACAGCGCGCCAGACTCAAAAATCGTAGGATCGATCGCTATCCACTTCGGCCGCGCCCGATACTCCGGATCTCCCACCGGAGTAAACAGCACCATACTCAACGACCACAGCCACGCCAGCAGGATTGCTACCGACGAGGCACTGTCCAACGCGGACATTCCCCGACGCGCCCCGCCCAATGTTGCCCGGTGAAAAGGCCAGGCGCCATAAAACACAACGGGAATGGAAAGCGCCGCCAAAGCCCACTGCCAGTTATCAAATTGCAGTTCCCTGGAGTAGCTAATAGCAACAACTGGAATCGTAAAAAGTGCGCTGATGCCCAGACGAGTTTTAGTCATGAGCGACCTCGCGGTAAAGAGGACAGCCGTGCTTGACTCTTTACGTGAGGTGTCCTCGCGGCGTTCTAAGAACCCGGCCCTGCGCGCTAGCTCAAAACGACGCTCTTCTTCATCCACACGAGACCCAAAGCGGCTAATCCGGCGGTCACGTCGTCTCGACCTCTTATACCGGCCTTCTTCTACGTCAGACCAAGCAAGCCGACGACGCAGTGATGAATCTGTCAATGTTGCGGTAATTCCGAATCTCTGGAACACATCCACAAACATCATCGGGTCAATGGTACGGCTCGCGCTCACCCACGCCATCGACGAGGGATAAACGATCTTTGCATCTACGCCCTCCAGCTCGCCTAGGGCATCTTCTACTTCAGACACCGAAGAGGCACTGGAGAGGCCTTTGAGTTCAAAGGCAAAAGAGGTTCTCCCCGCGTGAATAGCAGCTGCCGCAACTTCTTCCGGGTCAATGGCATGGAACGCCCCCGTGTTAATGCCAGCCTTAGCGGCTGCCCGTTTCGCCTTTTCGATGGCGTCGGCAAGCCCTTCCTGCGTGCCTAAGGGACGCGCACCTGCCCTGTTTTCGTCTTTGAGGCCTCGATTATTGCTAGGAGTGTCCATTCTTCCCCCTAGAATTTTCCCACTCGCCAGTCCACGCCAAGGTTTCAGGCCTCATCTTAAAGATGAGCGCCACAATGGCCGCAACGCCCATGCAGATCTGGACACAACCATCAACGGCATACACTGCGACGGGGACGGAAGGTGAGCTTGGGGTCAACAAGAAGACTGTCACCAGCCGAACACCAAAATAAATAGAGAAATACGTAAGGATGCGGCGTGCTAAAGCTGAAGATTTGTTGCCTTTATAAAGAAGCACGGCTAACCATGCAATGACGCACAACACGATCAAGGAAAAAAGTCCCGCCAGGATGATGCTGAAGACCGCTGCCAAGTTCATGATTTCGGGAGAAAGATTCTCATCCTTCATCGACTCTTTGAGCTTAGAAATCAACTCAGGTTTGTTGGCAAAACCAACAATGATATTGATGATTTGGTGTACCGTCTCCACGCAGATGGCAAAAATCCACACACGAACCGCCCAGCGAATCGCGTCGGGACGCTCCCGCTTAGCGTCGGGAGTGGTCGGTTGAGACGGTGATCGCTCGAGTCGCTGTTGCTGGTTGGTCATTATTTCCCTAGTGCTGTAGTTTTTTCGCCGCATCGACGGCAAAGTAAGTAAGAATCTGGTCTGCGCCAGCGCGTTTGATAGAAATCAATGATTCCATCATCACACGTTCAAGGTCGAGCCAGTTATTACGGGCGGCCGCATGCAGCATGGCGTATTCGCCTGATACTTGATAAGCGGCAACTGGTACGACCGACGTGGCGGCCACCTCTGCTAACACGTCAAGGTAAGGCATTGCTGGTTTGACCATAACAAAGTCCGCACCCTCTTCAATATCCAGATCGACTTCCACTAGCGATTCCCGGAAGTTAGCAGGGTCCTGTTGATAGGTTCTGCGGTCGCCTTCCAAAGACGACCCCACTGCCTCACGGAACGGCCCATAGAAAGCCGACGCATACTTGGCGGAGTACGCCATGATGGCCACGTCCTGGAACCCATGAGCGTCGAGAGCTTCACGGATTGCCGCAATTTGTCCATCCATCATGCCTGAGGGACTCACCATGTGCGCGCCTGCCTCAGCCTGCGCCACCGCCATCTTTTGATAAAGCGGAATAGTCGCATCGTTGTCCACGATCACCTCACCAAAACGATCGGTGCTCAGCACGCCGCAGTGGCCGTGATCAGTGAACTCATCAAGGCAGGTATCTGCCATGATGATGACGCTATTACCGAACTCCTGCCGTAGTGCAGTTATGCCCCGATTGAGTATGCCTTCTGGTGCCCACGATTGAGATCCCTGCGCATCTTTGTCTGCGTCGAGAGGAACGCCGAAGAGATCGACGCACTTAATTCCCACGGAAATGGCTTCCCTGACGGCCTCGATTAAGGAAGGAATAGTGTGCTGGTAGACACCGGGCATAGAGGAAATCTCGCGAGGCTCAGTTATTCCGTCTGCGACAAACATAGGAAGAATCAGGTCAGCAGGACGAAGCGTCGTCTCTGCCACTAATTCGCGCATCACCGGCGTGTTTCGGAGCCTGCGTGGACGACGAATCAGATGGAGATCTTCGTTGCTCATAACTCAATGCCTTCTTCCAGTTTGTTGGGTCTGACGTCGTAACAACGTTACTCACGATTTTTCCGGGCGCGTCGTTTCTTCCTAGGCGGTGGTAGCTGACCAGCTGCACGCAGTTGTGCCACGTGAGCGGCAAGGCTGTTCACCAGGTGTGGGACATCCGCCACCTCAGGAACCACGTCCACTCGCAGTCCTAATTCTTTTGCCGCAGCTTCTGCCATAGGACCGATGCATGCGATGATCGTGCGCTGATGTGGCTTCCCGGCGATGCCCACCAGGTTTTTCACCGTCGACGCAGAGGTAAAGCACACTGCATCAAAACCGCCACTTTTAATCATGTCGCGCACTTCCGCGCTCGGCGGCGCAGCGCGTACCGTGCGATATGCAACCACATCATCGACTTCCCAGCCCAAGCCCTCTAGGCCTTCTACCAGGACGTCTGTTGCAATATCTGCGCGAGGCAAGAGGACCCTTCCCACTGGGTCAAGGTCTTCCACGTACTCTGGGAACACCGATACTAACCCTGCGGCATTTTGCTGGTTCCTTGGCGGCAATAGCTCGGGAGTAATCCCCAGCTCGCGGATAGCCTTAGCGGTTTTTGTTCCCACCGCGCCGATGCGTACGCCGGCAAAGGCGCGGGCATCGAGGCCGAAAGAACCGATCTTTTCTCGCACAGCTTTCACCGCGTTAACGCTGGTAAAGATCACCCACTGGTAGCGTCCCTCGACAATTCCCTTGATGGCTTTCTCCATTTGCGCGGGGTTGCGCGGCGGTTCTACGGAAATTGTGGGGACTTCTTGCGGAATTGCCCCCTGCGAAGCCAACAATGTGCTCATGGGGCCGGCTTGTTCTTTAGCGCGCGGTACTAGGACTCGCCAGCCAAAGAGCGAGCGATTCTCCCACCAGGAATATTTGGTGCGCTCATCCACGGCTTTGCCTAAGGTGACCACGAGGGTGCCAGTGAGATCCCCATCCAACTTGCTCAGAGCACCCAAGGTGACGTCAAAGCTTCGCTGCAAACGTGTCGTGCCGTGAGAGGTCACCGTCACCGGGGTCGATGCTGCCAACCCACGGGCTTTGAGCTCTGCCGCTATTGTGGGCAGGTCATCTTTGGTCGCCTGCAAAACCAGCGGCTGAGGTGCTGCCGCCAGCTGCTCCCAATCCACGTCTTCACCAGTCACATCGGTTTCCGTATAAGAAGATCCCAGTGCAATGCCGGCAAAAGCCGGAACGGTCGCTGGCAAGGACATACCTGGAACAACATGGAATTCCAGTCCAGCTTGAGTGACCGCAGATATTTCTTCCAAGGTACGGTCGCAAGACAAAGGGTTCCCCTGTACAAGGCGGATAACGTCCTCGCCCGTAGTCAAAAGCTCCTTAAGCTTGTCGACGATCTCCGCTACCGGAACCTCATCATCTACCTCCGTGATCTCAGCGGCGGTCGGGGCATCTGGACGCTGCGGCTTACGGCGAGCGCCGGCCTCTTTCGCCTCTGCACAGAGGCGCTCGTATTCTTCCTCAGCCGCCTGAATCTTATCGGCCGGAACATCCAGTTCACGTGCGACTACAGAGCGAACCCCCGGGAGTACTTCTGCGTCTACTACGGCAAAAGCGGTATGGCTGAGAACTTCGCGGGCGCGAACGGTGAGCAGATCAGGGTTTCCTGGTCCTGCTCCTACGAAGATCACTTTTCCCTCCGGCAAAGGGGTAACCGGATTGGGCTGCGGAGTGAGACTCATGAACAAGTATCCGTATTTCTAGGAACTGCAAAGAGCTCCGAGTTGTGGAGTGGGCGAAAAGTAAGAGGGACTGCTAAACACAAATTCACGCCGCTGTAAATCACTAAGAGGGGGCCTCGTGATTGAGCGGCGTCAAGCGTGTGGTAATACAACGACCTTTGAGGATAATTGAGCAAGACGTTTAATAAAAACCGGCGGAATATTTCCCTATAACGCCCAGCTCAGTTACCTCATAGAACAGGAGAAATTGAACGCGTCAGGAAAGCACCTCGGCAGCGCCATCCCGGATAAGTTTTGCCGCAACAGCTTCTCCGATAGCTACGGCCTCCGTCACCGCTCCGGTCATCGTGGTGCGAAGAACCTTGCGTCCGTCGAGAGACACAACCGCTCCCGTGACATGCAGCTCTTGTCCGCTGATCACAGAATGCGCAGCCACAGGTGCCGTACATCCGGCTTCCAACCGATTGAGCACCACACGCTCAGCGAGTGCACAGGTCTCATCATCCGCGTCCCGGATTGAGTTGATAGCAGCAATAGCAGCCGCGTCGTCGATGCGACATTCGATAGCCAAAGCTCCCTGTGCCGGCGCGGGAAGGAAACGATCCGGGTTGAACACCTCTGTCGCTTCATCACCACGGCCCACACGCGATAGGCCGGCATAAGCAAGAACGACTGCATCGAGCTCTCCGGAAAAGACCTTGCCCATCCGAGTGTCGATGTTGCCACGCAACGGTACGCATTCCACATCAGGGCGCAAGGCTTTGACCTGCGAGATTCTCCGAGGAGCTCCTGTTCCTATGCGCGCCCCCTGGGGAAGTTCCTCCAGCGTCAGGCCGTCGCGGGCTACAAGGCAATCGCGGGCGTCGGCACGCTCCGGCACTATTAAGTGGAAACGTGGATCGCGCTGCGTGGGCAGATCTTTGAAGGAATGCACAGCAATGTCGCAGCCACCTTCAACGAGAACTTCACGTAATGCTTGCGTAAAAATGCCCACGCCAATGCGTTCCACGGGTGCCATATTGATGTCCCCAGGCGTGGTGACGATGCTCAATTCTGCCGAGTATCCATGAGCAGCGAGGGCGTCTCGCACGTGCCCCGACTGGGTGGTAGCTAAAAGGCTACCTCGCGTACCAATAGTAAAAGTCATGGTCAGTCTTCCTTGATGGCTCGGATAATTTTGTTGGCGTCACTAACCCCTAGGGCCATAACGTCGGCATCGGGCAAGTCGCGGACGCCGCGCTTTACGCTTTGAGCTTCCACCGGCAGGCCAAAGAGATCCTGCAGAGCGGTCTCGTAGGAAACCGCTCCAGAACTTGCCGCGAGCTCTTTGACCCGAACCGTCGGCTGATGCAGGAGCTTATCCACGACCCGGCGTATCGTACGTTGCACTTCTTCAAAGTCTTCTTCATCCATGCCCGGGGTTCGGGCATGCAGTCGCTCCAGCTCGGAAGCTATCAGCCCAGAAGCGTGTCGACGCAACGCCGATACCGCAGGTGCCACATCCCGAACCCGCTGCGCAGAGGTATATGCGCTGAGTTCTTCCGCAACGATCTTGTGCGCAGCATCGTCGGCATCGTTGCTCTCAGTCTTGGCCTCATGCAGCTTCTCAATGTTGACCAGCTGTACTCCCTCGATGTCTGCAACATCATCGTTAATATCGCGAGGCATGGAAAGATCAACGAATATCAAACCTAAGTGTTTTTCCGGCACGTCTTGAGCTGAGATCGTATACGTGTGCGCGCCTGTCGCGGAGATAGCGATATGCACCCCACTCAGGGCACTCCCCCGCGATGCAAAATCGACGACCTCCGCGGGCACTCCAGCTTCACGAGAATGCTCGGCCAGCCGCTCCGCCCTGCTGCGGGTTCGATTGGAAAATACGAGTTCTTCTATGCCTAATCGTCCCAGATGGGTAGCCGCCAAAGATGCCATCGCTCCGGCGCCCAAGACGAGCGCTTTTTTACCACGCAGATCGCTCAGCCCGGCATCTGACATTGCCCGATCAAAGGCAAAGGAAACCATGGAAGCACCTGCATCGTCTATATCGGTCTCCGTGTGTACGCGCTTCCCCGTGTGCAAAGACGCTTGAACCAGACCATGCAAAGCGGGGCCCACGGTTCCTGACTCGATAGCCTGCTGATACGCGGTGCGCACCTGACCAATAATTTGTTGTTCCCCCATCACCATCGAGTCCATACCCGAGGCCACCACCATCATGTGTTCCGCAGCGGCATCCGCATAGCGCACATAGAGATACCCCCGGAGGTTGTCCATGTCCACGCCACTCATGGTGTGGAGTACTTCCACCACATCATTGACACCCGTATGAAAACTAGATGTCATCGCATAGACCTCTAAGCGATTACAGGTAGACACGATCATTGCTTCAGTCAGCGAGGGACGAGCAATGAGGTCGGTGGCTGTTTGGGAACGCACCTCGTCGTTCATACTCAGCCGTTCCAGGAGCGTCACTGGAGCCGACCGGTGAGACATCCCAACAACCAGCACACTCACGGACCAACCACCGCTTTCATACCGTCTACCTGGATCATTTGATCGATTTTTCTTAAAATCTTAGCTAAAAAGGCGACGCTATCAATCTTTAGATTGACTGTTTCTTCGCCACTCTGATGCATCAACGCTAGTCAAGCGTTAAGAAAGTCACAAGAAAGCATGGGCTAACTACCAAGTTCGGCAGCAAGCTCATCATTGTCTACTTCCCAACACGCAAACTCTTCACCGTCGATAACAACAACGGGAACCCTATCGCCATATTCGGCGGCCAACGCCCGATCCGTGTCTACGTCGATAATGCTCAGTATCGCCCCCGCTGCGGCGACCACGGGGGCGATCTGTTCAGCCACCCTTGCGCAGGAACCACACGTCCTGCGGGTCATAAGCTCCACTTCGTGCATACTTTTTACACTAGACACAAAGAGATCACCGGCCCTTTTTAACTGTTCGACACTACGATGGACTGAGACTACTCTTAAAGCTCCACCCTGTCGAAAGGCCCGATCTTCAGCCGTGAGCACCTCACAACCCGATCCCACTTGGCCCCAAACCCCACAAGAATTCTTGGCCGGTTGGTCCACCTCCCGGGGCAACCTGCGCCGTTTCTTTGAGGAACACGCGCTTCCTCCTATCGACGCTCAGGCGCAGCGTGAAGCCGGAGAAGCTGCTGCAGCACTCGCCGCCGCAGAAATTTACGGGATTGAACTCGATGAATACACCTCTGGGTTGGAGTCTGTATCAGGATCATTCGAGGCCGCCGGCGCTACGCATGTCACCAGCCCCGATCCCAGCATCCCGCAAGATCTCGGTGCCGCCGCATTCTTTGATATCGACAATACGTTGATTCAAGGCTCTTCCCTGGTTGTCTTTGCCCTGGGACTAGCCAAAAAGCGTTATTTTAAATTCAGCGAGATCCTTCCCGTGGCTTGGAAACAGATCAAATTCCGAGTCACAGGCGCAGAAAACGCAGCGGATGTGGCTGAGGGTCGCAAGCAGGCGCTCGAGTTTATTAAAGGTCGCCGCGTGGACGAACTCGTTGAGCTCTGCGAAGAAATCGTGGGAAACAATATGAGTGAAAAGCTCTGGCCGGGAACCAAGTCCCTCGCAGATCAGCATATTGCTGCTGGCCAGCAGGTCTGGCTGGTGAGCGCCACCCCTGTCCAGCTGGCGCAATCGCTGGCCAAGCGACTTGGCTTTACCGGGGCTTTGGGCACTGTCGCCGAGGTCAAAGATGGTGTCTTCACCGGAAGACTGGTCGGCGATATTTTGCATGGTCCCGGCAAGTTACACGCAGTTGCAGCGCTCGCCACTATTGAGCGACTCGACCTCAGCCGGTGCACCGCTTACTCCGACTCCATCAACGATGTTCCTATGCTCTCCATGGTGGGCACCGCGGTAGCCATTAACCCCGATCGTCCGCTAGCCAAGGTGGCTAAGCAGCACGGCTGGGAAATGCATGACTACCGCAGCCTGCGCAAAGCTATGCGAACCTACGGTTTACCCGCACTGATCACCGCAGCGTTTAGCCTCGGCGGTTGGAAAGCGTGGCGACGCTAATCCCGTTTGCCTTTCTCCGGCGTCCGGAGAATATAGATCACCAATCCGACCGCAATAATTCCTAGCGCGATCAACACGGACGTCAGATTGCTCACGTTAGCTACTGTGTCGAGCACCCATGCTTGAATCTGAGACTGTGTTTCAACGCTGAGGAGACCTGGCAGTCCAGTCGTAGCGTGCGTGAACATAAAGACTAACCCGATGATCACAAAAATCACGCCAGAGATCATCGACATGGTGTTGAGCTTTAGCGGGCCCACGTTCACGATCTTGCCACCTAGTGCACCGCGCGGAATGCGTTCCCAGAACAGCGCCAACACTATAAGAGGAACGACCATCCCCAAGGCATAGCAGCCTAAAACGAGGGCACCATACGAGCTTGAGGCACTCACGACGGCAGTTGTGAGCACTGCGCCGAGCAATGGGCCCGCGCAGAATCCCGAGAATCCATAAGCCGCGCCTAGCAAAAAGACAGAGAGCCATCCTTGTCCGCGCACCCGGCCTGCCAATCCAGACAAGCCTGGCAGGGATATGCCACCGCCGAAAAAGGTAAAAATACCCAGGACTACGATCACGATCCCGCCGCCGAGAATCAACGTTTCACGGTGCAGCGCAAGAAATCCGCCGAGGCGTCCCGCAGCAGTACCCACTGGAACCAGCACGGCTGCTAGCCCAAGGAAGAACACGCCCGTCCTCGCCATGATCTGGGAGGATCGCTGAAATGCGTAGGCAAAGAACGCCGGGAGCAGCAGCGCAGAACACGGACTCAGCAGAGCCAGAACTCCTCCCAGGAATGCTCCAAGTAATCCAATATCAGACACGTGGAACGGCAACCTCTCCGTCTGCGACCTTGGCTAGTTCCGCCTCAATAGCGCGGACAAAGACCTCAGTGGGCTGTGCACCAGAGACATACTGGGTACCCACGACAAAGCCGGGAGTTCCGTTGATCCCCAAAGAGCCAGCGTATTCGCGTGCCTTGTTCACCACGGAGTCATACGTATTATCGGTGGCCTCTCGGCTAAAGCGCGCCATGTCTTTCACGCCTGCCTGCCTAGCGAACTCCTCAAAGTTGGCCAACTTATTTTCGGGGTGCCCCTTGATGGTTTTGCTGGCCTGGAAAAGTGCGCTGCGGAATTCGTTGAATTTACCTTGCGCCGCAGCAGCTCGTCCGGCTTTAGCTGCTGAGACCGCATCAGGACCGTTAACGGGTAAGTCATTCCATTCGATACGAACGAGACCCTTTTCAACGTAGTCCTTGATGATCGTCGGCTCGGTCTCGTTAGACCACTTTGCGCAGAAAGGGCACTCAAAATCAGAGTATTCCGAAATCACGACGGGTGCGTCGAGCGCGCCAATCGCAAAAGGATCCTTTGCGTTTCGACGATGCACATTAAGGATATCTTCCGCTGATTTCAGTTCTTTTCCGGGACCGTAAATCATGGCGTCATAAGAACCATTTGCCAGTGCGACGGGGCCATCAGTCTTTGTGCCCGGCGTTACCCGGGAGGAACCGGTCTTGCCCGTAAAGCCTGGAGGCAAGGAAGGCCCTGCAGATTCTTGTGACGTTCCTGCTTTGTTAGCAGAGGTGCCCTCGTTTTTCGTGGCAGAGCCACGGCCCAAGGTATAAGCGCCAATGCCAACGATGAGAAGAATAACGATAAGCAGCGCCACAACCGCTGGACGCTTTGCTGAAAACATAAAGTTAGGGCTCCTTTTGTTGTGAAAAACCTTTTTACACCATAACAAAACCGCCCAGGGTAATCCCTGGGCGGTGAATGCTTTATTTACCGAGCTTTCTACGCTGAACGCGAGTACGGCGCAGCAACTTGCGGTGCTTTTTCTTGGACATGCGCTTGCGGCGCTTCTTGATGACAGAACCCATAACGGTTTCCCTCGCTTTATTGATCGGTGTACGTACTTCCCTGTCAGAAGCCCCACGGTCTCTTTTGCAATGCATACGCGGCCGAAGTGCACATCCGCCCGCGCAGGGTTACTGCCTATCTTGGGAGGGCGGTAACCCTCACTAGACATGCGGCAACCGCCGGTTGGGGCTGTTGTCTGACACGAATGGTCACAATAATACCGACGCTCACACCAGAGACCAAAAACGCCCCCAAGAGTCACACAAATAACGAGGGGCAGTCACCCCAGAAATACTGGCGGAAACTGCCCCTCGGCAAAGCTCTCAAGATGTTTATCCCACGTCGTAGTAGGAGGCATCCAGGTACTCGTTAACAGCCTTTTCGTGCACGCGGAAGCTGCGTCCCACGCGAACTGCCGGAAGTTCACCAGAGTGAACCAACCGATAAACGGTCATTTTAGATACGCGCATAATCTCCGCGACCTCGGCGACTGTCAAAAAAGTGCCATTATCTTCTCTAGCCATAATTTATCTAACCCTTCAGCAAGTCACGCGCTGCAGGCTTCCCCTCCCGCAGAACGAACACGCACGTGCTTAACAAAGCTTAGCGTGAAACGTGTGACACTTGCGACCCACCTGTTATTTTATTTCCTCAAGCGCAACATAAGTCACGCAAATACCCTCCACTTCCCAGTAGAAACAACTGGTCACAGGCGAAACATCAAAACCCCAACCCTCAAGTACAGGTTCAGTAAAAAGGGGAAAGCTCAAGGGGTAGAAGACCTGCATCCATCCCTTGAGCTTTTGACGAAATTAACCCAGCTCGTTATTTCTCTTCGCAGCAGCTTCAGCCGCACGATATACCATTCCCCGCAAGCCGCTTTCCTCCAGCTCACGGATAGCTGCAATAGTGGTGCCTGCCGGAGAACAAACGTTAGAGCGTAATTGCGCAGGTTCCTCCCCAGTCTCCTTAAGCATTGCAGCCGCCCCATAAAATGCGTTAACTGCCAGTTCCTTGGCTTGATCGCGATTCAGACCCAGATGCACGCCAGCGTCGATAAGCGCCTCAGCAAAGAGAAAAACATATGCCGGCGAAGAACCCGATAAAGCGACAACAGCATCTAAATCAGATTCTTCTATCAACGTGACGTTACCGACTGTTTCCAGCAGCTTACACACCTGCTCCACCGCGGATTGATCCGCGAAACGGCCAGGTGCGACTGCTGAATTCCCTTTGCCCACCAGCATCGGAGTATTAGGCATAACGCGGATCACAGGCGAGCCCGCCGCCAAAATCTCTTCGATAGCCGCAGTACTCACGCCTGCCGCCATAGAAACCACGATGGTGTTGGAGTTGTTATCGACCGCGTCTGCGATCTCCTCAACCACATTAATAATCTGTTTTGGTTTGACGCATAAAAATACAACGTCAACCTCGTCAACGGCAGGAATATTCTCCGTAAAAGATACGATGCCGTACTTTTCTTTAAGAGCCTGACCGTGCTCCACGTTCCTGTTGGTGACGTTGATATTTTTAGGGCTCATGCCCGCAGCAATGAGTCCCGAGATAAGGGCTTCACCGATCTTGCCGCCACCAATCACTGCAATTGAAGTCATGGCGACCACTCTGCCACGCTCGACACACCAACAGCAAAAGAGAAGGGCCGACGGAAGATCACTCTCCATCAGCCCTTAATACCCTTCACGCAGGGATTAAGCCACAAGCAAAGGACCAAATGTCATAACCAAGCCGGCAACGCCTGCAAGGATCATAGATTCACGGTCACGTTCAGTACGCAAAGCATGAACAACGCCAACAATAGCTCCAGTTACAGCCACAGCCAACGCCGCCACAATCGCTTTACCCAAGGCACCCCACAACTGTTGGAAGCCTAAGAAAATCACAACGCCGAGGGCGATTCCTGCCAAAGCCATAAAGATGACTCCCATGGCAGAGACTTGTTCCTCTTCCTCATCTTCGTAGTATTCATCGTATTCGTCATACTCATCAGCAAACTCGTCTGCGTCTTCGTAGGCCTCGTAGTCATCTTCTACGTCATAAAACGCCTCAGCCTCGTCTTCTACAACCGCAAATGTGCTGGTCTCTTCAGCGGCATTGAAGGTCTCCACAGGAGGAATATCTGCGGCCTCGGCAGGATCTACGGCCGGCACACCAAGAGAATCAGCCGAAACCTGCACCTCATCATTGTGCGAATTTTTCGACACCGCCGGGAAGGAGTCAGTAGTCAGACGAACCGGATCTTTCTCGTCCACAACGCTAAGAACAATGGTTTGTTCCTTGCTGGGGATCTCGGCTACAGAAGTTTCCGGGGCGACAGGTGTCTCTGTCTTATCAGCTGCGAGAAGCTCCTCAGCTTGGTTTGCAGCTTGGCGCTCCTGAGTCTTCTCCGACTGTTCCTTGACCGCGTTAAACGCAGCATCGCGTTTTATGGCTTGAGGTTTTATGGCTTGAGTCCGAGAAGTCGTGGGGAATGCGTCCGCGAACGGGGCAGGGGCATGAGATGCAGGGTCCGCAAAAGCCGCAGGTTGCGTACGGGGGTCTTGCGCAACGCTCTCCGGTTCTCCCACGCTAGACGACGCGGCAGAGGAAGCAGGGACGTCGATAGGCTGGCTGGAGTGCTTCGACTCGGCGGGTTTAGCGGCCACCTTGGGAATGCTGCCAGTCAACTCCGCAACGGAAATGCCACCGTCTTCCAGGTTGCGGCGTCGACGTCGCGGAGTTTCGGAGCTACCGCCGTTTTTGCCGGAACGCGCCAATAGTTCCGCAACGGTGAGTTGTTTCTCGCTCATCTCTCCCACTTCTCTACTAAAAGGGTTTCCTTTGGCACAATACCCTGTTCTATACGCCGAAGTATGACGCCCTCACGGAGTGCCCATGGGCAAATTTCTAAATGTTCAATTCCGAGCGCTCTCATAGCGGCTTCTGCAACAAGCGCCCCCGCTACAATCTGCTGCGATCTATTAGCGCTCACGCCCTCCAGCTCTGCCCGATCTGCGGCCGTCATCCTGGAAATAAAAGCAATCAATTGCCGCAGACCAGGGGCACTAAGCTCGCGTTTGACAAAGGGCCCGGCAGAAGACGGGGCTGCACCAGTGAGACGACCCAAGGTGCGGAAAGTTTTTGAGGTTCCCACAGCCAGGCGCGCCTCGCCATAGGCCTTCAGTGTTTTTGCACTCTCAACCAATTCAGCATCGATAAAGTCACGCAGAAGGTTGATCTTTTTACGTTCAGGAGGATCCGTATCAAACCAATTGTGTGTAAGACGAGCAGCACCAAGATCCAAAGAGAAAGCCGCATCCGGGTTTTCGTTCTCCCCCGTCGACATTTCTAGCGATCCCCCGCCAATATCTAGGTTAATAATCCGCCCAGCTGACCAACCATACCAACGCCGTACGGCAAGAAAAGTCAATCTGGCTTCGTCCCTGCCAGAGAGCACTTCAAGGTTAACCCCCGTATGTTTGGAGACCTCCGCAAGCACCTCTTCAGAGTTAGTTGCTGAACGCACCGCAGAAGTAGCAAAAGGCATGAGCTCTTCACATCCAAGTTGCTGAGCTAAAGCAGCGGCTTCCGCAACCGAAGCCACGAGTTTATCCACTCCGGCAGCGGTGATAGCCCCCTTCTTATCCAGATAGCCCACCAGCTTTAAGGTGGTTTTCCAGTCACTCATTGGAGTCGGGCGACCACCCTGTTGGGCGTCCACCGCCACCAAGTGAACCGTGTTACTTCCCACGTCCAATACACCTAATCGCACCACTCCAGGGTAGACCGTATAGCCTGTCCAGTGTGAATGACCCCAAAACCACTCCCGAATCTGCTCCAGTGCATCTTGGCTTTCCCGAGTTTTCGCCGGCTGCAGACTCGATCCGACGCGGCGACGAATTACCGCCAGATTTTCCGCGACAATGGTTTGAGTTCACCAATCCGGAAGACCCGATGCATCAATTCAGCATCGACCTCACCTGGATCGAATCCACATATTCCTGTGCCTTTGGCACTGAATCATGCAGAGGTATCGACGCGTCTCTTCCTTCCGTAGGATGTTGCGGCCACGGGGCTTATCTCTCCGATGACGAGGACCGCGAGCAGCTGTTACAGGCTGTCACAAAGATGCCCGCGCGGTATTGGCAGCTGCGCCCAGAAGGAACTGACGCATTCCTTTCCACCTACGACCCCACAGAAACAGAGCCCTGGCTAGTGTGGGATGAGCTAGACGACGATAACGGCGAACCAGAACCAGCATTGAAAACCACAGTGGTCGACGGCGCATGTATCTTTGCCAACCGCGAGGGCTGGCCCACCGGCACCGGCTGTGCGATTCATCAATGGGCGCTCGACACAGGCCACGATCTCACGGTGGTCAAACCAGAAGTATGCTGGCAGCTTCCGTTACGCAGACTCGAAGCATACGAAGAGCGTGCCGACGGCGTGGAGATCCTGCGCACAACCATCACAGAATATGAACGGCGCGGTTGGGGCAACGGCGGCGAGGACTTTGATTGGTACTGCACCACCGCGCCTGCGTGCCACAGTAACTCCGATCCGTTATGGGTGACTCATGAGGCAGAGCTTAGGGCACTCATGGGAGATCCTTCATACGAATTTCTAGCGCGTGTGTGCCGCACGCGGGATGACGCCCGGCGTAGGGGCGTTCCCGCAGGTATTTTTAGTCCGCATCCGGCTAGCGTAGCTGCGGGCACTCACGCCCTCGACGGATCCTAATCTTCAAACTTGTAGCCCAATCCCCGCACTGTAACCAGGTGTTTAGGAGAAGAAGGTTCTTCTTCAATCTTGGAGCGCAGGCGCTTAACGTGGACGTCCAGTGTCTTGGTATCTCCCACGTAATCTGCACCCCAGATGCGGTCGATAAGCTGCCCCCTCGTGAGGACTCGCCCGGAGTTACGCATGAGATATTCCAACAGGTCGAATTCTTTCAGTGGCATAGAAATGCTTTCTCCTGCCACGGTAACCGTGTGGCGTTCCACGTCCATGCGTACGCGGTCACCACCGAGGATGTCGTCGCCGTCTTCCTCGTAATCTGCTACTTGTTGCTCGCCACCGCGTCGCAACACTGCGCGAATTCGTGCAATAAGCTCTCTCGCCGAATAAGGCTTAGTCACATAATCGTCTGCGCCAAGTTCCAGGCCCACGACCTTGTCTATCTCAGAGTCGCGAGCGGTCACCATAATCACTGGGACACTCGACACCTTGCGCAACCGCTTGCACACGTCGGTTCCAGACATGCCAGGCAACATGAGGTCGAGCAGCACGATGTCGATGTCGTTCTTTTCAAATTCCACTAGCGCTGTAGGACCGTCGCCAGCGACGACCACCTCAAACCCCTCCTTGCGTAATAAAAACGCCAGCGGATCAGCAAGGGACTCTTCATCTTCAACCAGAAGAATAGTAATCATTTAGGCCTTGTCCTTTCGGCGAGAGTCCCCACGAGGCACGCTGGGGTGGAGCAATAATTCTGAATCCGATTCGGTATCAACGGAATCTGCAGACGCAGGTTCCTCGGGGTGATAGATCGGTAAGTCAATGGTAAACGTCGAGCCGGTTCCGGGACGTGACCACAGTTTTACATCCCCCCCATGATTAGCAGCAACGTGCTTCACAATAGCCAGACCCAAACCGGTTCCTCCGGTAGAGCGCGACCGTGCTTTGTCCACTCGGAAGAATCGCTCAAAAACTCGACTTTGGTTTTCTGGGGAGATACCAATGCCGCTGTCGATAACGCGGATGAGCACGAGCTCGTCGAAAAGCACTTTGGTGGTCACTGATACCGGCATCGCATTCGGAGAATAATTAATAGCGTTGCTGATGAGGTTGGATACTGCCGTAACCAAAAGGCTTCTATCCCCCATCACTTCAACGCCGCACTTCTTCCCCCGCGTCAGCTCAATGCCCGCGTTCTCGGCGGCGAGGTGATTCCGACTCAGGGCTTCATCGATGATCTCATCCACCGCAACTGGCTGTAGATCAGGCAGGGCCTCCGCCCCCTGCAGCTTAGACAAGGAGATCAGCTCATTAATCATGTCCGCAAGCCGATGCGCCTCTTTTTGTAGGCGTTTACCAAAGTATTCAACCTGCTCTTGATCATCTGAGCCTTGCGTTATTGCCTCTGCTAGCAAAGCCATGCCCCCCACCGGGGTTTTCAGCTCATGAGACACATTGGCCACAAAGTCCCGCCGTGCAGCCTCCATACGCTGATTCTCTGATTCATCGGTACTAAAGACGATCACGTAGCGGTCATCCACCAAGGTGAGGGGTTTCACCATCGCCCGTACCGACGTAATGCGCGTACGCCTATCCGCAATAGCCAACTCCAGGGAGTGGGTATCCCGATCCTCAAAAACCTCTTGAGAAAGCGCCCAAATATCAGGATTCAGGGTTCTTTCATGCACAATGCCCATGTCATGAGCCCGCGCATTGGACAAGAGAACACTGCCCGTGCGATCCACCACAGTGACTCCCGTGGGCGATCCCTGCACAGCCAAGTGCAGCATTTGCCCCACCGTGGTCACCTGGTTGGCATGGGCGCCGGCGAGCGTTCGATGGTATCGCCCAGGCCGTCCTTGCACCCATTTAAACGCGGGTAGGGCGAGGCCCATAAGAGCCGCGCCCAATACGAAAGCTAGTAAAACGTTCACTAGCTCACCATCGTAACCTGTTATTTGCCGCCTTGTGCAGCAACTGCCGCAGCACCTGCTGCCGCTGCCTCTGGATCAAGGTAGGTGCCACCCGGGTTAAGAACCTTTCCGTCCTGGTCAAGCTCGTATACCAGCGGAATTCCGGTAGGAATATTGAGCTCGGCAATATCTGCATCCGAGATATTGTCAAGATGCTTGACTAATGCACGCAAAGAATTGCCATGCGCTGCAATAAGAACAGTCTCGCCCTTCTGCGCCCGCGGCAGGATTTCCTCTTCAAAATAAGGAACAAAACGATCCACGACGTCTTTCAGGCATTCTGTGCGTGGCACCTGAGGAAGATCGGCATAGCGAGGATCGTTGGCCTGGGAGAACTCGCTGGAATCTTCCAGCTCTGGAGGAGGAGTTCCGTAGGAACGACGCCATTCCATGAACTGATCTGCGCCGTACTTATCCTTGGTCTCAGCCTTGTTCAGGCCCTGCAGCGCACCATAGTGACGCTCGTTGAGACGCCAGTCGCGCACGACAGGGATCCAATGGCGATCTGCTGCGTTAAGCGCGATGTTGGCGGTGCGGATTGCTCGACGAAGAAGTGATGTGTACACAACAGTTGGCAGGACATCCTGTTGCTTCAGCATCTCGCCGCCACGCTTGGCCTCGGCCTCGCCTTGCTCGGTGAGGTTAACGTCCACCCAACCAGTGAATTGGTTGGAGGCGTTCCACTCGCTTTGTCCGTGACGGAGAAGAATCAGTTTTCCGATAGTCATAGGCTCAGTTTGCCACGAAAATTTTCGCCTGGCAGCGATCACACTAAAATGTGGGATTATTTACACTTATGTCCGAGCGGACTTTAGTGTGGCGGCAGCGTCTACCCAAAGAATCCTGACCCATTACCCCTCAGCATGACGCTCTTTACATTCGTCAACATCAATATTGAGCGCAGTCTCATAGACTTCCTCTAGCTTCTCTGCAGAGGCAGCCCACGTAAAGTTTGCGGCATGGCGAACCGCATCCTCTCCCATCTGGATCCGCAGCGCATCGTCGTCAAGCAGCTGCGCCAGTGCGTCAGCCCAGATTTCCGGCGCGTGGCCGTCGACAAGCAATCCAGTCTCCCCATCGGACACTGCAATGGGCAAGCCACCTACCCGAGCCGCAACCACTGGCGTTCCGCTCGCCTGAGCCTCCATAGCAACAAGACCAAACGACTCGTTATACGAGGGCACCGCAACAATATCCGCTGCTTGATAGATAGAAACCAACTCTTCCGGCGGACGCGGGTCAAGGAACCGCACTCGCTTCCCCAGCCCCAAACGCCGGCTTAATTCGATGTAATGCTCGACGGTCGCAGCAGCACCAGATGGACCACCGCAAAAAATAACCCGAAGTTCACGGTCAGGATCACGGCGTATCAGCTCAGCCACAGCAGCAAGCAACACTTGTGGGCCTTTAAACTCCTGTAGCCTTCCCACAAAAGCAATGACCTTGATATGCAAAGGAATTCCCAGACACCGTCGAGACACCTCCGTATTACGCTGCGTACCCGGCGTGAAAAGGGAAATATCCGTGCCCGGCGCGATCACCGCCACCTTATCCGGCAGTGCATCGTAATGACGCACAAGGTCACTAGTTTCTTCCGGAGTGTTCACCACTAAAATATCCGCATTATCCACCAGTTGCTGTTCACAAATCCGGCGGGCTTCCGACTCACGCATATCAGAAGTCGAGCTATGGAAATTTTTCACCGCCGCCAGCGTATGCGCAGTATGAACCAGCGGAATCTCCCAGAGGTCGCGCAGCAGCCACCCCACCTGGCCGGATAGCCAATAATGACTATGCACTACGTCATAAGTCAGCGCATTGCACTTTACAAACTGCACTATTCCGCCTGCGAATGCTGCCAGCTGAGTAGGCAGCTCCTCTTTAGACAACCCTTCATAAGGTCCCGCCACGATGTTAATAACCCGAAGGCCTGGCTCTACGTCGACGACCTCTCCGTGTCCGAGGCGTGTCGCCCGTGTAAAAACATCCACGTCCAGCCCACGACGCGCCAGCTCCCGCGCTATCGACAAAACATAAACGTTCATTCCACCGGCATCGCCGCTACCCGGCTGCTGCAGCGGTGATGTATGCATCGAAATCATGGCTATGCGCATAAAGATCATTCTAAAAGGAGAATGGTCTCAGCGCTTTGATTCCCTCGTCAGGCGTCGGTGAACTCATGACAGCTGCGGTAGTTATCCCCGCCGTATCCCCATCAGTTGAGCCCCTTAGCTGATGGCTTAGCCCTTAGGCCTCATCCCTTTTCGGTTTCCACGCTATCTCGCACTGCCGCGTCCCCTCACAAATCCATAACGTTCCAAAACCACCAGCGTATAGATTCCCCCGGCGCTCAAACATGAGGGTATGCTCGTATTAAAACTTACCGGTGCGTAAAGTTCATCCAACTTTGAAGGGACATCATGTCAGCATTTGAGACCAAAGCGTGGTTACAGTACTACCCGAGCTGGACACCCCACAGTCTTGATTACGGAGACACCACCCTCCTTGATATTTATGACAACAACCTAGCCATCAATGCCGACAAACCTGCCACTTACTTCTTTGGTAAGCGCCAGAGCTACGCGGAGTTGGATAAGCAAGTACGCAGTGCCGCCGCTGGACTCCGCGCACTCGGCGTCCGTGCAGGCGACCGAGTAGCCATCTGCCTTCCCAACTGTCCCCAGCATGTCGCCGCCTACTATGCAGTGCTCAAGCTTGGGGCGATCGTTGTCGAGCACAACCCTCTTTACACAGCACATGAGCTGGAAGCACCGTTCACCGACCATGGCGCCCGCGTAGCTATTGTGTGGGATAAAGCTGCATCTACCCTGGAAAAACTACGACGCACCACCCCGCTGGAAACCATCGTGTCAGTCAATATGATCGACGCGATGCCGCCACTGCAAAAATATGCGCTCAAGCTCCCTATCCCTGCTCTGATGAAAAAGCGCGATGCCCTCACCGCGCCAGCACCGAACACGATCCCCTGGCAGATCCTCACCGGTAATGCACTCGGCGGCCAGGGCGAAGACATCGTCTCTTGCCCCGAAGTCACCAAAGATTCCGTAGCGCTCATCCTGTACACCTCGGGTACTACAGGAGCGCCCAAGGGCGCCCAACTTACCCACGGCGGACTCTTTGCTAATCTCCTGCAAGGAAAAGCCTGGATCCAAGGGCTTGGCGACCAAGATGAGCGACTCCTCGGAGCCATCCCCATGTTCCATGCATACGGCGTCACCATCGTTCTCAACCTAGCGATCTACATTGGCGGAGAGATGGTCTTGCTACCAGCTCCTCAAATCCCATTGATCATGCAGATCATGAAGAAAGAGACCCCCACCTGGGTCCCTGGCGTCCCCACTCTGTATCAAAAGATCGTCGAAGCCGCAGAGAAAGACGGAATCTCTATTTCCGGAATCCGTAATTCTTTCTCAGGCGCTTCCACGCTGCCAGTAGACACAGTTACACACTGGGAAGCTCTCACAGGAGGACTCCTCGTCGAAGGCTATGGGCTTACGGAAACCTCTCCCATCATCGTGGGTAACCCGATGACTACCGATCGACGCCCTGGTTATGTAGGCATTCCTTTCCCTGACACTGAGGTCCGCATCGCTAATCCTGAGAATCTCGACGAGACGATGCCAGACGGACAAGAAGGCGAAGTCCTCGTTCGAGGCCCTCAAGTATTTGCCGGCTACCTCAATCAGCCTGAAGCCACCGCACGTAGCTTCCATAATGATTGGTACCGCACAGGCGACGTTGGAATCATGGAAGAAGACGGTTTTATCAAACTCGTTGCCCGGATTAAGGAAGTAATCATCACCGGAGGCTTCAATGTTTATCCGGTAGAGGTAGAAGATGTTCTTCGCCAACACCCAGACGTCTTAGAAGCTGCCGTCGTCGGCCTCCCTCGCGGTGATGGATCTGAGTCAGTTGTCGCCGCGATCACTCTCAATGAAGGCGCCGCACTTGATCCCGAGGGGCTCAAAGATTACTGCCGAGAGAATCTCACTCGCTACAAAGTCCCGCGCACCTTCTATCACTTTGAGGAGCTTGCCAAAGATCAGCTTGGAAAGATCCGTCGCCGTGAGGTTCAAACAGAACTGATCCAGAAGCTCAAGAAGTAACGCGGCAACTCTTCTGAACCAGCCCTGCATTTCCATAGACAAAGCGCGCTCTAACGCCCGCTAGAACCCCTAACGTCTATGGAAATACAGGGTTTTGCTTAATGTCTCATACACATTCGGACTAAAATTCGACACCGACCCACACCGGCTCGGGCTCCAGAGCTACTCCAAAAGTTTCGTGGACTCCATCACGAATATCATGTGCCAACGCCACCAGATCTGTTGTGGTCGCGTTACCCCTGTTAGTCAGAGCCAAGGTGTGTTTAGTGGAAAGGCGAGCCGGCGCACCTTCGGGGTAGCCCTTCTTATATCCAGCCCTATCTATAAGCCAGGCTGCAGAAAGCTTCCATGCACCGGGCCCCATCGCATAGCACGGCATGGCGGCAGCTTCCTCTGGTTCACAGACTTCCGCCACTCGGACTCGCACTGTTTCCAAGAGAGCATCGCTAATAATCGGATTGGTAAAAAATGATCCGGCAGACCACGTGTCATGGTCAGCTGGGTCATAGACCATTCCCTTACTCCGGCGCAGCTGCAGAACAGCTTCTCTCACTTCCCGGATATTCCAGCGGGTTTCTTCCGCACCAGGGGCCTCTACACCTAACAGGCGTGCTAATTCCCCAAATCGCAGTGGTGCAGAAAGCCCGTCTAGGGAGAGCTGCAGCGTAATGCCTAGCACTACGGCCCTACCAGTGAACTTCAAGTTGGAATATCTATATGCCAGCTCCAAGTCCGCAGCCGGGACTTCAGAAATCTCACCAGTAGTACGATCCAAAAGCTCGACGCTCACCAAGACATCCGCTATCTCCGCACCATACGCTCCAACGTTTTGTACAGGGGTCGCCCCCGCAGAGCCGGGTATTCCGGAAAGACACTCGATGCCCCCGAGTCCTGCGTCGACGGCAAACGCGACGACGTCGTCCCACACTGCACCGGCGTCTGCCACAAGACGTCCAGTATGCATGTCTGCTGAAATTTCTTCGCATTCTACGATCACAGCAACGACTGGAATATCGCCGTCAGCGATCACAAGATTGGATCCCCCACCCACAACAAGCAGTGGGATGCGGTGGGCGTCGAGAAGCTTCACCACGTGCGCCACAGACTCACGCGAGCCGCAGCGAACAGCGGCGATAGGTGTGCCACCGAGATGGAGAGTAGTCAGTTCGGAGAAGGAAAGAGACTCGACACGAGTATCGGCATGACGCTCGATCTCGGGGCGAATTTCGGCGAATGTTTGGGTCAGCGATGTATCCGTCACCCCTTTAAGGGTAGTCTGTACGCATGACAACGCGTAGCGAGAACACTGTCACCATCAATCAGCCAGCTGAAAAGGTGCATGCAGCCCTGACCAACCCCGATTATTGGGCGTTCGTCGTGGAAAACCTGAGCCCCGAGCCGGGCCAGGTTCACGAGTTCGCAGACGCCAATGGCGGCGCTGTAGTAACGCTTTTTGAGGTCCTCCCCCTTGAGGTCCTCCCCGAAGCTGTTCGTGCAATGATCAGCCAAGCATTGAAGGTTAAGCGTGTAGTAACTGTCGGCGGCCTCAACGGCGATACCGCCCCCATCAGCTACACCGCTGACGTAAAAGGCACCCCCGTAGATTTCAAAGGCGAGATTGCACTGACAGGCGCTGGACAATCCACCACCCTGTCCTATGCAAACGAGGTCACCGTGAACATCCCGTTCATGGGCGCAGCCATCGAGCCCAAGGTTGGCGAGGCTCTCGGCGAGCTCTTCCAGAATGAAGGCAACCTCACCGCACAGTGGATCTCCGAGAACCTCTAACTCGATTTTTTAACATTTGACCAATGGCCGACCATGCCCACAATCTCCGAACGTCGTTTGGGCACGGTCGGCCTTTGTCGCGTCCTGTCGGCGTGATCACTCGTGGGACGACGGGTTTTAACCGTCTCCGCAGATGCGATAGGTGGATGACTCACCATCCAGATATCAGCGCAGCACTGCGTAGATCCCAAACACCATTGGCCTTGGACGTGGGCTATGGAGCTAGTTTTACCACCACCGTAGAGTGGGCCCGTTGGTTGCGCACAATACGACCCAATATCCAGGTCACAGGGCTAGAAATCGATCCGGAACGGGTTTTACCACCACGTGATGGAGTCACCTTTGAGCTGGGCGGTTTTGAACTAGCGGGTTACCAGCCCACGATCGTGCGAGCTTTCAATGTTTTACGCCAATATGACGTAGACCAAGTGCACGATGCGTGGAATATGGTGACCTCACGCCTCCAACCTGGAGGGTTCTTCATCGAGGGTACATGCGACGAACTCGGACGACGCTCAACGTGGGTATTACTCAACAGCTCAGGACCACTGTCACTCACCCTTGCATGGGACCCCTTCGATGTAGAGCGCCCCTCTGACATCGCTGAGCGGCTCCCTAAAGCACTTATCCATAGGAATGTTCCCGGCGAGAAGATTCACCGGCTACTTTCGCTTGCCGACGCCGCCTGGAACCACAATGCCCCCTGGGCAGCCTATGGACCCCGCGTACGTTGGAGAGCTGCCCGCGCTTCCCTCATAGAACAGGGTATCCCGATGATGCCCATTCGGCGTCCAGTACGCGACAACCTCATAACCGTCCCGTGGTCTCTTGTAGATCCCGGGCAGCGCTGACTCTTATCCCCCGTCAAGAAAGTCGCGCATACATGAGCACCCCGTAATTGTCACGGCTTTTTCCCTGTGATTCCAGCCAAAACGGTTTTTCACCTATTTTCATTGTACTTTTCAATTGAATAAATAGACTCAACCAAAATCTAACCAAACGTATATAAACACCGACTGCCACTGCCCGCCTCCACCCCTACCGAGCACAATCCAAGCAGCTAGTGGCACATTATTTCCGGTAGGTGTACAGGTTTTCACCTTTTCCCACACGGGCAAGGTCAGACGCAATCACACAATCCCACACCCCCACTTACGCCGTTGTGAGCTACAAGTAAAAACGAATCAGAGTGAGATAACTCACCCGCTTCTATTTATGCAGAGCCGGGTCACTATTACTACACTCGAATTTGTTCATGGCAAAAGCCGTCAAAAATAGCTCAGCCCCGACGTACGCACCCAGGACCGAGTAAAAACTAGCGGCTATGCCATCTAGGAATCTCTGTATCCCCGAACCCGCAGGGATCACAGCAACTCGATTTTAGAGAGGGCACTTTCTCGATGACCACCGCCCAACAAGAAACGAACGTATCTGCTTGGGAAGGCTTTGCAGCCGGCCCATGGCAGGAAGATATCGATGTTCGCGACTTCATTCAGCGCAACTACACCCCCTACGATGACGACGCCAGCTTCTTGGCCGGCCCTACGGAGAAGACCCTCCGCGTATGGGACACATTGGAAAAGAACTACCTTTCCGTAGAGCGTAAAAAGCGCGTTTTCGATGTAGACACCGATACCCCTGCAGACATCGATGCGTTCCCTGCCGGCTACATCTCCGAAGATGATGACGTTATCGTCGGCCTGCAGACAGACGTTCCGCTAAAGCGCGCGATGATGCCTTTCGGTGGTTGGCGCATGGTTGAGACCGCTATTAAAGAAGCGGGCAAGGAAGCAAACGAAGATATTAAGAGCATCTTCACCAAGTACCGCAAGACCCATAACGAGGCAGTCTTTGACATCTACACCCCTCGTATCCGCGCAGCACGTTCCGCTCACATCATCACCGGCTTGCCCGACGCATACGGTCGCGGCCGTATCATCGGCGACTATCGTCGTGTAGCTCTGTACGGTGTTGATTTCCTCATCGAGGAAAAGAACCGTGCCAAGGACTCGGTAGCAACTGAAAACTTCTCCGAGCACTGGGCACGCTTCCGCGAGGAGCACTCCGAACAGATCAAGGCTCTGAAGAAGCTGAAGATCATGGCCGCTGCATATGGCTTTGATATCTCTCGCCCAGCTAAGACAGCCCAAGAGGCTGTTCAGTGGACATACTTTGCTTACTTGGCATCCGTTAAGTCCCAAGACGGTGCCGCCATGTCCATCGGCCGCCTCTCTGCATTCCTGGACATCTACTTTGAGCGCGATCTTGCCGCCGGCCTCATCACCGAGGAAGACGCTCAGGAAATGATCGATGCCCTTGTGATCAAGCTGCGCATCGTCCGATTCTTGCGCACCATCGATTACGATCAGATCTTCTCCGGCGACCCTTATTGGGCAACCTGGTCCGACGCTGGCTTCGCAGAAGACGGTCGTTCGATGGTGACCAAGACCTCCTTCCGCCTACTGCAGACCCTTCGCAACCTGGGCCCCGCACCAGAGCCAAACATCACCATTTTCTGGGATCCCGAGCTGCCCGAGGGCTACAAGGACTTCTGCGCCGCAATTTCCATTGAGACCTCGTCCATTCAGTACGAGTCTGACAAGCAGATTCGCGATCAGTGGGGCGACGACGCCGCTATCGCCTGCTGTGTGTCCCCCATGGCTATTGGCAAGCAGATGCAGTTCTTCGGCGCCCGCGTGAACAGCGCAAAGTCGCTGCTCTACGCTATGAACGGCGGTCGCGACGAGGTCTCCGGCAAGCAGATCACCGAGCCCGGATTGTTCGCACCTATCGAGGGCGATGGCCCCTTGGACTTCGATGAGGTCTGGGAAAAGTACGAGAACATGCTTGACTGGGTCGTCGGCACCTACGTCGAAGCACTCAATATCATCCACTTCTGCCACGACCGCTACGCCTACGAGTCCATCGAGATGGCGCTGCACGACTCCAACATCATCCGCACCATGGGCTGTGGCATCGCAGGTCTGGCTATTGTCGCCGATTCTCTCTCTGCCATCAAGCACGCAAAAGTCACGCCAGTGCGCGATGAAACCGGTTTGATCGTTGATTACATCACGGAAGGCGACTTCCCGCGCTACGGCAACGACGATGACCGCGTCGACGACATCGCCGCCACCATCGTGCACACGGTGATGTCCAAGATCAAGGAGATCCCACTCTACCGCGATGCTATCCCGACCCAGTCGGTGCTCACGATCACCTCAAACGTGGTCTACGGCAAAGCAACCGGCGCCTTCCCATCCGGCCACAAAGCTGGTACCCCGTTCAGCCCAGGCGCAAACCCAGAGAACGGTGCAGACACCCACGGTATGGTTGCTTCCATGCTCTCTGTGGGCAAGCTGGACTACCAGGATGCCCTCGACGGCATCTCCTTGACCAACACCATCACGCCTTCCGGCCTTGGCCGCACAGCTGATGAGCAGGTCAAGAACCTGGTCGGCATCCTCGATGCCGGATTCATCATGGACGAAGAATAAGCCTTCGCACCATCCCTAACCATTCATTCCCACAAGAAATCGGAGAAACTTATGTCTTCCAAGACTTTTGAAGAGCGTCTCAACGACATGAAGACCCAGCGCAATGCAAACAATGCAAATGCAGGTCTGTACCATGCAAACATCAACGTCCTCGATCAGAAGACTCTTGAGGATGCTATGGAGAACCCTGACAAGTACCCGAACCTCACCGTTCGTGTCTCCGGCTACGCCGTGAACTTTGTCAAGCTCACCCGTGAGCAGCAGCTCGACGTTCTCTCGCGCACCTTCCACCACTCCGCATAAGGAGTAGCGCGCTCAGCGTGCATCTTTAGCTGCCACCGCCTCGAGTTCGCTTGAGACGGTGGCATATTTTTGCCCAGACTTTTGTTGTATTTCAGTAACAGATACTGAGTTACCAACCGCCCCTAGTTTTACCCCTCGCAGATCTACCGCCCGCGTACGTCGCGATCGAAAGGAATCCTCATGGCCGATGGAATCAACTCCACCGTTACGGTCGAACGCTCAGATGGCCCACGTCTTCGCGGCACAGCCGCAGGCATCGGAACAGATCTTGAGCTAGAGGATGTTTCTCATAAGGAGCTGATCGAAGCACGCCGAACTGGCGACATCGCTCTGGTGCACTCCTGGGAGCTGGTCACCGCCGTCGATGGCCCCGGCACTCGTATGACGATGTTTATGGCGGGCTGTCCCCTGCGCTGCTTGTACTGCCATAACCCAGACACTATGCAGATGAAGGAGGGAACGCTTGAACGGGTGGAAGATATCGTTAAAAAGATCAAACGTTATCGCAGAGTCTTCAAAGCCTCCGGCGGTGGACTTACTATCTCCGGCGGCGAGCCACTCTTCCAGATAGCCTTCACCCGCCGAGTACTCAAAGAGACACACGACGCAGGAATTCATACAACTATAGACACCTCAGGTTATCTGGGCGCTCGCCTTAGCGACGAGGACTTAGCAAACATCGATCTTGTGCTTCTCGACGTCAAAGCAGGAGACGAGGAGACCTACCACCGCGTCACTGGCCGCGAGTTGCAACCGACTATTGATTTTGGCAACCGCCTTCATGCAGCGGGCAAGCCCGTGTGGATCCGGTTTGTGCTTGTCCCGGGTCTTACCGACTCTCAGGAAAACATCAATAACGTGGCGGACATCGTTGAGCAGTGGAAAGATAACGTCGAGCGCGTTGAGGTACTTCCTTTCCACAATATGGGTGCAGATAAGTGGCGTGAGCTTAATCTCCACTATGAGCTTGAGGGCGTCAAACCACCGACAGAAGAATCAGTTGCTTTTACCAAGAACGTCTTCCGTTCTCGTGGTCTGCTAGTCCCTTAGCCATCCTATGGCCCGACTCCTCGTAGAGGAGTCGGGCCATAGCTTTTCCGCTAGTGGCGATACTGTGAAAAATAGGCGACACTGGAACCCGTGTCTAAAACTATTGGTTCTCGCATTAGTAAAGTTATCCTCACAATCATCGTTGCCCTTGTAGTTCTCTTGCTGCTGGCCGAATTCGGCTTGCGCTGGACTATCAGCAAACAACTCAAAGATTCTGTGGGTTCCAATTCCACTGGTCAAGAGGCCAGCATCTCTTTCGGCCCGACTCCCCTGCTTTTTTCAGCAATAACTCACAACGTCCCCCACGTAAATATTGAGTCACCTTCAACCGTCAATATTACGCATCCCGGAGGCGCCAACGCTGTCCCGGAGGTCACCGGCACGCCGCAGTCTTTTATTAACGTTAATTCTTTAAATATTTCCGATCCCGATAACCCGGTTGCTGGTTCGCTCTCACTTCGCACCACGCTTGCCGACGACTACCTGCTCGCCGTACTGCAAAAAAGCATCGCTGAGAATCAGAAGCACCAGACCGCCCCTGTTGAAGGAACAGGCAACGATCTGGGAGCACTTGCAGGTGCTTTTCTACAGCAGCTCATCCAGATCACAGGAATTACGTCTAATCCTGCAGACGGCACGGTAAAGGTCGACATCACAGGAGGAGCAGCCAATCTCACGCTTAAGCCGGAGGCTATCGACGGCCACTTGTCTTTCACCGCCACCAACGCCAGCCTCCTCGGCGTTGAGTTACCTTCTGCGGTCTCTGACGCACTGACTCAGGGGCTACGCGATCAGGCAAACGCTATGACAGGGAATCTCACGATTAAAAGTGTTGAAGTTGTAGAGCATGGCATCACAATCGAGGTAGCCGGAGAGAACGTCAATCTCAACGAGCTCAGCAAGGAGAAGGGCCAACAGCCAGTAGTCCCCGCACGCTAGATTCCAGTTACCAGGACTCCATATGCCCCCGCTGCTTTATGCACGGGGGCTTCGCTTATGTCGCATAGAACATACAGTGGGATTCCGCCCATCTCATAGGCACTCGCACTATAGGAGATCACGGCATCCACGCCTATCTTTGCCAGCCACGTGTGCGCACGGACACACAGCTCATCGCTAAGAAGGATGTCGTTGACAAGCACCGCAAGCTGAGCGGGGTGTGGTACGGCCTCACGCGCCGCCGCAATTTCGCTGATAAAAGCCGCGCCGGTGGCGTCGAGAAGCGACGCTGGATCGGGCACGTAAATGACCATCGTCGCCCCAGATTGCACCGCGAGCCGAGCCTCAGACGCCTTAATGAGTACGTGGTGCTTGCCCGTAGGATATCCCGCCCAGGAAATCACCGGGAGCTGGTCACCGTGCACCAATGAGGCATCGATTGCGTGCAATAGCGAAGGCTCTACACAAATACCCATCCCTTGTTGCCTAGCGTTTGCCGCAAGCTGCTTTACATCAGCAGCGGTTGCCAGCGGGTCAAGGAGTGTGACCGCCACAGTATTATCGCTTGCCATGCTTGATTACCAGCCGTAATTACCATTAAGGATGTTCTTGATTTGGGGGCGAACATCAAACCAATACAATCCGATGATCACCAGACCAACCCAAGAAAGGAACTGGACTCTCAAGTAAACCATGAGGGCCGCTAGTACAAGCAGGCCCACCCAGATCCACTTGTTCTGTCGGTCTCCGGCTTCAAAAGCATCGGCTCGCGTCGCAGCGGCTAATCCTGCACCAATCAGGGCAGCAGCCACTGCAAGGTAAACCGCCGCCTTAATGATGTAGCTGAAAATCAGGAAAACAAAGGTCATGAAGAGAATTCCTCGAATATATACATGGGACTTAGCGGTGTCTACAGCGTTTTACGCCCCGCTTACACCCCAAAGAGCGAATATGAAACAGTGTAGATGGCCAAGCCAGCAAGAGCACCCACCACTGTTCCGTTAAGACGAATGTATTGCAGGTCTTTGCCCACCATCAACTCAATCTTGTCGCTAGCCTCGTCTGCGTCCCAGCGCTCGATCGTTTCTGAAATAATCGAGGTCACCTGATCCGCATAATTGTCTGCGAGGAAAGCTGCAGTCTTAGTGATGCGCGCATCAAGATCTGACCGCAAAACATCATCGGAGTGAATCCGGTTTCCCCACTCCAACGCGTACTCTTTAATTTTTTGACGCAACAAGGAATCCGCGTCTTCCGCAGCAAGAATCACGTTTTTGGACACACTCGCCCAGATCGTCGATGCCGCATCCTGCACCGGCGCTGACCCCATTACATCGTGCTTAATATCTTCCACCTTCTGAATCACAACCGGATCCGTCTGAAGATCATCAGCAAATTTCTCTAGAAAGCGCCTGATCGCCTGACGCGCCTCATGATTCTTATCGCTCTCCACCGCAGCCGTCCACTGAATAAGCTCACGATAGACTCGATCGCCCACCAGCTCATTGACAAACTTTGGCGCCCAGGAAGGCGCACGCTCCCCCAAAATCTTGAGGATTAAGCTTTCCGACGTCAGCGCCTTCTTGTGCAGCCACGAAACCAGTTGATCCACGATTGGTTCCGTTTGCCCCCCCTGATTGAGCTGCTGCAAGAGCCGCCCCAGGGGCGGACCCCACTCCGGCTCTGCGAGTTTTTCCACGATTGCTTTCCGGATAACTGCCTCTGCGTCGTGAGGATCTAACGCCCTGACCGCCTTCGCGGTAAAGGCGCCGACTTCGCGCGATACAGTCTCGGCGTTATGTGGATCAGACAGCCAGTCACCGATGCGACTAGCGACATTCGCTTGAGATACTTTCTCTGTAATTTGTTCTGCGTTAAGAAAGTTCTCGCTCACAAACCCGCTCAGGGCCACGCCTACTTGGTCTTTCTTCCGGCGCACAATCGCCGTATGAGGAATCTTGATGCCCAAGGGGTATCGGAACAAAGCCGTCACCGCAAACCAATCGGCCAAACCGCCAACCATTCCGGCCTCAGCAGCAGCCCGAACAAAACCCACCCATGCAGGGGTGGGGTCAGTCACCGAGGTATACCACTGACAACTCAAAAATATCGCCGCAGCGACAAAAAGTAATCCCGTCGCAATAGCTTTGTGTTTCCGTAGCGCACGCCGCTTTTCAGCCTCTGCTTCAGGCGAAGGACCAGGAACCGCGAGTCCGCGTGGAGCTGCATGTTGTGCCATGTCACTCATTATCCCGTACTGTTCACCCCAGCCGGTAGCCAGTTCGCCCAGAGCACGCCAAAGGCGCCCCAGTTATAGAGGCCGAATTGCTTGAGGTACGGCGTTGGAGGATGCTCGCGCCCTTGAGCCCGAAAGACCAGACTTTGCTGGAGTCCTATAGTGCATTCCATCCGGCCACAATGTAATTAATACCGATCAGGGTCGCGGCCAACGTCATAAGTATCCATAACACTTTTCCGCGTTTATCATTCATAGCTTTGGATATTAATCGCGGATGCACAAAGGCTCCGATTTCCCTGGGAAATCGGAGCCTTTGTAAATGGAGGTGTCGCGAACGCTTAGTTCATGCGACCGGTTTCAGCGCGATACTGACGGTAGTTGCGGCGCCCACGGTGAACCAACACAAAGCCACCGATAAGCAGAGCAAAGCCTAGAACCGCACCAATAATGACATAAGTAGCCCAGGATTCCTGGCTACCTACAGAAGCAGCACCCAAGCCAAAGATCAGCGCGCCGAATCCTGCGAGGGAAACAAGAATGGCACCCATGCCCACCCACGTACTCGTACGCTGAAGCGACGAATGCGGTGCCCAAAGGCTCGCGGGATCGTAGCCATCGATGTAGTGCATGCGTCCCTCGAAAACTGGGTATCCCGCAGTCTCCTGCGTCGCAAGTGCTGAATGAGACATAATGTGCCTTTCTAAATTTTTTCCCTTTTGAGTGAGTCAGCTCGTTGCGTTAAACCTTAGCTTAGTCGTCCTTACCGCGGAAGAAAGCGCGGGCACGCTCCTTGTTAATAGCCGCAACAGCGGATAGCGGAATACCTGCCGGGCAGACATCGGCGCACTCACCGTACAACGAGCAGTGACCAAAGTTGGTCTCAAGCTCATCAATCATATTGCGGGCACGCTTGCCTCGCTCTTCACGGCCCAAAGGCATAAGAGCAAGGTGAACGAGCTTTGCTCCGGTGAACAGGTGTGCTGCGCCGTTGGGGCAGGCAGCCACGCAGGCACCACAACCAATGCATGCAGCATGGTCAAGAGCAAGCTCAGCCTTCTCATGGTTCTGGTAAATAGTGTCCGCATCAGGAGCCGTGCCTGCGTTGATGGAAACGTAGCCACCCTTTTGCATCACGCGGTCAAGAGCCGAGCGATCAACCGCAAGGTCCTTGATCACAGGGTAAGCAGCAGAACGGAAAGGCTCAATCTTTAGGGTCGAGCCGTCTGCCACGTGATCGAGGCGCTGCTGGCAGGAAGGCTTGTTCTTGTCCAAGCCGTGTGGCCGGCCGTTAACCAGCAGGCCACAGGTGCCACAAATGCCTTCACGGCAGTCAGAGGCGAAGACGAAAGGCTCTTTGCCTTCTTCGACCAAGCCTGTATTGACGTGGTCCAGAAGCTCAAGGATCGACATCTGTGCTACGGCGTCTTCGACGTCGATGGACTCGAAATGACCTTCGCTGTTAGGACCGGCCTGACGCCAAATTTCAAGATGGAGTTTCATTACTTGTAGTTCCTTGTCATCAGCGGGATCGATTCGAACGTGAGTGGCTCAGCATGGCGAATGAACTCGTTTTCATGCGCGCCTGGCTCCCATGCAGAAACGAAGCACCAGTTATCGTCGTCACGCTCCGCTTCACCTTCAGGAGAGAGGTGATCGTCACGGAAGTGCGCACCACAGGACTCGTCGCGGTCGAGTGCGTCAACGCACATGAGCTCGCCGAGATCGATGTAGTCTGCTACGCGACATGCGTACTCAAGAACCTGGTTCATTTCCTCTGCCTCGCCGGTAATGCGGAGGTTCGCCCAGAATTCCTTGCGGAGCTTCCGGATGTTCTCAATGCCGGCCTTCAGGTCTTCGATGTTGCGGGCAACGCCACAAGAGAAGTAGAGGATATCGCCTAGCTGGCGGTGGTAGTACTCAGGGCCATGAGGGTCATCACCCTTGATGTTCATGAGCTTGTCAATACGAGCCTGAGCTCGGGCGACTGCTGCTACTGCTTCAGGAGCGTCCTCAGGCAGCTTGGCTTCTCCAAGGTGGTTAGCCAAGTAGTTCGGAATGGTAAATGGCAAGGTGAACCAGCCATCAACAGAAGCAGAGAGCAAGGAGTTAGCGCCCAGACGGTTTGCACCGTGGTAAGTCCAGGAGCACTCACCAGCGGCAAAGAGACCGTCGATGGAGGTCATCTCATTGAAGTCCGTCCACAGACCACCCATGGTGAAGTGGCAGGTCGGTGCAATACGCATCGGAGCCTTGAACGGGTTTTCGCCGATCGCTTCTTCATACATCTGGAAGAGGTTGGAGTAGCGCTCACGGATCGTGTTCTCGCCCAGACGCTCAATTGCGTCACGGAAGTCCAGGTATGCGGAGTTGTGCAGAGGCCCAACGCCGAGTCCCTTGTTGATCTGCTGAGAAATAGCACGCGATGCCACGTCGCGAGGCACGAGGTTACCGAATGCCGGGTAACGGCGCTCCAGGAAGTAATCGCGCTCTTCTTCGGGGATCGTGTTGGGGTCGCGATCGTCCTTGGGCTCAATTGGGGACCAGATGCGGCCGTCATTACGCAAAGACTCAGACATCAGGATCGTCTTCGACTGCCATTCCGAGTTGACCGGAAGGCCGGTCGGGTGGAACTGAATGAACGACGGAGAAGCAAGATAAGCGCCGAGGTCGTACGCACGCATCATTGCCGATGCATTGGAGTTCTTAGCCAGCGTAGACATGTGATAAACGTTGCCGTAACCGCCAGTAGCCAAGATGACTGCGTGGCCCGTGTGAGGTGTGAGCTCACCAGTGATCAGGTTACGAGTAACGATACCGCGGCAGGTTTTCTTGCCGTTTTCCTCGGTGATGATCAAGTCATGCATGTCTGCATGCGTGAAGATCTCTACGGTTCCAAGACCAATCTGACGCTGCAGCGCAGCTGCGCCAGATAGCTGAAGCTGCTGGCCTGTTTGACCACGCGTGTAGTACGTACGGGAAACCTGCACACCACCGAAGGAACGGGTAGCTAGGGTTCCGCCATACTCACGGGCGAAAGGTGCACCGATAGCATTCATGTGATCGATGACGCGTACGGATTCGTACGCCAGGCGCCAACAATCAGATTCGCGACAACGGTAGTCGCCGCCCTTCACGGTGTCTTTCACGTGGCGGTAAGCGCCGTCGTTATCCACTTTCTTGCCACGGGCGGAGTTCACGCCACCCTGCGCAGCAATAGAGTGCGCACGACGAGGAGCATCGTGGTAAGTGAAGACTTTAACGTTGTATCCCAGCTCGCCGAGGGCAGCAGCAGCGCCACCACCGGAAAGTCCGGTTCCCACAACAAGAACCGTGAACTTACGACGGTTCAGGGGGGAGACCAAGTTCATGTGATCTTTCTGGTACTCCCACATGTCCTTGGTAGGAACGCCCTTGGGCTCATTGGACTCAAGGATGCTGCCCAGTTTCACGCCATCGACGATGGAGGCTGGCTGGGTGAACTCAGGGCGAGTAGCGGTTTCAGAGTTAATGCTCATTAGTTATTACCTTTTCGTCCTAGCTGATCCAGCCGCATGCGATAGACAGCGGAATTGCGATGTTGCCAATCATTACGATTGCGGGAACGAGGTAAGCGAGGAAGAGAATGATTGCACGCCAGCGCTTACCGGTGATGCCCAAATCGCTTGCGGCAAGCCAAATACCGTGCGACAGGTGCATGAAGAGTGTCAGCATCGCAATGATGTAGAAGATGGTGACGGGCCAACGGCTAAAACTTGCCACCATATTGGCGTAAATATGACCGTGCTCAAACACCTCGGAGGCAGCCGGTGTAGCACCAACAGTCAAGTCCAAGATGTGGAAGACGATGAATGCAAGCAAAATGATGCCTGTTACCAACATCGTGCGAGTGGTAAAGGAATTCATGCCACCCATGAGGTTGGTGCGACGGAACTTACCGCGAGAACGGCTCGAACGGCCGATGAGTGCAAATGCGCCGTAGATGTGCAAAACAATGCAGAGAAGCAGCGTAATGCGGAACAGCCACAGGAATGCACCGTGCGGGAAGAGCGGATAAAGAAGGTTACGCAACCACTCGCCATAAACGTCGATCGGATGCGTACCGTCCTCATAGAACGGCAAGAAAACTTTAAGGTTTCCGACCATGTGGAAGACCACAAAGAAGCAGAAGATCAGGCCAGTGACGGCCATAGTGAGCTTCAGTGCCCAGGTCGGGTACTTTGGCCGCTCACGTAGCGGCTTTTCAGTGATTTTGCCGTGCGCGATTGCGTCACGGTCGATGTTATTTACAGTCATGGCACCTCCAGTGTCGTATTAACTTTACGACCCACCGCCATGGATAAACCACTTACCACAACCTATGGTGATCCCCCTCACATGGCATAAAAATGCCCACTTACCTGCAATTTAGGATAGCCTGACTTAAAAAGCCGCCCTTTGCGGCGCCCAAAAGGGCGCTTCTACCGGCCCTTTCATCCGAGCGCAAGGCGACACCTATGAGATATATCGCATTGGATTTTTAACTTTTTATCAACACCTACTCACACCTATTCGGTGTCATCCGAAATGCGTACTTTTATCAACCATGCGAGCACCCCTCTGATACTCATTTAGCAAGGCCAGTGCCACATTACGACTATTAAGAGTCCGCAAATCCAACCATAAGCACACAACTGCAATTTGTTACCCACGTAAACGCAAGTGTCTGTTGCTACCCAAAACCAACAAATATATCCCCTCGGTGAACTTGCTCACGTATCCTTTAAGTCCATGAGCAAGACATACGTTGGTTCGCGGCTGCGGCAGCTGCGTAAAGAGCGTGGCCTCAGCCAGGCTAATTTAGCCGGCACGCTTGAACTTTCGGCAAGTTATGTCAACCAAATTGAGCACGATGTCAGGCCTCTCACCCTTCCCGTGCTCCACCGAATCACCGAAGTCTTTGGCGTCGACGCCACATTCTTTTCCAAGGATGATGATTCACGACTCCTGGCAGAAGTCCATGACGTCATGCTGGACAAGGAGCTATGCCCCGAAGATATCGACCTACAAGAACTCTCTGACCTAGTAGATCATCATCCTGATATAGCTCGTGCCGTCGTGGAAATGCATCGGCGTTATCGCAATGTCCGTGACAAGCTCTCGGCAGCCACAGATGTCCGCTTGGTCAACAGTCTCGACGAAACCCAAGCGATTTCAGAAGCTCTTTCCATGCCTCACGATGAAGTTCGCGACTTCTTCTATGCGCGTCAAAATTATCTCGATGAACTCGATCATGCCGCCGAAGCAATCTCTGCCGAGTTGGGCATCACCACTTTCAATATCCGCGCCAACGAAGCAACGCTCATAGATCGCTTGGAATCCCGGCACGGGGTCACCATTAAAGCCGGAATAGACATCGGAAGCACCCTGCATCACTTTGACACCCACACCCGGGTACTCACTTTGTCCACTCGACTCATCACTGGTCAACGCGCTTTTCGACTTGCCACAGAGCTTGCTTTCTTGGAGGCCAACGAGCGTATCGACGCCCTCCTCGCCGATGCCTACTTCACATCCGTGGAGGCACGCACCCTAGCCCGACGTGGCATCGCTTCTTATTTCGCGGCAGCTGTCATGCTGCCTTACCGAATGTTCCATTCCGAAGCAGAGCGTTCCGGCTACGACATTGAGTACTTATGTCAGATGTTTGGAGTCGGTTACGAGACTATATGCCACAGGCTCTCAACATTGCAGCGCCCTAACCTGCGAGGCATCCCCTTCACCTTTGTCCGTGTGGATCGCGCCGGCAATATTTCCAAGCGTCAATCTGCTACAGGGTTCCACTTCACCCATGCTGGCGGCACGTGCCCGCTATGGAATGTCTACGAGACCTTTACCAGCCCCGGCACCATCATGCGACAGCTGGCGCAAATGCCCGACGGACGCAACTATCTCTGGGTTGCCCGAACAGTGCGGCATCACCAGGGACGCTTTGGGGAGACGGGAAAAATGTTTTCCATCGGCTTGGGGTGCGAGGCACGTCACGCAGCACGGACTGTTTATGCCCACGGCCTCGACGTAAAAACTTTTGCCAACGCAGTCCCTATCGGGGCAGGTTGTCGCGTATGCACCCGCGAAGACTGTGCACAACGAGCTTTCCCCGCAGTCAATAAGCTCATTGCAATCGACGCCCACACGTCCTCCGTGGCACCATACTGATACAGATCCCATAGCTAAACCCCAGGTCGCAGATTCTTTTCTGCAAGCCTGGGGTTATAAGCCACTTAGCTGTTACAGGTTAATCATGTGTCCCATGATGCCTTCTGCAGCCTCCTTCATTGCTTCAGACAAGGTCGGGTGAGTGTGAACGTTGCGTCCGATTTCCTCAGCCGTCAGGTCAAAGCGCTGAGCCAAAGTGAGTTCTGGCAGCAGCTCAGAGACGTTTGCGCCTACCATGTGAGCACCAAGAAGCTCTCCGAATTCCGCATCCGCAACGATCTTGACAAAGCCAGCGGACTCGCCGAGGCCCTGTGCCTTGCCGTTAGCAGAGAACGGGAATGTAGCAGACTTGATTTCCCGGCCAGCGAACTTCTCCTTGGCCTGCTCTTCGGTGTATCCGAAAGAAGCCACCTGTGGGTTACAGAAGGTAGCACGAGGCATCATCATGTAGTCGCCCAACTCTTGGGTCTCTGCACCAGCGATAGTCTCGGCCGCCACAACGCCTTGCGCCTCAGCGACATGCGCCAACTGCAGTTTCGCGGTTACGTCGCCAATAGCGTAGATGTGGTCAACGTTCGTACGCATGAAGTCGTCGATCTGAATAGCGCCACGCTCAGTGAGCTTTACGCCAGTGTTCTCCAGGCCATAGCCTTCCACGCGTGGCGCGAAACCGATGGAAACCATGACGCGCTCCGCCTTGATGGTCTCCGACTTGGAGCCATCTTTAGACTCCACATCCACCTCTACGCCATTGCCGTTATCGCGGATGGCAGTGGTCTTGTGGCCGGTGAGGAGCTTCACGCCAAGCTTCTTATACTGCTTAGCGATCTCCTTGGAAACGTCTGCATCCTCGTTAGGAAGTACACGGTCCATGAATTCCACGATGGTGATTTCTACACCGTAGTTGGCAAGAACGTACGCAAACTCCATACCGATGGCGCCTGCGCCAACGATGACCATGGATTTAGGCGCTTCTTCCTTGAGGATCTGCTCCTCAAAGGAAACAATGTTTCCACCGATTTTTACGCCAGGAAGAGAGCGAACGACAGATCCTGTCGCAATGATGCAGTCATCAAATGTAACGGTCTTTCCTGCATCTTTACCCTCGGAGATTTCAATCGTTTTAGCGTCTTTGAAACTACCAAGTCCATCGATCTCAGTGATCTTGTTCTTCTTCATCAAATAGTGAACGCCCTTGACGATTCCCGAAGAAACCTTGCGGGAACGCTTGTGCGCGACACCGAAGTCAAAAGAAACATCACCGGAGATACCAAAGGTCTTTGCCTCATGGTTAAAGATGTGTGCGACCTCAGCGTTCTTGAGCAAAGCTTTGGACGGGATACATCCAACGTTGAGGCAGACACCTCCCCAGTACTGCTTTTCAACCACGGCGACTTTCTTGCCGAGCTGGGCTGCGCGGATGGCGGCGACATAGCCACCAGGGCCAGCGCCGAGTACTACAACGTCATAATGTTCAGTCACAAGTCTCTAGAATACGTGTCTCTATCCAAAATGTCGTGTAGTAGCTCACCTTTGCCTAGCCAGACTCACTCCATCGAATAAAAAAACCACATTTACGCGGCCACAATGCCCCGATTGCCCTACCCGAAATGTGAGGCCCCCAACCTCAGCTTCCCCCGCAGTACCCCATAGGCAAGGCCATATGGAGGAGCACGAGCAACCTTCCCACAGACAGAAAAAACGCAAGCCCCGAACGTTGCTGCGCAGTTCCCGGCTTGCGTTATTACAGGCGAGTTTTGATTAAAGCAGTCCAATCAGATGCCAGAAGTTGCTCAAACCTGCAGAACCTGCCTGAACAGTGGCACCGATAGCCTCGTTAATAAAGGCCTGGATAGAGCCGAGTGGATTGCTGAAAAAAGCAGCGATCTTTTCCATAAAAGTTACATCCTTTTCGCTTGAAAAAGTCTGGAAGAACAAAAGTGACAATCAGAGTGTAAGCCTAAACACCCGTTTCCGCCGCCTTTGAACGATTCAAAATAACATTAAACAGCTCTTCCCAGAGTCACCCTCTGACTAATATGACACATAGCGCAGCCTTGCTCAATACTTAGAAACATCTCACAAAATGTTGTGGGCATCACGCGTTTTTGCGCAAAAAACTGGTTTTATTTGGGGCTGGCTACTACCCCACTACACAGGAACCTGTTAACGTTCTACGTGAAGAAAACGATGTAAATGTTGACGCCAGCAGGCTTTCGGGCAATGGCGAGCGTCGAAAAGCATATCCTTCCATTTGCCCACTAACTGGATAGAAAAACAAGGAAGAAAAAGCAGTATGAAGTTCCTTCGGTCGATCGCAGCCTTCTCGGTTGCTACTGCAGCTACCGTTAGCCTTCTTGGCACGGCCGTCGCACCTGCTGCCGGCGCAGCGGAGAAGACTCCCGCACAGATCAGCAACGGCACAGCTCTAGCAGACGTTCACTTTGGTGCAACCCCTGACATCAGCCCGGTATGGCGAGAGAAGCTCGACAACGATCGCTTGGTTGAAGCATGGGCACATTCCCCATCCATGAACCGCAACATCCCGATGGTAGTCCTCAAAGCTTCGAGCCCTAACCGCCCAACTGTTTACCTCCTTAACGGTGGCGACGGCGGAGAAGGCCGCGCGAACTGGGTCATGCAGACCGACGCGATGAACTTCTACAAGGAGAAGGACGTCAACGTTGTCGTTCCTATGGCGGGCAAGTTCTCTTACTACACTGACTGGGTTTCAGAGAACGCTTCCCTAGGCGGCAAGCAAAAGTGGGAGACTTTCCTCACCAAAGAGCTTCCCGGACCGATGGAGTCCATGCTTAAAGCAAATAACAAGCGCGCTATCGTCGGTATGTCTATGTCCGCAACCAGCTCGCTACTCCTCGCCGAGCATGCCAAGGGCTTCTACGATGCAGTAGGTTCTTTCTCTGGCTGTGCAGCTACCTCTACTCCCATGGCTTATCAGTTCCTTCGCCTGACTCTGCAACGCGGCAACGCAACTCCTGAGCAGATGTGGGGTCCCATGGGTTCTGACTACAACCGTTACAACGATGCGGTTGTGATGGCAGAAGATCTCCGCGGCACGGAAATCTATGTCTCCAACGCCAGCGGCGTCGCAGGTGGCCACGACACCTTGGCTAACCCTCGCTATGCTGGCCTCGACCCGGCAGTCGCTTCCGCTGGTCTTACCGCTGTAGTGGTAGAGGGTGGCCTCATCGAAGCTGGAACTAACATGTGCACCAACGACCTCAAGGTCCGCTTGAAGTCCTTGAACATCCCAGCTGATTTCAACATGCGCAACACCGGTACCCACTCCTGGAGCTACTGGCAGGACGACCTTCGCGCTTCTTGGCCTACGTTCGAGCGCGCTTTTAACAAGTAAACCTACGCGCTTCTTTCCCAGTTAACCGCCCGCCAGCGATCTTTCGCCGGCGGGCGGTCCCTTTTAATGAGTAATCTCAGAGGCAATGACTACTACATCTTCCTCATCCCCAGAGCATCGTGAATTAGCTGATCTGACCTTTGATGCTGCGTCGCTTGAAATCATCGACTCCCCGAAAGCTCTTGACTGGGCTAAACGCTGGTCTCAATCCACGGAATCGGCACTTGATTTTTCCGATCTCCAACAGAGGATGCGCGCTGCGCTCAACGTAGACACCAAAATTCCTTATGTGATTCGTCGTGGTGAATACCTCTATAACTTCTGGCAAGACGCAGATCATCCCAGGGGCCTTTGGCGCAGAACTACGCTAGATGCTTTCCTCTCAGGAACAGATGAATGGCACATTCTGGTAGACGTGGACAAGCTTGCCCATGAGGAAAAGGAAAGCTGGGTGTGGAAGGGCGCCCATGTTCGCCCTCATCACTTCGACCGAGCGCTTATCCAGCTGTCCCGGGGTGGCGCTGATGCCGTAGAAATTCGTGAATTCGATCTACGCACTAACACCTTTGTCTCCGATGCCCCCTTTTATATTTCAGAGGCCAAGACTCTCGTCAGCTGGGTGGACATAGATACTCTCCTTATAGGAACAGATCTGGGCCCAGGAACACTAACTGATTCTGGGTACCCGGCGCGGTCTTATATGTGGCGGCGCGGCACTCCTATCCACTCTGCCCAAGAATTTTTTGCTGGTAAGACCAGCGATCTGGCGGTTTCATCGTGGACAGATTCTACTCCCGGTTTTGAACGAAAATTTGTCCGCCGATCCTTGGACTTCTATCGTTCACGCACCTTTATCGAACGCGATGGCGCGTTACAGATAGTAGAGGTTCCCGAGGACTGCGAGCTCACGTTTCATCGGCAATGGATGTTTGTCTTCCCACGAGAAGATTATGCTGGAGTCCCCGCTGGCGCGGTCGGTGCCATTGATTTTCAGCGCTTCCTCGACGGGAGCCGGGACTTCCATACTGTGTTTACTCCGACTCCTACGACGAGCGTTCAGGATATCTCCTTTACCAAGACCCGAATTATCTTGACGGTGCTGGATAACGTCAGCTCCAAGCTAGAGGTGTTGAGACTCGATTCTCCAGAGTCCGGCCACACAGATATTCAGTTACCACCCCTCACAACGGCACGAGTCGTTTCCACCTGTGACGATAGCGACGAGGCTTGGCTGGGCGCTTCCTCTTTTACACAGCCCGATACGTTATTCCGCGTCGATGTGAGCGAGTCTCTTGTTCCTGTTGAAGTACGGCATGCACCGGAGCTTTTCGATGCACAAGGTATAGAGACGCGCCAGCATTGGGCCACGTCTGCAGATGGGACAAAGATTCCGTATTTTATCGTCGGCGATTTCTCCCGTGGCCCTCGTCCCACGCTGGTAGGCGGTTATGGCGGGTTCGAGGTGTCTCTGGTTCCCGGCTATTCAGCCACGCGGGGTTTAGGTTGGCTGGAGCAAGGCAACTTTTATGTTCAGCCTAATCTGCGTGGTGGTGGCGAGTTCGGTCCCGCATGGCACGAAAGCGTTATCAGGAAGAATAGACCGCTTATCTACCAAGATCACCAGGCTGTGCTTAACGACGTCGTCTCTCGCGGGTACGCATCCTCCGTCTTCGTGCGAGGTGGCTCCAATGGTGGCTTGCTCACGTCTGTAGCTCTCACGTCTTATCCTGAGCTGATTCAGGGAGCCGTTGTTCAGGTCCCACTGACTGATATGTTGCGATACCATGAATGGTCCGCTGGCGCGTCGTGGATTGCTGAATATGGCGACCCCTCGGATCCTCAAGAACGCGACGTCTTGGCGAGCTACTCCCCACTGCACAACATCCGCGATCGTTCGGAAGTCTCCTATCCGCCAGCACTGGTTACCACTTCGACGAGAGACGATCGCGTCCACCCTGCGCATGCCCGGTTATTCGCCGCAGCGCTAGCCGATTGTGGGCAACCGGTTGATTACTACGAAAACGTTGAGGGTGGGCACGCGGGAGCTGCCGATAACGACCAGGTTGCGTTCATGGAAGCCCTGATCTTCACATGGTTGCAGGACCGTGCAGCCGCGGTATCTGACTCCTGCGCAATCTCCGCTGAGGGAGGTTCTCATCATGGCTAGGCCACGATTACGTTCTACGCCTGTCCCAGGGACTCGGGATTCTTATACCGGAGTGGATTTTAACCTTGGATTCCACGTCCGTTGCTATGAACTCATCATGGATTATGCGGTGGGCCCCAATCGGCTGGCGGCAGAGGCGACCTTATACATGGACAATTACCTGCCGCTTTCGCATCTGACTCTTGACTTCGCCGACAGCCTCCGGGCCACGTCAGTGAATATCACGGTAGCTGGCGGCGTGCACACGGATGTGAAGAGATTCCGGCAGTCGGGCAATAAGCTCCGCGTCTCTTTTACCGAGCCCATCCCCGTAGATGCAGAGTTCGCACTCAGCGTGCGCTACTCCGGAAACCCGCATCCTATCCGGACTTTGTGGGGGCTCATTGGCTGGGAGGAACTCAGTAATGGCTCACTTGTGGCTAGCCAGCCGTGCGGTTCGCGATCCTGGTTGCCGTGCGACGACACCCCTGATGAGAAGGCAGTCTTTGACATCACATTCACCTGTGATTCTGATTATTCCGTCATCGCCAACGGCGGCCTCATAAGTAAAAGCACAAGCGGAGCCCGCACTACCTGGCATTATCGCTCTGAGCACCCGCTTGCCACGTATTTGTCCACTATCCAGGTCGGACAATATAGAGAAGAATCCCTCAATCAGAATCCTCCGCTCACTACGGTGCCCGTTAAGGGCTATGTCCCCCCACATATGGTTTCCGGCTTCCGTCATGATTTTGCGCAGCAGGAAAAGATGCTTGCCGTATTCAGTGAACTTTTTGGCAGTTATCCCTTTGATTCCTATTCAGTAGTGGTCACGGAAGATGAGTTGGAGATTCCGTTGGAGGCGCAGGGGCTATCTATCTTCGGCACCAACCACACACGCGGACACGGCCAGTGGGAGCGTCTCGTGGCCCATGAGCTCTCGCATCAATGGTTTGGCAATTCTCTTGGGCTTGCTCAGTGGAACGATATCTGGCTAAACGAGGGTTTTGCGTGTTACTCGGAATGGCTGTGGTTTGAGTATTCCGGCCGTGGGCCAACTGCTCACGAGTCTGCGCGCTTCCATTATGATCAGATCGCTGCGCTGCCTCAGGATGTGCTTCTTGCAGATCCCGGTCCAAAGGATATGTTTGACGACCGCATTTATAAGCGAGGAGCCCTCACCGTCCATGCTCTACGCTGTGAGCTTGGCGACGCCCCCTTCTTCCGCGCCATCCAACGCTATGTCGCGGCAGGCCGCCATTCGGTGGTAGAGCCGCACGACCTGCGCCGCGAAGTCCTCAAGGAGGCCTCCAATCCACAGCGCTGTGAAGAGCTCTGGACCAGCTGGCTCTATCGGACGGAACTGCCAAAGTTCCCCAACCCATAAAACGCCCCGTAAGGTGTGATTCCGTGAGAAAGAATTTGCTTGTTACCGGCGGCGCCGGCTTTATCGGTTCTAATTTTGTTCGCCGCACCCTTGAGACCCGCGACGATTATCGTGTGAGGGTGCTCGACAAGCTCACCTATGCGGGGAATAGCGCCAACCTCGACGGCTGCGACGCGGAGCTGGTTGAGGGCGATATTTGCGATGCGGCGCTCGTCGATAAGCTTGTGCGCGACGCGGACGTCGTGGTGCATTTTGCGGCAGAGTCCCACAACGACAACTCCCTTGATGACCCTTCTCCTTTTATTCAGACCAACGTAGTGGGCACGTTCACACTGTTGGAAGCTACTCGACGCAACCACGCGCATTTTCATCACGTTTCTACCGATGAAGTCTTCGGTGATCTTGAGCTTGACGATCCACACCGCTTCACCGAGCGCACCCCCTACAATCCTTCCTCCCCGTATTCCGCAACCAAGGCCGGCTCTGACCACCTGGTTCGGGCATGGGTGCGGTCTTTTAACATCTCCGCCACGCTGTCTAATTGCTCAAACAACTATGGCCCGTACCAGCACATCGAAAAGTTCATCCCACGGCAGATCACCAATATCCTGAGCGGGATTTCTCCCAAGCTCTATGGCACTGGGGAACAAGTGCGGGACTGGATCCATGTAGATGATCACAACGATGCTATCCATGCGATTCTTGACCGTGGCCGCATCGGTGAAACCTATATCATCGGTGCTGACAACGATCACGTGAACAATAAGCACGTGATCGAATTGATCTGCGAGCTCATGGGCACAGATTCTTATGAACACGTCGCCGACCGACCAGGCCATGACATGCGCTATGCCATGGATTCCACCAAGCTGCGCACAGAACTAGGCTGGCAGCCCCGCTTCACAGACACTGCGACCGGTATGCGCGAGGGATTAGCTCATACGATCCAGTGGTATCGCGACAACGAGCATTGGTGGCGACCACTCAAAGAGACAGTAGAAAACAACTATGCCAAGCGGGGGCAGTAGACGATGAAGATAGAAGCCTGCCCTATTCAGGGAATGATGGTCATCCATCTCGACTTGCATGAGGACTCCCGTGGCTGGTTCAAAGAAAATTGGCAAGAGTCCAAACTCGCGGATTTAGGATTCTCCGGTTTCAGACCAGTACAGAACAATATTTCCTTCAATGCGGAAGTCGGCGTAACCCGAGGGCTACACGCAGAGCCCTGGGATAAGTACGTCTCCGTAGCAACTGGTTCAGTCTTTGGGGCCTGGTGCGACTTACGTGAAGGCTCTGTGACATTTGGCGCCACGTTTACCTTGACCATTACTCCCGAGATAGCTGTCTTTGTTCCGCGAGGAGTTGCCAACGGGTTCCAAGCCCTTGAGCCCACTGCATACACCTATTTGGTCAACGATCACTGGTCGCCAGATGCCCACTATTCTTTTGTGAATCTCGCTGATCCCACATTGGGCATTTCTTGGCCTATCCCCCTCGATCAAGCAACGCTCTCTGAAAAGGACCTGGCACACCCTCCACTGGCCTCAGCGATACCCGTCCCCGCCAAGAAAATGCTTATTACCGGCGGGAACGGACAACTTGGAAAGGCCTTAAAAAAGGTATTTCCCCATGCCGAGATCTGCTCTCGCACCGAATTAGACATCACTGCAGACATCACGGAAGCGCGTCGTTGGGCGGACTACAGTGTGATCATCAACGCCGCGGCCTACACCGCCGTGGACGCTGCCGAAACTGATTCAGCCACCGCGTGGCGTACAAACGCGGAAGCGCCCGCACGCCTCGCCACGATTGCGGCTCGTTATGGGATCACGTTGGTGCACATCTCCAGCGACTACGTCTTTGATGGCACCTACCCTGTCCACACCGAACACGAACCTTTCACCCCGCTGAGCGTCTATGGCCAGTCAAAAGCCGCAGGCGATACTGCGGTAAGTGTTGCGCCACAGCATTATGTAGTGCGCACCAGCTGGGTTGTGGGAGAAGGAAAAAACTTTGTGTCCACGATGGCGTCTCTTGCTGCACGTGGAGTTTCTCCGCAGGTGGTGGACGATCAACTAGGCCGGCTCACTTTTACCGACGATTTAGCTGCGGGCATTCAGTTTTTGCTCGATAATCACGCCCCCTATGGGGTGTATAACCTGAGTAATTCTGGTGAGGTTGTTTCCTGGGCTCAGATAGCACAGCGCGTGTTTGAGCTGGCGGGTCGTTCAGCTTCCGATGTACAGCCGCTTAGCACAGCCGAATACTTCGCAGACGCCGTAACCGCTGCCCCACGCCCCCAGCATTCTGCTTTGGATTTGAGTAAGATCACGGAGCTCGGGTTTTCCCCACGTGACTGGCAGGATGTGCTCGCGCACTACTATGCACGTTACTGCTCACGCGACTACGCTGCCCCGGATACAAAGGAGATCTAAGCTGTGAAGGGAATCATCTTGGCGGGCGGGTCGGGAACCCGGCTGCACCCCATAACTCTCGGCATTTCCAAGCAGCTTATGCCGATTTATGACAAGCCGATGGTCTACTACCCGCTCACCACGCTCATCCAGGCGGGCATCTCTGAGATCTTGGTGATCACCACTCCTGAAGACCAACAGGCCTTTCAACGTCTTCTAGGCACTGGTGAGCAATGGGGTATTTCCTTGTCCTACGCAGTGCAGCCATCCCCTGATGGACTTGCGCAAGCACTAGTGATCGGCCGCGATTTCATTGGCAACGACGACGTAGCACTCGTCCTCGGCGATAATATCTTTGACGGTAGCGACCTCGACGCCTCGCTTCAACGTTGCTATACCCCAGGTAAAGCCACTGTTTTTGCCTACGAGGTCTCGGATCCTCAACGTTATGGCGTGGTTAACTTTGATGCTCGCGGCATGGCCACCGCAATCGAAGAAAAACCGGCTCATCCTACATCCAACTTTGCCATCGTCGGCCTCTATTTTTATCCTCACGACGCTGTCGAGATCGCAGAAAACCTTATCCCCAGCGAACGCGGTGAACTAGAAATCACCGCACTAAACAGCGCCTACTTGGAGCAAGATAGGCTGCGTGTTCACAAACTAGAGCGCGGAAGCGTGTGGCTGGACACTGGCACAATCGACTCTATGAGTGAGGCATCCTCCTATGTTGAGGTTCTGCAAAAGCGCACCGGTTCCATCATCGGTTCCCCTGAGGTTGCCGCGTGGCGAGCTGGTTTTATCGACGATTCCCAGCTCCGAGCCTTAGGCCAGTCCCAGCTAAAGTCTGGCTACGGTAAGTATCTGCTGCGCGCTCTGGGCGAAGGCTGGTGAACGACAGCAGGGATTAAGCATCCCCTCTTAGTGCACCGCATAAAGCACATAAAGAACAAGTGCTCTCCACATCGTCGCGGAGAGCACTTGTTCTTTTAAATGCCTAAGAAGCCTCTATTTAGTGCCTAGCTATTAGCCAGGATCTCGCCGATACGCTCATGACCTCGAGCGTTGATATGAAGCGGCATATTGCCTTTTCCAGCGGTGAAGTCAATAACACCGGAGAAGTAACGGTCGGCATCAGGTGCGCACATTCCGTTGTTGCGAGTATGCGGCTTGAGGTCTAGGAATTCCACGCCAGTTGCGCGAGCAAGGTCTATGTTCATACCCTGCGCAAGGTTCTCCCAGCGTTCCATTGCTCCAGCCGGCACTGGAAGAGTGATATTAGGGATAATGTGCAGAGGGCAGATACGGCTACCAGTGACGATGGTCGGATACCCGACAATCTGAATGCGCGCGTGCGGGGCGGCTGCGCGGATTCGATCAATTTGCGGACGCATCGCCGCAACAAAACGCTCACGCGTTGATCCTTCGGATTCACCACCGTTGAAGTAGGTGTCATTGAATCCATGTGTGATCACCACTCGTGCAGTAGCCACATTCAAGGCACCGCTATTAAGCGCTGAATCTACTTCTACGTTGAAAGGCCCGCCGGCAAAGGAACCAGTGGAAACAGATTGAACACCTGGGCATGAGAAATTACGTACAGGAAGCCCCAAGCGACGCCCGGCCTGTTCGGCATAGCTATCCGGGGAGCGTCGACAGTTCCTCGATGATGTGAAGCGATCTGCTAACAACTGTGTCGCCGGAGAATCAGCAATGATGGAGTCTCCGAGGACAACCATATTGCGCTCAGCTGCGACTGCTTGAGGGGCCACGGAGAGGGAAGCCAAGATCGCCGCTGAGGTGAGGGCGGTGACAAGTTTACGAAGCATATTCTTCCTAACAGAGACTTAGTTTTGCTAAGGCAAATATTCAGGTATTAAGTTACAGATGTTACTGATGTTGCTAACGTTTTGGTAGTTCTTAGCGATATTCATTAGTAGATCTTCAGAATCCATAACTAAACCAACGTTCTCTTCTGACCATCGGCACACAGCCCTTTTTTATTACAACCTGCTCTTCTACAAGGAGTTTCCCTACACATGAAAGCACGACTTGGAGTTCCATCCACGCTCAAGGCAATGGTTCAGCTTGCCCCAACACTTATCTCTTCAGGGATTCTCAGCGTAGAAGGCAACCCCTCCGCGTTTTTCTCCATTCCACAGCTTCTTGCCCGGTATCGCTTTACTACCGCACGCGAGGTTGAGCAGGCATACCGAATTTGTCCACACCGCATAGCGCTTATCGACGACGACGGCACCCTAACCTTCAGCCAGCTACGCAACGATTCGCTCACCGTCGCTCGACACTTCAAATCTCTCGGTCTCGATGACTTAAGAATCGGCGTCATGGCTCGCAATGGCCGCGCTTCCATTTATCCTCTTACGGCTAAAGGCTACGTGGGGGCATCGATCTACCTCCTCAATATCGGCTCTTCCCCCGAGCAGCTAGCCGGATGCATTAAACGCGATGGCATCAATGTCTTGGTCATCGACGAGGAATTCGTCGACCGCCTCCCCGCCGATCTCACCGATCTACACGTCATTGTCGGCCACCGTGAGGAAACTCCTGCCCAGCGCACCGCAGAACTGCTCACCCTGGACGATATTGTAAAAAAGCCTTGGGAGACCGCGGGTGTTTCTTTGCCCACCTTCCCCAAACACGGCAGCATCGTGCTTATGTCTTCCGGCACCACAGGCATCCCTAAAGGCGTCATGCGCAAAGAGCTCACGGCCCCCTCAGTGCTAGAAAGCGTGCTCACTCAAGTTCCATGGCGCGCAAACATGACAATCCAACTCACCGGTTCCATCTTCCACACATGGGGATGGGCCTGCCTCAACATTGCCTTCGGCCTGCGTTGCACGGTTATTACCCGTCGCGTATTCGATCCCCAAGAGGCTCTTGCCGACGTCCAAAAGCACCAGATCGACGGAATGATCTCCTCCCCCATCTTCCTCAAACAATTCTTTGCGGTCGAGGGCCAAGAAAACTACGACTGCTCTAGCCTCAAATTCATCTTCTCCTCCGGCCACTCACTCTCCCCGTGGCTTGTCGACGCCGTCCACGAGCGCTTTGGCAAAATCCTTTGCAACCTCTACGGCAGCACCGAAATCTCTGCCGCGGCGATCGCAAGCATGGAAGAGATCGCAAAGAACCCTGCTGTAGCCGGAAAAATCTGTAAAGGTACCCAGCTGGTTATCCTCGACGACAACGACAACCCGGTAGGCCCCGGAGTCCCTGGGCGCATCTTCTGCCACAACAACTTGTCTCTCACCGGATACACCGACCCCACCATCCCCATCCAGCGCGTCGGCGACCTGGTCCAAATCGGCGACCGCGGTTACATCGATGAGAACAACTACCTCTTTGTGCTCGGACGTGCCGACGACATGATCATCGTGGGAGGAGAAAACGTGTATCCCCGCTCCGTCGAAGAAGTCCTTGAGCCCATGGCAGGCATCGCAGATCTCTATGCGAGCGGCGTGGAAGACGAGGCCATGTTTGAGCGCATCGCCGTATGGATCGTCCGCGAAGACTCTCCAGAGGGTGCCGCTCTTACCGAAGATTCCATCCGCGACTGGGTGAAAAACAACCTCGCAGAGCACTCCATCCCTCGCGACGTCCACTTTGTGGATTCCCTCCCGCGTAATGCCACGGGCAAAGTAATACCCCGCATGCTCAAGCCCTAAAGGACCCTAAAAGGGCACAGTGCTCGGCTGCCACAGCTTTTTGCTGTATGCGGCCGAGCACTAGTGTGCGGTGAGGTGTCGAGAAGCCTAACCCTTTCTGCAAAGAAAACACCCTGTTCTAGTAAAGTTTTCCTCATGGCCTCGTCCCGCTCGCAACGTTCCTTGCCCCACAACAACAAGACCTATTCCGCTACATCCATAGTGGCCGGTGTTCTCCATGCCTTTTCCTGGCTCGCTCTTGTCCTGGTGTGCATCTTTGCATTTAAAAATGGCCACTTCTCAGAGCAACTCATCGGGCTTAGTTTTATTGCCGTCGCAGCTACCGGAATCTGGGTGGCGATCTGCGGGGTTAACCGCCGGCGAGACAACTAAAATCTCCGGCTAACGATCGCTTGTGTCGTTTTTGAGAACGCTAAAAAATCTCTCCTGTGTTTTTGTAGGCGAGATACCCGCTACTGTTCTCAAAAACGACATTTTTGTTTAGCCCCGCTATCGTGTGAACTAAATGTTCGGATTTTGTTCGGGACGCGGCCCAATCCTCTGCAACAATACGCAACGCGCCCATTAAGACACAGCAAGAAACCCCAGCTAGAAACCATCTTCTAGCTGGGGTTTTATTGAGCCGCCTGCGAGAATCGAACTCGCGACCTTTTCATTACGAGTGAAGCGCTCTACCGACTGAGCTAAGGCGGCTGGGCTTAACGCAACAGCGTCATGTCCGCGGATAAGCTTACAACATAGCGGTCAAAACTTTAAAACGAGGTGCGTAGGTGCCACAAAATCGCTGTGCGTTCTCAATAGATCCCGTTGGGTACCGCCACCCTCTACTTAGCGGGCTCCGCAGGCCAGACGAATGCGTCCGATCATTGCGTCAAAAGCTACTTCTGGGCGAACGTTGTGGTTAATGTGCTCCCTGCATAGATTTATTGTATCGACGCAGGCAACCAGCCCTTCAGCGCTTACCTGCTGCGCTAATTCCTCTGCCAGACCAACCATATCTGGATGCGTCCGAGCTACGTCTGCGCGCGAGCTGACCATGATGGCGTCACGGTATAGCCCTGCTAGGTCAACAAGGGACAGATCCAGGCTATCGCGAATTGCTCGCGTTCTCCGCTTTTTCTGTCGTTCCTCTAGTTCACGCACAGAAGCCTCATACCCCCGCAACGCTTTATGCACTCCTTTGCCCCGAGCCCCCATTCCCAGTGAGTTACGTAGCTTATCCAGCTCTGCGTCGTTTTCTTGTGATAGTTGTTCCTCTACTTGTTTTGTCACAGTTTTCACGATTCCGGTCACTGCTTGGAATGCCTGGTCACCATGAAAAACAAGTTCAGCCATGTTCAGTATGCTTGCACGGCGTCGCTGCGCCTCAACATCGCGGGCCAGCCACCGTGCTCGTCCGATGTGCCCGCCGGAGGACGCCGCTGCCAGCTGCGCGTCTTGTTCTGTGATTGAGCCGTCGCGAGTAAGCACCGCCACCACTTGTTCCGTGGTCGGCTGCGGAACATACACGTGACGGCTCCTAGACAGCAGCGTCGGGATAATGTCTGTTGGGTCTGTCGAGGGGGCACACAACATAATCACGGTGTGCGCGGGGGGCTCTTCTACTGTTTTAAGTAGGGCGTTGGCGGCTCCGTCGGTAAGCCTGTCCGCATTATCCAGGATCACCACACGCCATCGTCCTACCGTCGGGCGCTTTGCGGCTGGTTCGACGACTTCCGCACGCATCGTCTCAACGGAGATGGATAGCTCACGGGGAACGATGTGGACTACGTCCGCGTGCGCGTTCGCAATCACCGAACGACACTGAGGGCACTGGCCGCAACCAGCCACATGGGGGTCCTCGCATTCCAATGCTGCTGCGAAGGCTACTGCTGCCACTGAACGCCCCGACCCAGGGGGGCCAGTGAACAGCCACGCGTGGGTCATTGCGCTGCTGTCCTCATGCGCTCGCGCCGCATACGCCGCAGCTCGGAGGGCTGGTGCAATGTGTTCGCTCACGCCCATATGCGAGAAGATGTCGTTGGTGCTCATCACTAACAAGAGTATCGCTAGTTTTGTATGACCGTTAAAGTAGTGGCATGACCAAAATGTGGCGCGCCTTTAAATGGCTCTTTGGCACATCGTGGCCGTTATACGCCACCACTGTCCTCGGCTCTAATGTGCTGGGGGCAGTTGGCGTCATGCTGTTTTTGCGATACCTCGTCCCCATGCCAGAGTTTGCGGCTTTTACCAAGGGAACCAGCTATCTTCCCACCTTAGGGATTAGTTACTTGGTGGTCGCGGTTGCTTTTGGCATCGTGGTGACGTTCAGGCTGTTCCGTCCTGTCCTGGATTGGCAGCGTCACCCAGATATTCACGACCCCAACATGGTGCGCAACCTCGTCATGCGCATCCCCTTTTATCAATCGGCTCTGTGCGCTTTGGTGTGGCTTATCGGCATCGTGATTCTTGCGGTGGCTTCCGCACAGACTTCGCCGCGCTTAGCTCTGGCCATTGTCGTCGCCACTACGCTAAGCGGGTCTGTTGTCATTGTTTTGACGTATCTTGAGGCCGAGCGCCTCGTACGCCCTGTGGCGGCCACTGCCCTAGCCCGCAGGTTTGAGGACTCGACTCTTGAGCCTCCCATTGCTTCTCGTCTGCGCCTCACCTGGCTGTTGACTTCAGCGGTCCCCATCTTCGGCGTGATCCTTATGATCGTGGGCTACCATGCGGGTTTCTTTGGCCATAACGTCCGCGACATTATCCCGGCTGTTCTCACGCTCTCTCTAGTTTCACTTGTCACCGGATTCTTGGGCACGACCCTGTCCATTATGAGCGTTGTAGACCCCATCCTGGAGTTGCAGGGGGCCATCAACAGGGTGCGCCGGGGAGAAAGCGATGTCCAGGTGGACATCTACGATGGTTCCGAGCTGGGCGTACTGCAGGCAGGTTTCAACGAGATGATGCGTGGGCTCAAAGAGCGCCAACGCGTCCGCGATATTTTTGGCCGTTATGTGGGTGCTGAGGTCGCGCGTCGGGCGCTCGAAGAAAAACCTCAGCTGGGCGGCGAGGACAGAGAAGTCGCCGTGGTCTTTGTCGATGTCATCGGCTCCACAACCTTCGCCGTCAACCATGGCCCAGAAGAGGTCGTGGCAGAGCTGAACAAGTTTTTCGAGCATGTAGTCGGCGTGGTTCACCGAAACAAGGGCATCATCAACAAATTCCAGGGTGATGCCGCCCTTGCGGTTTTCGGTGCACCTATTACGCTTTCCGACGCCACCGGGCATGCACTCGCCGCCGCGCGTGAGCTACGACAAGAGCTCAGTGGACTACGGCTGGAAGCCGGCATTGGTGTTGCCTCAGGGCACGTGGTTGCAGGGCATATTGGCGGTCTTGACCGTTTTGAGTACACAGTCATCGGAGACGCTGTGAATACCGCAGCACGTCTCACGGAGATTGCCAAAGACACTCCTGGCCGTGTTCTCACTAACGCCGCAACCCTCAAGAAAGCTAACGAGGCAGAACAGGGTCGCTGGACTCTCATGAAGTCCGTGGAACTGCGCGGACGCAGCATGATGACGCAGCTTGCACGTCCCATCCGACCTACGCTTGCAGACCGTTCTTAGCAAGAAGAACGCTGACTCTTCCTTCCTTTTACACGCGCACGTAGAAGATGATGGCCTGAGCACACGCTGTTACGCGTTGTTTATCTGTCGACCGAATGGACTTTTACTGGGCCTCAGTTCTACGCTAAACCCGATCTTTTTGTGATTCTTGCGCGTTTGCTGTCCCTCTGTGAACCGCGCATCTTTCCCCACATACTAGGAAGGAAATGTCGTGTCTGACACCGACATTGCGAAACCAACCACGGGTTCCAGCATCCGCGAACTCACCCTGCGCGCCGTCATCATCGGCGGCCTAATCACCCTCGTGTTCACGGCCGCCAATGTTTATCTGGGGCTTAAAGTTGGCATTACTTTTGCCACATCCATCCCCGCTGCGGTTATCTCGATGGCCATCCTGCGTCGTTTCGCAGGACACACCATCCAAGAGAACAACATCGTTCAAACGATTGCGTCTGCAGCTGGCACTCTATCTGCCATCATCTTCGTCCTCCCCGGCCTCATTATGGTCGGATGGTGGAGCGGATTCCCCTACTGGACCACGGCTTTTGTCTGCGCAATTGGCGGCATCCTAGGCGTGATGTACTCCATCCCGCTACGTCGTGCACTGGTCACGGGATCTGATCTTCCTTACCCCGAAGGCGTGGCAGCAGCTGAGGTACTGAAAGTCGGCAACGACGCAGGCAATGCCCAAGAACACGAAGGTAATAAAAAAGGCCTGGTTGTTATCATCTGGGGCGGTATTGCTTCTGCTGGCTACTCTCTGCTCACTGCAATGAAGGGTGTCGCAGGATCGGTTTCCGCCACGTTCAAAGTCGGTGCCGGCGGAACCATGTTTGGTTCCAGCTTGTCCCTCGCGCTCATTGGCGTAGGCCACCTGGTCGGCCCTGCGGTCGGCATCTCTATGATCGTCGGCCTCCTGATCTCCTACGGTATTCTGCTTCCTTACTTCTCTGCAGCCCCTCTAGCGGCAGGCGGCGAGCTTTCGAGCGTCGTAAGTTCTACTTTTGTCGGCGAGGTTCGCTTTGTCGGCGCCGGTGCGATGGCAGTCGCTGCAGTATGGACGCTTATCAAGATCATCGGGCCCATCGTCAAGGGCATAAAGGAATCCCTCGCATCCTCTCGCGCGCGTGCCGCAGGCAGCGACGTCGAGCTCACCGAACGCGACATTCCATTTAGGCTGGTCGTCGGAACGATCTTAGCCGCCATGCTGCCCGTGGGAGCTCTGCTCTATCTCTTCATTCACGCATCTGAAATTTCCCACCACACAGCAACGCTCGTGATCCTCAGCATCGTATTCGTGCTGCTCATTGGCCTCATCGTTGCCTCTGTATGTGGTTACATGGCCGGCCTCATCGGTGCATCTAACTCCCCGATCTCCGGTGTGGGCATCATCGTTGTTCTTGCATCGGCCCTGCTTATCAAGGTAGTTACTGGGTCCGAGTCCGACTCCAACGCTCCCGCTCTGGTTGCTTACACACTGTTCACCTCTGCGGTGGTCTTTGGTATTGCCACGATTTCAAACGACAACCTGCAGGACCTCAAGACCGGTCAGCTGGTCAATGCGACCCCGTGGAAACAGCAGGTCGCTCTCATCATCGGTGTGCTCTTCGGCTCGATTATCATTCCTCCCGTCCTTCAACTCATGCTCGACGGCTTCGGCTTTGTAGGGATGGAAGGCGCTGGCGATAACGCTCTCGCGGCCCCGCAGGCAGCGCTACTCTCCTCGGTGGCAAACGGCATCTTCGGTGACTCTCTCAACTGGAGCCGCATTGGCCTCGGCGCCATCATCGGCGTTATTGTCATCATCATCGACGAGGTTCTCAAGCGCACCAAGGGCTGGAGCCTTCCTGCACTCTCTGTAGGCATGGGCATCTACCTCCCCATCGCCCTCACGGTCATTATTCCGGTCGGCGCATTCATCGGATACTTCTACGACAAGTGGGCAAAAAAGCAAAGCAATCCGGAGTTCTCCAAGCGCATGGGCATTTTGCTTGCCACCGGCGTGATCGTGGGTGAATCCCTCTTTGGTGTATTCAACGCCGCCATGGTCGGCGGCACGGGAGACGAAGAACCGCTAGCTATCTTTGGTTATGGCGAAAATGTTGCCACCTGGGTAGGGCTCATAATATTTGTGCTCATGGTGGTCTCGCTCTACCGCTGGGTTCGTAGCAAAGCCTCTGCTTAAAGCAGACGCAATCCCCTCTGACTGAACTTCTGTGAGTTCTGACAGAGGGGATTTTTGCGTTCAGGGCCCCAAGACGCTCCAGAGCCTGCATTACCGTAGACATAAGAGGCTTCAAAGGCCCAAAAACTGCTTAATGTCTATGGTAATGCAGGCTTGAAGCAAAGGTTCATACCTAAATACAAAATTAGGCCCCTTTGAGGAGCCTAATTTCAGTAGATCATTTCTTGCGTCCAGCCTTGACCACTCGTTTTGTGGTCTTCGCAGGCTTTTTCACAGCCTTTTTCGCTGTGGTCTTCTTGGTCGTTTTCTTCGCAGTCTTCTTTGCCGTCTTCTTCGTGGCTTTCGCTGTGCCGCCATCTGCGGCTTCCTTCGCACGACGCTCTGAGAGAAGCTCGTTAGCGCGCGCATCCGTAAGCGCCGTGGGGTCGTCGCCTCGTCGCAAAGAAGCGTTGGTAGTGCCGTCGGTTACATAAGGTCCAAAGCGGCCATCGCGCACAGACATGGGCTTGCCGGAGACGTCGTTATCGCCAAGTTCTTTGATCACGGATTGGGAGGTAGCGCCTCGGCCACGTCGTTTAGGCTCAGCGTAGATTCGGCGGGCCTCGTCGAGAGTGATAGTAAAGATTTGCTCTTCTTTGGCCAGCGAACGCGAATCGTTGCCCTTTTTCAGGTACGGACCGTAGCGACCGTTCTGCGCGGTAATGGGCTCATTATCGCTGGGGTCAACACCAACCTCGCGCGGAAGGGCCAGAAGCTGCAGGGCTTCCTCAAGCGTGACGGTAGCAGGCTCCATGGCTTTGAACAGCGACGCGGTGCCTGGTTTCAGGGTCTCGTCAACGATCTCAGCGATCCGCTTTTCTTTCTGCTTAACTGCGGTCTTGGTCTCCCAATTCTTGGCGCGCTTACCTTCGGCGGCACGCTGCTCGTCTTCGGCTTTGCGTTCAGCAGCAACAATCTCTTCTGCCTTGGTCTCCACCTGAATACGCTCATCGTCGTTGACCAGCTCGGTGACGTAAGGGCCAAAACGCCCTTCCTTGGCCACGATCATGCGGTCGTTCTTGGGATTCCTTCCCAGCTCACGGCCGGACTGAGGCGTCGCAAACAGTTTCTCCGCCACATCGAGGGTCAGTTCATCTGGGGTTGTGGTGTCTGACAAGTTGGCGCGCTGATATTCAGCTTCGCCATCAGCGGTTACACCGATCTGTCGTTCGATGTAAGGTCCGTACCGCCCAACCCGGACGTTAACAGCGCGGCCTTCTGAGTCCTGGAAGAGCTCTAGAGAGTTGACCAAGCGCGCGTCAATGTGTTCGAGGTTGTCGCCAACCAGTGCCTTAAGCCCGCCATGGCGTGCGATGGATTCTGCAGTGGCGTCGGAGGCTTCAGCATCACCAAAATAGAAACCGGTGAGCCACGCGGTGCCATCTTCCCGACCTGCGGCGATGTCGTCTAGCTCATCTTCCATCGAGGAGGTGAAATCGTAATCGACAAGAGCGGAGAAGCTCTTCTCCAAAAGCCCGACGACTGCAAAAGCTACCCAGCTGGGGACTAGCGCGTTACCGCGGGAATAAACGTATCCGCGATCTTGGATCGTCTTGATAATCGAGGCATACGTCGATGGGCGTCCAATGCCCAGCTCTTCCATTTTCTTCACCAGCGACGCCTCTGTGTAGCGCGCAGGCGGGTTGGTGGAGTGCTCGTCGACTTCCAGCTTGTTCACGTCCAATGCATCGCCCTCAGCGAGACGAGGCAGATGATGCTCGGCGTTGTCGGCGAGGTCGCGGCCGTCGGAAAGCTTGGTGATTTCCACGTATGCGCGTAGGAAGCCCGGGAAGGTGATCGTTCGTCCAGTCGCTGAGAACTCAGCGTTCTTTCCTGCGATGGTCACCTTCATGGAGGTGCCCTTGGCGTCTGCCATCTGGGAAGCGACGGTGCGCTGCCAAATGAGCTCGTAGAGTTTAAATTCCTCGGCATCGAGCTGGGAATGAAGTTCTCCGGGGGTCGCAAAACGCTCGCCCGCCGGGCGGATAGCCTCGTGAGCCTCCTGCGAGTTCTTCACCTTACGGTCATAACGACGCGGCCCATCGGCCACATAATCATTCCCATAAAGGGAAATCGCTTGTTCGCGGGCGGCCTTGAGGCCTTGCTCCGACAGAGTCGTGGAGTCTGTACGCATATAAGTGATATGACCGTTTTCATACAGACGCTGCGCAATACGCATGGTGCGCTCGGACGTAAAGTGCAGCTTGCGACCGGCCTCTTGCTGCAGAGTTGAGGTCATAAACGGCGCATAAGGGCGGCGCGTATAAGGCTTTTCTTCCACCTTAGCCACGCTCATGGGAGCACCCGTCAGTTCCGCAGCCAACGCCTCAGCGCGCTGCTTATCGACGACCACAACGTCGCCTTTAAGCTCACCGCGATCATTGAAGTCGCGGCCCGTAGCCACGCGCTTGCCATCAACGGAGGTAAGACGGCCAGTGAATTGGTGTGGGTTTCCATCCGTATCGGGCTTACCTGTATCAAATTCCGCCTCGATGTCCCAATATTCAGCGGAAACAAAAGCCATACGCTCGCGTTCTCGTTCAACGATCACGCGAGTAGCCACCGACTGAACACGGCCCGCAGAAAGCCTCGGCATGACTTTCTTCCACAGCACCGGAGAAACCTCGTAGCCATAGAGGCGATCGAGGATACGGCGAGTTTCCTGTGCATCGACCAAGTTTGCGTCCAACTCGCGGGTATTCTCCGCAGCCGCCAGAATCGCTGGTTTGGTGATCTCATTGAACACCATGCGCTTCACGGGCACTTTAGGCTTGAGAACCTCAAGCAGGTGCCATGCGATGGCTTCCCCTTCACGGTCGGGGTCTGTGGCAAGTAGGAGTTCGTCGACAAGCTTAAGCTTCTGCTTGAGGTCTGCGACTTTTTTCTTCTTGTCTGCGCTGACCACATACAAAGGCGCAAAGCCATTCTCTGTGTTCACGCCAAGCCGAGCCCACGGCTCCTTTTTGTACTTAGCTGGAACATCTGCAGCGCCTCGCGGGAGATCGCGAATATGCCCCACGGAGGCCTCAACGATGTAGTCATCGCCTAAGTAGGGGGCAATTTTCTTAGCCTTCGTCGCAGACTCGACGATCACAAGGCGCTTAGGTCCGCTCTTTTCAGCCATAAAAGGTGAAAACCTCAATTCACAAAAAGCACGATAAAAATGCGTTGGCACCTTATAGTACGGGTCTACTACGCACCTTTGTCCAACGCAGGAATCCCAAAACACTAATAAGGCAGGAAAAAGGGCGTTTCCTACTCCCCTTATCGGGATGGTTCAACTATAAAAAAGTACCCCCGACGGTCATCATGTGACCGCCGGAGGCACTAAAGCTTGTAGGTGCTACGCACTCCCCTTACGAGGAATTACAGAGCGTGAACCTGCTGAGCCTGAGGACCCTTAGCTCCCTCGCCGATCTCGAACTCAACCTTCTGGTTCTCTTCGAGAGTGCGGAAGCCATTGCCCTGAATCTCAGAGTAATGAACGAAAACATCAGCGGAGCCATCGTCCGGTGCGATGAAGCCGAAACCTTTTTCAGCGTTGAACCACTTCACAGTTCCCTGTGCCATATTTAAAACCTTACTTCTAGAATTTTCGGTGAATACCGAATTGCAGTGGAGCCGTTCATCCTCACACCTCGGAAACACCACGAACTTTCATGTTGGAAAGCCCGCAGATCACCTCTGTAAAAATGCCACCAACCGTTAGCTGGATTCGGCGACCATAGCCCAGTGTGTCACGTTTAAGCGCTCAGCGATAGGTCATTCAAAAAAATGCTAGATTGTTGCAGGTCGCACTAAAATAATTAAGGATTTCCCATGGCTGGAACTAACCCCGATATGGGGTATCAATTGGGCCAAGAGCTCGCTTCCATCGTGGCAGACAGGTACCCCAACTCCACGTGTACACACCTGGAAACCGCCCCAGCCAAGCCAGCACGCTACGCAGAATGGCCAGAATGGGTCTATCCCCCTATCAAAGAAGCCCTTGTGAACCGAGGCATTCAACGGTTGTACTCCCATCAGCAAGAAGTCGCACACAAAGCGTGGGAAAAAATAGACACCGTCATTGCAACAGGTACATCCTCCGGTAAATCACTGGGTTATCAACTCCCTATACTTTCTTGCCTTGCATACGACTCCACTGCATGCGCGATCTATCTCACGCCCACAAAGGCACTCGGATCAGATCAGCTCAATGCAGTCACGCAGCTGGTGGGAGAAGCGCAAACCATGGGAGGCGATACGTTACGCTCTGTCCATCCTGCCCCTTACGACGGCAACACCCCCTCCGATGCACGCTCCGGGATCCGTGAACAGTCCCGCTTCATCTTCACCAATCCCGACATGCTCCACGCAGGAATTCTTCCCAACCATCAGCGCTGGGCTCGGCTATTCCGACACCTGCGGTTTATCGTGATCGACGAATGCCACTCCTACCGAGGAGTTTTCGGCGCTGGGGTCTCCCTTGTTTTGCGTCGGTTTCTCCGGATAGCGGCCCGCTATGGAAGTACTCCCACGGTGATCTTGGCATCGGCCACAAGCAACAACCCTGCTGAGCACGCCGAATTGCTCCTAGGCCGTCCCGTGCATGCGGTTACCACGGATTCAGCCCCCACTGGCGCACGCACCGTCATGTTGTGGGAACCAGGCTTTCTCGACGGCGTGGAGGGCGAGCATGGCGCTCCTGTACGGCGCGCAGCATCATCGGAGGCAGCCAGCATCATGGCTACTCTCATCACAGAAGGCGCACGAACCCTCACCTTTGTTCGCTCCCGACGCCAAGCCGAGCTCACCGCTTTACGTTGCGCAGAAGAACTGTCCTATCATGGCCACCCTGATCTGGCCCGCCGAATTTCAGCTTATCGAGCCGGGTACCTGGCCGAAGACCGCCGAAAAATCGAAGAACAGCTAGATAACGGCGAACTCCTCGGCGTCGCCAGCACCAATGCCCTGGAACTCGGTATAGACGTCGGAGGACTCGACGCAGTAGTGACCGCAGGTTTCCCCGGAACTGTCGCTAGCTTTTGGCAACAGGCAGGTCGAGCTGGCCGACGCGGCCAAGGTTCCTTAGTCACCCTCGTCGCCCGTGATGAACCCATGGACACGTATTTAGCCCACCACCCAGAAGCGCTTCTTGGTAGACCCATCGAGCGCACCGTTTTCAACCCACATAACCCGCACATTCTTGCTGGGCACCTCTGTTGCGCGGCATCAGAAGCTCCACTCTCCGATGCGGAGATTAATGCTCTAGGGGCCCAACAAGTAGCTGAGCAGCTAGAGCGCGAAGGATTGCTGAGACACCGCCGCCACGGGTGGTTTGCTGTTGAGAAACCCGGCGAACCACCCGCGCATGAGCTAGTGAGCCTACGAGGGTCCGGATCCGCCATCACCATTGTCGATGAAACTGACGGTCGAGTCTTGGGAACCATCGAACAGACTCGAGCGGTCTCCCAAGTCCACCCTGGCGCTGTTTATCTCCACCGGGGCGAGACTTTTGTTATTAACAGCCTCGATCTTGACCAACGCCTTGCACTAGCCCGCCCTGATGCTCCCGATTACAGCACCTACGCCCGAAGCACCACAGACATCCGCATCCTAGGCGAGGTAGATAAAGTTGCTAACCCCGCACCTGGCCTGTGGGTTTCCAACTTACATGTGGAAGTCACCGACAGGGTCACGGGTTATGTAGTGAAGGCACCAGACGGATCGGTTCTAGACATGGTGCCTCTCCAACTCCCACCACAAACGCTCGTCACGCGCGCGGTTGCGTACACAATTGATCCGCTTGTCCTGACTCAACTAGGAATCACCGATATCCCCGGCGCGCTACACGCCGCCGAGCATGCGGCGATCGGCATCCTTCCACTGATTGCTACATGTGATCGCTGGGATATTGGTGGTGTGTCCACAGAGCTTCACCCAGACACTGGGCTACCCACAGTCTTTGTCTACGACGGGCACCCTGGTGGTGCTGGGTTTGCCGATTGCGGTTACGATCGCTTCCCCGAATGGATTGCCACGACCTTTGACGCGATCCGCTCATGCTCGTGCGAGTCGGGGTGCCCATCGTGCGTTCAATCACCCAAGTGCGGTAACGGGAACAGCCCTCTGGATAAGGGCGGCGCGCTAACGTTGCTTGGTGCCATGTGCGCGATGCTCGGTGTCACGCCTTAGCCGGAGGTCTCGTTCATAGAGGTCCCGGTTTATAAGGGCCCCGCTCGCGCTTTCGCCGTTTGCCTGTCCACCTTGGCTTCGGCGATGACGTCCTCGTAGGCATGCGTGCAGTCGATGAGGACTGCGCCGTTGAGTACCGCTATTCTTTGGGATTCTTCACAGGCGTTCAAGCCTTGCGCTGCGGCGGTCGCTCCTGCGATCGCAGAAAGGTCGGCCGCGTTTTGGGCGGTGTGCTGATCTAAAACAGAGTTGGCGATTACTACAAAGCAGAGCAGCACAGCAGAGAGTGCCGCCATTATTCCAGCTCCCAAAACTGTTGTATTTCCGTCTTGATTGCGTACAAGCAGTTGAAGATTTTTCATGGCTGTTCCTTGGGAAAAATCGCGGTAGCTGTTCGCGTTCCTAGTGGACTCGGAACGCGCGCTGTAGCGGTAACCAATCCACCGGATTCAGTGAAATCAATCGTTCCTCGCGTTGCTACAAACTCCACGCCTATGGCATGAGCCCGTGCGGCGGCACCAGCATTATCAATTGCGGCTAATTGCGCAGCGACGCTAACAATCCCGCCACACATCGTCGCAGCAACAATAATGAGTGCCGCCGATGCAATTGCTGTTTCTATGGTGCTCATGAGCGCTTATTAACCTGGCGTTTTGTTCAAAGCATTCGTGATTATGCCTTCCAGAGCAGTTGATACTGAGCCACTCGTAGCCACTAAATACAGCGCGCCTGCCAAAGCTGTGGCTGCCAGCGCTCCCATGGCGTACTCGATGGTGGTCATCCCATCTTCATTATCAATGAGCTTGTGACAGTTATGGATGAATGCAGTAAGCATGACTTTTGTTCCTTTTCGTTGTTATGTCGGTTATGTCGTTGTTTCGTTTTCTGTTTTGGCAATCACGTGGGTCAATCAAGAAAAAATCTCAATCCCCAAGCTGATGACCACTGGCGCAAGTCCGAGTAAGAAGAATGCGGGAAGAAAACATACGGTCAATGGCAGTGCAATGAGCACTCCCGCGCGTTCTGCACGGGCAAGGCTTAGGTCTGATGCCCGTGCGCGCAATTGCCTAGCCAACCTCTCACACGCCTCAGCCAACGTCGCTCCTGATCTCTCCGAAGCTCGCGCAACTGTTACCAATTCTCCTAGCGCGGGGTGCCTAGCGAGGGGCTGCCATGCACGCTCAGCGGGCACTCCCATTTCGAGCATGATGGCCACATCCGACCATTCACTCCTGGTCCGAGTTCCCACACATGATGATTCTTCCGTCAAAGCCACAGCATATGCAGCCTGTGAAGGCGTCAAACCCGATTGCGCGCAAGCAGCAAAAAGATCCAGTTGAGAGGCGCTCTTACGTAGAAAATCTCCCGATAGCTGAGTCGCAAAAAACTTGTTCGTTAGCGCGTCCCAATGCTTTTTCACCCCAGCGGACTTTCTCTGAGGTCCGTCACGAGCGCGATGGATTCGGTATACAACATCAGGCCGTGTGATGCTGGCCGCTAATGCTATTAATGCCACCGCAATAACCGTCATCATCGCGCTTTCTCCATTATCGCTTGGCTCCACAGGTTCCCCACGCAGACCAATAGTGTCCCCAGTATTAAAAGCACTGCTCCGATACGTGTGTGAAGCAAAAATTCCAAGGCATTCACACCCATTCCTCGCCCCAGAAGAATCCCTGCAAAAGGTAGTGCGGTGAGGATATATGCCGTGGCTTTAGCTCCTTGCATGGCAGCTTGGGTGCGTTCTGCATGGCGCAGATCTTCATCCAATGAGGCTCTGTTTTTCTCCAATAAAGGCGCCAGCGCAATCCCATACCGTTCACTCAGGCGCCAAGCATGGGTTATTTTCTCTATGCCATGGATAGCAACAGCACGTTGCTGCCAATATGCGGACGCTGACCCTCCAAGGCGCGAGCTTCTCGACGCCGCCATGAGCGTATCCCTCAGCGCCGATTCAGGAAGGTTCTGAGCCACGTTTTCTAAAGCCCTGGAAGCTTCGACTCCCGCCCGTAAATCCCCAGAGAGACTTCCCAATACAGCTGATATTTCCTCTTGTTGCTTGCGTTGAGATACCTCTGATCGCCTCTTATTCCAAGCATTCACAACTGTAGCGACGATGAGCGCTCCTGAAACCACGAGAGAAATATGATGCCGAAAGGGAAAAAATATGACCGCTACAAGGGCCACGGTTATGGCTTTCTTCTGCCATCGTCGTGTGGCTTTCTTCCCTATAACCCGCTGTTTCGGAGACGGACATGCTGAAAACCAGGCGGCAACTGCAAGCATCATGAAGGATTCCACGAGGGCGCTCCTTGCATTGTGTCGTCCCACACCGAATGCACTTCAAGTGGGTATCCCTGAAGAACACCGATCTGCTGAAGCCGTCTCCCCTGCTGGGTTCTCTTCATAGCCAAAACCACAGGTGAAGCCGCTGCGAGTTGGGAATGCAAAGCTTGCCGATCAAGCCCACCAAGAGCTGCTAGAGCTTCAATCCGAGCTGGTACTTCCTGCAGCGAATTGGCGTGCAGGGTTCCTGCGCAACCCTCGTGTCCGGTATTGAGGGCCGCAAGCAAATCGACCACCTCTGGACCGCGTATTTCTCCGAGAACAATGCGATCTGGTCTCATCCGAAGAGCCTGACGCAACAAAGTGGTCATTGATATCTCACCACTACCTTCAGTGTTTTTAGTTCTAGAGACAAGCGACACCACGTGAGGATGTGCAGGTCGGAGTTCCGCAGTATCTTCAATGCACACTATGCGCTCTCCTGGGTCTACTTGAGCAAGCAGGGCACTCAGCAGTGTCGTTTTCCCGCTTCCCGTCCCGCCAACGACCAAAAAGGGTTTGCGCAGCGCAATCATCTCTTGCAGCCCACCAGCTACTTCTGGGCTAAAAGTCCCCGTTGCAGTGAGTTGTTTTATCGTCGTCGTTGCTTGTCTGAGTACCCGGAGGGAAAGGCAGGTACCGCTTTCCGACGGCGGGCTCAATACCGCATGAACGCGGATACTTGTGGCGTCATCCCTGGTGATTCGCCCGTCGCCAAAGCAATGCGAATGATCAAGCCTGCTGCCGGATGCCACTAAGAATCTGGTGGCTAATCGCCTGACTTCATCATCTGAGGCAAAAACCACGTCGGCGCGTTCCAATCCTTGCCCGCGATCAAACCACACTCCTGTGGTTCCATTGACCACGATATCGGTCACTCCGGGGATAACCAGAAGCCTCTCTAGCTGGCCGATCCCAACGGAGTCGTATCTCAGTTGCCTAAGCAGCGAGATCATGTCTACGTCGCTTATGACTCCGTGTGCTTCTTGCCTGACCAGACTCGCAAGCGATGCAGAATCCGCCAACTCTGGGTCTTCTGCGATTCTGCGTTGAACACGTGCTACCACGTCTTGATGGTTCATCATGCTGCCTGCGCTTCTTCCAGCACTGCCGTCGCTGCAGCCTTGAGACTGCGCGGCAAAGGCGACGAAAGACCCGTGTATTCGGTGGTTTTTGTCAGCCGTGACAGATTTCCTATTTCCGCTACAACATCGAGGTGCGCTGCTCGTTCAACATCAGTGGCATCCACCGATGACCATAAGCGGTGCCGCAGCACGCCAACGACTTTGATGTTGCGGGCGCGCATCTGTTGGACTAATTTTTCTGCGGCTGCGACCGCGCGAATTTCGGCGGGAATGCACAGCACTACGCAATCGGCGGCGTCAAGAGCGGAATCGGCAATGCTCGTTCCGCGTAAAAGGTCGACAACCACGCTGGTGTGCCCACGCAGGCTCCGAATAACCGCATTCAATGTTGTGTCATCAATAGTGCGCACGTCATTGCCACGGGCCACCGTGAGGACGGAAAGCCCCTGAGCAGTCTTAGGGAACGCCGCGATGAGGTCGTCAGAACGCACGTCACCTTGACGTAACACCAAATCATTCCACCTCATACCCGGTGATTCCTCGATACCTAGGAGAAGATCTACACCGCCAGAAGAAGGATCGGCATCAATCAGCACAGCGTTCTCACAACTGAGCGCTATAGCGCTGGCAAGAGTTGACGTCCCCGCCCCACCGACGGCGCCCATAACCGCTATCACAACGCCTTCCGCTGGTGGCGGATCATCGTCTCTACCAAGCGCTTTGAGTAATTCTGGCGCTTGCGCCGGCACAACGTATGCTGCCTCTGCATGGCACGCCATGGCCAGTTTCCAATCGATGGGGCCAGGTTCTGCTGCGAGCAGAAACCGCCGAGTGCCAGCGGGAAGCGTTGCTGCGTGCGGAGCCGTTGTTGCGTCGACAAGCACGGCAGCAGCTCGATGAGCATGGCGAGTAATTTCCCGGGGGTCAGTGCTATCGATCATGGGTCGCCCCGTAGCTGCGACTATATGCACGGCTTCGGGGTGAACAATGGGATCCGTTACTGCTATGAGTACTGGTGCTGGCTTCATAACTGACAGCTTTCACGCAACGCCGGCTTATGACGAGTGTGAGTAAAGAGCTTCTGTGGATAACACGATTCTCGTCTCGATTTTTCTAATTTCTGTGGATAACTCCCCGATCGGGTTGCGTAATGGGGATGAACTCACTATTAGGCACACGAGGCTACTGGTTTGTCGTTTTTGAGAACGCTAGCCGCTGAAGCGGACACACAACCAGGCAAAACCCCAAGGTAAGTTTTCTAGCGTTCTCAAAAACGACATCGCACACTCCAAAAACCGCATAGCTGCAAGAGCAATGTCATCTGAGAAGACTTGCCCCATGCGTCCGCTCAGACCAGATCAATCAGCTAGATGAACTGGTCTTTCCTATCAATTGGGTTTACCCCTACCCACGCAGGAGCAATGCGAAGGAACATAGACTGGAAACAATTTGATGGGACAGAACTGAACCATTAGCCGTGAGCAGTTAATGGAATATAAATTTCTGCCCCTTCGTCTTTCATTCTTCTCAGTTCCACAAAATGTTTGGGATCGTCATCTCTGTCCCCTCCGAGCCATTTAATCTTATCGTCGGAGCCATAATCTAAATCCGGGGCAATTGTATTACCGGCAAGTTGATCCACCCATCCTTTGACGGCAGTATCTTCTTCCGAAGAGACACCCTCACTGCTCGGTATTGGGGGCATTTCCATGCCAACATACGCAATTCCTTGTGCGGACATCACTGAAAATACGCAATAGACGTACTCGGAGGTTCTCCAAGTAGCTCGCACTTCAACGTCCTCGGGAGGCATAGCAACATCGCCTGCAAAATACCTTTTTAGTAGTGAATTCATATAAAACCCAAAGGACGATAGGCTCCAGTTAGCTGCCATGTTGCACGCTCCGTATTTCAATACACAGAAAACTTTCGCTTTAGCTCACATCACTTCATTTATTTTATATCCGCTACCGCAAGTGCTAGAGCGACCCAATAGGTAGAGGTGGACATTGCGTCCGTTGGTACAGCAAGCGGTAGAAGAACCTGACAGAAATAGAAGCAAACCGATAACCAGCAAGTCCCACTTCCGAGTCAAAGGCAAACCGCAGTAAAGCTGCTGCGAGAGAATCCTACGACTCAAAATCGGCAGTGATTAAGTGATTAAGGCAGTGAAGCTGTTCACTATGCAGTCTCGGTACTGAGGGACAAGAGTTAACCGAAGACTAAACCCGCCACCGCTTAACCCAGCAACGGTCGCTTAAACATACAAAAGGGCGGCTCGCGCTAGGGGGGGTAAGCACGAGCCGCCACCCGGCCACAGGGGGGGCGGGCCGGGGCAGGCCACACTGTATATCGGGGCCTTGCACTCGTCATTATTGCACAAACCACAACAACAGGCAATACCCCGCGAGACATCGAGCACATTTTTTCTTTTCAATACACCTTCAGTACGCCTCTAGTCCGCCGCTAACGCGTCGTCACCGCACCACACACCTGACATTTTTGCTCGTAACGGCGTAAAAACAGCTACAATCGCTAGGCACTATGGCACATTCATCCGAGCACCCCCGCCCCGGAGCATCACACGATGATTCCGCCCCTGCTTCCGGCATGATATTTCCCGCCGATTCTTCCGAAGTTGTCGCTTTTTTTGATTTGGATAAGACGATCATCGCGACATCCTCCGTCTATGTGTATGGCCGAGAGTTTCTCCATTCCGGTTTGATCTCCCCTGCCACCGCTTTGCAGATTTCTATAGCTAAAGCCACCTATATGATCGCCGGCCACAGTAGCGAGCAAATGGATACCACTCGGGACCAATTGGCTCAGATGATTGTTGGGTGGAGCGAGGAACAGGTAAAAACCATCGCCACGGAGACGATGCACTCGCTGGTCACGCCCACCATTTATGAAGAAGCCCGTGAGCTCATCCGCATGCATCAGGAGGCAGGCCACGATGTGGTAATCATCTCCGCGTCAGCTCGTATTTTGGTGGAGCCGATCGCTCAGGAGCTGGGAGTGGAAACAGTTGTTGCCACAGAGTTGGTGGTAAAAGACGGCAAATTTACTGGTGAGATGCCCTTTTATTGCAAGGGGGAGATGAAGGCTCAGGCGATTGCAGAGCTCACTCAACAGCGGGGATATGCACTGGAGTCCAGCTTTGCGTATTCGGATTCGGTCACGGATCTTCCTATGCTCGAAGCCGTCGGCCACCCGATTGTGGTGAACCCGGATCGAGCGCTGCGTCGAATAGCTACGGAAAAGGGCTGGGAAATCCGCACGTTTAAAAACCCTGTTCCCCTTTTTCCCAAGCCCACGATGCGGGAAGTTCAAATCGGCACGGGTGTCGCTGCGGGAGTCGCCGCGATGCTGGGAGGCGTGGTGTGGTGGAATAAGCGGACGGATAAGCGCACTTAGCTTGCCGACGCCCCACTCCTTCCCGCAACCCAGCCCCATCACCGAGCCGCAGCTGCGATGGATTCCGCCTCTTGCGCGCCGGCTATCATCGCTTTGAGATACAGCTCTATGAATGTCACCGCCTGCTCCTGACCTGCCGTGAAGTGCGCTGCGCTCGCTTGATATTCGGATCGGTGCCTGCGCAGATAGGTTTCTGGCACACATAATCCACGAGGATCACTGCCAAAGGTGACCGCTGCACTACGAGCAGCAACGCGTGCCACGAGCGCACTTCTAGGGCCAAAAGCTCCGCGCCCGATGATCTCCCCATGCACAACAGCCGGTATCAGAGCCGGATTGGGGTCCGATGTGATCACGCTGGCTAGGACTTCAAGTTCCGCGGATGCAGAGGTAGGTCTGCCGGGCCCTCCCGCCAAGGCGTCTATACGGGCAAGGACTTGGAGTGGCGCACGGAGAAAGGTCCTCGATGTTTGTTCGATCACAGCTGGCGCGAGCATGCTGTACCCACTGATGTGGTACTTTTCCCCCAGTTCGGGATCAAGAGCGGCGCTGGTTCGTGCGCCTCGCAGCAGCGATTCTGAGGAGGTAACTTCATACTTGCGCAGGTTGACTGGCCTGCGATGTACTGCGGCGATGCCATCTGTAGCACGTTGAGCGAGTGCTTTAATTTCACCGGATGCGAGTAGATGGTCCAAGGTTGCCATGAGTTTTAATACTACAAATACACAACAATCTATCCAGTAAATTCACCTTCACGCGCGTTTCGTGGCACGATTGAAGATAACTGTTTTAAATGAATTCGATCTGAAGGGATCAACCTGTGAGCAAGGACAACGGCTTTTTCACTGATGGCGCGGATCAATTCGACGCAAAGGTTAATGGAATCCCCCTGACTGATGTCGATGCCACTAACAAAGGCTCCATCGGTTCCCTCGTAAGTGACGCTACTGCGCAGATGTCCTCGTTGTTCCGCGCAGAGGTTGAGCTTGCTAAGACCGAGCTTGCTGCAGAAGCTAAAAAAGGCGTGATCGGCGGCGGTCTGTTTGGTGTCGCTGGCACTATCGCCCTCTACAGCTCCTTCTTCTTTTTCTTCTTCCTTGCAGAACTGCTCAGCGTCTGGCTGGATCGTTGGGCTGCATTCCTCATCGTCTTCCTCATCATGATCGTCCTCGCGGCCCTTCTTGCCTTTGTGGGCTTTAAGAAGGTCAAGAAGATCGGCAAGCCCAAGCAGACTATTCAGTCCGTCACAGAGCTTAAGAATCTCGTTCCGGGAAAGGCACAAGCCAACCTGGAGACTAAGCAGCGCGGAATGTATAGCTAACGTTTACAACGAAAACACTAGTGCGCCCCTCACACGCCGTTGTGCGGGGCGTTTTGCGTCCTATGAGCCTCCACAAGAAAGCTTAAAAGATTGAAGAAACATCGGCAGCCGCTGTCGCCTTCTGTAGTTGCGTTGGAAGGGCCTTTCCATCACCAGATGCTCCATACTCGTGGGCTGCGCCTTCACGCTGCTACAGCGGGCGACCCGCAGAATCCCGCCATTGTGCTTCTGCACGACTCTTTTGGAGGCTGGTTCGATTTCCGCCACATCATCGAGCCTTTAGCAGAGGCTGGTTTTCACGTCGCAGCGCTGGACATGCGTGGATACGGGCTCTCGGACAAGCCCCCAAGCGGCTACGAACACCGCTTTGCCGCGGGCGACATCGCAGGATCCATCCGGACGCTCGGGCATAATTCTGCCCACGTCATCGGGGTGGGCTCTGGGGCTTCTATCGCATGGTTGCTAGCCGCTAATTATCCCGATCACGTGGATTCTTTACTAGCCATTGGAGCGCTGCATCCCGCCGATATGCGCCGAGCAATTGGTCTTCGCCCTTGGCTGTTTTCTCATATTCTTCCGCTGACCATGATGTTCCGGCTCCCCCATCTGCTGCGTTCCTGGTGTTGGTCCCGGCGCGACCGTCTCATTGAACGCGATCTGCGGCTCACCACCGGCCTTGGTTTTCACGTCAGCGAGCGTTTCGAGCAGGAGCTTCGTTTGCGTCGTAGAGCGATGTCCATCGATTCCACGTTCCTCCCGGTAACAAAGACCTCTCGTTACAGCGTTAACGTTCCTCCTATGAAGTGGACGCTGCCTAAGGTCCAGGTGCCTGTGCATATGCTTGTCGACGCCTCCGCCACGTCCGCATGGCTCGCCCGCCGCGCGCACTCACGGTCGGCAGCAGGACTTAGTACCTCCACTGTGGGGGGAACAGGCCAGCGCCCGCACCTGGAAAACCCTAAAGGTTTTGTTTCCGAGGTGCTGCGTTTTATCCGGTCTGTCTAACTAGCTACGCACTTCTGAGTGTCTGCGGGGCTTTCCATTGCGGCGATGTCGCCCACGATGTTTTGTACTTCTTGAGCGGTAAGCACGTAGCCGATGTCGCTGCTGTCTACAGATGCCCCGAAGACCACTCCCAGCACGTTTCCTTCAGTATCCACCATGGGCCCACCGGAATTTCCTTTTCGGATGCTACCGCGCACGGTATAGGCCTCACGCTCAACCCTGCCGTTGGAATAGATATCTGCGCCAGAGATTGTAATGCGGTCGCTCACACGTGCTGGGGCCGCCTCAAAGGGGCCTGACTCTGGGAATCCCATGACTATGGCATCCGCACCAGATTCAGCCGGCTCTTGAGCCCAGGAAAGAGCAGGAAGACTGATCTTGTCAGACTTCAGCACTGCTATGTCCAACTGTGGGTTGTAGTACACGACTTCAGCGGCAAAGACACCCTCGACGGTATCCAAGCTGACTTTATCGGTGCCAGCTACCACGTGTGCATTAGTGATCACGTGAGATTCATCTATAACAAAACCAGAGCCCATCAGACGTCGGCTACATTTTTCAGATTCGCCCAGCACATGGATAACCGAAGGACGTAGACGCTCCACAAGGGCTGTGTCAGCAACTTTAATCGCGGGCGCTTCTACTTGCTTTGATTGTGTTCCTTCCACAAAGGGAGAAATCAGAGGCGGCAACCCAGACTCGTTGAGCATCGCCGAGATCCGGGAAGGCAACGTCGACAAGGCAGCTGGAATGTTGCGATCAACAAAACCCAAGATGGTGGAGTTCTTAATGCCCTGCGATACTGAACCGCTCAAGCTTGTGGCCAGCGGGATGGCAACCAACCACGCAACGATCAATGTAGCGAGCGCCTGGAATAAGGCGCCTACCATCGAATCGAGCGCCAGAGTTTTGCGCCACTGAGCCCGATCCCGCAGCGACGAGCCGATAAGCCCTCCAACAAGATTGCCTATTCCTACAAGAAGAATCACCGTGCCCAAAGCAAGCAGGAAACGCAATGCTGTGGATTCCGTCTGTTCCATGACTACCGGAGCTAGGGCAGCCCCACATATCAGGCCTGCTATCACACCCAAGGTTGAGAGCACCGAGGCGAATGCTCCCTGTCGCCATCCAGAAAAGATAGCCAAGATGAGCGCCAGCCCGATGATTATGTCCACGACTGTTCCTGGAGTCACGTCTGTGGGATACCTTCCTATGAGCGTGTGTACTAAAGCGCACTAGGCGCGATATCTGAGAGCCTGACCGCAGTCGGTGTTTTACCTGCGCGGATACAACTGGCCAAGCCGCTCGTTGTTTCGCGATTCAGACAGTGTCTTGTGCAAATCGTAGTGGGTGGTTTTATCCCATGGATGCTCCCATCCCGCATGTGCGATAAGAGCATCAAGCAGTCCTCCGGTAAAACCCCAGATCACATAATCATTTACCCGGAATGCCGGCCCAGACCAGTCTTTGTGTTGCACCATAAACCGGTTAGCGGGATCCGTGAGAGACAACACGGGGATATTAGCCACTGAGTCGGCCTCTTGTGGACTGACCACGCCAATGGGGCCGATGCTGTGCCAGTGGGCCAACACAGGAAGCACTGGATAACCTGTTGCGCGAATATGCACTTCAGGAAGCTGCGCGAGAGGTGTCACGGTCCGACGGTCTAAACCAGTCTCTTCCCATGCTTCTCTGAGAGCGCAATCCACCGCATTCACATCAGTCTTATCCAGGCGGCCACCCGGAAAAGCTATCTGTCCAGAGTGGGCTCTCATGCTTGGCGAACGGTGTGTGAGCAGCACGGAGGCGTCGTTAGGCATCTCCGCTGAAGTTTCCGCGCCGGCGAGGAGAACCAGCACCGCGGCACGCTTAGTGGAATCTGGGGAAGACTCCGGACGCAGTGCCCGCCGGATCCTGCCGTCGATGGCGCCACCCGTCACATCTCCGACTAGGCGCCTCATCCATACGGGGGCGCGTTCAGGCCGCAGCGTGATATTTTCCCCAGGGATATCTGGACGTGGGAAATCACCGAGTCTCCCCTCGTTGATGTCCATCAGGAAACCTCCGTAGGGGTAGCAGTTGCGGGAAGATTTCTTAGCACTGCAGACTCAAGGTCTCTATAGTGCTCAAAGGGCTTCGGGATCGTCGAGATGAGCTTTCCATTCTGATCAAAAACAAGGGTGATGGGCACTACCTTAGGCAACCCAAGTGAAGCTGCGAAACTATTGTTATTGTCTTGTAACGATGGCATCTGGATACCAAGATCGTTGAGCAGTGCAGCGCCGTTAGCGGCATTAGTGTCTGCATGAACTCCTACCACGGAAAACTCTGGATGTTTAGCCGCGAGTTCGTCAAAAAGCGGTAGCTCCTTGCGGCACGGCTCACACCACCAAGCCCATAGCGATACCACCGTAACAGCAGGCATAGGATGAGCTCGGTGTTGAGCACCCAAGCACGGAAGCGCGACCCCACCCACGTCCGTAACGGGGCATTCCGGGCGATTCTGAACGTTCTGGGCCACAGTGTCACTACCCTCAGCCCCGGCGCTTTCCTTCTGGTTACCCGAGCTGTCTCCATGCAGAAGATGAGGAACTGCTGCCACCAGGAACACAAGCATCACGACAAAAACGCCAAAGGAAGCAGCGATTGTCTTTTTCATACTTAAGCTCCTGCCAACTCCAATAATGCTTCACGATTATCCCCTACCACCAACGCAGATGCCAGCTCGGGATCTACAGGCCCCTCAGCGCCAAAGCTCGGGCATTCCGCAGCCAGAAAACAAGCCCCACAGGCAGCTTTACGCGAATGGCATACACGACGACCATGAAAGATGATGCGGTGGGAAAACATCGTCCATTCTTTCTTCTCTATGAGCTCTGCGAGTTCTGCCTCCACTTTCAGAGGATCAGTGTGAGAACTCAAGCCCATGCGGCGCACCAGCCGGCCAAAATGCGTATCCACGGTCAGGCCCGGGATATCAAAGGCATTTCCGCGAACTACATTGGCAGTTTTCCTTCCCACACCAGGCAGGCTGACCAAGTCCTCTATGCCCTGCGGGATTTCGCCATCAAAGTCAGCCACCAGCTTCTGCCCTAGCCCGATGAGGTGCGCTGCCTTTGCTTTATAAAATCCGGTAGGCCGGATGATTTCTTGCAGCTCAACTTCATTCGCGTTGGCATAATCCCATGCAGTTGGATACATGGAGAAAAGTCGAGGAGTCACCTGGTTAACGCGCACATCAGTGCATTGCGCGCTCAGTACTGTGGCCACTGTGAGCTCTAACGGATTTTTAAAATCCAACTCACAATGGGCCTCTGGGTATCCCACGCTCAGAAGCCTGTTAATCCTCCGCGCCCGACGTTTCTTCCCTAGGGGAGTCTCTTGCCCACGTGCAGCCTTATGCGCCCCCACTTTGACCCGGGCAACCGGCGGAGAGGTTGGCAACTCTAATGGATACTGACTCGACATGGCACCTACCTTATTCCAGGGCTATGACATTGGTCCGAAACTGCGCTGCACGCCGCCTGATGCAAGGCTAAAGTGGCAGCATGAGCTTCCTGTTGGTATTTTTTGTCCCCTTTGCTCTCGCACTGTTCCTCTTATGGATGGATCGTCTAGAGATCAAGGTCCTCCACCCGCACGGAATTACTGAGGAGAATAACGCCGCAGCCAACATCACTGACCTTCCACTTACCAGCGCAGAAGCGGAAGAACCTGACTCCACGGGCGATGCTAAGAATTTTTTATCTAGCGACGAAAAATAACCCCACCTTTTTGGCACCCCCGCTGCGGACCCCGAACCCCACGGCAAAGTAATTTACTCGTGATAATTCAAAAATTTCACCCCCATTCAGCACCCAAACCCCTCACTTTGTGACCAATCCATTTTGAGGGTGCAAAAGTGACGCAGTACATAGTATGGTGATCTAGGAAACATTAACTAAACCGGTCGAAGCAATGCGAAAGTGCTCTCCACAATCGTGCCACGATCCGGTTATAACGCCGCACTAGCTATAGCTCAGGCTTGGAGAGATTCCTAGCGCGGCCTACTAGAGGAGTATTGACGTGGATGGTGTGCAGGATATTCTCTCCCGCGCCGGAATTTTTCAGGGTGTAGATCCAGTTGCGGTCGGTAATCTGATTCAGGAGCTTGAAAGCGTCCGATTCCCGCGCGGGGCAACAATCTTTGAAGAGGGTGAGCCTGGCGACCGTTTGTACATCATCACTTCCGGAAAAGTGAAGCTGGCCCGCCACTCACTCGACGGTCGTGAAAACCTCTTGACAGTCATGGGCCCTTCCGACATGTTCGGCGAACTGTCCATCTTCGACCCAGGCCCACGTACGTCTTCCGCCGTCTGCGTCACCGAAGTTCATGCTGCCACCATGAATTCGGAGATGCTGCGCCAGTGGATCAGCGATCACCCAGAGATCTCCGAGCAGCTACTTCGCGTCCTAGCGCGCCGCTTGCGCCGTACGAATGCATCCCTCGCAGACTTGATCTTCACCGACGTCCCCGGCCGGGTTGCTAAGACGCTTCTGCAGCTAGCAAACCGCTTTGGCACCCAAGAGGGCGGCGCCCTCCGCGTGAATCACGACCTCACCCAGGAAGAGATCGCTCAGCTCGTGGGCGCAAGCCGTGAGACCGTGAACAAGGCTCTAGCCACATTCGCTCACCGCGGTTGGATCCGCCTCGAAGGCAAGTCGGTCCTGATCGTAGACACCGAGCACCTGGCAAAGCGCGCACGCTAACACTTTCCAGCGCTCACATGTAGGGAGTTGAGTCTTCACTCCCTACAAAGGCCTGGTGGCCCGGCTCCCGCATGGGAACAGCCGAGCCACCAGGCCTTTTGTAGATGCAGTTATTCTTGTTCCGCCAGATAGCGCAGTGCCACGCGGGTCGATTGTTCTGCAGCACCTCGCAGAACTGGGTCTACGTCATCATAGACGGCGTCGATAAGCTGTTTGATGGATGCATCCTCGCCGAGCTCGGCGCGCGCTGCGCGAATTTGATCTAAGCGCTGACGACGACGCTGGGTGTACCAATGAGCAAAGCTTGCAACATCATGCCCTTCCGGCCCGTGGCCCGGCATAAGGCACACGTCTTTGCCACGCTCCTCCAGGAGCGCGAGAGTATTGAGGTAATCCCCCAGATCACCATCGGTCTCGGAAATCATCGTGGTATGGCGCCCAGCGATGGTATCGCCAGTGATAATCCCCTCTAGCTCCGATGCGTGCGGTTCCCCGCTCCACACAAAGAAACATACGGAGTCGGCGGTGTGTCCCGGCGTAAAAACAACCTCTACTTGGGGAGTAACGCCGTCCACGGTGATTACCTCGCCGTCGACAAGCGGCGTTCCGCCTTTGCAATAAGCCGGGTCCTGCGCCCGAACAGGAGCTCCCTCTGTGAGCTGATAGAAGCGCGGCGCTCCGTCAGCATGATCGTGATGCCTATGCGTGAGCAGTATCAGACCAACCTCATTGGCCTTGCTATTGAGTACATTAAGGTGACCCTCGTCCTCAGGACCAGGGTCAATAACTATGCTGCGCGAGTCCCCCTCTGCACGCACGACCCACGAATTAGTTCCTTCGAGAGCGGCGTACCCCGGATTGGGACAAAGTACCACCGAAACGGACGGACTAACCGGCCGTAGCTGACTGTAAGCAGGATGCTCCATGCTCATCAGCTTAGCGATTATTGCCATGCCAAACTACTTAAACGGAACCCCACCGTTAGTTTTGCGGGGTCCGTTTGCATAGAAGACTGCCAACTCTTTCCTACTCAGCAACCTCAACAACAACTTCGATCTCAACCGGAGAATTCAACGGCAGTTCCGCCACTCCTACGGCACTACGCACATGCGCCCCGGCCTCGCCAAAGACTTCCCCCATGAGTTGCGAAGCACCGTTGACCACGCCAGGCTGCCCGCCGAAATCCTGAGCAGAGGCAACAAAGCCCACGATTTTCAGGACTCGGGTCACATTATCAATGCCCACCACAGCATCGATGGCGGCCAGAGCATTCAACGCGGCCACGCGAGCATAGGATTCAGCCTGTTCCGCGGATATATCCGCCCCAACCTTGCCCACTGCCGGCAGTGCGCCGTCGATAAAAGGTAGCTGGCCAGAGGTCCACACCTGGTTTCCTACCTTGGTGGCCGGAATGTAGACAGCCACGGGCGCTGCAACGTCCGGCAGTTCTATGCCTAGGTTTTTAAGGTTTTCGCTTGCCGGCATCACTCAACCTCGCGCTTCATGTAAGCGACAACATTCTCCGGGTTTGGCCCCGGCACAACGCTGACGAGCTCCCAGCCGTCCTCGCCCCAAGTATCCAGAATCTGCTTAGTCGCGTGAGTGAGCAAAGGTACAGTGGCATATTCCCATTTAGTCATGCCTATAACTGTACCTGCCACAACCTCGCTTTAAAGGCTTAAGGGATGCAGGAGCGTTACGACGCCCACCATGCAGCAATCCCGCACGCCCAGTACGCACGTGCCAGCCTGCCCGTCGCGCTCGTGGGAGCAGCGCACAGGCTTCCACCTTAGCGGTGGTACTAGGGCCTCCTCGCTATATTCCAGTTATATTCCGGCGAGCTCGCCGCCACGTGCAAAGAAATCTCGCCAGCTCTCAATGTCAGGGTTGTTGCGCAGAATGGAACGTCGTTGCCGCTCTGTAAGGCCTCCCCACACTCCAAACTCCACACGATTATCAAGAGCATCAGCACGACAGCGCATCATCACGGGGCACTCACTACAAATCGCTGCCGCCCGTCGCTGCGCCGCGCCACGGACAAAAAGGGCATCCGGGTCTTCATTACGACAGTGGGCATACATTACCCAGTCTCCACGCTCCAATGCCCGAAGTGACCCCAGCGCATCTTCCTCTAGGGGGCTGATCTTACGTACGTTCATCAACGAAGTTGTCATGATGAACTCCTCCTGACATAAATCTTGGAACGAACTAGAGACTCAAAAAGCCAAGTCTCTGCACCCTTTTACAGGCGCCCAACGTGAACTCATGTAAGTCTATTCACAGAAAGTTGCATAAGTCGAATGCATCACACTTTGTGGGGATATTTCCTACTTCCCCCTACAACGGTTGCTTAGCTAGGGTAAAGGGGTGTCAAAGTGGAATTCACTCACCAGGATCGTCGCCGCTGCTGTAGCAGCAGGGGCTGCCAGCGCCCTAGCGCTCTCCCCCGTAGCTGCCATCACAGGCGTTGCAGCTGCACGCACTAGTGCAACAATGCAGTCCAATCTCCAAGATTTGACCGATGGGTCTGCCCCGGGAGTCTCCACCATTTTAGATAACCAAGGCTCACCGATCGCCTGGTTATACACCCAACGCAGGTATTCTGTGCCGTCTGAAGCAATCCCACAGACGGTAAAAGACGCGATCGTCTCTATCGAAGACCGCCGCTTTTATGAGCATAAAGGCGTGGATCTACAAGGCAATCTGCGCGCAATCGCCGCCAATCTTTTTGCCGGAGGCGTTGAACAGGGCGCATCCACCCTGGACCAGCAGTACGTGAAGAACTACCTACTTCTTGTCACATCGAACAATGCGGACGAGCAAGCAGCAGCTACGGAAACATCCATCCCACGTAAATTGCGCGAGATGCGGATGGCCTCGACCATCGACAAGATGCTCTCCAAAGATGAAATCCTGACCCGCTACCTCAACCTGGTGCCCTTTGGAAATAATTCCTTTGGTATCGAGGCCGCAGCACGGACTCACTTTGGCAAATCCGCCTCTGAACTCTCTTTGGCCCAGTCTGCGATGTTTGCCGGCATGGTGCAGTCCTCTTCCTACCTCAATCCGTTTACCAATGCAGATGCGGTTCTTGAGCGCCGCAATACCGTTTTGGATTCCATGGTGATGAACGGCTACATCAACCAGGAAGAAGCCGACGTGGCCAAAGCAGAACCACTCGGTGTGCTAGACGCACCTCAGGGGTTGGCAAATGGTTGCATCGCAGCTGGCGATAGCGGGTTCTTCTGCGACCACGTCCTTAATTACCTCAACAAAAAAGGCCTCAGCACCGAGCAGATCACTAAGGGCTCTTACACGATTAAAACCACGCTTGACCCTCAAACTCAGACGGCCGCTCACAACGCTGTCACCAGCCAGGTCAATGCACAATCCCCGGGAGTCGCAGATGTTATGAACATCATTGAACCCGGCACTAATTCGCGCAAGATCCTGGCGATGACGTCCTCCCGTGATTACGGTTTGGATCTCAACGCAGGTCAGACGGTTCTCCCACAAACGTCCTCGCTGGTGGGTGCCGGCGCCGGCTCAGTCTTCAAGATTTTCACGGCCGCGGCTGCACTCAAGCAGGGCTATGGTTTGGACACTGTCCTACAGGTTCCTCGCCGCTATGAGGCCAAGGGGCTTGGCGACGGCGGCGCCTCAGGCTGTGCACCCGGAACTTACTGCGTAGAAAACTCTGGTTCCTACGCTCCACAGATGTCTCTGCGCGATGCTCTGGCATATTCGCCCAATACTCCCTTTGTCCAGCTCATCGAGTCTGTTGGCGTGCGCGATGTGGTTGATATTTCCGTAGCACTGGGCTTGCGTAGTTACTCAGAGAAGGGTTCTTTTGATCAAAATAACTCCATCGCGGACTACTTCAAAGAGCACAATCTGGGTTCCTATACCTTAGGCCCCACAGCCGTCAATGCCCTTGAGCTCTCTAATGTTGCGGCTTCCCTGGCTTCCGATGGCATGTGGTGCGAGCCAAGCCCTATCGAGTCAGTAACCGACCACAATGGCAACGAGGTGTACCTAGAGCGTCCTGCGTGTGAGCAAGCTGTCAGCAAAGAAATTGCCAATGCGCTGGCCAACGGCCTGAGCCAGGACACCATCAAGGGAACCGGCGCGGCTGCGGCAAAGGCCGCGGGATTCCGTGCCCCAACAGCCGCCAAGACAGGTACCACGGAGTCACACCAGTCGGCCGCTTTCCTCGGCTTTAACTCCAACTTTGCGTCTGCGGCCTACATTTACAACGACGGAACAACCGTGTCCCCGCTGTGTACCTCACCGGTCTCCCAGTGTGGAAAAGGCACTCTCTTCGGCGGCGACGAACCCGCCCGCACCTGGTTCTCAGCTGCGACGGCAGCCGGCCGCGCCGCAACCGGCACCCTGCCTGCTTATGACACAAAGTACAATCGCGGATCCTCGGAAGACCTCGGCAGCTCCTACATCGGCCGCAACGGCGACGACGTAAAGCGCGAGCTCACAGGCAAGGGATACAAAGTTGTCACCGAATACACCGCAGGCAATGGCCTCCCCAAGGACCATGTAGTCCGCACCGAGGTTCCTGTCCCCCTCAAGTCCGACTCCACCATCAAGCTTGTGCTTTCCGACGGCACCGCCCCCCGCCGAACCACCAGCCCCCTGATACCACGAGACGAAGCCCCCGCCGATGACAACCGCAATCAGGGAGGCAACGACCTAGCCAACCTGCTGGAACAGCTACTTGGCAGGTAGTCACCACCCGGGAAAGGGCTTAGGCTAGCGCCGCACGAACTGCCGTGGACAGGCGCTTGCCATCAGCCTGGCCTGCTGCTTTAGCTGTAGCGATCTTCATAACCTGGCCCATGTGCTTCATGGTGACGTCGCCATGCTCCGCGGCGACTTCTTCCACTGCTTGAGCAACGAGTGCGGCGAGTTGGGCGTCGTCTAGCTGGGCGGGCTGATATTCCGCAAGAATATCTGCCTCCTGAGTTTCTGCGTCGGCTAGCTCTTGTCGGCCTGCTCCGGCGTACACCTCTGCGGACTCGCGGCGCTTTTTAATCTCACGAGCAATGACCTTGAGCACGTCCTCATCAGTCAACTCATGCTTTGTTCCGCTCGTCTCCTCTGTCTGGATCGCGGCTAAAAGCATACGCAACGTGCCCGTACGCTCCTTTTCCCGGGCTTTCATAGCGGTGGTCAAATCTGCACGGATCTTCATCTTGAGTTCACTCATGGTTGTTAAGCCTACTCGCAGGTACGCTGTACGAGTGGCTTCATTGAAAAAGACTCTTCTCACGGCAACCGGCGTGCTGGGACTCACCGGACTTTCCACCCTTGCATGGGCATATCGCGAATGCTCTAACTTTGAGCTCAAAATCGTGGAACTGCCCATCCTAGAACCTGGAGTCTTAAGAGACGAAGACGAATTTAGGATCCTGCACCTCAGCGATCTCCACATGATCCCCAACCAGATTAAGAAGCAAGAATGGGTAGCACAGCTGGACAAGCTGGCCCCGGATCTGGTTGTGAACACGGGAGATAACCTCAGCGATCCCAAAGGCGTGCCCGGAGTGCTGCGTGCACTCGGCCCGCTGCTCCGACGCCCAGGGCTCTTTGTTTTTGGTACCAACGACTATTTTGCCCCCAGCATGGTCAACCCCTTCCTCTATCTCTTTGGCAAAAAGCGCAAACCGAGCGAGGTAGCACTGCCATGGAAAGGAATGCGTGCCGCCTTCATAGAGCACGGGTGGCGCGACGCAAATCAGGCTCGACACGAGTTCCAAATCAACCATGTGCGCATCGCCGTTGCGGGTGTCGACGACCCCCACCACGACCTCGACGACTATGAAGAAATAGCCGGCCCGCCGAATCCGGACGCAGACCTCAGCATTGCGCTGCTGCATGCCCCCGAGCCACGCGTACTAGAGCGCTTTGAGCGCGACGGCTACATGTTGTCGCTCTCCGGCCACACCCACGGAGGCCAAGTCTGTTTGCCTGGCTCCCGTGCCCTTGTTACCAACTGCGGGATCGATGCACAGCGAGTGCAGGGACTGCACACTTTTGGGAACATGTGGATGCACGTTTCCAATGGTCTGGGCACTTCTAAATTCGCCCCTATCCGGCTTTTCTGCCGCCCTTCTGCCACGCTGATCCGCGTCACGGAAAAGCGTTAAGGCTAGCTGCTGGCACCTTACGGTGCACTCGGTGCAAATGCATTTCGCGCACCATCTGCAGTTTTGCTGTTTCCCACGTCGATCAACTAAAGTATGTCCAGTATCGACGGGATATGGCGCAGCTTGGTAGCGCGCTTCGTTCGGGACGAAGAGGTCGCAGGTTCAAATCCTGTTATCCCGACCACTGAGAACAGGCTAGTGATCCACTTATGGATTGCTGGCCTGTTTTTCTGTGCGCTATCGCTGCTCTACCGCACTGCCGCCACTGCCATTCTTATCACCGACAGACCCTGCATTTCCATAGACAAAAGCCCAAAATCAGGCCACACGCTACCCCTTTGTCTATGGAAATGCAGGCTACCCAACTCAGCACCCCAAGGTTTTGTCGTTTTTGAGAACGCTAGAAAAATCGACCTGGGCTTTTACCCCACACACCCCGCTAGCGTTCTAACGACAACCCCCTCCCCGTCACACAAAAATATCAGCCTTTATTACTGATATGCTCATTTGATTCGCGTGAAGTATATAGAAAGGCATGCAATGAGAATGACCCGTCGAAAAACGTTGACGGTTGCCGCCCTCATCACTGTTAGCTCGTTCACCGGCGTAAGCACCGGACACGCCATCGATTTTGGGACAATCACGAGACTGCCTTCCGCTTTATTCTCAGGATCCTCTGGTTCCTCCGGCTCTTCCGGCTCCTCGATCCCAGACGCTAAGCCCGCCCCGCAGCGCCCAAACCGGATCTCCGAGGGACTCACGGTCACCATGCTCGACGATCTCTTTGGACGCGGTAAATCCGATAAGTTCGGCATCCTTTCCGGCGACCTAGGTGAAATGGTCCGACTAGCCAAGGACGGCAAAGAATTTGCCATCATCTTCGGAGATTCTTTCACTGGCGAGGGCCTGCAAGGCGAGTGGAAAAGCCCGATCGGCTTGGTGGCCAAGCTGGGAGAAGACGGGAAAATACAGATCCTTCGCCCGCTCAACGAGGGCGAAAAAGCCGAGCAGCTTATTAAGTACGAGCACAAAGACCGCCTGACGCTCCTCCCCTCGGACGTCATTAACATCGACGGAACAATCTACATGCAGGCCATGTGGCATAAGGGTTTGGGCAACGTCATAAAAACTCAGATCTGGAAGTCCACCGATCAGGGAAAGACCTGGTCTAGCGTCAACGAGATACCCGCTAGTTACATGAACGAGTTCGGCAGCCTTCTCTCCTGGGAAAACGGCGACGACGGATACGTGTACATGGTCTCCTCCAAGTTTGGCCGCGCGCACAGCGTCTATCTCACCCGCTTCCGCCCTGCGGACATCAGCGATGAGCAGAAGTGGGAGCACTATAACCCCACAACAAGCACCTGGTCCACGCATGTCGATGGTGCATCTCTCACACCGATCCTCAGCAACTCGGTGAAAGCCGGCGAGATGTCCCTGCGCCGAATCGAGGGGCACTGGGTACTCAGCATGTTCAACGAAGAGACCTGGGCCATCGAGGTGCGGATCTCCGAAAAAATCGACCAAAGCTGGGATCAGATTAAGCCGGCTCACGTGGTGGTCGCTGGCACCGGCGGCTGGGGAGCTAAGCAAAATGAAAACAACTTCACCCAGCTCTACGGCGGCTATATCACGCCTTTTTCCACTCTCGCCGACATGAATATCGTGGTGTCACAGTGGAATACCTCAAATAACAGCCGTTATAACTCCACGCAGTTTAACGTCAAGGGCTTGGATAAGTTCTTCAACGTCACGCCTAAGCTTGCCGACGCCCAACCAACGCCGCAAGCAGTCACCGCTTCCCCCGAAGGCACAGCAGATCAAAGCGTTATCGAGGTCTCTGAGGTAACGCCAGTGGATCCAGGCAAGACCGCGACACCAGAGCAGGAGATCCTAGAAAGCGTCGCGCCGGTAGAGGTGTTACCCCTTACCGGCGCGCATGATTCAGAGAAAAACTAGTAGGTGATGTCCTCGGGTGCTGCATGAGCACCTGAGGACTCGCGCCTGCCCAGCAGCTTCAGCGATACTGCCCCGGCGGCTGCTAAACCAGCAGTGACCAGGACGGAGACCCAGAGCGCTGGGGAGTTTGTCCCGTTGCCGAGCGAGCTTAGCGCCAGCGTGGGATAGTTCAACGGCATAAGGTTCACCAGTGCCTGGGCGGTTGTGCCGATCTGCGCTGTCGCCGCAGAATTCCATACCCATCCCACGATTCCTACCTGTGCGATAATCCCAACGAGTGCGGCGAGATAGCCCCATGTAGCACCAAACGCACGGATCAGGACTGCTGTGCCCAGCCCAGACGCTAAGACAAGCAAGGCACATATACCGGCGGCTGCGGCAGCCTCCACCGCACCAAGCTCGGCACCCAGGATCGCTACGAGTGCGCCTCCTAGAGCAGCAAGCGCTATGCCTCCAACAAGGCTCACTACCCATGCTCGGCCACGCCCGTAGGTACCGGCGGCAAGCATGACTCCTGCGGCGATGAGGAAGGCATACATCGGAGCAAGGGTTTTGGTTATTCCTGCTTCTTCCGCTTCGGGGGTGCCAGCCTGGATAACAGGCAGAGCTCGGGATACCGCTCCCACGCGATCTTGGTTTGTCTTTGCCATCCCGTCGACTTTTTGAGCACCCTGATCTAGCTGCTCTACGCCTTTGAGGGCCTCGTCTACACCGGCAGCGAGCTCATTAAGCCCTGCGGAAAGCTCTTTGGACCCTTTGGTGGCCGAGTAGATGCCGTCGTGGAAGCCATAGCCCGGCACATGCAGCTGGTTGGCAAGCTCTCGGGAGCCATCGCGGAGTTTGGTCAGCTGATCGGTGATGTTTTTGTCCACCTGGAAGGTGTCTACCTGGCTGCGGAAGTCTTCCAATTGTGGCTTGAACTCCGCGGCCTTGGGGTCTTTGCTCTTGGCGATGTCTCCGATGGTTCGATCAAGCGCACCGAGAATTTGCCCACGAACGGCTTCCAGGGCAAAGAGCTGCCCCACTGCTTGGTCTACACCGTTGGCGATCTCCGTCGCACCGTCTCCCAGCTGGCCGGTGGCCGCCTGAAGTTGGTTCATGCCGTCGGCAAGCTTGGCGGCGCCGTCGCGGGCTGCGGTTGTTCCTGCTCCGAGTTGCTTGGAGCCGTCGGCAAGCTTGTGGGTGCCGTCCGCAAGCTGTTTGGTGCCGCCTTTGAGTAATCCTGCTTGGGCGCCGGCTTCACCGGCGGCGCGGCGGGCGTCGACAAGCGCTGCGTCGTCATGCACGGCGGGGGCCCCGGCTGATTCTTCCCCCGTAGACCAGGAACTGGCAAGATCGTAATCAGTGCTCACTGCGTACACAGTGCCGGCGATCAGTGGAGCGGCCAGAAGAATAGCTGCGCTGAAGTGGCGAACGGCAAATCGACTCATACTATAAAAATGTACTTAGCCAGCTGATTTTTCGGTTAACGACCCACCGAAACGCCCCAATATGCATGCAAAACTTCTATGCTGTAAGCCCCACCTGACCATAGTAAACACAACAAACACTGGTAACGTGAAAAAAGTTGACCAAAATCTAAAAATTCCCCGAATCTGTGGGTGTGAGTGATCTGTGACCTTATTGTTAGTTCTCGTGCTGGCTGCCTTTACGGTATCCTGCGCGCCTGTAGCCGTCCGGGCCTGCGATAGAAAGGCGGGGTGGCCCTTAGCGGCCCTGCTGCTCATCGCGGCCGGACTCCTTTGTAAAGAACTCCCTACCATCCTCGATGAGAGTCCTCTCATCTGGACATACACGTGGATACCCGACGCCCTCGGCCACGGCATCGACATACAGTTAGCTTTGCGTGCCGATGCCCTCAGCGTTTTCTTTGCGCTCCTCGCCCTTGTTATCGGCTCCATCGTCTTTATCTATTCTGCGTCTTATCTCCCCAAAAAAACGGGGAATACCAGCTTCTACACTCTGATGACTGCTTTCATGGCTGCCATCCTCATGCTGGTGCTTGCCGACGACGTCTTCACCCTCTTCATCGCATGGGAGCTCGTCTCTCTTGCTTCCTTCATGCTCATCGCCAGGTCTGGCGGCAGCGGTGGAGAATTAGGCTCGCAACGCACACTGATATTGACGTTTATCGGTGGCCTTACCCTGCTGGTGTCTATGGCAATCGCCGCCACCCAAGCGGGAACCACTAATATCCATGAGATTCTGGCGTCTGACTTCTGGTCGGAAAAGCCAGTGCTCACCACGGTGCTCGGCGTGCTCGTTGCGATCTCCGCGTTTACTAAATCCGCGCAGTTCCCCTTCCACTTCTGGTTGCCGGAGGCAATGGCTGCCGCTACCCCGGTTTCTGCGTTCCTTCACGCCGCAGCCGTGGTGAAGGCCGGCATCTATGTGTTAATGCGCTTCAGCGCTGTGTTCCATAACAACCACACGTGGAATCTCCTACTGATAACGGTAGGCATGCTTACCGCTGTCATGGCGGCATTCTTTGCTATCCAAAAAACAGATCTGAAAAAGCTCACCGCATACTCCACTGTTTCCCACCTTGGTTGGATCGTGGCCACCATCGGCGTAGGCACGCCTTTCGCTTTGGCCGCAGCACTAGTGCACACGCTCGCGCACGCGCTGTTTAAGTCGTCGCTCTTTATGCTCATCGGCGTCATCGACCACCAAACTGGAACACGAGACGCATCCCGTTTGGGCTCTTCCTGGCGACAGCTACCGTTTACCTTCGGATCCGTCATCCTGGCAGCAGCCTCGATGGCCGCGGTGCCTCCGATGCTGGGATTCGTGTCTAAAGAGGGCCTGCTCGCAGCCTTGAGCGAAGCCCCCCTGGGCAAAGCCGGAATCGTAGCCCTCCTGCTCACGGCAGGCGTCGGCGCGCTCTTTACCTTTACGTACTCCGTGCGCATCGTTGCCGATGGCTTTATCGACGGCGACCGCGATATGACGCACGTCAAAGAAGCCCCTGTCTCACTCTGGCTTCCCGCAGCACTCCCCGGCGCGCTCTCCCTACCGTTAGCTTTTGCCCTGGGTTATCTTGATGCCCCTATCTCTGAAGCTGTCGACGTAGTCGCAGAGGATCCCCACACGCATCTTGCCTTGTGGCACGGCCTATCGGTTGCGTTCATCATCTCCATGGTGGTGTTTGTGTTGGGAATCGTGGGAGTTATTTTCCGCAAGCAGATTTGGGCAGCTTTGGGCAGCCGTCCGCTATTCCCAGCCAGCGGCAATGACGTACTCCGGATCATGAATGAAGGTTCTTCTCGTCTGGGTCGCTCGATGGGCAAGATGGCAGACTCCATCGCTCCTACCCGTCATCTGGCGTATATGTTCCTGGCCATTATTATCTTCGGCGCATTCTACGTTCTGCCGGGACTCGTGAGCGGCGGAGTGGATGGCATCCCGGTGCCTGCCCGCATCTCTACGGATCGCTGGTATGACGCCATACCTTTGGTCATGGTCTTGCTCGGAGTGATCGCTCTGGTGCGCACCAAAAAACGCCTAAGCGGTGTGGTTCTGGTCGGCGTGGTCGGCGCAGGTGTAACGCTGCAGGTCTTCATGCTCGGTGCTCCCGACGTCGCGATGACGCAGTTCATGGTTGAGGCACTGACCGTAGTCATCATGATGATGGTGGTGCGCCAGCAGCCAAGTCACTTCCATAAACCCCGCAAGAGTCAGAAAGCCCTCGGTATTGCGATGGGAACCGGAGTAGGCCTGTTCGCTTTCCTCTCGGTCTGGGTGCTGTTGTCGCGCCACGAGCGCAGCGAGCTAGCCATGTGGTACCTCAACGAGGCCCCCAAGATTTCTGGTGGCGATAACGTAGTGAACACCATCCTGGTTGAGTTCCGTGGGTTTGATACCTTGGGCGAGCTCTCGGTCCTGGGTATGGCCGCTATCGTAATCGCCGCAGTGATTACGTCTATGCCTCGCTACCCCTTTGCCAAAGACACCCACCCGGCGCCTTTTGGCGGCGCGAATCTCAACGCGATTCCGCTTCGCGTCCTGCTTAAAGCGCTGGTACCCGTGCTCGTGGTGCTGTCCGTCATGATCTTCTGGCGTGGCCATAATGCACCAGGCGGCGGTTTCATCGCAGCCCTTGTGGCAAGCACCGCGATGATGCTGAGCTATCTCTCGTTCCCTCGTGACAAGCACATTTTCCCAGTACGTACTCCCATTTATCTCACGGGCATAGGAATTTTGACCGCCATCTTTGCAGGTTTCCTCGGCCTGACTCACGGTTCCTTCCTCTACGCGATTCACGGGCACTGGGCCGGGCAACACTGGACTACCTCCATGATCTTTGACATCGGTGTGTACCTTGCTGTGCTGGGCATGGTCAGCATGGCCATCAACGCTTTGGGCGGTTATCTTCGCCCTGGTCTGGATTACGAGAACCTGAACTACAACCGGGAGGATTCGCCTTTGACTCCCCTACCCAAGGTGGGCCACCTGGATGACTTTGGGGCCGAGCCTCACCTGCCTCCTTCTGAACCAGAGCGCGCTCGTTTGGCCAAGAAGGCCGAGCTCGCGTCCAAGGCGCTCCGGGAAGATAACGACCGCCATCTCGACGCCGCATCATTCACCGCAAAGGAGGAGAAGTAAGTGATTCTCGCACTCACAATCGCCATCCTTGCCGCCGGTGGTGTGTACCTTGTGCTCCAGCGCGGCATGCTGCGCATCGTCATCGGTATGACGTTGATTAGCCATGCCGCAAACCTCATTATTGTGGCTATCGGAGTGCCAGCGTGGCGCGGCGAGCCTTTCCCCAGCATCACCGATCTCAATGTGGCTGCTGATCCTGTCCCTCAGGCCTTTGTCCTCACAGCCATTGTTATTGCCATGGCAACCACCACGTACATGCTTACGTTGTCTGGCTTGGGCCGCTCCGACGATACCGAGCCGGAAGAAGTTGCCGACGAAGATTCGCCATTGCAGACTCTAGGACGCTCCACCACCAACGCTGAGCTCGCGGAAGACGAGGCGCACCTCGTACGCGAACGCGCCCGCCGCGTGCGACAGAACTCCGCGGATGATCACACAGATAATAAGGAGGCTCACTAATGGATTACGTGCTTCCATTGTTTGTTGGTATCCCGCTTGCGCTGGTCGCGGTCGCGGCAATCGCGCCGTGGCGTGTGCTCCGCGATGCCCTCGCTCTTATCACGCCGATAGGAACCGGAGCCGCAGGTGTGTGGCTGTTTGCCTACGTATCCGAGCACGGAACCATCGCCCACTCTGTGGGTAAGTACGTTGGCGGCGTAGCTATCCCCTTTGTTGGTGATCATTTCTCAGCGATCATGATCATCACGTGTTCTGTCGTGGCCTTTGCGTCCAACTGGTTTGCCATTGTTGTCGGTGAGACTCGCTCGCGTTTTTATTCCTCTCTATCGCTCATGCTGCTCACCGGCGTGATGGGCGCTTTGCTCACCGCCGATCTCTTTAACTTCTTTGTGTTCATTGAGGTCATGCTGCTTCCGAGCTATGGCCTGATGGCAATGACCGGCACCTGGGCACGCCTCAGCGCTGGCCGCACGTTTGTACTGGTCAACCTGGCTACTTCTACGTTGCTGCTTATCGGTGTCGCCATTGTTTACGGTGTTGTCGGTGCAGTAAACATTGCAGCACTAGCGGGAGCCGCCGCTGGTAACGGCCCTGTGACGGTAGCCATGGGTATCGTCGTCGTGGCCATGGTGGTCAAAGCGGGCATTTTCCCGGTTCATACATGGCTGCCACGTTCTTACCCTGCAACTTCCTCCAGCGTGATGGGGTTGTTCTCTAGCATGCACACCAAGGTTGCTGTGTACATGCTGATGCGCATCTACGTGGTGATTTTTGATCTGGATACCCGCTGGATCTGGCTGATTATCACGATCTGCATCTTGTCCATGGTCGTGGGTGCTTTCTCAGGTCTGGGCGAAAGCGCCATGCGCAGGGTTTTGGCGTATCAGATGGTCAACGGCATGCCGATGATCCTTGTTGTCCTTGCCTTTGCCTCTCACAATGCCAAGACCGTGATTGCAGCAGGCATTCTCTATGCTTTGCACCACATGATCACTGTGGGCTCTCTGATTCTCACGTCTGGCTCGGTCGAGGAAACCTATGGCACGGACAAGATGTCTAAGCTCTCTGGAATCGCCCATCGGGATCCGTGGGTGGCTGCGGTCTTTGCTGCCGGCGCGTTCTCCGTTGTTGGTTTCCCGCCGTTTTCTGGGCTCTGGGGCAAGGTCTTCCTGATCTTGGGAATCGCAGATTCTGCATCATGGCAGGCCTGGCTGGTCATCGCGATCATTATCCTGGCTAGTTTCGGGGCGTTTCTCTCCATGCTGCGCCTCTGGCGCGAAGTCTATTGGGGCGCTCCGATGAATCCGCAGCGCATCCCCGAAAGTCTGCGGGTACCGTGGTTGCGCTTGGCCCCCGGCGCTTTCCTCATCGTTGTTTCTTTCGGGATGTTCCTGTTCGCAGGCCCGCTCGTGTCTGCTACAAACGACGCATCGGAGTCGCTTCTCGACGTCAACTCCTATTCCACCGCAGTCCTCCACCAAGGCGAGGACGCGCCGGTAGGTGTTGCCACTAACACCACGCTGCAGGGAGGCCGCTAATGCTACATGCCATCAAGTACACGTTTTGGCTTATTGGCCAAGTCTTCATAGCCGGGTGGGTCCTGACTAAGGACACTCTCACGGGCAGCAAGAACTTAGATCCTTGTGTGGTCCGCTACCCCTTGCGGGTAACAAAAGATTGGCAGATTACGGTTTTTGCGGCATCGATCACGGCCACTCCGGGAACCATGTCGATCACGTTGGAGGAAGACGACTCCGCCGAATCCTCTGGCCAGCGCTATCTTCTTGTTCACGCGGTTGCCGGCGCAGACCCGCGTTCTGTGCTCGCAGATCTTGCTCACATGGAAGAGACTCTTGCGCCTCATGTGAAGGGTCTACATCCTGACTTTGCTGCAGTTCTTGACCAGGCGACTTGGGAATACCCCTCGCCTAAACCAGTGTTTAAGGAGGACAACTAATGTTTCTCATCGCCTCCTCTATTGGCATGGCTGCCACCATACTAGGCATTATTGCCACGATTATTCTGATGATCCGTACCAAAGATCAGCTCACCCGAGCCGTGATCTCAGACATGGTGTTTTACTCCATGATCGGCTTCTACATGATCTGGTGCATGGTCAACCACACACAGATCAATTATGAGATCGCCTTGCTCGCTGCGTTGGTTGGTGGCATCTTGCCCACGATGTCGGCAGCGCGCATCATCTCGAAGGGACGTCGCTAATGTTTTATGACTTTGCAGCAAGCGCGTTGATTCTCATAGCGTCGTTTTTGATCATCACCACACTCATCGCTTTGCTCCGCGCCCCGGATGCTCTTACCCGAGCAAATCTTATGGGTACTGCGACAAGCATCGCGCTGCCTCTTATCCTGATTGCTTCCCTTATCAATGACATCGGCAATGGCACTTTCTGGTGGGGAAACCTGGTTCGTGTCATCATCACGATCGCTGGTTTGCTCATCGTCCTAGCCGTGGGCAGCTTCCTCATGGGCCGTTCCCTCTACGGGATAGCTAAAGAACAACAAGACTAAAAAATCCCCGGCGTAGTCCTTCCTCTTAGAAGTGCACTAAGCCGGGGATAGCTCTAGCTAATGGCTTTGAGTAGGCCTGCGATGGTGTGCATCGTCTCATCGACATAGCCCTTGAGTTGGGGATCTGAAAGCCCCACGGTGGCGTCGCAACGCGCGCGAATAACCATCCGCGCTGCGGGCTGTCCCAGATTCTCCGAAGATGCTTTTTGCCCGTCTTCATCGAGAACAGCACAGATAAGATCCATGGAGTCGTTGAACTGCGCCGTCGCGTTTATCAGCGCTGCAATATCGTTGGGGCCGCTGGCTGGTAGATCTTTAAAGCTAGAGATCTCCAGGATGCGGGCGGGCCCTGTTGGGGTCTCCGCTGGATGAACCTCTGCAACAAATTCTCGCCCCTTCACGGTCATATGCACAGTTTTTTCAGATATCTCCCCGGAGTACAGCGCCGCAACCCGATCCGCTGTCACCTCAGGTGTTTCAAATTCCGGAGTATCTAGGTGAGCTGGAATTTCTGCGAAGAGTGGGTGCTGCTCAGGTGGCTCTGGAACCTCAAAGTTTGTCCCAAACATGTCGTCATACAGAGCTGAAGCCTCGGGCAGCACGTCTTGAAGCGCCGCTTGAACAAAGCGGAGATACTGATCAAACGTTGCTCCGTCCTCGGCGCGTAGCCACGTGCGACACACAACTGCTGTGTGTCCTTTGGAAGTATCCACGCGGAAGACACCGGTAGAGGAATTCACGTTCAGCATGTGTGCGCCCACCACCGCATGCATAGTGTCTTCTTGACTGAAGGTTAACGGCCATTCGATTTGAGCGTGATACAGGCTGGGATCGTTCCAAAAGTAAACCGTCAGGTCTCCTAGCGTCACCACGTTCACTTCTCCACCGTTGCCGTCGGGAGCAATATCTGGGGAGTACCCCAGCGCCATAAGCGCCATCCGGATCACCGGAGTCTGCGGTTGCTGCTGTTTTTTCTTTCCAAACCCAAAGAATCCCACTAGTCCCACCACACTTTCAGTATCAGGGAGCCATCTGGCCCCGGAATAACAACAAGTTCGTCGCCCGCTGCGGCAAGCGTTGCGACGATCTCCTCACGGTTTCCTCTCGGATCGCCCACGCGAACCAGCATTGTGGCTTCAGTGTCTTCTGAAAGTGCCACCAACTCCATCCCCCACCTCTTGTTCCAGAAGTAGAGCATCCGAGCAAGTTCCCACTCCAGGGCAACATTCACGCAGCCCTCCCACCGAGTAAGCAGCACTGCGCTCCAGGAGAAATCCCCAATTTCTACGGGGATCCCCGCAAGGTCGGCGAGTTCGCTATCTGTTTCTTCAACAACGGGATATGTGACATGAGAACCCGGCTTAACTGCCTCAAGGTATCCCGGCTCCGGCAAATCAAACGATTGGGAGGCCTCCGCTACCGAGCAAGCTGCAAAAGAGTCAATGGCCTCAACAATCTCAGCCATATCGCCTTCAACGATCTGATCTTCTAAAGATTCTGCTGCGGAGTCTGAAATAGTCACATGCCCAGGTGCAAAGGATAATGATGCTGCGGTGGGAGTAAAAAGCTCTTGATCCGCGCAGACATCAATTCCGATAGAACCGTTATTCCACTTAGCCATGTTCTCCTGCTCTCTCAGTACAATCCCTGATCAACCAACCATTGCATATGGTCAGGGCTAAAGCCCATCATTTTCTGCCGTTCTTCAAAAGGGCGAAAATCTTCATACAGCAATGGTGCATTGATATACGAGTTATCTTTACGCTGTAGCTCTTTAAAGATGGCCTGCCGACCTACATGGAATTTGGTGTCAAAGACTTCTAAACCCAAATTTTTTCCCCAGCCATCAACAACACGGTGGTTGAACCACTCATACACCGGACGCTGAGGATCAGGACGGAAAGTAGGGTCGGGTCCCCATCCGTTCCAATCGAGATCAAGGTGGTTGTAGGTCTTCCGTCCGAAAGTTTTTTCTTTTTCAGGCCATAAGTTCACCGCGAACTTAGTGAGCCCCTGCGTACCAAGCTCATTCGATGCCCATAGGGATCTCCGAACATCGTCATAAAATCTACTTTGTTCTGCTAAGAGCCACCCTGCCTCAACATGAGGTCCCCAGCTGCACGACAAAAAAGTAGGACGCAATCTTCCATGCGCAGGAAAGAAAGGGTCTTCTAGGAAGATTGCGCATGCGATCACGGAGAAAGTTTGAGGCATACCAAATCCATCAGCATCGCTTATTTTCTCAATACCGGAATACATCGTTGAACCGGCTCCCAGCAAGACGTAGTTTGGCTGATTAATCTCCGAAAAATACGACATTGTATGGTCAATGTAAGGATCAATAATCGCAACCCAATCCGGATTAGCCACTTCCTGGATTAAGACATTCCCGTATTCCCAGCCACGTTGTAGCTGTAACCATCTCTCACGTCCCCCCTGTCCCACTTCAAATAGAGTCGCTGGGAATTGATCATCAAGACCGTCTATGTATTCACGGACATACCCCATGAACTGATCAAAGGACATATTTATATAATAGATTTGGGAATCTAACGGCTGCGTTTTCCTCATATCAACTATCGACATTATTAGTCAGCCCTTTGCAGAATAGTCATTTTCCCCGAATAAAAATTCACATCACGCAGCCTTATATCCAGGCGTTCTAAATAACGAAGCATCATATCTGGATTAAATCGCTCTTTTTTTAAACGACGGCTATAAAATTCAGGCTCTTCAAAATCGAATATTACGTCGTTTTCTCCGCGTTCATCATTCGATGACCTTTCAAAATGCCAGCCCTCTACATTCTCGCAAAAAACACTAAGCCTGGCTGGATTAATATAAAAATCCCCTTCGCCAAAATAGCCACCCCAAGGGTAATCAAGTTTTGAATAGTTAAAGCTACAGGAATTAGAATTTACAGATTGGCTAATCGATACAACCTCAGAGTTCTTAGCAATAGGGAAATTAAAACCAAGAAAAGCCGTCCTATTCGGAAGGAAAGCAACTCTTGAATCCGCAAGCTCATTAACACCCATAACTGCGATCCAACGCGGATTCTCCGTCTCTACGGTTATAAATATCCTTCCACCTTGCGGAATCGCATGAACAAAATCCCCTGGTTTTACTGTTAGATCATATCTGGAGGGAAACTTTCGAGTTGTGCCCTGGTTCACGTTTAGTTGATCCCATGCATACTCAACGGCGCTCTCATACGGAAGATTCACAAACTGAACAAGACCACCAATTTTATCCTTATGCTCAGGGAAAATATCTTCTTTAAATTTCATTACACCTCCCCATTCATATGGAGTAACCACCGCTTCTGGATTTGAGTACTTCTGTAGACATAAAGCTCAATCGTTAAAGGGGAAGCTAACATGTTCAGGTGGCAAATATGCCGGTTTTGAAAAACTTCACCCAAAAGTGTCCCGATCAAGCCACCCAAGCCCCAAAAACGCCTATCCCCTCGAACTTCGCGGGGAAGCTCGTGGGATAGGCGTCGTAAAGCTTAAATGCTTAGTTGTTACTTCTTGGTGGCAAAAACTCGCTTAATTTCTGCGCCAAGGTTCTCGTCGACCTGGGTCCAGTACCAGTAAACTCGTTCCTCAACCTCTGGAGAAATACCTGCCATAGCGTTGGTAACGTTGTCTACAAAGCGCTCCTTCTCTCCGTCGTCAAAAACCTCACGGTAGAGAATTCCCGCCTGGATAAAGTCATCATCCTCAGCATGCTTTACATAAGCCGCACGGGTGAGATCCGTGCCGTGAGGATCAGGATTAACAAAAAGATCACTGGCCTGACCATAGGTAACACCCGAAGAAGACGTCTCACCATCGTCGAGGTAACCAGCACCCTTGTCATAGCGGTTTGGCGAATACACCGGCGCATCTGCCGGATTAAACTGATACGCCATCGGACCCTCATGCTCATAGGTGTTCACCGGAACCACCGGCTGGTTAATCGGCAGCTGGCGGTAGTTTGCACCAATACGCGTGCGCTGAGCATCTGCATACGCAAACGCACGAGCCATCAACATGCGGTCAGGCGACAGGCCTACGCCTGGAACCAAGTTCGACGGATCGAGCGCCAACTGCTCGATCTGCGTGAAGAAGTTCTTGGGGTTGCGGTTGAGAACAAAGTATCCAACGTCGACCAGCGGGTAATCCTTCTGCGACCAGGTCTTGGTCAGATCAAAGGGGTTCCAACGGTAGTTTTCTGCGTCCTCAAAAGGCATGATTTGGACCTTGACGTCCCAGATGGGGAAGTCGCCGTGCGCGATAGCGTTGTAGAGATCCTCGCGATGGTGATCAGCGTTCTTGCCCGCCATCTCCTGAGCCTCAGCGTCGGTGAAGGTGTCCCAGCCCAAGCGAGACTTGAAGTGGTACTTCACCCATACCGGCTTGCCCTCTTCGTTGATCCACTGGAAGGTGTGGGAACCAAAACCATCCTGGTGGCGGGAAGTCTTAGGAGTGCCACGATCACCCATCAGGTATGTCACCTGGTGAGCAGATTCAGGGGTGCGGGTCCAGAAATCCCACTGCATGTCCGCATCGCGGAGGCCGTTACGGCCTAGGCGCTTCTGGGAATGGATAAAATCCGGGAACTTAATGGCATCACGTAGGAAGAAGGTAGGGGTGTTGTTACCCACGATGTCGTAATTGCCGTCCTGGGTCCAGAAACGCAGCGCGAATCCGTGCACGTCACGCCAGGTATCTGGGGAACCTTGCTCGCCAGCCACCGTGGAGAAACGGATAGCCATCGGGGTGACGGTGCCCTTTTGGAACAGCTTGGCCTTGGTGTATTCCGACACATCTTCGGTGATGTGTAGCTCACCGAAAGCGCCGTGGCCTTTAGCGTGAGGGTTGCGCTCCGGAACGCGCTCGCGGTTGAAGTGGGCGAGCTTCTCAATCAGGTGGAGGTCATTAAGAACGTTAGGGCCCTGAGGTCCGGCAGTGATGGAAATGTTCTCACTAGGAACTGGCTGTCCGCCTTCGCGCGTTGTGTGAGCAACAGACTCTGTACGCTCTCCGGCGCTGATGATGGGGTCGACTGGTGAGTTCATGGGAATTCCCTCCTTCAAGGGCTGGCTTGGAACTTGGAATGAGTCTTAAGTTAAAAATAACCTTACATTGAAAACTAAAACCTTGCAACAGATTTTTATTGAGAGGTTCACCTTACAACTTTTGTTTAGGTGGTAAAGTCCTTAGTTATGAAGAACTCGGAACGCGACGATCGCGTCACCCAACTGGCACTCGCTGCCGGCCGCGGCGACAAAACCGCACTTACCGAGTTCATCCGTGAGACCCAAAATGACGTCTGGCGCCTGCTCGCCCACCTAGGTGGCAGCGAAATCGCCGACGACCTCACACAGGAGACGTATCTCCGCGTCATGAGCGCACTCCCCCGATTCGCTGCGCGCTCGTCAGCACGAACATGGCTACTCTCACTCGCACGCCGCGTGTGGGTGGACAATATTCGCCATGACATGGCCCGCCCTCGAAAGTCTTCCGCGGAAGTAGAAGACCTCGACCCCGCCGTACTCTCCACCAATGGCGAAAACACCTGGTCCGACTGGATCGACGTGCGTTTGCTTATCGACGCCCTCCCCGCCGAACGTCGTGAAGCCCTCATTTTGACGCAGGTGCTCGGCTATTCCTACGAGGAAGCAGCGAAAATCGCCAACGTCCGCATCGGTACGATTCGTTCCCGCGTAGCTCGCGCCCGTGCCGACGTAGTCGCTGCAGCCGGACGCCCCAACGCTGCTAGCGCCTAAATACGAATAAGCGCGGCACCTCCTTGGATATGAGGAAGTACCGCGCCTACAACAATTACGCTTTGCTTACACAAGCAACTCCGCAATCTGAATAGCATTCAGTGCTGCGCCTTTGCGTAGGTTATCGCCGGAAACCACGAACACCAGGCCTTTATTGTCATCAACCGTTTGATCCTGGCGGATACGGCCAACCAGAGAATCGTCACGACCTGCAGCAGCAAGCGGAGTAGGTACGTCTACTACTTCTACGCCGGGGGCGTCGATAAGCACTGCCCGCGCCTCATCAGGAGTAATAGCTTTTTCAAATTCCGCATGCACCACCATCGTGTGTCCGGTGAACACCGGGATGCGTACACATGTACCAGCTACTTTGAGCTCAGGAAGCCCCAGAATCTTGCGCGACTCATTGCGCAACTTCTGCTCTTCGTCGGTCTCATTCAGGCCGTCATCAACCAAGCTACCTGCGAAAGGAAGCGCATTGTACGCAATCGGAGCGACATAAGGGCCGAGCTCCTCCGGGGCCTCCACGGAACCATCGTGAACCAATTCCACACAACGATCACCGATCTCAGCGGTCTGCTTGGCCAGCGTCTCCACGCCGGCGAGACCCGAACCGGAAACCGCCTGGTAGGAGGCAACATGCATCTTGGTCACCGATGCAACGTTATGCAGCGCCTTGAGCACCGGCATGATTGCCATCGTGGTGCAGTTCGGATTAGCGATGATCCCCTTGACCAGGTTGTCTTTATCCTCAGGGTTAACCTCAGAAACGATCAACGGCACATCGGGGTCTTTGCGCCACGCGGAAGAGTTATCCACCACAGTGGCACCGGCAGCGGCGAACAAGGGAGCGTACTGCCGAGAAGTGCTGCCACCAGCGGAGAACAATGCAATATCAATGTCCTTGAGTGAGTCCTCGGTCTGAACCGCGAGGTCTTCCACTTCAATGTCTCCACCGTTGAACTGCAACGTAGTTCCAGCAGAACGCGCAGAGGCAAAAAAACGCACCTTATCTGCAGGGAACTTTCGCTCCTCGAGGATCGAACGCATTACTCGGCCAACCTGGCCTGTTGCACCCACGACGGCGACAGTAGTCATAGTCAAAGTTCCCTTTCTTTTGCTCCGGGGGCGTTGCGTGTCATTGTGCAACACCCACCACTAAATACCGAGCCTACACATAAAAGACAACCCTCCATAGCCCCATGATTGCCCCTTATAACGCGATAGCGGATCCTCGCGACGCCACCGCGCCCATCGTGTTTTGACCCATTCCATACGCCATTCCCCCAGGGCGGGTTAAGGGATGCTAGAGAACACCAAAGGAGGCGAAAGGTTTCCCTCTCGCCTCCTTTAAATAGGATGACCGCTTATTTACAAGCTAAACAATCCTATGAGTTGTTACCGCGCCTGCGGAGGAATGCTCCCAACAGCACAAGGAGTGCAGCGATAACAATAAACATCCATACGTTAGCGCCAGTGCGTGCCAGAACCTTCTTCTCCTTCTGCGGCTTCTTTTCAGGAGTCTTGGGGGAAGGCTGCTGTTCCGACGGATTCTGCGGTGCCGGCTGTGGAGCTGGCTGCGGTGCAGGAGTCGGGTGCGGGAACAACGGCAGCAACGGAATGATCACAAGCGGAATCAGCGGGATGAACCAGGGGAAACCAGGCTTGGAGTAAGCATTGGTTACACCGACTTCATACACCTTAGCCGGACTCTGAATGGTGATCTGACCATCCTCTGCAATCCGATGTGTCCACGTGGTTCCAGAGATACTTGCGTCCCGCTCAGTAATGGTGCACTTGGTACCTGCAGGGAAAGATTCAGGAATCTCGGTTGCACCCTCACCAGTGATATTCACAGAACCTTCAATAGCCTCGTTATTAAGGACGCAGCTGTAATCGAAGGTAAAGGTCTTGTCTTTTGCCTTATCCTTTGCCGGACCTTCAAGCTTCTTCACAATCTTGACCTTGCTTTCTGCGTACCTGTAGGTATTCGTCGCAGAAACAATCACGTCTTGCTTGTCTTTGTCGATCGTGAATTCCTGGTTTTCCCAGCTTGTGATGAGCCTTGCGTCTTCCGCTTCGGCCTCCAGCTCTTTCACTGAACACTTGGTGCCCACTGGGAATGCGCGGTCAATTCCTACACGACCCTTGCCGTTGGTAACCCGGACGATCTCAGCGCCTTCAGCCTCGCCGCACTGCCACGTGAACGTAAATTCCTTCGGCGTGACGATACCTTCCGATGCATCCACAATCTTTTCAATCGTGAAGCTTCCCTTGTGCTGGCGGTAGTTGTTCTTTGCAAGAATGCTTATCGACGGCTCACCTTCAGCAGGAACCGTAAACTCCGCGGTCTCGCCTACCGACTTTTCATTGACGCTTAAGTCAACGGTCCAGTCAGTGTCTTTAGCAGGGGCCTCGACTTCCGTGACCTTACAGGTAGAGGCTGCTGGAATGTTGTCGATTGCCTTCGGGGTTCCCTCAGTGACCTCAACCTTGTCTGTTAGGACAGTGCCAGTTGGTGTGGTGCAGGTGTAGTTAAACGTGTAAGAACGCTTCTGCAATTCTTCCAGGTTGATTGCATCACCGGTCACGTTCTTGGACAGTGTGAAGCCACCATGCTGTTGCTTATAGGTGTTGGTGGCAGTAAAGGCTAGGGTTTTATCCTTTTCGATTTCAAAGCTGGTAGCTTCCTCAGGGCCTTCGATCTTTCCACTCCACGTAAAGCCGTTTGGCACCTTGGCATCCGACTCCTCGACGGTGCACTTTGTGCCAGCGGCAATGCCTTCAACCTTCTTTGTTTCACCGTCTTTGAGCTTAAACTCGCCGTTGTCAGCGCCACAGGTGTACTTGAAGCCAAATTCTTGATCTTTGAGCAGCGGCATTGCCTCAGCTGATGCATCGATCTTCTTCTGGACGGAGAAGCTACCAAGATCCTTGGTATAAGAGTTGGTTGCAGCGAACTCTACCGGGGAACCTTCAGTGCCTTCGGCTTTGATCGTGACATCTCCCTTAGGTTGGGCAGAAGTCAGTGAGTAACCAGGAACCTTTGCACTCTCAAGGTCTTCCTCTATCGCACAGATTGTTCCCTCAGGATAGTCTCCCGATTGCCAGGGCTTGCTAGCAGTTACTTCTGCTAGCTGCGGCTCTGTGTCGGCATCACCATCTGGTGCTTTACAGGTGTAATTGAACTTGAAGACTTTATCTTTCTGGCCAGCGTCAAGGCCGTTAACAGTCTTCTTGATAACAAACTTGCCCTTCTTAGCTTCTGGCTTATTGGGGTAGGTGTTTGTGACCTTGACCTTAAGGTTCGTGGAGCTGTTCTTGTCAAAGCGTATTAGTACGCCCTTTTCAATCGGAACCGTATAGGCGGGTTTGCCTTCTCCCGTATTTTCAACCTCAAAAGTGGTAGTAACTCCTTCAACAACGTTCTTCTCCGTAATAGAACATGTCGAGGAAGAACGCTGGGTTAATGTCGCAGAGGTCTCGCCCGCAGCCACAGAAACAGTCTGAGTAGAATCACCGCATTTGTATTCAAAATCAAATTTCTGACTCTGTTCGGGAGCTGTCTCGCCCGCCACCTCTTTCAAAATGCTGACGTTACCCTGGAAACCCGCTCCGATACCACCAGCACCACCTCGGTCTACCTGATACTCTACTTCCTTAACACCATCAGGCGCATTCTCAACTGTTGCTTTATTTTTAATGATCCGAGAAACATCATCCGTAATAGCAGTTTCAAGACCGATTGTTAACGACTGTCCAGCCGTCAGATATCTTCCATGTACATCCGGTAGCATGCGAACAGTTATTCCACCGTTTTCCTCTGAACACTCCCACCTACTCTTGTCTATAGGCGTATCTTTAATAGCAGTGAACGGATAAGGCGTGCGGTCAAATACCGTAACATCCGAGCACCCCACGAGAAGCTGTGAGTTTCCGATGTCTCTCACAACTACTGGGTCATACACATCCGAACTTGCAGTTGCTACATAGACGTTCCAACGCGCAGAATCAGTTTTGGAGTCATAGAGTCCAGTCTTTCCCGTCGCTTGCTCAACACCACCGATCCCTTCTTCTGGAGTCTTTCCACTAAGAGTTCCTTCTCCACGGCATCCTGAGAAAAGTAATGAATAATCAGTATTCGACGTTGTCTTTGACCTATCCCACTGCACAGTAAAAAATGCAGTACCGGAAATATCACCGTGCGTCTTTGCATAACTTGTCAATCGGAAAGTCCAAGTCTTAGTTGACTCATTCCAAGTTCCCGTTGCTACGTCCTCCCCCTTAGGGGATTTAAGCGTTAAATTCCCTTGCCCTAGACGAGTAAGCTGGTCCGGCACTTTCAGGGTAAATTCGGCACCTTCGTCAGCATTAGCATCGACTTTCCAATTGAACTGGACGTCTGCGCCCTCACCATACGAACCGACAAATTTTCCATTCTCAATATGGTTATTATTTTGCCACTGAACATTACTAATCTCCCCCTTACACTCTGCTGCACCAGCAGAAGGAACACGAGGGGAAACCACTAGACCTACGCAAACAACGACCACCATCATCAGGGTGATCAGCCTGCGCATTGGGGAGCGTTCATAAAAACGCGAATCGACCATCTTTACTCTCTATCTTATTTTTCACAAGGCACCTGAGGATTTTCCCAATCAAAAAGAGCGTCACATGACTAGGCCAAGTCTCAAGGTTCATATCGCATCATCGTCTCGATATGCAACACCAGATTGACCGATCGGACACTATATCCTCACGGTCACCAAAGAGTAAGAATAGCAGAAATAATAATAAGGTTTATTAACGTTTTAGAGACTTTTGCATAGATTTTTCTTACACTTATCTTTACTCCCCCCTTTAGGGTGAGCCCCATGCAAAATTAAACAATCACACCAAAAAGACCTCTTGCATACTATGTACAAGAGGTCTTTTATAACACGGTTTTCTTAAGCCACTCCCGGCTTACCGCCCCGTCCCAGCGTAAACCTTAGCTTCTTCATCCCCACCAAGCTCGAACTTTTCGTGGAGAGCCCGCGCTGCTGCAGGCAAGTCGGTTTCACGGATCAGCACGGAGATGCGGATCTCGGAAGTGGTGATCAATTCAATGTTAATCCCCTGGTCGCGGAGTGCTTCGCAGAATTCTGCGGTAACGCCTGGGTGCGATTTCATACCGGCTCCGACAAGGGAAACCTTGCCGATCTGATCGTCGTAAAGCACGTTCTGCCAGTCGTTCTGCGGCTGCAGGTTGTGTAGGAGCTCCATGGCGTGGGGGCCGTCGGCACGCGGGCAGGTGAATGTGATGTCCGTGCGGTTGTCTTCCAGGGAGGAGATGTTTTGCAGGACTGTGTCGATGTTGATTTCGGCGTCGGCAAGCGCACGGAAGACCACAGAAGCAGCACCGGGTGAATCGGGGATGCCCAGGACCGTGATCTTGGCCTCGGAGTTATCAGTTGCTACGCCAGAAAGTACTGCTTCTTCCACAGGAATATCCTCCATTGATCCGGCAACTAGGGTTCCGGGGTCATTGCTATACGACGAACGAACGCGCAGGGGAACGCCGAATGCACGAGCATATTCGACGCTGCGCAGAACAAGAATTTTTGAGCCACTCGCTGCAAGTTCCAGCATCTCTTCAAAGCAGAGTTGATCTAGCTTGCGCGCGTTGCTCACGATGCGAGGGTCGGCCGTGTACACGCCGTCTACGTCTGAATAGATCTCACATACGTCAGCATTGAGCGCCGCGGCAAGGGCAACTGCCGTGGTGTCCGAGCCGCCACGTCCCAGCGTGGTCACATCTTTAGACTCACGGTTAACTCCCTGGAATCCAGCAACAAGACAGATCTTTCCGCCATCCAGCGCTTCGCGCACACGCCCTGGAGTAACGTCCACAATGCGGGCGTTGCCATGGCGCTCAGTAGTAATCACGCCTGCTTGCGAACCGGTGAAAGATTGGGCTTTCGCACCAAATGATTCGATCGCCATGGCCACAAGTGCGTTGGAAATGCGCTCTCCTGCTGTAAGCAGCATGTCCATCTCACGCGCAGGTGGTACCGGATTAACCTGGGAGGCGAGGTCGAGAAGCTCATCAGTGGTGTCTCCCATTGCGGAGCACACCACAACAACATCGTTGCCTTGTTTTTTAGTGGCCACGATTCGCTCGGCAACGCGACGAATTCTTTCCGCGCTTTCCAGCGAAGAACCGCCATATTTCTGGACGACAAGTGCCACGGGCAACGCCCTTCCCGGAGCCATCTGTACTGGATGTGCCCCTAGATCAAGACCATACGATTGCGAATAACTATCATACAGTCTATTTTTCACGCCGCAGTAAAGAGGCGGCTCATGTAAGTGGTCAAAACAAAGTTTTTTAAAAACCACCTATATTTTTACACCCTCCCGGCGCGACATAAAGAGAAAATTACTGTCGTCCGCATTACTTTCAGCATGCTGTTCTTCTCATGCTCCACTTTTATCCCACTCCAATGTCCCTGCGGTTAAAGGCACTACACCCGATAACACAGAGAAGAGCAGATACAACCAGAAGCCCTAGCACTCCCCACCCGTGAGCATCGGATTCCATCACATGCGGTATGTGATGGAAGGGGCTAAAAGCCATTGTCCAGTCGGGGGCTTTAAATGTGGGACCAAAGATGGTGATGGAGAATGACTCAAGCACTCCAACCCATGCGGCAATCGCAAACCTCGGGCGCGCGCCCACCACCACTGCAGCTATTCCTATGATCGGCCATGTTGCTACCGAGGTCACTGCAGCCTGGATAAACACATCCAAGAAACTAAGCCCAATATCAGCACGGCTGCTCAGCCACGCCACCAGGACACCAGCGGTGAGAAGACACATGGTGCTTGTTGCAGCTGCAGCGGCCAGTGTTACCGCACAATACCGGAGTCGGCTAATTCCACCAGTGAGAATCGGCTCAATCCTTTGACTATTCTCTTCCGAGACTATTCGCAGCACCACTTGAACTCCTGGTATAGCCGCAATGATCCCCAACATGCTGAGCATGGTCACCGCAAAGTTATTGACCAATTGCGCTGGATCCACAGCGCCGCCCGCCATCATGGCTGCCATCGCGGGACTTGAAGCCAGTAGGTCTTTGACAGACCCGATGAAGTATCCAAAGATCACGCCTAAAGCCACAAAGGCGATGACCCAGGTAAACGCGGGTGCTTTATTGAGTCGCCAGATGAGGCCTTCTACTCCTCTCAGCGAACCATGCGCGGGGCCAGGTTGCGACGGGATGATGCCCTGCCCAAAGTCGCGGCCAGATGACAAGCCAAAGGCCACAGCCGTCACGATGAGGGTAAACACCAATGCGTATAAGAGCGGCCACCAGTGGTTGTCCGTGGCAGGGCGGGTTTCATCCAACCAACCGAGCGGATTTACCCAGTTAGTCCACGCGGGTGCTTCCAGTGATAATAGGAATCCTCGAAGGATAAAAAGCACGGATAATGTGCTCACTGCTAGGGTGTTAGCGGCTCGGGCGGTAGAGCCAAGTTGTGCGGCGACTGCGGCTACAGCGCTCATCATCCACCCGGTAGCAGTAAACGTTGCTGCCAGTAGCAACGTCGCCTCTGCTTCCGCCCCGCAGAGGAGTGTGCATAGTGCCGTCACCACTCCGACCAGTGTTGACCCTATGATCCCCAGCAACACGGCCACAGCCAATCGAGAGCCGCGTCCCATAGCCCCGGAGGCAAGTAACTCTGCTTGTCCAGAATCCTCTTGGCCTCTGGTTGCTTTGGTCACCGCAAAGATGGCAGCAATACCGGTAAGAAAGCCGCCTAAAGCAAAAGCCCGCCAGGTATTGAACCCCTCGTTGGTATAGAGGTTTCTCGCGGGACCAAAGATGAGCCCTAAGGCCGGGTTTCCGCCAATGGTGGCATCTAATACAGCCCGGTCTTCTCGATGCGGAAACATCCACGCATAGGCAAGAATTGAAGAGGTAGACAACATGGTCACTATCGCGATCCACGGAATAAACCTTTTCAGCTCGTGGCGCAGCGTGGCTTTGAGCAGCACACCTGTGCCAACCAGGGGGCGTGTTGTCCCGATCATTGTCCCTCACCTGGCTCTGATTCTTCCCCGTACAGGTCTTTGAACAAGCTTTCCAGGGACGGTGGCTCCACAGTCAACTTATCGATGCCCAGCGGAAGTATGCGTTCCAGTATCGTTCCGACCTGCTTTTGTGGGACGCTAACAGTGAGAGTGTTCCCGTTAACGTGTGCCTGTTCAGGGCAGTCTTTGGCATCAGGCACACGGTGCAACACCGCAGTAATAGTGGTTGCCGCAGTTTGTTGTAGCTCTTCTAGCGTGGCGGTTCGAACGATGCGACCTGCTTTAATAATGCTCATTCTGTCCGCTAGTGCCTCTACTTCCGCGAGGATGTGGCTGCTGAGAAACACCGTCGCTCCTCGCTCTTTAGCTTCACGTACAACGTCCTGAAATACGCTTTCCATAAGAGGGTCAAGACCGCTGGTGGGCTCGTCTAAGATCAACAGTTCCGCGTCAGAAGCTAAGGCAGCAACAAGCGCCACCTTTTGGCGGTTACCTTTGGAGTATTGTCTTCCCTTCTTCGTCGGGTCGAGCTCAAAGCACTCTATGAGCTCCGCCCTGCGCTGCGTGTTCAGTCCGCCCCGGAGAGAACCTAAAAGGTCAATAGCCTCCCCACCACTCATTCCAGGCAATAGGGAAACGTCGCCTGGCACATATGCGAGCCTGCGGTGTAGTGCAACAACATCTTTCCACGGATCACCACCCAGCAGTTCTACCTCGCCTGCATCGGCCTTGAGCAGCCCCAACAGCACGCGAATGGCTGTAGATTTTCCTGCCCCGTTAGGACCCAAAAAGCCGTGCACTTCCCCACGGGCAACGCTCAGGTCTAGTTGATCGAGTGCTTTAAAAGATCCGAAGCTCTTGTCTAGATTCCGGACACGGATAACATCTTCGCTGGTTTTCTGTACAGAAATACCCTTGTGCGCTGCCATTTTCTTCTCCCCTACTGTGGAGCTGACCTTGGATATTTTTACGGTAGCACCGCGATTCAACACTGGGGGCTTTAATTCATCTTCCGCTACCCCTGCTCGCAGCACATGCGCAGTGGGGGCACTATCTTCCGCGAGTGCTACGTCGTCTAGCAACAACCCGTATAGGCTAGAAGTCGATGTACAGCACTCTTCTTGCTATGGGGTTCGCCCTGGCCTCGGCGCTCACTATCGCCTGGGGCACAGTGGTGCGCCATCGTATTGCAGAAGAAGCACCCGCCGAGGGCTCCCCATTCTTGCAAGCTATTCGACGCCCCGCCTGGTGGTTAGGTAGCTTCACCGCATTGTCGGGCTATGGCCTGCAAATTATCGCCCTGGGTTTTGGCACGTTATTAGTGGTGCAACCAATCCTCGTATTATCCCTGATGTTTACGCTTCCGCTTTCCGCGCGTTACGACGGCCGCCGCATGGCAATCGACGAAATAACGTGGGCGGGGCTGCTCACGGTGGCCGTCGCTGTGCTCGTGCTTTTGGGAAATCCTTCCGCAGGCGACCCGCAGCCCCCGCTGGGACGCTGGCTTCCCGCACTGGCCATAGGTTTTCTCGTCCTCTTTGTCTTAGAACGATTCGCTCAAAAACAGATCAGGAACGAAAAAGCCCTGCTCTTAGGCATAGTGACCGGCGGAATTTATGGCTACGTAGCCGTTCTTTCTAAGGCCACCGTAGATGTGCTCACCCACGGAGGCTTCTTTGCTCTTGCCACCACATGGCAGGGCTATTCCCTTGCGGCCGGGGCAATTCTAGGTACGGTCGTACAGCAATATGCTTTTAACGCCGGAGCTTTAAAAAACTCGCTACCAGCCATGACGGTTACAGAACCCATCGTTGCTTTTGCTTTGGGATATGCCGTCCTGGGCGAGCAGTTCCAAGTATCGGGAGCTAACTGGTTGTGGATGGCTCTGGCTTTGATCGCCATGATTGTGTCCACTTTTGCGCTATCACGACGTGGCGTGGGCAGTTCATAGCTAGCAGAAGAAAATACCTGCTAGATCGCCCACTGGAACACCGCGATCATATATGCGGAAAACCATGCGCCCACGAGCAACCAGCACATCGCGGCTGCGGGTAACGCGTAACGCCCCCTGGGGAGCTGGAAAATAACGGGAAGTAAAAGCACCACTGCCGGGAGTAGAAGTCGGGGACGTGAGTGCATGATGCCGTCGGAAAGCACAACGTTAGCCGTAATCGCTGCGCCAAACAGCCAATACGCCAGCGGAAGCCGTCGAAAAGATACGATGACCGCGCCTAGTGCTCCCACAATGGACACGATGGACAGCAGATAGCCCACGTTGTTGCCTTCGCGCAGCTGAGTGCTCACCCAGATCGCAGTAGCGCGACCAAAGTCAAAGGTAGAGTGCCAGCCTTTGGTCTGCATCCCAAAGTAACCGCCAATGTCACGCGTGTAATGCGATGCGTACATCAGGTAGCTCACCAACGGGACAGTAGATACCGCGACGGCAACCCACGCTCGCCAATTGCGGGCAGCATAGATTGCAACTACCACGGCAAAAGTCGCCACAAGATCAATTGCGGTTAACCGGAAAAAGCCCGCACAAAAAGTACATATTCCCGCCAGTAACCAGCGCCTATCCACCATGGCGACCAAAGCCCACACGGCACAGGCCAAAAAGATTGCCTCGGTATAGACCATTGTGAATGTGGTGCTCATAGGTGCACCTAGCACCAGCATCGCGGCAGCCAATCGCAACCGTTTGTCGGCCCCCATCCGTGCGGCCATCGCCATCACGCCGGCGGTCATCGCGACCCCTGCGACATACGAGATCAAAAGTGCACTGGTGAGATAATTCAGCCGGGTCACTGTGTGCACAGCGGCTATCAGTCCTGGATATCCCGGGAAAAATGCGAGCCGCGTCTGATATATCTCGGGATCTGGTGCACCCCCGGCCTCACTAAAATACCCGTATTGAGCAATGGCTAAATAAATCCGGCCGTCCCACTTGGACGGCAAAGCCTCAAGGCTGGCGTCGCCACGCATCCACAGCAAAAAGGCGAGCCGCACCAAAGCCGTTGCCACGAAGAGAATCGCGGCAGCCAGCCAATCCTGCCAAACCACCATGCGGCGCGGCCTGACACTAGGAAAATCCAACCACGTGACAAAAGACCGATATCGCTGCCTCAGCACCCCATCTCCCGAGGTTGTGCGGACTGTGTCCCTGCGCATAAATGTCCGTCTTTCGTCTCGTATGCCTACTTATGGCGGATGCACACCGCATTGTATCTGCATTTGCTTCTCGACGACACCACAAACAAGGCGCTACCCAACAACGTGGATAGCGCCTTATTTAATGCTGGTTATCTAGTAGCCAAGAACTAGTCTTGACGACGCAACCTCACAAGGAATACACCAGCAATAACCAGCAGCAATGCCGCCAATAGCGTGTACAGAACGCTCGCACCAGTAGCAGCCAACTGCCGCTTCATAGGAGCCTTTGGTGCAGCAGATTCCGGAGCCTGAGGTGCAGCTGTAGCTGGGGTCGTGGTGGACCCTGGCGTCTTAGGGGCAGTGGGAGCAGGAGTTCCAGGGGAGCTACTTCCCTGCGAAGAACCCCATACCAAAGCGCCAATAACAGGAATCAGAGCGAAAGGAATCAGATACTTCCAGTTAAAGGATGGTCCTTCTGGATCTTCATCATCCGGGAAATCAGGGTTCTCTGGATCTTCGACTTTAATAAAGCCAAAGTCGAGGGAGTTATCTTCTGCATCCGGCTTGGTCAGGTCCGCGGTAGTCTCGGCTTGATCCGTGGAGGAATCTGTATCTGTTGTTCCCTCACCCGTTTTGGTTGGCTCATAGCCTTCAGGAACCTCTACAACCTTCACCGTGTACTTCTGGCCTTCTTCCAATACTGGAAGATCGCTGAAGGTGTACTTGCCGTCTGCACGCGTGGTGACCTTCTCGACTAGCTTGCCGTTGACGTCTGTCACTGGCTTGCCGTCTGGGCCAACGAGCTCCAAAACTACATCTGAGAGTCCCTCTTCACCCTCATCCTGGATACCGTTACCGTTAGCATCAACCCAGACAAAATCACCGACGGAGACAGAACCCGGAACGTCAGGCTCAGGCTCAACAAAACCAAAGTCAAGAGAGTCGTCCTTGGCGCCGTCTTGAGACAGATCCTTGTACGTCTTGGCCGAATCCTTAGAGGAGTCATTATCCTGCGTGCCTTGGCCGATCTTAGTCGGCTCGTAACCAGCGGGAACTTTAACTACCTTCACTGTGTAGTGCTTGCCATCCTCCAGCGTTGGGAGGTTGTCAAAGGAATACTTGCCATCGGCACCGGTGGTCACGTTCTTTACTTCTTCACCGTTGATGTCCTTGACTGGGTTCCCCTCAGAATCAACGATCTGAAGCTCTACACCGGCCAGGCCTTTTTCATCAGCATCCTGAATACCGTCGCGGTTGGAATCAATCCACACGAAGTCACCGACAGAGACAGAACCTACGGGCTCATCAACGCCCTTGACCGGGACACAATCCCAGTTGTTCTTCTCTTTTTCTGCGTCTGTGTCAGCCTCATTGGTTTCATCTCCAAGGTAGACCTTGTTAACGATTCCCTTGGTTGTACCTGTGCCGCTTTGATCCGAGCACTCACCAATAGCATCTGCCTCGGTCTTGGTTAGTGCGCCGGTGGCCTTATTATCGGCAGCACGCTTGTAGGTGACCTTTACCAGGTACTCTTGGCTTCCGTCACCTGCTTTGACATCTTTTTCTGCAGAGATCAGATAATCCTTGCCATCTTTCTGAACTGGAGTTTCGTTGACAGTAAGAGATTCGATTTCAAAACCGGGAACGCTCAGAGGCTCGTCAAGCACCTGAGGAGCTTTTCCTGGAATACCAGGAGTCTCATTCTTGACCGTGATCTTGTGCTCAACAACGAGCTTTCCGTCCGCAAGTTCACGTGCTGTTGTGCCGACCTGTTTGCCAGCATCGGTGCCGTCGAGAACCTTGGATACAGAGAAACGAGCCTTTGCGATCAAACCAGCGTCAATATCCGTGCGATCCTGCTGCAGATCCACAACGTCCGTCGTAGACGTTAAACCTCCAGGAGTGACGTCGGAATCGGTGCCATCGTTTTGATCAGGAGCTGCACCCTTTGAGGTGAAATCAGAGAAGCTTGAGATTCCTTCCGGAAGCTTATCTGCTGGCACCTTCGAGGCATCGAACTGCACCTTGTACTTGCCCTTAGGCAGCTTTTCAAAGAGGTATTTGCCAGAAGCATCCGTGGTGAGCACATAAGGCTCGCTCGTGCCTGGCTTGTTCACGGGTTGACCATTCTCATCGAGCAAAGAAACCTGCACACCGCTGACACCAGGCTCAGTTGCTGCGTCTCCTTGCTTGCCATCAGCATCGCGGTCGAACCATACGTAATCTCCGAGAGAGACTAGGTCTTCTTGGTTGAACACAAACTGTGCAGTCGCAGAAGCATCCTCTGGAGGGCGAACGAGTCCAACGTAGACGCCGGAAGCTTCGACGTAGGTGTAATCGGGTTCAAGATGGAGCCCTGGTCCCGTGACAGATGGATCGGTTGCAGGAACAATTCCTGATGGGTTCTTCACGCTCTCAGCTGTGACTTTAGAGCCGCAGGGATTCGTGTAGCGATAGTCCACACGAACTGAAACCTTAGGGTCTAGCCATTCCGTCGAGGTAAAAGGCGGAACATTTTTCGTGATATACAACTCGCCGATGGGGTAGCCCATTGATTCACGCTCGCCGATATTCACCGGGTTAACTTTTCCGATTGATCTATTACCAACGAAAACTTCGCCAGAAGTGAGTGATGGACGATAAAGTCTCATATTTTGGTACATGCTCGGGAGCGAAGCATAATCTTTGACAGATTCAGGATCTGAAGAGATTAAGACATTCTCAACCCAATAACCAATATCTTCTTTTAAGAGTTTGGTTTCATACTTAGCATCCCAAGTACATGTCCCTCTGCCATCGTTAGAAACAAAAGTGGCTTTAGACAGTTCATCCTTTAACGCAACATCAGCAAGCCTGCCAGATGTTACGGTGAGAGAACCAGCAAAGGGCGCGCCGTCTGTACTGTTCACTTTTGCAGGGATCGCAATTGTAAGCTCAGCAGGTGGTGTCCAAGCTGGAGCTTTAGAATCCGAGGTAGCCCACAGTGAATGCGCAGCGTTATTTACCTTAAAAAGGCCGTTGTTATGATCTTCTGCCGCTTGGGTGTTTTCCCACTGCCAAGCTTCATATTCCGCACCCAACACAACGGTCCACTCATTGTCACTTGTTTTGGTAACCACGGCGCCAGATGGAATACCGAACTTTCCAGCAGCTGGGTCCTCAGTGAAAGGCACCTTCGGGTCCTGCGTGATCACCATGCGAACCCACCGCTGGGCAGTCACATTGTTTGGATCCTGCGGGAAACCGGTCTTTACAGTGTATTTGTAGGTAACTGAATCTCCTACAGATACAGATTGGCTACCACCGACGATTTCAGGATTTAGTTTCTCTAAAGTCTCTGTCCCAATCTCGTTACGGCCAATCTTATCGGAATACGCACTAGCAGCTTCGGCAGAAGCGGTAGGCACAAGAAAACCACTAAAGCTCACGCTTGTTGCTGTAACAACTGCAGCAACAGTGCGTCCAAAACGTTTAGTGGCAGGCTGGTTAAAAGGGCTTACTTCATTCAAGTAAGAGTCCATCCTCGCTTAACTGGACTAAGCTGCACCCGCAACTGACGCTTAGCAGGGAATCTTCGACTCTTCACCTAAATGGCTTTAAGTCCATCAAGCTCAAGACATAAGTGAGGGGTGGGGCGAGCTTAGTATTTTTCACTAGTCAAAAGAGTCCAGCTCGCAGATATTCTTGCTCACTGTGAGGGCCTGTCCTCTTTGATTAACTCAGCCTATCTACCTCGAAAAATATAAAAAAATAAAATGCTCTTTACCTAAGAGGGGAAGATATTTTCTCATATAGAAAAGAACAAAGTCCAATAATCTCAAAAGGCCTTTAATTTTCCCTGCATTTAAGATCGAAAAAATAAACATAACCAGTGGAAATATTAATTCTCACAAATGTCAGTAAATTATTAGCTTATGTATTTATGTGCAAAAATTGCATTCGGCTAACCCTGTATAACCCCATTTTTGCAGTGGCGCCTTATTACATAAAGTGCGACAGAATCACCACTCACCCATCATCAAACCAGCATTTCACTTCCTAGAACGCCTCTAGTGATTCATAGCAAGCAAAAGGCACCACTCCTTAACATCAGGAGTGGTGCCTTTATTAAAAACTAGCTTCCCAGCAGTCGGGATTAATCGTTACGACGTACCCGCACGAGGAACACACCAGCAACAACCAACAGCAGCGCTGCTAGTAGGGTGTAGAGAACGCTCGCACCAGTAGCCGCTAGTTGCTTCTTCGCGGGCGCTGCAGACGTAGCCACAGGAGCCGGCGCCGCCGTAGTGGTAGCAGCAGCTGGTGCCGGAGCACCTGGAGCAGCGTATGCCGGATTCGTCGGAGCCGCAGCAGAGCTACTTCCCTGCGAGGATCCCCATACCAAAGCACCAACCACAGGAATCAAAGCAAGCGGAATCAGATACTTCCAGTTGAAAGACGAATCATCCGGATTTGCTGGAACAAGCTCATCATCGCCGTCGCCAGGAACAACATCTTCTTCAACAGAGACCGTCTGCGCAGCATCGTCGATATCTTCATGGCTAGCAACAACAGTGGTCTTGTCATCTGCCTTATAAAGCTTCTCAAATGCCACAAGAGTCTTGCCAGCCTGATTAGCATCGACATCGAAAGTTACATCCACCGTACCGTTAGCACCTGAAGCGGTGAACTCAGTTTCTGCTTTAATTCCGGTAGATTTACCGGTCTCTTTGTCCATAAGTTCGCCTTCAACAAGGTACTTCTCGCCCTCCGTAAGGCCAGTGTAGGTAACCTTGTCCACAACTTTTCCACCAGTTGCAGAAATCAGCTTGTCATCATCAGACTGATCGGTTGCAGATGTCTTCAGCGTTGGCTTAACCTCTTCCGGCTTCGGCTCTTGTGGCTCTTGCGGCGTTTGAGGTTCAGGCTTTGGAACTACGGGCTCACTTGGCTGTTCAGTTTCAGTCTTGGGCGCTTCAGGTTCCTTAGGCTTCTCGGACTCAGTCTTCGGAGCCTCAGGCTCTTTAGGCGTGGTCTTGGTTGGCTCTTCAGGATCGACAGAATCGCCAGTCTCCGGACTTACGAACTTAATGCTCAAAAGATTCTGGTAATTAGCAGACTGACCTTCCAGGCTGTAAGGGCTGTAAATCTTCAGCGTTACCAGCTTTGGATCGACCTCTTTAAGGTCAACAGACGCTACCTCCAGTCCAGAAAGGATCCTTGCAGCTTGTTCGATCTTGTTCGCGCTCGTACCAGCACCTGTGAGGTATTTGCTGCCAGGATCACTATCCGTCCAGTACCACACGGCAAGCTGAGTAGCGTATCGGAATTCTGCATCCGTAAGTCCAAGTGATTCTTTCAGACCTGCTGCATTATGGCTATGGCCATTATAAATAGCCCGAAGTACGCCAGCATCAGCTTCTGATCCACGCCACCTGGTGGCAAAGTTTTGAAGAGAAACGCCGTAGTTACTCTTGTAACGAAGGCTAATTCCCTTATTGAATACGTCACTCGTATTGGACGTCAAAGAATCCTTAAGAACAGGATATGGCTTTGTTATGTTGAAGCAATAAGCCAGCTCTTCAGTTTCACTACCTTCCGCCTTGACTACCAGCGGTGGAACGGAAGAATAATTTTGGTAACCGTTATTACCAAAGGGCTCTTGTACGGCCGCGGTCTCATCAAGATAACCGAGGTAAGCTGGGCCAGCTTCCTGAGCTTGAACACTGGTGTTAACACTGAATGCAACAGCAATACCAGTAATCAAAGCAACTACTTTTTTAAAGGGCTTACTTCTCATTTTTTCCTAGTACCAGGCCCCTATAGCGGCAAACGCTGCGTTCACCACTAGAGGACCTCAAAGTTTATGGGGAGGGAAAATCAAAAAGCCCTGTTCGTGGATTTCTCATAACCTCGTGTTGCCAGCTTTTTAATGAACAGCAGCGTAAGCCTTGTATGAAAGATATCTAAAATAGAAAAATACCTATAACATCTATAATGATATTTCTCTCAGGTTTCCCAAATCCCACTCTCCGGGATTGCGTACACGTCCCCTAATTTCCCACACAAAAGCCGCTGTTCGACCTGCTATCCTCCCCCAACCTCACCCCCCGACTCCACACATTAGAAAGACAAAACAAACACCGATTTAACCCCCGTCCGAAAAATGACCACTTATCCAAGACTGTGCAAAGATTGCACCAAGCCTCCCACCAAACCACCCCCGACGCGCTCTACGCATACGTATGCATATCAAATCTACTATTCAATAAGACCTGCAAGTAGCTACTTTGTTACCGCAAAGCAATATTTCTTTTTGCACCCCCGAACATAGCTAAATCCCCGCTAAAAATAGCGAGGACTAGCTAATATTCACAGTTACATACCTAAAACCCTGTGCAAGTCTTCGGCGATCGCTGCGAGTCGATCTTGTGCCCCTTGGCGGTCCACACCGCCCTCCCCCACCGGCCGAACCACCTCTAAATAGCATTTAAGCTTCGGTTCAGTTCCAGAAGGACGGCAGATCACCCGATCATTATCTTCCGTCAGGAACATCATTCCGTCCGTGGCACCAAAACCTAGTGTTCCCTCCGCCAGGTCAATCACTTCAGTAATCTTCGAACCGGCAAGCTCCGTCGGCGGCGTCGTACGCAAAGTCTTCATTCCCTCAGCAATGATGGACAGATCCTCCACGCGGAATGTCAACGGTGCTGTCATATAGAGACCGTGCGCTTTGGCGAGGTCGTCGAGAGCGCAATCAAGCGTCCGTCCAGCTGCTTTAAGCTTTGCGACGAGACTTGCCACAACCACCGACGCAGAAATTCCATCTTTGTCTGCTACCGCCTCCGGATCGCAGCAATATCCAATGGCTTCCTCATAACCAAAAGCAAGGTTGGGAGTACGGGCAATCCACTTAAACCCGGTAAGCGTCTGCGCATGGTCCAACCCATGTGCTTTAGCCACCTGCGACAGGAGTCGACCAGAGACTACCGAGTTAGCATAGGATCCCTTAGCCGTAGCTCCGAGGTATTCACCCAAAAGCGCACCTGTTTCATCGCCAGTCAGTTGACGCCATCCGCCCTCAGCGTCAGCGTCTTTAGTAGCTACAGCACATCGATCAGCATCGGGGTCATAGGCAATAATGACGTCGGCGTCAATGGCATGTGCATGGGCTTTTGCCAGATCCAGCGCCCCTTTTTCTTCAGGGTTGGGGAAAGATACAGTGGGAAAATCCGCATCAGGTTCTGCTTGTTCCGGAACAAGGGAAACCTCAAATCCCGCTTTTTCCAAAATCTCTTTACCCAGCGCAGCGCCTACGCCATGCATAGCTGTCAACGCGATACGCACATTAGCGCGTGATTCCTTACTAACGTCTGCACCAACAAGCCCTGCAGTCCGCTCGATATAGTGCTCGCGAGTATCAACCTCAAGAATATTGTCACGATTGCGCGCAATTTGATCTGCGAACGGAGCCGCTGCGATAGCTTCAGCAATTTCTGCATCGGCGGGTGCGATCAGCTGCACGCCTTCAGCGTCGCCAGTGGCTATTCTGCCACCCAGATACACTTTGTACCCATTATCAGCCGGCGGGTTATGGGATGCTGTAACCATAATTCCTGCATCCGCCCCCAGCTTTTTCACCGTGTACGCGGTGAGAGGAGTCGGGTTTTGTTTAGGCAGAACTAACGCTTCGCCGCCGGCTGCGGAAACAACCTCTGCTGCAGCATCATAAAATTCTGACGACCCATGCCGAGCATCACAGCCAATCACCACGCGGGGTACTGAGTCCTGGCCCAGGTTCTCCAGCAGCCACGCCATGAGGCCAGCCGTGGTGCGTAGAATCGTTGCTTCATTGAGTTGCGACTCACCCGGCCCCACTTGTGCACGCAAACCTGCGGTCCCAAAGTGAAGAGGACCAGCGAAAGCACGCGCGAGTGAAAGCTCATCATGCGCATCAATCCATGCCTCAATCTGCTCACGGCTTTCTTGATTAGGATCGTGTTCAGCCCAAACGCGCGCACGTTCGATCAATGCGTTTGTCATTTTCACTGCACCAACCTTCCGCTACTCTTCGAAACCGTCCAGAACAGCTGCAGAAGCGGACAACCCCAACCGGGTTGCCCCTGCAGCAATCATGGCCTTTGCGGTCTCTGCATCACGGATGCCACCTGATGCTTTGATGCCGAGGCGACCGCCAACGGTGCGGTTCATGATCTCCACAGCATGCACGCTGGCACCACCTGCTGGATGGAATCCGGTGGAAGTCTTAACAAAGTCTGCGCCAGCTTTCTCTGAAACTTCGCAGGCACGAGCGATCTGCTCGTCGTCAAGCGCTGCGGTCTCAAGGATCACTTTGAGCACGTTTGGAGCTGGCACTGCTGCGCGCACTGCGGCGATTTCCGCTTGAAGATCCTCAAAGCGTCCCTCTTTGACCAAAGCCAGATTAATCACCATATCTACTTCTTCAGCGCCATCGTGAACTGCACGAGATGCCTCATTGGCTTTAATTTCGGGCTTAACTGCACCCGAGGGGAACCCCACCACGGTAGCAATGTGTACGCCTTCTGGAACCTCTACTGGCAGCAACGAAGGTGAGATGCAAATAGAATACGTGCCGAGTTGTGCAGCCTCTTTGACCAATTCCTTCACGTCCGCTTCAGTAGCCTCCGGCTTGAGCAGAGTGTGGTCGATCATTGCGGCGACCTGAGAACGGGTGAGTTGAGACGACATGGAAAATCTCCTTAGTATTTGAAGAAAAGTAAAAATAATGCTGAAGGCTGGTTAGCTGCTATGCCACGTACACACCACGTGCGCGCTCAGTGCTAGACATGCGTCGGTCTGCGATGACGTAGATAACTGCACCAACCAAAGCAATCCCGGCCAGCACCCAGAGGATCGTCGAGTAGCCAAAGCTCAGGTCCATGAGCTTTGCGGTATAGGCAATACCAAGCGGAATTGTGATGTTGATGGTCAGGTTATAAAAACCGATAGCGATGCCCGACTTTGCAGCGGTGATATTTATCAGTGCGGTATTCACCAATGGTGCGTACATAAGGGCAAAACCAGAGGCAAAAAGGATAATTGCACATATCAGTACTGCGATATGGAGGTTCAAACCAAGCGCCGCGATGACCAATGACAGGAAGATCATAGTGAGAGCTGCGTAAATAGTCTGCCGAGAGCTCAAAACCTTACCGATCGCGCCGGAGAAGACGCCCACTAAAATCGCGCAGATATAACCCGGGACCATGAGTAATGCAGCTTTATCCTGCGAAAGCCCGTGAACGTCAGACGCGGCGAATGGAAGTAAGAAGATAAACCCTAGCTGCGTGGAATAAATCACGAATACCAAGACAATCGCCCACACATACCGACCATTAGTAAAGAACTCCGGCGATACAAGTGCTTTCTTGTTCTTCTTTACATGAACCACAAAACCGACAATTCCGAGCACCGTAGGAATCAGCCACAACGGATTGAACTTTTGCATGTACATGGTCAAAGATGCTGCAAACACAGACACCAGGAAGAGTCCTAGAGCATCAAATGTTCCCTCAACAGCCTCGTACTCCGGGACCATCTTCTGGATGAAAGGAGCCACAAGAATCAAGATCAGCGGGACCAGGAACATAGCGGTCCATGAAACATATGTGGAGATGAAACCTGAGGTCAAGGCTCCGATCAGCAGTCCACCTTGGAAAGCGGCAGTGGAAAAGCCTAGGTAAGTTTTCTGGTCATCTTCAGAAAGGTGCTTGGTCACATAGATCACGTACAGCGTTTCCGCAGCAGCAAGACCAGCTGTTTGGACAATACGACCAAACAGAACCATCGGCCATGAACCGGAAAACACAAAGCCCATGATCGAGCCAACCGCAATCAACCCAATGCCTACGAGCATCAATTTGCGGATAGAGATCGTATCGGCAAGCGCTGCATACACCACAGCACCGATACCGATAATCACACCGGCCAGAGAAGCCTGAAGGCTCGCGGTGTTGGGGTCAATACCCAAACCTGCGGCCATCGGGCCAGTCATTGTTTTAAATCCATTGTCCACAATTAAGCAAAAGACAAAGGAAAACAAGAGTACAGGCACTGCAGCTTTAGGATTAACTATGCTCGCGTGGTTTGTGCCGTTACGTGCATCGACGTTTGTATGAGACATGGCAACCCTTTACTAGATTCCCGCGAGCGGAAGGGCGATTTCCATCATCGAGGTAAACGCTTTTTCGCGTTCCTCAGACGTGGTGCTTTCTCCCTTAGGGATATTGTCCGACACAGTGAACAAACCGAGCGCATGAGCACCGGCGTACGCGGCAATGGAATACAATGCTGCGGACTCCATCTCCACACCCATAACGCCCATGCGTGCCCAGCGAGCATTTGCGGTCTCATCGGCGTTGTAGAAGATGTCTGAAGACAAGATATTGCCCACGTGTACCTTCTGACCAGCCTTGTCTGCCTCGTCTACCACAGCTTTCAGCAGTTTCCAGGATGCAGTAGGCGCATATGTTCCGGGCAAGTTGTATTGCTCTAGGAAGTTGGAATCCGTGGAGGCTGACGACGCCACGATGATGTCATAAAGGTTGATGTCTTCCTGCAAAGAGCCAATCGACCCCACTCGGATAACGTTGCGCGCACCAAAGATGTTGATGAGCTCCCACGAGTAGATGCCAATGGAGGGCATTCCCATTCCCGAGCCCATCACAGACACCGGGGTGCCTTTATACGTTCCGGTGTATCCAAGCATGTTGCGTACCTCGTTGAATTGAACAACGTCATCGAGGTACGTCTCTGCAATGAATTTCGCGCGGCGTGGATCACCAGGAAGCAGAACCGTATCTGCGATATCAACACCGCGTGGATTGATATGGGGCGTGGACTTTTCAGCCATTTCAGTTACTCCTCACGATAGAAGCGTTAAGAGACCGTGCCCCTACTCATGCTCCGAGGCATCGGTGCACAGCACGTGGTGTGCTACAACCACAGGGTAAGTCCGCGACGGAACATATGTCAATACCTCATTTTACTTTCGTTCCACCTTTCTGGGGTCTCCCCATTCCTCCCGCCCCCTCTCCTCACCTGGAAAAACCAAAAAACCGAGGGTCCAGTATCCCTCGGTAATAGTTATTCGCTGAGCTACTCTCCCAGCACAGCCTGGGCGGCGCCAAAATCCGTCACCAGATGCGTGGTGGTCCCCATCTCAAGAGCAACGCGAATCGCCTTTGCTTTATCCACCCCACCAGCGATAAGCACACGCGTTGGTCGCGAGCTTAAGTCTTCAATGGAAATACCCACGGTACGTGCATCAATCGCAGGATCAGCGATCTCACCCGTAGCAGTGTAGAACCGCGAACAAATATCTCCGACTGCATGCGTAAGCAGCCGATCAATCTCTTCTTCTGAGAGGTACCCCAGGTTGAGCAGCAGGCTTTCCCGCTGGACAGACCCCACAGTGAACACCACGACGTCGGCATGCGCACCAGCGCTGAGCATGCAGGAAATGTGGCGATCACGTACAACCAAGTCTTTAGCTTCACGACTATCCAGAATCACCGGCAAAGGAAGGAGCTTCATCTCTGCGTTAAAAGCACGTGCGAAACGCGTTAATGTGCTCAGGTCATTCGTGCTGCGTTCACTCAACGAGTGCCCTCCCTTGAGCTGCACCACACTCACATCGTGACGGGGAAGCGAACGCAAATGCTCCGACACATTGTTAAGGGTGTTCCCCCAAGAGATGCCTACCGACATCCCATCACATACCAAGTCCTCCAATAAAGAGGCACCCGCGTTGCCCAACTCACGCAACAGCTCTTCCTTGTCGGGGCTGACAGGGCGCACCACGCGGACGTCGTCAAGCAAAAAGCGCTCTTTGAGACGTTGTGCAATCTCATCGCCCTGCTCACGTGGATCATTGAGCGTAATGGTGACAAAGCCCTTTTCCCGCGCATAGCTAAGCAGCTTAGAAACCGTAGGGCGCGAAATACCCAAACGCTGTGCCACCTCTGCTTGCCCAAGTCCGGACGCGTAATACAGCTTCGCCGCGTCTATGGCTTGTGCATCTCGTGCGTCAATCATGATGCCCCTTACTTCACCCCCAAAAGTCTAATTTCACTGGAAACATTTCACATCATATGTATGCTATGCCACATGTCAGGCATGAACCTACTTCTTCTATGCCGCGGCGGGTCACAGGCCTAGAAAACACGGCCGGCACCCCGTCGCGGAGATTTGGTGTAGCCGGCCGTGGGACAGCACCCAGATTACCGTCCTTCTCCCAATGATTACATTCAAGGATATTCATCATGGCCTCCTCTGACGCTTTCATCTCCGCACCGGCAGACATTCACACCCCTTCCGGCAACTTTGCCGCTGGACAAGCAGCGTGGAACAAACAGCGCTCATCCGATCTCCCAATCCACCGCTATCGCCCTTTTGCTGCCGAAGTGGAAAAGATCGACCTGCCAGATAGAACATGGCCCAGCACCATCATCGATTCTGCCCCGCAGTGGTGCGCCGTGGATCTGCGCGATGGCAACCAAGCGCTTATCGATCCCATGAGCCCCGAACGCAAGCGCCGCATGTTTAACCTGCTGGTCACCATGGGTTACAAAGAGATTGAAGTGGGATTTCCCTCTGCCTCACAAACCGACTTTGATTTTGTCCGTGAGATCATCGAGAAAAATATGATCCCCGATGACGTCACCATCCAAGTCCTGGTTCAAGCGCGAGAGCACCTCATTCGCCGCACCTTTGAGGCCTGCGAGGGAGCCAAAAACGTTATCGTTCACTTCTACAATTCCACGTCTATTCTGCAGCGCGACGTTGTGTTCAGAAAAGATAAAAAGGCAATAAAAAAGCTGGCCACAGACGCGGCAGAACTGATTAAGACTATTGCTGCCGATTACCCAGACACCAACTGGCGATGGGAATACTCCCCCGAGTCCTTCACCGGCACCGAGCTCGCTTACGCAAAAGAAGTGATCGATGCAGTAGTCGAGGTCATGAACCCCAGCCCGGCACATCCCATCATCATCAATCTGCCTTCCACCGTGGAAATGACCACGCCCAACGTCTACGCAGACTCCGTGGAATGGATGCACCGAAACCTGAATCGTCGCGATTCCATCATTCTGTCTCTGCACCCACATAATGACCGTGGCACCGGTGTTGCCGCCGCCGAACTCGGATACATGGCAGGCGCCGACCGCATCGAAGGCTGCCTCTTTGGCAATGGCGAACGCACCGGAAATGTCTGTCTGGTCACCCTGGGGCTGAACATGCTCACCCAAGGAGTAGACCCACAGATCGATTTCTCCGATATTGAGCAGATCCGCCGAACCGTCGAATACTGCAACCAGCTGCGGGTCCCTGAACGCCACCCATACGGCGGCGACCTGGTGTTTACGGCTTTCTCCGGTTCCCACCAAGATGCCGTCAACAAAGGCCTGGACGCCATGGCGTCGCGCGTGCGCCCCGGCGCGACTCACACCGATGTCTCGTGGGAAGACCTCCGCGAAGAGGTCTGGGAAGTCCCCTATCTGCCCATCGACCCCAAGGATGTGGGCCGCAACTACGAGGCAGTCATCCGCGTCAACTCGCAGTCCGGCAAGGGCGGCGTCGCGTACATCATGAAGACCGACCACGGCATTGCGCTCCCCCGCCCCATGCAGGTCGAATTCTCCTCTATCGTCCAGCTGGTCACCGATGCCGAGGGCGGCGAAGTAGAGTCCAAGAACATGTGGGACATCTTTGCCCAAGAATATTTGGATCGCACCGCACCAATCGAACAGATCGCTATGCGTGTCGACGCCGCCCAGAATGAAACAGACGAAGCCCACATTGCTGCAACACTAGAATTCCAAGGCAAGGAAACCACCATCGAAGGCCACGGCAACGGCCCCATCGCTGCCTACGCCAATGCCCTCGAATCCCTGGGCATCGACGTGGAAGTGCAGGAATATGAGCAGCACGCCCGTACTGCAGGCGACGACGCAGAATCTGCAGCCTACATTCTGGCCGACGTTAATGGACAGCGTTACTGGGGCGTAGGTATCGCAGGATCAATTACTTACGCTTCCCTCAAAGCCATTACCTCAGCGGTCAATCGCGCCCTGAGCTAGACATCCCCTACGTGTACCCCACCAAAGCACAGTTTTGGTGGGGTTTCCTGCGCCCGCGCTGCATGCGACCCCGCTACAGTTGAGACTCATGAACGAGACAATCCGCACGCAAATCAACCACCGCACGATCCGCGAGTTCACATCTGAGCCAGTCACGGAAGAAATACTTGACCAGATCTTCCAAGTAGCATTGCATACCCCCACTTCCCTTGGCATGCAGACCGCGAGCATTATCCGCGTCACCGACCCCAAGCTCCGCGAACAGCTGACCGAAATCGGCACTCAAGAATATGTGGGTCGAGCCCCCATCTACCTTCTTTTTATCGTCGATTTACATCGAACCAAACGCATCCTTGCCCATAACGACGCCCCGACCGAACCCGCCGGATACCCGCGCAATTTCGTCCAAGGCTTTACCGACGCCTGCCTCATGGCCCAAAACGTATGCATCGCGGCAGAGTCCCTCGGTCTGGGTGTTAATTTCCTCGGCAACGTTCACAACGACGCTGCCGCCGTAATTGACGTGCTCGCACTTCCGGAACTCACCTTCCCCGTTGTTGGCATGACTTTGGGCTGGCCAAATCAGTCGCCCCAGCTCAAACCACGCATGCCCAAGAGCCTCCGAATCATGGAAAATGGCTATCACGAACCAGAGGATTGGTCAGAGTCTATGACTTCTTATGACTCCACCATGACCACCTATTACGACCTCCGCAATGCTAACCAGCGAGTGGACAGCTTCACCATCCAAACTCTTCAAAAGAATCCACCGATCAAAGACAACCGCGACCTCACCTTCGAGATTGCTCGTTCCCAAGGCTTTGATCTTTAGAGCGCAAAAGGCGCTGCCCGTGTTCGGGCAGCGCCTTAAGATTCCAGGCCTATACACCCGGTTTTCTTATATTTAACGGTGGTGGAAGAAGCGGTCAATGATTGGCTTGAGGAAGCCACCAATTCCGATGATCGCTGCGATAGCCGAAATCACACCAAAGACTGTGGCCAGTATAGAAGCAGTGTTGAGCTTGCCTTCGGTCTCGCCAAGCTTGTCCAAGTTCTTCTTGTTCAAATCTTCCAGACGCTTATTGTCGTTCTTCAAACCCAAGATATCGCGCTGAGCTTCAGCGTATTTCTTCTCCAGCTCTTCAATCTTTGATTGCGCATTAGCAAGCTGATTCTTCAACGCATGATTCTTCTCTGCGAGTTCTTTGCTTTCCTCTAGAGACTTCTTCAATGCGTCTAGTGCTTTTTTGTAATCCTCGCGCAGAGCATCGTTTTCTTCACCTAGTGCCTCGTTATCATCTTGCAGGTCCTCGATCTGATCAAGCAGGCCTTCAATCGTTCTGTCTTGCTCTTCAATAATCTCGTTTTGCTTATCAATAATGTCAAGACTTTCTTGGAGGTACTCTTGCAGTTCTTGGTTTTCTGCCTGAGCATCTTCAAGACGCTTATTGGACGTATTAAGTTCGTTCTTTAGCACATTCAGCTTGCCTGTTAAGGCATGAATTTTCTGTCGCTGCTGGTGGTTCTCGTGCGCTAGCCCTTTAATCACATCAAGTTTCTGGATAATCAGCCGAATCAAGAAGGCGTTCTCAGCTTGGGTATTTTCTAGGATGCGCGCAAGCTCAGAGAACCTCCTTGCTTGTTCTTCCAGGCGCTTTTCTTGCTCACGTGAAACATTGTCCCCGTTGAGAAGTATTCCCGCCAATTCATTTATCAATGCTGTTTCGCACTGAGATATCCTCATTTCAGGGGCACTGTTTTTATTTCCCGAACATGATGTAAGAACACTTGGGCTCCCATCCGCATTACGGGTTATCACAATGTCATCAATCCGAGTCTCCTGAGCACCAGCCACCGGCGCAGTCAGTATCGATCCTGCGATCGCGCAACTTACCACTGTTGAGACAAGCTTCTTCATACTTTCAGATCCTCCACGATCTTTGACGTGCCAGATCCCCATGTGAATAACATTCAGGGGCAGGTTTCCTTAAGACTACTTAATAGTAATGTCAAAGTAATGTATGGCATGAACTTATTTCAAGTTAAGGTTTCCTATGCAGTAAAACCGTACCCCCGCCTTAAATCTCCCCACGGCAGCCCCGGATGTCCAAAAATGAAATCTTTCCCATTCGACAATTCACCGCACAGCACCCTTCACCAACCGCACTGAGCTCACACTTTTATCAAAATGGCCACCTTTTCACCCCGCCCCTTGTGTGTGTATACAAACTTTTCAGCTAACCACACAAAAATCCACCAGGCCACCGATAACTAATATTGTTATAATAATGTTACCTATGTAAATGCGTCCCTCCTCCCCCTTTCTTTTCCACTAACCCCGCAAATCCGCGTCACGCTTACCCGTCAAATACGCCGACTACACTGTTCCTATGACCAATAAGCAAGTAGACGCCCCCAACGCAGAGCGAGCTGCAGAGATCGAGCATGCTCCTTACGTAGCGTTATCGATACAAACAAGCGGTATCCACCCGTCTACTTCTCGCCTCATTACTGTCGATGCAGTCACTTTCACCGAAGACGGGGAGGAAGTCGACCATTTTCATGCCGTCGTCAACCCTGGTGATAACCCCGGCCCTTTCCATCTCCACGGACTCAGCCGAGAAGAAATCACGCAAGGAAAAAAATTTAGTCACATACTAAAACCGCTGGGCAAGCTTATCGACGACCGCACCCTCATCCTCCACAACACGCCTTATACATGGGGTTTCCTCGTGTCCGAGTCTCGTCGAGCCATGAGTAACGCCGCACGGGCAAACCGTGCTCGCCACAGGCATCGCAACCACCGTCGACAACGAGTAGGACATATTCCGCGCCCGCGTTTGATCGTCGATACGCTGGCAACGGCACGTCGACAAGGCGTTGCTTTTGAAGACATCCGTATCCGCGCTGTCGCTCATGCGCTAGGCCTTGATTCCCCTTCTCCGGTTGCTTCGCTTGAGCGCGCTGCGCGTCCTGAGCAGCATGTATCCCGTGAGGAGACTCTGCTCATCGCACGCATGCACTTTGTAGAAAAAGCGTGTGGAGTCATTTCTTCTTATACTCCCGATCAGCTGCGGGCAGACAAGTTTGGGTTGCAGCGCTCAGACATTCGAGTAGATGCCATGGAGGTTCCTCGCGAGTACGAAAATCCAGGCGTCTACTCCCCTTCCAATGGTTTTGTACAAGGTATGGAGGTAGTGATCGCTCCAGAAATCACGGAAGATCCAGACACCATCATCGAGGCAGTCCTGCGTACCGGGTTGGCTTATAACGAAAAACTCACGCGCAAGTCCAGCGTTGTGGTGTGCAATAAAAAAGAAGACCTTGTTGGAAAAGCCATGCATGGGCACCGAAAAGGAATTCCATTGATAACAGATGAGGAATTCCTCCGGGCTGTCGTAGACGTCAAACCAGGAAAGGCGCGCGAAGACGACTAAACTCTGGTCCCATGAGTTTGAATCTGCGCACCCGCCTTGCCATCGGCGCTGCACGCTTGGCCACAACCGCTTCGCGTGCCACCGGTCGTGGGTCGGGCGGAATGATTGGCGGCCTTATAGCCGAGAAAATCGACCCGAACATCATGGCGTCGCTAGGCGACGACCGTCCCGTTGCCCTTGTCACTGGCACCAACGGTAAATCTACAACCACTCGTATGCTCGCATCCGCGGTACGTGCACAACATACTGTGGCAACTAACGAGGGCGGCGACAATATGGACGCCGGCATCATCTCCGCACTCATGGCAGGTCAGGGGGCTAGCCATGTGATCCTTGAGGTAGACGAACTCCACGTTCCAGCCGTAGCAGATCGCCTCAAGCCATCATGCTTAATCCTCCTCAACCTCACCCGCGATCAACTGGACAGGGTGGGAGAAATCAACAAGATTGAGCGTGCGCTACGTGAGTGTGTGATGAAGCACCCCGAGATGACTGTGATCGCCAATTGCGACGACGTGCTTGTTAGCTCCATCGCCTATGATGCCAAAAACGTTGTATGGGTATCCGCAGGCGCTGGCTGGCAAGGAGATTCCGTTTCCTGCCCACGCACCGGCGGACACGTGGTTCACGACGGCACCGATTGGTACGCAGTCAAACCGCTGCCCAACGGTGAACAATTCCGCCGTCCGACCCCGCAGTGGAGCATCACCGCTGAAGGTATAACCTCCCCGGCGCGCACAGACGCCCCTGCCACGCAGGTATCCCCTCTGGATCTGGCACTTCCCGGCAACGCCAATCGCGGCAACGCCACCCAAGCGGTAGCTGCGGCCGTAGAGTGTTTCCATGTTCCGCTTCCCCAGGCGATTCGCGCGGTAGAAGCTGTCGACGATGTGGCGGGGCGCTACTCCACCATCACTCTTGGGCAACACCAGATTCATCTGCTTTTGGCTAAAAACCCAGCAGGCTGGCAAGAAGCGCTATCCATGGTCGACCGCACCGCAGAAGGCCTCGTGATTGCGGTTAATGGCCAGGTCGCCGATGGTGAAGATCTCTCTTGGCTCTGGGACGTTAAGTTTGAGGAACTCGATGAGCTATCCGTAAAGGCCTCTGGCGAACGCGGCACTGATCTGTCCGTGCGACTGACGTATGCCTCGGTAGAGCATGAACTCATCAAGAATCCTTTGCATGCCATCAAGGCCTGCCCAGCCGGTCGCGTTGAGGTCCTTGCCAATTACACTGCATTCCGCGATTTGAAAAAGGCCATTGCGGCCGCGAAGGAGTCCTAATGACTGATCTTTCTATTGGACTCATCCTTCCCGATGTCCTGAGCACATACGGCGACGACGGCAACGCTTTGGTGTTGCGGCAACGCGCCCGCATGCGCGGTTTCACCGCAGAAATTCATACGGTGAAACTGGGCCAAGCAGTACCGGAATCCTTGGATATTTATTGCCTCGGCGGCGGTGAAGACACAGCCCAGATCCTTGCCGCTGAGCATCTCATCGCAGATGGCGGCCTTACTCGCGCAGCAAACGCCGGGCGCCCAGTCTTAGGTATTTGCGCCGGGCTTCAAGTACTCGGTCGTTCTTTCCGAGCAAGCGGCAGGATGGTTGATGGTGTAGGACTTATCGACGCCACCACCTCTTCCCTAGCCAAACGCACTATCGGAGAGCTCCAAACCAGCCCCACCCGCAACGGCATTACTGCCGAGCTGACAGAGCCCCTCACCGGATTTGAAAACCACATGGGCGCCACAATCCTCGGCCCTGATGCGCAGCCGTTGGGAAAGGTCACACGCGGTGTGGGCAACACAGATGAACATGGTATCTCTCAGGCGTCGGCAAACTCTGAGCAGATAACCGCAGAAGGCGCGGTACAAGGAAACGTTATCTGTACATACATGCACGGGCCCGCGCTTGCCCGTAACCCCCAACTAGCTGATCTCCTGCTAGCCAAGGCCATGGGTATAGCCCTCAGCGAGCTTGCCCCTCTAGAGCTGCCTGTGGTTGATCAGCTACGCAAGGAGCGCTTAGCGTAGTTCTTCATCACTGTGCCCCTCGCCCCTGAGCTGGAATGTTTAGCTTCCAGGCTCAGGGGCGTAGTAGTTTTCTGCCCCGTGACAAGGAAATTGTTGTTTTTGAGAACGCTAGAGCCCCGGCGCCCTGCAAAACCACTGGCCGCGATTTCTAGTGTTCTCAAAAACAACAATCAGCGCTAACTAAAACGAGTGCTTCGCCCCTTCACACAGGCCGCACCTGCCATGTGTTACATATATCTCACGCTGCTTGAGGGCCATGCTTGTTTCCCTCAGAGTGGTCGCCACTGGCGATAATCTCCCTGCACACAACGCTTGGATTCTCTGCGCTAAAAAAGAATCAGTGTCAAGAAGCTAACATTACCGCCTTTATTGCACACGCACGAGCCACCAGACTCCCTGTAATCGGTGGGATGACGTAGTTACACTGGCGTCCACTCATCCCGAGTTCGTAAGTATCTAACCAATCAGGAGGACTTCTCTTTTATGAGTAACACCAATGATGTGAATGAAGATGCACGCATGTACGAGGATATGGAAACCGCGCTGCTGGAAGGCAAAGCAAGCAGCTTCAAAATACATAATGTAAACGGTGCGATGGAGGAAGCCCTCTAGCCCCCAAAAGTTCTCAGAGAAAAGGTGGTCACCGACAATCCAGCCGGTGGCCACCTTTTACAGTCCTACACAGTGCTCTTCTCTTCCATGAGCTGGTTAATCTCTTCGCCCAGCGCTGTCACTTTGGTAACGGCAGTAAGAAAAGAAACTCTCCCTGCATTATCGCCATCCCAAGGGTTGCTTTCTAAGACATTGACTAAAGCAGCCTTGTGCTGCTGCACAGCCTCACGCAGTGCGGCTTTCTCCTCTGCGTAACCTAAATCCGATAGGTATTTATCAAATTTCCACGCATTGTTTTCCTCGCGCTGCCGGGTCTCCTGGTAGATCATCGGTAGAAGGACTTCAGCTTTTTGTGTCTGTTTAGCCTCTTCCGGCGTGGGGAATGAAAATTCATAATCTTGCTGCCAAGGGATCGCTAGAGAAGTCATATCGACATCTTGGTTACGGATTATAGAAACACTCGCGCCTGTGTTTTCCCAGGACAGCGACCCTAGTGTTTGCCCTACGTATCCTTTCCCGGGAACCCAGTTAGGCCCTCCAGAGTCACCGCTTATCGTGCCGAGTTGGCCAGTCACCGTAAGATACGAATCCGTATTCAGCACTTCCGAGCATGAAGTCTTCTTTGAGGCGGCACCGTAGTAGCACACTGTGTCACCCTTTTGCGGCTGGTATATCTGATTCCCAGAAAATATATTCTTTCCAGCAAAATTCTTATCGGCAAGCTGCACGTACGCAAGATCATTCGCTCGGAAATTATGATGCCCGCGTGGCCATTGCCCTTCTGTCAGCTCTTTGTCGTATCGCTGCTTAAGCGTCCCTATTTCCCGTTTATGCTTGTCATATACCTTGGCCCCGTCTGCCCCACAATGTCCAGCTAGCCATACCCGACCGTTTTCAACGTCCACGTATCCAGCCGTGCAATAGGAATGTCCGTATCGAGGATTTTCCGGATGAATCTGATCGCCTTGGTTTACTTTTATTTCCCCTGGCACATTCGCAGTGTCAAAATACCCGTCGGAGGGAAGCGCATTCCCGCTGGGGGCTCCTACAGCAACAAGAACACCCATCGTTACAATTGTGCACAATCTTCTTAAAATCACCGAGCAACCCTTTATGTCCTAATATATAAATGAAAACCTTTCCCTTAATATTACTTACTAAACTCTAAGATAATTGTAAACTAGCTAAGATTTTCACCACCCTCAAAAATGGTTCTGTTAGCAATGCGCCCTAAGCCTTCAATATCCACCGTCACTACGTCCCCATCGCCTATATACCGTCGAGGATCACGGGCGTGTCCAACCCCGCCAGGAGTTCCAGTTACAATCACATCCCCCGGATCCAACGGATACAGATGCGTGATGTACTGAATAAGATCGGCCGGTTTAAACACAAGATCGCTGGTAGCAGCGCTTTGCATCTTTTCTTCATTCAGATACGTGTTCAGCCTCCCGCCAAGATCAAAGGAGTCTCTCGTGGTTAGCCAGGGGCCAAACCCTGCCGTCTTTTCCAAGGATTTCCCTTGGTGCCATTGAAGCGTTGCGTATTGATAATCACGGGCACTGTAGTCGTTCATCACCGCATACCCAGCGATATAGTTCTCCGCCTCCGAGGCTTTCACCCTGCGGGCACGCTGTGAAATCACCACAGCCAACTCACCCTCCCAGTCGAGGGCACCATTCGCCCACGGAGGAACCCGGACGTCGTCGAAAGGCCCGGTAAGCGCATCGGAAAATTTAATAAATAAGGTCGGGACTTCCGGCAGCGTGCGTCCCATTTCCTTGATGTGATTGGCATAGTTCAGCCCCACGCAGATGATCTTTTTGGGAGACGGAATAACCGCGTGCAGGTCTTGCAAGGAAAACCTCCACGATGCCCCCTCAGCTGATTCCGCTAGCTCGTGCCAATCAGGGTGGTGGAGCAACTCGCCGACGTCGGCAAAGCCCGGGATAGTTACGGCGAGATTCGCGCCTTCAATGCGCGCAGCGGTCGTCGTTCCTTGGGTTCTTATGGTTGCGAGACGCATAATGTTTGCTCCTTTGGGATCGTTTATTCCACGCTAATACGCGCAGGCGCCCCAGTCGATGGCATCAGGTACGGTACATTTCCCAGTAGGAAGTATTTGGAAGGAAAAACCGTGCGCACCGATCTGGTCACTCAAGGCATCGAGAAAATAATGGACGCCATCGCAGATGGCACGTTCCGCCCTGGCGACGCCCTTCCGCCGGAGACAAACCTTGCCTCCTACCTGGACGTTTCACGCCCCACGATGCGCGAGGTGGTGCGGACCCTAGCAGACCGCGGAGTCGTGGAGGTAGTCCATGGCCGCGGCACCTTTGTGACCCCCATCAACCAGTGGAATTATGTGCGCTCCCGCATGGACGTGATTTCGCGCAGCTTAGACCCAAAAACCATCGGAATTTACCTCACGGAAGTCCGACGCATGATCGAAGTCGGCTCATCGGGACTGGCCGCGGCCCGCGCCACCGAGGCGGATATTGAAAAGATGAAGCAGGCGCTTGCTGATTACGACGCCGCCACCGAGCGTGGCGACGTGGCAGCTACCACCGACGCAGACGTTGCTTTTCATACCGCGCTGCTTGAGGCCACGGGAAACCCCTTCGTCTCAGCACTCATGATCCCGCTGGCGGGTGCCTTAGCGGAATCGCGACGCAAGACCAATGCCGTGGATGAGGTTCGTAAGCGCGCGAGCAGGCATCACCATGCGATCTTAGATGCTGTTATCGCAAGAGATGAGCAAGCTGCCAAAGATGCCATGCGCGCACATATGACTCAAACCTTCGACGACATTTCTACGTTCTTACCAAGCTCGATGGATTAACACAGAGCCGATGCCCAGTCGGGCATAAACCAAATTTTTCCTACATTTCCTTGTAAAAGCTTGTCACCACGTGAGCTAGACCCTAGTCTGGGACACACAAGACCTCAGAGGTCTAGGAACTAAGTATCTCCAAGGAGTTGGGATGACCCTCTACCAGCTTTCGGAACTCACCGAAGGGTTCCCCGCACCGCTCAACATCCATGCCAGCACGGTCAGACAAGCAACGCCAGCGCATAGTGTGCTTATCGTTCTCGATGACGACCCCACCGGCACCCAGTCAGTAGCTCACCTTCCTGTACTCACCCGCTGGGAACAAGAAGACTTCGCATGGGCACTGGCCCAGGGCGCCCCGGCCATCTACGTCATGACCAATTCTCGGTCACTCGACCCAGATCAAGCAGCGTCTATCAATATCTCCGTCGCAGAGGCAGCGTATGCCGCCACTGAAGCTGCCGGGAAACGCCCCATCTTTGTCTCCCGTAGCGACTCCACGCTCCGAGGTCATTTCCCTTTGGAACCGGACACGCTTGCTGGAGTCGTCGAAAAGCATGAAGAGCCAGTAGACGGCTACATTATCGTTCCAGCATTCGGCGATGCGGGACGCATTACCGTCGATTCTGTCCACTACGCCGGAAACGCTGCCACAGGTTTTCACCCCGTGGGAGAAACTGAGTTCGCCCGTGATGCCACCTTTGGTTATTCCGCCTCCCGCTTGCCTGAATGGATTGAGGAGAAAACCACAGGCACCGTTCCAGCATCCGATGTTCTTCGCATTACATTGCACACAATAAGATCCGACGCCAACACCATCGCGGAGCAACTTCTCCAGGCAACTCATCGCCAACCCATCGTCGCTGATATCGTCGATGAGCATGATCTCCGCGCGCTGTCTTTAGGAATCCTGCAGGCAGAACGCATGGGGAAGCGATTCATCTACCGTGTGGGCCCACCCTTTGTACGAGCTCGCATCGGGCAGGAGACTCCCGAGGTGCTCAGCGCAGAAACAATCACGGCCTCGCGTCATGTCCCCGCCACCGTGCCAGGTGGGCTCATCGTGGTCGGTTCACATGTGCCCACCACCACGCGACAACTCAATCACCTGCTGCAGACCTCCTCCCCCACGGTCATCGAGTTAGACGTCCGCTCAGTGCTGGCAGACGATTCCGAGCGCTATCTTGACCGCCTCCACACCCAGCTGCTCCAGGCAATAAGGAAAGACAACGTTGTCTTCCACACCTCGCGCGAGCTGGTGACCGGGGCAACCGGCGAGGAATCTCTCTCCATTGCGCGCAAAGTCTCTCAAGCACTTGTCTCTGCGGTCAATCGCATAGTTCATGAGGTGACGCCTCGGTTTGTGGTTGCTAAAGGTGGCATTACGTCCTCAGATGTCGCCTCGCAAGGACTAGAGATGACCAAAGCAATGGTCATTGGCCCGATGCAACCGGGAATTATCTCGCTGTGGTCCACAGCAGAAGGCCCTGCGGCGGGTGTGCCTTACATCGTCTTTGCTGGAAATGTGGGCACAGACTCCTCGCTAGCCGATGTCGTTTCCATCCTCTCCCAAGACTAGCCCCTCACAAACACTACAAAAGGAACCGCATGTCTCTCATCATTACCGTTGTCGGCTTGGGCGCTATGGGACTCCCCATGGCCACCAACCTCGCCCATGATTTCACCGTCCGAGGCGTCGACGTTGCACAACCCCGCCTCGAGCTAGGTAAAGCCGCCGGATTGGATACCTTCCAGTCGGCACATCAGGCAGCCGCAGGAGCTGACGTGGTTTTGCTTGCTGTCCGCAATGAGGAGCAGCTTATCGACGCCCTCTTCGGCCAAGGCAACATCGCCGCAGCACTCAAACCCGGCGCGGTCGTGCTTCTGACCTCCACCGTGGGTATCACGGCCGTTGAAAAGGCGGCCACGCGGCTTGAGTCGCTAGGAATCGACGTTGTCGACGCCCCCATTTCCGGCGGACCCGTACGCGCAGGCAACGGGGATCTGCTTGTCACAGTGGGCGCCAAGCCCGAGGTGGTTGCCCGCATCAGGCCGGTGCTCGAAGCCATGTCCTCCCACCTGGTGATTGTTGGTGACCGTCCAGGCAAAGGACAAGCACTCAAAACCGTCAATCAACTTTTATGCGGAGTCCACATCGCAGCCGCAGGCGAGGCGCTAGCGCTAGCCGACCGGCTAGGACTCGATCCCAAGGCTGCTCTCGATGCCCTCATGGGCGGTGCCGCAGCCTCCTTTATGCTTGGCGACCGCGGCCCCCGCATGTTGGAAGCCTATTCGGAGGAGGGGCCCGAAGTTCGCAGCCGCCTCGATATCTTTGTCAAAGACATGGGCATTGTCACCGCCGCAGCAAAATCTGCAGGTATTGGTGTGCCGCTAGCAGCAGCAGCCGAACAGCAATATCTAGCTGGCCTGGCACGCGGGAAAGGCGCACACGACGATTCCACGATTATCCAGGTTGTCGCTCCTACCCAGGCGCATGAGACGAGGAGTAAACAATAATGACTGGTCTTTCTTTGCTGGTGCTCGGCGTAGTCGCCGTAGCCGTTCTACTCGCCCTGGTGATATGGGCTAAGGTTCCTGCTTTTGTGGCATTGATCGGCGTGTCCATAGCCACCGCTATTGCCGCTGGCATCCCGCTTGCAGATTCCGTTAGCACCGTGACCAACGGCGTGGGAAAAACCCTAGGTTCCGTGGCCGTTGTGGTCGGTTTGGGTGCGATGCTGGGGCGGATTATCGAGGTATCCGGAGGCGCCGAGGCAGTCGCGCGCTACTTCACCGATAAACTCGGCAGACACCGCATCACTGCTGCCGTGACCATCGCAGCCTTTATCCTCGGCATTCCGGTGTTCTTTGACGTGGGATTTATCATCCTGGCACCCATCGTGTTCGGCTTTGCCGCCGTAGCCAAGATCAACCCATTAAAAATCGGGCTTCCTGTGGCAGGTGCGATACTCACCGTGCACGTCACGTTGCCACCGCACCCAGGACCTGTTGCCGTGGCCGGAATCTTCGGCTCCGATCCCGGACTCATGCTCACCTTGGGCCTACCCATCGCTGCCGTGACCTGCGTGATCGGCTATTATGCCGCCAAGGTACTCAACCTAGAGTCAGTGGAACGCGGTCCCTCCCCCGTGGAGCTTTCCGACGCCTCCCCTAACCACCAAGCCCCTTCCCCCTTCGCGATCCTTGGCCTTATCTTGCTCCCCATCGTCCTCATCATGGTGGGCACCACCGGTGCGATGTATACCGAAAAAGGCACTGCGATTCATTCCTTTGTCAGCTTCATCGGATCCTCTCCTGTAGCACTCCTGATAGCAGTGGTCGTTGCGTGGTTGAGCATTGGCAAACAACAAAGCTGGAATCGCGAGCACTCCGCGGGTGTCTTGGATTCTGCGCTTCCTGCCGTGGCCATCATCATCTTTGTCACCGGTGCCGGTGGCGGTTTTGCCAATGTGCTCGTGGAATCCGGTATCGGCAAAGTGCTATCGGACATGCTTGTGGCAGCTCATATGCCTCTGATACTCATGGCATTCCTGTTGTCCTTAGCTTTAAGAGCATCCCAGGGGTCGGCGACCGTCGCTATGCTCACAACAGCGGGGCTCCTAGCCCAGCCGTTAGCAGAAGCCGGACTGAGCAGCATACAAACAACGCTCATCATGATCGCCATCGGTTTCGGCGCCATGTGCGTGTCCCACATCAACGACTCCGGCTTCTGGATAGTCACCAAATATTTAGGGCTATCTGTGAAACAAGGCCTGCGTACCTGGACGTTGCTGTCCACAGCCTTTGGCGTTGCCGGATTCCTCCTCACCGCGCTGGTGTATGCAGTGGTGTAGTGCGTGTTTAAATCGTCAATCGACCGCTGAGGGCGCGGGACAACGTCAGTTCATCGACAAACTCCAGGTCCCCGCCCAAAGGCATACCAGAAGCAAGACGAGAAACCACCAAGTCAGGGAAATCGCGAAGCAGTCGCGCAAGATACGATGCCGTCGCCTCGCCCTCAGTATTGGGGTCGGTGGCAAGAATTACCTCTGTCACCGTTGGGGTGGCGTCGTAAAGCGGTGCCTCAGGCGTAGAATCGGCCAGCTCCCGATCCGGAAGCACACCTCCGATGCGCTGCAACAACGTGGAAATGTTCAGTTCACGGGGGCCAATATTGGCCAGTGGATCTAGTGCACCGCCTAGCACATGGTAGCGGCCATTATATTCACCCGTTCGCTCAATGACCTGAATATCTTTGGGCTCCTCCACCACACAGATCATTCCGCGGTCACGGCCAGAATCCGCGCAGATACGGCACACCGACTCACGCGAGATATTGCAGCAAATACGACAAAAGGTTACGCCGTCGCGGACGGCCCCGAGAGCGTCCTGAAGCCTCGCAATGTCAGCGGGCTCCACGTGGAGCAAGTGAAAAGCGATGCGCTGCGCAGATTTAGGGCCCACGCCGGGGAGCCGTGAAAGCTCATCGATAAGGTCCTGAAGCGGTCCTTCGAACAACAGCTGCCTACCTTTTGTCGTTCCGGTTGTTTAACCATAAAACTATGGCACACAAAGAAGACCAGCCCGGCCAACGAAACTCGGACGAGCTGGTACTGAAAAAAGCCAATTCGCTTAGAACATGCCGCCAAGGCCGTCAAAGCCCTGGGACAGCGGTCCCATCTTCTGATCTGCAAGCTCGCCAAGCTTCTGATGAGCCTCAGCAAACGCGCCAACAATCAGATCCTGAAGGGTATCCACGTCTTCCGGATCCACAACCTTAGGATCAATGGTGACGCGGCTCACCATTCCGTTGCCCTGAATATCAACGGAAACAAGGCCGTTGCCTGCAGTACCAGTAACGGTGCTAGCGAGGATCTCGCGCTGCGCCTCCTGCAACTGAGCTTGCATCTGCTGCGCCTGTGCCAAGAGCTGGGACATGTCCGGCTGAGTCATGAAAACTGCCTTTCGCGTTTGTTTGCCGCCTCCCATAACGGAAGGCGATCGGTCAATGGGCCAGTGTACCTACTTCACTTCTGTGAAGCTCATACGGGGAAGCCTAAAGCTGGCGCGCGCCCAACTGCTCTGCGAGTAGATCCATCGCAACGGTTAAAGCATCGCGGTGATCACGGGTTACCGAGCCACTCGCGGCCTCGCGCACCATCTCCTCTTCCTCGTCATGATCTGGAACATTAGACGTTTCTACCGCAGGTGTTGGTTCCGAGGAACGGTGCCGTTGATACTTTGATCCCTCCTGCGAGGGCTGAGGTGCTCCCCCTGCGGGCTCTGGAAAACCTTCGTCGGCGGCATATCCATAAGGCTCCTCCGGCGGGGTCCAGTCGCCCGAGTCGGGGGCGCCAAAATCATCCGGTTCTGGTGGCAGTGGCACACCATCGGAAAATTCTGGGCGCGTTGCCCGCTCTTCTGCGGCTTGAGCACTACGCGCCACGGCCTCTTGCCACCGCGACTTTGGTTTCTGGGCCGGCGGTTTCTGAGCTGACGGCGCCTGGGCCGGCGGTGTTTGGATTGGCGGTGTTGCAGGCACGGGCTTAGGCGCAGCGGGAACAGCGTCTCGCTGCTCAACCTTGCGTACAGGCTGCTGCGATGCACCCTGCGGCGGTTGTTCCGATTGCTCCGACTTAGCCGGTGAATCATTCACCACGTCAGGCTGGCCGCCGAGTGGCGCGGGTTCTCCCCACCCCGTGGTTTGAGCCACCTGCGTCGGGGGTTCTGTTCGTGGTGCGCGCCGGGTATCTCCACCAATCGGCGCGGGTTCTCCCCACGTAGAAGCAGTAGGAGCAAGCTCAGCCGGCGCAGAGGGTTGCTCAGCAACAGGTGGCTGAGGATCTGGCTGCGCCACGTCTGGACGTTTCTCTTGCTCAGCAGCACTGCTTTCCGTGACAGCGGGCGCGGGAGCAACAGGTGCGGGAGCCTCTGGCTCAGACGCAGCTGGCTCCGGGGCCCAAGCCTTCTCTGTTTGAGGCTCGCTAAAACCCGCCGCGGCAGGATCCGTTCCCACAATGCACTCGACAGTGACGTCCCGCCCTAGTTCAGCGCGAATAACCTCCACGATAACGTCATTATTTTTAGCAAGATTCAGCCCCTGCGCGAGCGGCCCGGTGTTATGCCCCAGCACCAGCGTTCCCTCGCGCATTCCCAGAACGCACGATTCAGCGAGCAAGATACCTGCGACAGCGCTCTTCTTGTGCACCATCTTCCGCAACGTTGACCATCGCGCGCGCACGTCCGCGACAAAGGCATCGTCATTGCTTATCGACGCCCCCTCCGCAGCCGTTTCCACGTCATCCGAGGGCGCTATCGTAGGTGTCTGTGGCTCAGGCGCTGGCGTAGCTTTTTCCGCGCTAGGTGTCTCAGGCTTCTCCGCCACATGTTCTTTCTGTGGCTCTGGTTCCGGAACCGAGGCCTGCTTCTCCGCTTGCACTACTGGCTTAGGCTGAGGCTTCTCTTGTTGCACGGCCTCACGCTGAGCAACCTCCCGCTGAGCTGCTTCTTCCTGCGCAGCTTTACGTTGGGCAGCCTCACGAGCCATGCGGACAGACTTGCGCTCATACTTAGCTGGAATAGCAGCGGAAGCCCCTGGAGACTGCCCACCTGCGGGAAGGCCGGCAGGTTGCGCATTACCGGGAGGGGGCGTGAGAGCCGCACTGGCTGGGGCGCTAGGCAGCAGCATTTTTGCACAAAGAATCTCCAGGAGCAGGCGCGGAGACGTCGCCCCTTTCAAACCGCGAAGCCCATCATTGACCAATGCGGCCAAGTGGGCGACTTCGCCCTGATGAAAGTCTGCGGCTTGGGCGCGCATTACGTCCGCGCGGTCAGTGGGGGCGTCGACAAGCCCTAGCTCAAAAGCATCTGGCACGGCCTGCAGGACCATGAGGTCGCGCAGACGGTCAAGGAGGTCAGTGGCAAAGCGTCGTGGATCAAGTCCCGCCTCGACGGCAGAGTCAATGGTGGTAAACAGTGCGGCTTTATCTTGTGAGCTCAGTGCCGTGATGGCGGCGTCGATAAGCGCATCATCGGTGGCACCCAAAAGCAACCGCGCGGTTTCATAGCTCAGTCCCTGTGGGCCGGTTCCCGCGAGCAGCTGATCCAGGACAGACAGGGTATCGCGAGGGGAACCGCCACCGGCGCGGATCACCATGGGATACACAGAATCCTCGACTAGCGCGCCTTCGCTAGCCACCGTGGTTTCCAGCAGACCCCGCATCGACTGTGGGGTGAGCAGCCGGAACGGATAATGGTGCGTCCGCGAACGGATCGTGCCAATAACCTTCTCAGGCTCCGTGGTGGCAAAGATAAAGATCAGGTGCTCCGGTGGCTCCTCCACGATTTTGAGCAGGGCGTTAGCACCCTGAGTGGTCACCATATGAGCCTCGTCGATGATGAAGATCCGGTACCGCGACTCCGCCGGCGCATACATGGCCCGGTCGCGTAGCTCCCTCATATCATCGACGCTGTTGTTACTCGCGGCATCAAGCTCAGTGACGTCAAGGTTTCCTGGGCCATTGGGCGCCAAAGAAATGCACGAGTTGCACTTGCCGCACGGAGTTGAGGTAGGACCTTCAACGCAATTCAACGAACGCGCCATGATGCGCGCCGAGGAGGTCTTGCCGCAACCGCGCGGGCCAGAGAACAAGTAGGCGTGATTGATACGTCCACTGTCCAAAGCCACAGACAACGGTTGAGTTACCTGCTCCTGCCCCACTACCTCAGCAAATGAAGCGGGGCGATACTTGCGATATAAAGCCACTGTCCTAGCCTACCTACCGTGTCCAGTCCGACAGATCCACGCCCTCGTTACCTAGCGCTTGCTGTAACTCATGGATCCCGTAGGTTGTAGCGTAATCGAATTCATTCTGCGTGAGCATAATAAGCTGCAGCAACGCTGTTAGCTGCGATGGTTCCGAATACTGCGGCACCTGCCCTCCCCACACATACGGTGCCACAAATAAACCATGCTTAACCGTGCACCTATCTAGGGCATCCGTCATGCTCCCCAAAGCCGGCACAAGCTGACCCGGCTGCGCGGGAATAGAGCCGCCAACGTTATCCAAAAAGACAGCTAATCGACGCAACACCTGAACCCCCACCTCTGTTGGGAACTGCCCGACAGTAAAGATCTCGCTACGCACATCTACCTGGTCGCTGCCATCCCCCAAGGTAAGACCAGTATCCACCCCGTTGAAGTCGAGCGTGGTGGCCAATACCTGCTGGTCTCCCAGGTCCACAGTTCCTATATGAAAAGCCTCACCATAAGAGGTTTCCGGCAGATGGATCGTCATTTCACCGGGGATAATCCCGTCAATCCACACAGCCGTCTCTTCCAAGATCACTGCCTAGCCCACATCCCCTCGGGTTTTGTCATCCACAACACGGGGGTAGGAATCTCTCCTACCCCTATGTGAGGATACATCCCTAGGCGCGCTCTGCTAAGACCTTCTCCACAGCTGCAAGCAAAACGCAGGTAGCAAAGCCATCCATAGCCACTTCTAGCTCAGCGACTGGAGGAAGCGACGGTGCCAAACGAATATTCCGGTTCTGCGGATCGCGGTGCAACGGGAAGGAAGACCCGGCCCCCGTCAACGCAATACCAGCCTGTTTAGCCAGGTCCACCACCCGAGAAGCAGTCCCGTCAACCACATCGACAGAAATAAAATAGCCACCTACCGGCTTAGTCCACTCGGCAACCTGGTATTCCGCCAAGCGTGAATTGAGGATCTCTAGGACTCGAGTAAATTTCGGAGCAAGCGAACCCGCATGCTTGCGCATATGGACACGCACGCCCTCGGCATCTCCAAAAAATTGGGCGTGGGCCAGCTGATTAATCTTGTTTGGGCCGATACCCCGTACATCCGCATGCGCGCCATACCAGTCCAGATTCTCCTTGGAAGAAGCAAAGAAAGCTACGCCGGAACCCGCATGAGTGATCTTTGATGTAGAGCTCATAAACCAGAAGCGATTCGGGTTGCCAGCACGCTCAGCGAACTCCAGCACGTTATGCACTACTGGGAATTCATCAGTCAACGTGTGCACTGCATAAGCGTTGTCCCAGACAATGCGGAAATCAGGTGCTGCTGTCTCCAGCTCCGCCAATGCACGGCAGGTCTCCTCACTAAATGTGATTCCCGTGGGATTAGCAAAAACAGGTACTGTCCACATGCCCTTAACCTGCGGATCTTTAACCAGCTCACGCACCACATCAAGATCTGGTCCTTGGTCAGTCATGGGCACGCTGATCATGTCACAACCAAAATGTTCAGTGATGGTGAAATGACGGTCATAGCCGGGCACAGGGCACAACCACTTAACGGTCTCCTCGTCCTTCCACGGGCGCTCCGAATCATTGGTGCCAAAGGCATAGGCATAAGAAATCAGATCAAACATGATGTTCAGGCTGGACCCATCGCCTGCAATGAGATTCTCAACAGGAAGGCCCAGAACCTCAGCCCAGAGTTCCCGGATATCTGGGATTCCCTTTGAGCCACCATAGTTACGGCAATCAGTGCCGTCTTGAGCACGGAAGTTCTCGCCCGGAAGCGACAACAACGCATCGGAGAAGTCCAGTTGTTCCGAAGAAGGCTTTCCACGAGTGAGGTCCAGCTTCAGATTCTCTGCCTTCAGAGCCTCGTACTTAGCGCTAATATCCTCATGGAACTGTGCAAGGCGTTCGGCATCGAAATCAAGCAAAGACATGGATTTCCCTTTCCTCGGTGGGAGCTAGGTGCACAACATTGGGAGTGCAGGAACCGACCACCAATTGGCTATCCCGCACTGCTTAAAAGAATAGACATCCCCACGCATTTGGGCATCCTTTTGTGACGCGAACTTTTACCTCCCGCACTCCCCTACTTTCCACATATGCCAGGAGACTTGTTTGGAGCGCGTTCAATGCGACGTACACGCTTTACCTCTACAGCGCACGCACTTTTGCATCGCGCTTTCACTCAAAAGATGTTGTTTGAGCGGCAAAGGCTGGAGATACAAAAAAGGGGGACTCCGCACACCCGCCAGAGCCCGCTGACCCTTGCTGCATTCCTGCCCTGGGGGAGTTCACGGGATAAACGCCATGCGAAGTCCTGCCACATAGCGTAGCCCATACGTAGACCACCGCGCAAAGAAACCCCTACTCGGCAAGATTGGCAAGCACACATATGGTTTTATCATGCGATTTGTTAGTTCTTCACTGCACTGTGTATCATTTCCGGAGTAACACGGATTAACCGTGCATACGCTGGAGGATTCGACTAGCGGCCTATGTCACACGCCTGGAACGCGTGCGGGTTTCACGACCCTCGTGGGTTCAAATCCCACATCCTCCGCCATGCAACCCCAGTTCATTGAACTGGGGTTTTTGCTTTTTGAATAGGCATGGAAATCGGGGGGCCATTTCCGAGATCCGAGGCAGGCACAAACCCTCAACATAAAACGCATCGTTATAGGTGATACATGCAACGCTCGCTGCTTTCATAGTCAGCCACACCACTACCACCTCAAGCGACTAGTCCGTTTTATACTCAGTCAATGACCACATTCGATGTCACAGGAAAATTAGCGCTGGTCACAGGCTCAACACGCGGTCTCGGCCGTACACTCGCTGCGGGCCTCATCAGCGCGGGCGCACATGTGATTGTGCATGGCTCCGACAAGCAGCGCGCCGCCACGGTGGCGAAAGAATTGGGAGCTTATGGCGCAATCGGTTGCCCTCTGACAGACGCTCAAGCTACCAATGCCGCGATCTCAGAGATGCTGCAAGAGTACGGCACCCCGGATATTTTGGTGAATAATGCCGGAATTCAGCGTCGTAACCCTATCGAGCAGTTCGAGGACTCTGATTGGGATGACATCATCGGCGTGAATCTTTCAGGGGTTTTCCATGTAACCAAGCCAATTGCTGCAGCGATGAAGTCCGCTGGTCACGGCAAAATCATCATGATTGGTTCTGTCCAATCCCGTCTGGGACGCGCTACCATCGCACCTTATTGTGCCACCAAGGGCGGCGTAGCAATGTTCGCTCAGGGGCTAGCCGCAGAGCTTTCTCCCCACAATATTCAGGTGAATACGCTCTCTCCTGGGTACTTTGATACTGACATGAATGCGGCGTTAGTCGCCGATTCAGAGTTCACGGACTGGGTCTGTAAGCGCACTCCCGCAGGGCGTTGGGGCAACCCCCAAGAGTTGGTCGGCCCCTTGTTGTTCCTGGCTAGTGACGCTTCCTCCTTTGTCACTGGGCAGAATCTTGCCGTCGACGGCGGAATGACGGCGGTGGTCTAGTGATGACACAAGAACGTATGCAAGCAGCCATTATCAGCGGCGCTCACCAGTTGGAAGCCACGACTCTCCCCTGCCCCTCTCCCTCACCCGGCGAGGTACTGGTCACGGTCTCTTATGTGGGAATTTGCGGCTCTGATCTGCATTATTACCAGGATGGTGCGGTAGGCGCTTTTGAGGTTAAGCAGCCGCTGGTTCCGGGGCATGAAATGTCGGGTACTCTGCCAGACGGAACTCTGGTCACTATCCACCCTGCTACTTTTGGCACGTGCGTGGAAGGCATAGAGGATCACCCACATTTGTGGCCTCATGGGGCGTATTTGGGCAGTGCCTCTACATGGCCGCATACCCAAGGCGCGATGCAGGAACAATTGCTGGTGCGGGAGGATCAGATTCGTCGTTTGCCTGAGGGCGTCCCGCTGAAGCGGGCGTCGCTTGCTGAGCCTCTCAGCGTGGGTCTCCACGCCATCACCGTGGCAGGAGGAGTGGAGGGTAAGCATGTTCTGGTTTCCGGTGCCGGACCTATTGGTCAGTTAGCTGCCCTGGCGGCGGTGAGCAAAGGCGCTGCGGCGGTCACAATTTCGGATGTGGTGGATGGTCCGCTCGAGCGCGCTCACGAGTCTTTGACACGTGTGAATACTACGCGCACAACGTTGAGCGATGAGTCTTTTGATGTAGTTTTGGAATGCGCCGGCGTTCCGGCAGCTACCACTGATGCGCTTCGAGTGGTACGACGTCGAGGGGTTGTGGTCCAGGTAGGCATGCTGCCTAATCAGCCGGTTGGCATAAATATGGCCCCGTTGGTGTCTAAAGAAGTGCTCCTACGAGGCACTTTCCGTTTCCTTGACGAGGTAGACCAGGCAGTTGAAATGCTCAAGGATCCTATGTTTGACAGCGTGATTACTCACGAGTTCCCCCTCGCAGATGTAGTCACGGCGTTTCATGTCGCCGCCGACTCGCAGGTCTCTGGAAAGGTTGTGGTGAAGGTTTCATGAGGATCATAGTGATGGGTGTTTCCGGCTCCGGAAAAACCACGGTGGGCACGATACTGGCCCAGAAACTAGGAATCCCCTACTTTGATGGTGATGATCTCCACCCTCAAGAAAATATCGACAAGATGGCGCAGGGCATTCCGCTTAACGACGCCGACCGCTGGCCCTGGCTAGCACAAGTCGGGGAATGGCTCGCCCACCAGCCCGAGGGCGGAGTCATCGGGTGCAGTGCACTTAAGCGCAGTTATCGCGATCTGCTTCGCGAGCACTGCCCCACTGCCGTTTTTGTGCATGTACACGGTTCGCGAGAGGTGCTGCTTGCCCGCATGAATCACCGACAAGGGCACTTCATGCCCTCTTCCCTCTTGGATTCCCAGTTTGCCACCCTTGAGCCTTTAGAAAACGACGAAGTCGGCCGCGTCTTTGACGTGACCGACTCCCCGGAACAGATTGCTGATAGCGCAAGCGAATGGGTTAAAACGCGAGGCTAACTCCGTAGAATCCCAGAACGATGGCAAAGCCAACGGCGCCCACTAGCGCCTGGTTCATAGTCCAGGTTCGCAAGGTCGTGGAGACGTCCATACCCATGAGGCGTCCCACTAGCCAGAAGCCTGAGTCATTAACGTGACCAGCAAAGACTGAGCCTGCGGCCGAGGCCAACACCATCAGGGCAATCTGGAACTCATTGAATCCACCAGCTGCCACTGCGGGAGCCATCAGGGCTGCCGCAGTAGTCAACGCGACGGTTGCCGAGCCCTGCGCCAAACGCAGAATAGCGGCGACCAACCAGCATCCCACGATCACCGGCAGCCCCAGGTCAGACATCGAATCAGCCAATGCGCTGCCGATTCCGGAGGTGCGCAGCACCCCACCGAACATTCCGCCTGCGCCAGTAATCAACACGACGGAGCAGATGGGGCCGAGGGCGCCGTCGAGAAGCTTCTCAAGCTGCTCTTTCGGCTCACCGCGACGAATACCCAAGAAGTACAGCGCGATCAGCGTGGAAATCAGCAATGCAATCGGCGTATTGCCCAAGAACTGCAGCGTACGCACTGCTGCCGAGGTTTTCTCCACCCAGCCTGAAGAAACCGCCATGCTCATCCCGGTGTTGCCAAAAATCAGCAGCATCGGCAGGAGCAGCAACGCCACCACTAACTTAGGCGATGCCGGGTTCTTAGGATCAGCAGCCTGCGGGCCGCCCGCCAGAATATCCGGTACCGGCAACGGGTACTTAGCACCCATTTTCTTGCCCCACCACAGACCAGAAACCAGCCACGTGGGGATAGCCACCAGCAGACCAAGCAGCATCACAAGCCCGATGTCCGCACTGTAGAACTCAGCTGCGGAGATAGGACCCGGGTGCGGGGGCAGGTAAATATGCATCACCGAGAACGCACCGGCTGCGGGAATACCATAAGCCAGCACGGGGCCATTCAGGCGACGAGCCACTGCAAAGATGACCGGAAGCATCACGATCAAGCCGGCATCGAAGAAGATGGGGAAACCCATCACCAACGAGGCCACACCCAGAGCAAAGGGGGCGCGCTGCTCACCAAAACGAGCAACCAGCGTCTCTGCCAGGCTCTTTGCACCACCCGAGGTCTCAACGAGCCGACCAAGCATCGCACCCAAACCAACAAGCAGCGCGACGGAAGCCAGCGTGCTTCCAAACCCCTTAGTCATCGTGGACACGATTCCGTCCAACGGGATACCAGCAGCAAGCGCAGTCAGGGCAGAAACAACGATCAGCGTGAGAAAAGCATGCAGTTTAAACACAATGACCAGGATCAAGATGAGCGCAATTGCGGCAGCCGCAATCCCCAGCAGGGGGCCAGCGCTCAGTGTAGGAACCCAATCTTCCATTGGTTTTCTCCTTGAGGGAAGGTAAAAAGACCACCTAAATGTATGCCCTCCGCGCTATTTCGAACAAAAGGGGTACGAGAGTACAGACTTTTGTTTCTCAGCTACCCCCAACTTCCCAAGCCTGCATTTCCATGGACATAGACCCTCATACCGCACGCACAGAGGCATTTTGTCTATGGAAATGCAGGCTTGAGGTTAGATTATGCAACAAAAATGGGGGTGTTCCCTCACGCTCACCTAAAAATGTAGGGCTCGCTGGGTAATGTTTTGGGATCAAAGTGCCCTAAGAGCTCCGTGAGAGTCTGCCCCTTAAGGCCCAGGGAGTCCGCGATGCGCGGCAGCACGTCGGTCATCTCACGGAATGTCACCGCCCCGTCCCGCTTGGCCAGACGCTTGCCTTCCTCATTGAGCACAAGCGGAACATGGATGTATTCGGGGCTTGGGTGTCCAAGCAGATGACCCAGATACGCTTGACGAGGGGCGGAAGAGAGGAGGTCGTTTCCACGCACTACCTGATCAACGCCCTGCGCGGCATCATCGACGACCACCGCAAGGTTATAAGCCCAATCCGGTTGCTGGCCGCCGCGGCGCAAGATCATGTCATCCACATCCCCTACGATCTCGCCGGCATAGTAGTCGTGGATGCGCCAGGTGGTGGCGTCGGCACGCAAACGTAATGCAGGCACACGGCCCTGCGCCGCAAGCTCTTGCCGACGCCGCTCCCGCGCTTCAGGCGCGAGATTTCGGCAGGTGCCGGGGTACTGGCCGGGGATGCTATGCGGTGCACGGGAGGCTTCTTGAATATCCTTGCGCGAGCAATAGCACTCATAATGAGGAAGCCGCTCCAGCGCCGCGAGGTAGCGATCATAATGATCGTGCTGGTAGGTGGGTTCTTCATCCCAGTCGAGGCCAAGAGCCGCAAGATCCTCAAGCTGCCGCTGAGCAGACTCCAATGAGGAGCGTTGGGTGTCCACGTCCTCGACACGAATCAGGAATCGCCTGCCCGTGGAACGCGCGAAAAGCCACGCCAACACAGCGGTGCGCAGGTTACCAAAGTGCAGGTCACCGCTGGGGCTCGGAGCATACCTACCCGCGGGCATAGTAGCGACCCATGAACTCCGCTTTGTATTCCTCGTAGGTGCCGTTATCAATGGATGCGCGAATATTATCCACAAGCTGCACCATAAAGGCCACGTTGTGCATCGTGCACAGTGTTCCCGCGAGAAATTCCTTCGCCTTCAGCAGATGGTTGATGTATGCGCGAGTGTATTCCACGGTAGGACCACCGAACTCTGCATCAATGGGAGTGAAGTCGCGCTTGAACTTAGCGTTGGTCAAATTCATGCGTCCATCCAGGGTGTACACGCCACCACGACGCCCCAAGCGAGTGGGTGCCACGCAGTCGAAGGTGTCTGCCCCGGCCTCAATGGCCGTAAACAGATCGTCCGGTTCACTGATCCCGAGGAGGTGGCGAGGCTTTTCCTTAGGGATCTCGTCGCAGACCCAGCCGACAATGGTGCCTAGGTTTTCCTTCTCCAGCGCACCACCGATGCCAAACCCGCCAAATCCGCGACGCCCCTCAGACTCAGCCTTATCGCTCAATTCCAGCAACCCGCGAATAGCCTGCCTGCGCAAATCCTCATACTGAGCCCCCTGGACTACGCCCCAGAGCGACTGTAACGGCTTGCCCACGCGCTCGTTGGTCAGGCGATCATGCTCGACCAAGCAGCGCTCCGCCCACCGGTGGGTGCGAGCGACCGAACTTACCTGGTAGTCGCGCGTATCAATCAAGGTTGTGAGCTCGTCAAAGGCAAACATGATGTCTGCCCCAAGCCCATGCTGGATCTGCATGGAAACTTCAGGGGTAAAACGATGACGAGACCCGTTGAGCACGCTGCGGAAGTCCACACCGTCCTCGTCCACCTTGGCCATGCGCTCGCGCTTCTTCGCCCGGATATCGGCTTCTTCATAGCCCTTAATATCCATGGCCAAGACCTTTTTAAAGCCCACGCCCAAGCTCATCACCTGGAATCCACCCGAGTCGGTGTAGGTGGGACCATTCCAGTTTTCAAACGCAGCGACACCGCCGGCCTCATCCACCACATCATGCCCCGGCTGCAGATACAGGTGATACGCGTTGGACAGGATCGCCTGGGCGCCGGTCGAACGAATCTGCGGCGGCGTCAGTGTCTTGACCGTTGCCTTTGTAGCCACTGGGATGAACGCGGGCGTAGCAATATCACCGTGCGGTGTATGGATAACACCAGTGCGGCCATGCCGGCCCGGCTCATCATACAGTTCAGTTTTCAGCTCAAAGGTTGTGTCCATAGCCTGCTAGTTTAGCTAACCCACCACGCAAACTGAGACTCGCGCCTTCTATGCGCCCTTGTCAGCTGTCTGCCGTGCGGAATGCTCCCGCTCCAAAGCTGCACCCTCAACGTCAAGGCGTGGCAGTATCTTGTCCAACCACCGAGGGATATGCCATGTGCTGCGGCCCATGATGAACATAGCCGCTGGGACAAAGGCCATGCGGATGAGGAAGGCGTCGAAAAGCACTCCTGCGCCCAACGCGAACCCGAAAATTTTAATAAACGGCAGAGGTTGGCCAATAAAAGCAGCAAAAACAGCAATCATGATGAGCGCCGCGGCCGTGACCACCCGAGCACTAGAGGCAAACCCTTCCACGATCGACTCTTCCACCGCGTTATATCTGCTCTGTGAGCTGGCTGTTCCTCCGCTATGGGTGTAGTGCTCACGCATCGCCGAGACAAGGAACACCTGATAATCCATGGCCAGACCAAAGCACACGCCAATCAGGAAGATCGGCATAAACGCGATGATCGGTCCCGGCGTAGAGACAAATCCCCATAGTCCTTGCTGCCAGAACAGAACCGTGACACCAAACGCCGCGCCCACAGACAACAAGAATCCCAGTCCCGCGACCATAGGCACCCAGAAACTACGGAAAATCACCATTAGAAGGACAATCGCTAAGCCCACCACAATGGCTAGATACAGCGGCATCACGCCGGAGAGTCTGTTGGTCACATCCTGCTGAACAGGGACTAGACCCGTGATACCCGACTCAACACCCGTCGCCGACTCAACCTCCTTTTGCTGGATAAGCAGCGAGTTTATGAGCTCTTTAGTGGCATTATCTTCCGGCGAGGTCTTAGGCGTAAGAAGCAGCTGAGCGGCCAAACCGTCCTGCGATAGCCCCACAATCTGAACATGCTTTACGTTCGCATTGACCGAGTACTTCTGCACTATGTACTGGTAACTAGCGTTTGCTGCTGCTTTACGACGAGACTCCTCATCCGTAGGATTCTGCGCCCGGATCAGTGGATCCAACGCCACCGACTCCGGATTTGCCTGATGCGCATCCACTACCACAAGGAATGGCGAGTTAATGCCCGGACCAAATGCCTCCGCCATAATGTCGGCTTGCTTACGCTGAGTGGTATCAAACTCAGACTGGGTATCCGAAGGCAAGGACAAATGCAGCTGAAGAGCGGGCAACGTCAATGCACCTAGACCAATCACGGTCACGGCGATCACCACGCCAGGCACTTTGTGCACAAACTCCACCCAGCGTCGGCCCATAGTCCGTTGTGGGGCGACGCGCGTTTTTTTACGCCAGCGGATTTTTCCCTTAAACACCTTGTCACCCAGCACGCCTAACAATGCTGGTACGAGGGTGAGCGCAATGAGGACAGAGATAAACACAGTAAACGCTGCAGCAAATCCCATATAAGCAAGAAATGGAATATTAGCCACGGCCAAAGCCACTAGTGCAATGATCACAGTGAGGCCGGCGAAGACCACGGCTGATCCGGCTGTTCCCACCGCCATCCCTGCGGCTTCCTCACGCGTTCGGGTCAGTAGCTCACGCCGATAACGGAAGATAATAAACAGGGAATAATCGATTCCCACAGCTAGGCCAATCATCACGGCCAAGACCGGCGTCACATTGTTAAGCGACACCCACGCGGTGGCCAACGTAATGGACAAAGATCCAATACCCACACCAATAATGGCGGTAAGAAGCGGCAAACCCGCAGCTACAAGAGCCCCGAAAGTGACCATCAAAATAATGGCGGCTACGGCCACACCGACGACTTCCGAGGTGGAACTGATAACGATCGGGTCGCCAAATCCTGCCCCACCGGCCTCTACCGTGAGTCCCTCCGAACGCCCCACGTCAAGCGCCGCATTGATCGCAGCACGTTGTTCCTTAGTCACGTTTGCCGGCAGCGGAACATCCAATGAGAAGGTCGTATATCCCACTGCCCCATCCGCGGAGATCAGGCTTAAGTTCTCTGCATCTTTACGAGCAGTCTCCTCAGGGACTCCATTAGCCACCATTTGGTCGATCACGCCCTGCTGCAGCAGAGGATTCAGAGTCACGGGGTTGCCGTACCGTTGCGTATCCACAATCCCCTGAAGATTCTCATTGAGGTGCGCCAGCACATCATCAATGGCTTTCTTATTCTGGGGATCCTCAAGGCGCTCACCTTCCGGCGCCTTAAACACGATGTTTACGCCGGTACCCTGCAGGGGATTTTTTAACTCGGGAAAGTTCTTAAGGTAAAGCTCCGTCGCCTTTTTGGCTGGCGTGTTGTTGATTGTAAACAGGTCATTAAATCCCGCTTGGAACGCCACCGCTGAACCACCCACGGCAGCAAGCAAGACGAGCCAGACTGAAATAACCAACCACTTAGCCCGAAATGACCACTTGCCAATTCGATAGAGCAGTTTTGCCACCGACGAACTCCTAACCAGCACACGCCCACACGAATCGACCCCCGTGAAAGCTTCTTTATCATTCAACTGTACCGGTGCTTCCGCCGCTCAGAGCATAAGCATGCGCCTTTTCCGAACACAGAAGCGGGTTTTCCTAGGGCTCAACGGGCCCGTAGGCGCGCTATGTGTCGTTTTTGAGAACGCTAGCGGGTGTTCAGTGCGCAAACTACCAGGTCGCGTTTTCTAGCGTTCTCAAAAACGACAATTGTGGGCTAAGTAGCAAAAAGAAAACCCCAGTTCAATGAACTGGGGTTTTGGCGGTAGCGGCGGGATTTGAACCCGCGGTTGGGGGTTACCCAACACTCGCTTTCGAGGCGAGCACCTTCGGCCGCTCGGACACGCTACCGCGATTTACAGTAGCCAACCGCTTAGCTCTAACGCAAACCCTCAAAAAATTGGGTCATCAAGGCGGCGCATTCATCCTGAAGAATTCCGCCACGCACCTCCGGCACGTGCAGCGCAGCAGGGTCTCTGACCACGTCAAAGGCTGACCCACAAGCACCAGTCTTGGGCTCATAGGCACCAAAGAAAATTCGACCAATGCGCGCCCCTACCAATGCACCCGCGCACATAGTGCACGGCTCCAACGTGACGGCAAGGGTGCAGTCAGTGAGTCTCCAGCCATCGCCATGATTGGCGACCGCCTCGCGAATCGCCATGATCTCAGCATGACCCAATGGGTCCTTATCCGCTTCCCGCCGGTTCACACCCCGCCCCAGCACCTCACCGTCAGGGCCAAAGATCACGGCGCCAACAGGAATATCTCCCGGGGGCGTGGCCTGCGCCTGGATGATGGCTTGACGCATGAGGGATTGGGCGTCGATAAGCATGCGGTGTGCGGGCAGGCTCACAGCGCGTCGTCGAGTTCCTCGTCGCAGCCCAGCTCCTCCGCGATTCGCTGAAGCTGCTCCGAAGCCCACCAATCTGTCTCATCTGTGACCACAGACATAATCTGTTCGCCCACGCCAAGGTCCGCAAGAATATCAAAATCACCCTCAGCATAGGGGGCATCGTCCGCATCCGGGAGATCTGCATCCAGCTCATCCAAGATCTCCGACGCAAAATCATCCTCCACGGCAGCAGTCGCATCAGAGATCAGTAAACGTACGCCCTGAGGGGTGGGACGTACCAGCACAAAATAATCATCATCCACGCTGAGCATGGCAAACGCAGCCCCCTCCGCACGTAAAGAACGCACAGCGTTAATGGAGGTCTGCAGGGAAGAAAAATCGTCCTTAAAGACGCGGACCTGCCAGGCGGCGTCTACGCGCGCAACCGTCACAGCGAAATCTGACTTCATACCGCATAACCGTAGTCGGGTATGCCACACTTGTCAGGTGACCATCAATGAAGTTTCTCGCCCCGTCTGCATCCTAGGCCTCGGACTCATCGGAGGCTCTTTACTTCGCGCGCTTAAAGACACTGGCCTGCCAGCCTTCGGTTTTAACAGATCCCCCTCCGCCGCCCGTGCCGCCGAGAAAGAGGGCTACGACGTCCACTCCGATCTCGTAGAAACTCTCCAGCGGGCAGAACGCAAAAACGCGTTGATCGTCCTTGCCATCCCCATGCCAGCAATTGATTCCCTTCTGGAGGTCATGCAAGAGCATGCGCCTAGCTGTGGGTTCACTGACGTGGTGAGCGTCAAGGGTGAGGTCTACGAGCTGGTGTGCGCACGTGGGCTCGCCCACAAATATGTGGGTGGGCATCCCATGGCGGGAACCGCCAATAGCGGCTGGGAGGCCTCCTACCCTGAGCTATTCCGCCGTGCACCGTGGGTTGTTACTTTTGATCATGCATGTGACGGCGCGGACCCGGAGTGGATTCAATTGTGGACCGACGTGGTCAATATGGCGTCCAGCGTAGGAGCTGAGGTTATTCCATCACGTGTGAGCAGCCACGATGCAGCGGTCGCACGTATCTCGCACCTGCCGCATGTCTTTGCGGAAACCCTCGCAATCGTCGGAGACAACGGCGGCGCCCTCGCGTTATCCCTGGCAGCGGGAAGCTTCCGCGATTCCACACGAGTAGCAGGTTCTGCCCCCTCGCTGGTGAGAGCCATGTGCGAAACCAATTCGGAGGCCCTGTTAACTGCGCTCGATGAGGCCCTCGTGCTGCTTAACGATGCCCGCGCACATCTCGCAGAAAAGCGCCCCAGCCTCGAAGAACTCGTGGACACAGGCTACCGCTCACGCATTCGCTTTGAAGCCCGCTCAGGCGCGAACGCACCAGAAAGTGCCGGGCCGACCAGAATTTCTCACCGCCCCGTGTTCCGACTACAACCAGGTGCGCGCGATTGGATCAGTCAGCTGATCCAGGCAGAAGGATTGGGCGCACGAATCGAAGTGTTTTAGCCGAGTAAAAGAGGAAATGTCGTTTTTGAGAACGCTAGCGGGTGTCCGGTGTGCAAACTACCAGGTCGCATTTTCTAGCGTTCTCAAACGACAAAGACGCTATTCTGTCGGCTTAATCCAGATCCCAGTATGACCCCCACTTCCAGAAACCACGGCGCCACATCGGCTCTTCATTAATTTCCGGCAGGGTATTCGGCAGGATTTTCGGCGCACACTCCACCGCGGTTTTGATCTGCTCAACAATGATTCGCTCATGGTCAAATACGCATCGAGCCGAGTACCGAAGTACTATAAAGCCCCTTAGTGCAGCGTCATTGGCTTTCCAGCGATCGATTCGGAATTGCGTACGGTTTTCCGCCATAAGGCCATGATGCGCATAGCCATCAACCTCGATGAGTACATTTCCCACTTTTATGTCCCACCGATAATCCCCGATCAGCACATTATTGGTGCACTGTAATCCTGCACCACGCAGCGCATAGATGAGGTTCTTTTCAGCTGGAGAATCAGTGCCTACCGCCGCTTGAGCAATGAGTCTTCTTGTTCGATTGGGAAGCTTCCGCGTAGTATTTTCAAGCCTCTCAAGGCCATTTTTTCCTTTGTAGGCTTCTTCCAATAATTCGATCGCTGCTTCATCTTCCATATACGCGACTGCGAAAACTGCCGAGTGTAAACACAGCCCCATATAGCCATAGCTGTCCGTGCTTCTTACCCGATGAAACCGGACAAACCTGGTACTTTTCACACCTCTCGTAGTGGCTACATGCAGTGGAAACGTCACAGGCTGCTCTTTATACACGTGCAATTGTGTTGGGCCAGTAATCATCATGCCTTGCCACGTGAGTTCTCTCAGCAACTCGGCTGGGTCAGGCACGCCCTCCCAGTAAATTCCAGCTCCGATTTTATGTAACTTATTTTTTAATACTCGGTATTGAAGAACACGAGCAGATTCATTCCCCCGATAAACCCCCATAAGGCATGAGCATAGCCTGGGTTGTCGTTTTTGAGAACGGTAGAAAGCGCCTCCTGTGGATTTACTCCCACTACAAGCTCTAGCGTTCTCAAAAACGACAATTCTGGCAGGAACTACTCCTGCCCACTTCTTATCTCACTCAGCCACTCCTCATGCAACCGAGTTTCACCTGCCGACTCCGGGTGAAAAGCATATGCATGTATCAATCCCTGCTTCACTCCCACCACGCGCCCTGCCACCTGTGCAGTCACCTCGACGGCTGATCCCCACGAGATGATCTCCGGCGCCCGGATAAAGGACACATCGGCTTCTATCTGATCAAATACGCGTACTTGGGTATCAAAGGAGTCGGTCTGCCGGCCAAAAGCATTTCTTCGCACAACCGCATCCAAGCATCCAAGACTGCGCTGCCCAGGGGCAGGATTGTCCACCTGCCCTAGGTAAATCAGTCCCGCACAGGTAGCAAAAACTGGCAGTCCTTCCTCTATCGCGTGGGCAAGCGGTACCGCCAAGCCCAAGGAGCGAGCTAGTTTGTCTATCACGGAGGACTCGCCACCGGGTATCACTAGCCCTTCAATCCCTTCGAGGTCTTGAGGCACGCGCACGCGACGCGTCTCTACTCCGAGTTGGGATAAAACCTCGATGTGCTCAGCAAAACCGCCCTGAAGCGCCAGAACTCCGATTACCATCCGCGTTCTGCAAGCCGGTGAGGTGCGGGAACGTCCGCTACGTTGATGCCTACCATGGCTTCGCCCAATCCACGCGAGACTTCAGCGAGGGCCGCGGGGTCGTCGTATAGCGCGGTGGCTTTAACGATGGCTGCGGCGCGCGCGGCGGGATTGCCGGATTTGAAGATTCCGGATCCCACGAACACACCTTCGGCACCCATCTGCATGACGAGTGCGGCGTCGGCAGGCGTTGCCACGCCCCCGGCCACGAACATGACGACGGGAAGCTTGCCCGTTTCGGCGACTTCCTTGACCAGATCATAAGGTGCCTGAAGCTCCTTAGCTGCCACGTAAAGTTCATCGGCATCCATGCTGCGCAAACGATTAATATCGCCGCGAATGGTCCGCAGGTGTTTGACGGCCTCGGAAACATCACCGGTACCGGCCTCGCCTTTGGAGCGAATCATCGCAGCGCCTTCGGTGACTCGGCGCAGTGCCTCCCCAAGGTTGGTAGCGCCGCACACAAACGGCACTGTGAAATTCCATTTGTCTATGTGGTTGGTGTAGTCGGCGGGGCTAAGGACCTCGGATTCATCGATGAAATCAACTCCCAGGGACTCAAGAATCTGAGCCTCTACAAAATGTCCGATACGGGCTTTCGCCATGACCGGGATGGAGACTGCGTTGACGATTCCCTCGATCAAATCGGGGTCGCTCATCCGGGCAACCCCACCTTGCGACCGGATATCCGCTGGAACGCGTTCGAGTGCCATCACTGCCGACGCCCCCGCGTCCTCTGCAATGCGGGCTTGCGCGGGCGTGACCACGTCCATGATGACGCCGCCTTTGAGCATATCTGCGAGACCGCGTTTGACGCGGGTAGTTGCTGTAGAAGTTGTTGTTTCAGTCATGGGTTCCATCCAAGCCCACAAAAGTGGTCTACTGCCAGATCCAAATAATGCGTGTTGCACTAGATCACTTTTCGAAAGAGAATAAGCACATGCGATCCGAACTAGTCACCCAGCTCTCTATCACCGTGGACCCGTCGTCATCGCAACCGCTCCCAGTTCAAATCACCTCGCATATCCGCTCTTTGGTGTCCCAAAGAATCATCGCGCCCGGCGACCATATTCCCAGCTCACGCACGCTAGCCGCCCAGCTAGGGGTCTCCCGGGGAACAGTCGTGGCCGCCTACGAACAACTCACCGCCGAGGGATACCTCCTTGCGTCGCATGGATCAGGAACCACGATTAATCCTCAGCTCGCGGCCTTGCAATCCCCGCCACCCCCAATCAGCCACACCCCCAGGCACCCCTCCCCTCCTCCGCTTCTCAATCTGGAACCCGGCATCCCCGACACTGCCACGCTTGCCGATTCCTCCTGGCGCGCCGCCTGGCGTGCCGCATGCTCAACGCCGCCGGCGGTATCCGATCCTCTTGGGCTACCCCAGCTCCGCATGGAAATCGCCGAACACCTGCGCCATATGCGCGGCCTCATCGCAGATCCCGAGCAGATTGTGGTCACGGCCGGGGCTCGCGAGGGACTCAGTCTTCTGCTCACGTCTTCCCAGCGCCGCCTGACTATCGGTGTGGAATCACCCGGATATCCCAGCCTCCGGCGTATACCTCATGCGCTGGGACATCGCACAAGCGACCTTCCCACCGACACCGAGGGTCTCAACCCCGCTTCCCTCCACGATGGCCTCGACGCGGTGCTGGTTACCCCGAGCCACCAGTACCCGCATGGCGGCTCGCTCTCTGCCGCACGACGCACAGCGCTCTCCGCGTGGGCCAGTGACACGGATTCCCTTATCATCGAAGATGATTTTGATTCCGAACTTCGATACGTCGGCATGCCTCTGCCAGCTCTCACTGCCATCAACCCCGAACGCGCTGTCCTTTTGGGCACATTCTCCTCGGTCATCGCCCCGCAGGTGGCCACCGGCTATCTGGTCGCCCCACCCCATATCGCGAACACCTTGCGCGACTTACGCGCCGCGCTCGGCCAGCCAGTGAGCGCGATTACCCAGGATGCGATTGCTCGCTACCTTGCCACAGGAGCGTTACGACGCCGCACCCAACGACTTAGACGCATCTACCGGCGCCGACGCGAAATGGTGTCCGCAAAACTTGGCCACCTCAACTCCGCAGAATTAAGCCCCATTGATGGCGGCCTCCACGCGGTCCTCTCCTGTCAGCGCCCCGAGGCAGAGGTTATAGCGGATTGCGCTGACCGTGACATTCATATCGTTGGTCTCTCCGGCTATTGGGGAGGAACCGATGAAAACTCTGTACCCGGCGACAACGGTGTCGTCTTTGGCTTCGGGTCACATGACGATCAGACCCTGATAAAAGCCCTCGATGTACTAGCTGCAGTTGTGGCGTAGGCCAGAAGATTCAGCAATCTTCCAGCGTAAGACCTTCACCTTCATCTGAATATTGGATGAAGGTTTCCCAGGCAGCACCCCATGCGATAGAGATGCAAGCCCGCATAGTTTTGCAAAGCGAAGCTATTTTAGATATATCTAATCTAAGCTTAAATTTAGTTAAATTTAAGCTTTATTAAACACGATATACAGACAAGGTTTTCATGCACTTTAGTACCACAACATCCCGTTTTTACGCGGCCACGACCGCCGCCACTGTCCTAGCAATCGCGTCACTACACCCCGCGGCAGCTTCTGAGCAGCAGAGCAATACCCTTACCAGCACGACCATGCTTCCCACACAGGCAAAAATCACAAAGACTTTTACCGTAAGCAGCACCAAAGGAACAGCCCGTACAGACCGCGGAAGCAATTCCATATTTGTACGGCCGGGCGACACCATTTCAGTCAAAATTGAATCACAAGGTGGGAAAACAGACTTCAGCGAGCTTACGGAATTTGTTCCTTCCGTAGGCCGGCTCCACACAGAATCGATTACTTTCAAAGAGGGCAACAGCGGTCCCCATCCACTATCAACAGCAGGCTGGAATGCAACCTCCCAGGCAGATCGCGTGATTTTTAGAACAAATGACGGAAAGCCTAAATCGATCACACTCGATACCACACTGGAGTACTCCTACACCGTAGGAGTACGAACAACCGGAGATCCCTCCACCAGGTTCCAGCTCAGCAATGGTGCCGGCAACCCCGTGCTTACCTCTACAGATGGTCCTAAAATCCGCGTAGAAAGAACCCTTCCCTCCTGGCTTTCAGGATCATTCCCCGGAGCAATCTTTGACAGTCTGACCAACTTGCTGTCGCCAATTTTGCGAGCCTTTAAAATCATATAAATAATTCAGACCCCACTTGTGAATAAGACTTGTGGGGTCTGGCAATTTTTATAATTCAGACTGTTGAACTGGTCGAATACTCAGTTCGTCCAGCTTGTCCCAAACCGGTCCCATCGTCGCATTCGGATCCCGAATGAAATCTGATTCAAAGAATCTCACAAAAATCCATCCCATCCTCTCCAATTCACGCTGCCGAACCAAATCCCTGGTTGCCTGCTCTGGACCATGCCAATAATCTCCATCGCATTCAATTGCAAGTTTTTTATCACCATCGATCACAACCATATCGATCCGATACCCAAGGACATTAAATTGCGGAATAACCTGATAGCCCCGCGAAACAATGAGGTTATAAACCCTCTGTTCAAATAATGAATCAAAGTTCTGATCCCGCTCAGTATCACTAACCTGGGCACATAGCGTCCTTCCATTCTCAGATTCAGACACTTTGTATGCATAGTTAAGAAGCTGGAAGCGCAAATCATTCTCATTTTTCAAATCCTGCAATCGGATTGAATGACATAACACAACTTGATCTTTTGCGCGACTTACCGCAACGTTGTAACGCTGTTTTATATCATCCTTCGTAGCCGGCTGATAGCTCTGGCCCACTCCAGGTGTCCCCTTAACCATGCTCAAAAAGATTACGTCACGCTCCGCACCTTGAAATTCAGAGGGAGTCCCTACTCGTAAATCACGTTCTTCCAAAACCGACGTTTCCAATCGCCGAAGGAGTTGCTCCTGAATATAGGCATGTTGTCCGCTGGAGCTGAGCAATGAAATTACGCCAAAAGTTTTACCATCATAATCTGGGTCCATGGAAGCCTGAACAACTGCGTCGACAAGCGCATCTGCTTCGATTTGATTGATCGATTGACGTTTCCCGGATTCGTATCCTTCAGGAGTATGGATAATACGGAATGGAGGAAGACGATCAGCTCTAACTTCACGCACTGGCTGCAGACGTACGTTATCAGGGGCATAGGCGATCATGTTCGAAAACTCGATAATTTCCGGCACACAACGACGATGCTCCGTAAGAGTGATCTTCCCGCCATAACGCATTACAGCCTCATCAAAAAGCGAACGTGTGGGCTCAACCCACGAAGCACGGTAAGGATCATCCTTAAGGTATTGTTGCGCCAAAATACGTAGTTCATCTTGATCAGTAAAGCTCGTTGGCGACACTTGACGATCATCACCGATAACAACAATTTGCGGTGCTAAGAACTGCAACATGATTGCGCTGACATCTGCTTGGGAAGCTTCGTCAACGATGACAACATCAAACATGTCTTCTTGCAGGTCAAACTGATCCCATACTCTGTGAAGCGGCATAATCCATACTGGCGCAGCCTCACGACACCCATCGAGCGCAATTCTGATATCTCTTCGCCTTTTTTCGGCGTATTTACCAGTCCCTTTACCGAGTTTCTTAACTAGCTGAGAGTACTGAGCCAAATTAGCGCGTATCTGCCCATTAATGCGTTCTTCTCCCAAAGCAAACCGCCACGCGCGATTTGCTGCGAGATGAGAAACGTTCTCCAGAATTCTTTCTTCGATTTCAGCCAGTTCTTTTTGCAAGGATTTCATAGACCGCCCATGGCCTTTTTGAAGGAAAAGGTCCAACTCTTGCCAATCTCGCAGAACAGGAAAGTCAACTATCCGGCTAACCCAGGAATGAGAGCAACCTGGAGCATGAATAAGTTGACTCAGCTCCGATGACCACTCTTGAATTCTTTCATTGAGAGACTCGCGGGTTACGAGCTTACCTACGAGATCCTTTGCATCCATGATCTCACGATGAATTTCTGCATATAGCTTTTCGTTACGATCTATCGCAGCATTTTGAAGGTCTGTAAGGTATACAACTGATATTTGATCAAAACTCTCTTCTATCTCAGGGACTGCACTATCGAGCTCCTGCTGCGCATTTATGATTTGGTCATGTACTAGCTCAAGCGGAGGATACTTCTGGAAGTACTCTAAATTCGCCTCTTCAAAAGGAGCATGTACGGCAGGATCAATTTTGCAGCTAATCTTAGCCAATTCAGATTCGGCTCGACCTAATCGGATTAAAACACCAATACCATCCAGAATCGATGTGAACCTGGAAGCCACAATTGCCGCATTTACTTCGCCAGAAGGTACAGAAGTCGGAAACAAAGCTTCAAGCTTGTTAACGCACCACGAAGCCTGAACATGATGAATGATAGAATTAAAGTCTTGTTGAGACACCGGTGGCATCCCATTAATTGTGACTTCTTGTAAAATTCGTTGATTTTCTTTGAGCTTTTTAGGGCTAAAAAGTCCAACTTTGGGGTTTCCGCTTGCGTCTGTTTTTAAATCCCCTGATTCTGCACAGAACTTTTCAAGTACTTGAGCTGATTGGAAATAAGTATCCGGATCAGATTTAAAAGTCAGACGTGATATTTTCTGGAGAACATCCACATGAGCGTTCAGAGCATCGACAAGGCGCAAACCTTCCTCGTACCTAGATTCCCACGTATGGTTCTGCGTAGCAAAATCATGTCTTATGTCATCTGCATATTGAAAGGAACGGCCCGAGATTTCGGATAATTTTTTCGAAATTTTACCAGTTAAAACAGAGAATCTCTCTTGGTCGTTTTTCTCCAAGTTGAGATAATTGTTGATGGAGTTCTCTGAAAGGCTCTCGGACAAAGCCGAAAATTTGCTCTTCAGAGCGTTTTCCTCTACGCATCGTCGAGAAAAGCTTTCCGGATCCATCACATCGCTAAGTTCGATCTTGGACAGTGACCAAATTCGATCAGAGTTCTCTAGCTGCGGATCTTCATGCAACCGCCGCCACGTTTCAATCTCTGCAGAATCTAAGGGGAATTGATCTGCAGGAATGTTGAAATGACAATCCTTTAACCAGTCAAAACGTTCTTTGTTCTGATTATGGATTTCGGTTAGTTCGCTCTTGGTTCCTGAATATGCACCAAAGGTGTATCTGGTAGTTTCGTGTTCTAAGGTATCGATGAGTTCCTGCGATAGCTTATGGCGCTGCTGTCGGAGCGATTCCAGAATGTTGCTTGTCAGTTTCTCATCCTGTTCAGCCTCATCTGAATCAAATTCATTCGAACGTCGAGAAATAGTGTCGATAGATACACGTAAGTCCGCCATATCTTCAGCACTGCTACCAATTACCGATACGGCCAGTTCACGTACTTCTTCTGGCAACTTTCCACGCAACTCATAGAGGGCTCTTTCAGTCTCTGCTGTAACCAATACGCGCTTACCTTGGGCCAATAGATGCGATAACAATGCTGCAGCTGTATGAGTTTTACCAGTGCCTGGAGGACCTTGCACGATTGTTTGCGCGCTCTTATCCACGTTCTCAAGGATTTTACGTTGCTTATCGTTTAACGGTAGAGGAGAAAAAATCTCATCATCTATTTTGTAAATAGCACCCGCATTAGGCTTCCGCTCACCTACTGACGGTCGGAAGTTAGGATCAACTAGTGGAAGAAAACCTTCAGGTACTCTCTGTGATTCCTCAATCAAATTGGCAATTTTTTGGAATGCTGCCGCTTGTCCCCCACGCTCCCTTTCACGCATAATAAACGCCGGCGACCAGGAAATAACCGGGTATAGCCCTGGCGTCACCGGATTCACTTCTGAAGTAAAAGTACATTTTGACCCAAGGGCATTCGAAGCTACCGAAGCAATCGCTTCAAAAGTATGTGCTTCTGGGAATTCACCAGCCAGTTCTTCACATTGTTTTCGGATCAACTCATTCGAAGTCTCATCCGCAAGCAGTTGAGCAGGTATTGCTTTTAGCTCACAATTCATTGCCTTTTCTGGAGAGGCTAGCTCGAAGAGAATTTCTCCTGTATGAGCATCACGACTAACTTTGACCGGCTGCGTAAATAAATGCCTGTTCACTTCAAGTTTCTCTGGCTGCCACGACAAGAGACCAATGCTCACAACGAGTTCAAACTCATCACTTTGCTGAGTTGACTTGAGAAAAATATCATGGCACTTTTCATAAAGATCTGCGTGTCGTGCCCCAAGTCTCCATTTTGCATGTTCTGCTTCAAAGCGATCAATAGCAAGTTGGTCATTGTGTGGTAATTCAGTTTTTCGTAGCCGGATTCCATCGCGAATGATGGAATCACGAATCTGAATAGGACGTTTCCACACTTCATATTTTCCGTCGATCCACTCCTCAAGATTTTCGGTTATACGTGGGGGATCAACATGGGTAGCTTTTCGAATTAAAAAGAGGAAATTAGTTTCTTCGCCATCCTGTACTGAAGCAGTCGGATCTACCAACAAATCTTGAATGTCAACCTTATCCGCTCCACACAAACGTTCAATCTCAAGCAGATCATTCATCCAAAGCACCATGCCTTTTTCGGCATACTTCTTATAATCTGTGATTGGCGTTTCCCGAAGTAATAACTTTCGAGATAGGAATTCAAAAAGGTTTTGCGCTCTCGCGGCCAGCAAATCTTGAGTCACGGATCCACCCACAAAATCAGACGATAGCTTACAAAAAGATAACCTTATTCTATCGTTAAGAAGCGATGGCTACTTCACCCCTATCTCCCTATAAACTTCACCCCCTCCTGATCATTAATCTCTTTTCATCAAAATTCCGAGCCATAACCGCAGTTCTGGAACTTAAGTATGAAAAGTATAAAATTTAAAGGCGCAGATACTTTTACATCTTCCACACAGAACTTCACTCCGTAAAAGTCGCCATAATAGATTGAACTTATAGCATTAAGTTTATAATTACACCGATCGATAAAATATTAAGCCCCCAGCCAGCCCTCTATTTTTCGACGTCCAGTGACCACACAATCGATTTCTTGCTGCAAATAGGTCCACGGAGTTTGACCTGAATTCGTGCGTTTCTGAGACGTTTGTTTTGCTTCTCCGATAAAATCATTGGCGACAGAGGATAATAACTTACAGTTTCTCCACCATACGTGGTTCACGGTTGGTCAAATTACTTCCGACTCAATAGCTTCCGCCGCATTGCAAGGAGTCAAGAGTTTTCTGAAATTACGTCACTTGCCAATTAATTGTGAAGCTCAAGTAGCTTGCCTGCACAGTTAGTCACCGCCATTTGAGAAAACGGTCGCCCGTGCCGTATTCGCACATAGGTGATCATCTTATCTGCAAAAGTATAGAGGTCTGTTTTCTGCCCGTTCGACTCTTGTTCGGTTTCTGTTCTGCACTAGCTCCAACATCCTGCAACAATGCGCAACAATCCACCAACCAAACACACAAAGAAACCCCAGCCCACACATACCGTGAACTGGGGTTTTAACCGTGCGCCCGGAGGATTCGAACCCCCAACCTTCTGATCCGTAGTCAGATGCTCTATCCGTTGAGCTACGGGCGCTTAGGTGGATTGCTCGACGCGATGCCGTGCAACGGATTTAAACTATACTCCACTGGCATACATCGAACAAAACACCTGCTTAAAGCGAGTATTAGTCGCTTAATCCTGATTAACGGTTAGACAGCTGGAAGGTTGCGCCCTGCGGATCTGCAACAGTGGCGATCCTGCCGAAAGGAGTGTCGACGGGGCCGTCGAGAAGCTGGCCACCCAACTCCTGAAGCTTGCTCACGGTCGCGTCAACGTCAGCGACCGTAAAGTACGTACGCCAATGGCTGGGGATCTCTTCCGGAAGGAAAGAATTTGCCTCGCACATGCCAGCCGTAGCTGCCTCGCCCGGCGCGTTGGCGGCGTAGCGGACTCCGTCGCCTGGCTCGTCGGTAGGCTGTCCGTCTTCGCCGATGTAGCTCAGCTTCCAGCCGGTGACCTTTTCATAGAACGGTGCCGCTGCATCGAAGTCCTTGGTCATAACTTCAAACCAAGCAGGTTGTCCGTTGACTGCTTCGCGGGTGATGCCCGGGAAGTCCAGAGCCTGCCACAGCCCTACCACGCCGCCCGCGGGGTCGGACACGATGGCCATGAAGCCCAAGGACCCTACCTGCATAGACGGGAGGAGGATCTGTCCGCCGGTTTCCAGCGCAGCGGCGAGAGCGACGTCCATGTCATCAACCTTGAGGTATATGGTCCATGCGGTGGGAGCCATCGGGGTCTCGGAACGACCTTCAGGGCCCATGTGGGAGTCCATGGCGCCGCCGACTGGTTCACCTTCCGACAGGATGATGTTGTAGCCACCATATTCTTCGCCCTGGCTATTGAACTCCCAACCGAAAAGTTCCTTGTAGAAGGTTCGTGATCCTTCAAGATCGTGGGTGGAAAGATCGATCCACGTAGGATCACCGTGCAGGATGGGGGACATTGCGCCTCCTAAAAAGCGGCCTCGTAAATGTGTTAGGCCGACTCTACGCGCATAGGACAAGAAAAGCTGCACAACAAAATCCGCTAGATAGAATTAATCCCCCGCAATGAGCCGCAATGCGGTTATACAAGGGATTAAAATTCTTTTTAGCAGGTGGGGTTAGTTCAGAAACACCGTCGCTTTTTCTGCGTCCGTTTCCACACGATCCACGCATTTCTTATTGGTAAAAACCACAAGGGTGACGGGATCGTATCCGGCTGCCCGTACTGCATCAAAATCCACGGTGATCACCGTTTCCCCTTGAGCTACGTCCTGCCCGGATGTTTTGTGGGCCACAAAACCGCGTCCTGCCATCGCAACGGTGTCAAGTCCGATATGAACAAGCACTTCAAGACCTTCGGGAGTCTTGATAGCAAAAGCATGCCCTGTTTTGAACACCGTGACCAGCGTTCCCGATACTGGCGCCACAATATCCACGGAACCTGCGCTTCCCGTTTCTTGTGCAGGTTCAACGGCGAATCCTTGTCCCATCATGCCCGAGGAGAACACTTCGTCGCTGACGGAGCTGAGCGGCAACAAGGGGGCGTCGATAGGCGGAATAACAACGACTTTCTTCTTGGCAAACCCAAACATTATTCGCCCTGTTCACCTTTCAGCGACACTTTTCCGGCCAGCTGTGCGGCGACTTCATCGTAGACAAATTGCACCTGAGGACCGATCACTACCTGCACGTTTTTAGCGCCGGGTCGCATCACGCCGATCACGCCTGCTCGTTTGATCGCAGGTTCATCAACGCGATCAGAATCTCGAACAGTCACGCGCAAACGGGTAGCACAATAATCCACAACGTCGATGTTGCTCGGCCCGCCTAGACCGTCAATAATCTGTGCCGATATCCCAGACGTGGAGGCATCAGCCGTGCTTTCCGACTCCGCTTCCTCCTCGTCTTCCCGCCCTGGGGTCTTGAGGTGCAGAACGCCGATGAGGGTGTAGAAGATACCAAAATACAGCGCAAAGTAGACCACACCCAGGACCAGCAACATCCACCACTGATGCGCCAGCGGGTTCTGCGCGGAAAGGAACATGTCAATAAAGCCCGCAGAGAATCCGAACCCTGCCGTCCATTGGAAGACCGAAGCGATAAAGAGCGACAGGCCAGTAAGAAGCGCATGGACAACATACAAAACTGGAGCTAGGAACATGAAGGAAAACTCCAATGGCTCCGTCACGCCAGTGAAGAACGCAGCCAATGCACCAGCAAGCATCAAGGAGCCAACGACCTTCTTACGCTTAGCTTCCGCGCGTAGATATATAGCCAGCGCAGCACCGGGCAGACCAAACATCATCACTGGGAAGAATCCCGCCTGATACTGGCCGATAACACCCACAACCTGGCACGATCCATCGACCCAGTTGCCGGGGCAGGATGCGGCGTCCGTGGCTGCTTGGGCAGCCTCAATAGTCTTGCCGCCGCCAAGGAATTTACCGATGTCATTAATACCGATCACGTCGAACCAGAAGATCGAGTTGACTGCATGGTGTAGACCAGTGGGGATCAGGAGTCGGTTAATAAAACCATAGATGCCCGCGCCGGCAGGCCCCATGCCCTGAATCCACTCACCGAAGTTAAACAGCACGTTGTAAATGATCGGCCAGACAAAGTACATAATCCCGGAGAGGATTATTGAGAAGAACGAGGTCAGAATCGGAACAAGTCGCCGACCAGAGAAGAAAGCCAAGAAGTCCGGCAACTTTGTCGCGTGGAACTTGTTATACACCCACGCCGCGAGCACACCGACCAGAATGCCAAAGAGCACGTTCTTGCCGCCAATGGCACTCCACCCCTGCGATGCCCATTCCAGGGCAGCATCACCTTCCAGTTTGGTCGGATCACCGATCCCTTTGTAGCTGGCTACCGCTTTTGGCCCTATCAACTGGGTAATCGTGGCAAAACCCACAAAACCTGACAGCGCCGCAGCGCCATTGGAGTCTTTGGCCAGGCCAAAGGCAAGAGCGATGGCAAAAATCCAACCGAGATTATCCAGAATCGCTAAGCCCGATTGAATAAAGATTGCCGCAACTGTGTTGTCCGCTCCCCAGCCGACAGGATCGATCCAATAACCAATACCCATCAAAATGGCCGCGACCGGCAGCACCGCAACCGCCCCCATCAGAGCCTTTCCCAGGCGCTGCAGGGCATTCATAACAGAACCCATCATCTATCCCTTCTCTTAGATTGAGAGATATTTAGTTGTTTTCTTGCGTCCAACCGTGCAAAAACACCGCGAGGAACGCAGCCTCCCCGCGCACGGACGGCGGGAGCTGCGGCTCGTCAGATAAGTCAGCAAGCAAAGCCGCCGCGACCGAATACTCACGCGGTAAAAGCTTTTCGACGCTCGCCAGCAGCACGTTATGGCGCAACTGCTTACGCTGGAGGCGTCGATAAGCCAAGGCCAGCTCCATGGATAGTGCGTCATTTCCGGCTTCCGTGGGGGCGTCGAGTAGCTGGCGAGCTTTTGCAGTCACCCTCCCGATCCGGTTTGCCACCGCGAGCGGTTGTTTCACCGTGCCGCCGGTGCGGGCCGCGTGGAGGTGGAGGGCGATGAACGCGGCTTCGTCGATAGGCAGCACAATCGAATCAAGGTGTGTGTTCAGATAGTTGACCACCAGTTCGGCGGCCGAAAACTCCTCCGGAACCACCGCTTTGATCTCCGCGACGAGGGAGTTACGGATCGTTTCACCCCGCCCGACTCGCTGCACAGCAAAGGACAGATGCTCCGCGAGGATCACATAGACGCTCGGATGAAGCGTGCCCAAAACATCGGCAGCAATGTCAATGCTCGCTGAAATAACCTGACAGGTAGCCCCATCAATGCTGCTCAACCCCTCAAGAAGCGCACGATGTTGCTCACTAATCTCCACGTACTCACGGCTTCCGCCGCCGTGCTCGACATAGTCCCCCGGTTTTTTGGAAAACCCTATGCCCTTCCCCACCAGAATCCGCTCCCCCGCCTCCGAGCAGCTCTCCGCAGCGAGCACAGCATTATTGCTTAGCACGCGGCGAATAATCAGCTCAGGCATAACGGCTGCTCCTCAAGGCTCATATGGCCAACAAAATGCAGGCCACGGTGGACTTAGCGGGGGGGATCATCCGGTCATGCCTGAGGACACCGGCAATGCACCAACACCAACAAAAGTGCACTCTGACCGGCTCAGTAACACCCAGAGGGAAGCTCACCATTACAATAACCCGCCACCCAACTCCTTGGGAACAATTTAGTGATTTTAACGTCAGACAACTGCTGTTTTACAGGATTTTCGACCCTTATTGGGGGCAAAGTTCAGTCACGCAAAAGCACCGAACATCACAAGACATTCGGTGCCGTACTGGGTGTTTAGTCGGTTAAAGAACTATGTCAAAAACCGGGATCGCCAAGAAGTAGGTCACCAAAGTAACCAGAATGATTCCGATCAAGTTCAACCACACGCCACCCTTAACCATGTCGCCGATCTTTACAAAGCCAGAGCTATACGCGATTGCGTTGGGTGGGGTTGCCACCGGAAGCATAAACGCACAGGTCGCTGAGAGCGCAACCGGGATAGTGAGCAGAAGAATATTCTGATCACCATTCGCATTCAGCCCAATGCCCACTGCCACACCGGCCATAATCGGCAGGAAGGTCGCCGCAGTTGCAGTATTGGACGTAAATTCCGTGAGGATGAGCACCAGCGCAGCAATAGCGCCGATGAGCAAGATCAACGGCAAGACTCCCAGACCCTTAGCTGTCTCACCAATCCACAGAGACAATCCCGACTCCGAGAACATCTTGGACAATGCCAAGCCGCCACCGAACAACAACAGCACATCCCAAGGAAGCTCATTAGCTGTCTTCCAATCCATCAAACGGATACCCGTCTTACGATCCGCAGGGATCAGGAACAGCAGCATCGAGGCAACCAAACCGATCACAGCATCTGCAATGGAGACCTTCCATCCCATCCACTTAATAACCAGCGGAACAAAAACCCATGCAAGGGCTGCACCCGCGAAGATGACAGCTGTGGCGGCTTCACCAAACTTCATCCGGCCCATCTTGTGCAGCTCTTCCTTGATCATCTCTCGACCACCAGGAATCGTGTCCACTTCCGGCTTAAATACGGTCACCAAGATGAACCACGCGATGACCATATACACCAAGGCAAGCGGCACACCTACGAGCATCCACGTGCCAAACCCAATGTGAACATCATGGTTTTCCGCCATGTACGCCACCAGCAGCGCATTCGGAGGCGTACCAATGATCGTTCCCAATGAGCCGATCGAAGCAGAATAGGCGATGGCCAGCATCAGGCCCGTGGCAAACTTCTTCTGCGCACGCATTCCGCCAACAGATTCCGCAGTGAGTTGAAGAACAGAAACGCCAATGGGAAGCATCACTACGGCCGTTGCGGTGTTAGACACCCACATAGATAAGAACCCAGTCGCCAGCATAAAGCCAGCGACAAGCTGTTTGGGCTTAGTACCAACCAGCAGCACCACGCTCAAAGCCAGACGACGGTGCAGATTCCAACGCTGCATCCCGAGCGCCAAGATAAACCCACCCATGAACAAGAAAATCGTTGGCGAGGCATACGGTGCCGAGATCTTAGAAAACTCAATGACCTGCAGCAAAGGGAACGCAACCAGCGGCACCAGAGCCGTAGCCGCCAGAGGAATGGCTTCAGTCATCCACCACGCCCCCATCAAAACCGCAATAGCGGCTGTAATCCTCAATGCACCGTGAGTATAGGAACCCTTAGAATCTGCAGAGCTCACCACGTCTACAGAAGACTCAGGGAAAATCAGATACACCAACGCTGCCAACGCCAGACCGACAAAAAGGCCAATAATCTGGCGACGGCGTTCACTTTGATCGCGGACTTCTGCGTCTTCAGCCAACGCGTGTTCTGAAGACTCATGTGTAATGGGGGTACTCACGGACTCACTTTCCAGCTAGTTCGCGCACATTCAGTGCAAAATGATCAGCTTCTCCACCATCTGGGTGCACGATTATCACGGTGATGTGAAGAAAGACACTCAGTAATCTACAGTGACAAGCCGCAATCTTTACCCCCTATAAGGGAAGTCTTTCCCAAAAATTCCAAGACGAATCCGTAAAAATCGCTTCACCTGCACAAATACCACACTTGCATAGGTTCGGCACTCCCCCATAATGGGGAATGCTCGCTAGATAACACATAAGTGGAGGTTTTCTGCGACAAAAACAGGCAGGAAGGATAACCCCAAATGAACGTTATAGTGGGCGCTGCCACAAGCACAGGGTTAGGGCTTGCGGCTAGGCCCTGTGGCTAGACCTTGTGTCGTTTTTGAGAACGCTAGAGGTTGTCCAGCTACAAAACGCCAAGACGAGGACATGCTGCGTTCTCAAAAACGACAAACGGGTAAGAAGAAGAGGACAAAAGGCGGGATAAAAGTCCTTTGCTTTAAGCACACATTTTGCCCCTTAGCCCCAAAAGGCAAGCACCCAGGCGATCCCAGGAACACAAAGAAACCCCAGCCCACACATACTGTGAGCTGGGGTTTTAATCGTGCGCCCGGAGGATTCGAACCCCCAACCTTCTGATCCGTAGTCAGATGCTCTATCCGTTGAGCTACGGGCGCAAGTTCCACCAGGCCCGGTGAAACGCTCCCACCGAAGTGAGAGTGAGCGGAGACGAGAGGATTTGAACCTCCGGACCTGCGCAAACAAGTCAACTCCTTAGCAGGGAGCCCCATTCGGCCGCTCTGGCACGTCTCCAGCGATTCCGTTTAAAGAATCTCGCCCAATACTAATCGCGAACGGCGTTTTAAACAAAACGCAAGGCCAGTGAACGAAATTCCTAGCCAAGGGATAAACTAACGCCATGATCCGAGAAGACTTAGCACAAATTCCCACGTACGTTCCAGGGCACCATGCAGACCATACGTTAAAGCTTTCTAGCAACGAGGTCGCTTTCGGCCCGCTTCCTGGCGCAGCGGAGGCAATGGCAAAAGCCGCTACCACCGTTAATCGTTACCCCGACATGGGCGCTGAGGAGATTAGAAAACGTCTGGCTGAGCATCTCGGTTTAGGTACCCAACAAGTGGCAGTGGGCTGCGGTTCTTCCGCTCTCTGCCAGCAATTAGTTCAGATTTCCGCCGGGCCAGGCGATGAGGTGATTTTCCCTTGGCGCAGCTTTGAGGCCTACCCCATCTTTGTGCATGTGACTGGCGCTACGCCGGTAGCCGTACCACTTAAAGAGGGCTTCAACGATCTTGACGCCATGGCCGCAGCCATCACGGAAAATACTCGGCTCATTTTCGTATGCAACCCCAATAACCCAACGGGCACCCTCATCTCTCAAGACGCATTCCTAGCGTTCATGAACAAGGTCCCAAGCAATGTGCTTGTCGCGCTTGATGAGGCCTATATCGAGTACGTCCGCGCAGAGGATACGCCTCTTGCTACAGAGCTTATCGACGCCTACCCCAACCTCGTAGGCCTCCGAACCTTCTCTAAAGCTTTTGGTTTGGCAGGCATTAGAATCGGTTACGCTTTTGGCTCCCCTCGCCTCATTGAAGCGCTCAATAAAGTCGCTCTCCCCTTCGGCGTGAACGCCGTTGCTCAGGCGGGTGCAATCGCCTCATTAGAAAACCTCGACGAGCTCATGGAACGCACTGAAGAGGTCGTGACCAATCGCGACCGCGTAGCTGACCATGTTGGTGCAGGCCACTCTCAAGCCAACTTTGTGTGGATCCCCGCCGATTCCCGCCCAGAATCCCCCATGGAAATAGCTGAGCAGCTCCGCAACCATGACGTGATCGTCCGCGCATTCCCTGAGGGGGTCCGAATCACCGTGACCAATAGCGAGGAAACCGATCGCCTTCTTGCTGCCTGGAATGCAAGTTTCTCATAGCAGCGGTGTAGGCAAGTAGCAGCATGAAACCCTAGCCTCAACGAGAGGACTGGGGTTTCATCTTTGGCGGAGACGCAAGAATTACCCCCTCCGGCGCGTGCCATATACGTGCCATAAGTGAACAGGAAACACCCCGGCGCGCAAAACTCACTACGCACCCCTCGGGCGCAACCCTCAGGTCTTTACCGTGGCCATGATCTCACGTTGTGCCCCGCGTGCACGAGCATGGCCTTATACCAAGCAGAAATGCTAGGGCAACGCTACAAAATCAAAACCACCATTCGGGCAATGGACGTCCTGCTACCAAACGTCCACACTGGGCACGATTCATAACACAATCACAGCAGCTCAAGAAAATATTTTGGGCCAGTGTAAAAAATGGCCCACTCCCCTGACGCAAAGAAATCGGCAAACAACCAGAAATCGAATAGGAACATGACCACATACACCGCCAAAGCCTTCCGAGAGGAAGGCTGGTGGGGGGTTCAGCTAGAAGAACGCCCCAGCATCCTTACCCAAACTCGCCGCCTCGACCAGATCCCAGACATGGTACGTGATGCTCTGAAACTTTTCCCCGAAATAGAGCCCCACCCTGAAACCGCCACCATCAACGTCGTCGTTGTGGGCGACATCGAGTCACAGGTGGCAGAAGCTCTTGATCTGCGTAGCCGTGCAGCAAAAGCACAGGAAGAGGCGACAGCATCTATGCGTTCCACGGCCAAAGCGCTTCACGATCAAGGACTCACATATCGAGACATCGGCCAACTACTCGGCGTCACCCATCAGACTGCGAAGAACCTCGCTACCGCTTAGCTCTGGGTTAAGTAGCAAAAAGAAGAAACCGCAGGTCACTCACAACCTGCGGTTTCACTACCGGCGGAGACGCAGGGATTTGAACCCTGGGATGGTTTCCCATCGCTGGTTTTCAAGACCAGTGCATTCGGCCGCTCTGCCACATCTCCATCGTGTTCGCGCGCTTAACGCGTGCCAACAAGTTAAGGAGTCTACCCGAAGTAGGCGAATTTCTTTAAAGTGGGTGGATATGAAGGCAATCATCATCGATGAGAACAAGCAATTGTCGTATCAAGACGTCGCCGATCCGCAGCTAGAATCTGGTTGCGCCCTGATTCGGGTTAAGGCCAGCGGGGTTAACCGCGCAGACCTACTACAGGCTGCGGGACATTACCCGCCACCTCCCGGAGAGTCGGAGATTCTGGGACTTGAGTGCGCTGGCGTTGTGGAAGATCCAGGCGATACTTCGTGGAAGAAGGGCGACAAGGTCGCCTGTCTTTTGGCTGGTGGCGGCTATGCGGAGCTCGCTGTGGTTCCTGAGGGACAACTCATGCCGATTCCTACTGGTTATTCCTTTGCCGAGGCCGCGGCGATCGTTGAGGTCGCGTGTACCGTGTGGTCGAATATCGGCATGCTGACTGGTCTCAAGCCGGAGCACACGATCCTCATTCATGGCGGTGCCGGCGGAATCGGCACGTTTGCTATTCAGATGGCTAAACATATCGGCGCCACGGTAGCGGTCACGGCGGGTTCCGCGGAAAAGCTTGAGGTGTGTCGCGAGCTCGGCGCGGACATCCTGATCAATTATCGTGAGCAGGATTTCGCGGAGATTCTCAAGAACAAGTGCGACCGCATCTTGGACATCATGGGAGCCAAGTATCTTGACCAGAATGTCCGTGCGCTAGCCATGGATGGGCACCAGGTCACCATCGGAATGCAGGGCGGGGTGAAGGGCGAACTGAATATCGGCCGGTTGCTGAGCAAACGCGGGACGATCTCGGCCACCGCTTTGCGTGCGCGCGACCGCTCGGATAAGGCTCGGATAGTCGCTGACACGGTGAAGAATATCTGGCCGTTGCTGGAATCTGGCAGAATCGTTCACCGCATTCATGCCGCGATGCCGCTGTCGGAGGCTCAGAAAGCCCATGAGCTGCTGGATTCCGGCGAGGTGTCCGGCACGCTTGTATTGCTTGCCGACGCCACCAGCTAGGCCAAGCTCGCCACAACGCGAATAAGCTGATCCACATCCGCGACCGTGTTGTAGGGCCCTAGTCCCACGGAGATGGCCCCCTTGGTGTCACCAATTCCCATTGCTGTCAGGAGGGGGTCTGGCTCGGCTACCGTGGTCACCAGCCCATTGTTTATCAGCCGTTGCTGGATCATGTCGGCTGGAACACCGTTGATGCAGAAAGTCGCGTGTGGGATCCGGTCCACATCTGACCCCGCGGCGGCTTCACCGGTCACGCCGAAGACGTGGGTGTTGGGAAGCGACTCAATGGAATCCACAAGGTAGGTCCCCAGCCACCCCAGATAGTTTGCTGCGGACTCCACGCCCTGTGCCAGGCGATAGCGGCGGGTTCCGCGTGCGTCTTCGTCGAGGTCTGCAAGGTGGTCTACGGCTGCGGGCACACCAGCGGCAAGACCAGCGGCAACAGGCGTATCAAAAGCTTCCATGTCTATGCGGGGGAACATCATGGTGTCGCGGAATGCCAGGGCGGCGACTTGGGGGCCACCAAAGGCAACGCAGTCCACGCTTATGATGTCCGCGCCTAGGGCTTCCAGAGTGATGGGGCGATGTCCGGCGAGTGGGGTGGCGTCGACAAGCACCCACGCGCGGGAGGAATCATGCACATGCTCCGCGATCTCTAGAACGGGGTTAATCGTTCCTACTTGGCGGCTCGCGGCGGAGAGCGCAACGACGCGGGTGCTGCCATCGACAAGCTTGGCAAACTGCCACGCAGGCACCTCACCTGTGCCCAGATCCGGCTCCGCCCAACGTATTTCTGCATCAAGGTCAAGGCCACAGGAATCTGTGCGTGAAAACACAGCGGAAGATCCACGCCGCAGCAACGGCCGCAACGCGCGAGACAGCCGGGCAAAAAGCACATCAAGGCTCGGGCCAAGAAGCACAGCTTCCGGTGACGTTCCCGTCATATCTGCAATTGCCATCCGCGCCGAATACAGGTGATCGTCGGCAATAAAACGCCCCGCACGCTGTAATAGAGCATGCGATCCCCCACCCCGCTCTATTTCTGCTGCCAGTGGTGCACTGCGAAAACCTCGGGAAACGGCAGACGACACCCGTTCCGGGATTTGCGGTTGCTCTTGTGCATTGAGATAAGTCCACGTACCGCTCACGGAGGTGTAAGCACCTCTCACACGAGCTACATCAAACGCCATCTCTCACTCCCTGAAAGTTCCAGAGCATCGCTTAAAAAATACGCAAAGCAACACCACTGCAACGGAAACAACTGCTAATTTCATCCCAACGAACTCACTTATTATGCCTGCCGGATTCATTCCGCGCACCAACCCAGCTAGGGTAGGTATTCGTGCAGGAACAGACCAAAGTAAATAATCCCGAGAGTCTCGAGTCGATGATCGCTCGTATCACGCATGTGGACGACGTTGACCCCAAGCCATCGCGGTCCAAAACCTTGGCAGCCGCATGGTCTGATCTCGTCCGCGGATTCAAGCAACACGAGCTCTGGCTACAGCTCGGATGGCAAGACATTAAGCAACGCTACCGCCGAAGCGTCCTAGGCCCATTATGGATCACCATCGCCACTGGTGTCATGGCCCTTGCCCTCGGGTTGCTTTACTCTGTGCTGTTCAAGATCCCTGTCGCCGAGTTCCTCCCCCACGTCACCGTGGGTCTTATCATGTGGAACTTCATTTCCGGATGCATCAAAGAAGGCTCCGAAGTCTTTATCACCAATGAGGGGCTGATCAAACAACTCCCCTCTGCCCTTTCAGTACACGTGTACCGGCTGGTATGGAAGCAAACGCTCTTCCTCTTCCATAACATGGTGATTTGGTTCATCCTGATGCTCGTGTTCCCACGCCCTTTGGGCTGGGACATCCTCCTAGGAATCCCGGCCATCGCATTGCTCGTGGTCAACGGCGTATGGGTGTCCATGTTCTTTGGCATCATCGCTACCCGCTACCGTGACTTTTCCCCTCTTCTTGAGGCCCTCACGCAGCTCCTGTTCTACGTCACCCCCATTGTGTGGACCACGCAGACCCTCTACGCACAAGGCGGAGCTGTTTCCGAACGCGCCAAACTAGCTATGCTCAACCCCCTTTATCACTACATGGAGGTTGTTCGCGCCCCCCTGATCGGCGCCCCCATCAACCCATTGAACTGGTACGTTGTCATCGGATGCACCGTCGTGGGCACTTTCCTAGCCATGCTTGCAATGAAGCAGTGGCGCTTCCGTGTGAGCTACTGGGTATAGAAGGAGTACAACACCATGGTTTCCATTGATACCTATAACGCCTGCGTCGACTTCCCCATTTTCGACGCCAAGTCGCGTTCCATGAAGAAAGCCTTCCTCGGCGCTGCCGGCGGTGCTATCGGACGCAACAAAGACAACACCGTGGTCGTGGAGGCGCTTCGCGACGTCAACCTGCATCTCAAAGAAGGCGACCGCATCGGCCTCGTAGGCCACAACGGCGCCGGTAAATCCACACTGCTCCGGCTACTCTCCGGCATTTATGAGCCCACACGCGGCTCAGCTCATGTCCGCGGGCGCGTCGCCCCTGTCTTTGACCTCGGCGTTGGCATGGACCCGGAGATCTCGGGGTTTGAAAACATCGTGATCCGCGGCCTGTTCCTGGGGCAGACGCGCAAGCAGATGAAGCAAAAAATGGATGAAATCGCCGAGTTCACCGAACTAGGCGATTACCTGGCCATGCCGCTACGCACATACTCCACTGGTATGCGTATTCGTCTTGCTCTCGGGGTAGTCACCTCGATTGAGCCCGAAATTTTGCTTCTCGATGAAGGCATCGGCGCCGTCGACGCCGCCTTCATGGCGAAAGCCCGCGAACGCCTCTCCGACCTCGTACAACGATCCGGCATCCTCGTCTTCGCATCGCACTCTAACGACTTCCTCGTTCAGCTCTGCGACTCCGCGCTCTGGATCGACCACGGAACGGTCAGGCAGGCAGGTGCCGTCGACGACGTCGTAGAGGCTTATGAGGGCAAAGGGGCCGCAGACCACGTGAGGCGCCTGCAAAAGCGCATCCGCGAAGAGTCCAGCAAGTAGGTTTCTTGTCGTTTTTGAGAACGCTAGAAAATCTGTCCTGGGGTTTTCTCAGCGATGCGACCGCTAGCGTTCTCACAACGACTAACCCGGCGCCCCACGTTATCGAGCAGGTTCCACACGAGAGGCGCTACCGTAGTACTCCAGATAACCGCAGCTATCACATCCGTGGGGTAATGCACTCCCATGGTCAGCACCACACCGGCGATACCTAGGGCAGCGCAAAGCACGAAAAGGGCCCGTAGAACCAACGGCAGCCGCGCCCCTACGGTAAGCATCAGCATCATTGCCAAGGCCGTCACATACGTCGTGTGCCCGCTGGGGAACGACCAATCTCCCGGAGTCACGGGGATGGGATTGGAAAGCATCTCTGAGCTGGGCCGAGGTCGCTCGATAAGCATCTTGACAAAGACTACGGGCACCCATGTGACCGCAATGGCCACTGCGCATTGCAGCCCTATCCGGACTTGTTTGCACGCAAGGCCTACGAACGCAGAAACAACCAGCGTGATTACCAGCGCATAGGCGGGCTCCAGGCCATAGTAAAGAGCATCCACGAGGGTCCCAACAGCGCCTTTTCGTTGGTCGTTCATGGCTTGGGTGATAAAAAGATCGCTGGTTATCGGCTTAATTATAAAGCCCATGATCACCACAGTGAGAACTCCGAGAACCGCAATCCACCATCGCTGCGCACTTATTGCTTCGCCCCACGGGCGAGAGGGCGGTACTACGTGAGTTTCCGCTGCCATTGTTTTTTCCACTCCAAGAGATGTACTCCCCGCTTCTGTGCGTTTCCTCCAAACACTATGGGAAAACCGTGGACAAATAGCACAACTTCCCAGCGGACCGCCGGGAAGTTTTCTCTCATTAGCTCTTGTAAGCGGCCGCAATAGTGTCCGCGTTGTAGCGCAGCGCGCCGGTGTAGGTATCCGCAGGCGCTGTGGCGCCGAGTGAGTCACTGTAGAGTTCTGCGCTACTGACAGTAACTTTTCCGCCCTTAGCTGCCACGTTTTCTTCCAGGGACTTTACTGCCTGTGGATTCGCGGAGGCGTCTTGGAAAATGACTGGAACTTTGTGCTCCACGATGAACTCGGCTAGGTCGTTCAGCTCAGAAGCAGACCTTTGCGCATCCGAAGTCACAAAGTCAGTCGCCTTAATTTCTAAGCCAAACTGCTTGCCAAAGTAACGGAAGGCATCATGGCCAGAAACTAATGTGCGCTGGTCAACAGGGATCGTGTTGATCTTTTCCTGCACATAAGCTTGAGTCTCGTCGATCTTCTTGTTGTAGTCTGCGCCGTTGGACTTGTAGGTATCGGCTTTGTCGGGATCTGCCGCAGACATCTTCTTTACTATCTGATCGACGACGAGTTTCCAGTTATCCGTGGAATTCCATACATGCGGATCCCAAGCCCCATGATCGTGACCCTCGTGGTCATGTCCCTCATGATCGTGCTCGTCGTCATGTTCATGGTCACCATCTTCATCCCACGGCAACAGCATATTCTCTGGAATCTGCTCAGCCAGCGCGATTTGCTTGTCTCCCAGGCCTTTAAGCTGGTCAATCATGTTGGCTTCCATACCCAAGCCGGACCAGAACACCACGTCGGCTTCCTGCATAGCCTTCACATCCGAGGTGGAAGGCTGGTAGGTATGAGGATCGCCGCCAGGTCCCACCATCACGGTAAGGTTCGCGTCGGGAGCCACATTTTTAACGGCGTCTCCGATGTATCCGGTGGTGGCAAAGATCTTCAGAGAAGAGCTATCCTTCGCCGGTGCTGCTTCTTTGTTTTCGGCAGCGCATGCAGAAGTGGCTAGCAAGCCCACTACTGCAATGACGGCACCTGCGTTTCGGAAAAATGAGCGATTCATACAGCCACTATAGGAACAGAAATTTTTACCCCGCTAAATGAAAATACCTATCTTCAGCGAGCTGCACATAATCAGTTTTATTTTTCAATAAGTCTCCCTCATGTGTGTGAATGGGCAGGCTAAACAACGTCCGCGCGGATGCGAGCCTCTTTGCGTTTGCGCAGCACACGAACACCGACCCAGAGGGCAAGAAAAATGAGACCATCCACAAAGGCCATCGTCGGAGACGTTGCGGCATCGATCCGATAGGCCACCCAAAAACCAACCTGCGAGCTGGCCGCGGCGATCACCAATGTCACCACCACCATTACCGTCTGTGAGCGGGTGACCATCAGCGCTGCTGCAGCTGGGACAATCATCAACGCCACGGCCAAAACCGCGCCAGCAGCATCAAAAACCACCACAATGGTCAGAGATACCAACACCATGACCAGGTAATTCAACAAACGAGTCCGAATCCCCACCGTTACGGCAAAGGTGGGGTCAAAAGTAGAAATCATCAGGGGTCTACGCGCCAACACGACAACGGCCAATGCAACGAGCCCCACTATGCCTATCGTCCATGCGCTCTTCGGGCCAAAATCGATTCCCCACGCCACCCAGTGATTCAGCGCTGCAATGTTGAGGTCTCCGACCAGCACGGTGTGTTCCGAGATCGTCGAGGTATTAAAGCGCGTAGAGATGAGGATGACACCAATGGCAAAGAATGCTGGGAACACCAGGCCAGTCGCGCTGTCTTCCGTAACCTTCTTCCGGTCACGAATCCACTCGGTGAGAGCAATCACCGCAACGCCGCTTAACGTCGCGCCCACCAGCAAGAGCGGGTCGTCCGGGGACGCGGTCCAAAGCGCCGCCACCGCGATGCCGGGCAAAACGGCGTGAGAGAGGGCGTCGGAAAGCATAGCTTGCCGACGCAACACCAGCACGATACCGGGGATCGCCGCGGTCAAAGACACGACGAGCGCCAACACAGAGACAGATGCTGCGAAACTCATCGGACCACCGCCACGCGACGAGGGGAAGCCACAAGGGCCACGATCACAAAGGCCGCAAGCACCAAGACGATCACCGGACCCGTAGGCACTTTACCTGCGGAAATAGAGATGTATGAGCCGACAATTGCAGACACCGCGCCGATCAAGCCAGACACCACAACCATCTGCCCTACCGTCCGAGTCCACTGACGCGCAGCCGCTGGAGGAAACACAGCAAAGGCGATCATTAAAATCAGGCCGACCGCTTTGACCCCAATCACAATCGCAACCACGACCAATAAGAAAAGCACATGCGATATCCATCGCGGCATGCCCGAGACCTGCGCCAAAACTGGGTCAAAAGTGACCAGCGTAAAAGGCCGCCACAGAATGACCATCAGCAGCAGAATCGCTATGGCCACCACAAGCAGGGTCTTTACATCCAAGTTAGTCAATGTGGCTGCGTTGCCAAACATCAGCTCTTCAATTCCGCCCTTGCCTCGAATATGACCACGTTGGATCACCTGAAGCACTATCAGGCCACCACCCAGGAACAGTGAGAGCATGACCGCCATCGTTGAGTCAATGCCAATACGAGTGCTCTCAGCGACCGCATTAGCCAACACCGCCGAAGCCAACCCCGTGATCATTGCTCCGATGGTGATCACGGGCATCGAGCGGGCATCGATACCCCAGTCAGCGAGCAGCTGTGACTCGCTTAGCCACGGCGTGGTGGCAAAGAAAAGAAAAGCACCCATTACACCGGGAGTCGCAGAATGACCGATCACGTCACTCATCATGGACTGTCTGCGCAGGTACAAAAACGTTCCCATTGCCCCTGAGCACAAGCCAATGAGCAGCGTTCCCCACACCACCCGCCGGTAGGAGAACTCGGCAAGAAAATCAATAATGCTCATAGCAGCCCCAGGCCAAATGCAGCGTTCACGGTCTCCCTGGTAAACGCTTCTTCTACAGTTCCGGTTGCCACGATCCGCCGATTGATAACGGTCACGTGATCACAAAGCTCTGCCACGGTAGACAAATCATGATGGACGATAACCACCGATTTTCCAGCCTCACATAAACCATGCAAGACATCGCGGATCACGCGTTCGCTGGCGGCGTCGACACCGGCGAAAGGCTCATCCAACAGGAAGATGTCGGGATTTTGCACCAGAATCCTTGCCACAAAGACCCGGCGGCGCTGGCCGCCAGACAGCTCGGAGATATGGCGCTTAGCCAGATCAGCGATACCCACCCGTTCAAGGGCATGCCGAACCTCCTCCCGATGCGCGCTGGTGAGACGCTTGAACCACCCCACGCGGGAATAGAGGCCCATACCCACCACCTGCTCCACCGTGATGGGATAGTCCCAGTCCACGTCAGCAGATTGGGGCATATACGCAACGCGATCGCGCACGTGAGAAAGAGGTTGGCCAAAGAAGGAGACCTCACCATCATGATCTACGAGATCGATCGCAGATTTGATAAGTGTGGATTTCCCTGCCCCGTTGGGTCCAATAAAACCCATCACGGCACCGGCGGGAACCTCAATACTTGCGTTTTCCAAGGCCACTGTCGGCCCATAGCTCACGCTGATACCCGCCATTGTCAGTGCCGGTCCCACTAGATTGGTCACGTTGCCCCTCTATCCTCAATCACCACATGCGAGTGAAAATCACTACCGACTGCTACTTTACTGTCTCCAACTACTTGGTCAGAGCCGCCTTAATAGCATCAGCGTTGTACTTTAAAACACCCAGATAAGTATCGGTGGGAGCCGATTCTCCGAGGGAATCCGCATAAAGCTCTTTATCCGAGACCTCAACGTTCCAGCCTTTTGCTTTCACTGTCTCTTTCAGCGAGTTAATAGCTTGAGGGTTGGCCAAATTATCCTGGAAGATCGTCGGTATTTTCTTTTCTGCGATGAACGTACCCAGTTCTGCCAACTCAGTAGGAGACATCTCCGACTCCGAGGTAACAAAATCCGTGGCGTGGATCTCCAAGCCGAACTGCTTGCCAAAATAGTTGAAGGCATCGTGTCCAGTAATCAAGATGCGCTTTTCCGCAGGGATGGCGTCGATTTGCTCCTTGACATAGGCCGCGGTCTCATCGATCTGCTTTTTATACGTTTCAGCATTCTTTTTGTAGGTCTCCGCGTTTTCTTTGTCTACCTCGGAGAGCTTCTTCACGATCGCATCCACAACGTACTTCCAATTTCCCGTGGAGTTCCATACGTGCGGGTCCCAGAGCTTTTCACCGTTATCGCCGAGCTCAGGCCATTCAAGACGCTCAGATTCCGGTATCGCTTCCGCCACCGCTGCTTGTCGGTCCCCCTGTGCAGCCAGCTCGTCCAGCATTTTGGCTTCCATATGCAATCCTGACCAGAGGACAACATTGGAAGTCTTAATCTTGGAAATATCCTGCGTGGTGGGCTGATAGGTGTGTGGGTCGCCGCCAGGCCCCACCATCACAGTCACATCGGCGTCGGGGGCAATATTTTTCACGGCATCGCCGATATAACCAGTGGTAGCAAAGACGGAAAGGGCGCCGGTTTTTGCTTCGTTAGTCTTTTCGCTGGAGCACGCGCTGAGCCCGCTTATTAACGTCAGTGCCGTGAGTGTGGAGACCGCCGCACGGAGAAAACCGCGCCGGCCATAGCGAGAGAATTCCTTAGTCATGAGTACGGATCCTATTACCGTTCTGCACTGCCGGATAGCTTTTTCTTTGCTTACCCTTAGTTAGTTTTCCCAACCCTTATAAAACACCTCGCCAGAAGCTGAAAATAACCAACCCAACATGCCGTTTTTCAATTCAATGCCAATAGCCTAGAGGTACATATCACAACCAAAATTGGGCAATTCCATCACAGCACTCGACACGGTCCCCTCGCCCCGCGCAGACTATGCCACAATAAAACCCATGCCTATCGCTTCTACTGGTCGCATCGCGGCTGTCATTGTTACCCACAACCGCGTCGAACTGTTGCAGAATTCCTTGAAGATCGTTGCGCAACAGACGCATCCCGTGGATCACATCATCGTTGTAGATAATGGTGACGACCCCGCCGTCGAAAGCTTAGTCACAGATATCGCCAGCGAGCGCGCCGTCTACTTAGGAAGCAAACATAATCTAGGCGGCGCTGGCGGGTTTGCTCTTGGCTTTCTCACAGCACTGCGATTAGGAGCCGACGCAGTCTGGTGCGCCGACGACGACGGCCAGCCGGAAGACGAAAACGTTCTGGCAACGCTCTTACGCGTAGCGGAAAAGTACCAGCTTGATCAGGTCTCCCCCGTCGTTTGCAACGCAGAAAAACCCGACCAGTTGGCCTTCCCGCTGCGCCGTGGCACCACCTGGCGCAGGTTCCGTAGTGAGCTCGGCAGCGAGGACTTTTTGGCAGGCATCGCCTCGCTCTTCAACGGCGCTTTGATCTCTGCCGATGCCATGCAGCGCATCGGTGTCCCCGATCTGCGTCTGTTTATTCGAGGCGATGAAGTCGAATATCATCGCCGCCTGGTGCGCTCCGGGCTCAAGTTTGGCACCTGCCTCACCGCCGCATATCTCCACCCGGACGGCTCGGATGAGTTCAAGCCGATTCTTGGTGGCCGTATGCACACGCAGTATCCCGATAACGAGGGAAAACGATTCTTCACCTACCGCAACCGCGGGTACCTCATGAACCAACCCGGCATGCGCCGGCTTCTCCCCCAGGAGTATGCGCGCTTTGGATGGTTCTTCCTTATCCAGCGCAAAGATCCTCGAGGATTTGTGCAATGGCTCAAACTCCACCGCATGGGCCGCTCGGAGCGTTTTGAACGGCCTTAGCTACTTAAAGATAAAGATGCGCTGAACAAAGAAGTTAATCACGGTAGCTGTCCCCTGCGAGATCACGAAAGCAATAACGAGGGCAATCCGCTCGCTCAACCCGTAATGAGTCATAAGCGAGAAGAGCAGCGCATGCCCGCCCACGTTAACAAAGTAAGTAATCGTATACAGCGCAGCCACCTGCAAGAATCGCTTGGTCGACGCCTCAGCCTGGAAGGTCCAGCGTCGGTTGATCAGGTAAGCAGTAATCGTGCCAAAAATAAAGCCAATGGTGCGTCCACCTGCAGCCGAGAACCCAAAGACGATCTGGCATAGATAAGTCAATCCGAGGTCTACGACTGCGGAGATTCCTCCGGAGATGATGAACTTAATGCCTTGAGATGCCACGCTCTCCGAGGAGGGACGGATAGTCACGTTGGGAGCGTCATTTGCGCCGGTGTTGGAATTAGCCACGAGGCGCGATTTTACCTCTTCCGAAGCAATTCCCGGTAGATATCAATTCTTTCCACAGCAGATAGCGCGTGAGCACCACAACCACCGAGCGCTTCTAGCTTGCTTATCGACGCCCCGCATAACTCACGAATCCGCTCGTCCGTCAGGTTTTCTCCCCAGCCCAGCTTCCGCATAAGCTGTCCGGCCACCCGCAATCCCAAGTCTTCACCGCCCAGGCACGCCATCCCAATCACGCATGACCACCATGCATCCCGCGCCTGACGCGATTGCTCCACAGGCAGAGCATGCAGACCGGGCACCGCGTGATGTGGCTCGTCTTCAAGCCCTAGCGCCTGAAGGAGCGGAATCAGCCCAGTTTCCTGGGTGCGTTGAATAATGGAGACAACTTCCTCATGCGCGTGAGACAGTCCTCCAATAGCCATATTGATCCGGGCCGTGTCCACTGGTGCATCCGGTTCATAGAGGTTCCCGCTTCCTCCCAAGCACAAGGCCTCTGGAGTGGAAGATTCACGGGACGATGTCCCCAGAATTGAAAGGCGTACTCGCCACAGTCCCCAGTCGTATTCGAGCTGCCCGGCGCGAATCGCAGCAACGTGCGCGTGAAGGCAGTCGTTCATCGATACCTGCTCGCCACAGCGATAAAAGGATTGTGGTGAGGCGGAATCAAAACCAAAACACGTCTTGATAACCTCAGCGACCCCCGCAAGCTTCAGCGTGTCCCTCACACCGATAACTCGATGCAGTCCCCCGGCTGCATCGATAACCTTAAGCTGTAAAAGTATTACCCGGGCTCGTCTGCGTCGAGCAACAGTCTGTACACGGCGCAGACGTGCCTCGTTTATCGAGATCACTCCGTTACGCCGTATCACATTGCCCAGCGTAGCGATTTTTATCAGAGCGGTAACGGCCGAGGGTCAGAACCAAACGCTTCCTTGAGATACGCACGGCTTCTGCGCACAGATTCTATGTCGAGCCATTGTTGCATCCAGCCAGCTACTGCGCTGGCCATCATCCAGGCATCCCGCGCCTGAGGCTCTCCCCGATATGCGTCACGGAAATCCTCCGGAGAGATGTCCGCGAGGGCCTCAAAACGCGGGACGACGAGTTTCTCGTTCTCCGTTTTTGCTCGTGCAGCTTCCTTCTTGATGGCATCGAGCCCTGCCTGAACTGCTCCTGCAACGTCGTCAAGATCGATACATTCGACGTCTACTAATGCGCGAGCTTTATCGTTCAGGGGAAGGGCCATTGTTCCTACAAGCAGGTCCGGAAGCCTATCGACGGGCGTAGCTTCCCCCGCCCCAAGCATCCATGCCCCGGACATAAGACTAGTGGGATAGTTGGGGTCCGTATGCACGTGCCAAAGCACGACGGTGTGATCCGGAGCCTCCCCGAGGACGTCGATAATGCTAATCACTGCGAGTCTCCGGAAGAAACGAAAACCAGCGCTGCCCCGAGAACCCCGAGGAGCGTATGAGGCTTGGAAACACCGCGCCGACGCAAAAATGCAACGACCTTTTTGTTGATCGTTCGGTCTACTTTATTGATCCCGATGAACACCAGCAGTAGCAACGCAAAAGCAGTCCACGTAGCAACCGGACCAAATTCTTTAGGCTCATCTCCCTCCAACTTTTCGCGCACACGCGCAGCAATCACGTCGGGGTCATTGTCCGGATCTTCATCTTGTGTGTTTGCGTACAATGCAACGCTTAATAAGGAACCGAGAATGACAGTGTTAATAACCCATCGGCATGCTTTATTGTGCACATAATCCGGCAAAGCTGTGACTAGTCCTACCGCCATGGCCTGGGAGATACGGCCTGTCATGGTGTCATCTAAGGGGTTTGCGTTTCTGGCACGCTGCTCAGTAGTGGTGTCCTTCATATACTCCAGAGTAGCGAAACCCACAGGAGGTACAGTGACTTCTATGTTTGGATTCCTCAAGAAAAAGAAGGCCGTGGAAACGCATATCGCTGCGGAGCAGACAAATACTCCCATGGATTCGCGCATGACACTGCTCATGGCTGAAGAGATCCCTATGCTGGATAGTGCTTCCCGAGTGCGGGTCTACCAAATCCTTGAAGAATACGATGGCCCTCAGATCACATCGCAGGAAGAGCTCCCTCAGGAAATCCGAGACATGATGGACCTCTAAACACCTTAAACGCGTTTTAGTGAGGAAAACCACCCTTTCCAGCACGCTTAGACGTGGTCACATTCGGAAGTAAACGGGTACGGTGGTTAGACGATGACGAGCGCCAAGGGCACGTCCAGCACCGCAGCTTCGAGCGGTGTCTCCGGAGCCTTACACACAGAAGCCATGAAACTCACCGGCTGGGGACGCACTGCCCCCACGACCGCAGAGGTCCTCGCAACTCCAGATTTGGAGACCATCGTCAAGGCCGTGCGCCAAGTCGCCGAGCAAAATGACTCCAAGCCAGACTATCTCCGCCGTGGCGTAATTCCTCGCGGCATGGGTCGCTCCTACGGCGACCCTGCACAAAATGCTGGCGGTCTTGTCATTGATATGCAGCCTTTGAACAAGATCCACTCTATTGATCCAGAGACCGCCATCGTCGATGTCGACGGCGGCGTTACCCTTGACCAGTTGATGAAGGCAGCTCTCCCCTACGGGCTGTGGGTTCCTGTTCTGCCTGGCACTCGCCAGGTCACCATTGGCGGCGCTATTGGTCCAGACATCCACGGAAAGAACCACCACTCAGCTGGCTCTTTTGGCGATCACGTCACCTCCATGGAGCTACTAGTTGCCGATGGCCGCATCCTGCACCTTGAGCCAGAGGGCTCCGCAGACGACCCAGATGGCTCTATCTTCTGGGCAACCGTTGGTGGCATGGGCCTCACCGGCATCATTGTCCGTGCGAAGATCCGCATGACCAAGACTGAGACTGCGTACTTCATTGCAGACGGTGACCTCACCGCTAACCTCGATGAAACCGTGGAATTCCACTCCGACGGATCCGAGTCCAACTTCACTTATTCTTCTGCATGGTTCGATGCCATCAGCCCAGAGCCCAAGCTCGGCCGTGCCGCCATTTCGCGTGGTTCGCTGGCAACTCTTGCTCAACTAGAAGAGCTCTCTCCCAAGTTGGCTAAGGACCCGCTGAAGTTCAATGCTCCGCAGCTGGTAACAGTGCCGGACATTTTCCCGTCCTTCACCATGAACAAGCTGTCAATGATGGCGATCGGTGAACTGTGGTGGCTCAAGTCCGGTACCTACAAGAATAAGGTGCAAAACCTTACCCAGTTCTACCAGCCGCTCGACCTCATCGGCGAGTGGAACCGTGGTTACGGTTCCAAGGGCTTCCTGCAGTACCAGTTCGTCGTTCCGCGTGAGGCCGTCGAACCGTTCAAGGATATCGTCCGTGATATCCAGCGTTCCGGCCATTACTCTGCTCTCAACGTGTTCAAGCTCTTCGGAGAGGGCAACCGCGCACCGTTGAGTTACCCGATGCCAGGCTGGAACGTCTGTGTAGACTTCCCAATTAAGCCAGGCCTGGGCAAGTTCCTCGATGATCTCGACCGTCGCGTCATGGAGTTCGGTGGACGCCTTTACCTGGCCAAAGAGTCCCGCACCAGCGCCGAGAATTTCCACTCGATGTACCCGGGCATGGAAGGCTGGCTCAAGACACGTAATGCGATCGACCCCACCGGCGTCTTCGCTTCCGACATGTCCCGCCGCCTCGAGCTGCACTAATCCGCCGAAAGAAAGATTCCTATGCTGAACGCAGTGGGCAAAGCCCAAAACATTCTCCTTCTCGGTGGCACGTCCGAGATCGGCCTAGCCATCGTGAACGAGTTCCTTACTCACGGTCCTGCGCACGTTACCCTTGCCGCGCGCAAGGACTCCCCGCGTATCGACGCCGCCGTGAAGGCCATCGAGTCCGCTGGAGCATCCGCTGTTGAGGTCATCGACTTCGACGCAACCGCTTTTGATACTCACGCTGATGTCATCGACCAGGCATTCCTCGTGGGAGATGTCGACGTAGCCATTGTCGCCTTCGGCACCCTCGGTGATCAGGAAGAACTCTGGCAAGACCAGGCCAAGGCTGTGGCAAGCGCTGAGACCAACTACACCGCACCGGTGTCCGTTGGTGTGCTTCTCGCAGAGAAATTCAAGGCCCAGGGACACGGCACTATCGTCGCTCTGTCTTCTGTTGCAGGCCAGCGTGTTCGCCGCTCTAACTTCGTTTATGGCGCATCGAAGGCTGGTATGGACGGATTCTACGTCAACCTCGGCGAGGCTCTTCGCGACCACGGCGTTAACGTCCTTGTCGTGCGCCCCGGCCAGGTACGCACCAAGATGTCTGCCGATGCAGGAGAGGCTCCGCTGACAGTGGATCGCGAGGACGTGGCCAAGGCTACTGTCCAGGCAGTGCTGTCCGGCAAGAGCTCCATCTTCGTTCACCCGTTGTTCGAATATGTCTCGCTTGCTTTCAAGTTCATCCCACAGACGATCTTCCGAAAGCTACCGTTCTAACTTTCTAGCCGCCGTGCGCCGCACGGCGGCTTTTACGTTTCGGCGCACTTTAACAACAAAATCAGTGATGATCGTCACTAAAGTCGCTGTCACCGGCAAGAATATCAACGACACTTCTTAAAGGTCTTAAGAGCATGTGACACACTGTTCTCTATGATCAATCGTGCCCGCAACGCAGATTCCCAACCGCCGAAAGACGACTCGGAAGCGCCGCACACCTCCGCTGCAGCCAGCGATCCTTTTCCGGTGATGCTCAAGCACCCGGATAAGGCCAATCCACGGGATAAGAGTTACGACTTTGACTACACTCCCGATATTCAGGATGCTCCACATACGCTGTTCGGAATAGCCGCCGCGATCCTGGGAGGTGGCCTCTTTACGCTCATCTCTTGGTTCATACTTAAGCAGGTCAATCTCCCAGCATTCGGACCTTCTTTAGTTACACGCGCACTGGCCACTGTCTGCACTCTCTTTGTTGTCATTGCGGTCACAGCGCTCATGATCTGGTGGGTTCATTATGAGAAGACAAACCAAAAGCGCCCTCGCTGGTTTACTTGGCTCACCTATGCCGTAACTTATCTGTCACCAGCTGGTCTCATAGTGGCTTCCCTCGGGATACCGCTGTCCCCGACCAAGCTCTACCTCGACGGGCTGACCGTCGACCAGGTTTTCCGCACCCAATACATGACGCGGCTGACAGACTCCTGGCATCTCACCGATATGAACTACATCGACCTTCCGGCTTACTACCCCGGCGCGTGGTTCTGGTTCGGTGGACGACTGGGCGCGCTCCTTGGCTTGCCCGGTTGGGAAGTATTCCAGCCGTATTCGCTTATTTCTCTCAGCATGGCTGGCTGTCTCCTCGTACCGGTGTGGCAGCGTATTGTCGGCAGCTTGCCCGTAGCCACTGGCATCGCCTTAGTGACCACCACCGTTGCGCTCGTCATGTGCGCAGAAGAGCCTTACGCATGTGTTATTGCAATGGGCATACCCGCCGCAGTTATTATTGGTCGTCGTGCCTTGTCGGGACGCAAAAGCGCTATCCTGGCAATCATTTTTTACTTGGGCATTTCCGCGTCCATGTACACCCTTTACACAGCGATTATTGCTTTGAGTTTGATCGCCATCAGCGGTGTTATTTCGGCGTTGATCCTGCGCTCGTGGAAACCCATCGGGCGTATCGTTCTCATCGGCGTTTCCTCCATGGCCATCGCTGCTATCGCCTGGGGCCCGTACTTTACGTTCCTGTTGAGCGGTAAACACACCTCAGGCGCCACAGCTTCTCACTTCCTTCCCGTTGAGGGCACGGAAATCCCACTGCCTATGTTTGCAGCCAGCATCATAGGAGTCCTCTGCATGCTAGGCCTGATCTACCTACTGGCTCGGGCTGCGGATCCGGATATCAACTCACTAGGCGTTGCCGTTGTGGTTTCTTATATCTGGGTCATCGCATCCATGGCCGTCACACTCACGGGCTCGACACTCTTCGGTTTCCGCCTGGACCCGGTTATTACGATCATCTTGGCAACCGCAGGCGTACTGGCCATAGCAGATTTCCGCCTCGTGGGAATCCATCGTCTCTACCCTGTTCAGTTCTCTCCTAGCACTTCACGCCAGATCACGATGGTCATTGCTATTGTCGTCGCTCTCGGCGGCATCAAATATGCGCAGGATATTCCGGCCAAGAACTCCCACTCCATCGATCACGCTTATTCCAGCACAGATGGAAACGGCGAGCGTGCCGACCGCTACCCTGCAGATGCCACGCAATACTATGCAAGTATCGACGCCATTCTGCGGGAAAAAGGCTCCATTCCCCGTGAGACTGTGGTCCTCACGGATGAAATGAACTTTATGGCCTACTACCCCTACCGTGGTTTCCAGGCCTTTACCTCGCATTATGCAAATCCCCTCGGCGAGTTTAACGAGCGAAATAAGAAAATAGAGCAGTGGGCAATGGATAGCTGGCAACAGCTCAAGGACCCGCAAGCCTTCGACGAGGCGCTGCACTCTACTCCGTGGAAGGCACCAGAGGCGTTTATTTTCCGCGCCGATGCTACGGCAGAAAACTCAAGTGGTTGGAACTTTGACCTTGCTGAGGACATCTACCCCAATAATCCCAACGTCCGTTTCCGCGGAGTAAAGATCAATCCTGAGGTCTTCACTGGTAAAGACACCCCGTGGAAGGTCAATCAGGTAGGACCATTTGTGGTGGTGACCCGTGGATAAGCATGCCGTAGACTCGAATTCCGTGTCTAGTTCAGTTTCGCAGAATCCAGTGAGAACGCTCAAGCTTTTAGCGGTTTTATCAGGCGTTCTTGGCTTTTTGTTCTTCCTCTTGACGCCGTTTATGCCAGTCAATCAAGTGCAGTCATCTCTGTCCTGGCCACAAAACGGAACTCTCAATAGCGTTAACGCGCCGTTGATGAGCTACTCCCCTCAGGAATTTAACGCAACTATTCCGATTAGCGCTTCTGAAAAACTCCGCCCGGGACAGAGCCTCATCGTGGGAACCCTGCCTGAGGACAGCGAAGATGCTGCAGCTCGTGGCCTCTTTGTGCGCTCTTCCGACGGCGGAATCCAGATAACATCCCGTGGCGAGCTGGTCTTTGAACTCACTGCAGATGAACTCAAGAAACTGCCTGCCGACGCCACAATCGCCGTCTCTTCTACCAAGGACGCAACCACCGCTTCCGTCGGTGAGCACAGCGGCTCTATAGATGAAGACAAACGCCCACAGCTCACGGGTCTGTACTCTGAACTCGAATCTCAGGCAGCGAGCGCTCTCAGCAGTCTTAAAGCCGACGTAGAGATTAACTCCCGCTTCACTACTTCCCCCACCACGGCAAAGTACGCAACTATGTGGCTGGGCGGGATCATGACCGTGATTGCGCTTGTCTGCTTGGGGCTACTGGATCTGCAAGACAACAAAAAAGTGCGTTTCCTCCAGCCCGGCGCTTGGCGCCCTCGTGGACTTGATGCCATTGTCGTTGCGATCCTAGGCTTCTGGTATTTCATCGGTGCCAACACCTCCGATGACGGCTTTATCCTCACCATGGGCCGAATCGCAGCACACGCTGACTATATGGCCAATTATTACCGTTGGTTTGGTGTCCCAGAATCTCCCTTCGGAGCACCATACTACGATCTCCTGGGCCTCATGTCGCATGTCTCCACATCTTCTATCTGGATGCGACTTCCTTCCCTGATCTCCGGTCTTATCGTGTGGTTCGCACTTTCCCGCGAGGTTCTTCCGCGTCTGGGAGAAAAAATTGCTGGACGACGCGTCTCTCAATGGACCACGGCCTTTGTATTCCTTGCCTTCTGGCTGGCGTATAACAACGGTCTGCGTCCAGAACCGATCATCGCTGCTGGCACTCTGCTCACATGGCTTTCCTTCGAGGTCGCCATCAAGACTGAGCGCCTCCTCCCGGCTGCCGTGGGAACCCTTCTGGCTGCGTTCACCCTTGCATGCGGCCCTACGGGTCTCATGGCCGTTGCCTGCTTGCTCGCTGGTTTGTCCTACTTGATCCGCATTATCTACCGCAGGATCCCGCTCTTAGGAGGCAAACCTGCCTTCAGCATCGCGGCCATGGTCGCACCTTTTGCCGCTGCCGGAACCGCAGTGTTGGTGGCTGTTTTCGGTGACCAAACCCTGATGAACGTCTTCGAGTCTATTCATGTCCGCTCGGAGACGGGACCGTCGTTAAGCTGGTACAACGAGTTCGCTCGTTATCAGGTTCTTATGCAACAAACCGTGGACGGTTCTTTTGCCAGAAGAGTCGGCGTTTTCTTCACCTTCGTCTCTGTCGCGCTCGTGATCACGTCGATCCTACGAAACGGAAAGGTTCCTGGCAGCAACAAGGGACCGGTCTTCCGCCTGCTGCTCGTCATGGTCGGAACGCTGTTCTTCATGATGTTCACGCCTACCAAGTGGACTCACCACTTCGGCGTATGGGCTGGTATCGCAGCGGCCCTCGCTGGCGTTGGCGCGGTCGCGCTCTCGCACATGGCGTTGCGTTCTCCGCGATCACGCACCCTTCTCACGGGCGGAATACTCTTCGTCTTCGCCTTCGCCCTCTCCGGCACGAACGGCTGGTGGTACACGTCTAGCTACAGCGTGCCGTGGTGGGATAAGACGATTCAGATCCATGAGATCGAAGCATCTACCGTGATGCTGCTTATTTCACTCATCGTGTTAGCCATCGGCGTTTTGCAGTCCTTTAAAAAGGACGTGGCGGAAGAACGCGGCGATGCTCCTGTAGCTTTCCGCAAACAGCGCTTTGAAGGCCTGGCGGCTGCTCCGATTGCGATACTCAGTGTCCTCGCCGTAGCGTTCTCTATGGCGTCTCTGGGTAAAGGATTCATTTCGCAGTACCCTGCCTATTCTGTTGGCTTAGGCAACCTGCGCGCGGCTGCGGGCAATACCTGCAACCTCGCCAACGACGTCCTCGTGGAGTCAAACACCAACGAGTCCTTCCTCCAGCCGCTACACAGCACCCTGGGCGAATCACTCACCTTTGGTAAGAATCGAGCATTCGATCCCAACCACATTTCCTCCGAGGCCTACACAGAAGAAAACAAGTCCTCCTCTAGCACTGCCGGAACCGCAAACAGCACGGATACTGGCGAAACTAACACTGAAGGTAAAGAGCACCGCGCAGCTGTGGGTGTAAATGGTTCTACTGCACAGCTCCCCTTTAATTTGGATTACACGCGCGTACCAGTTCTGGGCTCGTGGACCAGCGGTGACCAACACTATGCTGAGGCCGTCTCGGATTGGTACAAACTGCCAGAACGCAGCGAGTCTGCCCCTATCATCGCGGTTTCTGCTGCCGGAAGTATCGAGCACCTCGATCTGGACGGAGTCAAAAAAGAAGGACAGAAACTGCTCATTGAGTACGGCACTGCCTCAGATGGCAAGGTCACGATGCTCGGAGAAAAGCAGATGATTGACATCGGCCCTGATCTCAAATGGCGCAACCTGCGACTTCCGCTTTCAGAGCTTCCTGCGGAAGCCAACGTTATTCGCATCCATGCCACGGACGGCAACCTCAGCCCCGACGAATGGCTAGCGTTTACGCCGCCCCGCGTACCTACGCTTGAGACGCTTAACGACGTCTACACCGCAGACACTCCCGGATTACTCGACTGGGCAGTACCGCTACAGTTCCCCTGCCAGCGCACCTTTAACCACTACGCAGGCGTGGCAGAGATCCCTCAGTTCCGTATCTCCGCCGACGCAGAAGGACGCGCTTCTGGCGCTTCCTTCCAGGACTACTTCGGTGGTGGCGTGACCGGAATCGCGGAAGCCGTGAACTATAACTACCAGCTTCCGAGTTATTCCAAGAACGACTGGCAGCGCGATTGGGGATCCATCGAGGTTTACCACCCTCGCCCCAACTCGCAGGGCAAGGAACCGGATCTGGCTACCGTCACCACAGAAGTAGTGACGCGATCAGGCCTCTGGTACCCCGGACCGATGAATATCAACACTGACCACTAGTGCGCTTTTAGCCATTCTTTGGCAATCAGCGCACTAGGCAGCTGTTCTGTCACAGAACGCGTATTGAGTTGGATCAAATCCTGGGTGGTTAGTTTTGCGTTCACTTCATTAAGTACTGCCACGGCATCTGCGTCTAATTTCTTGCTGGCTAGTGGCACTACGCGTGAAGAAAGAAACTGTCCTTTGGGGTCCTTGAGGCTCACCAGGTTATTCGCGGCAATGGATGGGTCTGCACTATAGATGATCGCCAGTTGAATATCGCCATCTTTGAGTGCTTTGACTGTTAGTGGCCCGCCGGAATCCTCGATAGGAGTAAAGGCGGCATCCACTCCATACACGCTCTTGAGGCCTTTGGGACCGTTAGGGCGATCCTCTGCCTCAGAGTTAGCTCCCAAGGTTATGTTCTGGACCTTTCTAAGATCCTGAATAGACGTCACCCCATGTTCCTCCGAATATTCCTTAGTAACAACATAGGAATCTTGGTCGGAGGCTTCTGCCTGGTTTAACACCTGCAACTTGTCTGGAAGAGCGGATTGTAATTCCGCATAGACGTCTTCTGGCAGCCGGGCTGCGGTATCTGGTTTCCAATACTGCAACAACGGACCTGAGTATTCAGGGAATACATCTATGGATCCGTTTTCTACCTCAGCCATATAAACTTCCCGCTGCCCGATCTGGAACTGACGGTCCACTTTATGCCCAGCTTTTTCCAGCGCTTGCGCATAGATCTCAGCGATGACTTCGTTGGAATAATACGCCTGAGATCCGACAACGATCCCGTCAGAATCCCGGCCACCGTCAATAGATTCGAGAGAGCCACAAGCCGTTAGGCACATCGCGACTCCCAGTACTGCAATGCGTTTATTCATCGTTCCTCACTTGGCTTACTAACGTTAATGGCGAGGTCATGCGAATCACGCCGAGGTCAGCCGCAGCATCTCTGTGACATCTAATCCACAGATAAATAACGAGAGGATAGAGGAACACCGATACCGCGATCACGTTGATGATAGCCGCAAGGTTTCCTTCCCACGTGAGATTCCAGCAGAAATGAAAAACAAAGGCTACTAGCAAAGCAACGCCCGCTACTTGAAAACGACGGACTCGATCCCAACCATACGTAAACACGGCTAGGCCGATTCCATACCCAGCTATTGCTGTGAAAAAGACATGAAGCCCGGGGCCGGCAACGCTCCGTAATCCCCAAGAAAATAGTGCTCCAGGCGCATCGGAGTTTGCGTCCGTCATCCCTCCGATAACCCCATACATCAAGTTCTCAAAGACTTCGAACCCCAAGCCAACCATTCCACCGGTAACAAAACCATGCCAAGGGCGGCTGATCTTGGAGAAAGTAAACAGGATAAGGAGAACACCAAGCGCTTTGGAGATCTCCTCAGGATATGCTCCCCCAAAGGAAGCACTCACGACCTTCCAGCCCAGCTTGTCCGTCAAATCAATAATGGGCTGTGCCGAGGCCATAACCAAGGCAAAAGAAGAGCACGCGCCCCACCCGAGGGAGGTCAAGTACCACTTCCAACCCGCTTTAGGCCACATGGGCGACACCCGAAATATCAAGGTTCCCACGATCAGGTATGCAGCTCCGCACAGCAGACCTACAGCCGCCCCACTGGGGGAGAGCAATATATAAACTCCCAAAAAGAAGAGAGACACCGGAGTGGATATGGCGATGATCGCCCACATCACCCAAGAAATAGACGTTGGATGGGCGGCTGGTTTTACAGGACCTACCAAAGTACTCACGCGGTGACTCCCCTATAGTTTTGAAAATTGTTCACAATGAGTTGCACGGCATTGCCCGCATCCGGACCTTCGACAAGAACAAACAAAGTGTTTTGCTCACCGTCGTCTCCCTGCACCGCTAGGCTTAGTCCAATTTGGTCATCAGAACCTTCGACTATTCTGATATTCCCCTCACGGAATATCTCTGCGTTTTCCGGCAGCGGGCTCAAAGCATTAAAACGCATCATTCGCCTCAGCGTGTGGTCTTGATCCGTGCTGCCTTTTACCACCATGGAATTAATTTTTGTACCTTCACAATTCCATTGAGGCTGAAACAAATCGGACATTTCTTCTTTGCATTGCAAGCGCGCGCCATCATCGAGCAGCACCGGAAGCTCAATGCTATCCGCTTCCCCTAAGGTCACGTTTTTCAGTTTGAGATCAATGCTGGGAACAACGGCATTGAGCACGGCGGGGAGGGCAAGAAGCAGAGTGACTAACGCAGCGATAAGCCACCAGGATTTTGCCGACATCGCAGGCCGGAACTGGAAGTAAGACATACTGTTCAAACTACCTTCTTCATCGAACATTCGATATATCCTGGGGACCATGACTTCTCAGCAACTTGTAATGAAAGATTTGTACCGTTTTGTTAATGGTGAATGGCTAGATACTCATGTCATCCCCGACGACCGAGGCGTGGACGGAACCTTCCATGGCTTGCGTGATCAGGCAGAGATCGATGTCCATGAGCTAGTTAAATCTTCAGACTCACGGGCCGGAAAGCTTTATGCTTCTTTCATGGATGTTCCCGGAATTGAATCCGCCGGCATATCCGCTATTGATGAGGACCTAGATCTCCTAGAAACAAGCGATCTGACTACTGCATTAGGCACGCTGGATCGCCTCGGTGTCACCGGCCCCGTAAGCTTCTGGGTAGCCAAAGATTCCGCTGGTAGCGATGCTGTGGCCTACATCGTGCAGTCGGGACTTGGCCTCCCTGATGAGGCTTATTATCGGGAACACCCAGAGGTCCTCAAGGCATACACGTCCCACGTCGCCACGATGCTGAAGTTCCTCAATCCACAGCGGCTCGGTGGTTTATCCGCCGAGGAGGCAGCAGATCGCATCGTTGCTTTAGAAAAGGACATCGCTCAGGGGCACTGGGATGTGGTGAGCACTCGCGATGCGCTAAAAACCTTTAACCCAACTGAGTTTTCTGAGCTTCCGGGGAACGTCGCAACGCTCCTGCGCGCGGCCAAGCTTCCTGAATCCCGTGTGATCGCGATGATGCCCTCCTACTTGGAGCACATAGACGCTCTATTGTCCCAGCGTATCGACGATTGGAAGCTGCTTACTACCTGGCATATCCTCCACGCTCGCGCAGGCGTTCTCACCCCCGAAATCTCGCGCGCAGACTTCGCTTTCTTTGGTACTACCCTTTCTGGAGCCACTGAACAGCGCGACCGCTGGAAGCGCGCCGTGGGCCTTGCAGAAAGCTTTGTTGGTGAAGAAATCGGTCAGCTCTTTGTTCAAAAACACTTCCCGGCGTCCTCCAAAAAAGACATGGCGATTTTAGTGGACTACCTCATCGCTGCATACCGGGAACGCATTCAGAATCTTGAGTGGATGACCCCGGTAACCCGCAAGCGCGCGCTGGAAAAACTAGAGAAATTCAACGCTAAGATCGGCTATCCCGACACCTGGCGTGACTACGGCGATCTAGATTTCTCCGAATCTGGCCAAGACCTGCTGAGCAACGTCCGCACCGGTTCCGCTTTTGTCCATGACTACGAGCTCTCCAAGCTGGGCAAACCCGCAGATCGCTCCGAGTGGGTCACCACGCCACAAACCGTAAACGCTTTTTATAATCCGGTGGTCAACGACATCACCTTCCCTGCCGCCATCTTGCGAGCACCGTTCTACTCCGAAGCAAACACCGCAGAAAATTTTGGTGCGATCGGCGCGGTCATCGGCCATGAGATTGGTCACGGCTTTGACGACCAAGGCAGCCAGTACGACGGCGACGGCAATCTTCACTCCTGGTGGACAGAGGAGGACCGCGAGGCGTTCACGCGCCTTACCTCGCAGCTTGTCGAACAATTCCACGGGCTCGTCCCCTCCGTCCTCAAGGAATCCGTCGGCGTTAACGGCAAATTCACGCTCGGAGAAAACATCGGGGACCTCGGCGGTCTAGGCATTGCCGTGGTTGCTTATCAACGCTACGCCGCCGACCAGGGAGAAGAAGCCGATCTCCAACGCTTCTTCTTATCCTGGGCTCGCATCTGGCGCACGGCGATTCGCCCCGAACTCGCAGAACAATACCTAGCCATAGACCCACATTCACCAGCAGAGTTCCGCTGTAACGTCATTGCAAGCAACATCGCCGAGTTCTATCAGGCCTTTGACGTGCCAGAAGATTCCCCTATGTGGATCGCACCAGAAAAACGCGTCGCGATCTGGTAACCCCGGCGTACCATGGGCCGCATGGATGAATTTGAAGTCGGCGGCAAAGATCGGAAACTGACACCCGAACAACAATTGGAGCAGCTTTCCACATACATAGCGGCCCATTATGAACGCCCTGCAATGAATCCCCCTTGGTCGGACTCCCCCTCTGACCCCCATGTGCTGGACACTTACGACGCCCGCCTCGCCGACCGCATCACCCATGCTTCCATGCTGATGCTTGGTTCCGCGCTGGATCACACCACGCCGGGCGTCGCTTTTAGCGACGGTGTAACCACCGAAGACATGCCCAACGCTCAGATCATCCGCCCCGCACACCCAACCGGAGTATGGGGCATTTCACTCCACCCTGGCGGTTGGTGGAAAGGCTCGGGAGTCGCCTTGGAAAACTCCTGGCGCCCAGAGGTCGCAGCCGTGGCCAACCTGTCCGGCATCACCTTCCTCGATCTTGACTACCCGCTTCTACCAGAACACTCACTCTCCGAAGTAGTCGCTGCGGTGCGTCAGGCTGCCCAGTGGGTGCGTAGCATGAATCCGCCGCGTCTTGTTGCTTGGGGATACTCCTCCGGGGCCGCATTAGCCGCTCTCACCAGCGATTTGTGGAATGCGCAAGCCCTCACGTTTCCGCACCTCACGCTTGATCACCTCCCCGCTCACTTACGCGACGCAGAATTCCCACAGACTTTCCCGCCCACTTTCTTGCAGGTGGCCACACAGGATTCCGTCGCTGATCGCTACCCGTGGGCGGAGGCGCAGGCTTCTATCAAAGAGTATGTCTCCGAACACCGAGTAGCTACTCCGGAAGTCATGCGCGAACGAGTAAAAGACGTAGCAGATTTCCTACAGTGATTAAAAACACATAAATTTTTCCTTGTCTTATTCTGTACGATCTTTAGTCACCTACTACCAAAGGACAAAAATGACTGGAGTTGAATATCTATATTGGGAGTTTTTTGGAACAACCATCCTGCTCTTGATGGGTAATGGCATCTGCGCATTGGTCACCCTCCGCACATCGGCGGGACGCAATGCAGGCTGGCTCGCCATAGCCTTTGGCTGGGGTTTGGCCGTCTTTGCCGGCGCCAGCATCGCTGACCCATCTGGCGGACATCTAAACCCTGCAGTAACACTCATGCTCGCCATCAAAGGCAGTGTCGCTTGGAATCTGGTCCCCTGGTACTTTGCAGGCCAACTGCTCGGCGGTATCTTCGGCGCATTCCTTTGCTGGGCAGCGTTTAAGCAGCTTTTCGACGCCAACAACTACGACGAAGACGGAAACCCCGGCGGCAACAAAACCACTGGCGGCATCTTCTTTACCAACCCGGCGCATCCGAATAATTTCTGGAACGCAGTCACCGAGTTCATCGCAACCTTCGTGCTTCTAGCCTTCATCGCTTTCGGCCCTTCCGGAGACGTTGGACCACTCAAATACTTCGCCGTTGCGTTCATCGTGATTTCCATCGGACTCTCCCTAGGCTCCCCCACCGCATATGCGATCAATCCGGCACGCGATCTCGGGCCACGCATAGCGTACGCATTCATCCTTCCAATCAAAGACAAAGGCAGCGCAAACTGGTCTTATGCATGGGTTCCGATCGTCGCACCTATGCTTGCTGCCATCGCCGCAGGCCTACTGTAAGGAGTAATCATGTACATAGCAGCCATCGATCAAGGCACTACTTCAACCCGCTGCATCATCTTTGATCACGACGGCAACCAAGTCTCCGTCGGCCAATACGAACATGAGCAAATCTTCCCGCAAAAAGGCTGGGTGGAACACGATGCCATCGAAATCTGGGACAATACCCGCCGCGCAGTAGGCACCGCCCTGGCCGACAGTGATCTCTCTGCCAAGGACATAGCCGCCTTAGGCATTACCAACCAGCGCGAAACCACAGTAGTTTGGGACAAAAAGACCGGCGAGCCCGTATACAACGCCATCGTGTGGCAGGACACTCGCACCACTACAATCTGCAAAGAGCTCGCTGGCGACGAAGGCGCCGACCGCTGGTACCGCAAGACCGGCCTCCTCATCAATTCCTATCCCGCCGGACCCAAAATCAAATGGATCCTAGATAACGTTGACGGCGCCCGCGAACGCGCAGAAGCAGGCGAACTGCTCTTTGGCACCATCGACACATGGCTCCTATGGAACCTCACCGGCGGGGCCGACGGCGATGACGGAACGCCAGCATTGCACGCAACCGACGTCACCAATGCTTCCCGCACCCTCCTCATGGACATCGAAAAACTTGAGTGGGACAAAGACCTCTGCGACGCCATGGGCATCCCCATGGACATGCTCCCTGAAATACGCCCCTCGGTCGGCGATTTCCATCAGGTCCGTGAGCGCGGATCCCTCTCCGGGGTCCCCATCCGTTCAATGCTTGGCGACCAGCAAGCCGCCATGTTCGGCCAAGGTTGCTTCCGCCCGGGCGAAGCAAAAAACACTTACGGCACAGGCCTCTTCTTACTCCTCAACACAGGAACCACTCCCAAGTGGTCAGAAAACGGCCTGCTCACCACGGTTTGTTTCCAAATCGAAGGGCAAAAACCGGTCTACGCACTGGAAGGTTCGGTCGCAGTCGGAGGATCGCTAGTCCAGTGGCTGCGCGACAACCTCATGCTTGTCCCGAACTCTCCCATGATCGAAAACATGGCACGCAGCGTTGAAGACAACGGAGGCGTCTATATAGTCCCAGCTTTCTCCGGACTTTTCGCCCCATACTGGCGACAAGACGCCCGCGGAGTCATCGTCGGACTTACCCGCTTTGTTAACCGCAATCACCTAGCCCGCGCTGTTTTGGAAGCTACGGCGTACCAGACCCGCGATGTTGCAGACGCCATGGTCGCAGACTCTGGTGTGGAGCTCACTGAGCTTCGTGTCGATGGCGGCATGACCTACAACGAACTCCTGATGCAGTTCCAGGCAGACATTCTCGGTGTTCCAGTTACCCGCCCTAAAAATGTGGAAACTACAGCTACTGGAGCAGCTTTCGCCGCCGGTTATTCTGTAGGTTATTGGGAGAATCTTGAGTTCCTCACCCAACAAAAAGGCGATTTGCACGTCTGGAAACCCAAGATGGAGCAGGAAAAGGTCGACGAGCTCTACCACGACTGGAAGCGCGCAGTGAAGCGTTCCCTGAACTGGGAAGAAAACGTAGACGAGGTCTAGGCACTCTGGCGGGTAGGTGTATCCGCCAGCCTTATCCGATAACCCGCAGACTTGCGCCTAGCTGGAGATTCATTCTCTTCCGGAGGAGCACCCGGTCTATAAAATTTTACGACCCCCGCTTCCCTCCCATAGTGCCCCACGCCAAAACGAAAATCTCTTCTATCGTTGTTGCTGGTGTGGTGGTGTCTGCATAATAGGGTTAAATTTTCAAGGTCCGTGCGCCCACCCTCAAACCACGCTACCAAGTGGTGAACGTCGCAATTAGAAGCGGGTTGTTCGCAATGAGGGTGCGAGCACACGGCCTCCCTAGCCACCAGCGCCAAACGTTGATAGACACTAGCTGTACGCTTACTCCGCCCCAGCTGCAGTGGAATCCCTTGTTTGTTCATGAGACAAGCAAAGAGATCATCTCTCAGGCCTAACATCAACAGGTCTAGAGGCGAGAGCTCAACATCTGTGTTTGTATAAAAACGAGTGGAAAAGTTAGCTTTTTCAAGTTCTTCCATAGTCGCAGACACAATCACAGTCCCTACGCCGCCATGTTGTTTTGCAATCATGGAAGAATTTTGAGCTAAGCATTGGTGGAAAACATCTACTCTCCGTTGTGCCCAGGTTCGCTTATCTTTTTCCGGAGCAACCGGTGATGCAGCACCTTTTCGCCTCGCAGGTGTGAGCAACGATTTAAGCAAAGCACCAGTGGCCGGCGGCAAATAACCGCTCACGTATACCCCGCCGTCTTTATCTGGTTTGCTTACGGTGAGTTTTCTTCTTTTAAGCGCAGCATACGGATCCGGGTCAGACTTACAGTTAATCTCTTTCACGCGATTTCTCATGTACTGTCCAAGGGCTTCCGCACCCATGTCTTGCGCTTTCGAGATAAATTCTGCCCGCAGGCGATGGGTCCCTATCTCAGTATTCTCCTTGAGACTCCGCAACTCTCGATCAATGATCTTTAATTTCTCAACTTTTGTTTTCGCTGCATTCTCTCGCAGATTGTTACATTCTTCTGCAACCACTGGTGGAGAAGAAAAAAGATTAATGCCCCTGGCAAGCCTGTCTCGGGCTTCCGATAAGGAAAGGTCTAGACCGTTAACAAGAAAATCAACGGACTTTTTACTCCCCACGAGTGCGCCTGCATTATTAATATGCGCACAGTAAGCCACGAAAGCATCGCCATAGCCTTTAAAGGCAAAAGCTTGCTCTAATTTCACAAAGGAATCGACCACGGCGAAAAAATCAATCTCCTCCGGCGCCGTCAATAGCTCACGCAAAGAATTAATATCATCTGCAATTCGATCAATAGCTTCAGATATCTTTTGCATAACCCACCCCCTGTATCTAATCCCCTTCAGTATAGAACAAACTTTCTAAAATATGCAACCCCCATTCCATCGGGATTTTTTCATAGAAACACTTTTTCCATTGTGCGCAATATTTTCTAAATCCCAGTACCTAACTGCACGATCAGCCACATGACTACTTCCATCCGCCCTCACGACTCTCCACCAAGCAGTTAAGTGCCCAACCGTCGCCATAATCTTCCCGACTTGTCGAGGACCAGTACCTACGATTTCTGCAACATCCCCATAAGAAAGCACGTGGCCAGCGGGTATTCCGTCGACCACGTCAAGGACTCTCGAACTGAGATCATCAAGCTCATACATGTACTTAGAGACCGAATTGGCTGAGATCGATCCCCTCCAGAGGATCGGACTCACGTCCTTCTTCCGCAGCTTCTTCCACTTCACATATTGTCACCGTGGCACCTGTTGAATCAGAAATGATGCTCATCAAGCCAAATTCTGAAGCAAATGGCTCACGGATTACTTCTCCGCCGTATTCCTTTGTTTTCCGCACTGCTTCATCCATATTGGAGACGCCAAGATAGGTCTGCCAAAAACTGGGCACCTGGGGAGGAAATTGTCCTTCTGCATTGAAAATCCCAGCGAAAGCGCCCCCATCAGTCTCTGCTGTGGTGTACTCAAAATTATGATCCGAGTCCATCGTCGCCGTGGTCCAGTTGAACAACGAGGGGTAAAATTCCACTGCTTTGGCATAGTTCGTTGTACACGTTAATTCATGCCAAACTGGCGTTCCTGGTTCACCAGCTGCAATAAAAGCATCTTCCCCGGCAGGCTGGATTAATCCAAAAAGCGCACCTGAATTGTCCACGACAATGGACATGAGACCGAGCCGCACTTCCATTGGCGCTGCGAGCACACGACCACCTAGCTTTTCGACGCTCTCGCACTCAGCGTAAATGTCATCAGTCAGAAAGTAGGTCACCCAAGTATCAGCTTGCTGCTGATCCTCTGGTCTTTTAATAAATCCTGCGACTGGGAGACCTTGCACCCGGGCCAAATAGTAATCGTGGCCAAATTCTTCGATTTCCCATCCCAATACCTGCGCATAGAAGTATGTTGATTTACGCAGATCGCTGGACGTCAGATCAATCCAATATGGCATTCCTGATGCAGCTTGGAAAGCTGGCATTAGACGTTCCTCCATACTTCCGGGTCAAAGTCGTCATCGGCTGTCTTTTCATCAAAGTAGTCGTCTTCTTCGGCCGTGGTTTTAACGCGAGCACAGAGTGTTCCTACGCAGACCACGTCTCCGTCGCGAAGCTTCTTGCCACGACGAGTATCCACGGTACCGTTGACCGTTACCTCGCCGTTCGCGATAACTTCCTTCGCAATGCCGCCAGTCTCTACGAGACTGGCGAGCTTAATAAATTGACCTAGTTTGATCTCTTGGTCACGAATGGTGACATCCTGCGCGTGCATGATGCTTAGTCTATCGTGTGGCCCACTACCTAGTAATTTTGGGCAAAGCGCACTGCTGTACCGGTCGCAGAAACCATCATCATTCCGTTATCTGAGCCGAGAGTTTGATAGTCAATGTCCACGCCTACTACGCCTTCAGCGCCAAGCTCGATGGCACGCTGCACCATCTCTGCCAAGGCTTGTTCGCGCGCGTTTTTCACTTCGCCTTCGTAAGCCTGGCTTCTGCCACCCACCAGGTTTCTAAAACCAGCAGTAATATCTTTGAATACGTTGATACCGACGATGGTTTCTCCCGCCACCACCCGGACGTACTCAGAAATTTCCCGGCCAGAAACAACACTGGTCGTAGTAACAATCATGATGTCTCCCAACTTGTCATACTGAAACGAAAAGCACCCTTAGTCTACTTTTATTGCACGATCCCCGTAATCCCCTCAAAGACCATAACTGCAGAAATAATCACGAATAATGTGCCAGCAACCATGTCCAGCCAGAGACCATTCCTTAGCAGTTTTCCTGCTAATACCCGCACCATCACTGCAAAGCTAATAAACCAGCACAGACCAATCGTGATCAGAAAGACTGCAATAAAGATAGTCCAGGCAACACTCATATCTGGACGAAGGAACTGTGCAAATACTGATGCAAAAAACACTAACGCTTTGGGATTGGATAGGTTGGTTGCCAGTCCAGTTTTTAGTGCATGAAACGGTGTCAAAGTTTCATTGTTTTGCTGCAGACTATCCACAATCATGTCCGGCAAAGGACCATGTTTCAAGTTCAGCATCTCCTGAAAGCCGGATTTCAAAGAGGTGAATCCAATCCAAGCAATATAGCAGCCCCCGATGATCTGTACGAGACGCATGAGGACGGGCTGCGCCATGAAGATCGTGGATAAACCCATAAGGGAAGCAACAATCCATATGGTGCTTCCCATCATGATTCCTATGGCACACCAGACGCCAGCGCGACGGTCTTTTGTCCCCACCCGAATAACCTGAAGCAGGTCCGGTCCAGGCAGAATCAGTACGCATACCCATACAACAAAAAGCGCACCAAGTTCCCCTATCGTCACGCTTTCTCCTCTTAAACGATTTGGTCGCGTGGAGTAATGACCATCCGATCAATGTTCATATGCTCGGGGACTGAAGCTACCCACCTGATGGACTCGGCAATATCTTCTGCAGTGAGATTGAGTTTATCTGCATAAACTGCATCGGCTTTAGCTTGATCACCGTGAAAACGGATGAGCGAAAAATCCGTTTTCACTCGTCCTGGATTAATTTCCGTTACCCGTAGATTGCGCTGAGCAAACTCAATGCGCATCACTTTATTGATAGCGGTAACGCCAAACTTTGCTGCGTTATAGCCCGCACCACCCGCGTAGGGAGCGATACCAGCAATGGAGCTAATATTTATGATCTGTGCGCCGTCGTGAAGCGTATCAAGAAGAGCACGGGTCACTCGGAGTGTGCCAAGTACGTTAGTTTCGTACATCCATTGCCAGTCTGTAATCGATGCCTCCGCTATGGGGTCTAAACCAAGCGCACCCCCAGCATTATTAACAAGAAGGTGACACTGTTGAATACAGGAAGCAAAATGAGCAACTGACTCATCACTAGTCACATCTAGTTGTATAGCCTCACCACCAATCTCTGATGCAATGCGGTTCAATCTGTCCATCCGGCGTGCTGCCACAATGACATGCCAGCCATCGGAAGCCAACGCTCTAGCTGTGGCTTCCCCAATTCCAGAAGAGCCCCCAGTTACAATTGCGGTCTTTGGCATGCCGCTACTCCTTTATGCAGATCATCGTCGAGTAATTTCGATGCTCCCACAGGCCTATCATCGATCATGCCAATAGCCTGGCTTAGCGCGTAGCACGTCGTTGGGCCGATAAAGGTAAAACCGGCTTTCTTCAGCGCTTTTGCTAAGGCTTTTGAGTCATGAGAAACCGTGGGAGTATCTGATAGCGTAGCTGGCGGTTGATGGTCTTTAGGCGCAAATCCCCAAATAAAAGCATCTAATCCCCCAGTTTCACGCAAAGCAATCGTCGCACGCGCATTAGTTATTACAGCTTCAATCTTGCGACGATTTCTGATAATTCCAGAGCATCCTAGTAAACGAACGACGTCGCTCTCCGTAAAACGAGCAACTGTATCCGCATCAAAATCATAAAATTCTGTGCGAAAAGCATCGCGTTTGCGCAACACGGTTGCCCAGCTGAGACCAGATTGGAATGCCTCTAACGACAAGCGCTCTAATAACCCTGATTCTGTGTGAACAGGTTTTCCCCATTCATAGTCGTAATATTCTTTGAGCAACGGATCTTTTGCGGCCCATTCAGGGCGTACTCGCCCATCTTCACCTACAACAAGCCCCTTTGTAAGTACAGCGCTTGTGTTCAATGGTTTCAGTGCATTGCTGGTATTCATGTGGCCACTCTATAAACTCGCTATGACGCTCATACCCCCTCCCCACCCCTTCAGCCAGCTAACAAGGCGAAAAACTACAGCTCTACCTGCCTAAAAGTCATATTGATTCGCCCCTTTTCAAGCCCACAGTTGTCCGGGACAGTGGCGGCGTCGATACGCTTAATACCATGAAATATCTTCCTCGAAGGACCGCCGAACACAAGTGCATCGCCACTTAATAACAGTACGTCTTGCCAGGGCTTATTCCGATTTTCCGAGTTTCCTGCTCTAAACACCGCCGTGGCTCCTATGGATAGTGAAACAACCGGGGCTGAGGACTCCTCGAAAGCATCTTGGTGCAGCCCCATCCCCGAATCTGGCGGATAGTAGTTCACAAGTGCAGCATCGATACGGTAATGAGAAGCCCACGGGGTCAGAGAAGAATCGAGACAGGCTGCCTGCCGCATAGCTTCATATGCTTGAACCAAAAAGCTGTCTGGGATGGCAGGAACTTTCTGCCCCTGCCATTCGGATACATACTGATGAGAACTATATTCCCAGTGTTTTCCCAACGACATAAGATGTGCGCTCATCGTCCCCGTCTTCCACTGCTGCTGGTGCATTGCCAAAGGCGTATCAGCTAATCGACGCGCAACCGCACGCGCTTTCTCCACCATTGCGCGCTGTTCTGCGAGCGAGAGAAAACCTGGAAGATGCACGATTCCAGGCCTGACTACCTGCGGAGATCTAGGTACGGGATAAGAATCGAAAAGCGTAGGCACCCACCCAAATGTAGTAGCAATGTCAAACGCAGTTTTTAGAATCGTGCTCATGAACTTTGATCCTCTAAACCACAGCACTTTGAACGATCTTCGCAGACAAAAATGGCACCTTCCAGTATCTGCTGAGATTAGAGAACAAACCAGCCAAACCGCAGAGTTGGTGTATGACTACAACCACACACGACCATCGGACTCAAAGCGACTAAAGCAACTACTCATGCACATATTGAGTCCTCAATCTGAGGATTGCACGATTAAACAACCGATGACCATTGAGTACGGATGCAATACCACCGTGGGCAAAGATGCCTTTATTAATTACAATGTGACGATCCTTGATACTGCTGAAGTAACCATTGGCGCCCATGCCATGATCGGTCCCAATTGCCAGCTCGTCACGGTCACACATCCCGTTGATGATGCGGAGATGCGAGCAGGCGGCTGGGAAATAGCCCATCCCATTGCCATAGGCGATCATGCTTGGTTAGGTGCAGGAGTAATTGTGTTACCAGGTGTTTCAATCGGACAACATGCGGTTATCGGGGCTGGCAGCATTGTTTCTAAAGACATTCCTGATTATGCCATTGCTATGGGACAACCCGCGCGCGTTGTCAGAATGCCTTCAGAATCTTGTTATGAACGATCAGAGTTAGCCGCAGGGCTTCCGGTCCAAGGCCTCAAATCGGCAGTAAGAACTGATGATGTCACGCAGTAGCATATATCCCACTATGACTTTCTTTGATCTCGATTCCATTGGCAGCGGGCTTCCAGTTATGGGTTCGATTTCCGCGATAGAATCGGCTTTGCTCTCTTCTGGTGTCGTGATAGTCCAAGCTCCACCAGGTACAGGAAAAACTACAGTCGTTCCGCCACTGATTGCCAATATTCTGCATACAAGCAGACACCAAAGTCAGGGAAAAGTCATTGTGGTGGTGCCTCGTCGTGTCGCTGTCCGCGCAGCTGCTCATCGACTCATGTTCCTCGATGGCTCACATAAAAAGGACGCGCGCGTGGGCTTCAGTATGCGAGGAGAGTCTCAGCACGGCAAGCTCGTAGAGTTTGTTACTCCAGGAGTGCTTCTGCGACGCCTTATCTCAGACCCAGAATTGCCTGGAGTTTCAGCAGTCATCGTGGACGAGGTTCACGAGCGACAACTAGATACCGATTTGGTTCTCGGTATGCTCATCGAGCTCCGAGAGTTGCGCCCCCACTTACTCCTCGCAGTTATGTCTGCAACTGTAGATGCGCACAAATTTTCACGTCTTGTCGGCTCAGCACCCATTGTGGCAGTAGATGCAATCACGCACCCCGTGAACATAGAGTATCTTCCTGCGCCAGGGCGCTCGGAGTTTAATCGGGACTACATCCACCACCTAGCTTCAGTGACCGCACAGGCGGTGTCCCAGTCAGAGCATTCTGCGCTCGTCTTTGTACCCGGTGTTCGTGAGGTTTCCGCCGTCTGCGCTGAGCTAGAGGCTACTACACACATCAAGGTTCTTCCCCTACATGGGCAACTGAACAACACCGAGCAAGAAACTGCTCTTCGCCCCGCTGAACAACGAATAGTCGTATCCACTTCTATCGCAGAAAGCTCTCTTACCGTCCCTGGCGTGAGAATCGTCGTTGACGCAGGACTTTCTCGTGTCCCTAAACGGGATGCGGGAAGAGGAATGAACGGTCTGGTCACGGTAAGCACTAGTCAATCTTCTGCAGATCAGAGAGCTGGCCGAGCTGGACGTGAGGGACCAGGCAGCGTACTGCGGTGTTATTCAGCCCAAGAGTTCTCTCGCTTTAGCTCCCATATCTCACCAGAAATATCTTCCGCCGATCTCACTCAAGCAGCCTTATTCTTAGCTAGCTGGGGCGCCCCAGAAGGTAAAGGATTCCCGCTGCTTACCGCTCCACCGGCAGCAGCAATGGCGCAAGCACTAGATACGCTTACTCGATTAGGAGCCCTGGATGCTTCAGGGCATTGCACAGAACTTGGTCGTACACTAACAATGCTCCCTACAGACCCACGGCTCGGACGGTCCCTCCTGGAGTGCGGTGTTTCAGCAATCCCCACTGTCGCCGCCTTAGGCGCGCATATTCGAGGCGATGTTTCCAAAGAAATCCGAAACCTTACTGGGCAGCGCCACTATGAGTCAGAGAAAATTAGATTAGAAAGACTCCTTTCACACAAAGGTGGTGTTTCTTCTCCCGAGCGCCACGCCTACCAGGACAAGTCCGCCCCAATGGTTTCTCCTGGTGAAGCCATTGGGCGTGCTTTCCCAGAAAACATTGCTCGGGCAGAGGGCGAATCATATTTATTGGCCAAAGGTACAAGGGCGGTTCTCCGCAATATCCCATCGTTATCGGGCACATCATGGCTGGCTATCGCAGAAGTCGCTTTGCCGCAAGGGGTCCAAAACCATGCGATTATTCATACGGCGGCTGCTATCGATAAGGACACCGCACTAGAGATCATTGGCACGTCCGAAGAGGTCACAGCCACGTTCGTTGAAGGGAAACTACGAGGAACCCGCGTAACTCGAGCAGGCGCCATCGTGCTCAATTCAACGCCTTGCGCTTTGGAAGGAGAATCCGCACGTAAAGCTCTTGCAGAGGTAATACGATCCCGGGGATTGACTCTTTTTAGCTTTTCAGAGAAAGCTTTGTCCCTGAAAAATCGACTCCGCCACGTATTCGATTGTTACGGCACTCCTTGGCCCGACGTCGATTCCATTGCTGTGCAAGAATGGCTCGCTCCAGAGATCGATCTTCTTGTATCGGGGACGCCCATCGCCAAAATCGATATATATCCAGCGCTCCAACGGCTGCTTCCATGGCCCGAGGCCACGCAGTTAGAGGAATTAGCACCTAGTGCCCTGCGCGTGCCCAGCGGTCGTAGCGTCAACGTTGATTATTCCGACGAACGACCTAAGATCAGCGTCAAACTACAAGAATGCTTTGGACTGCATGACTCCCCTATTATCTGCGGGCAACCACTGCAATTCCATCTTTTATCTCCGGCGGGTAGACCACTGGCCGTCACCGATGACTTGCGTAGTTTCTGGGCTGGCCCCTACCGCCACGTCCGCTCAGAGATGCGAGGACGTTATCCCAAGCATCCCTGGCCAGAAGATCCTACGACCGCGTTAGCCACCGGAAAAACTAAAAAAGCTCTCTCATAAACCGGGCTTCAGCAGGCTTACCCCAATGGCGGTGGTGGAACTGGTGCACCTTGTGGCGGGGCTATACGGGGATAAGCATCAATGTTTTGACTACTTGTATCCGCCGACCCGAGTCCTCCTGGCCGATGCGAAGCAGGGTCCCAGCGCCCCTCTACAAGCTTTTTCTGTGACCACAGACCAAGCCCAAGGATTGCGATACCGATAAGAACAATCAGGATAAGTCCCACGGCCTGTCCCCTGTGGGCCGCTCCACCGATAAGTATTCCGAACCATCCGAAGTCTGCATCACCAAAAGTGGTGTTTGCTTCCCCGAAAGTACCAAGGACTCCAAGGAGGAACGCAGGAAGGAAAGTGATGAGCAGCCCGTTAGCAAAAGCACCACATAGCGCCCCTCTGCGCCCACCGGTGGCATTGCCATAAACGCCCGCCGCGCCACCAGTGAAAAAATGTGGAACGAGGCCGGGAAGAATCAGGGCCACTCCGAAAACTGGGTTCAGCCATACGGAAAGCACCGCTAAGCCGACAAGGCCTCCAACAAAGGAAGAGATAAAACCTATGAGCACAGCATTTTGTGCGTACGGAAAGACGATAGGACAATCCAATGCAGGAATTGCTCCAGGAACAACTTTTTCTGCGATGCCTTGAAAAGCAGGAACTAGCTCTCCCAGGATGGTACGTACACCAAAGAGGATCACGGCTACTGCTACGCCGAATTGCAGGCCTTGGGTTACCGACTGCATTAGGTAATTTCCGACGCCTGTAGCCCCCTCAGTAAATGCAGCAAAAGCCTCAGTTTGACCAGCCCTAAGGATAAAAAGCACTGCTAGGACTACATACATCAGCGCCATCGATAGTGCAGTAGCCACCATGGAATCGCGTAAGAATCTGAGTCCTTCAGGCAGTTTCATTTCCTCAGTAGAGGGACTGGCTTTCTTTCCTTTGCCTCCCACCAGCGTGCCCACGGCGCCTGCGGCCACATAGCCGGCGGTACCAAAGTGGCCAATCGCCACCGAGTCGTCACCCGTGATCCGGCGGGTCCATGGATGTGCAATGGCTGGGAGGGAAACCATCAAAATGCCAAGGAGGATAGCGCCGAGGATGATAACCACCCACGAGTCAAAACCAGCAGTGGCCATCACTATGGTCAACAACGTCGCCATAAAAAGAACATGGTGACCAGTGAGGAACACATAGCGTAGTGGTGTGAAACGCGCCAGCACCAGGGATACGGCGTATCCCAGGATCATGAGCCACGCTACCTGGCTACCATAGTGCTCCTGAGCGATCCCCACGATCGCCTCGTTGGTAGGTACCACACCATGCGCCCCGGTAGCGCCCTGGATCATCACTCCTAGTGGTGCCAAGGAAGCCGAAACGAGGCCCGCGCCTGCGCCGATGAGAAGAAAACCCAGCGTTGCTTTCAGCGCACCGCCAAGAACCTTGCCGGCGCCTCGGCCCATTGCACCGAGACCGACAGCTGTGATGATGCCGATGAGGAATGCCGGGACTGCAAGGATCTCGTTGACAAGAAATTCCGCAATCGAAAGTAGGACGTTCATGTGTGTCTCCGTTAGACGTCGAAAAGCTGACGCAGGGCTGAGTCGATTTCTGCTGGTGAAGTGAAGTTTTGGATAATGTAGACCGGCACACCTAGGTCACCGAGAGTCGCTGCAATCTCCCCTGAAGTCAGGATGAAATCCGCCTCATGAGCACGCCCTTTTGCGGAAATCGTGTCGGTAGCTTCGACCGAAAAATAGGGGGACCACTTCCAATAATCGAGTACCTGCTCCACCGTGTTTTTCAAGAACAAAGAGGTCCCGAGACCGTTCCCGCACACCGTGAGTATTTTTCCTTTGGGTGCTGTCGTCTGCGTACCGGAAGCCCCAGCTGTAACCGTTCCTGCAGGCTTAGACACAGCATTCAAACCAGCGCTCAAACCAGCGACGGAATCCAAAACCTCCCGCAATTCCGCCACAGTCTCCACCCGATCAAGTGCCTCCCTGCGCTGCTTGTCACCCAACAACTGCGCCAAATCTTTCATCGCGGCAGTATGTGCGGTGTCAGCGTGCGCAGCAAGCGCAACCACCAGGTCAACGGGGTCATTTTTTGGATGACCAAAGGAAACTGGCTGCTCCAAACGTAGCCAGGAAATCGCAGTCTGCTTCACTGCAAAGGATGGGCGAGCATGGGCAAAGGCAAAACCTGGTGCCACGACGATGTACGGCCCGTTGGTGTCCACGTTGCCGATCATTGCCTCGGTATACTCGCCCGTTATCGCGCCGGTTTTTTCCAAAAGGGCGCCGGCGCTGGCAATGGCATCACGCCAGGTTTCCGCCTTCCCGTGCAGTTCTATTGATTCATCTGCAAGCAGCTCGTTGAGCATTGACATCGTGACATCCTAAGGAGTTCAGCACTCACATGCGACAGCAGAAGTGCACACTAGAAACCTGATGGGACAATGTATAGCATTTACGCCCGGCGTCGTCAGTTGCCAATTTCACGCTCTTTGCGCATTCGACGCAATCGGCACAATCTTCACACCTGCAAGCCCACCACCGCCAGTCCTATACGCCCCGCACCTGCTGCACCGTCAGGTAGATGCTCATCACGATTACCAGGGTCAAAAGCGCTATGCGCAGAATCTTGGTCCCGCCGCCCAACACGGTTTTGGCCCCGAGTTGTGCACCAGCGATATTCGCCACAGCCAGCACAATTCCTAGGGACCACAAGACATGACCCGACGCAATAAATACGATGAGGGCCCCTAGGTTGGTGGCAGTATTCACCACTTTGGTCAGGGCCGCCGACCGCAGAAAATCTTGAGAGAGCAGCGCGGTAAAGGCCATGATCAAAAACATGCCGGTACCAGGCCCAAAGATGCCGTCGTAAAGCGCAATAGCACCGGTCGCTACAACGGCAAGGCCACGCCGCCTAGCGCTCGCAGGTTTCGTGGAGCCATCCTGCCCAAATTCTGGTTTGAGGGCAACAAAAATCCCGGCTACCAGCATCAGTACGATCACGATCGGTCGCATCACGTCTTTGCTTATCGACGCCGCCAGCAAAGCACCACCCCCCGAGCACAGGGCAGCGATAGGCACGAGTTTTAGTACTAGCGAGCGATCAACACCTACTTTTCGCGTCATCGTCACTGCGGCTGAGGCGGTTCCACTGACAGCCACCAATTTATTAGTAGCAATAGCGGCAACTGGGGCAAGTCCCGGCGCGACGGCCATAATAAGCGGGATAAGCACTAGCCCTCCGCCACCGATCATGGCATCAACCCACCCAGCTATTCCGGCACCAGCGATCAAAATCCCCCAGCCGCTTACAGTAATGTCCACCGTTGCCTCCGCTTATTGATGGCTGCCAATTTCATCAGAAGATATTACGCTCGGTAATAGTCAAAAGTGATCTATTTCAGAGGTCCTTGTGAACCGGAGGAATGTCCATGAAGAAGCACTTCACCGTAGCATTATCCGCAATAGTTCTCTTTAGCGTGAGCGCATGTGCACACAATAAACCGCCACAGCCCACGCCTACAGCCGCCGATGCCTCAAGCATGTCTGCAACCACAGTCCCCCAGACGACCCAACAGCCAGCAACTCAACCACCAACAACCCAGCATCCCAAGCCTGCGTCGAGCCCGCCGTCGACAAGCTCTGCCATGCAAAAAGTAGTAGACCCGGCGGCTACTCCGATCCCAGCTGGGGGCTATCTTCTGCCGTTGGATAAAGAAGTCACTCTTGCTTGCGTGGTTGATTATCCGGCAGGTGTCATTGCCGATTGCTCCCCCACCACATATGCGATTACCTGGAAAGCTACGAGCGGAAATCATCCACAGGCCAATAGGATCAAAGCCACATTTTCACCGTTGACGCTGAGCGCTACTGGCGATGGTGCCGCTGTCGACGGCAGCGCGTTTAAGCGTCTCGACGCCGGCAAGAAGTACTCCGCCGACGCAGCCATCATCGATCTGACGGCACCCGGCAGCGTGACGATACGTGAACACCAAGGCCCGGGAGTCCGGATTACCCGCGATTCTTTTGAAAAAGTCTCAGCTTCAAGGTAGTGCCACAGGCCACAGGGTGGGATTAAAGTCGAGTGCATTCTAAGAGAGGAGCACTCGACACATGAGGCGATTCATTACAGATAAGGATCTGGTTTTCCGCTGGTCTGTGGTGGCGCCTGGGTCCGTTGCGCTTGGCTTCCTCTTCGCTTTTCTCCATGTTCCTGCCGCGTGGATTCTCGCAGCTATTGTGGTCTCTGGCGCCTCGGCTCTGATGACGGGCAAAGAGTTGCCGATGAACCGCCACTTGTTTAATTTTGCTCGCGGATTTATCGGTGTCCTCGCAGCTCTTCCCCTGTTATCTACGCAATTGAGCCAACTCTCCCACTTTGTCTTACCCAGCATCGCGGTGACCATTGTGACGTTGGCGATTGGCATTGGTGGTGGGTTATTACTAGCCCACAAAGAACCTGAGATTAGCCAGGAAACTGGGGTGCTCTCCATGTTGGCCGGCGGGGCCTCTATTATGCCGATCTTGGCTAAGGACCTAGGCGCCGACTATCGCTATGTCACGCTCAGCCAGTACCTGCGACTCCTCGCAGTCTCTGTGTCCCTTCCTTTGATAACGCATCTCTTCCCTCATACGCCCGCCAACAATGCTGTGTTTGCGACAGCGCAGTCACAGCCATGGTGGGCACTGGTCATCGTGGTTGTTATCGCTTTGGTTGGTCATCGGGTGGGTAAATTTTTAAGGCTGCCGGCAGCATCGATTCTGGGGCCGATGCTCCTGGTGGTCATAGTCGGACTGCTTATTCCATATGAAGTGAGTTTCGCTCCCCCTGAGCCTGTGCGCTATTTCACTTTTCTCTCCATCGGGTGGATCTGTGGTGGTTCGCTTTCTTTAGCTGCACTCAAAGCATTCGCAGCTCAGCTTCCTTCCACCATTCTCTTTGTTGTTGTGTTGATCGCAGGCTGCGCACTGACCGCCTGGCCTCTCATGTCTGTGCTGCATGTTTCCTATTTCGAGGCGTATTTAGCCACCAGCCCGGGCGCCTTAGAAACCGTACTTGCGCTCTCCAGCGAAGGCGGTGCGGGTTCAGTCGTGGTGGCTACTCAGGTTATCCGAATCGTGAGTGTTCTTGCACTAGCCGGATGGATACCCGCGCTTATCAAGCTACTGCAACGGAAAAAATCCTAGGAGCTCGTATCGCGATCATCAGGCTGTTCAGACTCCCACTGCCTCTTCTGCTCTTCAGACTTCTTGTGATTCCGGATCGCCATGATGCCCACAAAGACAGCGATCACCAAGGGGATCCACACTTTTTTATATTCAAGAAGAAACATAACCCACCACGGGGCATCAAAATGAGGTAATTCCCAATCAGGAAACTGCACCACGGGAAGCGTGATCTGCGGAAACCGTGGAACAGGAAGCTCAATCGAGGGAAGTTCGGGAAGATCAAAGAAGTCCCAGTCGGGCAACAGCTCCAACAGTTTCTTTACAATCCTGCTGACTATTGGCCCCAGAACGATCACGGCAATTGCCCAACCGCTCTTTCCCAGACCTGCCATCATAGGGAAAAGGATCCGCTTTATGCTGCTTTCTTCCATCGCCTGGTGGCGCTTATGCCCCCGAGTCCCCACGGGTGGAGTGAACTCTATGACCTGGCTTCCTTCACGATACTCAATACCCAGAATCTCGTTGAATATAGTGGAATGCACATAAAGGTGCGGCTTTTTCCGGTTTACTTTTGCCATAGCCGGCATGGCTAAAGAATTGTCTACGGATTTGTTCAAAGCTATTCGGCCCGAGGGGACGTCGTTAAGCCGCCGTCGTATCTCACCGTTCACCTTAATTTGCAACCGGACCGGGGGATTATGAATAAGCGCTTCTATGCGTTCTTTGAACCCCGCGTTGGGGCCAACGTGGCGGATCTCTTTCTCAGAAGGTTCCTCGGGCCAATCCGGATCGGCTGCCCGAAACTCCGCATCATAACCGCGTTCCACACTGATAAGCCCCAGTTCAGGATGTTCAAAAGACCATATCTCCATCAGTCTTCCTCCCCCAAGGAGCGCATACCCTGAGGATCTCCAAGGGCACCGCCCACAAACGCGAGGATCACCATGATGGGAAGATAGATCCAAGTCCCCGCGTTAAAGTACATCTGCATAGCAATGAAATACGCCGCTCCTACAAGTAACGGAAAGCTAGCGGTAAAGCGAAAGGTTTTTGCGTCAAGAAAACCCAAAACCAAGGCCATCAGTAGTAACGCCATCAGTATGACTCCGCCACCTGCAAAAAGATGAAGCAGCGGCGGTAGCAGAATAATCATGAGCAAAAAAGCCACGATCATTCCGTAGTTCCAAGGCGTGCGCGAACTTTTCTTTGGTTGCTCTTTTTCCATGATCGCTTCCTACGGATTAATTTTGCTCATGAGATCGTGTACAGCAGCAAGATCCTGATGGTCGAGTCTGAGCATCTCCATGAGCTCCTCTTGCATCGCGTCAGCAAGCGGTTTGAGCCGTTTGCCCTTAGCGGTCAGGAAAATACGTAGTCGCCGGTAATCTTCCTTTTCATGCTGGCGCCGGACAAAGCCATTATCTTCCATACGCTGCAACAGAGGAGATAGAGTTCCACTATCCAGGTTCAGCGGATCTGCAAGCTGGCCAATCGACCTACCATCTCGTTCCCACAGACAGACGAGAACCAGGTACTGCGGTAGGTCAATGCCCCAGTCATCAAAATAAGGGCGATATATACGCTGCATCAGGCGGGATGCCGTGTACAGCTGAAAGCAGATGAGCTCATCAAGTGCGTGATCTTTGGCCATGCATTAACTATATTGCGCGCAATTAAATTACGCCAAGCTTAATTATTTTAAGTCCTCTGCAGTAGTTCCGCAGCAGAGGACTCTATACTATCCTTTCAGGACTTGCGCTCCCAGGATAGACATAGGGATTGATCCATAAGACAATGCACGAGTATGGAATTGCTTAAGCGTCTGCCCTTGACTTAGTGCACGGTCGCGCAGCTGTTGCCACAAGCGCTGCCCCAAAGCATACGAGGGGGCCTGGCCCGGCCATCCCAGATAACGATCCAGCTCAAAGGCAAGGTTGTGGTCGTCCATGGCTGTGTTCTCACGTAAGAAGAATTTTGCGTACGACGCATCCCAGACGCTTGTTCCCTCTGGGGTCCGCTTTCCCAGATGAATTCCAATGTCTAAGACAACGCGGGCTGCACGGAGGCGTTGTGCATCCAGCATTCCCATCCGCGTACCTAGATCATCGTGATAGCCCAAGTCTGCCATCAGCTGCTCAGCGTAAAGCGCCCAGCCCTCGCCATGCCCTGAACACCAACAGGCTATCCTGCGCCAAAGATTGAGGTTCTCACGCTCACAAACCGCCTGGCCACACTGGAGATGATGCCCTGGCACAGACTCGTGAAAGACGGTAGTCAGCTCTTGCCACGTGTGAAAAGTATTTTGACCCGCCGGAACAGACCACCACATGCGACCTGGACGAGAAAAGTCATCCGACGGCGGTGTGTAAAAAATGCCACCGGCACCTGCAGGATCAATGCAAGCTTCCAGAGTCTGTACTGGTTGCGGAATGTCAAAGTGAACGCCGTTGAGGTGAGCGATAGTTTTATCCGATTGCTCCTGCATCCATTCTCTCAACGCGTCCGTACCCGTGATGGTGTAGCGCGGCTCAGCATCCAGTTTCTTCATGGCAGCAGCAACGGAAGTCCCCGCCCCATAGAGTTCCTCGGAGATGCTTTGTTGTTCGGCCACTATCTCTTGTAGTCGATCAAGGCCCCACTCATAAGCATCGTCAAGATCTACTACATCACCTACAAACAAGTGGCTAAAGCGTTCGTACCGTTCCCGGCCCACCGCATCGTTGTGAGGCGCATGCGGCGCTAACTGATCGCTCAGCCACTCTGCCATAGAGCCAAAGGACTTCTTTGCAGACACTACGGCGGCAGAATGTGGATCCACGCCCAGTTGATCGAGCATCGAACCTGGTTGGGTGAGCTCACGACACTGCCCAATAACGGTCTCAATCTGACGAATCGCCGCCACTTTTCCATGAGAGGCCGCCACAGTCAAAGATTCACGGTATCCCGCAAGAGCCTTTCCCACCTGTGACAAACGAGACGCAATGGCCTCCCGCTGTTCTTCAGTGTCCTGTGGCATCAGTAGGAAAGTATCCCTGATGGTCTGGATCGGAGACGCAATATTATTGAGCTGGCCTAAAAACTCGTCATTATGGTGCAGCGATAAATCTAGGCACACCCGGTCTCTCAGCACGGCAGCGGTGACGATATCAACCTCATCAAAATCATCTTCGTCATCGCAATCATCAGTGCCGTCGTCGAGAGCATCAACATCCGCGAGCATCTCACGGTTACGATCCGCCACGGCCTCCCAGTATGCCGGGGAAAAGTCTTGTAGTTCCCCGTCGTGCCCCGCGATGCCCCATACCGTCGCCTCAGTCGGCGATAGCGCAGCAAGATCATGAACAAATGCTTCGCAGGAAGCATCAAGGAGCGAGGGAGTCCGCACGTCCGCATTTCCGTGAGTCATGATTGGCTAGTTTAGCTAGAAGCTCGAATCCTTCCAAGCAACAAGACACATTTTATTTTCGTCTTTATCAAGGAAGGACCCGCGGAAAATCTCCGCCCTTAGCGTGCCAGCTAGTTCCATTTCAGGCCGGGGTTGACCCAGCTGGCAAAGCCCTCGAAGAGCTCATCCGTATTACCTGCAACCACAAGAGCGTCAATGTATCGCTGCGCAATAAATCCTTCTTCGCTCATCGCTTGGAAGGCCTTGACCAGTGGTTCCCAATACTCTTCTACGTTAAAAAGCGCCACGGGGCCACAATAAGGGCCAAGCTGCTGGCAGACCAGCACCTCAAACATCTCTTCCATGGTGCCCATCCCACCGGGCAAAACCACAAAAGCATCTGCCAGATCTTCCATCCGAGTTTTACGCTCAGCGATGGATTCTGTGATGTCCAATCGAGTTAGCCGTGGGTGCGCCTGTTCTAAATCAACAAGGTTCTGCGGCATAACGCCATGAACTTCTCCGCCTGCAGCGATGGCCGCGTCCGCGGTCTCTCCCATCAGGCCGAGTTTGCCGCCGCCATAAACCATGGTGATACCCCGTTCCGCGAGCGCAGTGCCAAGAGCCCGTGCCGCAGCGGTGTATTCGGGACGCGCCCCATGCGCAGAACCGCAGTACACAGCCACACTCCGGATTTTCGGGCTGAGGGTTTTCAGCATCACGCTGCCTGCCACGGATCCACCATCTTGGGTGACGTAATCGCAGCGCGCATAAAGGCGTCGAGCGGGGCTTTCTTTCTCCACGTTCACAGCAATGCCCGGCCAGCCGTGAACCCGACCATGCTCTTCAGCCTGGTCCAGCATCCATTGCCCCACGCCCTTGCCATGCCACTCCTCCGCAAGGTAGAGCGTCAGTTCCGGCACGCTGGCATTAATAAAACCAAATCCCTTAATAAAGGCAACCCACATCATGCCGACGGTTTCCCCCGCGTCATTAGCAAGCAGAAGACCTATATCGCCACGAGCAGGATCAAAACTGAGGTAATTGCGCAAAGGTTCGGACGCACAATCCTGTTCACCAAAGCGTTGCTCAAAACGATTCAGATTTTTTAGCAGTGCGGTCTTACGTGCATCTGTATCGTCCGCACTCATGGCACGAACAGTCAGGCCGGAAATCAGTGGATCCTGAGGGGAAAAGCTCATGGGGAATCAGTCTAGTGTGACTCCCCCACAAAACTATGAATGCATATGCTTATGGCGCATGTCCGGTGCTCACAGCGGTGGCCGACGCGTGGCGTCGATAAGCTTAGCTTGCTTTACGACGACGCGACCGCACCATATCCCAGATCACACTGCCCACGATGAAAGCCAGGCATGTAATTCCGAATACCGGGGCGAAGACTCCGTAGGCAATCATTCCCACCACCGCAAGGATCCCAGCTATGCCAAAACGACGTTCAGCACCGCGAGCACGTCCCGGCGCATCAGCCACGAGCTGACCTTGCGGACGACGCTGGAACCACAACATATAACCACGAACGACCACAATAATGATGCCTACCGCAAGCAACCCCAGCACGATCTGGTTAGGAAGCCCCAGCATCGTTCCCATGTGCAGCTGAATCATCCATGCAGTGGCTTGAGCAGCAAAAGGCCAATCCACAAATGCCAAGCGTGCGGTTACTTCACCAGTATCGCCGTTAACCGCAATGGAGTTGTTGTCCTTACGATATGCCTGGCGGTTCTCCATAACACTCCACGCCTGACCAGCCTCGCTTGGCGGACGCAAGGTGACTCCACTGCGCAATTCAGTGGCAGCAGTAGCCGCGACTTTTGTGGATTGTGCAGCAAGGCTCAGCTTTGAGGGTGCTGCCGTCGCGGAATGCCCGCTGTGGTCATGACCAGCATGATCGTGGCCGGCATGCGGATCTTTCACCGCAGGGGCAGTTGCACCGTCGAGAGACGTAGTCACTTTTGGAGTGGCCCAATTCAGTTCAGTACGCACCTTGCCAATATTGGTTCCAGCCACCGAAGACCAGGTCAAGCCAGTGAAGGTGAAAAAGATCATGCCTAGAGCAAGGGCGGTACCCAGTGCACCGTGCCAGCGCAGGTTTCTCGTGCGTCCACGGCCGGATACCTTCAGCATAGAGGCGATTCTTCCGGCACCATTCCGCTGGCGCTTCCACCAGAGATACACACCGCTCACTGCCAAGACCCCAAGCCACGAAGCTGCAAACTCCGAATAGAAGCGTCCCGTGTCTCCCAACCACAGATCGCGGTGCCCATGAGATAACCAATCTCGCAAAGGCAACGCGCCAGAGTTGCCATATTGGACCATATCTCCCGTGATCTCACCGTTGTACGGGTTCACAAATACGGCATCGCTAAAGCTTGCACTCTTGGTGGGATGCTTAAACAGTACTCGTACTGCTTGGTCTTTCTCACCAACCCGAATACCGGTCATAGGCTGATCAGGGTGGCGCTGCGTCGCAATATCCACGATCTTTTCCATCGGGAGCTGCTTCCCATCAGCAGGGACTTCAACAGTGATGTTGCTGGAGTACACCGCCTTCTCCAGGGTCGGCGCAAAGGCATAAGCGAGGCCGGTAAGAGAAGCTACAAAGATAAGCGGTGCACAGATGATTCCCGCAAAGAAATGAAGTCGGCGTAGGTGGCGCGGCAGATGACGGGATTTCCCGCCGTTTTCACTGGCACGTCCACTCCCAGGTTTTGCAGCTTTTGCTGCGCTTCCTGCCGAGAGGGCTTGATCGGTGGTGACCATGTATTCCTATACCGCTTTCGTACACGAGTTGGATTACGCACAGACTGTGGCCACAGTCGTACCGCGAGGGGATCCGTTCCACTCCGCGATGGGCGCATCTACAAAGAAACGATCTCAGTGCGAGCACAGACGAGAGGCGTTTCCAGCGAGCTCAGAGATGCACCCGCGCGACGTTAGTAGTTGTCGCGTGAAAGCCGACAAGAGTTCCCAAAGTTCAAACCTTTATTAAATTTTTTTCAACCTGTCGAAGTTTGGTGCCATGTCACCTACGTCACATGACATGGAGAAATACATCACCTAGCGCCATAAAAATGCTTGCACTTATTTCCCCCAGACCCCCGCACTTGAGAGATGTAGCCGGGGGTATCCATCCCCCAATTCGCGGTCAACCTTCTCCTTTTACCTATCAGCGTTCATAGCCCCCACGGAAAAGACCAGTACATAAATGCCAACATTTAGCTCAAAACTTTTTTGCAAATCGTTTTTGAAAATACACCGCTCAGCGACACTTTTTCTCCGGCCTAAATATTCTGTTAAAAATATACTGGTCAGTCTATTTAAACTCTTCATATCTATATTTAAGCTGCTCACAGGTTATCAAACCCGACCAATGAGGGGGTGAATAATTTAGACTGCGCGGTCTATAGCTATAGAATTTTTATTATGCACACGCGCAGCCACTTGAGGAATACCCCTTCTTTTACTCAGCCGTCAGTACCGGCTGCATCGTGCCTGCACCTCATCAGGCACTTCCAGCCGGTAACACGTTCTAAACTCGTCACCGGATCCGGAAAATCCCAGCCCACCGTGACCCGCGCCGTCGCCGCGCTCATGGAGGCAAAGCTCGTTCGGGAAAGACCAGACCTTTCTATTCCCAACGGGCCGGGACGTCCAACCATCCCCATCGAACTTTCCGTATCCCCCTGGGCACAGATCGGCGTAGCCGTAGGAACCAAAACCACATACGTAGGTGCATACAGCACACGCGGCGTGGTGATACAGGAAAAAATCCTCGATATTGTTCCCGCTCAGATGAGCGCTGATCAATATGCAGAAACGCTAGCCATAGCTATCCGAGAAATCGCAGAGCTTAGCGAGCTCCCCCTTGCCAACGTAGGCATTGCAACATCAGGCCACGTCAATTCCCTTGGCCTTGTCACTGCGAAAAACCTCGGCTGGGAAGGCGTAGACCTTGCTGGTCGAATCTATAACCGCGTCTCGGCTCCCGTGACCGTCGCTAGTGCCATTACAGCTATTGCAGGTGCTGAGCAACAGGCACAAAATCCCGATGCGCCCGCTAATTCACTCATCTTTTATGCGGACGATTCCATCGGTGCAGCGCTTCAAAATCCCCAAGAGGTAGTGATACTGCCTCTCGATGAGAACATTCATGGGTCCTCTTCCCTGGGAGCTTCAGCCGTAGCCCTAGTAGAACAGACGCGCCCAAAGGTCATAGTCCTTGCCGGCTCAGCATTTGAGAACTCAGAAGATGCCCTCGCTGTGGGCCAGGAGCTACGCAAGTCGCCCCATGGAACAAAAGATAAGTTGGAGATCCGAGTGATCCCCACCCACCTTGATAATGCTCGTGCTGCAGCTCGGGCCATTGCAATGGATCGACTAATAGAAGACCCATTAGGCCTTGCCAAGCGACTAGTCACTCGACGCAGATAGCTCTAGCTAAAGCGCACCTGATCAAGGCTCAGGCTCATCCCGAGTTCCCTGTGCATGCTGGCAACATTCACATACTTGCCAGCATGCGGGATGAAGCCTGCCGATTGTTCGGAAGAAAGCACCCGCCGAACTTGAGCTGGAACCCCAGCAGCAAGAGACCCGGCGGGTATTTCTTGTCCTTCAAGTACAACGGCTCCCGCAGCGATCAGGCTGCCCGCACCAATAACCGAGCGCGAAAGCAACGCAGAGTGCATGCCTACCAGAGTCCCGTTGCCCACAGTTGAGCCATGCACCAAAGCCATGTGCCCTACCGTAACGTCCTCGCCGAGGATGCACGGCGCATCGCCGTCGACATGCAGCACTGAGTTGTCCTGGACGTTGGTTCGCGCGCCCACACGAATCATGTTGATGTCAGCCCTTAAGACGCAGCCATAGAACACAGAGGCATGCGCCGCTATCTCTACATCGCCGATCAAGGTGGCGTTCGGCGCGATAAAAGCGGTCTCGTGAACTCGCGGAGTTTTCCCATTAAACGGCAAAATAATCGGGCCAGAATTCACAGATTCTCCTTTAATGTCTCAATGCTGTCGAACAAAAGAGGGCATATATCCGCTTACTCTACGGGGGTGACCATGCACGAACTCAGTCGCGCGCATAGCCATCGTTAACCCGACGGCTCTCTGCCCGACCGGGATGCGCTGGGAATTCCGCAGGGTATCCCATACCAATAACCAGACCCACCGCACGATCGCTGCGGTCAGCTAACCCTATAGCCTCAAGGACCTTCGCTTCATCCCACCCCGTGGTAGGCGACGTGGCAAGTCCCTCGCCTTGGGCAGCGATCAACGCAAACCCCGCCACCAGCATGGCATCTTTGAGCGCGGTTTCCCGCAGACGCGCAGCATCGGCTTTAGCTAAAACATTGCGCACAAACGCCGCGCGTTCCACACCAAGGACCTCGTCAAGATCCTCGGGGACGTCGGCACGCGCAACCGTGACCAGGACCACCGGGGCGTCGCGAAGCTGCTTCTGCCCCGAAGCCGCAAAAATCTTGTCCTTGATCGCCTGGTCCCGAATCACTACGAGATCCGCACGCTGCGCATTAAACGCACTCGGTGCCTGAAGGGCTTGCGAAACGACGACGTCAAGCACCGCGTCGCTCACCTCCTGCTCGGTGTATTTACGAGTGGCACGGCGGTTCGCAATTGCCTCAGCAACAGTAAGGGACACGGGAAACTCCTTAAAAACGCTCACTGAATTTCTTAGGTATGGTACGAAAGTATCCCCAGCAGGAAACAATCGCAAAGGAGGTCGCGCTCCCGTATGGCAATTATCGACGCTCCACTGCCGCTCTCCGCGCGGCTTCCAGCACGAGGGCTGTTCGAAGACGACTGGCGCGCCCGCCCCACCTCACGACACCCCTATCCAGTGATTTTGATCCACGGCACCGGGGTGACCAAAGGCGACTGGATGGAACTAGGCACAGATCTGCGCAAGAAAGGCTACGCGGTCTTCGCACCCGACTTTGGGATGCGGTCAACCGCCGCGGTAGCCGAATCGGCAGACCAGGTCGGCGCATATATCCATGCCGTGCTCAAAGTCACCGGCGCTGAGCGAGTGATCCTTGTCGGGCATTCCCAGGGCGGAATACTCGCCAGGTATTGGATGCATCACCTAGATGGAGCCCGCTACGTCACGCACCTCATCTGTCTCGCAGTTCCCAATCATGGCACCTCCCACGGCGGCGTTATCAGTCCCCTTACCCGCACTGCCCGCGGTACAGTCGTGGTGGATTCCATCATCACAAACTTCTTTGGGGCCTCGGGATTTGAGATGCTTGCTGAAAGCGACCTCATCCAAGAGCTCAACGCCAACGGCGATACACTGCCCGGCATCTATTACTCCTGCATCACCACAAAATCAGACACCATCATTCAGCCAGTGGAATCCTGTTTTCTCACCGGCCCCCTCGTCCGCAATATTTATGTACAAGCAGTGTCAAAGCGCGCAATAGTTCTCCACGAAGACGTCCCCCATGATCGCCGCGTACGACGCATCGTGCTCAGTGAACTAGAACGAGTGGAACGTCTTACCGCTAAAAAGCACGTGCGCACCGAACATAACACTTAACTTCCCACCTACTTCCCACGGTGTTATGTTAAGTGGGAAGTTGAGTGGGAAGCGAGGATGACGTGGATGAAAAAGAGCTAATAACCATGGTTAATGACCTACGACTTGTTGGGACCGACCAACAAGCCATCGAGGTCAAAAGTGGCATTGGTAAAGAAGTACTCGACACCTTGAGCTCCTTTTCCAACACTTCCGGCGGCACCTTGCTCGTCGGACTTTCCGAACAGGATGGTTTTACGGTCGTTCCTAAATTCAATGCCGAAAGCGCCCGCGACCAGCTTGTTTCCCGGTGTAGTCAACTAACACCTCCAGTTCGCCCCGAAATAGAACTTGTCCCCTTCGAAGGTGCCACCGTAGTTGTGGGGCAAATTCCAGAAATGCTCCCTCGAGATAAACCCTGCTACGTCACAGAACGCGGTGAGATGCGCGGTAGTTACCGCCGCGTGGGCGAATCCGACGTACGACTCGAAGTATATGAAGTAGAACGTTTACTTGAAGAGCATTCACAACCCAAATGGGATGAAGACCCGGTATGTGAAGCCGCGGTTGATGATCTGGACCCGCAGATATTAGAAGGTTATCTGAGTTCTCAACGTACTCGCCGACCTCGCACTTTTGCACAGGGCAATGACACTGCATTAAACCGTCTGCGCGTGCTAAAAGCGAAGCATCCAACGCTTGCTGCCCTTCTTGCAATGGGTATTGATCCTCAAGAATTCTTCCCACGGCTCACCGTTACTTTTGCCGTTTACCCAGGAACGTCAAAAGGTGACGTAGCCAAGGGACTGCGCTTATTAGATAGCAAAACCCTCTACGGACCTATTCCAGATTTAGTTATGCAAACCATTGAGCTCGTGAGCCAAAACATGCGTACCGGGGCGCTGATCGGTGACACTTTCAGGCAAGAACTGCCCGACTACCCCCTGACTGCAGTACGCGAAGCTATCGTCAACGCTCTCATGCATAGGGACTATTCATCCCGGTCCAGAGGATCCCAAGTGCAGGTCAATATGTTTGTGGATCGCCTTGAAATAACCAATCCCGGTGGTTTGTATGGTGGGGTGACCGAACACAATATCCATGAAGCCGGTCATTCTTCCACCCGCAATCAGCGACTTTCCCAATTTCTCGAAAATACCGAGTTGCCAGACGGAGGATTGGTCGCCGAAAACCGAGGCACCGGCATAGCGGTCATCGAACAATCCTTAGCCGATGCCCTCATGCCCCCAGCGGAAATTCGGAGCAGTCTCAGCAGTTTTACCATTACGTTTAGGCGTCGAAAGGTAGCACAACAAGAGTCATATCTTTCCGCGCATGATCACGTCTGGTACATATTGGAAGACGTTGAAAGCGTAAGCACCGCCGAGCTGGTGAAACGAACTGGATTGAGCAGAACCGCAATCCAAAAGGGGCTAAATCAACTCATTCAAGAGGGAAGAGTAGAAACAACAGAACCTTCCCGCAGTCCCAAACAGAGGTATCGCAAAGTACGTAGACCACGAACATAACACTTAACTTCCCACCAACTTCCCACGGTGTTATGTTGAGTGGGAAGTTAAGTGTTATGTTGCCAGTTTTTCCATTTTGACCTGCATAAACAGCATGACACTACTGGCGCTGCATACTTAATTCAAGACGAAGAAGAAGGCTTCGCCCAGATCGTTGTCGCAGCATTCGCAGGGAAAGCCTGGGCATCGCCCGAGAAAGTCGAACCCGCACTATCTCACCAATTCCAACAACCCTAGAACATAGATCAACCAGGCTTACTGTGCACAGGATGTGACCTGAGCCATAAACGGTTTCTGCAGGGGAAAGCACTGAATAAGCTTCCTCAGAAGCATCAACGCTGTTTGTTTCCATATGCCATCACCTCCCACACTGCAGAGCGAACAGCGAGCGAACTAATTCCAGCGACAATGACGAGTCGTCCATCAAAACATCACTCCCGATCATCAATGGCTTTGCCATGTCCGCAGCTCCTTCCGCGCTATTTCAGTATGATGGGCCGTGAGCAAGCGCGGTCTTTCATTCAGGGATGCGATGAAAAGAGGTCAATCCCAAAACAAAAATTACCGCGCTTGCTCTCCCTATCCTAGTAAAATCTACATGAGATGAAAAGAGGTTAATAAAGAATTTTCCATTGACTCCCTTGCTTTAGTTTTCTAGAATCGTCACTAAATGGCCGAATCGCAGAAAATATGGAGTGAGGCGGCCTCCACCAATAAGGCAAAGGATCACAAGCAATGGGAATGCTTTCTTATACAGACTTGGTTAAGGCCTGCAGCGCAGGAGGATCTTCAGTCCTCACCTCTATAACGGAACTCGAGGCCGCAGTCGGCCAGCATGGATCAGTAACACCTGCAAAGTTTGTCAATCGTTCAGAGTCTGTCTTTGCTTTTGAGGACCGCTTTATAGACGGTGAGTCCAAGCGAACTGTTCTTATTGATTCCAAACAGTCTCAGCTCAATCGCGCGGAAGCAGCAGTGATGCAGGCCATCAATGAGGGGAATGAAATCCTCAACCGAATCCCCAGAATTGAAGTTTCTTACAACGACAGCAAAGTCTTCTCCGATTTGGAACTACCCCACCGCTTTACAGATGGACATATCCGCGCAGGGTCAATCGACGGTAAACCAACAACCGAGAATGATCTCTATATTTCCGCCCGGAATTCCACACCACGCAACATGAAACCGCTACTCAATTTGGCTCCGTCCGCACTTATTTTTGGCGGCTGGGATGCTAGCCGCAAGAGCGACCAAGTGAAGCTGCGCAGCGCTTTAGTCGGAGAAATCATCGGAGTGTTGGCCAACCAGCACCGCGCGGAATCGTATTCACGGCGCGGTGGCGCGCGAGTAGACCCGGTGGCCGCGAGTGTAAAAATGACTGGAGCTGATCTTAAAGAAGCCGCCTTAGCTCAAAACCATGAGCTAACTCAGAAAACTCGTTCAAAACTGGATGATCAGGTGAAAAAAGCCAAGAAGGGCGAGACTATTTCCGCCTCCCCTCTTGGACTTGGCGCGTTTCCCCCATCGCTTGATTCATTGGGCGGAGTGGCGTGCCAAAGAATTATTCGCTCCTGGGCATTGAGCTTTGCTGCGCTTCGTCAGCTGCGCTTCGGCGGCACCGCAGAGCAAGATATCGCAGCTCGCGCCCTGCTCGCGGCACTGGGGCTAGCAGCTATGGCACGCGCCGAATCAGAGCTAAATATCCGAGCCAACTGCGACCTTGTAGAACAGGGAAAGCCGGTCGTCACTCTTGATCTACGCTACGGAGAAAAGCGTGAACTAGAACCTATTTCGGTGGAAGCAGCGGACGAGCTACTCAAGGAAGCAATTGCCAAAGCTAGCGCATGCGGGGTCGCGAACTGGGAGGGGCAAATACTCCACGTCACAGGCAATCCAGTTGTACTGCGCGGAGCCACTGAAGACGACGCAGAGGCAGAGTAACAAATGCCAAAATATTGTCTCACTGCAAGATTCCCGCTGGGGGTCTACCTGGGGCATACCGGCGACGCTAACCGAGACGCATACCCGGATCCGGCTCGGTTGCACGCGGCGCTTATGAATGCGGCAGCTCAAGGTGTTCATGCAGAAGAAGATCCCAACGAACACCAACTCAGGCCCAGCCAACAATCGCTACAAGCACTGCAGTGGTTAGAAGCACATCCCCCCACCGGTTTAGCGATGCCTGAACAGCAATGGCTCTCCCCGGATACATCACGAATGATGTACCGAAACGTAGGCTCAGTGAAGATCGACAAAACCGGCGTAACGCGTGCTACTGAGAATCGTGCTGTCTCCGATGGCGTATCCGTCAATGGAGCTTATGGGTATATCTGGGACGAGATGCCCGTGGATATAGCAGAAGCCATTACCGCATTGCTCCCCGATGTCGCATGCCTAGGAGAAGCTTCTTCTCTCGTAGTACTTGAACAGCAAGAAATCGAAGCCACGCTTACTCTTGATCCTCAAGCGACCGCTTTTTCAACCGAACGCGTACAAGTCCGAATAGCGCTGCCTGGACGCACTCAGCACCTCAGAGAAGTGTTCCATGCGAGGTATGGAAAGAAGCCTCCTTCCAAAAAAGCGGACAAGTTCTTAAAAGATGACCCGATCCATGATCCTCCGATCCCCAAAGATCACTTAGGTACGGCTCGCTATCTACGTGTCAACGCTGCGGATAAGGAATGTGCAACGCCCTGGACAAAAGTCATTTTGTTGGAGGTACACGGTAAACAGCTAGAGGCGAAAGAACAGGTTCGCGCAGCTGTTGCCCTCCATCGAGCGCTTATTGCCAGAATTAGAACGGATGTCTCGCCAGTTATCACTGGGCGTTATGCAGCTGGGGCACAAAGACCAGCAAATAATTTAGCCATCCAATACATACCGCATCGTCACTTAGAAGCGCTTGGATTGAAAACCTCAGCGTTCGCACTTCTTGTTCCACAAGATGCTGATTCCACTGTGTACGAGCAGCTCAACCAAGCACTCACCGGACCTTTTCCACTCAGAAGCGGTGGAAAATTCTTGTGCCAGCTTAAGTACAGCGGTCACGTATTCAGAGGCGATGCATTTTGGCCAGCTCCTCAACCAGGAACCATCCGTATGTGGGAGCCATTAAACGTCTTTATCCCAGAATCGCGACCCCACAATAAGCAACAAGGTGTGCTGTGGCGCCTGGCGGATGCAGGCTTACTCTCAGTGGCCTTCGTCTGGCGCGACAACTTCCCGACCAAGGAAACTGGCCCTGCACGCTATGTCGAACTACGCGACGCGGCCTATAACGCAGACGTACGGATTTTTCATGATCACCCCGTAAGCAGAAATACCCGTAGCTTTGTCCACAGGACCAACAGGAGTTTAACCATCCAACCTTGGCGAGGTCTCGTGCACTTGGGGAGCCTCCAGCAGGATAGAGCGATCATTGCACTGGGGCAATCACGCCATCTGGGCGGAGGTCTGTTAATCCCTGTGGATATTCCCAGAAGTGAATTCGAAACGATGACAAGCGAGATGACTCATGCCTAGCATTACTTTCGATGCATTCTTTGCTGAGCTCAACGACGGCCACCGTCCTTTCGCGTGGCAACAACGTCTAGTCGATGCCGTAATAAAAACAGGCACCTGGCCAGCACAGATCGTAGCTCCCACCGGAACTGGCAAGTCGTCTGTTGTCGATGTACACCTCTATCTCAACGCCTTATATGCCCTGGGAGAATGCCCCCGAGTTCCCAGGCGTCTTAGCGTTGTGGTTAACCGCCGAGCATTAGTAGATAGCCACATTGATCGTGCAGAAACAATCTTGCGCACAATGCAAGAGGCTAAAGCCGGCTCGGTATTGGCAACACTATCTCAAGCACTAACCAGCTTAAGGTCTGATGCACATCAAGACCCGTTTATCGTCAGTCGGTTACGTGGCGCGCTCACAAATAAGACTCTGCCGGTAAATAGCCTTGAAGCTTGCGCCATCATCGCGGCTACACCGGACATGTGGGGATCACGTGCTTTGTTCCGAGGCTATGGTTCCGGAAGGCTAGCCCGTCCTAGAGAAACCGCGCTTTTTACGATGGATGCCGTTGTGCTTCTCGACGAGTCACATTTGAACCGTCAGCTCCTGACGACTGCGCGTCGTATAGCTGCATTGCAGGAGTTGGAAGTAGATCTTCACGTGCCGCGATTGCAAGTTGTCGCTGCAACAGCAACATCCACTGAGACCCTAGGTCTTGCCCAGAGCATCGGTGTATTCGAAGAAGATTGTGAGCGTGATCCAGTCATTGCTCAGCGCATCGATTCGTCCAAGCATCTTTCGCTCTTAAAGCTCAAAAAATGGAATGGACGACCCAAGAACTCTGAGATCATCGCCACCGCAGTTGAAGAGGTCCTCAGATTATGCGCCGATGCAGACAGTACTGTGGGCTGCATCGTAAACCACGTGGAAACGGCCACAAAAATCCACCGGATACTCAAGAAAAAGGGTCTACGCAGCGAAATCTTAGTGGGCAGGATGCGGCCGCATGATGTTGCACAGATGAAGGCTCGGCGACCAGGGCTTTTCACCATTCAAGGCTCTCAAGAAGTAGACGTGCTGGTGGCTACTCAAACCATGGAGGTTGGCGTTGACGTCGATTTTGCTCACCTAGTCACTGAACTCGCACCAGGATCATCTCTGACACAGCGCTTTGGCCGGGTCAATCGACTCGGACACCGCGTAAGGAGCGAGGTTTCTGTACTTGTCCCGTCAACTGCAGACGCGATCAAGACAGATGTACCTCCTTATACCCGCAAGGATCTCCTCAATTCTCTTGCATGGCTAGAGCAATTAGCAGAGGCCGGAACGGTAAACCCGAGAAGATTACTTGAGCTTCCTGCTCCTGAAGAATCACCTGGTCGGGTATTATTGCAGCGCCTGGAATGGGCAGACCTCCACAATTTATGCAGAACAACCGATCCCCTGTTTGCTGAACCAGACCTGGATCTGTGGTTAAGAGACTCGTTGGAAAAAGACCCTGCTCTTGGCGGCGTAGTTGTCCGGTCCCCATTGCCGGAAGATTCCAACGCAGCAGTAGAACTACTCAATGCCACAAAACCCCAGGATTTTGAAACTTTCCCCGCCAACATCGCGGTGTTGAACAGACTCAAAGATGTATTGGCCCCTACTGAAGAATCTTTCAAACAAAAAGCTTCAGCAGTTAGACACCGCGCATTCTTATATCGAGACAGTGAGGTAGTTTTACTCGATCACAACAAACCACTTCGTCCTACCGATATCCTCATTATCGAACCCGGCACGCCTTTTACCACGGAAGGTGTCGCCTCGGCGACGCCCGAAGCCTCCGAGCTCATCGACCCAGCTCCACTTCCTGGAATTGACGTTCATGTATTTGACTCCGCGATGGACAAAACAGAGGCCGAAAGCTTTAAACAGATTGCAGCCGAGCTAAGCGAAGATCCAGAAGAAACTCCTACAGAGAGTCAACGGCCAAAGGGCTTTCAGTGCTCCACAATGGTGCTTGAAACCGATCACCGCCATGGGTTTGATGCAGTAGTGCCGTGGTACATCACTGAAACCGACGATGCTATCCGAGCAGAAGAAGAGGCTCTCCAGGAATGGTCACCAACGTCCAAGACGGTAACACTTCAACAGCATCAAGCTGATGTTGCTGAACAAGCAGACAACCTGTGTACCAGTGTGGGATTACACCATGACTTCCACCAGATCGTCGTCCAAGCAGCAGCGCATCACGATGACGGAAAAATAGAGCCACGATTCCAGACGTGGTTGCGTGGTGGAAAAACATCGGATGATCAGGAACCCTGGGCCAAAAGTGCGCAGAGGAATCGACAAGAGATTCGCCGCGCAAAGAACATCTCTGGTGTGCCACCAAAATGGCGCCATGAGCAGCTTTCCGCCCTCAAAGTTGCAGTTCAGCTCGGGTATGACACTCCAGAAACGGAACTGATCCTGCGGATAGTGGGATGCAGTCACGGCCACGGAAGATCCACTTTCCCGTATTCCTCCTGGGAAATGATTTCCCCGCTCGCCACTGATCAGGAGCAGGCAGCGGCACGTCACCTCTTCTCCGAGGGCGAATGGGACAGCATCATCGAGCGAACAAACAGGACAATCGGCCCTTATGCCATGGCTTACTTAGAGGCTTTGCAGCGGGCAGCTGACGCTCACGTTTCATCGGAAGGAAGGTAGCTCTGTGTTTACGATCAATATCGCAGGCGATGCTTCAAGCGCACTCAGTCACTTCGCTTTGTTGGGCTTAGCAGCTGTGGCAGAAGAGATGGGAGATAATTCTGTTAGGTTGATGTGGTCTTTAGATTCTGAACCCAAGGCTCAATTAAGAAGTATCTACGACCCCCTCCTCATTGCTCAGCGCATCCGGGAATTAGCAACTCGGTGGTCGGAGGATTCTTCTTGGGTCAAGGCTCGAAAAGACTACGCCGGGAAACGATTCGCTCCTTTTTCTCCGCGGATCAAGGCGATTGATGCAGAAAAATCCCCACACGACTGGGAAGAACATCACCACATTCGCACGTCGCACGTCGATCAGCTTCTTGCGGATAAGCGCTGGCTGGATCTCTCTTTCATCTCAGCTTTAGGGGAACCGTCCTATTGGCATAATGAGAAAAAAGCCCCTCGGCCAGATCATGGGGCATCTCGGTGGGAAATGAAAACCCGCAATCGAGGAGAAGAGTTTGTTCAACACAGGCTCAGCTTGATGGTGGACGAACTTTCCTCCTGGACAAACGAGGACATACTTGCGGGAATTCAAGGAAAACAAGTCCATGATCCATTAGGAAAGAATTCTCCCGATTCAAGGACTTCGACAGGATTAACACCACCCGGCCCCACCGACGTAGCCCTTGCATTTGTAGGTCTACTGGGCATTGCATCTTTCCAACTCGCGCCACAAATCAAGGAAAAATCGGTAACACCGGGTGCATTCCCGCCTCAAGCACTCCACCCAGTGCTGATGGTTCTTCCCATGTCTTCCACCCCAATCTCTTTAGGACGAGCACGCTCTGTCCTTAGGTCAGAGGCTATTGCGTGCATTGGAGGAGAGCTTGTCCGGACAGGTGATATCGGCACCACTGCGGTGGTGTCGGCAAGCAAATGGCTGCTAGAACATGGGATTAATGCCGTAGCACTGTTTGACATAAAAAAGGCCGGCAGTTCGAGCGCACCGGAACGGCAAGTCCAACCGGGTTCTGTGCTTCCGTTGGGTTAAGACAATGCAGGCACTCATCGACCCGGTCCCGATCAGCTTGGTTGTGCACACCGAATACTGCGAGCGCAGAACCTGGCTTGAGCTCAACGGTGAGCAGACCGATACGTATCAGATGCAAGCTGGAAAGAGCTCACACGTCCATGTTGATAACCTCAAAACTTCCACGCCCCACCGACAAGTATCTGTAAAAGTCTGGTCAGATGAACTCGGAATCCTAGGCATCTGCGATAGTCTCGAGTCTTTGCCAGACGGAACCATACGAGTAGTCGAATTCAAAGCAACTCCTGTCCGTAAGGCACCAATAGTCACTGATGCCAACAGGCTACAACTGGCTTTGCAAGGGATATGCCTCAGAGAAATGGGGTATAAAAAGCTCGAATATGCTGTGTATTTCACGGATCATCGAAAAACAATCGAAGTGGAGTTGAGTTCTGCCGATTTTGAGCATGCGAAAACTCAAGCACTACGGACTCATGAAATAGCTCAAGCGAGTACTTCTCCTGTCCCGTTGGATGAAGATCCTCAGTGCACGTGGTGCTCCCACTTATCTGTATGTCTTCCCGATGAACTCTTGCAAAGACAACCACAGCGACGTGTCCTGGCTCAAAACCCTGACAGCCAAGTACTGCACCTTACAGAGCAAGGGTCACGTGCTTCAAAGAAAAACGGAAGAATCGAGGTCCACAGAAAATCAGAACTTCTCGGTTCCGTGCCGATTGAGCGCGTTCAGGCAGTAGTGCTCCACGGCAACATTGATCTCTCAAGCGCCCTCATCAGGGAGCTGGCGTGGCAGCATCGGCCAGTGGTGTGGTGCTCAAGTACTGGCCGGCTATATGGCTGGATGCTACCCGGCGATGGGCCAAATGGACTAGCACGTGTCCGGCAACATGTACTGGCTGAAACTGGTTTCATTCCTATTGCCAGTGAGATTATTAGTTCCAAAATCTATAACCAAGCAACGATGCTACGCAGACACGGCTCGGCTAAAGAAGCAGTTGCATCGCTGCGCAGGCTCCAGGAAACTGCACGAACAGTAAACGACATCCCGTCTTTGTTTGGGGTTGAGGGCGAGGCTGCTAGCAAATATTTTGAATCTTTTGGATCAATGCTTAACGACGCCGCTCTTCATAGCCTGGGAGCCCAGTGGCTAGGAAGAAAAGGGCGAGGGGCACAAGATCACATCAATGTACTGCTCAACTACGCGTACGGAATGCTCACTGCGGAATGCGTACGAGCGCTCATTGCTTGTGGGTTAGATCCTCATGCCGGTTTTCTGCACAGTAGTAATCGAAACAAACCAGCAGCTGCTCTCGACCTGATGGAGGAGTTCCGACCAGTGGTAGCTGATTCGGTTGTTCTAACGTTGATCAACCGACGCGAGATTTCTTCCCGAGACTTCTTTATCCGCGACAAAGGGCAAGCGCTCACCACAGACGGAAGAAAGAAAATAGTCAAAGCCTTTGAGCGAAGGATCCAAACCCAGTTCAAACATCCCACATTTGGGTACAGCGTTTCCTGGCGGCGCGCAATTGAAGTTCAAGCCAGGATGATGCTCGGAGTATTAGACGGAACCCAGCTTCGATACAAAGGAGTGAAGATACGATGAGGCGGGATGATGTTCGTCGTACGATTATCGCCTACGATATTGCCCACGATAGACGTCGAAATAAGCTAGCGAAGACCTTGCAAAAATATGGCGACAGGATCCAATACAGCGTTTTTGTTGTCGATTGCAGCCCTGCAAAGCTGCTTCGGCTAAAGGATGAAATAAAACTCATTATTAACGCTGAGGAAGATTCCGTTTTATATTGCGACCTTGGACTGCTGTCGAAGGTAGACACCACGTTTACTTACGAAGGCAGAAAACAAGAGATCACTGACAATGAATTTCTGATTATCTAGCAGCAAGAAACTACCGCGAAGACCCTGCGGACTTTAAAAATCCCGGGAGGTCTTCGCGGTCACGTTTTCCCTTGTCATTATGGTTTTCATAGAGCAACAACAATCACCCCTTTGGAAAATAACTTCATAAAAGTCGAGAACTTCGCCATAAAAGGGCAAATACCGAGGTTAAGTCAGTTAAAATGAGGGGGCTGTCGCTGCGGCTTCGGTCGCAGCCTTTCATTGAGGTTTGCGAGGCGAACATCAATCGCCCGATCCGCGTTGTGTCGCTGCGGCTTCGGTCGCAGCCTTTCATTGAGGTCATGCGAGAACCACATCCTCACCCAGTAGGCGGGGGTGTCGCTGCGGCTTCGGTCGCAGCCTTTCATTGAGGTGGCGACTTCGACCGCAATTTCTTCCGCACCGAGGCAGGTCGCTGCGGCTTCGGTCGCAGCCTTTCATTGAGGTTGCGTCTTTTTGCTCTCGCCACTTTCTTATGGCTTCGTCGCTGCGGCTTCGGTCGCAGCCTTTCATTGAGGTGCATTCGACTTCAACGCCTTCAACCGCGCCATGGGAGTCGCTGCGGCTTCGGTCGCAGCCTTTCATTGAGGTCCACATGCGCGCCTTATCGCCCTTCTTACGGGGCACGTCGCTGCGGCTTCGGTCGCAGCCTTTCATTGAGGTCCGTGACCATGGCCCTACATGGTGGTCAAATCCCCAGTCGCTGCGGCTTCGGTCGCAGCCTTTCATTGAGGTGACGCTGTAGGGCTGCGCGGTCCTCATCGGACGCGCTGGTGCTCGAGATCTGCGCAATGGCACGGGCTCATAGCCGTGCTTTCTCCCCAGCTGGTACTGGGTGATAAGCGAGCGTCAGGTAGTTGGAGCTGCCTGGCGCTCATTCATTTTTCAATGTCACCACACACCCCTACGGGGCATGTACGCACTTCGGATACACGACTCGCATTTGCATTGTTCAACGCCACAGAACGATCTATCCAGTCCATCGCCTAGGGCCAGCAGCTAGTACTGCTTTATTTCCGTAGACTGCCCAATATGAAAGAGAAAAAACTATCGTCCTTAGTATTCGGAAACGTTATCCTTGAATCTCAGATTTTGGGGACAACCATCCGAATATACGCTGATGACATGCGGTCTTATTCTTTTCGACCTAGCCCTTATGCCTCCCTCTCCGTCCCCTTAAACGAGTTAAAAGGGCAGCTTCAGCCTGACCACGCCGAAGCTCTCGCTAAAAAAGTTTTCGATTCTGTAGCTGAAGAGCTAAACAAAAACTACCCAGGTGGTTGTGAGCGCGCAGAAAAAGAACTAAAAGCCTGGCTCATGTGCACTAACTAGTTCACATTGCACGGAAGATGGACTTCTCTAGAGATGCCAAAGCCATGATGCGATCCTGCAAAAATCTCTCCAGAAATTCGGTAATCATGACCGGAAGTAGTTGGCCCACAGATTGCTTCTCCACGGACAAATCCGTAGCCGCCTTCGGTAAGGCTCTTAAAGGTTTCGTCTACAGTCTCATAGAAAAATCCAAAATGTTCTTCTTGGAGTCGGATCTTTGCGCTTAGCGGAAGGAACCCAGTTCCAGCACACACAGGCACTACCGCTTAGCGGAGTAGCAGCCTGCTATTCCACCAAGGTTTCCGCAATTACACGATTCATTGTGAGATTAGACCCCCTCTTATTCTCACAATCACCAGGTCACGCACAACTAACCAATGTTTTTCCATTGCCCCACCCCTCCCCTATATGTTTGAATAACCCTTAAACAATCACCTCAAGCCGTTTGAGGTGTGGAAAAGAGTTATATATGCCTCGATATGAACAACGTTTTTGGCTGCCAGCAGATGGAACTGGTCTGCCACGCCGTGACAAAATCGGTGGCGCCTATGAGGCCTATGTTCCAGATACCCTCTCCACTAAATCCCTGGTGATTGACCCAGAGCTGGCCCAAAAATCTGCGGAGATTGAGCGTTCGATTATTGCGCTGGGAAGCCATAAGGGTTCCGAACATTTAGAGAGTATCGCCCGATTGTTGATGCGATCTGAGGCGATTTCTTCCTCACGCATCGAGGGCATCGCACCCAATGTGGACAAAGTGGTCCTCGCAGAGCTCGCCCAGTCCGAACAAGTACGAGGTTTCAAGGAAAGTGCCGAAGCTGTGGCCCGAAACCTCCAGGTTCTGCGCACTATTGAAGAATCCTTCGCAACAGAACCGGTGATTACACCGGGGTACCTCAGCAGACTCCAGACCGAACTTCTTGGCCCCCGCCCAACAGTTCCGGTCGGGATTCGCACAATACAGAACTGGATCGGCGGATCAGGACGCACACCCATCGGCGCCGAATTCATCCCACCGCCACCCGAAGAGGTGTCTGCTCTTGTCACAGATTTGTGTGAGTATGCCAACGGTGCAGCTCACGGCGCTTTAATCCAGGCTGCCATTCTCCATGCGCAGTTTGAGACGATTCATCCATTCGCAGATGGCAATGGTCGCGTCGGCAGGGCACTCATTCATGGCGTTCTGCTACGTCGCGGACTAACGCGCCAGACCATGCTTCCCATCAGCCTTGTCCTAGGCACATGGTCTGATGCTTATGTCGCTGGACTGACCGCTTATCGACGCGGCGATCTGAACGTTTGGCTGAAAACGTTCCTCGACGCAACGCAGCAAGCTGTCCATCAAGCCGAGCTGATCGCTACCGATCTACAAGCCATTCAAGAGCAATGGCGCAGCATGGTGGATGACTATCGCAAGACTCAAGGTAAAACCCGCGCATTGCGTGAGGACTCCATTGACTTCAAGCTACTTACCGGCTTGGCAGCTCATCCTATAGTTACTGCCAAAACCTTAGAACGCTTGTATGGCGTTACGGCATCCAATGCCCGCCGAGCATTAGAGGACTTAGAGCAAGCGGGAGTCCTACGGGTCAAGGTTATTGGAGTGCGCGGAACCGCCGGCTATTATGCGGACGACATCCTTGAGCTCATTACGCTCGCAGATCGACAGCTCGCTAGCAGTCGCTTTGACACCAGACTCTCCCCACCCCTGGGACGTGGAGTGCCAGAGCTCCCTCAACATTAACTATCTGAACTGGACACAGCGCTCACTTCCCCGCTATTCCACCAAGGTTTCCGCAATTACACGATTCATTGTGAGATTAGAACCCCGCTATTCTCACAATCCCCAGGCCACGTTGACGCGGATGAGATTTGTTTAGTGGTTTTCTATCACCCATCTACCCGTTCAATGTTTGGATAATTGCTAAACAGTCATGTCAAGCACTTTCGGGCACGGAAAGCGATTAAACATGCATTGTCAGTTTCAACGTTAAAGCCAGGAGCGGCCGATGCACACTGCCCAGCCACCCCCAACAAAACTATCCAAACCACAGGTCATTGGACCGCATGGGTCTAGCAGCAACCGCCCCTACCGCTTTGCCAACCGCACGGCAGAAATGAGCCCTAGCAGCAGCACTCCGGCTGATACGTACAGCACCGAAGAGGTGGCGTCGGCAAAGGCTGCGCTGAGAGCACTTCCCACGTCAGGCCCCATCTTTTCTGCCAGAGCAGGGATTGCGGCGCCAGCGGAATCGGCGGTAGCGTGCGCCAACTGCTCAGCCTGTGGCCCCGTCATTCCGAGGTTCGTGAGCCCTTCGACCACCCGGCGCACTACGTCGATTGCTAGGACAGTTCCCGCGATTGCCACACCGAGCACGGAGCCGAGCTGGCGGGAGGTCGACTGCGTGGCCGATCCCATGCCGGAGGATTCGACGGGGACGTCGGCAAGCACAACAGAAGCCAGCTGCGCCGAGGCAAGCCCTACGCCCGCGCCGTAGATCGCCAGGACCAGGGCAATAAGCGGTGCCGACGTCGCCGGCCCGATCAGCAGGCCCGCTCCCGCAATACCGACCACCTCCAGCACGAGTCCAATAATCACAGTGATCGCAGGTCCAAATGTGGCCGCCAGATGGCGAGCAGCCGCACCGGACAGGATCGAGCCAAGCGCCAAAGTAGCAAGCACCCAACCTGCGTGAATAGTGCCTAGGCGCAGTACCGAAATAAGGTACAGCGGCAGAACAAACAATGCGGAGAATTCACCTAGTGCCACGGTCAGCGCGGTGATATTGCCGTTGCTAAAGGATCCGATGCGAAGGAGGCGGACGTCGAGAAGCACCGGCTTGCCGGCCCGCTGGCGCGCGCGTTCCAGGACGATAAAAAGCACGGCAGCGATAAGTCCACAGGCAATCGCGAACGGCACCGGGGAGTTCCACCAGCCTAACGACGTCCCCTCAATGACCCCGAAGACCGTCAACCCGAGAGCCAGGGCAGAAAGCAGGGTGCCGGGGACATCAAAACCAACAATGGCTCCCTTATGGTCCGGCCCGAAGACAAAGTGACCGGCGATGAGCAGCGCAATGACGATAGGAATGTTGATCAAAAAGATCCAGTGCCACGAAAACGACTGCGTGAGCCAACCACCGAGCAACGGGCCAATGGCCGCCATCGATGCCATTGTGGCGCCCCAAATTCCAAACGCCCGTGCTCGTTCCTGGTCACGGAAAACAGTATTGATAGTGGCCAATGTGGATGGCAGGATCATCGCACCACCAACACCTTGCAACCCCTCGGCCAGGATCAAAAGAGCCGCAGAGCCGGCTACCGCTGCTAGCAGTGAGGCAAGCGCAAAGACGATAAGGCCGATACGGAAGATGAGGACGCGACCGAATTTATCCCCCAGCGTTCCCGTGAACAGCAGCAATGCGGCAAAGACCACGGAATACAGAGAAGAGACCCATTGCGCATCAGTGAGGCTCAAATCGAGCGACGTGATGATCACGGGAAGTGAAACAGAAACGATTGTTGAGTCGAGAACAATGAGCGATACGCCGATCATCAGGATCGTCAGCACTGCCCAGCGGTTGGATGCCTTGGTCATGGTGGAACCTCTCTCAAACCACTTTCAAAACTGCGACAGGGTGTCGCACTATGGGTCCATTAAAGCACATTCGGAGACGCTTCACGCAAGTGCTTTAATGGAAAACATGGGTAGCCGGGAAGAAAATCGGGAAAAAACGCAGGCAGCGATACTCGACGCAGCCGAGGCTCTGCTCCGCGAAGGCGGAGTAGAAGCTCTTACGGCGGGCGCCGTCGCACAGCGCGTTGGACTAGCCCGTAACTCGCTCTATCGCTACGTAGAATCCATGGATGAACTGCGCGGACGCGTCATCCTGCGCCACTTTCCCGACTACGTGGATGCCATCAACCAAGCTATCCGCGAGGCGACCACCCCCACGGAAGCCCTGTGTGCCTATATCACAACAAACGTGCAGATCGTGGCGGTGGAAAACCACGGCTGGCTCATGGAGTTGGCGCAAGGTGTCGGCGGAGAGGCTGAAGCGAACATCGCTCATGGCCACCGCCAGCTCATCGAACCCCTAGGCAACCTACTTGCGCCGTTTAATCTGAACAATCCGGCACTCGCAGCCGCACTCATTCAGGGACTGCTCAGCACAGGTTTCAGCGCACTGGAACGCGGGCATGACGTGCAGGAAGTGACCGCACTATGCGTGCAAGGCGCGCTGGGGATCGTCGGCAAGCCACAAGAAGCACGCATTCAACCGCGGAATCCACGCGACCATTCATAAGGGTAGGTTTTCCCTGCTAAGGGTAGGTTTCTAATCCTTGCCATCCACCACTTCATAGGTCACAATCGGCAGAACACTCACTTATTGAGTAGCGCCGCTTTCTACCCTAGGCAGGATAATCATGACGTTCCCCGACTCCACCGCCGCACAGCCGGATGGCCAAGCACAGCCGGAGACTCACAAAGAATCGTCGAATCGACTGAACTCCCGCCTCAACTGGCTGAGGGCTGGCGTGCTCGGAGCCAACGACGGAATCGTTTCCGTATCCGCCCTCATCCTCGGCGTGATAGCCACTGGCGTGGGCCACGGCGCCATCTTGGCCTCCGGTATTGCAGCTACGGTGGCTGGCGCTATCTCCATGGCGCTGGGTGAGTTTGTCTCGGTCTCCGCGCAACGCGACTCGGAGCGGATGGTCATGGAGCGCGAGCGCCTTGAGCTGCTTCATACCCCCGAAGAGGAACGACACGAGATCGCAAAGATCCTCTCGGACTATGGAATGTCAGAGGAAACCGCTTTGCGCGCCGCCACCGAAATTGGGCACAACGACCCGTTCCCTGCACACTTGCGCATCGAATATGGCATCGACGCCCAAGACCTGACCAGCCCCTGGCACGCTGCTTTTTCCTCCGCAGCCGCCTTCACCCTGGGAGCTATCCTTCCCCTGCTCATGGTGGTCATCGCACCTCAGGGCAACAGCACGGTAGGAGTCATCGCGGTCAGCTCAATCACCATCATCGCGCTCGCGGTTACCGGCTATCTCTCTGCAGCTATCGCCGGCACATCGCGGATGCGTTCCGTTCTACGCCTGGTGCTTGGCGGCACCCTCGGATTGGCGCTCACTTATGTGGCCGGCGCACTTTTCGGCGGAGTCGTCTAATCCCCCTCTTGAGGGCTTTTTGCCCTTCCATCCCCTACAAAAATCGGAAATTTTCACTTTTCCTCCCTGCTGGTCAATGCCAGTGAACCGATTCACTTAACCGATACACAAACGCAATTCCCACCCTCACCTGCATAAAAGCGCCGATATAGTGGCGTGCATCCATAGGGACGGGGGTTGCGTTTTTGCAGCCTCCTTCCCGTCATCGCTTGCGAGTAAAGAGGAATCTGCATGAGTAACAACAGAACTATCCGCGTGGCCATTGCTGGGGTTGGCAACTGTGCTTCTTCGCTTATCCAGGGCGTGGAGTACTACAAAGACGCTGACCCCGCCACCAATGTCCCCGGTCTCATGCATGTGCAGTTTGGCGACTACCACGTGGGCGACATCGAGTTCGTTGCCGCCTTTGATGTGGACAAAGAAAAAGTTGGCCTAGACCTGTCTCAGGCCATCAATGCCTCAGAAAATTGCACGATCAAAATCTGTGACGTCCCCGAACAAGGGGTCACCATTCAACGGGGCCCCACGCTGGATGGGCTGGGGAAGTATTACCGCCAAACCATCACAGAATCCGATGCTGAACCCGTCGACGTTGTCGGCACGCTCAAAGACGTCCGCGCGGATGTCCTGGTTTCCTATCTTCCAGTCGGTTCCGAGGAAGCGGATAAGTTCTACGCGCAGTGTGCTATCGACGCCAATGTGGCCTTTGTCAACGCCCTTCCCGTGTTCATTGCCTCCGATCCCGAGTGGGCGGAGAAATTTGAGAAAGCCGGGGTTCCCATCGTGGGCGATGACATCAAATCGCAGGTAGGAGCCACGATCACTCACCGCGTGCTAGCAAAATTATTTGAGGATCGCGGCGTGCATCTTGATCGCACGATGCAGCTGAACGTGGGCGGCAATATGGACTTTAAAAATATGCTTGAACGCGAGCGCCTAGAGTCCAAGAAAATCTCCAAGACGCAGGCTGTCACCTCTAACTTGGATCAACACATCGAGGCACACGACGTCCATATTGGCCCATCGGATTACGTCGGCTGGCTGGATGATCGTAAGTGGGCTTATGTTCGCCTAGAGGGAACCGCGTTTGGGGATGTGCCGCTTAATCTTGAGTACAAGCTGGAAGTATGGGATTCGCCTAATTCTGCCGGCATTATCATCGACGCTATCCGTGCCGCCAAGATCGCTAAAGATCGTCGACTCGGCGGCCCAGTATTCGCAGCGTCCTCGTATTTGATGAAGTCCCCGCCACAGCAGCTTCGCGACGAACACGCCCGCGCGGAACTGGAATCATTTATCGCCGGCGACCCTAGCTAAAACGCAACACCCCCTGAGAATGAGACATCTCAGGGGGTAATTGTTGCCGTCGACTAGCGGGCGGCGAGGCCGCGGATCACCCGAGCGACCTGGTTAGCGTCGATATTGAGCCCATCTGCACGCATTACAGCTTGAGAGCTCTGACCTGCATCTATGCCCGCAAGGTGGGCGGCGTTATCCAGCAGGATGACCAGGTCGCCAACGGTGTAGTTACCGCTAGCCATCTTGTTCAGTTGATCGACCGGGAGCTTGCCAGCCTTAGCCAGAGCCTGCACCACCGCGGTGAGGTCCTGCGCACCTTCGGAGCTCAGACCTGCGGCTTCGGCGGCTTGAATCAGTTGTGGCGCGGCAGCTGCCCCGGCGCTCAAAGCCAGAATGACTGCCACTACCCCACCTGCACTCTTGCCCAGGTCTGCCAGCTCGGGGAGGTTGATCGAGGCGAATTTGTTGCCCGCAGCGTGGAGATTACCTGCAGCAAAAGCGGCGAGTTCGCCGTCGTCACCGTTAAACAGGTTCATATCTACGTCGCCGACAATGCCGTTAATGCGTCCGGAGCTAGAGCGCTGCCAGAAATCAATTTGATCCCAGCCGCCCACGGTCCCGGGCACCTGTGCCTGATACGCCGCAAGCCAGAGTGGGTACTGCGAGAACTCAGTGGTGTTAGCCATCTGCTCAATCCAGAAGTACCGGTAGGTGTAGATCATGGGGACGCGGCCAGTCTGCTTTTCCAGCTCTTGAACAAAGTCTCGTGTCCAGTTGACCAGCTCCTGCGGAGTTTTCCCCTCAGCTACCTCAAGGTCCAGAACAGGCGGCAAGGAATGGTTCGGCGTATGAGAGATGACCTTGGCATAGTGACGCGCCTGCTGCCGTGCGTCAGCGCCCGGACGAGCGTAGTGATACGACCCAACTTTGAGCCCCTGAGCCGCAGCTTGGGTGATGTCACTAGCGTAAAAGTCATTGGTCCAGCCCAGTCCCTCTGTCGCTTTAACAAAAGCGAAGGACTGACCGTGGGACTTGACGTCCTGCCAATTGATGCTGCTGCCGTTGGGGTGTTGGTGACCCGAAACGTCTATGCCTGAGGACGCGCCGATCGGGAAGGGAAGCGGAATTGCTTGGACCGAGGCGACGGCAAACGTGGACGAGGCAAGAACTGTACAAAGGGCAGTCTTCAGACGACGGGTTTTCATCATGATCGCCACCCTACCAATAATCCCACTAGTCACATAAGTAACATTCGTAACAATTATTGCTTTCTCGCACCTTATAACACTAAAAAATTTTAAACCAAGTCAGAAAATCGCTGCACAGAACACATATTTCCAACCCTTTGAACAATAAAAGGGGCCGGTCAAGGCCCCAAAAATTTTTAGCGATTCACCTCCCCTATTACCCCACCCGCATCCGCAGATCGCGGCCATATCTGCCATGAGCATCTGCCAACGATCTGCGGATAACGCGCTCATGCGCCTAATTCTCCAGCGTCACGCTCTCTTCCAGGCCTGTTGGCATAGCCGCATCCCCTACCAGCGATGCACCCTGATCAGAAGTAGTCCACGTGAGCTTCTTGGTTTGTTCATCCCACTTATAGCTAAGAACCTTTCCGCTCTCGGCGACAGTGACAAGATAGTTACTGTCGCTTCTTCCATCAGGCCCATAGCTTTCTTGCCAATCACGGTCATACGCAACCTTGACCTCATAATTCCCCGGCGTAGGTACCTTAGGAAGGCGCGTTCCATAGGTGTGCGCGCCCGTGCGCGTCAGCATGGTTGCTAGACATGCCGGACCCCAGTTGCCATATGCATCGCTCTTCTCGACGTTCGCCGGGCACTCCAACGCACCGCCCATCGTTCCTGGCAGCGTGATCACGCGATGCTCTGCGGTATTAAAGAACTCATGAGTTTCCGGGTGATAGAAGAACGTTACTTTTTGCTTGTCCTGGGTCACCTGGAACTTCACGTTTTTACCATCTGGAATACCCTCGTCACTCTCACGCGTTCCCCCGCTTAGCGCCCCGTAGCTCTGATCCCAAGAGCCGCCAGTAGCAATCTTGTATTCGTACTCGCCTGGCTTAAGGGTCAGCTCTGCGGTCTTCCATCCGGAAGAATCATCGCGCAGTTCAGCAGCCGCACACGTAGGGTCCCAATTACCTTCTTGACCTCCCGTACATCCGAGGTCTTTGGTAAAGTTCCCCGCCACAACGGCAGCGGGAACAGTGGCGGAAGCCGTGGTCGCAGAAACGCTTAAGGCTCGGGAATCAACAGCCAGGTCTACGCCAACAACACCCCAACCATGGGAAGCTGTTTCTTTATTGTCGCCGTCGACGGTGACGGTCCGATACTCCACCACGGTACCCGGCTCAAGGTCGCGCACGTTATGGAAAATACGAGCGTCTTGGCCGGTGTCGGTCCCAAGGTAGTTCCACTCTTTTTCACCAAGCTTGCGCCATCCAAAGTTGGTTTCTGACCAAGCGTTTCCGCCGACTGTTGTCATGATCGGCGCATCGCCTTTGAGCTCTTGGCCCACGATGTTCAGGCCGCCGGACACAGACCCCGTGACCTGCTTTCCGTTTTTCACCTTGTACACCACAGCAGTTAAGCCCGGAACGGTGACATGGGTTTTTGCCTCGTTGTCAGTGGTCAGGGATGTAGGAGCTTCATTGCCGTAGATACTGCTTATATAGACCCGCTCGAATTCAGCGTTAGGAGTCAAAGCGTTAAGGTCCACCTCGCGCGTGGTGGTGGCGTTATTCAAGGCCACCAAGTACTCCTGCTTTTCCTCACGATTCACACGAGAAAATGCATAGATACCCGCACCCTGAGTTGCATAGCGCTCAATCTGCGCACCTTCTACCAGGGCTTTATTCTCTTTGCGCAGTTTTGCTAACTCGGTAATCGTCTTTGCCACCGGGGCCTCAGAGTTAAAGTGGTCGCCCGTTCCAAACTGATCGCCATTGACCAGCTGCTCGTTGTGCACATCCGTGACCTTCGTGGCAAACATATCCTGACGAGCATCTTTATCGGCACCCTTTCCGGCAAACCCCTGCTCATCGCCATAGTAAACAACTGGCTGACCGCGAGTGAGGTACAGCAGGGCGTGCGCGAGCTGGTCACGTCGGAGCCGCTCGGCACCGTCGCCACTATTCTGCAACAGGCTTCCGATACGACCCATGTCATGGTTCCCCAGGAAGGTCGGCAGCACGGCGGCGTCGGAACGCGTTGTGGTGTACCAGTCATCGCCATAGAACAGGGACTTCAGCTTGTTGGTGTCCCCGCCTTTAGCAAAGTCAACGGCGTTATTTTGGAACGCAAAATCGAGAACAGCATCCATATGTGTCTCGCGAACAAAGGGGCTCAGAGCCTCCGGGCTAAAGTTGTAGGCCTCACCGAACATGAAGAAGTCGCCCATGCCCTTTTCCACGGCATGCTGGTGCACCCTCTCCGTCCATTGCTTCCAAAAAGCAAGGTCAACATGCTTAACGGTGTCGATGCGGAAGCCATCCAACCCGTAGTCAACCCACTCGTTGTAGATCTTGGTCATGCCGTCGACAACGGTGGGGTGTTCTGTCATGAGGTCGTCGAGACCAAAGAAGTCACCCATGATCACGGATTCGCCACCATCGTCGAACATGCTGTTACCGCGGTTGTGGTAGAGGGTGACGTCGTTAAGCCAATCAGGGGTCATTTTTTCAGCCGGATTCGTACGCTGAGGGGTATAAGGGAACGATTTCTCGTTGAGCTTAGGAAACTCGCTCGCGTCCTTACCCGCGTAGTCTTCTAGCCGGAATTCTTTTCCGTTGACATCCTTATAGGGCTGTTCCTGCTGTGAGACATACTTGCTGCCGTTGGAACCGTTGCCGCCGGCCAGCTGAATCAGGTCGGCCGTATGGTTGGTCACGATGTCAAAGTAGACCTTCATTCCCTTCTCATGCGCAGCCTTGATCAGGTCCTTCATGTCCTGGTTGGTGCCCAGGTGCGGGTCGATCTGAGTGAAGTCCGTGATCCAATACCCGTGATAGCCAGCCGAGGCATCATTACCCGTTCCCTGCACTGCTTTATTTTTAAAGGAGGGTGTCAACCAGATTGCAGTGGTGCCCAAGCCCTGGATGTAATCCAGTTTCTGGATGATGCCTTTGATGTCACCGCCGTGATAGAAGGCTTTCGACGTTGGATCGAATCCATGCTGAGCCCTATCCCCCTGCTCAGCCGATGCGTCCCCTCGATCATTCTGAGTATCGCCGTTATTAAAGCGATCTGTGAGCACAAAATAGAAGTTATTCTGCGCAGCGTTCTGGCGGTAAGGAGCCTTGATCAACTCCCGATCCTCCGGCTTGACCTCGTGATCACCGGTAGTGATCTGGGTGGGCCTGAGCCCAATATGGTGGCTCTCCGGATCGAATATGAACTCAAGTTCTGCGTCTGCCGCCAGCTTCAGCGGGACATTGTCACGCTCATAGCCCTTTCCGGGAGCGCCATAACTCGTGTCCCAGTTTTTATCCAGAACGACCTTAAAATTCCAATCGCCTTGGGGGACCTTAATCTTCTTGCTGTAGAACTTGCCCTGCTTCTCCATCTGGGTCTGAGAGCAGGCAGGATCCCAGTCCTTTGTACATCCAGCTTTGGTTTGGAAATCCGCCGCGATCACAACAGAACTCGGGTCGGCAGCCTGGGCTGGGGGCCTGGATAGGGCACCACCAGCAGTGATGAGTGTGAGTGTGGTGAGCGCGGTAAATATTCTTCGCGCATGACAACGATAAGTTTTCACGTCTTTGAAAGCCTTACTTCAGTGATGAGGGAATAAAACACGAGCATTCTTTTACAAAGTGTGACTGGCATATAATTTTTGATTATTTGTGCCAGCAGTCACCGTTATAGGTAGGCTAACATTCTTTGCTGGTTTGAAACGTAAATTTTTTAAAATTAGTTTCAGTAATCTCCGCGATTCTCACCACACCAGAGAAAGACCCCTAGTCCGAATAAGATACTCCCCAGCGATCGGTACCCGATTTCTCAGTCCAATCACTGGGGAGTAGTTTAAAATGAAGGTCATTCGGCCGATTTTCGCCTAACAACAAAGAGCCACATCACTCCGATCAATAACGCAGCAAGAGTAAACCCTAGACCTATATCTTTAGACTTTTCTGCCATAACTTCACCGTAGCTTCGTTCCGGAAAGGAGCGGTGCTACAACTAAGCAGTAAGCCCAGCACCCGACAATGACTGCCGCCATAGACCGGACAATCGTTTGAGACTTATGAAAGTTTGACACTTCTGAAACCCCTTCCGATAGTTAGCAAACGAAGCCAAAGCTAATTCACGCTATTGAAAAATATTATCAACGTTATAGCTTACTGGTTATCCTATCGCTACTAAAGGTTGAACCAAGTAGGTCACTTGCCATGAACGAATCATTTTCAGCTGTTCTTATGGGGAAAATTCTCGGGAGCTAGTTCATTCATCACTAGGGGTCTTTCTCATCAAGCGCGTGCCTTTATTGATAGGACACAAACCAAGGCCGAGGCTCGATCTTAAACGTCTGTTCGGGAGTGAACATCGGTTGATCCTCATCGATAAAGTTCTTCCACGCAAGGTAGAACTCGGGCTGCAGATTCTTTCGCACCATATCCCACGTGGCAAACTTATCGCCCGCAGTTCCGTGACCATCTGCGTGAAGAACCCACGAAAGCTCCGGTGCCGTGGTGTCCAACGTTTCCCTGTCCTGCACCATCTGATGCTGGAATTGGTGCACAACAAAGACTTTTTGTGGGAGCTCATTATCCTTTACCAGGTCCCGCAGCCACGCCGCAGTCTGGTTCACTTCCCCTGCCCCAACACTGCCGACCCGTTCCATGGGCTTCTCCCCCGGCTTCAGCCGCCACTCGGGATCTATCGCCAGTCCGACGTGCGGTAGCTTGAGCAGCTCCTCAAATTGTTGCGCCTGCTCAAGGAAGCTCGCGCTGCCAGGTTGCAGGTCAAGAATCGCTATGCCGCCAGCGTCACCGATCGCTTTGACCCAGGGGCGCAGCTCATCGACGTTCCCCTCATTGGAATAATTGCCATCCGGCCCTGCCGACGAGCTCGCCACGGTAGCAATGATCTCAAAGGCGGGGATCACGCTTTCTTCCGGGTCAATGGCCTGATACTTACCTACCAGGTCATTCACCCTGTTCACGGCTTTCTCAGCAGGTTGCTCGCCAAGCACTCCCAGCGCCCCACCGGAAGGATGACCGTAGAGAGCTACCACGCGATGCGAGGGGAAAATGAGGTGCCCGCCACCGGGGACCTCACCATAATTAATCATCTCTACCTGGCGATTAAACCGCTCTTTGTTGGCAAAGCTTGGGCCCAGGGCAACCACATGAGCGTCGGGATCAGCGGATAGCGTGGAGCTTTCACGCGCGTCGCCCGAAGACAGGTATTCCACCTTAGCTCCCGACGCGCGTGCGGTAGCTACATCAGCGGCCGTGGTGCGCCCGGAGACCAGGATGGACGCGCCGCCGTCGAAAAGCGGTGATTCGGGCGTGAGCTGCGAGATTTTGTCGGCGATGTTGGCTTCAGAAATCTCTGGGTCCGGGGTCTGGGGCTCGTCGATCGTGATAACGTCTTGAGCCCCGAGGCGCTTTATCTCCGAATCAATGGCCGACGCGTTATCGGCAGTGCGCACCAGCAGCGGCGCGCCCCGCTTCACCGCCTCTTTTGCACCTTCCCATTTCTGCCCCACAGAACCACCGGCGATAACAACGGATGTGGAAGAGGAAAAGAGCAGCTTGGAGGCATCAATCCCGTCTGCGCTGTCTATCTGCGTTGTTTGTTCTATGGACAGCGCATTGCTCGGGGCGCCCGCTTTCCCCGTGCTTCCGCATGCACCCAGAACCAATGCAGTACTGCAAAGTATGGCCATTGTTAGCTTTCGCAAGAATCACACGCTCCTTCGAGCCAGATTGCAGAGCCAAATTACGTCAGGCCATCTCTATTCCTATTGACTCAATAGGTTATCTAAATGGCACCTCTCCGATGGTACGGCGTAACTTCCTCGTCCGCAGTTTTTCTGGGGTAAGAGCAAGAAGTTCCACGGCGTGCACCGCGCACATCACGTGCGCCTGTTTGGAATTTGCATAGAAGGTTTGTGCTGCAGCTGGCAGCTTAGGCACGGCATGGAGCGGAAGATCGGAGACGGAAAGCAAGGTGCCATAAGGAATGCGGTAGCGGTACCCGTTCGCCGCAAGCGTCGCCGATTCCATGTCACAGGCAGCAGCGGTGGAACCCCGGAGCAGCTTCCATAGTTTTTGTGGGGTGTGCCATTCCCAGTTGCGGTCGTCGGTGGAGAGGACCGTGCCGATACGCATCATGGAAAGATCCTCGCCATATACGTCACGAACACTCGTCTCTAGGGCACGCTGCACTTCAGGAACTGCAGGAATGGGCAGGTCGAGCGGAATATGGTCATCGAGAAGGTGGTCGTCACGCTGGTAGGCGTTTCCCAGGATGAGGTCGCCGAGTCTCATGCGCCCGTCGAGCCCGGCGCAATGTCCGATCATCACCCATGCTTCCGGCCGGAGGACAGCGAGGCAGTCGGTAATCGTCTTGGCGTTGGACGGCCCCACACCAATATTGATCATGGTGATGCCCATTCCGTCTTCCGCTACTAGGTCATAGCGCGGCATCTGGAACCGAGATTCTAGGCTCAGGCTTTCACGATCGATGTTTTCTGCTTGGTCGCGCGTGATCTTGTGACCGTCGGGAAGCAACAATGCGCTGTAGCGCGAGCCTTCCCGCGACAGCTCGCATAGCCCAAAGTTCACAAATTCCCGGGCGTGCATAGAGTAGTTTGTAAATAGGATGTATTTTTGCACGCTAGCTGGGGAAATGCCCGTGTAGTGCTGGATGCGAGCACAAGCAATATCAAAACGCTGCGGAGTGAAATGGAAAAGCGGCTTTTCCTCGCCGTGGAAGGCATCCCATTCGCCGTCGATAATGGCATCGTCAACGTCATCCAAGGTGGGGCGCGGGATTTCTGCGGCAACATCGCCTGCGCGACGGGCCTCGGTCACGCCTTCTATGCCGTCGATATACTCCGGCGGGATGCGCACGGTAGAAGGTTCCACCGTGATCACGCACTCGTAGTTTGCACAGAGGCGTTCTAGCTGCTCACAGAGGTAATCATGAATCAACTCCGGCTTGGAGAGCACCGCCGAGTAGCATCCTGCAGCGTCGACATAGCCAAATGGCTCGGTGCGATCAACGGGGTGCCAGCTAACGATCTTCACGATGAGCTTGGGATAAACTACATCGCAGTAACGCTCGTATTCACCAGTCTCTAGAATCTCCTTGGCAAGGCTTATCGACGCCGCGTAGATGTCCTCCAGCTGTTGTACTACGTCCGCGCCCACACCTTTTTTCATTGTCATTGCATCCTACTTTCTAGATTTTTCCTAAGGATTCTTTGTGTCTAGAGTAGCCGCGCCAGTCTCCAGATGCAGGGCGTAGAAAAGGGAGCAGCCAGAAAGACCAGTCCACAAAAAAAGAAGGCATACATGAGGTTCAGAAGCTTTGAACAGTACGCAGCAGCAAAAGATCTGAACTGCCACGTCACTCCCGAGGAACAAAATAGTGACTATCAATCTGGAATCGTAGAAATTTCGGAGGCCACCTGGCACATACGGACGGCACGCACCACGCCGACCAAGAAAGGTGCTTTTGTAGCCTTTTGGACCCGGAATGACGCCGGAGAGACCGTGCCTTTTAGCCCGCACAACGTACGGGGAGGTTTGCTGGTGTTTGTAGAGCAAGACGAACACCGAGGAGTCTTCACATTCACTGCTCCACACCTTGAACGCTTAGGCATTACATCGGGAAGCTCCGCAGGAAAACGCGGTTTTCGGGTATAATCTACGGAAAATATTTCGTAGATGGAGATTGTATGATTTTTGCTTTAGATACTTATTTTGTGGCGAACGAGTCTGATTTGGGAATGGCATATAGAGTATATTCCCGGGTGGTTAATAACGCAGCAAAAAAATCTGGAATAGATATACTTTTTATTTGTGCTGAGCCAGCCGGCGTAGATTCTGAAGAAATGCAGAATGATCTTATTTCTCAGTTTAGGATTGAAAGGCCTGCTGAAGACTTTGAAAACCTGAGACTCTATCTGTGCACAGCGATAGTTTCCGCTAGTGGAGAATCCGCTACCAGTGAAGACAAACCCTTAGCGTCGTTTTTCTTAATGGACGAAGAGTATGTTCGAGCAGATGCGTTCCCTAGCAGCGTCGGTTGTAGAAAACTCGTATCTTGGAAACGCTCTGCGGTCGAACCATTCGACGATGAGAACAGCTAAAGGCTCTACGTAGACCAGAGAATGTTATAAAAATGGGGCTATAGTAGCGTTACTAGAAGCTCCCTCCTCTAAAACCACCGCCGCCTTTGGGGTAGTATCCAGAGATACGGTGACTGACTCCTTTACAATGGCGTTTGTAATGGCCGGGGGGACGTACTTATTAGCGTCTCTCTTCGCGCCATTTAGGGTTGATGCGTTTCCATACACATGGCCAACTACGTCTCCGCCTAGGCCAATTTTAATGACTTGACATTGAGCTGTGACTGTGGCTGCGAATGCAGATGGCGCAGAAGCAACAGTGAGAGAAAAAGCTGCAGTAACAATTAGTAGTGATCGGCTAATTTTTCTAAACAATGCAATATCCTTTAATCGGGCGATAATGAGAGTCACTTTCAATCTAGCATTGAAAAAAAATATTCTCTAGGGTTCGAATTGTATTCTGTGTCATCACAGTTTGGGCTGATGGCAACCATTCAACAAAAGTAGCGTGGGAAAAGCTTCTCACCTAGGTCCGCTGGTCCATGATGGTCTTGTTGCGCGGGATTTTGCTGCTATGCGTCCTAATGATAGATATCGCCGAGCACCTAATAGGGAAGCCAAATCGTATCTGTATGCAGTCAAAGATGTGTACAGATACAATTACGGCACGGTGCCGTTGTCGTCCGTGGTATCTACTTAGATCGGGTATGGCGCATATTTTGATAGTACAGGCCATCTAGATGTTCACGCTGGAATCCACGTCGGTTACGAGCCTTCCCGTCAGTATTACGAACGCAAGTATACAAACTGCAGCTTGATGAATTTATGTTTATCGAGATCACGGTGTGTGCCACAGAATTACCGCCCGTTACCTTGTGGGCATAATTTGCTACATTATCGCTAGTGAAACTGGATACTTGGCCGTCAGGAAAGACCCGACGGAGCTCCGTAGTTCATCAGAATCAAATGTCTTGAAGAAAAGCTTTGGTGAAGGGGCTTAAAATTTACTACATTAGGAGAAAAGAGCAGAGGATGTATGTTCCTACGTTGCATATCCTAGCGAATGAAGAAGGTGATGGAAATTAACATAGGTATTTCAGAAATACTAATCATTGCAATTTTTGTCATTTTAGTGGTGACTGTCATAGCTTTTATTGTCCGATTTGTGATGAAAACTATGGAGACAATGGATAGTATCGTCGAACGAAATAATCGAGAAAAAAGGGTTAAGTAGCAAAAAGTGTATTCTAACGAAAAATAATTAAAGTGCTGGGAAAATTTATTTCCCAGCACTTTAATTATTTTAATGCTTGATGGTTACGCAAGCGTAATTGGACCAATTCCCGGAAATCTTGACACGCCCGCACATGGGTCCAGCACTAATATACCGATTAAAGTTCCATTTTTGAGTCGCTCTCAAAAAGCCAGAATCGGGTCCTTTAGTCTCTGCTCGTCGTTGTCCTCTTTCGTACCAAGAAAGTTCAAATGCTTCGGCAGTAGCATTTGAACCTGCAATTTTACTCCCCGGAAAATAATTTACGTAGACATTTCCAACACGTAAGCCGTGACCGTTAACATTTAAAGCCACGTATGCCCCATTTCCACCCGGAGCAGGCGTCAAACCACCAGCGGAACGGGGAACTATTACGTCATCCTGGTCTGACAGGGGTACAACTGCCGTCTGCGTCGCTTCTTGTTGCATCTCAACGTCTTTGATTATCTCAGCAACTGAAGGTTGCTCTGATGCAACAGCTGGGCTACTGGTTCCACATATAGCAGAGAAAGTCATAGTAGTAGCAATGACAAAACGTTTCATGTTTTTTCCCACTGGGCATTCTCCTTTTTCGCAAAATAGACGCAGGATTTTCCTGCACTAATCGTGAGTAGAAACCTCTAACTATGGAAAGATATTGCTACTCCAAGGTTCCCCTCCGACGCGTTTAAAATTAGCATGGCAAAATAAAAATTTCTGGGATTTTCTAGTAAAACTCTGAATATCACATAGTGCTAGTGCCCCCGCATCAAGTTAGTGATCACGTGTACATCAAAAGATCCTAAAATTTACATACAGTAGGCACTTTTAATGTTAATGGTATTTACTCCCCACAACCTGAGAGAACATGGGTCTGCGAAGTGTCAATTTTTATTCCGAACGTTCGAAATGGCAGCGAACAGAACGTATTATGATCTTAGACATTAGTTTGCGTTATGATCTCTCGGAAATTTCAATCACGGTGGCACAAACGTGATCAATCTAATTTTCTATCCGAGCGTCTTATAAATATCGCAGCCATACAATAAGCGGGTAAATTGGAGTGCTGACCCTATGACTACCCGAACGCTTGGCAGGCGCCGCGAGATTGACGACGTGACAGCGAAAAAGTTTTTTTGATCAGTATGCACAAGAATTGGGAAAAGGTTGGTGGAGATAAATGCCTAAGACGTACACAGTTACCGCAGAACGAGGAACTAGCGATGTATGGGTGCTGGAATGCGCGGACCTGGGGGTCGTATCACAGACCAGACGGCTAGCGCATGCCGCTGCCGAGATGCGAGAGGCTATGGCCTACCAAGCAGGAGTAAGTCCCGATAACTTCAATATTGTTGTTGAAGTTATCCTTCCCTCTAATATCGCCGAGCTAAAGACACGTGCCGACGAACAGCGTAGAGAAGCCGCACGACTCACGACAGAAGCGCAAGAAAGTACCCGGGAATTGGCTGCCGCAATGAAAAAGTCCGGTATGACCGTACGTGACATGGGTGAGATTCTTGGAGTGTCCTACCAAAGGGCGCAAAAGCTTGCCACAGCATAAAGAAACTCAAGCAGCAACGCTGCGGAATAGGCTTGTTGGTTATTAGCCAAGCCGGATCCAACAGGTAGAGGCGAGAAACTTTTCCGGTTTCTTTGCCTCATCGTAGTAATCACTTCATGGAAAGAATAGCTTTCTATATTTCTAGCTTGTTACATTGCTAGGTTTCTAGAAATGTAACACTAAATGGATACTTGGTAGTTGGTTACCTGTGAGGAAGCGTGAAAGAAAGGGGTAAGCGGCTGTTTTCTGCGTGGGTGCGGTAGTTATCTTCTTTGTTCGCGAGTTCGAATTCTAGGAACTCGGCTTTAGGTACTGCTGTGGGGTGACCTGTCCAGCACTTCTATACCCAAGCTGGTGCACACTGGCTTCAACCCTCAGGCCGCCGCCACACAGCGCGCCCAAGCACCCGCGTTCAGCCTCTACTGAGCGCCCCTATCGCCAGGCGGTATCTTTTCAGCGCCGCCCCAGATACACAGAATCCACCGTGCCGTGCCGCGAGCAGGTTGCTTCCCAGCCGTCGGGACGCACTTGCACCACCATGCGACGCCCGCAGATCTGGCAGAAGCGCGGTGCCTCCAACCCGGCGCGCGCCGAGGGAGAAAGCCTGATTGTTTCTCCCGCAGCGATTTCTTGTCCGGTGTTGGGGTGAAAGAGCGGGGGCTCGTCGGCAAGCATTACCTGGATGAGCTCGGTTGATGTGGTTTTCATACCAGCTAGACGCTCGCATTCAGGGCTTTGATGGGAAGGCGCAATTTGCCCAGCATATCCAGGTCTTCTTCCATCGGACGGCCCAGCGTGGTCAGGTAGTTGCCCACGATCACCGCATTGATTCCGCCGAGCAAACCTTGTTCAGTACCCAGGTCTCCCAGGGTGAGTTCGCGTCCACCGGCGAAGCGGAGAATGGTCTTGGGCAGCGCAAGGCGGAATGCACCAATTGCACGCAATGCGTCTGGGGTTTCCATAACGTCCAGGTCTGCAAAGGGAGTCCCCGGGCGTGGATCGAGGAAGTTCATGGGGACTTCCGTGGGATTGAGCTCAGCCAGGTCGCAGGCGAATTCTGCGCGCTGTTCTAGCGTCTCACCCATGCCAATGATGCCGCCGGAGCAGACTTCCATGCCGGCCTCCCCGATCATGCGCAGGGTTTCACGGCGCGATTCCCATGAATGAGTGGTGACAACGTTGGGGAAGTACGAGCGCGCAGTTTCTAGATTGTGGTTGTAGCGGTGCACGCCTGCTGCTTTGAGCCGGTCGACTTGCTCCTGGGTAAGGATGCCTATCGACGCCGCCACCTCGATATCCACCTCAGATTTAATGGCGGCTACGGCCTCTTCCAGCTGGCTCATGAGGCGCTCGTCGGGACCTTTTACCGCAGCAACAATGCAGAATTCGGTAGCGCCGGACTTTTGTGTTTGCTTTGCGGCTTCCACGAGTCCCGCAATGTCGAGCCAGGCAGAGCGAACGGGGGACTCAAAAAGGCCCGACTGGGAGCAGAAGTGGCAATCTTCAGGGCAGCCGCCCGTCTTGAGAGAGATAATGCCTTCTACCTCAACCTCTTCCCCACACCACTTGAGGCGCACCTCGTGCGCGAGGGCAAGGAGCTCGGGGATTCTGTCTTCTTCCAGCGTGAGTACCTGGAGGACCTCCTCCTTATTCAGGCCATTGCCTTCCTCAAGAACCTTGGTCCGGGCAAGTTCCAGAATGTCAGTCATGGGGTTTCCTCCTAGGCGTCAGCACCCGCGAGCGCTGTGTACGTACATTCATCGTCGTGCAAGATGTGGTGACACAAGGCCAGCACACATCACTTGATCAACGTTCAAGAATCCTAGCCGCATCTCCTGAACACTGTTTAAATTTCCACACACATTTCACCCACAAGACCCCTAATTCACCCCTTTCACCCCCGAATCAGCCTATGCTGGGGCGCATGACGCTCTACTCGGACACGCTTTCATTGCTTACCCGCATGGTGCAGAACGCCTGCGTCAACGACCTCACCCCCGATTCAGGCCAAGAAGTCCGAAACGCCGACACCCTAGAGGAATTCTTTGCCGGCGAGGCCGTCACCATCCACCGCTACGAGCCTCATCCAGGCCGTGTAACCATTGTGGTCACGGTCCCCGGCAGCGACCCCACCGCTGAGCCGCTCACCCTGCTAGGGCACACAGACGTGGTGCCCGTGGATGAGAAGAAATGGACCAAGCCTCCCTTTGAAGCGCTCATAGAAGATGGGAAAATATACGGCCGCGGCACCGTAGACATGCTCTTCATTACCGCCACAATGGCAGCCGTGACCCGCGAAGTAGCGCGGAAAAAATCCAATCGAGGCACCCTGTACTTTGTAGGAATCGCAGATGAAGAGGCTCGTGGCGGTTTAGGCGCCCAGTGGCTCCGCGAACACCACCCAGACGCGTTCAGCTGGAAAAACTGCGTGTCGGAGACCGGCGGCTCCCATCTTCCCGGCGCAGACGGTTCCGACTCCGTGATCATCTATGTCGGTGAAAAAGGCGCTGCTCAACGCCGGCTCCATGTCCACGGCGACGCCGGCCATGGTTCGGCGCCGTTCCGCAAGGACAGCGCCATTGCAAAGATCGGCGAGGTGGCGCGTCGTATAGCTAGCATCCAACCATCAGTGCACAGCGATGACACGTGGCACGGCTTTGTACGAGCGTTCCGCTTTGACCCCGACACGGAGCGCAAGCTTCTCGACGGCCACCCCGATTCCTACGAATCCCTCGGCGAACTCGCGGCCTTTGGCGATGCCATCTCCCATCTCACCATCGCCCAGACAGTCCTCCGCGCCGGCCAAGCCATCAACGTTCTGCCCAGCCACGCATGGCTAGAAATGGACATTCGAACTCTCCCCGGACAGTCGGACGACTACGTTGACCTGCTACTAAACCAAGCTTTAGCCGATGTAGCGCCCGAGGTCACCATCGAGCGCCTCATCAGCGAGGAGGCCACCGTCTCCCCCACCGACTCGCCACTCTATAACGCCATGAGCGATACGCTGCTGGAGTTCTTCCCCAAGTCCACCGTGGTCCCCATGATCGCACCCGGAGGCTCTGATCTGCGCTTTGCCCGGCGCGCAGGCGGGGTCGGCTACGGCTTTGCCGTACACGCCAAACAGCGCACGTTAGGACATGCGCATGCACAACTTCATTCCCATGACGAGTTTCTTTACCTAGAGGATCTGGAACTCACGGTTGCCGGCTATCAGCGACTCGTAACCCGCTTTCTAGAACACCCCTGACCCCGAGCCGATCCCGCCCCCAAGCCCGCAGGTTGTATTACCCTTAAATGTGATAACTGCCCCTCAACACAAGGAGAATCTCATGGACATCCTCAACAAGGCTAAAGAACTGCTGGATCAAAACGCCGACAAGGTAAAGGACGCAGTAGAAAAAGTTGGCGATCTTGTCGACGAGAAAACCGACGGCAAGTTTGCAGACAAAGTCGACCAGGTCCAAGAGGCCGTCAAGAAGAAATTGGACGAAAAGTAATTTCTTCTCTCCCCCTGCCCCGCCTGCGACACTGCGCAGCTCGGCAGGGGGTTTACTTTTACGCTGGCACGAGGGTGAGCCGTATAGAGGAAACAGTCAGAAACCGCATCAGAAAACCTCTAACGCCACGATAGTATTTTGATAGCCTTGGCGAATGGATATACGTAATGCAACTGCTGCCGATATTCCATATGCTGCAGCTATCCTTGCTGCTGCTTTTCAAGATTATCCGTGGACACGTTGGTCAATTCCTGCAGCCCATTACCAAGAACGTCTTGAGGAGTTACAAGGACTCTATCTTTATTACGCCCTCGAACACGGAATTGTACTGATAAACGATAAACACCAGGGAGTCGCAGCTTTTCTCCCTCCCAATGTCCCCGAACCTAACACTGCTACCCAAACAAGAATTGCAGAGTTATTGGGAGACCGTATTCAAGCCATGCTAAATACAAAAATCCCTCAACATCCTAAGGACTCTTGGAATCTAGCCACCATCGGGGTCCATCCCGATAACTGGGGACAAGGCATAGCTTCAGCCCTCCTTGCAGATGGACTACAGCGTTTAGATGCAATCCAAGCAAAGGTTTCTTTGGAAACATCAGACTCCCGGAATGTCACCCTCTATTCTCGTTATGATTTTAACGTGACCTCCCTAACACAAATACCTCATGGCCCGACCGTCTATTCCATGTTGCGCGAAAGAAGCGACACCAATACATAGACAAAACCACAACAACATAACTGCCATCCCCTATGGAAGGTTATAGGTGGTAGAGCTGTCGTTACGCCTAAAAATCACCGAGCACATCTAAGCACTTAGCCAACTAAAGTTCGGTTACTCCCGGACTCCTCGGAGCTAAATCAGTATGATGGCCCACAGAGCCCGCTATAGGTCGCACTTATAGCCAAACAGCAAAACTCCGCAGTCCACTTTTTAATAGCAGGAACAGGAAATTAGTATATAACACAGCAAATGCTTATATAATCCTTAAGCCAACATTATCCATTTCACGTCACCCAAGCGGCAGAGTGCCAACGGAAGCAGCAACTATGATCGAATTTATCGACGTCAGCAAGAGCTACGCTAACCCCCGCAAAGAAAAAGGTGACAAGAAAAATAAGACACAAGTAAGCGCAGCATCCAAAAAGCAAGCACCAACAGAAAATGCTGTGAACAACTTCAACCTTGTCATTCCTGAAAATCAAACCACCGTTTTTGTTGGTTCCTCCGGCTGTGGAAAGACCACTCTCCTGAGGATGATTAACCGCATGGTTGAGCCCACGTCCGGTGAGGTTCGCGTGCGCGGCCGCAACGTGGCCGATGTCAATCCCGTGGAACTACGTAGATCCATCGGATACGTCATTCAAAGCGGTGGGCTCCTCCCCCACCGCAAGGTGCTGGATAATGTGGCAACGGTTCCTTTGCTTAACCGTGAACCCAAAGAAGAAGCTATTCGACGCGCCCGGCTGGCCTTAGAAACGGTAGAGCTCGACCCCAGTTTTGAAAATCGTTATCCAGGTGAGCTTTCCGGCGGGCAACAGCAGCGCGTTGGTGTTGCACGCGCGCTTGCCGCAGACCCGGACATTTTGTTGATGGACGAGCCTTTTGGCGCGGTCGACCCGATCGTGCGGCGAGCGCTACAGCAACAGCTCATTGACTTACAGGCCCGTCTGCATAAAACCGTGGTGGTGGTGACTCATGACGTCGATGAGGCCTTTCTCCTAGGCGATAACATCGTGGTGTTGGAAAAAGGCGGAAAAATTGCCCAAGCTGGCACGCCTACGGAAATTTTCGCACAGCCAGCCAATGACTTTGTCGCCCAGTTCATGGGCACAAATCGAGCAGATAGAGACTTGCACACCGCGGTTATCGGCGGTTCCCGGGTTGTGGTGGATAAGCAAGGTCGCCCAGTCGGTCGCTTAGGTGCAGACTCATGAGGTGGCTGCGTCACGCGTGGCCATATGTGCTGGATATGGCGGCCGCCCATCTCCTGCTCAGTATTCCGGCAATCCTGATTAGCATTGCGGTCTCCATCCCTATCGGCATGTTCGCTGCCCGCAGCCCGCGCGTAGGCAACCTAGTGGTATCCGCAGCATCCTTGGCCTATACAATCCCGGCTCTTCCCATGCTGATCTTGGTTCCTTTCATCGTGGGAGTTCCGCTGCGGTCAGATACCAACGTCATTATCGCCCTATGCATTTATGGGGTGGCACTCCTTGCGCGTACTGCAACAGATGCCTTCCGTTCCATCCCTGAGGACGTGCGCATGTCCGCATCAGCCCAGGGAATGAGCGCACCTCAAATCGCCGTAAAAGTGGATCTGCCGCTTGCTATTCCGGTATTAATTTCCGGAATCCGTGTGCTTGGCGTCTCCACTATCGGCCTCGTAACCATCGGCGCATTGATAGGCGTATCAAGCCTAGGAACGCTGTTTACCGACGGCTTTCAACGAAACATCACTGCTGAGGTACTCACTGGCATCGGTGCTGTAGTCATCCTGGCTGTGCTTTTCGACGTCCTCTGCCTCCTCCTTCAACGAGTACTCGCACCTTGGTCGGTGATAAAGAAATGAGTTGGTTTTCCGATCTCTTCATCCTGCTCACTACCGCTTCCCAGTGGTGCCCCACCGGTTATCTCATCCGAATTGGCGAGCACGTGGGTATCAGCCTGGCTGCCGTAGCCATTGCTGCTATTTTTGCTATCCCAGCCGGTGTAGCTATCGGCCATACCGGGCACGGTTCTGCAGTTATCGGCGCGATCAGTGGCGCTGCGCGCGCGCTGCCCACTCTTGGCCTGCTCACGATCTTTGGCCTTGCCTTGGGCATCGGGCTAAGTGCACCGCTCATAGCTCTCGTGATACTCGCTATCCCCTCATTGCTGGCCGGCGCTTATGCGGGAGTGGCCAGCGTAGACCGAGACACTGTGGATGCCGCCCGAGCCATGGGTTATACCGAGTGGCAGATTATTAAAAACGTGGAACTCCCGTTAGGCGCTTCCGTGCTCGTGGGTGGCATACGATCAGCAACCTTGCAGGTCACAGCTACAGCCACTCTCGCGGCTTATACGTCAGACATAGGGCTCGGACGATTCATCTTCCACGGACTCAAAGCGCGCGATTACATAGAAATGCTTGCCGGTTCCGTTTTAGTTATCGTATTGGCCCTAATTCTTGACCAGATACTTTCCACCGTTCAGCGAATTACTGGGGCGCACAGCGCGACTTCATAAGTTACCAATCGCGCATGGCCCGCCGAACCGTAGTTCGGTATGTGCCTCGCCGTTGCGCAGGACGGCCCGGCACCTGACCTAAGGAGTATTTACGGTTAACGGCGGGACGTGACCCCTCGCCGCCAAGACCGCCAGCATCATAAGCTGGGTCTAAAAGCAGGCGTACTTTATTGCTCAGTTTTCCCCAACGGTCATAGAAAATCAGGGTTTGCTTGTACAAATCCCCTTTTCCTATATCTGGGTTTTCTGACTCAATGCCACACATAACGGTCTGGAGCTCTACCAACGGGATTTGTTCGAGGGTACGAGGCCCTAGTGAGCGCACCACTACCTCAGCCTTATCGCGTGGACGAAGCACCATCGCCTCAGCATTTACGCGAGTAAAGGGCCGATCAGCTACCACTTCACCAGAGTTGAGTGCTTGTTCTACTGCGAGCATCAGGCGTTCACGGATTCGTCGGCCTAGTTTTTGGTTCGAGGCACGGCAGTACGCTACAAAAAGTCGAGAACCCAATACCGGTCCCTCGACGTTGATGATCGCTTTCACACCAGCAATGATGTCCTCATCACTGCCAGACGCGACGGACGCCACTTCTCCCTCGAACGCCTCGTAAGGCAGAAACTCCATAACGCTTTCCACTCCTTTAGTTCTTTTTGACTCTCCCACAAACACGTCAAAAAAGGTAGAAAACGCACACGGATATGAATAAACCGGGAGAGCGTCCATACGTAATGAACACGCTCTCCCGGTTTTAAATCTCAGCGTTACCCAAAGGTGAGCGAGTATGCCGTCACGCTCGGTTCAAGTTCCAGGGTGATGATGCCGTCGAGAGGCTTATCAGCGTCATAGATGTCTATCGTGCCATCGGATACGTCGAAAGTTTTGCTGCTGCCATCAGGGAAAGTAGCTTTCACTTTTCCTTGCCCCGATACCACGAGCTGAACCTTAGCCGCATGCACATTGATGGACAGTTTTGCATCCTTCACAGGAACGATGTGATCGCTTTTCACATCCCACTTACCGCTGAGCGAATATTGCCCCATCTTAGGATCTTTATACGTAAAGCCACGTTCTCCTAGGCCGTAATTATTGTTGTTAAAGAAACGAGCCCGCTCAGCACCCAGGTAGGTCTCCGGATTGCGCTGCTCCGTGAGCTTAGAATCGGTTCCGCCACCAGTTTCAATCGGGTCAGGTAGCTGAACATTGGGGTTGGCCTGCTTGAGCAGCTGACGCACAAGCTGCTCGGTCTCCGCATAAGCGCCTTCTCCCTCATGGATATGGCGCACATTGCCCTCAGTATCAATCAAATACCGCGCTGGCCAGTAGCGGTTGTTGAACTTCTTCCAGGTAACAAAGTCATTGTCCTGTGCCACTGGATAGTTGATTCCCTCGCGCTTTGCCGCTGCGCGCACATTGGCGGCCTCATGCTCAAAGCCGTACTCGGGTGCGTGCACGCCTACTACCTGTAGTCCCGCATCCTTATATGCGTCGTACAGCTTGGTGATGTGCTCACCGGCGCGTTGGCAGTTAATGCAGGCATAGGCCCAGAAATCGACCAACGTCACTTTACCTTCGTGCGTTCCCACCGGCTTGTCCGTATTAAACCACCCAGTCAGGCCCTCAAATTCCGGTGCCGAGCCACAGTCATGCAGAGTGCCTTTATCAGCCCTACGGCAGGAATCTAGGTTGCCATTTCCGCTACTAAGAGCGTTCTGAACAGCCTCATTATCGCTCAGCCGTTCCTGCACACCGGCAGTCCAGTCAGGAAGACTGCGCTGCAGCTTCTCAGGAACGTTCAAGGCCAGTGCCAGAGCCAACGCCAAGATAATCGCGCCGACGATGCCGCGATGCTTCCGGACGGCGTCGATACGCTCACCCATCTTGTTGCCGGCGAGAGCGAAGATGAGCAGCGGAAGGCTCGCGCCGATGGCAAACGCGACGGTCAGGATCACCGTAGAAAGTCCAATATCGCCAGTTGCGCCAGCAACCGTAATAGCGGCAAGGATCGGTCCCGCGCACGGAACATATACAGCTCCCAGCGCTAGGCCGATGGCAAAGCCACCTTTATTACGCGCTTTGACCTGCAGCGATGTTGGGCGTGGAATGCGGTTAAATGGTGCTTCAATCCACTCGCCAAGCTTAGGCACAATCATGCCTACGCCCACCAGGACTAGCAATGCGATACCGCCCCATCGCAGCACGTCCTTAGGCAGTCCCAGCGCACCAAGGATCAAAGTGCCCACCAATGTAATAGTGGCAAAGCTAAGCGCAAGGCCGGAGATCACATGGGTGGGTTTACGGTCTACGGAAACCGCCAAAACGACCGGAAGAACCGGGAGAATACACGGAGATATACCGGTGACAATGCCACCGATAAGCCCGATCAAAACAAGTTCAAGCATGTGCGTTCCTTTTATGTGCTTTTATGTTTCAGCTTTAACAATCTTGTGGGAGCACGGCGCTTTCTGGATGCAACCATGCGCGGCGGCTCCCTGCACACTCACGACGCAACAACGATGGCGCGGTGCGCGAGCCGTCATTAAGAAGTACGGAACATAAGAAACTTTCAGATTGGATAAAAGTAATTTCGCAGGTAGGAACACTGAAAACGCCACCGCCCCAATGCGACTCACAGTTATTTTTATTTTTTCCAATCCATCGCACGCAGCGGCTCCGAAGTATTCAATAAGCGCGGGAGATAAGCCGCGCACCACATCGGAACTCAGTCTTATATAAGGAGCACTGTCCCATGAAGAACACCGCACTTCGCAAAGCACTTATCGTCGGCGCATTCTCTGTAGCCGCCCTCGGTCTCACAGCCTGCGGAGATGACGAACCAGCCCCAACCAGCCAGACGTCCACAAGCGAGTCTTCCCAGCCCTCCGACGCAATGTCTAAGGACGCGATGACTAAGGATGCCATGACCAAAGACGCCATGCCCAAGGATGCGATGGACCGCATGGAGCACAAAGAGGGAATGGATGGCAAAGACCACATGGATCGCATGGAACATAAAGAAGGAATGGACGGTAAAGACCATATGGATCGCATGGAACATACGGAGCCCAGTGGCGCTATGAAGCACTAAATCCTGCCTTTTCTTATGCTTACCTTGTGACCACAGCCTTAACACCTCACTAATAGTTCATGATTTCCACCCTTTCCGTTGTAGAGTTACCGGTCATGGACCCCGATAACCTGCTTGTTGCCAGCGCCCACGGCGACCAGCGGGCATTCGCCGCCCTGTATGACCTACTGGCCCCACAAATGTTGGGTTTAGCCGCGCAGATCATTCATGACCGCGCGCAGGCAGAGGAAGTCATCCAAGAGGTATTCATTGAGCTGTGGCGCAGCGCTAAAAGTTACGACCCAGCCAAAGGCGGTGCCCGTTCCTGGGCGCTACGACTCACGCGCTTGCGCGCAATCGATCGCTTGCGTACCGACGTAGCCACCAAACAGCGCGACAACAAAGACTTCCTAGAGCAGACCACAACGTGGCACGCAGCCGAGGAAGAAGCAGTGGAATCGCTGGAATCACAGCGAGTTCGCAAGCTTGTCGACGCCATCGGCGAACCACACCGCACCGCCGTCATGCTGGCTTATTTCTCCGGTCTCACTCACCCCGAGATCGCCCAGGCCACCGGCGTTCCCCTTGGGACCGCCAAAACCCGGGTCAGAGATGGACTTAAAAAACTTCGCTCAGCGATGAGCTTCATGCAAGGAGGTGCACAATGACCACCACAGGTCACAACGAGCCTTTCGACGACTTCCCACACGATGTCGAAGACCTGTTGGCGCAGGCACCTGCACCGCTAACCCCCTCGGCCCAGTTACGAGACAACATCCTCGATGCCATTGCCGCTACTCCTCAAGAGGAACCAGAGGCAACGCATACACCGCAGGTCGGTGCCCCAGCTGAGCCTATTGCGGATGTTATTCAGCTATCTTCGCGCCGTAAGTTGACGCGCGGGTTTCTTGCCGTGGCGGCGTCGATAGCCGTAATAGCTGGTGGCTTTACATTCTGGCCACAAGTAGATCCACATGCAGAAATGCACAGTATCCTCGCGGCTTCCGACGTGCGTCAGGCCAGCACTCATGCCATGGGTGCATCCCTGGATATTGTTGTGTCCTCGTCAATGAATGAGGGCGGCGCCCTTGTTGATGGTGCGCCCAAACTTAGCGAAGGCATGGGCGCACAGGTATGGGCAGTAATGGCAGACGGCTCCACAAAATCTGCCGGCGTTATCGGGCCCGAAGATCACGATGGAGTATGGATGCCTTTACCAGGGGAAACCTCAAAGGTGATGATTACTGAGGAACCCCTCAAGGGCAGCTCTCAGCCGCAGGGCACAGTCCTTGCCGTAGTCGATGTGTAAGTGACTGCCGTGTGCAGTGTGAGGGGCTAACTGGTGCAGCAGTGCCGGTTAGCCCCTCACCCCATTGACAGATATGATTTGCAACACTTACTTTTAATCGTGTCCTGACTCACATTAAAAGGAACGCAATGTTCACTTTCAAACAATCCCCAACAATCAAAGCTCTAGAGGGATTCACGCCTTCGCGCATCCAAGTCCGAGAAGCCGTAGTTGAAAGAAACGTTTCGGTACGCCATCAGCCAGGGACTGCATAACGTGCCCACGATTTTTCCAGGCGACGACAAGGAACTACGTTCCGTCTACGCTCTTGCCGTTACCTACTTTTTCGTGGCCACCTGCGGGGCAATGACGTCGCTTGCTATTTCACTTCACTTTGCTTCGCGTGAAAGTGGCGAGGCACTGGTGGCCGCAGTTCTCATCTCAGGGGCTTGTGCACAGGTATTTTTATCACCGCTCCTCACGCCTTTTTTTGACAGGATTAGCCCACTTACCGTCACACAGACTGCCGCATTCATAGAATGTGTCGTTCTGGTACTTTTGTGCCTCTTCCCCGAACCAGTGTTCCTCATTGCCGGAAACGTTGTGGTGGCTACATTAAGTGGCTTGTCTGTCCCAGCCTATTTTGCGATCGCGGAAGAATGTGCACCATCACACAATCAGGCGCGCGTATTTTCCCTCCTTGACACCGCACGGCTCAGTGGAAGCTTCGCAGGACCTGCGCTGGGTGGCCTTCTTTTAGATTTTGGAGCCCTGAGCACTGCACTGGCCTACGAAGCTGCAGCTATTGCAGGCTCGTTCCTTGTGTTATGCATACTAGGTTTTCGCCTCCGCAAAAACTTTGCACAGACTAATAGCACCAATACCGGCCGGAAACCGCTTAAAATCTTCCGCAGCATCCTTGAGGCCCCCGCGCTGCTCCTTACTCAACCTCACACGCGCCAAGCACTGACAAGCATCTGGGCCGCCATCATTTTTACGTCCATCTACAACGTGGCTCTCGTCTTCTACGCCACGGAGACGCTCCAGGTGGGCGGACTTATGTACGCAATCGTGGCCCAAGGCTTCATCGTGGGGCGCATTTTTGGCGCACGCATTTCCGCACGCCTCACCGAGGCCAACGCGCTGCCTACCCTGGTTAAGGCTGGCGCCGCCATGGGTTTGTGCATCGCCATTCCGGGGTTCGTGCCGTCACTTCTTGTATGTATCCCATTCTTTGCGCTGGCCGGAATCTGTAACGCTCTCCAGGTTGCCGCGCTCAGAATGGTCATTGTCGGCAGTGTCCAACCAGCGATCAAGCCCAAAGCATTATCGACGATGGGCACGGTTAATAACTCAGCAATGCTCGTTGGCTATATCGTTGGCGCCCCGGTCGTCGCTAGCATCGGCCCCAGCTTGGCACTTGTTGTCGCCGGCCTCGGCACAATGCTTTTTACAGTGCTACCGCCAACGTGGCGAGCGCTGCGCATCGCTACTCGCGGGAAAACGGTTACTTCCTCACCTTAGGTAAAGAAACACTGCCTCCTTCACAAACAAAGTAAGAGCCGCAACCTACCTCGAGCAGAATAAGTACAATAAGCGGCTTCAAAAATAGCCCCTGATACGAACACGCTAAAAAGAATGTTCAATTTATAGTTCTCTACCCCTCCCGCTTGGACACAATTCGATCTCCCACAAATACTATTATCGAAAAAGCCACAATCCCCAATAAGAAACTAACTGTCAAAATGGTCTCAACCTTTTCGTTTCCCATAAAAATTAGAACCACATTGAAAACGCCGGCCAAACTGAAATAAATTGCCAGAAGGGTAAAGTATGGGGACATAGCTTCGTGTGCCACGATCCACGTCTCCTTCGATTTCAGCACATTAGGAGTAAGAATCCCAGGCAAAGACGTATATTCCCAACGCTTATAGCTTCCCTTCGGAGATTCTTTTGCAATAAAGAATGTAAAAACACTCAACAAGGAGAAGGTAAAAATTGTAAATAGAGCTGAAGTAATCAAACTTTCACTCCTAGGATATTTTCAATTAATTATTACTTAAATCATTTTCCCAACAGATAATTTTATAGAATTGAAACTATCCTAAGGTGGTCATAATTTCACCATTTCAAGATATAGACCTAGCACCCCTTCCATAATTACCAAGAAACTCGGGTGCCCCGTAGTTAACGTAACCCCATGTAGCAAACAGGCCATGGCAATCATTAATAGTTTTCAAACCATCTCGCCCCAACCCACAAAAATCCCCCTGCCAGTTGGTTCCTGATTTCTCAGTCCAACAAACAGGGGGGGATTTAGTGAGGATACGACCTATTTAGTGATCGTCCCAGTGACCCTCGTGAAGGGCGTGGCGGTGTCCATCGTGGATGTAGTCAACGTGGTCGCCGTGAGGAACAGCTACGTGTCCACACTCAGGGCCATGCTGGTGATCGTGGTTCTCGTGAACATGGTGCTCGGCAGTCTCGCACTCATCCCAGTGACCCTCGTGCTCGCGGTGGAGGTGGCCGTCATGGACGTAATCAACGTGGTCGCCGTGAGGAACAGCTACGTGTCCACACTCAGGGCCGTGAGCGTGGGTGTGCTCTGCGTGGGTTGCACAGGACATGGTGAACTCCTTTTCTCCAACAAGCGGCACCCGAAACTGTTGGAGTTTCAGCCCCGCTCCGTTATTTTCAACAAGATCTACAAACTGAAAATAACACCGATCTCAAAGATTTTCAACACGTTTCATTAATGGAAATGGCATCGCTTAGCCATTAGGTGCCAGCACCTCTTTTTCCTGTTCAACAAGCACCACCGCACCTACACTGGTGAGTTGTGCACCAGAAGATTGGGAACGTCGACAAGCTAGCTGCAGCCCTCGCCGCGCTACTGAGCAGCGTATATGTGGTGGATTTCATTACAACACCAACACCACTTTCCGCTGTTCTTATGGCCTGCGCCCTGGCATTTATCCCGGCTCTGCTCTTTTTGCACCGCAATGTCCCCTGGATGGCAGCGCTCAACCTCGGAATCCTAGGTGTGTGGGCACTGGTGTGTCTCATAGCTTTCCCCGCCAATCTCGGGGTTCCGCCTCAGTTGATTGTTGCTCCTTGGGTGATATTTTCCGCAGCTCGCACCGAGTCTTCTCTTGTAGTTCGCAATGTATTCATTGCGTGCTTGGCAGGATCGCTACTGTCACCCGCCATGTGGAAAGTCGCAGATATCGGCAGGGTCGAATATCGAGGCCTGATAGATGCGCCACTGATGCTGCTTGTTCATTGGCTTATTGCTCTCACCGCGTTGCTTCTTGGACGGGCAGTCAAAAGCCGTAAAGAAGCCCAGCTTGCGCTGGTTATGCGAGAGCGAGAACGGGAGCGAACCCTTATCGCTGCCGAGATTCACGATGTTCTCGCCCACTCGCTCACGCTCATCCGCATGCAAGCTGCTGCAGGTATAGCCGTTCCCAGCACGGCTAACGACGCACTCACCACGATCCATTCCGTAGCCGGCGAGGGCATCGCTGAGGTTCGTTCCATCATCCACGCGCTCGGCAGTAACGGCATCTCCGCCCCGGAATCCGCCAACCTCGACGATCTTTTTCAGCGGTTTCGGGAACAGGGCCTAGAGATCACGGCATCTGTTGCCGATCTCTCCAACGCCTCTCCCATCACCCAGCTTGCTGCTTATCGAATTATCACAGAGTCGCTCACCAATGCACTCAAACATCAACGTCCCCCTATCAGCGCCGATGTCACCGCGAACACCGACCCACGCGGCATCAGCATCACATGCACCACCCACGGTGACTCCGCATCCACGCCTACTCACGGGGGCTTTGGACTCGTCGGACTGAGCGAACGCTGCGCAGCCCTCGGGGGCACACTCACACACAACTTTGCTCACAAGCATGCGACGATAACCGCATGGCTCCCCAAGGAACAACCATGACCACACGCATTGTGCTTGCCGACGACCAACCTCTCCTCCTCAGCGCTCTTCAAACAATCATCGACGCACAAGAAGATTTTTGTGTGGTAGCCACCTGCAGCGATGGAGCTCAAGCCGTGACGGCACTGCGTTCAGACCCCACCATAGACATCGTCATCATGGATATTCGCATGCCGGTCATGGATGGAATCGAGGCTCTTACACAGATCCGCCAGGTTGCCCCTGAGGCGCGCGTCATCATGCTGACGACCTTTAACGTTGGAGATTACGTAGACCGAGCTTTATTTGCCGGCGCCCATGGTTTCCTTTTAAAGGACGCCGAACCCGACGAACTGATCAGGGCAATCCGCACCGTCGCGCGTGGAGAATCCATTCTCAGCGCCGGCGTCACAGGCCATGTGCTCGACATGTGGCGATCCCAACTGAATGGTCTTTCGCCGGCCATCCCAGCCGAACAAAAGCAAGGCCTGAGCCTTCTCACTCCCAGAGAACATGAAGTCTTTCAGCTGGTAGCGCAGGGAATGAACAACTCAGAGATAGCCAGCGCGCTTGTGGTCTCAGAAACAACAATCAAAAGTCACGTTTCTTCGCTCCTTGCCAAGCTGCACTGCCGCGATCGGGTGGGCTTGGTTGTACTTGCAGGTAGAATGTAAAAAGACTCCCAGTAAAACCCTGCGAGCACGCTTGTCCCCCCTTCATTGTTAGGAGAGATGTCCGTGGTTTCATATTTCATTCTCGTGGTAGGTCTCTTACTTATTGCTGGGCTGAATTATGGGCTCAACAAAGCCACCACGTCCGGATCTCTTGTTCGCAATAATCTCATCGGAATCAGAACATACGCCACGCTATCCTCCGATGCCGCATGGATTACCGGCCATAAAGCAGCCATGCCGTATGTCCGATACAGCGCGTATGTCGGCATCCTGGGAGCCATGACTTCGCTCGTGGCACTGTACCTTGTTACCCGCGACGGCACCATCTCTCACAACGCTGTATACGCACTTCCCATCACGTTTTTCATTGCCCAACTGCTCCTGCTCATAGTTGCCTCGGTAAAGGCTAATGCCGCTGCTCAAACAGTCCAGGAATAACAGCTCGCCGAACCACGCCATGCGTACACGTCTCCTACTGCAGTAGGAGACGCATTTGGTTCCACAGGAGGGCGCTTTACACTCTTTGATAACCGACGATAAACAGTATGGAATCTTCGGTGGAACTCTCAGACGTTGCAGTAGATATACACGGTACTCGCATCCTCTCATCAGTAAGTTTTAGCGCCAGCCCTGGACGTGTTCACGCCGTCCTGGGCCCCAATGGTGCCGGAAAATCCACCACATTTAAAGCACTTTTAGGTCTTATCCCAATAAGCACTGGTAGCGTCCGCATCTTCGGGGAGCCTTTGCGTAAAGAACACCTGGCCAGCATCGGAGCCAGTATTAACGGGCCAGCACTTTATAGCCACCTCACTGCCCGTGAAAATCTTCAGGTTCACAGCTCTTTGCTTGGCCTACCCTCTTCAGAAATAGATCGAGTGCTCTCCATAGTCGGATTATCGGATACTGGAAGGAAGAAAACCCGCGCATTCTCTACCGGCATGAAGGCCCGTCTAGCGCTGGCTATTGCGTTACTTGGCAACCCCCGCATTTTGCTTCTCGACGAGCCCCAGAACGGCCTCGACCCACAAGGCATCGCAGATCTGCGTGCCTTTTTACAACGATGGGCTGCTGAGGGAAACACCGTTATAGTCAGCTCTCACCAACTCGGGGAGATCGCACGCCTGGCACACGACATCACAGTGATCAAGCATGGAACAACCCTCTTCTCTGGACCTGCGGCAACGCTCGCTAACCACGGCGACCTTGAGAAAGCATTCTTCCAGCTCACCGGGGAAAAGGGAGAACACTGATGCAGCTACCGTGGAACGCATATATAAAAACGGAAGCGATCAAGGCCCGACGAACATCTTTGATTTATCTTCCTTTTGTCGGTCTTTTCCTTGCACTGATGAATATCACCCTTTCGCAGTTAGCCAGCGGACAAGGGTTTCAAAGCACACCGTTCGCCTGGCAATCGCTCTATATCACCGGTATTTCGGCGCCCATTCTGGCTCTTATTGCCACCCTGCCAGAGCGACGAGAGGTACTTGCTCAGGAAGGCGGAATTCCTACCCATGCAGTCTCGATGCAACGGTTACGCCTGGCTCGCTTCCTCCTCGTATGCATCTCCTCGTTAGCTTTACAGCTCCTGCTTTTTGTCCCCATGATTCCGGTTGGGGCACCACCGCTCGCAGCATTCCTCGCCATTTTCTTTGCGTGGATCGGATCTCTCGGACTCCTCGGGCTTTTTAGTGCTCTCGGTAGAGTCATAGGACTTATCCCCACCTTGCTGGTAGCAGTGCTATGGCAGATCGTAGGGGTTATTTCTACGGAGAAGGAATTCTGGTACTTTTCCCCACCAGCGTGGGCGCTACGCATCATGCTGCGTCCCATGAATATCCACATCAACGCTGTCCCATTGGAACCAGACTCTCCCCTGCGTACAGAGTCCCCCGCCCTCGGCCTCATGCTCTGCCTACTTTTGGCCGTGTTAGCCGGTGTTCTTACGTACTCGGTTTCTCCAGCTTCTCCAACAGCGGAAAAACACCGTTGCTTTTTCACGCAACACCGGCAATATCGGGACCGAACCCGCACTACAACAGATAAAGACCACACTGCATTCGACCTTGCACATATAGCTCAAGGAATAGGCCGGAAACCAGTCGGCTACCTCAGAACAATCGGCGCTTTTGCTCGCTCCTTGCGCCGAACTGGCATTTACCCCTTATCCATTCTCACGGTGATGCTTATTACCCTGACGGTCTTCATCTACTCAGAGACCACCGCTATACAGCTCTATTCTTATTTCCTTGTGCCACTGGGCACCGGATTTCTATCTGTACTGAGCTGGTACGCCACGCGTTCTGTCTATTCCCAAAGCGCACTGGACAATCCCCGTGCTCATACCGGCTTCGCGCTTACGCATACCGCCATCGTGTCTGTGATTACGCTCGTGGTGGCGGCTATCACGAGGGCTCCTTTCCCCAGTATTGTGCTGTTGCTCTTAATCGGCAGCGCACTGGCCACAGGTTGCTGTGCAGCTGTAATGAGGTTTGGGAATGCAGCCCCTATAGTGCTTAGCCTCATCGTGTGCGTTTTTTCCATCACAATCGGCGGAGACGTTCTTGCGCACACCAAACTCTGGGTGATCGGAATAGCCGGCTGGCCATTACTTGCTTCAGCGGATCCCATGCGTTTTACCACGGCTTTCGCATTGAGCGTACTGCTCTGCGGCTGCTCGTGGTGGGCCTTTCACAGCGCAAGCAAAAAGCACCATATTTAGCCCATTGTCCATTTCCATAAGCACAACCGTCGGTAGAATGGAGAAGCATGTTTAACCCTCGAAATGGACTCCCAGTTCCTCCCGCATGGCTAGAAACGGCGATCTTTTATGAGATCTATCCGCAAACTTTCTACGACTCTAACGGTGATGGAATCGGCGACGTGCAGGGGATCGTCGATAAGCTTGATTACATAGCTGACCTTGGCGCAAACGCGTTATGGATCAACCCTTGCTTCGACTCCCCCTTTAAAGACGCAGGATACGACGTCCGCGATTACTACACAGTCGCACCTCGCTACGGCACCAATGCTGATCTAGAAAAGCTGTTCACTGAAGCCCACAACAGAGGGATTAAGGTTCTACTCGACCTTGTCCCCGGGCACACCAGTGAGCAGAACGACTGGTTCCAGTATTCCTGTAAAACGGAGCCCAACCAGTATTCGGATCGCTACATCTGGACATCTCACGCCTTTGATAACGGCGACGGCCTCCCCTTTATCGGAGGCGAGGCGCCTCGCAATGGCACCTATATCCTCAACTTTTTCAAGAGCCAGCCGGCACTCAACTATGGCTTTAACAAGAAAACACGCCCCTGGCAGCAAAGCGTTGATGCCCCTGGTCCGGTAGCCAACCAAGAAGAGATGGCCAACATCATGCGCTACTGGTTGGACAAAGGCGCGGACGGTTTCCGAGTAGACATGGCCGATTCCTTGGTCAAATTTGATGGTGAAGATAAACAAGAAACCATCAAGGTGTGGCAGAAAATCTTTGCGAGATTCCGCAATGACTACCCAGAGGCGGCATTTGTTTCAGAATGGGGTAAACCTATTCAGGCGCTTAAGGCCGGCTTTGACATGGACTTTTACCTAGATTGGCGCAACAACGGCTACAACGTCTTGGCTCGCAACACAGACGATCCGCTAGGGCGCAGCGAAGACCTCAGCTTTTTCAAGCAGTCATCCGGAACCTCGCCGCAGGAATTCATCGACCAATACTGGCCACAATATGAGCAGATCCGCGATCTCGGATACTTCAGCCTGATCTCTTGTAATCATGACACCCCACGTCTTGCGCCTCGACTCAACGATGCCGAGCGTCGTCTTTTCTTCATATTTCTGCTGACCATGCCCGGCGTCCCCTTCATCTACTACGGCGATGAAATTGGCATGCGCTACCTCGACATTCCGACCAAAGAGGGCGGATACCAACGTACTGGTACCCGCACACCAATGCAGTGGGATGCGACAAAGAAAAACTGCGGTTTCTCCAGCGCACCGACAGAGGAGCTGTATCTTCCACAAGACACAGCCGCTGATGCTCCGGATGCAGCCTCGCAAATGTTGGACCCCGCGGCGTTACGCCCCTTCGTGCAAAAGCTCATCGGGCTGCGATCGGAACACCCCGAGCTGCACGCAGACAGCGACTTCTCTTTCCTGTGGGCACACGATAACTCCCGAATCCTCGCATATCGCAGAGAATCCTCAGGTGGAAACCGCTGTGCAGTAGCACTTAATGCTGGCGACACCGCAGATAGCATCACTCTGGAATCCCCGGCGACCATCATCGTGAGCTCCGGCAACGCCCGAGTGGAGGGGAATACCGTGCACTTAGGGCCTTCCTCGGGAGCAGTGGTGGAATTGGCGTAAAAATATACGCGGTGCAGGGGCATGTCAGTGCGGGGCATAGTCGCAGATCCGGCTGGTCATCCCCTCAGCCGTCGTACCTTTCTTAGTGCGAGGGCCAACCACACGAGACACCAAGGCAGCAAGGCATTGCCTTGGTAGCACGACCCCCAGCAACCTGCTGAATGTAATGCATCGAACATTGACAGGCTGAGAAATATTTATTTTTATTAAAAGGTCTTTAAAGATCTTAATCTAAGCCATCAGCTATCCGAGGAGGTGACATCGATGGACACCAGTGCGAGTCATCTTCCTGCGCAACAGACGACACCTGGACAATCCCATGCGTCCATCGATTCGCCTTGCACGCAGGAATAAACCCGCGCTTTACGCCATCGATGAATCTGCTCTACCCACACAAGGGAGATCACGATGCATCAGGTCAATCTTTCACCAACTACACCACCAGCAGATGCCTCAATGGTGGACATTCTGCGTTCCCACACACCGGAAGCTGCCGCCCAGTGGTTTGCGGCCATGCCGCACAGCACGGTAACCACGCTTATCGCAGAACTTTCCACAGATGACCTATACTTGCTGGCCACAGCACTAACCCCAGAGAATGCCAGAGTTTTACTCACAACCCTTGGCCCCGAGGCAGCCGCCCGCATCCTGCAAGCTTTACCGCCACGGGAGTGCGCGGAGCTCGTCGTTACGCTCGATACCGATGTCGCCGCACAAACGCTACGGCAGCTAGGCATTAGTTCCGACGAGCTTGTCGACGACCTCCTATCAGCCTTGCCTGTGTCCACATCGGCGGTGCTCTCGCAAATACTTGCCTGGCCCACAGAATGTGCGGGTGCCTGGATGCGCCCGGAAGCAATCCACGTTCCCGTGCACTCAGATGTGGGGGCAGCTGCGGAGGCATGTCGACAAGCCCCTGCAGCTTTAAATGAAGGCATCTTTATCGTGGATTCCGACATGCACGTGGTGGGATGGCTTGCCCCGGCAGCGCTCATCACATCTCCGGACGAGACGCCTATTGAGGACGTCATGATCGATGCCGCCACGCTAAGGACCTGGTCAACCGGTCCGCTCAGCGACCAGGAACAGGCGGTAAAAGTGGCCCGGCGCTCTCCCACTGGCTCAGTCCCCGTTCTAGATGCCGACCATGTCCTTGGGGTGATCACCCGACACTCCATCACGCGCATTCGCGAGTCGGAATTGCGGGAGGACAACGCTCTTCAAGGCGGCGCTTCGCCTCTCGACGTCTCCTACCGGCAGGCTTCAGTAAAAGAGCTTTGGCGGGTCCGGATAGTCTGGCTGGCGCTATTGTTCTTGGCCGAGATGTATACGGGAACCGTCCTGCGCTATTTCCACGATGAGTTAGAAGCAGTGGTCGCTCTGGCGTTTTTCATTCCCTTACTGATTGGCACCGGCGGGAACATCGGTACCCAAATCACCACCACTCTCATTCGGGCAATGAGTACCGAGAATGTGCGACTCCACGACATCGGCCGAGTGCTGACTAAAGAATTGGGAACAGGCCTGCTGCTGGGACTAGCCATGGGCGCATTAGGGGCGCTTCGCGCTTGGAGCCTAGGCGTAATCCAACCGGTCATCTTCACGGTTGCCATTGCTTTGGTGTGCATTTGCTTGTGGTCATCGCTGATCGCATCCATTCTTCCGCTCATACTTAAAAAGCTTGGCGCAGACCCCGCAGTGGTATCCGGCCCCATGATTTCCACAATCGTCGACGGCACGGGGCTTGTCATCTATTTCACCGTCGCCCGACTTGTCATTCTGGGAGGCTAACCCCACAATCACCAGCACGATCATCAGCACGGCACACCAAAAAGTATTAGAAATGACATTCATTTCTGTTTAATATTGTCCAGGTGCCCCACCAAAACACGATGAAACACCTCAACAACAGACCGGCGGGTACCAGCAATCAACGAACCACCCGCCAACGTCAAGCAGCTAAAACACGAGCCCTCTGCGCTGCACTAACGTGTGCAATCCTCATTCTCCTCATCCTTTCCGGAGCAACCGGGACCGTTGATGTCAGCTTTTTAGAGGCTGCACAAATAGTGACAGGACACCTCGTTCCCAACATGCCGTGGATGAGCGATGGCAGCCTTAGCACCCTGCAAGATCAGGCGGTGTGGCAATTCCGTTTGCCTCGCACCTTGCTGGCAGGGGTTGCGGGTGCCGGCCTAGCTCTAGCGGGAGCATTGATGCAGGTTACCGTGCGTAATCCCCTTGCAGAGCCCTATATCCTCGGTGTCTCCTCCGGCGCAAGCGTGGGGGCCGTGCTGGTGATCGTTTTTGGTTCAGCAGCTCTTGGCGGCCTCCCCTTACACATCGCCGCCTTCCTGGGTGCGCTATGCGCATGCATCGCAGTCTCGCTCCTGGCAAGGAAAGATGGCTCACTTTCTCCCACGCGCATGATTCTGGCGGGCGTCGCTTTAGGCACACTATTGAGTGCCATAACAAGCTATCTCACCATTTCCACCAGCGCGCAGAATGTGGTGAGCGTGATGTTCTTCCTGTTGGGATCGGTGTCGGCGGCGTCGTTAAGCAGCGTGGTGGCACCGTTGGTCGCGCTTCTTGTTTCACTCGTGGTGACCTACGTGCTGGCAAGGCATCTCAATGTACTTATGACCGGCGACGAATCCGCCATGTCCTTAGGAGTGAATGCGATGAAACTTCGCGCACTTCTTTTGGTCATAGCATCGGTCCTCACGGGGACGGTGGTGGCTGTTGCCGGTGGCATCGGATTTGTGGGCCTTGTTGTCCCTCATATCGCGCGCATCGCGGTGGGCGCGGATCACCGCCGAATGATTCCGGTAACGGTACTGGGCGGCATGGCATTTCTTATGGCAGCAGATCTACTAGCTCGCACAATCGCGCACCCCACGGAGGTTCCGCTGGGCATCCTCACCGCTTTTGTGGGTGCACCCTTCTTCCTGTGGCTTATGCGACAAGGCGGCGCAGAGAAGGCGGGGTATGGCCAATGAACATCGAATTTGATTACGTGAGCGTGGAATTATCCGGCCGGACTGTCGTTGATCAAGTCAGCGCTTCAGTGGAATCTGGCCAGATCCTCGGGCTGGTGGGGCCAAACGGTTCAGGCAAGTCCACACTTCTTCGCACCGTGTACCGCGGCCTTAATCCCGCGTCAGGAACCGTACGACTAGGAGGTGAGGATGTTCGCGCGCTTTCTCATCGCGAGGTTGCCCGGCGCGTGGCGGTCATGTTGCAGGATTCTCCCACCGATTTCGATTTAACCGTTGAGGAGACAGTGATGTTGGGGCGCGCCCCGCATCATTCGATTCTGGGCCGAGATACCGGTGAGGACGTCCACATCGTGGAGGAGGCGATGCACGCCACCGACGTCGCAAAGCTCGCGGACCGCATGGTCTCTACGCTGTCCGGCGGCCAGCGACAACGGGTGCTCCTCGCCCGCGCGCTTGCCCAGCGCACCCCGGCTTTGCTTCTCGACGAACCCAGCAACCACCTCGACATCAGCCACCAACATGAGCTCATGTCCACCGTGGCTTCTCGCGGTGGCACAGTCATCGCAGCACTGCACGACCTGAATCTTGCAATGCACTATTGCGACCAAGTGCTCCTTCTCAAACAGGGATCAGTGGTGGCTATGGGCACCCCTTCACACGTTCTCACACCAGAACTCATCCGCGAGACCTTTGCCATCAACGCCCACCTACTCCCAGGGCCAGTAGATCCCGTTCTCGCGTTTACTCCCCTTTCCTCCAGCCTTTAAGGATATTTAATGCGTATCTCTCGCTCCCTCATCGTTGTAACTTCCACAGCGCTGCTGCTCACAGCGTGTGGCTCTTCCGTAACAGCGCCAGAAACGTCCACCAGCTCAGCGGCCAAGGCCGTGACCATATCCAACTGCGGTCGGGAACTGAGCTTTGATAAAGCCCCCGAGACCCTCGTGGGTATGCATCCAGCACAGACAGAGCTGCTGATCCGCCTAGGACTGACGGAAAAGATCGTTGGACAAGCTCAGGCGAAAGCGCAGGCCTTGCCTGATGATGTCGTGGATAAGGCAAAAAGCATCCCCACCATTGGCGGTGTAATGCCCCCGAGCCGCGAGGAACTCCTTGCGGTTACACCGGACTTTGTTTACTCGCCCACCACCTATGAATTCTCAGCCAAACAGGGGTTTGCCAGCATAGAGCAGCTCAAAGAAGCTGGCGCCGCCGCCTATGTTGCCACTGGTGGCTGCGAGGACCGACGCATGACAGGCGAGGTTTCTGACCTCTTCACTGACCTCACCAACCTGGGAACCATCTTTGGGGTGCAAGAAGAGGCTCAGAAGATGATTGATAAAGACAAAGCCGAGCTCGAAGGCGTAGAAAAGGCGCTGAAAGGCCAAAAGAAACTACGCGTCGCGCAGATCTACATGGAAGGCAACACTCTCCAAGCCATCGGCGCTGGCATTGAATATGACATCCTCAAGCGCGCCGGAGCAGACAACGTCTTCACTCCAGACCAGAAGAACTTCTCCGATTTCTTTGCCTCAACGTTAACCCCCGAGGCACTTGCGGCCGAGAACCCCGAGGCCATCGTCTTTGCGGCTTATGACGCAGACCATGAAAAATCCACGCGCGACTACCTGGCCAAGACGTTCCCGGACATGCCGGCAGTCCGCGACAACCGCATCATCTCAGTGTCCACGTCCGATATGTTCCCCGGAACACAAGGAAACGTTAAAGCTGTGAAGCACATCGCCGGCCAGCTCTACCCCGGCGCGTTTAAATAGGCCATCACGCACAATAGCCCCCCTACTGTGTCGTTTTTGAGAACGCTAGCGCCTATCGGATCTCTAAACCCCCAGGACGCGTTTTCTACCGTTCTCAAAAACGACAATTTTCCGGGGGCACGTCAGCTCCCTCGAACTTCTCGGGGGAGCTTTTCCATAGACAGCGATATCATTTAATGATATATATTATTTAACGATACATTCAACACAGTGAAACATAACGAAAGGAGAGCATCGTGGCCCGCAGCTCCGGGTTTGATAGCGGCAACCTCAGCGACGCCGCCGTTCACATCCTCTTAGCCCTCACAAAGCCCCGCCACGGCTACGCGGTAATGCAGTTTCTTCACGACGCAAGCCACGGCCACATCGACATCGGCCCCGCTTCCCTGTACACCACACTGAAAAAACTCACCGCAGCCAGCCTTATCACTGAAGTAGACACCGACGAGAACCGCCGCATCTACCACATCACCCCCCACGGACACGAGGTTCTCACCGCCAATCTCGAACGCCGCCGCCAACTCATCGCTATGGCCGACTCAATCTTGGAGACATCATGAACACCACCCGACTAGGAAGCGGACTCGCCTTCTCCCCCAACAAGGATCTAGAAATGTTCTCCCGCATGGCGGCCAAAGGAAAGCACCTCGCCGGAGTTGGGCTTGCTGGACACGGATGGACCTTTACTAACGGAGAACCCGAGCAGGCCACTTTTGACCTCGTCTACGAGCGCAATCCCCACAAAGATTTCTACGATATTTTCACCGCAGCCGGCTGGACGCACGTCCTCAGCGCAAGTGACATTCATATTTTCAAAGCGCCACCTGGCACCACCCCGGCCCACACCAGCCTCGAATCCAAGCGTGAGGAACTCACCCGTCAAATAAAGATTTTCTCCCGCTACAGCGCACTAACCCTGGCAGTCTTTATTGCCGCTGTTTTCCTCATCACGCACGTGCAGCTACCCTCCTGGGCTAATCCCCTGATAATGGCGCTAACGCTCGTCCCTGTGGTGTACACCGTGATGCCGCTTCTGGGTTTCTGCTGGCACCGATTCAGGCTCCCCACACCGCAGTCGTTTGCTTGAGGCGGGCGGCGTCGACAAGCGTGGGCAAGCCTAGCGGGGCGTATCTTAGTCAGTGTCATGCAAGCGAACGGCACCCCCTCGGCAGGAGAACACATGTACCCCCTTGTCACCGCAGAATGGCTCAACCAGCACCTAGGACGCACAGATGTAGTGATCCTTGATGCCAGCATCAGCCTCGCCCCTACTCCCGCCTCCCACTCCGAGTACATACCCGGGGCAAAGATTATGGATATCGACGGCGCATTTTCCGACCTCACCAGCGATGTTCCGCACACCATGATCTCAGAAGCGGAGTGCGAACGGCAGCTGCGGGCGCTGGGGATCAACGATGATTCCATCGTCATCATCTACGACAACCAAGGCATCTATTCCGCACCCCGAGGCTGGTGGATGCTGAAGTCCATGGGGCTGCCCAATGTCGCAGTACTCGACGGCGGACTCCCCGCCTGGCAAACGCACGGATTCCCCACAGAGGCGCACCCCAGTGCCCCGGCCGAACCCGGAACAGTGACCACGCGCTTTCAGCCCGACTACTTTGTCACGGCACAACACGTGCTTTCCTTGCTTGACGACGCCCCCACCGCCGTCATCGACGCACGCTCCCACGAACGATTCCTCGGGCTTGCACCTGAACCCCGCAAAGGGCTCCGCCCCGGACACATGCCCGGCGCCATCAATATCCCTTTTACGACTGTCCAAAACAACAACCTGATGCTTCCTCCACAGCAGCTTCGCGAGATCTTCTCCGAAGCCTTGGGCAACAAACAAAGAATCATCGCGTCCTGCGGATCAGGCGTCACCGCTTGCGTCATCACCCTCGCCGCCACGCTCGCCGGATACGAGGACCTCGCAGTATACGACGGCTCATGGAGCGAATGGGGACGCCCCGGCGACCTGCCCGTAACAGCGTAAAGCCTTATGAATGGAAGGGAAACTCACATGAGCCAAGCCCACGCCCGATACGCAGGGATCTCGCCAGCTCCCCACGCAGTGCATGCGTTATGGGCAATAGCCCTGTTGATCGGCATCGTGGCAGGTGCTGCAGCCGGAGGATTTTCCGCCGGTTTTGCAGCTAAGCGCATCCAGGCGCCGGTAGCTGACTTTATTGTCGGCGGCATGCTCGGGGCATTGTTGCTAGGGATTGCGATCTTCTACCTGGGCTTCATTCGACGATGCAACTGGGGACGACGAGAACTCGGATTTATACCTCCAGCCAGATCGCTCTGGCACCTTATATGGTGGTTCCCTTTGACCGTCATGATCGGCGGCGTCAACGCAGCGATCATCGGAACGTTACTAGGACTATCGCCCAAAGAAGCTGGCGGCACCGCAACAGGGTTCCACCTTGGCCTCATTGCAGCCATCGTCTTACTCGCAGGAACCGTTCTCATTGTCCCTTTCTTTGAAGAAGTGATCTTCCGACGCATCCTCCTCGACTGGCTAGCCACTAAAATTCCGATACAACTTGCGTCCCTTCTCGTGGTGCTGGCATTCACTCTGATCCACATCTCACCCGCGATAATGGTGTACGTACTCTTCTTAGGGATCTCGCTGGTGCTCGCCAGACTGTGGTTTTCTACGATGTGGGCACCGTTTATCGTCCACGCAGCCAACAATGCCCTGGTGACGATCATTGCGCTAAGCGTGTGAACCAGAGCGGGATAGCGATTCGCGGTTGTCTTGTGGGGAGTTTTCTACGCGATCTCACTGATGTGATGCACCCTGAAAACTCGCATGCATAATCTATGTGACAACGCTACAAATCAGCTAATGCGTCTTAGCATTGTCTGAGAACACTAAACATTACGACCTGCAGTTTTATCAGATGTGTGCAGGCTAGCGTTCTCAAAAACGACAATCAGATAGGGACTCCGGGACACTAGACTTTCCCCGGAAAACCACAGAACTCCGACCCCTGTTTTCAGCGAGGGTACGTCGCTGCGACCTCTCCGACGATTTCGAGCCTCTTGTCGGGTTACAAACTACTCTCGACATGCACTCCCCTGGCCTCGAAAGTGGAGATATAACCAATGCAGTGAGCTTGGAGCTTCAGTAGCTACCGACCCAGCCTTCATCCCGCTACATCACCCGCAGATGCAACTTCATAAGAGCCGTGCTGTATCAGCGATGATAAACGCATCTTGTCTGTCTGTTTTCGCACGTCCCAGGTAGAGATCGGCGGCCATTACGTGTCCGTATTGTTTGAGGTCCTCAAACAGCTTGGCTAGATCTGATTCCAACTGCGGCAGTGGTTTGTCGAAGAGTTTGTTTCCTTCTCTTCTCAAGTGAACAAGCATGGCGTTTGGACTTGCCAACATCCAGCCCGAGGAAGATGTCGATGGAGAAATCCTGCGACATGGTGGGGCTCCTAGAAACGTTTGAGTATGTGTGTTCTAGTTGCTGGTGTCATGACATTCGTTGCGAGCACCCACGCCTACAAAGAGACCTGGAAACAATTTCCGGCCGCGTCCCTATCAGTTGTCATCGAACGTCCTGGCTCCCGGTGGTAACACCCCCTGGATCATGGAAACTACAGGCAGATAAGCCATACCGGGGCCAGCGACTATCCCCATCATCGGGGATAGTCGCAAGGTAACAGGGCCGCGAATCAGCTTTCACCGGTTGTCCTGACGTGCCCATTTATGCAGGCGACCACTACAAGCAAAGAAAAGGAAGAGAATAACTGGCCAGATAAGCGTAGAAAGCGTTGTTGGAAGTTGCCAATTTCCAACTGCACTGGGAAGGTAACTGACTAGGAAGAAGGGGAAAGATCTCTTCATGAGTCTTTCTGGGAGAACTGTGTTAAATCTTGGAACGAAGAGGAGTAAGGCTCCGAAAATCAACACGGCAGAGAGTATTCCTAGAGATGTCTGCATAACGGAGTGGGAATGAAGAACGCAGGAGTAACAAAGTCCCACTGAAGGCAGTGTAATGAGAATCAGCCAAGCTAAGTTCAGCCCTTTTTCCCTGTTAGTCAACATTTTAGTACTCATCTCCAGTAGACTTTTTAGGCACAGCCGTCCGTGTAGTGCTCGGAGCTGATTCCCGGTGAAGGCAGGGTCACTTGCCCCGTAGCTCCAACTTTCAGTGCGAGACACTTATTTTGTGCAACTGCTGCAGTGGCCCAGATCGTAACATTGGTCGAATTGTTGGCCCACCAGGTTCCCAGCGCTTCTCCAAAAGGTGGCGGAACTAGGACTCAGAAGGGTGATATGGCTGCTGCGGAGGCTGCACCGGCGGCCACGATCGAGGAACTCACCATCGGTCGCGCGATCAATCGGTCGGGGATCGACAGCGGGATACTCATTATCCACCGCCGTGAACACCCGCTACCGCTCCAGCCACAGCAGCACCAGTTCCAAGCTTCGGTTCAGCGCATCTACACCAACCCAGCCCGCACATTGGGTGCCGCGGAAGCGGAATAAAGCCCAGGACGCTTCAGTGCCAAGTCATACGAACATGAACTTTGCTACAGGTGCCGTTACATTAAAATGACACCAACGCATTTACAAAAGGCAATCCAATGATTCCTCTTAATTGCCGGCGGTATCGCTGCGACCGTGACCGGTTTGATGGCGCGTAAAGACTGGAAACTGTCGGAAACCCCAAAAGTACGCAAGGACCCTACGAATTCGTAACGACTACCTTGAAAACGAATTAGCCAGGCACAACAACGAGGAGCGTCACTCTTGATCTAATCGACGTCGATCTCTTCGAGTAGCTCCTTAACAGGGCTTACATTCCTATAAATCGCCAGAGGAATAACACTGATTGCTGGCCACTTCGGCGCTGCCACGAAACCAGTCTCTGCAAGTATCCCACCCAAAGCAGTCATGAATTCATCCAAGATCCGTCGATCCAGAGTCTCATTCTTAGCCATCTTCTCCAGGTTTGGAGTTAACGTCCGGAATAAACCCTGAATACTCATGTTGGGCTCTCGTTCAGACGGAACCGCTGCTACCTGCATTAACGTTGTCAAAAGGGTTGTGGCAGGGCCAACCTGCGAAAGAAGCAGTTCCTTCTTCATCGGACCAAACTCATGATCATGTGGGATCTCTCCGACAAAACCCACCTCGTAATTATCTTCACCTGCGGTACGGATAGACACGGAAATCGACTTTCCATAGAGGGCTTCAATCTGGTGCACACCTTCTAGCAGCATGTTTGCGTCAGTCCTGCCTGTCTCCTCAAATGCCGTCAGCAACGACCGAAAAGATTCGATGATTGTAGAAACATCACTGAGTTGAGTGGGTGCAGTTACACGTAGCAACATTCCAGGCTCAATTCGTGACCGCACTTTGCCCCGCAGCCAATTCTTTCGCTTCCCCGCTGCTAAATCAGAAACATCGGCCAGCATGCCTAGCGCCTCTGCGTTTTCCTCAAGTTGGGACACATGCAGATCTGCCAAAGCTAGCGTCTGTGAATCCAAGCGAGATGCTTCCCGCTCATAAGAAAAGAACTTGTCTAACCCCGTTTGGACACGGCGGGCACGGCTTGAACCAGAAGTACGCTCACATGGAAGTCCCTCTGCAAATTGCGCCAACAAGCTTCCAACTCGTTGACGATCCACAAACAGGTAATCCCGGAGATCAAGATTTTCGGAGTTCGGTAAATTGTTCGCCATAAAAGCAGATTATCCCGCCACAAAGACTCACACCCTCAACTCTTAGCCCCGCACTCAATCCAACCAAGCCCCCCCCCACTCAAAACCAAAAACCGGAGCCCCCACACCCCACAAGAGTGTGCGACCTCCGGTCTCAGCGGTTCAAAACCGCTCTTTGTGCCCAGGGGGGGACTTGAACCCCCACGTCCTTGCGAACACTGGCACCTGAAGCCAGCGCGTCTGCCAATTCCGCCACCTGGGCAGGTGGTGAAGCAATAATTGCGACCGGTCAAACGTATCACAAAATTACCCGTCAGTAGCAAACAAGCACGTCTTTAGTGCATTTTGTATGTCACACATGGGCATTTCCTTGGCACACGGCTAGGGTAAGCACCCCTTTGCCCCCTATACTTGGTTGCATCGTGTGCCCGTGGGCACGTGATCTCAGCTTTTCACATGCAAATGCCAAGGCTACGCTCAGAAGTCATCTCTTCTGTCGTCAGTACGGCAACTGCGCCCCAGGCTCTAGTCCTGGAGCTAAGGCAATGTGGATGGTGAAATCACGGGTAGCGAGTAAGTACGTAAGGACTATGCATTTTTAAGGAGGCGATGACTCAATGTCTTTGATGGACAAGGTGGCCAGGCTGGATAGCGCTATGCAGCGTGGCTTGGACAATGGCTTCGCCTTCGTCTTTGGCGGCAAGGTGGTTCCTGCGGAGATCGAGGAGCTGCTCAAACAGGAGGCCGAGGACAATCTAGTCCGTACGTATGAGGGTGACGTCGAGGCGCCCAATGTTTTTCACATTGGTGTAAGCCCCAAAGATCTGGCCAATCTTTCGCAGCGTTATCCTTCGCTGGCTGATGATTTCGCAGATCAGATGAGCCGTTACACCCGTAATAAAGGCTGGACGTGCGTGGGCCCTGTTGTGGTAACCATTGCCGTTGAGTCAGGTTTACGGACAGGCCAATTACGTGCCTTTTCAAGTGTTGACCCAACTCCCACGGGTTATAGCGGCTTCCAAGGAGTTGATTCTTATGCCGCGCCCGATTCCGTTGATGCAGACGATATAGAGGAAGCAGATAATACGGACTCCGAGGAATCACAGTGGGATTCCTATTCTTTCCCGGACGATGAAAGCGAGGACGTCGTGCAGCACTATCAGTCGCCGCAGTTCCCCCAGGAGCCCCGCACCGAGTACCTTACGGCGCAGGCCCCCGAGGCTATCCATACGGAGGTTCCAGTTCCTCCGGCAGCACCGGCTACTCCAACGGTGAGCTTGTTGTTGCAGGATGGTTCTTCTCGGACCTACTTAGTCCATGAGGGGTCCAACATTATTGGCCGTAGCAACGACGCTGATTTCCGTCTTCCTGATACCGGTGTCTCCCGACAGCACGCAGAGATTACGTGGAATGGGCACGATGCCATCCTTACGGATCTACAGTCCACAAACGGCACGACTGTCAACGACACTCCCATCGACAATTGGTTGTTGGAAGACGGCGACGTGATCACCGTAGGACATTCCCACATTGAAGTCCGTATTGTTCATCCCACGTACTATTAACCTCCCCCACTCCGGTCGTTTCCGGCGGCCGGCGCATTGCTCACAGGACAAAAGCTAGTTTTATAAGGAGCTCCTCGTGGAATCCGTTATTGTTTTCAGCTTGCGCATCGCTCTACTGGTGCTCTTATGGCTGCTGATCCTGCTTGCGCTGTGGATCCAACGTAAAGACGCCAAGGTGGCCTCGCAGTCGAGTGGTGCCCCCGTAGCTGCGCCCGCTATTCCTGGCGCGGTGAGCGTCGGCAAGCCTACAAAGCGAGGTGGCACGCCGCGTCAGATCGTGATCGTTGAGGGACCGCTGATGGGCTCGCGCCTGGATTTGGGTTCGCTGGATGAAATTACGTTGGGCCGGGCCAAGGAGTGCACGTTTGTTGTGGGCGACGATTATGCGTCGGCACGCCATGCCCGCTTGATCAAGCGCGGCAACGAGTGGTTTGCGGAGGACTTGGATTCCCGCAACGGCACATTTGTAGGCGGTTATCGCATTGACCAACCGGAGAAGATTAGCACTGGTAGTGACATTAAAATCGGGCGTACAACGGTGAGGTTGGTTGCTTAATGCTCAGACTTAATTATGCGGTGGCCTCCGACCGAGGCCTCGTACGAGGTAACAACGAGGACTCGGCGTATGCGGGTCCTCACCTCATTGCGCTTGCCGACGGCATGGGCGGCCACGCAGCCGGCGAGGTGGCATCGCAGCTGATGATCAAGCACCTCATGCCACTCGACGCCAGCCCCGACGACAACGATATGCTCGCGCTGCTTGCATCGGGCGCCGACGACGCTAACCGGGCAATCGCACAAGGTGTGCGGGATGAACCGGCCACCAACGGCATGGGCACCACGCTCACCGCGATCATGTTCAACGGCACCGACCTGGCCATGTGCCACGTCGGCGACTCGCGCGGCTACCGCTATCGTGACGGAAAACTCGAGCAAATCACTGTGGATGACACGTATGTGCAGTCTCTCGTGGACAAAGGCGAACTCTCCCCCGAGGACGTCTCCACGCACCCACAGCGTTCCATGATCCTCAAGGCCTACACGGGACGTCCCGTCGAGCCCACGCTCACCATGCTGGAGGCGCGCGCCGGCGACCGCCTCTTGCTGTGCTCCGACGGCCTCTCCGATCCTGTCACTCACTCGACCATAGAAACCGCCATTACCCAGGGAACACCCGCTGAAGTCGCACGCAAGCTCGTGGACCTAGCGCTGCGTTCCGGCGGCCCGGATAACGTCACCGTGGTGGTTGCAGACATTGTGGAAGGTCCCGGCGACGACCAAGACCTTCCCGTAGTTCCTATGACGGCAGGGGCTTTGAATGGAGAACAGCCAGAAGACCCCCGGCCGGATACGTCCGCGGGGCGGGCTGCCATGGCAATCGCGGCACGCCAACCTCAAACCATCCCGGCGCGCGATGCACACGCGCCTACCGCGCATCAGACCGATGCCGCAGCCCCTAACGAGGCGCCCACCAATGGCGAAAAGAAAAGCGGGCGCGGTAAATTTTGGGCAGCTATCATCGCACTTCTTGTGATTGGCGCAGTTATAGCCGGTGGCTGGTGGGCAAAGACCACGATAGATAACAACTATTACGTGACCACGGCTAATGAAGAGGGTCTAGAAAACGCCATCGTGATTGAACGAGGCGTCAATCTTGATCTCTTTGGCAAACCATTACATTCCACCTACCAATACGCCTGTCTCAATTCCAGCGGAGATCTCACCCTCATCCCCGCAGATTCTCATGACGCCTGCCAGCGCTTCCGGCTCAAAGATCTCACCGAGTCCGCGCGCAGTTCTGTCGCTAGCCTGCCGGAGGGCAACTACAACGATGTGCAACAACAGGTGCAGCAGCTAGCAAAACAGCTGTTGCCTGTGTGCATCACCCGCGAGGCAGTAGTTAAACCGGAGGAGAAAAAACCCGAAGACCAGGTCATTGATGGCACACCGCCGAATGCGGAGGCCAATCCTGCCGCTCCCCAGGAGCAACAGGGGGCAGTGCCAAGCACAATGCCAGAGCCGGGTGATCTCTCCACTCCCGGAGTGACCTGTAGAGAGGTGAAGTAGATGTCTTTTGCTCAACGTCTTGCCTCACGACGCATCGAGTTCGGGCTGCTTGTCCTGGCCACCGTCTTGATCGGGGTCACCCTGATCAATCTGAACATGGCGCAAGGCCTCAAAGTAACCACGGAAACGTTGTGGGTGATCGGTGGATTCATCGGGGTCTTCACCATTGCGCACCTCGCCATTTGTTTCACGGCTCCCCATGCAGACCAGCTCATGCTCCCCGTGGCCAGTGTGCTTAATGGACTCGGGCTCGTCACCGTTTACAGGCTCGACCTAGCCAGCGGAAAATCGTTGGCTAGCCGGCAGGTTATATGGACACTCGTGGCCATCATTTTGATGATCGTGGTGCTCGTCGTGATCCGCGATCATCGAATACTCTCCCGTTACTCCTACATCCTGGGGCTTCTTGGACTTGTGCTTCTTGCACTGCCACTCGTATGGCCCACCAAGATGAACGCCGACGCGAATATCTGGATCTCTATCGGGCCTTTCTCCGTCCAACCTGGCGAGTTTTCCAAGATTCTGCTGCTGCTCTTCTTCGCACAACTATTAGTGAACAAACGAGCACTGTTCAACGTGGCGGGCTACCGACTCTTTGGTCTCGAGTTCCCTCGACTGCGCGACCTCGGACCTATCTTGGCCGTATGGTTCTTTGCCATCCTGGTGATGGCCGGAGAAAATGACTTTGGCCCAGCGCTCCTGCTGTTCAGCACAGTATTGGGCATGCTCTACCTGGCCACCAACCGCGTCTCATGGCTCCTGATCGGCGCCATGCTCGTGGGTATCGGCGGAACCGCGCTGTACCAGATCTCTTCCAAGATCCAATCCCGCGTCACCAACTTTAGGGACCCCCTGGCCAACTTCAATGGCACGGGATATCAGCTCTCGCAGTCTTTGTTCGGGCTTTCCTCCGGCGGGGTCGCCGGTTCAGGTCTTGGACAAGGCCATCCAAATCTCATCCCAGTCGCAGAGTCTGACTTCATCCTTGCCGCTATTGGCGAGGAGATCGGACTCGTAGGGCTGGCAGCCATTCTGGTTCTCTTTGCAATCTTTGTTACCCGTGGTTTCCGCACGGCATTGCGTGCCCGCGATTCTTACGGAAAACTCGTTGCCTCTGGACTCTCCCTCACCATCGCTATTCAGGTATTCGTGGTGACCGCCGGTATCACAGCTCTGATGCCGATGACCGGTTTGACCACACCGTTTATGTCCCAAGGCGGTTCCAGCCTCATGGCTAACTACATCCTCCTTGGGCTGATCCTGCGGATCTCTCATTCGGCGCACTCCGCACAGTCTGGTGCTGTGGGAGCTGCTGCTCAGGATGGGTCTTCTGCTGGGCGTAGGTCAGTTGTTAGCGAGGAGGCTCAACGATGAACCGATCAATCCGTTTTACCAGCGTCTTCGCTCTTCTTCTTATTCTGGTTCTCCTGGTGAATCTGACCAGGATCCAAGGCTTTAGCCAAGAAAAGTATGCGCAGAGTCCTTACAACCGGCGCGCCTTCATAGAGGCAAAGTCGCAGGCCCGCGGCCAAATTTCCGCCGGAGGCCAAGTACTAGCCGAGTCCTATAAAGATGAAAATGGCTACTACCAGCGTCGTTACGTCACCAATCCCATCGCCTACGGCCCTGTGCAGGGATATCTATCCGATATCTATGGAGCTGCGGGCTTGGAGTCGAGCTACAACGGGATCCTCAACGGAACGGATGATTCTCTGGGATTCTCGCGGTGGTGGGACGATATCCTAGGCAAAGAGCATAAGGGCGCTAACGTAGAGCTCACGCTGATTCCTAGTGTTCAAGAGGTGGCATACAGTCAGTTGGCTAACGCTGGCTATGAGGGTGCCGTGGTAGCGCTGCGCCCCTCTACTGGCGAGGTCCTAGCCATGGCGTCCACCCCAAGTTTCAACTCTGAGGCAATCGTCGATCCCGCGACTGCAGAATCTACATGGGCAGCGCTCAATGCTGATCCGGGAAACCCACTTCTCAACCATGCGACCCAGGAGATCCTGCCACCTGGCTCCACGTTCAAAGTGATCACGGCCGCTGCGGGTCTCAACGCCGGATATGGCCCAGACTCCAAACTCACTGGCCAGTCTCAGATCACGCTTCCGGGAACCACGGCAACATTGGAGAACTACGCTGGTCAAACGTGCGCCGGTTCCAATGAAGTCACCCTGGCTACGGCCTTCCAGCTGTCCTGTAACACGGCCTTTGTCCAGATGGGCATCGATACAGGAGCTGAGAAGCTGCAGGAAGCAGCCAACGCTTTTGGCGTCGGAGATTCCTACGACCTCGGCATCGGTATGGCACGCGGAACGATTGGAGATATTTCCTCCGCCGCGGCTCGTGGACAGTCCGCGATCGGACAAAAAGACGTAGCGATGTCTGTTCTGCAAAATGCAGTCGTCGCTGCGACAGTGGCCAATGGAGGCAAGCGTATGGAGCCACACCTGGTATCCAAGATCGTCGGCCACGATTTGAAGACGATTTCTGAGACCAAACCCCGCGAGCTCAATCAAGCGATAACGCCTCAAGTAAGCACAACGCTCACCGAACTCATGAGGCTTTCAGAGCGTCATACAGCGGGATACACAGGCGCGGACATCGCCTCTAAGACGGGTACTGCCGAACACGGTGAGGATTCCCGAAACTCCAACCCACACGCCTGGTATATCGCTTTTGGCCCCTCTGTTAACGCCGATGTTGCCGTGGCCGTGGTGGTAAAAAATGGTGGTTCGGCTGGTCAAGCAGCAACTGGTGGCTCAGTGGCTGCCCCGATTGGCCGGGCAGTGATCGCAGCGGCTCAAGCAGCGCGTGGTGCGCAGAGATAGGACGAACATGAGCACAGATTACAATTCTCCAGATCCCGCGCTCCAGGCCCTCATCGGCGACGATTATCGTCTCCAGTGGGTCGTGGGTACCGGCGGCATGTCTACGGTATGGCTTGCCGACGACACCCGTAACCAGCGCGAGGTGGCTGTCAAAGTTCTGCGCCCCGAGTTTTCTGACAACAACGAGTTCCTCTCCCGCTTCCGTAATGAGGCGCTAGCCAGCGAGAACATCCTCTCAGAAAACGTTGTACAAACTTTTGATTACCGCGAACTCACCGACCCCTCTGGCCGGACGCTGTGCTTCATCGTCATGGAGTATGTGCGTGGTGAATCCCTCGCAGACATGCTGGCGCGCAAAGGCAGCCTCGACGAGCACCTTGCCCTCGATGTCCTTGAACAGGCAGCTCATGGCTTGTCCATCATCCATAGGATGGGCATGGTTCACCGGGATATTAAGCCCGGAAACCTCCTGATTACTCAGAATGGCCAAGTAAAAATCACCGATTTTGGTATAGCTAAGGCCGCGGCGGCTGTCCCCCTGACCCGCACGGGCATGGTGGTGGGAACTGCGCAGTACGTCTCGCCTGAACAAGCCCAAGGCAAAGACGTCACCGAAGCCTCTGATGTATATTCCCTGGGTGTTGTCGGGTATGAAATGCTCGCTGGCGCGCGTCCTTTCACTGGTGATTCTTCTGTCTCAGTGGCTATCGCCCACATCAATCAGGCGCCACCGGCTCTGCCCACTACGGTTTCAGCCCCGGCGCGCGAACTCATCGGTATCGCTTTGCGTAAAGACCCAGCGCATCGATATGCCGATGGCAATGAGCTTGCACTGGCAGTATCCGCAACCCGCATGGGGCAACGGCCGCCACAACCGCAGTCAGCACAGCTTCAGCAGATAGCACCTGAGCCCACGCCTACCGCGTCAACGCACGCGTTAGGTCAAACGGCACAGCCCACCACTGTCATCCCAGCGACCGGGGAGGTTCCACAGACTGTTGCCGCCGGCCAGGTAGCGGGACCGCGCACTGGTTATAATGCGGCCCCAGCCACGATCCCACCGGAAGAAAATAAAAAGAGTTCCAGCGGGGTGGGCACTGGCCTTGCTGTGGGGGTTCTCCTCGCAGCATTGTTTGGAGCCGGCATATGGGCTGCTAGCCAGGGTCTTTTTGGTGATGTGATGGGCGGAAGCGACCAACCCAGTAGTTCGGTTAACCCTGAGACGATTACCGCAACGGTAACGGAAACGCCTACGATTCGGGAAGAACCACGGCCAATCCAGCGCCCGCAGGAGACTCCTACGCCGACCAGCGAGCCATCGGAGTTTCCTGATGCCTCGGAGTCTGTTGTTCCGCTTCCGTCTACGGATAACCCTCGGACGGCGCCGACTGTAGACCTCAACGAGGGATCCCAAATTCCTTCTACTCATCGCAATCCGGCTCCCACTCCAACGCGCGGAAACGGTTCCGACCCCATCACCGATCTACTGAACAGTTTTAATGCCCCAGAACAAGGAGGTGCCCCATGAACGATGTGATTGCTGGCCGCTATGAGCTTGGTGAGGTCATCGGCACGGGTGGAATGTCAGAGGTGTACTCTGCCACCGATACCCTCCTTGGCCGCGAAGTCGCGATAAAGATGCTGCGCGCGGACCTTGCGCGCGATGTAAACTTCCGCGAACGGTTCCGTCGAGAAGCCCAAAACTCCGGCAAGTTGAATCACCCCGCAATCGTTGCGGTGTATGACACTGGTGAGACCGAACGCGCTGGTATTAGTACGCCTTATATCGTGATGGAACGCGTGCATGGCCGGACTCTCCGCGACATCGTGAGGGAAGACGGGCCGCTTTCTCCGACGGAAGCCGCCCAAACGTTGCTTCCGGTATGCCAGGCGCTGCAATTCAGCCATGACTCTGGGATTATCCACCGCGACATTAAACCCGCGAACGTGATGATCACCAATACGGGCACTGTAAAAATCATGGACTTCGGCATCGCCCGTGCGCTTGACGACGCCACCAGCGCCATGACCCAGACCTCCGCAGTGATCGGCACCGCCCAGTATCTGTCCCCGGAGCAAGCCCGTGGCAAGCTTGCCGACGCCCGCTCCGATGTCTACGCACTGGGCTGCGTGCTTTATGAGACGCTTACGGGACGCCCTCCTTTTGAAGGAGAAACGCCTTTCGCCGTCGCATATCAGCATGTTCAAGAGGATCCGGCAAAACCCAGCGAGTTTGTTTCTGATCTCACCCCCACTGCTGCGGTAAACGTCGATGCTGTCGTCCTTACGGCGATGGCAAAACACCCCGGTGATCGTTATCAAACGGCTATGGACATGGGTGCGGATCTCGAGCGCTTGGCTCGCCATGCAGTAACAGAAGCTGCTCGCCACTATGTTTCGCCTGCGAGTCTAATCAGCCAGGAACCCAATCCCACCACCATCGTCCCGGTTACTCAGCTTGATCAGCCGGGTTCCGCATCCGCAGCGCCTCTCACAGAGGTCAACGGATATGAGCACTCTGCTTTTACTGGCCCAGCTCATGCTGCGGAAGAAGAGCGCTCCGGCATGAGCAAGGCGATGAAGGCCGTTCTCGCGGTTCTTGCCGTGCTAGTTCTTGGTGTAGGTGGTGCTTTTGCCTATGATTTTGTGAGCAATAGCAGCAAGAATAGATCTCTTGTGAACATTCCTAAGCTGGAAAAGTCTTCTCAACAAGACGCTGTGAGCCAGCTAGAACAGCTTGGGCTACAGGTCAATGTGATCGAAGAGGCAAACCCAGATGTTCCGCGAGGAAAAGTCATTAGGACAAACCCCACCAGCGGATCCTCAGTGCAAAAGAACACCACTGTCACGGTAGTCGTCTCTTCTGGCAAGGAAGTTACGGAAGTCCCTGATCTTGCACGCAAGAACACCGCGGATGCCGCGAAGATTCTTGAAGAAGCCGGCCTTCAGCTGGATTCGACTGTGCGCGAGGAAAGCTCAGATAGTGTTCCCAACGGGGAAATCATAGAGCAGACACCAAGTGCGGGCTCACAGGTTTCCCGAGGCTCAAAAGTGGTCATCACTGTGTCTACCGGAGTGCAAAACGTCCGCGTCCCAGTAGTGACGGGTATGAAGTGGGATCAGGCAGAAGGCAACCTCACATCCTTGGGATTTGTTCCTGATGTACGCACTGTCGACGCTCCCGAGCCAGCCGGTACCGTTGTTGGTGTCTCAGACGAAGGCACTGAGATACCTAAAGGATCAACGGTCACAGTCAAGGTGTCCAACGGCCAGATGTTTAATGTCCCCAACATCACTCGTCTCACCGTCGCTGATGCTGTGAGAGCACTCAACGCTGCAGGATGGACAGGAACTGCATCTAAGCTCACGCAAGGTGAACGAGTGCCTACGGTGTCTTTGTCTGATCAGAATTTGATCGCGTCCCAGGTGCCGACTGCCGGCACACCGCTACGCAAAGATGCCCCGATAGAAATTCATCTCTATGAATTCAGCCTCTCGGCTCTTACCAACCCGCGCTAGTATCTCTGATACCCACGCGCGGGACTGGTAAGTCCACCCAAAGCTGATAGATTAGTTCCATTACGTGGCCTGTGGGCCGCATCAACGATATACAGACATACAAAGGTGCATTATGCCAAAGTCAAAGATCACCCAGAGCTCCGCTCCTTTTGCGTCGAGCTCTACTGCCAACCGCACCCCGGTGAAGATCAACTCCACTGGAACCCCCGTGTGGTACAAAACCATCATGTTCGGCCTTATCTTGGCCGGTCTGCTGTGGCTTATTGTCAACTACCTCGCAGGTGAAGACATTGCCTTCATGATGTCTCTTGGCGCATGGAACTACGGCATCGGCTTTGGCCTGTTTATCGTGGGACTACTCATGACTATGGGCTGGCGCTAGTCTCCCCGCTTAGTCTTTAGGCATATCGCGTGACCGATTACGCGATATGCCTTTTCTCTTTTTCACGGCCCTCTTTCACACCTCGTTGAATCAGCGGCACAATAATGGGTGAAAAAGAGAAGAGCCACAGAGTTTTTCTCTGTGGCTCTCATTGATCAGGTATTAATACCCAGAAACTCTACTTCTTGGGAAGCAGCTCTTTGAGATCTTCCACGATCTGCATAGCACCAGTGGGCCCAAGACCTAGGAACCATACGTCATCGTTGACCTCGTGTGCCTGGCCATTCTTTACTGCACTGAGATTCTTCCACGCAGCACCATTAACAATGGCGTCTTGACCAGTCGCATCGGTCTTGCCATAGCTGCTGTAGAAGATCACGCTTCCCTCTGCCTGGTCAATGGTCTCAGGGGAGATTTCAGTAGCCAGCTCGTCAACGTTCTGGTTCTCTGGACGAGCAAGTCCTGCGTCTTTGAGAATCACGCCGATAAGAGACTTGTTGGCGTAGAGGCGGATGCGCTTAGGCATGAAGCGAACAAGAGAGACCGTAGTATCCGCCGGAACGGAGTTCTTGATGCCCTCAACCTTTGCGGCGTACTCGTTCAGCTTTGCTTCTGCTTCTTTTTCTTTGCCTAGAGCCTCGCCGACGAGGAGGAAGTTTTCTTTCCATGGGAAGCCAGGACGGATGGAGAAGACGGTCGGTGCGACCTCAGAAAGCTGGGAGTAGATTTTCTCTGCGCGCAGCTTGCTGCCCACGATCAGATCAGGCTGCAAAGCAGCGATCTCTTCTACGTTGATCTCATTGATCGTGCCCACGCTCTTCACGTCTTTTACTTTGTCCGCAAGATAGCTTGGGACGGGGTTTGCACCCTTCGTGGTCACCATTCCCACAGGAGTGATTCCCAAGGAAAGAACGCTATCTAGCTCACCAGTGTCTAGAACGACCACGCGTTTGGGTTGTTCCTTGATCTCGGTCTCGCCCAGCGCGTGCTTAACAGTACGAGGGAATTCACCTGGGGCTGCGTCGCTACCAAGTTTTGCCGTTTCCGCGTCAGCCGTGGAAAAGTGTGCGCCACCGGTGGCCACGTCAGAGCTTCCTTGCCCGCTGTCCTTGGATTGTTTTTCCTCAGATGAGCAGGCTGCCAGTGCAAAAACGAGGGAAATAGAGACAAGAAGAGCCAACATCACAGCGATGCGACGGCTCCATAGGTTCAGAGATTGAGTATCTTTCACAATGAGCAGTTTAGCCTAAACTAATTGTTGTAGTTAACATAGAACAATGGTTTCGACCGCCACATCCAGTTCTAACCCGCACCGCAGTTTCTTTGTGAAGCATCCACGCAACACACAACGAACGCGCCGACCGTTAATCGCCGTAGCAGCGCTACTTGCAGTATTACTCGTAGCGGTAAGCGTCGTAAGCGTCATGGTCGGCGCGAGGCTCATCCCTCTCCCCGAGATCATTAACGCCATCCTCCACCCGGATCCCACTAATGTGTCTTCCACGATTGTGTGGGATAGGAGAATTCCCCGTACCCTCCTTGCTATTGTCGCCGGCATGTCTCTTGGCCTGGCTGGAACGCTCTCGCAAGCACTCACCCGCAATCCGCTGGCAGACACCGGAGCATTGGGCATTAACTCGGGTGCCGCTTTTGCCATCGTGGTAGGCATCGCTCTGTTTGGTGCGTCTTCCTCGTGGGTGTTCTTAGCGCTAGCTCTCGCGGGAGCGTGTGCCGCCGCGGCGGTGGTGTACTCGGTGGGCACTCATCGCTCAGCAACGGCAGACCCGGTCCGGTTGGTTCTAGCCGGTGTTGCCCTGAGTGCGATTCTTTCCGGAATCGGCGAGGGACTCTCTCTGGTTAATCCCCAGGCCTTTGACCGGTTGAAGAGCTGGATGGTGGGAAGCGTGGACGTCGGCACGCTTACACCTTTAGGCATCGCTGGCGCTGGTCTTGCGTGCGGTATTGTCCTCACTCTCACGTGCGCTCATGGGCTTAATGCGCTGGCTTTGGGCGACGCCATGGCTACATCCATCGGCGCATCCACCGCACGCATCCGTTTTATTTCCTTTATCGCTGTAGTGATCCTCGCGGCCAGCGCTACTGCCGCAGCCGGAGTCATTATCTTCCTTGGACTTATGGTTCCCCACGTTGCGCGATGGATCGTGGGACCAGACCTCCCCCGGGTGCTCACCACGTCCCTTCTTCTCGGTCCGCTTGTTCTTGTTGTAGCGGATATTGTTGGTCGCCTGATCGTTCCCGGTGAGTTTCCCGCGGGAGTGGTTGTGTCCTTTATTGGTGCGCCGTTCCTTATTGCATATGCCCAAAGCAGGAAGGGGGAAATGTGATGATCCACCGCCGTTCCCTCTATACCGTGCTCATTCTGGTGTTGCTGCTGGTCCTCTCTGCAGCAGTGGCTGTTTCTCTGCCTGGCGCGGGCATCACCACCGCCAAAGTCTGGTCTGTTTTCCAAGGCAATGAATCTGGCCTTGCTCATACCATCGTCTTTTCTTGGCGAGCCCCGCGAATCGTCACAGCCCTCCTTGTCGGCGCCGCTCTAGGCATCGCGGGATCACTCTTCCAGGCTTTAACCCGAAATCCGCTGGGTTCTCCCGACATTATTGGTTTTAATACCGGCGCCTACACCGGGGTCATTCTCACCATGATGGCAGGCATGACCGGTTTCGCTTCTGTCGCTTTCGGCGCTCTCGTCGGCGGCTTAGCCACGGCCCTCGCGGTCATGGCGTTCTCCGTCCGCGTGCGTATCGACGGCCTCCGCATCATCCTGGTCGGCCTTGGCATTTCTGCAATGCTCTCGGCGTTCAACCGCTGGCTTATCACCCGTGGCGACCTCAACACCGCAATGTCCGCCGCCAGTTGGGGCGCCGGAACCCTCAACGGAATCCGTTGGTCCGCGGCCACCCCTGCTGTCATAGCGCTGGCCGTTATCGTGACACTTGCTCTACTCCTAGGATCGCGCATTGACATCCTCAATCTCGGCGACGATACCGCCACGGCACTGGGGCTCCCGGTCAACCGCAGCAAGCTCGTGTTGTTGGTCGTCGGAGTCCTCCTCGTCGCGATCACGACCGCCATCGCCGGGCCTATTTCTTTTATCGCGCTGGCCGCTCCACATATCGCACAACGCATTACTGCCAGCCCCCGCACTCCTTTATTAGTCTCTGCACTCACCGGAGCAACGCTGCTCCTTGTTGCAGACATCATCGCCCAGCGGGCATTCTCCCCCGTTCAGCTTCCCGTGGGACTAGTCACCGTGGTTATCGGCGGCATTTATCTACTCACGCTCATCGCCTCAGCTTCTCGACGCACCTAAGGATTCCCATGCATACACCCAACACTTCCGCAGCCACTAGCTCCGCGCTTCACACAGAAAATGTCACCCTCAGCTGGGATAAACACGTAGTGAGCACCGACCTGAGCGTCGATATCCCCGCCGGAAAGTTCACGGCAATCATCGGCCCTAACGGATGCGGAAAATCAACATTGCTTAAAAGCTGCGCCCGCATTCTTGCCCCAGATACTGGCTCTATCTATCTCCACGGGCACGACCTCACCCACCTGCACACCAAGGAGATAGCCAAGCAACTCGCGCTTCTCCCCCAGAGCACCATCACCCCCGCCGACATCACCGTAGAAGAGCTCGTCCGCCGCGGGCGGTTCCCCCACCACAATTGGTTGCATCAGTGGACCAAGGAAGACACTCGGGCCGTCGATGCCGCGCTCAGTGCCGCCAGCGTTAAAGAATTCGCACACAAGCGCGTCACCGATTTATCTGGCGGTCAGCGCCAGCGCGTGTGGCTTGCCATGGTTCTCGCCCAGAACACCCCTACGGTGCTTCTCGACGAACCCACCACCTTCCTAGACATCGCCCACCAGTACCAGCTCCTTGAGCTAGCGCGTTCCCTGACAACCCAGCTCAATCGCACTGTCGTCGCGGTACTCCACGATCTCCAGCAAGCCGTCCGCTACGCCGACCATCTGATTGTTATGAAAAATGGAAGCGTCGTAGCCACAGGATCCCCCAAAGACGTGATCAGCGCAGAGCTCATATCCGAGGTCTTTAACATCACCGTTCGTACCACGCTTATCGACGACCAACTCATCGTCATCCCAACCGAATTGCCAGTGCCAAACGTCGCAATGATGCAGGACTAGGGCCTCCCAACGCTACGGGAGACCCTAGAATGCGATGCCTACTTGGTGGTGTCTAAACTCACCACGGATTATCTGCGGCAGTGGCCAAGTGATGGGTATCGGAGTGCTTATCTACCCACGTCTTGATGGCTTTGAAAGAGTTTTCAGTGTCTGCATGGCGGTAGAAGTGGGTCACTTTAAAACCAAAGATCATTCCGTCTACATGAGCTTTCCCTAGGAGGTCATTGACGCGATCATCCTGACCCGTAGTGATTGTCCACCCAAAAGTTTTACCGAGTTTTCCCTGGTCGCGAGCTTCACTGGATTTACGCAGTTGATCGCATGTCTTGTTTCCGTCGCCATAGCAATCACCAAACCCTTGGTTGATGTCGTAATACCCATAGTCGGCGATTTTTTGCTTGGTCAGGATCTTATCTCCCGCTTTTGCAAAATCATTCAGCACGTCGCGCGTCGGACCACTGAGCGCTACCGCCTCGTTATCGCGCAGGTCAGAAGTGATTGTCTTCCACCCTGGGCCACCAACCGTCTTATAGAACCCATACAGCACTCGAACGCCTGCCGGTTCAAGGTATTTGCGTGCTAAGTCGCGCAGCGCGTTAATGGAACACACGCTATGAGGGTCTGTGCAGTAGTCAGGATTCTTAATATCGAGCCAGGTAAAAGTGATATTTGCTCCCTGATTCCGCTTTTCGGCGATATGTTTAAAAATCGCCTCTGCGGTAGCTCCCGCGCTGGTGGGGATACCATCATGGTCCGCCCACCAGCCGCCACGCCATGCCGTGAAGTCAATTTCGAGTGCATTCGCGCCAATTGCGACTGCATCGTCTACGCCTTGGGTAGTAAGTACCCGGTGAGCAATCGCATAAACGGGTCGGTTTCCTGTGGAAGCTGCGTCATGTGAAACAGGCGTTGCTACCGCATTTCCTACAGGAAATAAGATTCCCATAATTATAGATAAGAATAAAACAACTTTTTTCTTCATCGTTCATCCCTCTACATTCGGTGCGTGACAACCAAGAGGACATCGCACCATCGTTTGCGGATAGATTTTTCACGGAGAGATGTTCAAAAATATCCTCTGACCAGTATGAACAACTTGCTCCATACCTCCATTGTGAAACTTAAGCCAAAATAAAATCAATGGTTATTGCCTGTAACTATGGCTCATATAATTTTTAGTAAATTGACAGAAAGCGGGAGAGAATTGACTTCTAATAACAGAAGCCAGGATGCGCGACAAAAGGTTAGTGCTATCAATCAGGCACTATGCGCAGACAATAAACGCGTAAAAATGAGTCAAACTGACCAAAGATTTAGCCTTAAAGGCCAAAAAGTGTGTCCAATATTGCCGTTTTTAGGCTATGTGTAGCAGATTTAAAGCTGCTAATTATAAATTATGGCCTCACATCCATACGGACATCACTGCGATATATGCGGCAGTGTTGTCAAAAAGAACGGCAAGACATCCGCAGGGAAAACCCGGTACCGATGTACAGGATGCGGAGCGTCGTCGACAGCAATGCGGTCCGGAACGCTGCATCAAAGACAGATGAAAGCGTTTATATCGTGGATCTTAGGGGGCAAACCACGTGATAAAAGCGATGTTTCACGAACCCAACGCCGTTTAATGTCGTGGTGCTGGCAAGTTCCTGTCCCACAGCCGTCTATGGAAGACAAAGCGTGCATTTTAGTAATGAATGAAGGCACGTTTTTTCAGTCATGGTGTCTCGTCGTGGCCTATAACAGCACTCATGTACTGGGATGGCAGTGGGTACGCAAAGACGATAAAACCACTTGCGCGCAGGTATATACCTATTTTCCGCGGCCAAGTGCTGCGGTTATCAGTGGAGATGAATCCACGGCTCAGGCGATTCAATCTCTATGGCCGGGGATACCGATGCGTCGATGCTTATCCAGTATCAAAGAAAGCGTTGATCAGAAGATTTCACACACACCTCACACACAGCCTGCGATAGAGATCAAAAACCTGACCGACTCCCTTAGTTACGTTTACACCTCCGAGCAGGCACAACTGTGGCTTGATCGCTACAACACGTGGGAAACTACCTGGAAAGAACTGCTGAAACACCGCACCGATTCTCCCAACGCTAATCACAATGAAAACAGTTGTAACTGGCAGTGGACATATAAAGAATTGCGGTCGATCCGCTTAATGTATAGGACTTTGATCAAAAAAGAAGAGCTCTTCTTTCAGCTCACAGAATCCGCTATCCCTCTCAGTGATGCAGCTTTGCCCTGCCAAACTTCGTTTCTGGGAGACGACCTCAGCGCAGACATTAAAAAACTCTTCCACACCCATCGCGGCATCAACCACGAACATGCCCGACGCATGGTGGAGTGGTATCTGAATAGTAAAACTGAGTCTCCTTTTATACCCGAGCGCATTATCAAACACGACCACTGGGAATGATCGATATTTCGCCCTGTCAGCACATACAGAGACGTGGCCTCTTCACAGAAGTGTAAGAGGCCACGTCTTAGGAGCTTATGCAAACAGCGCTTTGGTCTTTTCTAACCAATCCGAGCGCTCTTGCACCGCAGGTACGTTAATATGCTCCGCCGAGGTGTGCAGCTCAGCGCTGCAGTGATGGATCTGAACACGCGCGGTATCGCGTTTAGCGCCAGAAAGATCACACGCAGGGATGCGATGAAGCACATCGACGTCCGTAGTAGCTCCTAAATAGAACGGGAATGCCGGCGCGAAAGCCTTACGTCCTAAATAAGTGCTGAACTTCGGCGCGCGTAACGCATCGCGTAGTAGCTCACCATGCGTATCCGATGCGACTTCAACGATAAATTCGGCTTCTGCCAGGTAGGTCCGCTGGATAATGCTTGTCATTCCGCGCCCATCAGGAGTTAAACGCGTTGTCTTAGCGCTGGGTCGTTTTCCCGTCGCCAAGATCAGACGCTCACGGAACAGCATCTCCTCTTCATGGGCTGACACCGTTTGGAAATCTTCCACGAATTTTCCAGGATGATCCACACGAACCCGAAAGCTAAGGTGATTAAGCCAATCGGGCCACTCGTCACGTCGATAGCCACAAGCACCCGCGATGAGACCAACTAATGCAGAATGCGTGGGGATCGGCCCCGTTCGTACAAAGTTTCCCGTTACAGCGGGCCCTGCCCATGACTGCAATGGTCCAGCTAATCGTAGATATACCGAGGTAGTTGTCATACGATCACCAGTTAACGCTGAATCCAGGCAACAACTTCGTCGATAAAACCATTCTTGTCAGCATACTTAGCACCAGCAAAGAATTCAGATACCTCAGGGTAGGTTCCGGAAACTACCTGGGTTTCCCCAAAGTTATCTGCGTCGAAAGCCCTGGCAGAGTCATACTGGCGTTTCAGCTCTTCCAAGGTCGGCTTGAGGTAGCCGCCTTTACGAGTATCCGCTTGTACCGGTGACTCAAAATCATAAGCACAGCGATAGGATTGTTCTTCCGCCAAGATCAGAGCAGGTTGGACAAAAGGCGCCGTTGAGTGTTGTTTTCCGCGCGGAAGTCCATAAATGATCGCGTTTACTAGCGCAGCAAGGTTTTCTTTTGCGTCTTCGCGATCCAAACCAGTCCAGCTTTCGCGCAATTGTTCTTTATCAATTGTCACTGTCCGATAGAAAACGCCGGTGGTGTACTGTGACACGCCAAGATAGGTTGCTCCCGTATCGCGGTTTCGTTCACGAATATCATCGACCGTAGAGAAATAATCCGTAGCAATCGTCACGCCGTGGGTAGTTACCGCAGGTGACACGCTCAGAGCAGCCTCGGTTCCCTTCTGCGGAGCAGCCGCGAACATGCGGCCAAAGGCAGCGATAGCCAGCGAACCTGTCCGGCCGTCCTCGATAAAGTCTTTCTTCTCTGCTTGCTCAACCACGCTCACAGCGGCGGCTTCTAGTTCCTCGGCACTTAACCAAATCGAACGATCCGATTCACCTTCAGATTCATTAGCCTCGGCAACCTTTGTCAAAGTACCAATGATCTTCTTTACTGCTTTTTCTAGCGCTTTAGTGTCTGCCTCCGGAGCAAGTACTTTCGCCCTTTCAAGCACGTCGTCCGCGATACGACCTGAACGCACCGAGGTGTCCAAAGACGCATCCTCGTACTTAGTGCGAATTCCCTTTTTAATGGACTGGGAGCTTAATAGTGCACATGTCACTCCGCCTCGACGAACATTCTTCGGTGTACCAGAATCGTCACGGTTGAGGTTGGAGTAAGGAACAGAAGCAACAACGTGAATAGTGAGATGACGAGACATTACTTTTCTCCTTCGGAAGAGATTTGTGGATCAGTGTTTTCTTCTTGCTTGGTGCTGTAAAAATCGCGCAGAACGCTAAGTCGATGCTTTGTCGACGCGTCTGTAAACCCATTTCCCCAATACCAGAAAAGCTCGACAAATTGGTAGGGATTCAACTTGATAGCCATGTTTTTTCTGTCGGCAAATGCCATGATGCGACGCAAAGAAGAAATTGCTTCTTCCAGATCCTGCGTATGCAGGTATTTGATTCGAGACGCCACCATAGAGTCGGGTTCTGACTGCCCTTGTTTACCGTCAAAGGCAACACGGTTCACCCATTGACCTACCGATGAAGCTGTAGCTTTTTCACCGCTGGAAACAATATCCGGATACTCAGCCAACGCTGCCATGCAACGCAGCAAAGCGGTCCTTTGCGCTTCTGAGGCTTTTTCCCCTAGAAACGGCAGAACATACGAGTAAGCACGGAACTCCGTATAGATTCCAGATCCGGCACGAAGTGCCGATCGTTTGGCCCGAAACTCCTTATCCTTCTTTCTCTGTGCAAACTCGGCTACCAAAGGCGTCCATGGTTGCTTAGGTCTATTAGTTGTCACTTCTGATCACCTTCATTTGCCTCTGCAATCTTGCTTGCCAAATAAGAATGGATGCGTCGACGCACTTCATAGGCCTGGCTGGGATTCTGTAGCAGATAGGGTTCAAGGACCATATCGAATGCTTTTTGAGCAGTCCTAACGGCGTCTTTTTCCAATTCCTTGAGAGTCTTTTTCGCTTGAGCGCGAACTTCTTTCCTTGTCTCATCTCCAGACACTTGTTCTGTGAAATAAAGGATAAATTCCTCATATATCGGTGCGATTTCCCGCCAAAAAGTCTCGTTCATCTTTGGCCTCTCGCTGGCCAAATTATCTAATACTCTTCGCCCTCTATCGCGGTCGCTCTTGTTCTCTCGCCTAAACGGACTCAACACGATATTTCTCAGTGAGAGAATAAAGTCTGCCTTGCCCCGCACTTGTTTCTGCAGAGCTCCGGTGGGGTCAAAGACCCACTGCTGCTTTCGAGCTTGAGAAACCACCGACTCACGGATCATCGCAGAGGAAGCATTGCCACCTATCTGGTGCCTGATAAACAATAACGAGTCTTCTTTAAAATCGACTCTTAATGCGCGACCGCGCACTCTCTCAGCTAATGCTGTGGACAAGTCTTCTGCAACCCACTCCACAGCTAGTTCTGTGAGGTCACGGCTTAAATCAAGGCGTTTTGCTTTTAAAGCTCCGCCCTTATCAGGTTGATAGAAGTAGAAAGGATCCTCGGTATTTCTTTGATCCCACCATTCTTTCCTAGCCTCGGGTTTGCTTCCCATCTCAAGGGCATACCATTCTGGAGGAATTCCGCCTATGCCCACACCGATTAGAGTTTCTCCGTCCCAACAACATGCTGCAGTATTAGAACTCCACGTTGCACGCCATAAAGGATGCATTTCCCCATTGGGTTTTCGAGATTCAGCGCCTGTTCGATCTAGCCAAGCAGGCAATCCGCTTGGTTCGCACCATTCCAGTGGAGTGGATTTAAGTAAAGATAGCAGTGGCGTTTTAGATTCAATGATGAATTCCGTGGCCGTGTTTCCACCGCCAAGGAACCTGATACCTGGTGATCCGTTGAGACACTTTGCGCCATCGTATTTCGAGTTTCCGGTAAACGAATACATAGAGAAAACCATCAACGCAACAATCGCGTCTACAGCTTCCAGGGATTCGGGCTTTAATTTCTCTAAGTTCCAATAAATCTGGGATTTTTCACTGGGGGCAGTTGGCGATAATTTCCAAGCAGGATCTTTCCCCGGTCCCACATACCGAGCGGTATCCTTCGGGTTTTCCCCCTCCAAAAGAGGGCGTTGGAAAAAAAGATTTTTCCCCTCAGTCAAACTTATTTTTGATCCTAAATCATCAAGTATTTGAGATATAAATTCTGGATCAATCCTCAGTTCAGAGCCACTTTCCCCCCTCTCTAGAAGTGAAGGATCGCGTTGCACTATCACCGCAGTGAGTGAGGCAAGTAATCGCCAAATCGCCCCATATTCATATCCAGGAATGGAAAGATCTAAATGGAGAGATTCTTCATGACTGGAATGAAAAAACTCTTCCACAGTCATGGGCCCCTTATTAGTTTTTACGAATGGAAAGTCTTTAAAAACATTGCTTTTCATGGTCCCCTTCCTTCAACTTTAATTTCTTAAAACTTATTACCTAAAATTTAACAGTCTGATAAAGTTGAAACAAGGGAGAAGAAGCACCCTACCCCCGCAGAACGCGAGGAAAAGCCAAACCCGAAAATATAACAGGAACTACCCCCGCAGAACGCGAGGAATCATTGGCCAAGGTGCTTCTTCCCCATCGATGCTATACAGAAAGAGGTCTACCATGCCAAACACTATTTATTGGACGAGTTTCCCAGCACATATCGCACTCAATAAGTCACTCGTTTTGGGCGATTCCGCTACAAAAGATTCAGAAAACAAGCCCCGCTGGGACGTAGACGATCCAGTCTTCCGACACAGAGCCGTCATGGCCCTTTTCCCGGAACATCAATCAGACAACGCTCGAGCTGATGCCAATATCCTCTTCCGACTGGAGGCACTGCCCGGACAACCACCATATTTTTTCGTGCAGTCGTCAATTGAGCCCTCTAATCACAATCTTGATAACCATATTAAAATTCGTCAGGTTGATCTGGTGTCTCCAGAAGCCGGAACCCCCATAGAGTTCAGGCTCTCCATTAACGCAGTACGGCGCAAAACCATCGATGCCACAGAAAACACAAAGAGAAAAACAGAGACCACGTGTTTGTCATTAAAGGCACTCGACTCAGACCCAACTGAAACAGCGGCCGGACAATGGGTGAAAGAAAAACTCTCTCCTGCTTTAGAAAATATCGACATCGTTCGCCATGGCAGGCAGGTCTTAGGGGCAAACAGGCACGGAGAAAAGACTAGTAATAGAACAGTTCAGGTGGACACGATTGATGGATTCGCCCATGTAAAAGATCCGGCGGAACTGCAAAAGATACTTATGCACGGCATAGGTCGTGCAAAGTCTTATGGCTGTGGGATGCTCACTTTCCGTCCGATATAGAAAAGCGATAAGAGCAAACAATGACAAACGCAGGCACCAACCACCATGTCTTGTGGGCTAAGTTTGATAATGTGTCGGAGCCTTATCCGCTTCTCGCGCACCTTTTGGATACCGCTACCGCAGCCACGTGCCTTTTTAATCATTGGCTGCGGAAGGGACTACGGGACCGACTTTCTACAGAGCTCGGTCCAGACGTGGAAAAAATCCTTGGTTTTGTGGCTGGAATCCATGATCTAGGAAAAGCTAATCCCTACTTTCAGGCCCAAAGAAGAAATAAAAAAGAGGAATGGATAACGCTGCGCGACGCTATTCAAAAAGCAGGTTTCCCTCTCAGCAACGGTACCTCTGCTCTTTTTGAAGAAACTAAAGAAAAACGTCGGCATGAGAACATAACGCTTTCCATTCTGGGCTGGGAAATCACTAAGTTCTTACAGGTCAAAGATGTATGGCCCCAGCTTGCCATTATCGGACACCACGGCAATTTTTCCGCTCCGGGGTTCCTCAGCGATGAGGATGATTTAGAAGATATAGAGGATATCTTCGACGACAACGGCTGGAGCCCAACGCATGAGCTCTTGGTGTCTTCCTTGCTCCAAGCTGTCGGACTGGAAAAACAGCCCGAGATTAAGCACATTAGCCCAGCTTCTGCGATTCTGATCAGCGGCTTAGTAGTTTTGGCGGACCGAATCGCATCGCAATCAGAGATGGCAGATAATGGTTTGCAAGCGCTGCAAAAGGAAGAGCTATTTTTCCACCAACCGGAAAAGTGGATCGCTAACAGAAAGGCATTCTGTTGCGAGATCATAGAAAACACGGTGGGAACATATCACCCTTGGGAATCAGAAGCAGCTGGAATACGCGCAGTTCTTGGCGATTATGAACCACGCTTTACACAGAAAGCAGCGCTCAACGCCGGTGATGGTCTCTTCAACGTCATGGAGACTACGGGAGCAGGAAAAACGGAAGCCGCTTTATTGCGCCATGTTAAGCGTAAAGAAAGGCTGTTATTCTTTCTCCCCACGCAAGCCACAACCAACGCGATCATGGAGCGTATTGGGAAAATTTTCGACGGCACGCCTAACGTCGCTTCGCTTGCTCACGGACTTGCCGTCACCGAAGATTTTTATGCCCATCCCATCGTCCCAGTACAAGGTTCTTCAGACGACGCTAATTACAAAGATAACGGCGGACTCTACCCCACAGAGTTTGTTCGCTCCGCTGGCACACCTCGACTCCTAGCCCCTGTCTGCGTTGGAACCATCGATCAAGCATTGATGGGTGCCCTTCCGTCAAAGTTTAACCACCTCCGTTTGTTAGCCCTCGCCAACGCACATGTGGTGGTCGATGAAGTTCATACGATGGATCAGTACCAGTCAGAACTTATGTCTGGTCTTTTAGAATGGTGGTCTGCTACCGACACTCCGGTCACTCTCCTCACCGCAACAATGCCTGCATGGCAAAGAGAAAAATTCCATCTCTCTTACACTGGAAAAGACCCACACTTTAAAGGAGTCTTTCCTTCTCTAGAAGACTGGTCTACACCTAGTAAGAACACAGAAACCACCCAGGAGAACATCCCCACTGAGGCTTTCACCATCCCAATCCGCATAGACAAAATTGCACACAATGAGATTGTGGATTCTCACGTGCAGTGGGTTATCGAGCAAAGGAAACTTTTTCCACAAGCACGGATTGGCATTATCTGCAATACGGTTGGTCGCGCACAATCCATTGCAGAAGCTCTAGCCCATGAGTCACCGATTGTCTTGCATTCTCGTATGACCGCGGGGCATCGCAAAGAAGCAGCAACAAAGTTAGAACAAGCAATCGGCAAAAAAGGAACAGCAACCGCCACCCTTGTTATTGGTACACAGGCAATCGAGGCATCCCTTGATATTGACCTCGATCTGCTCCGAACCGAGCTATGCCCGGCTCCCTCTCTTATTCAACGCGCAGGAAGATTGTGGCGACGTCTCGATCCACAAAGGGAGGTACGTGTCCCAGGGATGGTGGGGAAAAAGCTCACCATTGCAGTAGTGGATTCGCCTAGTACAGGCCAGACGCTCCCCTATCTACGCTCGCAGTTGTACAGGGTGGAATCATGGCTCAAACAAAGAGACCGGATTGAGTTCCCTGCTGATATTCAGGATTTTATTGATGCGACCACGCCTGGGTTGCAAGAACTCTTCCAAAAAGTGTCATTACCGGAAGATTGTGGCTCTGCTGAAGAACGCGAGGCTCTCGCCGATGATTATCTCAACGAGGTTGCCTCTTGGGTCACCAAACAGCGCCAAGCAGGTACGTCACGTATTGATTTTGCAAAGCATGGGAAACCACGACAGGTTTTAGCCTCTGATTGCGTAGTAGAGGATTTTCTTCAGATCACTTCTGCAAAGGATCTAGAAGAAAGAGCTACTCGACTCATCGACTATCCGACTATCTCGGCGATTCTTTGCGATCCTACGGGGACGATTCCTGGCGCGTGGACGGATAGCGTGGAAAAGCTTATAGCAATTTCCGCTAAAGACAGCGAGTCTCTCCGTAGAGCACTCCGTGCGTCTATCTCGATACCGCACTCAAAGAAATTTCTCCCGATCACCAGCAGGGAGATCCCGCTATCAGAGGCAAAAACCCTGCTCTCCGGCTATTCAGCCGTACATATCCAGCCTGACGAATATGACCTCCAGAGCGGTTTGAAAGGCCCACAAAAGTGAGTTATTCCAATGAAGCCCTCGCATTTTCTACTATCCCAGCTTCTGAACAAATCAGGCTCGAAGACAGAGTATCTTTTCTGTATCTCGAATATTGCCTAATCAGACAAGACAGAACGGGGGTTATCGCTGTAAGCCGTGGCGACGAAAAAGCCCCTGCCGAGCTGAAAGATCTCCCGATCAAAGCTCGGATCCAACTCCCTGTAGGAGGACTTGCGGTGCTCATGCTGGGGCCAGGAACTAGCATAAGTCAGCCTGCCGCTACCTCTTGTGCGCGAGCAGGTGTCTCCGTCTTATTTACCGGTGGCGGTGGTGTTCAAGCATATAGTTTGTCCACCCCACTTACGTCCTCTGCACGATGGGCCATCGCGCAAGCACGTCTTGCATCAAACGAAGCCAAACAACGGACAGCTGCTCGAATCCTATACAAACGACAACTGGGCATAGAAGAAATAGAAGCAGACTCCATCGCAGTTATGCGTGGCATTGAAGGCCGGACCATCAGAAACCTATACAAAAGGCTCAGTGCTCAACATAAGATCAAAAATTTTAAGCGCGATACTAACGCCACTGATCCCGTGAACACCAACCTTAAACTGGGAAATTCCATCCTTTACGGATGCGCCGCCTCGGCATGCGCAGCGCTAGGAATTAACCCAGCTCTAGGGATCATTCATCGTGGAGATATCCGTTCCCTCCTCTTTGACCTCGCCGACCTCTATAAACCAACTCTCACAATCCCCGCTGCTTTCAAATGCGCTAACAACGATGACGATGGTTCCGAGTTTAGAAGACTCGTGCGAAGCGAAATCGTGAATCAGGACCTCCTCAAAAACATGATCCACATTATGATGGAGATCCTCACTCCGCATCTCCCCGAGCGTACCGACGACCGCCTCATCGGCGGAAGAAACCACGAAGTCCCAGGGCACACACAATATGGTGGTAAATAAATGTTTGCGGTCATCCAAGGACATAACCTTCCGAACCACCTCAACGGCTACCTCAGTCGCTTCTTTTCAGAAGTAGACGCAGGTCTTTATGTAGGAGTTCTATCCAGAGCCGTTATGGAAAACCTTTGGGAAAAATGCCAATCCATAGACCTAGCAGGATCCCTTACTCTGATTCACCCGCAATATGATGCTGAGCAAGGGTTCAGAATCCGCACAACAGGAAAACAACGGCGCCCCGTCGTTGATATTGATGGCCTTTTCCTCTCTGCTCGTGGTCTAATAGAAGACGTGCGTTTTGCTGACCCCCTGGATGAAGCCGATGCAATTATTCCAGACGAAGTTTTGGAGGATTTTTGCCCGGAGAGTGAGTAAACGCGCAGGTTATTTAGTCTTTTCTCCGCGTATGCGGAGGTAGTTCCAGCCGATGGGAGAGTCCTTCGGCTGTCCAACCCTTTTCTCCGCGTATGCGGAGGTAGTTCCTTTTAGCCCTGCCATTAATCTATACCTCCGCGCTTTTCTCCGCGTATGCGGAGGTAGTTCCGCGCGTTAAGGGGGTATCCCCACCGACCCACGCTTTTCTCCGCGTATGCGGAGGTAGTTCCCCTCAGCCACTTACTTCCCACCAACTAACCACCTTTTCTCCGCGTATGCGGAGGTAGTTCCGAGTATGGCGCGGTCCCGGGTGCCGATTTTGACTTTTCTCCGCGTATGCGGAGGTAGTTCCCGACTACATCGCCAAATTCGGTTTCAGCTTCCCTTTTTCTCCGCGTATGCGGAGGTAGTCCCCTATATGTAAACGGGAAGGGGACGCACGTTAATTCCATCGCTATGGCTTATAATGTGGGAGGGCAGTTGACGAATGCCTGTGTCGATAAATTTGAGGTCACATATCGGGAGAATGGCCAAAGCAAGGCCATGACCTCGGGACATAATTGCGCGCTGTACCGTACCACCCATACTTTTCAGGTAAATAGGAATTTTGACCCTAATTCACGGGTCTGTGGACGAGCGCACGTGCAAGGTGCGGGTCCAGGAAACTGGGCTTGCATTACGATTAAGCCTAGGAGGGTAGATGGTAGAATTTCTGACTATAATTGGCAGCTTTAGTATCGCTTTTCTGATCCCTACCTTACTTGTGATCATAATCGTGCTTTTTGTTCTGTCACTCAAGAAAAAGAAGTAAACCTTCTCCGTTTTGAATGTTGGTCAGCGCTATTTCGGTAGATGCCATCCAACATTCTTTTAGTTTTGAGCGTTTATCGACTGCTTGTTTCCCAGCCTATGCGTAGATGAATATCTTGAAAAGGACGGCACACGCGCCTAACTAAGGATTAGAAATGACACAAAAGGCTTAATTCCTATGTATTTAGGAGACCGGAGCGGCCTCTGCTCGCTCTGATAGTGATTCTTTTCTCCGCGTACGCGGAGGTAGTTCCGTGCTGGGGCTACCATGCAAAAGATCCTTGATTTGGGAAAGTCTCAGTCCTTCCTCACATCTTCTTTTTCCTTAAGCACCAAAGGAGTTCCTGCTATATTGGCGGCTTCCAAGAACTCTGAACAAAACGGATTTGAACAACCAGAAACGAGCACTGATGGACATGATGAATCCCACTGAACGCATTAGCGAAGACCAATTACGACAGATTCGCAATGATCTAGCAAGCGCAGAAATCGAAGGGCAACCAAGAACTCCAGAAGATGAAAAAATCCTTGCCGCTTATTATCTTGGTGAAATTAGCGAACAAGAATCTTTTGAATCGCTTTTGAAAGCTGCAGGAGTCCACCCACCTTACCCATCAATAAATCATGACCTCGATTAATCGTGATTTGGAAAACGTCGCTGGGATGAGCTGCCTTATCCTGGGGATGCAAGTCTCGAAAATTTGTATGGTATCCGTGATGAAGTCTTAGCAGAAAAAGTTGTTCGCGCTGCAGCGCTTACTGCACGCAAAAATATTCCTTCAACAGGTTTTAGCAAAGCAACATTTTCTGAAGAGCCTTTTCTCTGCGTATCCGGAGGTAGTTCTGGTGTGAAAGAACTGATGCAGAAATGGGCATGGTCGACACCCCAGAAGGCATGTCACCCATGGAAGCCGCAGGACTAATACACGCAGAATCCGGCGACATCGCCGATGTTGTGACAAAAATGGCGCTTGCTGACGGCAAAAACGTCATCTTCGACATCACCATGACAACCAGCGGAAGTGTCACTGGACGCATAAAAAAGGCAAAAGCACACGGCTATGACGAGTTCACTGGCGTATACGTCGACGTCCCACTAGAGGTATCGCTTAAATCCGCGCAAGAACGCTACATACGCGGAGCACAAGAGTATACTGAGGTGTCGGCTACGGTGGGCGCTACGTCCCGGAAGCCGCAATCATGCGAGCACAAGTACCAGGATCGGACAAAACACGAAACCGCCAGGTATTCGAAGAACTAACCGCATCCAAGGTGTTCACAGCAACAGAAATCTGGGACAACAACCGCCAAGACGAAAACGGCAACCGCCAACCAGCCGCCCTTATCGAAAGGACAACCACTAATGAGAAAGAACATCATCCAGCAGTTCGCAGCAGGGGAAGCGACGATGGACGACGTGAAACGAGCACTCGACAACGAACCGAAGGGACCGACAATAAACTACGCCGCGATCCCAGTGACCGAGGACGTTCCCTTTCCGGACGATCTACTGATCAAGATTCAGGCAGCGGAAATGTTCGGGAAAATCACGGAAAAGGACGCCGAAGAAATGTACGACCACATACTGGCAATGAACACCTAAACCAAACACCACTAGCGGCACAAACCTCACCAGTTGTCCCTATAACAGGACACTACAAAGGCAAAAACTTCCTCAACGTCACCACAGGGGCACAAGCAGCACTACACGACGCAGTAAAAAACAATGACGCCATACCAGCTAGTTTCTTCATCTATACGGAGGTAGCAGTACCGGTTGGATGGGTGTAAAGATTTTACATGTCTTATCCCCATGCGTACGGTCTGGGGCGTGGCGGAGTTTTTTAGGCTTATTTTTTCTTTCCTAACAGCTGAGAACGTGATCTTTTCTTTCCTATCGAAAGAAAACGTAGTTTTTTCTTCCAGCTACCGTCAAAGAAAAAGGCTGGAGCACCTTAAATTCCTAGACGAAGCTCTCGAAAGAGAGTGGGGAAAAGACGATGAGGAAAGCATCAAGAAGCAGATAAAGGAGATAGAAGGAAAGTTCTCCGGCAAACACTGGGCACGGCAGCCCTCCTGGATGGAAGTCGCGATTGCAGGGGCGATGATAACATCGCTGACGTTAATCGTATCGGGGGCTATTTTCTTTGTCTCTCACATACTCTCTGAATACATACTGCGTGAGAATGGTTGGGAACAAGGCGGGGTTCTCGCCTTAGAGCTAAGGGTTCTGATAATCGGGATTCTCCTGTTCCTTATTATTGTTTTGAGCGCGCCTATCCTTTTGGATTGGCCTGGTAGTAAAGCCCCGGATACGCGCAAGAAGAAGAAAAAATGGGGAAAGCATTAATCAGGACATAGAAACCGACCCCGAGTGAGGTTACCCCTCAAAGAGAGATCGGTAAATAATCACCAAGAGATCATTCAATACGGCAGAAAGGGGAATGATTTCCGATAGTATTTATAAACGAATCAAACGAGCAACGGGTGGAAAAGTTTTCTACGGGGTAGGCGTCTCGCCGGAGAATCAGGACAATATAGCCCTTGATGCAGGCTATGTTGAAGCACTACTGGAATACGGATACTTGGACATCTCACTTAAACAGGAGTTCCTGGAGTTGTGGTTGACCGATGATGAGTATGAAGACTTGGAAGCACTCGATTACGTTCAGGATCTGACCTATAAGATGCTGCTGAAATATGCCGATATGGCACCTCACGTGGATGTGTCGCACTTTCTAAAAGAAAAAAGCTAAGAAAACACCACGCGGTCCACTGCCAACTCATCGGCAATGAGTTTTCAACAGCCAAAAAATAAAGAAAACATTGCGTACAATAAAATAAAAAAACCACGCTATACCTAAATTTTTAGGTCTCAAGAAAACAAATAGATAGGAATAAAATGACCAACACTTTTACAGCGCTCACGGAACGAGGTGAGGGCTGGTGGGTAATCCAGCTTAAAGAAGATCCAGGCTTACTCACTCAAACCCGTCGCCTGGATCAAATTCCAGATATGGTCCGCGATGCATTGGAGCTTTTCCCTGAGCTTACTGATGATCCGGAAAATGCCATCGTGAACATTGAGTTCCGTGAAGGCGAATCTATAGCGGATATAGCCAACCAAGCGGTGCAGGCTAATCAAAAGGCAAAACAAGCCCAAGAAGAAGCCTCCCAGCTCATGCGACAAGCCGCCGCAGAACTATCCAAAAAGGGCTTGTCTTATAGGGACATCGGCACATTGCTGGGGATTAGCTTCCAAAGGGCACAAAAACTCGCTACAACGTAACCGGCGAGTGTGCGTCGAAAAGCTAGCCCCCCCCTTGAGAGAAGTACAAGGGGCTAGATTTCCTTTATTTTCGGTGGATTATTCCGAGTTTCGTTTTCTGCGAATAATCATGAGCAATCCCACGCCACCGATCATCAAGAACAGTGCAGGAATAACAAGACCTGCGACAGAAGCGCCGGTACGAGCTAGAAGGCGCTTCGCGGGCGGTTTAGGTGCAGCGTCCGCAGGCTTATTGGAAGCTATCGACGGTGTGGCGGGCGGCGGCACAGGCGCAGGAGCATGCGGCGTCACCGTTGTGGTCACCGGCGGCGCAGGCGGAAGCGGTATGGGGATGGGAATAGGTATCGGCAATAAAGGATTACGCGGTGCCCGCGTGGGTTCTGTAGTTCTTGGCGATGACGGCGGCGTCGACGTAGTTGTCGTTGCAGAAGGCTCGGTCGTCTTCGTTGCAGTGGTGGTTGTCGTTGTGGTCTTCGTGGTCGTTTCCGTTGACGTTGTTGTCGACGGCGAAGAGGACGAGGTAGTCGTGGGAGGTGCAGGAGGGATCTCCGGTTCTTCCTGATAATAGATATTTGTTGCGACTACTTGAACTGCCTGTTCTTCAGGCTGCCTGATGGATATAGTTACGGACTCATCTTCTTTATCCTCACCGTCTACAGACCACTTCAAAGAATGCTTCTTCTCAGACGCTGCATCAGCGTCTTCCTCTTTAATCACGCACGATGCGCCTTTATCCAGTTGTTTCTCATGATGCACGTCCCCGTTTGCGAGCTTAATAGTGCCGCTCTTTGTTTCTTTGCCTTGCGACGTGCACGACCACTCAAAGGAAAAGTGCTTCGAGGTATGCTCCCCGGAAACAATTTTTTCAATTGTAAACCCGCCTTTACTTCCCCTCCCCTGGCCACCGGCACTAGGGAACGTAACGCTACCGCTAATGTTTTTACCGTTTACTTCTGCAGTGTTATAGACGGTAGAACCTAAAGCAGGCTTCTCGGTTGAGATAGTGAGCAAAGAGATGAGCGGGCTGGACTCAGGGGAAATTCCGTAGGGAAGTTCAACCTCAACCCGATCAGAGCTACAACGGAGTCTATAGCTATACCCTTGTACAAAATTTTCAAGGTTTTTAATACCGCTCAGTCCTTCTCGTATACCACCGGTGTCCTGGTTTTGCGCATTGAAAATCTGATGCCTTCTTTCCCCCGAAGAATCCCCTTTAATAAAGCTTGATACATACACCGGAGCATATCCGTCGTTGTATTTTCCGTCGCATGCAAAGTGCCATCCAGCGGGAGCATTATCGGTGACTAAGACTCGCTGCCCGTTTCCCGTTTTTCCGCTTAGTCCTACTGTCCACTGGACTTTATGCACCTTATTCTCGGAATCATATCCCCGATATTCACCAATCTTGACGGTCTCGTGGGAATCACCTTCCGATCCTTCCTCGTATTTTCCGTTAAGAGATCCGTGACCGCACCCATTGAAACTCAGCGACCCATCAAATTTCTTAGGGTCTCCATTAATCCCGTCGCGGTTCCATTTCACCGAGACAAAGGCTGTTCCCTGCACGTTAAAGTGAGTATTGGCAAACTGTTCAAGCGTAATCACAAAAGATTTACGCCCGCTGTCCCAACTTCCCCGCGCTACAAGTTCGTTCTTGCTGTCCTGCAACAAAATTGATCCGGTGTCCACGCCTTGTAGTTGTGGAGGAAGCGTAAAAGTAATCTTGTCTCCCTGCTTAGCGTCAGCTTTTGCCTTCCACTCAAACTGCACTTCAGCGTGGGAACCCGGCCCATGATAGGTGTTATCCCTCAGGCTAGGGTTTGAATGCTCGTCTTTCCATGCAAGGTCGGACCAATTCCCGCCACTGCACACGGCTTCAGCACGCGCTAGAGGCTGTCCGGTGGCAAGCACCATCAGCGATGAGACGAGTGCGATCGCACATGCTACAACGCATAGAAGTTTCCCTGCTCGCTGAGAGCGCGCAGGGAAAGACATATTTTCCATAGTTCTTCACTTCCTGGATAAAATTTATATAAATCTCAGGATCGGCAAACCCGGATTGATGCCCAATTTCTTAACAGGGGTTACACCTGCATAAATGCCAACACATCAAGCGATAACCGCTCCACTTTCCTTAAGATACGCAAAATTAAACATTTAAAAAACCTTTAAATAGAAGGCTTTCAAGGTGCAGTAAGTGTCCCTCCAAAAGCTTTTAGGCACAAAATATAAGGTTATGGCACTAATAAGGTTTTTTCGCAACATGTTTCCACCGCAAAAAGCTCCCCAATAAGTGACCAATCCCATCTATAGGTGTGACGTCACGCTACCGTTCCGGACCCCAAACTCCCTACGCTCCCACCAACACGACCCGCCCAGTCTTTAGCTATAAGCCCATGGCGGCCTTTTTACCCTTTAGTCACAAGAACCGTTACCCGCCAATCAAACAGACACAATCGGTGATTGTATTTTTATCCTCCCGTAGCGGGATCGAATATCCACATCAAGCGCTAGCCACAAAGAAGTGTCAGCCCCCTTTCCACTCCCATGTGTACAACTGTGCACAAAGTTATCCACAGGCTGTGTATAAAAATGTGTAAAACCCGCCTAGAGGATTATCCCCAGAGTTTCTTCACACCCTGTGGATAAAGTTGTGCACTTCTTCCCCACCTGGGGCTTTGTTCGAAAGCTTCCGCAAAAGCCCAGGTTGTTCCCCGCAAAAACTCAGAAATTAGAGAAACTGCTATTGAACAACACTCGTGTAATTATCCACAATGTGGATAACTCTTGTGGATAATTCACATCCTTGTGAGAACAACGAATTATTCCAAAAATCTGTGAAATTTCAGTGGATAACTCGATCGGCACAGGGTTAAATCCCATGATTGTGATTTACATAAGCTCGTGCGTCTCAATGTCCACGCGTAAGCAGACAGATGCAAATGCAATCAAACATATTCAGGCACTCACAGCCCCTCAGAAGAGAAAACTCAAGGCATAAAAATAGTGCTGCGGAACCGCATCAACGATTCCACAACACTGCCCCTGAGTTGTGAACTACAACAATCTAGTGCCGGCTACCCAGATTCCTATGACCTCGCACATAGCAATCGCGGCCACTATAAGCCATGTGATTAGTTGTCCCCGTGGAGAATGTCGACGAGTTCTCGGCGTTGCATAAGCTAAAAATCCTCCGGCAACAGGGTGGCTGCGGTGTGCAGCCATGAGAGGAAGTGCGACTATAGCTCCAGCGATAAGGCCTCCGATGTGTCCCCAGAGGGAAACGTTGTCGGTGATCAATGAGTATCCCACGTTCACGGCAACGAGAATGAGAGGTGCACGAATATCGGTTTTGCGCGTTATTGCTATAGCAACCATGATCGCCATCAACCCGTAGATAGCACCGGAAGCTCCCGCAGTCGGCGAAAGAGGATCCAGAATCATGATTGTTAGCGATGCGCCTAACCCGCTAATAAAATACGCGGCGCTAAAGAAAGCAGACCCCGTAAATTGCTCAACCTCACGGCCTAAAAAGAAAAGTAAAAAGAGGTTGATAGCAAGGTGGGCAGGGCCAATATGCAGGAACATTGAACCGATTGCGCGCAACATTCCTAGTGGATCATGCATCTGTGGAGTGTAGAGAATCCAGTGATCGCCGAGCCAAGAGTCGTAGAGGTTATCGGTTATCGACCGCGATTGGACAGCGGTGATGAGGAAAATGATGAGCGTCGATAAGCTAAGTATCACTGTGGCGGGAGCCTGGTTATACGCTGCACGGAATGTTCGTTGGGCGGACATTCCCCCATTTTCGTTGAAAGTAGAAGAAAACCCCAAGTATCCGAAGCACGGTGGCCGCGGTACTTGGGGCTATGTGGAGCGTTTTACTCCGTGATCTCTACAGACTCGATCACAACTGGCTCGACAGGGCGATCCATGCGGTCGGTGGCAGTCTGAGCAATGTCCATAACAACCTTCTGCGATGCAGGGTCAGTGACCTCACCGAAAATGGTGTGGTGGTTGTTGAGGTGCGGGGTGGGCACCACAGTGATAAAGAACTGGGAACCGTTGGTGCCTGGACCTGCATTGGCCATAGCGAGCAGGAACGGGCGGTCGAACTGAAGCTCCGGGTGGAACTCATCTGCAAACATGTAGCCTGGGCCGCCACGACCGGTGCCCGTGGGGTCACCACCTTGGATCATGAAGCCATCGATGACGCGGTGGAAAACGGCACCATCATAGAACGGTCCTTCAACGTTTCCGGAGGCGTTCTCAGTCTTGTAGTCTGCAGAGCCATCTGCCAAGGTGACAAAGTTTTCGACGGTCTTTGGAGCATGGTTGCCAAAGAGCTCGATTGCAACATCACCACGGTTGGTGTGCAAAATCGCGGTAGCGGTTTTCAAAGTCATACGCACCATCATAAGCGCGAATGCGTCAACCTCGCTACGCTGGAAGTAACAACGAACTCATTTTGTCAGTTTCTGATGGGAGCATCCTATGAATAGCAGCACTATTCGCGGCGCCGTTTTGGTAACCAAGGCGGCATACGACAAGTACGCAAACTACCGCGATCGTAAGACTCGTGAGGCATATGATGCGCTACTCAATGCTGCCGATTCTTATGATGACGTCCGCAAAGAAGTAAAGTCCAACGTCACAGATCTCTACGATCAGTCACAAGAGCGCGTCAGCAGCCTCACCGCTCAGGCCCGCAAGCGCCTTGATTCCGCGATCGCCGACGCAGCAGCCGCCAAAGACGACACGGTGAAAACAGTCAATAAGAAAGCGTCCAAAGCATCTAAGTCTTTGAGCAAGCAGTCTAAAAAGGCTCAGAAGGCTGCGCGGAAAGCTGCGCAATCCGCTAAGAAGAGTGCAACCCCCAAGAAGCAGCCCAGCTTTGGTAAGCGCCTGTTCAATTTCTCGCTCTTCACCACGCTTCTTGCTGCCGTGGGTGCCGTCGTCTATTACTTCTTAAGCAAGCGTGACGTCGTCTCTACTGAGCCACCACGCGTAGAGGATTTCGGCGCAGACTCTGTGAATACGGAAGAATCCCGCCTTGTGTACTCCACTCACACGCCTGTTGATGGCGAGGACGAGCACGTGGCTTCTCCAGAGGAAGGAGCCACAGAACGCGACGAGGAACTCCTCGGATCCCTAGAAGATCAGCTCAAGCAGCATACGGATTCTCAGGAAGACAAGTAAAACAACACCGCCTCTCCGCTAGACCCGGATGAGGCGGTATTTTTTGCTTATCGACGCCCTTCCCTTACCCCGCAATCTTCTCCCTAACGGGATAGCTCGTGGCTTAACGCCTCTAGTTCCCCACCACCAGCCATCTGCTGCGTTAATTGCTCCAGAGTTACCTGATCCCTCGACGCATTCAGTATCTGATTGCCCAGGTTGAGGATGGTAAAGCGGTCGCCCACCAGGTATGCATGGTGAGGATTGTGAGTAATAAGAACCACGCCAATCCCCTTGTCTCGTGCGGCTGCCACAAAGCGCAGCACCATGCCAGACTGCTTCACTCCGAGAGCCGCAGTGGGCTCATCAAGAATGATGACGCGAGCACCGAAATACACAGCACGGGCAATGGCTACCACTTGGCGCTGTCCACCCGACAAGGACTCAACGTCCACGTCTATGTCAGGCAGATCGATCCCCATGGTCTTCAACTGTTCTTGAGCAATCGAGCGCATTTCCTCTTCACGGAGCCGTCCCAAAAAGCCTGTGAGCTCTTGCCCTAGGAAAAAATTCCGCCACACCGACATTTGACCAACCACCGCTAGGTTTTGGTGAACGGTGGCAATCCCGTGGTCTAACGCCTCGCGGGGGCTGTTAAAGGTTACTGGTTGGTCGTCGATAAGCAGCTCTCCTGAGGTCTGTTTATGCAAGCCCGACAGTATCTTGATGAGCGTAGATTTTCCTGCGCCGTTATCGCCTAGAACACACGTCACCTCACCCGGCGCGACGCTTAGGTTCACGCCACGTAGGGCGTCGAATGCGCCATAGCTTTTTGTGATGTCACGTAGTTCAATGATCGGAGTTGTGGACGTATCCATTTATTTCCTCCCCTTGGTGAGCGTGGCAAAGGAAGTGTTGGTGAGCACGGCAAAAAGCAACATGGCGCCGAGGAAGAACTTAAACCAATCGGGGTTCCATCCGGCATAGACGATTCCCTGGTTTGTCATTCCAAAGATAAGAGCACCGATAGCGGTGCCTATGATCGTTCCGCGCCCGCCGGTCATTGCGCAGCCGCCAATCACCGCAGCGATGATGTACAAGAACTCGTTGCCTACGCCTTGACCGGCTTGAATGGAATCGAAGGTGAAGAGGTTGTGCATGCCCACAAACCAGGCGGAAAAACCAACGAACATGAACAAGATGATTTTGACGCGTGCCACGGGCACACCAGAAGCGCGGGCGGCATCGGCATCCCCACCGACTGCAAAAATCCAGTTGCCAAATCGCGTCTTAAATAGCAACCATGAGCCCGCTGCTACAAAGAATATCCACCAAAAAACGGTTGCGCGCACGGAGACACTACCGATGTGTACGGTCCCTGCAAAGACCTTTTGAGCCGAAGGGAAACCTTCCATGTCGGCGATGCTGGGGGTCGCTACTTGGCTGGTCACCAGTTTAGTGATGGCTAGGTTAAGTCCTTGCAGCATGAGAAACGCCGCTAGTGTGATCAGGAAGCTGTCAATTCCGGTCTTAGTCACCAGATACCCGTTCAGTGCACCGATTGCTAATGCAATGAACAAAGACATAAATGCGCCGACCCAGCTATTGAGATGCAAGTTGTAATTCAGCATCGTCGCAGCTAACGCCGCTGTAGTCACGGCCACGCCCGAGGACAAATCAAATTCATTGCCGATCATGAGCAGCCCCACGGCCACCGCGACGATTCCTAAAGTAGAACTCGCATAAAGGACCGTAGTCAGCGCATCAATGGAGCGAAACGACGGTGCCACGCTCAAAAACAGAACGAATATGGCGACCGCACCTAGCAGGCTGGCAAACTCTGGGCGCCGGATTAATGCGGACAAACCTGTTCGCCGACGCAACCGATCATCGCCTTGTGTGGCAGTTCCAATGTCTGCGGTACCTGCTGTTGCGGATTCTGAGGTAGGAGGAGTGATCAACGTAGGCCTGCCTTTGCGGAATCTGCGATCTTGTCTACGTTGGTGGCGTCGACAAAGCTCGGTCCTGTGTAGACCGGTCGATTCCCTCCGACGGTGGATCCGTTGCGCTGTGCAAGCCACAATGCATCAATGGCCATGTAGCCCTGGAGATATGGCTGCTGATCCACAGCCCACTGCACGGTACCTTCCTTGATGGCGGTCACGAGCTGCGCGTTGGTATCAAAGGTTGAGATTTTGGCTGAGCTTCCAGAGTTTTTTACGGCATCAACGCTGGTGAGAGCCACAGGGGCCACAAGCCCCATCACCCAGTCAATGCTCTTGTCCTGTGCGAGCTTTGCTTGAACAGTGGATTGAACGCTCGTCATATCTTTACCGTTGACATAAAGCACTTCCATGTCAGCACTGGCAAGCCCCTCCTTAAGGCCCGCGCAGCGAGCCTCCTGCGAGGAATTACCTTGCTCGTGAATAACGCAGAGCGCGTGTTTGGCACCGTCTTGGGCAAGACGCTTACCGGCTAAGGTCCCGGCTACTTTTTCTTCCTGCCCAAAGAACGCAGAGATGTCATATTTTTGGTATGCGTCCATTCCGGCGTTGAGCGCCACCGTCGGGATCTTGGCGGTCACCGCTTTCTTTGCGGCTGGTCCAATTGCCTCTGCGTTGGGCATAGTCACCGCGATTCCGTCGACCTTGGAGTCGATGGCGTTTTGAATCAGATTAGATTGATTCGGTGCCTCGGGATCCGAGGAGTAGCGCAGCTCCATGTTGTTCTTTTTAGCTGCGTCTTCTGCGCCCTTACGCACCAAATCCCAGAAAGTATCGCCAGGGGCGCCGTGCGTCACCATTGCGACGACATAACGAGGCGTGTCTACTCCGCCTGCTTGCCCGCCCGCAGCATTCGAGGAACGCGGGGCACCGCCTGTTGCAGAGCAAGCGCTGAGCACGACGGACGCGGCGAGCGTAACGACCGCCGCACGTAGGGGGAACCGGAGATTTTTCACCTATGCATAGTGTCGCACTATGTGACCGGGGGTCAAGCCCAGCACTACTGTACTGACCAGCTAGTTTATCGATTCAGAGGCGTTGAGCTGCACAAGCATCACCCCTCAAACGGGGGCATGCCCCTATGTCCGTTCATGTGAGATGTGCGACCTCGCCTCAAAATCTGCAGCCTTTGTGAGGTAATCGTTCCTCTTAAGCGCGCACGGTACTGCGAGCAGTCAGACAGAAACAACGATCCTTAGTCTCTACGTTTAAGCGTATCGACGCCCACCTCACACCAAAACACCCCATTCATGCAAGAAGGCCACCTCTAAAAATTAGAGGTGGCCTTCTTCATACCGTGGAGCATAGGAGAATCGAACTCCTGACCTCCTGCTTGCAAAGCAGGTGCTCTACCAATTGAGCTAATGCCCCGGTGCGGTATCAGTGTAGCAATTAGATCCCCACTACGTCTAATACGGCCTTATACAGCGTAAACAAGATTATTTTTGACTTAAGGCCCTCTCTGCTAGCTTGGCTATAAACGCAACACTTGCCAACAGAAAAAGAGCAGTGAGGCTCTCACGAGGAAAACCTCACTGCTTTTACTACATAAGTTCAGTCATGCGGTTAGCATCGTCGCGTACGCATCGTTACTCACCCACGGTGAAGGGCGCTTCTGCCCACGTTACCTTCCCGTCAAGATCGATGATCTTGACTTTTACTGTGTATGTGTCACCGGGTTTCGCATCAGGGCTAGCGCTGACACTAACCTTGCCTGTTTCCTCATCCACGGAGACAAACCAGCCTTCTGGAATGCCTTCCTGCGAGTAACCAAAGATGGTGTCATCATCAACATCTCCCTTGATGTCCGCGTAGGCGGTGTGGCCTGCAGCCACGGTCGTCGGCTCGTACTTCAGCACGTCGTCTAGATCATCAGCGTCTGGTGTTTCCACCTCGGGAGCGTCGTCAAGATCCAGAACGTCTGGTTCCTCCACATCAACAGGAATGTCCTGCTCGATGGTGGGGGCCGGCTTTTCTGCGTTAACTGCCGGTGGTGCTGCTGGCTCATCGGCAGCCATGGCTGCTCCAGCAGTTCCAAATACCGCACCAAGACCCAGGGCGGTGGCACCAGCAGCTACTGCTAGGTTGCGGAGAGCAACGTTCTTGTTAGAAGACAAACAATTCTCCTTAATCCACATTGAAGGTTCAGGATGATGCCTGTTGTTGGCATGATCGAGTGCTCAATCCTGTCGTCCCGTGTTTGGGACGAGCCCCACCTTACGGATAATCATTTTTCTATCAATAGGCGATCTCATTTCGGGCACGATTCGGCAAAAAATCACCCTTATCACCACCTGTTTTCAAAAAGTGAGTTCTATGCCACACACTAAATCCGGAGTGTTCACACATGCCAAGAAAACTCCCAGCACACAGCGGTATAGATATGAAAAAATTACCCTTTAACAGCGAAAATAGCTTTTTGAGACGTCAGGCCTTTTCGTATCAACGAGGCGGAAGTACTGCGGCCAGAACGACCAACGCCCCTAGGAGCGCATCGAGAAGCCCTACCTGCTTCGGTGTCCACGGGCGTTCCCGACGTGCTCCAGTGATGGGCATGATCCATGCGCGAAGCAGAAGAATTCCAGCTATCACTGCCACCGCACCGTGAACCAGGTGGTACCCACCGGCCACACATGCAGCGATCAGGAAGGCCAGGTGGAAAGTCACAGAGCCAATAAGCCAGGGGCGGGAGCCGCGTTCCCGGATAAGAGTTTTTACGTACGGGATACTGCCAGAAAAATACAACAGCAAAACCCCACACACAGCCCACACACGAGCGGTGAGGCCGCCACCAGCCCAGGCGATAACAGGCAAGATGAGGCAGGCCGCACATACGGTGGATAGCCCAGAAAGAAGTGAACGCGGCCTGCGCCGCCACGTTTCATATACGGCGATCCCTACAAGGGGAAGAAAAGCGGGAATCCACACCACTAGCCGCCAATTGCAGAACAAGACCACGAAACCCGCAAGCGCAGTAATGGCGCCATAAACAGCAAGTGGCGGTAGGTGGCGCTTTCGGTATCTCCCCCGCATCCATACACTTCCCGCAAAAAACGCAAAGTATCCGCACCACCACAGCATCAGAAGCGGAATATCAATCCACGCAGGGGCAAAGGCTACCCCAATAAGGGCCGGGACGGTCACCATAAACCATGCCCCGTGCTGATTAGGAACCCATCCCGGTGAGCGACGAGGCTTCCGAGGGGACGAAACGCTAGTCATTTAGCCCATCCTAATAACAACACAAAGATGCATTAACAGGTTGTGTCTAGGATCATTGCAACAAAAAAGGACCCAAGCCTTAAGCTTGGATCCTTTGTTTGTGGAGCATAGGAGAATCGAACTCCTGACCTCCTGCTTGCAAAGCAGGTGCTCTACCAATTGAGCTAATGCCCCATTGTTCCTGGTGGGCCTAGCAAGAATCGAACTTGCGACCTCATCGTTATCAGCGATGCGCTCTAACCGACTGAGCTATAGGCCCTGGGAACGAGATAGAACTTTACCTAGAAACCATGAAAGTTAGCAAATCGCCTGCTTATAACCTATTTTTAGGGCTTTCACACGCTCCGATTTTATAAAACAGCCTCTTGCCAAAATCCTGCGTTCTCCAGGATCCCAACAAGAGGCCTCGTTCACGTCACAGCGACTAGCTAATCGTTTTCTTCACGGTATGTGATGGCAAGACCACCGAAAAGGTCCACGATCGAGTTGTAGATGATCGCGCCGAGAGGCGCCAGGATGGTAACGATGATGGAGGTAATAGCACCCATCAACGCCGCTACGCTAAGAACTAGACCAAACGTAACTATTTGGCTGCCACCGACGCCACCGATAACCTCGTTGACGTTATCCCAGACTCCTACGACCTGCATGCCAAGGTACAAAAGAGCCACACAAATGACCCATGCGGCCAGACCGATGAGAGACAGGGACAAGGCGGTTTTAAACGCCGATACAGGTGAAATTCGAGTTATAACAACATGACGTGTTGCCATTACTGGTCTTCTCCTTCGGGCTCAATGGTCACTTCGGTCTGGCGGCCGCGATCGGCGGGACCATCGATGGCTCCCGTAGCAACTGCTTCAGCGGTTTCTTCGCCTTCGCCCTCAACGTTGCGGTCGATAGCAAGCAATTCCACGCCGTCTTCCAGATTGACCAAGCGTACACCCATGGTTGCTCGCGAGCTTGGGCGAATCTGGTTGACTTCGGTGCGGATAACCCCGCCCGCGGATGTGATGGCAAAGATCTGATCGTCTTCATCAACAACCACGGCTGCAATGAGCTTGCCGCGCTTTGGCGTGTACTTGAAGGTAACCACGCCAAGACCGCCACGACCCTGCTGGGAGTATTCCTCCAGCGAGGTGCGCTTTCCATAGCCACCCGACGTTGCAACGAGGAGGCACGCGTCCGAACGTACTACGGTCATAGCGAGCAGCTGATCGTCGCCACGGAATCGCATGCCCTTCACGCCGGCTGTCGCACGTCCCATAGGACGCAACTGATCGTCGTCAGCACTGAATCTAATCGACTGGCCTTCCTCCGACACCAAAAGCAGCTCGTCGTCGTTAGAGCATAGAGCAGCGCCAATGAGTTTGTCGTCTTCCGCCAGGTTGATGGCGATCAGTCCGCCGGAGCGGTTGGACTCGTAGTCGGACAGACGCGACTTCTTCACGCGTCCCTGGGCAGTGGCGAGCACCAGATATGGCGCATCTTCATAGGACTGCAGCTGGATGACCTGAGCGATACGCTCCTCCGGCTGGAACTCCAGCAGGTTAGCCACATGCTGGCCGCGGGCCGTACGGGATGCCTCTGGCAGCTCGTAGGCTTTGAGTCGGTAGACCCGACCAAAGTTAGTAAAGAACAAGATCCAGTCGTGGGTGGAGCAGACAAAGAAGTGGCGGACCACGTCGTCTTGCTTGAGTTCCGCACCACGCACGCCCTTGCCGCCGCGTCGCTGAGACTTATAAGCATCAACCTTGGTGCGCTTAGCGTAACCGGTAGAAGTGATGGTCACGACCACGTTTTCCCGCGCAATAAGGTCTTCCTCTGTGACGTCTCCGGTGGCTGCAATGATTTGCGTACGACGCTCATCGCCGTACTTGGTCACGATCTCTTTAAGCTCATCGCGAACAATGGCGCGCTGACGCTCCGGCTTAGCAAGAATGTCCTTGTAATCGGCAATTTCGATTTCGATTTCTGCCAGCTCATCAATGATCTTCTGACGTTCAAGGGCCGCCAGACGACGCAATTGCATAGCCAAAATAGCGTCGGCTTGAATCTCGTCGATGGTGAGCAGATCAATCAAGCCGCTGCGAGCGACGTCCACCGTGGCAGAGCGGCGGATCAAAGCGATAACCTCATCGAGCATATCCAGGGCTTTAACCAAACCACGCAGAATATGAGCACGCTTCTCGGCTTCCTCAAGGCGGTGCTGCGTGCGACGAACGATGACTTCGATCTGATGCGTAACGTAGTAGCGCAGCATCTGATCCAGGCGCAAGGTGCGCGGTACCCCATCGACGATGGAGAGCATGTTCGCACCAAAGTTAGTCTGCAGTTGGGAATGCTTGTACAGGTTGTTGAGCACAACGCGCGGCACAGCATCGCGTTTCAGCGTGACCACGATGCGCATACCCACACGATCGGAGGACTCATCCTCAATCTTGGAGATACCCGCCAGTTTTCCATCACGTACCTGCTCCGCGATGTTAGAAATCATGTTATCCGGGTTCACCTGGTACGGAAGTTCCGTGATCACAATGATCTGTCGGCTTCCTTCTTCCTCAATGGAGGTCACACCCCGCATGCGGATAGAACCGCGGCCAGTTGTGTAGGCGTCGTTGATGCCTTGGGAACCAACGATTTGACCTGCCGTGGGGAAATCCGGGCCCTTCACATAGGACATGCACGCCTCAAGGGCAGCAGCCTCGTCTGCATCCGGGTTTTCCAGGAGCCAGAAGATGGCGTCGGCAAGCTCGTTGAGGTTGTGAGGAGGGATGTTGGTTGCCATACCCACGGCGATGCCGTTTGAGCCGTTCATCAAAAGGTTAGGAACGCGAGACGGAAGAACATCTGGCTCTTGGGTCTTGCCGTCGTAGTTCGGGGAGAAATCGACGGTATTTTCGCGAATATCCCGGACCATTTCCATGGCCAATGGAGTAAGACGACACTCCGTGTAACGCATGGCGGCGGGGCCGTCGTTGCCGCGGGAGCCAAAGTTACCTTGGCCGTCGACAAGCGGATAACGCATGTTCCAGTCCTGGGCAAGGCGAACCAGCGTGTCATAAATAGCAGAATCGCCGTGCGGGTGGAATTGACCCATGGTGTCTGAGACCGGGCGGGCAGATTTTACGTACCCACGCTCTGGGCGGTAACCCGAGTCATACATCGCGTAAAGGATACGGCGGTGCACCGGCTTAAGTCCGTCACGGACCTCCGGCAAAGCACGTCCGACGATGACCGACATCGCGTAATCGATGTAGCTGGTCTCCATCTCCTCGTTGAGGTCAATCGGATGAATCCGGTCGAATCCCTCGCCGCCTAAGAGATCGTCGCTCATATGTCACCTTTTCTAGGGTTGTCCGAACGGCTTACACAAGCAGTCCGAATATGTCGCTGAGAACTTAACTCTTCGATTCTATCCGCTAAAACCGCTCAGCACCCCACTGAGGCGCAATTACGGCACATCTCACCATATTTTTGCTACCAGATTGATACCATTTACTCATGGCAATGACTCTACGACTAACCCCTGAACAGGATCGAGCGCTCACACTTCTTGCAGAAATTCAGGGATCCAGCAAACACGAGGCGGCCGTGCGCGCAATCGTAAACACGGCAGTTCGCACAGTCGCGGATTCCGAGGTGCGCGAGCTAGCCCACACGCACCTCCCCACTTTCACCGCTACCGAGCGCCGAATACGCGGAAACCGATAATGCGAGGCTTTTCCTCAGAGCAGGTACTTATGCTTGCCGACGACTTCTGCAGCGCCTGTAACACCACAATCAGCGACTTTGCCGCACTAGCAGCAATAGCGGCAGTGACAACAGCTTCTTTTGAAGGTACGTCACCTTTTTCTTCGCCCGCACAGCAGTCGGAATATCTCCGATCGTTTGTTCCTCGAGTATCTCCACTCACCAGACTGAACGATTCCTTCGGTATTTTTCTTTCCCAAGTACTAAAAGACCTGAACTCCTAACCCTCGGGTTCACACGATATTCCGCTCTGTACCTAGTTCAAATCGGTACAGAAATACAGTTTTCGACACCAAGGCCTACACCATTGTTGTGTCATTCTTATTGCCGCGGGAGAGCCGAATCATGTAACATTTGTGACTGTTGTGATTACAGTAAAGAGCAGTGAACGATTTAGGCGTTCAAAAACATGCTTTTCCTGTGGCGGAAGAATGACAACACAAGCGACCTCTGTCGTTGGACACATCAACACCTGGTGTAGCCAACAATGGAGGTCGCTTTATATATAATCAAGCGATAACCTAAATGTTTCCGGCTATGCCATCATTGCGAAAGGTCAAATACATATATGTCGAGTCTGAAGTCCCTCCTCGAAACCAAGCACGCCACCGTGGGGGCAGAACTCTCCGCTTTCATCGAAACAACCGTTGCTGAGCAAAAAGGTATCTCTGGTATGGCTTTGAAAGGCGCCATCGGAGCCGCAAAAACGGTCAACGGCGACATCGTCACCAAAGCTGCTAACCGACTCCTCCCTGAGGTCATCGAGGTTCTCGATCCTTATTGGACTCAGTTTGAAGAATCAGGAAACGCTGATTTCGGCGTCTTCCTAGCAGAACGCAAGGAAGAAGTCTCCAGCGAATTGCTCGTTATGGCAGACCGTAACGCAGAAAAAATTGATGTTCCGGCTCTCAAAAAGGCCTACAGCTCGCTTCGTGGCAAGGCTGCAGGCTTCATCGAGCCTAACGTCGAAGACCTCGGCCGCATCATGCAAAACCACATGTAGTAGCCGGCAGATACGCCTTGTATAAAGGCTCAGGCCGCCACCGAAAAGTTTCTCGGTGGCGGCCTGAGCCTTAGGTTAAGAGCCTAGATATCAAGGAAACGAACGTCCTTTGCCCTACGCGTGATAAAGCTACGACGCGCAGCAACGTCATCACCCATCAAGATAGAGAAAATTTCATCAGCACGCTGTGCGTCATTGATGTCCACACGACGCAATACACGGAACTCTGGATCAAGCGTGGTTTCCCACAGCTCACTGGCATTCATCTCGCCCAGACCCTTGTAACGCTGGATTCCGTCATCCTTGTTGATCTTACGTCCCTGAGCTAAGCCCTCTTCCAAGAGTGAGTCGCGCTCGGCATCCGAATACGCAAAGCCTGGGTCACCCTTACCCCACTTAAGCTTGTACAGAGGTGGTTGGGCCAGATACACGTGGCCTTCCTCGATGAGCTGAGGCATGAAGCGGAACAAGAGAGTAAGCAGCAGCGTAGCGATGTGGGAGCCGTCCACGTCAGCGTCGGCCATAAGAACAATCTTGTGGTAGCGCAGTTTATTGATATCGAACTCGTCGTGAATGCCGGTGCCCAAAGCAGTGATGATCGCTTGAACCTCGGCGTTCTTGAGCACCTTATCCAGTCGAGCCTTTTCCACATTCAGGATTTTTCCGCGCAGAGGAAGAATTGCCTGGTAAAGGGAGTCTCGGCCTGCTTTAGCCGAACCGCCTGCGGAATCGCCCTCCACCACATAAAGTTCAGACTTCACGGGATCTTTAGAACGGCAATCTGCTAGCTTGCCTGGAAGGCCACCAAGATCTGTTGCAGACTTGCGACGCACCAGGTCACGGGCCTTGCGTGCTGCCATACGAGCATGGGCAGACGACACAGCTTTATTAATGATGGTCTTTGCTTCTGCGGGGTTCGCATCTAGCCAATCCGCCACATGTTCATTAACCATGCGCTGGACAAAGCCCTTGACCTCAGTGTTACCGAGCTTTGTCTTAGTCTGTCCCTCGAATTGAGGATCGCCCACGCGGACGGAAATAACTGCAGAAAGTCCCTCACGGCAATCGTCACCGGTAAGGTTAGATTCTTTTTCTTTGAGCAACCGGTGTTCACGGGCATAGCGGTTCATCAACGTTGTGAGTGCAGCGCGGAAGCCCTCTTCATGGGTACCGCCCTCAATGGTGTTGATGGTGTTAGCAAAAGTATGCACGCTTTGCGCATAACCATTGTTCCACTGCATAGCCACCTCAACCTCGTGGTCCTCCCCTTTGGCTTCAAAGGCGACGATGGTCGGGTGAATGACCTGCTTAGACTTATTCAGATGCGCAACATAGTCTTTGAGCCCCTCGGGGTAATAAAAGACCTTTTTCTTCTCGCGTTTCTTCGGTGCAGCAGGGGCCTCGATGTTGCCATCAGCATCGGAATCTATTTTTTCCAGCGAAACGTTCTCTGCGGTATCGCCCTCATCGGCGATTGCTTCCAGCTCAAGTTCCTCATCGCTCACGCGCTTATCGGTCAGAGAAAGGGTGAGTCCCTTGTTCAGGAACGCCATTTCCTGCAAGCGGCGTGCAATGATGTCGAATTTAAACGTGGTGGTTTCAAAAATCTCAGCATCCGGCCAGAACCGGATGGTAGTTCCGGTTCCCCGCGCATTTCCACCCTGGACCAACTCGTCCGGAACCGCGTGAGAGAAGTTCTGATACCAGTGCTTGCCATGAAGTTTAATATCGGCTTCAACGCGAGTGGACAGCGCGTTGACCACAGAGATGCCCACGCCGTGAAGACCACCAGAGACGGCATAGGAATCAGAGTCGAACTTGCCGCCCGCGTGGAGCTGCGTCATAACGACCTGCACCGTCGGAGCACCGGACGCGTGCATATCGACGGGGATGCCACGGCCGTTATCCACGACCTCAACGCCGCCGTCTTCCAGCAGTGTGACGTCGACATGCGTGGCGTGACCAGCCATCGCCTCATCGACGGAGTTATCCACGACCTCCCACACCAAATGGTGTAGGCCGCGTTCACCGGTCGATCCGATGTACATACCGGGGCGCTTACGTACAGCCTCTAGACCCTCGAGGATCGTAATGGATGAGGCGCCATATTCATGTTCAGCGGTTGCCACGGAACGAGCACTCCTTGTTATTAAATACGCTTAGACCGTTCCATCTTACACTGCCTACCTCCCTACAAGGAATGTATTCACACGCTTATAACGGCAAAATAGGGGTGAATTAGACGATTTTGAGGTAGTCCTCCCTACCCTATCCGTATGTATCGCGCGGACCGCGACCTTTTATGTGCAAGGGGCCATGGCGCCAGCTGGGCGTCTTAGGACCAAAAATCTTGAGCTCTGCTACCACATCAGGGCCTACTTTTTCCGCAATAGCCTGCAAAATCGTGCGCTGCATCATGCGTAGATTTGTGGCCCATGCAGTGGAATTACACGATATAAAGAGAGATTTCTCTTTAAGCATTTCCACTTTGGTATGGGCAGCGATTTTTTCTCCTACTAATTCATCCCAATGCGAATGCACCCAACCACCAGCAATCCCGTGACGCCATCCTCGGCGTTGGATTTCTTTGCTCAGCACAGAACCGACAGGCTCGACGTCATAAGAACGCCGTAGTCTGCGGCCGTCCGGACCAGTCGGTTTTCCCGGGGTTTTTGGTCTGCGAGGGGTGGCGGGGGCGTCGTTAAGCTTGAATCCCGGACGCGGGTTCTGGGCAGACAGATCTGGAATCCGCCCAGTACGTCGCTGCGCTTCAGCGCGAATAGCAGCAAATGCCTCTGCTACGGGATCCTCTGATCCTGCATCAGCAGGCTGAGTGCTCATCGCTTGGTCCTTCCGTGTCGTTGTCCTTGTCCAACTCAGAAATACGGCCCTCTGGGGTATCAGTCATGGTCACCATGTGCCGGTGCACCACCGATTCTGCCAGGTTATCTGGTAGATCGTCTCCTACCGCCGCTGTGATGAGTACTTGCTCTGCCTCTGCGGTGATCCCCACGAGTTTTTGTCTGCGTTTGGAATCGAGTTCCGCGAACACATCGTCAAGGATCAAAATGGGTTCCGACCCGTCCGCACTGAGCAGACGGAATTCCGCTAATCGCAGGGCTAATGCCATCGACCAGGTTTCCCCATGGCTCGCATATCCTTTAGCCGGATAGTCCCCCAACAAAACGGCGAGGTCGTCGCGATGTGGCCCCACCAAGGATAGTCCCCGATCAATCTCCTTTTTCCGCTGAACCCCCAGCTGAGAAAGCATGGCGGCTTCCAGAACTTCCACATCGGGGATGCTTATCGACGCCGCCTCGGTATCAACGACAGCGGCTGGCACGGGAACGGTAGATTCGTAGCTAATTCGAGCGGGCCGCGATTCCGGAGCGATGCGGGCATACGCGGAATGGACGAGCGGAGCGAGCTCGGCGACGAGGCTCAGTCGAGTATGAATAAGCTCGCTACCAAGTCGAGCAAGTTGGGTATCCCAGACATCCAGAGTGCTCAGAGTCCCATCGTCTGATCCATAACCCCGACGCAGCGATGCACTAGCTGTTTTCAACAGCGAATTTCGTTGTTTTAAAACCTTGTCATAATCAGCTTTTACCCCTGCTAGCCTAGGCTTTCTCGTAGCGACGATATGGTCTAGATAGCGCCGGCGTTCTCCTGGTTCTCCGCGGACTAAACTCAGGTCTTCTGGAGAAAACAAGACAGTCCGAACCACTCCTAAAAGCTCTCTGGCAGACTTCAGCCGGGTCCGATTGATCTGAGCTTGGTTGGCACCTTTATGTTTAATCAGCATATGAGCCGTAAGCTCACGCCCCTGGTTAACGGCGGTAACAGATACCCGAGCAGACTCCTTCCCCTGGCGGACAAGCGGAGAATCTTGGGAGACTCGATGAGACCCTAAATGCGCAATGTAGCCGATGGCCTCAACGATGTTGGTTTTTCCAAAACCATTGCGTCCGACAAAAACCGTGACACCCGGTTCAAGATTCACGTGGCAGTCTGCCCACGAACGAAAATCTCGGAGCGATAGCTCACGAATGTACACGGTAGTTACCTCTGGTTGCTTTCTTTTGGTGAGAAAAAGGGGTTTCTCACCAGCAGTTTTCGCTTTTAGCCTGGAAGTCGAACTGGCATCAAAAGGTATGTGAAGTCAGTGTCGGGTGTGGGGAACGTGCCATAGGCATCAGCCTCCGGAAGCTCTTCCGGCTCAGGAATCATGATCGCAGGACGAGACGGCTCGGTAAAACCAAAGACCACACGGTTTGTCTTGATTACGCCTAGGCCATCACGCAAGTAACCCGAGTTAAAGGCGATCAGGAAATCATCTTCCCCGGTGTATGCGCAAGGAACTGATTCTTCTGCATGCCCGGCATCCGAACCACCGGCAGACAAAATCACTTCGTTCTTGGAAAATTGGAGCCTGATCTGGGCATTTCTTTCAGCGACCAAGGCCACGCGACGGATGGCATCTGCTAATGCAGAGATCTCGACGCTCGCCATCGACTTATGAACCTTAGGCAGAAGCGGATTCACGTTGGGGAAATCCGCATCGAGCATGCGCGTTGTGGTCTGTCGGTTGTCGATGTGGATACCAAAAAGTCCTTCGGATCCAATGCTCTCACCAGCGCCTACAGCGATTTCAACTGGGTCGGTTGAGTTGAGATCAAGGCTACGTGCATTATCCGAGAGATTCTTCGCGGGGATCAAAAGATCTGCTTTGGCATCGGCGACAGCGGGTGTCCATTGGAAACGTCGCAAAGCCAAACGGAACCTGTCCGTGGCAGTCAGCGTGACGTCTTCCCCGTCGATTTCCATGTGGATACCGGTGAGCATAGGCAGCGTGTCATCTTTGCCGGCCGCCGCTGCGACTTGGAGCACTGCGTCTGCGAAAAGTTTAGGGTCGATGGCACCTGTTGCTGCAGGCAGCTTAGGCAAAATCGGATATTCGTCCAAGGGGATGAGTGGAAGCTCAAAGCGAGAGGAACCACAGACAACGAGTGCCTGACTACCTTCTACAAAAATTTCCACTGGCTTTGCGGGCAAAGTGCCGATGATGTCTGAAAGTAGCTTTCCAGCAACAGCGATCCGTCCTGGTTGGCTTACATCGGCGGAAATACGCACTTTTGTAGATATCTCATAGTCAAACCCTGCAAACTCCAGACCTTCATCATCAGCTGTGATGACCACGGCTCGCAGTACGGGTTGAGTGGGCTTTGTTGGCAGGTTACGCGCAACCCAGCTCACTGCACCTGAAAGGTCTTCCTTCTCGACCCGGAATGAGACAGCTTGTGCGTCCATGCGTATGAGGGCTCCTCGCTTGAGTGAATCTTGGAATTACAAGACCTAACCGTACCCGGGTTGACGCGACTGCAAAACTCCGCAGCCCCAGATTTTTGTAATTTCAAGAATCCGATGAGACCGCAGGCCGAGCCACAAAAGTTGTTATTCCCCAGCCCCTCTTTCTACTTAGTTTCATTAAGAGTAAATCGTTGGTAGTAACAGTAAGTCCTGTGCATTCTGTGAAATGAGGGGTGAACCCCACGGTTGTGGCGGATTTTTCGGGTGTGAATGCGGTTGTGGAATTTCAGTGGATAACGTGCGGGGGCTGTGGATAACTTTTTGGAGTGGTGGGTTGTTCACATTTTATCCCCAGTTCAGAGGTAATTCTTACACATAAAAGCTGGTGTTATCCACAGGCCTTTGCTGGCGTCGAAAACCTCAAAAATGTGTTGAGTATCACTAAATTACATGCTTGTAATTACACAGCTGTGTATAACTCTGTGGACTACTTTTAAAACCTTTGTGACCTGGATGAACTCATAAAATAAAGGCTGTCTCCCCAGTGATTCGGGGAGACAGCCTTTAATTAAGAGCCGGTGACGGTCTTATCCGCGAGATGAACTCTTGATCTGCTGAGTGAGCAGTTGGATTTCGTCGTACGTTTCTTTTTTCTCGGTGATCTCTTTACGGATTTTTCGATCCGCATACATCACAGTGGTGTGGTCTTTACCTCCAAATTGTTCGCCGATTTTTGGAAGTGACAAATCTGTTAGCTCGCGGCAAAGATACATTGCCAGCTGACGTGCATGCGCCACCGCACGTGTCTTGCCACTGCCTTTGAGGGCGTTGACATCCATCTCAAAATACTCAGCAGTAGCTGCGAGAATGGTTGTCGCCGTAATTTCTTGATTGGCCTGTTCCGGCATCATATCTTCAAGGGCTTTTTCGGCTATCCGCAGATCAATACGGTGCTTGCCCTTATCCGGAGACATCAGTGAGGCATACGCAGAAACACGGATGAAAGCGCCCTCTAGCTCGCGGATCGACGTATTAAAACGGCTCGCAATCAACTCGATAGCTTCACGATCTGCAACGATGCGTTCCGACGCCGCTTTCTTCATCAAAATCGCGATACGAGTCTCTAAATCTGGCGGATAAATGTCTGCAATAAGCCCCGCCTGGAATCGAGTGCGTAGTCGATCTTCCAAGGTAGTCAGCTGTTTTGGTGGCCTATCTGAGGACAAAACAATCTGCTTATTAGCTTGGTACAAAGCATTAAATGTATGGAAGAACTCTTCCTGAGTACCCTCTTTGCCCTGGAGGAACTGAATATCATCAACCATCAAAATATCTAGTTCACGATATTTACGCTTAAACGCTTCCTGACGGTCATCCCTCACCGAATTGATGTATTCATTAGTGAATTCCTCACTAGAAACATACTTAATACGAAGACGCGGATTTAAGTATTGAGCATAGTTACCCACCGCATGCATGAGGTGGGTTTTGCCTAAGCCTGAGTCTCCCCAAATAAAGAGCGGATTGTAGGCGCGAGCAGGCTTTTCCGCCACAGCGATCGCTGCTGAGCACGGCAATTTGTTGGAATCACTGACCACATAAGAATCAAATGTGTAGTGAGGATTAAGGGCTAAAGCACGATCCGGGTTAAACGATGGTTGCTCACGAGTACGTGGTGTGCCCGAAGGAATCTGCTCTGCCTGAGTAGATTCCTGGATATGGTCAGTACGCCATCCTCCAGTATTTCCCGGATAATCCTGGTTTAGGGGTGCTTCAGAGCTACGCGTTTGGAGTGGATCATGCAGTAATGCAGACCCACTTTGGGGGGCAGTATGAGAACTCCCCGATGAGGCGTGTTGAACCTCATTAAAATTTTGTTCGTTAAATCCATAGCGAGGAGTGGAAAATCCCTGTTTCGGGGCGGTTTCTGGATATTTTTCATTTCCGTATGAAGAAGAACCAAAAGTCACAGGATGCTGTGCGTCCTGTGACTGTCGGTATGCCGCGCTTTGCTGATTCTGGAATGCCGCATTAGCGGAACCTGCACTGTAATGCCCAGAAACAGCAGGTCGCTCCTGGTATGCAGGTGCGGTATCAGAGCTAATCGAGGAGTCTTCTGGTTCTTCTTCTGAAGCATGAACACTCACTGCAAGGCTATATTGTCTTCCTAATCTACGAGACAATACCTCAGTGATAACAGGGCCCAGCGTAGTTTCAATCTCTTTTTTCGCTCGGGCGTGAGGGACGCTTAAAACTGCAATACCCTCTACAAACGCGACTGGCTTTACCAATCGCAGGTATGCACTTTGCTGGCGAGTAATGGAAATACCACTTTCTGGGTCCTGAGACTGTGACAGCAGCTCATTAGTAACTTCCTGCCACCGTTCGTTCCATGTCGATGGAGTCTCCGACACA